>CAVQQF010000013.1:0-86902 GCA_963714825.1 uncultured Bacteroidales bacterium | reverse complement strand
TACCCAAAATTGGTACCTTTGTCCCCTATGATTTCTGTAAGCAACCTATCTGTACATTTTACCGGCGATTACCTGTTCAGCAATGTGAGTTTCCTGATCGGCGACCGCGACCGTATTGGCCTGGTAGGGCGCAATGGTGCAGGCAAAACCACCCTGATGCGCATTATTGCAGGCATGCAGGAACCCGAAGGTGGTGTGGTTGCAAGTCCCTCGGGAAGCACCGTAGGTTACCTTCCACAGGAAATGGCTACCGGCAGCAAATTAAGTGTGCTGCAGGAATCCATGAAGGCTTTCGAAGAAGCCCGGCATCAGCATGACCTGATGGATAAATTTTCAGCCGAACTGGCTGAACGCACGGATTACGAGAGTGCGGGCTATTTAAAGCTTATTCAGCGCCTGAACGAAGCCACCGACCGCTTTCATTTGCTGGGTGGGCAGAATATGCAGGAAGATGCCGAAAAAGTGCTTAAAGGCCTTGGATTTGAGCCGGCTGAGTTTGAGAAACCACTCAGCACTTTCAGCGGTGGCTGGCAGATGCGGGTGGAACTGGCAAAAATCCTGCTTAAGAAGCCCGATGTTATTCTTCTCGATGAGCCTACCAATCACCTGGATATTGAATCTATACAATGGCTGGAGGATTTCCTGATCACATACAGCGGTGCCGTGGTTCTGGTTTCGCACGACAGGGCTTTCCTCGATAATGTTACCAACCGTACCATCGAAATTATGAATGCCCGTATTTACGATTATAAGGCCGGGTATTCGAGGTATGTTGAATTGCGAAGTGAGCAGATGGAACTGCAGAAAGCAGCTTTTGATAACCAGCAGTCGGAGATTTCGCAGATCGAAAGTTTTGTTGAGCGATTCAGGTATAAGGCTTCAAAAGCCAGACAGGTACAGTCGCGCATTAAATTACTCGATAAAATGGAGCGGGTCGAAGTGGATGAAACTGATTCGTCGGCTATTCACTTTCTGTTTCCGCCGGCACCCTCGTCGGGCAGGGTAGTGGTTGAATGCAGGGACCTCACCAAGCGCTATGGCGAGAAACTGGTGCTGGATAAACTTGAACTGGCCATTGAAAAAGGCGATTTTGTGTCGTTTGTCGGCCGTAACGGGGAAGGCAAAACCACCCTGGCTAAGATCATTACCGGCGAACTGAGGCACGATGGAATCTGCAAACTCGGTCATAATGTTAAGATTGGGTATTATGCACAAAACCAGGCCGAATTGCTCGATCCCGAAAAAACTGTTTTCCAGACAATTGATGATGTGGCTGTAGGCGAAATAAGGATGAAAATCAGGAATATACTGGGGAGTTTCCTGTTTGGTGCTGATGCCATTGATAAAAAAGTTAAAGTGCTTTCGGGAGGCGAAAAGGCCAGGCTGGCATTAGCCAAACTGCTCCTGGTGCCTGTTAATCTGCTGGTGCTCGATGAGCCTACCAATCACCTTGATATGGTTAGCAAGGATATCCTGAAAAATGCATTGCTCCGTTACGATGGTACCCTGATAGTTGTTTCGCACGACCGTGATTTCCTTCAGGGTTTGACCGATAAAATATTCGAATTCCGTAATCACACTATAAAAACCTGGCTTTGCGATATTAATGATTTTATAAAAGCCCGCAAATTAGCTAACCTGGCACAACTCGAAGCCCGGAAAATTGAGCAACAAAAAGCCGGGGAATCCGCCTCGGATAACAAGTTAAACTACGAAAAGCGCAAGCAGCTTGAACGTGAAATACGGAAGCAGGCGTCGAAAGTTGAAAAAGCAGAGCAGGAGATAGAAAGCATCGAAAATGAAATATCCCGTTATGATCAACTGCTTGCTGATCCTGAAACACATAAAGATGCACGAAAAAGCACCCGAATGTTCCAGGAATACCAGGGACTGAAAAAAGAACTGGAATTAAAAATGGAAGACTGGGAAGAGGCGCATTTGGAACTTGAAACAATGCAGAATTCTAATGAATTATAGGGCGATTGAAACGATGATTTTAGAAGTCAGTGTTTTAATCATAGCCTATACTCTTCTGCATGCAAAGTTTCTCAATCGAACATTTTACTTCCCTTTACCCATTTTCCTGGCATTATATTCAATTATAATATGTTCAATATCCCTTGAGAGGCCAAGGTAGCCTTCGGTTTTATTTCGAATTTTATCGGCAAGTTCTGCATCATCAGCGACATAAGCCGACATATTTTTGGCAAACTTTATTAGAAACTTCCAACCTGACAATTCAGTAAGTTCTTCTTTACCTTTCATTCCATATTCAATTGTATGAAGGTCGCTTTCTTCGTAAAGAATAGCTTTACTTAGATCTTCCAGGGTGAGATCTTTTGCCATATAATTAGGCTTGTCAGGATTATAATACCACACATACATGCTTATGGGGCCGCTTAGTTTTTTAAGAATAAAATTTTGTTTATTAGAACTGTTAGTGAATGCATATTTCATGCTTTCATAATAGCGGTTTCCAACCTGGTAAGCTTTGATCTCTTTAGGTTTGTATTTAATCCTTCCTTTAAAATCGGAAGAATCTGTGTAGTAAAAAGTCATATGTTGATTCGTCAAAAGGTTGATGTTCAGTAGAAAACCTCTGACTGTATCGCCCTGGAGGGTGATGATAAATCCGGGATGAATGCTGCCCCTGTTGAGCTGATCCTGCTTTTCCTGTGCTGCTGATGGTAAGGTCATGCCTGCCACCAAAACCCAAATCAAGTAGAGAGTAAATTTTTGCATGGCGTTTAAAGTTTTAATAGGGAATAATGCCGGTCTAAGTTACGAAAAACTAAGCCTTTATGCAATTTTCAGGATGTAAATGATAGGAGTTTCGTAATCAAAATATCAAGAATTCCCGGAATCACTAATGAAATGGCTAATCCAGGTCATTGACATAAAATTCAATAAGTAAAAAAATAGTGTATTTAAGCTGATTGTTTTGAATGTAAAAGGATAAACAGTAATCCGAAAATAATAAATTGAGTATCGGGAACGATAAACAAAAGTTTGTTTTTTTCAGGCACCCTCCTCTGCCCTCCCTGGCTTCGACTCCGCTCAGCCTGACAGGGAGGGAGCTGTTTTGTGCAGGCGTTAGGACTTGTTGATCAGCTAGTTAAAATCTGCCTCCCCTGGATGCTGAGCAGCCTGTCCCACCTAATTTGGCGGGAGAGCCGAAGCATAGGGGAGGTGCCGTGCCGAAAGTTATCGGGAGGAGGGGTACAATTTATTTAGTAATAACCATCTTATTAATGATTCCGGATACTAATAAATAATAAAACCCTAATTTTCCCTTTCCATAAGCCCTGCCGTATATTCCCTGAGAGGCTCAGTAGCTTCGGGTGGTAAGCTTATGTTCGACAGGTCCGAAAGGGCTTTCTGGTAATAAATATCAATCTGTTCGCGGGTAAATTGCTCGATATTCAGCTGGTTAAAAATTTCCTTTACACTGGCGATTTTGCTGTTGTTATCGTTTGCTGGCGATGTGTACAGGTCGCGGAAAGGTTCGCTGAGCGGACCTGCCGATTCCAGTGCTTTAAGGTACAGGTATGTTTTTTTGCCAGCAATAATATCGCCTCCACTCATTTTCCCGAATTTCTCCTGTGCACCATAAACATCGAGCAGGTCGTCCTTCAACTGAAAAGCAAGTCCTATGTTGATGCCAAAATCATATATCAGATCGCAATCTTTTGAATCGGCCCCAGCAATAATGGCACCTGTTTTAAGGCTGGCGGCGAGCAGAACTGCCGTCTTCAGCCTGATCATTTCAATATATTCAGGAATACTGACCCTGGCCCTGTTTTCGTAATCCATATCGTATTGCTGGCCTTCGCACACTTCGATGGCGGTTTGGTTAAACAGTTCAACCACCGGCGAAACAGCATGAGGCAATGTACGAAGCATATGCTTATTTGCCAGGGCGAACATGGTATCACCTGCCAGGATTGCAACATTGGGATTCCATTTTTTATAAACACTTGCTTTGCCTCGCCTGAGAGGTGCAGCATCCATTATATCGTCGTGGAGCAAAGTGAAGTTATGGAATAGTTCAATGCCTATTGCAGGATGCAGGGCATCGGAAACATTGCCACCGAACATCTGGCACGAAGCCAGAACCAGTAAAGGACGCAGGCGTTTGCCGCCCAATCCTAAAGTATAGGTAATGGGATCGTATAAATCAGCGGGTTCCGACGGGAAGCGCAGGGTAAGGAAAGCTTCGTCGATGCGGTTTTGCAAATCCTGAACAGGGCTCATAAGCACATTATTTTTCCTTTTCCGGCAGATTTAAAAGGTAGCTGCCATAACCACTTTTAAGCAGTGGTTGCGCAATTTTTACCAGTTGTTCGTGGTTAATATATCCCATACGGAAAGCAATTTCTTCGATGCAGCCTATTTTCAAGCCTTGCCGTTCTTCGATAACCTGCACAAACTGCGATGCCTGCAGCAGCGATGCAAAAGTGCCGGTATCGAGCCAGGCAGTACCACGGCTAAGTATGCCGACTTTAAGTTTGCCCTGTTCGAGGTAGTGCCTGTTAACATCAGTTATTTCGTATTCGCCGCGGGGGCTGGGCTTGATGTTTTTAGCAACTTCAACAACACTGTTATCGTAAAAGTAAAGTCCGGGAACAGCATAATTCGATTTAGGCTGTTGGGGCTTTTCCTCGATAGAAATGGCTTTTTTATTTTCGTCGAATTCGACCACCCCATAACGCTCAGGATCGGAAACGTGATATGCATATACAACTCCACCAACCGGATCATTATTTTCGATCAGCAGTTTCTGAAGTCCTGAACCGTAAAATATATTATCGCCGAGTATGAGCGAAACCTTATCGTTGCCAATAAATTTCTCGCCTATCACGAAAGCCTGTGCCAATCCGTTGGGTACAACCTGTTCGGCATAGCTGAATGAGCAGCCAAGATCGGATCCGTCGCCAAGCAGCTTTTCGAAATTGGGTAAATCGTAAGGCGTGCTGATAATCAATACTTCACGGATACCAGCCATTAATAATACCGATAGGGGGTAATAAATCATGGGCTTATCGTAAATCGGCATCAACTGCTTACTTACGGCTAAGGTAAGTGGGTGTAAACGGGTGCCGGAGCCGCCGGCCAGGATTATTCCTTTCATAGTTGTACATTTTTAGAGTTAATCTTCAAGCTTGCAGATAAAGGATTATGCGTATTATGCTTGCTGAAACAGATCGTAATATCTACGGATTGAAAATATTTATTTTTTTTTGAGATGATTATTTTTCTCGCCATTGTTATTTCCTTCATCGTCGCCATCGTAAATTTCAATCAGCTGTTCGCCTCTGAATGCTTTGGTAACAACATATTTATCAAGCACAAGTAATAAGGAGGGGAGAACCAGGATATTGAAAAACATGGCAATAAACAGGGTTGTTGAAACCAGCATTCCCAGTGCCTGGGTGCCTCCAAAACCGGAAACCATAAAAACACTGAATCCAAGTACCAGAACAATAGATGTGTATATCATGCTGAAACCGGCTTCGCGAAGAGCACTAATGGTTGAGCGGCTGATATCGTTACCGGTAACCTTAAGTTCGTGCCGGTAGCGTGAAAGGTATTGAATGGCATTATCGACCGATATACCCAGTGCAATACTAAAAACTATAATGGTCGAAGGTTTCACGGGTACGCCTGTAAATCCCATAATGGCAGCAGTAATAATAAGCGGTATGATGTTAGGCAACATCGATACTACAATCATCCTCACACTCGAGAACATAAGAGCCATGAGTATTGAAATAAAACCAATGGCTATCAGTACACTCTGAAACAAGTGCTTTATCAGGAATTCGGTGCCACGGGTGTATACCAGGCTGTTTCCGGTAATTTTTACATCATAATCTTCGGCAGGAAATATTTCGGCTACCTGTGGTCGTATGCTGTCGAGTACGCGGTTCATAGCGTTGGTTCCTATATCGGCCATTTGAAAACTGACCCTGGTATAACGCTGGGTACTGTCGATAAAGGATGTCAACATATGTTTCTGCCCATCGGCTTTGCGCGGGAAATAGGAAAGCACAAAGTTTTTTTCCTGCGAATTGGGCAGGCTGTACATAGCCGGATTGCCGTTAAAGTAAGCCTGTTTCGCGAACTTTGCCAGCTCGGCAACAGAAAGCGGTTTTGAGAACTCAGGGTTCTGCATCACCACATCCTGCATCTCATTTATTTTTTGAATGGTCGAAAGCCTCATAACACCTTTTTTCTTTTTGGTGTCGATAGAAACTTCGAAAGGCATTACACCACCAAAATGATGTTCGAAGTATTTAAGATCCTTGTACAGTACATTGCTTTCGCGTATATCGTCGACCACTTTGCCCGATGTACGCATATTCAACATCCCGATTATACCTAGTATCAGCATAATGCCTGCTATTGAAAATATCCATTTGCGTTTGAACTGTATCAGGTATATAATCTTCTCCAATAGCTTACTGGTAAGTTTGTTGTCGAGATGTTTGAGCTGTTTATCGGTAGGGGGGTCCATATAGCTGAATATGATAGGCAGCAACAAAATGCATAATACATATTCAATCATAATACTGATGGCTGCTACAATACCAAACTCCCGCAGCATTTGGTTCGACACCAGGATAAAAGCCGCAAACCCTGTTGCGGTGGCAATATTCACCATCAGCGAAGCAAACCCAATGCGCTGTACTACACGCGAAAGCCCCAGGATTTTATTGCCATGATGCCGGTATTCCCAATGATATTTATTGAGGATATAAATACAGTTTTCGATGGCTATTACCACAATAAGCGACGGTATTACCCCTGTAAGTATTGTAATTTTAAAACCGAACAGCCCAATGATTCCTACAGTAAAAATGATGCTGATAGCTACAACAATTAAGGAACTGGCTACTACTTTTACCGACCTGAAAAACAGGAACAATACAAATGCGGCTATCAGTATCGAAAGAAAAATAAACAGGAAAAGCTCGTTTTGAATTTTGCGGGCCATAACCGAACGAATGTATGGAAGGCCGGAGTAATGCAGCTCCTGGCCTGTGAGCGCCGAATAAGCAGCTGCACGTTTTACAATATTGTCGGTGATTACAAGGCGGCTTTTATCGTTCAGCTTTTTTTTGTCAAGCGTAACGGCCAGCAGGTAGGTGTTTGTTTTGGGGTTGAATAATAATCCCTCGTAAAATTTCAACGAAAGGATTTGCTCTTTTAAGGAATCGACTTCGGCCTGGGTAGTGGGTTTAGAAGGGACAACAGGCAGGAAATCGTATTGGCGAAGGCTGTCGTTTTTAACGATATTGGCAGCTTTAACAATGGATGTAACACCTTCGATGCCATCAAGCTTACTCATATCGTTGGTAAGGTCGTACCAGGCATTAAACTCTTTCAGTTTGAACATGTCAGGATTTGTGACCCCGATCACCAATACGCTGCCATCCTCGCCGAAACGTTTCTTAAACGAATTGTATTCCACAACGGCAGGATCGTCAGCAGGTAACATCCCTGAATTATCATACGAAAGTTTCACTCCCGATCCCAGCCATGCCATCAAAATAGTCAACAGTCCGATAACTATCAAAATCCCGGGCCTGTTCCGAAGAATTAATCTAACCAAAATTTTCCACATACACTGGTAAGAGTCAATTTGAAAGAAAAAGCGAAGTTACAATAATTAATAGAAAATGCAATCGACAAACGGTTCAACAGGAATAGGCTAGCTGAATCGAGAGCCAGTAAATACAGGAGTTAAATTTGCTAATTGTGTGGTTATCATTTATATGAATGTATTGCTGATTAAAACGCCAAAAAATCACAAAAGAGATATTTACTAAATTTCTCTTCATGCAAACATTTACTTTTGCCTCCTTATAATCGCGAAGCTGTTTACGTTAGTTTTATTTTAATGAGCTTTTTTATATCCTCAACAGCTGAAACATCTCTTATTTCGATACTGAAACCGCGTCCTTCGGCATATACCCTTGCTGATTCGATGATTTTTTTAATTTCCGGAACAATATCACTTGCCAGAGCCATTTTTGTTGCTTTTTCGCCAAATACCAGTGCAACCAAAAAGTACTTATCGCGTGGAAGCAGGTATACAATCGCCCGTTTTTTATCCTTTATCCTGAAACTCCATCCATACTTTGCTCCGGGGAAATTCCATTCCTCTGTTGCTGCTGTATAACTTTCAAAAGCAAAATCCCTTATTTCCATCCACGTATCGTAGAGGCTTCCAATTGCAATCCTGAGTTCCGGGTTGTCGGGAACTATTCCTTTGTCAGTAAAAATGCTTGTTTCCATAATTTATCGTTTCGAATTATTTACGCACATTCATTTCAAAGGTACACATTGAAATAGTAAGCCAGGCACATCAAGCCACCAAACAATATCATGCTTCCGTCGAGCAGGCCGTAATGATAATATGGCTGATTACGGAGTTGGCGGGAGTTTAGAAGAATAAATGTAAACACAAGTACCACTATGCTTACCGGCAACACGAAAACCAGGTTTCCCGGAAGATAATGTATAAACGAAACAGCCAGTGAGAGTAAAAGCGCAAGATTGCCGAGAAAAAGCGATTTCTTTTCGCCGATTATTATGGGCATTGTTTTAACGCCTGCCAGCGCGTCGGCTTTCATATCGCGGATATCGAACGGAATGGTTATGGCAAAAATAAACAGGAAGCGTTCGCTAAAAGTTAACAGAACATCGTAATAATTTATGCTGTTCGCCGATTCAAGAACCGGTAATACTATGGTAACGCTGGCCCATACAAAGGCAATCAGGAATATTTTTAAGCCTGCAATTTCTTTGAACCTGAACCTGCTTTTTTGTTTTTTAAATACAGGGATCGAATAGAGCAATGTCAGAATCGCAAAAGGAGTAAGAAAGTACAGAATCAGCTTACTCACAAAAAATGAAGCTACTGCTATTCCCGCCAAGGAGGCAATTGAAATTATTTTTAATAGTGATATATGCTTTGCGGCCCAGCTGTATTTCCCGCTTCCGATAGCCTCCGGGTTTTGGTTAACTGCTATAATGCGGTGTAGATTATAATCGAAAAGGGTGCCGAAAAATATAATGACAAGGTATGCATGAAGATGAGGTTGCATGCCAAGCTGTACCTGGGTTGCGAGTGTAAGACTTACTGCAGCAAGTGAAATATAGATGTTGGTGTGAATAAGGAAACTGAGTGTTTTCAAAGCAAATGGAATTGATTTGAAATGAATAGTATCTAAAATCGGGGTAGTTCCGGTTATCTGGATCTATGCCTTAATCCCGTAATGCGAAGAAAGAATTTTTGAAAACAACCTTCCGGGAAGGATTTTTTTAAGAAAAACTGCCAGTTTCTGCTCAAGTGTCGCAATCACATAATGATGGGAAGGATTTTTCTGTGCGAGGATACGTGCAAGTTTTCGGGCCAGGAAATCAGGTAAGCAATCCGCCATTTTCATCTTTCTCGATAACAGCAAGTGTTTTTTTATACTGAGTATCGTAATTGCTGTTTACTCCGGAAGAAGTAGCTGGTTTTCGGTTGGCTGTAAAATTTGTATAAAAGTCGCCGGGCTGTATTACAATAACCTTAATATTAAATGGGGCTAATTCCATTCGCAGCGCTTCGCTCAGGCCTTCGACTGCAAATTTACTGGCCGAATAAAATCCCTGGTAGGGCAGCCCCATAAGGCCACCTATAGAGCTGATATTTACTATGGTGGCACCGCCCTGTTTACGCATGGCAGGCAATACCGATTGTATCATATTCACATAACCACCGAAATTGGTGTTCATCTGAAGGTTGATATCTTCGGGTAACGATTGTTCGATGGGTCCCGAAATCCCCATCCCGGCGTTGTTAATCAGTATATCGATCCGGCCTTCCTTTTCAATTAAAGTTGACACGGCTTGTTTTACCGAAGCGGCATCAGTAACATCGGCCTGTAATAGTTTGATAATTCCGCTAAAGTCATCGCTTTGTTTCCGGCTGATACCGTAAACGTTGTAACCCCTGCTGGATAAAACCTTGCCAATCGCCTTACCTATGCCCGACGAAATACCGCTTATCAATACTACTTTTGCCATAAGGTGAAAAGTGAGTTTGCTATAAAAAATCCTTGTCGACCGGTACTTCGCGCCCGATAACCCCTAATTTTTTTGCAGCTGAAGTAATTTTTTCGATAGCGGTATCAACCTGGGCAAAAGTATGTGTAGCCATTAGCGAAAACCTGATCAGGCAATCCTCTTTAGGCACTGCAGGCGATACAACCGGGTTAACAAATACGCCGTCGTCCAGCAGCATGCGGGTCATTTGCAATGCCTTCATATCGTCGCGGATAAACAGCGGAATGATGGGCGTTTCCGACTTCCCGATATCGAACCCCATAGCTTTGAATCCCTCCTGGGCATATCGTGTAACATCCCACAGGTGTTTGATCCTTTCGGGTTCGTTTTCCATAATTTCGATGGCTGCCAGAACGCTGGCTGCCGAAGCAGGGGTAAGGCTTGCGCTGAAAATAAGGGAACGCGAATTATGTTTGATAAAATTTATCACATCCTTGTCGGCAGCTATAAATCCGCCCAAGGATGCCAGCGATTTCGAAAAAGTTCCCATAATGAGATCTACCTTTTCGGTAAGCCCAAAGTGCGATGCTGTTCCGGCTCCATTATGCCCGAGCACTCCCAGGGAGTGTGCATCGTCAACCATAACGGTGGCATTATATTTTTCCGAAAGCCGAACAATTTCGGGAAGATTGGTTATGTCGCCTTCCATCGAGAAAATACCGTCGACAACGATAAGTTTAATTTTATCACGCTCACAAACTGACAGTTTACGCTCAAGATCAGCCATATCGTTATGCCCGAATTTCATTACACGGGCAAAAGTGAGGCGGCTGCCGTCAATAATTGATGCATGGTCGAGCTCATCGAGAAGAACATAGTCGTTGCGCCCTACTACACAGGATATAACACCCTGGTTAACCTGGAACCCGGTGCTGTAGCATAATGCAGCTTCCTTATTTACAAGCCGTGCAAGTTTTTCCTCAAGTTCAATATGTATATCGAGTGTCCCGTTCAAAAATCTCGACCCGGCACAGCCTGTTCCATACTTGTCGATGGCAGCTTTTGCAGCTTCCTTTACTTTGGGATGACAGGTTAAACCCAGATAACTATTGGAGCCAAACATCAGCACCTTATGCCCGTTAATCATTACTTCCGTGTCCTGGTCCGATTCAATAGCCCTGAAATACGGGTATAATCCTACTGCCATAACCTTCTGCGGTATATCGTATTTCGATAGCTTAGTTTGAAGAATTCCCATTGAGGATAGTTAAATTAGGATTTGTTTGTCAAAAGTAAATAAAAAATGATACAGATTGATGTGAATGCCAACGCTTGTTTAGCATTTTGTAAATTCAGCTCCATAGCTGTCGGACAGGAATTGTTAGTATTTGCAGGCTTTCAGGGTAATAAATGTTGTAGTCAACAGAGATCAGTTATATGTCCATTATTCTCTCAAGCTGATGGAAATCAATGCCAAAATACTCTTTTACATCCTTAATTTTTTGCAATATTTTATCATCTTTAATTTTATAATTCGGATTACGGATACCTACTATCATCACATTTTTAGGTGTATGCGCATCGGAAATAAACTCGAAAACCTTCGTTTTGTAACCATAATATTCGAGAATCAGTGCCCGTAAGCCATCAGTAAGCATTTCGGCCTGCCTCTCCATAAAAATGCCATGCCTGGTAAGGAAATCGAGATCGTTAGAGGTTTTAGCGCTTTCGAGCTGTCGCCTGATTTGTTTGTGACAACAGGGTGCTACAACAATTAAATCGGATTGTGCCTTTATCCCTTTGCCGATGGCATCGTCGGTAGCCGTATCGCAGGCATGAAGCGCAATAAGGACATTTGTTCCAGTACTCTCGAAATTTTCGATAGTCCCTTGCTTAAAACCAAGATTTGTAAAACCGGTATTTGTAGCAATTTTATTGCATAAATCAACAAGTTCCTGCCTGAATTCGACACCAATCACTTCATTATCAATTTTCAATACATTGGTCAGGTAGTCATAAAGTGCAAAAGTCAGGTATCCTTTTCCTGAACCCATATCAACCACTTTTACGGTTTCCGAAGCGGGGATTTCTTTCAGTAGCGAACTTAATATTTCGATATAATGATTAATCTGCTTGTATTTATCCTGGGAGTTTACGAGTACCTTGCCTTTTTCGTCAGTAATTTTAAGTTCGGTGAGATAAGGCTTATCGTTGCTGCTGATCAGCCGTTTTTTAGTGCGGTCGTGATCGGGTAAAGGAACCAGGGTGATAGCCGGATCATTTTTCCGGAGAATATACTTTTTATTATGGCGGTTTTCGTAGGCGAGGTCGAATGATGTTGTAAATAAAGTGGCAACATAGAATCCTTTTTGCAGGAAATTTTCAACCAAGCTTACACCTTCCTCAGGAGAATAGTTTTTAACTATATCGCGGGTTTTATACCGATAGGTGAAGCTGAGCTTATCCTCGTTTTTAATCAGAACACGTTTAACGTATATGTTTTTGAGCTCTGGTTCCGCGCCCTTGTAATTACCAAGTGATAATTTTACAAATGAATTGTCACTCAGGCTGGTTTGTAAAGCAAGTGTAAATTCGGCTGTTTTCCCGCTAATGTCCATAATGGAAGATTTTTTAGATTCATCTCCGGTTTATAATTGAAAACTCTTTGATGGAAAAGTGCTATGGCCGTATTTCTTTTTGAAGCATACCTGCCAACGGCGAAGGTACAAAAAAACCGGCCTGGGGGAGATTCCGTTTTTCGGGACATGCCAAAAGGGATCAGCCCTTTTTTATCCTTTAGCTTTCCGTTTTTTCGAAGCTTTAGCTTTTTGATTGAAATCAAGCGCAAGTCTTATCCAGTATTCGAGTTCTTTTACTTTATCAATACCTTCGGGACTCACAAACACCCACCCTTTCATGGGTTTGCCGGTAAAATCCATGGGGCGGCAACCGTGTTTTTCGAGAGCTTCTTCGTAAATTGCAGGATCAATGCGGGCCACCAGTTCATCCTTTATTACACCCACACACATTTTATTGTTCACCATAAATGTAACGCCACCCATCATTTGCTTTTCTTCGACCATGGGCTGATCCACCAGAATTTCCCTTATACGGTCGGCTAATGTTTCGTCGTATGCCATATTTTAAAGCTAAAACGAGTATTTGAATTCTGTATTAAATTCTAAAGGATCAAATCGTTATGAAAAACAGATAATTAATCGCCAAGCAAAATAAAATCTCCAGATGACCGTAACGGATTGATTCTTTTCTTTTATCTTCAGCTAAGATAATGCAGCTTAAATAGCTTTCATTTTATTGTTTCTTGCATTATGCTCCAGTTCCGCCAGGCCCAGAAGTTCCATAAGCGGAGGGATATACATGCCGAATCGACCGCGGAATCCTTTTTTTAGTCCGTACCACCCTCCAACCGGGTTATCTTTTGAACGTCCCCATGCTTCCACGGTTCCCTCTTTTGCCGGTTTTTGTTCGTCGGCGCTTCCCAGTTCCATCCAGTCGCCATGTTGTTTAAGCATGGCATGCAGATCGGCCAGGCACTTATAGTCGTAGTGTAAAACTCGTTTTGCCAACGGTACACACGAGTATTTCCTTCCCGTCTTTTTCCGACTTATACATTTGATATTCCGACGAGCCCGGGGGCGTTTTGAGCATCCATGGGTTTTCTTTGGTTCCTGCTTGTGTTGTCATAGGATTATAGTTTTATTAGAGATAAAGTTAGTGATAAAAGTATAACAGAAAGCTGCTTAAAAGGTTCGTAAGCATTTTGCGAATCACAAAACATGTATCTGAGGCAATACCACCTGAAACAGCAACTTCCCGGTAATATCGGTTGGACTGTTCGAAAAATACTAAGTGCATGTATAAACAGGAAGTTGTAAATTTGTATGCTGATTTCTGATACAGCTGCATTTTTTAAAACAACGAGCATTGAATTCAAACACCGAACGTAAAATACTTTTTGTCGACGACACTCACCCAGTGCTGAAGGAGGAACTCACTTTGATGGGATTCCGGTGCGACGAATTTACCGGCAGCACCGATGAAGAGTGCAGGTTGATAATAGGCGAATATTTTGGTGCGGTGATCCGGAGCAAGATCACTTTTAATGCTGAAATGCTGAAAGCTGCCACAAACCTTCGGTTTATTGCCCGGGTTGGTGCCGGAATGGAAAGCATTGATGTGGAATATGCAAAAACTCATGGTATTGAATGTTTTAATTCGCCTGAAGGAAACCGCGATGCTGTTGCTGAACACGCGCTCGGAATGCTCCTCGGTTTACTGAATAACTTGAACCGTGCCGATGCCGAAGTTCGCAAAGGAATCTGGCGACGCGAAGCTAACCGGGGTATCGAAATTAAAGGTAAAACAATCGGCATTATCGGCTATGGAAATATGGGCGGAGCATTTGCTCAGCGTTTGAAAGGCTTTGGATGTAAAGTTCTGGCTTACGATAAGTATAAAACCGGCTTCAGCGACGATTATGTTACGGAATGTGATATGGACAGGATTTTCGCAGAAACGGATATTTTAAGCCTTCATGTGCCTTTAACAGCCGAAACCCGTTGCCTGGTGAATGAAGAATACCTGAACCGTTTCAGCAAAAATATATGGCTTATCAATACGGCCCGTGGCCCGGTTGTAAATACAGCAGGACTGGTTGAATGTCTGAAATCCGGGAAAGTACAAGGCGCGGCACTCGATGTGCTTGAATATGAGAAATCTTCCTTCGAGGCCATGGACGCACATTCGTTTCCAGCACCGCTGAAATACCTGGCAGCTGTTGATAATGTGATCTTAACTCCGCATATTGCAGGCTGGACAGCTGAATCGAAATATAAGCTGGCAAAGGTGCTGGCGGATAAGATCAGGGAGCATTTTTTCGGGAAAGACGCCTTTTAAAAAAGGCTTTGAACCCACGCGGAACAAAGCCTTCTTAAAATTAGGTTTCATAGTGTCAGACACCTGAAAACGGTGTGCAGACACTATGAAGATATCACTCTTACCACTCCAGAATCTTTTTAAAATCAAATTCTTCAGGATTTTTCAGGAATTTACGGGCAGGTTCCATATCGTTAGCCGTAAGATACTGAATGCTGTCGAAGAAAACCATCCTTGCTTTCTGGCTGTCCATAGTTACCATGCGGGTGCGTACTTTGCCATGCCCGTCTTCCAGGTCTTTAAGGAATAAAGGCTCAATATCGCCGGTAGGATCGGAACTTACCATGCAGCCGGTCAATCCTTCATCAAACACTTTTTTAACGCCAATGCCCAGCAGGCTGCAATACAACAAATCGAAAGCAGTAGGCTGAATGCATCGCAATTCGTAACCCATTTCAACCGGTCGGCTTTTAACATTGATACTTAGTTGTTTGAGCCTGATTTGCAGCAGCATGTTGTAAATGTGAGCCTTACTTACAGTGCCCAGTTCCGGATGCCCGTGTTCGTCGTATGTAAACTGAATGCCGGAAGCTTCAATTTCGTCGTCGCTCATAAAATGAAAAACACCTTCGCTAACAATAGCAACACCGTAAGGTATACCCAGGATTTTGCGCTTTACGATCGAAGAAATGATCAGCCTTGTGATTTTATCGAGTGTAACCTTGGTTTTGTCGAACATCTCAGGGATGATGATCATTGGATAATGGCATGCTGCGCCAATACCAAAAGCCAGGTGACCGGCTTCGCGACCCATAGCCGATACTACAAACCAGTTGCCCGACGAACGTGCATCTTCATATATAGTACGACCGATACGGACGCCTTCCTGTTTGGCACTCTGGTAACCGAACGTAGGCTGGCCTTCGGGTAATGGCAGGTCGTTGTCGATAGTTTTCGGAACATGTATATTCTGAATCGGGAATTTCCGGTCGATCAGGAATTTTGAAATACGGTTAGCAGTTGAAGCAGTGTCGTCACCTCCGATTGTAACGAGGAGTTTTACATCGTTCTTTTTGAAGAAATTGGTTTTAAACTCAAGGTCGGCAGGCTTATAACGGCTCATGCGCAACATGGAACCACCCATACTGAAAACACGGTCGGCCATTTCAAAATCAATATCAATGATGCTCGGATTTTCGGTAAACAGGTTTTTATATCCGTCGTGAAGTCCGATTACACGGTATCCTTCGCGTAAAAACACTTTTGCAACTGAACTGATAACTGTATTTATTCCGGGAGCTGGTCCGCCGCCGGCAAGTAGAAGGATTGAGCCTTTCATGATTTACAATATGTTAGGTGTTATTTTATTTCGGGGTTCATGAATCTGAAGATGTCAGGGTACCGTAAACTGATAACATCCGACTCCCATTTTCAGGCAGCCAAATTACAAAAAAAAGATGGAACGGGCATAGTTGGTGTATTTAATACACGAATAAAACAGTAAACCGCGATTTTATCAAAAATAGGATTCTACTGCATAATGCCATACCGCTTTCTTTTTTAGAAAATAGCTGTTCAACCAGTAAAATTTGGCTTTTAATGAGGGGAAATCCGGATTAAGTTTCAGTAAATCAATGCGTAACAATAACTTTTTGAGTCGATTGCTGTGTGCTGGTAACTATTTTAACGAAAATAATTCCCGGTGCGAAAGCGCTGATATCAACCTTCGAATTATTGGAAGGCTTGTCAACCTGCAACAATGTTTTTCCCAGGCTGTTCGAAATTACAAGCTTCTGAATCTGTTCATCCGAACTGATGGTAATGGAAGTACTGGCTGGATTCGGGTAAATACTGAACGATTGTTTTGCCGTAACGGTTTTATCCTGATTCGTGATAATTTGCCCCATAATATACATTTTTACAAAAGCGGGACTTGTGCCGGCATTAAGAACCACATAGTACGGATAGGTTGTATGGCCGCTAATAACCGGGTTTATACCGTAGGTGCCGGCAGGCAGGGAGTCAAATGAAAAGTGTCCGCTCATATCGGTAAATGTCCAGCGTACAGGTTTATTCTCGCTGTCGAACAAAAGCACCTCTTGCTGGGCCGGATTTATTGCCCTTCCGTAATTTACGATCTGCCCGTTAATGGTAAATGTTCCGCCTTTAATAATTTGGTAGGTTGCCAGTTGTATATCATAAGGATTCTGTGCCTGGCCCAGATTTATAATTTCTGCTGTTTGCCAGAACACTGAATTTGTAAAAAAACCTGGCAGAAACAAATCTGCAAACGGTCCGCTTGTTTGCGGATAGGCATGCAGATAGTAAAAGCCTGTGGGGATATTCGTGAAAACAAACTCATTGTTTGCTCCCGGATTGGTAATGACTGTCGAAAGGGGAAGACCCTGGTTATCAACCTTAATAAGTCGCACTGTAGCATTCGAAATGGTTTCGGCACCTGCAAAAACTTTGCCCGTGATGGTACTGATTACTGCTCCTGCCGGAACAATAAGGGTAGAATCAACAAAATTGCTGCACCCTCCTGTATTTGTAGCAAACAGCGAGATGCTGTAGGTGCCGGGAATGGGGTACGTATGCACCGGGTTTTGAAATGTTGAAATGTTGCCATCGCCGAAATCCCAGCTTCTCGAAAAAATTGTTCCTGATCCGGGTACTGACAGGTCGGTAAACTGAACAGGCACGTTTAGCTGGGGCTCAGTAAAAGTGAAACCTGCACTTGGTTTTTGCGATACTTGTATGTTGAAAACAGTAATTGACGTACAAGCTGTTGAATTGCTGACCGTGAGCGAAACATTATATAATCCGGGAGAAGCAAAGGTATGTGTGGCATTTTGCATAACACTGGTATTTGCGGATCCTGAGGCCGGATCGCCAAAATTCCACAGCCACGATATTATTGATCCTCCACCTGTGTTTTGCGACATGTCAGTGAATGCAATTGCCGAATTTGCGCAAACCGGATATGAAGAAGTGAAACCAGCCGTTGGTATGCTGTAAATTACGATTTGCTTTGATGCCGAATTAAAACAGGTGTTTGTGTCGTTTACTGATAGTGTAACGTTGTAAGTGCCCGGGGTTGTAAAAATATGAACAGGGCTTTGCAGGTTCGAAGTATTTCCATCGCCAAAATTCCATAACCAGTTAACTATGATGCCGGGGTTCATAACCGAGTCGTTGGGAGCAAAGGCCACCGCCTCATTAACACAGCTGTTCGAGACATCGAAATCAACATCCGGTAGTGCATTTACCAGCAACGGCTTTACGATGGTATCCTGGCAACCGGATGAGGAAGTTGCTATGAGTTGCACCAGAAAAGTTCCTGCAGCCGTAAATGCATGGATTGGGTTTTGTAAGGTTGAAGTATTTGCTGCACCTGATGCAGGATCGCCAAAGTTCCATTGCCATTGCACAATAAAGCCACTACCATTCGGCAGCGAAAGATCGGTGAACTGGGTCGGGTGCCCTGAACAAGCGGGTAAAAACATAAAATCAGCAAGCGGCTGCGGATAAATTGTGAGTGCCTGAACTTCGGTGGCCGAGCAGCTGTCGGATGTAGTTATAGTAAGTGAAACATTATAGGTACCTGCATTGGCATACATATGTGTTACATCCGGATTTGCAGGAAATATAACCGTTTGCGAATTCCCATCACCAAAATCCCAAAGCCATTTTACAATATAACCTGAATCGGTAACCGATAAATCATCGAATTGTACGGTTGCAGCTGAGCATTGCAATCCCTGTACACTGAAATGTGCTACCGGCAAAGGTTTTATAATAACCTGGTGCGTAACGCTTGCGGTGTCGCCTAAAGTATCGGTAACAATAAGAACTGTAGCATAGGTTCCGGGAGCAGTGTAAGTATGCACCGGGTTTTGAATACCGGAAGCAAACCCATCGCCAAAGTTCCAGTTATAATCAGTAGTTGATGCGGTATCGGCAATTGAAGTAAACTGTGTAGGGCTGCCAGCACAGCTGCCGTTCCAGGTAAAATCAACCTGTGCCAAAACCTGCTTTGGAACAAAAAGTAGTACCGGCAAGGCAAGAGTTAACAAAAAAATCAAATATTTTATGTTCTTCATTTTTAAAGTCGACAAATGTTTAAGATTATCTCCGGTTGCGTAAAAGTAATCAATATAGGATTCATATTATTTTTGATAATATATGAAACATTACCTGTTTATAAAAAGTTTTCAACACCTGGAATTTTGACACGGGCTTAATTTTTCTTTACCACAAACTGTGCCGTAGTGCGGCTGCGCTGTTCAACCAGCAGTTTGCGTCCGGCCAGCAGCCGTGCAACATGGTTCTGATCGTAATGCCGTACGGTTATAAGTTGTAAACCATTATTATAACGGTAGCTGAATTTTTCGCCAAGCAAACCTATCAGTTTCTCCATTTTTCGTTCGTTTTCGTCCATGCAAACCGAAAAACTCAACGCGGAGGTTTGCATCATATTTGCGCGTATTCCGCTCGCTGCCAAAGCTGCAAATATTTCGCTCAGGTTGTATTCGGCTATAAACGAAAAGTCTTTGGGCGAAAAGCTTATCAATACCTGTTTCGATTTCAGGATGATGGAAGGCTGTTTGTCATCATCAACCGAAGCCGGGCCAATAAGTGTACCGGGCTCGTCGGGCTGCAGAAACGAGCGCACCCGCATGGGTATTCCTTTGTTTTGCAGGGGTTTTATTGTTTTTGGATGTATAACGGAAGCTCCGTAATAGGTAAGTTC
Source organism: uncultured Bacteroidales bacterium (assembly GCA_963714825.1). Lineage (GTDB taxonomy): Bacteria > Bacteroidota > Bacteroidia > Bacteroidales > UBA4417 > UBA4417. The sequence continues at coordinate 67,194 of CAVQQF010000013.1, read as the reverse complement.
AATGGCTTCGCGGTACGAAATATGGTTGAGCAGGTTTGTATTGTCGAAATATTTCGGATCGGCATTCAGCACTCCGGGAACATCTTTCCACACACACATCTCAACCGCATCAAGCGCGTATGAGAAAACAGCAGCCGTAAAATCGCTTCCTTCGCGCCCCAGCGTGGTAGTTGATCCGTTGGCGGCTGCACCTATAAAGCCCTGAGTAAGTGCAATAACAGGTACATTGTCAGTGTTACCGAGGAAACCTGATAGCTTTTCCGTGATCTGTTTATCGGTAACTTCCCAGTTTACTTTCGCTTCGCGCCAGGTGCTGTCGGTACGTATCAGTTCACGTACATCAAACCACTGGCAGTTAAAGCCTTCGCTGATCAGAAATTCGCTGATTATCGTAGTGCTGATCAGTTCGCCCCAGCTTACCACCTGGTCGTAATCAAAATCGTAATTCAGGGTTGGGTCGGTACTTAGGTGGCCTTCGAGCTCGCCAAATAAAAGGTCGGTTTTAAAATGCACCGGGTGGGTTTTATCAGGGAATAATGTTAGTATAATTTCCTCGTGGTAGCTTATTACTTCCTGTATCAACGAATTGAAATTTTCATCGTTTTCGTACCATGCATTCAACACATTTTCGAGTGCATTGGTGGTTTTACCCATGGCCGAAACCACCACCACAAGCTTAGCAGGTGCATGCTTTTTTAATATTGCAGCCACATTGCGCACCGAATCAGCATCTTTTACCGATGCCCCGCCGAATTTAAAAACCTTTAACATAAAATGATTTTACAGCGTAAAAGTACTATATTTGTTTGAACGTTCGATGTGCGGATGTGGGAAGTCGGATACTGATAGCTATCGGGACAGGATTCGGAAGTCGGAAGTCGGAAGCGCGAAGTACGAGGCTGATGTGCGAAACCAGATGCGTGAAGTTTGCAGTGGGAAGATAATGCCGGCAGAAAAAAATAATTTGAATAAGTATTTAAACGAAATATCCTTAAAATCCTGATTTATTTACAAAGTAACATAAAGCATTAAAAATACCGGGTATCGGTACTTCCGACTTCCGACTTCCTGACTCCCGACCAGATATAAACAACAAACCAACCTCTAAATTGAAAGGACCCCAGCTATGACAATGAAAACAATGGTTGAATTTATCAACGAAAAACAGTCGGAGTATCCGGAAGCTACCGGCGACCTTACGCGTTTATTGAATGATATAGGCATTGCTGCCAAGATAGTGAACCGCGAAATTCGTCGTGCCGGGCTGGCCGATATCAATGGCTATTTTGGTGCGACCAACGTGCAGGGCGAAGATCAGAAAAAACTCGATGTATATGCCAACGAACAATTTATCAATGCTTTAAAGCATGGCGGGCAATGTGCAGCTTTAGCATCCGAAGAAAACGAGGACCTTATCATTTTCGGAAATAAATATTCGATGGAAGGCAAGTATGTTGTTGCTTTCGACCCCATCGACGGATCATCAAATATTGAGGTGAATGTGCCTATCGGAACTATTTTTGCTATTTATAAACGACTAAGTACTGTTGGCGGATCCGGTTCACTCGACGACCTCCTGCAATCGGGCAATAAACTGGTTGCATCGGGTTATGTTATGTACGGTAGCTCGACCATGCTGGTGTACACTACCGGCAACGGCGTGAACGGTTTTACCTATGATGCAACGGTGGGACTTTTTTTTCTTTCGCACCCGAATATGCGGATTCCTGATGCCGGAACTATTTATTCTATTAACGAAGCCAATTATGTTTATTTCCCTGAAGGCGTAAAGCGCTACATTAAGTATTGCCAGGTTGATGATCCGGCATCAAAACGGCCTTACAGCTCACGTTATATAGGCTCACTGGTAGCTGATGTGCACCGCAACCTGATACGAGGAGGTATTTTTATTTACCCGGGAACCCTCAAAAATCCAAATGGCAAACTGAGGCTTTTGTATGAGCTTGCTCCCATGGCATATCTTATTGAACAGGCCGGAGGCAAGGCTTCCGACGGATACCGCCGGATTATGGATCTGGAGCCATACGATTTGCATCAGCGTGCACCGGTATTTATCGGGTCGAAGGAAATGGTCGAAAAAGCTGAGGAATTTATGCGCGAATTTTCGCCGGATTTTGTTGAGAAAATGTAGGCTTCGGCTCCGCTCAGCCTACGGTTCCGGCTCCGCTCAGCCTACGGTTCCGGCTCCGCTCAGCCTACGGTTCCGGCTCCGCTCAGCCTACGGTTCCGGCTTCGCTCAGCCTACGGTTCCGGCTCCGCTCAGCCTACGGTTCCGGCTCCGCTCAGCCTACGGTTTCGGCTTCGCTCAGCCTACGGTATCGGCTCCGCTCAGCCTACGTATCGGCTCCGCTCAGCCTACGGTTCCGGCTCCGCTCAGCCTACGTATCCGGCTCCGCTCAGCCTACGGTTCCGGCTCCGCTCAGCCTACGGTTCCGGCTCCGCTCAGCCTACGGTTCCGGCTCCGCTCAGCCTACGTTTCCGGCTCCGCTCAGCCTACGGTTCCGGCTCCGCTCAGCCTACGGTTCCGGCTCCGCTCAGCCTACGTATCGGCTCCGCTCAGCCTACGTATCGGCTCCGCTCAGCCTAGGTATCGGCTCCGCTCAGCCTACGTATCGGCTCCGCTCAGCCTACGGTTCCGGCTCCGCTCAGCCTACGGTTCCGGCTCCGCTCAGCCTACGGTATCGGCTCCGCTCAGCCTACGGTTTCGGCTCCGCTCAGCCTACGGTTTCGGCTTCGCTCAGCCTACGGTTCCGGCTCCGCTCAGCCTACGTTTCCGGCTCCGCTCAGCCTACGTATCGGCTCCGCTCAGCCTACGTATCGGCTCCGCTCAGCCTACGGTATCCGGCTCCGCTCAGCCGTACGGTATCCGGCTCCGCTCAGCCTACGGTTCCGGCTCCGCTCAGCCTACGTATCGGCTCCGCTCAGCCTACGTATCGCACATCCAACATCCGACATCCGACATCCGACATCCCACATCCGACATCCCACATCCAACATTAAACCGGTTAAGCTATTAATAAAATCAGAAACTAATAATTCCGCTTGTTACAGCTGTTTTAACCAGTATAGCTGTGTTTTTAGCATGGAATTTCATCAGGAGGTTTTTGCGGTGGCTGTCAACCGTCCAGGAGCTGATAAAAAGTTTTTCGGCAATTTCCTGGTTGGTGAGGCCGTCGGCAATTAGTTTTAATACCTCTACTTCGCGGCGTGTAAGCACAGGCAGTTCGCCGTTAGTAGCTTGTTTGCCTCTGAGCAAATCGGCCACAGCAGTGCTTATATATTTATTTCCATTAATAATTTGCTTTATGGCTTCGAGTATCTCGCTTATATCGGATCTTTTTTGAATAAAACCGTCGGCTCCGGCTGAAAGCATCTGGTCCACCACATGACGTTGCTCAATCGAAGTAATAGCCAGGATTTTTATCCCGGCAAAGCGTGATTTGGCAATGGTACAGAACTCGATTCCGCTTATATCGGGCAGGTTAATGTCGAGTAATATGATTTCGGCTTTGTTGCCATTAAGCCAGGCCAGTCCGTCGTGGGCATTGGTTACATGGTGGCACTGCAGGTCAAGGTCAGAAGAATTGATAATATTTGAAAGACTTTCACTCACAATGGGGTGATCTTCAACAATAAGTGCTTTTTGCATAACCTTAGCTGTATAGTGCTGCTAAGGTAATAAAAATTCGATCGTAGCCTCAGTGCCTTCATTTAAAATACTTTCGATATCAAACCTTCCATTATTGGCAGCCACGCGATCGCGTATGCTCACCAGTCCTTTGCCAAAACCCTGGCATGCCTGGGTATCAAATCCCTTCCCGTTATCAACCACCTGAACACATACCCTTTCCTGCTCAGCAATAAGCTGAATGTCAATATTTCTGGCTTCTGAATGCTTCATTGCATTGTTAACTAATTCCTGGGTTATACGATACACGGTAAGTTCAAGGTGCGTGGTGTATCTGAAATCATTGCCAAAAAAACGGAATGAAAGTACAGGGGGGCCGTCGGAGCTAAGTTCGTTTACAAAATCATTGAGTGCTGTTTTCAACCCATACCGGTTCAGGGTTTCGGGCATCAGGTTATGTGCCACGCGGCGAAGTTCGCTTATCGAAGTATCAAGCAAACGTATGGCATGATCGAAGGTTTCAGCATTTTCGCTGGTTAAAATTGAATTCCCTTTCATAGATGATAGATTTAATTTGACTCCCGAAAGTAAGCCTCCAAGACCATCGTGAAGGTCGCGGGCCATGCGCGAACGTTCGGATTCTTCGCCTTGTAATACTGATTTGGTCGCAACAAGCTGCCGCTCTTTTTCCAGTTCCTGTATTTTCTGCTCCTGCAATTCAACCTGTTTGAGGGCTAGTTTTTGTTTTACCTTGTTGTTACGGAATAGCAACAATATCAGTAATATGCTTAATAATATAACTATAGCGAGTGCCCAAATGAATATTTGCTGTTTCCGGATATTGAGGCGTTGGATTTGTTTTTCCGTTTCGAGCTTCGATATTTTATTATTCCGTTTTTCCGTTTCGAACTTCGCATTCAGGAAATTTACCTGCAACTGATCTTCCTGCGAGAAAATTTCGTAAATCATATCGATGTATTTGTTGAGGTATTCGTTGGCTTTTTTGTAATCGCCTGCTGATTCTTCAACCGAATATAACACATCATAAATATTCCGCCTCAGTATGTTGGAGTTAATTTCGCCGGCAATTTTCAATGCTTCATTACAGCTTTGGCGGGATTTGGCAAGATTGCCCGAATAAAGCTGCATCAGTCCCATTTTATACAACGCATCACCCATATCCGGTTTATCGTTATTGCTCTCAGCCACTTCGTATGATTTGGTATACATTTCGAGCGCTTTACCGTAATCATCCATCCTGCTGTAAGTAAATCCAAGGTTGTAGTAAGCCGTATGTTCAAGGTGTTTGTTTTTAAGTGTTGAAGAGAGTTCGATCGTTTTTTGGTAGTATTTAAGAGCCTCGTCGAATTTGTTTTCGTTTGCAAGGTTGTTCGCTTTTGCTGTGTAGGCTTTAATCCAGGCGGTCAGGTCGGTGGTTTTCATCACCAGGTCGAAGGCTTTTTCATTATATTGCTTCCTTTTCTCAGGATCGTTGAGCTTATCGGATAAGTCGCCCAGGCTGGCATATACCCTTATCAGCCAGGCATAATCATTTTGTGCGAAAAAAATATTCTCAGCCTTAAGGTAATTGATAAGAGCTTCCTCGAAATCACCGTTTTGATGATATATCGTTCCAAGGTTGAGGCAGGCTTTCGCTAAAATACTCTGCCCTTCGGCTGACTTGATTCCTGAGCTTATACTTATTGCTTTATTTAACCAGACGAAAGCCTTGCTGAATTCGCTTCGGGTCCCATAGCTGTTGCCTGCCACCCGATACCCTTCGGCCTGCACAATGGGTTCGCTGCTTTTGCCTGCCAGCTCCGTTAATTCGCGGCAAATCGTATTCAATTGAACCGAATCCGACCCGGGGATAATTAGGCATAGTTCCTGCAGCAAATGGATGCGTTCAGAGGCGTTTTCTGTTTTCTTAAGTGCGCTCAAAAGGGAGTCCTGTTGAGCAGCCACGGCTGAAATGCCTGTGAGTACTGACAAAAAAAGGATTAAAATGTGCAGAACTACTGTACGGAGATTCATTGGCATGGTATAAGAGGTCTGAGAAAATAACAACAAATATATTTAATAAATAAAAATGTAAAATACCTGAAAAAGGGGATATTTAACATATTTATCCGGTTTAATTTTGATCCGTCAAATCTATAATTAAATAAACCAAAGAACTAAAATTTATTTACAACAAACTAAATCTTTCTCACCAGGGAAAAAATAGATATCTATCGGGATCTGACTTCCCTGCTTGCCTGCCAGCTTCGCGCAGGTAAACATCAGGCAAGGGTCTTCTGACCTTACAAAACCAATTCCGTTCAATTCGTGGTAGAACCGAATTTTAAATAATAAAATCCCTTTAAATAGTGATACCTTTTTTGTAATTCATTCGTAAATTTACGTATTGTTTTCCTAACCATATTTTAACTAAATCCAAATCAGTCATGAAAATTTTTATAAAGATTATTTTGCTTGTCTCCTTATTTGCTGTTGCAACGGCAGCCTCGGCACAAGATGAAAATGATGAATCAAGCCAGGCGGTTGTTTCTCCCCAGGATAAGCCTACTATGCAAACGTATTCAAAATTCGATTTTGTTCCAGGTGAAAAAATTATGTTCTTCGATGATTTCAACGAAACGGCTGTTGGTGACTTCCCCCCTAACTGGAATACCAATGCTTCGGGCGAAATTGTTACAACCAATCAATTTCCGGGAAACTGGTTCAAACTTATTGGTGAAGGTTCCATTGCATTGGATGAAGGGCTTAATCTGCCTGATAATTACACTATCGAGTTTGATGTGATACCTCATGCAAGTGGCGATGATTTTGATAATTATGATTTTGGATTTTATATTTATGGGGCCGAAAATCCTAAGGATCTGAATGAAGGAGGAGCTATTCCCGGAACAGCAGGAGGTATTAAAATGACTTTTGGCTCACGTGGTACTTACTCGGCATATTTTGATGGGGACTACACCCTGAATGGAGTTAAAGATGAAGCCATAATGGCAGTTGATAAAAAGTGTCGCCTTTCATTCTGGGTGCAGAAAACCAGGCTCAGAGTTTATCAGGATCAGGTAAAGATTTTTGATTTACCGAAAGTGTTTAAACCAGGCTTTCAGGCCAACATGATGCGTTTCGAGTTATGGGGGGCTGGTAGTCCTATGATTGCAAATTTCAGGGTTGCTGCAGGTTTACCTGATATGCGGAGCAAACTGATTACCGAAGGCAAACTGGTGAGCTATGGTATTTATTTCGATGTAAATAAGGATGTGGTAAAACCCGAATCGTACGCTACATTAAAAGGTATTGCCGATGTGCTGAAAGAAAATCCGGCAGTACGCGTTAAAATTGTAGGACATACCGACAGCGATGGCGCCGATGCTGCCAACCTCGACCTTTCGAAACGCCGCGGTGCATCTGTTAAAGCCGAACTGGTAAAGAATTTTGGTATCGATGCCTCACGCCTCGAATCGGATGGTCTGGGCGAAACAAAACCTGTTGCCCCCAACGATACGCCTTCGAATAAAGCCATGAACCGGAGGGTTGAGTTTGTTAAGCTTTAATTCCCATAAACTTGCGTTTGAAAATGCTAACTTTTTGAACGTATTTTTAGATGCTATCTTTTAATCATTCCTTGTGAATATAGCGGCAATCCTCGCTTGGGTTGCCGTTTTTCATTTATGTAACAGCAATTGTGGTGGGATTCCTGTTTTTGCGGACAAAAGAACAGCAAAAAAAAGTCAATACACATAATTATATCCGGCATACAAATCAGTTTACCAGCTGCCAATATTTAGCCTGATATCTCCTATGCAAAATCCCCTTTTATAGGGATATCTTTTTTGCATTTCCGACGTAAATTTACGTATTGTTTCCTGAACCATAGTATAAACAATTAATTCTTTGGAATATGAAGCTTATAGTTAAATTGTTGGTAATCACTTCCATCGTGTGTTGGATTTCAACAAGCAGTGCGCAAATAATCAATGTGCCCAAAAGAGTTGAGAGCAAGGCCATAAACCGTGTTAATAACAAGATTGACCGCGGTATCGACAAGGGCCTTGACGAAATAGAGAAGGATATTAAGGGAGATAATAAAAAGGACGAAAAACCTGCAACCGACACTAAAAATACGAAAGAACAAAAAGAACAATCTGAAAAAACTCCTGTAGCCAGCGACAAACAAACACAGCAATCGCTGCAATCCTATTCAAGTTATGATTTTGTGCCTGGCGACAAAGTGCTGTTGTACGAAGATTTCAGCCAGGATGCAGTCGGCGATTTTCCTGCACTGTGGACAACCGACGTAGCCGGTGAAGTGAATACTCTTAATGTAGCTCCGGGTCATTGGTTTAATTTGAACAGTACCGAAGGGAATTATTGGTTTATGAATGATATTGATTTCCCAAAGAACTTTATTATTGAATTTGATATTGTCCCGAAAAAAGGAGGTGCCAGGTATGCTGCTGATGTCGTGCTATTTGGCGAGAGCAGTCACAGCGAAATGGATAAAAATGGCGATCCGGGTAATTGTGGAATACATGTAGCTGTTGCTAAAACTGTATGGGAGACAAAGGGTTATAAGAAAGGATCGACCGAGAAACTTACCGGTACGTCAAAAGTTAATCTTGTTCAGGAGGAAAAAGTAAACCATGTAATTATGTGGTTTCAGGGCCGAAGGCTACGGATATATCACCAGGGAGGCAAAGTTTTGGATGTTCCTACCAATTTGTATGATGGCTGTAAGCTTAATCGTTTGTGTTTCAAGCTTTACAGAGGAGCGTCAAGTAGCTCATATATCTCAAATATTAAAATAACCAGTGCTGCACCCGATATGCGGAATAAGCTGCTTGCCGAAGGCAAACTGGTTACTTATGGTATATATTTCGATGTAAATAAGGATGTGGTAAAACCCGAGTCGTACGGAACGCTCAAAGGAATAGCCGATATTTTAAACGAAATACCCGATGTAAAAGTTAAAATCGCAGGACATACCGACAGTGACGGTGCCGATGCCGCCAACCTCGATCTTTCCAAGCGCCGCGCTGCATCAGTAAAAGCTGAACTTGTTAAATCGTTTAATGTAAAAGCCGACCGCTTGCTAGCCGATGGTATGGGCGAAAGCCAGGCTGTTGCACCTAACGATACACCGGCTAATAAAGCGCTGAACCGCAGGGTGGAATTTATAAAACTATAACATTCAGTTATCTTTATTCTTTATTCAAATAATTTTCATTCAAAGAGATTATTATGAAAAACATTGCAAAAATAGGATTTATACTGGTCTTTTTGTTTGCCAATCGCATATATGCCCAATCTGATTATATTGAGGCACATTATACTATTACTGTAATGGATTCTACTACACATCCATATGGTGATAAAAAAGACCCTGAATATGAATTAAGTACAACGCAGGTATCAGGTTTTATGAGTGTGGAGATCATGAAATTTCGATTGGAGAGATATGTCAATAATCCCAAAACCAGAAAAGAATGCGATCCCGACGTACATTGTGCGGTTATGATGGGTAACTCATATGTTCGAGAATTTGAAAATGGCGATTTTTCAAAACCCTCTTTTGAGAAAAAATATCCTGCCATGGTTTTAAAGCAAGGTAAAACAATGGGTTATAAACAGGACAAACAAGGCAACGAAATTTTTACCTGTACCTATATTTCATCCAGTTCAGGTAGTAATGAATTGGACAGAGTGGTAGTTGAAGTTAAATCTTTTATGGCCCCTTTTGGTATATTACAACCACTTTTACCATCCTATGTAATATGGATAGCACCTACCGGTGGTTTTTACCATCCAACCGGCAATGGAAAAGCGTATAGATGGGATGATTACGAATGTAAGCTAAAACCATACGATACACCAAATAACATAGATTTGTCGAGTATAACATTTATGCCAGATCATGATTTGTCCAAATCTGAACATTGTATGCCATTATTGATCACTGATTATAAGCCATTTGATAATTTTATGTTGAAGGGTTCTGATAAGAAATATACCATTGAATCAAAAGGAAGCTATCATAGTAAAGACGAAAGTTATGGAGGTGAATATTTTAGAAAAATTGATATAAAACTCGTTTTAAACGAACCTTATTTTGAATTGGCGCCTTTGGACCCGGTTATCCTTGATAATAATGGAATGCCTGAATTGGCACCCCTCGAGCCCTATAATCCAGAGTTAGCGCCATTGGAACCGATCAAAGGAAATCAATCAGACTATGAATAAAAAAACAAGTAATTGAAGCATCTAAATAATTTAAGTAAGATTATCTTTCGTAAACTTTAAGCCTTGAAACCATGAAAACTCTTTTCTTCATTTTGACAGGATTATGCTTTTCGGGCATACTTCCAGCACAGATCACGGCACTTGAATACCTCAGAAAGGCACCAGTTATTCCTGCAAAAATATGCCAGTTGAACGCAAGTCAACAGGATGCGTTTCTCCAAAAGGTTCGAACCCTGGCAGAAGAAATTGCAAACGACGCACAGGTTCGAAAACAACAGACCGAAGATTATATGGATGCGAATTCAGAACAGATGAAAGCCAATATGGTGAAAAATTCAGGCTTGTCCGATGACGAAATAAAGAAATTACAAAGCGGTAAGGGGATGACAGAAGCTGAAAAAAACGAGATGGTGAACCGGATGATGATGCAAAAAACTAATGTTTCGATGGATGAAGCTAAAAACCTTCAGAATATGAGTAAAGAGGGACAGGATGCCTGGGCCCAGGGATATGCTGCCGAACAAATGGCTTTAGCACAAACAGGCCAGGGGCAAAACACTCAGGGCCAAAACGGTAATATGCAAGCTTACGAGCAACTTGCCGAACAATCAGCTCTTATAAATAAAATAACGGCCAACGAAACCGCGATCAGGCAAAGATATAATGCCCTCGATGGCGAAGCTGCAGCAGAAAAACAACTTCTTGAAAAAGAACTGAAACCATTATACGAAGAGCTAAACAGTATAAATGATGGTGAAGGATCAACCCAGGCTGATGTTGACCATGCTGCCAGGGTTTTAAAACAAATACATGCCAAACAGGATAAATATTGTGAAAAGTTTACGCCCCGCATGATTGATTTCCTTGCACAATGCAGGAATGATTTTGAAACTGCCTTGCCTGATTATGACCGCATCGAACAAATACAATTTGAGGTAACAGCTGCTCAAACCGGAACGCCTGTAAATACAAGCGGAAAGGGAACCTTGTCCATTCAGGCTGTCGGGCAATACCTTACCTATCTTACGGATGCTTTCAGGTATAAATTATACCGGACCGAGTAAAGTTTTACCGACCTGTTTTTCAGCTTTATTATAGAGTTTTGATGCCTTTTCTCTTTTTATTCGTATGCTTATGAAACAGTTTATCATACTACTTTTTTTGTGCTTCTCGTCCTTCATCCTTTTTGCCCAGGACAATCCCGACGAAACTGAAAAAATCCGTCAGCAGATGGCAAAAATCCGCCAGTCGACCGACTGGAATAATCCGGCTGCCGCTAAAAAAGCAAACGAAGATATTAAACGTCTAGCTGCTTTGATAAACGGAGGTAATCCTCCAATCAATTTTAATGAAAAGTCCAAACCAGGTAGCGAACAGCATACTGTTTTAACAGATAAATCGTTAGTTACCAAAGAAAACATTGTTGCGATAGCCGAACGGTTTTTCAAGCGCTCTTACCCCAAACTTGATGCAATCTCAAAAAATCAGTTCGATCAGGATTACAAAGCAGCTGAAAAGGAAAATTTCAGCCTGGAATCAGTCAGGGAACTAACAAGCAAAGGAGGAACTTTCATTCTTTTTGGTAACGACCACCATATTGCTTGTGTTTACACTGCTGCTGCTGTTAAAGCCCTTCCATCCGACACACTAAGTGTAAATAATTTTGGTGCTTATTTGCGTATGATCGACTCCACAGCAATCTCAATTCCTGTGCTTTTGTATGCCAATTCCTTGTATTCGCAAAGCCCGATAGTACTTACACAGCTTGGCAATAGCTATTTCGAGCTTCACGATTTTGTTAAAGCCGAATTGTACTATAAGGAAGCAATCAGGGCCAATCCTGATTTCGGCCAGGCACATTCGGCATTATGCGATTTGTATATTTCACAAAACCGGCTAAAAGATGCTCTTGTTGAATTGATGGCAGGAGTAAAAAATATGGGTTGTACTTATATGCAGGCATCCAATAACCTCGCTCAAATGCAGCAACAAAGTGAAAATTCGGAGGGGGGATTTGAATCGAAGGAAGAATTTTGGGGCGAAACCCGCAAACAAATGGAGCCTGAACTGGCTTCTCTGGTACCGCCTGAAAGGGAATTAATAAAAATACCGAATTTCCCGAATTGTGTACGTGTGGAAGACTGGCTCGAAGGAGGTGGCTGGACATCGGCTGTGCTATCGTATTCAAGCTTTCATAGTTCGCTGATGTCATTTTCAAGTGAATTTCTGCAGGTGCACAAACAATTACCTGTTCTGCCCCCGGGCACAATATTGCGCGATTATCCCAACGAGCGGTTTGCACTGGATTGTATAACCGAAATGTTTGCTGATTTTACCAAAAAAGACTATAAGACTATTCCGAAAAAGTTGACAAAATTTTCAAACCGTTAATGATGCCAAAGAATTATACATACAAAACCTGGAAAGAGAAACTAAGCTTTTCTTAGAGTGTACTGAATCATGCGGATCAGAATGCCTATTGTATTGAAGATTGTCACCGGAAATACTGCAAGGACGAATGCCCTAATGCCAACAAATTCAACGAATTATTGCGAAGGTCATACAAAGAATGGTTTACCGAATTTAAAAAGTTTGAAATCAGCCAAAGGGAATTACTCGACGATTTATATAGCTTTGCTTTTCCATGGCTAAATAAAATTGAAAGCCCGTATTGGAGTAAAGTATATGCCTACGAAATCCGCAGCAAAGCTCTTGGTATAGCGGGTTCCTGCTATGGGGCCTATGCTCAGCCGTTTCAAATGCCGTCGCACAACGATTGTGGCACTGATTGTTCGGTGTATGCCAACCCCTATCCTCTTAAAGTAGAAGAGGTTAATAAAAACTCACCCGAAGGTAATCAATGTCCGGGTGGGATGAAACTAAAAATTTCACTTCCGATATGCGATTTAGGTTTAGACTGCGAAAGCATTGAAGTTGCATGCGTCAAAGGTGTTGCTGTTGGAGTAAAGCATAATTTCCGAAAAAAAACCACAACAGGATTTTTGGGCGTCGGGCACAAAGGAGATGCAGGTATTGTGGGCGCTTCTGCCCGGGCTGGTGTTGAAGTTACTGTTAATGATAATATGGAAGTTGAAGATGTAGGTGTGACAATGGATGTCTCGTATAGAGCAGGAGCCGGACCGGCACAATCAGGAGTTACCTCAAGTGGAACCTGTACTGTTATGACCGGGTGTAAATCATCAGTCAGTGGTAGCTTTGGAGCAACAATCAAATAACATTCCCGAACCGAATTGGAATTCATTAATCAAATCAATAAAAATAATAGACTATGAAAAACAAAATTTTCACTTTAGCAATCCTGGTTTCGGTTGCCATACTCTTTTCCTGCAAAAGCAAAACCTCCGAAACCGCTGATGCCGGCGATAATCAGGCTACAGCCGAAACCTCAACCCCCAAAGGCAGGTTTGGCATAAAATCGGGAATAGTCGAATACAAAACCCAGGTGATGGGTATGGACATGAAACAAACTCTGACCTTCGACGACTATGGAAATAAGGAAGTTACCGAAGTGGAAACAGATATGATGGGTGTAAAAATCCATACTGTTACTATTACAAAGGACGGGTTTATTTATACCCTCGATATGGAAAAGAAAACCGGAACCAAAATCAGCGGAAAATCGCCGGATATCGATTTCGAAAACCTGGGTGAAGAGATGGCAAAAGACATGAACCTTAAAAAATTGGGAACCGAGCAATACCTGGGTAAAACCTGTGAAAAAATGAGTATCGATTATAAAAAAATGAATATGAAAGGAACTTATCTCGTTTACAAAGGCGTTGCCCTGATGGTGGATACCGATATGGGTGCTATGAAAATGAAACTCGTAGGTGAGAAATTTATCGAAAATCCTGAAATACCGGCTTCAAAATTTGAGATCCCTGCCGATGTGAAAATTATTGAAAACCAATAATCAATAGTCCGTTAATATTTTGATTCTCGCAAAGCCGCTAAGACGCAAAGTGCTGATTTTATGCGATTTAACGTTAATTAAAAATTTATTCCAACAAACTGAGAATCAAACAATTAAAAATTAGTACCGAAGTATTGAATAATCAGAAACAGATTTTAATACCCCATCACCGAAAGCATTTTTTGTGAATTCATATGCATCCTATGAAAAATATAATGTTGTCTGCCATTTTTGTATTGTTAAGTGCCGCTTCGTTCGCCCAGGCATGCGATAACTGTTCGCATCCCCGCGTGGCACTTTACGATTGCTTTGTTGATGTACCACGTCCTGCTGACGATCCTGCTTCGATTATCGCGTGGCAAACCCTGTTTTGGCCTTCGGTTGCTGCCCGGGGTCATATGCACACAAATGACCCGACAAAAAATTGCATTGTCTGGTTTGATGGCGGTATGGTCAATGCCCTGGATCTGCAGAATGGTAAGCTGAAATTCGGACCCGAATACTCAAATTTGCCTGCAGCCGGACCCCTGAATTCCTCTGATTATTTATTTACAAGCAAAGTACAGTCCCGCGGTGATAATTACCTTTTTACTCTTGTGCTCGAGACAGCCGAATCGCGCGAAGTGGTAAAAACCGTTGAGATCGAATTCAGTGCGAATGTCGAAAGTGCTGACAATGCCGGCAAACGGGCAGCCATGCAAATGATGCCACTGTTCGAGACAATCCGGAAATTTGAAGTTGACAAGCGAAACAACGATATTAATGTCGCCATCCGCGATTTATGGAGTAAAAATTCACCTGACGACATTACTGTAAAACCCCAAAAAGGAGTGATTAAAACAGGTGAAACCGTTGATGTAGATATTACCATGATTGATTGCGACGGAGTACCCTTAGCCAATCGAAAAATCATTTTTGTTGATACAACTGTACAAACCGGCAAAAACACCCCGGCCCTGCCTTTGAAGGGAACAAGGGGAGGTGAAATAACTCCCGAGGGTTGCTGTTACCGACGAATCGGGCAAAGTAAAAGTTAAGTTCAAAGCCGGGAATAATGCTGGCGTAGGGCAAATAATTGCCTGGTATTCACATTTGAAGCCTTGTGGCAGAGCAGCTGCCTTCCAGGGTAATGCTATTGTTCAGATTAATCCACTGCCACCAAAATACTGGGTGCTCAATGCCGAAATAACAGAACAATACACTATGAACAGAGATACACTTCTGTCATTCGACACGGGTGGCTTGATCGAAGTCAGGCAAGGAAGCAGCAGGGTTCAGCAGAAATCAAAGGGGAAGATTATTGCTGTGATCGAAAATTATTCGCAAAATCCTTCCGAACAATTTCAATACCATTCGGATGAAGCTGAACCTCTGGCAATGATTGCTACCGGCGAAGGATTTCGCGATGAGTTTGTAAAATCCATCGAAACTATTGATGGAAAGCTGTACAGCGCTGATATCCGAAGCGATAATGTTCGTGGATCGGAAATTTCGAATGTCGATATTCAGTTCGATTATTCGCCTGGTTATGAGTATATTGGGTTAGGTCTGAATATAAACGCTTTTGGATCGTACAAAGGGCATCGGTATTTTGACGAATGGTCGGATTATGGCAGCGATACCGACAACTACAGTATCTGGTGCACAGGTGGCGGTAATGCGCTTGAGGATGCGGATTGCAGGATTACCAAGAGTGAAACATCTTACAGCATAGTTTGGACATTTAAAGAATGTGAACAGCGAAAAGGCATTAATGGCACCGAATATATCACCCGTGAAGGCTCTCTTTCGGCAACGCTTACGCCTGTTCCACAGTATTCAAAATCAATTAACGAAAATTAATGCAGCTGAATGCCGTGTTCACTTTTGTTTCAGATAACCATTTGGTATGAAAAATCTAACTATTTATACACTGCTTTTGGTAGTGCTGTTTTCAGCTGTTAGCAGGGCACAGGAGACAGGGAAATTCCTTTCCGAAAAACCGGGAAAGTGGATGTATTCAAGCAATATTAAACTGCCGGGAACAGAAGTAGCTGCTTTCAATAAAAACCTGGCGACATTGGCCGAATGGTTTCACCTGAATGTGCCCATGTTAAAAAGTCCGCAAGGGTACGATGCAGATGCCTGGGTTTATGACATGTATAACGACAGCTACAAACTCAACAGCTGCAATTATGCCATGCGGGCCGAAGTGAAATTTCATTTTCAATTGTTCTTCGGGTCAGGAGGTAAATGGACTGTTGAGCCACCTTCGTACAGGTTTTATGTCAACAACACCGAAGAAGGGCATGGTACGAATCCGCATTACGAATATTTTGATGCCGAATATTATAACTACCGGCATGCCGATCAACAGTATAAATTCACACTGGCTGATGAAAGAGCTATAAATGAAGCTGTTACTAAGATGAATGGGGTTTTTACCGTGTTTCCATTTGTGAAAGAATTGGCTCCGGGTGTAAACCTGTACGATTGTGAGATGGGTGGCTCAGGAGCAGTGGTTGTATTTAACCCCGACCGCCCCGATTTCTGGATACCCGTAACATTAAGGGAGCTGGCCGATATGCATCTCGAATACTATTCGGGTATAAGAGACGAATTACTTTTGCCACAGTTAAAGAAGGAAATAGCCTTATTATCGGAAGAAGAATTGAATGCGCCTGCGTATGAAGGTCACGATACGCATTTCGTGTTGAAAGCTAACGGCAAAAGCGGAGACCTTCAGTTTATGCGTTTCAACCCCGAATACTGGGATCGCTCGCTGCCACCCTCAGCTATACAGTTTATGACATTTTATTATCCACAGATGGATAAACGGGCTATGGATGAATACCTTAAGGACAACGGGTATCCGAATTACAATCAAATGCTGAGTAACGAAATTGACTGGCGAAAACTTGCCGGTGAATGTATCGTACGCAAACATTGATAATCTGCAAAAGAACAATGTAAATGAAAATAGCTGCAAAAGTTTGCAGCTATTTGTAATACAACGTTTCAGGAAATATTAATAATTCTCCTGCTTTTCCTCAAAGTAAGCTTTCGGATGCTGGCAAGCCGGGCAGTTTTCGGGAGGGTTTTTACCGTTGTGGATATAACCGCAGTTGCGGCATTCCCATTGAGTGGCTTCTTCGCGTTTGAATTCCTCGTTTTTTTCGAGGCGTGCAAGCAGGCGGAGGTAGCGTTTCTCGTGCTCGGCTTCTACCTTGGCAATAATTTTAAAGGCTGTGGCAACCTGCGGGAATCCTTCTTCTTTGGCGATTTCCGAAAAAGCCGGGTACAAATCGGTCCACTCCTCATTTTCGCCGGCAGCAGAAGCTTTCAGGTTTTCGGCCGTAGTGCCTATAATGCCGGCAGGGTAGGAGGCAGTAATTTCCACTTCTCCGCCTTCGAGAAACCGGAAGAAACGTTTGGCATGCTGCTGTTCCTGCCATGCTGTTTTTTCGAAAATGGCTGCTATCTGCTCAAGGCCTTCCTTTTTAGCCTGCTTTGCAAAAAACAGGTAACGGTTCATAGCCTGCGATTCGCCGGCAAAGGCTTTCAGTAAATTTTTCTCGGTACGGGTTCCTTTAATGCTCTTTTCCATAGTATAGTGGTTTAAATGAATAAATTATCCTGTTTGGGCTTTTGGCTATTAAACTGTAAAGGTAATGAGTTGTGAAGGGAATAACAATAAGTTTTTTTTTGGTGATTTTCTTATAAGGTTCGCCGGAATTGGTTAAGAGCCCGCAAATCAAACCAATAAGCTGTCGCTAAAATTCAAAGAAAAATGTTTTTCTGCTTTTTGCTTAACTATATATCAGTTTGATTTGTATATTTGATTCTTGATTATAATGAAAGATGTAATATTGATTAAATAGAATTTTGCTCCAGTTAATTTCCAGGGTTTATTTTTATCCTTCAACTTCTGCATAATTCAGCGATTGTTTGCCTGACCTGGTTTTACAATTACTAACTATAAAAAAAGGCGAGTTGCTCCGCCTCCTAAACAAACTCGTCCATGGCTCGGAGATTTGAACGAGTTTGCTATGGCGACTGTATTAAAAGGAAATAAACCCGATGAGTAAAACTAGGTTTCGAGCTCTGAAAAAGCCGTAAGAGTTACCTTAATTTTATACCATGCAGCCTCTTGTTCCCGATACTACATACCATATTTTCAACCACGCCAATGGTTTCGAAAATATTTTTAAAGAACCGGAGAACTACCGGTTTTTTATGGAGAAGTACGTGTTGCATATTACGCCCATTGCCGAAACCTACGCCTACTGCCTGATGCCAAACCACTTTCACCTGGTGGTGCGGATGCGTAAACGTGATGCGCTGGAAAAGCTGATCCGGAATAAAAATAATCCGCTGGCGGCGGGGGATTTAAACCCGTCCAAAGTTCCGAACTTTGGACGAGTTCAAATTCCCGATAAAGAAGTAGAATTATTTTTATCGAAACAATTCGCCAACCTCTTCAGCAGCTACACGCAGTCGTACAACAAGGTATACAACCGTATGGGTTCCATGTTTATTAAAAATTTTAAAAGCGAACCCATTTACGACAAGACCCATTTTTTAAATGCCGTTGTTTACACCCATCGCAATCCGATACACCATGGCTTTTGTAAAGCTTTCGATGAATGGCCTTATTCTTCGTACACCAGGCTGATTTATGGTATCGAAACTATTGCCGAGTCGGAAAAATTGCTGAAAATGACAGGCGGAATGGATTTGTTTATCGAAATACACACCAATAATCTCGATCGCCTGCTGCAAATGGCTGACATTGATGCGACCTGATATTTATAAACCTCGGTTTCCCGGCAAACAATTATATTTTCAAATGGACTATCAATCAGTAGTTTCCGGTTGGAGGCATTATATTCCATGGTAAATATTTTTAAGTTAATATTCAATGATAAAACGCACCCTGTATTTAGGTAATCCCTGCTACCGTAAGAGAAAGGATTTGCAGCTGACTCTCGGATATCCTTTAAAAAAAGATAGTTTACAGTCAATTTAAGGTACCCTGGATAGCTATCGGAAATAAAAGCAATTCACAACTATCTTTTTTTCTTCCCGATTCGGAAGTAGTTATGTTCAGTGAATCAAAAATGCTTCCGTTCTATCGGATTAAAAGCAATTCGCAGCCAGCGTCACTACTAATTCTGATATTTTTCAGTAAGAAAAGACCAGCATCTCAAAAAACCAAACATCTTTCTTACTTTTGTGTTGTTTTTAAACCGCCGGTAATACGCATTGCCGGCTTTAGGTATTTATATATTTGCATGGATAAGATTGATACTTCTGCCATAGTGCCTAAAGATCAGCCTGTTGGCACTGCTTTCTCAGCTCAGCAAATGCTTGCTGCTTTTGCAGGCGACGCACGCCTGCAGCAGGCTTCGGACCTGCTCAACAACAGCGGGAAACACCGCATCGTATTCAGAGGCCTCGTTGGATCATCGGTTTCGGTTGCTGCAGCAGCCATGCATAAATCAATAGCCGCCCTGCACCTGGTAATCCTAAGCGATAAGGAAAGCGCTGTGTATTTCAGTAACGACCTCGAAAACCTGCTGGGCGAAACCGATGAGAAATTCCATCGCAAACACGTTCTGTTTTACCCTACCTCCTATAAAAAGCCCTACGAACCCGAAAAAACCGATAACTCCAATGTGCTGCTGCGCACCGAAGTGCTGAAACGCATCAGCACGCGCGGTAAAGAAACTATCATTGTTACTTATCCGGAAGCCCTCACCGAAAAAGTGGTAAACCGCAACTACCTTCAGAAATCGACATTTAAACTCAAACGCGGCGAAACCGTTGACCTCGACTTTATTTACGACCTGCTCGACGAATATGGTTTTGAACGTGTCGATTATGTTGTCGAACCCGGACAGGTTGCACTTCGCGGAGGTATTATCGATGTATTTTCGTTTACCAACGATTTGCCTTTCCGTATCGAATTTGCAGGCGACGAGGTTGAATCGCTGCGTTCGTTTGATCCTGCCACACAGCGCTCGGTCGATAAGCTCGATCATCTCACCATTGTTCCCAATGTGCAGGACCGTGCCCTGGTCGAAAAACGTGAAACCTTCCTTGAGTTTTTACCCGCCGATGCCATCCTTTGGTTACAGGATGCCGGTTTTGCTGCCGATCGCATAGAGGCTGAATACGAAAAGGCACAAAAAGCATTCGATGCCTTGCCGGGAATGGTTGAGCACCTTCCGCCGGCTGAGCTTTTTATCGAAAAAGAAATATTCCTGCGACAGCTTACCGGCTTCAGCACGGTCGAATTTGGACGCCATACTTTCTTTGAGCATACCTTCGAAGCCGATTTTCAAATGACGCCTCAGCCGTCGTTCAATAAAAATTTCGAACTGCTGGTAGCGGAGCTCCGGCTGAATACAGCTAAGGGAACTCGAAATATTCTTCTGGCCGATAGCCCAAAACAGGTCGAACGGATTTATACCATACTCGACGACCTCGAAAAGAGTCATCCTGACGACGGGCCTCTGGAATTTGTATGTATAAACCTCTCATTGCACGAGGGCTTTATCAGCCACCGCATGGGTTTGGCATGCTATACCGATCACCAGTTATTCGAGCGTTATCATAAATTCAGGCTTAAGGAAAATTTCAGCGGCAAGCAGGCGCTTACGCTTAAAGAAATGTACGACCTTAAACCCGGCGATTATGTTACACATATCGATCACGGTGTGGGGCGTTTCGACGGGCTCGAGAAAATAAATAACAACGGCAAATGGCAGGAAGCCATCCGCATTATTTACCAGAATGACGATCTGCTTTATATCAGCATTCATGCGCTTCACCGCATTTCGAAATATTCGGGTAAGGAAGGCCATGTGCCATCGGTCGACAGGCTGGGATCCAATTCGTGGAACAAACTCAAAGCCAAAACCAAAGCCAGGGTTAAAGATATTGCCCGCGATCTGATAAAGCTTTATGCCGAACGCCGCGCCACCAAAGGTTTTGCTTTTACACCCGATACTTACCTTCAGCACGAACTCGAAGCTTCATTTATTTACGAGGATACTCCCGACCAGGTAAAGGCTACCATCGATGTGAAGCGCGATATGGAAGCGGATCATCCTATGGATAGACTGATATGCGGCGATGTAGGATTTGGTAAAACTGAAATCGCCATCAGGGCAGCATTTAAGTCGGTAGCCGACAGCAAGCAGGTGGCCGTGCTGGTTCCAACAACCGTGCTGGCAGTTCAGCATTTCAAAACATTTTCCGAAAGGTTGAAAGACCTTCCCTGCAAGGTGGATTATATAAACCGTTTTAAAAGTACACAGCAACAGAACGAAACACTCAAAGACCTTAAAGAAGGGAAAACAGATATTCTGATCGGCACACACCGCTTGCTGAGTGCGGATGTAAAATTTAAGGATATCGGGTTGATGATAATTGACGAGGAGCAGAAATTCGGTGTGGCTGCCAAAGAAAAACTTAAAAAGATGCGGGTAAATGTCGATACACTGATTCTCACCGCCACGCCTATTCCACGCACGCTGCAGTTCTCGATGATGGGTGCCCGCGACCTGAGTATTATAAACACTGCTCCACCTAACCGGTACCCGGTGCAAACCGAACTTCATGTGTTTAACGAGGATATTATCCGCGATACCATCAGTTATGAACTGGCCCGTGGCGGACAGGTTTTTTTCGTTAACAACCGCATCCAGAACCTTGCCGATATAGCCGGGATTATTCAGCGCCTGGTTCCCGATGCCCGCGTAGGTGTGGGCCACGGGCAAATGGAAGGGCATAAGCTCGAGAAAGTGATGCTCGGGTTTGTCGAAGGCGACTACGATGTACTGGTAAGTACTACCATTGTTGAATCGGGCCTCGATATTCCAAATGCTAATACAATTTTTATAAACGATGCCCACCATTACGGCCTGAGCGATCTGCACCAGCTGCGCGGGCGTGTGGGCAGGTCGAACCGTAAAGCTTTCTGTTACCTGCTGGCTCCCCCGCTTTCAGTGCTGAGCGATGAAGCGCGCAAACGGCTTAGAGCCATCGAGGAGTTTGCCGATATTGGAAGCGGTTTCAATATTGCCATGCGCGACCTCGATATACGCGGAGCCGGGAATATACTGGGCGCCGAGCAAAGCGGTTTTATCACTGAAATAGGTTTCGAAATGTACCAGAAAATCCTCGACGAAGCCATTCACGAACTTAAAGTGGCAGAATATTCCGAACTATACAAGGATGAAATCGATGCACAGTTTGTGCGTGAATGCCAGATTGAAACCGACCTCGAAATACTTATCCCCGATGCGTATATCAGCAATATCACCGAAAGGCTCAGCCTGTACAAGGAACTCGATAGTGTGGATACAGAGGAGGCACTACAGGCATTCCAGGAACAACTGATCGACCGCTTTGGCCCGGTGCCGCCCGAAACACAGGAATTGCTTAATGCTATCAGGCTCCGCTCATTGGCAAAAGCCACCGGTTTCGAAAAACTTATTTTACGCAACAAAGTAATGACAGGATTTTTTGTAAGTAACGAATCATCAGCTTATTACCAGAGTGAAACATTTACTGCCATACTGAAATATGTTCAGAAACACACCACATCCTGCCGTATGAAAGAAGGTGTCGGGAAACTGACTATTACTTTTCAGAAGGTAAATAATGTATCGGATGCTTTGCGGGTGTTGCGTAGTATAAATGCCACTGAACAATTATGAGCCCTGTTTTTGTTGGCAATAATGATAAAGCAACAAAACTGAGATATACATTGTTATTATCAGTTAAACCTCAATTGCAGGAAATATTTTACTTTCGTTTTTAAAATAGTATGTATGCCTAAAATTAAAATTCTGATCTCTTTTTGCTGCCTGCTGTTCTTTTTCCCTCTTATTGCTGATGCCCAGCAACAATGGATGGTTTATTTTAAAGATAAACAGCATAACGACTTTAACCCCTATGCATATTTCGATGCAAAAGCCATTGAACGGCGCATAAGAACAGGTGTTCCGGTGGATGATCCTACTGACTGGCCTGTGAATGAGGATTATGTAAAGGTCGTCAGCCCAATGGTGAACGATGTGTTACTGACAAGCCGCTGGTTTAATGCTGTGGCAGTTGATGCCGATCAGTTGCAGATTATGTCCGTAAGGCAGCTGCCATTTGTGCTGGATATTGAATGGCTCGAACCCCTGCAGTTGGAAATAGCTGAAAGTGTGGATTACGATACTACGCTGAGTTCAGCCCAGGCCGAGGTGCTTAGTGGCCAGATGAGTACCCTTGGTATTGACGCATGGAGGAAAGCGGGTTTTAACGGGAAAGGACTGCGCATAGCCATTTTCGACGTGGGATTCGACCATGCCGATAAGGTTCCGGCCTTCGATCATATCCGCAGCGATAAACGACTGATTGCAACAAAGGATTTTACAAGCCGCAAAAAGTCCGATTATGTTTACTACGGCAACGGTCATGGTACAAACGTATGGTCGTGCATTGCCGGCAAGATCGGCGATTTACAGATTGGCCTTGCTACCGGCGCCGAATTTCTTCTGGCTAAAACCGAAATTGCTCCCGAGAAATTTTCGGAGGAACTTAACTGGCTCGCAGCTGCCGAATGGGCCGATAAAAATGGTGCCGATATCATCAACAGCTCGCTGGGATATACCGGCAAACGCTATTTCAACTGGCAGATGGATGGTAAAACATCCTTTGTAACACGTGCCGCAAATATGGCCGCACGCAAAGGAATACTGGTGGTGAATGCTGCCGGTAATGATGGAAACGGGAAATGGCACTATATCGGAGCTCCTGCTGATGCCGACAGCGCTCTCTCCATCGGCGGTATAAATCCTGCCACGGGCTATCATACCGGTTTCAGTTCCTATGGCCCTACTTCCGACAAGCGGATGAAACCCAACCTGGTAGCGTACGGGCATGTGGTTGCAGCATCGCCGGGTGGCTTAAAATCCACACAGGGAACTTCGTTTGCCTCGCCTCTGATGGCCGGGTTTGCTGCCTGCGCATGGCAGAGTAATAGGGAACTTACCAATATGCAGTTATTTAAAGAGCTTGAGAAATCGGGTAACCTTTATCCCTATTTCGATTATGCACATGGATACGGCTTACCCCAGGCCGGCTTTTTCCTTGAAAAAGATCATACCGCTGCCAGCCCCACCTTCAGGGTGGTGGAAAGGGATGAAGAAATTGTTGTTCTCGTAAACAAACCCGATTCTTTAATGGTCGGGAAGCCTGAAGCATCTGTTGAATCGGGTAAACAGGTAAGCAATGCCATAAACAATGCTTATTTGTATTATAACCTCATGAATAACAAAGGTGTACTCGACAGCTATTATGTGCTTGAAGTTTCGCAGGAAGAAGTGCTGAAAATACCCCGAAACGCATTAAAACAAGGCGAAACATTGAATGTACATTATGCCGGATACAGTTATTCCTTTAAATTATAAATACTCAGCTGTACTATGAACAAAGTCATATTAATTATACTGCTTGCTTTTGCTGTTAATGCCTTTTCGCAGGAAGTGTTGCTCAGCGAAAATGTGCAGGCTGATTCAATACGGCCGACCCGCGGACCAAACCTCAAACATTTTACCCAGGGATATATCGGGATCGGATTCCCTGTTTACACCAACGAAGCCGTTACCTATACCAAAGTGATGGCATCGACGGACTTTAATTTCGGTATACGCTACAAGCACAGGGTAACGAATACTTTTGCCATGGGCCTCGACCTCGGCATGCATCTTGCCGCTTTTAAGTTAAAACAGGATGAACCCGCAATATTGCCGGAATCGGAAAATTATGACAGGGAAAAATTCCAGATCAATACACTCTCGGGCTCTGCCTATGTAAGGATTAATGCGGGCCGCCGTGGAAATTATATAGGCAATTACCTCGATTTAGGCGCTTATGGCGGATGGAACATGATTAAAAAATATAAAGGAACGTATAAAAATGAAGCTGACGAAAAGGTAAAGCTTATTACCAGCAGGCTGAACTATGTCGAAGACTTTTCGTACGGTGGCCTGGCTAGGCTAGGCGTTAACCGTTATGCTCTTACAGCACAGTATCGACTCAGCGATATTTTTAATAATGAAATACCTGAGTTGCCAAGGTTGGTTGTGGGTATCGAAGTGGGTTTGTTTAAATAAGATAGTTGTGTTCTAGCATTGTTAGTTTGGTCCTCTTTTGATAAAGTGCCGGGTGCCGGGTTCCGGGTGCCGGGTTCCGGTTTTTAAGTTGCAAACAGAACATTAAAATAACTTGATTCAAGAATGTAAACCCTTACGTGACCTGTATTAATTGGAGGCAGGAAACAGGAACTATAATTTAGTTGCAAATAAACTCACTACCTGCATTTTTCTATTCAGAATCAATAATATCTGCAACAAAACAATCCATTTTCATACCATTGAAAAATTAACTGTAGAGCAACATAATTTCGTTTTTCATTACAGATGGAAATGTTTCTGCAACACCTGTTACCGGATTTCAAATTATTCTACCTGATTATGGATGTGCAGCGCACCGGAATAATTGCAGATAATTTGGCAGATATTCAAAATAGGTGCAGCGCACCGGAATATTCCATTTTTTATAAAACAATGAAGGGAAAAGGGGTTTGAGCCTGTTCCGGGTTTTTCGGTTCACGAACATATCAGGATTTGCAATTCTATCGGCATAAACATAGCAAACCTAACCCGGGGTATAAAAACAAAAAAGCTGCCTCCAAAAAGCAGCTTTTTTGTTTATAAATTATGGAGATGATTTCCCTTTCCGTTTATTCAAACAGAACTTTCTGGTTCCATACCGAAGTGCTTGTGGTTAAACGCAGGAAATAAGTTCCCTGATATGATTCCGGGAAGGAATAACTAAGGATGTTAACGCCGTTGGCAAGTTTCACATTGCGTTCGAACAGTAGTTTCCCGTTCATGTCAATAAGCTGAAGAGTACCCTGGTCAGCCGATGAAAGCGAGCATGAGATATTTACAGTACCATTCTGTACTGGATTAGGGAATACCAGGAGTTTATAGTTTCCGGTTAATTCGTCGATGCCGATACCGCCTGCTACTTTAACAAATATTTTAGCGGTTGAGTTCAGTGTAGGCGAAGCCTGGTAAGCAATTTTATAGGTAATGGTGTCATTTCCTTTAAAATCAGCATTTGGTTGGTAACTTATTACATTTGGATTACTGAACGGAATATAAGCTGTTCCGTTTGCCGATTGCATCTCAATACTAACAGTGACCGGAGCCTGCTTTATATCATTATCCAGAACGGAAACTGTAATGGTTTCATTGGCTGTAGTGTTGGCGGTATCGTTAACTGCCGTTGGCGGGCCGTTTAATTCGAACAGTACACCGCCGTTGTCGACAAATCGTTTAACGAAGTTCTGATAATAAATATTGGCAAGGGTTGCATCGTGAATTACCAATGTGTTTTCATCATTATCGTTATCAGCTGCGGCACTCCAGTTGTGCGAACCCGTAAAAACTATCGGATCCGAAGCCGGTGCAGCCTGATCGACAACCATATATTTGTGGTGCATAATTCCGCTATTGGTGTTATCAAAAGCATAATGAGTACCAAGGGCAGCAGCCAGAATTGTATTTACGGTTGCACCGTTATTTCCCTCGGCATTGGTAAGTACATTCACAGCCACACCGGCAGCTTTGCGGGCGGCAATGGCATCGGCCATTTCGTTGCGGGTAATAAGCATGGTAGCAATGCTTAAATCGCTGTTTGCAGTATTAATAGTTTGAACAATACGCGCGTTAACACCATCCGTAGGGCTGAAATAGCACTCAAGCCTTTTTCCGTTGATCATAAATTCGTGGGGTGTATTGTTCTTTTTTGTCGATCCGAAACGGGCATTGGTAGCATTTGCGCTGTTGCCTGATGAGCCCCACATTTCTTCAAATTCAATCTTGTACGAACGGGCAAGGCTCTGATCCTGAATAATAATAACATTGTTGGGGTCAAGGTTTATCTGCCCGTCGGTTAAATTGGTCGAACCGGTCCAGACCAGCGGGTCGTTTGCATCAGCTGATTCGGTATCGAAAACGATAAACTTATTATGCATAATGCCCGTCCTGTTAGCACTTGTAGGGCCAATCAGAACATTTACGAGCGAACCATTAAGTTCTTCGATCCCCAGGTTGGCTGTTGTTCCGCATCCGATAACCCGAACAAGTACACCCCTGTTAGCAGCTGCTATCAGCGCGGTGCTTATATTGCTCATGCCCTGGTTGTTGAAATTATACATCGTAAAGTCGATGGTGTATTTGGCACGGTTAATATAGCTTATAAGGGTGTCGTCCATGGCCGAAGGCAGTACGATAGCATTCACCCCGGTCGAATACGAAACATCAACGGCAGTATTGAAATATACCTTTATATCTCCCGATGAATTGGAAATAGTAGCAAAAGGTATTACGCCCGAAAAAGCTGTGTCGGTTCCGCTCACCGAAAAGGCCGATACCCATATAACCTGCCCTGCTGATACGCCTGTAATGGAAATGCTGTGGTCGGTTGATCCACCGGTTCCATTCACGAGGTTCGTGTTTACAGTGGCCTCCGATAGTCCGTAATACAGTTGCGTTGAGCCTGCAACATTGGTTGTCCAGTTGAAATCGAGCTCAGTCTTGGTGAAATTTGTGTTTTTAAGCACATTGGTAAAATATATGGAGCTGGTGAGATCAATATCATCGATAGTACGGGGCAATAACTGGTAACCTCCTGATGGATTTGTGTAATCAAATTGTGAGCAAACAGCTGTTAAGGTTACGTTTCCACTTGGGATGGGCTGTCCGACAATGTCATTCTGACCGGTTTTGATATAAATAAACCCGGTTTCGCCGTTGGCGGTAAACTGGTATTTCTTGTTTCCTGTAAACGTTCCCCCGGCATCGTTGAAAGTTACGTTGAGAACACGTACCAGTCGCGATTCGTATTGCTCCGATATCTGAACGGGAGTTAATACAATAGGAGCAGGTACAGGGTTACCGGTTGAACGGATTACAACATTCGATACCGGATCGAGTTCCAGCAGCTGGTTATAGTTTTTCAGCGTACCGGTTATGGTAACCGAATCGCCCCTGTTCACAGCGTTAATGGCTGAACCATAAGCTGCAATACCGGCAGTATTATCCTGGAAGTAACGTATAACACCCAGTTCGGCACCATTGGTAACAATGCCTTTCACGGTAACCACAGTGCCGACAGCCATATTTCGGGCTTCCTGTATTGTGTTTTGCGCAATTGTAACCGACGAGAAGCCCAGTATGACAAGCGCAAGGATTAATTTCTTTTTCATAATTTGGTTTTTATTATTATTCTGAGTAAATTGGTTATTTGAACAACGGGTCTTAATTTAGTTAAAGACAATTTTTAACGACATTGAGATCTGTCGTCCAGCTCCCATAAAAACAGAGGCCGAACGTGCATCAAAGGTGTTATATGGCACCTGAAGGTATGTGTCATTATTGGTAGCATCACTAATATAAACTTTATCAAGCAGGTTAAGCACATTAAGCTTAATGGTGAAATTGAGTTTATCAAGTGCTTCCATTTTAAAACGATAGCCTGAATGGAGGTCGAGTAGGGTATAGGATGGCATCATCCACGAATCAACAGGGTTTCCTGCAGCATCCGTACAGGCTTCAGGGCTGAAATCAGCAAAATACCTGTTAAAAAATGTGCCACCACCTTCAATATACATGCCTTTAAATGGTTCGTAACGAATACTTGCTCCAAACTGGGTTTGTGCCGCATCGCCCACATGTATGCCTGTGGCATCAAAGCTGATTGTATTGGCAGGTTCACGTGTATCAGTATAATACATCTGGAGATTTTCTATCTTTTTATCCCATTTCCAATCCCCAATTGAAACCAATCCCTGGAAATCAAGTGATTTAGTAATCTTATAAATAAAATCTAATTCAATGCCTTTATGTAAGGCATCCATTCCAGGAATATTGCCAAAGGTGTTCAAATCATCAAGCTTGCTTCTGACAGCGTTGGTAGGTTTATTTTCCCACTTAGTATAATAAGTATTGATGTTAGCGGTAAATGTTTTACTGTTATAACTGTATCCCAGTTCGAGGGCCTGTATTTTTTCGTTTTTTGTTTTTGATGCATCAAGGAATACAGCCGAATATGGCTCATAATAGGATGCAAAATCTTTTGCTTTGGAAAGATATCCGGCATTAAAGAACACGTTACTATGCTTGCTGATGTTGTAATTGGCTCCTGTCTTTATTGTAAATCCGGGTACATATTTCCAAACGGACTCAGCATTGCCGAAATAGTCTCTCTCTTTAAATCCGCTTACCGAGGTAGTAAGATTGATGAAGGTATTGATTTTGCCAACCTTATACTCCAGCAAACTGAACAGTCCACCCCATTTTACGAGTCCGCTGTCGTAAAAATACACCTTGTCGCCGACTCTTTTCATGGCTAAAGCAGGATTCGAATCGTAATCAACCCGCTTGTCATTTCGATCTATGGCATAATCGCCTCCCAGCAAGTCGGTAACTTCGTAATAATGTTCCGATGTATAAGAGCGCAGATCGACACCTCCCGATAAACTGAACTGCTTATTTAGTTTATAATCAAATGTGGAGAGCAAACCAAACCACTTATGGTTGTTAGTAGCCTGTGCAATGTAATTGTTTGAATAATAAAGGTTATCGCTGTACAATGGATTTATTGGGTACACAACACCAAATCCTGAATTGGTACCTTTGGTATTCTGGTTATAAATACTCTGCCAGTTAATCTGACCGATATCTTCTTCAGAATAGACTCCCGGGTTATTTTTAAAATCAGCCTCTGAAATCAGGTTCGTGTTTTTCAGGCTGGTGCGGGGTCGGGTTCCTCCGCCTTTGCCTGTCGAAAGATAAAGAATATTAGTTATCAGCAGGCGGTCGCTTACATTCCATGTATCACGCAAACTGTATTGTGGTTTAAAGAAAGTATTTACACTGGAACTAAGTGCTTCTTTTTCCGCATTGGGGTCGATAATCCGAGCTGTTTTTTCGCTGTTCCAAACATCGGCATCACGTTTAATGTATCCCCACTGCGAATTATATCCTATGCCCCTGTTACTAAAATACGAAGGAATTTCGGAGGAAGTAATCCCCAGATCTTTGGCATAGGCTGTATCGTAATCAGCGATGCCCCTTTTATAGCTTCGCTGATTATGTGATTGCGGTGCACCAAAACCTGTAATGCTGGTAAGATGCTTGCCCCACATTTTATCAACTTTCAGATAAAGGAAAAAGGCAGTAACATCTGTTTGATCAACCCAGGCAGTTCCTTTTTTATAGGCTCCCGCGGCTGTGAGGGCCCATCCGTGTTTAAGTCTCCCGGTTGTATAGCCAACATTGGTAGTGAACTTGCCGTCCTTGTCATATGCTTGTTCAACACTAAGCTGACGTTTGTTTTCAATACCTTTGGTCATTATATTCATGGTTCCTCCTACCGAAGGTAATGCCAGTTTTGATGCACCAAGGCCGCGCTGAACCTGTATGCTTCGGGTAACAGCATCGAGTCCGAACCAGTTCGACCAATACACCCATCCGTTTTCCATATCGTTAACCGGTATTCCATCGAGCATAACAGCTACAAAACGCTGGTTGAAGCCCCTTATGGTTATACGTGCATCGCCATCTCCTCCGCCCTGCTGGGTGGCATATACGCCGGGAGTTTTGTTTAATAGCATCGGGATATCCTGGCCTGACAAGCGTTCCTCGATAGTAGCAGGACTTAATGTTGTAAAGGCAACGGGCGTTTCACGAATTTTTGCAATATCAGCAACCACTTCAACTTCTTCGAGTACAAGGTCAGGGACAAGGCTGAATGAAAGTTTTACAGGTGTACCGCCAACGTCAATATCTTTAAGAATGGTGGTGTATCCAACAAATGAAACCTGCAGCGTATGCTTGCCCTTATCCAGATCGATGGAAAAGTTTCCGTTAATATCGGTTGCTGCGCCGGTACTGGTGCCTTTAATAATAACATTGGCGCCTACAATGGTTTCATTGGTCTGCGAGTCTTTAACAACTCCGCTTACGGTCTGCTTTTGTGCAAAAGCTGAAAAAGTAAGGGCACACAGGAACGAGAAAAGTAAAAGTTTTCGGATCATTGCAACAGGTTTATAAAATTAAACAGGTACCCTAATTGAAACATACTCAACTCAAGGTACCTGTTGTATAAAATGCGTTAAAAAAAATTATTTAACCAGGATCTTTTTCACCGCGGAAACCGTACCCGATGAAGTTACCTTTACAAGGTACATGCCTGGCTGTAGGCCTATGGATGCCACATCTAATTGTTGTATTGATTTTTTAAAGGTCTGTTTGTGAACGCTTTTTCCTATAATGGAGAAAATTTCAACTTCGTAAAAAGGTAAATTTGACGTAATAGTAAAGCGGTCGGTTGTTACAGGGTTAGGATAGATGGATAGCCAGTTGCCTGCGCGTGTTTCGCTGATGCCAAAAGTAGGATCGGCTGCACAAGTATGTTTGCCAAGGTTCGTCCAGATATCCTTGTATACAAGGTGCCCGGCTGTATCAACAACAGCAGGAACAGTATCCCATTCCATAGTCACATTGAAAGGATTAGGGTTGATAACCACACCTTTAACTACTGAAGGTTTACGGATGAGAGCATGATCCGAAGTCCACGACATCCAGAACGGGCCAAATGTGGATCCATCTGTGGCTTTTGACTGAACAATGTAATTGATGACTTTGCCGGTAACGGAAACCCCGGCTGAATTTTTATATGTCAGGGTGGTGTCTTTTACATACGACCAGCCGGTTTCGGCTGAAATTGCTGCACCTAACCCGATCTGTCCGATCAGGTCGACTGAAGTAACATTAGTCATGTCAGCAAGAGGAGCTGCTCCCCCCGGTGTTTTCACTAATGCCATGGCGTCATTGCCGTTCATGTAGGTTGGGGCTGGATAAACACCATCCAGTTGGTTAGCCATAGCCTGCAGCACCGGGCTACATGCCGGCGATGAGGAGGTAGAGGTAGTTTGCCCGTTCACCAATAAAAAAGTTTTGTAAGGAGCCAGGGTGCCTGTGAGCTTTGTAGCACCGCCTTCGGCAAAAGTCGAACTTCCATTGCTGAAACGAAGTACATAATATACGCTCAGATCGATGGTCTGGTTGGTAGGATTGTAAATTTCGAGTGCTTTATTGTTGCCGCTTCCTTCAATGTATTCGGAGAAGAATAAATCTGTTTGTGCAGATGCAATTGAGGCTGTAAGTAAAACAAACATTAAGGGTAGAAAAAATTTCATAAGCAAAGGGTTTTTATTGTTTTAAAAGGGGGATGTTTGGGAATAAAGGTAATTATTTTAGTTTACAAAAATACAAGTATTTTCCAGTAATTTAGGAAAAATATATGTAAAAACACCAGGCAATCAATAATTATTTGACGATTCCGTGTAAATAGCTGATATATAGTATGATATATGTAACTTTCGATTTTTGGGCCTTCTGATCTTTCAAATATAATATATTGGAGTAAAACACCCGCCATTTATAATTCAGCCTGCATGATTCCCAACAGTTCTTAAAAAAATATGGGCGTTTGTTATTTTTTTTTAATTTCGTTGAGTTTAAAAATCCAATCTGTGTCCGATAGCCTTGTTATAATTCCTACCTACAACGAGAAAGAAAACATCGAAAAAATGATTCGTAAGGTTTTCTCGTTGAATAAAGATTTCCACCTGCTTATTGTCGAGGACAACTCGCCCGATGGCACGGGAGCCATTGTTAATGCTCTGCTGCCTGAGTTTGACGGAAAGTTGTTTATACTCGAGCGCAAAGGCAAACTTGGGTTGGGTACTGCCTACATTGCCGGGTTCAGGTGGGCTTTAAGCAAGGGCTACGAATATATTTTTGAAATGGATTGCGATTTTTCGCATAATCCCGACGACCTTGTTCGATTGTATAATACCTGTGCCGTTGAGGGTTTCGACCTGGCAATCGGCTCGAGGTATATTAAAGGCGTGAATGTGGTAAACTGGCCTATGGGCAGGGTACTTATGTCGTACGGTGCCTCCATGTACGTGCGTTTTATACTGGGAATGCCCATAGCCGATACTACGGCCGGTTTCAAATGTTATGCTGCCAAAGTGCTGCGAACCATCGACCTGGAAAATGTAAAATTTATGGGTTATGCTTTTCAGATTGAAATGAAATACACCACCTGGCGCCTGGGCTTTAATATTAAGGAGGTCCCCATTATTTTCACCGATCGTACCGAAGGATCTTCGAAAATGAGTTCCGGTATATTTAAAGAAGCTTTCCTGGGTGTGCTGCAACTGCGGTTTAAAAAAATAGTACCGGCCAGGCTCCGATAAGCTGCATTTAATAGTTTTAACAAAAACCTCCGGCAAATAATCACCGGAGGTTTTTTTTATAAATAAATAGTAAATTCAACATTGCAGATGTGTGAATAATACCCTGAAGTAGATTACTTTTGCAACACTTTTCAACGAACGGTATTTGTATGATTGAGAACGATATTTTAATACGGAATGCTACCATTGTAAACGAAGGGAAACAGTTTACCGGCTATGTTGTTATAAGTGGACTTTTTATTAAATCCATAGGCGAAGGCGACATAAATCCAGAAGCCGGTTGTAGGGTTATCGACGCCAAAGGTATGCTGCTGTTGCCCGGTATTATCGATTGCCATGTGCATTTCAGGGAGCCGGGTGTTACCCATAAGGCTGATCTTTCGTCAGAAAGCAGGGCAGCTGTTGCCGGAGGTGTTACCTCATTTTTCGAGATGCCCAATACACAGCCTCAAACCCTTACACTCGGATTGCTCGAGCAAAAAATGGCACTGGCAGCCGAAAAATCACTTGCCAACTATTCGTTTTTCCTGGGAGCCAGTAACGACAATATCGGTGAAATTGTAAATGCCAACCCTAAAAACGTGTGTGGTGTAAAAGTGTTCTTCGGGGCTTCGACCGGCAATATGCTGGTGGATAATATCAGTACCCTTGAAGAGATATTCAAACGATCGCCTATACCTGTGGCTGCTCACTGCGAAGATGAAGCTACCATACGGGCCAACAGCGAAGCCATGCGGAAGCAATATGGCGAAAACGTCCCGGTAAAAATGCATCCCGTTATCCGCAGCTCCGATGCCTGTTTCCGCTCCAGCGAACTGGCGGTAGCCTTAGCCCGAAGGTATAATACACGCTTACACATTACACATTTATCAACAGCCGCCGAAATCAGTCTTTTGGATAACGCATTGCCTTTAGCTGAAAAAAGGATAACTGCCGAAGCCTGCACGCATTATTTATGGTTTTGCGACGAAGATTACGTAAGGCTTGGGACGAAAATTAAAGTGAACCCAGCTATAAAATCTGCATCCGACCGCAGCGCGCTTCTCAAAGGATTGCTCGACAATACGCTTGATATTATTTCGACGGATCATGCGCCACACCTGGCGGAGGAAAAGGATGACACTTATTTTAAAGCACCTTCGGGCACACCCCTGGTGCAACATTCGCTTCAGGCTATGCTGCAAATGGTAAAGGATGGGAAAATGGATATCACCACCATGGTTGACAAAATGTGCCATGCTCCTGCAATATGCTACAGTATCGAAAAGCGTGGATTTCTCCGCCCTGGATATTATGCCGACCTGGTGCTTGTAAATCCGGATCAGAAACAAACCGTGCAAAAGGAAAATATCCACTATAAATGCGGATGGTCAGCTTTCGAAGGCACCACTTTCGACACCCAGATCGAAAAAACATTCGTTAACGGCCACCTGGCTTACGAAAAAGGTGTTATAAACGACTCAAAAAAAGGATTAAGAATAACTTTCGACAGATAACAACAGTATGACAAAATCAGCCCTCATTGTATTGCTTGCATTTCTCGCTTTTGGATGCTCCGAGAAAAAAGTAATTGAATCGACTTACGAAAATGGCAACCCCCGCGTTGTAAAGTATTACCAAAAAAAAGGGGGTGATCTTGAACTGGAACGCGAGGTGGTGTTTTACGAAAATAAGCAAAAAAAGATGGAAGGCACATACCGCAACGAGCAGCGCGATGGTAAATGGAAAGCCTGGTACGAAAACGGTACTTTGTGGAGCGAAGGCGAATACCAGGACGGCAAACGCAATGGCATGGGTATAGCCTATCACGAAAACGGTAAAAAGTACATTGAAGGGAATTACCTCAACGATATGCGGGTTGGGATATGGTATTTTTACGATACTACCGGTGTTGTTCTGAAAGAAGTTAATTTCGACCTTGTTCCTAAAGCGAAAGAAGCTGATAGCCTGAAATAGCTAAGGGAGTACAACAAATGATTTTTCATTTATTGAATGAATTCAAATAGACACAAGTTGCTCATCCCCTGTCCCCGATAGCTATGGGAACCAGGAAGGGTACAGTGAAAAATATAATGCTATAAAAATATCAGGTATTTGTCCTGTTCAGTTTCAGTGCTTATTTTTAACCTTCATCCGGTTACTTCAATCTGAATTTTACATACACCGGCAGGTGGTCGCTGTAGCCGCCAAAGTATCTTTCGCCCATGGTACGGTTGGGCCGCGCAACGCCATTTTTGGGTGTAAATATCAGGTAATCAGGGCGGAAAATTCCGGCCTCATCAACCGAAGTGTGCAAGCCCCTGCTGCGTGATAAGCAGTTTCCCGAAACAATTACCTGGTCGAAAAGGTCCCAGTCCTTATAATAGAGGCTGCCTTCCCCTTTTCTGTATGCCGGGTATAAAAGGCTATACACGTTGTTTTTTAAAAAGGGTTTTGTATCCGGATTCAGTGCTCCGAGGCTCTGGGCGATGCTTTTATCCAGAGGTTCATCGTTAAAGTCGCCAAGGATAAGGATGTTGGGCGATTTTTCGAGTTTAAGAATAGCATCAAGTTTTGCTCTTAATACATTGGCTGCTGCCATTCGTTTAGGCTCCGATTTCTCCGACCCCTCGCGCCGCGATGGCCAGTGGTTAATAAACACATGGAGTATATCTCCCGAGTTCAGTTTCCCCTTAACATAAAGAATATCCCTGGTGTTATCGTTACCAGCCAGCATTACTTTTAGTGGTTCTGACAATACTACTTCAAATGTGGCAGGATTATAGAGCATAGCCACATCAATACCGCGCTCGTCGGGGCTGTCGTAATGCACAATGCTGTACTTGTATTTGTCCAGGGCTGCTGAAGACGTAAGCATTTCGAGCACCTGCAGGTTTTCTACCTCTGCAAATCCAACCAGGTCGGGCATGGCTGGTTGAGCAATGTCCGTCATCACCTGGCCAATTTGTTTAATTTTAGTTTCGAGGCGTTCGTCGGTCCATGGTATTCTGCCGTTGGGCGTAAATTCGTCGTCGTTTATTTTTGGGTCATCCTGGGTGTCGAAGAGGTTTTCGACATTATAAAACATGGCTACAAAGGGCTGTTTGCCAGGTTTTGCATTTTTTTTTGCAGGCTGTGCGCAGGCTGCAAGCCAGGGAAGCATTGCGATTACTAATAGCAGGTTGCGGATTTTCATGCGCAAATGTACTGTTTTTATCAGTTTTAATGAGATTGTTTAGTGGAATGAATTTCGAAGTACATATAAATCGGTTCGCCAATGACTATGCATTATTTTTTAAAACAAGCCGGTGAATCAGATATTCCACAAAAGGCAAATAAAAAAACCGGCCTCTTCCGAAACCGGTTTTGTGTTTTATTTACTGATAGGTTTTAGTCGGCAACAACAACCAGGTATTTGCTTCTGCTCCAGAAATCGGCATAGTTCAGAATAACCAGTTTGTCAACAGATTTTTTATCGGCAGCTTCAAATTTATAGGATCCTGAAGGATGATTTGAAAGTAATACTGCTTTCTTTTTGTTGATTGGAAGTTCATTTAATGTGGTTACATCAGCTTTTGTGAAATAGGTTTTATCGAAATCGTCGGCAACAGTTTTCGACCTGCCAAGTCCGATAAATCCACCTGATTTGTCGATGATGTTCTTTTCTTTAAGTTCTTTGGTGGTTCCCACTACAAAATAGCAGGTATTAAGTGCAGCGGTTTTCTCTTCGATAGCTTTCTGTTTTGCTTTGTTTTCAGCGCTCAGGTTATCGACATTGCTGCTAAGGTTGGTTACCTGGTTACCCAGATCAGCAACTTTGATATTCATTTTTCCGAGCTGATCTTTCAGTTCAGCTATTTCCATATCCTTGGCTTCAATGGATTTGGTAAGATTGTCGAGCATAAGTTCCAGTTCGGCAATCTTGGCATTGGCACCGGCCAATCCCGAATCCGATTTTTTCAGCTTCGAACGCAGGGAAGCAACCAATTCGCGGTTCTTCTGCAGCATCAGGTAAATAGCATTTATATCGCCAGTAATCTGCTCACGTGCACTGGTTTGTACTTCGGTGCCACCGCTTGTATTCTGGCTGATGATGTTTTCTTTTAATTTAATGGAGTCGAGGTTCGACTGAATTTCATTAAAAGCCCTCACAAATTCCATAACGGTAGTATCTTTCTGGAATCCAAGTGCTAGAAGGCTGTCGTTCTTAGCTTTGAGCCTGGCATTTTCTTCTTTCATTTTATTGCAGCTCACGGTCAGTAACATGGCCGGAATCAGCATCAGTAACAAAAATTTTTTCATAATATTTTTTGGGTTAGTGGTTAAATAACGCACAAAGGTACAATCAATTGTATGAAAATGTTTTTTATTTTTTTAAATTCTATTTTTTATTTGCAAATGAATACCCAATCCTCCCTCGCCCCTCCGCCCATCGCCCATCGCCCCATCACCCATCGCCCTCACCCATCTCCCCATCTCCCCTCGCCCTTCGCCCCTTCGCCCCTTCGCCCATCGCCCCTCTCCAAACCTCCCACTCTTTTCACTACCTTTGCCCTTAACTCAATAGTATGACAACCTACCCTCAGATCATCCTGAAACCCGGCAAAGAAGCCCCGGTTCTTCGTTTTCACCCCTGGATTTTTTCCGGAGCCATCGAAAAAACTGTCGGAAAGCCGGCCGAAGGCGACATAGTGGAATGTTATTCCTCGACAGGCGAATACCTGGCAACCGGTCATTGCATGCCCGGATCCTTAGCTGTAAAATTATTTTCTTTCGAAAAGCAGGAAATTGATGCGAAATTCTGGCTGGAAAAAATTAAAGAAGCATACCAGGTACGTAAAACTATTGGCCTGACTGATAATCCGGATACTAATGCATACCGCCTGATACACCACGAAGGCGACAATATGCCCGGACTAATTGTAGATGTATATGGCGAAATGGCTGTTTTGCAGGCTCATACCACCGGCATGCACGATATCAGGCAAATTCTGGCCGATGCTATTATCAAGGTCAGCAAGGGTAATATCACAACAGTTTACGATAAAAGTGCTGAATCCATCCGTAAAATGACCAGTCGTATTGTGGAAGATGGTTTCCTGGCTGGAAGTATAGGTGAATGCGATGTGCTCGAAAACGGACACCATTTCCATGTAAATGCCATTGCAGGCCAAAAAACCGGATTTTTCCTCGATCAGCGCGATAACCGTGAACTACTGGCCGGTTATGCAAAAGGCCGGAATGTATTAAATATGTTTGGATACACCGCCGGCTTTTCGGTATATGCCGCAAAAGCGGGTGCAAAACTGGTTCATACTGTCGATAGTTCGGCAGCAGCCATTGCTTTGGCTGAACAGAATATGAAGCTGAATGGCTTTAAAACTTCTAAATACAATTGTATTGCTGCCGATGCGCGAAAATACCTGGATACCATGGAGCAGGGACAATACGATTTGATTGTGCTCGATCCTCCGGCATATGCCAAAAATGTGGCTTCGCGTGTTCAGGCGCTTAAAGGCTACCGCAGCATTAATGCCCTGGCACTTTCGAAAATAAAAAGTGGTGGTATTTTGTTCACATTCTCCTGTTCGCAGGTAGTCGACAGGCAGATGTTTACTTCGGCAAT
The DNA here is from genome assembly GCA_963714825.1 of uncultured Bacteroidales bacterium. GTDB lineage: Bacteria > Bacteroidota > Bacteroidia > Bacteroidales > UBA4417 > UBA4417. The sequence goes on along the minus strand of CAVQQF010000013.1, from coordinate 28,367 downwards.
TACCGCAGCAGCAGTGGATGCCGGCAGGCAGGTACGTATAATACAGCATCTCTCGCAACCGCCCGATCACCCGGTTAATATTTTTCACCAGGAGGGTGAGTACCTGAAGGGGCTGGTGTTGCTAGTTGATTAGTGTTTTAAGGATAGAGCAAAATTCCATTTAATTCTTAGTAACTAATCGAACTGAATAAAATGGATATTAGCCACAGATTTCACAGATTTCACAGATTTCACAGATTTCACGGATTTTAACAGATTTCAATAGATTTTTAAGTTTAATTTTATCAAAAGCTGTAAATATCTTTCTGTGTAATCCCTGCCTGCTTCGCGCAGGTAAGCATCAGGCTAGTGTTGCATTTAGCTGTCTGAGAATGCCTTAAATGAGCTGTTAAGTTACTATTCTTTTAATTTATTATTTTTAGCCCGACTCTTTTTCTTTAAACTCTTCCCTTTACCACGATTCCTTGCTGTGCTTCAGCTGATCAATAACCCGGCGCTGCTTTTTTGTTGGCCGGCCGATACCGCGGTCGCGGTATTCGCTGTTGGTATCATTAATCATTTTTACACGATCGTACTCCGCTTGCGGGGTCAGGTCTTCCATATAATCAGGAACCAGTTTTGCGTTTACACGGCTTTTGGGGAATTGGATTACTTTTATCGTTTTAAAAAGCGGGTTAAGGGAGACTGTGATAATATCCCCGGCTTTTATCTCTTTCGAAGCTTTAATGTTGCTGCCGTCCATTTTAACTTTTCCGGCTTTACAGGCATCGGTAGCCATGCTCCGCGATTTGAAAAGACGTACTTCCCAGAGCCATTTATCGATTCGTAAGGTTTCGTTTCCCATGGGTTGGTTGAGGGGTTTGGGAGGGTGGAGGGTTGAGTGGATGAGTGGATGAGAGAATGAGTGAATGAGGGAATGAGTGAATGAGTGAATGAGGGAATGCGTGAATGAGAGAATGAGTGAATGGTGTAATTTGAGAGATTGAGTGGTTTGAGGTTGATCGTCACTTGCATTTAACATTCCACATCCCTGCCTGCAGCAGGTAGGCGACATCCGACATCGAACATCCTACATCCGACATTTTATTTTTTCCTGAAATAAACCTCCATCGGTGACCCGGTAAAATTAAATTCTTCGCGTATACGGTTTTCGGCAAATCGCTTGTATGGATCTTTAACGTATTGCGGAAGGTTGCAGAAAATTACAAACGTTGGATAAGCCGTCTTGATCTGGGTAATATATTTAATCCTCACTTCCTTTCCTTTGAGAAAAGGAGGAGGTGTGCCGGCAAATATGGGCAGCAGCACATCGTTCAGTTTACGGGTAGGAATGCGTTTTTTGCGGTTTTCGTAAACGGCTGTAGCTTCCTCAAGTGCTTTGTGGATACGCTGCTTGTTGATTACCGAAGTAAAAATAATAGGCACATCCGTAAAGGGCGCTATGTTTTTACGAATGGCTTCTTCGTAATATTTATGGGTATGAGTGTCCTTTTCAACAAGGTCCCATTTATTTACAATAATAACAATGCCTTTGTGATTGTTCTGTGCCAGTCGGAAAATATTCATATCCTGCGATTCCCAGCCTTGAGTAGCATCAATCATAATGAAAACCACCTCGCTGTTTTCGATTGCCCGAATGGAACGCATAACCGAGTAGAATTCGATATTTTCGGAAACTTTGGTTTTTTTACGCAAACCTGCCGTATCGACCAGCAGAAAGTCGAACCCGAATGAATTATACCGGGTGTAAATGCTGTCGCGGGTAGTGCCGGCAACAGGTGTAACTATATTTCGCTCAATACCCAGCAAGGCATTAATGAACGACGATTTGCCGACATTTGGCCGTCCTACAACCGTAAATTTAGGCAGGTCGGGAAGGGTTTCGGGTGCATCTTTATTAAATTCCTTTACTATTTCGTCGAGAAGGTCGCCTGTGCCACCTCCGTTTGAAGAGGAAATGCCAAAAATATCCTTAAATCCAAGGCTGTAAAAATCGGAAACCTCGTGAAACTTATCCGGACTGTCAATTTTATTTACTGCCAGGAACGACTTTTTTGGAGACCTGCGTATCAGGTTAGCCACATCCTTATCCAAAGGGGTGAGGCCTTCGCGTGCATCGACCATAAAAAGGATAACATCCGATTCTTCGATGGCTAGCTCAACCTGCTTAATAATTTCATTTTCAAATACATCATCACCCCCGATTACAACACCACCGGTATCGATAATCGAAAATTCAATCCCGTTCCAGTCGCTGTGCCCGTAATGTCGGTCGCGCGTAACGCCGCTGGTAGGGTCCACAATCGCATCGAGCGATCCGGTCATACGGTTAAAAAAAGTGCTTTTGCCAACATTTGGCCGGCCAACAATGGCCAGAATATTTCCCATGAGTATTTTTTGCTTTGTTCAGTTTGTAACGGATCGTTAAGTCAATCAGGTATTTACTGTTTGAACCGTAGCCTTCCAAACCGAATCCGTAATTTTTTGCAAAGGTAACCTAATTCCGCTATTTTTTTTATAATTGTTTATGAGGTAATAGGATAGCAGGCTCCTTAGGCCCTTACAATAGGATAATTAAGACTCAATTTCGGAATGCCATTTTTTTAAGCGGGGAAAAATTTTTGAAATTCAATGCCAATGATTACGCTGCATCGGGCTTCATTTTTATGTTGAACTTCCGGATTCGCTTATCCATGCTAATAAATCGCATCATTTAAGTACATTTGTTAAAAGTATTAATGCACTCACCTAAAACAGCCGAAAATGAAACTCAAAATCTATCAGATCGATGCCTTTACCGACAAGGTTTTTGGAGGTAACCCGGCAGCAGTTTGCCCGCTCGATAAATGGCTGGACGATAAGCTGATGCAAAATATCGCCATGGAAAACAACCTGGCCGAAACGGCGTTTTATGTAAAAACCGGCAATGAATATCAAATCAGGTGGTTTACTCCTGAAGTGGAGGTTGATCTTTGCGGGCATGCAACCCTGGCGGCCGCTTTTGTTTTATTTAATTTCGAAAACCATATCGGTTCAGTTATCCATTTTATGTCGCCCCGCAGCGGAAAGCTTACTGTGTCCAAACATGGCGAACTGCTTACGCTCAATTTTCCTGCCGACCCTGCCGAACCGATTGTGCCTTTTAAGGAACTTACGGATGGATTTAATTTTATACCGATCGAAGTCCTGAAAGGGAAAACCGATTATATGATGGTTTTCGAAAACGAAACACAAATATCAGAAATGGTTCCCTTATTCGACAAAATCAATCGTATCGATGCCCGGGGGATTATTGTCACTGCCAGGGGAGATTCCGCTGACTTTGTTTCGCGGTTTTTTGCCCCTCAATGCGGCATTAACGAAGATCCGGTTACCGGTTCGGCTCATACTACACTCACTCCTTATTGGGCAGAGAAACTTGGGAAGAATGAATTAACTGCTATTCAACTCTCCAAGCGTAAAGGGCATCTGAAATGCAGCTTTTTGAACGATAGAGTAGAAATCAGTGGTGTTGGGAAACTATATCTGAAGGGAGAAATAGAAATTGAATAGCAGGCAAATACACTTCCCGGATTAACGGATTGAGTGCCTTTATGTATGATATTTTCATTATAAGTAGCCTGTTTCAACTTACAACTACAAAATAGCTGCTTTCAACTTGCTTTTTTCCGCTTTCACCGGAAAAAAATTCCCCAGGTGTAACTTCCTCCTCAATTTTGTGTCATATTTCAAAACACAAAATATGAAAAAAGCTTTTTTTACACTTATGTTGACATTTCTTGTCAGCTTTCTTTCAGTTTCAAAGAGTTATTCTGAAAATAACCCGCCAGATACCAAAGGTGGAACCATCAGTGGTCGCGTGCTCGACGCTTCAACCAGCCAGCCAATGGAATATGTAAATGTTGCTGTTTTTAATGCAGCGGATTCAACCCTGATCACAGGGACAATTACTTCTCCCAACGGTCAGTTTAAGATTGAAAAAATGGCTCCCGGCGAATATTACCTGCGGGTATCATTCCTGGGTTTTCGCGACCTTCTGACCGAAAAAATAAAAGTTGACACCAAGTCGCAGCAAAATGACCTCGGCGATATTAAATTAGATGTTAATGCAGCCGAAATTGGCGGCGTGTCAGTTGTGGCCGAACGAAAAAGGGTCGAATACCAGATTGATAAACGCGTAATAAATGTTGGTCAGGACCTTGTTGCAAAAGGAGGCACAGCTGTAAATGTGCTCGAAAATACTCCTTCTATACAAGTTGATCCGCAGGGGAATGTTACTTTACGTGGAAGCTCCGACTTTATAGTGCTTATCGATGGGAAACCTTCGGTATTAAAGGGCAGCGATGCGCTTAAAACTATAAATGCCGCCGCCATCAAGCAGATTGAGGTTATTACCAATCCTTCGGCCAGATACGAATCCGATGGTAAAGCCGGCATTATCAATATCATTCAGAAAAAAGAAAAGCAGCAAGGTGTAAATGGCACGGCAAATATTTCGCTGGGGACTACCGATAAATATTCGGCTAACACACTGATCAATTACCGCATGAAAAAGGTAAATATTTTTGCCGGCATCGATTTCGCAAGGAATAAATACACGAGTTCTATAACAATTGATAACCTCAGTTACCTCGAAGCTGGAAACCAGCATATTAGCGAATTGATTGAGCAGTATAATAATAATGATAACCTGGGCGGAAAGCTTGGAATCGATTACGACCTGAACGAAAAAAATTCATTTTCTATTTCCGGTAATTATGGCGTTCAGGGGTATGACCAGGGATCACATGCTGTGTACAATTTCTATTTTGAAGGCAGCGAGCCGAAATTTTATTTTAAAAGCAACAGCGACCTGGATGTTACCGGTAATGTTCCGGGACTGAACTTTGATTACACCCATAAATTTGCCGAAAACCACAACCTATCGGTATCGGGCACTTACTCAGCATGGGATGGCGTTGATGAGAACCTGGTAACTGAATATACTACCGACGAATTTTACAAGGAGCAGGAAACAAATTCAGCACTAAAACACAGGAAGGACAATTTTAACTACCAGTACCGCATAAATGTGGATTATAAAAGGCCTGTAAAAACAGCTACTCTCGAGGCCGGATTCCAGTATAGGTACGAAAACCGTAAGGATGACCTGTCTTTTAAAAACCTGGATGTTGAAACTAACGAGTGGATTGTCAATACATTATATACCAGTAAACTTGATTACAACAACGATATTTATTCGGGGTATGCTACCTTTTCGGATACCAAATGGGGAATCGGATACATGGCAGGCTTACGCTCCGAATATTTTACGCGGAACATAAAATTCAGCAGCGATGGCGATACGTATGATTATGATAAATTCATGTTGTACCCTAGTGTTCATCTCTCGAAATCAGTAAAAGATATCCATCAGTTCCAGTTGAGTTACAGCAGGCGCATTAACCGGCCGCAGCCCTGGTTGCTCAGCAAAACCCCAAGTTATATCGATCCCTACAATATTTTCATGGGCAGCCCCGAACTGGAGCCCGAGTTTACCGATGCTTTCGAACTCAATTACAGGCTGGTTTATAAAATATACACACTCAGCGCACAATCCTATTACCGCAATACCACCAACAGTTTCAGTTCGCATCGTACATTAAATGAAAACGGAATCATGATTCATGAGCTGATAAATGCTAATAGTCAGAAAGCTTACGGAGTTGAACTGGGTATGGATTTTAATTTGTACAAATGGTGGCAGCTGAGTACCGGTGCAAACCTGTACCATTATACGCTCGAAGCCGATGTAAATAATACAACTGAAACCAAAAGTGCGAATTCATTCGATGCTCGCCTTATCTCGAATTTCACCCTCAAATGGGGAATGCGCATACAGGTTCTTGGCTATGTGCGCGGGCCTTCGATGGATGTACAGGGTATAAATAATGGATTTTACCTCGTAAATCTCGCAGTAAATCAGCCTTTAATGAAAGGGAAATTCAATGTCGGGCTGAGTGCGCGAAATATACTCAATTCAATAAAATTTGATTATACCGCTTCGAGCAGCAATTACAGCAATAAATATGCTATTGATACGGAAGGAACAGTGCTTCAGCTTACGGCTTCCTACACCTTTAATAATTTCCAGAATAAACAACGCGGACGTGCCGATGCTGCCAGTTTTAAAGGAGGTGGCGCATTCTGACCGTATAAAACTGGCGGCTTGATAAAATAGGAGTAGGGTAAAAGGATAATAAAATGAGGGCATTCATTGAGATTCATCATGCATAATAAATAATCAGTGAACGACAAAACACCAGGATTCTACTGAATGGAGCAGTTAAAGTGAGATGCCGATATTCTCAATGACTGAGGCCACTAAGGCGGATGAGGTTTAGAAGTAGGGCTGAGTTGTTTTTTGAAAATCAATTGTTTAACTCGTTTTATCAGCAGCTAGTGGTTTATCCGGACAAATCATTTTTATACTGGCCGAAAAGCCTGATGTCAGTGCCAGGCATCCAACCCTGTGATATACCTTAGCCTGAAAGTGCTGCCCAAAATGATTTAAACTCAATACCATTCGTCCAGATTCAGAAAAGAAACAGCAAATGAAAAACACAATCACTCTATTAATAGCAGGCTTAGTATGTGTGCTTATAAACTCCTGCTCCACCAGCCAGCAAACCAGTGCTGAAAAGAGGCTGAGGCTTTCGGTACAGGCCGGAACCAACATCGGAGGCATAACTGAAAATACTGATATGACTGTGGTTCCCGGTGCCGAATCTACGGTTGATGCTTTTTCGGGTGCCACAAATAAAGGTTTTAATGCAGGTGCTCATATAAACAAACCTTTGAAATACAACCAGGTTGAAACCGGTATCGATTATATGTATAACCAGCAAACCTTTGCATATAACGATGTGGTTAATAATTATGCAGGAGTCAGAGAATTAAATGTTTCGCAGTTAATGATTCCTCTCACGTATAACTTTGTTCTTTTCCGTAAATTATTTCCAAACGCTGATATACAGATAAAACTGGGTTATACAGGCCAACTGAATTTTATTTCGGTTAGCAGCAAGGGCAATGTACCTGAATATTCGATAAACCCATGGTCGAATGGAGGCACTTTTGGCATTTCAGCCTTCCCGTTTCAATTCAGGAATGGAAGTAAAGTGGGGGTTTATTTCGATGGCTTACCGCGGAACCCGGGTCTACACGGATTTCTACAATCAATCCGCTTTCGAAATGCCGGGTTCAAGTTTTATAAAATTCGGATTGAAATACCAGTTTGAATAGCATGTTAGGCTGTACAACATTTAAAGTGCAGGCCTTTTTAGTTATAGTGCCGGGTTCCGGGTTCCTGTTGCTGCTAAGGTTAATTGTATTATGTTACTGTTTTTACGTTGCAAATTGAAAGTTGATATGCTTTGAATGGAGAGTGTAAACCCCTATGTGGCACTTGGAACCCTGAACCCTGAACTTGATGAGTCACAGATAAATTCATTTTCCGCATTTTTCTTAAACAAAACCGAATAACACAACCATGAAATACCTTTTCTTAGCTCTGGTTTTTTTGCATGGAGCAATCCATTTAATGGGTTTTGCAAAAGCTTTTGATTATGCTCCAATTGAAAATATTCATTCAGCAATTTCAAAAACATCCGGGCTATTCTGGTTGATGGCCTGTATATTGTTTTTGGCAGCAGGCATTGCTTTTCTTGCAAAAGCAGATTGGTGGTATGTTTTGCTTTTATTGCCGTGCTCTTTCCACTATCCTCATAATTTCGGTGTGGAAGGATGCGAAATTCGGAACCCTCGCCAATATCATAATTCTTGCCGTGGCAATAATGGGGTATGGAACCACAACTTATTATGGATGGTATAAAAATGAAGTAAAGTCCGGCTTGAGTACAACAACAGCTTCACCGACAAGTATATTAACCGAAGCCGATCTGAAGGATTTGCCCGAACCTGTTCAAAAATACATACGTTACACAGGCAGTGTCGGGAAGCCAAAAGTGGAGAATTTTAAAATTGAATTTACCGGCACCATGCGGAAGAATGAACAGTCGGCCTGGATGCCCTTTACCTCCGAGCAGTATAACTTTATGGAGGCTTCTACCCGCTTGTTTTTTATGAAAGCTGTTATGAAAGGACTGCCTGTGGCCGGGTTTCATAGTTTCAAAAATGGTGATGCCTTTATGGATATCCGGCTGCTCTCACTTTTCAGAGTGCAATATCAAACAGGAAAAGAAATGGGAATTGCCGAAACGGTGACTTTTTTCAATGATATGTGCTGTATGGCGCCCGCTACCCTTATAGATAAAAGGATAAAATGGCTGGAATCGGACAGCAGTAAAGTACATGCTGAATTTTCGAACAAGGGGATAACTATTTCTGCCTGGCTGTATTTTAATGAAGAAGGAGAGTTGATTAACTTTGTTTCCGATGACAGGTATGCAGCCGGCGAAAATAATACGATGAAACAAATCCGATGGTCAACACCCCTGAAAGACTACCGAATTGTTAACGGTTTTAAACTTGCCTCCGGAGCCGAGGCCGTTTATGCCTATCCCGAAGGAGATTTATGCTACGGAACTTTCAGCCTTACGAATGTGAAATACAATTGTTCAAATCACGATTAGGCATAAAGTGTGTTTTTAATTAAGAGTGTTAGCTTCTGTTAAACTTGCCTTTTGGAATAATCTGACCTTATAGTAAGTAAAGCCTTTTTGTATGCCTGTTAATTCAGGCATTCTTTTTTTTCATTTTCCTTATTGCTATGGTATATAGTTTATCGATTTCGATACCAACAGGGTAGAGCTGAGGTACTGCCTCGAAATACAATTTAACGTATGCCGACTTTAGCCTGGTATAGAGTCAGTTTTTCAACCTGATTGCATGATATACAGCCTGAACTTGTTATGTCAAATTTTAGCTTCATCCCTGATATATACATCTTTAACCACTCATTTTCGTCATTCGCCGGATTTTAATTTCACACCTTTTTTTACGGCAGTAGTTTTGCATCATAAACCTTAAAAGTGACAATAAAATGAAAAAAATTATTCTGGTTACCGCATTACTTTTCATTGGCTTATATGCTAATGTTATAGCAGGTGATAAGCCTTCCTGTTATGTAAAATCAGGGGATAAAATCTACTTCGGGCAAAAGCTGAAATTCGGACTTACTACTGTTAAATTAATCTCCGACAACGGAACTGTATTAAAAGTGCCACGCAAAGAAGTGATTTCTTATTCAAATGGGAAAAGATATTTTGAGTTACGTCCAACCGTGAACAAGAACTTTGAAGCAAACGGGTATGCCATGATGGAGTTGTTAAACACTTATAATGACCTCAAGCTTTACCGCTATTTAACCAGTGATGCAGGAACACCTTGTTACGAATATTATGTATTTGATAAAGAATGTTTTCACCTGCTCATCAACGAAGATAATGCTGCCACCGTGCTGCCACTATTCGGATTTGAAGTTCGTTTCGAATAAAAATCACAACTGAAAAGTATAAAAACCATAGAAACTTGATGTAAAGTTCAGCGTTTTTATCCCGGAACTTTTGTTTTGTAAATGCTCCGGAATATTATACAGAATAAACACATACTATTTCCGGCACATCTATTTCCTAATACTCTCAAATTCTCTTCCAACCTGGTTTTCGTGAAACTACTGTAAGCTTATTTAACCTTGAAATACAGTATTTTAACCTAATTTTTCTGCCATTCACCCAGTATTAGTTTTACAGAAAAGTTCCTGGAAGTGGTTTTGAATCATAAATCAATAAAAACTCAAAACAAGATGAAAAAAATCTTCTACACTTTAGCAATCCGCTTTTTGCAATGATTGGAAATGCACAGGAAAATACTGTCGAAAACAACGATGACTTCGGAACACTTTTCGGCAAAAACCAGGATGTAAAGCTCGGCTGGTTTGTTGGCTTCGATAACGGATACACCCAATTCGATTCGCGCGATGTACATTTAAGCGGTCTTAGTGCAGGCCTTATCATTAACCACAACTTTACAATCGGCTTTTCTGGCTCAGGCTGGACTAACCGGAATAATCTGTATTATGAAAATATTCTTGATTCAACCGGAGCTTACCTCGAAGGTGGATTTGGACATATGTTATTCGAATTTACACCTTTTGCCAGGTCGCCGATTCATTTTACTTTCCCGCTCCTGATAGGCGGAGGTGCTGCCAGTTATATCAGTGAAACCGATTACGATTGGGATTATAGCGGATGGGATTATCACGAATGGGATAATCACCATAAAAATCTGGATACTGATTTATTCTGCTCCATCGAACCCGGAATTCGGATTGAAGCCAATGTATGCAGGTTTCTGCGCCTCAATGCGGGTGCAAGTTACCGCTATGTAAGCGGGCTTCAGCTGGTCAATACTTCAGGTGATATGATGAATAATTTTTCGGCAACCTTCGGGTTGAAATTCGGGAAATTTTAAGTGGAAATTATGCTGATCCGCTCTTTGCACAAAGCTGCCTTACCGAAGATTTTGTGTGATAATTATAAAAATATTCATAAAAATAAGTATGCAGCATTAAGCTTCCGCAATGCATTTACAAACTCAATCACAATGAAACAAATACTCTGTTTTATTCTTTTATGTCGCGTGTTGATTGCACCTGATATACTCTATAGTATGAACAATTGTAAGGGGTCCGGGAATTTGCGTACCGAATTTCGCAAAACAACTCCCTTTTCAAGGATCGAAAGCCGGATAAATGCGAACATTCATATCATAAAAAGCAACTCAATTAATGTCCAGATAACTGCACATGGCAAGCTGCTGCCGCTGATCAGGCTAAGCGAACGAAATGGATTGCTGATAATTTCAGCCATCGATCATTCTGTTTTTCCTGACAGCTCAGTCAGTATTAATATATACCTGCCAGGGCTCGACGAAATTATTCTTTCGGGAACCGGAGAAATCCATTCGGAGTGCCCGGTTCAGAGAATCGTGCTTAAAGGTTCAGGTAGTATCACGGTCGAAGGAAAAACAAAATATACTTCTATCCTTCTTTCCGGTACGGGAAACATTAATCTTTATTCGATGAAAGTGAACTCTGCTGATGTTGTGCTTTCGGGAAAAGGTAGCATTACGCTTTACGCGAAGGATAAACTCGGGGTTTTTATTTCAGGGGATGGGAAATTGATATACCGGGGAAATCCCGTTATCCATAAGGAAATATCGGAAAGGGGATCTCTTGTCTGCAAGAATTAGTGGGTTTTGCAGATTCTTAAAAATAAGATAATCTGACTGCCGCGGAAGCAACTGTTTCATCCTTCACGCAAATGCTTTCATGCGCTTAATAATCACACTCGCCGGGTTTTCTTTTTTTAATGAAACAGGCACTCATAATTTTGCTCAGTGAATTTAGTAACAAACAATTTAAAGTACATAACAATGAAAAATAGAACCTTACGCATAATAACCGGCATATGTTTAATGCTGTTGATTTCCTGTGAAAAAGTACCGCAAACACGCTTTGGTTTCGACGCGCAATTTTATAACAACGACCAGGGACTCTGCATAATGGCAGTGGGTCATGCTGCCGATGAAATAACTTTAAACGGAACCATCGAAATGTATGATGGTGAACTGGAAGTCGAACTCATTGATCCTGATGGCTGTGCGATGTATGCCAAAATATTTCAGATAACTGGTGTGCAACATATAAACGAAACGTTTACTGCCACTCCCGGATATTGGAAGTTAAAGTATAAAAGCAGGCAGGGAGCAGGGAGTATCGATCTGCATTTAAATAAATTCTAAAAAACCTGCTTACAGGAGGTAAATATCTCTTTACCTTTAGTAAGGAATTATATCGCCTGGCACAATCCCAGAGCTTCTAAAAACTACCTGGCAACAGAATACTGAATGAAACTTCTCTTAAACACTGATATTTAATTCAAAAACTTCCGGAATAATGAGTTTTAAATCCAAATTCCAGGCATACCTTCAGCTAATCAGGATCGAACTTGCTTTCGCTGCAGGTGTATGCGTCGTTTTAGGCGGAATTATAGCATCAGGCAAAAGCATACATTTTCTTCAGCTTGGTTTGGGTTTCTTTTGTGCATTTTTCATAGCAGGCTCGGCCAATATTCTTAACGACTATTTCGACTTTGAAGTGGATTTAAAAAATGCGCCAAACCGGCCCCTGCCCTCAGGTATTGTTTCAAAACCGGAAGTCCTGATCTTTTCATCCGCTACTGCATTGTTAGGTTTAAGTATGTCGCTGGCAATCAGCTTATACGCATTCCTGGTTTGCTTATTCCTGTGGGCACTCAGTTTTTTATATAACCGAAAACTTAAGGAAACAGGCTTGCCGGGAAATATAAGCGTTGCCATATGTGTAGCTTCCACATTTTTATTAGGCGCCTTAATAGTCGGAGATCCCTGGAATAAGTATGTTTTGTTGATAAGCCTGATTGCTTTTTTTGTTGATCTGGGCGAAGAAATAGCCGGTGATGCCCTGGATGCCGAAGGCGACCGGGTAAGGCAATCAAAATCAATTGCCATTAAATACGGCAGTAAAGTGGCACTGAAAATTGCTGCAGCCTCTTTTATGGCGGTTGTACTGATAAGTTTAGTGCCGGTGTTTTTCCATCAGATGAGTTTTGGCTTCAGCATCCTGCTTTTACTTACTGATTTATCCATTCTTGTCTTCGCGTTTAAGCTGTTGAAAAGTGAAACCCGGACGAAAGGATTGCATTATATGCGGGCCATTTATTCAATTGCTTATTTGGGATTGGCAGTAATATATACCCTGGCGTTTGCCGGGAAAGTATAAATCCTCGTTAAAACAATTAGAAATGACCTCTCCACATTCTAAAACCAGTAACAAGTTAAAAACAACAGTAAATGGATCATATAGTATGGAGTACAGGTCACGAGTTGCTTTTGGATAATGTTGTAAAAGCCGAAAACTGTGATATCTATGATTCGGCCGGGAAAAAATACATCGACCTTGAATCCGGAGTGTGGTGCACAAGTGTCGGCCATTGCAATCCAAGAGTCAACCAGCGCATGATTTCGCAAATCGGCAATATATGTCATACCGGTTTTAATTATTGCAGCCCGCTTATTGAGGAAACTGCCGGTAAAATCCTTGAAATAACTGGTATGCCGGGCGGCAAATGCGAATTCCTCTGCTCGGGAAGCGAAGCCGTAGAGTATTGTTTAAGAGCAGCCATACAATTAAAGAAAGGTAAAAAGACACTTACCTTTTCCGACTCCTATTTCGGGGCTTATGGCGAAGCAACAAAAAAGCAGGGCGACGACTGGTATATTTTCAACTGGCTCGAATGCTCCTGTCAATCGCATGGACAGGGATGCACAGGCGAATGTTCCGAATTTTTGAAAATCCCCTTTGATCAGGTAGGAATCTTCCTCTTCGAGCCGGGAAGTTCTTCGGGCCTGGTGAGGTTTCCTTCACAGAAACTGATTGAAAGAATTGCAGCCGAAATCAGGAAGAATGACGGTTTCATCGTTGTTAACGAAATTACAACCGGGGCTGGCCGTACAGGCAAATGGTTCGGATACCAGCATTATAATGTAAAGCCCGATATGGTAGCGATAGGCAAAGGAATTGGCAACGGGTATCCGGTGAGTGTTTCAGCTTTTTCGGCAAGGATTGTAAAGTTACTTGAAGCAAACCCGTTTCATTATTCGCAGTCGCATCAGAACGACCCTCTGGGTGCTGCGGTTGCTGGTGAGGTGATTGATGTTATTTCAGCTGAAAATTTGTTAGATCGATGCTGCAAATTGGGCGAGAAATTAAAAAGCGATCTAAATAAAATAAAAAAAACCAACTCCCTGATTAAAGATATCAGGGGTAGGGGTTTAATGATCGCTGTCGAGTTTACAAAGGACACGAAGTTTGTTCACGAAGAATTATTGAAAAGAGGTTTTATCGTTGCCAAAAGGTCTGGTCACGAGGTTATTAGAATAGATCCATCTCTTACAATAAGCCAGAAAGATATTGAATTGTTCTTAGAAGCCTTAGTCGAAATAATTAATGAAATACAATAATAATATGAAAAATTGGGTTTGGAATGCGCTTGTGGCAGTAGTTGTTTTTGCATCATGTGAACGTTTTGAGGATGATATTCAAAGTCGGACACCTTTACAATTTGCCGAGGTAAAGGAAAAGGGCATCGAAGGTTGTATGGAATATTATTTAGTGCCTGGATGTGCCTGGGCAGTTTTGGATGAAGATGGTATCATAACCGGTGAGGCTGGACACATATTTGATGGATCGGACAGGAAAATCGAAATCACTGATCATTTTCAGATTGGTTCATTGGGGAAATCTTTTACATCGCTTATGGCAGCAAAGTGTGTTGAAAATGGTTTGATTAACTGGGATTCAAAATTGTTTTCAGTTTTGCCCGAGTGGAAAGAAAAATCTCATCCCGGATATGAAGATCTGACCTTGAGTGATTTGTTGTCGCACAGAACCAATCTGCCTCCTCTAAATAAACACGTAACCCATGTTGATAAAAAAACGGGAAAACTTGTTTACGATAATATTCCAAATTTTACCGGCACAGATCCAGAAAGGCGCAGGGCGTTTTGCCAGTATGCTTTATCGTTACAACCTGTTGAAACTGAAGGCTTGAATTACGGAAATTCAGGATACAGCATAGCCGGTTGCATGATGGAGAAAGTAAGTGGGAAAACTTGGGAGGAACTGGCGTTAGCGCTTGCTGAAAACCTGGATATGGACATTGGCTTTGAGCGACCTAACCGGCTCGATCCTTCACAGCCATGGGGGCATTTGCGTTTGGATGGTGAACTGTTGGAACCGATATCCCCTGTCGACGCCAAAGTATACAACGACCCTATTGTTTCTCCAGCCGGTAATATCCATGTTAATATTCTCGATTTCTCAAAATACGTTCGTCAATTTATGAATGGACTTGAAGGCAAAGATGGTTATGTGTCAGGCAATAGCTTTCAGTATTTGTTGGCAGGAAGAGAAAACTATGCAATGGGTTGGTTTAACGATTTTAGTACTGAAAAAATATATTATCACTATGGTAGCGAAGGCACTTTTTACTGCCATATGATGATATTTGAAGATCTAAAATCAGCCATAATAATTTTTACCAATGCCCCGGGAATAGATGATACTCTTAATTTCATTAACGATGCCCGAAATTATCTGAAAGATAAATATATTTATAATAGATAGGAGGTATGGGCAAACAGTCAGGGTTAAGAAATAGCCGGATTTCAATGAAATAACTGAAGAAACACTAATCTTTTACCAGCAATCAGACCTGATAATAATTGGGTGGTATTTCTCAACAAAAAATAAATTTTAACACAAGTTCTGGGCGAAATGATAAAAAGGGAATTGTATCAGCTGAAGTTGAAATACCACGTCATTAAAAAGGTAAGGGGAAGAGGCCTGATGTGGGTGATAGAATTTACACGGGATGCGAAATTAATTTAGTCCGGATTGTTAAAAAGTGGATTTATTCTTGCCAAACGCTCCGGCTTTGACCATCAACGAAAAAGATGTTTTAAATTTTACTAAAGAACTTAAAAACAGTATCGAAAGCCTATGAAAAAGTTCATTTCATGTGTGATCTCCATTTTGTTTCTTTCAACTTCAGCGTCCTACGCTCAATTCGAAATTAAACTCTCCGACGAATTATTTCTGTCGAAAATAAGGGACAATGTTTATGTTGTTACTCATTATTTCCCCTGGGAGTCGAATTCCCTGCTAATTCAGGCATCAGCTAAAGAGGTTGTACTGATTGATACACCTTACGATACAGCAGCCACATCGCTGATGCTGAATTGGATATCCGAAAACATGGGCGATCAGAAAATAACTGCTATTAATACCGGGTTTCATGTCGACAATTTAGGCGGGAATGAACGGCTGTTGAAACAAGGCATACCTGTTTACGGCTCCGATTTAACGGTAAAGCTGTTGGACGAACGGAGTTTAATAACCCAACAACAAATGCTGATGTGGTTTAAACCCGGCCAGGAAAAATACAGGCAGGTGTACGAAAATATGACATTTTGTAAGCCCGATAAGGTGTTCAACATATTTGAAGGTCTTAATATGAAGATAGGCAATTTTACTTTTGAAGTATACTACCCGGGCGAATCGCATTCGCCGGATAATGCAGTGGTTTATATAAAAGAACTGGAATTGCTTTTCGGCGGATGCATGATTAAGTCCTTATCCGCCAACAACCTGGGGTTTACCGGGGATGCAAATCTGGCCGAATGGCCGGTATCCATCCGGAAAGTGCAGGTAAAATACGATAAAGCTAAAGTGGTAATTCCGCACCATGGCTTGTGGGGTGACCTGAAGCTTATTCAACATACGCTTGATTTACTGACTAAAAATAATTAATAATGACACTACAATCATGGCTATTGTACCTTGGGTTTGTATTAATAGCAACCGCAACACCCGGTCCGGCAGTTCTCTTTATCATAACAAATTCCACTTTTTATGGGTGGCGGAAGGCTGTATTTGCTGCCCTGGGAAATATCACCGGTCTTTTATTCATGGGATTTATTTCCATTACCGGCTTAGGAACAATACTTTCAACTTCACAGCTGATTTTTATAATAATAAAATATGCCGGCGCAGCCTATCTCATATATATGGGTTTGAAAATGATTTTCAGAAAACATGCTGATGTAAGAATAGAGAATCTGAATACGTTTGTACCGGGAACAACGAACCGGAGAATATTTTTCAAGGCTCTGGGGGTTGCCCTTAGTAACCCGAAAGCGATAATCTTTCTCACGGCTCTCTTCCCGCAGTTTATCAGCATTGAACATAATTTAATTCCCCAGTTTTCGGTCCTGATCAGTGTGCTAATCGCTTTTTCATTCACCTTCCTGATGATGTATGCCCTGTTGGCACACCAGGCCCGCCATTGGCTCACACATCCGGATCGTATAAAATGGATAAACCTTTCCGGTGGATCTATATTTATTGGGTTTGGGGTTTTGTTAGCTGCTACTGCAAAAAAATAACAGCTGTGGATTTGCCCTCTTTTATATGTACATATTACCCTTGCAAAAAAATATAAATCAGAATAATAAATCAGAATAATAAAATGAAAAAGACAACAACCCTCATTATAGCTTTCTTTATAAGTATCCTGCTTCAGGCAGAAGTAAAGCACATTATCACTTCCGACAGTGTTGATTTGTATGTTACAATTAAAGGGGAAGGTATTCCTTGTTTATATCTTCATGGAGGCCCCAACGCGGGGTCATATTGGGCTGAAAAATTTACCGGAGACATTTTTGAAAAACATTTTCAAATGATTTACCTGGATCAACGCGGATGCTGTCGTTCTTCAAGTCCGGAAGACAACAACTATTCATTAGATCGAATGGTGAAAGATTTTGAAGAGGTTCGCCTGAAACTTGGCATTGATAGTTGGGTTATTATGGGTCATTCATTTGCGGGATTGATGCAAATGGGATATGCAAACAAACATCCCGAAGCCATAAAAGGTATCATCATGATAAACACCACGCTTTTTTGGAATGAAACAATGGTTGCCGGTTTTTTCCCGAATGCTTGTAAATTATTAAATATTCCATGCGATAAGTATTGCCAGAATGATACTGTTTCCATTATGGACAGAGCCCAAGAGTTAATAGATAAACTCGCAGAAAAGGATCTGATATGGAAGTTAGGATTTTCCTCCAAAGAAAATTTTGAACTTATGGTAAAAACTTTTGGAGAAGTAGAAAATTTTAACTGGGACAGTGAAAAACACATAATCAACCATCCAAGTTATATGGAAAATTTTAAAAAATACACAAAAGACATTGATGTTCCAGTTTTATACTTTTATGGGAAAAAGGATGTTAACGCCGGGGCAATCAGCCATACCGGCATTGATTTCCCTAACATGATATTTTGGGGTGCAGATGTTGGACATACGCCTTTTATTGAAGACAAACAAGGCTTGAACGATGCAATCAGTGCATATAGGAAGAAGTACAATCTTTAAATGGTAATAACCACCACCAATGGAGGTGGTTTAAATTTAAAATAAATTATTTATCTGGAGAAGGATATAGCACATCTTTTTTCCTGATAAAACAATCATTCAAAAAAGCGTAACAACCCTTATACCATGAAAAAAATACTGGCAATAATTTTATCTCTCTGTTTTTCCTCCCTCATTCAGGCTCAGGAATATGTTACACTTTCGGGAAGAGTTACCGACTTTTCAGGACAGCCAATCGACAGTGTACTTGTCAGAGTAAAAGACCGGGCCTTTAATAATCCCTATCAGACTTATTCTGATAAAAACGGAATTTTTTCTATGCAGGTGGCGAAAGGGCATTACAATTGTATTTACGCAACAAAAGTATCCGATTACAGGAAAACGAAACTCGAATACTGGGCATGGAATGTTCCGATATTTGAAGATCTGGAAATTAATCCGCAATACAATAACATGGAAATCTATGGCATAAATGTTTTTGAGCCACAAGTAACTCCATATGAAACTTATATGATTTATTTCCGTCCGATGAGCCTGAAGAAAATTATAACGCTTATTGAAAGTCAGAATGTTGATAAAAAGTCGTTTGAGAAAGTTGGAAAGGTAGAGCAACTTTTGAATGCTACAGAAGACAATATATTCAATATTGCTCCTGATAGCATTTCAAGCGACGAGCTAACTGTTAAAATAAATGGAATTGAATCGAAAGTTGTAAATATTGAAAGGGTAAAAGAATTTGCCAGGGGAATGAACATGTATGGTTATTTTATTCAGGTAATAAAGCCGGAAGGGATAAATGCAATGGATCTGGATTACGATAAAATCTCAATCGTTCTGAATTCGACTGAAACCAATGAAATAGGATTAGGAGAAGTTTTTATTAAAAGAAAAGTCGAATAAAATGCTGGCAAAATATACTATTAAAAAATTCCAGGACTCGGAATTTTGAAGGCCAAAAAGCTTAACGGATCAGAAATTTCAATTAACATTTAAATTATTAGCACCAAACCCTGAGATTCTTCTTATTTTTGATATAAATAAGTCAAATCATGCTTTTTAAGAAGAATAATAGCCTTATCCCTTTCGCGAAGCTTTTCAAAATGCTTATTATTTTGTCGGTAAGCCTCCAGCTTTTTGTTGTTTCTCAAATGTATTTTTTTAAAGCAGATATTTTTAATGATCCTGTATTAGTTTTAATACGCCTGTTTCGGGGTACGGTTTTATCACTTATTGCCGGAATAATTCTGGCTTATCCATACCTGAGTCTTATCCGGCATCTTAACGTCAGTTTCCCCTGGAAAAGCAAGCCTGTAAAAAGATTTTGCATTCAAGTTCCTCTTGCCATAGTGGTTGGCATGCTTATTACCCCGGTAATTCTAATACCTGCAGGCTTAGTTTTTGCGTTGGAGTATGATTTCCAGACCATTATCAATAATTCATATTACATGATCGTGTTAAGCTTTTTTCTGATGGCCATTCTTGAAGCATTTCTTTACCTGGAGGAAAGTTCCAATGCGAAAATCAAAGCGGATAATTTCGAAAAAGAGCTTAAGCTTAAAGAAGCGAATAATGCGTTACTCGAAGCAAAAGCACAAATTGAAGAGGAAAAAAACAGAGCCGCTCAAACCCTGATTGAACAGGAAAAGTTCCTGAACAAAAATTTAGAAGAAGAAATCAGGAAGAGAGAAATATTGGTGCGTGAGTTGGATGAGAGCAGGTCGCAATTGGCCAGTTTAATTTCAAACCTTATGGGAGCTGCGTATCGGTGCCAGTTCGACGAAAGCTATACGATGAATTATATCAGCGATAAAATATTTGATATTTCCGGTTATCCAGCTTCGGACTTTATAAATAATGCAGTACGTACATTTTCATCTATTATTCATCCTGATGATGTGGAACTTTGCAATGCAGAAATAACTGATGCTTATCAAAACAAGACTCCTTACGAATTTGAATACCGGATTCTGCATAACGACGGAAATACTATTTGGGTAAAAGAAAACGGTAAATGTATTTCTGACATTGATGGAAAACTTACTTATCTCGATGGGATAATTGTGGATATTACCCGGCGTAAAGAAGCCGAAATTGCATCCATAGAAAGTGAGCGACAGGTACAAGGATTTAATGGACTTCCTGCCCCAGCCTGTGTTCGAAATGAACCTGCAGGGCGAAATACTGCTCAGCAACAAAGCAGGTGACGACTTTTTCGGACCTCTTTCTGATGATCCAAACGAAAAAGTTACTGCCATTGATTGTTTTATTAAAGAGGACATCCCACGTATTATTGAGAATTTCAGAAAATCAAGCCAGGGAATAAAAACAGACCCCGGCGAGTTTACTGCCATAAAACATGATGGAAGTTTGTGCCCGGTAATGGTATTTGGAAACCCAATTGTGCGCAACAATAAAATAGTTGGGCGCAGAGGTATTATTATTGATATTTCGGAGCGAAAGAAATTCGAGTTAAGCCTTTTAGATGCAAAAAATGAACTTGAAAAAATCAATAATACTCTCGAGCAAATGGTTGCTGACCGAACAAAAGAGCTTGTAGATACGAATAACCAGCTTCTGAAAGCTCAGGAAGAGAATCTCCGATCACAAATTGAAATACTTAAACAACAGTTAAACCCACATTTTTTATTTAATAGTTTGAACGTACTTTCAGGCCTGATAAATGTGGATGTGAACAAAGCACAACAATTTATTGATGAGTTTTCACATATATACAGGTATATGCTCGAAACCATTGAGCAGCAGGTAACTCCTTTAAAAAATGAAATGGATTTTATGCATTCATACCTGTTCCTTCAGCAGATACGTTATGGCGAAAATCTTACATTTTCGGTTAATATTGCGGCAAGCTCGCTCGAGATGGTTATTCCTCCACTTTCGTTGCAGGTGATCCTCGAAAATGCCATCAAGCACAATATAGTAAATGAATCTAAGCCTTTACAGATTGACATTTCCAGTGAAGATGATTTTCTCGTGGTGAAGAACAACCTTCAACCTAAAATATCTGCACCCGTTTCTACAGGCATAGGGCTGAAAAACCTTGTAAAAAGATATGCCCTGATTACAGATATGGAACCTTCATTTAAAATTGAAAGCGGCCATTATATCGCCCGGATACCATTGATAAATCCTGAAGTTGAAGAAAGCGCTTAACCCGGTTCAAAGTAACCTTCAGATCAAGATGAACCCGAATAATCTTCCGCTTACGATAAGTCGGCTCACTTTACACCACATCAATACAGCAGCGAGTCGATCTGTTTTTAGTGTTTTATACTATTGAATTATGACTATCACAAAGTGATTCAGGCCTTGATTTAACCCTTTCAACCTTCGTAGATACACGCTCGTCATCTTTAAATTTTCTTTCAGAAATTGTGTAGCTAGTTTTGCTGGATAATTCTATGTGACAATAGATTAATCAATTCGGCAGGAACGAATTAAACATCATTTTTGAGATTAAACAGTTAAAATGAATCAGAATTGCATCATTGTATATGAATCGATATACAACGGGAATACCGAAAAAATTGCCAGGACAATGGCTCAGACGCTTGGGTGTCATTTTATCAAACCCAATGAGGCGCTTAATACAGATTTAAGTCAGTACAAAGCAATTGGTTTTGGTTCAGGAATTTATTTTGGAAGCCATCACACAGCTATTGTTGAAGTGGCAAAAAAGCTTGATAGTTCGCAGCAGGATGTTTTTATTTTTTCGAGCCGCGGAGCTCCGGTGCTGGGGAAATACCATGAACCCCTGAAAAAAATATTGCTTGAGAAAAGGAAACGAATAGCTGGCGAATTTTCGGTGAGAGGGTATGACGAAACCGGGCCATGGGTTATTATTGGGGGAGGTAATTGCGGTAAACCGGATGAAAAAGACCTGAAAAAGGCTGCAAAATTTCTAAAAAAATCATTGCCTAAACATTGTATGCCCGACTATTATAAAAATGTAAGTACAAAACTACCAGTGAAAGAAGGCTTTGTGAATACCTATTCGCAAATGGTAAATGAAAAACAGCTAAGCATAGCAGGTGATATAGTTTCCATTAACCAGAATGCCTGCCGGGGATGTGGGAAATGTGTTACGGTTTGTCCGCTGGATGTTATTGCTCTTATTGATAATAAAGCGGTTCCTGTAAAAGAGCTGGATTGCACCTTATGCCGCTTATGCGAAATAAATTGCCGCGAAAGAGCCATCAGTTTACATTACACCTGGCGTGATGCCATAAAAGTGGCAATGAGGCATGGTAAAAGGAATTCACTTTAATTAGTTCAAAAATGAAGAAGATAATTGTTTGCCTGGCTGCCTTGCTTTGTTCCGGAATTGCTATTTCACAAAACAGCATCACCCTTGAGATTACCGGGGTTAAAAAACAGGGTGGTAAACTCCATATTTCGCTTTTTAACAGCGAAGAGTCATTTGATAAAAGAAAATCGTATTACTCAATGGTAACAGACCCAACTGCAGAAACTTTACGCATACCTGTTTCACTACCAACGGGCGGGTATGTAATTTCAATGTACCAGGATAGCAATAGCAACGGCGAACTTGATTCCAATTTTTTGGGCATTCCCAAAGAAGCTTTTGGTTTCAGCAACTATAACGGAAAAAGTGCACCCGGCAGCTTCGATAAGCTTAAAGTAATGGTTAACGATAAAACAAAGAAAATAACGGTTCATTTATACAAGATATAAACAAGTTACATGCAAGTGTGAGTACAAGAAAATAACTATGACTAAAAATAGAACAGAAATGAATACAGAAAAATTATTATCTACAACAAAAAGCCATTTACAGGTTTTATGTTCTGACATTTCGGAGCGTTGTGTCGGCAGTATGGGAAACCGTCAAGCAACCGATTTTTTTAAAAATGAACTAAGAAAATCAGATTGGCATATAGAAGAAACATTACTTACGGTGATGGACTGGAAAACTAAGGGTGCAACCTTGCATTGTCAACAAAAATCTTTTGAGGTGTTTTCAAGTCCCTATTCGATAGGATGTACAGTTCAGGGTGAACTGGTCACAATAAGTACCATATTTGAATTAGAGACCATCGATCTTTTTGATAAAATCCTTTTACTGCATGGAGAAATAGCAAAGGAACAAATTATGCCTAAGAATTTTATTTTTTACAATCCTGAAGAACACCAACGTATAGTATCAACTTTGGAAAAAAGCAGAGTAAAAGCCATTATTTGCGCTACAGGGCGAAACCCTTCGCTAGCAGGCGGATGTTACCCCTTTCCGATGTTCGAAGATGGTGATTTTGATATTCCTTCGGTTTATTTGAAGGATACAGAAGCAGAACAATTACTTGCTTATCGTGGAAAGCATGTGATGCTGGAATCAAAAGCAGAACGCATTCCCGAAACAGCATATAATGTTTTGGGGCGTAAAAAAGGAATTGATAAACAGCGAATCGTGATTTCAGCCCATATTGATTCTAAAAAGGGTACCCCTGGTGCAATTGACAATGCCACTGGAATAACAGTATTGTTGCTCCTGTCAGAATTGTTGAATGAATATCACGGTAATTACACTGTAGAATTGGTTGCTTTCAACGGAGAAGATTATTACGCAGTTTCCGGACAAATGAAGTATATCGAACAAAACGAAGGTAGATTTGAAGAAGTTTTTCTCAACATAAACATTGATGGTGCTGGCTATATGGAAGGAATTTCCTCATTTTCGGTATTTGAATTACCCGATGAGATTCAAAAAGTATTGCATGAGATTATCGATAATAATCCCAATATACAGGAGGGACTTCCCTGGTACCAGGGCGATCATAGCATTTTTTTACAATATGGATGTCCCGCCATTGCCGTAAGTTCAAATTGGTTAATAGAAAACATGGAATGTCAAGATATTACACATACTCCTAAAGACAATCTCAATATTATAAACTACGAGCGGGTTGTTGAAATTGCGATGGCAATTCGAGAACTGATAGCGCGTTTGAATAAATAAAATATTGGGTTATAAAATAACACCAGAAGGTAACGCATGGTATAGCATATGCGGGTGGGGCAACGGCGAACTTGATTCCAATTTTTTGAGCATTCCCAAAGAAGCTTTTGGTTTCAGCAACTATAACGGAAAAAGTGCACCCGGCAGCTTCGATAAGCTTAAAGTAATGGTTAACGATAAAACAAAGAAAATAACGGCTCATTTATACAAGATATAAACAAGTTAGGCAAAATATCAATAACAAAGCAAATAAGGACATACAAACATGGAAGAACAAAACAAATCGATTCACGAATTTGACAATCCTGTTATCGATCCATTCTTCGCTGTTTTCCTTGGATCTTTCTTTTTATGCTTTGCCTATTTGCAGTTTTTGTCGGCCTTCAATATAAAGCGATATGCTTTTAATGTAGGCTGCCTGATCATTGGCCGGTCTTTCTATGTCATTCAACTCTATGCATATATGATGTTTGTAACGGATTTCCCTTCAACATTCTGGTTCACCGGAATAATTGACGCGCTTTTTACCATTCTGTACCTGCTTTTTGCCTTTCGGGGAGGTTTGGGAATGCGTGAACTGTTTCTTCCAAAGCTCATGGTTGAGGAAAGCTAATAATGAAACCAATCCACGCATAAGTAGAGTTTTACTTTAAATAAGTTTATGAAAATGAATGAAAAAATCAACAAAATTATGGATGCTTGGGGTTTTGATGTTTTGCGTCTGCTCCCTACAAGCAAAAATCCCATGTTATGCATTTATGCGCAGGCTGCATGACTTCAGAACGGTATTAGTACTTCTTAAAATTAGTAAAGGTTAATTTTGTTCTAAATTCAAATTAAAGGAAGATTTGTAACTTAACCCAGGAAGATTAAAAAATTGCTAAGAAAATCTTACACGGATGGCAAGCGCAATAGCCTTCGTCAGCCCGGAGCGTTGGTAACCAGTGCCAAAGTCTTTGATGTTAACTTTATCATCACTTTATAAAATTCTCAATACTGCAACAAGTCCTGCTCACTTTTGGGGACACAATTGTCCAGACAACTTTATGGTAACACGGAAAGTCATTACCATTTATTTGGACTGTGCAAAAACACATCCCAACCCTCACACAGAAAATAACTAACTCTACCAACAAGTTGTTAGCGGTAAGAATTTCATCATCAAAAAACTTTACTACTTTACTATTTCATTACCTGAGACATCATCGAACAGGGCTAAAAAAAATATGACGAAAAAAACCCCGACCTCAATCCGGTCGGGGTATAACTTAACAACTAGGAAGAAACTATAATTATTTCTTTAACATTCGGATAGTCCGAATTCCTATCGAGGATTTAATGCGGATAATGTAGACACCGCTTTGCAGTTCGCTTACATTCATTGTGGTTGATTTACCAGAGGTATTTGTACGTTGAATGATTTTGCCCTCTATCGAACAGATGTCGATTATGACATTTTCAGATTCCGGAAATTCAATTGTGATATTCTCTGTGGCCGGGTTTGGATAGATGACTGACACAAATTTGATTGATTCCGGCAATCCGGTGGTTCCATCAGGAAAGAGTGTTACCGAAACACTGGCAGGATCACTCAGCTCTACAGTGCCTTCTGCAGTAATATAACCTGATTTAGAAATGCTGTACGGATAAATTCCGGGAAGATACAGACCTGCATCGTAATTTCCGGGTTCAAATGTAAATCCATTAAAAGTAAGAGTGGCATCATCAATGCTGTTTCCATCGGGGTCAGATACCCAGAAATATACACCATACATTATTTCAACCTCAGGAATAATAGTAAAAATGGCCGAATCACCTATGTTAAAATTAATGGTGAAGATGAAGTCGTCGTCTGATGCTGTTGATTTAGTAGTTCTGAATTTTTCTTCCCTTAAAAATGTAAGTCGGGCAGTTTCACCATCAATATCCATTATGGTGTAATTAACATTTTCTTCCATCGGAATTACATTACCCCACACCATGCATGTGATTAATTCAACCGTTGAAGCATCGTTCCATGTAATTATTGTGTAAGCTTCTTCGGTGGTGCCGGAATAATAAGTAAATTCCGTAGGATTAATGGATGCAGAAACAACTGCTTTGTTTGAATATGCCTGTGTTGCACTCGCAAATAGCATAATTGCAATGCCAATAAAAAATGTTTTTGTTTTCATAATTGTAAATGATTTTTTTAAGTTTTGAGCAAAGTATATTTGGTAGGTCAGATGGAAAAAACAAACCTGATGAAAGTGCTTTAAATGGGATCGAACCTGTCTATGAACGAATTGAATCGGAAAGGCTAGTAAGTAAATGTGATACCAATTCTTTCTAAAGCTATAAGTTGATTAATGCTTCATTCGAAGTTAACGCCTACACGCCCGTATTGATTTTGAAGCGATTGCCTAGTTCCAAATTCACTTATTGAAATTGATGGTCTCAAACTTGAAAGATATTTTAATAGTTACGCATCCAAATATATTTAAGTTGTAGCAATTTGATGAAAAAGTAAAATCGCTGAAAAAGACATTAGCTACTCCGCAAAAAAAACACGACCAGAAGTACAACTTATCTCAACTCCGGCTTCTCATCTGTATTATCACCCCGAACTAATAATGAAGGGTCATCCGTTACTTAAGGCAATATTTTTTCAAGTCAATAATCGGACATATGGAGTTATTCCGAACCTTTGTAAGGGATTTCCCATTTAATAGCAGGGATTCTGTCCTAAGCAGGCTTAAATTACCTTTTCGTGCTCAGCCCCAAATATCAGTCATTCAACAATCAAACTAACACTCCTGTCATATTAATATTTAACATAGGTTGAGGTAAATCTACATTTGTCGTAAGATTCTCCAAAAAATACTCAACATTATTAAAATGTAGAAGATGAAAACCATAGAAGAACGAAGCAGACTTTCAGTATTAATAATTCTATTGTCATTTCATTCGCTATTTGCATTTTCGCAAATCGAATTATCGCAAACCATAAGAGGTACAATTAACGATGCCGTCTCTAAAACGCCACTTATTGGGGCAACCATAATTGTGGATGAACTGCAACCCATAAAAGGGACAACTGCCGACCTTGATGGAAACTTTCGTCTGGAAGGGATTCCTGTAGGCAGACATAATTTCAAAAGTGAGCTTTATTGGATATGAACCATTAACGATCTCTGAAATTATGGTAGGTTCCGGAAAGGAAGTAGTGCTTAACATCGAGTTAAAAGAGTCGGCATTGATGCTTAATGAGGTAGTAATTAGTGCAAATACAAACAAAGACAGGCCTGTAAACTCAATGGCCACATTGAGTGCACGTTCTTTCAGCGTTGAGGAAACCAGCCGTTATGCAGGTGGATTAATATGACCCAGCTCGTTTAGCCTCTGCTTTTGCAGGAGTAACTACAACTCAAACAACAAACAATGCAATTATAATTCGCGGGAATTCGCCAAGAGGAGTTTTGTGGCGAATAGAGGGGGTTGATGTTCCTGCTGCATTTCACTTCCCCAATGTCGATTTTGTTGGCGGTGGAGGTTATACAGTATTAAGTAACCAAATGCTCCGAAATTCTGATTTCTATACAGGAGCATTTCCGGCTGAATATGGGAATGCCAGTTCGGGTGTGTTTGATATTAAAATGCGAAGTGGTAATGCCGAGAATCACGAATTCACAGCAGGAATCGGAACGAGTGGTGTTGATTTCTCTGCTGAAGGACCATTTGTAAAAGGAAAAAAATCAACTTACCTGTTCAATTATCGTTACTCAACCCTTGCACTTTTGGGCAAGTTGACAAATTTTCCAAATTTACCAACCTTTCAGGATTTAACCTTCAAATTCGATTTTCCTACATCGAGTTCAGGAACATTTACATTTTGGGCGATGGGAGCTGATGATACTAATAAAAAAGAAGCTAATTCTGATACCTTAAACTGGAAAACCGACTATGATCGTACAGGTCAGGATTATTTCAACCGTTTTGGAGTAATTGGTTTTTCTCACCGTATTTCTTTTGGGACAAAAACATACCTATACTCAACACTTAGTGCCGATGGTATGAGGTATGGAATGGACAAAAAAGAATTTACATTTGATTCAAGATTACTCCCAACAGATTATATTAAAAGCACTGAAGGAAAATATACTTTCCGTACCACCATAAACCATAAATTCAGCCCGCGAATATCTTCACGCACAGGAGTTACCCTTAATAGTTTATTCTTCGATAACAGGCTTGATAAAGCATTCCGGAATAATCCCGAGGAAATGATGACTTTTGTTAATAACAGTGGCAAAGGATTTTCTTCCCAAGCGTTTACCCAATTCAAAATAGAC
>CAVQQF010000012.1:0-1682341 GCA_963714825.1 uncultured Bacteroidales bacterium | reverse complement strand
CAGCATTCCAAACGTAACAGCAGCCAATGGAGGTAATTACACACTAACTGTAACCGATGGTTATGGTTGTGCACAGGTGGTTAACAGCACCACAGCAACTGTTTATCCTCTGCCAACTGCTACAGTAAGCGGAACAACTGCTGTTTGCCAGAATGGGGCATCGCCCAATATAACCTTTACAGGAGCAAATGGTACTGCACCCTATACTTTCACTTATAAAATAAATGGTGGTGCTGACCTGACTGTGACAACAACTTCAGGAAATTCAGTCACAGTATCTGTGCCCACAGGAACATCAGGAACTTATATTTATTCACTTGTAAATGTAGCTGGAGCTCTTTGCTCAAATCCACAAACCGGAACAGCCACTGTTACTGTGAATCCAACACCCTCATGCAGTATAAACGGAACATCGCCTGTTTGTCCCGCTTCATCAGCCAATGTATATACAGCTCCGGCCGGAATGACAAGCTATTTATGGAGTATTTCAGGAAATGGAACCATATCAGGAGCAACAAACGGAGTGAATGTAACGGTTAACGCAGGCGCTACTTGCAGTGTTCCTTTAACACTCACGCTTTCGGTTACCGATATAAATGGCTGCACCTCAAGCTGCTCAAGGAATATAGTCGTACAGGATATTGCGGCTCCAACATGGGTTACTGCTGCCGGCAATCTTAACAGGACTCTTCAATGTTCGGATGCAGCAGGAATAGCAGCAGCACAATTGTTGGTTCCCATGCCAGTGACAACTGTACAGCATCATTAACACCCATAAAAACAAGTGGAATTTTTGTTACGGGTGCATGTGCGCAAAGCGGCACCTATACAAACACCTGGACAGTAACCGATGCCTGTGGAAACACGGCGGCTGCTGTTTACACACAGGTAATCAACATTATTGATAATACACAGCCGGTTTGGCTAACGGCGGCCGGAAATCTGAATCGGACAGTGGCATGCGACGATATAGCTGCACTTACCAGTGCCCATGCATTGGCTCCCACAGCATCTGATAACTGCACACTGCTATTAACACCGGTTAAAACTTCAGGTGCCTTTGTGGCCGGGAGTTGCCCACAAGCCGGAACATATACCAATACATGGACAGTAAGTGATGCATGTGGAAATGTAATTGCATCAAACTATACTCAGGTAATTACGCTTACCGATATCACAGCTCCCGTATTCACATTTGTACCTTCCAACACTACGGTAAGCTGCAATTCAATCCCGCTTGTCGCTTCCCCAACCGCTACTGATAATTGTTCGGCTACAGTAACTATTACTTATAATGGCGAAATACGCACTAATGGCTCCTGCCCCGATAGTTACTCCCTTACCCGAAGCTGGACAGCCACTGATAACTGCAGCAACACTGCCACAGCTTCGCAGCTTATTACTGTTGAAGATATAACGGCACCAGTATTTACATTTGTTCCTGCTGATATAACGGTAAATTGTGATGCATTACCGGCTGCAGGAAATCCCACAGCTACTGATAATTGCGACCTGAGTGTAACAATTGTTTATAATGGCGAGACCCGTATAAATGGTACTTGTCCTGATAGTTATACATTAACCCGCACATGGACCGCGACCGACAACTGCAGTAACAGCTCAACGGCAACACAAATAATCACTGTTCAGGATATAACACCACCGGTATTTACATCGGTTCCTCCAAATGTAACGGTTAACTGCCAGACGATACCCGCTGTTGGAACGCCTTCGGCCACCGACAACTGCGATGCAAGTGTTACAATAGTTTATAATGGTGAGATACGGACAAATGGAGCTTGCGCCGATAGTTATACCTTAACCCGGACATGGACCGCTACTGACAATTGCAATAACAGTTCAACTTCAACACAGCTGATTACTGTTCAGGATATTACACCACCTGTATTCACTTCAGTTCCTGCAAATATAACTGTTAATTGTCATTCAATTCCTGCTGTTGGAACACCCCTGGCAACTGATAATTGCGACCCGGGTGTAACCATAGTTTACAATGGAGATATAAGGACAAATGGCTCATGTATCGACAGTTATACACTTACCCGCTCCTGGACTGCAACCGACAGGTGCGGTAACAGCTCCGTGGCAACACAGGTAATAAGCGTTCAGGATATAACACCGCCGGTTTTCACTTCGGTTCCGGCAAATATTACAGTAAGCTGCAGCATGATACCGGCTGTTGGAACGCCTTCGGCAACTGACAACTGCGCTGCAGCAGTAACTATTGTTTACAACGGACAAGTAAGGATAAATGGCTCATGTGCAAACAATTACCAGCTTACCCGTACCTGGACTGCTACCGACAACTGTAATAACAGCACGGTTGCTTCACAGGTAATAACTGTTCAGGATATTACACCGCCGGTAATAAGTTGTCCGGCGAATACTACCATAAGTTGCACAGCCTCAACTGCTCCTTCGGCAACTGGCACAGCCACTGCTACTGACAATTGCACATTAGTACCAATAATAACCTATGCTGATGCGATCCTTCCCGGAAGCTGTATAAATAATAAGGTTATCAGCCGTACATGGACCGCCAGGGATGAATGCGGAAATACAAGCACATGTATACAATCTATTACAATAGTTGATAATTCACCACCTGTATTAACAGGCACAATTCCTGCCGGCGCAAGTGGTATAAGTGCATGTATTGCAAATGTACCGGCCGGGCCTTCAACTGCCACAATAGCAGCACTCTTTACCGATAATTGCAGCGCCATCACCGTATTAAAAAGCGGTACCCCTGTCGGGACTAATTGCTCCTGGACACTTACCTATACTTATACTGTTTCGGATGTGTGCGGTAATGTAGTAAGCATCTCTCCAACAGTTAGTTATTCAGGAGGCGATAATATCCCGCCTACGGCAAATCCAATGCCTGTGCTCGGGCCTTATCAGTGTTACAGCAATAGACCTGCTCCGAACATCCTTGATGTTACCGGCAAAGCGGATAACTGCGGTGGGACAGTAACAGTTAACTTTGTTTCTGACAGTCCTGACCCCGGCTGCTCAGGAACCGTAACCAGGACTTACAGTATAGCGGATGCATGTGGTAACACATCGCTACTTGCCCAATCAATTTTGATTCAGAAAAGCGTACCTCCGGTGATTACTGCCGGTTCCAACGGAGCTTCCGAGTGCCAGGGCAACAACCCCGATATCAATACCGATTACCTCGCATGGCTCGCTGCCAATGGCGGAGCTACTGCTATCAGACCTTTGCGGCAATGCCATCAGCTGGACCTATGCTCCCGGTATATGGAGCGGCGGATGTGTAAACAGCATTACCGTTACCTTTACGGCTACCGATGCATGTGGCAACGCATCGACCACCAGTGGTGTATTTACCATTTCAGATACAACACCTCCGGTGATTACTGCCGGCACCAACGGAACCTCCGAATGCCAGGGCAATAACCCCGATGTCAATACCGATTACCTTGCATGGCTCGCTGCCAACGGAGGAGCTGCCGCATCTGATCTTTGCGGCAATGCCATCAGCTGGACAAACACTCCGGCAACCTGGAGCGGCGGATGCGTAAACAGCGTTACCGTTACTTTTACCGCTACCGATGCCTGTGGCAATGCTTCTACAACCAGCGGTGTGTTCACCATTTCAGATACAACTCCTCCGGTGATTACTGCCGGTACCAACGGAACCTCCGAATGCCAGGGCAATAACCCCGATGTTAATACCGATTACCTTGCTTGGCTCGCTGCCAACGGCGGAGCTACCGCTTCAGACCTTTGCGGCAATGCCATCAGCTGGACAAACACTCCGGCAACCTGGAGCGGCGGATGTGTAAACAGCATCACCGTTACTTTTACCGCTACCGATGCATGCGGCAACACATCTACAACAAGTGGTGTTTTCACTATTTCAGATACCACACCTCCGGTGATTATTGCCGGCACCAACGGAACCTCAGAATGCCAGGGCAATAACCCCGATATCAATACCGATTACCTCGCATGGCTCGCTGCTAACGGCGGAGCTACAGCAACTGATCTTTGCGGCAATGCCATCAGCTGGACAAATACTCCGGCGACATGGAGTGGCGGATGCGTAAACAGCATCACCGTTACCTTTACTGCTACCGATGCCTGTGGAAACACAAGCACGACAAGTGGTGTTTTCACCATTTCAGATACCACACCTCCGGTGATTACTGCCGGCACCAACGGAACTTCCGAATGCCAGGGCAACAACCCCGATGTCAATACCGATTACCTTGCATGGCTCGCTGCCAACGGCGGAGCTACCGCTGCCGACCTTTGCGGCAATGCCATCAGCTGGACGAATGCTCCGGGTATATGGAGCGGCGGATGTGTAAACAGCATTACCGTTACTTTCTACCGCTACCGATGCCTGTGGTAACGCTTCGACCACCAGTAGTGTATTCACCATTTCAGATACAACACCTCCGGTGATTACTGCCGGCACCAACGGAACCTCCGAATGCCAGGGCAACAACCCCGATATTAATACCGATTACCTCGCATGGCTCGCTGCCAACGGCGGAGCTACCGCTTCAGACCTTTGCGGCAATGCCATCAGCTGGACTAATACTCCGGGTACATGGAGCGGCGGATGCGTAAACAGCATCACCGTTACTTTTACCGCTACCGATGCCTGTGGCAACGCTTCTGCACCACCAGTGGTGTATTTACCATTTCAGATACAACACCTCCGGTGATTACTGCCGGTACCAACGGAACCTCCGAATGCCAGGGCAACAACCCCGATGTTAATACCGATTACCTTGCATGGCTCGCTGCCAACGGCGGAGCTACCGCTTCAGACCTTTGCGGCAATGCCATCAGCTGGACAAATACTCCGGGTATATGGAGCGGCGGATGCGTAAACAGCATCACCGTTACCTTTACCGCTACCGATGCCTGTGGCAACGCTTCTACAACCAGTGGTGTTTTCACCATTTCAGATACAACACCTCCGGTGATTACTGCCGGCACCAACGGAACCTCCGAATGCCAGGGCAACAACCCCGATATCAATACCGATTACCTTGCATGGCTCGCTGCCAACGGCGGAGCTACCGCTTCAGACCTTTGCGGCAATGCCATCAGCTGGACTAATACTCCGGGTACATGGAGCGGAGGATGCGTAAACAGCATCACCGTTACTTTTACCGCTACCGATGCATGCGGCAACACATCTACAACAAGTGGTGTTTTCACTATTTCAGATACCACACCTCCGGTGATTACTGCCGGCACCAACGGAACATCAGAATGCCAGGGCAACAACCCCGATACCAATACCGATTACCTCGCATGGCTCGCTGCTAACGGCGGAGCTACCGCAGCTGATCTTTGCGGCAATGCCATCAGCTGGAGCTATGCTACAGGAGTATGGAGTGGCGGATGCGTAAACAGCATCACCGTTACCTTTACTGCTACCGATGCCTGTGGAAACACAAGCACGACAAGTGGTATTTTCACCATTTCAGATACAACACCTCCGGTGATTACTGCCGGTACCAACGGAGCTTCCGAATGCCAGGGCAACAACCCCGATGCCAATACCGATTACCTCGTATGGCTCGCAGCCAACGGTGGCGCTACCGCTGCCGACCTTTGCGGCAATGCCATCAGCTGGAGCTATGCTCCGGGTACATGGAGCGGCGGATGTGTAAACAGCATTACCGTGACCTTTACGGCTACCGATGCATGTGGTAACTTCAGCACTACCAGTAGTACGTTTACCATTTCAGATACAACACCTCCGGTGATTACTGCCGGCACCAACGGAACCTCCGAATGCCAGGGCAACAACCCGGATGTAAATACCGATTACCTCGCATGGCTCGCTGCCAACGGCGGAGCTACCGCTTCTGACCTTTGCGGCAATGCCATCAGCTGGACAAATACTCCGGGAACCTGGAGCGGCGGATGTGTAAACAGCATCACCGTTACCTTTACCGCTACCGATGCATGCGGTAACGCTTCGACCACCAGCGGTGTATTCACCATTTCAGATACAACACCTCCGGTGATTACTGCCGGCACCAACGGAACCTCCGAATGCCAGGGCAATAACCCCGATGCCAATACCGATTACCTTGCATGGCTCGCTGCCAACGGCGGAGCTACCGCTACCGACCTTTGCGGCAATACCATCAGCTGGACAAATGCTCCGGGTATATGGAGCGGTGGTTGTGTAAACAGCATCACCGTTACCTTTACTGCTACCGATGCCTGTGGAAACACAAGCACGACAAGTGGTATTTTTACCATTTCAGATACAACACCTCCGGTGATTATTGCCGGTACCAACGGAACTTCCGAATGCCAGGGCAACAACCCCGATGCCAATACCGATTACCTCGCATGGCTCGCTGCCAATGGCGGAGCTACTGCATCAGACCTTTGCGGCAATGCCATCAGCTGGACAAATGCTCCGGGTATATGGAGCGGTGGATGCGTAAACAGCATTACCGTTACCTTTACAGCTACCGATGCATGTGGTAACTTCAGCACCACCAGTGGAGTATTTACCATTTCAGATACAACACCTCCGGTGATTACTGCCGGCACCAACGGAACCTCCGAATGCCAGGGCAACAACCCCGATATTAATACCGATTACCTTGCATGGCTCGCTGCCAACGGCGGAGCTACCGCTTCAGACCTTTGCGGCAATGCCATCAGCTGGACAAACACTCCGGCAACCTGGAGCGGCGGATGCGTAAACAGCATTACCGTTACTTTTACGGCTACC
Organism: uncultured Bacteroidales bacterium; assembly: GCA_963714825.1. GTDB lineage: Bacteria > Bacteroidota > Bacteroidia > Bacteroidales > UBA4417 > UBA4417. Next base: position 1,675,572 of record CAVQQF010000012.1, on the reverse strand, counting down.
GATGCCTGTGGCAACGCTTCTACAACCAGCGGTGTGTTCACCATTTCGGATACAACTCCTCCGGTGATTATTGCAGGCACCAACGGAACTTCCGAGTGCCAGGGCAACAACCCCGATGCCAATACCGATTATATTGCATGGCTCGCTGCAAACGGCGGAGCTACCGCTTCAGACCTTTGTGGAAATGCCATTAGCTGGACTTATGCTCCGGCAATCTGGAGTGGCGGATGCGTAAACAGCATTACCGTTACTTTTACGGCTACCGATGCCTGTGGCAACGCTTCGACTACAAGCGATGTATTTACCATTTCGGATACAACTCCTCCGGTGATTACTGCCGGTACCAACGGAACCTCCGAATGCCAGGGCAACAACCCCGATATCAATACCGATTATATTGCATGGATCGCTGCCAACGGCGGAGCTACCGCTTCAGACCTTTGCGGCAATGCCATCAGCTGGACAAATACTCCGGGTATATGGAGCGGTGGTTGTGTAAACAGCATTACCGTTACTTTCACCGCTACCGATGCCTGCGGCAACGCTTCGACTACCAGCGGTGTATTTACCATTTCAGATACCACACCACCAGTAATTATTGCCGGCACCAACGGAACATCCGAATGCCAGGGCAACAATCCCGATATGAATACCGATTACCTCGCTTGGCTCGCTGCCAACGGCGGAGCTACTGCTACTGATCTTTGCGGCAATGCCATCAGCTGGACAAACTCTCCGGCGACATGGAGCGGCGGTTGTGTAAACAGCATCACCGTTACCTTTACGGCTACCGATGCCTGCGGCAACGCTTCGACTACAAGTGGTACGTTTACCATTTCAGATACAACTCCTCCGGTAATTATATGCCGGTACCAACGGAACTTCAGAATGCCAGGGCAACAACCCCGATGCCAATACCGATTATATCGCATGGCTCGCTGCCAACGGCGGAGCTACAGCTTCAGACCTTTGCGGCAATGCCATCAGCTGGACTAATGCTCCAGGTGTATGGAGTGGTGGATGCGTAAACAGCATCACCGTTACCTTTACTGCTACCGATGCATGTGGCAACGTTTCGACTACAAGCGGTGTATTTACCATTTCAGATACAACACCTCCGGTGATTACTGCCGGCACCAACGGAACATCAGAATGCCAGGGCAACAACCCCGACGTTAATACCGATTATATTGCATGGCTCGCTGCCAACGGCGGAGCTACCGCTGCCGACCTTTGCGGCAATGCCATCAGCTGGAGCTATGCTCCGGGAATATGGAGTGGCGGATGCGTAAACAGCATCACCGTAACCTTTACCGCTACCGACGCATGTGGTAACGCTTCGACTACCAGTGGTGTATTCACGATTTCTGATACCACACCTCCGGTTATTGTATCGGGAACCAACGGAACCTCCGAATGCCAGGGCAACAATCCTGATGCCAATACCGATTACCTTGCATGGCTCGCTGCCAACGGTGGCGCTACCGCTGCCGACCTTTGCGGCAATGCCATCAGTTGGACGAATGCTCCGGGTACATGGAGCGGCGGATGTGTAAACAGCATTACTGTGACCTTTACGGCTACGGATGCATGTGGTAACTTCAGCACTACCAGTAGTACGTTTACCATTTCAGATACAACACCTCCGGTGATTACCGCCGGTTTCAACGGAACATCCGAATGCCAGGGCAACAACCCCGATGCCAATACCAATTATATGGCATGGCTCGCTGCCAACGGCGGAGCTACCGCTGCCGACCTTTGCGGCAATGCCATCAGCTGGAGCTATGCTACCGGGTACCTGGAGCGGCGGATGTGTAAACAGCATTACCGTTACCTTTACCGCTACCGATGCATGCGGCAACGCTTCGACAACCAGCGGTGTATTTACCATTTCTGATACTACTCCTCCGGTGATTACTGCTGGCTCCAACGGAACTGCAGAGTGCCAGGGCAACAACCCCGATGCCAATACCGATTACCTCGCATGGCTCGCTGCCAACGGCGGCGCTACCGCTTCAGACCTTTGTGGAAATGCCATCAGCTGGTCCTATGTGACAGGATCATGGAGCGGCGGATGCGTGAAGACGATTTCTGTTACCTTTACCGCTACCGATGCATGCGGCAACGCTTCGACAACCGTCAGAACGTTTACCATCTCAGATACAACACCTCCGGTGATTATTGCCGGCACCATCGGTGCTTCCGAATGCCAGGGCATCAACCCCAATGCCAATACCGATTACCTCGCATGGCTCGCTGCAAACGGCGGAGCTACCGCTACCGATCTCTGCGGCAATGCCATCAGCTGGTCCTTTGCCCCGGGCATATGGAGCGGTGGGTGCGACAATGCCATTACCGTTATTTTTACCGCTACCGATGCATGCGGCAACGCTTCCAACACCAGCAGTATCTTCACCATTTCGGATACCACGCCTCCGGTGATCATTTCATGTGCGCCGGATATCACCCTGTTCGCCAATGCTTCCTGTGAGATTACCATCCCGGATTTTACCACCAAAATACTGGCATCCGATAACTGCAACCTCACTTCGGTGATTCAATCCCCGCTGGCAGGGACCACCGTTTCGCCCGTTAAACTCAACGATTCCATTGCCATCACCCTAACAGTTACCGATTTCTGTAACAACAGTTCCAGCTGTACCGCCTATATCGTTATCGGCGACAATGCACCTCAGGCGGTGGCTGATATAGCCACTACCAACGAGGACACCCCTGTGCTGATACCGGTACTGATCAACGATACCTTTGGATGTGACGGCCCTTCAGCAGGACCGATTACCGTGGCTACTCCTGCTGTCAACGGCATTGCCGTAGTGGATAACGGAGGAACACCCAACGATCCTACCGACGACAAAATACTGTATACACCCCATGCCAACTTTAACGGTACAGATTCATTTACCTACACCCTCTGTGATTCCGACGGCGACTGCTCTTCGGTAATGGTAACCATTAATGTACTGGCGGTGAACGATCCCCCGGTGACCTTTAATGAGTATATCGAACTTTGCCAGGGGTTAACCTTTGTCGGTAATGTGCTGGCAGGGGATTACGATCCCGATGGCACCGCCCTCTCGGCTCTTACCACCCCGGTAGCAGGTCCGTATAACGGCATCATCACCCTGCAGGCCAACGGCGACTATGTTTACATCCCTGACGCTACGTACTCCGGTACCGACCAGGTGATCATCAGCATCTGTGATGGCGGAATACCGGGTGTGGCGTGTACCAACGATACCCTGTTTATCACCGTGAACAAATACATTGCTGCCAGCGCTGGTCTTGACCTTGCTTTCTGCAACATTACGTCCACCTCCCTTACCGGCAACAACCCGAGCCCGGGTACCGGCAACTGGACGCTGATCTCAGGACCCAATGTTCCGGTCATTACTCCGCCCAATGCTTCAACGGTAAACGTGAACGGCCTGATTGCCAGCACTACACCTTACATCTTTGAATATACCATCGTAAACGGCTCCTGTACTTCCAGCGACCAGGTGATGGTAACAAACTTCATCCCGCCCACCGTAGCCGTGGCAGGCCCCAACCAGGGTATCTGCTCCGCTGCAGCGGCTTCTACAACTATGACCGCCAATACACCTCTTTCGGGTGTGGGGACATGGACGCAGCTGAGCGGTCCCGCTATGGCTAGCATTGCGCAGCCCAATAACCCGGCTACGCTCATATCCAACCTGCTGGAAGGGGTTTATGTCTTTAAATGGTCCATATCCAGCGGGGTATGTGCACCAAGCGCAAGCACCGTGCAGGTTCAGGTAGCTCCTCCCGCAACAGCATTTGCCGGCAACGACGCCATTATCTGCGATACACAGCTTTCCTATGCCCTCGCCGGGGCTACGGCCACCAATTTCAATGCTTTACTCTGGACCTCTTCCGGGAACGGATCGTTCAGCAATGCCACAGCCCTTAATCCCGTGTATACTCCCGGAACTGCCGATATCAGCAGTCGGAACTGTGACCCTCACCCTCACCGCTTTTGCAAAAGCGTCCTGTACTGATGTCTCGGATTTCATGGTGCTCAATATCTCACGGCAGGCCATAGTCAATGCCGGGCCCGATGATACCATCTGTGTTACACAGGGGGCATACCCCATCGCTGCAGCCACAGCATCGCTGTATACCTCGCTGCAATGGGCTACTTCGGGTGACGGTACATTCAATAATACTGCCCTCTTACAGCCGGTATATACTCCGGGTGCAACCGACGTGGCCGGAGGTTCGGTAGTGCTCACCCTTACCGCTTCCAGTGCATCCCCCTGCGTGAATGCCGTGGATGCCTTTACCCTGAACATTGTGGGCATACTGGCGGCTTCGGCAGGACCCGATGTTTCCTTATGCCTCCACGACCCCTATACCCTCAGCGGTGCTTCGGCTGTGAACTACAGCAGCCTGCAATGGAGCCATAACGGACCCGGAACCTTACTCAACCCCACCTCGGTACATCCTACCTATGTGCCGGCACCGGGTGAAGCGGGCACCGTGACTTGTACCCTTAGAGCGTATAACACCTATTGCAACGACAGCATTACCGATCAGATGACACTGCTGATACATCCGCTGCTCACCGCTGCCATCAGCGGGCAGGCTACCGTATGCCAAAGCACTTCCGTGCCCATCACCATCGTGCTCACCGGATCGGCGCCATGGACCGTTCGCGTGGTCAGCGCATCAACCGATACCACCATCAGCGGCATTACCGCTTCGCCATTTACCTATACCACCGTTCCGCCGGCAGGATTAAACACCTATGTGCTGGCTTCGGTTACCGACGCTTTCTGCTCGGCCATTGCCGCCCATATGAATGGCGCCGCCGTATTTAACGTTACTTCTACCCCGGTGATCGATTTCTCCGAGAACGGAGCCTGTGCCGAAGACACCACTTATTTCTCCGTGACAGGGAACTTTATACTGGCTACCAGCTACTGGCACTGGGATTTTGGCGACGGAACCTTCTGGACCTGCAACGCTCCCGGATGCGGACCTGCCGCTCATGTGTTCCCCGCACCGGGAACCTATACCGTTACCCTCTTCGTGCAGGATACTAACGGTTGCTCATACTCAGTCAGCCACCTGGTGAATGTACGCCCGCAACCCAACGCTTTCTTCAGCTTCTCGACACCGGACTGCCTCAACTCAACGGTATTCTTTACCGAGCTCTGTACCAATCCCCCGGGACAGGGATACCTCAAGCAATGGGAATGGAACTTTGGCGACGGAACTCCGGTTCAGACCTTTACCTTCCCCACCTCGCCCAATACCTCACATATCTATACCGAACCGGGCAACTACCCCGTTACCCTCAAGGTTACAAACTCCGTTGGATGCAGCGATCACATAACCTATATGGTAACCGTGACACCTACCCCCACTGCGGACTTCTCCTACACCAAAAACTGCCAGAACGGGGCGACACTCTTTACCGATATGTCTCTCACCAACAGTGGTGGGAACATTGTTAGCCATTCCTGGGATTTTGGCGACCCCGCCTCAGGAACAAATAATTTCTCTACAGCTGTAAACCCAACACATACCTACCTTAATACCGGGTATCATACCGTGAAACTCATCGTGGTGAATGCCAACGGTTGCAGCGACACCCTCCTGAAACAGGTATTTATCAGCCCCGCTCCGCTTGCTGAGTTCAGCAGCAGCCCCGGCTGTGTGAATGCGCCGACCTTCTTCTGGGCCGACAGCACCCTGATTAACATCAGTGCCGTAGCATCCTATGCATGGCAATTTGGCGACGGCGCCACAGCTAACACCCGCAACACGCAGCATGCATACCTCGCAGCAGGAACCTACCAGGTGACTCTCACCGTGAAGGATACCGTGGGGTGTGAAGCATCGGTAAGCCATTTTATCAGCGTTAACGTGCCACCGGCAGCTCTGTTCTCGGTCAATGCCAGCAACTGTGCAGGGCAGCCCGTACTGTTTACCAACCTCTCAACACCGGGTAGCGGGTACAATACCCTCTGGATGTGGGAGTTCGGCGACGGAACCTCGCAATCCGTGGCATTCCCGGCTATCGCGAATGTAAGCCATACCTATATAAATGCTGGCTCCTATGTGGTGACCCTCACCGTGACCAACAGCATGGGATGTACTTCTTTTGTTTCGAAGACCGTGGTGGTTTCCGCAGGGCCTCAGACTAACTTTATGTTTGCAGGGAACTGCCAGGGAAGTGCGGTAGTATTTACCGATCTGTCTGTACCTCCTGCTAACGGATCCATCAGTGCTTGGGCATGGAACTTCGGTGATCCGGCTTCGGGAATAAACAACAGCAGCTCCCTGCAGAACCCGGCTCACGTATTTGCCGGTCCCGGTACCTATGTGGTGAAGCTCATCACATGGAGCAACAGCGGTTGTCCCGATACCCTGACCAAAAATATCCTTATCAGGGCGCTGCCTGCTGTTAACTTCACCACCCAGGGCAGTTGCCAGAATACGGCCGTACTCTTTGTACCTGATCCCACCATGATACCGGCTACCATAGCCTCACGACTCTGGCAGTTTGGCGACGGGGCTACCAGCACCCTGCCTTCGCCCACGCATACCTATACCGCGGCAGGAAACTATACCGCCACGCTCACCGTTACCGATACCGCCGGATGCTCAAACACCATTAGTAAGGTGCTTGCCATTGCAGCAGCTCCCATGGTGAACTTTACCTCTTCGGCACCGGGATGCAGCCAGACTTCCGTTACCTTCACCGATCTCACTACCGTATCAACCGGATACATCAGCAGCCGCACATGGAACTTTGGCGACGGGACATCACAGACCTTTACCTTCCCCGATGCAGGGCCGGTAACACATACCTATGCTTTCGCGGGTACCTTTAATGTGACCCTCACCGTGAACACCAGCAACGGTTGCAGCAACGCTTTTTCAAAGATCATAACCATAAGCCCCAGGCCGGTAGCAGCATTTGCTTTCGATGGTGGATGCCAGGGTACTGCCGTGGCATTTAATGACTTGTCTACTGCTGTGGGAGCTACCATCGCCAACAGGCTGTGGAACTTCGGCGATCCCGCCAGCGGAAGCGCCAACAGCTCATCCCTGGTGAACCCGTCGCATACATACTCCCTGGCAGGGACCTATACCGTGAAACTGATTGTGACCACCGCCATCGGATGCAGCGATACCACCACTCAGGTGGTGACCGTAGCAGATCCCCCTGCCGTGGACTTCAGCAGCACCAACGGATGCAACAACGATACCACCCTGTTCAACAGCAGCAGCTTTGTGAACATGGCTACCACCGCCAGCTGGCTGTGGAACTTCGGCGACGGCCTCTCGTCCTCCCTGCCCGACCCGGTACATGTATATGCCGCTAGCGGTACCTATACCGTGACCCTTACCATTGTGAACAGTGCTGGGTGCCCGGCATCAAAAACCAAGACGGTGACCGTAACACCTGCTCCGGTGGCAGCCTTCGCTGTCGCTTCGAACGGATGTGCAGAAACAGAGGTTACTTTCACCGATTTAAGCGCCTTCAATGGCGGAACCATCACACTATGGAACTGGAGTTTTGGAGATGGAACAACGGCTTCATACTCCGCGGCCACCCCTTCGGTAAGCCACAGCTACAGCCAGCCCGGAAACTTCGTGGTGACACTGACCGTGTACTCGCAGAACGGCTGTGAAAACACCTCACAGCAGATGGTAACCATTGCCCCGGCGCCTCTGGCTGCCTTTACCTACCTCAATACCTGTGCAGGGTCAGCAACACAGTTTACCAACTCTTCCGTGGCTACTGCAGGCATCAACATCACCTCCAGGCTGTGGAACTTCGGAGATCCGGCTTCAGGAATAAACAATACCAGCAGCCTGATGAACCCTGCTCATACCTTCGCAGCTCCCGGTACCTACCCGGTGACACTGGTGGTGGTGAACGCAAGCGGATGCTCCGATACCGTGGTGCAACAGCTTACCATAACCCCGAAACCGGGGGTTGACTTCTACCACAGCGCTGCCACATGCCTGGGGACACCGATGGCGTTCTTTACCGATACCACCGTTACCGCCATCGCTTCGGTGCAGTCGTACGAATGGAATTTTGGCGACGGAAGCCCCGTAAGCAACCTGCAGAACCCGGTGCACAGCTTTGCCTTCACAGGAACGTTTACTGTGACACTCTCCATTGTGGATGCAGGCGGATGCAGCAATGCCATCAGCCATACAGTGACCATTGGCGAAGCGCCCGTATCGGTGTTCAGCTATGCCCAGGCTTGTAAAGACGCTCCCACACTCTTCACCGACCTGTCGTATGCGCCTAACAACCAGGCCATAGTAAGCTGGAAATGGGACTTCGGGGTGAACGGGATACTCAGCGATACTTCCATCGTGCAGAACCCTGAATTTACCTATACGGCCTCCGGTACTTACACCGTGACCCTTACCACCGCTACCGCTTCGGGATGCTCACATACACAGGCAATGCCCGTACAGATATTTACTACCCCTACCGCGGCATTCACCTATGCCACTTCGCCCTGCAGCAACGGTTCGGTGCAGTTCCAGGATGCTTCCTACACCTACCAGGGAATCATCACTTCCTGGGAATGGGAGTTTGAACCCTTCCAGAACAGTACGGCAAAGAACCCGGTGCACCAGTATTATGCTGTGGACTCATGCTACAACGTTAAACTCATAATTAAAGACTTCCGCGGATGTACCGATACCACCACTCGTAGCGTGTGTGTGCCGGCACCCCTGGCCGTGGCCTTCGACTACCAGAACGAATGTTTTGGAAGCGCCATGCTGTTTACACCGCAGGTGGTAACGCCTACAGGGGACTCGCTGATAAGCTTCAGCTGGAACTTTGGCGATCCCCAATCGGGAACCGCAAATACTTCCGCTGCGAAAAAACCAGCGCATACCTTTACCAAAACAGGATTCTATACCGTGAGCCTTTCGGCAACGGATGTATATGGATGTTCAGCTTCTGTATACCAGTCCATTGAGGTGAAAGCACAGCCGGTGGCTTCGTTCAGCTATGAGGCTGGACAGTGCGACAGCACCGTGACTTTTACCAGTACTTCGGTGGATACAACCGCCTTGATCGCTACCTATGTATGGAACTTCGGTGATGGCACCACCATGACAATGAATGCGCCTGATAATACGGTAACGCATAAGTTCCCTTCCAACGGGGTATTTAACGTGAAGCTTACCGTGATCAGCCAGTACGGGTGCTCAGCGGAAGTATCACAGCCCGTTGAACAAAAGAATTGCCTGGTGGCAGCGTTCGTGAAAAACAGCTCCCCGGCTTGCCAGAACAACCTGGTGGCGTTTGCCGACCAGAGTGTGTGCACAGGCACCATTACATCATGGGAATGGCAATGGGGCGATGCTTCGGCGCCTAGCGTGTACAGCGCCTTCAAGCCTATGGTTACACATGTTTATGCCCTCACAGGGGTGTATAATGTGACACTCACCGTAACGACCCTGATAAACGGGGTTCCGTTTACCGCAACCACAACACAGAGCATTACAGTGCTCTCCTCACCGGTGGCTGATTTTACCAGCAGCGGGTCGTGTTCGGGCGGAAGGGTGAGCTTCCAGAATACATCCAGTACTAACGGGGTGGCGATCGCTGCATATGCCTGGAACTTCGGTGATCCTGCTAACGCTAACGATACCTCCGGGCTGAAGAACCCTGCATATACCTACCCCGTGGACGGGGACTATGTGGCGCAGCTGGTGGTTACCAATACCCTCGGATGTGCTGATACCGTTGCTCATACCATACCGATGCACGGGGCGCCATCGGCTGACTTTAACTTCTCCGTGGCCTGTATGGGGCTGCCTACGCACTTCTTCGATCAGTCCGATAAAAATATGAGCCCCATTACCTATTCAGGATGGGTGGTAAGCGATGAAACTAAAATTATCGGCTATATGACAGGGCAGAGTGCTTCCTTCACCTTCAGCAACACGGGTGACTACACCGTGATGCATACCGTGTCGGACTCCAACCGTTGTGCCGACAGCATCGCCTACAAAATTACAGTCGTGCCTTCGCCTATAACGGCTTTCAGCATCGAAGAGGAGTATGAAAACATTCAGGGTCAGATCAAACTCGAAAACGGTACCCTGGGTGGGAATGAGTATCTATGGGACTTCGGAAACGGGGAAACTTCAAATGTGGCTTCGCCGGTGATTACATTTAACCAGGACGGGGAATACCGAATACAGCTGTATGCAAGCAACGAATACGGTTGTGTCGACTCCACTGAGATAGTGTATGAAATGCTGTTCAAGGGTCTGTGGGTGCCTAATGCACTGGCGATAGGGCCGAATCCGGCGGTTAAAATATGGAAACCTGTGGGCGTCAACCTGTCCTTTTACAAAGCTGAAATCTACGACCGTTGGGGTAACCTCATCTGGTTCTCTAAAAAACTAACCGATAAAGGGGCGCCAATGGAAAGCTGGGATGGAACGCTCAAGGATAAACCCTGCCCCGAAGGGATATATGTGTGGAGAATAACGGCCATTTTCAGCGATGGTACCATTTGGAGAAACGACTCGGCGGGAAACCGGGATGGGCTTGACAGAGGGGAACTCCGGAACGATTACACTGATACGGTAGAGTTTAACACACAATTTGATCATTTATGAAACACCCCGGGGAGAAATTTCTCCCCGGGGTGTTTTTTTTCAGATATATTTAATACATCATATATATGTACTTTCATATAACAAAACTTTGCCTATATTTGCAAGCGAACATGCTATTGAATGAACAACTTTTCGTACCGTCTGTTTATGTAATAGTTCTATGTATCAGCTTATTATTTGTATTACTGAAGACATTTAAATGGACCGCAAACCTATTAGAAAAGTACTGATAGCCAATCGTGGCGAAATTGCAGTACGTATTATCCGTTCGTGCCGCGAAATGGGCATACACACCATAGCTGTATTTTCTGATGCCGACCGAACTGCCATGCATGTAAGGTATGCCAGTGAAGCACATCACATTGGCCCTTCGCCTTCGAACGAAAGCTACCTGAGGATTGACAAAATACTGGAAGTCGCTAAAATGTCGGGAGCGGATGCTATTCATCCCGGCTATGGGTTCCTTTCGGAGAATGCCGAATTTTCGCGTCGTTGCCAGGAGGAAGGAATTATTTTTATTGGCCCTTCGCCCGAGGCAATCCTGGGTATGGGAGATAAAATTACGGCCCGCCGTACGATGATAAAAGCAGGTGTTCCCGTTGTGCCAGGTACAACCGATGCTGTTACCAACGAGGAAGATGCACTCGAAACCATACAAAAGATTGGTCTTCCGGTGATGATTAAGGCCTCAGCCGGTGGCGGTGGCAAAGGAATGCGTTTGGTAAAAGAAGAATCACAGATACTGAGTTCCCTGCGAGGGGCTCGTTCTGAAGCTAAAACTGCTTTCGGCAACGATGCTGTATACATTGAAAAATACATAGAGTCGCCTCATCATATAGAATTCCAGGTACTTGCCGACAGCATGGGCAATACAGTTCATCTGTTCGAGCGCGAATGTTCGGTACAGCGCCGCCATCAGAAGGTTGTTGAAGAAACACCTTCACCTATAATGACCCCGGCTGTACGCGCTGAAATGGGAGCACATGCAGTAGCTGCAGCAAAGGCAGCAAATTACGAAGGGGCCGGCACCATTGAGTTTATTGTTGACGATAAGCTCAATTACTATTTCCTTGAGATGAATACTCGTCTGCAGGTTGAACATCCCATTACCGAGCGTGTGGTTGGTGTCGACCTGGTTAAAGAGCAGATCCGCATTGCCGAAGGGAAGCCACTACCATTCAAACAGGAGGAATTGCAGCAGAGGGGTCATGCCATCGAATGCCGTATATATGCCGAAGATACTGACAACAATTTTATGCCTAACCCCGGCACTATTACTCATATAACTGAACCCCTCGGCCTGGGCGTACGCTGCGATGGTTATGTTTATGAAGGGTATACCATTCCTATTTACTATGACCCTATGATCAGCAAACTGATAGTGTGGGGAACAACCCGCGAAGAAGCCATCGAGCGCATGCGTCGCGCTTTGTATGAATATAAGATCAGCGGTGTAAAAACATCCATTAAATTCCTCGAACGAATAATGGACGCTCCTGATTTCCGAAAAGGGGGATACAACACTCATTTTATTGAAGATAACCAGGAATTTCTAATGGCTGACACCGAATGTGTGTATGAATGCGAAAACCTTGCTCTTATCGCAGCATATGTTGAATACACAAGTCAACTAAAAGAAATTGAACAAACTATCTCATCCGCATCCATACGACATGGCAGCGATTGGAAAGAGTTTGGACGCAGACTTGCCACATGGCGTATTTAATGCTATCGGCATCACATAAAAACGGGTTAAGCAGCTACTAAGCAAAAAAGATATCAGAACAAGAAGCCTGTTACCAATTAAGCATACCCAAGACCGCAAAAAGATAATCATATATTAAATCGAATGGAACTTGAACTAAACCTCGAAGGCCGCAAGGCTATACTGAAAGAAATCAGCCGGGAAGGAAACCAGCTTACTATAGCTGTGGATGATGAAACATTCAGTGTTGATATTGTGAAAGTAAGCCCGGCTGAGTACTCTGTGCTGTACAACGGTAAATCGTATAACATTGAGGTGGTTCCAGGTCGGGAGCCCAAGCATTACACGGTAAACACATTTTACTTTACCAGCGAAATAGAAGTTGTGGATGCCGAAACCCGCTATATGCGCAGTCGCGACAGTGCTTCTGGAAATCATGCCAGTAACATTATCCGTTCACCTATGCCGGGTAAGATTGTAAAAGTTCTGGTTGAAGTGGGCGATTTAGTTGAAGTCGGACAAACGGTTATCATTGTTTCAGCCATGAAAATGGAAAGCGAATTCAAGGCAACAAAAGCCGGAAAAGTTAAAGAAATACCCGTAAAAGAAGGCGATACCGTGGATGGAAACCAGGTATTGGTTGAAATAGAAGATGTTGAATAAAGGATGTTCAATGTGGGATGTGAATGTGGGATGTGAAGTTAGAATTTGAAAATCTAATCCAGAAACTTTTGAAATAACTTGAACAAACAATTTCAAACAAACAATGTACAATAAACTTGAACCTGCTACCTTTTAAATGTCGCACTTCGTTCCGATAGCTATCGGAACCGCTCAGTGCTCGTACAACCCTGAAAATCTGAAACGCTGAAACTCTTCAAACCCGAACCGAACATAGCGAACGCACCGAAGGTAAACCCTTCAAACCATAAAATTTAATCGCAACACCCGTTAAAATCATAAAAATGTCGAGTAACGTAGAAAAATTCAAAAAACTGGAAGAAAAAAGCCGCATTGCCGAATTAGGTGGCGGACAGGACCGCATTGACCGTCAGCATCAGGCTAACCGAAAAACAGCTCGCGAACGCCTCAACGACTTGCTTGATCCGGGCACTTTTGTTGAACTCGATAAATTCGTGGTACACCGCTCACGCGATTTTGGGATGGAGAAGAACCTTATTCCCGGAGACGGTGTAATTACCGGGCATGGTAAGATCGACGGCAGGCTTATGTATGTATTCGCACAGGATTTCACGGTTTTTGGAGGTACCATGAGCAGGGCCAATGCCGATAAGATTGTTAAAATCATGGACATGGCCACCCGGATGGGCGCTCCCGTAATCGGTCTTAATGACTCAGGAGGTGCACGCATACAGGAAGGAGTTGAAAGCCTTGCCGGTTATGCCGATATTTTTTACCGCAATGTGATGAGTTCGGGCGTTATCCCACAAATTTCAGCCATACTTGGCCCTTGTGCCGGGGGAGCTGTATATTCGCCTGCTATTACTGATTTCATTATTATGGTCGAGAACTCCAGTTATATGTTTGTTACCGGACCTGATGTTATAAAAACTGTTACCCACGAAGAAGTCACCAAAGAAGAGCTTGGTGGCTCCATGACACATAACAGCAAGAGCGGTGTGGCTCACTTTACCGCCAGCGACGACGAACATGCCATGATGATGCTTCGCGAGCTGATCAGCTATCTGCCATCGAATAATATGGAAGATGCTCCATTTAAACCCAATACCGACGATATCAATCGCAGCGACGACAAGCTCGACAGCATGATTCCCGAAGACCCCAATAAGCCATATGACATGAAAGAGCTTATTAAGGAAGTGGTTGATAATCACAACTTCTTCGAAGTACAGCCGTTGTATGCCATGAATATCATTATAGGTTTTGCACGTTTAGGGGGACGCAGTGTGGGAATTGTAGCCAACCAGCCACAGAGTCTTGCAGGTGTGCTCGATATAAACTCATCCATTAAAGCAGCTCGTTTTGTTCGTTTTTGCGATTCATTTAATATTCCGCTAATCACACTTGTTGATGTTCCGGGATTCCTTCCGGGGACCAACCAGGAATTCGGGGGAATTATAAAGCACGGTGCCAAGTTATTATATGCTTTTGCCGAAGCTACCGTTCCAAAAATCACACTTATTACCCGAAAAGCCTATGGAGGAGCTTATGATGTGATGAGCAGCAAACATATTGGTGCTGATATTAATTTTGCATACCCTTCGGCCGAAATTGCTGTAATGGGCGCTGACGGAGCCGTTAGCATTATACACCGCGACAAGCTGAGCGATGAAGCCCGTAAGCAAGCTGTTGCTGACTACCGCGAAACTTTTGCCAATCCCTATAAGGCAGCTGAACAAGGGTATATCGACGAAATTATTTACCCACGCCAAACCCGTTTCAAACTTATACAGGCGCTGGAAATGACGCAAAACAAACGCAAAACCAATCCGCCTAAGAAGCATGGGAATATCCCTTTGTAATATAATTTTACATGTACCAATTGAAAGAGAGCTGAATTTCGGCTCTCTTTTTTTAATACCAGAATGCCGACACCATTATATAAGCGCCTTTGAATAACGTTTCTCAGAGATATTATAAATAATAGTTTCATTGGCAAGAATCATATTCATCTTTTAAGAAAGCTTTCCGTCAGTCAACTACAAGCAATTCAACAGTATAAAAAAACTATTGGAGAGTCTATTTCTGCTGTTTATAAATTATTTATTAATTAATCCTTTTCATATTCCTGTAAATTAATAATTATCCCTAACTTTAATCCCCTAATTTCTTCTTTTTTTATCTGTTTAAGCTATCCGTAACGTACAACCAAAATCCAAAATCATATGAAAAAATCTACTCTTTTTACCATTATTGTAATGGCTTGTTTTATTTTCGGCAATCAACATGTTGGATGGGGGCAAACGCTTTTGCTGGATGAGAATTTTTCCTATCCTGCTGATGAACTTTTAACGGCTCATGGCTGGACAGCCCATTCAGGAGCTGGAGCTCAAGCTATTACTGTGAACAATGGAGGTTTGTCATTCCCCGGTTATATTGACTCCGGAATTGGTAATGCAGCATTAGTTGATAATACTGGGGAAGATGTTCATAGAACATTCCCTATTGTGACTTCAGGAACAGTTTATACCGCATTTATGGTTAAAGTTACAGGTGTAGCAGCGGGATATTTTTTTCATTTAAGTACCAATCCTGTTGGTTCAACCTTCAGAGGAAAAGTATTCATGGATGCTACCAATCATTTTGGCGTTAGCTTTGGCAGTAATACCGGAACATTTGCGAGTTCTGCCTTTACAATTGGGAACACTTATTTACTTGTAATTAAATATGAAATAGTAAGTGGTGCCCTTAATGATATAATGAGTATGTATATTTTCGACAGCTTCATTCCCAACCACAGAACCAGCCACCGCAACATTGGTCCACTAACAGATGTTAGTTTAAGTGACATCGATCCAGGATCAGTTGCATTGCGTCAGTTTTCCTCATCTCGAAAACCTGATAATTGATGGGATAAGGATAGGAACGACTTGGACTGATATTGTTGGCCCAACAGGAGGAACCCCCATACTTTCAGTCACTCCTACCACCCTTACCGGCTTCACCTACGCTGAAGGTTTTGGTCCGTCATCCGAACAATCCTTCACTGTTTCAGGCTCCAATCTGACCGATGAAATCAACATTATGCCTCCTGCTGACTTTGAGATATCAACAGGAACTGGAGGTGCATTTGTGATCACGAATCCGGTTACACTTACCCATACAGCAGGGACAGTTGCCAGTACAACCATTTATACCCGTATGAAATCAGGTTTGTCAGTAGGCTCTTATAACAATGAGGATATTACACTGGCTTCGTCAGGTGCAGCCGGAGCTACGGTTCAATGCAGCGGCACAGTCGTTCCTCAACTCAACTGGGTTAACCTGCAATGGCCACCAAGTGGTACTATTACCGTAGGTGGTGAGTTTACTGCCTATGCCCAGGTATTTGAACCCGGTGTTACCGACGATCCAAACCAGGGTCCCGGAATCACCTGCTGGATTGGTTATAGTACAGCAAATACAGACCCTGCCACCTGGACAGACTGGGTACCGGCAACCTACAACACATTTGTTACCGGAAGCAACGACGAGTATATGGCTAACATCGGCGCGGTAATCTCCTCACCCGGAACATACTATTACGCCAGTCGTTTCCAGTATGGGACAGCACCTTATGTTTACGGCGGGTTTAACGGCGGATTCTGGAATGGGACAACCAATTTTTCGGCCGTCCTAACTGTCAATGCACTTCCACAGATTGAATGGGCAAATTTACAATGGCCACCTAACGGAACTATTTCATCAGGAGGTGTATTTGATGTATATGCCCAGGTTTATAAAGCAGGAGTAACAGAACCCGCAGGGCAAGGTGCCGGCATTACAGCCTGGGTTGGATACAGTACCAGCAATACGGATCCTGCCACATGGACCACATGGGTACCATCCAACTACTTTGGAGATGCTGGAAACAATGATGAATATATTACCGATATAGGCAGTTCCATTACCGTACCCGGTATGTATTATTATGCCAGCCGCTTTCAGTTTGGAGCGGCTCCATATGTGTATGGTGGCTTAGGCGGATTCTGGAATGTAACAACCAGCATTTCAGGAGTTTTATCCGTAACACCTTCGTGGACAAGCGGTTGGCCAAAGGCAGAAAATGCAACCGCCACAGGCTTCACTGCCAAAGTAAACATAAATGCTCCCGGCACTTCTTATTTTGTTGTATTACCTTCAGGTGCAACACCCCCTACTTCGGCACAGGTAAAAGCCGGACAGGATGCAAGCGGCACAGCCGTTGCAGCAAACCTTAAAGGTACCATCGCATGTGCTGCCGGTAATACTGAATATATTTCTGCCGTTAGCGGTCTTGCCAATTCAACATCCTATGATGTGTATTTCGTTGCCGAGGATTTATCATCCATCCTGCAGGTCGCTCCGGTGATGGTACCCCTTACTACTTTATCGGGAGCCACAGTTCCAGTTGTTGTATCTCCATTTGCTGTCACAATCACCAGTTCATCAGCTATGCTGGGTGGAACTATTTCAAGCGATGGCGGTGCAGCCATTACCGAAAGAGGGACCGTATGGAAAACATCAGCAGGGGTTACGATAACCGATAATAAACTTGCCGAAGGTGGAACAACAACCGGCTCATTCACCCATAACCGTACGGGATTGCCCTCGGGTGTTCAGGTTTTTTATAAGGCTTACGCAACCAACTCAGTTGGCACCACCCTATCGGTCGAATCATCCTTTTATACCCTTTCGACCGAGCCTGCAGACCATGTCACCGGTTTTGCAGCTGCAGCCGCCAGCACAACGAGTATTAACCTGAGCTGGCTCACACCATCCACAGGTTCATATGGATATCTTATTCTTCAGGCTACCGGTATCACACCTCCAACCGGCCTTCCTATGGATGCCACAGGCTATTCCGTTGGCAGTATTATTGGTGATGGAACAGTAGCTGCAATAATAACCCCAGGCACAGCACTTTCGGCTGCAATTGGCGGTTTAAGCCCATCAACACAGTATTCATTCACCATAATTCCTTTCAATTACAGCGGATTTAGTACTTATACATTCAATTATTATACTGCTCCAATCATTCCTTCGGCTACCGCCACTACCAATGCTCCTGCTTCGGATGTTTATACATGGCAGGGAGCCGATAACGCTGCATGGAACATAGCTACTAACTGGAGTCCCACACGAACCACTCCTTTACCTACGGATGTTCTTCAGTTTAACGATGGCACTACCAAAACAGTTACAGCAGTTCAAACTGAAACCATAGGGCAATTGTTGTTCTCGAACAATACGGTTGCCAATCTGCAAAGCGCTTCGGCTGTTACCCTTACCATTAACGGGGCAGCCGGAACCGACCTGGTAATCCCGGCTGGCTGCGCCTTAAACCTTAATGCAATTAACGCCATTACCATCAACCTGCTTACAGGTGCTACCGGAAGTATTGGTGGAAACATGGCATTTTCATCAACAGCTTCAACTGCCCATAAAATACTGGCTGCCGACGCAGGTGCCTTAGTATTTAACAGCGGTGCAACTTTTACCGCAGGCGCTTTCTTTTCGAGCAACGCTTTTGGAACAACCAACCTGAATTCGGTGGTTTTCGAAAACGGATCAACCTATATTGCTCAGGCAGGAAGTAATCCTTTTGGAGCAAGCCAGCCAAACAGTGTCGTTGTTTTCCAGACAGGCAGCCTGTTCAAAGTCATTTCCAATTCGACTCCTTCATTTTCGGGAAGAACATATGCCGATTTTGAGGTTGACGCACCCACATTTACCTTAACACCTACAGGCTCTGCTGCTGTTTCGATGGATAACCTTACGGTGACAAACGGAACACTTAATTTTAATGTGACCGCCACCCCTGGCCATTCCATTAAAGGAAATATCACAGTTGCACCGGGAGCAGTATTAAACTTTAGCCCAGGTTCTGCAGGAACAGTTAATCTGAATGGCAATACTGTTCAATCAATCAACAATGCCGGCACACTGACTTTTGGCTCAAACAGCACAATTGAAGCAAATAATGCTGCAGGTATTACACTTGGCAGTGATGTGACATTCAATAATTTTTCCCTCACAAATGGACTTATAACAACAGGGGCAAATATCCTAACGGTAAATGGAACTTTATTTGGTGGTTCATCTACGGCTTATGTAGACGGTTCGCTTGCAAGGGTTTTTGGAGTTGCTGCCTCAAAAGATTTCCCCATCGGAAAGGGAGGCAATTACCGCCCGCTTAACCTGAATTATACAGCCCTGGATGCACCAAGCACAGTGACTGCAGAACAAACTGAATCGGCACTTACCGGATCATTACCTCCCGGAACAATTCTTTTCACCGATCGTTTCTGGACAGTTACTCAAACAGGAGCTACCGTTTTTGCCTATAATATCACACTCGATGGCAGCGGGTTTACGCCTGGCGCAACACCCGTGATATTGAAAAATGATGCAGGTACTGTTACTTCGCATACAAGCAGTGGAACACCTCCTGCTTACACAGCTAGCGGCCTTACAAGTTTCAGTGACTTTGCCCTTGGTAATATTGCAGCTGCCCCGCTGATTACCTCAGCTCCTACTTCCCTTTCAGGTTTCACTTATATACAGGGTGCAGGTCCATCGGCTGAACAAACATTTACCGTTTCAGGTTCCGATCTCACAAATGATATCGTTATAACGGCTTCGGCCAATTACGAGATATCAACAACCACAGGAGCGGGTTATACGTCACCAATAACACTTATTCCTGCAGCTGGCTCAGTTAGCAGCACGACCATTTACGTCAGACTCAAAGCCGGTTTAACTGCCGGTATTTATAACACTGAAGTAATTAATATCACCTCCACAGGAGCAGCCTCAAACACTGTAACCTGCAATGGTTCAGTAATTAACCCGGTATTAAGTACAGGAATCTTAAGCGATTTTGGCAATGTATGTATCAATACAACTGCCGGGCCATTAACGTTTACAATTACCGGAAATGATCTTTCAACCGCCGATGTTTTGGTTGGGGCTTTGAACGGGTACACTTATTCAACAACAGCAGGCGGAGTATATACTCCGACACTCTCGCTCACTCAACCGGGTGGTGCATTTTCGGCAACGGTATATGTTAAGTTTACCCCTACCCTTGTACAATCGTATAACGGCAATATCCCTGTTAGCGGCGGCGGAGCGCCATCAGTAAACTGTGCTGCTACCGGAAGCGGTATTAATACAGCACCTTCAGTTACAACCAGCAGCCCGGCCACGCTGATTACCGCAATTTCGGCTTCATGTGGCGGCAATGTCACTGATGGCGGATGTGCTACCATCACAGCACGAGGTATTTGTTACAGCACCTCACCGGCTCCCGTAATTACAGGTCCTAAAACAACCGAACCCGGAACCACCGGAGCGTTTACAAGCGCACTTACAGGACTTACACCTGCTACCACATATTACTACAGGGCATACGCTACAAGCAGTGTTGCTACTACTTATGGAAGCGAATTTACTTTCACTACCCTCACTGCCGCTCCAACAGTAATTACCAATGCAGCAACGGCAATTACCAGCATCAGTGCGACCCTTAACGGCTCAGTAAATGCCAATAACTCCAGTACAGCCGTTACATTCGAATACGGAACCACCATTGCATACGGAACTGTTGTTACAGCAACACCAAGCCCGGTTACGGGAGCAACCAGCACTGCAGTTACATACCTGCTTAGTGGTTTATTACCCAATACAACTTACTATTTCAGGGCGGTAGGGGTTAATATTGCCGGCACCACGAATGGCAACGGTCTTACTTTTACAACAGCAGCAGTGCTGCCAACCGTTGTTACCAATGCTGCTACTCTTGTAACTTCGGCAACAGCAACCTTAAACGGGACTGTAAATGCCAATAATGCAAGTACAGCCGTTACTTTCGAATATGGCACCACCATTGCTTACGGAACTGTGGTTACAGCAACACCAAGTCCGGTTACGGGCACAACTAACACAGCAGTATTGTATGCACTCAGCGGGTTACAGCCCAATACAACCTATCATTACAGGGTTGTAGGTGTTAACAGCGCAGGGACAGCAAACGGAGGCAATATAACCTTCACTACTTCGGCATTGGCACCTGTGGTTGTAACCAATGCAGCTACAGCTGTAACAGCATCGGCTGCTACGCTTAACGGAACCGTTAATGCAAATAACCAAACCGCAACAGTAACATTCGAATACGGTTTAACAACTGCTTATGGCAGCATTGTTAATGCAGTACCCAACACGGTAAACGGATTTACAGCCACTCCCGTTTCGGCGGCAATCAGCGGTCTGATTATCAACACCACATATCACTACAGGGTTGTAGCAGTGAATGGCACCGGAACCAGCAATGGCAACGATATGACATTTTCGACAAACTGCATCTCACCGGACCCTGCAGGAACCATCATCGGGCCTGCAACTGCATGCCAGTCGAGTATGGCTGTTACCTACACTGTTGGAGCTATCAACCTGGCTACCGGGTATGTATGGACAGTACCCACAGGAGCAACCATAGTAAGCGGAAGCGGAACCAACACCATAGTTGTTGACTTTGGCGCATCAGCCGCAACGGGTAGTGTAAGTGTTTACGGAACCAATGCCTGTGGCAACGGAGCTTCTTCCACACTGCCTGTAACAGTAAGTGCACGACCGATTCCTACCATTGCCGGTTCGGCATCAGCCTGTGTTACATCCACAACGAATATTTACACTACACAGGCCGGCATGACAGCCTATAACTGGTCAGTCTCCACCGGTGGTGTTATTACAGCAGGTGCAGCTACCAATGCTATTACTGTAACATGGAATACAACTGGCGCCAAAACCGTTACTGTAAATTATGCAAATGCCGGAGGATGTGTTGCACTTGCAGCAGCAACATTCAATGTAACCGTAAATGCAGTTCCAACGCCAACATTAAGTGGACCTAACGAAGCATGTGCCGGTTCATCAGGCTTGGTATATACTACCGAAGCCGGTTTCAGTAATTATACCTGGACTATTTCGTATGGTGGAATTATTACCTCAGGTTTGAATTCGAACCAGGTAACAGTTAACTGGGCTACAGCAGGATCGCGTACGATATCAGTAAATTATACAAACGCTTTGGGCTGTAGCGCAAGCCTTCCAACTACTTTTGCTGTTAACGTGCTGTCAGTACCTGTTCCTTTAATTACAGGCGAAAGCGAAGTTTGTGAGGGCTCAACCAATGTAACATATGCTACACAATCGAATAACACCAACTACACCTGGGTTGTTTCGGCAGGCGGAGCAATAACATCGGGTGCCGGAACCAATGTTATTACAGTAAGCTGGAATGGCAGCGGAAACCAAACGGTTAGCGTTAATTACACGAACAGTGCAGGATGTGCTGCCACCGAGCCGAGTGTTTACAATGTTATTGTTAATCCAAAGCCTGCAGCTGCAGGAGTTATAACAGGAACAACAGCTGTATGCGCAGGAACAGCGGGAGTTGTGTATTCGGTTGCTCCAATCGCAAACGCCAATACATACCAATGGACATTACCTACCGGAGCAACGATAGTTACCGGTGCAGGAACAAATTCTATTACAGTTAATTTTGCTTCCAATGCATCATCAGGCATTATTAAAGTCAGCGGCAGCAACAACTGTGGTATGGGTACCCCATCTCCTAATTTTAATGTAGTGGTGAATCCCATACCAGCAACACCTGTAATCACACAAAATGGTGATACCCTCACCAGCAGTGCCAATACCGGTAACCAATGGTACCTCGACGGAGTAATTATTCCCGGTGCCACAGGCAAACAGCATATAGCAGTTTACACTGGTTATTATACTGTTGTGGTTACCCTAAACGGTTGCAGCTCGGCCATTTCGAATTCCATACTGGTGTTGCCGGTAAGCTTGAGCGGTGTTGTAATAAACCATTCACTCGACATTTATCCGAACCCGGGTAACGGTCAGTTTACTGTTAAAGCAGAATCGGCCCGTGCTGAAGAATTCAGTATCGAAATTACAAACAGCCTGGGCGTCCTGCTATGGAAACGGGAAAAAGTGCTTATTAATGGTACTTACTCCACCAATATCGACCTTAAAGGATCGCCATCGGGAGTTTATACGGTTGCTTTACGAAGCAAAAACAGCCGGATCGTTAAAAAAGTGGTTATTATGAATTAATCGTCTGTTAGTATTAATAGTAAGAGAAGCCGGGGAAACCCGGCTTTTTTTGTCCTTCTAACTTTTAATAATTCCAGGAGTAATAAGACTGTAGGTAAAAAAAATTACAATGTGAAAAAAACACTGTTTTTTTTATTGCCAGAGAATCAATTGGGCTAAATATTATTATCTTTGTGTCAATATATAGATTCCCCTTTGGAAATAACCCTGGGAACCTTGCTTTTTGAAGTATAACAAGCTCCCATATATAACTAAGCAGTCTGCTAAAACCAAACCACCGGTTATCACTTCAAAAAAAACATTTTGTTCAGACTATTACTTTCACCCTTTTTGTATATCAATCATTATAGGACAATGAGTCAGCTCAGAATTAAAAACTTCCTTCAGGCACCATTTTTTGTTAAATACGGTAGGGATAATCAGAGCTATTTTTTAAAAAATTGCTGACACAAAAATCATTAAACAGATATAGTTCAACAATCTAACGTTTTCATTACTTGTAAAAACTGATGACAAAAAAAACTAAGTATGTAATATGTTTGCCCATAATTTCCAGAAATCAATCAAAGGAAAATGATTAGCCGCTCTAACAATTCAGTTCATTAAACGTTTAACATCACAGCTTTGCCCTAAAATAAATTACAGAAAAATAAAAAAAACAGCTTTGCAATTAAAATAATTAATATATTTGCCTGCGGCTGTTATTATATACCTCCAAGATACAACCAGTTATATTATGAAAAAACATTTTCGATTATATACAGCTATTCTTACCCTCGTGCTATTTACAGCTATTAATACAGTAAGTATGGCTCAGCCACCACCTCCTCCTCCGGATGGGCATGGATTATCGGGTAACAAGTCACCCCGTGAGGCCAACGGTGCACCCATTGGCGAAGGCCTGTTTTTACTCATCGGCCTGGCAGGGCTGTATGGCGGGAAAAAGATTTACGACATGCGAAAAGCTGTGAATAGTGAATAGTGCCCTTCGACGTTGCTTCGTTTTACTGCCAATGACAGCTCAGGGTGAAAATAGTGGTAAAAAATAAATTAAGACATTTATTACAAGAGTCCTCTTTATAAAGGGGGACTCTTTTTTTATGTATACTTTTTTAGTCAGTTGACAAATTATCGTAGTTTCATTTAACGGGTTCGTGTGATTTATTTCATGCCATAATCCGCATTTTTGTCTATTTTTACTCAATCATCGCCTGATGTCAATACAGGTTTTCATTATGTTGAGAAAAATCATCCTTCTAACCCTGGCAATCTCGTTCGCTGTGCCGCTCAGGGCGGAATACAGCACGAATGTACATTCTATTTCACGTCGTGAAGGATTGTCGAACGGTGCTGTGAATACTATTATCAGGGATGCCGAAGGCTATATATGGTTTGGCACCTGGAACGGGCTGAACCGTTACGATGGAAATAACATTGTTACCTACCTTCCGGTTAATACACCTTATTCCATTCACAACCATGTTATCAGGGAACTCTACCCGACAGCCACCGGGCCCATATGGATGCTTACCAACAAAGGTGTTGGACTGTATGATAATATTCACGACAGGTTCACCTCGTTTTTTACACAGGAATCGGAGCATATTAATTACGAAAACGATATTGCCATTTGTCACTCCGACAGCTATGGCACCCTGGCTTCGGTTTTCGGGAAGGGTATTTTCACCTTCGACAATACAATACGGCAGTTCCGGCAAATAAATTTCGATAAAGCATCGTTGGCTGCCTCGAAAAATATTAAGCGGATTCACCTGGTCGGTAAGCGAGCGTATTGTATAACCGGAAATGGGAACCTGATACTGATAGCCGGCGATCAACTCCGCCCTGTGATGCAATTGCCGCTAACGGGTGCAATTTCGTCGTCGGTTTCCGTAATGATCAACCAACGACCGTTCCTGCTTATTACACAACGCTCGGGGGCTGCTATTATGGTTGACCTTGAGCTACGAAAAGTACAGCTATTAAATATGCCTGACGACATTATCACTTCGTTTGCTCTTTCGAAGGATAAAGAAAGGATGTGGGCCGGTACCGAAAAGGGTAAAATATACAGTTTCAACCTTGTAACACTTAAATTCGGGATATTTAACATCCTCTCCGGATTATTTATTTCGAACCCGATTGCTACGCGTATTCTCAGCATTTACGAAACCGATACCGATATACTGTGGATAGGGACCGATGGCAACGGGGTTTATAACCTTAAACTCACCGAGTTCCCGAACAAAAGCCTTTCGTCGGCTAAACTGGCATACCCTATTGTACGCAGTATACTGGTAACACGAAATAAAGATGTGCTGGTTGGCACCAAGGGTGGTGGAATTGATGTTTTCGATGCCAAAGGAAATCATACCCGGCAAATTTCGGTAAAAAACGGGCTGAGTAACAATTCGGTACTTTCGTTTCACGAACGCAGCGATGGTTCCATTTGGGTAGGCAGCGATGGCGAAGGAGTCGACATTATTTCGCCCGATTACAGGACTATACGAAATTTCCCCCGCGACTTTAACATTCCCAACCCCCTGCAATTTGCTTCGGTATACCGGATAATTGAAGACAGCGACCAGCGCATTTACCTTGGCACCAGCGGATTCGGTGTGGTTATGGTCGAATTCAGCAAATCAGGAAAGTCAGTACCTGTTAGTTTCGAACAACTTATACTCGACAAAAGCATATCCTCGGCTCAACCACAAAAACAAATCGTTTATGCACTGGCCGAAGAAAAGCCCGGAATACTCTGGGTAGGAACACGGGGCCTTGGCGTGTACAGGTATAATACCATTACCAAAAGGATTATCGGTCAATATACTTCGGGTACAAATCCGGGATTTATCAGGAATGACGATATTCTTTCACTTTTTTCAAATAATAAAGGCAGTGTGTGGGCAGGCAGCAGCTATGGCATTTTTAATTTGCTTGCCATTTCCGACGATTCGGTGAGGGTAGCCGGGTTAAATGTACAATCTGTTCTTACCAACACCAGCATTCATGCCATACAAATGGATAAACGAGGTAATTTGTGGGTAACTACCAACCAGGGTCTCTCGTTAATCGACAGCAGCCACAGGAATGTACGAAGTTTTAATGTTAACGATGGCCTGGTAAATTTCGAATACAGCGATGGCGCATCTTATTTTGATGCTAATACTTCGCTTCTTTATGTCGGGGGGACGATGGGGATGGACGTTATCAAGACTAATGAGATAAAATTCTCGTCCTATTTCCCACCGCTTGCAATCAACCAGTTTTACATCCGCAATATGTTGGTAGAACCCGGAGAGGGAAGCGTATTGAATAGTCTTATCAACCATCAGAAAAGCCTGAAACTAAGCTATACCCAGAATACCATTACTTTTCATGTTTCGCCCCTCGTATTCTGGGGGCAGGAGCGATACCGAATATCCTACCGATTGAAAAATTTCGATAACGAATGGATTGTAAACCCAGCGGGCCAGCCCATCAGTTTCTCCAACCTGCCTTCGGGCAAATACCTGCTTCAGATCCGCTCAAGCGATGAAAACGGAAACTGGTCGGAAAACACCCGGGAGATCGCCATTTCTATTTCTCCGCCTTTCTGGCGAACAACATGGGCTATAGCCGTGTACATACTGCTGATTACCGGCCTTCAGTTTTTACTGTTTTCAGCCTACCGCCGAAGGGAGGCGCGCAAAAAAGAAGCAGCCCTGGCGGAATTCGAACAAAAAAAGGAAGCTGAATTACAGAGCTATAAAATTGAGTTTTTTACGAATGTGGCTCACGAATTCCGCACACCCCTCACCCTGATCACCTCGCATATTCATGCCCTGCTCGAGGAAAGCAGGAGTATGGCTGAATCGCCACGACTGTTAAAAGTATTCAACAACAGCATTAAGCTTCAGAAACTGGTACTCGAAATAATGCAGTTCCGCAAACTCGAAAAGGGAAAGGAACCAATAAACATAAGGCTATCAAAACCGGCTGAACTTATTGGCGAAGTACTGTCAGATCTCGAATTGCTGGCACAACAGCGAAACATAAACTGCGAACTTATAGCTACGGATCCCGATTTTGTTTTTGCAACCGATGCGGATAAATTTCAGCGCATCTTCACCAACCTTATTTCAAATGCAATAAAGTACAACAAGGCGGGTGGATTTGTAAAAGCCATCGTTAAACAGGAAAAATCGGAGCTTACCGTCGAAATCCTTGACAATGGCGTCGGCATAAAACCCGAATATTACCCTAAAGTTTTTGAACCTTTCGGCATTTCGTCAGCCAAAAGCAAAGGCAGCTTCCCGGGATACCGTTCTACAGGTTTGGGATTGGCAGTTACCAAAGGACTCGTTGAACTGCTGAAAGGATCAATACATTTCGAAAGCAATCCCGGCCAGGGAACAAGGTTTATCTGTAAATTTTCGGATTTACATGAGCTGATATCGGCCGAAGACAACAGCAGTATTTCAGAAGAAGCTGACACATTCAGCTTCCTGGATGAACCGGAAACAGGCACACCTGTCGAAAATCAGGCTATAAAAGCCGGTAAACCGGTAATACTTATTGTTGACGACGATCCTGAGATCCTGGTTTTGCTGAGTGAATTTCTGCATGCCGGGTATAATATCATTTCAGCAGTAAATGGATTGGAAGCATACGATAAAGTATTATCCCACAAACCCGACCTGATAGTATCGGATGTAATGATGCCCGAAATGGATGGCATTGATCTCTGTTGCAAGCTTCGCGATAATTTCGACACCAGTCACCTGCCAATTATTCTGCTTACAGCTAAAGCTGAAATTGAAGACCGTATTGTCGGTTTAAAAGCCGGCGCCGATTCGTATATACCCAAGCCTTTTCACCCCGAGCACCTGAAAGTGCGGATCGAAAAACTTTTACGCCTCCGCTCACGTATTAAGGACAGGATCGGCAAAGAAGAGAGTATTCCGGCCCTGGCGCAGGAAATTCAGGATCCTTTTTTTCAGAAAATGCTGTTATGTATCGACGAAAACATGGATGACGAAACATTTTCGTCCGAAAACCTGTGCGATAAACTGGCTATCAGCAAGTCGTCGTTATACAATAAAACCAAATCACTGCTGGGAACTACACCGCATGGATTAATAAATCAACGCCGTATAAATAAGGCTGCTATCCTTCTTCAGTCAACATCGTTAACGGTAAGCGAAATTATCGATCAGACCGGGTTTAGCAGCCGAACTCATTTCTATGATCTGTTTAACAAGGCCAACGGATGTTCACCATCGGAGTACAGGAATAAGGGGGAGAGGTAGAGGGGTGAAGGGAGGGGCGATGGGCGAAAGGGTGAAGGGCGATGGGGCGAGGGGCGAATGGGTGAAGGGTTCATAATTCAATTGTTCACTTGTTCTGATATTCTATAGTTTCTCTTTTTAAATGTTCCATTTTTTATCTTATTCTGAATTTTACTATCGTCGCGTGGTAGTGTTCAACGAAAAGTGTTTTAACGGGAACATCACCGCTAATGCAGGATAATTCACTATTTTACACTATGTAGGACAATATAAGGAACCGGGCGGACACGGATTTTTGCAATCGTTTGTAATTTTGGTATTAACAAAAACCACTGTTATGGATATTGCAAAGCGTTTCGGTCAAAACCCGCTTCTCAGGCCTTCTGATTTGCAACCCGGTATTGAAGGAATGGAAATAACCTGTCTCCTAAACCCTGGTGTTTTTAAATTCGACGGGAAAATATGGCTTCTGCTTCGTGTTGCCGAAAGGCCTAAACAGATTGAAGGTAAAATCAGCTTCCCTGTATATAATAATAAAGGTATAATCGAAATTTTAAGTTTCGATAAAAACGACCCCGACCTGGATGCTTCCGATCCCAGGGTGATAAATTATAAAAAAAAGGATTACCTTACCACTTTATCGTACCTGAGGCTTGTTTGCAGCAACGATGGAACTTCTTTTTATGAACCCGAAGGGTATCCTCCCATTTTCGGTAAAGGTGAACTCGAAACTTTTGGCATCGAAGACTGCCGCGTTGCTACCATGGAAGGCGGATATAATCTCACGTTTACCGAAGTATCGGAATTTGGCGTGGGTGTTGGCCTGATAAAGACTATTGACTGGAAGAACTTTAGCCGCGAAGGCATGATATTTCCGCCTCATAATAAGGACTGTGCCATTTTTGATGAAAAAATAAATGGAAAGTATTTTGCACTGCATCGTCCCAGCAGTCCCGAATTGGGCGGCAATTACATATGGCTGGCCGAATCGCCCGACCTTATCCATTGGGGTAAACACAAGTGCATAGCTACTGTACGCCCTGGTATGTGGGATTCAGCACGTGTTGGCGCCGGCGCAGCACCCATCAGGACCGAAAAAGGCTGGCTCGAAATTTATCACGGGGCCAATAGCGAGCATCGCTATTGCCTGGGTGCCTTGTTGCTCGACATCAACGATCCGTCGAAAGTCCTTGCCCGCAGCACCGAACCCATTATGGAACCTGTTCAGGTATACGAACAAACCGGTTTCTTTGGAAACGTGGTATTTACCAACGGGCATTATGTTGATGGCGATAAAATTACACTTTACTACGGAGCCAGCGACGAGGTTATATGCGGAGCAGAGCTATCGGTAAACCGGATTTTGGAAACATTGAAAAAATAAAGACTTAGAACACTGTTGAACAAGTAATCATATTTGATAAAAAGCAGCTAATGAAGAACAAAATTTTATCGGAGTTCCGTTTTTTTATGACAATGCCCAGGGATATGCGCCTTGTGCTTGGCACCAATATGATTTACGCATTTGTAATCCCCATAATTGATATTTTTGTTGGAGCCTATATCATGCGCAGTTCCAACGATCCATCCATGGTTGCTGTTTACCAGCTTTGCGTCTATACAGGTATACCCTTTACTTTTCTGATCAACGGATTTTTACTTAATAAAATAAAGATATCGCGCTTATACAGTTTCGGAATGTTGCTGAGCGGAGTTTCTATGATCTTCATGATGACACTCAGCAGTATCAGCATGGTAGGCGTTTCCATTTCCGGATTTATTATGGGTGCTTCCTTCGGCTTCTTCTGGGCCAACCGCGATTTCCTGACACTCGATACTACCAACGATACAAACCGAAACTATTATTACGGTGTGGAGACATTCTTCTACACATTAACATTTATTATTGTGCCAGCCGTTGTAGGCTGGTTCCTCATACAAAGCAGCAGCCAGGGCTGGTTTGGCGGCAACATAGTTGGAGCCTACAAGGTTGTAACCGGCATCGTTCTCCTGCTTACCATCCTGGCCAGTATTGTTATTCATCAGCATAATTTTCGGAATCCCAGGCAGAAAAAATTCCTGTACTTTCATTTCGACACACTATGGAAGAAAATGCTGGGCCTTGCTTCACTAAAGGGAATGGTTCAGGGCTACCTGGTTACTGCTCCTGCCATTTTAATCATGAGCCTGGTTGGTAATGAGGGTGATTTGGGTACAATACAAAGTGTTAGCGGGATATTAACCGCTTTTATCCTGTATTTCCTGGGAAGGACAACAAAACCAAAACACAGGATTTACATTTTTGCTGCAGGCATGACCGTTTTCCTTATTGGTGCGCTTACCAACCAGATATTGTTCTCAGCTTTTGGGGTAATTATTTTTGTTCTGTGTAAAGTTCTGTTTATGCCCCTTCACGATATTGCGTACTTCCCCATTCAGATGCAGGTAATAGATATACTGTCGGAAAGGGAGAACCGGAGTAAATACGCATACATTTTTAACCATGAGTTTGGCCTGTACCTGGGTCGGTTCTTTGGACTTGTCCTGTTTATTGGCCTGGCTTTTTATGTTTCCAAAGAATTTGCCTTAAGGTATTCGCTGGTGATCGTTGCACTTATACAAATGCTTTCGATTCCACTTGCTAAAAACATCATGAAACATTCTTATTCGAAAGAGAAATGAAAAAATTTATCATAACAGGGATATCACTGTTTCTTTTTGCCGGAATATATTCCTGCAATAAGCAAACCGGAGTGCCGGTTGTGCAGACTTCACTGCCGCGAATCGATCAGATGCCTGCCTTACCGCAGCCTCTGAAAATCATCGACTGGAAGTTGAAAACGCTTCAGTTCGACAGCCTTGCCTTCGATTTAGGCAGCAAGGCTTCCTATGGTCCGCTTATATGGCTCGATAGTTCAAACAGAAATATTAACCAGGCAACCTTCGGGCTATACACGGTAATAGGAGATATACGCCAGGGTCCTGACAAAAATAACGGCGAATTTCACGAGGCTCTTACTTCGTTGAACTCACTGATAGGTGCCGGTTTAATGGGGATTGATAAAACCAATCAGCATGGTTTCAACTTTGTAAAAATGTCGCAGAACTATTTTAACAGCGATACAAAGTGGAACATTATTATGAACAATACCAACCCCGAGGTGGCTATGCAGGGAGGAGGCTACGGCCGCGACTGGTGGTACGATGTGTATCCAAATGTTCTGTATTATGGTGTGGCTGAACTTTTCCCGAATGTTGAGAATACGGAATTTATACAACGCTCAATAGCCGAGCAGTTTTTTAAAGCCGATTCGGTGCTAAATGGAAACTACAACTATTCCTATTTTGATTATGCCAAAATGAAAGGGATGGTGAACCAAATTCCTATGCAACAGGATGTTGCAGGCGGACATGCCTGGATTTTATATTCAGCCTATCAGAAATTCGGCGACAAACGATATCTGAATGGGGCAAAAAGTGCCACCGAGGCTTTATTGAGCCAGAAAGAAAGCCGGTTTTACGAAATGCTTCTGCCGTTTGGAACCTACACTGCCGCAAGGCTCAATGCTGAGCAAGGCACCAATTACGATGTCACCAAAATGTTAAACTGGATGTTCGACGGCTGCCAGGCCAAAGATGGACGCTATGGCTGGGGCGTGATAGCCGAACGATGGGGCGATTACGATGTATCATGGCCTTCAGGGAAGCATTACCGACGGTGGTGGATATGGGTTCTTTATGAATTCGGTAGCCATGGCATGGCCACTTGTCCCCATGGTGAAATATGAGCCTCAGTATGCTACTGCCATGGGCAAATACATGCTGAATGTGGTAAATGCTTCACGCCTTTTTTATCCCGACCAGGTCGACGACGCACATCAATGGCTGCCTGAACTGAAAGATATGACTCATGGAATTATTGGCTACGAAGGAGTACGGAAATTCGACGACTACAATAAGCCGGCTCTAAAAGGCATTTCGCCTGTTTCGATCGGCGACGGGCCCAAATGGGTTTCGGGCCAGCCGAAAGAGTCAATGTTTAGCCTTTACAGCACATCGATAGTAGGTATTTTCGGGGCTATTGTTCATACCACCGATGTTGAAGGTATACTTGCCCTCGATTGCAATGCTACCGACTTTTACGCTGAAAATAAATTCCCGGTATACCTTTATTATAATCCATATACTGAAGATCGTGATGTTACGTATACCTCCACAGCAAATGTCGACCTGTTCGATGTTGTCACGAAAAAATACCTGGCAAAAGGAAGCAACGGGAATATCAGCATCAAAATTCCGGCAGGAGGCTCTTCTCTTGTAGTTGAACTACCGGCAGGCACAAGGCTAAGCACCGAAGGCACAAAAGTGAAAGCCGGCAATGTGGTTATTGCATACAAATAAGTGGCATATTCCTGAATTGTAAAATCATTCAATATCGTAAAAAATGAAAAAACTGTTACTTCTTGCTATCCTACTTTCGGCCTCAGTATCGCTGTTTGCTCAGCGAGCGGTTCAGGGAACTGTTTCCGATGCTTCTTCAGGCGAAACCCTTATTGGCGTCACCATACAGATAAAAGGAACTTCGGCAGGCACCATCACTGATGTTAATGGAAATTACAGCCTGGTTTCGGATAAACTTACTTCAACCACAGTGCTTCTGTTCTCCTATATCGGTTATGCCAGTACCGAAATTATTTTGGGCAATCAGACCGTAATCGATATTAAGCTCAGTGCCGAACAGTATATGCTCGACGAGCTGGTTGTTATCGGGTATGGTTCAGCCAAGAAACGCAATGTGCTGGGTGCGGTAACCAAGGTTAACAGCAAGGAACTGACTGCCTTGCCTGTATCCGGTGTTTCGCAGGCATTGCAAGGCCGTGCAGCAGGCGTTCAGGTAACCCAGAATACAGGTGCTCCGGGCGAAGGCGTTTCGGTTCGTATCCGTGGCGCGGGTTCCATAAGTTCGGGTAACGACCCGCTTTATATTGTCGATGGCATTCCTACGGCCGATGCACTGAAAATACTCACTCCCGGCGACATCGAAAATATTACTGTTCTTAAAGATGCTTCTGCATCAGCAATTTATGGATCGCGGGCTAATAACGGAATTGTACTCATAACAACCAAAAAGGGCGTAAAAGGTAAAACGGTTGTTTCTTACCATGGTCAGACAGGCGTTCAGCGGGCTACCCGCCTTACCGAGATGGTAAACACCACCGATTACATTACTGTTTATAATGATGCTACCACCCGCGACAATGCATTTTTACCCGAAAGCCTGCAACGCAGCCTGATAACAACCGAGGATGCTGTCGGTTTCGACAATGTAAATTATGTGAAAGAACTCCTGCAGGCAGCGCCCGTAAATTCGCACGAACTCTCACTTTCGGGTGGTACCGAAACATCCAACTTTTTAATTTCCACCTCCTATTTCAACCAACAAGGGATTATTGGAGGCTCAGGCTATAGCCGTGGTACTGCCAGGCTCGACTTAAACACCGAAGCCAGTAAATGGCTTACGGTTGGAGTAAGCATGTTTGCCGGGCTTTCGAGTACCGATATTATCGGGAGCTCGGGCGACGGCGCCGGTGGTAATGGCGGCAGTGTGGTAAGGTATGCTTTCTTCCGCAATCCTGCCATCCCGATACGTTTTCCTGATGGCACTTTCGTGGATCGTCCGGCCGAATATTTCGGAGCTCAGAAATTCGACTCCTTCCTGGGTGATGGATACAATCCAATTGGAATGGCAGCGCTTAACGATAACAACCGTAAGGACGATAATTACCTGGGTAAGGCCTATTTCATTGCCAAAATAAACGACAAACTGAAATTCACCACCAACATGGGTATGGATTACAGGAATTCGTATAGCCGTCGTTTTACACCTACATGGGGAACTTTAGACCGCATTAATGCAAAAAATGGCTTGAGCGTGGGTAACGAACGTGTGGCCAACCTGACCTTAAATAATTTTCTGAATTACGAAACCAAATTCGGCGAATCACATAATCTTTCAGCACTGCTTGGTTTCGAAGCCATAAAAAACAGCGGGAAAGCGCTGTATGCCAGCGATATGGATTTCCCTGTTCAGCAGGAAGAGCTTATTTACATTGGCAACGGACTCGGGAGCAAGATCAGCAGCCAGAGTGAGTATGCTTCGACGCTGGCATCGTTTTTCGGCAGGGTCAGTTACGATTACAAGGAGAAATATTACCTCTCGGGCACATTACGCCGTGATGGTAGCAGCAAATTTACCGGCGACAACAAATGGGGAACATTCTATTCCCTTTCAGCAGGATGGCTCATAAAGCAGGAAAGCTTCCTCGAAAATGTCGGATGGCTTACAAATCTGAAACTCCGCGCAGGTTATGGTGCCATCGGGAACCAGGATATCGGTCTTTATGCCAGCAGCGACCGCATCTCACCCTATTTCAATTATCCGTTTGGCGGGGTTTCCAACAGTGGATACGCACAATCGGCTCTCGGCAACAGCAACCTGAAATGGGAAACCAGCTACCAGTATAATGCGGGTTTCGACGCTGAGGTTTGGAAAGGTAAACTTGCCTTTTCCGTCGATTTGTTTTATAAAGTTACGGAGGACATGCTTGTAAAAGCGCCCAATCCTCCATCCACCGGATATGCCGAAGCCTCGTGGATCAACAGTGGGTCAGCATTGAATTCAGGGATTGAGCTCGAAGCCACCTACCGCGAAAGCAAGACCGACTGGGGCTATTCCATAAGCGGAAACCTGGCTTTCCTGCATAACGAAGTACTGAAACTGGATGCCCCTCTTTTTGGCGGTAAAGTTGAAACCGGCGTTTATGCCACCCGCACTGAGGTCGGACATCCTATAGGCTCTTTTTACCTGCTCGAAATGGAAGGCATATTTCAAAACGAAACAGATGTTTTGCTTTCGGCATTCCAGGGAAACGGAATTAAACCCGGCGATGTAAAATTCAAAGATCAGAATGGCGACGGGCGTATTGATAACGAGGACAGAATTCATATGGGCAGCGCCATTCCCAAGCTTATTGCCGGTGTTAACCTGGCAGCCAATTATAAAAACTTCGATCTGAGTGTTTTCTTCCAGGGTGCTTATGGCAATAAGATCTATCTGCAGATAAACCAGGATATCGAAGGTTTTTACCGTGGTTTTACCGTAACGCAGCGTTATTTCGACGAACGCTGGACAGGCGAGGGCACTTCCGATACACAGCCAAGAGCATCGTGGACAACCAAATCGAACAACGCCAGGCCTTCATCACGATTCCTCGAGGATGGCTCTTACGTAAGACTGAAAAACCTGCAGCTTGGTTATACCCTGCCTGCTGATAAACTCAAAGTTATAGGATTAGCTCAAACCAGGCTGTATGTTTCAGGTACCAACCTGCTTACGCTTACAAAGTACTCAGGTCTTGATCCCGAAATGACCGTCAGCGATAACTCAACAGCCGAAGGCGACCGCGCTGCGGGTATCGATTGGGGTACTTACCCATCGGCAATGACTTTAATGTTTGGAATTGACATCACATTTTAATTCAACTGACTATGAAAAGGATCATCGAAACTATATCACATATATTTATGCATCTGCTGATGTATGTAAAAAGGAGTATAAAAAGTCATCGTAAACTAAGTACGGTTTTGATTTTGCTGGTATTTTCCATCAGCATTTTCAGTGCCTGTACCAAGTTTTTAACCGAAGACCTTAAGGGAGATTTTTCGTCCACTTCTTTTTATAAAAACGACAAACAAGCTTTACAGGCTGTGAATGGAGCTTATAATGCACTCGCTTTCAGTAACTTTAATAACGCTATCTGGGTTTTTGGCGATATTGCTTCCGACGATGCTGTAAAAGGTGGTAATCCCGGCGACCAGGCCGAAATAACTTATATCGATGAGTTTAATGCCGACGCCAACAACGGCATCATAAGCAATTACTGGACTTTTGCGTACGAAGCCATTGCCCGGGCAAATAATGTAATTACAAATGTGCCGGAAGTTACAATGGATGCCGACCTGAAAGCCAGGATTATTGGAGAAGCCAAATTTATACGCGCTTACACATATTTCAACCTGGTAAATGTATTTGGCAAAGTTCCGCTGAAACTGCTTCCACAGCTCACGCAGGAGACCATCCACGTGCCTTTAAGTGAAGTTACTACCATTTATGCACAGATTGAGAAAGACCTTACTGATGCCTCATCCTCCTTACCCGTTTCGTACACTTCGACAGATGTTGGCCGTGCCACACGTGGCGCTGCACTTGCTATGCTTGGCAAAGTAAGTCTGTACCAACAAAAATGGTCAGCAGCCAGTGGTTATTTCCAGCAGGTTGAAGCACTTGGCATTTATAGCCTGTTGCCCGATTATGCCGATAATTTCAAGCTGGCACACGAAAACAGCAATGAATCTATTTTTGAAATCCAACATCTTACCGGTCAGAATCCTTTTACAGGAAATGCATTGAACCAGTGGCTTGCCCCGGCAACCGAAGGCGGGTATTATTTCAATGCGCCCACCCAGGAACTGGTTGACGCATACGAAAAAAGCAGTACCGGCGACGTTGACCCACGCCTCGATGCTACCATTGGCCGCGACGGACAGCCCTGGCTGAACGGGGATGTGTTCAATGCCTCGTGGTCGTCAACAGGCTTTCTCACAAAAAAACACCAGCAACCGCTATCCGAGGTTTCATCATCCCTCAAAGGCGATGGCGACTTAAACTACACTTACATGCGTTATGCTGACCTGCTGCTGATGAAAGCCGAAGCTTTTAACGAGAGTGGCAAAGCTGATTCGGCCCGGGCAAATCTCAATAAAGTACGCCAAAGGGCAAGAGCCAGTTTTAATGGCACACCGCCTGCCGACCTGCTTGCTGATATAACTACACTTGATAAAACCCAACTCGCCACAGCCATACAACGAGAGCGCCGAACAGAGCTTGCACAGGAATTTCACCGTTACTTCGACCTGATGCGATGGGGCAAAACGGTAGCAGAAGCTGCACTGGGTTCGGATTTTAATTTTGAAGCCAAGAGGTATTTCTTTATCCCTCAGGCCGAAATAGATGCAAACCAGGCAATTAATTAATGACACCAATAAATAAATCAACTAAATTAAACCAATCTCAAATTAATCTTTAAAAAACAAAAAAATGAAAAATCTGATGAAATTTCAAACCTTAATGCTGGTGCTCATACTGAGTTCAGCAGTGATCATGGGATCATGCAAAAAAGAGGAAACAATTGTAGAGGGCGATAAAACAGCTCTGAATGCTTTAATTGTCGAAGCTGATGCACTAGCAGCAGCAGCTACCTCCAGCGATTATCCCCAGGCAGCCATCGACAGTTACAAGGCTACCTTAGCAACTGTAAAAACAGCTGCTGATACTAAAATAACACAGGCAGAAATAACTAACCTGATAACCCAGTTAACTGAAGCCATGAGCGTTTTCGAGGCTCAGGCTTATGGTTTTATTGATGAAGCCATGTATCTGAATGCTGGCTGGCACTTCGACGAAGGCTCCGGAACAACCGCTACCGCTTTTTCAACTGTTAAACACGTTGGAACCTTTTTCAAAGGAAACGTAGCTATTTTGGGTGCCAATGCCATGTCGCCAACCTGGGTTGACGGTGTTAAAGGTGGAAAAGCTGTTTACCTTAAAGGTGGAGCTCACCTTCAGGTTCCTTATACAAGCAGTTTCCTTCCGGCTAACATAACCATCTCAGTATGGGTTAAGCCTGACGAACTGTATGAGAACAACTACATCATTTCACAAAACTACTGGGAATGTTATAAACTGCAGACCCAGGGAGGTGGAAAACCATTCTTCACTTACAAATCCGACGGAAATTATATCGATAAAGATAATGAAACCGATAATTCAATTAAAGCCGGACAATGGAATCATATTGTTGTAAGTGTTAATTCCGCAGCAAAAGAACTTAAATTCTATGTTAACGGAACTTTAACCAAAACCTGGACCTCAACCGGTGGAATCTTAGCTTTCCCTCAAACACTGGCCGCTCCGCAACCTTTCATGATTGGTTGTGTAGCTACCGATGCTGAAGTGGCTGCTAACATGTCATGGGCAAATGCTGATAACTTCGGATACTTTAAAGGTGTTATCGATGAGTTGAAAATTTACAACATCGCATTGGCCGACGGACAGGTTTCGAAGCTATATAACGACGAAAAACCTTAATTGATTGGTTGTTTTGATGTGTGATTAATGTGAGGGAAAGGCTCAGTGAAACCTGCTTAGAGGTTGGCAGGACATTGAGCCTTCCCTTTTTTAGTGTCTGAGTTTTAATGTAAGCACACCCGTTGGGTGTCTGACACTAAAATCTTTTGCTCAAAAACACCAACTTCTTCAACAAGCAATAATCTTCCTCCCAACCTAACTCATATTCAAACCATGGTTCGTAAAATCCTGATTCTGTTGTTTACCCTCACTTCCCTTGCTTTAACCGCTCAACAGTTGCAGCCGGCAAATCAGCAGCAATGGTGGCGCGAAACGGTCTTTTACCAGGTTTACATGCCTTCGTTCCAGGATAGCGATGGAAATGGATACAGCGATTTTAAAGGGATGACATCAAGGTTAGATTACCTCCAATCGCTTGGAATAAAAGGGATATGGCTTACCCCATTTTTGAAATCACCAAAAGTTGACAATGGATACGATGTAGCCGATTATTATGAAATTGACCCGGTGTATGGCAATATACAGGATTTCAAAACATTTCTGAACGAAGCACATTCGCGTGGAATCAAGGTGATAATGGATATGGTGGTAAACCATACTTCTACCGATTGCCACTGGTTTCAGGAATCACGAAAATCGAAGGACAACCCGTACCGCGATTATTACATTTGGCGCGACAAACCCAATAACTGGGAATCGTTTTTCGGGGGAACTGCCTGGGAACTTGATACACTTACTCATCAGTATTACTACCATAAGTTTGATGTGCGTATGGCCGACCTCAACTGGTCGAACCCGGTAGTTGTTAATGAGATTCAAAAAGCACTGCGATACTGGCTGGAGTTGGGGGTGGATGGATTCCGCCTCGATGTGATTGATTTTTTAACAACCGATAGCTTGTTCGTTGATAACCCGGTTAAAGGCGGGAAACAGGAACATAAGTACGACATCGGTCAGCCGGGGGTGCAAAATGCCATGCGAATGATAAAATCAACCATCAATGAATACGATAACAGGTTTGTGGTGGGTGAAATTGGCAGCGATAAACTTGATGTACTCACTCAATACCAGGCTCCCGACCTGATGGATGTTGTTTTCAATTTTAACTTCGGAAGTATAGCGGAATTTTCAGCTGACCGGATTTTTGAAGAGCTGCAGAATATGGAAAAGAGCATGAGCGATTATCCAACCTTGTTCTTTGGCAGCCACGATATGCCCCGGCTTATGAACCGCCTTGCAGATGGTAATCCCGAAAGGGCCAAAGCCCTGGCAGCCCTGATCCTTACTGCGCGTGGAGTACCATTTATTTATTACGGCGAAGAAATCGGAATGCAGAACATCGAAGCATCAACTTTTAATGAAATAATTGATATACAAGGCCGGACTCAATATCATATTGCCTTGCAGGCAGGGAAAACGCAGGAAGATGCTCTAACCGAAGGCAATAAACATAACAGGGACAAATCGCGAAGCCCCATGCAATGGAACGAAAGTACAAATGCCGGTTTTTCAACGGGCAAACCGTGGATAAAAATAAACGAAAACTTCACCACTGTAAATGTGCAGCTTTCGCTGGAACAAAAGAACTCAATCCTGCATACCTACAAAGAATTGCTGGCACTGAGAAACAGCCAGCGGGCACTGCAATACGGAACATACGGGAAACTTACAATCAGCAAGGGTTTAATCACGTTTACCCGCTCCTGTGAAGGCGAAAAAATTACTGTAATTATTAATTTTGGGAAAGAAACCAGGATTAAAATTCCGCGAGGCTCCATACTACTGATGGGCTCAGCACACCTGAAAACCAACGACTTTTTAATTTTCAGAAATTTGTAAATTAACTGCCTCAACGAACCTTTTTTACAAGAGGAAAGCTTATATTGTCATTAAATACCCTGGCCCGATGAAAAAAATACTTCTATACCTATTACTTATTATTCTATCACTGCCGGCTACGGCACAAACCGGGCAATTGAACATTTCGCGCATCAGCCAGATGCCTGATTTGCCGTCACCTTTGCTGATAAGGGATTGGAAAACGGTTACACTTGATTACGACAGCTATGTTTTCGATTTTACCAAAACAGGGCAATACCTGCCATTGTCGCGAACCGGCACACAGGGACAATTTAATTATGCCGATAACACTCCTTTATTTCTCGATTCCTATGTGGGTGCCAACGATCATCTGAACCAGGCCGAAGCTATCAATATTATGCCTGCCATAGTCGGAGCCTCGCTGAATGGCATCGACAAAAGCAACCAGAACGGTACAAACTGGGTGGCCAGGTCGAAAGATTTTTTTAACCTGAAAAACGGACAAAATGTTTATCTGAATAATTATTCAACCACTTCGGGCAACGACTGGTGGTACGATCTGATGCCTAATGTGTATTTTTATCAGTTGCGTTCACTCTATCCCGACGCTGCGCCTGAATTTAACAGCCAGTTTACCACCGTTGCCAATCGCTGGCTCAATTGCGTTTACCAGTTAGGCGGAAGCACCACACCCTGGGCAGTACCGGGTATGAATTACCGGGCATTTAATCTTTCCACCGGCTTGCCCCTTACTACGGGCGTTCCGGAGCCCGAATCGGCAGGCAGTATCGCCTGGCTTCTTTATAATGCGTACCTCGAAACCGGAAACCGGAAATATTTCGAGGGAGCACAGTTAGCCATGGATTTCCTCGGAGGTTTTGCAACTAATCCATCGTACGAATTACAGTTACCTTATGGCACAATTGCCGCAGCCCGTATGAATGCTGTTGAAGGCACAAATTACCCGCTGCAGAAAATGCTCGACTGGTGTTTCGATCGCGGAAACCTGAGAGGATGGGGAGCCATTGTCGGAAACTGGGGCGGATACGACGTTTCGGGGCTGATAGGCGAAGCCAACGATGCTGGCAACGATTACGCATTTGTGATGAATGGATTTCAGCAGGCAGCTGCCCTGGCACCCCTCCCGAAATACGACAAACGCTATGCCCGTGCCCTGGCGAAATGGATACTGAATGTTACCAATGCAAGCCGGATGTTCTACTGGAATGCACTTCCTCAAACGCTTCAGGATTCTTATTCATGGGCTTCGACCTACGACCCAGCATCTTGCATCCCTCACGAATCAATGAAAGAAGTATGGCAGGGAAAAACACCTTTTGCTACCGGCGATGCAATTGGTGGCGGTTGGGCGGCAACTAACCTTTCGCTCTATAGTGGTTCAAGTGTTGGCTATCTTGCTGCGGTAGTGCAAACGACCAATGTTCCCGAAATACTTCAGATTGACCTCAATAAAACTGATTTTTACGGGGATAATTCCCTTGTAAGCTATATGTATTTTAACCCGGCAACGGATACAAAACAAGTAAATGTTACCCTGCCTCCGGGATCATTCGGAATTTATGAAGCTATTACCGAAACTATTCTGTTTTCGGCAGCATCAGGTGTTGTACAGTTGAGCATACCCGCCGGTGAGGTGAGGCTGATAAGGCTGTTTACGTCGGGTATAGTTCCTGAATCGCAAAACGGACGATTGTATGCCGGCGATGATATACTCGATTATCATTATCAGTATGATTTTTCTGAAAACCTCCGCATAAAAGCCCTTTCGACAGATCAAAACCCTGTTATTACAAATTCGGTATTTACGGCCTATTGCGAACCCGGAAATATCAATACGGG
Source organism: uncultured Bacteroidales bacterium (assembly GCA_963714825.1). GTDB lineage: Bacteria > Bacteroidota > Bacteroidia > Bacteroidales > UBA4417 > UBA4417. Next base: position 1,633,238 of record CAVQQF010000012.1, on the reverse strand, counting down.
CGATGCCGCAGAGTTCGAGTGGTTTCTGGATGATGTATTGCTTACGGGCCAAAACCAGTCGCAGGCACAAATAACCGCCCCGGCAATGCCCTCAAATCCCATACTTAAATGCAGGATAAGTGCCAATGGCCAGGTGGCTGAAGACACACTGCACCTGAAGGTGGTTAATTATATTGCAGCTCCTCCGGTGGTTGTGGGCATAGAGGCCGCATCAAAATACACCGTAATTGGCGAACAAAACACTTTTACGGCACTCGTTGTTCCGGCAGCGGGCGAAGTGCTGCAATATGCCTGGAGCGCGTCAGATGGCACCTTAAGCCAGAATACAGGAAACCCGGTCAGCTGGCAGGCTCCGGTGACGCCGCTGGTTGGATCAATAAGTGTTGTTGTTACAAACCAGGATCTGCTTTCGACCACAGTCACGGTTGGGGCGCTGGTAAAAGATACAAGCCTTGCAATACAAACACCTATGATTTGGTATCCTTTCGATTCGGATAACAAAAACGCCGCTGCCGACCGTTTTCATGCTACGGTTACAGGAGCATCGAAGACTGAAGATGCCCGAAGTATGCCAAATCTGGCCTACAGGTTTACTTCGGGCCAAAACATTATTTATACCGAAAATCATGCTGACCTTAACTTTGCTGATGCTGTAAGCCTGAGCTGCTGGGTGAAATGCGAACAGCTTGATTCCGAACGGTTTATTATTTCGCATGGATCGTGGCAGCAGCGTTACAAGCTATCGATTACCCCTGAAGGCCGGCTGCGATGGACTGTAAAAACAAACACGGGCGTTGCCGATCTCGACGGCTCAGCTCCAATCGACCTGAATCGTTATTACCATGTTACTGTACTTTATACAGGTTATTCGATGGAGCTATACGTGGATGGTATATTGGATGCTTTTAAAACATTTTCGGGCACTATTCAGCCATCGACCAAACCTTTAACCATCGGCAGGATGGACAATGTGGAAACCCTGTATGCCTTGCGGGGAAGTGTGGATGAGGTAAAATTATGGGATAAAGAAATTCCGGTTAAACAAATTGAACAATTGAAAAATCAATGGGCTACTCCGGCAGGAATAGAGGAAAACAGTTTAATTGCGGGTATTTATCCCAATCCTGCTACTGAAGTGCTTTATTTAGAATTTACTGAAAGTATAAATATCGAAAAAGTTTCGCTTTTAACTATGTTGGGGAAAGTAGTGAAAGAGTACCCTGTTCATAGTCAGATCGCACAAATTGCAATTGAATTCCCAAAGGTTGCTCCAGGATTACACTTATTGCGGGTTGTAAAGAATGATGGCCTTGTTGTAACAAAGAAAGTTATGATCCGCTGAACTGGAAACATATCAGAATGAAATTGAAGTTTTTGTTTCCTTATTTTTTATAAGTATCTGGAAACATTAATAAAATGAGTTTTTTTAACAAATTGTACCCCTCCTCCAGATATCTATCGGGACGGCACCTCCCCTATGCTTCGGCTCCGCTCAGCATCCAGGGGAGGCAGATTCAACCAGCTGATTAGCAAGCCTAACGCTTGTGCCGAAACAGCTCCGTCCATGTCAGCTGAGTGGAGTTGAAGCCAGGAAGGGTTGGGAAGGGCACATAAAAAAATAATCTTTGTTTATCGTTTCCCGATACTCAATTTTTTTTAATAGGCTGTAACCCTGCCAAAAACAATAAAAAAGTTTATTATGATACACGTTAAAAACAAGCTGTCAGTATTTTCACTGTTTATTATTGTCCTTTTAAACACTTCAACCGCATACAGTCAAAAATTATCGTTGAAAGTTGCAGGCGATGAAAAGCTTGGGTATCATGTTGATATTTACAATGGTAATAATTTGCTTGTCAGCAATACAGAAGAATTCTCTCTTCAATTATATAACCTGGATCTAAGTACAGTTGCAAACATGCCACATTGGACAGGCCAGGAATTTACCACCGGTGAAAAGAGCATCACTCTGAAAAGAGATTCTTATATACAGGAGTTTGATGCCAACCTTTCGGTTTCAGTTTCCTATGAAGTTGTAAATGACAATGTGATTAAAAAAACGGTTGAATTATTCCAACCATCCATGCCGGGGATGTATTATATATTGAAGGAAACATCGAGGCCGGCTGAAAAACCAAAACGGTATGTAACATTCGAATACGATAATTTTCCAGGGGGATCTGTGCATGAAATGTTCCCTTCGGCAGGGTTTGTAACTCCTGATAATTATGTGGCAGGATTTTTAACCGACGCAGGTTATTTAAACCATTATACACGCAATACGCGCCGGAGGTTTAGCGGGCGAGGTGGTGGTTTTGTGGGCATGCGCCGCTTACCCGACCCCAACTTATTCGCCATTTCCACTGTAGCTGAGCAAAACGAAAACAATCAGTATATCAGGCAAACATTTGGCGAAATGTACAACCTTGATGCAGGTACCGAAACTATTGTTGAAACGACCGATACCTATAGAGTGGATGGCAATGCAGAAGTGAAGAAAACAAAGGAACTCATTACCATCACCGGCCATCCGGGAGGAAGGGCAGGTATTGAATTCATTACGCCTTTTAAAGATCAGAAATTATATACCATTTCATTCTGGTGTAAAGGCAATACTCCGGTTGCGCTGAAGCTTTTCAGGGTGAAAAACGGGCAAAAAACCATTGAGCTGGAGCATGGGGTAAAGTATATTGATAACTTTCCTGCTGTTGAAAACGAATGGACACTTTTTAAAGGAAGCATCCTTGTGCCGTATATCGAAAACGACAGTGTGTCCATGTTTATTGGCACTCAATCGGGGAAAGAATGTACGTTGCTGATCAAAGACCTGCAGTTTATTGAACACCAGCCACAGCAGGAACCCTATAACCTGCTACCACTTGGCGAAAAGATAACCAAAACCACTTATATATTTATTGAACCCTGGGAGTCGCACCAACAATTTATGATCTCGTCGCAGTTGCGCCTGGCCGAAGGAAAAGGTTTTGAAGGTACTCCGATTGAGAAAATGATGTATGCCAACTTACAGATGCTCACCTGGATAACCGACACCAGGGATTTCACCCCTTTTAATGTTCCCAATATGAATTATGCTCCTGATATGTACAACCGTGATGCGTTTTTCTCGACCGTGGCTACCTATAATAAAGAGCTGAACCTTTCCATATGGGAACAATGGGGCAAAACACAAACGGCAGCCGGAGGTATAGGCACCATTATCACCCCGCTTATGGGATCGGTTGAGGCAAAGGACAACGAAGCTACCATCGAATGGCTGATATGGGCCATGCTGAATAAACGAAGGTTTGGCGTTACGCTTCCGCAGGAAAAAATCAGGAAAGCAGTCGATTATGTTTTAAACGAATTTGATTCGGACAGGGATGGGAAATGCAAATCACATTTTTCGCTGAGCCAGGTTGATATTGTCGATTTTAATCCAAAAACCGACCGGCTGGGAGTCAACCAGGGCATGCTGGCCATTGCATTACGAACCATAAGCGAACTGGGTTTTGATATTTCGGAAGCCTATATCGAAAAAGCTGAAAATGAATACCGGAATTTTTATGATACAGAACGAAAGCATTTGCTTTTCGACCGAAAGTTCCCTGATATCATCACACTTACCGACCTGGAACCGGAATTCTTCTCGCTATGGCTGTTTAACAGGCCGATGCTGACCGATGAAATGGTGAAAAATCACCTTGACCAGGTTCCGGTTCTGAATAAAGTACCCAACTCTCCTCATCCTGAATATGGCACTACTGCACCTATTTGCGTGCGGCTAACAAAGGAAGAGCCTGGGTTTACCTATCTCACCGGCGATTACCAGCCCTTTGAAAAATTTGGCGAGGAGAATTACAGCAACGGGAAAAGTGACGGATTTTATTACAATGGCGGCAGCTGGTTCAGGGCTGAATATTGTGCGTATGTGGTGGGATTAAAACACGGCTGGACCAAAGCAAACGCTTTGATGGAAAACAGGGTCTGGGCCGAGATATACCTAAATCCCAAATGGCCTTTCAGCAAGGAATTTATTCCAACCAAATGGACTACAACCGATAGCTGGTGGCCATCAACCCGTGGCTTATGCTGGAATGTTTTTATGTTGATGGCTGATGAAGTGGCGGGATTAAGAACGCCGGAAATGGATCCGGATTATGTAAAAATGAAATCCGAATAATTTACCAGGTATTATTGCTTTTTATTTATTAATTCCCAGAGCAAACAATTAAGTCTTCATATCTGAAAAATATTATTTTTACAGGCTGGTAACGCAAAATGCGGTACCATAAAAAATTCATTATGGACGTCGATCAGGACAGTTTATTAATCCCGGAAGAGGTAATAAAAGATAAAATATATCTATTACGTGGACAAAAAGTAATGCTGGATAAAGATCTAGCCCATTTATATGGGGTTAAAGCCATACGTTTACGCGAACAAGTTAAACGTAATGCTAATCGTTTTCCGGATAGATTTATGTTTCAACTTACTGAAGATGAGGTTGAATTAATGGTATCGCAAAATGCGATACCTTCAAAACAGCATTTAGGCGGTTCTCTTCCATATGCTTTTACGGAGCATGGAGTCTTGATGCTTGCCAATGTTTTGAAGAGTAGCAGAGCCATACAAATGAGCGTCAGAATAATCGATGTCTTTGTAAAGCTTCGTGAATTGTTATTGTCCCATAAGGATATCCTGTTAAAGTTGGAGCAGTTCGAGAAACAACTTATTCGGAACAGTGATGACATTCAAATGATTTTCGATGTTATTAAGGAGTTGCTAAACCCCTTGCAGGAACCACGGAAACAGATTGGTTATAAAAGAAAGGAAGAAATGTAGAAACCGCCTGAACCTGGACTAAAACCTACAACCGATAGATGGTGCCCCATCGACCATAGGACTTGTGCTGGAATGTTTTTATGTTGATGGCCGATGAAGTGGCGGGATTAAGAACGCCGGAAATGGATCCGGATTATGTTAGGGTTCCTTCAAAGTAAGCGGTTAATCACCAGCAGTAAAATCAAAGGAACAGATTACCTGAGAGTATAAATTGAACCTCTTTAAGATTTCAGAAATTCGGAAAGCTGTAAATACCAGTATGTTATTTTAGAAACATTCGTCATAATAGCATCGCAAATTGCAGTGCCATTATTTGAGCTATAAAACAGATACCTTTAGAGTTGCATCTCGGGAATCTCACCTTCAACTATCAGGTGCCCTGCAGTTGCATTTATGATCTCTTCGACCGAAACGCCCGGGGCTCTTTCAAGCAGTTTAAAGCCATTTTCGGTTACATCAATCACTGCCAGGTCGGAGACAATACGCTTGACACATTTTATACCGGTAAGCGGCAAAGTACATTCTTTCAGTAGTTTCGATTCCCCGTCGCGGCTGCAATGCTGCATGGCAACTATTATGTTGCGGGCCGAAGCTACCAGGTCCATGGCACCTCCCATTCCTTTCACCATTTTGCCGGGAATTTTCCAACTGGCAATATCGCCTTGCTCGGTAACTTCGAAAGCTCCCAGCACCGTTAAATCAACATGCCCGCCACGTATCATGGCAAAGCTCATGGATGAGTCGAAGTAGGATGCTCCCGGGATAACGGTAACGGTTTGTTTGCCTGCATTAATCAGGTCAGCATCCACCTCATCGGGATACGGGAAAGCCCCCATACCAAGGATGCCATTTTCCGATTGCAGAATAACCTGCATGCCTTCCGGAATATAATTGGCAACCAGTGTCGGAATGCCTATTCCCAGGTTAACGTAATATCCGTCGTGGAGTTCCTGTGCAATGCGCTGTGCTATTTGTTCTTTTGTTAAAGCCATATTCAATTTCGGATTTTTGATGTCGGATTTCGAGTGCCTGCTGCAGGCAGGCATTTATTTGGTCAGATGATTTTTAGCAGTTTTAATTGATGCAACAATTATTGCCAGAATTTCAGATGCTTCCTGTTTTATCGGTTTCGTCTGTTCAAACGATGCCAGGTTAGCTTCTAAAATCATTTCCAGCCAAAAAATGGTCTCATCACATTCTTCCTCAGCTATTCCAAGTTTTGCGATAAAATCTTTTGATGACTTTGCTCTTCCTGCCGAGCGATAGTTTGCCGCGGTTGATGTGGATGACTTGATAATCTGATAGGTAAAAACCTTACTTTCCTGGCATAATGGGAATACTTTTGTAAGTTTTATAACCTCAAGTGCCATTTTCATAGCTCGCTTCTGTACTTCATATTTGTCCATAGAGTATTTTTTAAGATTTCCCGAATTAATACAAACCAGTATTTTTATATCCGACATCGCAAATCCGACATCCGACATTATTCCCTCACAGTAACCCTCTCAATCCTCTTCTCATACTCCGTTCCCTGGAATATCCGCTGAACAAAAATACCCGGGATATGGATGTAATTGGGATCGAGCGTACCGGCCGGAACAAGCTCTTCCACCTCGGCAACGGTAATTTTACCGGCCATAGCCATGGATTGGTTAAAATTATTGGCGGTTTGTTTAAACACCAGGTTGCCGGAGGTATCGCCTTTCCAGGCTTTTACAAAAGCATAATCGGCCACCAGGGCAGTTTCGAGCAGATGCGGCTTACCATCGAAATCACGTATTTCTTTACCTTCGGCCACTTCGGTACCTGCTCCTGCCGGCACAAAAAATGCCGGGATACCCGCGCCACCGGCACGACATCGTTCGGCAAGTGTACCTTGCGGGATAAGATCCACTTCGAGTTCGCCTGCAAGCAGCTGACGCTCAAACTCCGAGTTTTCACCTACATACGACGAAATCATTTTATGTATCTGCTTGTTTTTAAGCAATATACCAAGACCAAAATCATCGACCCCGGCATTATTCGAAATACACGTCAGGCCTTTAACGCCGCTTTCGAACAGCGCCGTGATGGCATTTTCGGGTATTCCGCACAGGCCAAAACCTCCAACCATAAAGGTCATTCCATCTTTTACACCCGAAATGGCTTCGGTGGCATTTTTAACAACTTTATTCATAGGTCAAGTTATATTTTAGTGGTAACTGTTAAGACTAAGCGCTGGCAGGCTCTATTGAAAACTGATCTTTCCGGACGCACAATTTCTCGTGATATGTACAATTTTTCTCCACACAAGCATGCGCCAGTCAGCGTTTATCCTTTGTTGTGGTGTCGTTATTTATTTCATGTAGAAATTGGATTCACTTGTATTTGTCCTCCAATTGCTTTTAATACTTTCATTATGGTAGCAAATTGAGGTTTTGCTCCGTCAGACAATGCTTTGTATAAACTCGGTCGGCTCAAACCGGTTTCTTCCGCAATTTTTGTCATTCCAATAGCTTTTGCAATATGTCCAATTGCATTAATAATATCGGAATTGTCTCCTTCTTCCAACACAGTATTGAGATATTCTGCTATCATTTCTTTGTTGTCCAGGTAGTCTGAAATTTCAAATTTTGAAGTTCCCATTTTTTAACTTTTTAATTTTTCCGTCCATCTCTTTAAAGTAAATGCGATAACCCTTCGCAAAATTCACCCGCATTTCCCGAATTCCATCGCCAACGGGTTTACTGTCTCCAAAATGCTCATCATTTTCTAATTTCTGAATTCTAAATAAAATTTTCGCTTTGGCTTTCAGGTCATTTAGCTTTTTCAGCCATTTGTCAAATTCTGTTGTTTTCTCAATAAAGACATACGAAAGTGTATCTACATGGATACAAAGTTAAATGGTTTTTCGGATAATTTCAGTTCAGATTGATTTTTTTTTAGCGGATTCGGTATTAATGCACCACAACAAGGTTCCGACATTTATCTTAAACACTGCATTAAAACAGCAGCCTTTTCGGTTGGTGTCCGATGCAATTATTGCTATTTCAAACAAATTAATTTGATGATGAAGATACAAAAAAAATTGAGACGTGGTGAGCCTGAATAAAAGCAATAACGGGTTTTGGTTTTCACACTTATGTTGAATGCCCACACTTCGGATTGATATTACACTTTCGCTGAAGCATTTATCCCGCTATTACTTTCCTGCACTACAAATGTCATGTAACTATTGCTCAAGCACCGTTTTCAGGTTTGATAAACCTGTTTCCAGGTCACCGCCTATCATTTTTTCGAAGTCCATAAATAACATCATCAGGTTCATCGGGTAACTCATATGACCGCTGAAACCCCAGGTTACTTTGGTTTGATCGACGGCTTACAGCTTCGGTGCTCAGATAGGCTGATTCTGTGGATTCGAAGGGCTTTAAAAAACGCAGTTCGTAATCAATTCGTTTGCCTTCGGTAATTTTCAGTATTTCCTGTTCGCCTTTGCCAACATCCTTATTATCACTATCCCAGGCCGAAACAAAACCAACAGTGCCATCCGTTCCCCGGTAGGTTTTTGTCATATTCGGGTCCATGCTTGCCCACTTACTGAAATTGTCCTGGTTACGTAAAAATTTGATGTACTCAAAAACCTCCATATTGGGTTTGTTGATGATAACTTCGCGCTGAACAGCATAATCTTTTTTCACAAAGATGGCTGCGACTAAGGGGATTGCAATTAACACTACAATTACAATCAGTATTCTTTTCACTATTTTCATGGTTTTGGTTGTTTGAAGTTAGAAATTGGGTTGTTTGTTATTGAATTGGGGTATTTTATCCGGCATGTTCATATGCTTTTTTAATCCATTGAATCACTTCCGGCGAAATTTCGTTTTCTGAAGTAATATTTATACGGTGCGAACACATTGAATTAGCTGCACTAATAAGTTCCAGCATGCCTTTCGGCTCCTGTCCTTTCAGAATAATTCCGATTTCGAAACGGGTTTTGGTTGCCGGCTGCAGGATTGCAAATTGCTTTTTCCGCCTCAGGCTTACATACGCGTTTTTGGGTGCAATTTCGATATCGTTTCCGAACGACAGGATTTCCTTTAACAAAGCATCGTACAATGGCTTAAAATGTTCTTTCCCTTTATATTGCTTAACAAGCAGATCATCTTTGTTTTCAACGGAGCCTGCATCGGAGCCCTTGGATTTATGTGCTACCAGGTTTGCAAAGCCATGGGTAAATGCATGTTGTTCCTTTAAAAATTTGATTATTTGTCCGTGTTTTTCGAAGTTTTGCTGTTTAACAGTTTCAATCCATTGATCCAGGGTTTTACCTGTGTTTTTTTGCAGGTTTTCGATCATGGTTATTTCAGCTTGATCCATAGTTTTTCAGTTAATTGTTATGATACTAATAACATCCAGATACATTTAATTGTTTAATCAAGAGCTGTTTAGCTTCAGTCTGTATGCTCAAATACAATTTCCGCAGCCTTTAAAGCCTGCCAGAATGCTTTTTCGTTGATGGTATTTTCTACATCATTTTGAGTACAGTAGGTTAACAGGTCGATCGTATTGATATTGCCTACAAGGTCGTAACCGGTCATGGGGCAACCTCCTATGCCATGAATTACCCCATCGAAGCTCCTGCATCCTGCCTGGAATGCGGCATCAATTTTAGCATACCAGTCAACCGGGCGGGTATGAATATGAAGTCCGAAATCCATTGCCGGGAACTTTGGCAGCAGGTAATCAAACACTTCAGCAATACGCTCAACAGATGCAACACCTATGGTATCAGCAAGCGTAATACCACGTATCCCTTTTTCAGTAAGCATGCTGATGCGATCGGCGAGTATCGATATATCGTCATTATCTCCGTAAGGATTTCCGAAGGCCATGCTCATAAAAATGCATAACTCTTTATCGTTATCCCTGCAAATATCCACCAGGCCATTAATCGTAGTTACAGCTTTGGCATTGTCGGAATTTATATTTTTCTTCAGAAACGATTCGGAGGTTGAATACGGGAATCCAATGATATCGAGTTTTGGCTGGGCTGCTGCATCGGCACCACCACGCAGGTTACCAACTATGGCCATCAGGCGTGAGCTGCTGCCGGCTTTATCAACTCTTTCGAGCACTTTATCCTGATCAGCCATTTGCGGTATGGCTCGTGGCGAAACAAAACTGCCGAAGTCGATGACATCGAAACCAACTTTAAGCAAAGCATTGATATAGTCAGCCCTTTTTTCAGGCGAAATAACGTACGAAAGTCCTTGCTGGGCATCGCGGGGAGATTCGGTGAGGCGGATGGAGGGGGAGGTTTGAGTCATTGGAGGTTGAGGGGATAGAGGGGGATTGAAGGCTTGCCTGCTGCAAGCAGGGATTGAGGAAAAGATTGAGGGGATTGAGGGGGTTGAAAAATGAGATTGAAATGATTGATTATGTGAGTGTTGAGTGTTTGTTAAGGTTACTATGTCATACGTTTGCGCATGCTGCTTAGCATTTTAAGTAATTCCAGGCTTTCTGAATGCAATTGTATAACAAAATCGGTATCTATCATTTTAGTAGTGATGATTAAATCAAGCCACATTTCAGATTCATCAGCTTCTTCGACAGAAACAGATATCTTACTGAAAAACTCAGCTTTGGATCTGCCTCGTAAGGCTGCCCTGTAATTTGAATATGACGATGTGCCAGCTTTTGTAAGCTGATAGTTTACAACACGAGACCTGGGAGTATCAGGAAATTGCACTGACAATTCCAAAATATTACATGCAAATTCCTTCAAACGATCTCTGAGCATTATTTTGTATGCAGTCCAATCTGTATTATCCATAAGAGATTGTAATTAAGTAATTAAAAGGTCTGCTGAGTCTAACCCGAGCTTCTATTTAAATAACAATTGTAAATTATTATTTCTAACACACGAAACCCTTTATAAATTTCGTCCTCAAAATATACATGGGGGGCAATTGCATTTTATACATCTATCCCATCAATCCCATCAATCCCATCAATCTTTATCAATCCAATCAATCCCATCAATCTCCTCCATCTCCTTCAATCCCATCAATCTCCTTCAATCCCTTCAATCCTTCAACCTTCTCATCCTCTCCTTCCTCTCAACCCTCTCAACAACCAATATACCTCGAAATCACCATCCTCTGTATCTCCGATGTTCCTTCGCCGATTTGGAGCAGGCGCTGGTCGCGGTAAAAGCGTTCGATTGGATAATCTTTCATCAGGCCGTAACCGCCGTGTATCTGAACGGCTTCGTCAGCTACTTCTTTTGCTATTTCGGAGCAATAGAGTTTCGACATGGCGGCTTCTTTAGCAAAGGGCAATTCATTGTCTTTTAACCAGCATGCTTTGTAAAGCAAGGTACGGGCAAGTTCAATTTTTGTTGCCATATCGGCCAGTTTAAAGCCTATGGCCTGGAATTTTGAGATGGGTTTCCCGAATTGCTTGCGCTCCTGTGCATAGCTGAGAGCCATTTCGAAAGCACCCTGGGCGCAACCCAGTCCCATGGCGGCGATGGATAAACGACCGTTGTCGAGAGTGCTGAGCATGATATGTGAACCTTCGCCCACCGCGCCAAGCACATTTTCATAAGGAACACGGCATTCGTCGAAGAATAGTTCAGCAGTATCGCTGGCACGCCACATCATTTTGCCATGCATGGCCCTGGCGGTGAAACCGGGTGTATCCTTGTCGACGATGATGGTGGTGAATTCTTTTTTCCCATCGGTTTCGCCGGTTACAGCCTGCACGGTAGCACCTGCTGAAATATCGGAAGCACCGTTGGTGATAAATATTTTGGAGCCGGTAATCACCCATTCGCCGTTTTCGACATGGGCGCGGGTGCGGGTTCCGCGTGAGTCGCTGCCGGCATCGGGTTCGGTAAGCCCGAAAGCCCATAATGCCTTACCGGTGCATAGCATCGGGAGGTATTTCTGTTTCTGTTGTTCGCTTCCATAATAATACAAAGGACCAATCCCCAGCGAATTGTGTGCGGCAATGGTAGCAGCCTGCGACCCATCCACCCGTGCAAGCTCCTCAACAGCAATAATATAGGATAAGGTATCCATACCCTGCCCACCGTATTTGACCGGGGTGTTGATTCCAAAAAGCCCAAGCTGACCCATGCTGAGAGTGAGTTCAGGCGAAAAGCGGCCTTCTTCGTCGAGTTCACGGGCAAGGGGTTTTATTTCGCGTTCGGCAAAATCGCGTACTGCCATACGAATGTTTTCCTGTTCTTCGGTAAGCTTAAAATCCATGGTGATCGGGGGTATTTTGGTTTATAAATATGGTAGAATGAATGGTGTTTACACATTTAATTAATTATGTATTATTCGAGCTTGTGCAAAAGTAGACTGAGATAAATCATTTTTTAGGGTCGGGTGTTTATTTTAAGGTTGATGAATAATGCTTTTAGATGCATGATTGAATATGTTTTTTTTCGCTTTTATATTTCGTCCCTAACGGGACTTCCTACAAACCTATCTTTTTCCTTTCTACCAATATCTTGTCCCTACGGGACAATTTCATGATTTTGGATTTGTGAATGTATTTGACATAATCGATGTTTTTTCGTCCATTTATTTTGTGCCTGAAAAGACTTTCTACAAACATATCACTTGCCTTATACCAATATTTTGCCCTTACTGATCAAATTCCTGGTTTTTATGATGAATATTTGTTCTATGTTTCCAGAGGTCCCGTAGGGACCATATATCGGTAGAAAATCATGAAACCCATTCCATTAAGTGCCGTCAGGTACGCTACCAATCATTGATTTCATTTTAATCATTTTATTGGATGTATAACCCTCCATTTGTTAAGTCAGTATCTTGGGCAATTTCACTCTTGCATTTATTTTTAAGCCAGTATCCAGGTTTTCGTTACATCAGGTCCCGTAGGGACCATATATTGGTAGAAAACCATGAAACCCATTCCATTAAGTGCCGTCAGGTACGCTACCAATCATTGATTTCATTTTAATCATTTTATTGGATGTATAACCCTCCATTTGTTAAGTCAGTATCTTGGGCAATTTCACTCTTTCCATTTGTTAAGTCAGTATCTTGGGCAATTTCACTCTTGCATTTATTTTTAAGCCGGTATCCAGGTTTTCGTTACATCAGGTCCCGTAGGGACCATATATCGGTAGAAAACCATGAAACCCATTCCATTAAGTGCCGTCAGGTACGCTACCAATCATTGATTTCATTTTAATCATTTTATTGGATGTATAACCCTCCATTTGTTAAGTCAGTATCTTGGGCAATTTCACTCTTGCATTTATTTTTAAGCCAGTATCCAGGTTTTCGTTACATCAGGTCCCGTAGGGACCATATATCGGTAGAAAACCATGAAACCCATTCCATTAAGTGCCGTCAGGTACGCTACCAATCATTGATTTCATTTTAATCATTTTATTGGATGTATAACCCTCCATTTGTTAAGTCAGTATCTTGGGCAATTTCACTCTTGCATTTATTTTTAAGCCGGTATCCAGGTTTTCGTTACATCAGGTCCCTTAGGGACCATATATCGGTAGAAAACCATGAAACCCATTCCATTAAGTGCCGTCAGGTACGCTATAGTCAAAATCAACCGGTTTGAAGGTAAATCGTTCATCATAATCAACCTCAAACTCCATTAACATCTCATTATATTCTTCTGTAAACGTTTTTCTTCTGTGGTGAACTGTTTGATCTGCTATATATTGAATGATGTTTGGCACATCCGATTTGCTGTATGAAAATGCACCATAACCTTCCTGCCAGCTAAACTTTCCCTGCACAAGTTTATGATCATTAATCCATTTTGAAGAGCTTCCCTTTACATCCTGCATTAAATCTGATATCGATTGTGCTGGTCTTAATCCGAACAAAATATGGATATGATCAGGCATGCCGTTAATGCACAGGAGTTTGTGATTATTTTTTTGTATAATCCCACTTATGTATTTATATAGGTCATCCTTCCATGTGTTATGAATTACACATTGTCGGTTTTGGACTGTAAAGACAGCCTGAATGTGAATTTGAGTGTATGTATTTGCCATGATTGATATTGTTTTTCGTCAAAATATTTCGATGATTGATGTTGTTTTTCGTAATTTTATCTTTTATCTCAAATGACTTTCTACAAATTTACCATTAAATTTCTACCAACATATTGAACCTCCGGTACAAAATCTGCTATGTGTTTGTGGATAAATTTTTCGTTATTCTTGATGTTTTTCGTTATTCTTTTTCGGTTTCTATTTCGTCCCTGACGGGACTTCCTAAAAACCTATCATTTTCCTTTCTACCAATATCTTGTCCCTACGGGACAATTTCATGAATTTGGATTTGTGAATGTATTCGACATAATCGAAGGTGTTTTTCGTTATTTTATTCCACTTTTCATATCGTCCCTGACGGGACTTCATACAAACCTATGATTTTCTTATCGACCAAAATTTTGCCCCTATGGGATAAATCCTGGATTTTTCTGCTGAATATCTGCTCTATATTTAAGAGGTCCTTTAGGGACCATATATCGGTAGAAAAACAGGAAACCATTTCCATTAAGTGCCGTCAGGTAAGCAATATTTGATTAATTTCATTGTTTTCGTTTTTCAATCACCCATACTTCATTATTGTTTACGCTTCACAAACCACCTATTCCCCATTTTTTAACGGAGGCGGTATTAAATGCACCAGGGTAAAATTGCTGTCGACCAGGTCGCCGGCAACAACCGTAATACGGTCGACAACCGCATCGGCAGGGCTCAGGATATTATTTTCCATTTTCATAGCTTCAACCACCAGCAGAAGATCACCCTTTGCAACAGCATCGCCTTCCTTTACAACAACCTTTATCACTTTGCCGGGCATTGGCGATGTAATATTGCTGCCACTATCGCCCATAGCACTCGTGATGGTGTTAAAGTCGGTCTGAGCCGGAAGTATATCTTTCCGCGTCACTTCAAAAACATGGGTATGGTAGCTTACAATCACTTTGCCGGCTTCGGGATGCGACACAAAAGCGGTGAAAGGCATACCGTCGAGCTGAATTTCGATTTGCTGTGATTTGGGTTTATCATCAAAACGGATTTCCACCTTTATATCCTCTAATTCAGCAAACAACTCATTGGCTTTGTGGCCGCTAATCTTACAGCGGAAGAGCTTGCCTTCCATCTCTATTTCCGGCTGCATCAGAATACGCCAGTACCCGATTTTATTCCAGATACTATTGACATCGTTGGAAGCATGACGATCGCATTTGCATACCAGCGCCAGCGCTACAGGCAATAATTCGGGTATGGTTTTACGCTGGTCTGCTGCGGCTGCAAGCAAAGTGTCGGTATGCTCGGTACAGAAGCGGGTCGAAATGGTATTATTGATATAATCCTCGTTCTGAAGTATGGAATGCAGGTAGCTGATATTGTTTTTTATACCATGAATCCCATAATTCTGCAGGGCATCAATCATATGAAAGCGGGCTTCCTCGCGTGTTTTTCCATGGGTTATCAACTTGGCGATCATAGGATCGAAAAAGCTGCTGACCTGGTAAGGTTTATTCATGGCATCGTCGACACGGATAAAATCGCCTTCCGGTTTCTGGTAAAGAGAAAGGTTACCTGGCGAAGGCAAAAAGTTATTCGAGGGGTCTTCGGCATAAATACGGCATTCGATGGCATGTCCCTGCTGCTGAAGTTCATCCTGTTTCAGCCTGAGCACTTCGCCCGAAGCCACATAAAGCTGTTCTTCCACAATATCTATTTCTGTAGTTAACTCTGTTACAGGATGTTCGACCTGAATACGTGTATTCATCTCGAGGAAATAGAAATTCAGGTCCTTATCAACCAGGAACTCGATGGTACCGGCACCTGAGTATTTAATAGCCTTGCCGATGGCCACAGAGGCTTCGCCCATGCGTGAGCGAAGTTCGGGTGTAAGGGTGGGCGAAGGCGCTTCTTCAATAATTTTCTGGTAGCGGCGCTGAATGGTACACTCGCGTTCGAACAGGTGAACCACGTTTCCAAAGTTATCGCCCAGTATCTGGAACTCAATATGCCGTGGTTCTTCGAGGTATTTTTCAATATACACTGTACCGTCGGCAAAGTAATTTTTTGCTTCGCGCGAAGCGGCTTCGAGTGCTTCGGCAAGACTTGCCTTATCGTTAACAATGCGCATCCCTTTGCCACCACCGCCACCGGCAGCTTTTACAAGTACCGGGAAACCAATTCCATCTACTTCAGCCAGAATAGTTGCGGAATCTCCTGCCAGGCCTTTTGTAACGGGAACGCCTATAGAAGTCACAAAACTACGCGCTTCCACTTTGTTGCCCATCACCTGCATAACATGCGCATCGGGCCCGACAAAAATGATCCCAGCCTCGTTACAGGCTTTTACCAGGGCAGGATTCTCCGAAAGGAAACCATAACCCGGATGCAAGGCATCGCAATGGCTGCTTTTGGCTATATGTATGATGGCTGGAATGTTGAGATACGTTTCCGAAAGCTCTGATTTGCCAATGCAATACGCCTCGTCGGCAAAACTGTGATGCAGGCTGCTCTTATCAATTTCGGAATATATGGCAACCGTTCGTATGCCCATGCAGCGAGCTGTACGGATTATCCTTACTGCTATTTCGCCTCTGTTAGCTATTAATATCTTTTTAATCATTGAAGCTTATTGTTTAAATGTCGGATGTGCGATGGCGGATGTCGGATGTAAGAAGTTCGAAGTATGATGATGAATCCCGATAGTATCGGGACGGATGCGAGAATTACTTATTCAGATTGTTTTTTGCAGTTTTAATGGATGAAACTATGATTGCCAATATTTCGGAGGTTTCTTGTTTTATGGGTTGAATTTTTTCCATGGAGGCCAAATTTGCCTCCAGGCTCATTTCTAACCAAAATATCGTTTCATCACACTCTTCTTCAGCTATCCCAAGTTTTGCGATAAAATCTTTTGTCGATTTTCCTCGCCCGGCGGCTCTGTAGTTCGCTGCCGTTGACGTTGATGCTTTTATCATCTGGTATGTAATAACCTTAGCTTCCTGGCATAACGGAAACGATTTTGTTAGCTTTATAACTTCCAGAGCCATTTTCATGGTCCGTTTATTCATATCCGATCTATCCATTTGTCTAATTTTAAAAAGATTACGTAATTTTTTAGTTCAAATCACAATTAACCCTTAATCATACTATTAATTATTTATGTAACCCCATCGTACATCTCTAACATCCATACATCCCATCCACATCGCACATCCCACATCCGACATTTTTAATCCACCCACCCCGGTTTCCTCTTCTCCAGGAACGCCGCCATTCCTTCCTGTCCTTCTTCCGAAGCACGTATTTCGGCAATCATTTGCGCGGTGTACGTGAGCGCTTCGTTTAGGTCGATATGGTTTACCACTTTGTCGATCAGGTTTTTACAATGGGTAATGGCTGCCGGTCCGCTGGTAAGCAACATCTGAATCATCTGATCAATATACGCTTCAATTTCGGTGGCAGGTAGTGATTTATTCACCAGCTTATAACTCTCGGCTTCCATGCCGTTGATTCGGCGGCCGGTTAGCATCAGTTCGCGTGCGCCATATTCACCTACACGTTTTATCACGTAAGGCGAAATGCATGCCGGTACAATTCCAATTTTCACTTCGCTGAGCGAAAACACGGTTTCGTGGTCGCAAACGGCAATATCGCATGCTGCCAGCAATCCGTTGGCACCGCCGATAGCAGCTCCGTGAACCACAGCTATGGTAGGCTTCGGCGAAGAATAAATGGCATAGAAACATTCTGAAAGCCGGTAACTTTCGGCAAAATTCTGCTCAAAACTGTATTTCGAAACATCGCGCATCCAGTTCAGATCGGCACCGGCACAAAAGGATTTTCCATCTCCCTTCAGAATAATTACGCGTATATCGTTCATTTTCGCGGTTTGCTTAAAGGCATCCGTAAGCTCAGCAATCATTACTTCGTTAAAGGCATTGCGGATGTCGGGGCGGTTAAGGGTGATATGGGCAATGCCGTTGGCGGTCGACAGTTTTATAGTGGTATAGGATGTCATATAAGGTTTTTGAAATTAATATTTTGTCCACGAATTGACACGAATGTGAAGCAATGATTTGCACGAATACTACGTTTTACATCCTGAAAATTCCGTAGCGGGTTTCTTCCCATTGTTTGTTAATGGAAGCGGCAATTCCCATGGCAATGGCTTTACGGGTATCCACAGGATCGATAATACCGTCGTCCCACAGGCGGGCGGTGCTGTAATAGGCTGAGCCTTCTTCTTCGTATTTTGAAAGTACCGAATTGCGCATTTCTTCCCGCTCGGCATCGCCCAGGGTAAGGCCTTTGGCTTTCAGCTGATCTTCCTTCACGGTGATAAGCACCCCGGCAGCCTGTTCGCCACCCATTACGCTGATTTTCGAATTGGGCCACATAAACAGCAACCTTGGTTCGTAAGCTCTGCCGGCCATGGCATAATTTCCGGCGCCGAATGATCCGCCGAAAACAACCGTAAATTTAGGAACACGCGCATTGGCAACGGCATGAACCAGTTTGGCGCCGTCGCGGGCAATACCCCGGCGTTCGTATTCCTTGCCCACCATAAAACCGGTGATATTCTGAAGGAAAAGTATTGGAACATTCCGCGAGGTGCAGAGTTCAATAAAATGAGCGCCTTTTAAAGCCGTTTCCGAAAACAACACGCCATTGCTGGCAAGTATCCCCACAGGCATTCCCATAATATGTGCAAAGCCGGTAACAATAGTTGGGGCATACAGCGCCTTGAATTCGTGAAAACGGCTGCCGTCGACTATGCGCGCAATAATTTCGTGTGCATCGATAGGCTTACGCAGATCGATGGGTGCAATACCATACAATTCGGCCGGATCGTAATACGGTGCTTCGATAGGTATCAGTTCGAGAAACTGCTTTGCCGGTTTTTTGAAGGTTGAAAATATATCGCGGCATATCTGAAGCGCATGGCTGTCGTTTTCGGCCATATGATCGGCAACGCCCGAAATGGAAGTATGCACCTCGGCACCTCCCAGGTCTTCGGCCGACACTTCTTCGCCGGTAGCTGCTTTTACCAGGGGCGGTCCGCCGATAAAAATGGTACCCTGGTTGCGGACAATGATAACCTCGTCGCTCATAGCCGGAACATAAGCGCCGCCGGCAGTACACGAACCCATAACCACGGCTACCTGCGGAATTCCTTCGGCCGACATACGTGCCTGGTTAAAAAAGAAACGCCCGAAATCGTACTTATCGGGAAACACATTGGCCTGCTCGGTTAAAAACACCCCACCCGAATCGACCAGGTACACGCAGGGCAGGTGATTTTCGAGGGCGATTTCCTGTGCCCGCACATGCTTTTTGATGGTTTCGGCAACATAAGTTCCGCCTTTAACGGTGGCATCGTTGGCAACTATCATGGCTTCGCGGCCCTGTATCACGCCGATTCCGGTAATTATGCCCGCCGATGGAAAACCATTGTCGTACATGCCATAAGCAGCCATGGTGGACAGCTCGAGGAAAGGCGTATTGGGATCGATAAGCTGATCGATACGTTCGCGGGCCAGCAGCTTGCCACGCTCTTTATGCCGCTTTATGGCCGAGGCCGGTGAACCGTTAACCACGCCGTTGAGCGTGTTGCGGTATTGTTGCATAATGTGCCCGTAGGCTTCGGCATTCGCGAGGAATTCGGGCGAATGAATGTTGATTTTTGACTCAATCCTGTACAAGGCAATATGTTTTAAATGAGGACAATCGGATAATTATTAATCACCAGGCAGTATGGAAAAGCGCCGGATAATTAAACCTAAATTACAAATAATTATGGAATGGAGGAGCAATGTTGGGGTTAAATAGTTGGTTTTTTAGATGTGTATGCATGGATTACAATAGAATAATTGAACGCTGATGACGCGGTTAATAGAACGCAGATGACGCGGAAAGAACACTTGCCTGATGCAATGCGCTGATTTTTTCTGTGATAACCCCCCACTCATTCATCATTCAATCATTAAAGATCAGAACGCGGATGACGCGGAAAGAAGGCTTGCCTGCTGCAAGCAGGGATTGGCGCGCTTGCCTGCTGCAAGCAGGGATTTTTTCGTGGATAAACCACCCATTCACTCATTCTATCCCCATTCACTCATTCTATCATTCTCTCATTCACTCATTAAAGATTAGAACGCAGATGACACTGAAAGATGGGATGATCGCTGATTTTTTCGGTGATAAACCCCCATTCACTCATTCTATCATTCAATCATTCACTCATTCTATATTTGTACGCAGATGACGCAGAAAGAACAGATATCAGCATTTATCAATCAATGTGCTCAGTGGATACTGCCTGAGAAATCCCCTGCCCAACGGCCACCATGCATCAAAAAAATGGCTGCAGGAGCCGATTATTTATTAACTTAGTCACAAATTACAGGATTGCGAATGGATATTGAAAAAACTAACCCTTCTCATATGCCGGATAATGCAGTTCCCGCGACTGAAAAGGGTCACAGGTCTACTGACCATAACTCAAAGCGCCGCCGGAAAAAACCAGGTAAATGGCGGAAATTCAAACACCGTTTGCGTGAATCTCTCAAAAGATTTTTCTCAAACACTAAAGAGAGCAGCAAATCGCCTTTTGTTGCTGAACATACCAACCAACATCATAACTCAAAGCACCGCAGGAAAAAACCAGGTAAATGGCGGAAATTCAAACACCGTTTGCGTGAATCTCTCAAAAGATTTTTCTCAAACACTAAAGAGAGCAGCAAATCGCCTTTTGTTGCTGAACATACCAACCAACATCATAACTCAAAGCATCGCCGGAAAAAACCAGGCAAATGGCGGAAATTCAAACACCGTTTGCGTGAATCTCTCAAAAGATTTTTCTCAAACACTAAAGAGAGCAGCAAATCGCCATTTGTTGCTGAACATACCAACCAACATCATAACTCAAAGCATCGCCGAAAAAAACCGGGTAAATGGCGGAAATTCAAACACCGTTTGCGTGAATCTCTCAAAAGATTTTTCTCAAACACTAAAGAGAGCAGCAAATCGCCATTTGTTACTGAACATACCCACCAACATCATAAATCAAAGCACCGCCGGAAAAAACCAGGCAAATGGCGAAAATTCAAACACCTTATCCGAACAAATATTCAAAAATTTATTTCCAAAAAACTACCAAATTACGTTCTCGCTGTAAAACAGACCCTATCTGGCAAACAGCAACTAAAGGGGTGGAAGAAATGGTGGCGCAGATTCCGGAAAAATCCCTGGAAAGCAATTTTTACCAGAAAAAGGCATTCTTCCTCATCAGCTGGCTACCATTATATTCACCGCATGACGAGGGAAGAGTCTAAGGCCATCAAACTGAAACGGCGGGAGCAGAAACGCGAAAACATGCAGCAGTTGTTTAGCAGCCCTGATCTCAGAAAAAAGATGGGGATCGTCTTTTTACAATCAACTGCCTATTTTTTGCTTTCGTTTATGATAATATACCTGGTTTACCAGGCTGTTACCATTTTGATGGCTTCGTCTTTCAATATCCCGGTCATATGGTATTATTACAGGATAAAGTTTGCAATAAGTGATTTTTCGCCCTTGTATACCCGCGCGAACCTGATCATTATTTTTGCTGCAGGGCCGGTTGTTTCGCTGATGATGGCATTTGGATTTATGAAGTTGTTTTTTACCCAAAACGCATTTCTTCAGCGGTTTCAGCGGCTTTATTTATGGGGATTTATTAACGGTATCAATATGTTTTTCGGAGCATACATTGCAGGGTTTTTTACACAAACTGAATTTATATATGCGGCTGCCTGGCTGTTTATGAGTAAAATGTACGCAATTGAAGAAATGGTTTTTGCGGTTATCTCATTTGCTGTACTGTTGATTGTAGGCCGTACCTTAACTCCCCTCTTCCTGATCTCGTCGGGCACAATAAAGCTTATAAAACCGCAGTTCAGGCAGTTTTATATTATCACAGGCATTATACTCCCTTGGTTTGCCGGAGTTATAATCCTGTTTTTGATCACATTGCCCAATTATTACCTTCCCCTGGTTCTTAAAACCATTACCCCTTTATTCCTGCTGGCACCCTCGCTTTACCGGTATAATAACCCTGGCTATGCAAATATTTACAAAACCGGTGTGATACAGCGCGACTATTTTAAATGGAGCATACTTATCGCCCTGGTAGCTTTGCTGTTTTTCTACCGGGCCATACTGTCGTTTGGATTAAAGTTTGGTTAGTCAGCAATTAAAGAGATTGAAAAGGAATCCGTTTTGCACTAGAAGCCATGGCTCAACCAGGGAATTGGCCTGCTGTGGACATAAAAAAACAGTTCCCGCCCGGAGACGGTAACTGTTTTTATACCAGATTTTACTTTTAAAGCCTGTTGTTAAGCTTCTTCCTCCTGCCTTAAGCTGTAGGTTTTTGTGCCGGCGTATAATACGGCCATAACCAGAAGTATTAATGTGCCATTGCCCACCGGGGCTGAGGGAGCATCACCGATGCGATCGCCCGTAACAGGCCCGCCCCCATTCTGCTGATCGGGCAGAGGCTGTGCATTGATCGAAATAACGGAAGCTAAGGTGAATACCGCGATCAGAATTGTATGCTTGATTATCTTTTTCATCTGTTTATTTTTTAATTTTTATTAATTCGGTCAGATGTAATACGCCATGAAAATGATCATCTTCCCTGCCTGCTGCAGGCAGGAGTTGGTGAGCAATTTTATGCTCATGGCTATTTCGTATATCTGTTTTTTATTTTTTTAAATCAGTCGTATCGTCCCACTATCGGGACAGCCTTTTGAATTGCATTCGGTGTTGCTATCAGTCAGCTGTTTATGGCTGGTTTATAACTACTTTACCCGAAAACACTTCCTTATCAGTGATCACCTTTACAATATATACACCTGTTGCATTTACACGCAGCAGGGTTTCGTCGGGGGTGAGCGAAGTGGTTGCAAGCAGTTGACCAGTGGTAGTGTAAACATAGGCAGTACCTTTTGCACTGTTTGACTGTTTGATATGGATAGTGCCCTGCGAACCATATATATGTATATCGCCGGCAACAGTAAGGTTAACCCCAGCTGCAGAGGTAAAACTCAGGTTGAAACGGTTTTCAGCATCGCCAGGCGCAGCAGTAAATGTATAGCTCGGGTTTATACGCAAATCCTGGGTATTGCCAAGTTTAACATCGATAAGTGTAATAGGGACCGTTGCATCAAAACTCTCAATGCCCGAGGCGGTAAGAGTATATGTGGTTGAATTACCTACTTTTAAACCAAGAGGAACACGCTCGGTAGCAGTAATTGATGGTAGTGAATTTACAGTTGCAATAATGCCGGGCAGTATTGAATACAATTGCGGCGCTGCAGTAATACCAAACAATTTATAAGCATCGTACTGGCTGTCGAAACCAGTGGTTGATGCGGGGTTAAAACATACCACCGCCTGATCTTTGTATGTGTTTCCTTCGATAGTAAGGTACAAAACATCTTTGGTTGCATTGGAATTTTTGTAGAATGACTGGCTGCTGTGAACACGTGCATCGGCCGGAATAGTAAGCGATGCTCCGATGGCATAGGCATGCATAAAGAAACCTTGCATGGCCGGGACTATATTTCCTGGCAGGGTGTTTCCGCTGGTAGTGCCAACTAAATACTGAGCACCATCCCAAACATACACTGCATTGTCCATGCTGGTTGCATGCCCAGCTTCCGCTTGTCCACGGTGATAGCCGATGTAAACGGGTTGCCAACCAGATGCCATCCTGCGCCATATCCTCCGGCGCCACCGGTATAGGATAGTGAGCTATATACCTGGTTACCGGTTTTAAGGGCTCCTGTAAACGAAAGGGTAGTATTTGAAGCATAGTTGATCGAGTATCCCCGCCCAGCCTCAACTGCACTTGCATCACCGAGCCTTGGGAGAGGAATGAGGTGTTTCGGGTTACAGAGTTTCAGGATTAGATGTAGTAGAAGGTTGAGTAATGTGAGGGGGTTGAGTGGTTTCAGGGTTACAGAGTAGGGCGAGCACTGAGCGTAGCCGAAGTGCGGGGTTCAGGGGCACTGACCGTAGTCGAAGTGCAGTGTTTCAGAGAATGACGAACACTGTGCGGTTTTTAAGCTAACTCTTCAAACATTTCAAACTCTTCAAACCCTTTTAAACCCTTCAATCCTCTTTTAGTGAGGTTTTACGAGCAGTGAGTGAGCAGGCGGTTAAGAGGAGTTGCTCCCCCGTAGTACAGGATTTCAAGTTTACCAGCAGTCCCGCTTCCAACAGGACTATGTGCAGAGTGTTACGAACTGTGTGCAGTTCCGCTTTTTACCGGGTTGCTATTGCACGTTATCAGTTGTTGAGTGCAGACCACTTCCTCCCCATAGCAATCGGGACGGGTTGCCATGCTGCGAATATGATTTGTGATGTAGTCAGGCCGGGTATGCAACGCGCAGTCGGAGCATAAAGACCTGGTAATTTAATGGGTAAGCGGCAGTGAGAGGTCCTAACGTTAGTTGAGTTCTGATACGGAAAAACTCCGTTATAGGGCGCCGGTATCAAACAAGTTTTTATAGTGATCCTGCAAAACGGGTATTAGAAATATAATTATCAAAAACAAATATAAAACATTTTTGAATTAAAAAAAATATTTGAGATTTTTTTAATGGCAGAAATAGTGCCCTTTGGCTACGCTCAGGGTGAAAATAACGAAAAACGGAACGCGGATGATGCTGAAAGAACAGATAGGCACGCTTGCCTGCTGCAAGCAGGGATTTTTTTAGGGATAAACAACCAATTCACTCATTCTATCATTCTATCATTCACTCATTAAAGATTAGAACGCAGATGACGCTGAAAGATAGGGATTGATCGCTGATTTTTTCGGTGATAAACCCCCATTCACTCATTCTATCATTCACTCATTCACTCATTAAAAATTAGAACGCAGGTGACACTGAAAGATGGGATGATCGCGGATTTTTTTCGTGATAAACCACTCATTCTATCATTCTATCATTCTCTTATCCCCCGTCCCTCTAATACAAAAACCCAAACAGCCATAAAGGAATCTTATTCCCGGAGCCATACTCTATATCATCGGCTGCCACAAAGCTGTCGGGGATGCCCTGTATCTGTTTCCGGCCTTTTTGCTTACCGCCAATTTCGAAAAGGTATTTTTCGTCGACCATAAAATCGCCTTTTGCCGGGTAGGTGAGCTGGTGCTTGTATGCGGCCTGGTTTGCGAAAAAGGTCTCACGCACATTGCCGGTATCGGGTTTTTCGGTTGAAAATATATAAGCGAGGTTGCTGTTTTCGAGGAATATCTTCTCCGGCTTTTGTAACTTACTGATACCGTAAGCATCCTTGTACAGGTTGCGTGTAATGCCGGCTTCCTGCAGGTAATTGAGGTAAGTAATAAGTGTAGTACGGTTAATGCCTATCCTTTCGCTGAGCTTGCTGATATTGGGAATAAACGGTGCCGATTGTGCTATGATCAGCAGCAGTTGTTTTAAGCGCGGAATATATGCCACCTCCACACCCCGCAGCAGCGGCAGTTCCATTTCGAGGATCATATTAACAACTTCGGCAAGGCGCATATGATACAGCTGATCGCCTTCGCTGAAAAACGGGTAATACCCGCGACCCAGGTAATCGGCAAAGTATTGCAGGGGACGGAGCTGACTGTTTATATGCCGGGTAATTTCGGCTGTATGGTTTAAAATGTCAGGCAGGGTATAAGCAGGCATATCAAGTTTTAACGTTATGCCCAGGTATTCGCGGTACGAAAGTCCCTGCATGATATAACTCACGGCACGGCGGCTTAAATCGGCACGGGCATTCATAATTTCAAGAAGCGATGAGCCGGTAAAAACAACCTGCAACCCAGGCAGATCGTCGTAAATATTTTTGATCTCCTGCGACCAGTTGGGATACTTATGCACCTCATCGAGGAAAAGACGTTTCCCGCCCTGCTTTGCAAACTGTGTGGCAAAACCGATCAGGGTGTTGTCGGAAAAGTAAATATCGTCGAGGCTGGCATACAAAACCAGGGGATTATCAGGATAATTAATTTTAATGTATTGCAGCAGCAAGGTGGTTTTCCCCACGCCCCGGGCACCTTTGATACCGATCAGGCGACTGCTCCAGTCGATACTCTGCATGGTACTTCTGACAAATGCGAGCGAAGTATTTGAAATTTTCCTTTGGTGTTTCTCTTTTAAGATATCCATATTTGCTCAGTTGAGTATACAAATATAGGGAATAATTGCTTATTGCGGTAGGCAAATCAAAAAAAGTGAAAAGTGGAACGCAGATGACGCTGAAAGATAGGATGATCGCTGATTTTTTCGGCAGGATAAACAACCCATTCACTCATTCTATCATTCTCTCATTACAGTTAGAACGCGGATGACGCTGGAAAGAACGGATTACGCACAGCGCAGATGACGCTGAAAGATAGGATGATCGCTGATTTTTTCGGGGATAAACAACCCATTCACTCATTCTACCATTCACTCATTCCCCCTGACACCTCCTTTTCCCTTTGTGTAACCTTTGCGTCTTTGCGGTAACAATATTTATCAAAACAAATCGGAATGAGTACCAGTGCGAGTGAGCCAGATTTCATTTTCTTCGGGGTAAAGTTTCCAGATAATAATCCAGTTGCTTTTTATATGTGCTTCCCAGAATCCAGAATAATCACCTGATAACCGATGTGGTGAGTTTACTGCCGGAAGCTCACCTGAACTTTCGAGGGTAACAATAGCCTTTTTAATAAGATCCATATTGAAGCCTCTTTTCTGCAGAAGCTTAACGTCTTTCTTAAACCTGTTGGTGTAGACCAGATGAAACATCAGATACCTAATTTATCAAAGAGTTCTTCTGAGTCCTTTGCTTTCGTGCCCTTTTTCCGATGCACATCGTCCATAGCCATGCGTGTTTCATAATCAGGAAACGGTTCCTCAACAAGCTCAGCTTCAATATTCATCTTTTTAAATAAGCGTGTCAGGAGATCCTTTTCGGCTTTCGACTTCGGTTTAATAACTATGGTTGTCATTGGTTCAAATGTATTTTGCTCTTTGATTTACAAATATACGAAATGGAACGCAGATTTAGCTGAAAGAAAGGATGAATGCGGATTTTATTTATCTGCGAAAATCTGCACCTATAAATCTGCGTCTTCTGCGTGCTATCAATAATCAGAACGCGGATTTTTTCGGGGATAGACCCCAATTCACTCATTCTATCATTCTCTCATTCACTCATTAAAGATTAGAACACGGATGACGATGGAACGCAGATGAAGCAGAAAGAACGGATATCAGTGCTTATCCTTTGAAAATCAGTGTGCTCAGTGGATAATGCCTGACAAATCCCCCGGCCTTCAGCCACCCCTTGGCGGTTGAGCGGAGCCGAAACCCAAAAAGAGTAACTAAGGCGTAAATTGCCCTCCCCCCTTGGCGGTTATCCAGTTGACCCAAAAAGAGAATCTCCCGGCGTTTGCCCTACCCCCTTTGGCGGTTGAGCGGACGTCTAACACCCCTATAAATCATAAAAATAAAAAAACCGGTGCCATCGCCCCTTCGCCCTTATCGCATTCGCCCATCTAACCATCCCTCTCCCCTTCTCCCACTCTCCCAAACCCCTCAACCCTCTCAACGCCCCTCGTCCCCGTCCCCCGTCCCTATAAAATAAAAAAACACACCCATCCGCCTACGACGAATAAATGTGTCTTTTTGTAAAAGAGAAATACAGTTTATGCCTTCTCTGCTTCTGCTGCCGAGCGCATAACATATATCTTGCGGCTGCCATAGGCTACTGCCAGGGTGATAAGGATAAAGATGCCATCGCCAATTGGGGCACCTGCAGGCGTACCACCAACTGTTGTGCCACCTGTAGTCGTAGGATCACCAGGATGCGGAGGGTTTTGCGCAAACATCAGCATAAGGGTGCAATGGCCAGAAAAGCGACTAATGGTTAAGATTTTAAAGTTGCGTTTCATATTTTTTGTTTTTTTGTCCTTGTTTGTAAATTTGAATAAAAAGGCTTTGGGGGTTAGGGGTTAGGTTTTAGAGGGATCGGGCTTCGCTCTCTCACTCCCTCACCCACTCTCCTTTTCCTATTTTATCCAGACTTTCTTAACCATGGTTGATTTAGCGGTAATTACTTTTACCATATAAATACCGGTAGTTCGGCAGGTTGAATTCGTTCATTCCGCTTACTGAAGGTTTTGGTTGCTATCAATTGGCCGGCAGTGTTATAAATATATACATCACCTTTAACATTATCCTTCATATTGACATAAACTGTATTCTGATAGCTGTAGATATTAGCATTAACGCTTTCTTTTTCATTAACTGAAAGAGCGCTGAAATGAAGCTTGAAGCGTTGTTCGTTATCGCCGGGGGCAGCATTAAAAGTATAGGAGTTATCAGTAAGATCAGTGAAAATACCTGTTTCGCTATCTTCGAGGGTTACATAACGCAGATCGTTCATTTCG
This sequence comes from uncultured Bacteroidales bacterium, assembly GCA_963714825.1. Classification (GTDB taxonomy): domain Bacteria; phylum Bacteroidota; class Bacteroidia; order Bacteroidales; family UBA4417; genus UBA4417. The sequence goes on along the minus strand of CAVQQF010000012.1, from coordinate 1,604,871 downwards.
GTTGAAGCAATTGTATAAGCTCCGCTTGTTCCTACACGAAGTCCAACATTAACAGTATTTGTTTCAGGCAAACTATTGATTACCAAAGGTACTGAGCCAAACGTATAGAGCTGGGCTGATTCGGGTACATCTCCGTAAAGTTTGTACGCATCGTAATTACCGTCAAATTCAGGAGTAGCTTCTGATAAAAAGCGAACAACAGCTTCATCAGTATATCCGTTTCCTGAAACCGCTATACGTACAAGGTTTGGAACTACTACGCTGGAGCTTTTATAGAAAGCAACATCATTGTGTACGCGAACTCCATTGCTCATTGATAAGGTACCACCAACTGAAGAGTGCACAAAAAATCCCTGTGTCGGAGCAATATAGGGGCCAACACCTGATGGTATCCCTAAACCATTGACATAGGTTCTCCACCCTGCACCGTTCATAACGTAGATTGCATTATCAACACCCGTTTTTCCCCATCCACTTGCAGCATCCCAGTTGATAGCTGAAGTGTAGGGATTGCCTACCAGGTTCCAGCCATCGCCGCCGCCGGATATTGTAAAATTATTTGAAGCGGGGTTAAATCCACCAACATAAGGGGCACTAAATGATCCTACAGGCCACAAAGCATAGCCTTGCATGGTATTTAATGGAATATCTGTTAAGATAATTTCTTCGTATGAATTTGAGGTTGTATTAAAGTTACGCAGGTATTGATCTTCAAATAAACCTGATACAGTTCCCGAAACCGGTGAAGAAATCAAATGCCATTGACCACCCGAAATGGCTTCATGCTGAACTGTAAGGGCATTACCTGATGACAGGGTTAGGTTGCCATTATCTATTAATGATCCGCCCCAATTAATAACTATACTCTTACATGTAGCAGCTGCAGTTAGTGTCGGATAATTAGTTAAACCAGCAGGAATAGTAACATCAGTCCCGGCGTCCGGAATCACATTAGCACCTGCAGGTGATATTGGTCCAGTTTGTAATGTCAAACCAATCAGAACTTGTACTTCCATTCCAGGTTGATGCCGTTGGTTCAACAGCTCCAACTATTTCGATAGTTGTATTGGTTGTATTTGGGCAACCATCCAAAAATGTATAGGTAACTGTATATGTGCCAAGTGTACTGGCTGCCAGATCAACTGCGCCTGTTGTATTATCAATTGACAATCCTCCAGGGAAAGCAGTGTATACACCACCTGTTGTACCAGTTTGTGAAACTGTGGCTGTTCCGGTTGCAGGATAAGGCGAGCCCGGATAGCTTATGGTTGCAGTTGGCAATGGATTAACCGTTAGTACTTTGGTAGTAGCTGCCGATCCACATGAACCATCGTCAGTTGTAAGCGCTAATGTGACAGGGTAGAGATGCCAGAGAAGCAGTAGAAGTTGTGGTACCTGGTGTACTACGATCGTTGTTAGCAAATGTACCTCCAGTGCGCCATCAGACCAAACAGCAGATGTAGCGCCACCGCCTAACGAACCACCCGATGCTGTTGTGGTTCCTCCCTTGCAAATGGCAGCCACTGCATCCCGGCGTTGTGCTGCTGGTAAAGGATTTTCGGTTATAACTGCACTGCCTGTCATATCGGTGGTGCCACCGGTGTTAGTGCCGCTAACGGTATACGTACCGACTGCTGGTTGCCAAAAATTATGGCTGAGCCCGTACCTGCTAATGTTTTCCGGTTGTAATTGCATCTGTCCTTAATACATAATCAGCAACCATTTCGGGTTTGCCACGCCTACAGGTGAGCCACTGCCACCCTGACAATATGAATCGGTGCCAGTAACTGTATAAGCCGTAGGAGCGGAAAGTATTTCTGAGTAAATAGTCCGCTGTCAACGGTCGTGAAATCAGTACTGTTTTCATCCGTATCATATCCATCCGGTGTTCTTTTCAAACCACCTAATGCTGTAGGTGATGTAGCAGATGAACCTTCGCCCACATGATTAACAGTAATTGAGCCATAGGCTAAACCATCATTATCGCATTCGGTGCATCCATAAGCCGTAATGCAAGTTGCCCTGATGCAGTTGCAAATCCAGAAGTAATAGTTCCATCTGTTGCTAGAGCAGATGTCACCCCAACAGTTATTGTAGCATTTGGCGATAATAACCAATATTGATTTGGACCCAATGTCCCAGATCAAATCACCTCCAGCGCCAGTATTAGTTCCTCCCGTAGATTGATATTGGATTTTAAGCAATGACAAATCAAATATTTTATTTGGTTTATTTAACAACTCAACATACTCATCGTAGATCCATCAGTACCTCAGGGCTCATCTGGTTAATCACAATTTCACCGGCTGTTGGTAATAAAGCAACATTAAAAGTTGTACCATTAGTGCGGAACTGATTCGTCTGTCTTATAATTATACGTTTCGCTATTCGCTCCGTTTGCATTACAGCGCATTAAGGTGAAAAAATAATCTGTTACTGCCGTTAAACCAGTAATATTAGCAGATGTTGCTGACGAACTTGTTACAATTGCTGCCACAGTTCCATCTCCTATTGCATCACCCACCAAATATGTGTTGCCATCGATAGGTGTGCCAGTGGGAGCTGAACCGGTTTTTTGCAGGATAATATACCCATCGGCATTTGTTATTGTGCTCGCAGCGTCAAACGTCAAGTCAATTTGAGTTTGAGATATAACGCTGTTTGTAAATGTCGTTGAATGTGCTGAAGGTTCCAGGGAAAGTGTCCAGAAAATCAACAGCATCACCGTAACCGGTACCTGTTGGGTTGGTAGCATTGGCAACAGCTTTGTACCTCGTTTCAGCCGAAACGCCTGTAATTGCTCCGGTAAATGCACCTGGTCCAAAACTACCCAGTTCCATAATATGTGAATCCCCAATATCAGGGTCTTGATTTGCGTAAACATCCCAACATAAACCCCTCTCAGTTGCATTGTCGCCTCCGGTAGCTGTTATTGTTCCGATACCGGTTGCACTTGTAGCAGCGATAGCACTAACAGCTTGGGTTGTTACGGTAGGCGATGAACTTGAAGTAGTGACAGTAACATTGACATTATCAAAAAAGGCTGTTTGGTTTGCCACAGTAGCACCTTGCCAGGTAACCACCCATATAATCAAGAGCAGTTGATGTGTAAGTAGTATTCACAGCTGTTCCTTGCGATGTAAGTGTTCCTGAAGTTGGATCGATAAATCCTGAGGACCCATCATTACGCAGGTAGAATTCCCAGCTGTTAGTGGCAGGGGTATAAGTTACTTTAACGCTTATATAGTCATCACCAAAATCATCTAACCCCGATGTGCTTGAAACGATAATTCCTGTTTGACCACTGCCTAAGGATTGTAAACCTGAAGTATATTCAACTAATCTTACAGGATCACTAGCTAAAAATCCACCAAGAACAACTGCATATCCATTACCTGTTATTGCTGGGGAAATGGAAGTCCCCCCTAAAATGTATGCAACACCGTAATTTCCGTTTTCAAACCCAGCAGGGTTTGTTCTGATCGTTCTCATATTAAAGGTCCATGTAACTATACCAGTATTAGAACTTAATGTAGTATTGTATGGGCTTGAAAATCCAGACGTGGAGGTATAGGCATAAACCCAACCAGCTGAATTTGTATTTCCCCCAACATCATTAGTAAGTTCAAGCTGGGCTGGCAATGTATTTCTTCTGCCCCCCCATTTATTATCAGGAAAGGGTCTATTGACATACCATCTCCTAGCTCCGATAGCACCCGAAGTAGTCCAAGTTGCGCTTGTGTTTGTAGAAAAATCATCGGAAAACACAGTTGTCTGCCCCCATCCCTTTCCCGGCAAAATCATAAAAATAGCGAGAGCTGCAATAGCGAGTCCCGATAAGAAGCGGGAGTGTGTTGATGTAATTTTTTTATCATAGCTGTAATATTTAGGTCAAAGGTTAATTGTGCTGGCGGTGTTATGGTTTTGGTGTGTTAAAAAAAAGAACGGTACTCTAAAGGGCATAATTAGTAAAAGTTAATAGCCCTGCAGCTAAAAAGTAACTCGACTTTATTAAAAGTCAGGCTATTTAACAGCAGAGAACTGGTTTTAGTTTGCAAAAGTACTGATTTTTGGCAGTTTATGCGACATTCAAAAAAGAATAAAATAAAATGTTTCATAACTAATTAATCGTCACAAGCATACTTAAATCAGTGAGTTATATTTACATAAAAAGTTAAAAACAGCACTGAATTAATGGATTTGTATGCTTTTTAAACAATTGAACCAAGATAATGATTGAGCAAACGAATATTTTTTAGTTATGAAACTTTCTATAATTGCTACAAATATAGAAACAATTTCCCGATTTACGGTTATTTTTTTGTTTTTTTTTCATTGTAAGAAGCTAAAAAAGAGCCGGTAAGTATATATTACCTCAATAAATCATTGGCTTTAATTGAGTGAAAAGTGTCCTAACGACTCAACGCGGAGGATGACAGTGAAGAGTGAAGAGTGAAGAGTGAATACAAAAGTGAAGAAGTCATTCTACCTGACGACGAAGGAGGCAGGGAATAGTGTCCGTACTCACCCTTCGCCCATCGCCCTTCGCCCATCGCCGTCATTCCGCAGATTCTCACATGTCTCACATTCAATTATCATTCACTCATTCATTGAACGCGGATGACGATGGAACGCGGATGACGCAGAATGTAGGGATTTGCGTAACAGACCTTCTTCCATTCGCCCATCGCCCATCGCCGTCTCACATTCTCACATTCATCTCATTCAATCATTCAATCATTCAGCATTAGAACGCGGATGACGATGGAACGCGGATGACGCGGAAAGAAGGCTTGCCTGCATGCGGGCAGGGATTTACGCGGATTAAAATAGAGAATAGAGAAAAGTGAAAAACGAAAAGTGAATAGAGGAACGCGGATGACGCGGAAAGAACTGATTTACGCGAATTTTTATGGATAAACGGCGCATTCACTCATTCTATCATTCAATCATTCCTTTAATTAGAACGCGAATTTCTGACAAACTCTTCAAACTCTTCAAACTCTTCAAACCCTTCAAACCCAACAAACAATGAGCAATGAACAATTGTACCAGCTACCCCCTTGAACGCCGAAGGCAATTCCTGCCTGACTGCGTCAGCAGGCAGGGAACATTTGAACGGCGAAGCCATTTGAACCCGCACTTCGGCTCCGCTCGGTGTGCGTCTACTTCTGAAACTCTGAAACCCTGAAACTCTTCAAACTTTTCAAACCCTTCAAACTCTTCAAACCAATCCTTCTCCCATTCTCATTCACTCATTCAATCATTCAATCATTCAACATTAGAACGCAGATTTCGAAAAAACCCTTCAATCCCATCAATCCTATAAATCCCTTCAATCCTTTTCAATCCTTTCAATCCCATCAATCTCCCAAATTTAAAAAAATGTACTACATTTATCCACCAATTATCAACCCAAAACCCACCACACCCATGAACTACCCCAAAAAAGTAACCATAGGCGACATTACGGTTCGCGACGGATTTCAGCACGAAGAAAAATTTATACCCACGGAGGCAAAACTCTGGCTGACTGAGCAACTTGTTCTTGTCAGGTTTTAAACACTTGGAAATAACCAATTTGGGCAATCCTAAAGGTATGCCTCAATTTAAGGATGCCGATGAGCTGATGAAAAAAATAAGAACCAGCAAAACCATAAGCCACCTGCTGTCTGACGTTAGCCTTACGGCGGTTACCATTCGCGAAAAGGCCATTGAACGTGCCATACAGGCACGCCTCGAAGGCTGGGGCCCCGACAGGATTCTGCTGATGGTTTCGACCAGCGAAGTCGCACCATTCCAAAAATTCGGGCCTTTCGCTGGATGAATACTGGAAAATGGCTGAGAAATATATTCCAAAAGCCAAAGATGCCGGCTTAAAGGTGAACGGAACAGTAAGCACCATATGGGGATGCCCAATTGAAGGTCCGACCAAAATGGAGAAAGCGGTTGAATTTGCACAACGATGGTTCGATATTGGCGCCAGCGATGTGGAGCATGCCGACCACGACGGCTCGGCCTCGCCCGACAGGGTTTACCGCTATTATTCCATGCTGATGGATAAAATTGAGCAAGCCGGAGAAACAAATTGTTCATTTTCACACCACCCGCGGCTGGGGAATGGCAAATGTATTAGCCGCATTGCAGGCCGGCATGACCAATTATGAATCCACCATGGGTGGCATTGGCGGACAGCCGGCCAATTTTGTTGATGGCGTTCCCGTATGCCGGAACCGGGGCTTATTATTATGCCGACCCTATGCTTACCGGCCTGGTTCAAACCGAAGATATGGTGGTGATGATGGACGAAATGGGTATAGAAACCAACCTCGATATCGACAAAGTACTGGAAACCGGCGCCATGGTCGAGCGCATCGTAGGCCGCAGGCTCCGCTCGGAATGTGTTCGTACGGGGAGGATACCGAAGACGCTTACCGGAAGATGATAGGGGTTAGAATAGGGGGTTGGGGTTGAGAGTAGACGAGGGACCCCCTACCCCCAAGGGGGCAGACGTGGACGAGTTTGGGTAACTTTGAATTTTGCACTTTGAACTTTGCATTTTGACCTTTGCATTTTGCATTTCAGCTTACGAGAGACCCCAACGCCCCAAGGGGCTAACGTGGACGAGTGGTCGTAATTTTGCCCTTGACTTTGCATTTTGAACTTTGCATTTTGAACTTTGCACTTTGCATTTTGCATTCTTAGCTTACGAGCGACCCCAACGCCCCAAGGGGCTAACGTGGACGAGTGGTCGTAATTTTGCCCACCGAATGCTGAGCGGAGGTTGCTGAGCGTAGTCGAAGTAAGTCGAAGCATGACCTTTGCTCCAGATAATTATCAGAATTGCACTTTTATGCCAATATCAAAAGCTTTTGCTGTTTTCAATAAGCATGTATATACATATTAAAATATCTCCTAAATTTGCTATTAACAATCAAAACAATCACTCACTAAAAAATCAAACGTATGGATTTCTCTACTCTCAACTGGCTTGCCATTATTGTTGCTACCCTGGCGTTTTTCGCACTTGGATCAGTATGGTACACACCGCTTACATTTGGTAAAATGTGGATGGCCGAAACCGGTATTACCAAAGAAAGGGCTCAAAAAGCCAATATGCCTAAAATCATGGGCCTTACCCTGCTCTTTTCATTCGTCATGTCGTTGAACCTGGCTTTGTTTCTGAATTCGCCCGAAATCGGGGCGGCACAAGGTGCCATGTATGGCTTTTTCGCCGGCTTCGGATGGGTGGCGATGGCTATTTTCGTAACCGGGCAATACGAATTCCGCTCTACCCGCTATATGCTGATACATGCAGGCTATAACGTTGTGGGACTTACTATTATGGGCCTCATTATAGGAGCCTGGAAGTAGACGGGCTTTTACGGAACACAAAAAAAGGCACAGCACGAAACATGCCTGCCTAAATGAGAGGGTATGTAAGAAAAATGGATTATTTCAGGGAGTTGTCAGGAAATGATTCCTGTCAGATAATTACTGTTCCGAGCCAGGCCCAGGCTACAAGAAGCACGGCAGTAAAAATAATGTGAACGGGTTTTACCATAAACTGAGCGGAAGAATCTTCGGGCAGCATTTCAGTATACGAGTTGTTTTGGAGTGATTTAGTAGTTTTCATAGCTCAATGTTTTTTTATGCGCTGTAATAGGTTAATATACCTGGGGTGAAAAAGTAATAGGGGTTTTTGAAGAAAATATCATTTATTTTTCAACTATTTTATTAAAACCCTGCTTAGCACGTCCCCCTTTTGGTGGATGAGCGGAGGCGGCTCAGCTGAAGCCGAAGCCAGCCGAAACCACGCCAAGGGGGTAGCCGAAGGCCGGGAGATTTAGTTAAGCCAGGTTGATTTTAATTATCTCAGTGTATCCCCCTCGTCTCCCCCTTTTGGGGTTTCGACTTCGCTCAACCACCAAAAGGGGGACGATCAATTTACGTTATTTTCACTCTTTTTTTATATTGAGAAAGCCGGCTTAGCACGTCCCCCTTTTGGTTTACTTAAAATGACACTATTCCGGCAATTACACAAAACCTCTTTACAGGTACAACTAATTCCCATATCTTTGCTTCCATTATTTCGCCCCCGCTTATGTGGAGAATATTCAAAAGAGACCCTTTAGCAAAAATCGACCGCCGCAAAATGCGGGCGGAGAAGGAGCGCAACCGTGCCAGGCGTAAGGCATGGCGTAAGCGGCAAAGGCAGGATGAATGGCTGCAATTTAAAAAGCGTTTCAACAAGTTTATAGCTAATCCTTTTGCTAAAAGGGAATTGACTGCTCATCAGCTGGAGCGCAGGCGGATAAGGCAGATAATCAGGCGTGAGCGTAAGCTCGACTAGGGATAAATGGTGGGCTAAATTCAGGCGCAATCCCTGGCGTATCATTATCCCACGAAAAAAGCGAAGAAATCCGGATGGTGGCTACCTGTACATTTACCGTATGACACGGCTGGAACGCAAAGAGCTGGCTCAGATAAAACGCAGGGAACTCCGCCAAAATTTCAAGACCATAATCAACACTCCCGACCTGAGGCGGAAATTCGGATTCGGATTTTTACATTCAACGGCTTACTATATTATTACGTTTATGTTTATATACGTAATATACCAGGTAATCACCATTATGGTGGCTTCGTCGTATAATATACCGGTAATATGGTACTACTACCAGCTTAAATTCCCGCTTTATACCTATTCGCCACTCTATACGCGATCGGCCCTGGTAGCTATTTTTGCTGCCGGACCCATTATTTCACTGATGCTGGCTTTTGTATTCCTGAAGCTGTTTTTCACCGAAAACCCAATCGTGAAACGCCTGCAGCTTATGTACCTGTGGGGATTTATCAGCGGAGCAAATATGTTTTTCGGAGCTTATATTGCCGGTTTCATAACCCGCACCGAGTTTATTTATACCTCCGAATGGATATTTATGAGCAATATGTTCGATATCGAGGAAATCATCTTTACAAGCATTTCCTTTATCATGATGTTTATTATCGGAAGGATAGTCACGCCTTTATTCCTGGTGTCGTCAGGCTCGGTTACGCTTATAAAACCCGGGTTCCGGTTTTTCTTTATCATCAGCCAGGTGATACTTCCTTGGATGGCCGGCACCGTTATCCTTTTCCTGATCACCCTGCCAAATTACTATTTCCCGCTTATACTCAAAACCATAACCCCGGTGCTGATACTGCTGCCATCTCTCTACCTGTATGATTCACTTCAGTACGAAAGCATTCACCGTTCGGGTGTCATACAACATAACTATTTCCGCTGGAGCGTTGTAATAGCTGTAATCGCGCTGCTGTTTTTCTACCGGGTGATATTGAGCTTTGGGTTAAAGGTTTCGTGAAATAGTGAATAATGAGAACGCGGATGACGCGGAAAGATACGATTTGCGCGGATTTACAGTTTAAACAAACCCTTCAATCTTTTCAATCTCATCAATCCATTCAATCTCTGCTTGCAGCAGGCAGGCACTCATTCTATCATTCAACAATAGAACGCGGATGACGCGGAAAGATACGATTTGCGCGGATTTAAAATAGTGAAAAACGAATAACGAATAGTGAATAATGGAACACGGTTGCTTCACTTGCCTGCAGCAGGCAGGGATTTACGTAGATTTAGAACAAACCCTTCAATCTTTTCAATCTCATCAATCCATTCAATCTCTGCTTGCAGCAGGCAGGCACTCATTCTATCATTCAACAATAGAACGCGGATGACGCGGAAAGATACGATTTGCGCGGATTTAAAATAGTGAAAAACGAATAACGAATAGTGAATAATGGAACACGGTTGCTTCACTTGCCTGCAGCAGGCAGGGATTTACGCAGATTTAGAACAAACCCTTCAATCTTTTCAATCTCATCAATCCATTCAATCTCTGCTTGCAGCAGGCAGGCACTCATTCTATCATTCTCTATAGAACGCAGATGACGCTGAAAGATACGATTTGCGCGGTTTCTTTGAAAGATAAAATACACTCATTCTCTCATTCTCTCATTCACCTCATTCACCCATCCACTCATTCACCCCTTCTCCCACTCCCTTCCAAAAGCGCCTCTTCCAGCGATAACTTTTCCTTTACCTTAATCCCTTTTTCGGTTTTTTCGAGGGTACAGCACTCATGATAAGCATCATGCTCAAAAAATAATATGTAATTGTTTTCAGCCATCTCTGCGAGGTAATCTTCCTTTTCGGTTAGCGAAATCAAAGGTTGGGTATCATAACTCATAATATACGGCAAAGGAATATGCGATGAAGTAGGTGTGGTATCGGCCATAAAAACAACGGTGCGATTGCCGGTGGTAATAAATGGAATAGCCTGTCCGACCGTGTGACCGTTATAAATCCTCACTTCGAAACCGGGTATCAGTTCGAAAGGGCCATCGAATAATTTCAGCTTGCCACTTTCGGCAACCGGCATCATATTTTCGTGCAGAAACGAAGCTTTTTCGCGGCGGTTAGGACGCGTGGCCCAGTCCCACTGAGGTTTGCTTAACCAGTGAGTGGCATTTGCAAAAGTAAGTTCGAAACCGCTGCCATCGGCTTTGTGCTTTACCGTGCCACCGCAATGATCGAAGTGCAGGTGAGTTAAAAAAACATCGGTGATATCGCCGGGCGCAAAACCGGCCTCAGCAAGCGAGCCAATCAAGCTATGATCACCATTCAGGAAATAGTGACTGAAAAACTTTTCGTCCTGCTTATCGCCGATTCCGTTATCAATTAAAATACGCCGCTCGCCATCCACCACCAAAAGGCAGCGCATGGCCAGGTTAATCATGTTGTTTTCGTCGGCCGGATAGGCCTTGTTCCACAGACTTTTAGGCACCACGCCAAACATGGCACCTCCATCGAGTTTGAAATTTCCGGTATGAATAGGGAATAATTGCATTGAAAAATAGATTTAGATTGTAAATAACAACAGTGTCTTTTAAAAAATGTTGCATGCACCAGCTTTAAAAAGAACTTTTAAGTATACCTCTTCAGTTTCAGTATTCCGGTCTGTGGTAATCTGTATGTTTACACCTGAAAGTTGAAACCTTACCAGGAAAAATACTGCTGCGAAGGAAACCCGGCTTTTGCATTCAGTCATCACTGAAGTAAAATTATGGCGATTTCACAACATTTTAATAAACAATGTGAACAAGTGGTGAGATTTCTTTTTAACTTCGGTAGTTATTAAAACAGGTATTATGTTAAAAGAAAACTACACCAAATTTGTATGGGACAGTATACTCGAAAACTGGGACCGTACCGTTTTTACAAATTACCAGGCCGAAAGCTACACCTATGGCGATGTTGGCCGTACCATCTATTATATTCACAAACTGTTTGGCAAATGTGGCCTTAAAAAAGGCGACAAAGTTGCACTCATAGGTAAAAACTGCGCCGAATGGGCTATGGCCTACCAGGCTATAGTTACCTATGGAGCCGTGGTGGTTCCAATTTTACCGAATTTTACACCCAACGATGTTCAGCATATTATCAACCATTCCGACAGCGAAATGCTTTTTGCCAATAAGTCGAACTGGGATGTGCTTGACGAAGAAAATATGCCTGCCCTTAAATCGGTCGTTTCGCTCGACGATTTCACCCCTTTGTACACAAAAAACAAGAATTCGGCCGATCATATTAATACATTTAAAGGCTTGTTATCCAATGATTTCAGCAAGGATAAACTCCCTTCACATCTCATTCGCAATACCGAGCTTTTTGCCATTATTTACACCTCGGGCACAACCGGTTTTTCGAAAGGAGTTATGCTTACACATAATAATATTACCGGCAATATGGTATATGCCCGTACTTACATGCCGCTGGTGCCCGGTGACCCTATTCTCAGTTTCCTGCCGCTTGCACATGCGTATGGTTGCGCCATTGAGTTCCTGTATCCATTTACATCGGGATGCCATATTACTTTCCTGGGCAAAATGCCTACGCCACAGCTGTTGCTGAAAGCATTCGCCGAAATCCGCCCCCGGCTTATACTGTCGGTACCGCTGATTATCGAAAAGATTTTTAAAAAGCAGATCAAGCCTGTACTGGAACAGACGAAAATCAGGCTGCTGATGAAGATTCCATTTATGGATAATGTGATTCTCGGTAAAATCAAAACCAAGCTTACCGAAAGTTTTGGCGGTAATTTTCATGAAATTGTAATAGGTGGTGCCGCAATAAACGAAGAGGTTCAAAAAGTGCTTCGCCGAGCCGGTTTTGCCTTCACCATCGGTTATGGCATGACCGAATGCGGACCTCTGATCAGCTATGCCGGTTGGCGCGAAACACGTTTTAATTCAGCCGGGCGCTGTGTTGACCAGCTCGAGATGCGCATCGACTCACCCGATCCTGAAAATATCGTGGGCGAAATAATGGTACGGGGCGAAAATGTGATGAAAGGCTATTATAAAAACAAAAAAGCCACCAACGAAATATTCGACCGCGACGGATGGATGCATACCGGCGACCTTGGCACTATGGACAGCGATGGCTTCCTGTATATTAAAGGTCGCAGTAAGAGCATGATACTGGGTCCATCAGGTCAAAACATATATCCCGAAGAAATTGAAGCCCGTATCAATGCATTTCCGCTGGTACAGGAATCCATTGTGGTTGAGCGTAAGGAAGGGCTGGTTGCCCTTATTTATCCTGATATGGAAATGGTCGACGACCGGAAAATGAAAGAGCGCTCGCTGGAATCGCTGATGGAAGTATACCGCAAGCACCTGAATCGTGAAATCCCGAACTATATGCAGGTGGCACGTTTCCAGGTAGTTTCGGATGAATTTGAAAAAACACCGAAACGGAGTATAAAGAGGTTTCTTTATTCGTGATAATTGATGTTTTTACTTTCAGGAACAATCCGCTAAAACGACATTTGCTGGATTGGAGAATCAAATCCCCCGGCCTTCGGCCACCCCCTTGGCGGTTGAGCGGAGGCGGCTGAGCTGAAGCCGAAGCCAGCCGAAACCCAAAAGGGGGAGGTGCTAAGAATGCTGTTAAAGAAGAGGAAGTCCTGAAAATGGCACAAAGTGATCGTCCCCCTTTTGGTGGTTGAGCGGAGGCGGCTGAGCTGAAGCCGAAGCCAGTCGAAACCCCAAAAGGGGAGACGTGATGGATTAATGCGAATCGTGGAACCAAATCCCCTTGCCTTCGGCCACCCCCTTGGTGGTTGAGCGGAGCCGAAACCAAAAAGGGGGACGTGCTAAGAATGCTTTCCTATAACTGAAAAACGTGAAAAAAGGGATAAGTGATCGTCCCCCTTTGCAAAAGGGGGAGACGAGGGGGATTCAGCTGAACATGCAAATCCCCCGGCCTTCGGCCACCCCCTTGGGGTTGAGCGGACGTGCTGAAGCCGAAGAGTCGAAACCAAGGAAAACTAAAAATGCTTTCGTATATTTCGTAAATTTGCAAAAGTCCATCCCCGCATTTTACTCATTGGATTTCATGCAAAAATTATACTTTACTGTTTTACTGTTGTTTTGTACTGCCTTGTTAAAAGCTCAGACTTTTACAGGGTCAGGTGGCGTAATACCTGCGAATGGCAATACCATTTTCTTTCCGGTTCAAACCTCCGCTTTGGAGGATTCAATTCTCGATACAAACTTTGGCCTGCTTAATGTTTGCATAAACCTCAATCATTCGTCAACTTCCGACCTCGAAATAGTATTGCTGGCGCCTGATGGATCGCAGGTAATGCTTAGCTACGCCAACGGCGGAAGTGGCGATAATTATAGTAATACATGTTTTAACGACAGGGCAAATATTTCAATTTCTGAAGGTGCTGCACCGTTTACGGGTACTTACAAGCCTGATGAAATGCTGGGGTCGGTTAACAACGGACAAACCGGTTACGGTACCTGGAAACTAAGTGTACGCGATATGAATACCCCGGCCGATAATGGCATTCTCATCAACTGGAGCATTACCTTCGGCATTGACGGAGGCGGGCCTTATAATTTTACATCTTCAAACCTGCCAATCATACTGATAGATACCGACGGAGTATCCATACCGGATGACCCGAAAATTCCTGCCGGGCTGAAAATTATCAATAATGGCCCGGGCATCCGCAATTATATTACTGACCCACCTGAATTTGAAGGCCAATCGGGCATTGAAGTCAGGGGATCGAGCTCACAGATGTTCCCTAAAAAAAGTTATGGCCTCGAAACCTGGGATGCCTTAGGGAATGATTACGACACTACTTTATTAGGAATGCCTTCGGAAAGCGATTGGATATTAAATGCCAATTATACCGATAAATCTTTTATACGTAATACGATGGCATACCAGGTATGGCAAAATATGGAACATTACGGCACCCGTTACCGCCATGTGGAGCTTATACTTAACGGTGAGTATAAAGGCATTTATATTTTCTCCGAAAAAATTAAACGCGACAAAAACCGGGTGGATATTTCCAAATTAAGCACTGATCAAAATACTGGCGACGATGTTACCGGTGGTTATATCATTAAAATTGACAAGAATACAGGATCGGGCGGAGAAGGATGGAATTCCTCCTACCCTCCCCCTGTTAATCCCAACGGACAACAAATATATTTTCAATACGAGTATCCGAATTCGACCGATATAACCATACCGCAAAAAGTTTATATCCAGAATTATGTGTACGATTTTGAAACGGCCCTGAAAAGCAATGGCTTTACCGATACTACAAACGGATACCGAAAATATGCGGTTGAAAGTACTTTTATCGATTATTTCCTTGTAAACGAACTGAGCAAGAACGTGGATGGTTACCGACTGAGCACTTTCCTGCACAAGCAGCGCGACAGCAAGGGTGGCAAACTGCGTATGGGGCCGGTTTGGGATTATGATATTGCATGGCATAATGCCAATTATTGCGAAGGCGATATTACTACTGGCTGGGCGTACCAGTTTCCGTGCCCTGACGATTACTGGCAGATACCCTTCTGGTGGAGCCGTTTGCTACAAGATCCACTCTACCGCAGCCGGCTGAAATGCCGCTGGTTGTACCTGAGGCAGAATGAGCTGAGCAATGCCTGGTTCGACAATTATATCGACAGTATTTCGGGTCAGCTTTCGGAAGCACAGGTACGCAACTTTACTACCTGGCCTATACTGGGCGTTTATGTTTGGCCAAATCCCTGGCCTTACGCCACAACTTACGAAGGTGAGGTTGCAGGTCTCCGCACCTGGATGCACAACCGACTGGCCTGGCTCGACGCTAATATGCCCGGTACCTGCGAAACTACTTTTGCCGTAAATAATCCTGAGGCAGATAATGCTTTCAGCATATATCCCAACCCGGTTTCGGATTTGCTGAATGTAAGGTTTCAAACTTCGGAGCGGGGCACAGCAACTCTTTCTATCATCAACCTGCAGGGAGCTGTGATCAAAACTACGAAGGTTTCCATAAGTCCTTTCGGCGAAAGTTTCGAAGCAATCGATGTAAGCCCTTATTCTCCTGGGATGTATATATTACGCCTGACCATGAACGGGCAAATGTATCACAAACGTTTTATAAAAATCTGATACCATGGAAAAGACGAATAAATTTTGCCAAAGCTGCGGCATGCCTATGAAAAAGGATGAACAAGGCGGAGGAACCAATTCCGACGGAACTAAAAACCTGAAATTCTGCAGCCATTGTTTCCAGGATGGTAAATACACAAACCCCGATATTACCTCAAAAGGCATGCAGGAACTGGTGAAAGGCAAAATGAAGGAAATGGGTTTCCCTGGCTTCCTGGCAGGCTTTTTCACAAAAGGAATACCGAAGCTCGAAAGGTGGAGGAGTTAATCCCTTCATAAAAAATCTTTATCTACTGGTTTTTTTACCTGTAATACTATTTTTCAGGTTCTGTTTTCACAAGCTGCTTAAGTTGGCGGGTGCAATCCTCAATCTGATTTCAACCAACTATTTCTTCATGCTTTCTTACCACTGATTGCCCCCCGGCACCCGGCACTGGGTACTCGGAACCCCAATCATTTAAGGTAAAATATTTTCTCTTTTCTTCAAAAGTCCGGAACAAAACCTATAATTGAAAAGTATCAATTTGCTTTTTTCCCAATTAGCCGAATATGTATTATATTTGTGTTACTATCAGCACATTGTTCTCTTCCGTAAAAGCTTGATGCTGTAATAATGCTGATACCCATTTATAAATTATTATACTATGAAGAACAATTATCTCCTGGTATTATTACTTTCGCTGTCGCTGATAACAGCAGCACAAAATCAGCCACCCGTAGCGCTTAATGATACCGTTTGGGGATATGCAGGTTACCCGGTTTATATTAACCTGCTTAAAAACGATTATGACCCTGACGGGGATTCAATTTATGTGTACCACGATTTCAGTCTGACCCAGATAAATGATACAACCTGGAAGTATGATATTAAGCCCGGCCCTATTGATACTTACCAAACTTTCGTATACAAGCATATATACGTGATCAAAGATGAACATGACAGCATTGGCATTGGAAATTTCTTTATTGGTCTGAAAGCACCTGTTCTACACAGTTCTCTGGATATAAATAATATAAATGCACTTATCAGTCCATTCGGACTGCATTTCTGGGATTTCTATTCTGCACGTTTTGAGGTTCCTAATGGTTCAGGCAAAAATTCACTTTTCAGCCATACATTATGGATTGGAGGTCGTGACGAAAATAATCAACTCCATATTGCAGCAGAACTCTATAGAGTCGGTGGCCATGATTTTGCATCAGGACCGGCAGGTGGAATTTGTGACAGCAATTTTCAGAAGAAATGGTGCAATAACTGGAAACTGAGCAAGTCGGATATACGTTATCATATTAATAACTATTTTCAGCCTGGTTACAAGGCAATTAAAGCAATTGAAACCTGGCCGGCACATGGCGATACGGCGCTCGGGCAACAGCAAAACTATGCTCCTTATTACGATGCCAATCACAATCATATCTATGATCCTTATGAAGGCGATTATCCTTTAATAAGAGGAGATCAGGCTATTTTCTTTATCATGAATGATATCAGGTTTTTACACGGCGAAACTAAATCTCCGCCTTTAAATGTTGAAATTGCTGGCATGGCTTATGCTTTCGACAAACCCAACGACTCAACGCTTAACAATTCTATTTTCTTTCATTACGAGCTTACCAATCTTTCGGATACAACCTATCATGACGCTTATTTAGGCCTATACACTGATTTTGATCTTGGATATGCACTCGATGATTATATAGGCACTGATGTTACAAATGGGATGATCTATGGTTATAATGGCAATGCCAGCGATGGGAGCGGACAGCCTTGGGCATATGGTGATCATCCACCGGCTGTGGGCCTGAAGATTATAGGAGGGCCTTACCTTGAACCAGACGGTGCAGATAACCCGAAAGGAAATTGCGATGAAGGTTTAAATGGCTTGAATTTCGGGGATGGCATTGCCGACAATGAACGCATGGGATTGAGAAGTACAATGGTAAATGGATGGGGATATTGGAATTTCTATTTCGAATATGTGTTTTTACCTTACACTGCCATGCAAGGCTATTTAAACGGAGCTTCAAACCATCTGATGTACGGTTCTTCCGATAGTTTTATAGGTGTCGGGCCTGCCTGCAATTATGTATATCCCGGCAACAGCGATACTATATGCAATTGGGGAACCCAGGGTATGATGCCTGGTGGCGGTTTTAACCAAAATGGTTATTATTGGAACGAAAATACAGTTGGTAATATTCCAGGCGACAGACAAGGTCTTGCTTCCGTAGGCCCATTTACTTTCGCACCTAAGCAAACAATACCCCTCGATTATTGCTTCACCTGGGCAAGAGATTATAATGGCGACAATAACTCATCGGTTGAGTTACTCCGCGAAAGGGTTGCAGGGCTTTCCAGCGAATGGAATAACCTGATTGAGATACCGCTTACTTATTTTGGTGTACATGAAGTAAATAAGGATCCCAATATTTCTGTTTACCCAAATCCGGTATCAGGAGAGTTAAGTGTTAGCCTGCGAAGCAGTACAAAAACGGACTATACTATATACACCATCAACGGAACTGCTTTACAAAAAGGCATACTTCAGCCCGGCAGAAACATGTTGAATTTTACACACTTTAATCCCGGCATTTACATTTTAAAATGCGGTTACAGCACTGTTAGAATTGTTAAAATATAAAACGTCGGCTTAAATGGTTTTACCGTATAAATTGAAATGATATAGCCGGTTCATGTGCGAAAAAACAATTTTACTCCTTGTTGTATATTTGGAGTATTTCTTTTGTAAATTTGATTTCCCATATATCAATCATATATCTATATGATTATGGGGTTTGCTATAATTAACTAATAATCAAACAATCTCATGTTATTATGAAAACTTCTTTTACTACTCTGATTATCCTTTTTTTCGTACTGTCAGCTTTTGGGCAAAACCAGCCCCCTGTTGCAGTTAACGATACAATTTATGGCACAATCGGTAATACGGTTTATATTACACGAAGCTTCCTGCTGCAAAACGATTATGATCCTGATGGGGATTCAATACGTATTATGAATATAGAAGGATTTACACGTATAAATGATACTACCTGGAAGAAAAGTCTGACCAATGTGAGTGACTGGATAATTTATTGCCCTTACAATATCAAAGATCAGTTTTTTTATTCCTCTCCCAGTGGAGTTATTACCCTTTATGTAAACGGAGGTGTCCGCCCCGATTCAATAGATGTAAATAATATAAACGCAAGATTGAATCCTGCCGGGCAGCATTTCTGGGATTTTGAAACTGCTCACTTTGAGGTTCCCAAGGGTTCAGGTAAGCATTCTATTTTCAGTCATTCCATTTGGATAGGAGGGATAAAGGATGGCGACACACTGTGCACAGTTAAAGACAGTTATTATAGGAACGAGGCTGATTTTGCTGCCGGACCAATTTCGACAAGCCTGGATTCAAGTTTTTATATTAAATGGAACAGGGTTTGGAAGATTAGTAAAAATCAAATCCAATACCATATAAATAATTATAATCAATCGGGGTATAATCCGATTGACCCTATTGCAAACTGGCCGGCAAATGGAGATGTTGCTTACGGACAACTACTTAATATAGCTCCTTTTTACGACAAAAACACAAACGGGATTTATGAACCAATATTAGGTGATTATCCTCTGATCAGGGGTGACGAGGCAGTATTTTTTGTTTTTAATGATGCAAATAATAATAATTCCGATACTACCTGGCAACAAATTGGCGTCGAAATTCATGGGATGGCATATGGATACAACCGTCCGGATGATTCCACATTGAACAACACTATATTTATGCATTACGATATCATCAATCGTTCAGCTTACAATTATCATGATAATTACCTGGGGCTTTTTGCTGATTTTGACCTGGGATATCACGGGGATGATTATATTGCAAGCGATGTTACAAATGGAATGATGTATGTATACAACGGAACCCCGGTTGATGGGACTGGTCAATCCTATGCTTATGGCGAACATCCTCCGGCAATTGGGCTGAAAGTTATAGGAGGCCCATACCTCGAACCTGACGGGATTGATAACCTGCAGGGCGAATGTGGTTACAGCCTTAATGGCTTAAACTTTGGGGATGGAATCATGGACAATGAACGAATGGGAATGACTTACTTCATGAATATGAACGATCCGGCCCTTTCCGCTCTTCCTTTTGTGTCAACAACATATTATAATTCCATGCAAAATATATGGCAGGATGGAACTCATATTATATATGGTGGAAATGGGCACCCGACTGTAGGAGGGCTTGGTCCGGATTGCAATTTTATGTTTCCCGGTAACAGCGACACGGTGTGTAACTATGGCACAAATGGAATTATGCCAAATGGTGGGTTGAACCAGAACGGAAATTACTGGACAGAAGCAGCCACCGGGAATACACCTGATGATCGTCGGGGAGTAGCCTCAGTTGGTCCTTTTAACTTCGATGCAGGCGAAACGATACCTCTCGATTATTGCTTCACCTGGGCAAGGGATTACAATGGCGATAATAATTCATCAGCTGAACTACTGAGAGAAAGGATTGCCGCACTTGCACCTTCGTGGAATACACTTATCAACGCACCTGAAACCTATTTCGGTGTACCCGAAAGCGAAAAGGGATCTTTACTTGCGGTATATCCAAATCCTGTAAAAGATAAAGCAACTGTTACAGTTGAAGGGCCTTCACAAATCGCCTATATGTTATTCTCCATTAATGGCGCATTTATAAAACAAGGCATTCTGAATCCAGGTAAAAACCTGCTCGATCTTACTAACCTGAAATCCGGGGTTTATATCCTGAAAAGCGGTAGCAGAAATGTACGAATTGTAAAAATGTAATGCATTCGAATTCATATTGATATAAAAAAAGCGAGGCGGCTCTGTAATAAGACCGCCCCGCTTTTTTTATGTGATCTCAATTTATTTTATCGCTTTCAATGCTTCATCAACTGCCTTCAGCATAGGATCGATCGAAATTGCAGTGCCAACGGCACCCTTCATCCATGCCTGTGGTGTTAAGCGGCCCTGCAGATACATGCGGTCCGTTTCGGCAGCAAAGTTCTTTCCTTTTATAAAGCCGTCGATCTGGAAATCGATCAGGTGACCAACCGGGTAATTGGAAAGATACAGCGGATTGTCGATCATATGCGAATAAATGGCCAGGATAGGTTCGTCCTTGCTGCCAAAAACAGGGGCATAATATTGATTCCAAACTTCCTTTGCGATGCGGATAACCGCTTCTTTCAACTGTGCCGGTGTAGCATCGGGATTGGCATACAGCCAACGCCATACCTGCATATCTACCAGCGAAACGCCCATAATTTCGTAACACGACCATATAGCATCCAGTGATGCCAGGTGCTCTTTGTCAGGATTATTGTCCTTAACCCCAAGCAGATCAAGGTCACGTTTCTGGAAAAGGAATGCCAGGGCCTCGGTGAAAGCCGTATTCGGAACACCTTGCAGCATATAGTAATCGATATCGTAAAGGTCGATTGTTTGTTCCACATTATGACCGAACTCATGTACGGCAATATTGTAGCCTTTGTAATTCATGCCTTTGTCGGTAATACGGGTGCGAAGACGGGCTTTATCGCCTTTCATGGCAGCACCGGCAGCATGTCCCGAACCACGGGCAGCATCAACCTGTATTTTTGATGCGATATAAGCAGCTCTTTCAGCACTCCAGCCTAATTTACGAAGCATATTGGGCATATCCTTTTCGAAAGCAGCAGGATGTTGGATACAAGGCCTGTGTTTTAGCTGGTAAGATCATCTTCATTGAGTCCGCTGCGGGCTTTAAATCCATCGTACCAAATATCGAAAGGCTCGAGATTGCGGCCCAGCCTTTTGCTTATAAGTTCAGCAACCTGTTTAATTTCAGGCGAAGTCATAAGGGAGGTAAAAAGTTTTTCAACATCCTGCTCCGGAATTTCCATATTCAGCTCGAAAGCGCGCTGACTGTATGTGGGGAGTGCAGGATAATAGTGATCGGTAGCATGAATGGCTTTGAAGTTGTTGAGCAGCATTTCGTAACGGCGGTCGGGTTCAGGAGTGGCGGTAACTTCCTTACCATCTTTCATCACCTTATTATCAGCCGGGTTCCATTGGTATTCGCTGTTGTTGATTACCATTTCGGGAATACTCTGATCGATAATGCGTTTCATGACCGAGTACACCATATTCTGTTTTTCCAGTCCCTCGGCCTGTCCGTAATGCGATTTCAGCTCATCGCGCAACCCCCAGTGGGTGATAAGTGTCATGCCTTCAGGGAAATAGGTTTTACCCGATGCATCCACCAGTTTATCCATTACAATATTATATTCCGAAATGTACATATCCGATTTCGAAAGTGCTTCGTTCACCTGTTGGTTAAGCGAGGCCGGCACACGCGATGTAAAGGCATCACCCATGCGGGCATATGCCCAGTCGCGGCGCGTCCAGTTTGCACCCAGCTCAGTTTTCTCCGTTAACGAATAAAACGGGAAGTTCAGCATGCTGACAAATGCTATTTTATTGGCAAACAAATCATCGGTAAGATGCGAGGAAGGCGAATACGAAGCAAACATTTCATCGATGGGCGTAAGTTCAGCGCCACTCAAATCGACAGGGATGCGCAGGTCCATTACCATTTTTGTGTAATTGCCATAGAGCACTTCGAAACTGGTTTGCAGTTTATTAAACAGAATATCGCGTTTGGCCGTATCGGCAACAAAATTCGCCATACAAAAAGCGGCGAAGGTTTCCCGGTCGCCATCCAGGTTATCCCAGAGCGAGGCAGCATGTTTAACACCACGTTCGATGCGCGTTTTTGCGGCTTCACCGCATGAATCGGTAAGCTGTTTTATCACTTTATCCATAGTTGCCTGGTTAATAAAGGCCGGTTTTGTATCCATACCCGAACCTGTTGGTTTGTTGCATCCGGCAGCCAGGATGATCAATGGCAGTGCCAGCAATAGTAATACTTTTTTCATATTCGTAGGTTGTTTGATTGCGGATTTACCTGTCAAAGATAGAGGGAATTTGGATATTTGAGCGGTAGGAACATAATTTTATCTGTGTCTCGGTTGTATTTTTTACCGCGAAGGTGGAGTGGAGGGTGGGATGAGGAAATGAGTGAATGAGGGAATGCGTGAATGTGAGAATGAGAGAATGGAGAGGGGGCGATTTTTGCTCGGAGAAAATCTGTGCAAATCCGTGATGTAATCCGTGGCATCCAAGTTATAATATGGAATGAGTGAATGCGAGAATGTGAGAATGGAGGGTTATCACAGTAAAAATCAGCGATCATCCCATCTTTCCGCGTCATCAGCGTTCTAATGTTGAATGAGAGAATGAACTGTTTATCCCAAAAAATATGTGCAAATCCCTGCCTGCCTGCCTGCTTCGCCTGCCTGCTTCGCGCAGGTAAACGCAGGTAAACAGCAGGCAAGCCTGTTTTCAGCGCAATCTGTGTTCAATTATTCGTTATTCCCTGCCTCCTTCGTCGTCAGGTAAAACTATTCACTATTCACTTTTATCAGTACTTTCCGCGTTATCAGCGTTCCATTTTCACCGCAATGCCGCAGAGGCATCCTATCAATACTGATTATACCTCACCATTTCGTCCATTGATTTCCGGATTTTAGTCCTCATTGGGTAAGCCTCAGCCGGGTATCCTACACTGATCAGCAGTCCAATGGATTTCTCTGATGGTATCTGCAGCAGTTTCTTAATTTTATCTTCTTCGAACCAGCCTATCATGCAGGTTCCCAGTCCCAGTTCGGCAGCCTGCAGGCAGAAATGCTCAGCTGTAATCCCAATATCAATCAAAGGCCATTCTTTTTTCTTCACCATCATGGCCAGGCGGGTGATCAGTTTCGCTTTTTCCATCACAATAACCAACAGTACCGGTGCCTGCAGGGTGAATTTATTGATAAGCTTAATGTCGCTGAAAGTAGCTTTTGCCACTTCGGTGCGCAAAGGTTCCCTGTCGACAACAATGTATTTCCAGGGTTGCGAATTACTGGCCGAAGGAGCAAGTCGTGCCGCTTCGAGGCAGGCATTAAGTTTTTCGGTTTCAACAGGTGCTTCCGCATAGCGGCGCACACTCTGCCTTGCAAGTATAAGTTCGTTAAAAATCATTTTATTTTGGTTGGTTTTGCAAAAGTTGTCGGCAATCAGGTTTCTGAATAGGTGCAAATATCCGATACATAAATGGATTTCGGGCTATTATGCGTTACAGATAAAGAATAACCACAAAAGAATAACAAAAGATGAGTTGAGTGCTATCCCGCTTTTGTACCTTTTGTGTTTCAAATAAGGTATAACCACAAAAGAAATCAAAAGGAAAAATCAAGTGCAAACCAACTTTTGTGCCTTTTGTGTTTCAAATAAAGAATAACCACAAAAGAAATCAAAAGGAAAATCAAGTGCAAACCAACTTTTGTGCCTTTTGTGTTTCAAATAAATGAATAACCACAAAAGAAATCAAAAGGAGAATTCAATGCAAACCCACTTTTGTACCTTTTGTGTTTCAAATTAAAGAATAACCACAAAAGAAATCAAAAGGAGAATCAAGTGCAAACCCACTTTTGTGCCTTTTGTGTTTCAAATAAAGAATAACCACAAAAGAAAACAAAAGGAGAATCAAGTGCAAACCCACTTTTGTGCCTTTTGTGTTTCAAATAAAGAATAACCACAAAAGAAATCAAAAGGAGAATCAATGCAAACCAACTTTTGTGTCTTTTGTGTTTCAAATAAAAATAACCACAAAAGAAATCAAAAGGAGAATTCAAGTGCAAACCAACTTTTGAGCCTTTTGGGTTTCAAAAAAATAAAGAATAACCACAAAAGAGACAAAAGGAAACCAGGTATACAGGCTACTTTTTTAACACTTGAAATCATATAGAATATAAATCCCCTCAAATTATTCCAACGCTTTACTTGACTTTGCCCATTCATAAATAATAACTTTGATATGCTCTAACGGCTCCATCAACGATTTCCTGTGGAAACTTTTTGCAAAAAACTGAAAACTTTACCGCAAGAGAATTGTTAAAGTGAACAGACTTAAACCCACTGCGTTACCAGGAATAGAAGGGGATTCCACATTTTTTTTACCCTTTCCCGAAAAAAACTGAAAGCGCCTTCGCTTGTATCCTGCCGGAAGGAATTTTACTGAACAATCTCAATCTGGAACATATTATTTAACCCTAATAAATAGACCTATGTTATATTTCGCACAGGGTTCGGCCCTGATAACCGAAGAAGAAGTAGCCGAGAACCGTGAAAAACTGGGCACCTTTTACAATGCCCTGGCTACCAACAAAAAGCCCCCTAAAATTTCATTTTCCACCGGCGAGTTATCATTTACCAATATGCTGGCTAACGGAACTACAGCTTCCGATGCTCCTGTTCCCTTTTCACCGATAGGGCCGGGGAAACCGTTGACTATCATTATCAGCGAAGTTTATACCGGCAAATATCCCGACAAGGGATTTCTGAAACTTAAAAAGGACCTGCTGGTAACTTCGGCCGTAAAAAGCATCGCCTCCTTCGATGCCAAGCCCAGGGCTATCAACTTCCTGAAAGATAATGTGAAACCCAATAGCCGTATACTAAGGCCCGGGGCCACCGAACAGGGAACACCGGTGGTGTTTTACTCTCCCGCCCTGATGGAAAACTCACTCACTATGGATCTTTCGGTAGTGTTCGATCAGTTTCCCAAAGAGGCATTCAATACGGTTGGTAAGGCATTTGAATCAGCCGCAGGTATTCCGATATTTATTACCGCCAGCGTTTACCTGCTGGCTGCAGGTGCTATTTCGAAACTGGTCGGACAGGCGGGTGAAGCACTTTTCGATGGCAAACCCTGTTTTTCGGCCTCCGAGCCACTGAATATCTACTGGCCGGGAACACTGCCACTGCAGCCGGGTTATGCTGTTATTACCGATGGCAATACTGATAATATCAGCGAAGACTTCCGCATGAATTATCAGCTTAACAGCAAGGGGCAACTCGTAAATAAAAACGGTAAACAATACAGCGGCGATATACCATACATAGTTGTGAGCATTGATGGTACCGAACATGCCGAACTTGCTGAATTTTCGCCAACCGCTGCCAGCACGGCTGTATTATCGAGGTTTTACGGGGTTAAGGACGGGCAATCGCAACCCATCGATATGCTGGTTGATGCTGTTAAAGTTTATAACGATGTGCGATTCAGAAGGGATATCGACCGCCTCGACCGTGAAATTGCCAAAACCACCGATCCGGATAAACTGGAATCGCTTACTAAAAAGCGTGAAGCCATCGCTAAAAACATACTTACCGATCTTATGAAGCCCTGAAGGCATAACACTTTCCGGAATTTTCAAAGGCTGAATATAAACTTTAAAACAAATTCCCATGTGGTCGCGCTTTAAAATTATATTGTCAAAAATAACCACTATCGAATACACCCCGCGTTATTCGCGCCTGGCAGGCGATTTGTCGTGTTACCGGCCCTTACTCGAGAAACGGATTATTGATTCAGGCACTCCAACGGCACAATGGGCCGAGCAGGCAAAAGGCCTGGTGAAGGAATCGGAGAATTTTCTCGCGGCCAATAAGATTGACGAAGCCTGGAAGAGTTTTCATGCTGCAAAACGAATGGAAGTATTTGCTATGAATAACGATGAGCGGCTGGCCATAGCCAAAACGCTTTTCCAGGAAGCCGACAAATTGAAAAACTGGCGTAAAGAGGCCATAGTAAAACTGTTAGGTACAGCAGCGGGAGGCGTTACCAACGTTCCGGCCCACGAAACACTTATACAGGCCATCGAACTGAAAGACGAAGCCTATAACAACCAGTACTACCAGAACAGGCTTTCGCGCAATCTTTTCTGGCTGTTGTCGGGTTTGTTGTTTACGGTGATTACAGGTATCGTTATATTTTTTACCGTCATCATAAATAAACTGGGGAATAACTATGCCACGGAACTCAGCCTTACCGGTTATGTTATAGGAGTGCTGTTGTTCGGACTACTTGGCGCCATTACCAGTGCCATAGTTTCAACCCGTCAGCTTTCGCGTTCGTCGCGTATCAGCGAACTGGGAAGCAGCGAAGTGATTACGATGAGTAAAATATTTATCGGTGCCGGTTTTTCGATTTTTATTTTCCTTCTGCTGCGCTCATCAGTGGCCGATAATATTAACCTCTTCAGCTTCAGCATTTCACAGCCTATCGACTATTTTGCCATTGCATTTGCCTCGGGATTTACCGAAAGGCTGGCGCAACAATCAATCGAAATACTGATAGGGAAGGAAAAACCGGATGATAAAAAGAAAACGGCAGGAGCGGATGGCGAATAAGTAAGGCTAAGCGGATCAGAAATAAAACCCAACCCGAAACCCGCCATCGAGCAAAGTACCCGAATACCCGTAATCGACCCAGGAATTATTGTACCAGGTATCGAAACCTTCGTTACGGCTGTTACGGCTTATACGGATACCGGCCCCGGTGTATATATCAAGAAACACCTTGTCGCCCAGCAACCATTGGTAGCCCAGGTGGAAATTACCTCCGAACTTATACAATCCTGTGGTAATCTCACCCGAAAATACGCCGTAATATTCTACTCCATTTTCGGTATAGGCTTCGGCATACTCACGGTTATCGGTTATGGAGAAATACTGGAACATACCGCCATACTGCACATAATATCCACTTGGCTTCACACTGCCGGGTTTCAGATATATCTTATGTTTCACATCAAGCCCGAGTCCCCATAAGTCTTCAAAATTATGGCTGTATTTATTGCCTGTAACCACGAAAACCTGTGGTGAGATTATCAGCCATTGATTCGAAACTTTCGAAACACTTTTGTCGATATCGAACCGTAATCCCCCCGAAAAAGTGTACTGAGGTACAAAGCCAACACCTGTCCGACGTTCGAATGTTTCTGCATCCTGTGCAAGCGGTATAAAACGTAAAGGTTAAAATAAATAGGAGAACAAAACCAAGTGTTTTCATAATCAGGGTTGTATAGGTATTGTGCTGATTTTTTCGAGTATTCCGTCAATTTGTTTGTACTGATGCAAACCGTCGGTGCCAATAACAATCAGGCGGCCATTCTGGTAAATTACATCCTGTGCCTGTATATCGCTGAAGTAATTAATTTCGATGGGATTTGTTTTATCCGAAACATTAAATACCCTTAAACCCTGATCGCAAACGTACAAGGTATCGTTATTGATGTCGAGGCCTAAGGGACTGACCAGGTTTTTGGTTTTTACCAGTTGGGGCGAATACAGGTTGCTGATATCTACAATCTGAAGTTCGTTCAGGCCGTTGGAGCATCGCTGGTTAGCAGTATTCAGTGTGATGTAAGCAAAACCGTTTTGAGCCACCACCGGGTCGCAGGAGCGTATATGCTGAAAGTATGTGATTTGCTGAGGGCTTGCCGGATTAGTAAGTCCGAAAACAAACATGCCGGTTTCGGTTCCCAGCAGAAGCGAATTCTGGTACGGATAAATGGTTTCGGTATAAATACCCAATGATTTATCGCCCACTTTCTGCGGGTGTTCGGCATCAGCGATATTTATACTGTGAAGTGTGTACTGATCAACAGTGTACAAATAGTCGCCAGCTATGGTAAACCTTGCAAGTGATCCACCTTTGCCTGATACATCGCCACTGCCGATATCACTCTTTTCGCTCATGGAGCAGGATGCCAATACCAAAAGTATAAGGGGCACCGCCAGAAGTATATTTATCTTTTTCATGTTTTCAGGATTTAACTTTTCTTTTTCCATGCAACCAGGATTCCGTTTTTAGGCCTGTACTGGTTTACCATGTATTGCCCCCAGTATCCATCGGGCGATTCCATTTCGGGGAAAATTCCTTTTATCCGTTCCGTTACCTGGACGTTGGCAAAGTTATCGGTGGTTTTCAGAGCAATAAGGTCAACAGCATTGTCGACATAAAGCACATCGTTTTTCATGGCCATATCAATGCATCCGTCAACATGCAGAAAAGCCATATTTTTGGGTGCAGCAGGATTGGTGTTATCAATGATATGCACGCCCTTATATTTCTCATTTACAAATACATACGAACCGTACAGGTATATTTTACCTGTTACTTGTAATGGACGTGCCGCTTCAATTTTCACGGCTCTTTCCATTTCGTAACGTTCCATAAAAACAGGGGTATACTCCCCGTAACTTACCGGGTCGGACCCGGAAAGCATTATACCTGTACCAATACATAGTAAGGCATAAAACACTGTGAAGAGTGGTTTTTTCATTGCTGGGAAATTAAAATCATGAACTGTAAAATTATCAAACCTGAAAGCTGCTAATATGTTGTATCAGCCAGCTGTTTTTTCATACTGGCCAATATATAAAGGTAAACATAAATGCAAGAAGGTTGTATGTAAAAGGAGAAAAAAGTATAATTTCTAGTCTTTCACACATCGAACCGCAAACCCGTATTGCTTATGAAAATTAGCCCTGTACACATCGGTAACATTATAGTGCATATACCTGTACCAGGAGTAATCGGGATTATAAGCCGATTTTGTCCACCAGAAACCATCGTATCCCAGGTTAATAAACGATCCGTCGGTATACTCACGGCGGCCGCTTGGCAGAGCGGTAAATCCACTTGAGTTGGTAGCGCCCGTATTAGGGCTTTGCCAGTGCGAAAGGCCTGTTTCTTTTAACTTTCCTCCTGCCAGGGTTTCGCCTCCCAGAAAAGTCGTAAGGGTGATCCATTCGGCATCGGTAGCAATATGCCAGCCTTCAGGTGCCAGGTTGCGGCTGTTGATTACTGTAAACCAGTTATACAGCCGCCCTGTGGTTGCAATTTTATTTATGTCAGTTGTATTTTCGTAATTGCAATAGGCATCGCTGCCCAGGTTTTTCCATGCTGTATTGCCTGTTACCAGGGGTATGGCATCGCCATTGCGGTACCGTGTGGTCCGGAGGTTTTCAGCCATCCAGGTTTGCGTGCCTATGGTGATGGTTTTGTATAAATTCCCATCAATATCAGTTAATGATCCGTAGGTAAGTGTCGGGTTGAAGATAGCATTGGTTAAACCTGTTAACACATTGATTTTAACAGCCTTACTAACCGTATCGTAAATTGATATTTCGGAAGGTGTAAAAACCACTTTCAGATCCTGATTTACACCTGCAAGCAGTATGGTTCCGACAGGCGGAGTGTACACAAAAGTGCCGGGAACATCAGCTTTTGCATTCAACTGGGTACTGGTGAGTAAAGTACCCGAACTGATATCGGCAGGGTTTTCCCAGGTAATAACAGGGATTTTTTTTGCTGCCGGTTCATCTTTACTGCAACCCATTGCAGCCGAAGCAATAATCGTCAGCATTAAAAAATACAATTTTGACCATCAATAAATTTCTCATAGGATCCTTTCTCAGATAATACCCGCTTTTTAACGGTAACGGGTAAACGTTGACTTTATGGTTCATCTACAGCAACAGCTGTTAAACCGGGTGTACAGCATATTATTGTTCCCGAATTTCAATATGCCTTAAACATTAACTTACAAACAAAGATAGGCTGTTTCAGGCTCATTTTTACATTATTTTTCTGGCCACAGATAACAGCTCCTGAATAATAGCTTCTGTACAAAACTCTAAAACTGATTTGAGCATCAATCTGCCAGAGTATTACAATAACATTTATCGAAATTATGTATTTGCATCCAATAACCTAAACAGATATGTGCTTAACATGCTGCCTTACACTTGCTAATTACGCTGATTTCAGATAGGGATTCTTTCTGTTTAGCATAAAAACTATACCTTTGCAGCTAAATTCAAAAAGAAAAAAGAATACATTTTATGAAAGACATCAGTTACGCTTTAGGCTTAAGCATTGCAAGTAATCTCAGAAGTTCAGGTGTTGAGTCGCTTGAATTTGACCATTTTACCAAAGGCCTGAAAGCCGTATTAAACGACGAAGAAATAACCATGACTCCCGACGAGGCAAATCAGATATTGAATGAGTACTTCGAAGGGCTGCAAAAAAAATCAGAAGGCATGAACAGCGAACAGGGCAAGGCATTCCTTGCAGAAAACAAGAAAAAGGCAGGTGTAATTGAACTGCCAAGCGGATTGCAATATTCGGTTATTACCGAAGGAGCCGGAGTAAAAGCTTCGTCGAAAGACCAGGTAAAAGTTCATTATACAGGTACCTTAATTGATGGCACTGTGTTCGATAGTTCAGTTAGCCGCGGCGAACCTGCAACATTTGGCGTAACCCAGGTTATTTCGGGCTGGGTCGAAGGACTTCAGCTTATGTCGAAAGGCGCAAAATACAAATTCTTTATCCCTTCGAACCTGGCTTACGGAGCCCAGGGTGCAGGAAAAGTAATCGGCCCGAATGCAACCCTGATATTCGAAGTCGAATTGCTGGAAATACTTTAACAACAAAACATTTGCCGGATTATCACAAAAAATAACTCTGCATATATTTTACACAATACCTGCCATCGGGGATTTCCCGGGCAGGTTTTTTTATTTTCAGCCCTACATAAATTCAGGTTGCTTCCTTGATTTGAATCTTTACAGGTCAATAATTCAAGAGTTTTTGGATTTAATGAATCCTGCCTCCACCCCTTTTAATCGAACCTGATTCAAACCAACCAGCAACCATTATCCAGTAACTATTTTTAAAGGCAGCTGAATATTTTTCTACACATATCACCAACAGAATCATTATCTTTGAATATAAATATCCTGTAATGAAACTTCCGGGGTTTATCGAAGATTTTATATCGTTATTATATCCAAGGGTTTGCGCCGCCTGTGGCAATTCGTTGTTTAAACGCGAAGATATTATTTGCACCTATTGCCTGTATCATCTGCCAAAAACCAATTATCACCTGATGGCTGACAGTCCGCTTGATAAAGTATTCTGGGGCAGGGCTCAATTAGCCCATACCGCAGCCTTATACAATTTTCAGAAAAAGAGCAAAGTACAGCATCTGATCCACCAGCTGAAATACAAGGGACGCACTGATGTGGGAGTTTACATGGGTAAACTGCTGGGTGCCGATCTTAAAAACGCCGAGGCTTTTAAAGATGTTGATAAAGTGATCCCTGTGCCACTGCATCCGGGCAAACTACGAAAAAGAGGTTATAACCAAAGCGAACAAATAGCCATCGGGCTTGCCAGAGCCATGAATATAGAGATGGATGCCACATCGTTTATCCGAACCATTGATACTGCCACACAAACCCGCAAATCGCGTTTTGCACGATGGGAAAACGTGAAGGAAATTTTTAAGGTTACGGCACCCGATCAACTTGCCAACAGGCATTTACTGCTGGTGGATGATGTTATTACCACAGGTGCCACACTCGAATCGGCAGCACATATGTTACTCGAAATCGAAGGCGTTAAACTGAGCGTGGCGTGTATTGGGTTTGCGAGGGATTAGGTCAGCAGGGGTTTGTTTGGAAACTCTGATAACGAATTATTCCTATAACTTACCACCAAGTATAGTTGACTTTTTATACCGCTTCACACTGCCATTCATATCGAAAATTTCGACAAAAACAATGTACCTGCCGATAGGAGCTTTCAATCTTCCGTTCGTAATTCCGTCCCAGGTAAAACTGCCATGGGTACCACAAAGTTCGTTATTTACCAGCTTACGAACCAGGCGACCCGTTGCATCGTAAATAGTTACCGAAATATTGTTTCCGGGTGAACCGAAGGTATAAGCAATGGAAAGATTATCGTTATAGCCGTCATTATCAGGCGAAAAAATATCGGGCGACAAGCTTATTTCGTTATCATCGGTCACTGCTACAGCGAATTGCGAGTTTTTATAGCCGGGAGTAGCATATCCCACCGTTTCGGAAGCTGAATGCCAGTTTGTTTTATCGTTCGAAGGCCTGTCGGGGCTTATCCTTTCGAGCGAAACGCCATCAACATTTGACAACAATGGATACTGCATTGAAACATTATAAGCTACCAGGTCGATTACAGTGCCCCCTTTGGACGTTAGCGCAACAATACCTGTTTCATTATTCATGGCAGGAAAAGATGGCATGTTAATAAATGCCTGTGGATTAGTGGTTTTGTAGAACTTTTTAACAAGTGCACTATCGGTTGAGAGAACAAAATAAGCTTCGGGAAGTATCAGAAATGGGTAAATGCTTATTTCGTAATAATTAACAAGAACCTGGTTTATTGTATCATAATTTGCCAGGATTAAGTCGCGCAGATCAATAACCTTGTTTGACCGGTTATAAACTTCGACAAAATCAACGCCTCCTGCTACCGGGTCGTAGAGTAACTCGTTTATCACAATATCGTTCGGATCAGCAATTGAGGGTATGGCGAATTGTGCTTTAGTAGTTGTTGCCAGGGGATTACCTGCGCAGTCGGTGATGTTGCTGTTGCTGGTAAGTGTGTAAAGAACACCCGGACTCAATGCCGAAGCAAGGGTAAGATTAGCTAGCTTGTAATCGGGGCCTGTATGGAAACCGAAACCGGATTTCCCAAGCCGTTATCAATTGTATAATTTGCCGTATTTTTCATATCTGCACTATCGCACGATTCAGTAAACCAAACGCTTATATGCATATCATCCGTTACTCCTACCCTGCTGATTGCCGGTGGCGAATTATCCGGATTAGGGGCATTCACCGAGTTCACTTTTCCGGGTGTGCCTCCATCGTCGTTATTACAGGCGATCCAGTTGGCAGCTTCGCCACAGGGATTCAACGGATCAATAAGTTCAAGGGACCACCCTCCGTCCTTTTTAAAACTGCTCTGATACCATTTATCGGAATAGGTAACTGAATGGATAACATTACCACCCGGATCTTTCAGCGTGATAGTTCCGCCTGCATTGGTAACTGCAAAACTTGTAAAATCAATTACAGCTCCATACTGAACAAGTAAAGGTTTTGTTCCGTCGTCGCTCAATAGCACATAACCACCGGCAGGCAGGGTATATTGAGGCAGTGTTTTCACGCTGCCGCCAAGCACCAGCACCCAGTTTTTTAAATCAACCGGATAAGCGCTGCGGTTATACAGTTCAACATATTCGGCATCGGGGAGTTTAACAACCGGGGTGGGGTCAGCCATTATCTCATTAATCAGCACATCATAGGTTTGTACCTCGTGAAGTATAAATGGAAATTGTACGGGTACCATACTATTTCCGGCCAGGTCTTTTACATTTGAGATGCCAAGTGTATAATCAATATCATTGCCAAATGGCTGTGCAAATGTGAGTTGCAATAAATTTGGATTGGCAATATCCTTGATTGCCGATTCAGGATTTATTGATCCCGGACTAACAATATAATTACCGATGTTGGTTGCAGTGGCGGTTTCAACGGGTTCGTTAAAAAGCACGGCTAAATTGTTAGTATTATTTAAGGAAACCGAAAGAACCTGCGGGGGAATATTATCAACAATAACTGGGCCTGCATAAAAGTCGTCGTAATAAAATTTTGTACTGTTGCTGCTTGTAAATTTACTGTACACACCCAGGAACGATCCGCTGGTGATTGTATTTTCTGTACCTGAACCTTGTGCCTGGTAGTTAATTCCGGCAGCCGGGTCGGCAAACACCTTCCACAATCCACCGGAGGCGCGTGTTACTTTAATACGGACCACGAAAGAAGCTGCAATGAGCCCGTCGGTACCACGGCAGATAACTGTATGTATATTTCCCGATTGTTTCACAAGTTCAATAGCATCGTTCGACCCGCCTTCGCCGAGTTTGATATAATACCCGTTAAGGGCACCTTTCAGGTCGGCCTGATCGGAAGTGAGGTAAATACGCGCAAGATTATTATCCGAAGGGGCAAACGAAAGTTTCGCATAAAAACTCCATTCCATATCCGTGCTCATGCTGTTAGGTGTCGACAAGGAAGCAATTCCATCGCCGGTGGCATTCAACTGAAGCTGGAATGTGGTATTAATTTTGTAAGAAGCCTCATCGCCTGTCCAGGCTGGATTAACTGTAAAATCACCATCCGAAAAGTTTTCGGTAAACTGTGCCGAAGCATATCCCTGCAGCAGCAGTATACTTACAAAAATCAGAATTTTACGCATATTAACTTTGATTAACGATCGACGACTGTAAAAGTAGTACTTTTGCACTCCTGAAATAAAATTTCGGTAAAGATATGAAATAGGTAATATGAAGCAAATAACTTCATCAATACCAATGGATAATGCCCGGATATTTCAGCTTATTACACTTAAACCGCAGGTAAAATGAATATAGCAGTTGTAGGCGCTACCGGTCTTGTTGGCAGCGTTATGATAAAAGTTCTGGAAGAGGCCCGATACATACCTTTTGATAAAATCAACGAAATTATCCCTGTTGCTTCCGAAAAATCAGTAGGTAATAATCTGTTTTTCAACAATATGCCTCGCAAAATCCTGAGTATCAGCGATGCCATTGCCCGGAAACCCGAAATAGCTCTTTTCTCGGCAGGGTCAGCCGTTTCGCGTACCTATGCCCCGCTTTTTGCCGCTGCTGGCACATTTGTAA
This sequence comes from uncultured Bacteroidales bacterium, assembly GCA_963714825.1. GTDB lineage: Bacteria > Bacteroidota > Bacteroidia > Bacteroidales > UBA4417 > UBA4417. The sequence continues at coordinate 1,569,812 of CAVQQF010000012.1, read as the reverse complement.
TCGACAACAGTTCGGCATGGCGCATGGATGCTGACATCCCGCTTGTTGTACCCGAAATCAATTCCTCACTCCTGAATTCCAAAACCCGGATCATTGCGAATCCTAATTGCAGCACTATTCAACTGGCTCTGGCATTATCGCAGTTACACAAGCATCTGAAAATAAAACGGGTTGTTGTATCAACCTACCAGTCGGTATCGGGCACCGGGCAGAAAGCTGTAGAACAAATGATGAACGAAAGAGCCGGAACCCGCACCAATATGGTGTATCCGCATCCGATCGATCTGAACTTATTTCCCCATGGCGGAACCTTCGAAGATAATGGTTACACAACGGAGGAAATGAAACTTTTGAACGAAACCCGCAAAATTCTTGATGACAATTCGATACGGCTAACTTCAACGGTAGTGCGTGTGCCTGTTACCGGAGGACATTCGGAATCAGTAAATGTTGAGTTTGAGAATGAATTCGAGATGGAATGGATATACAAAATCCTGGGATCAACAAAAGGTGTTGTAGTGCAGGACGATCCCGAAAAATCCATTTATCCCATGCCTAAGTATGCCGAAGGCCGCGATGAGGTTTTTGTAGGCCGTATCCGCCGCGACGAATCACAGCCAAACAGCCTGAATATGTGGATTGTAGCCGACAACCTTCGAAAAGGGGCTGCTACCAATGCCGTTCAGATTGCCGCTTTTTTAATGAATAACGAATTGGTTTAGTACCAACCGAAAATCACCGCTTTTGCTGCCCTCAACTCATGCGAGTATATAAAAACCTTTCCGATTTCTCCTCTCACTGCCAACCTGTGGCAACTGTTGGAGTATTTGACGGAGTACACCGCGGACACCTGGAAATTATTAACAGGCTTTCAATAAAAGCCCGTGCTAAAAACTGCGAATCTATAGTAATTACCTTCGATCCTCACCCACGCCTGGTACTTCCGCACCATGCGCAGGTAAGGCTTTTGCAGACACTGGATGAAAAACTGCACCGCTTCGAACTTGCCGGGGTTGATATTGTACTTGTTATACCATTCGACCGCGATTTTGCAAAAATAACACCCCGAGATTTTATAAAAAATGTACTCGTCGACCGTCTGAAAGTGAGCCATATAATAACCGGCTACGACCATTTCTTCGGGCAAAACAGGCAGGGTGATTACGACTTATTGCAGGAAATGGGTAAACAATACAATTTTACCGTCGACGAAATGCCCATGGTGATGGTAGGCGAAACGGCAGTAAGCTCTTCGGCTGCACGACGTGCATTGCTCGATGGCGATGTATCATTGGCTGCCGTAATGCTCGGTTATGTTTACAGTATGACCGGCGAAGTGGTTACCGGCAATAAAATCGGACGAAATATCGGGTATCCTACAGCAAACCTGAAGCCAAACAGCGATCATAAAGTAATACCGGGGCAGGGCGTGTATGCCACTCTGGTGGATATTGAAGGGGAAATTTTTAAAGGTATGACCAATATAGGCTACCGACCAACCATTGATGCCGATCACCTGACCATTGAAGTGAATATTTTTGATTACGACCATGATATTTATGGCCTCGAAATAACAGTATTGTTTATTGATCGTATACGAAACGAGAAGAGGTTTGCCAGCCTTGGCGACCTGCAGTTGCAACTGGCGAACGATAAGGTTGTTGCTGCCGTTAAACTTGAGAGCTATTAATATCGCTTACTGATTGACCGAACACCTGCAATTCCCTGGAAAATCCTTTCAATTCAGCTTTCCTGCATCATTTACCCGCGCTTCAGTATAGGCTAGCAGGCAATTATGAATAGCGAGGTAAAGTTCGTATTCGCTTGACCGTACAATAAAGTCAACCTGCAGGTTACAGAACAGCATAAAATCCTGTATATCCTTATCCGATTTAAATGAAGTGATTTGTTTAACGACTTCAGGGTTATAACGCCGGGCCGCAACAACTTTTACATTGTCCTCATTTACAAGCGATTCGTATTTTCGCTGGCTTTTGGCTGCCTTGCTGAAAGCATCGTATAAGGCAGTAACAGGCCCTGGAATTGTAACTGTAAGCCCGGGGTTCGACATTCCGGGTATACTGGCTTGAGGCTGTCCACCGGGAATCGGGAAACCGTAATATTTCGGATCATTTAACTTAAGATCAGGCACTTTGGGTGTTTGATCCTCCATGGCAAGTATAGCTTTTTTCAGCGCTTTGGCATCTGAAGGCCATGGGTAAATTTCGACACCTGAAATGTTTACAGTATCAACATATAATACAATATGCAAAGGAATTACCGGCGATTGCCTGCTGTCAGGTATATAGTACCTGAAAGGAATGTATCCTACGCATGTAAACCGAACTGTATCGCCCGAAACCGCACTGATTCGGAACTGCCCCTGCCGGTTGCTCAGGCTCCCCTTGCTGCCCGAAATATTGACAACATGTACATTTTCAATGCTTTTGTTTTCGGGATTGGTAATAAACCCTTCGACAAAAACATGGGCATCGGTTGTGCTAACCTGTGCTTTCAGATTAAGGAAAACAAAAAACAAGGAGAAAAAGAGCAGATAAGCGCGGCGCATAAACCTCAGAATAAGTATTGCAAAATTAACTGTTAATCAGCGACGTAAAAGTTAATACTTGTTAAAGAGGGAGGTTGGATGTGGGATGTTGGATGTTTAGTGGGACAGACCGTTAATCTCTTTTCTGGTTTTATTACTATAATGCCAATCAAGTTTATTCCTTAATGACTGAATTTCAGGAATCCGGTTTCCAGCAACGTTATTGCATCCTGATTTTGAAAATCAAACACTGTTTCATTTCAAAGGTCAGATTAAAAGATAAATTATAAGCCTGATATTTGTAATTAAAGTGTATATTTGCAATACAACTGCAAATATACACAAAATGGAGTACATTTATAGAGAGATAGAAACAGAGCTGGAAAATCTTGAGAGCCAATTTCCTGTTTTTGTAATCACAGGGCCCAGGCAGTCGGGAAAAACCACACTTGTCAGGCACAAGTATCCAAATCTGCCATATTTCAGCTTTGAGAATCCTGACATCCGCATGATGGCTCAAACTGATCCAAGGGCTTTTTTGAAAAACATTACCGGAGGTGCCATTCTGGATGAAATACAACATGCGCCGGAGCTGATATCTTACCTCCAGCAGATAGTTGACGAAAACAGGGATACATCGCGGTTTATCCTCACCGGGAGTAACCAGTTTTTCCTTATGAATAAGATCACTCAGTCGCTTGCCGGTCGGACAGCAATAATTAAATTGCTTCCCCTGAGTCTATCCGAAATTTCCACCAAAAGTGCCTGTCACACAAGTGAGCTAATCTTTAACGGGTTTTACCCTGCTGTTCATAGCCTTAAATCTGATCCGACAAAAACATACCGGAATTATTATGAAACGTATCTTGAAAGGGATCTGCGTCATATGCTTCAGGTTAAAGACCTTAGTCTTTTTCAGAAATTTGTAAGGATTTTAGCCGGACGTATCGGCAATCTTTTTAATGCTTCGGCCTTAGCTAACGAAACAGGTGTTTCTGTCAATACGGTTAAGTCGTGGGTATCAATACTGGAAGCATCTTATGTAATAATGCTACTTCAACCTTACTATGACAAAATCAATAAGCGGCTGATCAAATCGCCTAAACTTTACTTTTACGATACCGGGCTGGCATGTTATCTGCTTGGGATCGAAAACGTCGGACAAGTTACCCGCGATCCGTTGTATGGGGCTCTTTTCGAAAACATGGTAATTATAGAGGCGGTTAAACACAGGTATAACAAAGGATTTGACCACAATATGTTTTTCTATCGCGACAACCATCACTTCGAAATTGATCTGGTTCACAAACGTGCAAACGAGTTAATTCCGATCGAAATCAAGTCGGCCCAAACTTACCATCCTGATTTCGCTAAAGGGTTAAGGAGTTTCAACAAAACATTTCATAACAGGGTGCCCAAAAGCTATATAATCTACGATGGCGACTTTGAACTCACTCAACAGGATGTTGAAATACTGAACTTCCGAAACCTGGTAAAAAAGTTATTCAACGGCACTTGAAATTAGCTGACTTTTAGCCCTCCGCCTTTTTTACCACAATCCCAATCTCGTCAATCCCTTCCGTCTGAATTTTTGGGATCATATTTTCAATAGTGATTTTGCACTCTCCGATTTCCGCAATATTTATATTTTTCCATAAAACTGAGCGGACTTCAAATACGTTACCAGTCTGTTGCCCTAACATTTTACCATTTTCGCGAACAGGAATACTTACTTCGCGCATACGCTCCTCACCCGAAGGAGTTGTGAGTATAACATAAACCTGGAGTTTATCATAAATAAACGACTCAGTATTTCGCACCACAATAGTAAAATCGTAACTCCTGTTTTCCTTTTCAATAGGAATGTCAAAGTTTTTTATATCAAAACGATCCCAGGTGTAATTCTTCATTTTTACATATTTCTCGTACACCGGGCCACTGCTGCCACACGAAACAGTAGCGATTGCAATAGAACACAGAAGGATAATACTGAGTAGAAGTTTTGAGTTTTTCATAGTTTGTAAATTATACGTTGTCATTAAATTTATTTCTGATTTTGGAATCATCGGAACCCGGAACCCCTGGCACCCGGCACTTTTTAGTTATTCTATCACCCCACTTCCAAAACAGATCCGAGAGTCCTTATCGTAAATTACACCAAACTGACCGGCTGCCACTCCCGATACCGGAACTGAGGATTGAATCAGGTAATGATCACCATCCTTTTTCAGGATTCCTTTTGTAAAATCAGGCGTATGGCGTATTTTAAAAGTGATTTCGTGTTCTTCCTTTTCATTTTCCCATGGATTTCCGCTGATAAAATGGAAATCAGCCAGGTTTATTACATCTTCGTACTGTGATTCAGGATCGTATCCATTGGAAACATAAATAATATTTTCGGGCGAATCTTTTTTCACCACGAACCATGGTCCGCCTCCCAGGTTAAGCCCTTTGCGCTGACCGATGGTATGAAACCAGTATCCCTTGTGTTTGCCAAGAATTTTACCTGTTTCAAGTTCCACTATTTTACCTTCTTTTTCGCCAATGTACCTGCGCAGGAAATCCACGTAATTCACTTTTCCAAGAAAACAAATTCCCTGGCTGTCGCGGCGGTGAGCACTGGGCATATTGAGTTTGTGTGCAATGTCGCGGACTTCGCTTTTCATCAGGTTGCCAACAGGGAACATGAGCTTACTCACCTGCTGATAGGTAATCTGGGCCAGGAAATCGGTTTGGTCCTTAATCGGATCTTTTGCAGCAGCCAGCCAGGTTTTGCCATTTTCGAAAACAGTATTGGCATAATGCCCGGTCGAAATTTTATCGAAATCCTTACCCCAGTATTTTTCGAACTCGCCGAATTTTATCAAGCGGTTGCACATTACATCGGGGTTTGGAGTCAGGCCTTTGCGCACAGCATCCAAAGCATAAGCCATTACATTGTCCCAATATTCCTTATGCAACGGAACGACTTCCATTTTTAAGCCGTAATATTTCGCCAGCCAGGTGGTGAGCTCAATATCTTCTTCCGACGAACAATCGAGAAAGCCTTCCTCGTCCTTCATCCCTATGCGGATATAAAATATCACCGGTTCATAACCCTGCTCTTTTAAAAGATGCAAGGTAACCGAACTGTCGACACCCCCGGAAACTAATGCTGCGATTTTCAATGGAATACTCATATTTCAGGCAGCAAAAATACGGTTTTTAGGTATTAAAAAAGAACCCGCAGCAATCCTGATTACAATAAGCATTGTATTTTTTAGTGAAGTATCGTAACTTTATGGTTTTGAATAATTGTAACCATGGCACGATTAAATATTATTCAGTCTAAAAATAAAGCATTGGCAATCGTGCTGTCAGTATTTCTTTTCAGCAATTGCCAGTCGCATACCAATCAAGCTGTTACTATGAATAATCCCGATACTCTACGAAACCGGCAAGCTGCTGTAGCAGGCAGTTTTTATCCCTCAACTCCCGATGAGATTAAGCCTGAACTCAGGCTGTATTTTTCGAAAGCTACGGCCCGTGACACGTCGCGTGACATTATAGCTATTATTTCGCCTCATGCAGGATATGTATATTCGGGAGAAGTGGCTGCGGCTGCTTTTAATCAGGTTGACCCGGAAAAAAAATACAAAACCGTATTTATTTTAGGCAGCAGCCACCGCAATGCTTTTCAGGGAGCATCCGTTTACAGCATCGGAAATTATGTTACGCCATTGGGAACCGTACAAACCGATTTAGCAATAGCCGGAAAACTGGTTGCCGGAAATGCCGTTTTAGCTTTCGATCCAAAATATCACAACCCGGAGCACAGTATTGAGGTACAGATTCCCTTTTTACAATATTATTTAAAAAATGAGTTTAAAATCGTGCCGGTTTTGCTGGGGACCCAGGATCCGGCTACCTGCGAAAAGATTGCAAATGCGCTGAAACCTTATTTTACCGGCGAGAATCTTTTTGTGATAAGCACCGATTTTTCGCATTACCCGGCGTATGATGCAGCCTATAAAACCGATCAGCAGATTGCCGATGCTATCGTGACCAATAATCCTGAAACTTTTCTGCATGCAGTTGAAAGCTGCACCGAAAAAAAGGTGGCAAACCTCGCTACCGGATGCTGCTCCTGGCCTTCGGTGGTTACATTAATGTATTTAACGAATAAACTACCCGGAATTTCATACAAACAGCTATTGTATAAAAATTCGGGCGATTCGGAGTATGGCGAAAAGGACCGGGTAGTAGGCTATTATGCTTTAAGCGTTGCACAGGCGAATCAAAACACAATAAACTTAACGCATAGTGATAAAGAGGAATTATTAAGAATAGCCCGCAATACTGTTCAGGCATATTTAAAGGATAATAAAATCCCGGATATAAAAACAGAGACTCTTTCGCCGGCACTTCTCAGTAAAGGAGGAGCATTTGTAACCCTGAAACTGAATGGCGAACTGCGGGGCTGTATCGGGCATTTCGAAGCCGATAATCCGTTATATAAAATAGTACAGCAAATGGCCGTTGCTTCTGCCACCCAGGATTATCGTTTTTCGCCGGTCACTGCTCCCGAGATGAAACAAATTGACATCGAAATTTCGGTTCTGACCCCTATGCAGAAAATTGATGACGTAAAAAGAATACGATTGGGGATTGATGGTATTTACATTAAAAAAGGATACCGGAGCGGGACGTTTCTGCCACAGGTTGCCACCGATACAGGCTGGAACCTCGAGGAATTCCTAGGTCATTGTGCCCGCGACAAGGCCCGGATAGGATGGGACGGATGGAAGGACAAGGACACCGAAATATATATTTACCAGGCTTTTGTGTTTGGCGAAAAAGAATAGGAAAATACCCGGGGATAATTTTAATCTGAAAAATGCCTGATACTCCTTATTCGGTAATTACCATAAGCTTCCTTTGCCTGTTGTGCTATGGTGTTTCGGTATTATTTGTGCGTTGGAGAATAATAACAGATACTGCACAACGAAGGATATGGAATACCCTGTTGCTGCTGTCGGTATTAATTGCCGGATGTATAGGGCTTCTACTTGCCGTTACAGTAAATTTTAAAATCAATATGCCCATCAGCGACAAGCTTCTGGTATGGCATGTCGATTTTGGAGCAGCTCTTTTTGTGATAGCCATTTTTCACTTTACATGGCATATAAAATATTATAGGTTTATATTCAAAATAAGGCGTTTCCCTTCAGAAACCCACTCGGCGCCGGTAAGCAGGCCGCTTACTGAGCAGCCGGAATATCAGCTCGGTTTTAACCTGAAGCGGATAGCCTTCAGCCTGGGATTTACCGCCATGGCAACCCAGCTTATTTTATTACGCGAGTTTTTATCCGTTTTTAACGGGAACGAATTGGTTATCGGTATTGTACTTGGCAACTGGATGCTGCTATCAGGACTGGGTGCTTTGATGAATCGAAAAAACCTCAATAACATCGGGCCAAAAGGCATTCTAAAAGGTTTATTTACGTTGTCTGTTATTCCGGTAGTCACACTTTTTCAGCTTTACTGGTTAAGGAATATAATTTTACCTGTAGGTGGAATGCCTGGCCTTGCGCACATCCTTTTCGGTACAGGGATTCTGCTGGCACCCTTCTGCCTTTTGTCGGGTTGGCTGTTCAGCGCTATCAGCAATTATTTATCGCAAACACTCAAACAAAATGCAATCAGTCTTACCTATGGCTGGGAAACCATCGGAAGCATTGCAGCCGGTATTCTTTGCAGCATGATCCTGGTTTTCCTGTTCGAACCATTTCAGAACCTGGCCATCGTATTGGTAATCAATAGCGTAATACTCTATTTGGTGAGCCGCAAAGAAATCTTCAAGGTTCGGAAGAAATTCCATTTGTACCTTGCCGGAGCCGTATTAATTGCCGCTGCAACTTTTATCGCCGGAATGGATCGTGGCACTCTGCAGTTTGTTTTTCCGCAACAGGAAATTATTTCGTTTCGCGATACCCCTTATGGTAAACTGGTAGTGACCGAAAATGACGGGCAGCTGAATTTTTACGAAAACAATACACTGCTTTTTACCACTAATAATATAATTGCAAACGAGGAAACCGTTCATTATGCCTTGCTTCAGCGTCCGGATTCCGGAAATGTTCTGCTGGTAGGCGGCGGAATTTCGGGTGCTGCCGATGAATGTTTGAAATATCCGTTGAAAAGGCTCGACTGCTTTGAGATTAATCCCCGAATCCATGTTTTGGGTAAAAAATTCAAGCGTTTACCTGATGATGCAAGGTTTTGTTTTCGTACCGGTGATCCGCGACTGTTACTGAATAAGGCTGCGTTAAAAAAAAGAAACTGGTTTTCGTGCCTTTGGCCCGATACAGCGGCCATGGACTCCGTGAGTTACGATGCAATAATCCTGAACCTCCCCGAACCGGCAACGCTCCAAATAAATCGATTTTATACCCTCGAATTTTTTACCAACCTTAAAACCCTGCTTGTACAAAAAGGCATCATCACTCTCAGCCTTTTACCAACGGCCGATTATGTCGGAAAGGATGCCTTACCGGTACAGGCAACTATTTACCAGACCTTGAAATTGGTATTCAAGAATGTACTGGTGATCGCCGGCGAAAAAAATTATTTCCTTGCTTCGGACGGGCCGCTCACACCTGCTGTCACAAATTTTGCGAACATAAGAGGTATTCCGACTGAGTATGTCAACGAATTTTATCTTGATGACGAATCGCTGCAGGAACGCTCGGATGCTATCATACAACGGATTTCGCAAGCTGCTCCGATAAACAAGGATTTCAATCCGGTTGGCAATTACAGGCAACTGAATTATTGGTTAAGCTACCAGGGAAGGTTCGGGTCGTATTTTATTGTAATACCATTACTTCTATTGCTGTTGGCCGGCGCTTTGCGTTCAGCAGGAACAACCGTGGCATTATTTTCGGCCGGCTTAACCTCATTTTCACTTGAAATAATCCTGATACTCACCTTCCAGATAATTTATGGTTATGTTTACCTGGTAACGGGAATATTTATCACCCTTTTTATGGCCGGGCTTGCCGCTGGAGTAATTTACACAAAACAATTTCCCGGAAGACTGAACTATGCATCTCTTATCATTCTGCAGTTGATATCAGGTGTGATTTTACTTATCAGCCTGGGTTTTATATTTCTTTTCAGGAATTTCCAGGAACAAACCATACTGATTCACCTGGTATTCAGCCTGCTGATAGTGTGCATTGCGGCTATTGCCGGTGCCCAGTTTCATATTGCTTCAGTAATAAAATCAGGCGGTATAAAGCAGGTTGCTGCAATCAATTACTCGGCTGAGTTATTAGGCTCAGCCACTGGAGCGCTGCTGGTGAATGTATGGCTGGTTCCATTATGCGGAATCATAAATTCCCTGCTAATTATAACAGGGTTTGTTGCCTTAACAAGTGTGTTAATGATTGTAAAAAAGCACAGCTAGCACTCATTTTATCCGGGAATTTTACCCGAAAAGGGAATTTTGAATGTATTTTTGTACCAGGACCAGTACTTTACCGATGAAAAGACGCGCATTTATAACTTCCGGATTGGCTGCTTCGGCCTGCCTGCTTTGCCGCAATAACATGCTTTTGGCAGGAGTAAACGGATTTGCGGATGTTGCTCCCGAAAGTCCGCTTTGGAAATGGAGCCGCGAAGCTTATCATTATAATGTAACTCCCCGTGGGGTTGAATGCACTAACTGCCCGAACCGATGTACACTAAAACGCATGGAAACCAGCAAATGCCGCAACCGTATCAACGTAAAAGACAAGTTGTATTCCATTGCGTATGGCAATCCATGTGCGGTACATATCGATCCTATAGAGAAAAAACCGTTTTTTCATTTTCTGCCTACATCTAAAGCCTTTTCTATTGCCACCGCGGGATGTAATTTCGCCTGTCTCAATTGCCAGAACTTTGAAATATCGCAGAAAAGCCCGAAAGAAACACTGAATATCGACCTTATGCCCGACAAGGTGGTAGAAGCGTGCATTAAGAACAAATGCGAAAGTATTGCCTATACCTACTCCGAACCTACCGTTTTTTACGAATATGTTTACGATACGGCACGTTTAGCCAAATCGGCAGGAATTAAAAATGTGTATAAATCAAATGGTTATATCAACGAACAACCGATCAGGATGTTGAGCAAATACCTGGATGCTGCCAACATCGATTTAAAAGGATTTACCGAAAGCACCTACCTGAAACTGAATTCGGGCAAGCTGGCACCTGTTCTCCGCACTTTACAGGTTTTGCGCGAGGAAGGGGTCTGGCTTGAGATCACCAACCTCGTTATCCCATCGTGGACTGACGATATGAATACCATACGTGATATGTGCAAATGGCTGGTAGCAAACAAGATGGACGAAAGCCCCCTGCATTTCAGCCGTTTTTCACCTCTGTATAAATTAACGCAGTTGCCGGCTACTCCTGCGCTCACTTTGAAAAAAGCACGCGATATAGCTTTGAACGCCGGCATGAAATATGTGTATATCGGGAACCTGCCCGGTACAAACCTCGAAGATACAATTTGCCCTAGGTGCGGTAAAATGGTGGTTGAACGAAAAGGCTTCAGGGTAATTCAAAATAATATTACAGGGGGGAATTGCAGGTTTTGCGGTCAAAAAATTGCAGGCGTGTGGAGTTAAAACAGCTCATATAATGGCTTAAATGATTTAATACGTTTCGAATTAGTAAGAAATAAGGTTCCCGGCTTTAACACTGACATAAAAAAAGCACCCGAAAGTGCCTTTTGTACAAATCGTGATAACAGGAACTATATCAGCCCCTTATCCATTTTTTCGCGGATGGCCTTAAGCATATCCGTTGTCATACTTTCGAGGTTCCAGTTGGGTTTCCAGCCCCATTCGTTGCGTGCACATGAATCGTCCATGCTGTTAGGCCACGAATTGGCAATAGCCTGTTTTACGGGCTCCACATTATAATCCATAACGAAACCCGGGATATGTTTGCGGATTTCGGCGGCAATCATTTCGGGATCGAAACTCATTGCCGTAACGTTGAACGAATTGCGGTGAATCAGTTTCGACGGATCAGCTTCCATCAGGTTAATGGCAGCATCGAGGGCATCGGGCATATACATCATATCCAGGAAAGTACCGGCTCCCAGCGGGCAGGTATATTTTCCGGTTTTTATAGCCTCGTAGTATATCTCCACGGCATAATCGGTTGTGCCGCCACCCGGGAGGGTTACATTCGAAATAATTCCGGGAAACCTGACTGAGCGCGCATCAACACCGTATTTTTTAAAATAATAATCGCTCAGAAGCTCACCGGTGACCTTTGTTATTCCGTACATGGTTTCGGGACGCTGAATGGTGTCCTGCGGAGTATTATCAAGCGGTGTGGTGGGTCCGAAAGAGCCAATGGAACTGGGTGTAAAAAGTGCACAATTATATTCGCGGGCTACCTCGAGGCAGTTCATTAATCCGCCAACACCAATCTGCCAGGCCATCAGAGGTTTTGTTTCGCCTACAGCCGAAAGAATAGCTGCCAGGTTGTATATCGTATCAATTTTATATTTCTTAACTATTTCAGCTATTTCACGTGCAATAGTAACATCAACATATTCGGCAGGTCCCGAAGTCAGTAGCTCACCTGTGGGTTCGGGGCGGTAATAACCGGCAACTACATTAGTGTTTCCATAAATATTCCTGAGTTTCATGGTAAGCTCTGAGCCTATTTGTCCTACCGATCCAATAACGAGTATTTTGTTCATGTTTAAGCGATAATTTTATTGTTAATTAATTCACAATTTGCGGCAAATTTAAACAAATTTACTAACCTCCTCCCCTATTTGCAAGCTCGTGAAAAATAAATTTATTTGTTTGATTACCTGATGTTTAATAAATTTTGCAGTGGCAAATTTACACAGGCTGTTTTTGTAAAGTAACTGGCATTCAATTTAATACGACATTTTATGGCATTTCATAATAACAGAGATTAATAATATTTACCTTTGCGGCCTGTGAACACACAGTATTAACAGCGAAATTATTAATAATCAAGATAGTATGTACAACAAATTTCAGAATCATCTTACCAACGAACTTGCCGGGATAAAAGAAGCCGGTCTTTTTAAAAACGAGCGTATCATTGTTTCGCCACAGGGCGCTGAAATCACCGTTAGTTCAGGTGCAAAAGTGTTGAACTTCTGTGCCAACAATTACCTGGGCCTTTCGAATAACCCGCAACTTATTGCTGCTGCAAAAAATGCCCTCGATACCCATGGTTATGGCATGTCGTCGGTACGTTTTATATGTGGCACCGGCGATTTGCATAAAGAACTGGAAAAGAAAATTGCTGATTTCTTCGGCACGGAAGATACCATACTTTACGCAGCCTGTTTCGATGCCAACGGTGGTGTTTTTGAACCCCTCCTGGGAGAAGAAGATGCCATTATATGTGACTCGCTGAACCATGCTTCCATTATTGATGGTGTACGTTTGTGCAAAGCAGTTCGCTACCGTTACAACAATGCCGATATGGCCGACCTCGAAGTACAGTTGCAGGCAGCACAGGCACAGCGTTACAGGCTGATTGTTACCGACGGTGTTTTTTCGATGGACGGCAATGTTGCCCCGCTGGATAAAATATACGAGCTGGCCAATAAATACGATGCCATGATTATGGTCGACGAATCGCACTCAGCCGGTGTTGTTGGTAAAACCGGCCGTGGAGTTACCGAACAGTTTAACCTGAAAGGTAAAATTGAAATTATTACCGGCACACTTGGTAAAGCTTTTGGCGGTGCTATAGGCGGATTTACAACCGGTAAAAAAGAAATTATCGATATGCTTCGCCAACGCTCACGACCTTACTTGTTCAGTAACTCAATACCTCCGCTGGTGGCGGCTGCAGGCAGTAAAATGGTGGATATGATGAGCGAAACCAATGAACTGCAGGATAAACTTCATGCAAATACCGAATATTTTGTTGAAAAAATGCTGGCTGCAGGTTTCGATATCAAACCCACGCAAAGTGCCATATGTGCTGTAATGCTTTATGATGCAAAACTCAGCCAGGAAATGGCGGCGAAACTTCTCAACGAAGGTATTTATGTAATCGGATTTTACTACCCGGTTGTGCCAAAAGACAAAGCACGTATCCGTGTACAGATTTCAGCCGCACACGAACGCGAACACCTCGATAAATGCATTGCTGCTTTTACTAAAGTGGGAAAAGAGCTTGGTGTGATTAAAACAGAAGATGGCGGATGTGGCTGCGGGTGTAGTTGCAACTAAATATATTTCTGATATTTTTACTCAAAGGCTATCCTAAACGGGTAGCCTTTGTTTTTTAGCACCTAATCAGCATGTAATCCAATCCATTATCATAGTCGAACGTATTCCTGTCTTTCCGGTTGATGGACAAAAACCTTTGCCTAGCAGCTGATCCACAATGGTTTGAATAAGTGGTTGCTGAATATTTTCAGGATGGGGAAGGTGATAATGTTGAATGCTTCCATCGCTTTTTTCAACATACACATTCTGATGTTCGAAAAACGAAAAGGTGATTTTGCCTTCCGAACCAATAATCACGGTGGTGTCGGTTTTTAAATTTTCAGGAACCGTAAAACACCAGGAACCTGATCCTGTAACACCCGACTCGAAAAGAAATGCAGCCGTAACCATATCATCAGCCGGGTAATAACCAGATTGATTGAGTGAAATGCCCTTAGCTTCTTTAACAGGGCCAATGAGGTATTCAAGATAATCGAACTGGTGAGAAGCCAGGTCGTGAAAATAGCCTCCACCCGAAATTTCGGGGTAAACTCTCCATCCCTTTGCTTTTTCCGGGCTTTTATCTTCGGCTTTCAAGGGATGGTGCAGCTGAACATGAAGATATTTTACCTCACCAATTATTTTTTGGTCAATCAGCTCCTTTATCTTTAAAAAAACCGGAAGCCTGCGGCGGTAATATGCTACAAATAAGGGCACTCCTGTTTCTTCGCTTACCCGTATCATTTCCTCACATTCAGCTGTGGTGCGGGCCATGGGCTTTTCGACATATACGGCCTTACCCGCTCTCATGGCTTCAATGGCATATTTTGCGTGGGTGTCGGGAGGTGTTGCCACATAAACGGCATTTACATCGGCATCTTTTATCAGTGATGTGGCATTGGAATAAAATTTTGGAACGCCATGCCGACGGGCATAATCTTCGGCTTTTGATGCATCGCGCCGCATAACAGCAACAAGCCTTGAACCTGCAATATTGCTGAATGCCGGCCCGCTTTTTTTCTCGGTAACGTTGCCACAACCGATTATACCCCAGTTAACCTGATCCATAGTATGTTGAACTGTAATGAGTGTAAAATGTTTATGGATTTTTAAAATAGTAAGGATTAATTTAAAGTATTGGTGTGCTATGTGTAATGAATTTAGCTGGTTTGGACAAAGACTATACAGGTTACGGTGCGTATACTGATAATAGTACGTTTTGGGCGCCATTACTTGAGTTTACTACTATCATAACTGATTGCAGATAAATTTTCGTCTCCGGTACTTCCTTAAAATTCCATTAAATCATAATTTGTACTTCGACCACCTGATTCTTCCTGTTTCAGGATACCTTTTTCTATTAAATCTTTAATATCCCGTAATGCAGTGTCCGCTGAGCATTTAGTGATTTTTGCCCATTTTGAGGATTTAAGTTTTCCTTCAAAACCATCCAATATTTTATTAAGCATTAAACGTTGCCGGCTATTGATAATCGTATCTTTATGCTTATCCCAAAACTCCGATTTATAAAGCACTTTTTGCATTGTTTCTTCCGATGTGTTCAGGGCACGATATAAACAATTTAGAAACCAGTCTAACCAATCAGTAATATCGCCATCACTATGTTGAACTTTCTTCAGTATTGCATAATACAACTTGCGCTCAGTAAGGATTTGACCGGATAAGCTGTAAAACCTTTGTGAACTATTATCCGAAAGAGCAAGTAATGAATCAGAAAGAGCCCTGGCTATGCGCCCATTTCCGTCATCAAAAGGATGAATAATAATAAACCAGAAGTGAGCTATTGCTGCCTTAAGTACAATATCCGTTTTTGTGTTGGCGTTGAACCAGTTCAAAAAAATATCCATTTCCTCTTTCACTTTATTTGAAGATGGTGCTTCATAATGAATTTTTTCTTTCCCCATTGCTCCGGAAACAACCTGCATTTCACCATTTCTGTAGCCCCCGGCATTAATCCTTAGCATCCCGCTTCTGCCTGTTGGAAATAATGCTGCATGCCATCCAAAGAGGCGTTCTTCATCTAACGGGTTGTTATAATTTTGAGTTGCATCAAGCATCATTTCTACTACACCTTCAACATCTCTGTCAGAATGGACCATTCCGGCATACTCAATTCCTAATCGTCGTGCTATTGATGATCGAACTTGCTCGTAATTGAGTTTCTCGCCCTCTATCTCTGACGATTTAATAACATCAACGGTTAAAGTTGACAGCATTGCTTCTTCCTTTACTGAAAATCCTAAAGTACTCATTTGGCCCAGGATTTTTCCTTGTAAATGACGCACCTTTCCAAGAATCACCTGGATTTTTTGCTCATCCCAGGTAAAATAAGGCCAGTTTTCGTATTGATAAATGTATTTTGGCATCTTAACCTATAGTTATGCAACAAATATACAAATTATTCTCCGCATATTTAATGAGTTTAAGTGTACTATTCTCCGCAATACTTTTATATCGTTTAGCTTTCGACAGTTCGAAGCCACAAGAAATTAACGATTACGAAGTTCTGAAATGTCTGCCAGCAGTGATATTGATACAAAGAACAAAGTTTAATCTTTGCACGGAATCGTAAATTTCTTGCAGGTGAGTTTTAATCTCTGTTTATTTCTTCAACGTTGCTTACTGGCTCCATTTTATTAATTCTGCAATCAGTTTATCGAGTGTGTATTCAATAGACCTTATTGATCCATGTCCTCTAAGTTCAATGTCCTCGTTTGTTGTTTGTTGCTTTTTAAAAAAAAATGCCTCTGTACTAATCACTTTAAGCAACTGAAATTCTATCACCTTCAAAAATAAAGTCTTATACACTAATGAAAGAACAAATAAGCTACAAAAACAGCAGCAATAATCCCGGCAAGGTCGGCAAGCAGGCCTGCTGTTATGGCATAACGTGTTTTTTTAATTCCTACGGAACCAAAATACACAGCAATAATGTAAAAAGTGGTATCGGCAGCACCCTGAAAAATACAGGAAAGCCTACCGGCAAATGAATCAGCGCCGTATTGTTTCATGGTATCCACCATCATTCCCCTGGCGCCTGAACCGCTGAGTGGTTTCATAAAAGCCGTGGGTAAAGCATCCACAAAATCAGTATTCACTCCCATGGCCGCAAACAATTGCCCTATCCCTTTTACCAGGAAGTCAAGTGCCCCGCATGCCCTGAATACGCCCACAGCAACCAGAATAGCCACCAGGTAAGGGATAATACGGATGGCAATGCTAAACCCTTCCTTGGCTCCGTCGATAAAAGCATCGTACACATTTATGCGCCTTACCACTCCTAAAACGATAAACGAAAAGATGATACTGAACAGGATCAGGTTGCCGGAAACGGCCGAAATGGTAGTTACCTGTTCCTGGCTGATGGTACTGAAATACCATATGATACCCGAAACCAGGATGGTAAAACTTCCAAGGTATAAGAGGATAACCTTATTAAAAAGATTGATCCGCTGGAACAGCGAAACAGCTATGATTCCTGTGAGAGTTGAACAAAACGTTGCCAGCAGAATTGGGATGAAAATATCGGAAGGATCAGCCGCACCCAATTGTGTTCGGTACACCATTATGCTGATGGGAATAATGGTTAAACCGGAAGCATTCAGCACCAGGAACATGATCATGGAATTGGAAGCAGTTTCCTTGTCCGTATTGATTTCCTGTAACTGCGTCATGGCTTTAAGACCCAGGGGAGTGGCCGCATTGTCGAGGCCCAGCATATTGGCTGCCAGGTTCATCATTATGGAGCCTATGGCCGGATGGTCTTTCGGAATCTCAGGGAAAAGCTTGCGGAATAAAGGCCCTACAGCTTTCGACATCATGGCTACAATGCCGCCAGTTTCGCCAACTTTCATCAGACCCATCCACAAGGTCATAACTCCGGTAAGCCCGAGAGATATTTCAAAACCCGTTTTGGCCATATCGAATGTACTTCCCATCATCAAAGGGAAAATCTCGGTATCCCCGAAAAAGATAAGGCGGATCAGTCCAATGATAAAGGCAATGATAAAAAAGGCAACCCAAATATAATTCAGTACCATAAAATGCTGCTTCTTTATTTAACTTTCAAATGTATTGTTTTTTTGGCCCGATGTGAGTCTTCTGAAATCAATTTTACCAGCATTTTACTTCTGAAATCAATATTCATTTCAGTAATAACCAACAATTCAGATTATTTCCCGCAAACAATTTTCATATCCATCAGAACAATTCCATGGGATCTATCAGTAAAAAATCCTCCCAGGGAATACCACCTTTCCCGACCAGCATAATTTTTGAATCGGGATAATGTTTCCTGAACTGAACCATTCCGGCTGTGCGCAGATGCAAACCGCTTTTTACTTCGAGGGCTACCACCCGGCCTTTATGCTCGAGTACAAAATCAACTTCGTAATTGCCTTCGCGCCAGTAGAATAATGAATATCCCTGCGAGTAAGCGTTGTTTATCAGATGGGCCCCTACAGTTGATTCCACGATGCGGCCCCATTTTTCTCTGTGATTTTTAATCATCTGAAAGTCGAAAGAATGCAAAGCACTTACAAAAGCTGTGTTGTGCACCTGGAATTTCGGGCTCGATGATCGTTTACGCGTGGTATCGCGCGAAAATTTTTCGAGTCCTCCCAACAAACCGGCCGAATCGAGTAAAGCGAGATAATGCGATAAAGTGGTGGTATTCCCGGCATCCAACAGCTGCCCCAGTATCTTATTAAATGAAAGCATCTGTCCGGAATACGAACAACCCAGATCAAAAAGCCGCCTCATTAATGCGGGCTTATCCACACGCGACATCATGAGAATGTCCTTCGAGATGCTAGTTTCGGCCAGTGAGTTCGAAACATAACTCTTCCATCGCGATTCGTCCGATACCAATGATGCAGCACCCGGAAATCCGCCATACCAGGCAAACTGTTCGGCATTCCAGTCGAAAGCATCGCGCATCTCGGCGAAGGACCAATGGCTGATATACAGAGTCTCGAACCTTCCGGCAAGCGATTCCGTCATTCCTGTTTGCAACAACAACCTCGACGACCCAAGCAGGATAACGTGTAGCTGTATTTTTTCGCGGCTATCGGCATCCCACAATCGTTTCACAGTCTCGCTCCAGTCGGGTATTTTCTGTATTTCATCAATTATCAGCACAAATGATTCAGTTCCCGAAGCTTTCATCATCTGCCTTGCCGATTCCCATTGAAGCTCGATCCAGGCAATGCCAATTCCCGAAATATCATCGGCTGCTGCATAAACACCTTCGATGCCCGGTTCCTCCAATAGTTGCAACACCAGGGTAGTTTTACCAACCTGCCGAGGACCGGCAAGTACCTGTATAAACCTTCGCTCCTCTTTTATTCTATTTATAACTACCTGTAATTGTGTTCTTTTAATCATGTTTTACATATTTACTCAAATCATTTAGCAAATTTACTCATTATTTTGAGTATTTTTACTCAATAGCCAATTTATTTTTACTCATATCTTTGAGTATTTTTACTCAGCATATTGAGTATTTTTACTCTCATCATTGAGTATTTTTTATAAATGGCATTTATATTGCTGTTATTCTGCGTATTATATATTTTATTTTAGCAATGCAAATGACAATTTTATCTGTAGAACAAAGCATTATCATTCTAAAAAAATCGTTGGATCATTGCAGGTACCCCTGGCATATGTTATAAAATCAATACCAGGAAAACAAGCCGGGGTGTCCGATATTTTATGTAAATTTGAAGACACTAAAGATTGAAGACTTCATTTAAAAATTATTATCTTATGAAAATTAAATTTATAGGCGCCGCCCGCGAAGTAACAGGAAGTAAACATCTGATAACCACCGGAAGCGGAAAAAAAATATTACTCGACTGCGGAATGTTCCAGGGCAAGGGCCTTGAAACTGACAGCATGAACCGAAACCTGATGTTCGATCCTGCAACTATCGATCATGTGATACTCAGCCATGCGCATATTGATCATTCAGGATTGATTCCCTATATTTATAAACTCGGCTTCCGTGGGTCGGTAATCTGTACCAGCGCCACCCGCGACCTGTGTGCCATAATGCTTGCCGACAGCGGTCATATACAGGAAAATGATGTGAGGTGGTATAACAAACGGCGTGTTTCCAAAGGGCTTACCCCGGTTGAACCTATTTATAAGGAGGAGGATGCACGCGCATGCATGGAACTGTTTATCAGCGTTGCCTATGACCGCAAGTTTTATATCGACGAAAACACCAAGGTTAAGTTTATTAATACCGGTCATATGCTTGGTAGCGGAACCGCGTTGCTCGAAATTACCGAACAAGGTAAAACAACCCGCATTGCATACACCGGTGATATTGGCCGGCCTTTCAGCCGAATTTTACGGTCGCCAAAGCCGTTTCCTCAATGTGATTACCTGATAACTGAATCTACTTACGGCAACAGGCTCCATCCGCATCAGCAGGAAGCCGAAGGCGAACTTTTGCGTGTAATACGCGAAACCTGCGTCGACAGAGGCGGAAAAGTAATAATCCCTTCTTTTGCTATTGGCCGTACACAGGAAGTGGTTTATGCGCTCAATAAATTCTTTAACGATGGCTTGCTGCCAAAAGTTAATATTTATGTTGATAGCCCGCTGGCAATAAATGCTACTGACATTTTCAGGATGCACACCGATATTTTAAATGCTGATGTAGCCCACGAAATGGAAACCGATCCTGATCCTTTTGGGTTTAACTCATTGTATTATGTCAAGAGGCCCGAGGATTCGAAAAGGCTGAATACTATAAAAAAACCCTGTGTCATAATTTCGGCTTCGGGTATGATGGAAGCCGGGCGTATTAAACATCACCTGGCCAATAACATCGAAAATCCAAATAACACCATTCTGGCAGTCGGGTATTGTGCGCCTTCAACCCTTGGAGCACGCATTTTAAGTGGCACCGACGAGGTATCGATCTTCGGCGTGAAACACCCGGTAAGGGCTAAGATCGAAAAGATAGAAGCCTTTTCGGGACATGGCGACTACCAGGAAATGTCAGAATATTTAAGCTGCCAGGATGCCTCGCAGGTGAAGAAAGTTTTCCTCGTTCATGGTGAAATTGAAGCACAAACCGCTTATAAAAAGACGCTCGAAGCACGCGGATTTGCATCTGTTGAAATCCCTTCGGCAGGAGACGAAAGAGAGCTGTAAAACAACAAACCGTAGTTTTGCTGCAGACATTTTCAGATAGGTTATAACCTTGGACTATTATCTGGAACCTTTTTCTGTTTAATGGTTTGAATATCAATGCGGTTGTATCTGATGTTTGCTGTACTTTATTGTTATGGCAATGGATTCATCAGTGTTTTTTTCTTAGCGAATGGTTTAGAGATAAAATGCAGGAGATTTTAAATTGCCACGCATCAACCGTTCTGGTTTTAGCATCAGGTCATGCATATCCCACAATAAATTATTGCCGTACATAAACAAAATATTTGTTTTTATTGTTATCTGATTAATAAGGCGGAAAACCTGAGTCTTTCAATTTATCCGAACCATATACGGATTATTATTCTCGTTTCCAGCCTTTCAACCACTCATTACTTTTTCGGGTTAAAGTTTTAAAAGCATATATTTTAGAACAGATTTGAAACCAACCTAAAATGTTCACACTTAAAAACATTTCTATGAAAAAGCTATTTCTTTTCTTCGTTCTGATGATTATCACAGGCAGTATTTTTGCTCAGGATCAATCGTCTTTGTCTTCCGACCAGATCATTATCCGGTTCAGGAATGGTATTACTTTCAATAATGACTTCTCACAAAATCTACAAACTGGTATTGCAGATGTCGACCGCATTGTTTCAGAATACGATGCACTGAATATCCGACAGTTGAATACTGGGAAAAAATCACTTTACAGCGCTGTTGTGATCAAATTTGCAACAAATGCTCATTTTGAAAAGATACTTGAGGAACTAAACAAAATATCCACAGTCGAATATGCCGAACCCGATTTTATAGGATATGGCAGCGGGGAGCGAGGTTTTACTCCTAACGATCAATACTATACGAGACAATGGGGCCTGAAAAACGACGGTTCTTTTACAGCATATCCAGCGGTAGCCGGGGCTGATATTCAAATGGAAGATGGATGGGCCATTGAGCAGGGAGATTCAACGGTGATTGTTGGAGTGTTAGATACGGGATGCAAGCTTAATCATCCGGAACTGTTGAACAGAATCTGGAAAAATTACGATGAAATACCCGGAAATGGAATTGACGAAGACAATAACAATTACATCGACGATGTACAGGGCTGGGATTATGCATACAACGACAACAATCCTACCGATGACTATGGTCATGGCACCAATGTTACCGGAATTATTGGTGCTAGCGGGAATAATAGCATAGGCTATGCAGGCGTAGACTGGAATTGTAAACTAATGATTTTAAAAGTCCTGAACAGCCAGAATTGGGGATATTATTCCTGGTGGAGCGATGCTCTACATTATGCCGTCGACAATGGTGCGAAGGTTATCAATATGTCTTTAGGAGGTACGGATATATCCAGCCTATTAAATGATGCCGTAAGTTATGCGCTTGAAAGCGATGTAACTATTGTAGCCTGTATGATGAATACGAACAGCAATACGGTATATTACCCGGCTGCATATCCGGGAGTAATTGCAGTTGGTTCCACCAACCCCGACGACAAGCGAAGCCATCCCTTCTTCTGGAATCCCACAAGTGGCAGTAATTATGGCTCACATATCTCGGTTATTGCACCTGGTAATTATATTTATGGTTTAGATTATCAGTCGAATACAAATTACGGATACTATTGGGGAGGCACTTCGCAGGCTACACCATTGGTAAGCGGACTTTCTGCCCTACTCCTGGCTCAAAATCCGTCCATGACGCCTGCCCAGATAAAATCGTTGATCGAAACTACTGCCGAAGATCAGGTTGGCGATCCTTTGGAAGATACGCCCGGATGGGACCAGTACTATGGGTTTGGCAGGATAAATGCATATAATGCCTTGTTGCTGGTATCAGGAATCACCGGAAGCAAAACCTCTGACAAAGGTTTAACAATTTATCCCAATCCCAACTATGGAATTGTAAATATTGCTTTGCCTTATCCACCAAAGGGAAAAGCTATTGCTACAATCACTAATTATTTAGGCCAGATCGTTTTCAGCGAAGAGCTGAGAAATCAGGAATTCACGATTCGCATATCCCCTCTTCCAGGCATGTATATTTTAACAGTTAAAGACGGTAATACAGTACTTTCGGGCAAGTTTATAATCCGCTAAGCTGAAACAGCTTTCTGATTCTCATCAGCTAGTTGGAAAAATATCTCCTTCACTTTCCAGGAGGGTTTATGCATATCGGTATTCAAGGCAAGGTAAAATTTACTCTTGCGAATTCTCTTAGTAAAATACCGACTTAATTATTTTTTTGACAAAGTCGTGTCAGAGTAAAATCGAATTTCAGTAAGTTTGTGCAACAAATAAACCCTGTATGCGATATACCCCGACCCAATCTTTCGCACTAATTATTTTAAGAGTTTCAATCGGATGGCATTTCCTGTACGAAGGGGGAGTGAAAATCCTTAATCCGCACTGGACTTCAAAAACCTACCTGCTTGACTCAGGAGGATTTATGAAAGAGTTCTTTCAAGGTATGGCCAATAACCAAACTCTTCTCAATATTATAGATTTTGCGAATGCATGGGGATTGGCTCTGATAGGATTATCTTTACTGTCTGGTATTTTCACCCGGTTTTCGAGCGTAGCTGCAATCGTATTGTTAATGCTGTATTACCTTTCGCATCCTGCATTCCCAGGAATCGAATACATGTTTCCATCCGACGGAAGTTATTTTATCGTCAACAAAACCTTGGTTGAGCTTTTCGCCTTGCTGGTACTATTCGCATTCCCTACATCACATATTTTTGGTCTAAAGAGACTGATTAAAAACAAAGAATCCATCAAGTAATCCTATGGAATCAGAAAATAAGAATGATAATTCACGGAAAATAAGTCGCCGCGATATACTGGCGGGTTTAGCCGCCTTGCCCATAGTGGGAGTTGTCGGTTACGGTTTGTTACGAAACAAAGCCGAAGCCGAAAATCGCAATTCGAGCCTGCTCAGCGAAATAAAACCTGAAATCCAGGGTGGCATTCCGCCCCTAATTGAAGGTAAAACCCTAAGGCTGGGAATTATCGGTTGCGGAGGTCGCGGAGGCTACCTTATGAAAGCCCTTGGTTTTGTAAATCCTTCACGTATCGATGAATATATCGAAAATGCAAAGACTGATAAATATTGGGAGCAATACCTGAAAGATTTCAGGGCACAGGATAATCTGAATGTTAAAATCACCGCCATTTGCGATATTTTCGACAGGAATGCCGAACGTGGAATTGCGGCCGGGGCCAATGTGTATCGTAACGGCAAAGGGGGCAAAATGGATGACGCCCCGAAACGCTATTCCACTTATAAAGAGTTACTTGCAGCACCCGATATTGATGCCGTTGTAATTGCTACACCCGATCATTGGCATGTTCCCATTGCGCTTGAGGCTGCCCGAAGTGGCAAGCATGTGTACTGCGAAAAACCACTTTCGTGGTCGGTATCCGAAACATACGAAATCCGCAAAACGGTGAAAGAATCGGGCATAGTATTTCAGCTGGGGCACCAGGGGCGGCAAACCGAAAGTTACAATGTAGCCCGATCACTGATAAAACAGGATGTTATAGGCAAAATATCACTTATCGAAGTGTGTACCAACCGCAACGATCCGAATGGAGCCTGGGTTTATGATATTGCTCCCGAAGCTAATGAGAATACAATCGATTGGAATCAGTTTATCGGCCAGGCTCCCTGGCACGATTTCAGCCTCGAGCGGTTTTTCCGCTGGCGCTGTTGGTGGGATTACAGCACCGGGCTGAGTGGCGATTTATTCACCCACGAGTTTGATGCGCTTAACCAGATTCTGAGCCTGGGCATCCCTCATTCAGCAATGGCGTCGGGTGGAATTTATTTCTTTAAGGATGGCCGTACCGTGCCCGATGTGCTGAATATGGCCATGGAATACCCTGACCGTGATTTCACGCTACTTTACAGCGCCACACTTGCGAGCGAAAAAAACCGCGGGAAAGTGATTATGGGTCACGATGCATACCTCGAGCTAAGCGATACCCTTTTAATAAATGTTGATCCCCGGTCGACACGCTACAAGCAAAAACTTGAGCAGGGCCTTGTTGAACCTAACAAACCCATTTTCTCGTATGTTCCGGGTCAGGGCGCCGTTGACGCTATTACCTCCCCTACCGAAAAATATTTTGCAGGGCGCGGCTTGTTGTATACTTATCGCGACGGAAAAGCTGTTGACACTACACACCTGCATTTACGCGAATGGATCAACTGCATAAGGGCGGGTAATGATGCACAGCCGAGCTGTAATATCGACCAGGCTTTTGAGGAAGCTATGACAGCACATATGGGCACTATTTCGTATAAAGAAGGCCGGCGGACGTATTGGGATAAGGAGAAGGAGGTGATTGTTTAGTGGTTTTTGTTTGTAAAAGATGTTTTTTGATGTAACGAAGGGGAAGGGAGAAGGGGCGATTGGGAAAGCGGGAGATGGGGAGAGAGGGAGAGGGAGAGAGGGAGAGTAAACTACAATATATTACATCGAATTTTAGGCGTCAATTTTCAGATCATCAGTAAAAATATAACTTGATAACGATGGCAAAAGAAATTAAAAGGTCAGGAAATAGCCAGCCGGTATTAAATGTCGGCATTGTTGGCTTTGGTCTGTCGGGGCAAGTGTTTCATGCGCCTTTTATTAATGTTAACCCCAATTTTAATCTTCATACCATTGTTACTACCGGTAAGCTTGCTGCAACAAAATACCCATATATAAAAACAACCTCCTCAGTTGACGAATTGCTTGAAGATCCGGAAATTGACCTGGTAATAATTTGTTCGCCCAATACCTTGCATTTTTCACATGCCAGTGCGGCATTAAAGGCAGGAAAGCATGTGATTGTCGAAAAACCCTTTACCGTTAATTCGCAGGAAGCTCACAGCCTGATTGAAATTGCACGAAACACCGGCAAGCTTTTGTTTCCTTTTCATAACCGACGGTGGGACAGCGATTTTATCACGCTCAAACATATTATTAACGAAGGGTATCTTGGCAAAGTACTCGAATACGAATCGCGCTTCGATCGGTTTACACCCGAAATTACGCGGGCAGCATGGCGCTACCAGCAGGAAGCCGGCGGCGGCACTTTGTTTGATCTCGGCATACATCTTATCGATCAGGCGGTAAGTGTTTTCGGTGCTCCCGAAGGGGTTTTCTGCCGCTTATTCAACCAACGCGAAGGGAGTGTGACCGACGACAGTTTTGATCTGAAACTAATTTATCCAGAACTGAATGTTACACTTAAAGCAGGTGTTTTTGTGAAAGAACCGGGACCCCGGTTCCTGGTTCATGGCACTTCAGGTTCATTTGTAAAATACGGGCTCGATACCCAGGAAGCCACGCTTCGAAAAGGCAAAAAACCCGGAAGCGCCGGTTTTGGAACAGAGCCGGTGAAACAACGTGGAATACTGAACTCCTCATCCTATGGGAAGGAGTTCCGCGGCCGCTACGAAACATTTACAGGAAACTACATGGCATTTTTTGATAATGTATATTCTGCAGTTGCGAGCGAAGCTGATGCCATTATCAAACCTGCTGATGCTTTGCTTAACATTCGCATTATTGAAGCAGCCCGAAAAAGTGATATGGAAATGAAAATCATAAAATTAAAAACTCAACTATAACCAAATTATTATAACCAGAGCTGCTTGCATCAAAAACGCCGCATTTTGAAACAGCAGGAATAGTCCCCAAAAAACAATAAGCATGGCTACACGAAGAGATTTTTTAAAAAACATCACATTGTTATCAGGTGTATTGGCAACTTCATCCTTACAAGCTGGAAGCGAACCGGCAATAGGGAAAAAAATGAAAACAGGCATTCAGCTATATTCATTGCGTGATGTTATAAATACTGACCTTAGCGGAACACTGACCGCACTAAGCAAATTCGGTTATAACAGTCTCGAAGCTTATGGGTTCGATGGTGCTTTTTTTAACATTCCTGCCAAAGAATTCATGAAAATGTGCGACGACCTGGGTATGGAAATCACCAGCACACACGCCGGAATAAATATCGATAATGCAGCTATGCTTAGCGAAAAAGCAGCTGAAGCCGGGCTCGAATACCTTATTTTACCCTCATTCAGTGGCAGACCGGATAAAACCCTCGATGACTATAAAAAAGTTGCCCTGGAAATGAATAAGATCGGAGAAATAACCCTGAAATCAGGTATTCAATTTGGTTATCATAATCATAACCATGAATTTGCACCTCTTGAAGGCACACTTCCTTATGACACATTGCTTAATGAAACGAATCCGGCTCTTGTTTCGTTTCAGATGGATATCTACTGGGTAACTAAAGGAGGGCAGGATCCACTCCTATATTTCGAAAAAAATCCAGGCCGTTTCCAGACATGGCATATTAAGGATATGGGCAACGATGGCGATAGCTGTATTGTAGGTAATGGAAAGATCAATTTCAAAGAGCTGATGAAACATTCAAAAAAAGCAGGGCTAAAACGATTTTTCATGGAGCAGGAACAATATTCGGAAGGATCACCCCTGTATTGCGCCGAACAAAGTTGCAAATACATACAAAAGCATTTAATTTAATTTCCATCAACAAACAAAACTATGGAAGAAAACAAAACCCCAAACTCCGGCGTCGACCGTCGGTCGTTTATCCGCAACACGGCAACTGCCGCAGCAGGATTCATTATCCTGCCGAGTCATGTAATTTCGGGCCTGGGCCATCGTATGCCCAGTGATAAGTTAAACATTGCCGGCGTGGGTGTCGGCGGTCGCGGAGGCGGAGTGATACGTGCCGTAAGCAACGAAAATATTGTAGCTTTATGCGATGTCGACTGGAAATATGCCGCAGGTATTTTCGGCGATTATCCTGATGCCAAAAAGTACTACGACTGGCGCATTATGTTCGACGAAATGAAAGACTCCATCGATGCGGTTGTGGTTGGCACCCCCGATCATAGCCACGCCATTATCAGTATCAACGCCATGAAACTCGGCAAGCATGTGTACTGCGAAAAACCACTTACACACTCGGTATGGGAATCGAGGCAGATGACCGAAATTTCGCAGAAATACAAAGTTGCCACCCAAATGGGAAACCAGGGCAACTCGGGTGAAGGCATCCGCCAGGTATGCGAATGGGTTTGGGATGGCGCTATTGGCGAGGTGCAGGAAGCCCATGCCTGGACCAACCGCCCGATATGGCCGCAAGGCCTGGAGCGACCCTCCGAAGTTTTTGCTGTGCCCGACACCCTGAAATGGGATCTTTTCCTGGGAACAGCCAAAGAACGTCCTTTCAACCCCATATATACGCCATGGAACTGGCGCGGATGGTGGGATTTCGGCACAGGAGCATTGGGCGATATGGCTTGCCATATTATGGATCCGATTTTTATGTCGCTCAAACTCAAATACCCCGAAAAAGTACAGGGAAGCTCATCGCTTTTCAACACCGAATCGCCGCCATTAGCCGAAACGGTGACCTATAAATTCCCCAAAAGGGAAAAGTTCCAGAAAGTGAAAATGCCGGAGGTAAAAGTAACCTGGTGGGATGGAGGCTTGCTGCCTCCACGCCCGGAAGAGCTGCCTGCAGGAGTGACTATGGGACGCGACGGAAATGGTGGCTGCCTGCTAATAGGATCAAAAGGTAAAATTATGACCGGATGTTATGGAAAAGATCCATTCCTCTTGCCACTCGACTACGACAAAAACTATAAACGCCCCGCTAAACAAATGCGCCGTGTTGAAACCAGCCACGAAATGGATTGGGTGCGTGCTTGCAAGGAAAGTCCCGAAAACCGGACCGAAGCAAGCTCATACTTCGGCTATTCAGGACCGATGAACGAAATGGTGGTAATGGGAGTAGTTGCAGTAAGGCTCCAGGACCTCAAACGCGAACTTGAGTGGGACGGCGAAAATATGCGCTTTACCAATATCAGCGATACCGATGAGATAAGAGTCGTGAAATCCGACAAATTCCAGATCATCGACGGGCATCCGCATTTCGACACCAAACACGAAACCATGAATGCCAAACAAACCGCCGAAGAATACATTAAACATACCTACCGGGCGGGGTGGAGCTTGTAAATCGCTAATTAACATTGTTTCAAGTCTATAAATAAATATTTGGACAAGTGAACAATAGAATAAGTGAACAATATGAACAAGTGATCATGTGAACAAATGAACAAGTGAACATTTGAACAATAGAACATGGAAATTGAATATTTGAACAGTGAACAAGCGAACAATAGAAGAATAGAGCAATAGAACAATAGAACAAGTGATCATTAGAACATTAGAACTATGAATGAAAAGAAGTACGATTTGGAAGAACGACTGATTGACTTTGCTGTTGCTATAATCAATTTCGTAGAATCTCTTCCAAATACAAAAGCTGCAAATCATTTAGGAGGGCAGTTATTAAGATCAGGAACATCGCCCACATTAAATTATGGAGAAGCCAGAAGTGCTGAATCGCGGAATGATTTCGTTCATAAGATGAAAGTCTGTTTGAAAGAATTACGAGAGACATACAATTGTCTGCGCATCTTACATAGAGCCGGAATATATATTTCAGAAGAGCAAGTAAAGTCTCTGATTGTGGAATGTGATGAATTAATTTCGATTTTTGTAAAGAGTATTTCAACAGCTTCAAATAAATAGTAAAGCTACTTTTACAAGGAACAAGTTTTTAGATGGAATCTTCTTGTACAAATTGCTTGCCTGCATTAGTTCGAATGTTCAATTGTTCCTTCATTCAACTGTTCAATTGTTCAATTAGCATAAAAATAAACTGTAATTAAATCAAATAACCCCATGAAAAAACTACTTTTTATCCCTCTTCTGGCCGTTGCGGTGATTGCGTGTAAACACACAGCGCCCACGGCAGGTAAAACACTAAAAATTGGCTCAGGAGCTCCTGAAGTGAATGCGCTGTCCACTACCGAAAAAGCCGATGGCTGGATTTTACTTTTCGACGGAAAAACTACCGACCAATGGCGCGGCTATGGCAAAACTGATTTCCCTAAAGGCTGGGATATTGAAGATAATGCCATTCATTGTATTGGTTCCGGCAAAGGTGAAGCCGGGCAAGGTGGCGATATTATCACCAAAGAAAAATTCAAAAACTTTGAACTCACCCTCGAATGGAAAATTTCGGAAGGAGGCAACAGCGGTATTTTTTACCTTGCCCAGGAAATTCCCGGTGAGCCGATATGGAAGAGTGCTCCCGAAATGCAGGTGCTCGACAATGCCAAACATCCTGACTCCCGAATGGGTGTTGACGGAAACCGACAGGCCGGATCGTTGTACGACCTTATCCCTGCAAAACCACAGAATGCCAAACCTGCCGGCGAATGGAATAAAGTTAAAATTATGGTTTACAAAGGCACAGTGGTTCATTATCAGAACGGGGTTCAGGTACTCGAATATCACCTGTGGACCGACGACTGGAAAAAGATGTGTGCAAACAGCAAGTTCAAAGATTTTAACTACTTCGTGGATACTGCTCCCGAAGGTTTCATCGGCTTACAGGATCATGGCGATGATGTATGGTACAGGAATATAAAGATAAAGAAATTGTAATTTTATCAAACCTCTGAATAAAAGGGTGGCCGGATGGTTGCCCTTTTTTGTTTGTACCTGAAAAATTCAGTTTGTATTTCTCCTTTTTGAATAGTTTATTTTAGATTTGCATAAAATACAGCTCAATGATCACCTTCCTGTTATCAATTGTTGCACTCGTTTTGGGGTATTTTTTCTATGGCCGTTTTGTTGAAAAAGTATTTAGCATTGATCAGTCCCGAGCCACACCTGCCACCACACAAGCCGATGGAGTTGATTATGTCCCCTTGAAATGGCCTAAAATTTTCCTGATTCAATTTCTGAATATTGCCGGTTTGGGGCCTATTTTTGGCGCAATTGCAGGCGCCGTGTGGGGACCTGTTGCTTTTATCTGGATTGTTTTCGGAGCTATTTTTGCCGGTGCTGTGCACGATTTTTTTTCAGGAATGATGTCGCTACGCATGAAAGGCCAAAGCATTCATGAAATTGTCGGTAAATACATGGGCAATGGCGTAAAACAGTTTATGAGCCTTTTTACGGTAGCCATGATGATACTGGTAGGAGCTGTTTTTATTATGGGGCCGGCTACTATACTTGCCGGGCTTACTGTGGATGCACTGAACGTAACGTTCTGGGCTTCTGTCATTTTTATCTATTATATACTGGCTACCATGTTGCCGATCGACAAACTGATTGGCCGCATTTACCCGTTTTTTGGATTTGCCATCCTGTTTATGGCTTTTGGTATAGGCGGAGTTATGGTATTCGACGGATTGCATATCCCGGAACTTATTCCCGCCAACTTTATTAATATGAATTCGAACCCGGGCAAATTTCCCATATTCCCCATGCTTTTCGTTACCATTGCCTGTGGGGCTATTTCCGGATTTCACTCTACACAGTCGCCATTGATGGCACGCTGCCTTACCAATGAGAAATACGGCAGGCGCGTATTTTACGGAGCCATGATCACCGAAGGGCTGGTAGCTTTGATATGGGCCGCGGTTGCGATGAGTTTCTTTGGGGGAGTAAGGGAACTGAATGATGTAATGGCACTTCAGAAAGGGAATGCAGCATGGGTGGTAAATGAAATTTCAAACAAATTATTAGGACACTTTGGTGCAATACTGGCTATATTGGGCGTGGTTGCTGCTCCAATTACTTCGGGTGATACCGCTTTCCGGAGCGCCCGGCTTATTATTGCCGATTTCCTGAAATTTAATCAGAAAAGCATAAAAAACCGCTTAATTCTGGTTGCGCCACTATTCACGGTTGGCTTCCTGCTTACACAAATCGATTTTTCAATTATATGGCGCTATATGGCATGGTCGAATCAAACCCTGGCAACCATTGTATTGTGGACTATAACTATTTACCTCGCCACGGAACGAAAATTATACTGGATCACCCTTATCCCGGCTTTATTTATGTCGGCAGTTGTATCTGCATATTTGATGGTTGCTCCTGAAGGGTTTGGTATTGATACATTTTATGGGCAACTTGCCGGAATCGGAATAGCTATTGCTTTATGGGTTGTATTTTTTATTTGGTTTCTGAATCTAAGGAAAGCACAAGAGTCGAAACAAGCCGTCATTTAGGTTTTAAGTTTATTTCCAAACACCATATCCGCGTAAACACAAGATTTCCTGTCCTAGGCATCATATCTGATTTTTAAGCGAACAGTTTGCTTGTTCAACTTGAAAATAATTCGCAATCCTGGCTTTATTCTATTTCGATATCCAATTAGGGTTATCTTTTAGGGTTATCCACAAAGATGCAGTATAAATTTTTAAATCATTCAGCATATCTATTGTTTAATATATTTAATTTTTTGTTAACTATTTGTTAAAATTATATTTGTATATATAATTGTATATATCTGTTATTTAACTATTTATATGTTTTTTCTGTAAATGATACATATATTTTGTTTATTCTTTTTGCATTTTTATTAAACATTTTTCGCGCAAAGACGTTTAATATACAATCAAAAAATACTAATTTTTAATACTTAGAAATCATGAAAACCAAAAAATTTACTCTACGTACGGGATTATTAATGATGTTGTTGTTTCCGACGATGCTTTTTGGACAGGCTCGCCTGCAAGTAATTCACAACTCAGCAGATGCTGCCGCCTCAGTAGTCGATGTTTGGCTCAATAATACTCTACTTATTGACAATTTCGAATTCCGTACAGCATCTCCTTTTATTGATGCCCCAGCCGGCGTTGATTTTGATGTTGTTATTCAACCTTCCAATTCAACTGATACCTCAAATGCATTAGCTCGTTTTACTTATAACCTTACCAATGGCGAAACGTATGTATTGGTTGCCAATGGAATTGTAGTTCCAACAGGTTATTCTCCTGCAACCCCTTTCAATATATACGTTTATGATATGGGCCGCGAAACAGCCACTAATGCGGCTAACACTGATTTACTTGTATTCCATGGCTCAACGGATGCACCGGTTGTGGATGTTGTTGAAGTGGGAGTAGGTGCAGGTACCATTATTGACAACCTCGGATATGGCTGATTTTGAAGGATATCTTGAGTTGCCTACCCTTGATTTTAGCCTGCAGGTTCGCGACCAAAGCGGAACCAGCACTGTAGCTCAATTCGCAGCGCCGCTTGCTACACTCGGACTCAATGGCGCAGCTGCGGTTGTAGTTGCCTCTGGTTTCCTAGACCCATCGGTAAATAATAACGGTCCGGCATTTGGCCTCTATGTAGCATTGCCATCAGGTGGTAATTTGGTCGCACTTCCTTCGGTTCCCATTTCAACAGCTCGTGTTCAGGTGATTCATAATTCAGCTGATGTCGCTGCAGCCGAAGTAGATGTATGGCTCAATAACACATTACTACTAGATAACTTTGCTTTCAGAAGTTCCTCACCTTTTATTGATGCCCCGGCGGGTGTAGATTTTGATATTGTTATACAACCTTCGAATTCGACTGACACCACTAACGCCCTTGCACGTTTCACTTACAATCTTACCGGTGGTAGCAAATATATACTTGTTGCCAATGGTATAGTAATTCCTACAGGGTACTCTCCTGCAACCCCTTTCAACATATACGTTTATGATATGGGTCGCGAAGCAGCCACTAATCCGGCTAACACTGATTTACTGGTATTCCATGGCTCAACGGATGCACCGGTTGTGGATGTAGTTGAAGTGGGAGTAGGTGCTGGTACCATTGTAGATAACCTCGGTTATGCTGACTTTGCAGGATATCTTGAGTTGCCTACCCTTGATTTTAGCCTGCAGGTTCGCGACCAAAGCGGAACCAGCACTGTTGCTCAATTCGCAGCGCCGCTTGCCACACTCGGACTTAATGGAGCAGCTGCCGTTGTGGTTGCATCGGGCTTCCTCGATCCATCGGTAAATAATAACGGACCGGCATTTGGCCTTTATGTGGCATTACCTTCAGGCGGTAATTTAGTGGCACTTCCTTCGGTTCCCATTTCAACAGCGCGTGTTCAGGTGGTTCACAATTCAGCCGATGCCGCTGCTGCCGAAGTAGATGTATGGCTCAATAACACATTGCTGTTAGATAACTTTGCTTTCAGAAGCGCATCACCATTTATTGATGCCCCGGCGGGTGTAGATTTTGATGTGGTTATTCAACCTTCAAATTCGACAGACACCACCAATGCCCTTGCACGTTTCACTTACAATCTTACCGGTGGTAGCAAATATATTTTAGTTGCCAATGGAATTGTAGTTCCATCCGGGTATACTCCTGCAACACCATTTAACATATACGTTTATGACATGGGTCGTGAATTTGCTACTGAATCTTCAAATACTGACGTGCTCGTATTCCATGGCTCGACTGATGCACCCGTAGTGGATGTTGTTGAAACAGGTGTTGGAGCAGGCACAATTGTTGACAACCTTGCTTACGGTAATTTTGCCGGTTACCTGGAACTGCCAACCGATGATTATTTGATTGAAGTAAGGGACGAAACAGGAACATCAACAGTTGCTTCGTATCTGGCACCATTACAATCATTGGGGTTGCAGGGTCAGGCTGTGGCTTTAGTAGCATCAGGATTCCTTAATCCGGTCAACAACAACAATGGTCCTGGCTTTGGTTTATTTGCCGTTCTTCCAACCGGAGGAATGTTCATTCCTCTTACCATTACTGGCGTTGCTGATGTAACTTCGAGTTCAGCTAATGTAAGTATTTACCCAAATCCTGTTTCTGAAAAGTTAACCTTAGAATTTAACCTGGACACTCCTGCCACGGCTGAATACAGGTTGTATAACAGTTCGGGAAAGCTTGTTAAATATGGAAACTCAGGTGCATTTGCTAATCAGTACCAAACGCTAACAGCTGATGTATCAGATCTCCCCTCAGGATTATACATTGTATCCTTAAATGCCGGGAAATCAAGAATATCATCGAAAGTGCAGATTGTCCGATAGAATGATATGGTTTTGTTCCCAACTCAAAGCTGCTCTCTGACCAGAGCAGCTTTTTTTTTGACACTGAAATTTTAATGAACTTATTCCTGGATATTTAATCCTTATCAGCCAATGTATTTAAAATCAACCACATTCAGTTTCAATATGGCTATTCTCAGAAACCGGATTTTATTTACCTTTGCACCCTGCTAAACCTGTAGCATGGAAAATAAATTATACCTTCACAATACTCTTTCGCGTAAAAAGGAACTTTTTGTTCCTATCAGCCCGCCACATGTAGGCATGTATGTTTGCGGGCCTACCGTATACGGCGATGCTCACCTGGGGCATGCGCGCCCGGCCATTACCTTCGACCTGGTATTCCGCTACCTACGCCACCTGGGTTACAAAGTGCGTTATGTACGCAATATTACCGATGTGGGCCACCTCGAGAATGATGCCGACGAAGGCGAAGATAAAATTGCCAAGAAAGCACGCCTCGAAGAGCTTGAACCCATGGAAGTGGTACAGTATTTTACCGATCGCTACCATGCTGCCATGGATAAACTCAATGTGCTGAAACCCAGTATCGAACCACGGGCATCCGGGCATATCATAGAGCAGATAGCTATGGTGAAATCCATTCTGAAAGAGGGAATGGGTTACGAAAGCAAAGGTTCAGTATATTTTGATGTGGAAAAATACAGCAAATCGCATAAATACGGAATCCTTTCAGGACGCGTGCTGGAAGATCTTTTATCGAACACCCGCGAACTTGAAGGCCAGGACGAAAAACGCAACAGTTTTGATTTTGCCTTATGGAAAAAGGCTCAGCCCGAACATATTATGCGCTGGCCTTCCGACTGGAGCGACGGTTTCCCCGGCTGGCACCTCGAATGTTCGGCTATGAGCGCCCGATACCTGGGCGATCAGTTCGATATTCACGGAGGTGGAATGGACCTACTGTTCCCGCATCACGAAAGTGAAATTGCACAGAGTACCGTTGTTAATCATAAATCGCCTGCAAAATACTGGCTGCACAATAATATGATCACCATCAACGGGCAGAAAATGGGAAAATCGCTGGGTAATTTCATACAGCTCGACGAATTTTTTGCCGGCGGACATGCCGCTCTCGAAAAAGCATACAGCCCGATGACCGTGCGCTTTTTTATCATGCAGGCACACTACCGCAGCCCGCTCGATTTCAGCAACGAAGCTTTGCAGGCTTCCGAAAAAGGCTGTCAGCGATTGATGAAAAGCATCGAAACCATCGAAAAACTGCTTCCTTCCAATACGTCAACCGTTGATATAGCAGCTCTGCAGGCCAAATGCTACGAGGCTATGAACGACGACCTCAACAGCCCAATACTTATTGCACAGCTTTTTGAAGGAGCGCGCATAATCAATTCGACCTACGATAAAAAGGAAAGCCTTACCGCTGACGATATCGGACTGCTTCGAAAAATGATGCATACTTTTGTGTTCGACATCCTCGGCTTATTGCCCGAAACCGATCCACAGGCCGGTAATAAAGTAATCAGCAAGCTGATGGAAATCATCCTCGACCTCCGCCGCGAAGCCCGCACCAACAAGGACTGGGCTACCAGCGACCGCCTGCGCGATGCCATAGCCAATGCCGGGATCAGCATAAAGGATACAAAGGATGGAGCTACCTGGGAGGTAGAGTAAAAATGTGGGATGTGGGATGTCGGATGTGGGATTTTTTCACTCTGAACATTGTATGCTGAGTGCAGGTTGCTGAGCGTAGGTTGCTGAGCGTAGGTTGCTGAGCGCAGGTTGCTGAGCACAGTCGAAGCAAGTCGAAGCAAGTCGAAGCAAGCCGAAGCATGCACTTTGACCTTTTTCCACCACCCTATCCCCTCTTGAAAATAAACATAACTCTAAAATATGAAAATCTTTAAACGCATTATCCTCTGGATGGCCCTGCTGTCGGTAATTTCTATCGACGGCTGTAAAAACAACAAACCTCATATGCAAAAAGAACTACATTCATTTATAAAAAAATTCGACGCGGTTGTTCAGCCGCTGATGAAGGAATCGGCTCTCGCTTACTGGAATGCTTCCATCAGCGGGAAAGATGAAGACTGGAACAGATCGGAAGAACTCAATATTGAACTCACCAAAGTTTTTTCGAACAAGGAGGATTTTAAAACCCTTCAAAACATTAAGGAATCGGGTGCCATTACCGATGAGTTACTCAAGCGTCAGCTCGAGGTTATGTATAATGCTTTTTTAAGCAACCAGGTTGATACCGAATTGCTTAACAGCGTTATCAAAATGGAGACGGAAATTGAAAAGAAATATTCGAATTTCCGTGCCGATGTGAATG
Organism: uncultured Bacteroidales bacterium; assembly: GCA_963714825.1. GTDB lineage: Bacteria > Bacteroidota > Bacteroidia > Bacteroidales > UBA4417 > UBA4417. The sequence goes on along the minus strand of CAVQQF010000012.1, from coordinate 1,532,497 downwards.
GTAAAAAGCTAAGCGACAACGAGGTGGAAGAAATTCTGAAAATTTCGACCAATTCCGTTGAGCTTCAGAAAGCATGGGAAGGTCATAAAGCAATAGGGCCCGTTGTGGAGCAGGATATTATTAACCTGGTGAAAAAGCGCAACGAAATAGCCAAACAACTGGGCTTCAGCACCTATCACGAAATGAGCCTGAAACTCAGTGAGCAGGATCCGGAAGATATCAGCAAATTATTCGACGAACTCGATAACCTTACCCGCGACGCTTTCGCTGGTTTAAAAACTGAAATTGACGCCTACCTGGCTAAACGCGATAATGTAAAAGCAGAAGAACTTATGCCCTGGCATTATCAGAACCGTTTCTTCCAGGAAGCACCTGCCATTTACAGTGTCGACCTCGATAAATATTACGAAAAACAGAATATCGAAACCCTTACCTCCGATTATTATAGCAGTATAGGTCTTGATATCAAGGATATGCTTGCAAAAAGCGATTTGTACGAAAAACCAGGTAAAAACCAGCACGCCTATTGCATCGACATTGATCACCAGAGCGATATACGGGTACTATGCAACATAAAGCCAAATTACAGCTGGATGAACACCATGCTTCACGAATTCGGACATGCCACTTACGATAAATATATCGACCCGCAACTCCCGTTTTCGCTGCGCGATCCGGCACACACCTTTACCACCGAGGCCATTGCTATGTTTTTCGGACGCATGGCATCCAATGCAAAGTTCCTGGTTGATATGAAACTGACCGATACAGCTGATGCACGCAAAGTTTCAGCCGAAGGCTTTAAAGTGCTGCGCCTCGAGCAGCTTACCTTCAGCCGCTGGGCACAGGTAATGTACAGGTTCGAGAAAGCCTTGTACGAAAACCCGGACCAGGATCTGAATACACTCTGGTGGGACCTGGTCGAAAAATACCAGATGATAAAACGCCCTGCCGGCCGCAACCAACCCGACTGGGCAAGCAAAATACATATTGCCACTTCGCCCTGTTATTACCACAATTACCTTTTGGGTGAATTGCTGGCATCACAATTCAATCACTACCTGGCAGCCGAAGTGCTTAAATCAGCCGATTTCGGACAAAGTTATTTCGGCAAACCTGAAGTGGGTAATTATTTTAAAGAAAAGGTATTTAAACCCGGTGCCCGCTATAGCTGGAACGAAATGATCGAAAAAGCAACCGGCGAAAAACTTACAGCTAAGTACTATTCTGAGCAGTTTGTAAATTAAAAGCTGAATATCAACCTCAATTAACCAATACCCAAGCAGGCAGAAATGCCTGCTTTTTTTTTGATGAATATCCGGATTGCCTTGAACAAGGATTTTTTTTACCGTATAAAAACAACTTACTGAACGGAAAATCATCCCATCTGTCGATATTATTTTCCCATAATCACAAGCTGTTGTTATTTCGCAGCTATTATCTAAACTACGTGTGCCATAAGCCAACACTGACATGAACTGTACAAGCCTGATTTTTCAATCGATACTAGTAATTACATGCCCGGGTAGTGAAATGATTACTCACTGATTCATCACTTAAACAAATACATGAACCCCTGATTTTTACATTCAATCTTTAACACCTTAACCACAACAATGAAAGCCAGACTCTTAAATCCCAAAATTTTAGCAACACTTCTGCTGTTGTTTACTTTTATCACCTTCAGCCAAGCTCAAAGCTGGGGCGATTATACGCTTTACAGCACCAAAAACAGCACCAAAGCTTACCTCCTCAACCTCAATGGCTCGGTTTACCATACCTGGACCTTTGGTTCGACAAAACCTACCGGTTATTCAAGCTATCTTTTACCTGGCGGCGTAATTCTGAGAGCGGTAGCCAAGAGTGGCAACTCCTTTACCGGCGGGCCTATTTGCGGAGAAGTGCAAAAGGTGGCATGGGATGGTACGGTGCTTTGGGACTATGTGTACTCAACCACTGCATACTGCTCGCATCATGATGTATGCGCTATGCCTAACGGCAATGTGCTGCTGATAGCCTATGAAACAAAAACTGCAACCCAGGTATAGTGCTGCCGGCTGCTCACAAAGTATTGTTATGTGGCCCGATAAAATTGTAGAGATTCAACCTGTTGGCACCTCAGGTGGCACAGTTGTTTGGGAATGGCATGCCTGGGATCACCTGTGCCAGAATTTATACCCAACCAAGGATAATTATGTTACTTCAATTGTAGCCCATCCTGAGTTGCTCAATATCAATTATCAGACCCAAAAGGACTGGCTCCATGTGAATAGTCTTGACTACAACGAGGAGCTCGACCAGATTACATTTTCATCGCACTATTTAAATGAAATTTATGTAATTGATCACAGTACCACTACTGCCGAAGCAGCCTCTCATTCGGGTGGTAACTCAGGTAAAGGTGGCGATATCCTGTACCGCTGGGGCAACCCGGCAGCATACCAGGCTTCGGGTGCGGCTAATTTCGATGTGGTGCACGATGCACACTGGATTCCGCAGGATTGCCCGAGGGCCAATTACCTTGTAGGATTCAATAATAACGGCGGCACCAATGGTAAAACCTGCGTCGATGTTTTTAATCCTCCCTACAACGGATATAATTATTCCGGTACAGCCAATACAGCCTATGGCCCTTCAACCTATGCATGGAGGCATACTTACAGCGGATCAGCCTCTAATAACGAAGGTAACTCACAACAGCTTCCGAACGGGAATACCCTGGTAAATATCTCTATGTCAGGCTATATGTACGAGATTGACTCAAATCAGAATGTGGTATGGTCAAAATCGGTAAGTGGTACAAACACCTCAGCCTTCAGGTATTCATCGTGTTACGTTAATGGTGGCCCTGTTGTTTCCGCCTCCGCTAATCCATCCCAGGTATGCCAGGGCTCATCATCGCAGCTTACCGCCACCGTTACGTCAGGAACAGCCACTTCATACTCCTGGACATCTGTTCCGGCAGGATTCACCTCCTCGGCACAAAACCCTGTTGTAAATCCAACGGTTACAACCACGTATAATGTTACAGTTTCGAATGGCAGCTGCACCAGTACTTCGAGTGTAGTGGTAACAGTAAGCAGCCCGCTAACGGTTACGGCTACGGCTACGCCCTCAAGCATTTGCCCCGGACAGTCGAGCCAGCTGAATGCCCAGGTGAGCACCACAGGCTCATGCACTTACGCATGGTCATCAGTGCCTGCGGGTTTCAGTTCGGCATTACAAAATCCTATTGTAAATCCAACGGTAACAACTACATACTACGTAACTGCTACCGAGGGGAACTGCTCAGCCACAAATTCAATAACAGTTACCGTAACAAACTCGCTTACAGTAGCAGCCACAGCTACCCCGGCAGCAATTTGCCCGGGTCAGTCGAGCCTGCTCAATGCCCAGGCTAACAGCACCGCTACCTGCACGTATTCATGGACATCAGACCCTCCCGGATTTACCTCTTCGGTGCAAAATCCAACGGTATTCCCCACAACCAACACTACCTATTTTGTATCAGCCAACGACGGAAACTGTATTGCAACAAATTCGGTTGTGGTAATCGTAAATTCTCCATTCTCAATACAGGCATCAGCTTCGCCGGGATCAATTTGTTCGGGTGAAACATCACAGTTATCGGTTTCGGTTTCGGGCAGCACTGCTACCCTCACATACCTTTGGTCGTCGAACCCGGCAGGATTTACATCGAATGTGTCGAATCCTGTTGTTGCACCTCTTACAACTACCGTATACACGGTGCTGGTTTCGGATGGAACCTGCTCTGTGTCAGCAAATTCAACTGTAAATGTGAATGGCCCTGTAAGTGTTACTACCACAGCAATCCCACAGGTGATTTGTGCAGGAAGCACTTCACAACTCAATGCAACAGCCACAGGAGGAACCACCTATACCTATGCCTGGACTTCTGATCCTCCCGGTTTTACCTCCAATCTGCAAAATCCGGTAGTCAACCCTACCGTAACTACCGTTTACAACCTAACAGTACAAAGCACCCCTTGTTCAGCAAGTAAATCAGTAACAGTTTCGGTTAATCCGCTACCGCAGCAACCAACCATCTACGCAATGGGCGACACCTTATTTTCGAGTGCATCAACCGGAAATCAGTGGTACTTCAATTCGGTCTTAATCAGCGGTGCCAACAGTAATATTTATATACCACAGCAGAATGGCAGCTACCAGGTGCAGGTAACCGATGGAAACGGATGTATATCACTTATATCGGATGCCTACATTTTAACTTCCACATCCTTATATGAGCCAAATAGTAACATAACCATCTATCCTAATCCAAGCAATGGAATCATACATATAAAGGGAATACAGTCAGGATGGGATGATTATACCATCGCGGTTTACGATTTTAACGGCCGCCGGATAATATTCCAGGAATTCAGCGAAACCGTCGACCTCACATCTTTTGCGAGCGGAATGGTGTACCTGGTTATAAGCTACAAGTCGCAACCTTATTTCAGCAGGAAAATATCCATCCAAAAATAAGCAAACCAGCAATGGATGTAAAGCGAAAATTCAAACAGAATAAGCAAAACGCATCAAATAATACTTAATTATATGAAAACCCGATTCACCAATTTCCTTATCAGTTTAATGCTGCTTATATCAGGGATCAGTACAGCTCAGACCTTTACTAATTATACCACAGCCAACGGGCTACCTGATAACAATGTATTCGACCTTGCTGTTGACGGAAACAATGCAAAATGGTTTGCCACCCAAAACGGTGTTGCCCGATTCAACGACACTACCTGGACTGTGTTTACCACCGCCGATGGCCTGGTTGACAATTACATCACATCAATTGCCGTGGATAAAGATAATCACGTATGGGCAGGAACTGATATGGGAGTAAGCTTTTATGACGGCACGAGCTGGACTACATACACCATGGCTGACGGCCTGATTGATGATTTCACCAGCTGTATTGCTACCGGCAACGATGGAAATGTATGGATTGGTACCAGCTCGGGGTTATCAAAATTTGACGGATCAACTTTTACCAACTTCAACAATACCAACGGATTGCCATGGAACCTGGTAAGTTATATCGCAGTCGACAACAGCACCAACCATGTATGGATTGGCACCTGGATCGGTGGCCTGTGTATGTACAACGGAACCACTTTCGAATACTTCACCACGCTCGATGGCTTGCCCGACGATAACATTACCACCATTGCCATCGACAATGCAGGCAATAAATACATAGGTACTTTTTCGGGAATTGGTGTTTTAAACAGCAGCAATGTTTATGTAAAAACCTTCACTTCGGGCGATGGTATGCTCAACAATTTTGCGAAGGACATAGCCGTTGATTCGCATTCGCAGCTTTGGGCTGCGCTTTATGCCGATTATATTCAGGAAGGCGGGATAAGCCGTTATAACCTCAGCACATGGAATAACCTTACGGTTGAGGATGGATTGGTCGATTACCTGGTAAAACGAATAAAAGTTGATAAAAATGATCACGTATGGGTAGCAACAGGCCACGGGGTTTCCGACTATTACCCCGGCAGCTACGGCATAAGTGAGCTCACCCTGGAAGCAGGCTCGGTATATCCGAATCCTGCACATGATCAAGTGGTAATTAATTACAAAAATATTGACGCAGTGGTTAGCGTGTTTGATGCCATGGGCCGGATGTTTATCTCCGGCCCCATGTCACCCCAAACCAGTTACCTAAATATCAGCTCGTTAAACCCTGGTATTTATTTTCTGCAAATCAAAGACAACGGTAAGATTCTCCGCTCAAAAATCATAGTTCAATGATCAGGTCACTCTTTATAACGACCCTTTTTGTTGCCTTTTTCGTAAAGGCCGCACAAGCCCAGGACGATTTTTATGATCCGGGGAAAGTGCAGGAAATACGGATCCGTTTCAGTCAGCCTGACTGGAGCAGGGTGCTCGATAGTCTGTTCATCAATTATGGTGATCAGGGTCGTTTGAAAGGAGATGTTACCGTTAATGGTAAAGTTTTAAAAAATGTCGGGGTACGTTACAAAGGATTCAGTTCGTGGAACGAAGAAGAAATAAAAAATCCTTTTAACATCGACCTCGATTACACCGTCACAAACCAAAACTACCAGGGCCATACCAAAATCAAGCTCAGCAACGTAATTCACGATCCGTCCTTTGTGCGCGAAGTGCTTGCATACGAAATTGCACGACAGTACATGCCTGCTTCAAGAGCCAACTATGCCATGCTTTATGTAAACGACAGCCTTATTGGGTTATATACCAATGTGGAAGCCGTAGATCAGCAATTTGTCAAAACACATTATGGCTCATCAACAGGCAGTTTCTTTAAAGGTGAACCCGAAAAACTTGTTTACCCTTTCGGGCAGAACGCTAACCTGGGTTATACCCACGGAACCGATACTGCAGGGTATATGCCTTTTTATAAAAATGTGTCGGACTATGGCTGGAGCGAATTGCTGAATTTTATCCGTGTGCTGAACACCAATTCCGACAGCATAAGCACTGTGCTGAATATTGACAGGGCGCTGTGGATGCACGCCTTTAATTACTCCCTGCTGAATCTCGATAGTTATATCGGCTATTCGCAAAATTACTACCTGTATGCTGATCAAAGCGGCCGTTTCAACCCTATTCCCTGGGATTTGAATATGTCGTTCGGAAGTTTCAGGGATTCGGATGGATCGAACAACTTCCTGGGAGTTACCATTCCGAAAGTGAAATTACTGGATCCGCTGCAACACCTGTTTTTTTCGGTTTCGCCCAGGCCTTTGATGACAAAATTATTCAGCAACGATGTCTGGAGAAGGATGTACCTTGCACATATACGGACTATTGTTAACGAAAATTTCCAGGATAATGTTTGTTATAACCGGGCCTTGCAGTTGCAGGATCAAATCGGCAGCTATGTACAGCTCGACGGTAACAAATTTTACACTTACCAGGATTTTCGTAACAATGTTGACTCAACCGTAGGTGGAAGTGCCGGCATAACACTATACCCCGGTATCCGCGACCTGGTAAATGCACGTACCGAATACCTCAGTCAATACCCGGGATTTAAAGGAGAACCGCTAATTTCGGCAATCAGCCACCAGCCTGATATCCCGGTGCAGGGAGAATCATTCTGGGTTTCAGCAAAGGTTATCTCTGCCTCCAGGGTTACTCTTGCTTACAGGTATAATCACAACGAGGCCTTCAGCAAAATTAATATGTACGACGACGGCTTGTCAAATGACGGCATTGCAGGTGATGGCATTTATGGCGCCGCTGTATCAGCGGCCGGAGCTGTTATGCAGTATTATTTTTATGCCGAAAACGACAGCGCCGGTGCATTTTCACCCGCAAGAGCCGAATACGAGTTTTATACCATTCAATGTGATTTACGCCCGGGCGACCTGGTAATAAATGAAGTACAAAACGGAGGTGAAACTAACAGCGGTTACTGGATCGAATTGCTTAATACCGGCACTGAGCCGATACAACTTAATGGCTTCTCACTGCTAACTGGCACAGGGAATATGTCCACCATGAATTTCCCTAATACTTTAATTGAAGGAGGCAAATTTATGCTTATAGCAGCCGATGGATCGGCAGGACAATATGCCGGCTTTACCCTGCCTTCAACTTCAGGTACCGCTATAATGCTGCTCAACTCTACAGGAAAAACTATCGACTCACTTACCCTGAGTCTTCCGGTTGCGGGCAAGTCCCTGGGCAGGTATCCGAACGGATACGGTCCATTCGTGTATATGGAGGCTTCGCCGGGAAGGAATAATTATGTTGGCTCAACTCCTGCAAAAGGTTTCAGCATATATCCCAATCCGGCATCCGACATTGCGACACTCGAATTTACAAATCCTATGCATCCGTATACCATCGAGTTATATAACATGGCCGGTCAGTGCATGTACACACGCTATTACCAGGCAGATGCCGAAACAATAAATTCGATAGCTGTTCCAATTGATGTAACTGGGCTCCAGGGCCTTTACCTCGCCAAATTCAGCAGCAATGGCAGCATACTTACTAAAAAACTCATTGTTTACTAATCCGATAATTTACAGTTAAAAATGACCAGATCAATAAAAAAATACATGTCGTTTGCCATCCTCATAGTTATACTCACAGGTGCTGTATCGTCATGCAGCAAGGAAGCCGGCGAGGGAGGGAACTCAAGCATCTACGGTAAGGTACTTGTGAAGAACTACAATTCAACATTTACCCTGCTGAAGGAAGAATACTACGCCCAGGATGAGGATGTATATATTATTTACGGCGACGACCGTACTTACAGCGATCGTGTACGTACCAGCTACGATGGCAGTTTTGAGTTTAAGAACCTGCGATCGGGCGAATACCACATTTATTGCTATTCGAAAGACTCCAGTTTTTTAACCAATGCACTTATTCCGGTTATACGCGATGTTACCATTGAATCGCCGAAACAGAGTGTTGAAGTACCATTAATAACCCTGATAAAATAACTGAAATGAGAAAAACACTGATTTTCGCAACACTACTTTTGGCAGGCCATATTGCTTTTAGCCAGTCGGGCAAGGAAATAAAAACCAACAAGATAAAATCCATCACAACCTGGCAGAACGACAAGGACGACAGCCCCGCCAAAGTTTATAAGGATACCTACGAAGTTTTCGATAAAAACGGAAATACAACCACAAAGATCGATTACAAAAAGGATGGCTCCATCAAAAGCAGGCAGCAATTCAAATTCGATAAGGACAACAACAAAACGGAAGAGCTTGAATACGATGGCAACAATGTAGTGATTACACACAAAACATACGCGTACAACGCTTTCGGCAAAAGAACGGAAGAAAAGGAATTTGCACCTAATGGCGAACTGACCCGGAAAACAACCTATACGCTGAACGCTTCAGGCGATAAAACTGCTGAAACAGTAACCGATGCAAAAGGCGCTATGCTTAAAAAAGTAGAATACACCTATAATTCGCGCAACCTGAAAACACAGCGTACAACATCGAACAAGGCAAAACAGGTTGAGTTGATAAAAAAATGGACTTACGAGTATTATTGATATGACTGACACCCTATATAAACTCAATGCTTTCGAAACCATAAGCCTTGCCGAAATGGATTCGGTAAAACTGCTCAACAGGCTGGATATTAAATATATCTTTCACCGTGATCAGTTAAGGGATATTCTTGAGCGCGCATCTGCCGACTACAGGGTACTGAGTATAGCCGATGCCCGGTTCAGCAGGTACGAAACCCACTATTTCGATACTACCGGCTACGAGATGTATACCCAGCACCACAATGGTAAGCTTAACCGCTATAAAGTACGTTTCCGCGATTATGTTGATTCAGGCATCAGTTTCTTTGAAATAAAATACAAAACAAACAAAGGACGCACCATAAAGGAAAGGGTTAAAAACAAGCATCAATACCACCTTATCGAAGGCAAATCGGGATTGTTACTCACTGATAAAACCCGGTACAGTGCCGAAATGCTTCACGAAGCCATACAGGTAAACTACAACCGCATTACCCTGGTAAGTAAAAATCTTACCGAACGATTAACAATTGACTTCGGCCTTAATTTCAGGGCAAATGGTAAGGAACATGCATATCCCGACCTGGTAATAGCCGAAGTGAAACAGGACAGGGCCTCGCATTCGCCATTCATTGCGCTTATGAAGGAAAAGTTCATACACAAACGCTCGTTGAGTAAATACTGCCTGGGAATAGCAACATTAAACACCCAGGTAAAAGTCAATAACTTTAAACCAAAAATACTCTTTATTAACAACTTACGCCATGTCAACAACTAAAAAAATCCTCGTATTATTCCTTTTTTTATCGCTCACAGCACCTATATACAGCCAGGTTTTTCTGTCGGCTGAAAACGAGATTGCTGCTTCTATCGAATCGGACGAAAAGGAAACCAAATCAGAAAAGAAAAAGGATAAAGACCTTGTTACCATCAACAGCAGGTTTTTTATTACCCTGGCAATGGATATTGCGATTATCATGTTGCTGATCCTGGTGATATATTATCCGAATTACCGCAAAATGGATACCATATTTACGTTTATCGTATTCAATGTAATGATCTTCCTGTTAACATTTGTACTGAACAAGGTTAAAATATCCATGGGGGCGGCATTCGGGCTTTTCGCGGTTTTTTCGATGCTGCGATACCGTACCGAAGGCATCGGGATGAAGGATATGACATACCTGTTTATTTTTATAGCCATTGGGCTAATTGCAGGTATTCAACTCGATTACCTGGTGCTGGGAGTGATATTTATTATCATTTTTGTCATAACACTCATCCTCGACTCAAACATATTTATGAAACGGGAGTTAAGCCAGAACATTGAATTCGAGAAAATAGAGCTTATAAAACCCGAATTAAAAGAGCAACTCATTGCCGAACTCAAATCACGTACCGGGCTTAATATCCATCGTGTGACGATCAGAAAAATCAGTTACCTCAAGGATACCGCTGTAATCCGAATTTTTTACTATGATTAAACTGCGCGTTAATAAAGCTACAAAAGTGGTGTTTCTGATCCTGCTCGTGGGACTGGAAGCTGCATGCCAATCGAATGATGCCGGTTTGTGGTTATCAGTAAATGCCAGGAAAAGCATTACCCAGGCTTTTTCGGTGAACTACACCCACGAAGTGCGGATAATGGAGAACATTTCGGAGGCCGCCACCATTTTTGGTGACCTGGGCGTTGATTACAACCTCAACAAGCATTTTAAGCTTTCGGCTAACTACCGCCACAAATACCAAAGGCGACCCGACGACAGCTATGCCAACTATAACCGCTATTACTTCGACCTGAGCTACAAGCAAAAATTCAAGCCCCTTGTATTTAGTATAAGGCAAAGAATTCAGTCGGAATTCAGCGGTTATAACACAGGCCGCGAATTAAATCCCGAACTGTATTCCCGAACTAAACTAACCCTGAAAGCTGACCTTGACCGCAAATTTTCGCCCTATTTTTCAACGGAACTGTTTCTGCCCATTAACGAATATTCAAACACTTATATTGATAAGGTAAGGTATTCGGCCGGAATTGATTATGAGTTCACGCCCCGGCATGCGCTCGACATCAGCTATATGGTGCAGGATAAGATCGGCAGTTTGGGCGAAAATGATTTTATAATCGGCCTCGGCTATAGTTTTTCATTTTAACAGATCAGCACACATACAGCAGGTTATGATTGTTTTTTAAGCAAATTACCTGGTTCTTAAACCTTACCTGTTTTTCAGGAAGAGAAAAGTGCCATACTTTATCACAACCCCTGCAGTGGTTCCGGGCTTATAGTTTACCATTGAAAAAACTGAGAGAAAGCTTGTTGACGGCGAGTCCGAAATACTAAGGGAAAGGCCTGTGCAGGTTTAATTCGGGCCGCATCCGTGTGCTTTCCCGCATCCCGGCGAGGGGTTACAACCACGTCTGCCCGCGTCAATATGCGCTATGGAGTATCATGCAAACAATCCGGTCGGCCTGGTAGTGCCCGATACACAAATGGCCTATTTGCTGGGGATTGATTTTGCCCGGATGAGACTTTTCTTTAAGTCAATGATTTTGCCACCGGCAGTGTAAATACAAATGTACTCCCTTTATCTATTTCACTTTCGACCTTCAGGGTGCCTCCGTTTTTTTCAACAAAGTCCTTGCACAGTATGAGTCCAAGGCCTGTACCTGTTTCGCCGGCTGTGCCTTTGCATAAAAAATGCTGGTCGTAGCAAAATAGTTTTGCCTGGTTTTCAGGCGAGAGGCCCATTCCTGAATCAACCACCGCTATATGAACATGCCCATCCAACTGGCTGGTTTTTATACGTATGCTGGTTCCTGGAAATGAGAATTTTATGGCATTATTTATCAGGTTATTCAACACCGAATAAATCATATTTTCGTCAGCTGAAACTTTCAGTTCGTTATCACTCTCAATAATAAGCCTGATATCTTTCTGCTTGGCAACGGTTTGCAGGTTATGCACCGATTTGGTGGCAAGCGCGGCAATTCCGAAGTCAACAGGTCGGTAAGCAATCATTCCGCTTTGCGAAGTTGACCAGGTAAGAAGCGTATTAATTATTTCGAAAAGATTTACCGAAAGGGTATGTATATCCTGGGTAAAGACTTTTTTCTCAGCGGGCGTTAATGTATCGTAGTCATTAACCATTATCTCGCTGATGCCAAATATCGAACTCAACGGGTTCTTTATGTCGTGTGCCAGTATCGAAAGGAACTTATCCTTAGATGCGTTCAGATTGATTAATTCGTCGCGCTGTCGCTGTATTAGATCATTTTGAGCCTCCAGCTTCAGGTTTGCTTTCAGCTTAATACGGTTTTGATTAACCAGCAGGAAAACCAGCACAGCTATAAGTATTAATATTGCTGACAGAATATATAAAACAAGGTTTTTCTTCGATAAACGCAGTTCATTATCGAGGTTGGCTTTTACCAGGTGTTCGTTTTCGGCTTCTCTTTTTGCAATTTCGTACTGGTATTGTATCTGCGACACTTTTTCGGTAGTTTCGGCATTCAGAATACTGTCGTTGATTTGTTTCGATTTTACTAAATAGGAGTATGCCTGGCCGAAATTCCTTGTGGCAGCGTTATAGTCAGATAAAAATTCGTATGCCTTCGATAACAGATTTTTTGAGCCCAGTTTTTTTGCCCTGCTTTCGGCTTCGGCCAGATACCGGTAGGCAGCTTCCGGTTTTTTTAAATCAAGCATTATCTCACCCATATTCAGGTAATAATAACAGATGTGGTATTGGTCGTCCTGCTTTTTCCATATTTCATAGGCTTTATCGTGATAGGTAATGGCATCATCCATGCGTCCCATTTTTTTATACGTAAGGCCCAGGTTAATATATGCTGCGGCAAGGTACGAGTGGTTCCCGGCTTTAAGATAAATGCCGGCTGCCGTCAACAATTTGTCAATTGCCGGCTCATAGTTCTTTTGCCGCGTAAGGATAATGGCCATATTCAACCCGCAATCGGCCATCCCGCTTTCGTTATGGTTGCGCTTAAAAAAGTCGTATGCTTTGTTGTAGTACGAAAGCGACATCGGGAAATTATTCATATAATCATGCACAATTCCCACATTCATAATCGTTTTTGCCTGCATGACCGAATCGCCCGCTTCACCGTATAGCTGTTGCGATTGCATCAGATTTTCGAGCGCTTTATCGTACCACGATTGCTGCATATATGCCAAGCCTATAAGCCTCAGGCATTTGGCCGAATCCGCTTTTGTACCATGCCTGCCGATAAGTTCGAGTAATTGATAATCCGTTTTTAAAGCATTTTCAAGTTCCGAATTATGATAATAGGCTTTGCCAAGTTCAAATAAAGTATTGATCTGATCCTGTGGCGTCAGTTTTTTAGTCATCACCTGCTTCAGGCTGTCAATACTGGTGGCAGCCGGCAAAGGAAGGCTTCCTGCATATGCATCAGCAGCTAAATTCAAATTAATCGCAAGAAGTATAACCAATAGCCTCGTTAAGAAATAAGGCTTTTGCTGTATCCTTTTCAAAAAACGAATCAAAAATGATGGGTTCATGCACTGCTTATTTTAATGTTTAAACTCCAAAAACAGGAAACCTATGTGGTTTAGGCGATACAAAAAAACAAACTGACCATCCTCTGCCTGACAGTGAATAACTTATGCACAAGCTGGCTTCAGTTCTCCGAATCATCGAAGGTATTGAATTTATCTGAATTTATATTTCGATTTTTTTTTATTGAATAAACTAAATATGCCTTACAAAACGCTAAATTATACGCAAATAGTTTTATTTAATATTGCATTTAAGTATTTAAATACTGTTTTTCAATCACATAGAAAACAAATAAATAATCAGAAATATTGAATAAAATCAGAAATAAACTTGCAGTTGATACCAAGGATTTCATAAATTTGAACACCAATGTCGGTTTTTTACGTATTTCATCAAACAGATTTTTCGCTGAAACCTATAAAACACGTATATGAAAATCCTCCTTTCACTCTCTTTATTGTTGTTTATTTCGTTGCTGGCACCCTGCCAGAGTGCAACCGAATCGGGCCAAAAAGTTAAAAGCAATGAGCCTGTAACGCAGTACGACCGCCTTTCCATAACTTACTTGTTGCTCGATTTCGGCACAGGGAATTATTACGGCAGGTTAAAACAATCATTCGGCCAGGTAAAGGTTGATGATAAGTATGACGACAATACGCTTAAAAACAATCTTTTACCCTCCCCTGTTACGCGCGATGAAACTCAAAATTCATTTGCATTCAATATGCGTGTGCCCGATAATGTTTCGAATAAAATTATCGATGCCCTGTATAAAAATCATACTGCCAACGATGTAATTGCCAAGTGGTTTTCGCGTAAAGAGGATGGATCGTTCGGTGTTGAAATGCTTCAACAACGCGGACTCTACAATGCCACCGATGCCGATGTGGCTGCTGCAAATGCCAGCAAACTCGGTATTGCAAAGCTTATGGATGCCGGCGAAAAACTTCTGAACAACAGTTTTATTATTGTGGTTGATGTAAACGACCTTATTGATATGGACGAAGCATACAACCGTATGCAAAAAAACAGCAAAACGACTATCAACCGGGTGAAGAACGGTTACCAGGCCAAAATAAGCGCCTATGTTTATAAAATAAATTTTAATGATACCATTAACAGCATTTTCTGGAACGAGCTGTGGGCAAATTCCACCGATGCCGACCTGGCACAGCGGAAAGCGAAGTTCAATTCGTATAATTTTCCCTTAAGCTATTATACCCGCACCACCACACAAGCCGAAGCCACGCAATTTAATCCGGGGCAGGTTCTGGCACCCAAAGTACAGGCTACACCTGAGCAGCTTATGCTCAAGTTATTACAGGATGGTTTACGTGCTAACCTTACATCTATCGAAAACAGCCTCGAGGAATTCAAGGTAAAAAGCTCGCTAACCGGCACCCACCCTTTGGTGGCAAAAATCGGAAAAAAGGAAGGACTAAAAACCGATCAGCGCTATTTTGTTTACGAAATGGAACAAACTGATGGCGGTCAAATTAAAGCAAAAAAGAAAGGTGTGGTCCGCTCGACACAGCATATAGTCGATAATCGCTCAGTATCCACAGGCAATACCGGCACAACACGATTCTACCAGGTAGCAGGGCGCAGGCTCGACGAAGGGATGCTGCTCAAGCAACGCAACGATGCCGGACTGGCACTTACGCTTGGTGGCTCTGCGGGAGGAGTAAACGGAATTGATGCCCGATTCGATTTTAACCTCAGCCGTTTATTGGGCGCTAAAATGCCGACTATGATAAAACTGTATGTGGAAGGTGGGTACGATCCGGTTGAAATTAATGTGTTCGAAACCTCATCAACCTATTCAACTTTTCTGCGTATCGGCGGCGGACTTGGTAAAGAATTTTGTTTTGCACATCATTTTAAATTCCAGCCTTTTGCAGGTATAGGCCTCGAAACTGCTTCGGACACCGACGACAGCGAACTTACCCTTTCGACGCTTTATGGCCGAGCCGGGGCATTGTTCGGGCTAAACCTGCTGCATAATGTGCAGTTTACCTATGCCATTGGCACTTACAGTATGTTCGGCAGCATCACCGATAAGGATAATAACGCGGTAAGCGTTAACGGCGACGAAAACTGGACCGATGCCTTTAACCGTGGAGGCATGACTAATACATTCGGCTTACGGATCGAATTTTAAAAGCATAACCAAATTTAAACCTAAACTTTCATACCTATGAAAACACTAAAATTTACATTGTTGATTGCAGGTTTACTGTTATTCAGCATTTCGGGCTACAGCCAGAAGAAGAAAAATCCTGCCGCTTTTTACAATTACGAGGTCGAATGCCTTGGAACAGGAATGGACGGCACCCAGCTAATTAAAGTGTGGGGATACAGCAAAAAGCCAAAAGATGCTGTGGAACAGGCCAAGAAAAATGCCGTTCATGCAGTTATGTTTAAAGGAATTACTGCAGGCAAACCCGGCTGTATGATGCGCCCGCTTATTACCGATCCGGGTGCCGAACAGCAGCACCAGGATTACTTTAATGCCTTTTTTAAAGTAAATGGCAAATACCTGGGGTTTGTTAATGTGAGCAGCGATGGCAGCATCGACCCTAAGGACAGGCTCAAAGTGGGCAAGCAGTATAAAATTGCCGTTATTGTATCCGTATCGCATGCAGCCTTGCGCAAAGAGCTCGAAGCAGCCGGGGTTGTAAAGGCATTAGGCACCGGATTCTAACCTACTAAAAAACTCTATTATGAAAAAACTACTTCTTACATACACAATACTATTCCTGACAGTTGCAGCTTTTGGTCAGGCCAAGAAACCAACCATTATGGTGGTACCCAGCGATGTATGGTGCTCAACAAATAACCTGATGATGACCTACGATAACCAGGGTACAGAAGTACGCATCCCTGATTATAAAAAAGCCATGCAAACCGATGCTAACCTGCTGCTGGTTATTTCGAAAATCAATACCATGATGGTCGATCGTGGTTTCCCCTTGAAAAACCTGGAAACCGTAATGAAAGATATTGACCAGATGCGTGCCGAAGACAATATGACCTCCAGCAAATCGTCGGGGGCATCCATCGAAGAGAGTCCGCTCGATATTCTGAAACGTACCGCCAAAGCTGATATTATCATGCAGCTTACATACACCATAAATACCTCGGGGCCGCGAAAGTATATCACATTTGTATTGCAGGGCCTCGATGCTTATACCGACAAGCAAATTGCAGGAGCCCAGGGGAGCGGGCAACCCTCCATTTCGGCCGACCTGCCCATATTGCTCGAAGAAGCGGTTCTGGCTCATATCGATAATTTCAATGCACAACTACAGGCGCATTTCGACGATTTGCTTACAAACGGACGTGAGGTAAGCGTCAGGATCAGGGTTTGGAATACCTCACCGGTTGACCTCGAAGAGGAATACAACGGAAAGGAGCTTGCTGAGATAATCGACGACTGGATGGCTCGCAATACTGTGCAGGGACGCTATTCGAACAGCGATGGAAGCGAGAATTTTATTTTATTCGAGCAGGTACGCATCCCGCTTTATACCGAAAGTGGCAAAGCCATGGATACCCGGCAATTTGTAACCGAGCTCAGGAAATACCTGGGCGGATCTCCTTTTTCACTTACCTGCAAAGTAATGACACAGGGACTTGGCCGTGCTACACTTGTAATCGGCGAGAAATAATTTAACACCCCGAACTATGAAAAAAATAACTTTTATATGGCTGGCCGTTATTTGCATAACATTAACTGCATCAGCACAGAATAACTTAGGCAAGTCCGATGATATTGCCCGTATTTCGCTTACCCCGGTGGTACCTGAGCAGCCCGACGGCATGCCCGGTATTGCAGCCGAAGCCCTCAACAACAAACTGCAGCAGATAGCAACCTCCAACGGGCTTGGCGGTATCGACTATAACAGCCGTTTTATTATCACGGTAAAAGTGAACCTGGGAAGCAAGGACATTTTACCCGGCCCGCCACCCATGCATGCCTATAATATGGATATGACCCTGTATATTGCCGATGCGGTTACCAAAACTGTTTTCAGTTCGGTGAATATCCCTGCCAAAGGAGTTGGAAACAACGAAAACAAGGCTTACATCAGCGGAATAAATACCATAAATGTAAATTCGCCCCAACTCAAATCCTTTATTGACAAAGGGAAACAGAAAATCATCGAGTACTACAATGCAAAATGCGATTTCATTATAAAGGAAGCTCTCACAATGGCCCAAACTGACCGTTACGAGGAAGCTATCTTTAACCTGATGTCGATACCCGATGTAGCAAAAAACTGCTACGACGATGCCATGGATGCTGTTCCACCTATTTACCAGAAGTATATTGATTATCTGTGCAATGCTAACCTGGCAACAGCGAAAGCTTATTGGGTAGCTAACCCTAATGGGAATGGCGCAAACTTTGTGGCACAGAACCTGGCAAGTATTTATCCCGATGCAGCCTGTTATGGCGAAGCACAGAAACTGGTTTCCGACATCCGTACCAAAATATTGCAGGACGAAAAGCGCGACTGGAATTTTATGCTGAAGGTATGGGACGATAATGTTAGCCTCGAAAGTCAGCGCATAAGGGCATGGCGCGATGTGGGTGTAGCCTGGGGAAACAATCAGCCCCGGAATATTTATGATGTAAACTGGATATTTGTTCGTTAACACTTATACAAAATGAAACTAAAAACAACACTAATAGCACTCATCCTGGGGATTGCGTTAACAGCATCTGCCCAGCTAAAATTTGGCCCTGCAGTTGACCTGGGATTTGCAGCTTATTCGACCAAAGGGGATAGTGTAACGCTGAAAGGAGGCATCAGCCCTGCTTTTGGTGTTACTCTTGATAAATACGTTAATTACTGGTTTTCGGTAAGGGGAACCGCTTTGTATTCGTTTAAACCACTTACCACAACCCGCGTTAACGGAAATGTGGAGGATAAAATGAACGGGCAGTTTTTCGATTTCAGCCTTTCCGGCAGATTTTCTGATTTCGACGATGATACCAAAACCCTTCCATACGGTCTTGCAGGGCTTGGAGCAGCTTTCCCGATAGTCAGCAAAGGGCAGGAGAAATATATGACAGGGCACGAATACAATTCGCCCCTTCCCTATCTTCTGCTAGGTGCAGGTGTGGGTCTGAAAATGAGTTTCTTCTCCGAAATTGATTTATCGGTTAACTATCAAAGGTTCCTGGCCCCTATGTTTACCATACCTATTGATAACGAAGATGCCAGGTTAAACCAGTTCAGTTTACGAATTACTGGTTTATTCTAAGAGTCTGGAGGCTTGTTAATAATCTTCTTTATGAACATTCTTCAAGTTCCGGCTTGATGCATTGTTCTTATTATGAAATGCTGCATTCCAGGCAGCTGTATCAGTTGTCAAATGGCAACTGACAGCATGCTCTTTTTTATTCAACAGCAATAAGATTTCAGCCGGCCAAAAAGACAAGGTGCTTTGCTGATATTATCAACACATTGCCAGCAGCTGTAGCCAGTTGTCAGATGGTAACTGAAAGCATAGTCTGTTTTTTTATACAACAGCAATAAGATTTCAGCCTGCCAATTAAGCAATATGCTTTGCTGATATATTCAATATATTGATGCAGACGCCGAATCCGGCTCCCTGCATCAGGTTCATTTCTACGCCTTTGGGAGTTTTGTAAACAGTACAAAATATTTGTATAAAAAGGCTCATAGCGACATCATTTTATTTTGATGTGCTGGACCGAGAATCCTCCTACTTCCATCCTCTGCTTTTGTATAATTTTCTTGTCCTTTTTGCTTGATCAAAAAGGACCAAAAAATCAAGACTCTATAAAGTTTTAATGATTTTCTACGTCAGGTTTTTGCCACGCCACGCAAGCCGTTCGCCATGAAAAAGTAAACCATTGCTGAACTTTGGAACTTGGCTCACTTCTGCATGGCTTACTTATGCCCTTCGCTCAAAAACCTTCCTTGAAAAACTATTAAAACTTTATAAGGTCAGTCCCTGCTAAGTAAAATCTTACTTCTGGCAACATTGGGGGACAAACTTGCCTGATGCAAGCAGGGATTTGGCTTATGGGTCAGATTTTCAGGGTGTAGGGACCGGCCTAATAGAAATTTCACAACAGATGTAGCCGAAGGTAAACAGCGCGGGCATGTGTGTAGCAAAACACAACTTCACGTGCTGTCAGGATGTTGTTCTGAGCTATCAAGCCTTGTTTTGCGAGCCTTTACCGAGGCGTACAGATGTGTGAAATTTCTATTGAGCCTTGACCTTTTGTTTCTTTTGGGTCATGCCAAAAGAAAAGAAAAATAGATAATTTATTGCCTGGGAATTAATCCAGCACATCAAAATAATATGTAACCCTCATACTTAATATCTTCCTATATTCGCATCTCAAAAATCAGTCCGATGAAGAAAATACTCAGCCTTTCAGTGATTATAACTCTATTTGCATCTATGGCCTTTCGTGGTCATGCTCAGGAAGCCGAAATGGCAATGAGTGCGGCAGAAAATCAGAAGCAGGTCAACAAAATAGAAATGGCAAACCAGGTAAAAGCTGAGTTTATGCATGCCTGGAAGGGTTATAAAAAATATGCCTGGGGCTATGATGCCCTGCAACCGCTTACAAAAAAACCTCACAACTGGTATAAGAAATCGCTGCTTATGACCCCGGTTGATGCTTTCGACACCATGATACTGATGGATCTGACGGACGAAGCTAACGAGACTAAAGAACTTATTTTCAAAGAACTTGATTTCGATGTGGATATGGAGGTTCAGAATTTTGAAGTCTCCATCCGCATTTTAGGCGGCCTTCTTTCAGCTTACGAGCTCGATGGCGACCGTCGATTCCTTTCACTGGCCGAAGACCTAGGCAACCGCCTGATGAAATCCTTCGATTCGCCAACCGGAATGCCTTATCGTTATGTAAATCTTAAAACCGGAGCTACATCCGGCGCAGTTTCCAACCCTGCCGAAATAGGCACTTACGTGATCGAATACGGAACACTGAGCAAACATACCGGCAATGCCATTTACTATGAAACGGCCATGAAAGCAATGACTGCACTCTATGCGCTTCGCTCGCCCATAAACCTTACTGCCGAAGGAATTAATATTGAAACCGGCAAAGTAACCAACCCAGTGAGCCATATTTCGGGCTGTATCGATTCGTACCTTGAGTATATGCTGAAAGGTTCAATCCTTTTTAACGACAGCCAGCTTACCGAAATGTGGACTCCAACCATTGAAGCCGTAAATAAATACCTGTCCGAAGAAACTCCCGATGGTTTATGGTACGGACAATCGGATATGTACACCAGCAAACGCACAGGAACCAATTATGGCTCGCTGGATGCTTTTTTTGCAGGCACCCTGGCAATGGATAATGACCTGAAACGTGCAGCAGCCCTGCAAAACTCAAACTTCACTATGTGGATGCTTCATGGCATTGAGCCTGAAACTATGAATTACAAAACCATGAAAGTGGTGAATGGTTCGTATATACTGAGACCCGAAAATCTGGAAAGCGCCTATTACCTTTACCAATACACTGGCGACGAACGCTACCTCGAAATGGGAAAAACCATGTTCGAAAACCTGGTAAAATACTGCCGTACCGACGATGCCTATGCAGCCCTGAAAGATGTTGTTACCAAGGAAAAACGCGATTATATGGAAAGTTTTTTCTTTGCCGAAACCCTGAAATATGCTTTTTTACTTTTCGACGAATCGGATAAGCTTAATTTCCATAAAGTGATATTTAATACGGAGGCACATCCGTATAGGAGGGGTTAGAGGGGTTTGGGGTTTGGGGTTTAGGGGTTGGGGAACTCAAAAACACTTATTTTGAGCAAGGAGCGAATAAAATATGCTTTCCTCCAGTTTGTATTATCTGAAAAGATGCATTTATTTGAAATTAAATCCCATACCAGCACCAACAGAATAAGACCTGGAATTGAAATTGCTATTATCAATAAAAGCGTCCGACAGGTAATATTTCCAGATAATCCAAAAGGATAAACCCATCACATCATTGGCTTTAGTGATTTTCATTTTCCGGAAACCTATTTTTGCATTGATGCCGTACCGATATTTATTCAGAATTCCAACATGCTTCGAATTATATGTTTGAGTGTTATCATCGTCTTTAAACTGCATTTCTTTTTCAGTATAAAGTAAGTATCCAAATTTACCGCCTCGTTCGAAAGTGAAATTTTGCCGCTTTAAATCAGGTTTGGTGAAAGGTATCTGAAATCAACCGGAATGTCTAAGTAAATACCTTGAACATAGCTGTATACAAATGAACCGTCTATATCTTCAATCGTAAGATGGCCATCGGTTTCACTCAGGTTTTTATCAATATTATAAGTGCTTGCTGCCAAACCCTACTCCTGGAGCCACAAAAACCCCGACATAGGTGTTGTTTGCTGATTCCCAATTGGGAAATTCCAGTTAAAATAAAAACTTCCGCTGGCAGTCGGTAACAATGGTGCTTTATGGTTCTTAACTGCACTCGTTGAAGTCAGATAGCTCGAACCTAGTTCGAATGTCCAGTAAAATGGCACTGAATGTATAGTTGAGTCTTTCTGGGCATAGATAGTAGAACTTATGCCTGCAACTAATCCTAAAATAAACAATTTTTTGAATTTCATATTACTGAAGTTTTAGTGAAAATTATACGGGTTTTCATTATATCTGAATTAAATAGATT
The DNA here is from genome assembly GCA_963714825.1 of uncultured Bacteroidales bacterium. Taxonomy (GTDB): domain Bacteria; phylum Bacteroidota; class Bacteroidia; order Bacteroidales; family UBA4417; genus UBA4417. Next base: position 1,510,217 of record CAVQQF010000012.1, on the reverse strand, counting down.
GAATAGTTAAGATTCTGAAATACAAATCAGAGAAATGAAATAACGTGAAATTCACCAGCTTAGTATATCCCTAAGGAATAGGGGATTATCATACCATTTCCCTCGTTTTCGTATTCTTTGAAAAGCATTCTCTTTACCAATACACTAAAATATATCTTTTTGTTTTTTGGCGATTCGGATAAGATTGGTTTCCATAAAGTGATATTTAATACGGAGGCACATCCGTATAGGAGGGGGTAGGAGTTAGGGGTTAGGGGTTAAGGGAACTCAAAAAACACTTCGTCAGTTTAGACAGGGTTTCACTTTGAGTGAAGCCCTGACTAAACTAAATCAGCTACCTCACCACCATCACCTTCCCCTGTGCCACAAACTTCCCTTTTTGGGTAAGATGAAGCATATACATACCCGGTGTAAGTGATGCTACCTTGATTACATGATTTCGCTCCGAAGCATCGAAAACCTCGGTTTTAATAATTTGCCCGCTGAGGTTTATTAATGAAAGTTGCACTTCGCCGGTAAGCGGTTTAAACTGCTGCTGCGTTATATACCCGCCCTTGGTTGTGGTTACCGAGTACTCTGGTATTTCAATAGTAATATACTCTCGGGCAGGATTGGGATAAACTTTAAGTTGCAATACATCGCTTTTGCTAACAGGCTCCGGCAAGGATACAAATGTACATATGCCCGGCATGGGTATGGTGTCGCTTACAATGGGATGCGGGCATAGGCTGTCGTAAGTGCGGGGTGCTGTATAGATGCTGTCGTACTCCAGATTGGAATTGAATTTGTAAAGACCTACCATGCTAGGGTAGCCAGGATACTGAGAATCGGTTACTCCTATCGCTAATATCTTATTATCTGAAGTTATGAGGCTCATACCAAACTGAATCTGTTCTTTCTCATATATTCTCTTTCGAATAGCACCCAAAGTGTCAGATAGGCTGAATGCCCAATGGTTGCCTGTAGGTGTATCCCAAAACTGGGTACCTACTATCAGAGTTGTATCATTAAAATAATTGAGAGTATTAATTTGTCCTCCGCTTGAGGCTGGAATAGTATCATAGAACCTAAACCTGCTTAAAGTATCTCCAAAATGGCTAAGTTTATAAATATGTGAGGTTTTCCAGGGCGATATATAACCGCCGCTGTAGTAGTTTCCATATTTATCCTCAATGCTAACCCTGGGCTGGGCCGGGGTTTGTGGCTCCGAGAGTTCCCATTTTGTTTCCCATAACAAATTACCTTCATTATCCACCTTGTACCATAAAGGCATTTCACTTAATGCTCCATCGGGTCTGATAGTATCGTAAACGGAACTCGTTACCAAAAAACAGGTATCGGAAGTAAGTTTCATATCTACATCAATTTGTGCCCAATAACTTGTATTCAGGTCGTAATAATTTACCCAATCAATGGTTCCGTTAGCATGTAGTTTTATGAGACTCCATCGGTTATGTTGGTCAAATACTGTTTTTACACGTTCACAAATATAGCTGCCGTCAGGCAATTGATGTATATCTGGAGCTATTATCGAACCTTGCTCATCGGACTCAGGTAAAAAACTGCACCATTCAGGTTCCGCACAAGCGTTAAATTTCATTACATAGGCATTGTATTTATCCGAAATATCATACCTGCCTCCTGCAATAAATCCACCATCATCGGTTTTATCAAGACAAATAAAATCTGAATCCTTGTACCCATCAATAATAATGTCCCATAATTTATTGCCGTTGATATCAGTCTTAACTATCCATCCGTACCAGGGTCCAGTTATGTCCTTATAAGCTGCTTCAAATACATAGCCTTTATCGTAAGATTCTACTACTTGATGTGAAAATGAACTATACGGCGGCGATGTAAAGAATTTCTTCCATGGTGTTTGTGCTATGAGAATAGAAGGCATTAACAATGCCGCAATGAATAAAAAAAACCGGTTCTTTTGCATAGTATGAAAAAGTAAAAACCGGAGACTACTTGCGTAACCCCCGGTTGATTAAAATTATTTTGCGACGATTAAACTTTTTGTAGATAGCAGATTAGTTCCGATTTGTACTGAAACGGAATATACGCCGGAAGGAAGCGCACTAATATCAGCCACAATTTGATCTCTTGCCTTGGACAGCTTTCTGCTCCATACTAATATGCCGTTAGTGTTTCTTATCGAAAGGAAAGCATTGTCAGATTTTGATGGCAGCATATAACCAATAACCGTATAGGTATTTGCCGGATTAGGTGAAAGGCTAAGTTGATCGGATTTGTTTTGTCCCTTTTTATTTTGTTTTATTTCAGGGAATGTGACCATAGCTGATTTCAGGCTTTCACTCACATCATTAATGGGTTCATGGTAACTTAGTAAGCCGGAAGCGATTAGGATATCCCTTGCAATGGCAGTAGCATTGTTATCTCCACTTTGGTAAAGGGCAAACAGGGGTACAGCATGTGTACTATCAACAGCGTAACGTGAAACATTATCTGTTTCAAAACCGGCCAGTACTTCCGACAAAGATAAGTAATCGGTTGCCAGTTGATTTTCATAGGATGTGAGGGGAAATGAACCCTGTGCTGTGGTTATAGCTTGGGTAGTACCGGTATAATCGCTATTTTGCAAGCAGATATTGGCTAACAAAAAACATGCCCGAGAAGTATTATCGTTTTGAAGAAAAGATTTCAATTCGGTAAGCGAATTAGGAATGAGTGTATCGCCAAGGTATGCACTTACAATCTGGTTGAAGAGCAAGCCCTCCTTTTGCTGCCAGGCAGCCTGTACTGCTTCCAATTGCTCACGCCCACCAATAATATCCTTTCCTGCTTCTATTTCTTCTTTCATATAATCAGGCATAGGCTCCCAGCGTTCATCCAATTTATTCATTATTTCATCGCTCTTGGCAGCTTGAGGGTTTTGCACCAAAATATCGCGGAGCATGGCATTGGGTAATACATTTTCCCTATCAATAGCAGTTTTCATCACGGTGTCGCTCAGGTAAGGTGATTCAAGTAATAGCTGATCGTGCAGTTCCAAAGCCTCTGGCGGTATGCTGCCCAATACTTCAAAGGTGAGGTTTTCAGTACTGCCGCCATCTACGGTGTTTTGCAATTGCATACTGGCGGCTTCAGCATTAGTCTTAGCTTCACTTTTTTGTGCTAATTGTTGCTGTATAATACCACCTGTATTTATCCAGGATTTACAGATATTAATTCTGTCATAGGTGGTGTTATAATTAGGAAATTTATTTATTAGGTAAACCGGATTAGGGTTTATTTTGTAATTAGTAGTATTATATTCATGGTAGTAATATTCAGTAGTATTACCTGAGAAGTTACGCATATTGTAATTGGTTGAAATGGTAAAGGTATTTGCAGCAGCGAGTGTATCCTTGTTTAAACTTGGGTTGTTTAAGGATGGGATTCCCTGGTATCTGGAAATGCCAACATATAGGGTTTGGGGTGCACCCGGAGTTGGAATAACATCAATATCGGTACCGTTTGTGCTAAAATCGTTGCATTTAAAGCAGAGCCCTGTATTTCCGGTATTGCTTCGGTGTGTTCCATCAGCAACAGCAGCTCTGCTGAGATTTTCAAAACTGTTTCGGTAAACATAGTTTTGCGAACTCCCTGAATTATATAAATATAGCCCAACATTACCCGTATTATTGGCATTTTGCCCTTTGAATTTATTATTTTCAATGTGGTATCCGGTACTTTGGCTCAGGTATGCGCCATAAGGGGTAAACCCGCCAGGCACGTAATATTTCAGGGATATTGAATTCACTACTCAGTATTTCTGCAAAATTGCAACTCGACAGATAAACTCCCCGAACTGTATTAAAAACGGCTTTATCAACCAGTATTTTAGTTGAAGTATAATATCCCTGTATGCCATATCTCAGATTATTGAACTGAGATTTGATTAGATTGGCTTCCGGGCAAGGAGAGATTAAAGGATTTGTGCAGCTACTCAATACTGAATAATTTGCTCCGGTTGAATAAATTCCGTTTCCGGTATTCGGATAAGTTGAATTGTTGTTAGAAAAAATGCAACCATAAAACTTTGCACCAGAGTTCATGTTAATTTGCACCAGGTGCTGGAAATTACTCCAATCGCGATGATCGTTAGTGATTATAAAATCACATACTGAAAAACTGGTACGGTAATTTGGCTGGCTGTATTGACCAATATTTAGTGGCTTGGTATTATTTATGAAATGTGAGTTTGCAGCCTGAACTATACCTCCACCAGTAGTTGTTGTAATTCCATTTTTTGCATGCATAATCGTGGAATTCTGCATAGAAAGATAACCCTGATTTGAGTTATAGTATTGCGTTAAAGCATTATCGCCTTCAACGGTTATACCTTTCCACGTTCCCATGCATGACGCTGTAATAGTTGAATTAATAATATTGAGAGTACCCCCTTTTTTCACAGTAATTCCTACAGATTCCCCACATCTTAAGAGTCATATTCTGTAGCGTAAGGGTTTTACCATTGGGTACAATAATATCGCCTCTGAAACTTCTGTTGTAGTTGCACGATGTTTCATTAATAGTTAGGGTTTTCCCAGGCTCACCCATGGCAAGTTCAACGGCAGTATTGGCGTTAACACGGCCATAGCCTAGTTCAGTGCACCAATCAGAAGAATTATAACTATATCCGCCAACCTTTTCACAACTTTGTCTTAATATTGTACGGACTTCTTCAGCTGAAAGACATGGATTTACTGATAACATTAATGCAGCAATACCAGTTGCCATTGCACTTGAAATATTAGTTGTTGAAGCGAAAGCTGAACCATAAGTGTTTCCATTGGGACCATAAACATCAACTATTTCAATGTTTTCAGCAGGGAGTGAGAGTTCAGTGTCATTACCTGTTTTTGATTGAATCTGCCCTAAATGATACCATTTAGCCAACTTGTCGTAAATATCAGTCCCCCCAACGGCTATAACATTCGGATTTCTGGCCGGCCAATCAATAATTGTCGAGGAAGTAGCTCCTTCACCTGTAGGCGCAAATATAATAATGCCGGCATTATGTGCTGCCTGAATTGCCTCATTTATTTCATAGTCAACATAATTTAAACCAAATCCCAAATGGATGATTCTTGCATTTTGCAAAATAGCTTCATTAATACTTGCGGCCACTGCTAAAGTGCTAATTTCATTATAATTGTCGGTCATAGCTTGATATGTAAGTAAAGTAACAGGGGGTTGGCTAAGCCCATTTGAATAATATCCGCCAGCTATACCACATAAACCATATTCATTTGCAGTACGTCCGGCAATTATAGAAGCAATCGCAGTACCTATTTCTATATCGTTACCGATGGGGATATCAGGGGTTACATCAGAATCCCCATTAAAAAAATCCCATGCAATAGGTTGTGGAACAGTAAAGTCTGGATCAGACCAAACTAAGCCATTGTCAATAATTGCAACTTTTATTGATGGATCACCAACACTATATGACCAGGCTACGGGAGTTGAAGTACCCGGAGTTACGTTGGTCTTCACTAATTCCCACCAATCTCCATCATGCTGATCGTTTGGGTAAGGGGCAATAACATTAGGACTATTGTTTTGACTCCCGGAATTTTGAATTCCGGAATTCCTAAGCGAAGAGCCTGTTATTCCAGCTGTAAGAATGTAACCCCAAGAAACTATATTTATCTCATCAAATCCAAGAAGAGTGTTAATTGTTGCAATGAAGTCAGAATTTGTGGGGATTTTAAAGAGCGCTTTCAGATTGGTATAATTTTTAACTTTTTGCAGCCCAATATTGGATGTAACTTTCCCCAAACCAGTTTCGGCTTGCCCTTGTTTAAACTCAATAATGATATTCTTCTGATCAATTTTCAATGTATCTGAAGTTGTGATATCATATAAGTTATTTGCATCTTGAAGTATAGTTTTACCATTCAGTTGAAAAACGGATTGTGAAACCGCCATATATGGAATATTGAAAACTATCACTGAACAAATAATCGCTATTTTAAAGATTTCTCCTATTGTTTTCATAGCATATGTTTTTTTTATATAAGCTCCTACTCTTTTAAGATTCTTATAGGTCGAACCGTTTTCCACTAACGCGAGTCTATCAAGCATATGACACTGCATATGCGAACCATTCGCGGTTAATTTTCACATCTGTGAGATGATAACCGATAATTAGCTTATTTTTGTATTGCCTCTTTGTGATTTTGGTTCGTACCTTGTTAATTTAGCGATTTATGGGTAAGCCTCACAGGGAGGCTTTTTTGTTTATCTGGGAAAACAGCAGGGTTGGCAGCCCGCTTTTTTCTATTAAGTTTTTAGTATTTTTTTTAAAAGCGGGTTATTGATTTTAATATGTATAGATAAAAAGAGCTTACGAGACTTAATTTATTCGTTTGTATAATACTTCAATTACAATGATTTATTCTGTTTACATTTATTCTTCAAACTATCTTTTTGTAAAACCAATCTACTGAAATAGATTGGCTATACAAATGTATAACAAAATATTATATAATAAGCAAGGGGGGGGGGGGGGTAAAAAATGAATTAGTTATTAACAATGTTAATTATTATATATGTCTGTTAGATAAGGATATATGCAAATAAATATATGGCAACATACTTGTAGGAGTGTTACAATCCAAATATTTTATAGTAAAGTCAATCGTAGCAAAGCTTCCGCTAAATTTAGCTTTGGCCTGCTTATACTCTGGAATCTATATGCCTTAATCCAGAAAAAGCAAAAAGGTAATACGATTTTTGAAAAAAAAATTAATTATTTTCAAAAAAAGTGAAAAATAGAGCACTAATCACCGGGTAGTTCACTTCGAATAATAATTTTGTCAACCGCAGTATAGGTTGCTTTTTTTAGGTAGTACTCGGATAAAGTTTACTATTCGGGAACCGATAAATAATTGTGCGAAAAAGATTGATATGGAAGAATAGCAGATGGATTTTGACCTGTTGAAGCAAGTCTGATTTCTACTTAAAGGGTGACTTGAAGCACCCTTTTTCATAGTAGTTAAATAAACTTTAAAATTGATAGTCAGGACACAATTCTGAATCTCTCCCAACTAACGAAAAAGTTAAAATTACACCACCTTCACCAAAAAATAATTCTTCTTCCCTTTTTGGGCAAGGATATAGGTGTTATTAAGCAGAAATGCTGGTGTAACAGTTGTTTCTTCAAGAGCTTTTTCCTTGTTTACCTGTACGCCTCCATCTTTAAGCATACGGCGGGCTTCGCCTTTGGAAGGGAAAATGCCGGTTTTTTCGGAAAGAAAATCTACCATACCTATACCGGCTTCGAGATCGGTGCGGCTGATTTCCATTTGAGGCACTCCTTCGAATACTCCCAGCAGCGTTTTTTCATCGAGCTGACGAAGTGTTTCGGTGGTTCCTTTTCCGAATAAGATGTCGGAAGCCTGCACAGCCTGTTCGTATTCGGCTTCGCCATGCACACGCAGGGTGAGGTCGCGGGCAAGGGCTTTCTGCAAGGCACGCAGGTGCGGAGCCTGCTCATGTTCCTGTTCCAGCGCTTCTATTTCAGGCTGATTGAACAGGGTAAAAATGCGTATGTATTTCTTCGAATCATCGTCGCTGCAGTTAAGCCAGAACTGGAAAAATGCATAAGGCGAAGTCTTTTCAGGATCAAGCCATATATTGCCTTTTTCGGTTTTACCGAATTTGCCGCCATCGGCTTTGGTAATCAGCGGACAGGTAAGGGCAAAAGCCTCGCCACCGGTTTTGCGGCGGATAAGCTCGGTGCCGGTGGTAATATTTCCCCACTGGTCGCTGCCGCCCATTTGCAGGGTGCAGTTTTTTGTATTGTAAAGATGCAGGAAATCGTAGCCCTGCACAAGCTGGTAAGTAAATTCGGTAAATGAAAGGCCGGTTTCGAGGCGTTTTTTCACCGAGTCCTTGGCCATCATATAATTAACGGTGAGGTGCTTGCCTACATCGCGAAGGAATCCCAGAAATGAAAAATCCTTCATCCAGTCGTAGTTGTTTACGATCTCGGCATGATTTGTTTTTGTAGTATCGAAATCGAGGAATTTCAACAATTGCTCTTTTATACACTCCTGGTTATGGCGCAGCAATTCTTCGCTCAGCAGGTTACGCTCTTCGCTTTTACCTGATGGGTCGCCTATCATTCCCGTAGCACCACCAACCAAAGCCAGGGGTTTATGCCCTGCTAACTGCAGGTGTTTAAGCATCATAATCGAAACCAGGTGACCGATGTGCAGGGAGTCGGCCGTAGGGTCGATGCCTACATAAGCCGTAGTCATTTCTTTTTCAAGCTGCTCAGCGGTGCCGGGCATTACATCGTGTATCATCCCGCGCCAGCGGAGCTCATCAACAAAACTCATAAAATCAGTGTTAAAGGCGGCAAAGTTAGGAAAAAGTATGGATTGATTTTGTCTGAAATTTACCCTTGTTGGGTTTAGGACCTTTGAAGGGTTCTTCGAAGCCAAGGTGCGAGGCGATCAAAAAATTCATAGTTTTGCAACATGATACTAGTAACCGGTGGTACAGGTTTAGTGGGGACCTACCTTTTGCATGAGCTCACCTGCAAAGGCTATAAGGTAAGAGCCTTATTGCGTCCCGGACAAAAGCCTTATAATACTGAAAAGCTTTTCGATTGCATTTCGGATACGAGCGAACAACTTATTAAACAGGTTGAGTGGATTGAGGGCGATGTGCTGGATCCTTTTTCGCTGCAGCAGGCTATGGAAGGTGTTGACTACGTTTACCACTGTGCGGCGCTTATTTCGTTTAATCCCGCCGATTTAAAGGCCATGCTTGAGGTGAATATCGAAGGCACTGCCAATGTAGTAAACGCATGCCTCGAAAACGGAGTTAAAAAGCTGTGTTATGTAAGTTCGATAGCAGCACTCGGGCAGCCCGAAAAGGGTGAAATGACTGATGAAAATGCGCATTGGAAGACTTCGCGTGTTAACAGCGGCTATGCCATAAGTAAATACGGAGGCGAGCGTGAAGTATGGCGCGGAATCGAAGAGGGATTAAATGCCGTTATTGTAAATCCTTCGGTAATAACAGGAGCCGGATGCCATCGAAAAGCTACTAATTCGCTGTTTCGCAGCATACAGAATTTTCTTCCTTTTTATACCACAGGCGTTAACGGGTATGTTGATGTGCGCGATGTGGCAAAAGCAATGATACTGCTGATGGAAAGTACTGTCAGCGGCGAACGTTTTGTGCTTAACTCCGAGAATTTATCGTTGAAGGATTTCTTTATTAAAGCAGCTGATATACTTGGTAAACCTCATCCGCGTATAGCGTTAAACGGAACCATGCTAAGCGCTTTGGCGCGGATGGACGAAATGAGGGGAAAACTCACCGGCAGCAGACCGTTGCTTACACGCGAAAATGCACGTGCGGCCATGGCTAAATCGTATTATTCGGCCAAAAAATTCAGCGCTGCCTTCGACTATACTTTTATTCCGGTGAGTGATAGCCTTAAAGAGGCGTTCAGTATTATTGAAAAACAGAAACCCTGACCCTTCACAATGAAAATAAAACAAAAACTGCCGGAATAAATCCGGCAGCTTTTTTGCGGTGTAGTGGCAAAGGGAAGTAATCCGAGCTGTTGTAGTATTTGTAATAACTTTTTTCAACTGTTCGTCAGTATCAAAAGTTTTAATAAACATGCCGATCTCAACCTTTCCTTGCAGTCCGGTCGAGACCGGATTAACCAAAAACCAAAGTTAACCAAAAACCACTTTACTAACTTTGTTCATTAGTTTATAACCGTCGTGGTAAAAGGTAATAGAGAGAATTGAAAAAAAAATCAAACTTTTTATTTCCCGCAGTCTCATCTCTTTGTTTTACAGCTATATGAGCAAATAAAATATTTCAACCCTTGTTTTGCCGGCATGCTTACCGTCATTTTCGTCACCCGTTCAGCACTTGTATTTAATACGGATTTTATCAAGCTGAATCTTGTAATTCAGTTAACATCGCGGGTAAAAAACTCCTAAAAATTACAGGTATTCCATTACTTCCGTTTCGCCCCTAAGGATCATTAATCCATTCATGGCCAGCGAATCGAGATCGTTAACAACAGGGTAAACCGATACAGGGGCAATTTTTTCGATGCGGCGTATCAGCTGCCCGGTAAAGAAGATACTATTCATAATGGAACCCATTACCAGCACAGCATCCACTTTACATTCGAGTACCGTGGCCATAGATCCTATTTCCTTGGCAATCTGGTAAGCCATGGCTTCCATAATAAAGGCTGCCTGTTCGTCGCCTTCGTCGATCATCGACAGGACCTGGCTCTGCGATTTGGTACCCAGATAAGCCAGAACTCCACCCTGTTCGGTAATAACTTTCCGCATTTCTTCGCGGGTATATTTACCGCTGTAGCACAGATCAATAACCTGTCCTACCGGTAATCCACCGGTGCGTGTCATCGAGAAAGGGCCGTCGCCATCGAAAGCCTGGTTAACATCAACCACTTTACCTCCTTTGTGTGCTCCAACCGAAACACCTCCGCTGCCGATATAGGCAACTACCAGGTTAAGTTCGTCGTAGTTCCGGTTAATGCTCTTGGCATATTCGCGCGAAACGTTTTTATGATTCAATGCATGGAAAATAGAGTTACGCTCTATTGCCGGTAAGCCCGAAACCCTGGCTATAGGTTCAAGTTCATCAACTACCACCGGATCGGCGAGGTAAGCTTTGGCATCGGGCAGGCTGCCTGCTATTTTATCGGCTATAAGTCCACCCAGGTTGGTAGCGTGCATTCCCATTACCCCTACCCTTAAATCGCGTATCATGGCTTCGTTAACCTGGTAAACGCCCGATTTAAGCGGTTTCACCAATCCTCCGCGAGCCATCACCACGGCAATGTCACCGAAATCAATCTGGTTACTTTCCAATTCCTCGAGTATAAGCCCGGTGCGGTAATCGAGTTCGTCGATAACATTGGTAAAACCGGCCAGCGCCTCCGCTTTGTGCCGTATCGATTTCAGAAAAATAAGGCTTACATTACGGTAAACCGCTATTTTGGTAATATCAACTTCGGGATATATTACAAGGATGTGTTTTATTGGCATAGCGTCATTATTTTTTTGAATGGTCAAATTTATCAAATTATCCGGAAGGATGAACTAAAAATTAAGGCTGTAGTCATTTTTAACGGCAGCATAACCCGAATACCGGCTTTATAGTTTGCTTCGACCGAAAATGCGAATTATTCCCCCTCTTCGTCCCTGTCGATATGCTTGTTAATTACATACCAGGTAACGGCACGACCGGCAAAGTACATAAGTAACAGGAAAATAAACGGGTAATCGGAAATAACACCAATGTTGCCGGTATAATTCAACAGAATTAAAAAGAGACCTACAACAGCTATTACTATTAAATCGGGAATCCTTTCTTTTGAAAGCATAGAAATATTTTTTTTAACAAACATACAAAAAGTCGGCAACGGATTAACCGATTAAACGGATTGCACTAAAATAAGCAAGGCGATTTGTATGCAATAATGCCCGGTTTATTTTGTAAAAAACATCTTGATTGCCACCAGAACAAGGAAAATACTGAATACTTTGCGGAGCATATTTTCAGGAATTGTTAGCGCCAGTTTTGAGGTAAAATAGCTTGCAATCATAAAGGTGGCAGCCAGGATCATGGCATATTTTATATTAACCTGTCCGGCCTGGTAATAGTTATACGCCGCAAAAAGTCCGATAGGCGGCAACATAACAGCCAGGCTTGTTCCAATTGCTTCGTGCTGGCTAAACCCCAGGAAATAAACCAGGGATGGAATAAGTATCAATCCTCCGCCAATTCCCAGCATTCCGCCCAAAGCTCCGGTTACCAATCCTATAAGTACAAGTATTAATAAAGTTGTAGTATTCATTCGGCTTTATTTGTACTGCATTACGCATGCAGAAGGTGATCCCGATAGCTATCGGGAGTAAAAAGATAAAGGACAGGCAGTTTTTACAGCATGTAATTGTTGTTGGCAAAAAAAGCCGACAGTGCTACTAGAAAGGAGAGCTTTTGAAAAATGGTCAATTTACTGCTTTATACTGACTTTAAATTCGGGTGCTTCAACCAGGTGGAAGGTAGCCGAGGCAAACTTAATTTCTCCGTTGGTAGCTTCAACGGCTTTTAAAATGCGGGTAAACAATTCTGTTTTTGTGGCTCTGCGTTTTTTGTAGCTCACCACGTACCTAAGCGTGTATTCAACCCAGTTGTCGTTGGCAATGAGCGAAACCATGGGTTCGGTTTGTGCATCTTCGAGGCGGTACTTATCCTGTAAAGTTACCCACATTTCCCTTGATTTTTCGGTTAAATCGCCTGCAACATTCTTGCCTGTCTCCAAAAACAGGGCCGTGGCTTTTTCGTAATTGCTGCCGTATTGTACAGGGATTTTAATTTCGTCCCACAGAAAAGGGAAATCACCCGAATAGTTGAAAACCGGCTCTTTAAAAACAAAACTGTTGGCTATAAGCACAATACGACCGTTATATAAATCGCCGTCCACCCACTGACCGGTTTCCATAATGGTAGTACGCAAAACACCAATATCCATAACATCGCCTTTTATGCCACCAAGCTGAACCCTGTCGCCGGTTTTGTAAAATCCGCCAAACATAATGGCAAGCCAACCGGCAAACGATGCAATAACCTCCTGCAGCGCAAATGCAATGCCTGCCCCTGCAACACCCAGGGCAACAGTTAAGCCACCAAGCTTATCGCTGTAAATAACCGATATCAGCACAACGGTCAGAAAAAAGCCGATAAAGCCACTGAATTTCTTGGCCCGGTACCTGTTATCATTATCCTTGATCTTTGTTAAAAGGCTTCGCTGTAAGGCTTTAATAATAATCCATATAACAGCAACACCTATAAAGATGGTTACTATTTTACCGACGGTTGGGTCGAAAAGAAATTTCTGCACCTGCTCTTCCATAACATTAGTTAAAATGGTTAGTATTCTGATTGTTGAGGCTACGTTTAAGTTAGAGCATCAAAATTTTAATTTATTATTTTGTTTCATTGGGGAGTGCTTTCCCGCAATTCCCGCAATACAATGAGTTCATGGAGTTATCCTGATGACAGTCGGGGCATTCCTTTGTATGGCGTCCCATACGGGCCAGATCGACAGTGATAATACCGGTAGGTACTGCTATAATGGCGTATCCGATCAGCATGGCAAAAGAGGATATAAATTTCCCTAAAACGGTATGCGGAACCATATCGCCGTAACCAACCGTGGTAACTGTTACCACAGCCCAGTACATACTTTGGGGGATGCTTGTAAAACCTTCCTGACCACCTTCGATAACATACATAATTGTACCTAAAAAAGTAACTATTGCAACCACCGAAAGCATAAAAATGCCGATTTTATGAACACTCGATTTCAATGCGTGAAGTAACATCTGTGCTTCACTCATAAACCGGACCAGTTTCATGATACGGAATACCCTCAGCAACCTGAATATACGCAGTACAAGCAGGTAGTGATACCCTGAAATAAACAGACTCAGGTAAGTAGGGAAAATGGAGAGCAGATCGATAAAACCCCAAAAGCTGAAAATGTAACGGATACGATGAGGGCTGATCCATATCCTCATTATGTACTCAATGGTAAATATGCCTGTCAATATCCATTCGAGCGTCCAGAAAAACTCCGGGTAATTATCGCCCAAAGCCGGGATGCTTTCGAGCATTACAACAATAACGCTGAATAAAATAACCCACAGTAGTATTACATCAAACTGCTTGCCTGCCTTTGTGTTTGTTTTAAATACGATTGCGTATAATCTTCCTCTGGTCGACATCTAAAAGGGTAATGTTTTTACGGTTCGAAAATAACTATTTTTCTGCTTTGCTAATATCCGGATCATGGTGGACCCTGATATTAAAACTGGGAGGCGTATAGTCATCGGCCAGGTAACTCGGTGGAATGGTAACCATATTACCATCGCGGGCAGCCCTGTAATGAGGCGAAAGTATTTCAATTCCTCTTTCGTTGCAAATATCCTGAATATTCTGGTGCAGGTTCGAGTAAATGACGGCCTGTTTGTTGGCTTCCCGCACGTATGCGTTTATCTGGTACGATACGTAAAAATCCTCGAGACTGGTTTGCAGCACAAAGGGTTTTGGCTTGGGTAAGATCAGCTCCGTTTTAACAGCGGCATCAATCAACGCCTGGTGCATATCACGCCATGGCACATCGTAACCAATTGTAACAGTCGAATGAATAATCAATCCTTTTTCGGGAGCATCGCTGCTGTAATTAATGGTATGACTGTTCATAACCGTGGAGTTGGGAATCGAAATAATTTCGTTTTTGATAGTCCTTACACGGGTTACCAGCAAGGATTTTTCAATAACATCGCCAGCCACATCACCGATTTTAACCCTGTCGCCGATTTTGAACAGGCGCATATACGTGAGTACCAGGCCGGCAATAACATTCGAAAGTGAACCTGCCGAACCGAATGTAAACAGGAATCCTAAAAACACCGAAACACCCTGGAATACAGGCGAATCGCTCCCTGGCAGGTAAGGAAAAATAACCACAACCATAAATGCAAATATCATTACACGAATAATCTGATAGGTTGGGTTTGCCCAATCCGGATAAAAACCGGGTAAACTCAGTGCGCCTCTTTCAATTTCGGTTTTCAGGAACTTTAAGCCTTTGAAAACATAACGAAAAACAATGATTATAACAATGATGGTAATAAGGTTAGGCAGATAATCCCATAGTCCAAGGGCAATCCGTTTTACCGGGCTTAGTATAAAGCCGAACAGGGTACTGGCTAAGTTTTTGGTCCAGGGGAATATCCCGAAAAGTATAGGCAATGACAAATAGACAACCAAAAGGGTAAAAAACCATTTCACAATATTATTTATATAAAGCAACACTTTAACCAGCCGGTTAGCGTCGAACAGGGTATAGTTTTTAATAGTGAATCCTTTAATGCTAATCCCTTCCTGTAGTTCAATTTTGGCCGCTGTCCATTTATAGAATTTCCTTGTGTAAATAATAAGTGCAATTATAACGGCCAATACCAGTAAGGCGAGAGCTACATTTTTTAAAATACTGATGACGCTGGTCTGCGATTTATAATACATTATAGCATCGCCGATAGCCCCTTTGTATTTTTCGGCCAATTCCCTTTTTGTGGCGTTTTGCCAGATAGCATCCGTTTCGGTAATACTCAGTATTATTTTTTCGCCATACAGTATATCAATTGTCGATTCGGTTTCGAAAAGTATTAACGAATCGGGCTTGAAACTGAAATCACCTTTTATATCCGAAATTCTTGCTGTGATTGCCTTTGCCCTGTCGCGGGCCGAAAAGCTTCCCAATCGATTGTAAATCAGGAACAAGGTATCCTTAAAAAAACCTTCAACAGGGTATGCCACCGCGCTCGATCTTAACGAATCGATTTCAGCTTTTTTTTGCTCTATACGCTGCTTATCTTTATCACGAAGCATTTGAATCTGCTTTTGCAACTCTTCTTTCTTAAGATTATCAGTGGTATTTAAGGATTGAAGCCGCACCTCCAATTCAGCTTTTTTAACCGAATCGGCCAGGCGCTGCTTTTCGATTTCACCAATCTTAAGCTGGTAGTTTTGCAACATGGCAGCATTAAGCGAGTCCTTGTTAATGTTAACCGTATCCTGTTGTGCGAATCCGGGAAAAACAAGCAGGAAAAAAACAAAACAAAGCCCTGCTATCAGATGGTTTTTTCTCATTTCAAATTGTTTTTTAAGGATGTAACATTTTCAGGCTGTTTTCGGTATACATTTCCGGAACAAGTATTCAGACCCATAGGAACATAAGAACTCACGACCATGTTTCATGTTAATAAAACCTGATGTATATAAAGCTGCTTTCATTCATCCGCTTGTAAACTTATTAAAACAGAGCAGTAACTATTGTAACAAATATACAAATTTACACGGGTGTACTCTGATTGAGGCAATATTTTTCATGAATAATTTACTGTTACAATCAATAGTCCAAAACTAAAGGGTTACACATGGTTTCGGGTTGCGAACTTAGTTCACTCTTTTAATCTGATACAGATCTTTCCGGCGGTCGTGCAGGTTGCGCACGCTGCCCTGCAGGTTAAGTTCGCGGAGCAGGTTCACATCCACATCGCAAATCAATATCATTTCGGTATTAGGAGTGGCTTCGGCTTTTATGCCATTGGTAGGGAATGCAAAATCGCAGGGTGTAAAAACCATGGATTGAGCAAACTGTATATCCATATTATGGACTTTGGGCAGGTTACCCACGCTGCCTGCTATAGCTACAAAACATTCGTTTTCGATAGCGCGCGCCATAGCACAATTCCTTACGCGTGAGTACCCGTTCTGGGTATCAGTGAGGAAAGGGACAAACAGTATATCCATTCCATCGTCAGCCAATATGCGGCTTACCTCAGGAAATTGCACATCGTAGCATATGAGCACCCCTATTTTACCACAGTCGGTATCGAAAACCTTAAACTGGTTTCCATTCTGCATGCCCCATACTTTAGCTTCATCGGGGGTTACGTGCAGTTTCTCGTACCTGTCGACAGTGCCGTCGCGGCGGCATAAATACCCGACATTGTAAAGGTTGTCGTTTTGTATTTCGGGCATACTTCCCGAAATGATATTTATATTGTACGAAATAGCCAGTTCCGAAAACCGCTGTACAATGGTCGCCGTATGCTTTGCCAGCTCACGTATGGCTTCGGATTCGGTTAAATGGTTGTTTTCGGCCATCAGCGGCGCATTAAAAAACTCGGGAAACAAAGCAAAATCGGAACGGTATCCTGATACGGCATCGATAAAATATTCGGCCTGATGCATAAGGTCTTCCAGGTCCTTGTACGGCCGCATCTGCCACTGTATCAAACCCAGCCTGATCACTTTTTTGGTTGTAATAGCCGAAATATTCTGCTTCTCGTAATAAATATTATCCCATTTCAGCATTACTGCATATTCGCCCGAGGCCACATCGCCTTCGAGGTAATTTTTTAACACCTTCGAAGGGTAAAAATCGTTGGATATCTGGAAGTTAAACACCGGATCGTGAATTTCCTTACGCCTGACTTTTTCAATATATTCCTTGGGCGAAATGGTGTCGGAATAGGTGTGATAATTCGGAATGCGTCCCCCAAAAACAATGCCCCTTAGGTTCATCCGTTCGCAAAGATCCTTGCGGTAGTCGTAAAGCCTGCGTCCCAGTCGCAATCCCCTGAATTCAGGAGTAATAAATACATCGATGCCATAAAGGACATCGCCATTGATAGTATGAGTGCTAAAAGTGTAATTACCGGTGATATCCTTGTATGTATGCCTGTCGCTGAATTTTGAATAATCAACTATGATGGATAAGGCACAGCCTGCAATTTTATTGTTGGCTTTTATAATAACCTGCCCTTCGGGGAAAAGCCCGATAAGGGTGTTGATCTGTTGTTCATTCCAGTATGAGTTGGGCATATTGGTGTACGACTGAATCATGGATTCTTTTAGCTCGGGGTAGTCATCAACGCTTAGAAATGCCAGTTCGATATTCTCAATTTCCTGCATAATAGTTTTAATAGGTGATTTAGGTTTCGATGTGTATAATGCATACAGTAACGCATGCTTAGCGAAACAGTTTTACAAAAATACGTTTTTTAGCTGGCCCGGGCAATGGAAGTTGCCCGAAATTTTAGTTAGTCTATTGGCCTGCCTTAGTATAAACAATTAAAAGCGGTTTCTGTTTTTACTAATTTTTTAGGGCCATTAAATTGAATTGTAAATTATGGTTTTAGCCTCCGACTTTAGCTTGCCGAAAAGCTCTTCTTCAATTTTATGAAAATCAGCCTTGTTGAATGTTTTGTGAAATTTTCCGTTTTCAATAAAAAGAATTTCGTCGCACACACTAAGTAAAGGATCAATAATATGCGACGACACAAAAACAGTTTTTCCCTTTTCCCTTAGCGTGGTAATAATAAGTTCTAATATTTTATTTGTTTCGAGATCGAGGCCGTTAAAAGGCTCGTCGAGTAAAAATATTTTCCGGTTCTGCTTTAAAACTCCCAGCAGGGCCAGTTTCTTTTTCATGCCGGTTGAGTAGGTTTCGATAAGGGTATCGAGCGGAAGCTTTAAAAATTGCTGCAAAGCATCCAGATTAAACTCCGGATTGGTTTGTTTGAATATTTTTAAATACTCATTCCCTGTTATTCGCGAATAAAAATAATTTACCGTTTCCAGGTAGGCAATATCCTTATAGGTAATGGCATTTTCGTTAATTTCAATATTCCCGCTGTCGGGCTTTAAATTTGTTGAAAGTGCGTTAAAAAAGGTTGTTTTCCCTGCACCGTTTAAGCCTACTATGCCGTAAACCTGATTTTGTTTAAAATCAATTGAAATAGTATCCAATACTTTGTTAGCGGAAAAACTGACCGAAAGGTTTTGTATTTTAATCATGCAGGTAGTTATCAAGATTATTTTTTGCCTTTCCATAATAAACCACAGCCATCAATAAGGGAATGGGTAAAAGGAAAGGTATGATTGAACCCAGCGATACCAGGGCCAGTACAATATTGCTGCCGATTGATCTTTTACCCGGTTCGTACGACGAATATTTCAGGTATATGGCAAAACTGAGTAACGAAAGCTGTATGGGAATAAATAGCAGGTTTAACACCCAATACTCACTGTTGAAAACAGTATTAATTACTATTACCGGGCTATAAAGAAGTACTATGTATTTCGAATGACGGATCAGTTTTTGCCTTAGGAATTTAGCTGAACGCAGGTTTCCTTCTTTTACTATTTGCAGTGATTCAAACTCATCGTAAAATGATGAAATTGTAACTGTAATAAACCAAAGCAAAAACAGGGGTAATATCTTCAACCAGCTAAACCCGATTGCCAGAACATATAAGGGTATTAAACAGGCAAATGATTTGCGGAATCCGCTTATCCACTCAAAGTCTGAAGCCGGAATTATAGCTGAAATGTTTTTGAAATAGGTTTTTTGTTTTGAGGTTTGTTTCAGAAATGGAACTACCAACAGACCGGCAAGTAACACCGGGTAACAAAACCAGTTAACTGTTAGCAGGCTGGATATTGCAAAAGGCAACGTAAGCGCAACATATTCGGAATAAATGGCAAGATGTGGTTTGTGGATATGACTGAAAACAAACAATTTATCATTCCGCGCATATTGAATCCAAACACAAACCATAAATATAAATGCCGTAAGGTAATAGGCATCAGGCGTTTTTTGAAAGGTGGAATAAGAAGCATAAATCAGCAGCCATAAAAGCCCAAATACAATAATAACTCCGAAGCCTGCCAGGTTCAGTTCCCGCTTAAGTTGAATGAGTCGTATTTTGAGGAGGGTTGTCAATGGGGGATGGATGTGGGATGTGGGATGGGCGATGGCGGATGTGGGATGGGCGATGGGCGATGGGCGATGAGCGATGGGCGATGAGCGATGTTTAATTTTGAATTTTGAATTTTGACCTTTGCATTTTGAATTTGTTATCCGAAACCCTTTCTTAAACGAAAAATCAAAATTCAAATTTTTGTCCATCGATTCTTTTCACACAACTCTTACAAGTATTTTTTCACAATAGTCAGCCATAAACAGTGGGATATTTATCAATCCATTGTCGTGCTTAAGATTTCGCATGGAGAAACGGATACTGATTGGCGGATGATACGATTTGCGGTAAAAAGCCAGGCTTTTGCTCCGTATGTTTTCCTCGTTCGCGCGCGTCTTATTTCTGACGTGCGGCGATTCCCCCACCTGTCTTCCGTAAAAACTGCATTATTCCTTTATCCATTTCCCACTTTCAATTACCTTGTTTTTAAACACAATTTGCCAGGGATATAACCCGCTGGAGGTAAGCAGCATTAATACGAACCCCGTTCGCGCGCGTCTTCCTTTTCTGACGCGTGCGGCGAATCCCCCTTATCTTCCATACGCCTGCCAATTAATCTTTAATCCATTTCCCACTTTCAATTACCTTGTTTTTAAACACAATTTGCCAGGGATAAATACCCGCCGGCAGGTGTGCGGCATTAAGCCGGAGTTGTGTATTGGTAATAGTTTCGGTATAGTACCGCCCGCCCCTGCATATCGTATAAGGTAAATAGTGCACCGCTAATTTGTGGGCCTGATTGTATGGTAATATTTTCGCGGCCGGGGTTGGGGTAAAGGATGGCATCGTGGGCTTTGGCCTGGGGTTGATCGGGGAGTTCGGTAATAAGACCATTGGCATCCGTTTTAAGGGCAAATATATCCAATTCATAATTGCCATTTGGCAGGTTATTGATATAATCATAGCTATAACCGGTAATGAAACAACCACCATCCGATGTTGGCATGATGCTGTAAGGACAATACTGGGCATCACCCCCGTAAAAATGGGTGCTGATCATATTTAATTCAAGATCGGCCTTTGTAACCGTTACCCATGATGGATTGTAGTTATAGGGAAACCACATTGCATTAACGTTATAAAAGCCAGTGATATAGATATAATTTCCATTAATGGCAGTATTTTCACGGGCGCCGGCATAAAAATTTGTGTCTTCGCTGGGTGTGTAAAACAACGAATCTACAGGATTATTAGAATAATCATGCTTAATACATCCAAGTTGAAGATTATTTGAAAATATCCGGAAAGATGCACCAGTAATGAGATAATCTGAATCAAAAAGTGGTGTTGTACATATACTTGTAAGGAAATCAGCAGGGTAATTTGAACTGGAAATATAATTTAGATTTTCATCTAAAGTTATTCTTTTGTTAGAAGGGAAAATATATAAATCTAGTTTCGATATTGAATTCTTTAGCAATAGATCCATGGTAAGAGAGTAATCTTCATTTGAATATGAAACAATACTATCTAATGGCAATTTGTATTTTACTACATCT
The DNA here is from genome assembly GCA_963714825.1 of uncultured Bacteroidales bacterium. Lineage (GTDB taxonomy): Bacteria > Bacteroidota > Bacteroidia > Bacteroidales > UBA4417 > UBA4417. Next base: position 1,489,285 of record CAVQQF010000012.1, on the reverse strand, counting down.
ATCATTCTGGCTATGTCAGAATTGGCATTCACTCTTACATAATCACTCATAAGGTACATTACTGAATCATTATCAAGAGCATACTGCCAAGGGTAAATTGTATAATTGTATTTATACCCAAAATGTTTACTGTATATAATATTGAGATTACTATCTAGTCCATAAAATATTTTATTCCCAAATGAGTCGTCGCCCGCTAAAGAGTCGGATGAACCTATACAAAGAAAGGAGGCGTTTGCATACTGGAATGGAATAACCAGGCACAAACGGGCTGTGTTTTGTGGATTAATAAATTTCTCCTGTATTATTTCCCCTATAGGGGATATTTTAACCAGATAACCTTCATTTACTCCATTATAACCCGCCTGCCTGATTTCGCCGGCCAGAAGAAAACTGCCATCCTGCATCTCCACTGCACTAAAAGCTCTTTCGTATGACGGGCGGGCATAATTTATAAAGAAGGTATTTTGGGCCACAAGTATAGGCCCTATCAGGCTGAATAAGATAATAATAATGGCTTTCATTTTATTTTAATTATGGGTTCATTCAATATAAGCATTCCTTAATTTACTGCCGATATTGAATGAACCCACGTAAATAATATTTAGTTGTTTGGATCAATTATTATAAAATCCCCGTTCGCGCGCGTCTTCCTTTTCTGACGCGTGCGGCGAATCCCCCTTATCTTCCATACGCCTGCCAATTAATCTTTAATCCATTTCCCACTTTCAATTACCTTGTTTTTAAACACAATTTGCCAGGGATAAATACCCGCCGGCAGGTGATGCGGCATTAATACGGACTTGTGTGTTAGTTATTGTTTCGGTATAGTACCGCCCGACCCTGCATATCGTATAAGGTAAATATGGCGCCATTTATCTGAGGGCCTGATTGTATGGTAATATTTTCGCGGCCGGGGTTGGGGTAAAGGATGGCATCGTGGGCTTTGGCCTGGGGTTGCTCGGGAAGTTCGGTAATAAGACCATTGGCATCCGTTTTAAGGGCAAATATATCCAATTCATAATTGCCATTTGGCAGGTTATTGATATAATCATAGCTATAACCGGTAATGAAACAGCCACCATCCGATGTTGGGATAATACTAAAAGGGCCATATTGGGCATTACCTCCATAAAAATGAGTGCTAATTATATTGAGATCCAAGTCTGCTTTTGTGACAGTTACCCATGATGGATTGTAGTTGTATGGAAACATCCAGGCATTAACATTATAGAAGCCCGCAATAAAAATATTGTTACCGCTGATTGTCGTATTCTCTCTTCCTCCTGCATAAAAATTTGTATCAACATTGGGCGTATAGAATATTGAATCTAATGGGACATCATTGTTATTAAAACGAATGCAACCAATTTGCAGATTATTAGGTGAATACAAATTAAAAGCTGCTCCCGTTATCAAGTAATTTGAATCTGAAATCGGTGTCACGGATATATTTGTCGGAAACTTATCCGAATATTTACGTGAAGAAATAAAATTTAGGTTTTCATCAAACTTTAACTGTCTTTTAAACGGGAATACAAATACATTTAATTGATTACTTGTTAGAGTATAATTTAAATCAAGTGATACTGAATAATTTGTATCAGAATAAGAGGTTAAACTATCGAAGGGTAATTTGTACTTTACAACATCAATCAAACTATTTTGACCAGTTCCGAGGGTATTTATACTATAAGTTGTCATTAAATACAACAAGGAATCATTTACTATTTGATATTGCCATGGATATTGAGTATAGTTTTTAACAAAAGAAAAATGTTTTTCACTAACTATATTCAACTCACTATCTAAACAATAGAAGCTTTTTCTTCCAAAAGCTTCATCACCTGCAATAGAATCTGAGGATCCTATGCATATAAGATCAAATGATTCGGATGCATATGGTAAGATTAAACACATCCTGGAACTGTTTTGAGAATTTATCAATATTTCCTTCACAATATCTCCGGTTTGAGAAAGGTGGACAATATAGCCTTCATTTGTTCCGGTATAACCATCTATCCTTATTTCTCCTGCAAGAATAAATGTTCCATCTTCTCTTTGAATAGATGAAAAAGTCCTTTCATGAGAGGGACGGGGATAAGTTTTAAAAAAGTAGGATTGGGCTATATTAGCATAGCTAATTAGCAAGAATATGATTATCAGGTTAAATTTCATAAAACGAGAGTAAATTGAACTCATTAAGTTTAAGGCAGGAGCCTTAATATCTTAATGAGTTCAATATTATTATTTTAGTTATTTGGATCATTAATAGTTAAATATCCATAATACAGCGCATAGCTATACCAATACTTTGAAGTACCATCTAGAATAAGCATTGCAGTTGCAGTAGAATACACAAATGTTTTTCCGGAAGGTTTTTTAGCGTTAATTATATAGGGCATAGTAGATAAATAGTAATTCAACTCTGCCGGACCAAGACAAGGCCAAATACCTGTATTTCCTGCATCAAAATAAAATATTTTGTAATCACAGTAAGGGCCTGGATTAGCAGGGTCAGGGAATTCTGTTCCATCAGTAAATACAGGTGAAAGCCCTGTAATATATCCGGCAGGTGCAGCCCAGGGATGAGTGAATCTGTAATTCAATTCCTGAGCGGCATCTGATAATCCCCCTTGCCCGGTATATGCACCGCATTTACCACCCTGCATCCCCCATATCCAATAATCAGTTGGCCCAAAAGCTGTATAAAATCCTACCGTATTTGGGCCGCCTCCAACTACCATAGTTAATAGTGTTTCACCACTCTTAAATCCGGTTGTAGGTATTGCTATATCTACCGCATCGAAAGCGAAATCAGGTATGTTTTGCGATTGGACTATCGCACTCAACTTATTCGTAAAATAAGTATAAGCTTCATTTAATTCGGTGAATGTTAGCGAACTGCCGGAAGTATTCAACACAAGCGTATCATAATAAAATGTAAGCCCTCCAAATTGGTGATTGTTATTGGCATTTTCATAATTTAACAATCCTTCGAGGTACCAGGTAGCACTGTCAGTTGGTAATGAAGTACCGCTTTTTAATTTCAGATTGCTGCGGAAAGCAAGCAGTTGAGCTGTGGTTTTAGCACTTTTCAGTGCTTCAGGGGAAGTAACCAGTGTTCGGTTTTCGTCTTTTTTGCATCCTGTAAATAAAATAGAAATCACAGCCAATGCAATAGATAAATGTTTAATTGTTCTCATTTTAGTTTAATTTAGCACTCGTTACCGGTGGCAGGGGAAAGGTTGCTGTATAGCTTGTTAAGGTTTGGGCAACCCTCCCCCAGGCCGGTAATAAGTGGCGGTGAAACATATTGATTTGTTTATTCCTGTTGCTTTGTAAATAGTTACTCATTCTGTTTGCCTTATGCAAACAGGGGTAACGGATGGCCTGCCGGGGTTCTGCTCCTTTCGTGTAAGGCTAGGTTTTTAATCGTAATTACATAGCAAAAGGTATATTTTTGATTGCTGAGGTATAGTAAGCTTGTAAAAAGTTGTCCGAGAGAAAGTAAAGATTGCTGCTCCGGTAATTTTTAGTTTGAATTCAGATTATTAAAAACTTCAAGAAGGGTATAAATGCTAAGACGTATTGAAAACGCAAATATACATCACTAACTTATATGTTTAAAAAAAAAAAACAATCAAGTTATCAACAGCTTTATGAACAATCGATATAAGCACAACTCTATATATAATTGTTTATCTGCACATTATAAAAATACAAAATCGGCAATGCAAAAATTCGTGTTTCGCATTGCAATATTATTTACATAAAAATAATTGGTTGTGCCTATAGCAATAGCGCACTACATCAGCCTTGCACAAAGTAACAACCTATACACTTAATCCAGAAATTGAAAAAAGGTAATACCGAAAAATGTGTTTTAGGCAAAAAAATTTTCGTTTTAAGATAAAAGACAAATGTATAAATATGAATTACAGGCAGTTACAAGTAAGATAAAAATTTTTATTTTTTTAATGATTATAGCTCAAGATTGGTTCCCCGTTCGCGCACTTCTCCCTTTCTGACGCGTGCGGCGCCCCCCCCATTTCTTCAAACTAACCTGTAATTATTCTTTTATCCATTTCCCACTCTCGATTACCTTGCTTATAAACACAATTTGCCAGGGATAAATACCCGCCGGCAGGGATTTGGTATTAATACGGACTTGTGTTTTAGTTATTGTTTCGGTGAGTACAGGCCGACCCTGCATATCGCATAAGGTAAATAATGTCCAAATTCCAGCCAACTAACATAACCTTTTACAAAATCAGGCAGCTTTACAATAAACAGCAACATTTGTTTAACTTTGAGCTTTCATTAATGATCAATCATATAATCTTCCCAAAATCATATTATGAAGAAGTTACCGGTAACTATTGCCCTGTTTATACTTGCCATCACCCTCTTTGCCCAGCCCCGTGGCGGTGGCAGTATGGTATGGCTGCCCGATGGAAACAGTTATTTATGCATCGACAAACTTACGGTTGTCAAAACCGAAATGCCATCCTTAACCAAAACAACTTTATATAATCTCGAAAAACTGATCCCGGCTAAGGGTTCGCAGGAGCGTACCATAACATCATTCACCGTTTCCGACGATCAGCAACGCCTTCTGCTGAATGTGGATACTAAAACGGTTTTTCATAAAACCACCGGCGAATGCTGGGTTTATAACTGTAAAAAACGGCAATATTCAGCAACTCGGTAAAGGCCTGCGCCCCGATGGGCTGATGTATGCCAAATTTTCGCCCAAAGGCGAAAAGGTGGCTTATGTATATCAAAACACCGACAGACCAGAAAGTGGTTTACAATATGTATGTCGAAAACCTTGCTGACAGCAAAATAAAACAGCTTACTTTCGATACCCGCGACCGCAGCATCAACGGCACCTTCGACTGGGTATATGCCGAAGAACTGTTTTGTAACGACGGATTCCGCTGGTCGCCCGACGGCTCGGCTATTGCTTATTGGAATATTGATGCATCCAAAGTCAGCAATTACCTGATGCTCAATACCACCGATTCCATTTATCCTTTCACGGTGCCGGTTGAATATCCTGTTGCCGGCGAGGACCCCTCCCCTGCCAAAATCGGAGTAGTTGATATAGCTACTGCCAAAACCCATTGGATGAATATTGAAGGCGATCCCCGTCAAAACTACCTTACACGCATGGAATGGGCCAGCGAAAAGGAATTGATTATTCAGCAGCTTAACCGCAAACAGAATGTTTCGAAACTACTTTTGGCTAACACCGCAACCGGGCTTTGTAAGTTGCTTTATATTGATACCGACGAAGCCTGGGTTGATATTGAAGGAACCTGGAATACCAACGATAATGTTGGCTGGAACTGGACAGAAGGTAAAAAGGCTTTTGTATGGGCCAGCGAAAAGGACGGTTGGCGCCATCTTTACCGCGTCGGGATGGATGGGAAGGAAAGCCTGATCACCAAAGGCGAGTACGATGTGATTAAACTCTATTTTATCGACGAAAAGAATAACTTCCTTTATTTTGCAGCTTCGCCCGATAATGCAACCCAACGTTACCTTTACCGCACCCGCCTCGATGGAAGCGGCAAGGCCGAAAGACTCACCCCCGAAGTGCTGGCAGGAACAAATAATTATACCTTTTCGCCCGATGGTAAATGGGCCAGGCACAGCTTTTCGAGCCATGTATATATGCCTGTTGCCGAATGGTTAAGCATGCCCGGCAACAAACCCATTGACGAAAGTAAAAGCATTGCCAACAACCTGAAGGAAGATCCTTTCGGGAAGCAGGTGAGCTTTTTCCAGGTTACAACCAGCGATGGGATTACCCTCGATGGCTGGATAGCAAAACCAATGGATTTTGATCCTTCCAAGAAGTATCCTGTATTTTTCTATGTTTACGGCGAGCCATGGAATTCAACGGTTTACGACCGGTATGGCATTGGCCGCGACCGGCAGTTTGGCGGTAATGTTGTGAACGATGGCTACCTGTATGTGGCTGTCGATAACCGGGGCACCCAAACACCGCGTGGTCGCGAGTGGCGCAAATCGGTTTACCGTCAGATCGGCAGGCTGAATATCCGCGATATGGCCATGGGAGCCAGCGAAGTGCTGAAATGGAGCTTTTGCGATACTTCGCGCGTGGCGGTGCATGGATGGAGCGGTGGAGGTTCCTCAACCCTGAACCTTATGTTTCAGTATCCCGAAATTTTTAAAACCGGAATATCAGTGGCAGCAGTTGTAAACCAGCTTTCGTACGACAATGCTTACCAGGAACGCTATATGGGAATACCGGCCGAAACCCGTGCCGATTTTATTGCCGGATCGCCTTACACCTATGCCGGAAACCTGAAAGGAAACCTCTTGTACATTCATGGTACCGGTGACGACAATGTGCATTATTCAAATGCCGAATTACTTATAAATGAGCTGATTAAACACAACAAGCCTTTCCAGGTAATGCCCTACCCAATGCGTTCGCATGGTATTTACGAAGGCGAAGGAACCACCGAACACCTGACCACTATCAGCAGGAAATTCCTTTACGAGCAATTGCCCCCCGCCGGGCACCTCCCCTAATGGGAGATAATTAACTGCGAGCAACAAGCCCTAACACATGCACAAAATCCCTCCCTCGGGTTGGGATGTAATCTAATTCATATTTAAAACACTCCAATTATGACACAGGAAAATAACAGCCTTTCGCCCTACGAAGTTTATGAAGGTCCGCCCTGGGAAGCCGGCCTGCTGAAAAGCATACTCGAAGACAATGAAATTGAAGCCATTATTCAGCAATCGTCCGCGCTGCCTATGAGCATATGGCCTACGGATGCCGCTATCATGAAAGTGTATGTAGCCCTGAAAGACTTTGAAAAAGCCAAGGCTATAGTAGTGGAATTTAACACGAATATGGTGGAGGAAAACCCGGATGATGGTGAAGAGTAAATGTAAAGTTTTACTCTAAGATTGAATTACCCGGCATCCTCAAAATGAGCTGAAAAATTTCTTAAAAAAACAGTTTTTCGCAGTTAGACACCTGAGTCAAATAGTTTCCTGAAACTGCAAAATATAAAATTCTGTACCGAACCCGAAGGCGTAGTATGGTCAACCGTTATACACTTTATCTTTTCAAACAAACCATTTAACATTTGAGGAAGCGTAATATCGGAATATTGCTTTATAGCGATGCCGCTGCATTTATGTGGCCCCTGCTCCGAAAAGGCTCCTATTACCATTACGCCATCCGGGTTAATGTTCTGTTTGATGGTTGAAATATAATTTTCAATTTCCATTTCTGTGGTCAGGAAATGAAAAGCGGCGCGGTCGTGCCAAAAGTCGTATTTCTCCGCGGGGTTGAAAGCGGCAGCATCTGACACTATCCATTTAACACGCGATGCACGCTCACCCAGGCGATTTTTTGCCTTGTTAAGAGCTGCTTCCGAAATGTCAAGTACAGTAATATCCGTATATCCCAGCTCGAGCAGCTTATCAACAAAATAGCTGTCGCCACCGCCAATATCAATAATTTTTGCTGTTAGCGGGATATTCAGCTCGTTAACGAAATTAAGCGATGTAGCCGGATTCGGCTGATACCAGCTTAGCTCTTTAAGTTCCCTGGTGAGGTATATTTTTTCCCAGTGTTTTTTCCGGTCGAAAGTATCCATTCAACTAGTAGTTTAACTTTTTTTTACAGCGAAGATCCCGAAAAAAAGTGGGACAGGAGGCAGAAAATTAGAGCAAAGATGCATATTCTCTTTAACTACCCTTCACTTTGCATTTTGCCCCTTGCATTTTGAACTTTGAGCTCCCATTACATATTCCTCCTATACTGCCCTCCCACCCTCAAAAAGCGCCTGAGTTATCTGCCCCAGCGAGCAATACTTTGTTGCTTCAACAAGGCTTTCGAAAAGATTTCCGCCATGCAGCGCCTGTTCACGCAGATGCATTAGACGTTCGTGGCTTTCGTCTTTCCAGGTATTGTGTAGTTGCTCAAGCATAGTTATCTGGTATTCCTGCTCGTCTTTGGTGGCACGTATCACCTGTTCGGGGATAATGGTTGGCGAACCTTTGCTCGAAAGAAAAGTATTTACTCCCATAATAGGAAGTTCGCCGGTATGCTTCATATGCTCGTAGTAAAGCGATTCTTCCTGTATTTTGCCACGCTGGTACATGGTTTCCATGGCGCCCAGCACACCTCCGCGTTCGGTAATGCGGTCGAATTCAGCCATTACGGCTTCTTCAACCAGTTCGGTAAGCTCTTCGATTATAAATGATCCCTGCAGCGGGTTCTGGTTTTTCGTTAAACCCAGTTCGTTGTTAATGATCATTTGTATGGCGATGGCACGGCGAACGGATTCCTCGGTGGGAGTTGTAATGGCTTCGTCGTATGCATTGGTATGCAGCGAATTGCAGTTATCGTACACGGCATACAGGGCCTGCAGGGTGGTGCGTATATCGTTGAAATCAATTTCCTGTGCATGAAGCGAGCGCCCGGAAGTTTGAATATGGTATTTAAGCATTTGCGAGCGGGGACCGGCTTTATACAAACCTTTCATGGCCTTGGCCCATATCAGGCGTGCCACCCTTCCCATCACCGAATATTCGGGATCGATGCCGTTGGAAAAGAAAAACGAGAGGTTAGGCGCAAACTTATCGATATCCATTCCGCGCGAAGCGTAATATTCAACGTAAGTAAAGCCGTTAGCCAGTGTAAAGGCAAGTTGGGTGATAGGATTTGCGCCGGCTTCGGCAATATGATACCCCGAAATGGATACGGAGTAGAAATTCCTGACTTTATTTTCGATAAAATACTGCTGCACATCGCCCATCAGCCTGAGTGCAAAATCGGTACTGAAAATACAGGTATTCTGCGCCTGGTCTTCCTTTAAAATATCGGCCTGCACGGTACCACGCACATTCGAAATGGTATCGGCTTTTATTTTATTGTAAACGTCGGCAGGTAGAACCTGGTCGCCGGTAATACCAAGCAACATAAGTCCGAGCCCGTCGTTGCCTTCGGGTAGTTTGCCCTGGTAAGATGGGCGCTTGCTGTTATGTTTGCGGTAAATGGCCTGAATTTTATTCCCGGTTTCAGCTTCCAGTCCGTTATTACGGATATACAGCTCACACTGCTGATCGATGGCAGCATTCATAAAATACCCGAGCATGGCAGGGGCCGGACCGTTAATGGTCATTGACACAGAAGTTGCAGGATCGCAGAGGTTAAATCCTGAATAGAGTTTTTTGGCATCATCGAGGCAGGCCACCGAAACGCCGGCATTGCCGATTTTTCCATAAATATCAGGTCGGCGGCCCGGATCAGCGCCGTACAAGGTAACCGAATCGAAAGCCGTTGAAAGCCGTTTGGCAGGCATGCCCAGCGACACATAATGAAAACGCTTGTTGGTGCGCTCGGGTCCGCCTTCGCCGGCAAACATACGGGTTGGATCTTCGTTTTCGCGTTTAAACGGGTATAAACCGGCTGCATAAGGAAATTCGCCGGGCACATTTTCGCGAAGGCACCAGTGCAGTATATCACCCCAGTCGTTGTACTTTGGCATCGAAATTTTCGGGATACGCAGGTGGGATAAGGATTTGGTGTAAGTCTGAACTTTCACCTCCTTGCTACGAACATTGTAGCTGTAGTGATCTTTTTTTAGCTCTTTGATGCGGTGCTGCCAGTTGTCGAGGAGCTGCTGCGATTCGGGGACAAGAGATTTTTGGGTTTCCTTATATAGTTTCTTTAATTCGGTGACGAGGGACGAGGGACGGGGGGCGGGGGACGTTTGGCTGGTTTCTGTTTGAAGTTGTTCCGTGCGATTCAGTTCGTCGATGGCAATATGCAGGCCATAAAGGCGGGAGGCAACAGCGGCTTGTTCCTGCGACCATTTATTGTAATTGCGAACGGTATCGGATATTTCGCTGAGGTAACGTACCCGTCGTGGCGGAATAATTCCGGCGGTTTGTTCTATATCATCGGCAATAACAAAATGCGAATCAAAATCTGCTTTTGTCTTAGCATTAACGATATTGATAAGTTCGCGGTACAAGAGGTTAACACCGTGATCGTTAAACTGCGATGCCATGGTGGCAAATACCGGAAGTTTTTCGGGATCGGTGGCAAAAAGCATGCGATTCCGGGCAAATTGCTTACGTACATCGCGCAAAGCATCCTGAGCACCGCGTTTATCGGATTTGTTAAGAGCCACAATATCAGCATAGTCGAGCATATCGATTTTCTCAAGCTGGGTGGCGGCGCCGTATTCGGGCGTCATTACATACATGGTAACATCACCGAAATCCACAATCTCGGTATCCGACTGCCCAATGCCCGAGGTTTCGAGGATCACCAGGTCGAAGCCTGCATTTTTAACTATACACAAGGCTTCGGCTATATATTTCGAAAGTGCCAGGTTAGCCTGCCGTGTTGCCAGCGAACGCATATACACCCGTGGTGTATTGATGGAATTCATTCGGATGCGGTCGCCAAGCAAGGCACCGCCCGATTTCCGTTTCGAAGGATCCACCGAGATAATGGCAAGCTTTTTATCCGGGAAATCAGCCAGGAAACGCCTTACCAGCTCATCGACCAGCGATGATTTTCCGGCACCTCCGGTACCGGTAATTCCTATGATTGGTGTTGTATTTCTGGCACAGTCCTCTTTCAGTTCCGCCAGGAGTTCTTTAACCTCAGCATGGTGGTTTTCGGCTGCCGAAATCAACTGGGCAATGGCATGGTAATCGCCTTTCAGGATTTGCGATTTTACTACTTTAATATCTTTGCCCGAAGGGAAATCGGCCTGTTCGACCACATCGTTTATCATTCCCTGCAAGCCCATATGCCGGCCATCGTCGGGCGAATATATACGGGTGATACCGTAAGCTTCCAGTTCGGCAATTTCCTTCGGAAGGATAACACCTCCGCCGCCACCGAAAATTTTAATGTGCTGGCAACCCTGTTCCTTAAGGAGATCGTACATATATTTAAAATACTCCATATGCCCGCCCTGGTACGAAGTGATGGCAATGGCCTGCACATCTTCCTGAATGGCGCAATCCACAATTTCCTGCACCTGCCGGTCGTGCCCGAGATGTATCACTTCAACGCCTGTACTTTGCAGTATGCGGCGCATAATGTTAATGGCTGCGTCGTGCCCGTCGAAAAGTGCGGCAGCAGTTACAATGCGAATATGGTTTTTGGGCTTATATATATCGGTTTGCATAAGAGAGTATTATTTGATTTACAAAAAATGACTTCTACAAATATAGAATTTTTCAGATGTTTAGCCTCATATGATGATAATTAATTTGAATGTATTTAATCAGTTCATTTAAGGTATTCACATACTTAGATATGCCACAGATTACGCAGATTACGCAGATTACTAAGAAAGATATCTACAGCTTATGATAAATTAATCTAAAAATCTATTGAAATCTGTCTAAATCCCTGTTTGCCTGCCTGTTTCGCCTGCCTGCTTCGCGCAGGTATACAGCAGGAAAATAGCAGGCAAGCGTTAAATCTGCGAAATCTGTGGCTAATATCCTTTTTATTCAGACTGAATAGTTATTTCGGGAAATATTTATGTAGTTGCTTCTGCCTTATTCTACTATTTGCTGCGGCTTAAATTATCATCCCTTTTTATTGTTATAGCTGACATTCAAAACAAAAAAGGCAGAAAACCCTTTCAAACTGGGTTAACTGCCTTTAAATCTTGATCAAAGATACTGATTTTTAGTTCGATACACTCAATGTATCCAATTCAATCGTTGGTGGGGTTTTCAGTTTCAAACCCGATGAAGTCATAATAAAAGTACCTTCATTTCTGAAATTATCGGTAAAATCCCTGTAATTAGTCCGCCAGCTGAGTGGTTCATCAATTAAAACTTCCGTATTTACAGGAATTCCGATAATTACATCAAGTTTCTGATAGCGCATTCCATCGTTGTGCGGAATCATAAAATACGGGTTAATGGTAATTAAGGTATCCTGTAGTTTGTGGCGGTACACTATATTTCCGGCATAGGCAGTGGCCTTGGTTTCCTGCCAGGCAGCAGCCGACTTTATAAATGTTACAAACAGGCTGTCGGCCGGCACCGGACGTATACTCAGGTTTATTTCGCCTAACGCATAGGTTGTGTTTCGGGCTAAGGTGTCGCCGGCCAGAGGCTTGAAATACTGATGGTATTCGTTAGGACCCGAGGCCAGGTGAAGTTGTTTCTTTTTCATGCGTAAACTTTCGCGAACGGTAATATTAGCCACCTGTTCCGACGATTTCGAATACTGGAATACCGACCCGGCTCCTGTAATAATTCCCGCAACCAGCAACAGCACAAAAACAATAACTACCTGCCAGCGCAGTGGAGGCCATTTGAGCAACAAACGCAGCCCTGAATATATTAACAGCCCGCTAACAGCAATAAGCAGTAAAACTATGGCGATGTATGCGAGCCATCGCACATCCGGGCCCGGCACAAGCCAATGCAGCGCATGCACAACGGTAGTTGTATCGAGCTGGTAGTTACCCATATTCATGGGTTCGCGAACCAGCGATGCGGTGCTGATTCCTACAAAAACAGCTATTGCCATCAATAGCAGGAAAAGGCCAGCCACCCGGCCGAGTAAATGAAACAGCCAACTAAAAACCCTCGCCACCACTTCGGTAACAAAGCGGATAAATATGCCTATGGACTGCAGAACGCTGCTTCCCGTTTTCTGAATCCCTGTTCCGGCCGAAGCAAGTTCCTTACGCAACGAATTAACATTGATGCTTTGCCGCTGCATCTCCAGTTTTTCGGAGGTAGTGGAAGCTACGGGTAAAATAAGCCACAACACACCATATACAATCAAGCCGGTGGCATAAAATAAAGTGAGGGCAGCAAAAGCCAGTCGGATCCAAACCGGATCGATGCCGAACCATGCGGCAATTCCGGCAGCGACGCCCCCAATCTGCCTGTTATCGGGGTCGCGGAACAGCTTGCCTCCTGTTTTTATACCCGAGGTACTCTGGTGTTTATCGGTTTCGGTATCCGATAGCTGGTCGGGTTCACCCATACCGGCAATTACTTCGGCTATATGTTTCAGGGTAATAACGGGCTGACCCTGTGCTTTGTGCTGATCGAGCAGTTCGGCTATACGCATTTCGATATCTGCCAGTATTTCCTCATGCCCCTCGTCGGCAGCAAAAAAGTTTCGTAATCGGGCAAAGTAGTTATTGAGGCTTTCGAAAGCATCGTCGTCGATGTTAAAGATGCGGCCGCCTATATTTACTGAGAAGTTCTTTTTCATTGTTGTGAAGTATTTGATGCTCCTGTTTATTCTGATTGATTAGTTTCGGCAACCAAGGCAGTTACGGCTGTAACGAGTTCGCCCCAGCCCAGGCGGAGTTCCGCCAGGAATACAGTGCCTTCGGACGTGATGGTATAATACTTGCGTGGTGGCCCCGAAGTGGATTCCTCCCAGCGGTAGCTCAGGAAGCCTTCGTTTTTAAGCCTGGTAAGAATAGGGTAAAGAGTGCCTTCGACAACAATCAACTGCGATTGTTTCAGGCGCTCCAGTATATCGGATGCATATGCTTCGCGGCTGCTTATGGCCGCCAGCACACACATTTCGAGCACACCTTTCCGCATCTGTGCTATGGTTGAATCTGCTTTTTCCATTACATGAGAATTTGAATCAGGCTGCAAATATAGTTTATAAAACAGTACTATGCAATACATAGTACTAAATAATGCAATATATATTTTCTATAATTATTCTATCGCGCTGAATTACTGCACGTTATACAATAATAAATTTTTACAGATTTTTTTTACCGCTTCAGGCCGAGGCAAGCAGGTAAAGAAGTGGACACTATAGTATACCGCCAGCCTTTTTCAGGCCACGGTTTTCACTTTCTAATTATTTCGATTGGACCGAATTTGGTTAAAGCCCTTCGCTCATGGCTTCGGTATCCATCCAGGTGATTTCCCATATATGTCCGTCCAGATCGTTAAAGCTTCTGCCAAACATAAAGCCATGATCCTGTGGCTCGCGGGTTTCGGTGGCGCCCAATGCAATCGCTTTTTCCATAAATTCATTGACATCGGCTTTGCTTCCGACTGTTAGTGATACAAGCACTTCGGTTGATTTAGATGCATCGGCCATCGATTTCCCGGTAAAAGTTTTAAAGAAAGGCTTAATAAGTAGCATTACATAAGCGTTATTGTTAATAACCATGCAGGCAGCCTTCTCGTCAGAAAAATGAGGATTAAATTTAAATCCAAGGGCAGTGAAAAAATCCATTGACTTTTCCAGGTCCTTCACTGCGAGGTTTACAAAAATATTTGTGGCCATTGGTAAGTGGATTTTGGTTTAAGTTAAGATTTGTTCGTTGTATACAGCTATGTAAATGTAATAATATTTTCTGTTAATTCTACCGGGAATTATAAAACAATCAACGGATTATAAGAGTTAACTGGCAAAAATAAAATCGAGTGCATAAAAAAAACCGGTATTAACCGGTTTTTCATATAGTGTAATAATGGCTATTTGAGCTCAAATGAGGTCTGCCCTATTTCCCTGTCTTCGGTAAATACATTAACATAATACCGGCCTTTGGGTAAATCGGAACTATTTACCGGCAGTTCGAAATAGGTACATATATCGGCGGCATCGCCTTCGTAATTGAGTGTTTCCATGGCTGAGAACTGCAACGTTTGCCCCAGGAACTGGAAGGTATAAGCCGGTCCGCGTGTTAGTATGCTATTATCGGGGCGGGCAATACGTACAAAGAATCGTTTATACCCGGAACTTACCAGTTTGTTTTCGCTTACTGTAAAACAGACTTTAATTTTATCGGTTCTAATCGCTTTATCGGTTTCTTTTTCCTTGTCGACTCCCCTCGATTTATAGGCAACGGCAGTAATTTTATATGCTTTCAGAACGGCGGCACCTGAAATTTTTTCGTTAAGCGCTTCCTTGTCTTTCGACAGGTCGCTGGCTTTTTGCTGCTCGAGGTTATAGTCGATTTTTATCTGGGTATTTTCAGCTTTCAGTTTGCGGTTAACGGTGAATAACGAATCGATCTGCCGTTCGTAAACCTGCGTAATCTCCTGCAACTGAGCCAGTTTCTTTTTTACAACTGCAAGTTCGGCTTTTGAGCCCAGCAGTCGTTTAATTTCCATGGCTTTTTCGTTGATAAGGCTGTCGCGGGAGGCAAGTGAGTTGCTCAGTTCGCCATAGGTAACTTTTACACGTTCGTGTTCAGTAAGTAATGAGTCGAGCTGGCCCTGCAACTCTATTTGAAGGCTGTCGGAATTTTTTACCAGGGTAGTAACCTCATTTTTCTGATTGATAAGCATCCATGCCATTACAGCTATAATTACAAGCAGCACAGCGATTGTAATCTTATAGAATAGGGTGTTAGCGGGTTTTTGATCCATGATAAAAAACAATTTTATGCTGTAAAGGTAACGAAACAATAATACGGATAGTATACTTTAGGTGTTTTTTTACCATGTATTACGAAAAACACCCTGGCTTGAATAAACCAGGGCGTTAATTATTTGGTCAGGGCTTTATGCAGCTACAGGGAAACAACGCTCACTAGTGCGTATCTGTACCCAATACTTTAAATTTCTCACCGGTTTCTTTAACCAGTTTGCGATAAAAATCTTCGCTGTAGCCAGGTTGTTTTATAGCCGGAGCATAATATTTGTAACCGTCAGGAACCGGAAGAGCCTTTTTGATATTTCCATCCATATACTTGGTGAAAAGGTAAGCATATAGTTTTTTCCATTCGTACACAGTGTTATTTCCCTGGGTAACCGAAAAATCAGTCAGAAACTGTATGGCTTTTTCAGGATTTGTGCGGTACATTTCCAATGCCACCTTATCGATAGCCGGAACCATAGCGATAAAATTGTTTTCGAGTTCCGATTGTTTCTTCTGAATATCCACAATCATATCGCTGTAGCGGGTATAGGCAAAGTTCGAAACCTGGTTAAAAACCCAGAATGCTGAATTATCGCTGTATTCCATCATGGATCCGTTGCCTTCGGCAAACGTTTCGGGAACCCTGGTCATGCAGGCGTACATAGGTACGAATACGTTGGAATACGTATCGTCAACCCCAAACCACAATATGCCACCCAGCGGACCGGGAACATACGGACGCGACTGTGCAACAAAAACGAAGCCGGTTTGCTGGGTACTGATAGCTCTTTCGTTGAAATACGAAACTCCATCAACCTTCCATGTTAACGGACGCCAGCGTACGATGCAGCTGTATGGTCCGGCACCAACATCTTTTGTCATATCCAGTTCAGTACCCTGGTAATAATCGCGCATCAGGCCAATTACTTCCTGCAGTGTGAGTTTATGATCGGGTTTTATATACAAAGGCATGCGATTGGTCAGGTTCTCGCCTTTCACATAATCGAGGTATTTGTCCATGCCCTTGGCAACTTTGTTGAAACCGCTCCAAACGCGTGCTTCACAAAAACGGGCACCACCGAAATCGACAGGTGCATAGGTATCGGAGAAGCTGAAATCTTTATCTTCGCCTGTAAAGAGCCCTTTTTCGCGTGCAAAACTGATAACATCAGGAGCATATATACAATTTTCGGGATCGTTAAGCGGGAAAGTGGTAATGCGTGCATGGTTGGCATGGCCTGAGATATATCCGTCGGGGATGCGGATAGCTACCCATACGGCGCCCTTGTTGTATTTTACCGAAGTGCGTCCTTTTTTATCCTTAACCAGCACCGGTTTTCCTTTGCCTACAAGTTCCATGATCCAGACTTCGTTAGGATCGCTGATGGAGAATGATTCGCCTGAACTGTAGTATCCGTATTCAGCCATCAGCGAAGTGATAACCTGTATGGCTTCGCGTGCTGTTTTGGAGCGCTGCAGGGCAATATAAATAAGGCTTCCGTAGTCCATAATGCCGGCAGTGTCAACAAGCTCTTCGCGACCGCCGAAAGTGGTTTCGCCAATGGCAACCTGGTGCTCGTTCATATTTCCGACTACATTGTAAGTTTGAGCGGCTTGTTTTATTTTTCCTAAAAACTTTCCGGTATCCCATTCGTACACATCGAGCATTGCCCCGGCAGGATAAGTGGCTGCCGGCCAGTAATACAACTCACCAAAAAGGGTGTGCGAATCGGCTGAGTAGCTGATCATGTTTGAACCATCAACGGTGGCGCCTTTGGTAACCAGGAAGTTTGAACAGGCACTGACCCTGTTGCCCGAAAAGGCAAATACAAGGCCAAGCGTAAGCAAAAGAATTGTTTTTTTCATAGTGGATTATTGATTGGTAAAAAATTATTTCAACTGAAAAAGTGAACTTGGGAGGTCAAAAATAGCGTAAAAGGTTGATTCGAAGCTAATAGTTAGTATAATTTTATTGTGAATCGAATGAAAATATTCACAATACTCACCACTCAATAGAAAAATCACGAGTAAGGAATATCCTTAATTCCTTAATTTGGCAGTGAATAAAATGCTATTTTTACTCACGAAATGGCTTATCGCCAAAAAAAAGAATAAAATATTGCTGCTGTTTATATAAAACTATGAATAACGGGCATTTAAAATAGTTTATTAAAATACAAAATAAGAAGCAAACTCATTATGATAAAAACACTTCTTATAGCAAATGCCTTTGTTTTTATATATTTCCTTAACACTTTAGCCTTCGGACAGGAAAACACTACGTTTTCATTTAACCCAGTAAGATCCTGTTCAGATGCCTTGTTTGAAAGCCGTAATGGCTTTAAGCTTCCTTCATCAGGAGTCATAAGGGTTTTAATAGTTTTTGCCGAATATGAGTACCTAAACGGAGGAGACCCGACACCACCCACAGGTTACGCCGGATGGCCGGCACATTCAACCCCATCCTGGGCAAACGAACTTACTGATGTAAATACTCCCACAGGAATTGCAACAGGAGTTATGACACGTTATTATCAAATGGCTTCCTCGGGTAACTATACTGTACTTGGCGATTATTTGATTGCTCCTGATAACGGAGGGATATTTAAAGTACATACTGACAGTTCGCATTCCATTGAACCGGATAATCAGAAACTTATTAATGAAGTTAATGAAAAGCTTGGTGAAAATATTTTCACCGCTCATGGGTTGAATGGACATTGAATATTTCGATTTATGGACCTGTCCTGAAAACGAATTCGGGCTTCCGAAAACGACTCCCGGTAATGAAAACCCGCGGAAATATGATCACGTAATTTTTATCTGGCGAAACAGTTCATTTAATGGTATTGGCAATTATTCGTATTCTTCGCCGGGTAAAATGGCAGGATATGAGGCTAACTCCTGCAGTTGGTTCGGGACATTCGAAAATATCCCTACCCAGATCATGATTCATGAGTATGCACATCTGATTTACGGAGGCACCGATTTTCATGCCGGCGGAGGCGGATGGTTTTTGGGTGGCGACTACTGGCTTCCGACAGTTGGGGGTTGGAGTAACCTGGGTTTATCGGGTGCTTCATTGCTATCGTGGAATGCCTGGGACAGGCAACGCCTGGATTGGAAAGCTCCCGGCAATGTGTATGCTGTTTCTGCACGTAATGAAACAAACACTTCAGAGATGAACGGCGACCTCGATGCCACCAATCCGGAACAGGCCGGAATTTACACCCTCCGCGATTTTGTTACAAGCGGTGATGCAATAAGGATAAAACTTCCCTTTCTGAATCCCCAAACTGAGTACCCTGAGTTTTTGTGGATCGAAAATCATAATACCGTGTCGATGAACCAATGCCAGTGGGATCAGTTTCTTTGGCAGGAAGGAAATGAGTGTATTGAACCCGCTGTATATGGACTGTATGCCTACCTGCAGATTGACCGCGAAACGCGGCAGGGAAGCACCTTTGATGAGGTTTTTGGCGGATATGCCTGTTATCTGAAACCACTGACTGCCGAAGGATTTTACGATAAGGTATTTGAGGAAGAAAAAATCCCGAATAATTGCGTGAATACCTCCCCTATGTATCCTTTTGTAAGCTTGCCCGAAAATGTAAACCCGCTAACGGGCGCCGGCGACCAGGAGTTTTATTCTGTCGATTGGAATCGCGATGACGTAATTGATCATAATGATCAGTATTACACCCATATCGAAAATATCGGGGGAATTTATTATAAAAACCTTTTTAACAACGGGCATACACGCAATGCATTCACAGTAAACGGGAATAATAAAATCGGTATGGGCACAAATCCTTCCTCTGCAACCATGATGAACATGGTAGGATACGACATCCCTGCAGCGGATGCGAAAAATATACGGAAGGTATATTTGAACGGGGTTTCTGTTGAAATACTGAATCAACATACGGATGGAACTATACAGGTGAAAATCAGGTTTGATGATGTAGATGTTAACGATGATGTGCGCTGGTGTGCTGACGAAATTGTTTTGAATCCAGTTTCAACCGCATCAGGTTATTCGCTGAATCTAAAGGCGGGCAAAACAATTACCCTCGATCAGGGAATTACTGCCACACGAATGACTGGTCCGGTACTTTATAACAACAAAATGATATTTGCTTCTCCAACCGTATTCAATGTTGAAGCAGGCGCTACTATGCACCTTGAATCAAATGCGAAGTTAACACTGAAAAATTCAAGCTCTCTTAAAATGAAACCCTGCTTCGGCTTTACGGATTGAAGATGGAAGCATCAATCGAAATGGAAAGAGGCACAATGCTGAGTATTGAAAATAACGGACTTCTGAGCATCAACGGCCACGGCAAACTTATAGTAAGAGCAGGTGCCACGCTTTGCATTTCACCGGGAGCCAAACTTGAATTGCAACAAGGTTTCCAAAACATTGAAATCGAACCCGGTGCTGTTATTCCGGCAGGATGTGTTGATCCGGCTGCCGATTACGGAATCCAGGTATCACCTGTTCCTGCAAGCACAAATATTACCTTTGAATATGTGCTCCCGGATGGAATTAATTCAGCTGAACTTATAATTCTGGATGCACAGGGACGAATAGTCGACCGTGTTAGGCTTAACGGGAAACGAGGAAAGAAGACATTAGATACACAATCTTACGCTTCCGGGATTTACTTATACAGATCAGTGAAATCCGAAAAACTTTCGGGTAAATTTATAATACAATATTAATGGCATGATAAAAGAATAAAGTGACTTTGGTGAAGTGAAAATTCCTGAAGTTGCTCGTGCATGGGTGATAAAAGTGCGTTTTCACCCCTTTTTGTCAGTACACTAATTTTTTACAGGTTAAATTTTTGGTTTTTGAAGTGAATTATCAGCACAAAAGAAAAATAAATTACTTTTGCATGACTGGTTAAGATAGAGCAACTTATACTGCTTTTTAAAAAAAACACAAACTAACCAGGCTCTTTATCTCCTCCATTGGGAGAGATAAAATATGCAATCTTAAAATAATCGTAAACTTTAAACGACCTACCTGTGAAACGAAAAATTACACTTATTGTCATAGTATGCCTGTTTGGCATGGCTAAATTGACCAAAAGCCAGGAAGTTAAAATAAACACTAACCTGGTTGTTGAATCAGATGGTACTGTGCGCATGGAAAATAATGCTACGGTATGGGACGACCTCATGGTTTTTCCGGATGCAACTACTAAATTTGGAAGTAAAGTCCCCGAGTATGTAAAATTTAAAGACAACGGCTCTTCAAGTCAGGGAGTTGGTCTGAACATGTTTTCTGACAGTAACGAAGAAGAACTTTATTTTACTGTTCAAATTCCTCACAGTTATAAAATCGGAACCGATCTTCATCCTCATGTTCATTGGACAACCGCTACCGTGGCGCCTAACGGCTCAAACGTAGTCTGGGGGTTGGAGTACACGATTCAACCAATTGGGGGGACTTTTGGGAATACAACAATTATTTATGCGACCACTTCAATTTCAACCCCAGTAGGGCCCAGCCAACATTTGATCAATTCATTCAGTACCATCCCAGGTACAAATATAGGGATCAGTACTATCCTGGTCTGCAGGTTATTCAGGGCAGTTTCCCACACTGGCGATACATTTGCCAATGATGTTGGTTTGCTGGGGTTTGATATTCATTTCGAGCAGGATACTTTTGGCAGCAGGCTAGAGTATACAAAATAAGTGAAAGAAGGATACTGTTGCTAACAAAATCCTATAAGATCATGAAAAACAAAAAGATACAATTATTTATCCGAAGCATTCCGGTATTACTTTTGCTGCCTTTTGCAAGCCAGGGCCAAGGTATTGAGATAACTAATGGTAGTTCTATCGCTGTTACTAATGTTTCTGGTGCTGCATACATTGAAATAAGCAATGGCAATTTTATAAATAACGGAAGCTATACCAAAGGTAATGAAACGGTAATTTTTTCGGGTGCCACGCCATCAAGCATCATAGGAGCAAGCAATACCGATATGTATAAGCTGTCGGTGACAAATACAGGTGGAGTAACCACTCATCTGGGCCTGCTTACCACGAACAATCTCAGCATTGCCTCAGGAAGCAGGTTTACTGTTAATCCTGCCAGGGCAGTTACCGTTAATGGCACCTTAACCAATAATGCCGGAACAGGCGGGCTGGTAGTTATATCAACCATTGAGGGGACTGGTTCGCTGCTGCACTCCACAGCATCTGTCAGCGCTACCGTGCAGCGGTATATGAACGATGCCGACTGGGCCAATTGGAAAGATGGATGGCATTTTGTGAGTTCGCCGGTTGCTTCTCAGGCAATAAGTCCGAACTTCACTTTAAGCCCGGAAACAGACTATGATTTCTATTGCTGGAACGAACCAAGCAACCTATGGATCAATTTTAAAAACACATCGGTTTCTCCTACCTGGAATGAAGCGAACGGTTCAACTAATTTTGTTACAGGCAGAGGTTACCTGGTAGCTTATAACGCGGCTTCCACAAAAGAATTCAACGGAGCGCTGAACGTTTCGGATGTTGCAGTTTCGGGACTCACCGTTACCGGAACAACTCAAACCAATCGTTCGTGGCACCTGCTAGGCAATCCATTTGCCTGTGCCTTGCATTGGGATGCCGGTTCGGCATGGAATTTTACAAACATAGCGGGTGTTGCTAAAATTTGGAACGAATTTAATCAAAGTTATACTGACCTTACATCTACGCCAAGCACTTATATCCCTGCCACCAATGGTTTTATGGTTCAGGCCAAGTCAGGTACGGCAAATATTACAATACCTGCAAGTGCGCGGGTGCATAATACACAGGCTTTTTACAAATCTGCAGAAGCTGTTTCAGCATTAAAATTTATTGCCCGTAATCTGGCTTTTGGCAATGCCCAGGAAAGTAACGTTTTGTTTATTCCTGAAGCCACTGCTGGTTTCGACCTGATGTATGACGGGGATTTCCTGGCAGGTTATGGTCCCACATTTTATTCTGTTGCCGGAGATGAAAAGCTCAGCACCAATTCATTTCCCGAACTGACACGGGAGCTTCAAATCCCTTTCAGCTTTATTCCAAATGAAGGCAACCAGTTTCAGATTGAAGTTCAGGGTATAGAAACCCTACCTTTTAACGGTTATCTGCTTGATAAAAAAACAAATACGGATCATAATCTGTCGTTGAACCCGGTCTACATGTTTACTTCTACTCCCCAGGATGCAATTGACCGGTTCGTGCTGCATTTTGCAAATGCAAACGCTATACCTGTAAGTTCAGCTGAAAATCTGTTTACAATAAAGGTTGTTAATGGAGTGGTTCAAGTGGAAACCGCTGCCGTTGGGCTTTCCAAAGTAAAGCTTGCTGATATGGTCGGCCACACCCTTGCTATTCAGAATCTTAAACCAGGCACACCGACGCTTATTCCCCTCCAGGGCAAACCAGGAGTTTACCTGGTGAGTGTTTATACTACAACTAACATTTACAGCCAAAAGGTAGTAGTGTATTAATCACTATCAAGTAACATAAAAAAGCCCGGTTGCGAAATTGATCACAACCGGGCTTTTTGTTTTCAGGCATTTCAACAGGCTGATATTCTATTCAATCATCCCCACTCCCACCGTTTCGTTGGTGCCTTCATCAATAAAAATTACAGCGCCGGTTATACGGTTTACCTTGTACGAATCGAAAAGCAGTGGTTTGGTAGTGCGTATGGTTATACGTGCTATATCGTTCATTTTTACATCGAAATCATCGGTAATCTGCTCGATGGTATTCACATTCACCTTGTAATGAACTTCCTTTACCAGGCAGCGAACGTCTTTGGTGGTATGTTTGAGCGCATATTTCCCGTTGATCTGAAGCGGGCGGGTACTCATCCAGCATATCATCATAGTAATATCCTGGCTTACCTGCGGAAGGTTATCTTCTTTTACGATCATATCGCCACGGCTGATATCGATATCATCCGTCAGCTGCATGGTTACCGACATGGGAGGAAAAGCTTCTTCCAGCGATTTATCCTGCAAATCAATGGATTTAATGGTGGAGTGAAAACCTCCGGGTAGGGTCATCACCTTGTCGCCGGGCTTAAAAATACCGCCGTCGATACGTCCGGCATATCCACGGTAATCGTGATGTTCGGTCGAAATAGGCCTTACCACATATTGCACCGGGAAACGGGCATCGGTAAGGTTATAATCGTGGTCGATGGAAAGGGTTTCGAGTACATCGAGTAAAGTGCCGTTATCGTACCAGTGCATATTTATCGAAGGTTCAACCACATTGTCGCCATGAAGCGCGCTGATGGGTATAAAACGAAAATCCTTTACATTAAGCATGAGTGCGAAAGCAACAAATTTATCCCGGATTTCGTCGAAAACCTCCTGGCTGTATTCCACCAGGTCCATTTTGTTGACACAAATCAAGATATGCGGTATCTGCAGCAGTGTTGCAATATACGTATGCCGGTAAGTTTGCTCGGTTACTCCGTTACGGGCATCAATTAAAATGATAGCTGCATTGGCTGTAGATGCCCCGGTAACCATGTTACGCGTGTACTGTATATGGCCTGGGGTATCGGCAATTATAAATTTGCGCCTGGGCGTGGCAAAATACCGGTATGCAACATCGATGGTAATGCCCTGTTCGCGTTCGGCACGCAGTCCGTCGGTTACCAGTGCCAGGTTAATATGTTCGTTTCCCCGCTGGATACTGGCGCGTTTTACGGCTTCGAGCTGATCTTCAAAAATCGACTTGCTGTCGTACAAAAGCCTCCCGATCAGCGTGCTCTTGCCATCGTCAACACTTCCGGCTGTTGTAAATCGCAACAGCTCCATATTCAGGTATCCTTTGGATGAAAATTCGGTCATTATTTTTCTGTTTATTATATCAAATGCACTTTGTGGTTAGGAAACGAGTGTATGGGAGTTTACAAGGAGACGCGAGGCATCGTTTGTGTTTTTTTGGTGACGCGTGGCATCGTTTGTATTTTTAGGGGACGCGTGGCATCGATTATATTTTTAGGGGACGCGTGGCATCGATTATATTTTTAGGGGAGACGCGAGGCATCGCGTCTCTACTAAAAATAACCCTCCTTTTTACGGTCCTCCATGGCTGCTTCGCTGCGCATATCATCGGCACGGCTGCCTCGCTCGGTAACGCGGGTTGCGGCAATTTCGTCGATGATTTCCTCGAGCGAATTGGCATTCGAATGATTGAGGCCGGTACAGGAAACATCGCCTATGGTGCGGCAACGAACTGTGCGTATCTCTATCTTTTCGCTTGGTTTCAATTTCATAAACGGGGCATACGCAAGCCATACGCCATCGCGCAGAAATGCTTCGCGCTGATGGGTAAAATATATGCTTGGCATTGGGATATTTTCTTTCAGGATATACTGCCATACATCCATTTCGGTCCAGTTGCTGATAGGAAATACCCGGAAATGCTCACCTATATGTTTGCGTCCGTTGAAAATATTCCACAATTCAGGGCGCTGGTTTTTGGGATCCCATTGTCCGAACTCATCACGATGAGAGAAGAAACGTTCCTTGGCGCGTGCTTTCTCCTCGTCGCGGCGTCCGCCACCCATGCATGCATCGAATTTATTTTTTTCGATCGTATCGAGCAGGGTAACTGTCTGTAGCAGGTTGCGGCTGGCGCTGTAGCCTTGTTCTTCGACCACGCGGCCGGTATCAATGGATTCCTGAACCGAACCTACGATCAGTTGCACACCCAGTTCCTTTACCAGCTTATCGCGGTATTCGATGGTTTCGGGGAAGTTATGGCCGGTATCGATATGCAATAAAGGGAAAGGTATTTTTGCGGGCCAGAATGCCTTGCGGGCCAGGAATGTCATAATAATACTATCCTTGCCTCCCGAAAAGAGCAGTGCAGGGCGCTCAAACTGCGCTGCAACTTCGCGAAACACAAAAATGGATTCGCTTTCCAGTTCGTCGAGGTGTGAAAGGTTGTAGCTGGTCATGCTTTTATTTTATTTGTACTGGTAATTATTTATTGGCAAGAGATTCGATCCGCCTCAGCTGAAAAATCAGGATGTTTTTAACGAAACCACCGGCATTATTTTATCGAGTATTTGTTGTAAGGATGTTGCAATATTTTCGGTATCGGTATGTATTTCGAGGTTGGGGTTTTCGGGTGTTTCGAAAGGTGCATTTACACCCGTAAATTCGGCAATCTGCCCGGCGCGGGCTTTTTTATACATCCCTTTAACATCGCGTTTTTCGCATACAGCAAGGCTTGGATTCAGGAAAATTTCAATAAAATCGTCCTCGCCGATAATTTCCCTGGCCAGGTCGCGAATTTCGTTGGTAGGGCTAACAAATGCATTGATAGTAATAACTCCGGCCGAAAGAAAAAGCTTAGAAATTTCAGAGATGCGGCGGATATTCTCAAGCCGGTCCTCGTTACTGAAACCCAGGTTATTGTTGATACCGCAACGTACATTGTCGCCATCCAACACCTGGCACAGGTATCCTTGTGCAAAAAGTTCTTTTTCGAGTGCAAGCGCCAGGGTGGTTTTTCCCGAGCAGGGCAGGCCGGTGAACCAAATTACCCGTGCCCGTTGTCCAAGCTTTTGCTCTTTCACCTCGCGGCTGACTAGTTTTTCGAAAAGGGGATATACTTTGCCTTGTTCCACTTAATTTCAAATGTTGATAAAGAGGTGCAAAAGTACGGTTTATCTTGTTATCATCAAGCAGCTTTGGCCGATAATGGAGGTATCATATTTAATAAAGGCCTGGTTCAGCTTTACGGCACACATTTAAGGATCATTACCTCACAATCAGTTTTTTCACCGTTGATGGAATTCCATCAGCTACAATGCGAATAAAGTATAAGCCCGGCGCCAGGCTGCTGACATCAATCTGCTCAGTACCGGCCTGTGAGTGGATCCGTTTCTGCATCACAACCACTCCGGCAGGAGTCAGCAGGTTTAATTCAGCAGTGGATGCAGAATTGTAAAGTATATAACTGATTTCGAAACGATTGTCAGCGGGATTGGGAAATGGATTTCCTAAAACCGCAAAACCATTTTCGTGATTCTGCATCGAAGTAGGGTCGAGTAACATACTGATATTAACATCGTCGAAATAAAAACCGTCGAACTCTTTTCCCTGGTCAGCTTTAAGTTTAAAACGCAGTTTGATTTTCTGACCCATGTAATTGTTGAGCGAAATCTCCTCGCGAACCCATTCCCCTTTTTTACCATCGTATACAGGCTGGCCGTTGGCCTGGTAAACGGTTCCGGTATGTGTGTATTTCCCTTGTAAAGGAATCCAGGTGGTTCCGTTGTTAACCGAAAGGCTCAACTGAACGTAATCATAATCTTTTTCAAGATCCCATTTTGCCCGAAACTGAAGTACCATGTTCATTACGACAGGAAGATCGATTTCATTTACCATCGTTATGGTTTTATTGTCGGAAGCCGAATAGTTGGCATTGGGTGAGTCGGTCATGCTTGTCGAAGGTGAATACGACTGCCAGTTGGTGAGCGCCCAGGTACCTGTCCAGTTAGTATTATCGCTCAGTTTATCGTCGAAAACGGCTACCGGGTATCCAAAAATTCGTCTTACCGTATCATATTCAGTAAAATACCCGTTATTGATCGCTAATACATAATACAGGGTGTCGCCAACATTCAATGCATTGCTCAACTGATAAGCAATAGAATCCGTGCGTTTTTCGAGCAGGTTCATATTCTCGAAATTCTTCGCTTCGCCTACCGAGGTGAAAGAACTACCAACAGGATAAACTGATACAGTAAAACTGCCATTCTGCTGACCTAAGCGCTTCACTTTAAAAGGAAGGTAACCGCTTGCTTCGTAAATAAACAGAGGACTATCGTCGGTAACCCATGCATAATTACCAACCAGTTTTGCAGCGGTTATGCTTGCCAGCATATTTTCCTGTATAAGCGGAAGTATGCGGCTCTGTTGTGGCCAGAAACCGTCGTTGTAACTGCCTATCTCGGGAGTATAGGAAAGTATAAGAGGTTTTGTTGTTTGCTCACCGTACATCCAGTCGTCGGAACCGCCATTGGTAGGGTATATTGTTGTGGAGCCCGGGCCATAGGTGTAATTATTTTCCTGTGTCATGGCAACGGCATAATTTTCGAGCAATACATTGTCGGGCGAAGGATCCGCTGTCCAGCCCCAGGGATAAAGCAGCAGGTTTGAATAAGAGTGATAGTTAAGCGCGATAAGGAAATTATGATCCTCGCAGAAATATTTCATCATGCGTGTTTCGGGTTCCGAAAAAGGAGCAGTTCCCCTGTAAAGGTCGCTCCATGGATCGGGAGAGGAGCCACTGTTATCGTTACCCCATTTATACCCATAGTTCCGGTTGATATCCACTCCGAAGTAACCACTTCCATTATCACGGCGGTTTTTCCGCCACATACCGCCTCCGTTGGGATTGGTGGTGATGTTGTATGTATACCCGTCGACATTGAATATGGGCACAAAATACATTTCGGTATGATCAACCAGAGCTTTCACAGTTGAATCGCTGTTGTAATTTTCGAGCAGGTACCACATATAATAAAGCAGATGCTGCATGCTCACCGGTTCGCGTGCATGGTGCATGCCGGTGTAAAGCACTTCGGGTTCGCTTTCGTTAACATCGGGGTTATCGCTGATGCGGATATAATAAACAGTTCGTCCTTCGATGGTCGAAACGGTATCACTCAATGCCTTTTTTGCTGAAATTAGGTTGGGATAAAGCGAACGCATCAGGTCAATCTGGGCGATCATTTCGTCAGCGGTGCTGAAACCTCCACACGACCCTAGCGAAAAATTAAGGGGTTGGGGCCACGACTGGCTCAGGAGGTTATCGGTTAACGACAAAGCTGATTTTTCGGCAAAACGATCGGTATAGAATTTAGCCAAATCCGATATTATAAGCTCGTAGCGAAATCCGGCAGAACTAAGTCTACTGAGTTCTTCCTGCGAAATTTCGGCCAGGTACCATTGATTTTTGGGATCAACAGCGTAAAATCAATACCGGTAGCGAATAGTTGGGCTGGCGATTTGTCGTCAGTAAATACTTTTACCCTCGAATACGTTGATTGCTGTGCTGCCAGTATAAATGGCAGGCAAACCATAATAATGAGAAGGGCTTTTTTCATGAGTGATAGGGTTTTAGAGTTCCAAAAGTAATAATTACATGGCAGTACCTGGCAAACTTTGTGGAAGTTGCTTTAAATTTAACCGTGAAATAACTTTAATGTTTACTTCCAGTTGATGGTTTCGAACAGGTGTTGGATATCTGATTTTACAAAATCAATAACCGGGGCCAGTGAATCGTTATTAGGGATCACATCAAAATAGAGCGAACCACGTAAAAAATGCTGTATGCTGTCGGTCAGGTAAAACTGGTAAGGCGATGCGGCACTCAACCCGTTGATTTCGTATACCAGCCCATACATATTGCGCGAAGGATCGGCAATAGCAATCTGATTTATACCACTCGATTTTGCCATATGTTTTAGCGCAAGTGTGCGGGCATCTTCGGTATAGGTTGCAAGGCTGAGTTTGTCGGGTAATTGTTTGTAACTGATATGCACGCGCCCACGAAACCCCGGCATTTCGATATTTATCCAGTTTCTCTCTTCGGGCGAATG
This sequence comes from uncultured Bacteroidales bacterium, assembly GCA_963714825.1. Taxonomy (GTDB): domain Bacteria; phylum Bacteroidota; class Bacteroidia; order Bacteroidales; family UBA4417; genus UBA4417. The sequence continues at coordinate 1,460,243 of CAVQQF010000012.1, read as the reverse complement.
CGGATCGTTTGTGATGCGGGCATAAGCAGGGTATTCGAAAGTGTAGGGATACACCGAATCGAGAACCTTGTAACTTCTTTCGGGGAGAGCGATGCGGAAGTAACCGCGTGGTTTGGGCGTGTATTCGCTGTCGCACGAAGAAAAGGTGAATGTTGAAATGCTCACGGCCAGCAACAAATAAATTATATAGGTCGGCAATCCTGCTTTTATTGTCAGGGACGAAAATTTCTTTTGAAAATGCATCAGGTTGGGGTTATGCAAATGAAACGTTTCAGGTTTTTGATTATTGCCTGTTGATGAAGCCTGGGAAAATACAGTTTAATTTTAGAAAGGGGATTGACGCCTAAAATTCAGAGACATCGTCAGGGTTGCTTATTCCGTTTTGTCCGTATCAGACGTAGTGATTTTAACTTTTTTAATCCTTCGTTTATCAACGGATTCGATACGGAATACAAACTCTTTAAAATGAACTGTTTCGCCAACCGAAGGGATTTTGCCGGTAAGTTCGAGTATAAGCCCTGCAAGCGATTCGCTTTCGCCCTTGGCTTCATCGAAAATTCTATCATCAATTCCCAGTACGCGGCACATATCGTTGATGCTGGTTTTGCCTTCGAAAACATAATTCCTGTCGTCGATACGCGAGAAGAAATTGTTTTCGGCTTCGTTGTCGAACTCGTCGTTAATTTCGCCCACAATTTCCTCTATAATGTCTTCGAGAGTAATAATACCCGAGGTGCCTCCGTATTCGTCAACTACCACAGCCATATGTATTTTCTTTTCCTGGAACTCCTGCATCAGGTCGTTGATGGGTTTGTTTTCGGGAACAAAAAACGGGGGCCTCACAAGTTTCTCCCAGTTAAAATCAGTACTTTCGGAAAGGAAAGGGAGCAAATCCTTGATATACAGAATTCCGGTTATTGTATCAGGGGTTTCGTTGTAAACGGGAATACGTGAATAGCCCGAATGAATAATTATTTCCTGTACTTTACTGAAAGGCAAAGAGTTGTCGAGTGTAGTAAGATCAACCCTGGGGCTCATGATTTCGCGGGCATTAATATCGCCGAAGCGGGTAATGCTTTTCATAATCTTACGGTCATCGTCATCAACCTTGCCATCGGCGGTAATATCAATGGCATTCGAAATATCGTCGAGCGTGATATTGTGATTTTTATTGGCCTGCCGTTTATCAATAAACCGTGTGGAAGTAACCAGCAGATGGCTGACAGGATATAATATACGCTGTAAAACCGTGAGTGGCGTTGCCATTATGGTCGCAAACCTTACCGGCTTGCGGGTAGCCATTACCTTGGGGATAATTTCGCCCAGTAACAGCAATACCGACGTGATAATTACGATTTGAAATATGATTCCCAGCACAGGGTTGAACGAAAAATCAAGGTATTGGTTTACCAGGAAAGCGGATAGGATAACGATACCAACGTTAACCAGGTTGTTGAATATCAATATGGTAGCCAGTAAAAGCTTTGAGTTGTCGAGTAAATGGATAATCCGCTTGTTGAGCGTTGTTTTCGACAGCTTAATGTCGTGGAGCTGCGAGGGAGAAAGTGAAAAAAATGCGGTTTCGGAACCCGAAGCAGCAGCGGAGCACATCAATAATACAAGAAGTGCAATGATTCCGGAGATCAGTCCGGCCGATGAAGCCAGATCAGTTGTATTTACAGATAATAAAAATAATGCGTTCGACGCCTCGGGGAGTGGGTCAGCCACGATGTGAAGTAATTGATTTTAAGGTGCAAAGATAGTAAAAGATGAAAAGCAAACGAGCGAATCAAATCCGCCCGTTAAATTTATTTGTAAAGTTCAATTCTCAGAATGGCAAATCATCCTGATCTTCCTGTTGCGAAAGGGGTTCGGTAATAGGGGGGACTACAGGCTGAGCAGGGTGTGAGGAAGAAGCTGATGCCTGTGGTTGCGACTGGTTTTCGCTGCTTCCATCGCGGCGGCTACCTGTTAAAATAAGGTTATCGGCCTGGATTTCAGTGATATATTTTTTCTGCCCGTCCTTGCCATCATAAGAGCGGGTACGGATTTTACCTTCGAGATACACCTGGCTGCCTTTGTGCAGGTATTGCTCGGCAATTTCGGCAAGGCCTCGCCACATAACTATGTTGTGCCATTCGGTATGCTGTACTTCATTTCCGTCGCGGTCGCGCGAATATTCAGTGGTAGCAAGCGAAAAGGTTGCTTTTTTATACGTATCAAACGTTTGAACTTCCGGATCTTTTCCCAGGTTTCCTACCAGTATCACTTTGTTTACACCTCGTGCCATAATTGTTGGATTGTAGATTTTTACTTTTTTTGATTAATATACAAATGTAGTTTAATTGGATGGTTTTTAACAGGGATGTTAATAAATATACCTGCAACTATAGCCCAGATTCAGGCTTCCAATCCGCATTATAACAACGATGCCAGGTAGCGATCGATCAACCGTGGAATCGGCAATGCGGCAATTTCGTCAATTGCCACTGCCGTAATATCATCACCCAATGCAGGTTCAGTCTTCACAATGATATGTATAAACACTGCCAAAAGCCGGCGATGCGAAAGTATATGAATGTATTCGTCCGAAACACTTTTTACTGTAAACGGCAAGCCGGCCAATATTTCCTGCTTTTTGCAAAGTTCTAATATGTGATCAGCATCAGTGGCCGTTTCAGTTTCGATACATGGGAAATCGTACATGTTTTTCCATATATCATTACCCGCTGCGTTTACGCATCACAATAAATTCCTTCTCCTTTTTTTTGAAACTGATTACCAGGTAATTCAGGTGGCGGGCAGTGGGCGGTTTTTTAGGTGTTTTTACCGGAAACCTGCCTGTTTCGTTGCGTTTAAGTGCTTCGCAGGCAAAGGCAAGCGGGCAATTGTTGCAGCCGGGGCTTTGAGGAGTACAAACCATGGCTCCCAGTTCCATTATGGCCTGGTTAAAAGTACCGGGATGACTGTTATCCATAAGGTTGTTTGCCAGGTCAGTTAAAAGAATGCGTCCTTTTCCGGTATCAACAGGCGTTTCAATGGCATACAACCGCGAAATAACGCGTGCCACGTTTCCATCGAGCACAGCCGTGGGTTCATCAAAACATATGGAGGCAATAGCAGCGGAAGTATAGTCGCCTATGCCTTTAAGTTTCTTTAATCCGGCTGCCGTTTTAGGGAAAAAACCATTGTGATCAGCAATAATTTCCCGGGCGGTATAATGCATATTCCGTGCCCTCGAATAGTAGCCAAGTCCCTGCCAGAGTTTTAAAACTTCCTGTTCGTCGGCACCAGCCAGGCTTTGCACATCAGGAAACGCTTGCAGAAAGCGATGGTAATAATCCATGCCTTGAGCTACACGGGTTTGCTGAAGAATAACTTCTGAAAGCCATATTTTATACGGATCGCGGGTTTCGCGCCAGGGAAGGGGGCGTTTGTTCTGATTGTACCAGTGAAGAAGGGATTCGGTAAGGGTCATGATGGGGCAAAAGTACACATTTGATACTGAGTATGACCAACGGTATTTGTTGTTAACGTGTAAAAAAAAATGTTATGGTTCGTAGAATTTATTTGCTTAAACAGAAAAGAGCATGAGACTAAAATACCTACCCGGTGTTTTGTAAATCCGGATTGCAAATCCGTAACTCCGTAGATGCGGATTGCAAATCCGCATCAGCTTGGGTTTCTAATTTCCTGCCATCCGTTCTCCACTTGACCGATTGAATTCCCAATTTGACCTATTTCCAGCTACCATTTTCATAAATTGCTTTATCTTGCACTCACAAAAACCGAAAAACCTCACCTTATGATCAGGAAAATAGTACTGTTGATACTCCCGGCTCTAATGCTTGGCGCTTTTGCAATTGCACAATCCACTGAAAAAAAACCACTTACCCACGATGTTTACGAAAGTTGGAAAAAGCTGGATAAACCGCTTATTTCCAACGATGGCAACTATTCATCCTATGAAATAAATCCTCAAAAGGGCGATGGATGGCTTCATTTAGTGGAGTTAAATTCCAACCGCCATGATTCATTGTATCGGTCGGAAAGTGCTGTATTTTCTTCAACAGGCGATTTGCTGGTTTTTCGTGTTTTACAGCCTTACGACAGCCTTCGCAAATTAAAACTGGCCAAAACAAAAAAGGACGATATGCCGAAGGACTCCCTGGGAATATGGTTGATTGAAAAAGATTCGGTAATGCGTTTTGCGGGTCTGAAATCATTTCAATTACCCAAAGAAGGTGGCGCCTGGGTAGCATGGTTATACGAAAAGCCAAAACCTGCCGGAAAAGATAAAGCAGAAACCTCAACAGACGATAGCACTCAGAAAGCCATACCTGATACATTACAGGCAAAACCCGAAGAAAAAAAGGGGAAGGAAAAAGAGAAAAAGAAGAAAAAAGGCGCTTTCGCAGATGTGGAAACGGCTAATCTTTCGGTGCTAAATCCCTTCATAAATCACACGTCGGAATACGAAAACGTTACCGAAATGTCGTTTGCAAAAAACGGGAAGCTGCTCTCCTTTATCACCTTGAAAAAGGACAGCATCGACTCAATAGCTGTGAATGTGTTTGATACCCGTACCCTTAAAATGCAAAAGATCTTCGAAAAACCCGGTTTTGCTAAAAAACTCACGACTGATGATGCCGGCAAACAGCTCGCCTTCCTGTTTACTTCCGATACGGCTAAAGTAAAACGTTACGCACTTTACCTCTGGGATGAAAAAACAAACAAAACCAGGCTTATCGCCGATACTGCTGCCATGGGTGTTCCTGCAAACTGGGAAGTTTCGGAAAACGGAAACCTGGGGTTTGCCGACGATGGTTCGAAATTGTATTTTAGCACAGCTCCTAAAAAGCTACCCGAGTCAAAAGATACGCTTCTGGATGAAGAAAAGGTGAAGGTAGATATCTGGTCGTGGGACGATGGCCGCCTGCAATCGCAGCAGTTGAAAAGCCTTGACAGAGATCAGAAAAAAAATTACCTGTCGGTTTTTCATATTGCAGATAAAATGATAGTGCAACTTGCTGATACTGTGGTCGAACAAGTGCGTACATTCCGTAAAGGGAATGCTGATTTTGCCTTAGGTTCCACCAACGATCCATACGAATTACTGTATGCCCGCGAAGGTGTATCGTACCGCGATATTTATCATATTGATTTAAAAACCGGAAGCCGGAAGCTTTTACTTGGCAAACATCCTTCAACTGCCGACCTTTCGCCTGCCGGAAAATACCTGTTGTTCTACAATAACACCGACACTTCCTGGAACACGCTTCAGGTGGCTACCGGCAAGAAATTCTGCCTGAGCGGTGCACTACCCGTTAATTTCAGTGATGAGGAAAACGATCAGCCCGACTTCCCAAATCCTTATGGTGTGGCAGGCTGGACGCCCGATGATGCTTCGGTGTTGATTTACGATCGCTACGACATCTGGCAATTTGATCCGGAAAATAAAAAAAATCCGGTTTTGTTAACTGCTGATGGTCGCAAAAACAAGACTTCATATCGTTATGTAAAAACAGATCCCGAAGCCCTGGATATAGATCCCAAAGCACCTTTACTGATCAAAATTGTGGAAGAAGAAAGCTGCAGGGAAGGTTTTGCCAACCTGAAAATAAACGAACCTGGAAAGCTTACCACACTGCTGCTATCGGATTACGATTACAGCAACCCTGTGAAGGCGAAAAATGCGAATCAATATCTCTGGCAACGTTCAGGTTATACCGAATATCCTGATTTATGGACAAGCACTTCTGATTTTAAAGGTGTTAAGAAACTTTCTGTCACCAATCCGCAGCAAAGCCAGTATTTATGGGGGACGGTGGAGCATGTTCACTGGAAATCATTTGATGGTGGCGAGTTGCGCGGTTTGCTTTATAAACCCGAGAATTTCGATGCCTCGAAAAAATACCCTATGATCGTTTATTTCTACGAAAAATACTCCAGCAGGCTTCACAGCCATTATACACCTTCACCATCGCGTTCGACAGTAAATTTTCCTTATTATAACAGCAATGGTTATATCGTATTTGTTCCTGATATTAATTACCGAAAAGGAGAACCTGGCAGTTCAGCGTATGATGATATTATGAGCGGCACCCTGGCCATGACAAAACTTCCATACGTGGATGCTGATCGCATGGGCATACAGGGGCAAAGCTGGGGCGGATACCAGGTGGCTTACCTGGTTACGCAAACGGGTCTTTTCAAAGCGGCCATGGCCGGAGCACCTGTCAGCAATATGACTTCGGCCTATGGTGGTATCCGCTGGGAAAGTGGCATAGTACGGCAATTCCAGTACGAGCAGGGCCAAAGCCGCCTGGGCGTTAACCTTTGGGAAAACCGTGATTTATATATCGAGAATTCCCCGATTTTTTATGCGAACCGCATCACAACCCCTTTATTGATAATGAGTAACGATAACGACGGTGCTGTACCGTACTACCAGGGAATTGAACTGATAACCGCCATGCGGAGGCTTGGCAAACCATCGTGGTTGCTATGTTACAACGGCGATGAGCATAATCTTACCAAATGGCCTAACCGTGTAGACCTTAGCATACGAATGAGCGGGTTTTTCGATCATTACCTGAAAGATGCTCCGCTGCCACTGTGGATGGATAAAGGCGTTCCGGCGGTTGTGAAGGGGAAAGAGCTGAGGTATGGGGAGTGAGTGACAATAAAACATTTGTAAAAGGAGAAATATTGGTTGAAACGGCAGCACGAGGCGCTTCGACTCTCCCGCCAAAGGAGGCAGGACAGGCTGCTCAGCGTAACGAGGTGGTTGAGAACAGTAACTTAACTTTATTGAATTTGACGGAACAGAAAAAATAATATCCAAATAAATCACTTTGTCCGGCTGAGCGGAGTCGAAGCCCAACAACAAAAAGAGTTGTACGAGGCGCTTCGACTCCGCTCAGCGTGACTAGAGGATTGAGTAAAACAACTTTATCTTATTGATTTATGCAAGAGATAAATCTATTAACTTTGAAAGTGAACTTAATGCTAGCAGACGGAACAATTAAAATTAATTTCACAACAACTCACTTTGTCCGGCTGAGCGGAGTCGAAGCCAAACAATAAAAAAGGAACTTCATTAATTTAAGCAATCAATAAATCCATTAACTTTGAATGTAAACTTATTACATCTGACTGAGCAGGAAAAATTAACATCCAAATAGTTCCGTTTGTCTGGCTGATCGAAGCCAAACCTAATAACAACAATATAATATGGTTTATATTCGAAGATACTATTATGTATATATTCTCAAATGTTCTGATAATAGCTATTATACAGGTATTACAAACAATGTGGAGAGAAGATTTGCTGAGCATCAGAGTGGGCTGAATCCAGATTGTTATACTTTTTCCCGAAGGCCTTTGGAACTCGTTTTTGCTGAATATTTTACCAGCCCGAAACAAGCAATCGCTTTTGAGAAGCAGGTTAAAGGCTGGACACGTGCCAAAAAAGAAGCATTGATTGCAGGAGATTGGAATAAAATAAAAACATTGTCACAATGTGCTAATGTTTCTCATTCGAAAAATCGAATTAAGTAAAATACAGTGAGGTTTCAGAATTAAATTTTAATGCCGAAAGGCATAATAAATATTTAAAAAAATTACGAATTGTGAGGCTGCAATCGATCAAATTAATGAGTAGCACGAGGCGCTTCGACTCTCCCGCCAAAGGAGGCAGGACAGGCTGCTCAGCGTAACGAGGTGGTTGAGAAAAACGACTAAATCATTATTGCAGTTGACGAAACGGGAAAAATCAATATCCATTAAACCTAATTGTCCGGCTGAGCGGAGTCGAAGCCAAATCAAAAAAACGTAGTGTTAAAACAACTGTGTAAAGAAGCCCACCGCAGGCAACAGGGAATGCTTAATTTTACACAATTAAACGAAAACATAATACTGTATGACACTTAATAAACAACAAATACTTGATCGATTCCTGCAATACGTCGCCATCGATACCCAAAGCGACGATACTTCAACCACATTCCCCAGTACGGCAAAACAATTCGATATGCTGAACCTGTTGCACGAGCAGTTGAAGGCTTTCGGCCTGTCGGATGTAAGCATCGATGCCAATGGATATGTGATGGGAACCTTGCCCTCTAATACCACTAAGAAAGTTCCTGTAATAGGCTTCGTATCGCATGTGGATACAAGCCCTGATATGAGCGGTGCTAATATTAAACCTCGCCTGGTCGAAAATTACGACGGCAAAGATATTCTGCTCAATGCGGAGAAAAATATTGTGCTTTCTCCAGCTGAATTTGAGGAGCTTAACGAATATGTAGGTCAGACTCTTATTGTAACCGATGGCACCACCTTGCTGGGCGCTGATGATAAAGCCGGTGTTACAGAAATTATGACTGCCATCGAATATTTTGTAAACCACCCGGAAGTGGAACATGGAACACTGAAATTTGGTTTTACACCCGATGAAGAAGTAGGCCGCGGTGTCGACTTTTTTGATGTAAAAAAATTCGGTGCCGACTTTGCCTATACCATGGATGGCGGAGGTATAGGTGAACTGGAATACGAAAATTTTAATGCTGCCGGCGCAAAAGTGATTATCCAGGGTCAGAATATTCATCCCGGGTATGCCAAAAACAAAATGAAAAATGCCATACTCATGGCCATGGAGTTTAACGCTTTGCTTCCGGTTAACGAAAGGCCTGAATTTACACAGGATTACGAAGGCTTTTATCACCTGATAAAAATGGAAGGATCGGTCGAGAATTCATTTATTCAATTTATCATCCGCGACCACGACAGGCCTAAGTTCGAACTAAAAAAAGAGCTTTTCAAATCGTGTGTCGACTTTATGAACAAACGCTATGGCGATGGCTGCTTTACCCTCGAAATGAAGGATCAGTATTACAATATGCGCGAAATGGTTGAGCCCGTTTACCATGTGGTTGCCACCGCACAGGAAGCCATGGAACAACTCGGAATTGAGCCAAAGATTATCCCTATACGCGGAGGTACCGATGGCGCACGACTTTCGTATATGGGTCTTCCCTGCCCCAATATTTTTGCCGGTGGCCATAATTTTCACGGAAAACTCGAATACGTTCCGCTCGAAGCCATGGTAAAGGCAACAGAGGTTATTCTTAAAATTGTTGAACTTTATACAAAAAGAGGCAACTAAAAGATTCGCAACAAATAAGTTCATCTAAGGTATTCACAGACAGATAAATACCACACTTGCCTGATGTGTACCTGCGCGAAGTAGGGAGGGCGTGAAGGCTTGCCTGCTGCAAGCAGGGATTGATAGGATTGAAATGATTGATGGGATTGATGTGATTGATGGGAGGGGACGAGGGAATTCAAAATGCAAAGGTCATGCTTCGGCTTCGCTCAGCATTCGTAGGTCAAAATGCAAAGTATAAATCAAACATCCTCCGTGTTCCTCTGTGCTCTCCGTGCCTCCGTGGTGAAAAGAATTCAAAGGTCAAAGGTCATGCTTCGGCTTCGCTCAGCATTCGTAGGTCAAAATGCAAAGTGATAAATCAAATATCCTCCGTATTCCTCTGTACTCTCCGTGCCTCCGTGGTAAAATAAATGCAAAATGCAATCCCGATAGCTATTGGTATAGGTGGCTATAAATTATTTTTCGAAGTGGGATCAGTTTTATTTTTTTTACAAAAGGCCGTTCCAATCGGGAGAGCCGATTCCTTTTTTCATATCTATTGATGGGATGTAAAAAAAGAAAAGCCCTGCAAAAATGCCGCAGAGCTCTCTTCTCCCATCAAACTAACCAACTTAAGTGTTGTTATTGCGTTTTAAGAGCCGGAGTGTTTCAATAGTATGTGATAGGTCAACATTTTACTGACCGATAGCCGGCTAGTTGTTTATCCAAGTGAATTCCGGTTCAGATATTCCTTAAACTGAACCTGGTACTGTTCCCGAACAGGGATATATACCTTATTGAAAACTATGTTGTTACGCTCAATGGTTGTAATTTTATCGAGGTTAACAATATAGGAGCGATGAACCCGCATAAAATTATTTCCGGGAAGATATTCCTCCATTTTTTTCATTGTCATCAGGGTCATAACCGGTGGCAGGTTTTCGATATGTATACGCACATATTCGCGCATACTTTCAATATATTTTATATCTGCCAGTTCAATCCGCACTATTTTATAATCCGACTTTATAAACAGAAATTTTTCGTCGGTTTTAACCAAATCAGTTTTCTCCTGCAGCAAAGCTATCCGTGCCTTTGCTTTTTCCACTGCCCTCAAAAAATCAATGTAACCAATGGGCTTCAGCAGGTAATCAATAGCATCAACTTTATAACTTTCGATGGCATATTCGCTGTAAGCAGTTGTAAAAATTACTTTGGGCGGATTTTTCAATGATTTTACAAAATCCATTCCACTCAGGTCGGGCATATTTATATCCACAAACATAAGGTCGACAGGATTATCCTGAATGAAATCAATGGCTTCGAAGGCACTTTCGAACAAGGCAGCATTTTCGAGATAGGGTGTTTTGTCGATATATGCTCCTATTTTATGAAGTGCAAGCGGCTCGTCGTCAATGGCAATACATCTGATCATAAGGCAGTATCTTTTAGAGGAATGATCAATTGAACGGTAAAGGTATTCTCATTTTCAGCAATTTCGAGAGTGTAATTATTGGCATACAACAAGTTAAGCCGTTTTTTAGCATTCTCAATTCCTATCCCCGAATGCTCTTTTGAGCCGGGTTTTGCGTGTATGCTGTTTTTTATTTCCATATTCATACTCGTATTATCGGCCGTAATATCGATTGTGATAAACGATGGATGCTTATAGCTGATTCCGTGTTTAAAAGCATTTTCGATAAAGGAAGTAAACAGCAAAGGCGGAATTTTTTTGTCGGGAAACTCAGGAGAAATGTTCAGCGTGATGATCACTTTATCCGAAACACGCAATTTCATCAGTTCAATATAGCTTTCGATAAATGCAACCTCGTTTTTGAGTGTTGTGCGGTTGTCGGCCGTATCATACAAGAGGTAACGCATGAGTTTCGAAAGCATAAGCAGAGAGTCTTTAGCCTTTTCGGAGCTGATATCCACAAGCGTATGGATGTTATTCAGTGTGTTCATCAAAAAATGCGGACTCACCTGGTGGCGAAGCATATCGAGCTGGTTAGTCACGTTTTCCTTTTCGAGTTTTGCGCGTTCATTTTCGGCCACGGTCAGTTTGAAAAAGGCATTTAATCCTGTATCGAAGCCTACCAGCAGGAATGACATAATAAGTAAGTTAGCAAAAGGAGGCAGCGGCCCCGGTTCATTCCCGGGTCCCGGTTTAGATTTAGGTTTACTACTGTTTATATCAGCTCCCGCCCATGGTGGAGGTGGAATATGCGACCTTTCCTTTAACTGCTCCGGGCGATTATTAGGTCCAATATTTATTTGTGTCTGATAAATAAAGAGTCCAAATGAAAAAGCCCCTATCAATCCTGTTACCGATGCCAGGTAAAGCAGGTATTTCTTTTTCAGCAGCAATTTGGGAATAAATATAAACCTGTTAACCAGGAAAATAGCTAACAAAAGAATATAGGTTTGAAGAGGACCCTGAAAATCAGACCACACGAAACTACCACCATTCTTGCTGAAAATCAGAGGAATGGAAATTATAAGTAGCCAAACAATAATAAGAAGAATTGTCTCGGTATAGCGTAATATGTTCTTGGGCCTGTTCATCAATTAATTGATTATGCAATATAAAATTTTAGAACTAAAGGTAGGTTCCTCTTTAATTTGATTGTAAATTTAACTTTAATGTTCGGTTCACAAAAATCATATCAATGAACAGGGTTATTTTACCTACAAAAAGGATTGAATCCCGCACAGGTGCATGATAAAACTGGTTTTACCCTTTACAATTCCTAAAATGGGTGTCTTCACTAAGTGTATTTCGTATTCTACCTCCACTTTTTCTGATATGCTTATTGTTTATCAGCTTTGGTATTTGTGAATTTTAACATTTATTACAGGGATAAATACTCCGGAAGTTATTATCCTTTTTTATCTGAATGAATTATCAATGATATGAATTTCGGTACCAGGCATATTCATTTTCAAAACCGAATACAACAACAATTTGTCCAATAAATTATAGTTGTAGGTATTATCCGGCACAATATACTTTTCGAGCAGCTCAGTAATTAACGAAAAAGCAGGTTCTTCTTTCATGTAAATGCCCACAATGGCATTCGATTCGAACGAAATCGACTTCCCCGACAGGGTTGTATAATTCAAATCAAAATCAATGGTTACCCATTCGTGATTATTAGTAAGCATTATCCTTTTGTATTGGCCGAAAAGCTGCATTCCTGACTCGAAGACGCGAAACAAACCATTATCAATTTCCGACTTTCCTGTGTCAAAGTCCATTGAGTCAGATATTTTTATACCGGCTTTATTAGGGAATGCTATAGGAGTTGAAATTGTCCGGTTTACACCTATTACGAGTATTCTGTATATATCCGAAATATGTTCAACTATTTCCGATACATGCGCAAGCGAACAGATAAACTTTTTTTTGACCGGAAGTAACAGCTTCAGATCATCCAGATCATCCGGCAAAACCGGTTGAAACTTCCGAAAACTGTTTTCAAATTCGCTCATAATCCTTATTCTGCTTTTTAGATTATAACATAAACCGTAAAACCCTGAGCTTAAGCTGTATTCATTGCCTGCATTGTGTTGGTGTACAAAAAGAACCCTTTGTAAGCCAGGCTTTTGAGAACTATATTATTGAGTTTCCAGATAAGTTGTTGCGGCAGCGAAACGGCTGTCGACATGGTTTTTCTGGGTAGTAAGTGCATTTGAAAAATCAGAACTTGATTTCAGAAAAGTATACCCGGCAACTTCGCCATCGGCGCCAATTACATAGGGCTGAATTAAAGTATAGTAATACTGGTATTTTTCTTTCATTTCAGCCGGGTTGAAAGCACCATTTATTGTTTGACTTAAATGGCTCAGGTACATGGTTTTATACGAAGGAGTATCCATCAGGTACCTGATTAACGGCCATGTGGCTGAGACCTCATTCATCGAAAACGACAAGGCATTATTTTTTCCGTTTGCCAGCGCCTCGTTGTTATCCCATGGAATCCAGGTGAGTTTTTGTGTTGAAGGATCGTTATACAGGTAGAAATTATGGGTCATTCTTCCGTATGTATCCCAGTTTTGGATAAGGGTATTTACAGCCAGCCATTTCATAAAATTATTAACATCAAAAACTGATTCAAGGTCAGTCTGCCACTGTGTTGAATTCGAAGTACGGGTACTTGCATTCAGATAGGTAACCATTTTTTGTACATCGCTGTAATCGGCTATATCCTCATTGGTCTTTTTCTCAAAATCGGAAGCACTAAACGATTTAAAATAGGTTCCATCGGGTTTATAGCAATTGCCGGTACTACTGCCGAACTGGCTATCGAGCATGGCATCTTCAACGATTTCAACGGCGGTGTATAAGCCAAAGTATTTTGCCCCTTGTCCATTATCAATATACAATCGGTAATAAGCTGTTTGGGGAGCTTTCAGACCTGCATTACGGAATATGTCGGCAGCAATTTTTTCGTGCATAAACGATACATCTTCGAAGTTATTCGAGAAGGATAATTTCTGGAATCCATAAAACCGCTGGTTTTTAATTTCCGGGTAAGTGTCTTCATATTCGTCAAAATCGAAACGAAATGACAACTTACTATTTCCGGCTCTCCAGGCTGATTGAAGGCTTGAATTTCCTTTAAACCTTATGCCTACGTTATACCACTGCAGGTCGTTAAAAAATACGGATGCCGGGACAAAAATGGGTGTAAAATCCACCAGTGACGAACCGCCTCCTGGCCCTGAGGAGCTGCCTATATTTTTGTTTAAATCGGCAATCATCTTATTCCAGTTAGCCGAACTAACAACCACGTCAATCCGGTTTACCTTATCCTGCGGAAATACGAGGGTGTAATCAGGATCAACCAGGTTACCATGTGTTTCGCTGCTCCAATCTTCAAGGCCGGTTCCGGGTACAACTTCAACCTCAGCGGGGATAAACTCCTCCTTGTAGCACGAACTTGCAAAAAAGCTGAGGGCAAGGATGGATATCGTGGCTAGTATGGTTTTTTTTGTTTTCATAAGGTGGTTTTTAAAATGATATTTTATAACCTAAGCCCAGAATATAGGTATCCTTGGCATAACTTTGATTCAACTCATTATCAATGCGATAAAAAAGCTGAATGTCTGACTTTTTCGTAACCGGATAACTGCTGCCAAGCGTCCAGCGTAGTTTACTGAAAGAAGCATCTTCGCCTGTTTCGTACTTTCGGAATAACTCAACCTGGAAATAAGGGTCCAGCTTAAAGTTTTTTATGTTGTAGTCAACACTCAGTTTATTCCTGAGGTTATAAACATTGTTTTCCGAATTGACTGAAAGAAAGTCTTCGTCCTTGTTCTGAAGTTTAAGTTTATATCCGAAGGTAAAGTTGTTGAGTTTTTGCTTGTAGGCAATACCGGCACTCAAACGGTGCTGGGATTTAAATTCGTTGTCGCTGTTCTTATTCTGATAAAAACGATACCCCAGATCGACTGTAAAATGTTTATTGATTTTATAATCGAGACCGACATCGGTAAAATAAACATCGAACCTCGAAATATCTTTTTTAAAACGGAACTCTTCACTTAAAGATACTCTCCAGTGATCACTGAGTTTTTTTGAGACCGAAATACTGTTCCACATTTCCAGGTCACTGGTAACTTTCGTTTCCTGGGCATTTGCTTTTGTGGTGAAACACAAAAGGATAATCAGTATTGATTGTATTGCAATATTGCTATTCTTCATGATTCTTGGTTCCAGAATTTATAAATCCACCTGCTTATCTGTAACTGCCGCGAAAACGCTGAAAATGATTCGCATTTCCATAAACCTTTCCGGTTAGGCACTCACAATCAGGGTACAAAAATAACAGTGAACCAGCCTCCATGAAAACAGAATCAATGGATTAGCTGATTTTATCTACCAATAGATTAAATTCGGTAGCTAAGCATTTCAGATGCGGGCAGTTGCGAACGCCTGTTTCAATCTGTATAGTGAAAACATGATGGTAAATGATGGTTTTGAAAGATGGATTCCCCCTCTAATAAGGAAGAAACCCTGTTCCAAATAATTAGCCAATTTTGCTACAAAAGATTATTTACTGACAATAAATTTATGTGTAGTGAGCTCACCGTCTTTTGCAATGGCTTTCAGCAAATAAACCCCATTGGCCAGGGAGCTGATGTTGATTTCGAAATCGATTGAATCGGGGAATAGCGTCATAACAGTACTTCCGGAAGCCTTGTAAACAGAAACGGTTTTTATTACCGCTCCTCCCGAAATTGTAATTGTATTTTGAGCCGGATTGGGTGAAAGGCTGAATCCCTTTTCCAGGATATGATCAATACTTGAAGTAGTTGCCGATGTGTTTCGCACTAACCTCACATAATTATATATCCGTATGGCATCGCCCTGGGGGCCGAAACCAAAAGGGTAATTTGCCGGATCGCCGGTTTTAGGGTCACTCCGCTGTGCTCCTGCCCCATGTACATCAATCCAACCTCCGTAAACAGCCATATAACCTATAGCCCTGCCAAAAGATAAATAGCATTCATGGTCGCCATTTGTAGGTGTTTGCGAACAAAAAGTAGTACTGCTCATGTAATATGGATAATCTGCATTACCGGCTTCATTGGTAATTTGGGTACAATTAAACAGCGGGTTAATGGCTGCTGAATTTGTAGTTGAAGGTGACCGTGTATAATCAAGTATGCTTTGTAATTCTTTAGCATCAGGCAACCTCCAGTCCGAAAACCCTGCATATGTGAAATTTTCAGCATAACTGAGTGCATTTTCCCACAGCACAGCCGATCCGTTGTCGTTTTGCATCCACATCAGCCCGGTTGCGCTATCGGTAATTGTTCCGTCGCCATTATCAGTAAAGTTATTACTGCCATAAGCTGTATTGCCACGAACGTATTGCACATAATATTTCTTCTGATTATTTGCCGGATATCCTTTTATACGGCCATCGGCAAAATTTACACCAAACATTGTTGAGCTTCCGCCCATAGTGGTTGAAACATATAAGGTAGCGGTTGCATATTGTGCATCAATAATTCGTTCGTTAGCAGTTGCCCCGTGCTGGCTTGCACTGAGGTCGCCATACCCAAAATCAAAAAAACTGGTGTTGATATATGGTACAGCCGTACCCTGTGTGGTAGCGGTTGGATTTGGTTCGGCCCCGTAATACATGATTAAAGAGTATTGCTCTTTTATGGTTGGCAACCGCCAATCGGTATACCCACCTGTTGTGCATGAAGCAGCAGCGGCAAGAGCAAGCGAATAAGTTGATTTATCGTAATAATTTATAGCTCCGTCGCCATTTTTATCGGTTGTTTTCTCCCACATTAAGCCCGAAACATTATCAGTAATTGTGCCGTCACCATTGTCGGTGTACGAAGGAGCATTGCCCGGATGATTAGTATTTTGACCATAAAACGACTGCCCTAATGCTGGCATCGCAATGATTCCTGAATTATTGTATGAATTGGTTTGGCCTGTGCCTACAATTTTATAGGTTTGACTAAACCCAAACGTATAAAACAATACTGAAAACATGCTTATTGCGACTACCTTCACTGATATTTTTGTCATGAACTAATTTTTTACGACTACAAATTTATTGACTGAATTGTTGTTTTGAACGAAATACATCCCACACGGATACTCAGATATATCTATCACCTGATTGTCATTTAACACATAACTCCACATCAATATTCCAAGGCTATTCAAAATCATTGTTTCTCCTTTCATGCCTGATAAAGTTATAAAACCGGATGCAGGGTTCGGATAGATTTGAATAGCTCCGGCAGGCGGAGTTTCATTTATGCCAAGACTTAAAGCACAGGCATCGGTAGCCGTATTGCTATTTTCGATGGTAGTTCCGGCGGTTAAGGTGTGCCCGCTGAATCCACTATAAGCGGAAGGATAAAAAGTGCATCTGAATACTATATTCTGAACAGCAGGAGATCCCTGGGTTATTATGCCGTTGGGTGTCACCGGGTTAATGTACTTCCATACTGTAGTTCCGGTGCCTGTAACTTCGGTGAAAGTACCAGCCGGGCCATTGCACATGATAACATTGCCATTGCTTAATTGCTGTGCCCCCGAAACATTATTGGCATAATAATTATTGGGGTTACCATCATTGTAAATCCATGAATTGGAAACCGGCAAATAGGGTAAGGTTGACGTATAGTTGTACCCATTAAGCGGGGGATTAATTATTTCAACAGTTGAGTAATTGCCACCCGTTCGTGCAAGTCCATTATTAAAAACCATAATCTGATTTTCGAAAGGCATGCCGCTTTCAATCCAATAGGCATTGTGCTGACCAAAGAATTTTTGATCGGCAGTGGTACCATTGTTATAAGCCCTCGGATTGCCCCAGCGGTATAATAAATCACCTCCTTTTCCTGAATTTCCAGCGCTATGTCCTGCAGCCTGTGCAGTAGTTGTACTGTGATCAATAATCCAGATTTCACCCATATTATGAGCACTAAGGAGGATTTGATCCAAGGCCGGATTGTAATCAATTGAATTTATATGAATCCAGTCGGAAGATGTTGCGCTTGCTGCATAATTCAGATTTAACAACTGTGGATTAGAGGCAATGGTTGCATAATTAGGCTTGTTTGCATCATAATCCTGAACCAGGTGATCCCACAAATGCCATTCCCAAACGATATTTCCGCCATTTAAGCCGACGGGCTCAATCTCTAGAATCTGCTCCGACCATAAAGTGGCCGGCACCTGCAGTGGATTTCGTCCCTGTGCAATTGCTTCAGCTTTTGTTTTTGATTCCCAGGCCAGGATCAGAACATTTCCGTTGGGTAATACTTTGGCATCGTGATGCTGACATTTTGTAGCGTCAGAAACATTGTAGCTCCAGGTTACATTGCCATCCCAGTCGATCTTCTCAACTCTCCCGCCCTGGCCTCCGGCAATAAAAGTGGTATTGTTGGTATTACAGGTACGGAATAAAGTGCCATCAGGTAATAAATATACCGATTGCCCGGCTTTATAAGTGCTGGGCCATGTTTTCACCAGTTCTCCGCATTTGTCGATCAGATAGGTGTTAGTGGCATTAATGGGGGCAAACAAAACATAACCATCATCTAAGCTTTCTGAATCATGCTGTATGAGGCCAACAGTTTGAGAATAACCCTTTAAAAACCCAATCAGTAAAAAAGAAATTAATATAATCTGCTTCATCTCCTGGTGTTAAATAACGCAATTTAAATAGCGTATTATGTTTGATAGTAAAAACCTCTAAACGTTTAATCAGGCTTGCGAATTATTTCTGAAAAAGCTTTCTCATCATGTGTTTTTGCATGAAAGAATAGATGCAATTTCTTCGATGATAGTCTGAATGCAATATACTTAGCTCAATGTCGGCCAGCTACCAAAAGCTTGTTTTTCGAACTGCATGGTTCCATCGTTTCCTTTAAAAATATTAATCCATGCACGCCAGTTTACATCATCTATTTCAGGATAATCGAGGCGGTAATGGCTGCAACGGCTTTCGGTGCGCATGATTGAAGCTTTCAGTTTCATTTCGGCGGTAACAATCATATTGGCAGTTTCGTGTGCCAGTCGTAACTCATGCATATCAGCTGCCCGAAGCATGGGCATATGATGATCCCGGAGTTCTTCGATATAAGCCAGGGCAGCTTTCAGTAAATTCTCCTTTTTGATGTAGATGATGAAATTCGGGATCATTATTCCCTGCAAGGTTTGAGTGATCCAGGCTGGGCTATATCCAGCTTTCCGGTTCAGGGGTGCCCATATTTCTTCCTGCACTTCCTTGATTTTTGTTTCGGAGATTTTTACAATCTGCACTTTGCCTGAATATTCAGCAGCAGCTTCTCCGGCTACAGCACCCTGAACGGCAGAACCAGCCAGTGAAGAACCTACCTGTGTATAAATTGCACCAGCCATATACGATCCCAAAGCATCGCCAGCCGCATACAATCCCGGAATCGTTGATTCACATTTATCGTTTATCGGCACTAACCCCTCCGATTTATGAATGGACATTCCGGCTGATGAACCGCCAACCGAAACTCCTCTCATGCCCGGAGGCTCCACCACCTTTTTCAGGCCTCTTACCATCGCGTGGCGGAGGTCCGCCACCTTCTTTTTTCGAATTTTCTTCCTTACGACCAACACGTTGAAATTCGTCCGGAACATAAGGGCCACCCAGCACCTGATTTTCGCTGCTCATTCCCGGCGGGCCCATCGAAACAGGACTTCCGGCAATGTATGCTTTATAATTCATATCAACTCCCAGGTCGTGATGAACCTCAATGCCGGTTGTTCCCGGTTTGCGCTCAAACATGCCATGCCATCCGTCGAAACAAGCTGCAGCATTGGTTGCCTGCCCTGAGTGACCGTCGTTCCACTCTTTACCTGTTACTTTTGCTCCAATGTTGTAAGCCATAATGGTTCCATCGTGCGTGAGATCACAGATAGGGAAACCATTTGGTTTAAAACCTCCGGCACCGGTACAAAGAATAACACTTTTTGCGTTAAAAATATACATCTTGCCTTCATCGAGGCTGAAACCTGCGGCGCCTGCTATGCGGTCATCTTCTTTAATAAGATGAGTAATTACAATCCGTTCCATTACCGGGATATTCCGCGATGTAATGGGCTTGCTAAAGGAATTGTTGTAGAGTGGTGAATCAAAAAAACCCCATTCTCTTAGTTCATTTACCCGTTCAAGCGAATGTTCAGCCATTTGCCGGGTATACACTGCATTATTTGAACCCAGTGCTGAGCGTGAAACGGTGTCAACAAACTCATCAATGCTAAATTTTTCGTTCGTTTCATCGTAAACGAATATGCCTTTTGCGAAAGGGGTTTGCCCCGAAGAGCCCAATCGGCCTTTGGAAACAAGCATTACCCTGGCTCCGGCATCGTGTGCTTTAACGGCGGCAAATAATCCGGCCATTCCACCGCCTATCACCAAAACATCGGTTTCGCTTTCCTGAAGACCCAGTTGATCGATTTTAATTTCTGTTATATTTTCACCCCAGTTTGCATTAAGCCCTATGGTTGCCAATGCTGCCAGGCCTGCGGCTCCGCCTGCAAGCGAAACGAACCTGCGACGCGACATACTATTTTTTTCGTTTTTTTCAGACATTTACTTTCCTCCTACTGTTTTTGATGAATTTGAAAAATACGTATTGAGCAACAATACCACGCCAAAAATTGACAGCATTAAAATATATGCTGAAAGTGCCGGGCTTATGTGCCGGCCCATATTCAGAACATGCCATGAAGCAAAGCCGATGAAAAGTACCGATACTATTCCATGAAATACACGCCAGGTTTTATACGACATCGGAAGTTTATCACGAAAAAAAGAAGCCAGGCCTATAATCAACATCGTTCCATAAGCCAGCATGCCCAGGATAACACCCAGGCGATCGAAGCTGGTAATCAAGGTTATAAAAGCCTCTATCGGCTCAACACCGGATTCGAAATAGCGGGGAAGAATAATCAGAAACGGATGAATCAGTATTATGCCAACAAATACATATCCGATAAATTTATGGACTTTAACAACTGAAGCCATTTTATGAACCTGTAACATATATTTGTTGCTTCGGGCCAGATAGAACTGTGACAACATCAGGCTGAAAGCCAGAAGTGTGAGTACCGAAATCGCTTCCTTAAGGATTGAACGCCTTGGGAAATCGCCCAAAGCATAAAAAACCACAGGCATTACTATAAACACCGCTATTGCCCCGACCAGGTTGATATATTCTTAAACGTTTTTCCATAATTACCCCCATGATACAATTACCGGTATTGATCTTTTCGGGTGAAATTGTAATGGCATCAACCGGACAATACATACGGCATAAATGGCATATCTGGCAATCGGCAGGATATTTTATAAATGCCTTTCCGGTTTTCTGATCGAATCGGATCACATCGGTCGGGCACGTTTTTACGCACGTGCCGCAACCGATGCATCCGGTAATACTTTGAATTGACATTTAATTAATTTATTAATGGTTTCAAATGTGACTACTCCAAATTAAGTATATCCAACAGGGCTTGTGCCTGCGCTTCGGTGATCACAATATTTTTTGCTGCAAAATTAGCTACAAGTTGAGATGCAGTTGGTGCAGGAGGGCCTCCGATTATTGCGGTTAGCTCCACTACAGTTACAGTTATACCTAAGGTTGCAAGATAAGCTACGCCGGGAGTAAAATCCGGAGTACTGCCACCGCCTCCGTTATCTACCGATGTCACCGTCAGGAAATACAACAACACGATTCAAATTAATACAGCTTGGATTGCCCGTTGGTGTTTTGGTCACATTACCACCGCGAACCAGTCGCACATAGTTGTAACGATGAATTTCGGGATCCAGTTCTGAAAAATTCTCTTCCGATTTAGGGGTGAAAACGACTGAACCTGCTCCATGTAGGTCGTAACCATCAGGATCTGTGTTATAGCCTGCAGCCAGCACCCAGGCATAAACAGTACCATGTTCTACTTCGCCATCACTACCTTCTACCGGGTTGGAGGTGCTCGACCAGTAAAACGGATAATCGGTTTGCCCTTTTATATTAATAAGTTCTGTAAGGTTGAAAAAGCTTGTATTCATGGCAGGGAAAACCCCGGAGTAATCCGCTATACTCTGTAATTCCTTGGCATTTGGCAAACGCCAGTCGTCGTAACCGGCAACTGTGGCATTTTCGGCATAGGCCAGCGCATCTTTCCAAAGAAATCCCTCTCCGCTGTCGTCCTTTGACCACATCAATCCGGTAGCTTTATCAGTAACTGTTTTATCCCCGTTGTCAACAAAGTTGTTAACACCGTAAGATGTATTTCCGCGTACAGCACGTACGAATCTATTACCACTCATCGCTTTGATATGTCCGGTCCAGTCGTTGACAATGAATGAGGGATCACCTATCACCTGCTCGTTCTGATATTCGTCTTTAACCAGGTAGCGATTACTCGACCATGAATGCTGCTGACGAGCATCTGTACCATCACCAACCAGGTGAAAGTAGTCGGTATTTACCCATGGCCAACCTTGCGAAAAGTCTCTGATAGACCACAACTCTTTCACGTTAGGCAGGCGCCAGTCGGTGTAGCCGCCAGTTGTAAGTGTGTCGCAGTAGCTTGAGGCCTGTTCACAGGACATGGAAAACTTTGATACTTCCTGTGTCCAGATCAAACCGGTGACATTGTCGGTAATTGTGCCGTTGCCGTTGTCGGTATAACTTGGTGAATTTCCCGTGTATTGAGCATCCTGTCCGTAGAATGCCTCTCCTTCGGCAGGAGGGGTGACTTGTGTGAGATTATCGTAAGTTAATCCCTGGTATGTATCCACAATCGGATAGGTGAGATCAGTAGTGCTATTGGTTTCATCAGAGTCTTTTGTGCAACCACTAAAAAGCGTAGTTGAAAACAATAACCCAATAAATAAAACTACCCTTAACGGTTTAAATGTTTTTGGAAATTTCATGATTATTTATTTAAAAATTGCGAAAAAATTCTTTTTATTTATCTGTCGGCAAATGAATTACGTTGCTAATGTGAATGTTATCTCTCCTTAGGTGGCCGTTGTGAGTTTTGCTTTTTCAAATAGGCGGAATATGCCTTTTGCTGATCGGCTGTAAGAAGCGCTTTCACGTTTTTTTCAAGATCTTTTTTTAATGCATCCATTTCCTCGCGCTTTGGTTTTGCATTGCCCGAAGTCATTGCTTTCACTTTTTCGAAATGTTCAGTATATAATTTCAGAACACTTGCTTCCTGTTTCCCGGTTAAAGATATTTCTTTGGCCATACTGCTTACCATTGTATTAATTTGCTTTGCGTCGGGAATGGGCGGAGGGCCTTGCTGACCACCTTGCTGTCCACCTCCGGGAGGTTGTGCACAGGAAACCGTACCAATAAAAAGGGTGAAAATAAGCACCTTAACCAGTTTTGCTGAATTTAAAAGATTTGTTTTCATACTATTACATTTTTACAATTAGACATTATATTTACTTAATTAACATTTCGAACCAGTCGTACAAAGTTGTAATACCTTTCTCCTCCTTCACCTAAAGGTCCGCCTTCTTCTTTGGTATCAAACCTTACAGCGCCTGCGCCATGAAAATCATTTCCATCTCCGTCAACGGCCATACCAAAGGCAACGTACCATGCATAATAATATGGCTGACCTGTTGTGAAATGCGCCGAGGTACCCGTCCAGTAATATCCATAATCGCTGGCACCAGCTTCGTTGGTAATTGGAGTACAACTAAACATTTTATTTATAGCCGGACCAATTTTTGAAGCATCAGTCGCAGTGGGAGAATACGAATAGTCCACAATACTTTGCAGTTCTTTTACATTCGGTAACCTCCAGTCGGTATAGCCTGCAAGTGTTGAGCTTTCGGCATAAGCCAAAGCATGTGCCCAATCCATTTTTTCGCCACCGTCACTTTGTGCCCACATTAATCCGGTGGATTTATCGGTAATTGTACTGTTTCCGTTGTTTACAAAGTCGTTGATTCCATAATCACCTCCACGGACGGCTCTTACCTTTTTGCCACCGATTGGTCCCGTGCTTTCAGCAGCGTAGGCTTTTATGTGCCCGGTAACATGGTTTACACCCATTGCAGCCTTGGAGCCCCCTTCGACTGTAACACCTACATAATAGTTGCTCGACCAGTATTGCTCGTCCTTGGTTACGCCATTGGCGAGGTGAAAATAGCTTGTGTTCAGGTAAGGCCAACCTGTGGCGAAATTGCTGATGGAATATAATTCCTTGCAACTTGGCATACGCCAATCGGTATAACCATCCAATGCCAGGTTATTGCAATAATCAACCGCTTGTTGCCAGGTGTATCCACTCGAAGAAGGCGATTGCTGCCACATTAACCCGGTGTTTAAATCAGTTACCGTTCCATCGCCATTATCCTTATACGACATGGTTGAGCCTTTTAAATAGCTTGCGTCCTGCCCATAGCAGGCATCGCTGCTTGTCAAACTGCTTACTTCATCGCCATCGGCATTGTATAATGCTGTTTGGCCGGTAGCAATCATCTTGTAGTTGTTAATGGTAAGTTCAGTTGTATCTGTAGAATCTATAGAAGATGTGTCGTTTTCTTTTGAACACCCACCCAGGGCAGCCATAGCCAGTAAAACGGCTAC
Source organism: uncultured Bacteroidales bacterium (assembly GCA_963714825.1). GTDB lineage: Bacteria > Bacteroidota > Bacteroidia > Bacteroidales > UBA4417 > UBA4417. The sequence goes on along the minus strand of CAVQQF010000012.1, from coordinate 1,435,954 downwards.
AGTTTTTAATCCCAGTGATTTGATTTTTAAGTTCATGGATAATTGCATTAAAATGGTTGTTACTTATTTCAAATTTTATTTGTTCCTGACCAGGCGTACATAGTTTAAAATCCTGACAGCATCGCCCTGTGGCCCATTCCCGCTTGAATATTCCGACGGATCGCCATCCTTCGGATCGCTACGCTGTGCACCTGCACCGTGAACATCGGTCCAGTTTATGGTTGTACCACCACCACCCGGAGGGCTCAATTGCTCATTTCCTATGGCGCGGCCGAAACATACATATGCTCCCCAACCACCTTCGTGACCTACCGACCAGTTAGCATGGGTAGTGCTGCTCCAGTAGTAAGGGTAATCCAATTCCCAGGCCTCGTTTGTAATCTGCGTGCTAACAAAAAGAGGATCGATAGCCGCCGAATTGGACGATTGGGGTGAACGGGAATAATCAACGATACTTTGTAATTCCTTAACATCGGGCAAACGCCAATCGCTGTGTCCGGCATATTCAAAATTTTCGGCATAGCTAAGTGCATTTTTCCAGGTCATGCCTGAATGGCTGTCGTCCTGCATCCACATTAAACCGGTTGCAGCATCTGTTATGGTTCCATCGCCATTGTCGGTAAAGGAGTTCTGTCCATAGCTCGTGTTACCGCGAACCAAAAGATAATTGAATTTTTTAGCCTGGCCCATCATGGTTGTCCCGTACCCTTTTATTCGTCCATCAGCAAAGTTGACTCCGAATACCATTTGCATTGTATTGCCAACAGAAACATTTGTGGATGCAAATTGTACATCAATTATGCGTTCACCGGCATCGGTATCACCGTAATTGTATCCAAAGTAGTATGTATTTATAAACGGAATTAATCCATCGGTTGACGTACCTTCGTAGCCGCTCACATCGCGTCCGCTGAACATCATCAGCGAATACTGCTCTTTAATGGTAGGCAGCCGCCAATCGGTGTGACCACCGGTAGTAACGGTATCCACCATGGCAAGTATCTGACTGTATGTGAGCTTGTCGCTATAATTAATTAAACCATCAGCATTATGGTCCAGAGTATTCTGCCACATTAAACCGGTTACATTATCGGTAACCGTACCATCACCATTATCAGTATACGAAGGGGCTGTACCCAGGTAGTTGGCATTTTGGCCATAATAATCCTGGCCGGGAATAACTGCTGATACGATTGTGGTATTGTCGAAAAATGTGCTTTGATTGGTTCCTACAATAGGGTAGCCGGTAATGTCGGGCAAATTGTCTTTTTTAGTTTCGGTATCATCTTTTGTGCATGATACCAGGCTGATCATTACAAGCATTGAGAACAAGATTGCTGAAACTGTCATTTTTACTTTATCTGGCTTCATTGCTTTGGGGTTTTTAATGTATTTGAAGCAAAAGTATTATGCAAGTATCTCACTTACAATTAATATCGACAGATGTCGTTTTGATGCTGTCAGAAGGGTGTTTTTTACCTATGGATGAATAATGAAATTTTGGAATATTATAAAAACTAAGATGAACACTATTGTGTTTCCAATAAACCGTATTCGGTGTATGTTGAATAACACCATTTGCAAAACAACGATTTGTTAAATCGCGTTTCAATCAACTCGTATAGGTTTTCGGAATTGGAGCCTGAGCCTTTATCGGGCAAACGTTCTTTTACTCAATAATCGCAATTATATCCTACCGCTTTGCCTGCAGGTTCTTCATCCTGTACACATAAAAATAATAGGCCGGTTTCCCCATCCGCATAACGGTAAGGGTATCGGGAGGCATTATTTTTTCATAATAAACACCGGATATGGTTTGCGGACTTCGGTATTCGCGGCTGGAGGTAATGTACCAGGCATCGGTGTTAAGACGGAATCCGCCATGCAGCCCGTTGATCCATGCATATTTATGTATTGCCGAAGTATCGCCTGAAGCCATAACATAACGAGCCGTGCCACGGGCAGCATAATAGCTGTAATTTGCTGCCGGAAACCAGCGGTAACTTACGATGGGTGCGCCGACAGGCATAAGTCCGGCTTTTTCATACTTTTCGGCCAGGGGAATAAATTTATCGCGTAATTGCCGCCAGCCATACACTTCGAGCGAATAATCGGCTGATCCTTTTCCGCCCTTGCTTTTAGTGAACTTCTCGATAGGGATAAAACCAGTGGTGATCTGAGCCGCTGAAACTGTAATTAGCAGTATGATAAACACCAATGCTCCCTTAATAACAGAAGGAATAAGGATTTCAGTACGCTTCCGAATCCATATTGCGGCAAGAGGTATCAGTGTTAAATACCCTGCGCCATTCCAATGCGGAAGTGTACGCCTGAAAATTGAAACCAGCAAAAAAGTATAGTATCAGCGGCAAAGCTGTCCATATCAATAAGCGTAATTCAGGCTTTTCGTTTTCGAACTTTCTTCTGAAAAAGGAAAGCAGGGCGATTATTATTAAAACCAGGATTACCGGGTTGGTGTACAAAGCTTCGCCCAGTATTTCGGTAAGCAAATAATCGGGTGTAAATACCTTAACTGCCGGCTCAACGCGTCCGCTGTGAAACAGGAAACTCACAAAGCCATTCTGCGCATTCCATATTATTACCGGCAGAAAAAGCAATGCCATGATGAGATGAGCCAGGTAAAACACACCCGTTCGTAACCATTTTCGGTTGTAAATCAGTATGTAAATTATCATTCCCAACCATAAGTAGGCAGTGGTATATTTACTCAACATGGCCAGGCCGATAAACAGTGAAGCCAGAAGGAAATTTCGTTTTGCGTTTAAGTCAATTTCTCCCCGAAAAGCCTTTAATAAAAACAGGATGGCCGCAAGCCAGAAAACCGACTGGGGTGAATCGGGCAAAATAAAAATCCCTGCAATTACAAAACCATAAATTGAAGCCGTGTAGAGCAGCGCCGCGTACCAGCCGGTAAGTTCATCGCGCAGGTGTTTACCTATGCAATACATCAGCCAGGTATTAAGCGTTCCGGCAACCACAGCAGCCAGGCGTATAAAAAACTCGCTGCCGAAATGCAGGTTCAGGCTAAATAACTGTATTACCCAGCCTACCATAGGCGGATGATCGAAATGGCTGAGCGCAGGATACAAGCGCGTAAGTATAATAGTAAGCTTCGTCGTTACCCAGGCAGAACCCGGCAGCCATCACAGCACGTATTACTGCCGAAATAATCAGCAGGTATAGAATCGGGTAACCGGTGGCAGAACGAATTTTCAGAATTCCTGTATTTATCCGGCACTTTAATAAATAAGTGCCTGCTGTAGTTGGGCAAAGATAAGAATTGTTAAATAGCGGGATTGCACAAAGCAGGTTGAATAAAATGCTTTTGGCTTAATATGAAAGTTAATCTTCAATTCCCACTGTTGGTGCGCATTTATAAAGCATGACCGGGAAGTACAAATACAGGTTTGTAATAGCACGGATACTAACCAACAACACAGAGGAAATATATTTGAAAAAAAATCGCCTTGCAATATCTCCCCCTCGCCCTTCGCCCTCTTTCGCCCCCCTCACCCACTCTCCCCTACGCCGCCACCTTCCTGTACCTCCACACCGCCAATGTAAGCGAAATTACAGCGTAAACAGCTACAGCAATAAAAGGCCTTAGAATATCCTGAAACTGCGATCCTTTCAGCATAATCATCCGCATCATTTTTATAAAATAGGCTATAGGGTTGATAATATTTATTTGCTGTGCCCATTGCGGCATGCTGTCGGTGGGAGTAAATAAGCCGCTCATTATAATAAATACCACGGCAAAAAACCAGGCCAGGAACATAGCTTGCTGCTGAGTATCTACCAAAGTGGAAATTAAAAGACCTATGCCCAGCACCGCCAGTAAATAAACCGAAGCCACTCCGAAAATCAGCCACAGACTTCCGACAATAGGAATATTGAAAATAATTCGTGCAAGTAACAGCCCGAAAGCCAGTTCGAAAAGGGCGATAAACCAGAAAGGAAGCAATTTGCCGATAACAAACTGGTATTTTTTTACAGGCGAAACATTGATTTGTTCAATGGTTCCCATTTCCTTTTCGCGTACCACGTTCATGGATGACAGAAACATGCCTATGATAGTGACAAGTAGCACAAGTATTCCCGGAACCATATAGGTTTTATAGTCCAGTTCAGGATTAAACCAATAGGAATAACGGATATTGAAAGGCGGCTTTATTTCTATTCCACCGCTAAGATCAACAATAATATCCTGGTTATAATCCATAATAATGGAATTGCCATAGGCATTCATAATGGCTGCCGCACTGCCGTCGATGGCATTGGTGATAAGTTGTACGGATGCTTTCGATTCCTTTTGCAGATCGGTTTCGAAACGGTTGGGGATAATCAAGTATCTGGTGCGCTTCGCCTGTTTTAAGTTGTTCTTCAGCTTCCGCATAGGAACCGGCATAAGCTTTTATAGTATAGAATGGTGGTGCCGAAAACTTCGATACCAATTGCCTCGAAGCAACCGAATGATCCTGGTCAACAATAACCAGGTTGATATTCCGTATCTCGAAAGTAACAGCAAATGCCAGTATCAGCAGCTGAACTATAGGAATCACAAAAATAATAGGCAGCATGGTTTTATTGCGGAAAATCTGCCGGAATTCTTTTTGTAGGATGTAGAGAATGGTTTTCAATTTATGCTGATTTTTATTTCTATAAAGGGTAAGTATTTACCACGGAGGCACTAAGAGCACAGAGGAACACGGAGGCTTTATAATTTTCACTTTGCATTTTGACCTACGAATGCTGAGCGAAGCCGAAGCATGACCTTTGACCTTTGAATTCTTTTCACCACGGAGGCACGGAGAGCACAGAGGAACACGGAGGATATTTGATTTTCACTTTGCATTTTGACCTACGAATGCTGAGCGAAGCCGAAGCATGACCTTTGCATTTTGAATTCCCTCGTCCCCTCGTCCACTCCCATCAATCCAATCAATCATTTCAATCCTATCAATCCCTGCTCACTGCTGCAGACAAGCCATCAATCCATCCTTATCTTAAACTTCTTAATACTCAGCACAATAAAAAACACCGCCATTCCTGCAATGATCAGCGTTTCTTTCCAGATGTACTGAATGCCAAGTCCTTTTATCATAATGGATTTCACTATAACGATAAACCAGCGGGGAGGCATGATATTGCTCAGCAACTGAAGTGCCACCGGCATATTCTCGATCGGGAAAATAAATCCGCTCAGTAAAATGGTTGGCAGCATCAGTGCAAACATCGAAAGCATCATGGCCATCTGCTGGCTCTTGCTCACTGTTGAAATGAAAATACCAAGTGCCAATGCCATAAGGATAAACAACAGGCTTTCGGCCAGCAGCAACAAGAGGCTGCCTTTTACCGGCATACCCAGCACAAAATAACTGAGCAACAGTATGATTACAGCATTGGCAAAAGCCAGCAATACGTAAGGGATTACCTTACCCATAATGATCTGCATCGGGCGCATAGGCGAAACCAGCAATATTTCCATGGTGCCCATTTCTTTTTCCTTAGCGATGGAAATGGATGTCATCATAGCTGTAATCAACATCAGCAAAATAGTGATTACACCCGGAACAAACATAAAAACACTTTTCAGCGCAGGGTTGTACAACATTTGCGTTTGGGTGGTAACCGTTACCGGCAGCGACATTCCTTTGAGGTATTCCTGCTGATAATCATTTACTATGGCTGAGGTATAACTTACCAGCAGGTTGGCAATATTCGGGTCGCTGGCATCGGCAATTACCTGTATGCCCGCCTGACGGTCTTTTTCGAGTTTCGTGGCAAAGTCGCTCTCGAAAATAATAACTTCTTTAACTTTTCCGTGCCTGAAAACTTCTTCGATATGTCCTTCGCCCGCAACCTGGTCGCTAAGGATAAAGAAACCCGACGAAAGTAATTTTGAAGTTATAGCCCTGGTAACCTGGTCGTTGGAATGGTCGATAATGGCTACCGGCGCATTTTTAACTTCCGTTGAAAGCGCAAATCCAAAAAGCAATACCTGTACTACCGGCATCCCGAATAGTATAATCATCGACCGGAAATCGCGGAAGATATGGTAAAACTCTTTGATGATAAAACCTCTCATTGATTTCAGATTTCAGATTTTAGAATTACGATTTACGATTGGGGTATATGTACCGTTTGCTTTCCCCCGTTAACAAATTATTTTTTAAAGTTAGTGTAGCTCAGTTCATTCGTACATCGTAAATCGTAAATCGTAAATTATTTTTAATTTCTTGCTATTTTCAGAAAAACCTCCTCAATATTTGCCGCTTTGTATTTTTCTTTCAGGCTCGAAGGAGTATCGAGGGCGACAATTTTCCCATCGGTCATAATGCTTATGCGCTGGCAATACTCGGCTTCGTCCATATAATGTGTAGTTACAAAAACGGTGATTCCCTGGCTGGCAGTTTCGTAGATAATTTCCCAGAATTGCCGCCGTGTAATCGGGTCTACTCCGCCGGTAGGTTCATCGAGAAACACAATGGAAGGCTCATGAATAATGGCTACCGAAAAGGCCAGTTTCTGTTTCCAGCCTAATGGGAGTGAGCCAAGCAATGAGTTTTTCTCACTTTCAAGTCCCAGCCTGCCGAGTAGTTCGGTAGTTCTTTGTCTAATTTTTTCAGCAGGCAGACCATAAATTCCACCGAAAAACTGGAAATTCTCCCATACCGAAAGGTCTTCGAAAAGCGAAAACCGCTGGCTCATATAGCCGATCCGCTTTTTTATCATCTCCGATTGTTTATACACATCGTAACCTGCTACCATCACTTTTCCCGAGGTAGGCCGCGATAAGCCGCAGAGGATTTTCATAGCCGTAGTTTTCCCGGCTCCGTTAGCTCCCAGGAAACCATAAATCTCACCTGCATCCACCGAAAAAGTGAGATGATCGTTGGCAACAAAACTACCGAACTTTTTTACCAGGTTTTCGACTTCGATGATTGGCATTTTTTATTGAGGGGTTGGGGGTTAGGAGTTGGGGGTTAGGGATGGAGGACGAGGGGCGATGGGCGAGAGTGAAAGGGCGAGGGGTGAAGGGCGAAGGGGAGATAGGGAGATAGGGTGAAGTATTTGGTTTTTTGTTATTTGTTCAGTTTCTATAGTATTCTTATGATCTGCTGTTCATTTAATTACAGTGTCAAAAGGTATAAATAATTTAGTGCCATCAAACTATGCTTGTAACCCCGAAACGCTGTAACCCCGCACCTCGTTCCGATAGCTATCGGAACCGCTCGGTGCTCGTTAAACCCTGAATCACTTATACGCCACAGGCGATTGAACGTTGAACGCCGCAGGCAGGGAACCCTTTAAACCCTTCAAACTCTTCAAACCCTGCTTGCAGCAGGCAAGCCTTCTAACCCTTCTTTTCCGAACTCATCATTTCCATAAAACAATCTTCGATGGAGGGTTCAATTTGTTTAATGTTGACCTGGTTGTGGCCGGCAGATTGCAGGTATGCGTTGATTTCGTCAGGTGTGGCGGCTTCGTCCGAAAGGGATAGGTGAATGTGCTCCCCGAAAGGGAAAGCAGTCCTGGTGGCTTTAAACTGCCTGAGATCGTTAAGTAAGCGGTAGGTGTCGTCCCCACTTACAGCCCAGAGCTTACGGCCATAATTCCGGCGTATTGCTTCGGGTGTATCAATACTCATAATACTTCCGTTTTGAATCAATGCAACCCGGTCGCAGCGCGAGGCTTCGTCCATATAAGGTGTTGAAACAACAATGCTTATCCCGCTCAGGCGAAGCTTTGCCAGCATTTCCCAGAATTCGATTCGCGAAACGGCATCCACTCCGGTGGTAGGTTCATCCAGGATCAAAACTTCCGGTTTGTGGATCAGGGCACAGGATAAAGCAAGTTTCTGTTTCATTCCGCCTGAAAGTTTCCCGGCTTTACGGTTTTTAAATGGCTCTATCTGACCGTAAATATCTTTTACCAGCTCATAGTTGGCTTCGGGTGTGGTTTTGAAAATACCTGCAAAAAAGCGCAGGTTTTCCTCAACTGTCAGGTCCTGGTAAAGCGAAAATCGCCCGGGCATATACCCCAGTATTTTACGGAGTTTCACATAATCCTTAACGGTATCCAGTCCTTCAACGGTCATGGTGCCGCTATCGGGTATCAGCAACGAAGTAATAATCCTGAAAAGCGATGTCTTTCCCGCTCCATCGGGACCGATAAATCCAAACAACTCACCTTTTGATACTTCAAATGAAATATCATCAAGCGCAAGCTTATCGCCGTAACGCTTCGATATGTTTACAGCTTGTATGGAAATGGAAGATGGCATTTATTGCTAACTGGATCAAATTATTGAAAAAGGGAAAGAACTTCGGGGGGAAAGTTAGGGCTGAAACCCGGAGAAAGCCAATGATTATCATCCGACTCCATCCCAATGAATATCAGGTCCCAACCCCTAAAGCCTAACCCCTGAAACCTAACCCCTTTTTACTAATGCCTTAAAGCAGCTTCTTTAGTCCAGTAAGCAGTTTTTCCCAATCCCATCCATGAAGCGCCGATATAACCCCTTATTTTGATCTTGTTAGCCGATTCAAAATTGATATAGCAGTTATAGGTTTTTCCGCTCGAAGGATTATAAATGGAACCATCGCTCCACTCTTCACTCGATTTATCGAATTTGAAGCCTTTCAGTATTTCGAGGCCAATGATAGCGCGGTTATGGTATTTAGCTTCCGGGTTTTTATCGTCAACTTTAGGTTTGCCATCTTTCAACGGATCTTTCAGCCATACAATTTTGCCATAATACTTACCATTGTTAGGGTCTTTGTAAATTTGCACCTGCGATTTTTCGGCACCGGTTTCATCGTCGTAAGTGAGGTAATAACCTACAATTTTGTCGGCTTTGTTTTGTGCGTTGGCTGTGCCGGCAAAAGCAACGGCGAAAACAAATAATACTGCTGTGATAAGGATTTTCATAGCTTACTGGTTTAAATTAAAACTTGGTTGAATTATTACTTGGGTATTTGCTTTTATTACGCTTATGTGTTCTGAATTTTAAAAACTGCCTAATTTTTAACTGTAAAATTAACTTCCGCAGGCATAGCAATTTTCAGGCTTCCATCGTTTGGAACTCTGATTTTTACACCATAAACCAGGTTAACTCTTTCCTCCTTGGTTTGAATAATTTTGGGAGTAAACTCCGCCTTTGGTGAAATCCAGCTTACCACTCCGCTCAGTTTACGGTTCGTTTTTTTATCGGCATCAATCAGTACTTCAACCTGCTGCCCCTGTTTTATTGCCGGAAGCTGGGTGCCCGAAACATACACCTTGAGTTCCATTGTGCTAAGATCAGCAATTTTATAAAGCGCCCGACCCGGGGCTGCAATTTCGCCGGCTTCGGCAAATTTACTTAAAACGGTACCTTTTACCGGATTACGGACATAACACTTGCGAATGGATTCATTAACCTGCGCAATCTGCCGGTCGATCACTTCCATTTCTTCTGCAATTCCGGCTGTGAGAGTCTGTATGGATGCAACCTGTTTGTCAACAAGGTCGAGGGCTCCGTTGATATCATCAAGCTGTTTTGTGGTGGCTGCTTTATCAGCAATAAGTTTTACGACCCGGTTTTTCTCAACCAAAAGGTTCGCTTTTTGCTGTTTCTGAACATCAATCTGCCCGTTTACATTATTCCTTTTAATTGACACGGCTTTTTTCTGCGATATCAACTGTAATTTTTTCAGGTACAGGTCGGTGGTATCAATCAGTGCCACAATACTTCCCGAATCAGGCTGCATTCCTTCTTCAATGGTAAGATAGTGTATCCGACCTACACTCTCAGCCGAAACCGTTACCTGTACAGCTTCGAAATTTCCGTAGGCGTCGCTCAGTTCGTTTCCTCTTTTACAGGAAGATAGCCATACCAAAGCGATCATTATCAATATATTGCGTGTAGTTGTCATATTTATTTGTTTTAACAAAAAAGTTCGACGTTTTACTTCATTTAGATATTTATTCGTTTGGCATACTATAAATCTCCCGTTGCCGCTTTATATAATGCTTTCGATTGCAGCAATTGCATCTTATGAAGATTCTGTGTTAACAGAGCTTGTTCCTGGGCCAGTTGTTCGGTAACAAAATCAGTGGCAGTAAGCGTACCGTTTTCTAGTTGCGAAGCTGCTGACAGGGTTATTGATTTTCGTAGTTTGATAATTTCTTCGTCGGTTTTAATCTGTTCACTGGCTTTGGCAATATCGGAAAGGTATTGCTGTACCTGAGCCCTGTTTGCCATATCGTATGCATTTTTCTGATTCTCAATAATACGGCTGTTGATATCCAGGATTTGTTTTTCACGAACTGTTTGATTCCAGTTCCAGAAATTCCAGGTTACTTTGGCGCCAACAATGTAAAATACGGAAGCCCCTTCTTTAAAAACATTAAATCCGGGGTTGCCGTAACCGGCAGTTCCAAACCCATATACCTTCGGCATATCTTTAGCAACCGACAGTTTTTTTGTTGCTTCGAGTTTTTGCTGCATCAGTCCGAAAACACCGAATTCAGGCCTCAGGTTGGTATATTTCGAAAGATCCACATCAATACCGGGCTCGGCAAATTTCGTGTTTTCACTTAATTCCATCCCGGTAAGTACCTGTATGGTGTTAATTAATGCCTGTTTTGCTGATTTCACTTCGAGTAAGCGTTGACCAGCCTTCAGAATTTCGGCCTGCAACACTTCTTCAGCCGATGGAAGCAATACCCCTTCTTTAACCGAAGCTTTAACTTTTAACAGGCGTGAACTCAGGTCGTTAATAGTGATATGGATTACCTCTGTGTTTAAATCCGACAATAATACACTGAAATACAATTGATTGATGCGTTCCCTCATTTTATAAAGCTCTGCATCATTATTCAGTTGGTTGATGCGACTGCTGAAGTCTTCGATGGTATTTTGAGCATCTATGGCTCCTCCGCTGTATATCAATTGGTTGGCATCGAGCGAAACTTTGTATTGCAATTTAGGAACCTCGGGGGTGGTAATACCCGGGATGCTGAAAGGAAGTTCGATGACTTCATTCTGGTAGGTTGTTTGCCCGTTAACATTCAGCTGCGGAAGTTTAGCATTTGCAATATTCTGTTGTTGAAGCGTGGAGGATTGCCCATATAATTCGTTTTGTCCTGAAAGCGGATGGTTTTTTATAGCAGCAACAAGGCATTCGTCGAGCGTTACGGCAGGTTGCTGGGCTGTTACGTTTATGGCGAGAGCCCATATAAAACAGAGCAAAAGGGTTCTGTACATCATACACTTATCGATTTTAATACAAAATCTATAATTTCATTTTGACGGGCTTCGAGGTAAGCCTGGTATTCATCGGTATCCATTTCGAACATATGCTGAACTATGGGCCGGGCAATAAACGGAAAAATACACATGGAAATAATATTTACCAGCAGGTGTTCAGCCTTTACTTTCCTGATCATCCCGATGTGCGGCTTCCTCGTCAATCTGTATCTGGATATGCATGGGATTAATTCCCGAAATCCGGATAAATTTAAGAAAACGATCCGGATTGGTATTCAGGGTGTTAATAACAAATGCCGGGATAAACGGATTTTCATTCAGGGTTTTCAGGTAAATTTTTACGAAAAACGTAACCTTTTCTTTAATACCTAGCTCAGCCTCAAGTACCTGTTTCATTGCCGGAAATAGATTTACAGCTATTTCGCTGAATACCGCATCGAACAACTTATCCTTGCTCCTGAAATAATAATGCAGCAAAGCCTTGTTTATTCCGGCACGGTCGGCAATTTCCTGCATCCGGGCACCATCTATACCTTTTGCTATAAACACCTCACGTGCAGCAATTAGTATTTGGTTCTCGGTATTTTCGCCTGCTAAGGTCATAGTTTATTTATATGTTTTCTCCTGGTTTAACCTTATGATTTAACCGTGCGGTCAAATGTAAATCAAAAAACAAACCATTTTACAAAAATTAGAAAAAAAGATTTGCAACGTATATAAACATAGATTTGTTATCGATAAGATAAAAAGTTTAATTTTATCCACAATAACTTTTACTTTTAAATTTGTCCAGTAAATTATCTGACTTTATGCGTTATGTATTACTTTTAATTATCTGTATTTGCTCTACAAGCTTAGTGCAAGCTGAGCAAAGTTCAATGCAAATCCCCGGATGGTTTATGAAGAACCAGGGGCAATTTAATAATAAAGCTAAGTACTGCCTTAAATCTGCCCAATCAAACTACCTTCTTCTTCGATCGGTATATTGTCCACCAGTTTATATCGGGACAGAATAACCAGGACTCTGTTAATCAGGCTCTTCTGAATATCCGTATTGATTTTGAGAACAGTAATCCACATCCGGATTTTGAAGAGAGAGATCCCTTAACTTCGAAATCAAACTTTTTTATCGGCAACGATGCTTCTGCATGGAAGACAGATATTACCTCATTCGGAACATTAGCCTATAATGGGCTTTATAATAAAATTGACCTTGTATATTATAATTCACCTTTAGGGAAAAAGAGTGACTTTATTGTTCACACTGGTGGAGATTACAGAGATATAGCATTAAAATACAGCGGTGTAAATAATATTTCAATCAATTCGCAGGGGGCGCTTCAATTATGTACCGATTTAGGCGAGATAACAGAACATATACCGGAAGCCTATCAAATAATTAATGGATTGAAGGTTTTAGTAAAGGTTGATTTTAAGGTAGACCAAGACTTTAAAGTTCGGTTTTTAGTTCAGGATTATAACCCGGATTTTGACCTTGTTATTGATCCACAGCTAATATATTGCAGTTACCTTGGGGGAAGCGGTGATGAATTATGGCCGAGTAGAATCATCAGGGATAGTGAAAATTGCATTTACATGTCTGGTAAGACACAAAGCGCAAATTTCCCGGTAACTCCCGGAACATTTTCAACTTCTCACTCAGGAGATTTTGACGCTTTCGTTATAAAACTTAATCCAACAGGTTCGCAAATAATCTTCTGTACATTTATAGGTGGGCCGGGAATGGATATTGCATCTGATATTAAACTTGTTGGAGCAGCTGATGATATTTTAGTTTCAGGGCTTACAGCATCAGCCGGCTTTCCAACAACTCCCGGAGCCTACCAAACAGTTCATGCAGGTTTAGACGATATATATATGCTGAAGCTTAATAATGCCGGAAACAACCTGATTTTTTCCACTTTAATTGGAGGCAGTGCCGACGAACAAATCTCAACTTTTTGCCTTGATAATTCGGGAGATATTTATGTACTGGGCTATGGAAGCTCTGATTTTCCAATAACACCCGGTGCTTTCCAGCAAACTTCAATGGGAGATTATGATGTTTGTGTGTTTAAATTGAGTTCCGATGGAAAACACCTGCTTCATTCAACATTTATAGGTGGCAATAGCCGCGATAGAAGCGGAGGTATAGCCCTTGACAATTTATCGAATGTATATATATCGGCCTGGGTGATGGGTCAAATCCCAACAACAGCAGGAGCTTATGATAATTCATTCAACGGTGATATTGATATTGCAGTATGCAAATTTAATTCATCACTTACTAACCTTTTGTTCTCAACATTAATTGGAGGGCCTGGAGAAGATTTAACTGTTTCTGATGTCATTTTAGATAATGATAATAATATAATACTTGTAGGTAAAGCTGGAAACGGATTCCCGACAACAGCAGGAGCCTATGATCAAAATTTCAACGGTGGTGATTCTGATGGTATTGTTATAAAACTTAACAATACAGGATCCCAATTACTCTATTCAAGTTTTTTAGGAAGCCCTGGTTCTGATTATGCACGTGAAGTTATAATGGATCCTTCGGGAAATCTCCTAATTACAGGAAACTGCCAGAATGGATTTCCCACAACTTCCTGTCCCTTTGATGACTCATACAATGGGGGGGAATCCGATTGTTTTATCACAAAGCTTGATATCAAAAATTCAAAATTACTGTACTCATCATATTTTGGCACGAGCGGCAGGTTCGACAAAACCTGCAGTGTTTTTTATCAAAACGGCTCATTTTTCTTCGTTCCCTCGGCTGGGTTTATGAATTCAGCCCCCCATATAATAGATTCGAGCTGTCGTACGTAATTGCGTTTCGATTTATTGGGATAATACACATAGCCATCCAATACAACAATCCGCTGCCTGGGGGCATCTACAATGGTATAATTTACAAACGGTCCGCCCATAAAGTCGCCTTCGGTTTTCCATAAGCCACGTGTTTCGACGGCAAACATTCCTTTGAAAAGTATTTTCCGCGAAACCATCGGGAACATTTCGCGTTCGCTTGTCATGTAAGAGCCTTCGATCGGGCCGGGGATGTAAAGTTGGGTATAGCGGTCGCGTGCTGATAATATAGCGGCCTGTTCGAGCTGGGCCGTATCCTTATACGGATATGTATACATTATAATTCCAAGACTCAGGGTGGTAGCCTCAGAGCGAAGCCACACAAAATCGCTCATTTTCTTTGCCGTATAAAAGTCTTTGGATATCACCATTTTGATGCCGAAATCTTCCATCAGCTTTTCGGATTCGAAATTCCGGTTTAGCTTGTTCTGAGCGGCAAAACGTGCCCGTTCATTTTGATTAAATAGTTCAAGTATGGCGGTGCTTCGTTTCTTGAAAATATTGAAAAAAGCGGTATCGCTTCCTGCCTTTATTTTGATCACCCGCTGAGGGTGCGACCAAACATTTTCGAGTGTTTCCACATTGTTTTTTTCGTTTTCAGTATTAACGTCAACCATCAAAACATTGCGGTGTGTCTGAAGAAAACGGCTGAAATCCTTTTCCGGAATATTTATCAGGGTGTATTCGGGCTCATCCTCGGGCAAGCCTAGCATGGCGCTCATAAAAACGCCGCGTATCGAATCGCCAACAGGGCCGACCCAAAGCCTTTTGGTGCAAACAACAACTATTTCGGAACCACGGCCCGTGGAAGTAGGCCCCTTGGTTTTGCTTTCGGTACAGGAAGAAAGGGTAAAAACGACAACTGCAATAAAAACAATATTTTTAAACCACATGAGTATATGTTTTATAGATTTTATGCGGTATAAAAAAGAAACGGCTACGCTTATCCGGCAGGCAGAATAAGTTTAATTTTCTGTCCGACCTGAAGTCCTTTGCTACCCGAAAGTTTATTCCATTCCTTTAACTGATCAATGGTAACGCCATTATATTTCTGCGAAATACTCCAGAGCGAATCGCCCGGTTTAACAGTATAGTAAACCAGTTTGAGATCTTTATCCGATTTGTTGCCCTGTTCTTTCGAAGTGTTGTTGCCAGCTTGAGCTGTTTCTTCCGAAACAGCCTCCGGGTTATTAACCCTGAGTTTCTGATCTATCTGTATATCTTTCGAATCCAGCGAATTCCAGGCTACCAGCTCATCAGTTGTTACGCCATACTTGTTGGCAATTTTCGAGAGGTACTCACCTTTTTTAACAACATGATATTTTGCTGCTGCAGCAACGTCCTTTCCATGTTCGGCTTTCTTATTTGTATCGGAAGAGGTAACCGCAGCAACCGTTTCTTCTTTCACAACTTTATCGGGAGTATTCACCCTTAGTTTTTGCCCTATGAGGATATTGTTGCTTTTCAGTTTATTCCATTCTTTCAGATCGCTGGATGAGATGTTATATCTCTCAGCAATCTTCGAAACGGACTCCCCTCTTTTCACCTGGTGGTATTTAGGTTTCTCGTAGGTGGTAACTGTTTTCTTTTCGGAAGCTGCAGTTTTTTCGCTGGCCGAAGTCTGGGTGTTTTCGGCTATTTCGCTTGATTCGGGGACAGATTTCGGGGTTTTTGCCTGAACGGCCGGCTGCTTGGTTTCGACGTAGATTTTAAGTGTATGACCCTGGTAAACAGTCGATTTCTTCATATTATTCCACTTCTTGATATCCGAAGCGGAACAATTGTATTTGTTGGCAATAGCCGAAAGTGTTTCGCCCCTGCGAACTTTATGGGATATTCGTTTGGTAATAACATCATAATCGCTGTTATCAGCCAATGTGGGTTGACCCGGATCGTAAGCCTTTAGCTGGTAGTTGGCATAAAGAGCGGTTTCGTTATTGATGAAATCAGCGATCGATTTCTGCGGCAGGCGGATATAAAACGGATTAGCCGGTGTGGCAGGTATAAAGCCGGTGCGGAAAGTAGGATTCAGGAATTCGAGATCGGACAATTGAAGGTTCAGCTTCTCAGCCAGAAGATTCAGCGTAAGCGGCTGATGTACTGTAACAGTATCGGTTTCGTGATATAATATCTTCGGCATAACCGGGTATATGTTATGCTCGTTCGAATAAGCCATCACATAGTTAACGGCTATAAAAGCAGGCACATAATCGCGTGTTTCGCGGGGCAGGTATGGCATTATTTCCCAGAACGTCATTTTACCGCCCGAACGGCGGATGGCTTTGTTTACATTACCCGGACCTGAATTATACGCTGCAAGTACCAATAACCAATCGTGGTACATATTGTATAGATCGTGAAAATGTCGGCAGGCTGCAATAGTGGCTTTCATCGGGTCGTTGCGATCGTCGACAATGGAAGTTACTTCGAGTCCGTATACTTTACCGGTATAATACATAAACTGCCACAATCCGCCGGCTCCAACCCTCGAACGGGCTTTGGCATTGAGCGCCGATTCAACAACAGCAAGGTACTTTAGCTCAAGAGGAAGGTTATATTTGTCGAGCTGCTGCTCGAACATGGGGAAATACATTTGCGAAAGCCCTAATACCCTGGCTGTGGTTCCGCGTTTCCGGTTGGCATAAAGGTCGATAAAAGCACGGACTTTAGGGTTGTAGGTAAGTTCCATAGGCGAACCTACGTCGAGGCGCTGCATACGGTAATAGTAAACTGAATCGGGATAGGTGGGCACAAAATTTGGCAGGAAATTGTACTTGTTATTATTCAGCCTGTTTTGCGTTCGCTCACTGCTTTCGAAATATTTAAGGGTGCTGAGGCTATCAAGAGCGGCAACAATAAAGTTATCGTTTACAAACTCAAAATCACCTGTTGTCTTTTCAAGAGCAGGCCACTCACCTGCTTGCTGGGCATTCGTGTTAACAGCAATGCCAAGTAAAAATATCATTAAAAGACGAAGTGTTTTTTTCATTCTGTATCCTTTAGGTTTTTATTACCAATTCAATTTCAACATCCTGTTACGGACGTATAAAGCAGGCTAAAAATACAAAAAACACACCTGTAGAAATGCGTTCTTTATATTAGTAATTCACAATCGATTGTTCAAAAGTATAACGCATGAAATATCCTTTTTGGTATTTCATCAATTATGTCTTTCAGGCCGTAGATTCCTTGTTTAGGCCGGGAGAATGGAGAATAAATTGTGATGATGCCTGAAAGTGTTGATCCTTATTTGCCGTTTTCGGAGTCAGATTTCGGTTCCGAATCATCCTCTTTCATGCCGTCCTTAAAGCTTTTAACACCTTTCCCGATGCCTCTCATTAATTCGGGGATTTTTCTACCGCCGAAAAGTAAAAGTACTATGGCGAGTATGAGTATTATTTCAGTTGGCCCTAATTTACCCATGATTTATGTTGGTTTTTCTTGGTATAGGCTGCAAAGTTAGGCAATAACATAGTCAACAATGCACTTTTTAACATAAAAGTTCTAAAAAACAATTTCTCTGATGTACACCTGGGCTTAGGTGTTCACATACAGCGTGATAGAATTACCCGATTTACGGATACCTGTCCGGCTAAATATTTATCCATCCTGCCGGATTCTGAACACTGGTGCCTTGCCATAGTTCGAAATGCAGGCGGGCCCTGCTCTCGCCCTGAGCGGTCGAAATAGTACCCAGGGTTTGCCGTATTTTAACCTTATCGCCTTTTTTAACGGCCACATCCTCGAGGTTCGAATATACCGACAGGTAATCGCCATGCCGTACAATAACGACATAATTAAGGTTCGCAATAAACAGAACACTTGAAACTTCGCCGTCGAAAATAACTTTAGCCTGCGACCCGGAGCTCGACACTATATCAATTCCGTTATTCTTGATTTTAATGTTGTTATACTCGGCATGCGGGTGTTCGCCGAACGACGAAATAACAGCTCCTTTATCGACAGGCGAAGGCAGGCGCCCTTTATTGCCTGCAAAGCTCCCGGTAAGGGCTACATCCTCGGCGGTAACCGACATGCTGTTGTATTTGATGGGTGCTGCCTTAGTTACTTCAACTCGTGCAATGGGTTCGGATTTCGCCGGATCGGCAGCTCCTGCATTCGCTTTCCGGTCGGCTTCGGCTTTAAGCCTGGCCCTGCGTTCAGCTTCGGCTTTGCGTTCGGCTTCGACAGCAGCCCGCCGGGCTTTTTCCTCGTTTGCTTTCTTTATCTCAGCAGCTATAAGTGCCTCAATGGCATACTGCAACTTGTTGAGCGCAACCTCATTATTGCGTAGCTTGACCAGCAGTTTTTTCTCCTGCGAAGTGAGATTTTTTACTTTTTCGTCCTTCTGCAATTTTTCGTTTGCCAGTATATTACGCTCCTGCTCACGGCTGTGTTTAAGGGTAAGCATAGAAGATTTCCGGTTTTCGAGTTCCAGTTTTTTGGTGGCAAGTACCCGCTGTGTTTCGGTGATCGACTGCACCTGCGACTTACGGTATTCAGTATATTGTTGCAGGTATTTCAATCGTTTATATGCCTGGTTAAAGTTTCGCGACGAAAACAGGAACATCATACGGTCGTGAGCACTGCGGTTGCGATAGGTCGAATAAATGATGCGGGCATATTCGTCTTTAAGGCTTCTCAGGTTGATTGCAATCACGTAAATGGTATCGCTCAGGCTTTTAACCTGTTTATCGATACTGCTCACTTCAAGGTCAACTTCCTTTATCAGTTCCTCGCGTTTGCTGATTTTATTGTTGATAAGGATCAGCTGGTTGAGGTTAGCCGATTTATTTTTTTTGGTCTGCTCCAGTTCCCGGTTCATCTCAATAATTTCTCTTTCGAGTTTCGATTTACGGCTCTGCAATTTATTTTTATCATTCTGACCATACATTGAAATAGCTGCAGCCGTGATAAAAAAAACTATCACACTGCAACTCACAATAAAATAAAACCGGCTTCTGTTTCGGGTATTCCCTGTCATTGGCTTTCTGTATGTAAATCCTTAATTTCTGTATAATTATCAGGTACCTTGAAAGGATATGTCTGTTCCTGGTCAATCTGTATCCTCGAATATTGTATCATGATCCTGATTTTTTTCTCATCCGTTTCAAGCTTGAAATCGAGATTCGAAGGCACAAGTTTTCCATCGGCCGATTCAAAGTCATCGTAAGTAGCCAGAAATTTGCGGCTGTCGCGTTCCGTTTCTTTCAGTAATACTTTCGATATCTTGAAATTAAGGGGATCGAGCCATATCATTTGTATGGGAATGCTTATATTTTCATCGCTACGGCGTACATACCTGCGCAGCTTCTGCCTGTTAACAGTGCTGAGTTTGTATTGCTGGTTATCCACTGATGCCCTGAACGAATTTGAATCGTATAACGAAAAGTCGTTACCCAGCAAAAAAGCCTGTGCCATATCAAAATCCATGCTTTTATTCAGCAGTTTATTGATATACGAAAAGTCCTGAACCAGGTATGTTTTACTCAGGCGGTTGAGGTACATGATCGAGTCGGGGGTAAGCATAAAACGCACGGCTTCGAGACCGAGGGCAGGCGTAACGGTGATCCATATTATGCTGTCGTGTTCAATACGCACCAGGCCCGAAACCGAGGATTCTTTTTGATCGACTATATAGGTTACGTTGAATTTTGCTGAAAACTGCCGGAATTTGAACTGGTGTTCTTTTAAGTTACTCATCAGGTAATCGGCACCCTGCTCGCGCAGGGGTTCGCGCACAGCTTTACGGCTGCCGGTACAGGCCGACAGTCCTGCAACTATAAGTACCGCAGCTGCAACTCTTAAAAAAAACCTGGAATACCTACTCATACAATTTCCCTTCCCTGGCTTTCTGCTCGAGGAAAGCAGAGCCTTTTCCGATTTTTAATGCTTCCTGCCAGTGATTCTTCGCCTTTACCTTATCGCCCAGTTTGTAGTAAATATCGCCCAGGTGTTCGAGTAAATCAGGATCGGCCGAAGGTGTTGCAGCTATTGCCTTTTCGACCCATTCGGCAGCTTCGGCATATTTTCCCGATTTATACAAAACCCAACCGTATGTGTCCATATTTGCAGCATTGGTGGGATCTAATTTAAGCGATTTGGCCGACATGGTTTCCGCTTTCTCCAGATTATGGTTACGCAATGCAAGGTAATACGCGTAGTTGTTAAGCACAAAGCTGTTTTCGGGATCTAAATCCAAGGCTTTGTCGTAGCTTTCGTCCGATAAATTATATTTTTTTACCCGGTTATAGGCATCGCCCAGGTAGGTGTAAAACTGAACCGTAAGCAGGGTATTACCACTAACAAGCTTTAATCCGGTATTGAGGCTGCTCACAGCCTCATCATGCTGATCGGTTTCGAGCAATGCCAGGCCTTTAAACAAATGAGGGACCGGCAAAAGGGGAAACAATTCAATGGCACGGCTGCTTTCGTGGAGCAGGGCTGTATAATCAAAAAGTTGGATTTCGGCATTGAGCAGACTTTCCCATACGGCATATTTACTGCTATCCATCGAAATTACTGTACGGAATTCGTCGCGTGCTTCGGCATATCTTTTTTCGTCGAGTAAAAAATCGCCATACATCGAATGCGATTTGGGATCGTTGGGATGTGTTTTTACCAGGATTTCAGCCAGTTCAAAAACATCGGTTTTATTTGCATTATAAATTTCGTCGACTGTAAAAAAGGACAACAATACCCTTACTTTTGAGTCAATATCCAGCGCAGGATTAGCAAAACCAAGTTTTAATTCGTCGAACGACTTCTTTTTATCTCCCTTTTGCCTGTAATAATCCGAAAGTGTAATATGAATGTATGGGTCATCGGGGTCTTTCTGCAAAATTTGCTGGTAGTATTTTTCGGCTTTGTCGGTTTCGCCGGCTTTCATGAACATTTCGGCAAGCATCGAGAGGTATCGTATTTCCTGATCCGGAAATTCTTTCATCAGCTTTTCAATTTCACCGGCTGCCTGGTCCGTTTTCTTCTGAATAAGATATATGCGCTGTTTCTGTAACGATATCTCCTCGGTTACGCCCAGTAATTCCTCAATATTATCGTAGGTTTTTATGGCGTTTTTACCATCGCTGTTTATCAGGTAGGCATTGGCCAGTTCATATAAAAAATCGACACTGCCAGGCGATTGCTTGACGAGTTTCTCGCAGGTTTCGAGAAGTTCTTTTTTCAATCCGGCTTTCCCATAAATTTCGACCAGCAATAAGCGGTACCATTTATTACCGGGCTCTATTTCCGAAGCCTTCTCGGCTAAACTTGCGGCCGTCGGAAAATCATTGTTTTTAAAATACAGTTGCGCCAGCTCATACATCGAAGCTGAATGCTGTGGATTTTTGTTGAGGCACGCTTCATAAAGCCCTATAGCCTTAACTATATCGCCCATCAAACGGGCTTTGGTAGCGTCGATAAAGAGATTGGAAACTTCGGTGCTGTTTACAGCTATTTCTGCTGTTGACTCCGTTTTATTTTTTTTCTTTTTCTCGCGTTTTTGTGCAAATCCGGTTCCGGGCCATGCAATGGCCAGCAATAGGATTACGGCAAGTATTTTTTTCATTCTCAGGTATTATTCGTTTTATATTGAACGTTTTCATTCTTCGTAAGAGTCACGCTTCCCTCTCTCTTACGGGTATTATGTATGCGTCATGATTGTCGAGCCAGGGTTATTTAACCCCGGTATGCCCAAAACCGCCTTCACCCCTTTCGGTGGCCGACAGTGTTTCAACCTCATTCCAGCTTATATGTTCAAATCGTGCAATTATCATTTGGGCAATGCGTTCGCCGGGTTCGAGCGTAAAAGGTACATCCGAAAGGTTTACAAGAATCACTTTTATTTCGCCTCGATAATCGGGGTCGATAGTGCCGGGGGTGTTAACAATTGATATGCCGTGTTTTGCAGCAAGCCCGCTGCGCGGACGAACCTGTGCTTCGAATCCTTCGGGTAATTCAATAAACAGGCCTGTTGGAACTAACGTACGCTCAAGTGGTTTTAGTACCTGCGGTAGTTCAATATCAGCTCTCAGATCGAGGCCGGCTGAATGGATTGTTGCGTATTGAGGCAGTGGAAATCGTGAACGGTTAACAATATTTACTTTCATAAGATCAGACTATTTTCTGTTTATTCTCTTGATTAAGTGCGTTTTAGCAATGTTTTCATTTTGCGTAAATCGATTTTTTCGTTTTTCAAAACAAACACAATAAACGCGATGATATACAGCGTATTGAGAGCAATCCGTGCTCCCAGGGCCGGTGGTGCTGCAAATATGCTTAAGAGGTAAAGGCCTATCCCTGTTAAGAAATACATGGAGATTACCTTCCAGTCGTAAGGTATAGGGTAATATTTGCGACTGAGGTAATAACTAAATATTACCATTGCCAGGTAACTGAAAAGGTAGCCCCAGGCTGCTGCCATATATCCATACACAGGCATAAAAATTATATTTATTACCAGGTTGATACCCAGGCCAAGGAGGGTAATTGTTAAAGCATACCTGGTTTTACCTGATAATTTGTACCACATCGAAAGGTTAAACACGATTCCCAATAAGATATTGGCAACCAGCATAATGGGCAGCACTTCAATGCCACTTCTGAATTCCTTTCCTAAAAACAGTGCGAATAATTCGGGAAACATGGCTATTCCCATAAAAATGAGTACGCAAAATGCCACGAAATATTTCATCACATCAGCATAAACCTTTTTCATATCCTCGCGTGCTGCCGAAGAAAAGAAAAATGGCTCGGCTGCATACCTGAACATCTGCACAAACAGTACCATAAACACAGCCAGCTTCACATTGGCATTAAAAATACCAAGCTGATCCATCCATGGCGATGTTTCAGGAGCAAAAAACCGGAAGAAAATCCTGCTGATAAAATCGTTGGCTACGCCCGGCAATCCTGCAACCATAAGTGGCAGCGAATAAATCATCAGCTCCTTAAACTGCTCTTTCGAGAACTTAAGATTTACCTTTACCAACCTCGGAATAAAAAGAATCAACGAAACAATGCAACTGAGCAATATGGCCAGTAAAATATATCCGTAATCGGGTGTGGGCGGAATAAACCTGAGCAATACGGAGTCGGGGTTCGAGATGAAATATTTCGGCAGGTACAAAAACAGGAAGAGGTTAAAGCTTACCTCCGACAGTATTTTAATACTCCGGAATAAAGCAAATTTCCAGGCTTTGTTCAGGAAACGGAGTTCGGCGAATAAAATGGCTGTAAAACAATCGATTACCAGTATGAGCGCTGCATACATTATATACAAAACCGGATGACCGGCAAACGAACTTAACTGATTTGAGAACAGCAATACAAGCAACAGAAAACTTACCGAGGTTGTTCCAAGTGATATAATTGCCGTTGAGAATATAATACCGGCTTTGCTTTTATCCTTGCTGGCAAACCTGAAGAAACCGGTTTCCAAACCAAATGTGAGTACAACCTGTAAGAGCGCAATATAGGCCAGTATCTCTGATGCAAGACCATAATTACCCGTGGTAAGCATACGGGTATACAGCGGTACAAAAAAGAAATTAATGATACGGGCAACAATAGAACTCAGTCCATAAATTGCAGTTTGCCCGGCCAGTTGCTTAATTGGATTCAAACAGTTTATAGGTTTAAACCTGCAAAAGTAAGCAAATAAGTGGGTATAAAGCTTGTATCGTATTCCGATCCGTTTGAGTTTTAGTAATTTTTAGGAAGGCACAGCTAAAACTCATCACTGATGTGCTGCCTGTAAAGGATGAATAAAAATTGGATTTTAAGTATGTGGGGAGGATCAGCCTACTTTACGAGTTATCAATGTCAAAATCGATATGAAATCTGGCAATCTGTTATATTTATATTATATGAGTAGCGGGAAAGATAAACAAAGATTGTTTTTTTAAGTACCCTCCCTGGCTTCGACTCCGCTCAGCCTGACAGGGAGGGAGTTGTTTTATGCAAGTGTTAGGGCTTGTTGCTCTGCTAGTTAAATTCTGCCTCCCCTATCCCGATACTCATTTTATATAAATTCATACTTTCCTTAAAGGGGAATTTCCTTTTCCTGCATCGGCAGTGAAACAAAAAACGTGGTACCTGCTCCCGGATCGGTTTCGAACCAGATTCGCCCTGAGGTATGATCAATAATATTTTTAACCATGGCTAACCCTAGGCCCATACCAGCGGTTTTGGTGGTAAAATTGGGTGAAAAAATTCGTGTCTGCCGGTCGTTGGGAATCCCGGTTCCGTTATCCTGAAAGCTGATTTCGCAATACTTTTCAACTACTTCGAGCTTTATGCGGATGTTCCCCTGCCTATCGCCCGGGATAGCCTGCAGCGCATTTTTGATCAAATTATTAAATACCCGCAATATCTGGTTGGGATCGGCTTTAATGATACACTCCTGCATGCGGGTTTCGAATGATATTTCACAATCCGATTGATCGCGGAATAAGGTGGCCGATTGCTGTATAAGAGGAATTACATCAAAATTCTGAATCTGGGGCTCAGGCATTTGCGCGAAATCCGAAAACTCGGTGGCTATAGCCGAAAGCGTATCTATTTGCATGATAAGCGTCTGCGAAAAGCGTTTTAAACGGGCATCCCAATCAGGAACCTGGTCGTTCCACGCCCGCATCAGCAACTGCATGCTCAGTTTTATGGGTGTTAAAGGGTTCTTTATTTCATGTGCAACCTGTCGTGCCATTTGTCGCCAGGCACTTTCGCGTTCGCTTCGGGCAAGCAGATCGGCACTCTTCTCCATTTCGTCGATCATACGGTTGTATTCATCCACCAGCCGCCCTATTTCATCCTCGCGCTTCCATTCAATTTTTGCGTTTTTCCCGCCGATTTTAACCATACTGAATTGCTTCCCTATATGCTGCAACGGGCTGGTAATGTAGCGTGATAACAACAGCGCCAGCAAAACCGTTATAATGATCATGATAATATAAATGTTGGCAAAAGCCGATATAAGGCCTGATATTTCGCGCCTGATTTCCTCCTGCCGTGCAAAATAGGGTAAGTTGAGATACCCCAGAAGCTGATTATCGATGTTGCGAACGGGCGTATACGCCGACAAAAATGAATAGGTGCCTATATTTTCGCGTTGTATAAAAAAGGATTTTTTATCGACAATCAACTGCCTGGCTCCCGAAGGATTAATCTGTTCCGAAATCATACCTTCCCTGAAAATCTGATCGCGCGACGACGCCAGCAGAATTCCTCTTTGGTTGTATATATTTATATCAGTAAAATATGTGTTCGAAAGGTGAAGCAACAGGTCCGAGAGTTCCTCGCGGGGAATCTGGTCAAATACGGAGTAGGAGCCGTACCTGATTTCAAGATCGACTAATACCGAATTTAGCTTTTCGTTGAGAATTTCGTTATTCTTATTTTGATTTAACTTATTGATAAACAGCAAACTAACGCCTACTAAGATAATGGATGACACAATGATAACCGAAATCATGATCACCTGCAGCCGCAGCCTGAATGTATGAATACCAATATTCCAGTTAAGTGTGGATCCCTTCACCCAGTTAATTAAAAACAACATGGTGACCAGCAGAAGGAATATATACGAAAACGGAGAAATGAGATCGGAGAGCTGAGGCGCTTCAATGCTGAGTATGAGCATAGTGTCCATATCCGCTTTATACACCATATGGCTGTATTTGCGCGAATTGAAAAAGCCATTGCTCAGTTTTTTACCGGCAATATTAATGTCTTCGATATCGTACGAAAATTTCCCGACATTTTTAACCAGTTCTCCCTTTTGGTAAAAAGCATAGGAATAGCCAAACATATTATCGGCATTCACATTTTTATTATCAATAAGCAATTCGGGATAACCCAGGCCTTTCCATATATCGTTTGAACTGATTTCGACAAAAATATTGGAGTTGCTGTACTCCGTATTGAGCCCGTTATCGAGATCGATTTTACCCAGGTAATACATGGCATCGACTGATTGACGTAAAAAATAGAGTCCCGGTACCGAAACCGGCCGCATAAACTGTTCAATTTTCCCGTCGAAATATTCTTCGCATCCTGTAATTATATTCCCCGGTTTGATATTCAGCTTCTTCCCTTCCTGGCAAACAGTAACCTGTATAAGGTATTTGCTCCAGTAACCTGAAAAATATTTATCCTCGATGTATGCCGAAACAGCTGCCATTGATCCGTCGGAGCTGGCTCCCGAAATAATTTTTTCGAGAATTTTATCCTGCTTAATGCTTTTTGATGCCTCTTTAAAATAATATTCGGCCAGGTTATCGCGTGCATCGGCCAGGTGGTTTGCTAGTAAACGCCTTTTCTCATGTTCGCGGATGGTTTCCGATTTATTTACAATATGCGTGGCCAGACCGGCCAGAATAATTACAATGGATAGTATGCGGCTTAATCGCAGATTGTTGAGCGAGCGACCTTTAATCTGGAAAAATAAGGTCGACAGCAAAGCCAATAAAAACAAACTGTTCAGCAGGTCGAAATCCCCTGTCATCCAGGTAAACCCCGCATAAGCCAGAACACCTGTCAACGAGGCAATACCAATCCATTTCACATTCCCCAGCAAATCGATATAATACTGGCCCGACAGTTCAAAGAGGAATAAGAATATCAGCAGCAACGACGCCATAATAAGCACCCCAATATGGCTGATATGCGGCAGACTGAGTATGTTTTCAATCTGAAACGAAATACTCGAATTGAGGATGAGCCCGGTAATGGTATCGACTAAAAAATAAAATAATGCGATAATGAAAACCAGGAACAGAAGTGCCGTTATCTTTCGGAATTTTCCGGATATCATCGCTGTAATTGACCCCGATTGTGCCTGCCTGAAAGCAAAAAATGTAAGTTGCAGACCCAGTAATGTATTTATTAAAAAGTCGCCCAGGGTTGGCAGCAGGTCCGATGAAGCAAAATACGCCGGGTTAAATAATTGCAGCTGGTAAAGGTCCGAAGGAAACCGGAAGTAAAACTGTATGGCACGAATAATAACTACATCGGCAATAAAAGCGAGTAAAATAAGCCATTTTTGACCAAAGTCGCGCATAAAATACTTGTACGCCACAAAGGTTGCCGATATAAGGCACAGGAAACTAGCCACATAAAGGGTGAAAATAAGGTATTGCAGCCAAAGCTGAAGCTCGAACGGCCGTTCAGCCGATATGCTGAACAAAAACTTACCTTCGGGGCTATTGACAAAATGCTTCTCCTTTTCAAGATGAATTGATGCATTTTCGGGAGCGCTGAAACGCTTAAAAAAACCGGCAGGAAGATACTCGTTGCTGTATTTATAATTATAGCGGATCAATTGCAGTGCAATTACCAGGCTGTTTTGAACCTGCTTTTTTCTCACCAGGTAATACCCGCTCCCGTTGGAAACCACATCTGAATTAAATTCATCAGGTTTATTGCTGATGGGTGCAGCGAACACATTCGATGACCAAAAGGATAAAGTGTCGTTATTATAAATCAGTATTTCTATCCCTTTATCCAGAAAGCTTTCTTTATAATTTTCGTCGAATAGTTCGAGAATTGAATTTCGCTGCGATAAATTAACGGCCGAAATTTTTGCTATTTCGCTATCGAGATCGGTGAGCGCTGAAGCTACTTCCAAATTCAGGCGTTTCGTTACGCGGCTGAGCGAATAATATTCTTTTACGGATTGTGAGATGCCAAACGCAGCCAAAAAAAACACTATGCTCAAAAAGAGCATTAACAGCAGGTGGTTTTTAAGTTTTTGTTGCGTTATCATAGTTTCAATATCTCAAAATGCAGCATTAACAAGGGTTTGAGGCACTATAGCGAAATAATGCGCTATAATCAACGATCCCGGCAAAATCAGGGCGCAATATTACAGAGCCTGCCGAAGCGAATATAAGGCTTAAAACAAGCCTATTTCCGTTTCAATACATAAATATGGCTCGAATAGCCATTTTTTTGCCCGGCTTTAACATTCGACCAAAAACCATTCCATACAGCAGGCAGCCAGCGCATTTTTCCGTGTTTATATTTTTCACTCAGCAGGCTTACATAAAATGCATCAAATTTCATAGGCAAGGTGTTCACAATTGTAAACCCGTATTTCGCACCCAGCAAATTTATATCCGTTTTTGTAAAATGGTAAAGGTGCCGTGGCAAATCGTAACCTGCCCAGAATTTTCCGTATTTTTTAGCATCGTAAGCATCGCAATTCGGAACAGCTATTATTAACACGCCCTGGGGTTTCAATAATTTTTGCAGTTGATCCATTCGTCCGCTTAGATCCGAAACATGCTCCAGCACATGCCACATAGTAATCACATCGAATGACGACTCATCGAAACTATTCAATTGCGCTTCGGCAAATACATCCAGGTTAAAATCGGAAATCGCTTTTTGCCTCGTTTTTTCATCGGGTTCAATACCGGTGGTTGTATACCCATGCTGCGACATATAATTTAAAAACTGCCCCGTTGCACATCCTATATCCAACAGTTTTCCGCCGGGCTGATAGCTGCGGATCATTGCATATTTACGGTTCAAAGTATATTTACGCACCTGCTGGTATATAAATGCAAAAGCTCCTTTGCGTGCATCGGAATGTGAAATATAATCGGTGGATTGATAATATTTGCCAAGCTCAGCAGACAGCGGCCTTGGATTGGTAAACCTGAAACCGCATGCTGCGCATTTTACAATTTCGAAGGTTTCGCCGGTGAGGAAATAATCCTTTCCGGAGATAAATGGTTCCGATTTTCCGGATCCGCAAACAGGGCAATTTTGCAATAATTCCATTTGGTTAGTAAAATTTCTATGCAATGTTCTTATTCAATAAGGATGTTTTTCGACAAGTAAATTCCAACAAACAGCATTGTTTTTTTAAGACTCCTGATCTGTTATTTTATTCCTGATTCAATATGTATGATTCTTCAGATAGCGTCAGAAAGTCAAATCTGCATTATTTGTATTCCTGAATTCTTCTTCAGCGCAACGTTTATCCAGGGTAAAAAAAACTTAAACTTTCATTAGTCTGACAGTAAATCACTAAATCCAACAACCCATGTTCCACGTGAAACAAACGCTAGCGACCTAGAAAAACAAGCAATACAGAAATATCGGAAGGAGAAATACCGCTTATTCGCGTAGCCTGTCCTATGGTGGCGGGCCGCAATCGCGAAAGCTTTTGCCTGGCTTCGGTTGAAAGTGAGCTAAGACTCAGGTAATCGAAATCGGCTTTAAGCGGCATATCATCAAATTTCGAAAGCTTATCAGCTATTTCTCTTTCCTTGGTAATATACCCATCATATTTGATCAGGATTTCTGTTTCCTCGATAATTTCAACAGCATCCTCACCTATTGTTTGCGTGAACTCCTGCAGAAAAGAAAGGTGGTTTATCAGGTGGCTGAATGCTATTTGCGGACGTAACAATAAGGAATCAAGTTTAACTTTCTGCCTTAAAGGAGCTGTCCCCAAGCTTTCCAATAAACCATTTACCTGGTCGGGACTTACGCTGTTGGTGCGCATAAACTCTTTTAACTTATCAATCCATTCCACCTTATAATGAACCCGCTTAAGTCTTTCGTCCGATGCGAGTCCTAAATTATTTCCTGAAGGTGTGAGGCGTATATCCGCATTATCCTGTCGCAGCAGTATGCGGTATTCGGCCCTGGAGGTAAACATACGATAGGGCTCATCAACGCCTTTTGTAATCAGATCGTCGATTAAAACCCCGATATAGGCATCCGAACGTTTTAGGATAAAAGGATCCTTGCCAGCATTTTTCAAATGTGCATTTATCCCTGCCATTAGCCCTTGCGAAGCAGCTTCCTCGTAACCGGTTGTGCCGTTAATTTGCCCTGCAAAATAGAGATTCTGAACCAGTTTGGTTTCGAGTGTATACGTTAATTGAACCGGGGGAAAATAATCGTATTCGATGGCATATCCGGGCCTGAACACTTTTGCATTTTCGAGTCCTGGAATCAGTTTCAAAGCCTTCACCTGAACTTCAGCAGGCAGCGACGATGAAAAACCATTCAGGTAATATTCCACGGTATCCCATCCTTCGGGCTCCACGAAAAGCTGATGCCTGGTTTTATCAGCGAAGCGGTTTATCTTATCTTCAATCGATGGGCAATACCTGGGCCCTACACCATCAATTCGCCCTGTAAACATAGGCGATTCGTGAAAGCCAGTTTCGAGCACTTTATGAACTTCGGGCGATGTGTAGGTTATAAAACAGGGTCGCTGGTTGTTCAGCTTTGGCGTATCAGTGAATGAAAATTTACCCGGATCTTCGTCCCCTGACTGCTCCTCCATCTTTGAAAAATCAATGGTTCTTCCGTCGATCCTGACAGGGGTTCCTGTTTTCATTCGGCTGGATTCAAATCCTAATTGTACCAGGTTTTCGGTTAGCCCGGTAGCCGCCCTCTCCCCTATCCTACCCCCGCCAAACGATTTCATTCCAATATGAATCAATCCGTTTAAAAAAGTTCCGTTTGTGAGTATTACAGCTTTCGCTTCGATATGGTAACCCATTGCTGTATGAACACCGGTTATGTGACCATCATGAACTGATAAGCCCACCACCATATCCTGCCAGAAATCAACATTCGGAATTGACTCCAGGGTAAGTCGCCACTTTTCGGAAAAACGCATACGGTCGCTCTGAGCCCTTGGGCTCCACATGGCAGGACCTTTGGAACGGTTGAGCATACGGAACTGTATCATCGTGTGATCCGTTATGATACCGGAGTATCCACCCAAAGCATCAATTTCGCGTACAATCTGTCCCTTGGCTATTCCGCCCATTGCCGGGTTACACGACATTTGGGCAATGACACCCATTTGCATGGTAACAAGCAATACCGACGAACCCAGGTTAGCAGCAGCTGCGGCAGCCTCACTTCCGGCATGACCGGCACCTACTACTATAACATCATATTTTTTAAACAAGTCACAAATGTTTCACGTGGAACAAAACGCTGCACACTACTATTCGCAGTATTTACAGCAAAGTACTATAGGTTAGGGAACGTGGAAAGGTAAAAATCTTCCTTGCTGCGCATAAGTTTCTTCTCGTTAGCTGTTTTATCTTTAAAACCCGAAAGATGCAACACTCCATGCGCCATAACCCGACCTAATTCATTATCAAAAGTAGTATTAAAATTTCCGGCATTTTCCTTCACTCTTTCAATACTGATGAATATATCCCCCGAAAGTTTACCTCCCTCAGAGTAATCGAAAGTGATAATATCAGTAAGCGTATTATGCTTAAGATATTTTTCGTTCATACTACCCAGGTAGGCATCATTGCAAAATATATAGGTAATATCTCCTGCCGTATGACCCTCGGATTCCACAATGGATTTAACCCAGTTGCGGACTTTGAGTTTATTTTTTATTTCATACTTAATTTCAACAGCGGTAAAACCAATCATGTTCAGTGGGATTATTCAAATGACAAAAAGTAGGCATTCACCTTTGATTTATAAAAAGGTTTCAGATTTGGAGGTACTGTACGGAACAACTCGGTCTCTTTTTCCTTTATCTTGTTGTATTCGAAGAACTTAGCCGGATTATTGTAGTAAATATCCTTTGCTTCGTCCGATTCGCGTTTCTCGTCGAGTTCGCGTTGCTGTTCAGCTTTCTCCGACTCCAGCATACGAGTGACAATATCCTGTTGCCGCTTCAATGTTTCCATACTAATGCGCTTATTCACCAGGTCAGTTTCCGTTTGCTCCATTTGCTGCATCATTTCCTTGAAGCTTTTTTCAACCCCGGTTCCTTCTTTCTGCAGCTCCTGTCCGTACTCCTGCATTTGTTTTCGCAATGCTTCCTGTTGAGCCGCCATACGGGCGAATTTTTCGCTCATCTGCCGTTGGCCCTGCGACCCGGGTTTGCCCTGGTTAGGCATGCCATCTCTCATTTCTTTCAACTGCCTGTTCATTTGCTCCTGCAGCTGCCGCATCGATTTCATTTTACCACCGCTTCCGTTCGGTTTTTTACACTGAGCACTGGCTTTGCCCGATCCTTTCGACTGCATATTCTGCTGCATTTGTTTGAGTGATTCAGCGAGCATAAGCGCCAGGTTATTTACCGAAGTCATGGCATATTGCTGCTTTACCGAGGCCGGTGCAACCGAACGGTTGTTCAACTGCTTTACAGCCTCGTCCATATTACTTTCAACAGCTCCGAGCTCCCTTAATATAAATGGTTCGATGCTCGCCTGTCGTTTGCTAACAGCATATAAGCTATCCCCTACCATCTTAAGATCATCCTTAAGGTTTTTCTGCCGCTGTATGATCTGCAGGAATTTTGGGTTAGCAGTACTCACCACTCCAAGCTGCTTCATAATATCTTCCTGGTTGAATGAAATTTTCACCAGGTTATCGAGAATTTGCCGCATGGCTTCCATATCTTCCGCATCACTTTCCATCTCCATTTCCTGCTGCATTTCGCTGAGTTTTGAACTCAGTTTCTTCATTTTACCTGATGCACTCTTTTGCGACTGCGACGCTTTTTGTGGCTGCCCGCTTTTCATTTCGTCGCTGCTGTTGTCCATATCCTTTTCAATATCTTCCTGATCGGCATCAGTATTTTCAAGCTTATTGGGTTCCTCCAGTTCGCTGTTCTTTTTCTCCAAAGCTTTAATATCGTCTTTAACCTGATCGAACTGTTTGTTCAACTCGCTTTGTTTTTCTTTCTGCTTTTCAAGGTCGCTTTTATCTGCATCCTTGGTTTCGTCGCTCAGCTTTTTTTGATCTTCTGATAATTTATCGAGTTTATCAATTGTTTCCTGAAGCTTCTGTTCCAGCTCAAGCTGTTTGAATAGTTCAAGGTTACGGTCCAGTTCCTTTTCAAGGCTTTTGGTGTCGTCCTTCATCTTATCCAGCATCTCAGCTACCTTATCTTTATCGATGTTTTCGAGCATCTTCTGTAACTCCTCGTACATCTTTTTCATGTCCTCGGTCATCACCTTATTGAACAGGTCCTCGAGTTGTTGCTGTTTTTCAATAATATCGGGAGGAAGATCCTTATACTGATTTTCCTGCATACTTTTCTCCTTGTTTTCTTTTTGCAGCTCCTTCACCTGTTCCTGCAACGAATTTTGCTTATCCATCAACTGTTTCAAAGTCTGCTTTTCCTGCCATCCTACTTCCTTTTTATCCACCATTTTCTTCTGCATATCCTCCACCTGCTTTTGGAGCAATTGCGACTGCCTGATCACCGCTTCCATCTTATCCTTGATGTCCTCATTCTTTTTGTCAGTCATCTTTTCAATTTCCTCGAGGGTGGGAATTTTGAAGATTCTTTTTGTCGATCGTGTTGATTTACTGCCTGTTACGCCATCATTATCCCAAATCTCAAAATAATATTCTACCTCATCACCCGCTTGTACGAATAAGGTTGCCATATCGAGAAAATAGAAAAACTGCTGCTGCAGGAGGTTTTTATCGAGGGTAACTTCCCTTGTTTTTACTTCGGGAGCAGCGCCTTCGGATCCGGCTTTTTTAACCGTCCATGCAAAGAGCAGGCGACTCAGCCCGTAATCATCCTTAACAGTTCCCTGGAAATAGAGGCGGTTATCGTACACCGAATCTTTAAACTCCTCAACAGTAACAGCCGGGTATAAATCAGGGATAACGTTAACAAGGTATGCCAATGAATCGCGGTTACGGAAATATTCGTTGCCGATTAACACAGAGTAAGCCGAACCGCTCATCATGCGGTTTGAATAAATAAAAGTATTCGATTTATCCGCTTTAACTTCGTTCAGCTTCCCTCCTATCCTGAAAAGCAACTTCCGTGTATCGCGGGTATAAAATTTCCAGGTTAAGCGTGTACCCACCGGAACTGTGAGGTCGCCGGTATTGGCAATGTTTTCATTTTTCCTGCCAAGGTAAGCCGGGTAATCAACTTGCACATCGAAAGAGAGAATGGTAGGTTTTGGAAGGATTTTTATGGTGTATTGCTTCGAGTTATATTTGTCGGCAGTTATGACAAACGGAGTATTCTGCTGAAGGTTGCGGAAGGTATAGCGATACAGAATATTACTCACTTTTTCCATCCGATAAGTTGCCTGGTTCGACTGCATAAACAGCTGGGCAGGAATTTCATCTCCCTCAATTTTAACATTTACTGTAAAATCGTCTTGTTGAACAGCCTCCAGTTTATCGTTAACAATTTTAACAGAGAAAGGTGCCGGCCTTTCAAAAACTTCGTTATGCTTAATTATTCGCTGAGCAGGAGCAATAATGAATGATGGAGAAATCAGCAGAGCTGCCAGTAAAAAAATTACAGGCGGCAAGGCATAAGGCAGGTACTTCCGGTTTCTCTTCAGATCAACCGCATCGGCAAAAGGAACAGGTTGCAGTTGTTTTATTTTCTGATCGATACTCGCCCTGATCAGATCGTTGCTTTCGTCCGAATTATTTTCGAGCTGGTGAAGTTGCAGGGTGTTGAGCAGTACATCCTTTACCTCTGAGAAATGTTTACCAATTATGGCAGCAGCTTGCTCATGAGCTATAACTTTACCCAAACGGCTTAAACGTGCCAAGGGTAAAACAATAAACCGCCCCAGTATATACACTGAAATTGCTACGAAAGCGTAGAACAGCACACTTCGAGTGCCCGTATTGAACCACGAAAAATGCTCGAGCAAAACCATAAGAACAAAATACGAACCTATTGCCGCCATGGAGTACAGCAGCCCGCGTATGAGTTGGTTCTTATAATA
Source organism: uncultured Bacteroidales bacterium (assembly GCA_963714825.1). Classification (GTDB taxonomy): domain Bacteria; phylum Bacteroidota; class Bacteroidia; order Bacteroidales; family UBA4417; genus UBA4417. The sequence continues at coordinate 1,401,079 of CAVQQF010000012.1, read as the reverse complement.
TTTCCGGATAAACTCATCGATTTTCCGGATTAATAATGCATAATTACTTTCCATTAGTTTACTCCTGTCAACACTTTGATTTAATAATCGTGTTGTTAATAAATTAACCTGCAAAGGTAAGAACTAAAGCAAAGCGATTGTAAAGCCGTTTTGGTTTTTCGGTTATCGCTTTCCGAAAGCAATAGAGATACACCAAAAAAAATCCATACCTGGTCAATCTAGACGCTAATATTACAGAGCTTCAAGCAGTACTGCCCGGGGTTTTGTATCTTTGCGCCTTTAAAACCACTGAATCATGCGTGAAGTAAGAGTACGTTTTGCACCAAGCCCAACCGGCCCGCTGCATATTGGCGGGGTGCGTACAGCATTATACAATTACCTTTTTGCCCGGAAAAACGGCGGCAAATTCATCCTTCGTATCGAAGATACCGACCAGGGAAGGTTTGTGCCCGGTGCCGAGAAATACATTGTTGAGTCACTTACCTGGAGTGGAATTGAGTTTGATGAAGGCGTTCATATTGGCGGCCCTTATGCTCCCTACCGGCAGAGCGACCGCAAGGAAATTTACCATCAGTATGCCATACAGCTGCTGCAAAACGGTACGGCTTATTATGCCTTCGATACACCCGAAGAGCTTGACAGCATACGTAAGGATTATGAGTCGCGTAAGGAAACATTCCAGTATGGACCTCAAACACGCATGAGCTTAAAAAACTCGCTGACTTTACCTCAAAAAGAAGTTAAAGATCTGCTTGATTCGGGCACGCATTATGTGATCAGGGTTAAAATACCGGGGCAGGAAACCATTGTAGTTAACGATCTGATTCGTGGTGAAGTTACCGTTGATTCAGCCTTGCTGGACGATAAAGTACTGTATAAATCGGACGGAATGCCTACGTATCACCTGGCAAATGTGGTTGATGATTACCTGATGAAAATATCGCATGTGATCCGAGGCGAAGAGTGGCTGCCTTCGGCTCCGCTTCATGTACTGCTATATCGTTACCTGGGCTGGGAAAATGAAATGCCCGAATTTGCACATTTACCGCTTCTGCTGAAACCCGATGGAAATGGCAAGCTGAGCAAACGCGACGGCGACCGCCTGGGCTTCCCGGTATTCCCACTGCGGTGGACGGATCCAAAGTCGGGCGAAGTATCGTCAGGCTACCGCGAAAGTGGGTATTTGCCGGAAGCATTTATCAACATGCTTGCATTCCTGGGCTGGAACCCGGGTACAGAGCAGGAACTATTTACACCCGACGAGCTGATCGAACATTTCAGTATTGAGAGGGTAAGTAAATCGGGCGCTAAATTCGATGTGGAAAAAGCACATTGGTATAATCACCAGTACCTTTCGAAAAAGAGTCCTGCTGAGTTGGCGCAGATGTTAATTCCTGTATTGGAGGCGAAGAATATTGAAGTATGCACGGACTATGTTGAACAGGTATGCGCCTTAATTCACGACCGCGCCGTGTTGATTCCCGATCTGTGGACACAATCGCATTTCTTTTTTCTCGATCCCGAATCGTATGATGAAAAAGTAATAGCCAAAATCTGGAAAGCAGAAACGCCTGCCCTGCTCAGCGCTTTTATTACGGTACTCGAAGCAACTGAGCCTTTTACGAAAGAAAATATTGAGCTTTCGACAAAAGCATTCGTACAGGAAAAGGGTATTGGTATGGGTCAGCTGATGAACCCCTTCCGCCTGGCTGTTGTTGGGACCAATGCCGGACCGGGAATGATGGATATGGCAGAGGTGATAGGTAAAGAATATATAATACCCCGCATTTGGAAGGCAATTAACCTGATTAATTCCTAAACTTTAATAAAAGACAATTGTTAAAAGCATCATTATCTATACATTAGGCCGTATTACTAAAAAAGGTTGCCCCAGAAGGCAACCTTTTTGAATTATATGCGGGAAGCAATTAATTTCCCAGTATAAAAAACCAGTTGCCATCAACTTTTATCAATTTGCTGCTTTGATCAGTATCAGTTTCGCCATTGCCATAAGTAGTTTTATATTTTACTTCGGCAACCGTACCATCCTCCGAAATGATTTCTTCTAAAATTTCTACTCCTTTCACTCCTTCCTTTTTCTCCATCTGAGAAACGGCCATAGAAAGCAATCCGAGCATTTTCCCTTGCTCTTCCTCGCTGAGTGCAGTTCCATCGTCTCTTACATACATGGCGACAAGTTGTTCATACTTTTTATCAGCCAGCAGGCTGTACGATTTTTTCACAGTTGCGCCAGGTGAATTTCCGGCAGCCCCGCCTCCGCACGATTGAATACTGAGGGCTAACACAATTGCTACTGTGCTGAGTAGAATAGATAATTTTTTCATAGTCAATTAATTATTTGGTTATTAATGTTCACCCGCTTTTTATATGAGTGAAATGAGAATTTACAAGAAAGGAACCCGGCATAATAATAAAATAAGTTCCAACGATCAACCTGATTTTTTGTGGCACAATATCCGGGAATACAATTTTACACTTTTCAAATGCTTTTAGAACCAGTTCGGTGCAATACAGTGAACTATCAGTCGAAAAGTCATAGCTGTTGTCGAACGCAAGATGCCTGTTGTAAAAATCATTGGCTGTTTCAGCAACAGTGTTTAATAGATCGGAGTTAAAATCGGATCGGAGTACTTTGTACCGGCTGGCCTTGCCAGGATCAAGGAAAACTTCGGGAAGTTCTTTACGCACAACATCGGGCTGATCAGGTACAACATGTATGATATAGGGAACACTGTTTTCGACAACCACTATGCCGATATGCGAAAAATCGCTGTTTTTATCCGAAAGGCTTACAGCCATGCTTTCGACTGACCGACCTTTGCGTAACACAAGATCGCCATTTTGTAAAAACGTATAATCGACCTTAACCTGACTTTTTTGATCACTAAAGCTGAACACGTAAATCGCAACGGTTATAATTCCAATAACCAGGATTAAACAAGAGGATAAAATGAATAGTTTAGGTTTCAAATAAAAATATAGTTTATGTGCTCAAAATTTAAACTGCATCACAAATATAAAAAAAATCAATATGAAATGCCGTTTGATGAAAAAAATAAAAATATTTTTTTCAGTTTGAAATATGTCAAAATTGAGAATCAATGAAAAACGTCATGCCCCCTATCAGAAATTGAATTTACTGATTCACTAAATTACTTATGCGTTTCCGAATCATATATTATTTGCCGACATGCATCCGTTTGACGTACATCCCAGTTTTTACCGCTTTAGCGTATAAAAAATGAAGCTATCAGTACGCTTCATCAAAAATTTCAAAATGTCAGGAGGATAAAAATGATGGCAGGGTTCAGTTACAGTTATTTTGAATTATCTATTTTCCTATTTTTCTGACCATTACGCGCCATTGCGTAATCGCAAATAAAAAATATTTTTTTCTATTTCGGGCTTCAATTTTTTTCGTTCTCACTTCCACTTATTTAGCATGATTCATTGCAAAAACAGTTATTTCCTTATCCCTTTTATAAAAAAATTATATGTATGCCATCCGAATACCTTTTATCGTAAATTGCTGCTTCAAAAAGGATGAAATACGGTTTTTAATTTCAACTATGGATTTTACGCTAATTTCATTTTCAGGCCTGGAATAACAACTATAAGTTTCTTTGCCTGTAAGTAAAAAAATATGACAAACAAACTCATTCAAAAAATATAAAAATGAACAAAATAGTAGCCATTTTTACTCTCATCCTTTTTCAGAATTACCTGGTTGCTCAGGTATGTTATCTTCACATAAATACTTTCGCTGAAAAGTTTACACCTCATAGTGAAATTGTGCCGCTAAAATACGTGCCCGGTCATAGAATGCATGACAGTGAAATTTATCCTATTAATTCTGAATCCGACAAATACACGTTACACCCAATTCGATCTGAATACAGAGATTACAATCTCAATCCAAATTCTGCTTCAAAGCTGCAGTTTCTCGGAGAAATCGGGTATTCATTTGGGGTGGGCAAGTATGAGATTGATTATCTGAAATTCCTCGGGGTTATTTTATATAAAATAAAGCCTGAGATTTCATTGGGTTTGGGCTCCGGCTTAAAGTATGCGTTGGATATTGACGATGTGCTTATTCCGTTTTTTGCGGATTTGAGGTTACAGCCAATTACTTCATTCCTGCCTCTATATTTTGCGTTAGACATAGGATACTCGCTAGATGTTACCAGCAACTACAAAAGCGATGGCTTTTATTTCTTTGCTAACCCGTCAGCAGGTTTTTTGTTTAAAATCTCGGAGAATGCAAATATCCACTTAGGTATTGGATATGAATTTCAAAAATTTAAATTGAATTATCCGTTATTCGGAGTAATTCCGGGATCCACAATTAATACTACCGGGATAGGAATGAATGCTGGTCTATCTTTTTGATATGTAAAACTTAGCTTAAAGAACTGTGTTTTAATAAAATCTGCTTTCACAAGGCTATTATTTGTTGTCCGACCAGGGCTTCCCGCCGAAAGGCGGGATAGACTTCTCGCCCTGGCCGGACATGAAAAATCCCGCTTGCGCAGGATCTTTTTGTTGTCCGACCAGGGCTTCCCGCCAAAAGGCGGGATAGACTTCTCGCCCTGGCCGGACATAAAAAATCCCGCTTGCGCAGGATCTTTTTGTTGTCCGACCAGGGCTCGAACCTGGACTCTTCTGATCCAGAATCAGACGTGTTGCCAGTTACACCATCAGACAATATTTCATTTGAGGAGTGCAAAATTATACAAATTCTTAAATTCTGCACCAGATACGAAAAGAAATTTTAGGTCTGCGACGACTTTGTCCAGGTATCTTTCAATGCAACGGTGCGGTTAAACACTATTTTTGAAGGACTTGTATCGGGATCAACACAAAAATAACCCAGGCGTTCGAATTGAAACCTGTCGCCGGATTTTGCAGTTTTAACTGAATTTTCGGCAAAGGCTGTGATCACTTTCAGCGAATCAGGATTTATATTTTCCTTGAAATCGTGTCCTTCTTCCACATTCTCGGGTGTTTCACTGGAAAACAGCCTGTCGTACAAGCGAACTTCAACAGGCACAGCATGCGCTACCGAAACCCAATGCAGCGTACCTTTGACTTTTTTGTTGCTGTTAGCCATACCTGAGCGGGTATCGTCCTGGTAAGTACAGTGAATCTCGGTTATATTACCATCACTATCTTTCACAATACTCTCACATTTAATAATATAGGCATATTTAAGCCGCACTTCACCACCCGGTTTCAACCTGAAGAATTTCCCGCTAGGGTTCTCCTGGAAATCTTCGCGCTCAATATACATTTCGCGCGAAAACGGAACCATACGCGATCCGGCTTCGGGATTGCCGGGATTGCTGATGGCTTCAAGTTCTTCAACCTTTCCTTCCGGGTAATTGTCGATAATAAGTTTAACGGGGTTCAGTACCGTCATTACGCGGTTTGAATGCTTGTTAAGGTCCTCGCGTATACAAAATTCGAGCAAAGCCACATCAATCGTCTGGTCGCGTTTGGCGATACCGATAATATCAGCAAAATTCCTCAGCGATTCGGGAGTATATCCTCTTCGCCTTAGGCCGCAGATCGTAGGCATACGCGGATCGTCCCAGCCATTAACAATGTTTTCGTTCACCAGCTGCAGCAGTTTACGCTTGCTCATCACGGTATATGTGAGATTTAAGCGGGCAAATTCGATCTGTCGCGGACGATATTCGCCATCGGCTACCTGCTTGAGGTACCATTCGTAAAGTGGCCTGTGCACTTCGAATTCGAGCGTACAGATGCTATGCGTGATTCCTTCGAGATAATCGCTCTGTCCGTGTGCATAGTCGTACATAGGGTATATACACCATTTGTCGCCGGTACGGTGATGGTCGGTATGAAGTATGCGGTACATAATAGGATCGCGCATCAGCATATTTGGATGTGCCATATCCACTTTGGCACGTAAAACCCTGGAACCGTCGGCAAACTCACCGTTTTTCATACGGGTGAATAAATCGAGGTTTTCGTCGGGAGTGCGGTTCCGGTAAGGACTTTCCTTGCCGGGGCGGGTAATGGTACCGCGGTATTCGCTGATCTGCTCGGCAGTCAGATCGTCAACATATGCTTTTCCTTCGTTTATCATTTTCACGGCCCAGTCGTACAACTGATCGAAATAATCAGAAGCATAATAAAGCCGGTCGTCCCAATCGAAACCAAGCCAGCGCACATCCTCCATAATACTGTCAACGTACTCTGTATCTTCCTTTACCGGGTTGGTATCGTCGAAACGTAAATTGGTTAAACCATTATATTTGCTTGCAGTACCAAAATTCAGGCAGATGCTTTTGGCGTGGCCAATATGCAGGTAACCGTTGGGTTCCGGAGGGAAACGCGTATGAACCCTGCCTTCGTTTTTGCCTTTCGAAAGTTCTTCTTCAATAATCTGGTGAATAAAATTAAGCGGGGCTTTTTCTTCAGCCGGGAGAGTTATGTTTTCGTCTGTCATGATGATCAAGCATTTAAGCCAATTAATTTGAAATAATTTGCAAAGGTAAAGTTTATTGGATTTGGAAGGAGGTTAATAGTTAATGGAAAATAGAAAATAGTTGTATTGGGGTATTGATATTAGCCGAATGGAATTACTTTTGCAGTCAATTGTTTTAGAAAGGGTTTAGGATTTGGGTCCCGATCTATCGGGATGGGATTTGGGGAATCCGTTCTTTTCGCCATTAACAATTTTCTATTAACTAATCTGCTGCTATGGGCCTTATCGAACTGGAAGGGATGGATTTTTTCGCCTATCACGGGTGTTTTAAAGAAGAACGCCTTATTGGTACACGCTTTACTGTTGATGCATGGCTTACTGCCGATACCAGCGAAGCCGAAGCCAGCGATGAACTTAAGCATACAGTGAATTACCAGGCTGTGTACGCAGTTATCAGGCAGGAGGTTGAGCAGCACTCGCATTTACTCGAACATGTCGCCAGCCGCATTATTGATGCCATTTACAGGGATTTTGATACAATAACTCATGTAAAGATTAAGGTTGCCAAGTTGAATCCGGCCCTGGCACATGGAGGGAAAATAAAGCAGGTGAGTGTTACGTTGGAAAAATAATGTCGCCTGACTGCTGCAGGTGGGGATGTCGGATGTCGGATGTTGGATGTTGGATGTCGGATGTTTAAAAAGATTTTTCCTTTATTTTAACTTGCTTTCCCTTCAGATATTTAACCGAACCATAACGAATGAATAATAAGGAACGACTTTTTGAACAGAAGAAATGCCCGAAATGTGGGAATACATTTGTGTGCAGCACATCGGCAAAATGCTGGTGTTTCGAATACGATGTGCCTGCCGGAACCATGGAAATGATACAGGATACATGGCACGGATGTCTTTGTCCCGACTGCCTGAAATCGTTTTCGGCACAGGCCTGAAAAAGTATTTGTTGATAATATGTTAATTACTTACCTTTGCACCGCTTAAACAAGGTTTCGTGGCCGAGTGGTTAGGCAGCGGTCTGCAAAACCGTCTACAGCGGTTCGAATCCGCTCGAAACCTCAGCAAAAAGCCTCCTTTCGGGAGGCTTTTTGCGTTATATCAGGTGAATTTACTGAGTTTTTTTATACACAATTACCACCACCGTTTTATCATCGCCACCCATATTTATAGTCATACCATATGGGCGTGCAGGATCGATCACGATCTGGTTTAAGCCGGCTTTGCCTGTGAGTTGCTCCCAGATGGTAACAGCCATATGAACACCGGTTCCGCCTGTGGGATGTCCCCAACCAATCAGACCGCCGGTGGTATTCATTGGAATTTTTCCGTCGCGGGCAGTATTTCCGGCAGCAACAAAAGCGGCGCCTTTGCCGTGAGCGGCAAATCCAATAGCTTCGACAGCAAGAATTCCGGCAACAGTAAAGCAGTCGTGCAGTTCAACCGTTGCCAGTTGTTCAATAGTTAATTCCAGCTGATGCAAGTGCCTGTCTGATTGCTTCGCGCATAGTGGTAAGAACGGTTGCCTGTGGCGGATCTTCCGTAATATCGTCGACAGCATGCCCCCACCCTACTATTTCAACTGCATCGGCATGTGAAATACCGGCACGTTTCAGACCTTCTTCGCTCAAATACAGCAATACCTGATGCTCCGTCGCTCACTTTTGAGCAATCGAATACATTCAGGTGCTCTGTAAACGACCTCGGTGTTGGTTCAGTTAATGCAAGTGCTTCGAGATCGGCAACCGAATTATGGTGTTCCTGGGCTGTGGGACATAATCGTGCATTTTCGATGGCATTGCGAAACCAGCGGGCAAAGCCTTTACGGGCTTCGTCGCGGCCAAATTCTTTATAATAGGCTCCTGCCCTGTCGCTGAACTGCCCCGGGAAAAAATATGCATGCCCGGCTTTCCGCTTGTTGAACCAGCCTGCACCGGCAAGAACATCGGCGCCATAAATGGCTTTTAACGTATTCTGAACCTCCAGACCGATACAAAGCACCGATTCGGCTGTTCCGGCAAGTACTGATTTCATTCCGGTGATAAGCGCAAGTCCACCGGAAGCACAGGCACCCTCAACACTTATGGAAGGTTTAAATTTCAGTCCTTTATCAACCATAGGAAGAAAAGCTCCCAGGTGTGCCTGTTTATTAAACCGTGCCGACATAAAATTGCCGACCACACTTTCGTCGACATTCTGAGCACCGCCGATCTGAGAGAGAACGCCCTGTCCGGCTTCTTTTATATAATGTTCAAGACCGGGACGTTCGACGCGTGGGTTGAATTCCTTGCGGCCGGTACCAAGGGAAATGGTATTGTATCCGGCGGCCATATATATTTTACGAGAAAGTTTTTGCATGTTAAAAGTATTATTATCCGGTTACAAATATTCGTTGATTGGACCATATGCATGGAAGAAGCCTGTGAGTAAGACAGTATTTACGTCTTTCTCGCTATGGGCAACGCCGTCGCTCACCAGTTTTCGTGCGTTTTTACGCGAGTTTAGGGCGTACGACACCGCAAGCACTGCTCCCTTGTCATTCGACGACTGCAGGGCTTTAAAAGCGGGTTTCAGTACAGTATCCTTATCGCCCACCTTAACTAAAGCTTTCCATGGCAATATTTCGCTGGGAACAGCTCCAAGCCATTGATCGGCCTTTTCACGGAAAGTGGATATATCGATATATTTACCCGATGGCTTATCAATAACGGCAACAGGTTTGCCTTTTTCATATTTGAAAAAACCGTCTTTCTGGCTTCCGTCACTGAACTGTCCGCCTTTTACTCCGCTCAGCACCAGTTCGTCGAGCAGGCTGCTGTGAAGTTTTTCGCCGGTCATATGAGGCTGCATAACGCGCAGAATAAACTGAACCACATCGAGTCCCGACATAATCGATCAGCTGAAAAATACCCATGGGTCGTGCAAGGTAATCGCGTGTAACACGATCGATGCAATAAAAAGCTTCGTGCAAAGGCATTTCAGGCGAAATACGCTCAGCCTCGCTGATTCCGAATAAGGCGTCGCGCATAAAGTGCCCGTTGCCTATAAAGCCGGCAATATCGTTGGAAGGTACGACTGTTTTGCGGAGGTTGGAAGCATACTTATTGGCAAATTCAATCATATCGGCCGGGTTTTCGGCTATAGTGATCAGCTCAACCAGTTTTTGAATAGCCGGCGGATTATAGAAGTGAAAACCGAGAATACGGCCTTCCAGTTCTGCATTCTTATTCAGTCCGCCAATAGGCACCGATGATGTGTTGGTAAAAAACCAGGGTTTTGTGCTGTTGTTCTCGTTGATCATACGGAACAGCTTTTCCTTGAGTGCCTGGTTTTCGCTTACGGCTTCGAAAACAAGGGCTGAGTCGTAGGCAGCTTCAATTCGGGTGGTTGTTCGTACAACACTCATTACATCCTCCACATACGCCTCAATAATATCGCTGTTTTCGATCAATCCGGCTTTACCGGCATATACCTGCCGGAGGGCCACAGCCTTTTTTTCGGCAGCTTTCACTACCTGGGTGCGCACATATTTTACAAGTCCGCTGAGACCTTCATCGGAAGTATCGATGGCATTGAGAACAAATGTTTTTCCCTTGTTTTCGGGTTTAAGCATCTGATCGGCCATTTCGATGGCGGTAAGCAACAGTATCCCGCTGCCCATTTTTCCGGCAGCTCCGAGCACTGATACATTTTGAATTCGTTGAATATATTCCATTAGTGGTATAGGTTTTAGGGTTTAGGGGTTGGGGGTTAGGGGCGAGGGGCGAAGGGCGAAGGGGCGAGAGGGGAGAGGGGAGATTAGTTGATTACAGGAACATTTAATTTACGCCGCGTATCTACCATTGTGGTTTTCGTTTTTCGAGGAAGGCTTTCATGCCTTCGGTGCCTTGTTTGCCAAAAAGCTGTCCGAACGACTGAGCTTCGAGCTGGCTGCCCTGCAGCAGCGAAACCTGGTAACCCTGTCGGGTGACAAATTTCACCAGTTTAACGGCATCAGGGCCTTTGGCAGCTATTACATCAGCGATACGGAGTACCTCCTCCATAAGATTTTCGGGTTCGGTAACTTTTTGTACCAATCCTATCCGAAGGGCATCGGCAGCCGTGAGCATTTCGCCGGTCATAAGCATAAAAAGGGCATCGCCCATGCCTACCTGCCTTGGTAAGCGTTGTGTACCGGCATAACCGGGAATAAGACCCAGGTTTACTTCGGGTTGACCGAATTTGGCATTGCTCGAAGCAATCCTGAAATCGCAAGCCAGGGCCAACTCGAGGCCACCGCCAAGTGCAAAGCCATTAATAGCAGCTATTACCGGAACTTCAATGCTTGCAAATCCCCTGAAGGTTTTTTGCCCGCGTAACGAAAATGCCTCACCTTCGGCTGAGGTTTTATTAACCATTTCGGCAATATCGGCGCCGGCAACAAAAGCTTTTCCTGCACCGGTTATAACCACAGCTGTTAAACCGGCCTCGGCCGCATCGTTGGCAATAAGGTGGTCCATTTCATCGAAAAAAGCGGTATTAAGCGCGTTCATGCTCTCGGGCCGGTTAATGGTTACCAGCAGCAGGCTGCCGCGTCGCTCGGGTTTAAGAATTTTATATTCCATGTGAGAAAGTTATGAAAATGAGACGTACTGTTCCAACAAATGAAACAGTAACAAATATAAATATAATTCAATACATCACACAAAAAGCCGCGAAAAATGTTGATTAAAAATTTTATTTCTGATCCTGCTTAATCATTCGCAATACGCTGTATATAAGTGCATTTACTTGATCATATAACCTTAAAAGTGAGTTTCACAATATCTGTTAAAATGAGATATGAAGTGTGGAAAAGAGGTGAAATGAATTATTAGTGCCGGGTGCCAGGTGCAGGGTGCCGCATAGCCAGACGGCAGTTAAAAAGCAGGAGAAATAGATGAATGAAATAAGAATTGACGTTAGAAGTGTGGAAAAGAGGTGAAATGAATTATTAGTGCCGGGTGCCAGGTGCCGGGTGCCGCATAGCCAGACGGCAGTTAAAAAGCAGGAGAAATAGATGAATGAAATAAGAATTGACGTTAGAAGTGTGGAAAAGAGGTGAAATGAATTATTAGTGCCGGGTGCAGGGTGCAGGGTGCCGCCGGGTCAGACGGCAATAAAAAAGCAGGAGAAATAGATGAATGAAATAAGAATTGACGTTAGAAGTGTGGAGAAGAGGGGAAATGAATTATTAGTGCCGGGTGCCAGGTGCAGGGTGCCGCGTGCCAGACGGCAGTTAAAAAGCAGGAGAAAAATATGAATGCATCAGGAATTTATATTTGACAAACAGGCACATGTAAAGGATTACACCAGCCAACTCTCCATCTTCCCCGATGAGAACCCCAACAAATTCTTGCACCTCAACCACAGCACCTTTATTGGCATTAAATACCGTTTCTTTCACACCCAGGTGCGTGCAATACTGGATTTGATTAAGTTGGATGACTTACCTGCTTTGCTAAATGATTTGGTAGCGATAAGAATATTTGAACCCGCATCCAAACTCCGTTCCCTTGAGCTGCTGGAACAGTTTTTCGGCATCAGCCATAGCCGCAAAACATACTACAAGATTGCCCCGGACTGCGTCGACCTGAAGAAAATAGTCGAGCAAAAGGTTGCCTGGTTTGCGGGACTTCATTACTCGTTCAATTTCGACATTCTGTTTTACGATGTAACAACACTTTATTTTGAAACTTTTGAAGAAGACGGGTTGCGCAAGAACGGTTTTTCGAAAGACAACAAATCCCAACAGCCACAAATACTGATAGCCCTGATGGTAAGCAAGGATGGCTCGTGCACATGGAACCCGGCACATGGAACCCAAGAGTGTTCTTAACACAATTTCAAAAACCGCTGGTTTCTTATTCGTACAATCCTTTTACCCTGGGTTTCCCGGCAATAAAATCCTTAAGGTAAAATGGCTCGCTATAGGCCACATCGGCAAAATTGTTGTTTTCATAATCACTGATAGCCAGCATACACAATGCCTCTGCCGATAAGGCAATGCCATCGAGATAAGTAAACCCGGGCTTCGTTTCAAACAAGGGCAAACATTTAGCAGCTCCATCGCCAAAATACACGATTTCTTTACCGGCAAAAGCATCGAACGCTTCTCCGGTAACCACCATGGCATTCACGGGGGTAATAACCTGGAGGTTTTCATCGTACAGGGCGGTGAACACTTCCATACGGCGGGCATCGAGCATGGGGCAAAGCAATACATTATCCAATTGTTTTTGCTCAAATTTACTATGCCGAACAGCCTGCCAGGTAAGTGCTTTTAAGGTATCAATGGCAATCATAGGTTTGTCGGTTGCAAAACATAAACCCTTGGCGGTTGATACTCCTATACGAAGGCCGGTATAGGATCCCGGGCCCATGCTAACAGCAACAGCATCCAATTGGTCGTAAGCAATGCCTGCTTCGCTGCAAACATCAGCAATAAAGCCAGTCAGCGCAGCTGAATGTGCACTTACGCCTTCCGATTCGCGCATGGAAAGCAGAGTTCCATCTTTCACCAATGCTACCGAACAAATGCTTGTTGCTGTTTCTATTCCAAGAATAATTGCCATATTTTGTAAAATAGTTGTTTAAATAATTGAAGGTTAATGTGATTGTGGCTTTACTGTGGCGGGGATTATAAAGTACTTTGGTTCAAATTTAGTACAAAAGTTAATAAAAAGAACAAGTGTTGCGCCGAGTAAAAAAGCCACACTATCGCAAAACCGATAATGAGTTTTCGTTTTTATTGTTTGCTCAATATTTGTATTATCACTTTTTCGAGTGTTGTATCGGTAGTAGTGTTCAATGTAGGTAAAATTGGATAATCAGGCTTTAACCCAAATCCAAATTGCCCTGTGGTGGAATTTGAAATTACCTGATAATGTGGAATTGTTACCTTAACACCAGAGTTTGGCAAAATAAGTTCATAGCTGAGCAATGCGTTGGTAGTCATTTCAGCTCCGCCTGTTTCTTCTCCAAAGAATACAGTTCCATGTTTTTTTAGATGTGCCGCAACCAAAGTGGCTTGCGAAAATGTTAAACCATTGGTAATAGCATAAACCTTACCTTCGAAATTATACTTGCTTGGCTTATAGGTAAAGGTAGTTATTGATTGTCCCTTGACTTTATGTTTAGTCGGTTTTATTGAAAATGCCATTTTGGTTAGTTTACTCCATTTATCTAATTTTATGTATTTGATTTTATTGTTTTTTCTCTTTGGCTTTTGAAAGTTGAATTCAAAATTATTGGGCGTTAAATAGGTTAAAAGATTATTGCCGTTTCCAAAATATCCACCTGTGTTGTCTCTTAAGTCAATTATAAGTTGTGAATTTGGATATTGATTAAGCTGTTTGAATACAGACAAATAATACTTTTTAAATTCTTTTCGGTCACCAAAACTGTTGATTTTAAGGTAAGCCAAATTGTTGGCGGAATCGAATCTAAAGCTGCTCCAGCCATTCTCCATGAGTAATTTGAAATTTGAGGGCAATTCAGTTTTCTTAACTTCTTTCAATTTTTTGTTTGTAAGATTTACTTTGGTACTTTTTATTTCTCCTGAACTCGTTTTAAATTCTATTATAAATTCATCTTGAACATCATAAAGGAATAAAAAGTACGTTCTAAATCTTTTCTCAATTAGCGCCTTGCTTAACGATTCAGTGAAGCCATCCCTTTCTTGAATTGATGACATTTCCTGCAAAATGACTTTTGCTTCGATGTTGTTGATTGACAATAACTCATCATAAATATCAAATTCAAATTTTTCATCTATTGTGTTAAAAATATAGAGTCTGCCATTGTTGTTTCTGATTTCAAAAGGCAAAAGCACATTTTTTCCTTTTAGCGAAGCATACCATGCATCAGATGGCTTGGCAAAAGTATGTCCGCATTTTATTTGTGCAATAAACTGACGGGCTAGTATGTGAAACTCTAATGCTGTCAGACTATCAGGAAAATTAGATTTTTGAGTTTCATAAAAAGTTTTTAGTTCTTTTTCAGGAATATATAAAAATGGTGATGGATGGTAATTTGTCAAGCCCGAATATAATAATTCATAGTCTTCAATCAATTGAATTTTACTCAAAAAAGTGTCCTGTGAATAAGCTTTGCCAAAAGAATTCAAAAAAAAGAAAACTAAAATCAGTTTATTTAATTTATCCATTTTTGGTGTCTATTTAAAATGAGGAACAACAGAATAATATAGCACGAGCCAGATCGCACTTCAATAATGTCTGTATCCTTTGCGACTTTAGTACTGGCTGCAAATTTACGTTCTTACGATAAAAAAAGGCCCGTTTCCGGACCTTTCTTTTTAATTGTACTGATATTGTTATTTCTCATCAGTATACAAATCTTTGATATCAACCTTATTAACCTTATCGCCATCCTTAAGTTTTTTGGAAACAGCACGGTAAGGAGCAGTTATAACTTCCTGTCCTTCGGTAAGGCCTTCGGTAATATGTATGTATGTATTATCCTGTATTCCGGTTTTTACTTTCACCATTTTTGCGACACCATTATCATAAAGGAATACGTATTCTGTGGCAATTTCTATTTTCTTTTTTGTCACACCACTATCTTCAGGCTTATCAGCTTCTGCATCTTTTTCTGCTGCCTTTGCTTTAGCCTGGGCGGTATCTTCACGTGTGGTTACAGCCTGGATTGGAAGTGTTAATACATTCATTTTACTTTCGGTGCGTATATCAACGGTTGCCGACATACCGGGCCTGAAAGGCGAATCGTTGGGTTTATCGCTGGCAATAAGGTCCTTGTACGAATCGGGCAGAATGCGGATTTTCACCTCGAAATTGGTAACCTGGTCGGCACTTACTCCTACCGTATTGGCCGAAGTACTTATTTCGGTAACAATGCCTTTGAATTTCCTGTTCTGATAAGCATCTACTTCCACTAAGGCTGTATCGTTGAGTGTAACACGAACGATATCGTTTTCGTTCACATCAACGTTTACTTCCATGGTTTGCAGGTTGGCGATACGCAATATTTCGGTACCCGAACCGAACTGTGAAGCTCCTGCCACACGTTCGCCTTTTTCGATATTCAGTTTTGATATGGTTCCGCCTACGGGTGCATAAATGGATGTTTTCGACAGGTTTTCCTTCGATTCCTTAACGCCTGCTTCGGCACTTTTTACGTTAAAAGCAGCAGCTTTTACACTTTCTTCGGCAGCAATTACTTCGGCTTTGGCAACTTCGAAATTAGCCCTTGAGGATTCAAATTCGGAATCGGAAATGGCTTTCTGTTCATGCAGTTTCTCGTTGCGGTCGTACGAGCTTTTGGCATTGATAAACTGCGAATTAACCTGTGCCAGGCGTGCTTTTGAGTTGGCAAGGTTAGCCTGCGAGGTGTTTAGGGCTGCAATGGTTCTATCGTAATTGGAGCGGTATATTTCGGGGTTTATTTTGGCAAGCAACTGTCCGGGTTTAATCAGGTCGCCTTCTTTTACATTAAGCTCAATAATTTCGCCCGAAACATCAGGCGAAAGCTTAACTTCAAATTCGGGCGCAATTTTGCCGTTGGCCGAAACCACTTCCACAATGGTACGAAGAGTTACCTTTTCGGTTGAAACCTTAGTTTCATCGGGTTTCCCTATCCATCCCTTTTTCTTGGCTACCACACCAAATATTAAAGCTATCGCGACAAAAATTATGAGTATCCAGATGATTTTTTTCTTGGTAAACATTGCTGATATGGTTTAAATGATAATTTGTTGTTTGTTTGTTGAAATGCTAAAACCTCAATCGCTATTTTCGCTTGAGGGTAATGGGCTTACCCATATAAAAATCGAGTACCGTGCTTTTGAATATGAATTCGTATTTAGCCCTCAGCTGATCGGATTCGGCTTTTTCGAGGTCTTTTTTCGAATTGTTATAATCAACAGAGTTCATAGATCCAACTATGAATTTCTGCTCGGCATAGCGATACGACTCCCGCGCTGCATCAACTCCTGTATTGGACGCCTGGTAACTATTAAGCGCTGCTTTGGCATCGGCATAAGCCTGCTGAATGGTTTTGCGTAATTGCAGTTTACTCAGCTCAAGGTTGTAATTCTGATTTTCGACATTAATACGTGCCCGGCTTATATTGGTGCGTGTTGCCCAACCGTTGAAAATTGGAACATTCAGGTTAAGTGAGATGGAGCGGTTAAAATTGTCCTTAACCTGGTCGGCAAAAGGTTTTACATCGTAATTGAAACTTACGGTATCGAGTAATTTGTTGGCACCCGAAAAACCTGTACCTAATGAACCCTGCAACGAAAGTGATGGCGACTGACCACCCTGTGCCATGGTAAGCCCTATTTCGGAGCTTTTCACCCTCGACTCGGCACTTTTGATTGATGGCTGTGTTTCGAGCGCAAATGCGTAAATAGCGTCAGGCGATATTGCCAGCGTAGGCTGTAAACCCAGGTCGAGATCGGGGAATTCGATTTCGAAACCTTGCTGCGAAGGCAAATCGAGCATCTGTGCCAGGGTAAGATAAGCAATATCGAGGTTGTTAAGCGCACCTACCAGCTGCGAATTTTCCAACGCCCGCTGCGCTTCAATGGTATAATAGTCGCCCTGGGCAAGCGCTCCTGCATCTACAAGTTTTTTTAACCTGTCGGCTTGCAATTGGGTGGCTTTTAACTGGTTATCCGAGGTTTTTGCCAGTTCACTGTAAAAAAGAATCTGCAGGTACCCGGTTGCAATATTCAGGGCCAGATCATCCATGAACTTATCTGTGTCGAAGCGGGTAGCTTCGAGATCAACCTTACGTTGTTTAATCTGGTTAATTTTCTGAAACCCCTGAAAAAGGGTTACATTTGATGAAAGATAAAAATTATTACTTTGTACCCTGTCGGTCGCAAATTCGTTGGTAAAACGGTCGACTGTCTTACCCCAGTTGTATCCGTGGCTGGCACCTCCGTTTAACGAAGGGACAAGGCTGAGCTTATCCTGTTGCAACAAAGCCTGATCGTTTTTCACCATCAGGAGCTGCTGCTTAACCTGTATGTTGTTGGTAAGCGCATATTCAACGCATTTTTCGAGGGTCCATACTTCCTGTGCTTTTGCAAACGATATCGACAGCAGGAATAAAATCAGTAAAATATATTTTCTCATGTAAAACAGCTTAAATCGCAAACAAATGGCGCGAATGTATTATTTGGTTTAATTTTACAAAGTTATTGTAACAATGATATAAACATATGATAAAAACAAATTTATTTGTGTTTTTAACAATCTTTTTATTGTTAAACAACCAAAATACGACTTTTGCTCAATTTTCGCAAAAAGAAAATTCAGCAACAGCAATTTACAGTGATACACTCGGGGCGGTTCACTACGGTATTCATTTAACAGATATCAATCTGACGAATAAAACCATTCAAGGTTACACCGAAGTGAAACTGGTTTCGAAAATTAATTCGCTTTCGACCCTGAAACTTGAGCTGGCCAGCCTTACAGTTGATTCGGTTTTTATCGGAACAATCAGGACAACTGCCTTCACACATGTCGGGAACCGGATCAGCATTATATTGCCTGCGCCAATAAACACCGGCGACAGCGTTACAACCAGCATTTATTATCACGGTCAACCCTTTGTTGATCCAACAGGTTGGGGCGGGTTTCACTTTTCGGGCGAGTATGCTTTAAACCTGGGAGTAGGTTTTGGCGCGATTCCCCATAACCTGGGCAAAGCCTGGTTTCCGTGTATCGACGATTTCCGCGACCGTGCATTGTACGATGTTTATGTTACAGTTCCCAACGATAATAAAGCCATAAGCGGAGGTACCCTGATATCGGTTACTGATCTTGGAAATAACACCTCCACCTGGCATTGGAAGACAGAATTTACGCTTCCGACCTATCTAATTTCAGTTACCACAGGCAAATACGAATTGATAAACGATACATACACGGGCCTGCAAGCCCAGGTTCCGATTACGTATTACTGCCGGGCAGCTGATACCGCCAAAAATGCAGGAACTTTTATAAATATGAAAAATATACTGCAGGCATACGAAAACCATTTCGGTCCTTATCCATTCGAAAGGGTTGGTTATACAGGAACTCCGGGAGGCCTGGGGGCTATGGAACATGCCTGCAATGTGAGTTATCCGTTTTCGGGTTGGACCGGAAATACCAGCAGCGAATGGTGGTATGCACACGAGCTTTCGCATATGTGGTTCGGCAATAAGGTTACCTGTGCCTCTGCCGAAGATATGTGGCTTAACGAAGGCTGGGCTGTATGGTGCGAGTCGCTTTTCAAAGAAGTGCTTTACGGTAAGCAGGCATACAAGGATTATATGCGCTCGAAACTCAAAAGTGTATTGCAATCGACTCATGTGATTGATGGCGGCTATTACGCCTTGTCGGGGATTCCGCAAACGCTTACCTATGGCAGCACTGTGTACGAAAAAGGCGGACAGGTTACCCATACGCTGCGCGGGTACATGGGCGACAGCCTGTTTTTCGGCGGAATAAAAGAATACCTTCAGCAATATGGGTATAACTATGCCTCGAGTTACGATATGCGCGATTTCCTTACGGCATACAGCGGTATGGATATGGCACCGTTTTTCGATGCCTGGGTTTTTGCGCCGGGTTTCCCGCATTTTGCTGTCGATTCGGCTGTAACGGTTCCTTCGGGAAACGGGTATGATGTTACGGTTTATGTTCGCCAGAAACTCAGGGGAACCACACAATATGCCAATGCCAATCACCTGGAAATTACCTTTATGAATAACAACTGGCAGGCATTTACTGATACGCTGATTTTTTCGGGTGTTAACGGAAGCAAGACTTTTCATGTGCCATTTCAGCCCGTTGTGGTTATGGCCGACTTTGATGAAAAAATATCGGATGCAACTACCGATTATTCCAGAACGCTAAAGGTAATCGGCGACTATGAATATCCGCAAACCTTCAGTAAAGTGCTTGTTGAGCAGATTGCCGATTCGGCCATGGTACGTATTACCCATAACTGGGTGGCTCCCGATACCATGAATTTTCCACAAGCCGGGCTACGCATTTCCGATTCGCGCTACTGGACGGTTGAAGGTATTTTCCCTGCAGGTTTTAAGGCGAAAGGAACTTTTACTTACAGCAGATCCACCAGCCTCGATCTTACACTTATTTTAAATTCGAAAGACTCGCTGGTTATGCTTTACCGGCCCGGACCGGGGCATGCATGGCGTGGAACTCCATTTATACGGCAGGGAGCATGGAGCGGAGGAGTTATTACTGTTGACACCCTTCAAAAAGGTGAATATACCTTAGCCATATGGGACCAGATGTACCTCGATAAAAACAAACCGGAACCTGTTAAAACCGGTTTGATGAAAGTGTATCCCAATCCGGCTAAAGACCAGGTTAATATTGAGTTCGACGCTCCGAATAAAGTAATCCTTTCAATCTATGATACCTTAGGGAAACAGCTTAGTAAAAACAAGTTCGGCCCGGGACAGAATCATTTTACCTGGGAAAACCGATTTAAATCATCGTCAGTTTTTTACTTTAAACTTACCGATATGCAGGGGAATTTGCTGGATAGCAGGAGAGTGGTTTTTGAGTGATTCCTTGAAAAACAAATTTGAATTGTGGATACGATAGAAAATTATTTTGCCGGTTTAACTGACGCTTTTACAAAACATGCCAATCCGGAGAAAGCTGCTGCTTATAAAGCCTATATGCGGAATAAGTCGGAATTTTACGGCCTTACTTCCCCTGTACGAAAGCAGCTTGTTAAAGATTTTACGCAAAAATCAGGCTATCCCTCTTATGATCAACTGGAGGAAATGGTTCACTATGCCTGGGATCAGCCCGAGCGTGAATGGCAATATACTGCCCTTGAAATTACAGGGAAATTTGTGAAAAACGCGGATCAAAGCCTTATCGACCTGAGTGAATGGATGATAACCCACAAATCGTGGTGGGATTCAGTCGATTATGTGGCTCCGAATATTGCAGGCATGCTGTTTAAAAAATTCCCTGAAGTTAAAATGAAATATATCGAAAACTGGATGCAATCGGGAAATTTATGGTTGCAACGTTCGTGCCTTATACACCAGTTGCGGTATAATGCCACAGCCGACAGGGCCTTGCTTTTTAACCTCTGCGAACGCCTGGCCGGTCACCCCGATTTCTTTATCCGCAAAGCAATTGGCTGGTCCTTAAGGCAATACTCAAAAACGTATCCCGAAGCGGTTATTGATTTTGTAAACAATCACGAACTGAGTAATCTGAGCAGGAAGGAAGCATTGAAGGTAGTAAGTAGGGGATAGGAAGATGTGGGATGTGCGATGTGCGATGTCGGATGTATGGATACTAATAAGCTTTAGTAAAATTGCTATATGTTCATATTTCTTAATCTCACTAGCTAAGCACTATGCACTGAGCACTAAGCACCAAGCACTATGCACTGAGCACTATGCACACCTTTACGCAGCCGGCTCAGTAACCAGTTTAAATCCTATACCGTGAACGTTTATCAGTTCAACCGACGGATCTTCTTTGAGGTATTTGCGGATTTTGGCGATATACACATCCATGCTGCGGGCATTGAAATAACTGTCATTTTGCCATATGCGGTTCAGCGCAAAACTGCGGTCGACAACCTGGTTCTCGTGTTCGCATAGTATTTTCAGCAGTTCCGCTTCCTTGCTGGTAAGTTTCTGATCAACGCCGTTCAGATGCAGGTTTTGATGGTTATAATCAAAAACAAAGTGTCCGAAATTAAAAATCCCCTTTTCGGTTTTATTATCGGAGGCTTTGGCCGATCGCCTGAGTATGGCTTCGATGCGCGCCAGCAACTCGTCCATGCTGAATGGCTTGGTAAGGTAATCGTCGCCACCTGATTGGAAACCTTTTAACTTATCCTCTTCCAGCGATTTGGCGGTAAGAAACAGAATAGGAATCTGTAAATCAACTTTTCGTATATCTTTTGCCAGCGAAAATCCGTCTTTTAACGGCATCATAACATCAACCACACAAAAATCAAAAGGTTCCTTATTGAAAGCATCCAGCGCTTCGAGCCCGTTGATGCATAAGTGAGTCGAAAAACCCTTGGCTTCGAGGTAAGTACGGAGTATGGTACCCAGGTTACGGTCGTCTTCGGCAAGCAGTATCTTTATTTTTTCGTTTTCCATTTCGATTATATTTAGGAAGTAATTACCTGTTTTTATGTTGTTTGCAAAATATTTTTCTCTTTTGTTTAGTTTTTGTCCGATTTGGATGGTTCCGGAATCATATAGGGCAGAAACATAGTAAAGGTACTGCCTTTTCCCGGTTCGCTTTCAACCTGTATGGAACCGCCATGTTTTTCGACAATAAATTTCACATAGCTGAGCCCGAGTCCGAAGCCTTTTACATTATGAACATCGCCGGTAGGTACCCGGTACAGTTTTTCGAAAATCCTTTTCAGGTTGGCTTTGCTTATGCCCATTCCCTTATCGCTTACGCTGATATGCATACCACCTACGGCATCGGCTGTCGAAATAAGTATCTGTGGTTTACGGGGCGAGTATTTGTTGGCATTATCGAGCAGGTTATAAATTACATTCGATAAGTGAACTTTATCGGCCATAAGTACCGATTGTTTTGCCATCATCGACTGGCTTATCATGCCATCGCGTATCTCGATCTGAATGGCAATTTTATGAACAGCATCGGCAATAAGTTCATGCATATCAATAGTTTCGGCCCGCAGGTGAAGGCTTCCTTTTTCGAGTACTGCCGTTTGAAGTATTTTTTCGGCCATCTCGCCAAGGCGGTAATTTTCGTCACCGATTATCTTTATATAATCGATATACATTTCGTTGGTACGCGGCATGTCCTTATCGCTCAATGCCTGGCACGCCAGCGAAATGGTCGAAATAGGCGTTTTAAACTCGTGGGTCATATTATTGATAAAGTCATTTTTAAGTTCCGACAGCTTCCGTTGCCTGATAATGGTTGATACCGAATAAGTGAAAGCAGCTATGATGGCAAGCACCAGCAGCAACGATACCAGCATCATTCCCCAGAGACTGCGCAGGTTGTATTTCGATTGTTCGGGAAAATAAATAAGCAGGAAATCGCGGGTTGATATGCCGCCACCCGAAAAAAGCAGGTAAGGATACGCTTTGAATAGCAGTTCCTCGTGGTATTTACCGGTTTTTTCGAGTACAATTTTGTTGCGGTCGGGTGTGTAAACGCCAAATTCGTATTCAATTGCGATGCCGCGGCTCAATAATTCCTGTCTCAGCAAAGTGTCGATTAATCCGACAGTTATTTTCTTTTCAATTTCCTTGTTGCTATCGTCGCTTAACATCTGGTTCATCATATAGTTAAGCATAATTTGCTTGCGCACGGCCGCGCCTTCTTCGTAATTACCTGCAATGCTTGCCGGCAGTGAATTTGGAGCCGCTTTTTTGTCTGTTTTAGCTGTAGTTGGTTTATCATCAGGCATTGAAACAGAGCCACCTTCAATCCGTGGTTTTTTTATCATTTCAATTCCCTGGGTAGCCATATTTCCATCATTCTGCGGTACCGGAGTGCCTTGATTTGCATTAAGGTCGCGGGCCAGTAATTTCATATTGCCGGCGGCCGAACGCTTTGAAAATTCAATAGTTTCGAGTTTAAGCAAAGCCACCGAAACGGCATCGTCGATGCTACGGCGGAAATTGGTTTCGCGAAGTTCGAGCGAGTTTTTGATCCAGTAAACCTGAATACCGATAAAAACCGACATAGCCACCGACATAAACACGATCAATAAAACCAGTAGTTGCTTTTTCACTCCGCTTGTTTAAGTATGATTAAATTTAATGCTTTACACTTTTCAATAGGGTATTCGCTATGCCCGCCGGGGGAAACTGCGCTTTATACACAAAAAAAATCCCTCTTAAATCCGTAAAAAGCAGGCTTGTTTCGTAACATCATTACCTGCAAATTTATACTGCCTGATCAACACTTAATTTTTGCTTAACATATTTTAACTTTCTTTTCATTTCGTTAACAGTAATCCGCTGATTCTGATATTACTTTTGTATCGGTTAATTGAACATAAAGTTATTTTATTGATCTCTGGAATACAGAGTAATTTTTCATAACTGGTTTTGTTGTTTGTTTGGAAAAATGCGGCTCAAGGGCCGCATTTTTTATTTCCGTATTTCAATATTTATGTTACAATTGTTGACCAATCAGCCATATTAGCTTTTCACTGTATTGCATCTCATATTAAGTAACGGCGAATAAACCGTTAAATTACCCAAAAACATATGACAATCCGGCTTTTTTTCGTAATTTTATACTCCCGGACCTGAATAAAATATCAAATTTTACTGCCAATGATTAACCTTCAGTTTCAATATAAGCATGTTTTTAATTTCCTTTCGGAAGAGGATATTCATTTTATGCAGGACGAAATTGATATCAGCCACAGCCTGCTTGTCGAAAAAGCAGGCAAAGGAAATGAATTCCTGGGATGGATCGACCTGCCCTCAAAAACTGACGAAGAACTTTTGATCAGCATCGAAACCGATGCCAAAGCCCTGCGCGAAAAAGCCGAAGTTGTGGTTGTAACCGGAATCGGTGGATCGTACCTCGGCGCCCGCGCTGTTATTGAAGCTTTAACGGAACCGTTTTCGAGCTTTAACACCGAAAATAAAAACCCGCATATTTTATTTGCCGGAAATAATATCAGCCAGGATTACCATGCCGCCCTGCTCGATCTGCTGGATAAAAAAGAGTATGCCGTAATCGTGATTTCCAAATCCGGAACCACTACGGAGCCCGCCATTGCTTTCAGGTTGTTAAAAAATCACATTGAAAAGAAATACGGTGTTGACGAAGCCGCCAGTCGCATTATTGCCATTACCGATGTTTCGAAAGGAGCGTTGAAAAGCCTTTCGGATAAATACGGATACAAAACCTACGTGATTCCTGACGATATCGGTGGACGTTATTCAGTGCTAACACCGGTGGGGCTGCTGCCAATTGCCGTGGCAGGATTCGACATCAGGCAGCTGATGAAAGGTGCCGGCGAAATGCGGAAAGTATGTACCGAAACATCCTCTCTCACCGATAATCCGGCTGCCTGCTATGCTGCCATTCGATCCTCGTTGTACCGAATGGGTCACCAGGTCGAAATACTGGTGAACTACGAACCCTCAATGCATTATTTCACCGAATGGTGGAAACAGCTTTTCGGCGAAAGCGAAGGGAAAGAGAATGAAGGCCTGTTTCCGGCTGGGGTCGATTTTACTGCCGACCTGCACTCCATGGGGCAGTATATACAGGAAGGACAGCGCATGCTTTTCGAAACGGTAATTCATATTCAAAAACCCAGGCGATCACTTACCGTACCTCACGATGAGGCCAACCTCGACGGGCTCAACTACATCGCAGGAAAATCACTGCACGAGGTTAATGATATGGCTGCTATGGGGACTACTTTGGCGCATATTGACGGGGAAGTTCCTAACCTGGATATTACGCTACCGGCAATTGACGAATGTTCGCTGGGCGAACTGATTTATTTTTTCGAGTTTGCCTGCGGAATGAGCGCTTACCTGATGGCAGTAAATCCGTTCAACCAGCCGGGTGTTGAAGCTTACAAGAACAATATGTTTGCCTTGCTCGGGAAACCCGGTTTCGAAAATGAAACCGAAGCTATCAGAACCCGGATCAACGAATCCTGAACCGGAAACCGGAAATATAATTGCTTCTAAAAGAAAGGAGAATACTATGGAAAACAGGCTTTTCGAATATATGAACAGACGCGTTGGAGGTGATTTTATTCCTACCCGTACACATACAACTCCAGGTCCTGTTATCACCATTTCGCGACAAACAGGCTGTGGTGCCAGGGGCATTGCCTGGACAATATGCGATGAGCTCAACAAGTTGAAACCAACCATAAAACCTGAAGGATCATGGAGATATATCAACCGCGAAATACTTCAGCAATCAGCCGAACAACTGAACCTTGATACTAACGTGCTGAAAAGCGTTATTGACGATAAAGATCGGGGTATTATGGATGAAATTGTAGGGGCGCTTTCGACACATTCGCACAAGAGTGATCAGAAAATCCTGAAAACAGTGCACGACGTAATCAGGCAGTTTGCTGTAAACGGGAAAGTAATAATCATTGGCAGGGGAGGAGCCAACATTTGCAGTGATATCAGGCAGTCACTTCATATCCGGCTGGTGGCACCCCTCGATTGGCGTATCTCCGAAATAGCCCGCCGGCTCGATTTCAGCAAGGCCTTTGCTACCGAATATGTAAAGAAACGTGATGTGGAAAGGGATTTGCTGATGACCCGGCTTTTTGGTAAAAAACCCGATAGTTCAATGTATGATTTCGAAATTAACCGCTTCCGTTTTTCTGAAAAAGAAATTGCTGAGGCTATTATTCAGCTGTCTGTGATTAAAGGATTGGTGTAGGGGCTTGGAGTCGGGAGTCGGATCCTGATAGGTATCGGGACAGAAGTCGGGAGTCAGAAGTCGGAAGTCAGGTTCTAATAGCTATCGGGACGGAAAACCTGATAAGTAAAATTGCCACATAGAATTGAATATAGTGAGTTATAGCGACTTTCGACATCAAGCACACATAAAAATCAACACAAGAAAAACTTAACAACTAACTAACACTGCACTCTCTTTTGAACCCCGATCGAATCCCCATAGATCCCATTCTTACCGTAAGCGATCTGAGCATAGCATTCAGCCATGAGGGATCGCAACACACTGCCGTTGATCATATTTCGTTCGAACTGCAGCGTGGCAGTACCCTTGGAATTGTCGGCGAATCAGGTTCTGGGAAATCGCTTACTTCCCTTGCTATTATGGGTTTGGTTCCAGGTCCTAACGGCAAAATTAACAGTGGTTCAATTCAGTTTCATACTTCAGGAAATGAAATAACAGACTTGCTCCTACTTCCGGAAAAGCAGATGAGGCAATGGCGCGGTAAAAAAATTGCTATGATCTTCCAGGAGCCTATGACCTCGCTTAACCCTTCTCATCGCTGCGGAAAACAGGTAATGGAAAACATACTGGAGCACGAAAATGTTACCCCTGACGAAGCACGTAAACGCACCCTCGACCTTTTTGCCGAAGTAATGCTGCCTGATCCTGTAAGTACATTTAATGCCTATCCGCACCAGGTTTCGGGCGGACAGAAACAGCGTGTTATGATCGCGATGGCCCTTGCCTGCAATCCCGATATACTGATTGCCGACGAACCTACCACTGCCCTTGATGTAACTGTTCAGAAAACCATTCTCGAGTTGCTGCGAAACCTTCAGAAGAAGCATAACATCAGCATGGTATTTATTTCGCACAACCTCGATGTGATAGCCGAAATTGCCGAAAAAGTGCTTGTAATGCATAAGGGCCGTATTGTTGAACAGGGTCATATCCGCGAAATATTTAACCATCCTCAACACCCTTATACCAAGGGGCTGCTTGCTTGCCGCCCACCCCTGGGCAAAAGGCCACAGAGGCTGAAGGTAATTGCCGATTTCATGGGAGGTTCAGGAAAGTTAACCGATATTTTTATAACTGATTCAGAACGTACCAAACAACACACTAAACTATACGACGCTGCCCCCATACTGAAAACAGAAAATATTAACACCATATTTACCACTAAACGCAACCTGGCAGGTAAACCAACAAAGCAGCATAAGGCTGTTAACAATGTGTCGTTCGAAGTATTTGCAGGCGAAACACTCGGACTGGTAGGAGAATCAGGCTGTGGAAAAACCACACTTGGCCGAACCCTGCTCCGGCTTGTTGAACCCGATTCGGGGAGTACGGTTTATAAAAATATGGAGGTTAACAAACTTAAAGCTTACGACCTTCGCAAGCTGCGGAAGAAATTACAGATCATTTTCCAGGATCCGTATTCATCGCTGAATCCGCGTTTTACCATTGGTGAAGCTATTATCGAACCTATGCGTATTCACAAGCTGCATGGAAGTGAAAATGCCCGTAAAGCAAAAGTTACTGAACTGCTTCAAAAAGTCGGCCTCGAACCATCGCATTACGGCCGATACCCGCATGAGTTTTCAGGCGGACAGCGTCAACGCATTTGCATAGCGCGTGCACTTGCCGTTGAACCCGAATTTATTATTTGCGATGAATCGGTTTCGGCTCTCGATGTTTCGGTTCAGGCCCAAGTGCTTAACCTGCTTAACGATTTGAAAAAAGAATTCGGCCTCACATACCTGTTTATCAGTCACGATCTATCGGTAGTACGCTATATGAGCGACCGCCTGATGGTGATGCGCAACGGTGAAATTCAGGAAATGGGAGAGGCGGATGAGGTATATACCAATCCTCAATCGGAGTATACACGTATGCTGCTGGATGCGATTCCGAAGGGAGTTGTTTAGAGCGAGGGGCGAAGGGGCGAGGGGCGAGGCGAGGGGTGAATGAGGAGGCGAAAGGAGAATTGGCCTAAGGTGAAAAAAATACTAGGTGGACGTTCTCCCCTTTTTTCAAGGGGAGATGTCCGCTTCAAGCGGACAGAGGGGTACAAAAAAAAGATAGGGAGAGAGGAGAAGGGCGAGAGGGCGAGAGTGAATCAAGAGGCGAAAGGTGAAGTGGTCTAAGGTGAAAAAAATACTAGGTGGACGTTCTCCCCTTTTTTCAAGGGGAGATGTCCGCTTCAAGCGGACAGAGGGGTACAAAAAAGATAGGGAGAGGGGCGAAGGGAGATAGGAGAAAAAGCAAAAAGTGAAAAAAAACAAGACTTTATTGCCTGCCAATTGTTGATTAAAGAAAGAAAGTTTTGTTTTAAAGAAATTAGAAATAAAATAATATATGACCATAAAAAATGATAATACTTCTTGCCAAGCTACTGGTTCCGAATGATATCAGCAATTAAACAATACAGGAATAATATGATTGTAAGCAGTTTTGATGGTGTAAAAGGCACACGGCACCTGGAACATGGCACTTTGACTTCAAAGGTGTTACTTTCGCAAACTGCAAAACATGACTAAAAACATTTACATTTATCTGTGCTATTGCGCGCAGAATTAGAAATAAAAAGAAACAAAATGTCGAAAAAGAAACAAAACCCGCAGGCTAATATTGCCCGCAACGCATTTACCAACCAGGTATTCCAACTGTTTTCGGATAATTCCGATCATTCGTATAACTTCAGGCAAACAGCGGCCCATCTGGGAATTACCGATAAACGGGAGAAAGACCAGATCCGATCCGTACTCGAACAACTTTGCACCCAGGGTTCGCTTATCGAAATGAACCGTGGAAAATACAAACTGAATCCGAAACTTGTCAAAGCTGTATCTATGGCTAATACAGTTACCGGCATTGTGGATATGAAATCAACCGGAAAAGCTTATATTATTAACACCGATCAGCCTGAGGATATTTTAATTGAATCGAATAACACCAATCATGCACTTAACGGCGATAAGGTGAAGGTTCATATTTTCCCGAAACGCAAAAACCGTAAAACCGAGGGTATTATTGTCGAAATTATCGAACGTGCCAAAAAACAATTTGTTGGTATTGTGCATGTATCCAAACGCTTTGCATTTTTAGTTCCCGACAGCCAGTTGATCAATGTCGATATCTATATTCCGCTTAACGCGCTCAATGGAGCCAAACACGGCCAGAAAGCGGTAGCACATATCACCGAATGGCCCGAAAAAGCTACCAATCCCATTGGCGAAATCATTCATGTACTCGGTCAGCCGGGCGAGAATAATGTTGAGATGAACGCTATCCTGGCTGAATTTGACTTCCCGCTCGAATTCCCTAAAGCTGCCGAAGCCGAAGCCAAACGCATTCAGAACGTAGTTTCGAAGGAGGAAATAGCCAAGCGCCGCGACTTCCGCGATGTATGGACCTGCACCATCGACCCCGTGGATGCCAAGGATTTTGATGATGCCCTTTCGCTGCAGAAACTGCCCGACGGAAACTGGGAGGTGGGTGTGCATATTGCCGATGTATCGCATTATGTAACTCCGGGCACAGCCATTGATACCGAAGCTTACGAACGCGCCACCTCTATTTACCTTGTCGACCGCACCATTCCTATGCTTCCCGAACAACTTTCGAACCTGGTATGCTCCCTGCGGCCCGACGAAGAAAAACTTTGTTTCTCGGCTGTATTTCAATTCAATAACAAAGCCGAAATACTGAACGAA
Organism: uncultured Bacteroidales bacterium; assembly: GCA_963714825.1. GTDB lineage: Bacteria > Bacteroidota > Bacteroidia > Bacteroidales > UBA4417 > UBA4417. Next base: position 1,371,402 of record CAVQQF010000012.1, on the reverse strand, counting down.
TGGTTTGGACGTACCGTAATAAAATCGGATCGCAGATATGCTTACGAAGAGGTTCAGGTAATGATCGACGGCGCTGAAGGCGATTACAAAAATGAACTTATGACACTGCACGATCTTTCGTCGAAATTGCGTGAGGAGCGTTTTAAAAAAGGCTCTATTGGATTTAAATCGCAGGAGGTAAAGTTTAAACTTGACGAAAAAGGTAAACCCATAGGCGTGATGATAAAAGAGCAGAAAGAAGCCAATTACCTGATCGAAGATTTTATGCTGCTTGCCAACCGACGCGTAGCCGAAAAAATTGCTACCCGTAAAAACCGCGATGGCGAATCCAAAACCTTTGTTTACCGTATCCACGATGAGCCGAATCCGGAAAAGCTCACACGGTTTTCGGAGTTTTTACAGAAACTCGGGTATGGTTTTAAAACCACCAACCGAAAAAGCATCACAGCCTCGTTTAACTCACTTTTCGAGCAAATACTTGGCAAAGGCGAGGAAAATATGATTGAAACCATTGCCATTCGCACCATGGCAAGGGCCGAGTATTCAACCCAGAATATAGGGCATTACGGCCTTGCTTTCAGGTATTACACACATTTTACCTCGCCCATCCGCCGTTATCCTGACCTTATGGTTCACCGGCTGCTGCAAAGCTACCTCGACGATAAACCCAGCGCTTCGAAGGAAGAATACGACGAAAAATGCAAGCATTCATCGGATATGGAACGCAAGGCCATGGAAGCCGAACGTGCCAGCGTAAAATACAAACAGGCCGAATACCTGATGGACAGGATAGGGGAGGAGTTCGACGGGCAGATTTCGGGTGTAAGCAAATGGGGGATTTTTGTGGAGCTTACCGAAAGCAAATGCGAAGGCATGGTTTCGCTCAGGCTGATGAACGACGACTTTTATTACTTAGACGAAGAAAACTACCGTATTATCGGGCAGCGCTGGGGCAAAGTTTACCGACTTGGCGACAAAATACGCATCAAGGTTAAAAAGATAGACCTGCAAAAGAAGCAGATGGATTTTGATTTGGTGAAATAAAAAGGTTTTATAGTCAGGGTTTCACTTTGAGTGAAGCCCTGACTACAAACCGCATTACCTCACCACCATCACCTTCCCCTGTGCCACAAACTTCCCTTTTTGGGTAAGATGAAGCATATACATACCCGGTGTAAGTGACGCTACCTTGATTACATGATTTCGCTCCGAAGCATCGAATACCTCGGTTTTAATAATTTGCCCATTGAGATTCATCAGCGAAAGCTTTAGTTCGCCTGTGTGCGGACAGAATTGTTGCTGAGCGCCAAAACTGGTTGCAGTATTGGTAACCGAAAATTCCGGTATTTCGACAGTTACAAACTCGCTGGCAGGATTTGGATAAACCTTTGTCCCCGAAAAAAATTCAGATTCCTTGATACCAACTGGATAAATCTCATAGCAATCAGTAAAATTCGGATTATGGAATAAAATTACCTCATCCTTTTCAAAACACAATAATGTTGGGTAGTAAATGTCGGTTACAATTGTTCCGGAAATTCCACTATTAAATATTCCCATTGTGCTACCAATACCTTCAATCCAGTACTCCTCATGTCCAGAGTTGCAGTTTTCACCTACTATTTTTAGTCGTCTATTAAAAGTATCGCCAATAAGCACACTGTCGACACTTTCTACTTTTACCAAAATTGGTCCTGATGCGAAAGGAAAGGAAAGTGGATAAACTGATACTGTGTCATTAATTGAAAGTGAAAAGTCGTAGAGTAATTGTTCTTGCGAGTAACCAGAAGAGACTGCAAAAATCTTTTTTGTTAAGATTTCTTCTCGTAACAATGCGAAAAAGCTGCCTGAAGTGACAATACTATCATTTGAAAAATAGTACTTTTTGTAATTGACAGCATTAAATGAAGAATCGCCGTCAACGAAATATTTTTGATTATACACTGACCAAATCGCATTAGAGTCAGGGAAATTTATGTTCTGGGCAAATGCAGAACTTATTGCCAGTAATATTGTCAAACTCAGAAATAGATTTTTCACGTTGCGTTTTTTTAAGTGATTCATAACTTCTTAAAATTAAACTATTTGGTCTATCAGTGTTTTGTGTGAGTATTTCCGTTAAACCGAAACTTGTATCAATCAACAATAAATCTTTTTGTTACTAAAAACTTATCATTAGTAAGTTTTAACAGGTAAATACCGGGTTTGTGTTGCCCAACATCAAGCTGAAAATTATTTGAAAGCGGTATTTGTTCCATCACATTCTTGCCACTGGCATCCACAACTTGCATTACGGCATGTTGTAAACTAAATTCTTTTGGTATGTCAACAAACACGAAATCTGAGGCAGGGTTGGGGTAAAGCCCAATGTTTTCTGATATTTGTTCCAGGTTTGGAAGACCAACAAAAGTAGTATCGGTTATGCTAAATACCCACATTCCGTATCCATCCTCCGGAATATAAGTACAGTTCATATCACCATCAGGATAAGGGGTTGTTGAACTGGCAATTGCATACTCAACATCACTTAATTGTATGACCCCAGGATCAATTGTTTGATCACCAACACCTCCAATACACCGCTGCCATATCAGGTTGCCGCTGCTGCTGACTTTAAACATCCAGATATCATTGTTGAAACCGTCATCTGCTGAATGATTCCCTACAACATCCCCATCATAAGAATTTGTTTTACCAAAAACTACCAGATTTCCATCGCTAGTTTGAAATATCTTGAAAACAGCTTCAAATCGAGTTCCTCCGAAACACTTTTTCCAAATAATGTTACCTGAAAAATCTACTTTAACCAGCCAGATATCTGCTGTACAATCTCCAAGGTGATTCCATCCTTGATGGTAGCCGCAACCTGCTACATCGCCGTCGTTCGACATGGTGTAAGCCCCCAAAATATATCCGTCTTCTATTTCGAGTAAAGCAGTAATTGATTCATGCTCACTGCCTCCGTAACAATGTTGCCATTCCACATTACCGATGGAGTCTAATTTAAACAATATGGCATCAGCTCTGTCAGGACCAGTGGTACATTCAATATTCCCAACACCCATTACTACTGTGCCTCCTCCGGCCAGTGTTCCTTTGTCATTGGTTTCAATTACAGCCTGACCGAATTCTGGACCACCTGTACCTGCTGTAAAATCCCATACTTTCGAGCCAAGGCTATCCAATTTTACCAGCCACATATCATATGAGCCATAATATTGGCTGATATCACCATCGGATGAGGTTGTCCAGCCCATTGCTATTAAACCGCCATCCGATGTGGGGGTACCACAATATGAAATGTCACCACCATTGCCACCGGTTATTCGTTCCCAAATTATATTTCCTTCGCTATCAATTTTAACAATCCAGTAATTTGAACCAATGGGATAAGGATTTGCTGTAATATCACCATCAGAGGATGTTGAAACCGCTATAATGAAATAATTTCCATCACTGGAAGGAACTATTTGGGCGGGTTCATCTGAATTGCTTCCACCTAACATTTTTTGCCAGATAAATCCGCCATCTAGTCCAATTTTTATCAGCCATATGTCGTTATCATAAAAATCTGGTGGTATTGGCTCACTTAGTAAGGAGGAACCTACTAGTAAGTATCCATCGCCGGTCGCAACTATATCAGATGCGCGGTCATATAAAGGATTATTAAAACAGGTCTGCCAGTTAAATTGAATATACTGGGCAAACAATAATTTGCCACATAAAAGGAGAAAGGCAAGTAACAAATGTGCTTTCATAGCCTAAGAGTAAACACAAGGGGTTTTGTCCAGAATATGGCAAAGCCCCTTGTGTTAGGTTAATTATTTAGAAATAACTATTTTACCTGTTTTGCTGAAAGAGGCAACTTTCAGGGTATAAATGTATGTTCCCGGTTTTATATCGCGGGTATCCCATACTTTCTGCCCTTGCTGTCCATTCAGATTGAATAATTCAACTATTTTACCGGTTATATCGGTAAGGGTAAGGGTAGCTGAGCCTTCATTTTCAGGTAATGTGTAGTCGAAAGCTACCCAATCGGTTGCAGGGTTTGGCTTGGCTGTGATATTTAAGCCGTAAATTTTGCCTAATTCTGCCAGATCAACTTTGCTGTTCTTAAACGATGTAGTACCTGCTACTTCAGGGCAATCGCAGAAATGCTTACTATAGAAAGTTTCGAGGATGCCTTTAGCTGTGGCACCTGCCGAACTTTTGTTTATTTCAGCTATTGCAGCAAGGTCAGCAATCTCCGGCTCGGTTAGCATTGTTATGCTCCTGTTTTCGTTTTGGAGAGTTTGCTGCAAAACAAGCAATTGCAGATATTGAGTATGCTCAGTTAGCTCAGCCCCTTGCAAGTTGTATAATTGTGGCATGGCATTGGCTAAGGATAAGGCACTGTTATAATTGCCTTCCTGGGCATACGAAGCAACAATTTGTCTGTCGGCTTCAATACCGCCAAGGTTATCGAGCCAGTTTCGCAACTGTGCATAATCAGTCGCAGTATCGTTCAGGTAACTACGTATCATATCGTTGGCTGCCCTTGTTTTGCTACGGTTATACAGTGCCATTTGTTGTTGAAGAACCGTTTTATAGGAAGTGCCGGTTGCTACTTGCCTCAGGATATCAATCATGTATTGTGGTAATGGATTATCTTTGTCCTCAAGGTATTTCATCAGATCTTCGTTCTTGAGTTCATCCGGATTTGCAGATAGGATATCAAAGATAACCGATTCGGTGAAAACGGATGTTTTGTCAGCTACTTTTATCAAAACTTCTTTAGACAAGTGTGGCGATGATCCCAATAGATCGGTGCGCAGAGCCCACATATCCTGTGGTTGTGCGGTTTCAATATCGGCAAGTTTTGCATCCGTTGAGCCCCCATCTTTCAGGTTGTCGTACAGCGTTTTTACATTGGTGTAATCCGTAAGAGCAGAAGCATATTGCAGCTCTCTATCGAGTTTTTGTTGGTCACTCAAAACTATAGAACTAATTGCTGAACTCCCACCGCCATAATGAGATGGACAAGTATTATTGGCAGTAGTTGATATTTTATTTACGAGGCTATTTATTTTACTATCATGTGGAACTTGTGCACTGATAGAAGGGTTATAGTAATAATTTACAAGATGTGTGCCCGCATTATAAAAATGCCATGAAGCATTTGATGAGAATGTGTTACCCGCAGCTAAATAGCTTTGCCCCTGAAACGCTTGAATTCCTGAAACCGGAACGCTGGCAACATAGAAATCTGCATAATTGTTGGAGTTTAGGTTGCAGTTCCATTCGAGTCCATTATAAGTAAATGGGGTAACCCAATCATGTGAAGATGCATAATTAGCATAACTTAACCCGGTCAAAGTGTTTTTATAAACATCATCTATCCCATTGCAATTGTTAACCTGAACGCCAAAATAATTAGCCTGTGGGGCTCCAGCCATTTTAGTGAAGGTGTTTTCTTCGATGGCAAACCCTGTTGAATTATCTAGATAGATACCATACCCTTGAGCATTTGTGCAATACGCATGGTTGTTGCCTATTACAAATTCCGAATTGAGTATGCTTTCATTTCTAACACCAGTAACATGAATGCCAAAAGTATTATTGCTAAATACCGCCCTGTTCACAGAAAATGTTCTTGTTGAGGTTTCATCTTTTGTTACTTTAATTCCCCAGTTAAAACCGGTAAAGGTACATTTGTCATAGCTCGTGCAAGGCATAGTAGGAGAAGTACAAGTTGCATTTACATAAAAGCTTGATGAGTAGGACGAAATTGCCTGGTTCCATTCGGAAACTGCTGTTGCATCATTTGCAAGACTGAAATCACACCCGTTAAACTTCACACCCCTAACAAGAGCCAGATCAACATGTTTGTAGAATGTATTCGCCGGGATATAGTTTTGGTTCAGGCTGAAAGTACAATTTGTAAAGTTGGTAATATTATCCATTTCACTTCCATTAGTTGGATGGTGATTAACATAATATGCCGCATGAACAGAGTTGGTATTATTAATGAAATTCGAATTCGTAGCGATAACCATACCACCAGTTTTTGTGTAATCATTAGGTTTCCAAAGATCAACAGCACATATAGCGTTTTCGATAGTGGCATTGTTTTTTAGCTCAAGGTAACCTTGCTGGTATTGATCACTGGTATTTGGAAATTGATTTGAAGCAGTATTTCCCCATACCTGTACACCTTGCCACATATGCTGGGTACATGAATTTGTAATTGTTCCCCCATCGACAATCAATTTTCCACCTGGTTTAATAATTATTTTAGAGTAATCCGGCATAAGTACTTTACATGTTATAGTTAAGACTGCTCCTGATTCTACTATTATATCCGTATACATTCTGGTATTGAAATCCCAATTTTCATTTGATGTAATTTGCAATGGGTAATTATAATAAATACCGTCTTTCACATACCTTCTTGTAGATGAAATACTAAGACATCTGAGCATTCTGCCAATTTGTTTTGGCGAAAAATATCCTGAAATATTAGCTCCTCCCATCATATTGTTAGTACAGGTATTACCAGCAGCATAAGGATCACAAGTCCATCCAGCCTCGTGCCAGCATCCAGTGTTAATACCATCAATTCCCAAAGCATCATCAAGGTAATCACGATTTGTTTCATCACATGTTTCAGGGCAACAGGATGCGTAATAAGTGTGTAATAACCCGAAAACATGACCCATCTCATGAGCCAGGTGCATTGCAGTAGCGTAATAGCCCACAGTATTGCCCCCGTTATATTTATGAAAAGTTACTATGCCTTGTTCCAATGCATAATTAGAATGCGATGGTAAACTACTTGTGAAACCGGAAGCTCCACCCGCATCCCCTTCAGTAAAAAATATATTTACCTGATTCAGCCTCCCTGGGTATGATGTTCTAACCATATTCATCAATGCAGTATAATTACTTGAATTCCATAACGAGGTATTTTGATAGAAATATATATTTATTTCAAACCGAATGTAAGTGTCTGGGATGAAAGGTACTCCAGGTAAAGGATCAGATGGTTGATCATTGTATTGGTAGGACTCCTGCAACCAAAGTTTTATATTGTTTAGGTTTGCCAAGTCAGTAGCACTAGTTGTAAAATTACCCGTGCCATCATCTTTTTGTATAATATTAAAGTTAACCATTACAGTTTTTAACTGAGGACTTGAAGCATTAGGGATGTAATAGCTCTGATTGCCATATTTGCTAAGAAAAGCAGTCGATTGCATCAGGCAATTTGAACTGTAACTATCATTGTTTGCCTCCAGGATAAAATCATTGAAGTAGTCGCTGATAGCTAATTGTGAATTAGCATTCTTGTTTAATAAGAGTATTACAAAACAAATCAGAACTAAACTGATCTTTTTCATAGTTTTAATTTTTTTGTTATTTTTCCCTATTCTTTATAGGTTCTTATAGGTCGTACCGTTTTCCACTAACGCAGGTCTATCAAGCATATGACACTGCATATGCGAACCATTCGCGGTTAATTTCCCATATCAGCAAGTTGTTAACCGATAATTAGCTTACTTTTGTTCCGCCTCTCTGTGTTTTGGTTCGTACCTTGTTTATTTCGCAATTGCTGGGTAAGCCTCACAGGGAGGCTTTTTTGTTGTTATGGGAAAAACAGCAGGGTTGGCAGCCCGCTTTTTTCTATTAAGTTTTTAGTATGTTTTTAAAATCGGGTTATGGATTTGAATATGTATAGATAAAAGGAGCTTACGAGACTTAATTTATTCGTTTGTATAATACTTCAATTACAACGATTTATTCTTATTACTTCTATTCTTCAAACTATCTTTTTGTAAAACCAATCTACTGAAATAGATTTAATATACAAATGTATAACAAAATGTTTTATAAAAAGCAAGGGGGGGGGGGGTAAAAAAACGAATTAGTTATAAACAATTTAAATTATTCTATATGTCTGTTACATAGCGATATATGCAAATAAATATATGGCAACATACTTGTGAAGGTGTTGCAATCCAAATATAATTTAGCAAAGTCAATCGTAGCAAAGCTTTCACTAAATTTAGTTTTGGCCTGCTTTTACTCTAGAATCTATATGCCTTAATCCAGAAAAAGCAAAAAGGTAATACGATTTTTGAAAATATTTTTAATTATTTTCAAAAAAAGTGAAAAACAGAGCCATAATCACCGGGTAGTTCACTTCGTATCATAATTCTGTCAACCGTAGAATAAGTTGCTTTTTTTTAGGTAGTACTCGGGTAAAGTTTACTATTCGGGAACCGAAAAGTAATTGTGCGAAAAAGATTGATCTGTAAGAATAGCAGATTGATTTTGATTTGGTTAAATAAATAGAATAGTAGTCAGAGCGCGACTTCAGACCACACTCTGACTACTATTACTTATGCGTAAAGATTTCATTTTATGGTGATTAACATTTCCTTTGTTAATCACCCTTGTTTTTTTTTGCATTATGCCGCAAAAAATTATATATTTGCTACTCAACAATGTGTTGCCCCTTTGCTTTTGATGGAATTACGTGATATATACAATCCATAATCATTAACCACAAAAACAATAACGCTTATGAAATTCTGTCCGAATTGCGGAGCAGAGCTGAAACCGGAAGCAAAATTCTGTGCAGCCTGCGGAACTCCTATTGCAGCATCAGCACCTCCTCCCGCTGAGCCAACACCTCAGCCTGTGTACCAGCAGCAGGAACCTGTTTACGAACAAGCCAGGGAAGCCACAGATGCTTTTACAGCAGCCATAACCGGCAAAACCAACCTGGTGCAACGGGTTATCAATATTATTACCAAACCAAAACAGGAATGGCTGGTAGTAGCACAGGAACAACCCAATGCCATGAAACTTATTGGCGGCTATGCTTTAATCCTGGCGCTTATTCCGGCATTGTCATCATTTATCAAATACGGTATTATCGGTTTTTCATTTATGGGATATACCTCCCGGAGTGTTTCATCGGGCATACAAACCGGACTTGTGAGTTTGCTTTCGGCCGTGATAGGTGTTTACCTGCTGGCATGGGTAATCGACCTGCTGGCTCCTTCGTTCGATTCGCAAAAGAACTTCGGACGTTCGCTTCAACTGGCCGTGTATTCATCAACACCTCAGTGGGTGGCTGGTATTCTGATACTTTTTTCTACTACCCTCAGTATGCTTATTATGGTAATAGGCTTATATGCCATTTACCTGTTAGCTGTGGGAATGCCGGTACTTAAAAACACACCTAAGGAGAAAGTTGTGGGTTATGTTGCCTTAACCATAGTTGCCATGATTGTTATCGCAGTTGTAATGAGTTTAATTCTGACAGCATTTTTAGGACTTTTCTTTGTCGGACGAGTAGGCGGATTTGGATTTTAAGGCCGCCTGAATTAATAAAATTGAAACCTTTCTGCTAACTATCTGTTTATCGGGTAACTGGCGGAAAGGTTTATTTAAAGTATTCAACTTAAAATTTGTTTACTATGAAATTTTGTCCCCAATGCGGAACAACTTTTGAACCCGAAGCCCGCTTTTGCCTCGAATGTGGTTTCGACCGGTCCACCGTTGAAGCGGTTGAAAACAAAACAGCAGATGCAGCAGAAGAAATTGTTGAAGAACCCTCCGTAACTCCCGTTGTTCCTGTGGAAACAACCTCTTCTGAACCCGAAATAAAACCGGCTTGTCCAAAATGTAACACTGCAATTGAACCCGGCGAACGCTTTTGTGCGGAATGTGGTTTCGACACATCCGGTGCTGAAGCTGTTGAAAACAAAACAGCAGATGCTATAGAAGAAAATGTTGAAGTTCCCTCTGCAACTCCTGTTATTCCAGTAGAAACTACCTCTGCTGAACCCGAAATAAAACCGGCTTGTCCAAAATGTAGTTATGCCATCGAACCCGGCGAACGCTTTTGCCCGGAATGTGGTTTCGACACTACTGCAACTGTTGAACCTGTAATTCCCGAAATTCAGGCACCTACGGAGGCTGAAAAAGTGGTGGAAGAAGTTATCATTCCTGTCCCCCCTATACCGGAACCCGTATCAGAAATAGCTAATAATCAATTCTGTCCGCAATGCGGCACGGTCCTCAACGCCGACGATCGTTTCTGCCTCGAATGTGGCTACGATACAAGTGCACAGGAACAAGCAGTACAGGCAAAAGTAACGGCAGCAGTACCGCCGGTTGTAATTCCTCCAAAACCCGAAGCTGTCAGGGCGCAGACTGCAACATACAATGCACCTGTGAGTTCGGTGGGAACTTCTTCACCAGGAAAAAGCAGGAAACCGTGGTTAATGATTGCTTTAATTGTGATAGGTGTGGGAGTGCTTGGCGCTGCCGGCTGGTATGGATATACCAACTATTTCAGCACTCCGGCTGAAACTACTGTTGACAATGCTGACAACACCCTGGTGCCGGAAATTCCCCAGGCAGAAGATGATGCTGCGATGGATATGGACGAAACTGAGCAAACAGGCGAACCCACTGCTGAAAACCCTGCTGCCACATCCAAATCACAGAGCAGGATTGACCAGGAACTGGCAAAATATAAATCGAAGGAATCAAACAAACCCACTCAACAAACCTCAACACAGGCAAAGCCTGCAAAGCCCGACCTGGGTGTTAAAGTAAATCCTGGTGCTGCTGCCTCCAACATTAAGCTCGAAGTGTTACTCGATGTAGGACGTAAGGAAACACCTAAAAGTAAAAAACCAAAGAATCCTACCAAACTTATGATTCAGAAACCAACCATGATTGTTCGCATTACAACAGATCATTATAACGATGGCATGGGAACTTCGGGTGGAGGTACTATCAGCATTAAGGACAGGGACGGCAATATGGTTGGCTCTTTCAGGGCATATGGAAAAACCGGTGCCAACGGAGCTCCCAATGCAAAATGGGTTGCTTCGCCCAATAAAATGCTCGACAAGGGCACGTATTATATCTGGGATTCGGATATGGCTACCTGGTCGAAGAATTTTGTTGGAAACGGATTTGTTATGGTTGAAGGATATGAGATAAAATAGGTGTTGGGGTTTAGGGTTTAGGGGTTAGGGCAAGTAAAATTGTGCACTTCCGATAGCTATCAGGATCCGACTCCCAACCCTACAATCTCACAAAATAAACGCAACCAAAATCTTTTCAAAACTAGTTTAAACAAGTAAAAACACACCATTATGGCATTTTGCAGTAACTGCGGAACCCGCTTGATTGAGGGTACTGCTTTTTGTCCTGAATGCGGGACTAAAAACGTGGTTGCCGGCACACCGGCCCAGGCCGCTCCGGCACAGACCTACGCTCCACCACCGCCACCGGTACAAAAACAAGCACCTCCACAACCTCAGAAAGCTCAGACACAGTTTGGTGCTATAAAATTTGAAGTGGAGGAAAAAGAATCGCTACGCTTTCTGAAAGCCGAGTTTGCTAACAGCGCCGTGCGCTACGAATCAGGCGGCATGTACTATATGCAGGGCAACCTCGAACTGGAAGCCAACTTACCTTCGGCAGGCGGTTTCCTGAAATCGATGGTTACGCGCGAAAACATTGTAAAACCAATAATAAAAGGAAGCGGCACCGTTTACTTTGAGCCTTCGTTTGGTAATTTTACCATTATGGAACTTAAAAACGAAGAATGGATACTCGATAAGGGCGCCTATTATGCTTCGGAGATGGGAATTGAAATTGGTTCGTTCACCAATAAAGCGGTATCAGGGCTTTTCTCAGGTGAAGGATTCTTTCAAACCAAAGTTTCAGGTTCAGGCAAAGTAGTGCTATTATCGAACGGACCGCTCGAAACCATTGAACTAAATAACGGGAAACTGGTGGTGGATGGTTCTTTCGCAGTGGCCCGTCAATCGAGCGTTCAGCTGACCGTTGCCAAAGCCAATAAAGGTATTTTCGGTACCATGATATCGGGCGAAGGCATTGTGAATACGTTTACGGGAACAGGTAAAGTGCTGATAGCGCCCGCTGCCAACCGCTATATAACCCTTATCAATTACCTTTCGAGTATACATCGGAGAGTGATGCAGATTAAAAATTCCTGATGGGAATAAAATCATTCGTGAGCAAGCGTTATGCGTATTGGGCTGCACATCAAATAAGGCGCGATGCTGCTCAACCTATTGCCTGCCAGCATCGTATTTTCGAAATGATAATCCGTAATGGCCGGCGAACCCGTTTTGGTGAGAATTATGATTTTAAAAATATAACTTCTTATTCCGATTTTACCGAAAAAGTACCTGTTACCGATTACGAAGGAATAAAGCCCTGGATAGAGCAGATTACACGAGGTGAGAAAGATGTTTTATGGCCGGGCATGCCACTATATTTTGCAAAAACTTCAGGAACCACTTCCGGGGTTAAGTACATTCCAATCACACATGATTCCGTTCATAATCATATAGATACAGCAAGAAATGCATTGCTTATGTATATTGATGCTACAGGTAAAAGCAGTTTTGTGGATCACAAAATGATATTTTTACAGGGAAGCCCGGAACTTGAAAAGCATGGGGTAATTACAGCAGGAAGACTATCGGGAATTGCCGCTCATCATGTGCCGGGCTATTTACTCAAAAATCGCCTTCCCTCCTGGGAGGTAAACTGTATTGGCGACTGGGAAACAAAAGTTAACCGCATTGTCGACGAAACCATTTCACAACGTATGACGCTGATAAGCGGTATACCTTCATGGCTTCGGATGTATTTTGAAAAGCTGGTCGAAAAAGCCGGCAAACCTGTAGGAGAAATATTTCCCGATCTGCAGCTGCTTGTATATGGAGGAGTTAATTACGAGCCATACAGGGCTGTTTTTAACCAATTAATAGGACGAACAATCGACACCTTAGAGCTTTTTCCAGCCTCGGAGGGATTTTTCGCTTTCCAGGATACTTTTCCGGGCGATGATATGCTTTTAAATGTGAATAGTGGCATTTTTTACGAGTTTATACCGCTTTCGCAGATTGGTAAGCCTGCGCCCGAACGAATACCGTTAGAACAGGTAAAAACAGGTACCGACTATGCATTGATAATTACGAGTAATGCAGGTTTATATGCATATTCCATTGGCGACACGCTAAGGTTTACCAGCACAAACCCTTACCGCATCAAAGTTAGCGGTCGTATTTCGCATTTTATTTCGGCTTTTGGCGAACACGTTATTGCCTCGGAAGTTGAAAGTGCTGTAGCCAAAGTTCTGAAAATGAGCGATGCCCGTATTACTGAATTTACTGTTGCTCCAATGCTTAACCCTGTTGAAGGAAACCCTCGGCACGAATGGCTGATTGAGTTTGATCAAAAACCAGCTTCTGTTGAGAAATTTGCTTTGGACTTAGACAAGGCATTATGCGAGAAAAATATCTACTATAACGACCTTATAGCTGGCAAAGTGTTGGATAAATTGCAGATTACCGAACTTCCAAAAGGGTCTTTTGAAAGATATATGAAAAGCAGGGGAATGTTAGGCGGACAGAATAAAGTACCACGATTGGCCGATAACCGTTCTATTGCTGACTTTTTTTATTCGCAGGAGTTAAATTTGGATTAAACAAAACCGAACCAAGAAATTTTTCAAATACTTCAATTCCTTTGTCAATATCTTCGACATCAATAAATTCATTGTAATTGTGAATGGACTGTATTTGTGAAGGCGACATAATCATAGGGTTTAAACCGTAAACGGGACATCTGTCATTCCTGAAATATATATTATCGTTCAGAGCCGGAAAAAGTATTGGAACCACTTCGGAATCAGCATAGGTTTGTTGAATTGCATTTGCAAGCATAGTAAAGAACCATTCAGGTTGGGTGCTTGTGGTTTTGGTACGATCCTCGATGATGCTGATTTTCAGCAACGAATCATTCATTTTCCTTGTAATAAATTCAATCATTTCCTGCGACGAAGTTCCCGGCAGCAACCGGCAATCGATAGTAGCGGAAGCGTTTTGAGCGTTTTGATTGGGTATTGAATTAAAATTTCCAAGGTTTGATACGGTAATAGTATTGCAAAGTATCGATTCAAGTTCCGGACTTGTGCTAATCATTTTTTTCAGATAAGGCCTGAAAATTTTCCAGTTAATATGATTTATAGCAAATCCCCTGAAACCCCCGACTTTATTACCAATGCTCTTAAACATCAGTTTAGATTCGTTAGTGAATACAATGGGTTGATGCGTTTTAACAAGGCGCGAAAGCCCTTCAACCAGGTGTTTATTTGCATAATTATTTCCTGAAACAGAAGCATGTCCGTGCGATTGAAGGCTGCAACTTATGTTTAACCATAAGAATCCTTTTTGTGCAATGGAAATCCCGAAAAAGGTCTTTCCTTCAGGTGAAAAACTCAATCCTTCCATACCCGAACCACCTTCGCCAATAACCACGGCAGGCGTAAAAACCTCATCGAAGTTTTTCGAAACTATCGCACTGCCATTGGCGCCTCCGGTTTCTTCGCCTGATACACATAACAAAGTGACATTATATGGAAAATCCAGGGATTGGGCTTTAAAAACAAACTTCTCAATAGCGCATAACTGAACAATAGCCAGTCCTTTATTGTCAGTAGCTCCTCTTCCCCAGACTTTTCCCTGATCTATTTTTCCTTCGTAGGGAGGATAAGTCCAGTTGGCTGGATTGCCGGCCGGTACAACATCCATATGGTTTAGGAAAATAATGTTAGGCTTTCCGTATTGCATGGGATATAACGAAGCTGCAAAATTGTAACGTCCGGCACTATCCGAAATTTGTTTAATGATCAAACCCTTATTAATGCATTGATTCATCAGGAAATCAGCAGCCATTTTTTCGTTGCCGGTTTCGGATGGAATACGGATATATTCACTTAATAACAAAACAGCAGGAGATATCAGACCACTGTCGGGCAAATTTTTTCCTTGCTGCCCGGCCTGTGCCCAACTATAATTAATTCCTGATACCATCATCAGCCCGGCAATGCAAGCGAAAAAAAACCTTGTTTTAAAATTTTGAAAGTTCATTTTTCTGTCATTTGATTACTGCTGGTCTTGGGTTAGAGCTTTAACGGTTACCTGGCTCACTTTGCTTCAATTAGGTATCTTTCGGTTAGGTATCAGAATTATTACCTGCTACTTTCCTTTTCGAAAAAAGATGAAAGAAGAAAAGATAAAAAAGCGAAAAGGAAAAAAGATTAAAAACAAGAATCCCGATAAATCCGCTTCCATAAACAAATAGTACAGAAAGAAAAAGGAATACGGTATTGGTAATACCTGCATGCAATAATGCTTTTTGGCGAGCCAGATCAAGGTTTTCTGATTCTGTCCTTTCCTTCGAAAAAACAAGTATCGAAAGCCCCGAAATAAGCAGCAGCATGGTTAGTTCATCAGCAAAGTTGGTGCTGAAGCTTACAAACATTTTTGTTTCGAGAAACGATGAAAATACTGCAAATACAGGCACCGTAAACCTGAAATCGAACCAGAGGTACAGGCCTGCCAGGACAAACCCTGCGAAAGTGAGAAACAAGCCCACAAATTTCCATGGATAGGGTAAAAGGAGATTTTTCATAAATTATTGAAGAAGGTATTCTGTTAAAATCGTTTACTACATTTCCTGATTCGTTTTTATTTTTCCCTGTAAAGCAGGTATCGCTTAAACAGCTTAATTTTTTTCTTTTCCTTCTCTGGCATGTCCTTATACATAGCGTCAGAAATGGGTTTCCAGCCTTCGGCAATGGACCTGGTTTTGGAAGCAAGTTGCTGCATACTTTCAGGATGCTGAAGGTGGGTTGAATGAACACCCTGCGATTCCGAGAGGTGTTGAAGCATTTCGGGTGCATCCATTATGGGGCAGGGTTGGTGCGGATTGTCCGAAAAAGGTTTTGCTTTCCGGAAATGCCTGAAAAAATGCGACTTCAGCGCTTCGGGCAGTGCTTTTTCATTGATATTAACATCTGAGTAATGAAAAAATGCACAGGGTTCCAGGTCGCCATGTGCATTTATGTGAACAAACTCATTACCCGCCGCCACGCATCCAAAAGCCATATGACCGATATTGGCAAAATCGATGATGGTGAACCTGTGCTTTTTCATATAGGCTTCCACCTTTTGTTTCACTTTTGCACGTTGTTCGGCATTGAGGCATAAGGACAGGTCGGCACCACTTCCAACAGGAATATAATTAAACATCCAACCTATCCAGGCTCCTTTTTCGCGCAGGAAATCCAGGAATTCGTCGCTACAAACCTCTTCCCAGTTTTGCGAATGATAGCAGATCGAAAAGCCAAAACCAATATCCCTCTTTTTCAGGATATCCATGGCTGCAGTAACCTTATCGAACGTGCCTTTTCCCCGCCTGAAATCGGTAGCTTCGCGAAACCCTTCAATGCTCACAAAAACATTCAGGTTTCCCAGCCTGGCCATCTCATCAGCAAAGGCATCATCAATAAGGGTACCGTTGGTAAACAGGGCAAAAGGAAGTTTATTATGCTTTTCGCTGAGTTTCAGTATATCGTCTTTTCGCATCAATGGCTCGCCTCCACTGAAAACAATATCGCTGATTCCGAGTTTCCCGGCATCGGTAAGAATTTCGTCAAGCTTCTCATACGATATTTCACTCCTTCGGTCGTAGTCGGCAGCCCAACAACCAATACATTTTAAATTACACGCGCTGGTAGGATCAATAAGCAGATTAAGCGGAATAGAATACTTATAACGCCATTGCAGAAATTTTCGCTTTAAAGCCATATAAACGCCATTTATGGCGATTAATGAAAAAAGGCTTCGGGCTTCAAAAAACTGCTGGCACCTGTAAACATAATCTTTATGGTGAGGATATTCAGGTACAGGCTTTCGCACACCCTGAATAGTTAAATATCTCATGTTAAGCTGCTTGGTTGTCCGTGCTTGGTTTATTCCACGGCGCTGTTGTAAATCGGGAAAGTGACATCGGAATTATCATCAAGGGTAAACTTTACACCCACGAGCCCGAATTTATGGTTTGCTATATAGGTTATTTTCGAAATTCCTGAAGTCTTGAGGTAACTGGGAATTTCCTCCACCTTTACCACTTTTATGAGCATAAAGCCTAACGGATAATCGTCGACACCGGTTTTTTCAACAACCGTTCTAACTTTGCCCGTTGCTCCAATCGGGTAGGTATCGCCAACTTCGGAATCGTACTTTACCCATATGCCTGCCCCGGGACCTGATTTTAACTCAATGCCATCGGTGGCAATTTTAAAATCCATGCCTTCGGTCGCCACTTTATCGCCGACAACACTAATTCCGGGCAGGTTGGCTACCAGGTTTTTAAGAATTTCGTTTTTAACTGTGGCCGATCCTTTGAAGGTTGACACGCCGCTTTTTAATGCAATTACCTCAGCCGAAAAATTACTCACACCGGCAATTTCCATCGAGCTTGATTCGGTGAAAGCACCTACCTCGCCCATAGGGGATTGGTCACCATTTAATTCGCCGGGATCGTCCTTATTAAAGAGTTTTTCGCACGACATGCCTGTCAACATCATGATCATGCTTAAAAAAAGTACATAAATTGTTTTCATAACCGGAGATTTTAAGGGTTTGTTATTAAATTACTTCTTTATGTTTTTACAAATATAATGAGAAATTGGCCTGAATCCTATTTATTTCGATTATTTAATTTGAGTCGTAAGAATGCTGAACGCTTAATCCAGGTGTCAGTTACCCTTTAGAATTAAAGTATCCGGCTATTTTGTGAGCTTCTTCAATTTTTCCTTCAGGTACCGGTACACGCGCTATTTCCTCCTGCCAGCCGGTGCGGGTAAGAGCTGAATATACAAATGAAAGAACAGGTACTTTGGCATCGGTATCGAGTTTTACCAGATCAAGGCGGGTTAACGGGCTTATCCAAAGATGGAACATTCGGCCAATTATTACCCCGTTTTCGGCTATCAGCACCTCGGCTTCGGAATTCTTTAGTTTTCGGTAGCGGTAGCGTGGAGCCCAAACAGCCGGAACAGCCACCAGAGCGATGATTCCGAGTATAATGGGAATAAAAACCATGTCCTGCATATAAATGCTTAGAACTATTCCAATTACAACTGAGATAACAGCTATGGTAAAAAAAAGCATAGCCTTTAGCTTCTTCTCCGCTTCAAAATCCTTGCCTGCAAATCGTAACCATTCTTCCGGCGAATAGCGCCATAAGGCAATACGGTTTTCTCCTTTCAGAACCCGGTCGAGTTGTTTGGCTCGCGAACGGTAAATAAAAATTATAATAATGCTGCCCAATACCATAAACCCCGAAACAAAACTCAGGGCAAATCCACCATCCATGCCATCGAGACCTATAATGGAAGGCAAGAAAACAAGAAACAGGAAAACGGCTCCAAGTCCATACCAGAGGTTGACAATTCGTTGCTGGGTGTTTGCGATCATAGGTAAAGAGTAAATGATATGTTCACTTTGTGGTTAAAATCTATGTCCACATTTTCCACAAAATTTGGCTCCGGGTTTTAGGGGTGAACCACATTTAGGGCAGAATTTCGGCGTAAGGGTTGTATTATTAACACTTTGTTTTCCTGCAGGTTGCACATGGGTTTTTGCTGATGGTGGAGGCGTTTGAACCATAAAGCGGTCGGGAGCATCAGCTAATGAGAGTCGCTTTCGCGATTTACGTTTGCGACGGATAATGAAAATCGTAAGTACAAGCAATAAAAGTAACGCGATGCCTGCAAAAACGTAAGCAAGCGTTTTGTCAGTAACAGGGGAAACTGAGCTTGTCTCCGGGCTTCCGACAGTAGGATTGTCGGGTAGTTCCTTCATTTTAGCAACTGCAATACCGGCATATTTCAGCAATTGAGCCGAAGAGGAAGTTAACTTTCCGGAAACATCATTCCATTGTTTTACGAGTTGGGCATCCTGTGGATTGTCGATATAGCTGACAGTAAGCATGGTAAGTTCAAGCAACTGATTCCGGTATTTTTCGCTTTCGGTTAGCAGGTTAGCTGATTCATCAGGAAACGAAACGGATAAGTATTGCAGGCGTTTTTCGTTCCGGCTGAACCAGTTTTCAAAATCGGGGTAACCGTTGTACATTTTGTTTAAAACCGCAACGGGTAGTTTCCCGTTTTTCAATAACAGTTCACCGGTATTTAAAGCGGGCACTCCTTGCATAGCTTCGGCTTCGGGCAACTTAGCAGCCATAGCAAGCGGGAAAAGCGAAAAGCTGCTGTTGTTTTGCAGTGTTACGGGCGACATAACTCCCTGCTCAATACATTTGTTGGCATATATAAACGCGGCATCACTTTCGGCCCATAAATTACGGTAACTCTGGAATTCGTGCATAACACTTGCTGCATGATAAGCCCCATTCAAGGCACTTTTCACGTTGTCAATATAATCCATATGCTTTTTTAAGGCGGCATAATTCATTGTTTTTGCATCCCAAATAATAACGGCTGCTTTCACCACCAGGTCGGCAAACAAATCGGTATAAGCCTTGAACATATCCAGGTTATACCGCCACGATGCAACATCCTGGTATTGCTGCCGGATATCGGTTGACCTGTCGCGTAAAGCAGGCTGCAACTGATCATAAATTGCATGAATTTTTGCAGGATTTTGATCGAGTAATTTCTTAATTTCATCCATCTGACCTGCATAATACTCTTTAATCAAGAGATCGGCAATTTTATCGGGGTAGGGAAGGTAATAAACCACCGCATCGACCACGGCATCCATAATCTGCTTTTGCTTTTCGGTAAGCACATAATTTGCTGCATGTCCGAGTAACTGGTAGTAACCCTGGCTGGCCTGTACCTTTTTTTCCGAAAGCTGAGCGTATAGAAATCGTTTGATAATGTTTGCAGTTCCTTTATTAGCATCCTGTCCGCCAACGTTACTGATCAGATATTTTTCAATGCTTATTCCGGCATCTTTCAGTTTAGCCCCGTTATTGGTATTCCCCACCCAGGTCATTAATTTTTCATTAAACTTGAATTGTTCCGCTGCAAAAAACAGAAGAAACTTAAAGGCTTCATACGACTGCGTTCCAAAAGTTTTGGCACAGTCGCGCATATACCTCGATGTACCCTTAATGTTGGTCATCAAAACACCTATTACATGTAGTTTCTCCTCAATGTACCATGCCTCTGTGGAGGTACCGGTACAAATGGATTTTTCCATAGTGAACAGATCGTTTTTAACCTTGATAACAAAATCCTGATCCGAAAAGAAAGATAATGCTTCGCCCAGGCTTCCGGCTCTTCTTCCAGCTAAATCAGCAATTTTTGCCTGAATAGGTTCGATGCTTAGCTTTTTCCCGGTTTCGCCACCGATTAGCATTTTAAAACGGCCGTTTTTTCCTGTTACAGCACAAAATCCACCTTTGTCATTATCCATAAGGGTAAGAAAAAACGCCCTGTCCTTCCTGAAATATTCATTGTAGTAACCCTCATATCTTTCCTTGTCGAACTTTCGTTTTTCAATCATTACAACAGCATCGTTCAACTCAATTTTTTCGGGGATCGAAGGAGAGTTCAGCATTTCGACCTGGGCAAACACACTGCTTTCGAGCGTAAAATTTTCCAGTTGGGGAAGCTGAACTTTAAAAGCAAGTGGCTCGATGCCTGGCTTTAAAACGTACATATTACGTTCAATTACTTTATAAACCGAAAAGGTTGTTTCCGTGTATTCCTGTTTATCGTTTCCGGAGTTATACCCGGCTTTAAGTAGGAAAAGGTCATAATTATCGATTATTTCCCCGGTGAAATCGCCCCTCTTTTCGTCAGTAGCTTTCAGTAAAGGCGCTTCGATCACGGCTACAGCATTGCCCATAGCATCGGTTACGGTTTCGGACGAAATAAGTTTAATTCCCTTGGGAATAAACCAGGTGATGGATTTCCCGGCAACAGGAACACCATGCTCATCCTCGTAATGAAATACAGCTTTTGTCCGGCTGCGGCCATCGCCTACAAGTTTGTCCTGTTGAAGAACAATTCCGGTTTTCTCGGTCCTAACAATTTCCTCATCCTTTTTTTGCGATTGGCTTGCTGACACTCGTCTGCCGGCATATTCGAACAAAATAGGAGGGATGTAAACAAATACACCATGGTTAGGCATGGGCATATAGGCCGACGACATGCCGCTTTCGCGGATATTGAAGTTTTCGGTATATTTTAATTCGCTTTCGGGTGGGCCCAGGTAGGCTTTCATAAACCCGGTCATACCTGCCATTTTGCCCATAGCATCGTTAAATTCGGTGAATTGTTCGTTGGTAAAGAGTATGGTATTGCGCTCATTTCCCGAAACATTCACTTCACCAAATGTTCCTTTACCACCGCTTTCGATATCGAGCATCCATTCCGACTGCCCGGTAATATCGCGTCCATAATACACTCCGGGTACAATGTTTCCGTTCCGTCCTTCGGTTGCTTTACGAATTTCAATTTTAGCCTTGCCTTTAACACCGTTCGATTTCGCAAACGATGTAAGCAAAATTATCGCCATCCTTTTTCGGGATCAGAGTAATCGGGTTCAGACCTTCCTTAAAAGTTTCGAGGGTTATTTCGGTTGCAAGTTTACGGTTTGCGCCCTCATCAGTTGATCCGGCTGAGCGTGCAATAAACTTTTGCATAAACCTGAACATGAAATACACCATCCGCTGCGATGCTTTTATTGGTGTTCCGAACATGGGTGAGGTATATTTAACCATGGCCACGCCGCTTTTCATGTTCACTTCCAACTGATCGCAAAAACCGGAACTGATCCTAACGGCCACTTTACCATTTATGGAAGTAATAATTTCGCCTTCCTTATCGCGTGCCGTTATTACAAGCGTGGTATAATCGTCGCCGTCGCCTGCCAGTTGAGGTTTTCCGGGCTGTACATGCAACCTGAAACTCTGCTGCGAAATGCCTTGCAAAACCAGCAGAATAAGAAATGTACTGAGTAGTATCTTTTTCATAGCCGGTTAATTTTCGAAATAATCAGGAACCTGCTTGTATTCTTTTTCAACGGCTGATTTTTTAGGCCAGCTCTGGTAAACATAGTAACCGATAGTTCCCAGCACGAATACCAGGAGTAAAATCAGGATCATGCTGCATCCGAAGCAGCATCCGCGTTTTTTCTTTTTGGGAGGAGGGAGATTGGTTTCCTGAACAGGATCAGCAGGTTGTTGCAGCATCAGAGATATTGTTTAGTATTACCCTATTGTAAATCATTGATGTACCCCTGATTTACATATTTCAACAGCGCTAATATAAGAAGGGAATCGAAAAAACGCAAGTCCGGGCTTTCACGAAAGTTTTATATAAAATAAATAATATCAATTCTTTAATTTGATAATCAGGGTGTTGAAATTGAATTAAAGAGAAAAAATAATTATAAAATGGAATGCTTCTAAAGAAAAAATCAATAATTTATGGTGTTTAAAAATCCTATGGTGTGCCTAAAAACAATATGCTGTTCGGTAAGGAGTTTATAAATTCCATCCAGATTTTGTGATAAATGAATTCCTTTTATACGTTTTCAAGTATTCCGGGCTATTCGAAGTGAAGGGTAGGAAGTGTTGTATTCAGTTACCCTCTAATCGCCTTAGGCTATCCATAGAGAACCCGAAACAATTAATTGGCACAATGCTCTGTCAGAAAATTTAAGTGTGGCACATGGCCTTATAAGAGCTTCAATCAGCTGCTTGCTTTTGTGGCTTTCAGTATCCGGTTTTATTTCAGTTAGAGCTGATATTAATTTTCGAGGAAAGTGATTTTCCACAATCCGCGTAAATCGCCTTCTTTATATCCTGTAGCTAAATCTTCCGGGTATTTTTGCCTTATGATATCCTGTGTTTTGAGATCAACTTCCATACCCGGGTTACCATGGCATTGCAGGCAGGCAGGCATGGCAATTTTTATGGGTTTATAATACACTACCTGGCCTTTTTCTTCGGCAATGATGGGATTCATTTTGCCCGATGAGCGTATTTGCATAAAAATTTCAGCATCCGAAGAGTCGGGTTTATTAACAGGATTCCGGTATTTATCCGAAACCCGTTGTATGCGGCAATTGTATTTGTGAGCCAATGAATCGGTAAGTGAAATCGCCTTCTCGTTACAGAATTCAACAGCATATGCAGGTCCACCGGTTTTTATTGCCTGCATAACATTTGTAAGTAGTATTTTCTGAACCTGGGCAGTAATTGTATCGCCCTTCTGAAAAATTGCTGCTGAATCAATAAGCAGTGAGGACTCGTTGCTTTTTTGCTGAGTGCTATTGCACGACACTATTAAAACAGCCGCTAAAAGCAGGAAAAAGGAGTATTTAAAAGTGTTCATAATCATTGGATTAGTGTTAATTTGATCCATGTATATACTTTTGTTTTAGCTAAGAAAAGTATTATTTATTCCTCAAAAGCAGGTTTAATAACAATGCCATCGTATCTTTTTTCAACATCACGCCTGTAGGTAATAATCAGGAAAGGCGAGCCATCTTCATTAAATGTGACCCAATCGCCTTCGCGGCTTCCGTTAACATAATTTCCCTGGTCCTTGAGCTTACCCGATGGCCAATACCAGTTAACACGTCCGTTGAGATTATCGTCGATATATTCGCCTTCGAACTTAAGGGTTCCGTCGGAATAATATGCTTTCCATTTACCGAAACGGGCACCATAGCGGTAACTTCCCGTTTCGCGGTAATTAATAAAATCGTAAATCCATTCACCATCTTCAAAGCCTTCGATATACTGTCCTTTTACAATCAGCCTTCCGGTTTCATCGTTTTCGATATACTCACCGTCTTCCATTCCGCCAATATACGATTGCAGTCGGCGTAATTTTCCATCGTCGAAATACCAGCGCCAGGTTCCATCCAATGCTCCCGATTTGGTGTATTTTCCTTCTGACTCGAGTGTACCGTTTTCGAAATAATATTTCCAGTTTCCAATGGGTTTTCCTTTCGAATAGGTTCCTACCGAACGGAGTGTACCATCGGTATAAAATTCGCGCCATTCGCCCTCTTTAATACCTTCTTCGTCAACAATTCCTTCGCCTGTCATGGCTCCTTTTGTAAAAATATACCCGGCAGTAATTTTACCCTGTTCGTCGTATTCGCGGCGCACACCTTCGGGAACATCGCCATTATAACTGGCTACAGTTTTTACGTTACCACTGGGATAATAATCGGTTTTTATTTTTAAACTTGTCAGTTCAGGAGCTTCGACCTGTTCCACATCGTTCACAAATTTTTTAACGGTAAGCAGCATACCGTTTTCGTCGTAATCCTTAAAATAACCGTTTTTCCGATCGTCTTTAAATACTCCCTCAAGTTTTACTGTATTGTTATCATAAAAATATTTCCATCGGCCCTGCTTCAAACCCTTGGTATCCTTCCGGTTAATACGTTCGCGGCTAACGAGGAAACCTTTTTTATATTCCATGTAAGTAATAACTGTTCCATCAGGGGCCAGTTCGCGGGCAATGCCTTCTTCGAGTCCATTCACAAAATTGATGATAAGCCTTACTTTTCCATCAGCATAATAATATGTGCTGGGACCTTCTTTAACATCATTCACAAAATTTTCGGACATCACTTCGCCCTGTCGGTAGGTGGTTTTCAGACCATTTTTTTTATCGGCTGCATAGGTAATCGAAACCAGGAGTCGGGCTGAATCGTCGTAAAATTTCCATACACTGTCAAGCATAAAATCTCTGCGGTTTCCTTCCGCTTTAAGCTCACCGTTTTCATAAAATGTTTTCCAGTAGCCGTCGGGTTTACCATCGCGCATGGTTCCTTCGCTCGAAAGCTGACCGCCCGGATAATAGAATTTTACAAATCCATCCGTTTTTGTTTGGCCCTCTTGTTCCTGTGCCAAAACATTTACGCTTAAAATACCTGATAACAAGAGTAAAAAAACAGTTTTCAACAGTGTACTTTTACCAGTATCAATACAGTAATTTTGTTGCAAAATCATAAAATCAGTTCTTTGACAATTCGAGCATACGCACTATCGGTTTCCGGGCTTTTTCAATTATTTCGTCCGATAATGTAATTTCAGGCTTTTCGTGTAGCATACAAAGGTATAATTTCTCCAGTGTATTTAACTTCATATACGGACAATCGTTGCAGGCGCATGTTTCGTCGGCCGGACACTATAATAAATTCTTTTCCAGGCGATAATTTCTGCATCTGGTGTACTATTCCGGTTTCGGTGGCAACTATGAATTTGGTATTGCTGTCGTTAGCAGTAAAATTAAGCAGGGCCGAAGTGGACCCGATAAAATCGGCCAGAATAAGGACCGGTTGTTTACATTCAGGATGCGCTATCAGTTTTGCATCCGGATGCTCCTGTTTTAGTTTCAGTATACTTTCGGTGCGTATAGTTTCGTGCACTTCGCAGGCACCATCCCAGAGGAGCATATTGCGGCCGGTTAACCCGTTAATGTATGCACCCAGGTTTTTATCAGGAGCAAATATCAGTTTCTGATCTTTAGGAAACGACTCTACAATTTTAACTGCATTGCTGGAGGTTACAATTACATCCGACCATGTTTTTACTGCAGCCGTACAATTAATATAGGTAATTACCTTATGATCAGGATGTTTCTTAACAAAATCCGAAAATTCATCTTCAGGCGCGCTGGCGGCCAATGAGCATCCGGCTTCGAGATCAGGCAAAAGAACTTTTTTCGAAGGCGACAGAATTTTTGCAGTTTCAGCCATAAAATGCACGCCGGCAAACACAATAATATCGGCATCTGTTTCGGCAGCTTTTTGCGAAAGTTGCAAGCTATCACCAATATAATCGGCAATATCCTGAATTTCAGGCACCTGGTAATAATGCGCCAGAATTATTGCATTCTTTTCTTTTTTAAGTTCATTAATTTTATCAATCAGTTTTTCAGTATCCATTTTTCAAATCCTCCTCAGCCACTAAATAATATATATTTATTTTTAATTAATTAATATGTTATTATTATATGGCTGTTCATAGTGTTAACAGTTTTATTGAATTTTATTTTTAATTGATGTTACGGGTAGTTTGTACACATGTTTTCAACAATTATAATTGTGATTAAGTTCTGTTGCTTATCAGTTTAAGCAGGTTGTTAACAATCTGTTCATAACATCGCGGTTATTAAAATTACGGGTTATAAACAGCTAAAAAGTGTTCATTACTTGTTGTTAAACAACTCATAACTCGACCTAACTTTTTAGGGCAACTGCCCGACAGCACACCTGTGAATTAATTGTTAAGAGCAAGCTAATTCTGTGAACATTTTAATAACAAAAGTAATCACTTATTAACAATAATTGTTTAATAATTCTATTACACTGATAATGAATAGCCTTGTTTTTGGACGTACTTTTGTTTTTTATTGTAAACTGTTAACACTGTAAGCTATTCCGAAAAAGCTTCATTCATTAAAAAAAAATCAAAAAAATAACTTATTAACAATGCTTGATAAATCCAAAACCCTTGCATTAGGCTGCGATCACGGCGGTTTTGCATTAAAGGAATATTTAAAGATAAAGCTCGCTGAATCAGGCTATTCGGTGCGCGATTTTGGAACCTATACCTCCGAAAGTATTGATTATCCCGATTATGCACACCCGGTAGCTTCGGCTGTTAATACCGGGCAGTTTCCCATGGCAATATTAATTTGTGGCAGCGGCAACGGAGTTTGTATGACTGCCAACAAGTATGCCGGTATACGTGCCGCATTATGCTGGAACAGCGACCTGTCGCGCCTGGCGCGGCTTCACAACGATGCCAACATTCTGTGCCTTCCCGGAAGGTTTATAACCGAAGATGAAGGCCTTAAAGCCGCTCTCGTATTTTTAAAAACCGAATTCGAAGGTGGGCGTCATAAAACCCGGGTTGATAATATACCTTTGCATTAGGCAATTTGTTTGCGTAAGCAGGTATAAGTGATTTGCTGCAGCTAAAAAATAACCTTATCCCAAACAATAAACATGAACGACTCGTATAGTACATTTGTTACCGATAGCGAAAAGAAAGCATTCGATAAGGTTCACCGCGCGACTGTGGCATTTAACATTTCGCGTTACGATGCAGCTGTTGTAAAAGGCAAGGAACAATACTCGAACCTTGACCTGGCTAAAGAACGGGCTGCACATATCAAAAATAAAGTTATTACGGATCTCGATAAATACCTGGTCGATTTTGAAGCATCGTTTCAGTCGCGGGGAGGCAAAGTAATATGGGCACAGGATGGCGCCGAAGCCGTGAGCGAAGTGCTGAAAATAATGAAACGGCGGCAGGCAAAGCATGTGGTGAAGAGTAAAACCATGGTAACCGAAGAGATTGCGCTTAACGAGCACCTCGAAAAAGCAGGAATCGAATCACTCGAAACGGACCTGGGTGAATATATTGTTCAGCTTGCCGGCGAAAAACCTTACCATATTGTTACCCCTGCCATGCACAAATCGAAAGAGGATGTAGCAGCGCTTTTTAACGAAAAATTCGGCATGGATGCCGATAGCACACCTCAGCAGATAACGGCTTATGTCAGGCAGTTGTTACGCGAAAAATTTTATAATGCGGATATTGGAATTACTGGTGCCAATTTCCTGGTTGCCGATATAGGAGGGGTTTGTGTTACCGAAAATGAAGGCAATGCAATGCTGAGCATGGCTTTCCCTAAGGTTCATATTGTAATTGCAGGCATTGAGAAGATAATACCTAAGCTCCGCGACCTGGATCTTTTCTGGCCATTGCTGGCAACACACGGAACCGGACAAAATATAACCGTTTACAATTCCATAATAACAGGCCCCCGGCAGGATGATGAAAATGACGGTCCGGAGGAGATGTTTGTAATACTTCTCGACAATAACCGAACCGAAATACTGGCACATAAAAACCAGCGGCGCGCACTGGCATGCATACGCTGCGGAGCCTGTCTTAATGTTTGCCCGGTATATAAAAGTATAGGTGGCCATGCTTACGGAGCTACCTATAGCGGACCGATTGGTTCGGTAATAACACCCTGGATGAAGGGAATGAAGGACTACAAACACCTGAGTTTTGCCTCTTCCTTATGCGGAAGCTGTACCGAAGTTTGCCCGGTAAAAATAAATCTTCACGAGTTATTGCTCCATAACCGCAACGACTCGGTTAAGGATAAATACACCAAGCGATTTGACCGTATTGCCATGTGGGGATTTAAGACTGCTATGGGCAAACGAAGGAATCTCGATTTCTTCAGTGGCAACACCAAGAATAAAGTGCTGAAACGTTTTTTTGCCGCAAGCTGGGGCCCGCGCCGTGCTTTGCCCGAAGTAGCACCTAAAAGTTTTAAGGAACTTTGGGATGAGCAGAGAGGTGGGAAGAAATAAACAGTAACGGCAATTGCTGATTTATCAAGCAGCCTTCAATTTCCAGGATTTAACAGATCAATACTATAAATTGTGCAAATATAAGGTGCAGCGCACCGCTTTATTTGCAGATGAATACGAAAATCCATTGAGTTAAGGTGCAGCGCACCGGAATATCCGGTACCAGAAATTTAGATGGCATTGTAAAGATTCAACAAAAAAAATCAACATGCCTGGTGATAGCATGTTGAATTAAAATCCACAAAAACATTTGTTGGAAATCTCCTGCTAACGTTTTCTCCTGTCCGGTCCTCCCGGTTTTCTCCCGCCTTGTCTTTTGCTTTTCCCTCCATAGCCTCGTTTTTCGCCTTTGGGTTTGATTTTGGGATTGTACACCGGCGTTTCACCATATTGCTGGGGAACCGGCGATTTTTCCACTTCGCGTTCGAGCAGGGTTTCAATGGCTCCGAACCGGGGCTGGTCGCGCTCGTTGATAAATGTTACCGCGATACCTTCGGCCGATGCACGTGCTGTGCGACCGATACGGTGAATATAGTCCTCAGCATCGTGAGGCACATCGTAATTTATAACCATATCAATATCCTCGATATCGATACCGCGCGATACAATATCGGTAGCCACAAGCACCGGAATATCCCCGCTTTTAAAACGGATAATAACATTTTCGCGTGCTGCCTGCTCGAGGGTTGAGTGAATTTCTTCGGCTTTCATGCCGGTTTTTTTGAGCTCGTGGTACAGTTGCCGTGTTTTTTCCTTGGTGGAGCAAAAAATCAGAACCCGCTTCATTACGGTTTCCTTCAGCAGCATTTTTATTAAAGGAATCTTTTGTGTATCGTATACCACATAGGCTTTCTGAACAATTTTTTCGGCCGGTTTCGACATGGCAATATTGATCTCGAAAGGATCATGCAGAATCTGCCTTGCCAGGTGACGGATTTTTGAGGGCATGGTAGCCGAAAACATAAGGTTTTGACGCTTTTTGGGCAGGTAAGAAATAATTTTCAGAATATCTTCGTTAAAACCCATATCGAGCATGCGGTCGGCTTCGTCGAGGATAAGGAATTTGAGTTCCGGAAATTTGATATAACCCATATTCATATGTGCCATCAGGCGGCCCGGCGTACATACAATAAGGTCGGCACCTTCGGTAAGCGCCTGCTTTTCGCGCGAGAAAACGGTTCCGTCGGTTCCGCCATATATGGCAATAGAGCTGACGTTGGTATAATACGAAAAGCCTTCCATCTGCTGGTCGATTTGCAGGGCCAGTTCGCGGGTAGGAACAATTACCATGGCTTTCACCTGGTTATCGTGAGGCATGGCCGAAAGTTTTTCGATTACCGGTAATAAAAACGCGGCTGTTTTTCCGGTTCCGGTTTGTGCCGAAGCTATCAGATCGCGTCCTTCGAGAATGACTGGTATAGCTGTTTCCTGAACAGGAGTAGCTGTTTCGTAACCTATTGCTTCAATACCTTCCATAAGGGATGGGCTGAAGCCGAATGATGAGAAGTTCAATTTTTTAAATTTAAATTGTTGGTTATAAAGTAAAGAGTGGTATGGGGTAATTGGGTGAGTGGCGAGTAATAAGTTGATATGGATGGGAATTTATTCAACGAGTTCTTTCTTTTTGGATTGCTGAAGCGATTTGGCATTTTTAGCTGTAATAACTCTCTTACCTGTTGTATTTTCGAGTTGAAGGCGCGCTGCTTTTGCTACTTCACCGCCTTTTTGTGCGACTATCTTATTTTCGCGAAAGGTAGTTGGTTTCTTATCTTTCGAAATCTCCGTTGTGGATGCTTCTGCCAGCATATTCAGAACCAACTCAAGATTAGTCATGGTGTCGCGGAGGTTTTCTTTCTTCAGATCCTTGTAATTTTTGTATTCTCTAACGTTAAAACCACTCCATGCTTTTGTTATTTCATCGGTAAGCTCCTTGCGAATTTCAATGCTTTTCAGGCGCTGGTTAATCCACTCTTTGCTGTATCCTTTTTTATGATAGGTTACCATTAAGCGGTCAAATCCAATTTCAGGATCTTCAATTTCATCAATTCGTTCGCGGCCGGCCTTTGCAAGCCATATTTTAAAAGGTTCAGCCTTTGGCGATGGAATGGATTGAATTAACCTGAAAAGTTGCTCAGTGTCTGCAACATCGGACGAGCGCATTTTTCCATCTTCAGCTGCCATTTTCAACTGTCCGATATTTTCGGACAGTTCACTTCCTTCTTTTTTGAGTTTAGACTTTAAATCGCTCCAGTACTTTCGTGGTCGATCTGTACCTGTTAAAATTTCAACTACATCAACTATAGAAAAATACCATTTTTCTTCTTCCTCATCCCAAACAGAACGAATTTTTTTAGATTCGAAAAGCTTAATAGCTGTGTCCTTATTCATGATTTCCTGATGATTATAAACACATGATGATAAGCATTTAATTGATGTAAATGGCAGGTTTTATGAAAATGTATAGATGAGAATAAATGAAACTGTAAAAATTTTGACCGACAAACTTTTTCACTTCTTACCGGGCCCGAAATTACTCAAAATTGCCGGATAATACGCAATACTTGTCCCGAATAGCTGCCACCGAAAAGGTTAACATGCACCAGCAACGGGTAAAGGTTAAAAATATCCATTCGTTTTTGCCATTCTTTTTCCATGGGCCATGCCTGGTTGTAAGCGTGATAGAATTCCTGCCCGAATCCGCCGAAAAGCTGCGTCATGGCTATATCCGCTTCGCGGTGACCGTAATATACCGCAGGATCGACAAGGCAGGGAGAACCGTTGGCGGTTACCATAAAATTGCCACTCCACAGATCACCATGAATCAGAGCCGGTTTTTCCGGAGGGATGATATTGTGCAGATCACTGAACAGCGAATTGAAATACCGCATATCGCCTTGACTGAAAGCGCCTTTATCGCGCGCCATTTTAAGCTGAGGTTCTATACGTTCGGAGATAAAAAAACTAAAAAAATCGGGGTGAGGCTTATTCGTTTGAACCAGTGAGCCTATATAATTATCTTCCTGCAGTCCGAAATAAGTTTCGGTATTGCGATGTAAATCAGCCAGCTTTGTTCCGAATTTGTGCCAGAAATCACTCTTTTGTGAACCACTTACGATAAATTCAAGCAGCAGGAAAGCATAGTTAGTGGTTTCCCCCGTACCTATAACTCCGGGAACAGCAAGGGTTTGGGTAGCCGATAA
Organism: uncultured Bacteroidales bacterium; assembly: GCA_963714825.1. Lineage (GTDB taxonomy): Bacteria > Bacteroidota > Bacteroidia > Bacteroidales > UBA4417 > UBA4417. The sequence continues at coordinate 1,339,910 of CAVQQF010000012.1, read as the reverse complement.
CATGGTAAGCCCTGCAGCTTCTTTTTCGAACATTCCCGGAAAAGCCGTTGCCGAATTATATTTTAAAAAGTAGCTTCCTTCTGCCGTTTTCAGCTCGCATGCATCGTTTATACAACCACCTCCTATACTCCGGGTTCCGGTAATTGTTGTTTGTTTCCCGCTTTTTTGGTGAAGTATTGACTCTACAGATTTTTTTAGTTCTTCAGGAAGCATTAATGGAGATGGATTTTAGTATTTAAAGATAAAAAAAATCATTATACTTTTACAGCATAATGATTTGAAATATGCAGAAGTTAAATTATTATTTTGCTGTATCAACCTGTGGTTTGCGGCTGATTACCTGGTCGAACATCGAAACCAGGAGCACAGCTATCGATACCGGGACGAAATAGGCATATTTGCCGATAGGGCCTATTTTACCGAACATTTTTACTACCCAAAGAGCTCCGTCGGCGAGCAGGTTGCCTGCTACCTGGGCTGCTGAAGTGCCCGCGGCCTGTACATCGAAATCAAAAATGGTAAAAGCAGGAAAAATCAGCATAAGTATTGCAATTCCGGCAGCAACGGCAAGGATTCCGTATTGGTAAGTGATCATCCATTTGGTAACAGGCTCGGGTTGAACGAGCAGGCGATCCATGATGCGCGCGGCAAAACCTTCCGATGGCTTTTCAAGCCTGGTGCGGCTTACCATGCGACGGATGGCTTCATCGTGGTTGTTAATATCGTTTGTCATGGTGCTTATATTTACAAGGTTCAAAAGTACAATTTTTATGCCACAGGTTCGTATTTCATCATTTGCTGTAATTCATCATGAAGTTTTTTACGAATGCGGAACAGCTTAACTTTAACATTCGACACACTCAACCCTGTGATATGGCTGATGTCGTCGATGGTGTTTTCCTTCAGGTAAAAGAGTGTTACAATGGCACTATCATCGGCAGGAAGTTTATTAATAGCTTCAGTTACGAGCTTCGACTGGGTTTCAGGGTCGAGCGTATCGAGGTTTTCGAAAATTTCGTCCTCGCTTGTATCGCCAATCACACGTTCGTCGAGCTGAATGAAATCCTGTTTTTTACGGCGGGTGTGCGAAATAGCAGCATTATACACGATACGGTACAGCCAGGTGCTGAATTTTGCATCGCCTTTAAACGAACGCAACGACTGATAAGCTTTAATAAATGCATCCTGGGCAATTTCCTCGGCATCTTCGCGGCTACGCACAATTTTATGTGCAATGGTGAACGCCAAATCCTGGTGCTTCTCAACCAGAACGCCGTATGCAGCGGTATTTCCCGCAAGCACTTGTTGCACGTGAAAAATGTCGTCCTGTTCTTTCATGTGGTTGTATGACGCAGGTTGGGGGAAAAGGTTACAGGAGGGCGAAGGGTTTGAAGGGTTTCAGTAATTCCGAGCACTGAGTGGTTCCGATAGCTATCGGAACGAGGTGCGGCGTTCCCTGCCTGCTGACTTAGCCAGGCAGGGATTGGCTTCGCCGTTTCGGGTTTGAAGAGTACAACTGTTCAACTGTTCTATTGTTCAACTGTTCGCTTGTTCATCAGCCTTCGGAGTTCAAAATTTCATACATAAGACTCAATCTCATCAATCCTTCCTCCCGTAAAATTACAACAAAATTCCCCCGTTTTTGTAACCTTCGATAAAAAGCCTCGTCATAAAGGGCAAAGAGTAGTTTTAAAAACATTTAAATACGAATAGTATGAATAACGAAGGATTGTGGATTCCGATAGCATTTTTTGCAATGATACTGGGCATAGTATATATGTCGTACCGCAAAAAAGAACGCATGGCGCTGATACAAAGCGGACGCGATGCATCCATACTTAACGAAGATGGCCGCTGTTATTCCTCACTCAAATGGGGTCTGTTGCTTTTTGGTGTCGGTCTTGGCCTTTTAATAGCTGAATTTATGGCAAAGTACGATGTTATGTCGGCAGAGGCTGCTTATTTCTCCATGGCTTCTATATTCGGCGGAATGGCGCTGATTATCGATTTTTTTATCGAAAAACACCGCAAAAGTAATGGACCTGAGCCGCCTAAGGCCGAATAACTTGATTTATTGTGGATTTATTTACCCTTCGGGATTTATTTTCCGGGGGGTATTTATTTTGAGTTCGGTTTTTTACCACGGAGGGACACGGAGATTGACGGTGGAAATAGTAAAATCCGGACCTAAAATCTGAATGCCGAACTTTATTCAACAATTCTGAATGTGTGAACCGGTTTATATTCAGGCCCTTCGCGGTGCAGTATGCTTTCGAAAAGTATTATTTCGTTTACCTTTTCCTGCTGGATTTCCACCGTATTGTATTTGCTGATTATCTGCTGAAACAAATGCTTATCCTTTAATTCCTTAATTCGGCCTATGGTAAGATGAGGCACAAAATTCTGACGATCAGCCCGCCAGCCGCATTTTTCGAGTTCAGCGAATATTTGTTTCACCAGGGTTTCAAGTTCTGCATTCCTTTCGATGCCAAACCATATTACTTTCGGATCGTAACGGCTTCCGAAGATGCCGGTATCCGCAATTTTCAGTGTAAACGGTTTTGATTGAGCAACGGCAGCTTCGAGAGCCTGCCTGATGGCAGGAATTTGTTTTTCGTCGGTTTCGCCAAAGAATTTCAGGGTAAGGTGCATATTTCCGGGTGCAACCCATTTAATACGCTCGTGGCGGAGGGAGGCGGTAATATCGTTAAACAGGCTGATATACCTTGCTGAGGGATGAATTTTGATGGCTGCAAACAGACGTTTCATAAAAAAAACAGATAATATGTGTAAAATTAGGAAAGTTTCTTAATTTTGCGCCTCAGTTTCGGGGTGTTAGCTCAGTTGGCTAGAGCGCTTGCCTGGCAGGCAAGAGGTCAGGGGTTCGACTCCCCTACACTCCACCGAAGCAATAACAGGAAGGCTGTCTCATACCCGGGGCAGTCTTTTTTCGTTCTGCGAATGTCCTGAATTTAAAATTATTTTGATTATCCAAACAAAAAAAGGGCGTCTCTGGATTTTGAGACGCCCTCCTTTACTTAAAGTGAATTATTGTTATTTGATTATTATCAGTCGCTTTGTGATTCTTTCACCCTGGCTTAATACCGATATGTGGTAAAGTCCTACAGGTAAATTCTCACCCTTAATATCGATTTGGAGGGCATGTTGTGTCTCAGCGACTTGCTGTGACCACACTATGCGTCCAAACTGATCGGTCATGGTTAGAGTTGATTCGATTTGCAGGCCATGCAGGTGAATGTTCACCACATCGTTAGCCGGGTTAGGGAAAACTTCCAGTTCAGGCTGATCATCAGCATGATCAACTAGAGCTGATTTTTGAGTTCCACATGATTGGCAAGGACCTACGTTATCGCCATGAGCAAAATGTGCAGGAAGAGCATTTTTGCTAATACAATGGGTTTTTGCATTGGCAGGGTTTCCAGGTGGTACATGGCATACATAAATTTTATTATTACCACATTTCCAGTCATCGCTGTAGTCTTCATAAGCAAGCAGCTGTGAACAATCAGGGATTCCGTCAGCATTGTTGTCAACAGTATCGTCACCACCCGGGCATACATCACATACATCACCAACTCCATCACAATCGGAGTCAGCCTGATCGGTATTGGCAACTGTCGGGCAATTGTCCACATCACCACAAATACCATCTCCGTCGATGTCATTGTCAGCATCAAATGGACAAGCATCGCAAACATCACCTATTCCATCGGTATCGGCATCTGCCTGGTCAGGATTGTAGGTATTTGGACAGTTGTCTTCACAATCTAATACGCCATCACTATCTAAATCACTTGGATTAAGAGATGGACCACCATTTATCCAGTTAGAAGTATAGCTATTTAATGCAAAGCCACTTAGGTTTCCGCTGTTTCCGCCAGCTCTATCAATTGCTGTAGTTTCCGTGGCGTTGTCACAAGCTGTTAAACCCTGATTTAAATTGAAATTGGCAATCAAACCGTTCGCGTTACAAATATTATCAGTCTGATAACTAGCTGCAATATCCGCACTGGTTCTTGCGGTATTCCATATTCTGATTTCGTCCATGCTACCATCAAAATACTCTCCGCCAAACGCAGCTCTACCAATGTTTATAGGTACGTTTAACATAGGATTTGTAAGAGAAGCTGCTACTGAATTAACTGCAACACCATTGATATACTGAGTCAAAGTAGCGCCATCGTAAGAAACGGCATAATGCTGCCAGCTTCCTATAGTAAAAGTTGTAGATGATACAAATTCGAAGATAGTGCCTTGTGAATTGTTGATAAACATTGTTGGATACAATCCATTAAAAACGGCCATACTAAAATTTGTGAAATTTGTATTTGGGTCGCGCTTGTCGAGTAAAGCTCTATATCCAGAGGTATTTGATCCTGATTTGAACCAAAGTTCAAGGGTGAAGTTTTGAGCAACGTTTTGCGAGGCGTTATCAGGAATTAGAATATGATCATCGACACCATCAAAATTGAGAATTCCAGCAGGGGTATTGCAAACATCAGGATCACATGCGTCGCCTAACCCGTCACCATCCGTATCTGTTTGGTCGGCATTGGCAATTAAGGGGCAATTGTCAATATCATCGGCTATACCATCACCATCAGTATCAACAATTAAAGATACAACTTTAAGAAGGATGCTATTGCTGGTATAAATCAATTCAAATTCCAAATTGTCCTGCAATGTTGGTATGGAGGTAGATGAAAATTGTCCTGTTATGCCATTTGTTGAAGTTAATAGAACAAACTCATCATTTTCCTGAGCAACAAATCCTGAGTATAATTCTATTTCTAAAGTTGTTCCTGTAACATCAGTGGCTCCGGCAACTTGTATAGAACCATATCCGGTTCCACGGCCTGTGTTCTGAATGTTGATGTTAACACCGCCAAAGGATTCAAAATCACCGCTTACATCTAAAATACCAGGTGTAAAATTATAGGCATTAGGAATGGAATTATAGGGATAAATAATTCCAGGACCGCTCAGGGTGTTTGCTGATGTAATAAATGAACCAATTCCTATAATCACCCCCTCATTCAAGATTGTCCCATTCGGAGAACTCAAGGTTGAATTAAAATAATATGATGTTTCATCATTTATATACATTTCAGCGTTTGGCCTGTTATTAATGGTTCCGGTATTATTCAGTAAGCTGCCATAAAAACCGAGATATATACGTGATGAATTTTCAATGACTCCTGTTGGCAAATTATTTAAGATACCACCATTTCTGGGGCTGAATGATCCTCCTGATATATCAAATAGTCCGGCATTGTTAACAGTTCCAAAAGTTTGACCTTGAACAGAGCTATATTGGCGAATAATTGCTCCTTCATTGTTATTAACAGTACCTGAAAATTGTGCTACATCATAAATCTCCAACAAACCACCTGCCAGGTTATTGAATGTGCCATATCCAACCATCCTGACAGTACCATAGGGACCTGAAGTGCCTGCATTTACACTAATTGTACCTGTATTATTGAGTACACCATTGTACGAAATTGGATAATAAACTGTAGTTACGGTAGCATTAGGAAGTACTATTATTTCATTGTGATTTGTCAATTCTGCTAAAATATTTAAACTGGCTGATCCCGACCGAATTTCAATCCGGCCATTATTTATCACCTGACTATTAAGGGTAACATTATGATCCACCTGAACTACGACATCAGCCGGGATAGTACTGGGCGGTACCAGACCATTCAGCCATGTTGAAGTGCTTTCCCAGGGGCCATCTTGTATGGTTGTATATTCAGACACTGCCACTCCAACTAAGGAAGTACCTGAACCCACGCCAAAAGCACCAAAATTTGTAGTGGAACCAATTCTTGTTCGAATAGCTGTGCCTGAGGCAGCAGCAGCAGTGGTTAATGGTGTCCATGTGTTGCCGGTAAGGTTCGATACGTAGCAACTGGTAGGGTTAAAAGCACCGGCTTGATCCGAAGGTGAATTCCATTGGAGCGTAACCTGGGTATTACCGGCTGCTGAAAGTGGCTCTATAGTCCACTGTTTATTTACCACATCCGGGCCAGGTGTGGGGGTGCTGAAGTTTGATTTTACGCGAACACCATATTGGATACCGTTAGCCAGAGCCTTGACAAGAGCAGGTGTATAGCTACCCGGCATCGTGCCAACCGGAAAGAGGATATTGGCATTAACATTTACCTGACGAACTAAACGACCTGATGATGGTGTAGCAATAAAACTAGCTGAACTGCCACCATTTATAGTAGTAACCATAAGATCAGCATTCCCAGAAATTATTAAATTTCCATTGGTAAGAGTAAGATTTTGAATAGTGTGAGATCCTGTAAATTCAACATTTGATGGGTTGTCAATAATAAATGCGCCACCTTCGAGGGATCCATTACCATTTACCACCTGCGGTGAAGATCCTGTAAATTTTGCCTGGGTATATCCCCAACACACTATTTTACCATTGTTGGTTAAAGGACCCCCAACCAGATTATGTACACCACCCGAATAGAAAAAATCTAAACGCCCCCCGGCCTGCACATCCAGATTGGTAACATTAAGCTCGTCGCCAGTAAAAGTAACTCCTCCTGTAAAACGTATAGTCCCTAAATCAGGTATGGTAATATTGCCCATATTAGTAAAGAGACCTCCAAAATTTATGGAGCTATTTGTGAGGGAGATTGGCTGAATTGTGGCGCCGGTTTCGTTGGTAAATGCACCGGCAACCGTGCTGTACCCCGACATCAGGCCCCCGCTTTTATTCACAATTGCAATAGATCCTGCAATAGATCCGGATCCGTTAATGGTTCCATAATTGGAAATAGTAATTCCGTTTGTGCTGCTTACTGAATTACCCATAGTTATAGTGCCATAATTTACAATATCACAATCAAAAATGTGATATTGATTCCCACCCTGTGAATGAAGCAGCATTAAACCTCCAACATTATTAGTAATTGTTCCGGTGCCACTATACGTAGTATTGTTATAAAGGTCCATTTTACCATTATTGGTGATACTACCACTATGGGTTACGTGCCCATCAAGTTCTCCGCTAGCCTCAATTAACAGATTGTTACAGACATGTGCATGGGGAGCACTTATGATATGACCTGCCTTGATTGTTACATCATCTGCGCTTGTTGGAATTACACCCCCGACCCAGGTTGCTGTATTATTCCAATAACCGTTTGTGGTCTGATTCAATGTTAACCGCTTTGGCTGATACTGTTATGGCAAGAACACAAAGCGCGAGCCATAAGCTCTTCAATTTTGTAGAGTTTTTCATCTTTAACTTTTTTGGTTTATACTTTGGTTTATCGCATTTGGCAACAACGAGTAATATGCCTAAAAAATAAAATTGGATCTGTTATGCCAAATGCTACTTAATTATTGCAACCGTAAAATTACCCTGCATTGAAAGACTACATCCGTCAACATAGTATCATAATCCGTCATCAACGGACATAATCCGTCAATCAGGTAGCATAAACCGTCAACATTAATTTGAAAGAGAAGAAAAGGGTTTGAAAAGGACTGATAATCTTAAACCAATAAATCGGATGGCGATTTTCCGAACCGGAGTTTGAAACTCCGCGAAAAGGAGCGGGCATCGGCGTACCCTACTTCATATGCAACCCTGGCGATTGATGAGTACGATCGGGTTTCGAGCAACTCCCGGGCTTTGTCGAGGCGCATTTCTATCAGGTACCTCGATGGTGAGAGCCCGGTAAGTCGTTTTAACTGCCGCAGCAGCGACGATTCGCTCATGGCAAATTCATCGGCAAGGCCGGGAACAGTTAGTGTGTCGATATTTAAATGAACTCTTATATAATCTTCAAAAGTATTAAGCCATTGCAGGTCCTCCTGCGAAAAAGCCGGTGTGCATTTTTCAGGCTCGGTTTCTGAATCAGTTGCAATAAAACGGGCAGCCTGGTTTTTTAATAAATTCTCAATTCGCACCAGCAATTCATCTTCGTCGTAAGGTTTAACCAGGTAGTCGTCGACGCCGATACGCAGGGCATTCAGTTTACTTCCCGTGTCGGCCCGACCGGTAAGCATTATAAAAGGAATATGCCGTGTGCAATCGTCGGATTTCACTTTTTCGAGAAGCTGGTATCCGTCCATAACGGGCATCATCAGGTCGCTGATAATTAGCTTACAGTCATGGTTAACAGTCAAATAATCATACCCATCTTTCCCGTTCAGGGCTTTAATAATGTTGTACCTGCCGGCTAATATCAAATCGAGGTATTCCTGTTGATCCAGATTGTCTTCTACCACCAGGATGGTCGGTTTTGATTCATATCCTAAGGTCACATCAGCATTTTGTTCGAAATGTTCTGTTTGTTCCTTGTCAGTTAGTTCAGTAACGCTTGTTACTTCAATTAAATCGTGGCTATTTGTTTTTCTAAATTCTGCTGCAGTTTTCTCGTCAACTAACGAAACCGGGAAAGTCACCCGGACATTTGTCCCCTTTCCAAGGGTACTTTTTACTTCGATATTGCCACCAAACATACGGGCATATTCATGACAAAGGGCCAGACCTATGCCTGTACCGCCTTCAGCAGGTTTATCGGCACGGGTGGTCTGAAAAAAGCGATCGAAAAGGTGGGGCAGATCTTCGGGATGAATTCCGGGACCTGTGTCCGAAACTTCAATTTGCAGAATGTCTTCTTTTACTGTCAAGCTTGCCCTGATGCTGTCTCCTTCGAGCGAAAACTTGAAGGCATTAATAAGCAGGTTGTAAAGGATCTGGCGAAATTTGCCCTGGTCGAGATTTACCAGCAGGTTTTCATCTACCGAAATCAGCACTGAAAAATCAATATTCTTCTGAACGGAGAGGGACTCGAAATGTGAACAGTAGCCATGGAACAAAGCATACAAATCTGTTGGTTTTTCATCCAGTTCCATTTTGCCCATATCAAGCTTGGTGAGATCCAGTATTTCGGTTATCAGCTCTTCCATAAGCCGGGCATTTTGGGTGGCCAACCCAAGCAGTTTCGTTTGTTTGGGTGTGGGTTTTATTTCATTTTCCAGTGTTTTTAACGGACCAAGAATGAGCGAAAGCGGGGTGCGCAGCTCGTGGCTTACGTTGGCGAAAAACCTTGATTTTGCCTTGTCGAGGCTTTCCAGTTTTTCGGACTGTTTTTTGATAAGGGCATTCTGAGCTGCCAGCTCCATTTTACCTTTCCGTTGTTTGTATAAGCCAATGGAAAGGCCGGCTGCTAAAAGAAAGATTAAAACTGTGATGAGCAGGGAGTTACGAAGAGCAACTTTTTTAAGTGTCAGCTCCAGGTTTTGCTTTTCTTTTTCGATCGCCAGCTTTTCTTTTTCCTTTTTCAGGTAATAATTCTGAGCATTAAAGCCGGCTCTTTTTTTATCGACACTATCCTTGTAGGAATACATTTTTTTTGTGTATTCAAGCGCCTCTGCATAGCTAGCTTCTGATTCGGCAATTTTGGCTTTTGTCATGAAAATATCAATCAACAAATCATACAGTTGAAGATTTTCGGCTTTTGTATGCGCTTTGTCGATGTATGATTTTGCCAGATCAGTTTTGCCGCGACCCCTTTCCAGTTCCGAAAGTAACTGAAGCACATGGATTTCGAGCCATCGGCTGGGTTCAGCTTCACAATAACGTAATGCCTTCTTCAGGTAAAATTCTGCACCTTTAGTATCTTTTTTGGCTATAAGCAATTTGGCGTGACCAAGGGCAGCAGTAATCAGCATTCCATATTCTTCAGGGAGAATTGGGTTCGAAACAGGTAGCTTTTCGAGGTAATCAATGTGGTTGGCAGCCTGATTATAAAGTCCGGCATCAAGCTTTATCTGAACCAGGCGCATATTCAAATGTTTCACACTCAGGGTATCTCCAATTCCGATAGCCTGTTTCAACAGAGCATCCATCTCGGATATTACTTCTTTTGAATTTTGCTGCCCCAGTCGTTGCTCCAGTTTTGACATGCGCATGGTGGTTATGGCATGCTGATTGCCTGCTTTTTCATATAAATCGAATGCATTTTCGGTGAAAAAGGCAGCCGTATTTTCATTTCCCAGGGCACTGTGAAAGCGGCCCAGGTTACGGCAGGTTTTTGCCTGGCCATCGAGGTCGTTTTGCTGAGTGGATATTTTCAGCAATTCGTCGCATACAGCAATGGCGGCCGGAAGATTGAAAACCCGTTCGAGCTTAAAAGTCAGGATGTTATATGTATTTACAAGACATGCAGTATCCATGCCGCACTCTTGCTGTACCATTTGTTTGATGAAGTTGAAGGATGTATCGGAAGGTCGTGAATTTAACCGCGATTCGATTTGTGACCAGATTTTTTCAGTATTGTGATTGGATGCATTTTGTGATTTTGCATCCCAGGCATTTCCAGCAATAAACCAGATCAATAATAGCAGGGCTAAACCATATTTTATTCTTTCAAATGAGCGATACAAAAAATCCATAGAAAAGTACATGCGAGTATAAGTATCAAATATAATGCAAAAAATAATTAAAAAAAAGAATTTTGCTTAACTCGTGAATGTAAATCTCATAAAATATTGATTATATGACAGGTTATGATTTATCACAAGAAAAAATCAGGGGCATTTGTTATTTTGTTAAAAAGGAGTTTCACGTATAATTTTTACTATCTGGAATGAATGTCCGGTAAAAGTTTTGTTAAAAACACTTCAAGCTTAGTTGGTTGAGTTACTCCATGAACAATATAAACAGGTTATGAGTTTGTGAAATTGAGTCGTAAAAATTGAATTAATGTAGTATGCAAACCATTTGTTTTACAATAAGTTACTCTTTCAAGGGTGTTGCAGGCAGAAAAAATTTATTCATCGACGCGGCGAAAATGAAATACGAAAAAGATACATAAGCCTGTTTGCAACAGTGCCGTTATTTTTGTTATTTTGTAAATCATAAGCCTCAGCATATTAATTTATTATGATTCAGTAAAAAGTTTATCCACCCTATAAGTGTAAACCAGTAAAAATCATGTTAAAACAACCTCCCATAAAAAGCAAAGGCATATTTTCGGATATCCGTTTTTTTATGTGGAATAAACCTGAATTTCCGACACATATTAAGTTTCATACCGAGGACGAAAGGCAGTTGTTTACCAGCAGCATATTGCAGCGCACTGGTATTGGGGTTGATAACTACCGGGTTTTGAATATACACCGTATTGGTATTGAATCGCCTGCCGGTTTTGTATTTGAGGAGTTGCTGAAATGGAACGGCGATTCGAGTTGCTGGCCTAACTATCTTGCTAAACTCACACTTAAAGACGAAAACCTTAAGAGAATAAAGGTAAACCTGTTTGGTTGGAATTCCGACCCTTTTAAAACCAGGAAAGGCATCGCCCGCCGGCCTCCGTTTCAACTGTTCGATATGAAAGCCATAAAAATACAGGCTACACCCGAGCCATTTGATTTTGATAATGCGAGGTATCTATTGTATAAGTGCAGTGGCGGGTATCCGATTGGTGTTTTTTCGATGTATGTGCGTACTTCAATACCCGAAAGGGGCGAAAAAGAAATGTCGCAGCTTTTTATGATGGTGGGCTTCAACTTTTATGGAAACAGGACTCTTACAAGGGTAGGCTTAATAAATAAAACCTGGGAAGCCATACATAACCGCGTATCGGCACATGTTTTGAACAGGCTGAAACAACTATGCGAATGGCGGTTCGATAAATTTATCAATCAATAAATTTAATTCCGGTAAATAATTCTCACCGTGAACGCTTGAGAGGAAGGGTAGAATTATAGGTTCTTTTGAAAAATAATGTATCATGCTGTTTTAGTGCATATCAGCCATATAAGCAAGCTTATGCATGGTCCTCCAGTTTCGGCTGGTGGCGGATGTGTTAAGCCGTTTTTCGAAGAAGTTATTGCTGATTTTAGTTTTGCCGTATCCCTTGGGTGCATACAAATAAATAACCTGGTTTTGCAGTACGAATTTTTCGGGTGAGAAATCAACCTCTTTCAGTTTTTCAGCAGCATCGGGCGAAGGATGATCTTTTAGAAGCATTACATACAGAATGGAAGTATCCACATCCGGGTCATTCGCAATGAAAGGATTATTTTGCAGAATTTCCTTTAGGGTTTCATGTTTCAGAACAACAACAGGCACCTCGAAACCGAATTGCTTTTTTATGGCGCTGCTAAGTTGGGTTTCAATGAATGCTATGTCAGTTTCAAAGGAGCTGAATACAACATTACCACTCTGAATGTAATTTTGTGCCCTGGTAAAACCTAATGCTGCATACAGTAGTTTCAACTGATCCATTTTAATCATTTTGTTGCCGCCGACGTTAATTCCGCGTAAGAGTGAAATGTAAGTGTGCATTGTATCTGTATATTGATCTGAGATAATCTACAAAGATAAAAGTTCGTTGTATTGCAGCATAAAAAAACCCGAATACACACGGAATCGGGTTTTAAATTGTCAAGCTATTTCTTTTTAAGGCATGGCCGGAATTAGTTTGGCATAAGCCGGAACCTCACCGGTAAGTGATTTCAGAAAAACAGCAATATCAGTGATCTGTTCCACTTTCAAATTTTTTGAAAGCTGAAGTTTTGCCATAATATCTATTGCATCATCGAGTTTTTTTACACTTCCATCGTGGAAGTAAGGCCCGGTTTCGGCTACATTACGCAGCGAGGGAACTTTAAAAACATACTTATCGGATTCGAGACCGGTAACGTCCATCTTGCCTTTATCATCGGTGAAACTGCCGGTAAGGTATTTATAGTCGTCGCCGATCAGAGGAAATTTCTGAAACATAGTGCCACCTGCCAGGGCCCCGGCATGGCAAACTGTACAGCCAGCTTCCATATAAACTGAGAGTCCTTTTATTTCCTTGTCGTGTAAGGCTGCTGATTCGCCGGTCAGGTATGAGTCGAAACGCGAAGGTGTGATAAGCGTGCGTTCAAAAGCGGCAATAGATTTGCGTATATTTTCCATGTTTATGGGATCCTCATCGTCAGGATAAGCAGCCGCAAAAAGATTTCTGTATCCAAGGAAGCGCGAAAGACGGGCAATAACTTCTTTTTCGGAAGGCATGTTCATTTCAATCGGGTTCATCATGGGGCCGCCGGCCTGTTCTTCAACATCTTTCATTCGGCCATCCCAAAACTGCGCTGAATGTAGTGCCGCATTCAGGGTGGTGGGCGAGTTACGGGTTCCGTTTTTACCCAAATCGCCGGGGCTGGTTGGTTTGTTGTCGACACCAAAAGTAGCCAGGTTGTGGCATGTGTTGCAACTCTGGGTATTGTTCATCGAAAGGCGGTTGTCGTAATAAAGTGTTTTGCCTAAAGCTACCTTTTCGGGTGTTAAAGGGTTTTCAAAATTCACCGCCTCGGCAGGCAGCGGCTGAAAATAGGTCTTTGCCAGGGTAAGCACGGTATCCTCTTTTTGTGCCACCTGATCCTTACTTTTAAAGTTGCTGCAAGCTGCTGACAGCATAACCAGAAATGAGAAAAATAGGTAGATTTTCTTCATAGGAAATAATTTTTATCAAAGTTACAAATATATTGGGCAGAAACATGTGGTTGCAGGCCAATTATTTATGCATTTGGTATTAATATTAACAACTGTACTCTGAAAGTTATGGAGTTGCTTTAAATTGATTGATAATAGTGCAATACGGCAATTACTTATGAGGTGTTGCTTGCTTTTTCTTTATTTCACCGGAAGCATGATACCCGAAAACTCTGCAAAATGAGCCTACAACAAGTTTTAATAACCGCCTTGTGTTGCGATTTTATAATTAAGCAATTTCGGATATTCGGCTTAACAATGGCTTGTTAACCAGGGTAATATTATGGTTCTTCAGAGTAATAAGGCCTTCGCGGTTGAATTTCGAAAGTGTGTTAATAACGCTTTCAACCGAGTATCCTAGAATATGTGCAATTTCTTTCCTGTTTACCGGAATGGTATATGAGTCGGAATGGTATATGCCGGCAAATTCGAGAAGCAGAATGGCAAGCGCACCGTCAATATTTTTGTGAGTGAAACGAGCTATATGGTGAACTAAATTGTTGGTTAAAAATGACATATGTTGAATTATCCGAAATGCAAACTCTCCGTTCTGCTGCACCAGGTGTTCGAAGAATTCCATACTGATAAGACTAACCCTGCTTTTTTCCAGTGCAATAGCCGAAAAATTAAGGTTGCGGTTAGCGAAAGTGCAGATAATGCCTATAAATGATTGCGGTTGAATAAGTCCAACGGTAGATGTTTTGCCGTCGATCATAATGTCAAGTTTGGCGAGTCCTTCCTCAAGAAAAAGGATGCTGCTTGCGGCAAGACCTTGTTTTATAATGGTTTCTCCTTTTTCAAATTCAACTTCCGACCGGTTTTGTATTAATGCCGATTTCTGATCCTCCGTTAATGCATTTAAGCACTCTATAGCAGTGATTTGCTGCGATTTTAAAAATTTGTTTGTTGCCATAATCAAAAAATCAAGTTTATCGGGATTTAAGAGTCATTACATCGCATTTTGAAAGATGTAAAATTACATTTTTTATACTGAAAAATCCCATTCAAATAAGGGTAATAGAATTATGTGAAAGAAATAACAGTTAGCTGTGAATAATATAATTTTGTGTTAATTAATTAACACTAAAATCATTATTGTATGTCAGATCTTCGTTTTAGGGTAAAAGCCCATAGTGCCAATCCCACCAAGACAATTGTAAAAGCAAGAAATTTCGAATTAGTAATTGATGAACCGGAGGATTTGGGCGGAACCAACCAGGGCGCTAATCCGGTTGAATGTGTATTGGCCGCATATGCCGGCTGTTTGAATGTGCTGGCACATATGGTTGCCGGCGAAATGGGCGTTGAAATCCGTGGTGTGGAAATTGACCTTGTAGGAACACTTAACCCGGCACGTCTTTTTGGCAAATCGTTCGATGAAAGAGCCGGTTATAAAGATATTAAAGTTACAATGAAGCCCGACTGGTCAGCTGATGAAGAAACCACACAGAAATGGCTTACTGCCATTCTCGACAGGTGTCCGGTTGGCGATAATTTAAAAAATGCGACTGAAATTGAAGTCGAGGTAAGGCGCAAACTTCAGGTTCACGCGAACTAACATTTTTATAAAAATTGAATACCCAAAGGCAGGCGTTTTATTACTCCTGCCTTTGAACTTTATAGATATATTGTTGCGGAAATAGCTGGAAATGAATCTAAGCCGGCTCAATCAAATCCCATAAGTTACCATATAAATCGGCAAACACGGCTACGGTGCCATACGATTCAACCACCGGTTTTCGTACAACAGTGATTCCCTGTGTGAGCAGGTTTTGATAATCTCGTTCAAAATTATCGGTATGCAGGAAAAGGAAAACCCGCCCCCCGGTTTGATTGCCAACACGGCTTTTTTGATCAGCACCCGAAGCCTGGGCGAGTAAAAGGCTGCATCCGGCCGAACCTTCGGGTGCTATCAATACCCAGCGTTTTCCTTCACCCAGGGAGATGTCTTCGATAAGCTTAAAATGCAGCTTTTGGGTGTAAAAGGCTATTGCTTCGTCGTAATCGTGAACAACAATAGAAATATGTGCGATTTTTTGGTTCATGTGGTTTTGAATTATCTGATACAAAAGCTAAGTTTTTGCCATTCGGGAAAGTACGTATCTGCTTCGTAAAAATTTAAGACATGATGGCTTGAAAGCGAGGCTGAGGTGTTTCAGATTGATTTTATTAAGTCTTCTCGTATTGGATAGTAAAGTAGAACACCGAACCTTTTCCCACTTCGCTTTCGACCCATATTTTACCACCCAGCATTTCGACATAGGCTTTGGTAATGGATAAACCCAGCCCGGCTCCTTCGTAATGTTTTGACAATGAGTTATCGGCTTGTGTAAACCGTTCGAAAACCGCCTGTAGTTTATCTTTTTCGATGCCTATTCCGGTGTCTTTAATAAAGAATTCCAGGTAAACACCTTTGCGTTCAAATCCCACTTCGATGGTACCTTTTTCGGTATATTTAGTTGCATTTTTAAGCAATTGAGTAAGTATGGTTTCCAGTTTTTCAAAATCGGTCCGAACAAATGTATCAATAACATCGGGCGAATTGCTATAGATAAACCGCACACCTTTTTTCTCAGCCTCAGGAGCAAACAAGGCATACATTTCGTCGAGGAGTCCGTTAATATTCACGCTCGTTAATTCAACTTCTGCCTGTCCCGATTCTATTTTCGAAATATCAATAAGGTCGGTGATGGTATTAAGCATGCGAGCGCTGCTTTTTTCGATGATAGTAATGTATTGATTCATTTGCTCGGCCGACAGGGAAGTGGTTTTAAGCATATCGGCAAAACCAAGTATCCCATGCATGGGAGTGCGTATTTCGTGCGCAATATTCGACAGGAATGCTGATTTTAGTTTATCGCTCTCTTCGGCTTTGTGTTTTGCTTTTTCGAGGTTCTGTCGCTGGTTGAAATAGTCTTCGAACAGCAAGCCTATATAACTGAATTCGCCGGGTGTTTTCTGAAGTTTCTTAATTGCAGTATCATTTTCCGATTCCAGGATACGGGTTATTAAATTGAGTGGACGGTAAATCCAAATTCGGGCAAAAAGAATATTTACGATCAAGCCCAAAAGAAATGATATTACGATGATCAGCAACAGGTATTTCGACGATTTAAAATTCAGGTTAAATCCCCTGCTGAATACAATTTGCGAAACAGAATTGTTATTCCAGGAATATAAGTCTTTCGAAACAGAAACAAGATTGCGGTTTTCGGGAAAAATCTGGGTGGTCACCTGCCTGAAACCAACCTTTGAGCTGGTGATTTTACTTAATTTGGTTTTAAAGGAATCGTCCCATAGGCGCACCAGGAACAAATAACCGGATGGCTCAGTTTTATCTTTAAACCGGTCGGCTGTTGGGTGAATGGATGCCGCACTCACTTCCACAAGTCCTTCGGTTGTTAGCAGAAAGAAATCCAAATGCCGCTGCTTTTGAAGTGTAATAACAGCACCCTGAGGTATAAACCTTCGGGATAAAATTTTAACTGATGACGCTTCACTGATTAAATTAAAAGAAGTGTCGTACACACCTATATAATCAACTTTAAGGCTGTTTAATGCTCCAGTAATATGTTGGTTATACCAGCGTATGCTCCGGCTTTTGGTAAACTCAACCAGGCCGTCGGAACTGGTAAAGTCGTTTGCTGCCAGCCGCATCGACTCGGAATTAAGGTCGAGCAAGGATTCTACTTCATTTGAGAATTGCAGTTTAGCAGCATTATACACCTGCTTTTCCTGCTGAAGGGTATAAAAATACATAGACGTAAACAAAAGCAGGAAAATTATTCCTGAAATGGTAAGCAGCAATACTACCCTGGCAAATATGGTTTTAAGCTTTATCATTTCACCGGTTTTTGTCTACTATCATTCGAAAGATGTTGAAAACCCTTAAAAGTATCTGATTATTAAAACATTAACATGATTTAGTGCGAATTAAAACAAAGATACTAAAAAGATGGTGGTTTCGATCGTCGGATGGCTGATTCGCATACGGACCTGTTTCCCTTTTCGGCTTTAAGATGAAAACAATAAAACGCTTAAAAAGTTCCGCTGCCATCAAAAACAGGTTGAGTCCTATTCAATGATAACTTTTTTAACCCTAAGCGTTTCGTTGGATGTTAGTTTCAGCAGATAGATACCCCTTTTCAGAAAACTGATATCGAGTTGTGTCGATTTTCCCGAAAATTGTTTTTCGAGCAAAGTCATGCCATTGCCGGCTACTATTGAAACTATCCCCCCTTTGGGATCGTTTGTTTCAATCGTGATGATGTCTTTTGCAGGAATTGGATATACAAGGAATAACAAACCAGATTCAGGGTTTTCGTCAAATCCTAAAATGGCTTCGGTACCACATGAGATACCATTCTTTTTAAAGTAAATTAATGTATTTGACCTGTAAACTGCAGTTGAAGTACCACTCATAGGAGCTTCGGCATAAATTGAGCTGTAAATGCCCAATCCACTTGTAAAAATTGTTTCTTCGAAAGGAGGTGGTCCGGGCACATCGTTTGACCCCCAGCAGTTTTCGCTGCTGCAGTAACGTAAACCCTGATTACGTTTTGTACTGTAGGTCCATAATTTCAGTCCGCAATAATCATGAAGGTATAATTTGGGTGTAATCATGAACCAGTCGGGTTGTATGTAATCGTAAGGAATTGAAGCTGTAAAATCGTCTTTTTTATACTTTAAAACCACCATATCATTTGTTGCAATTGCTTCGTTTTTTTCGAAAATGTATTTTGCAGCAGTGTAAATAATTGAATCGGTTGTTATCGTTTTCGATAAAAATGTATATCGGATAAAATTTTCATAATTATCTTCCGGAGGACCGTAATTATAATGCTGATATGCCCTGAATTGCAAAATATCGCCTACGGTATGATCGTACAGGATTTCGTTGGTAAGTTTTGCTAATCCTATGTCAGGCGAGATATTTCCAAGAATGCTTATCGGATTTAGTAGTGACGGGAATGCATCAACCTGGAAAAACTGAATCATCCCCAGGTTTTTACCAATTATAATCTGACTGTTATTCAAAGCCGAATTGATCACATTTCCAGAAGCATCGGTATGAATTATTGTATAAAACCGAGCCGAATCCTGGAAGTTAAGCGCTGTTATGGTATCCGATTTCAGGTAAGTAATATAAAATTTCTCTTCGGGATTTTGATAAAAAATAACCGGACCGCCTGTGTTTACTGTAAAATGGAATGTTAAAGTATCGCCGTTTGCAGTAAAAAACTCATATCCCGAAATATTATCGAAAACCACTTTCGAGCCCAGCCATGTCGGACGATCCTGTTTTATGCATTCCTGTCCGCCCCAAAACTGGCACGAATCGCTGTTTATCATATTTCCGGGCTGAGTGAAATTAAAATAAACCGAATCGGTTCCAACCAGCTTCACCGAATCGAAAACAATGCTGAAGGTGGAATCAGGAACCGGAAAATTGGTGTAAACTTTTTTAGCGTTGGCATGAAATAATTTGTAATTCTGGCCTAAAGATATTGTTGATAGTATCAGTAAGGCATAGAGCAATGCGTTTTTCATAATATAAAAATTAAATAATTTAACAAAAAAAAGCAGGATGTTGTATATAACAAATATAGTATAATTCTATATTCAAATATTATCAACAAAATGATTTACGCTCTTTTTCCCGATTCTGTAACAGAACCTGTATGGTTTTATAGCCGTGCGATAAAACTTCGTGAAAATCATTATTCCTTTCTCAGCCCCTGCAGCAGTTTTTTATTCAGAAATGACTTAGTCGGGAAGTATATCCATAAACATCCACTGAAGAAAATCAGAAGCAGAATGATAATAATAAAGACTGCTGGCAATTGAAAGGCTGGAGAAAAGAATGATGGCAGTATGCCAACAAAGGCCGCAACCAGCCCTATGCCCATACCAGCAAGAAGGATAATGAGATTTTCGGTAAAAATGAGTTTCAGGATAAAGCGATTTTTGAAGCCTATTGCCTGGTATATTGCTATTTCCTGTTTGCGCTCTGCCAGGTTGCGGAGTAAAACTATTCCAAGCCCGATAGTGCCGATAAGGATACCGAGCCCGCCCAGCATCATAAACACTGACAAATAGGTATTTTCGACCGAATTAAATTCAGCAAGCCTTTCGGAAGCGGGAGTAACCACCATGCCATAGTCCTGGAAAAGGTATTCGAGTTGTTCCGAAATGGCTGAACGGTGTTGAAAGTCTCCGTCAATCAGCATTACTTTGGAACCGGCTGTCGAAGGAAAATATTGCCTGAATAGCTCAGCCGAAACCAGTATATTTCCCTGGAATATTGAATTATCCAGCCCACCGATAATTTTAATTTTCAGTATTTTACCACTTTCGTCAGTATAGTGCAGGGTATCTCCCACTTTTTTCTGTATGCCCCATTGAATAACGGTTTGGTCGGCATAGCCAGGAATAACCCCGGGTGCCAGCTCTTTTGTCAGAGCCAGCCAGGGATGCTGCACATCAACAGCAGGATCCAACTTCAGAAAGCTGAATGACTGCTGCTGATCGAAATATTCAGGATACATACCCAGTATTTGAGGTTGCGATACCTGGTTAAGGTTCAGGCAGCTGGCATCGTTCCCATCGAGGCGGAGCATTTGTAAAAAACGTACGCTGTCAAATGCCTGTTCACCGGTCATACCGTATTTGTCCTTTCCTTCAGGCGAATTTAAATCGTATAAAACAGGAACGGTTGATTCGGCCCAGAAAAGGAATCCACCGGTACCTGATTGGCGGTTATTTTCAGTTCCATAAAAAGTTTTACGGTTTGCCCCTGTAATAATTACCGAAAAGGTACCTATGGCCAGCAAAGCAACAGCTGTAAGTGTGCGCCGTCTTTTCAGGCTTACATTGCTTATAATTTGCTTAAAAAACCGGGGAGCCGGATCTGTATTTTTTTTATTCAGACTGAGAAGTAATGCATAAAGCAGGGCAATTCCCCCTGCTAAAATCAGCCCGCCAGCCGAAAGAAAAAGTTCTGAATTATCAGTCGCTGACGACAGGAAGGAATACGCAATAATTGAAAAGGCACTACTTATAATTGCAATTGCGATGGCCAGGCTGATGTTTTTCCGGCGCCTGTTTACCTGCAAGGATTGAATTTCATCACCTTTCACCAACACCGCCAGGGGTTTGCGCATATTTCGCCACAATACAAACAGCAGTACCAGCAAGGCCGAAACTGCACCTAAGGCAAAACCGCTTAGTAAAGTAGATGGAATTAGGTGCATTTGCAACATGGATGTTCGCACGGCATCCTGCCAAAGGGTATTGAGTCCGAATAAAATAAGCTGGTTATAAAAAACACCTAATATGGCACCCAGTATACTGCCAGCCACTACCACTGCCAGAGTTTCGGCAAACAAAATTTTAATAATATCCTTTTTCCTGAAACCAAGGGTTGCCATTACCGCTGTTTCCGACATTCGCTGCTGTGCATGAAGCGAAAACAGTAAGGCAATCAGCAGCAATGCCGCCGCGATAATAAAAAAGCTCAGGCTCAGAAACAGGCCTCCGAAATCAGTCGAATTGGCAGCAGCCGACATGCCTTCGGTATACACATTGCGAAAGCTAAGCCCGCTTTGGGCCGGATCAAGGTTTTGCATTAGGCTGATTTTCAGGCCAACCAGGTTGCTGCTGTCGGACTGAAAACGGAAAGCGGTAGCATTTCCGAAGGCGTTATCCCATATCTTTTTTCCGGCTGCCATTGATATAAAGGCTTTGGGCGTACCGCGGTATTCGTTCCAGTATTGCTCGTCCTTATCCCGGATTTTTGACAGGTCAACGGGGGCCCCGGTTTCCCAGTCGCGGCAGTTTCCTGCATCCGACATGCCCGGGAAATCAGGCATTAAGGTGCGATCGAACAGCGGATCTGTGATGGGCCGAATAGATTTAACGTAAAACATGGCGCTATCCTCCGACAGTTTGCGTAAAGCGCCCATTTTAAAATAGCGTAATTGTACTGAATCACCTGGTTTTACACGCAGGTCGCTGGCAAGCCAGTTGCTTAAAATGATGTCGTAACCTGAAAGCTGCTGTTCCAGATAACTGCTGCCAGCTGCCGTTACAAACGAATAGGGAGTGGATTTCCCGTTTGCCGAAATGGCATTTACCAGGTAAGTAAGTATGGGTTCAGACCCGGGAATAGCGGTTTGAATTGCTTTCGCGGATTGGTCATCGATAAAAATCTGTCCCGACCTGATTTCAAAATTCCTGCTTCCTGATAAATTTATGAATTCAAGTCCTGCATCTTCAGGCTGCCATATGAGGCGGAGCAACGAGTCAAGTTTTTGGGAATTCAGATCAGCATTTTCATTACCGGATATTAATAACAGATTCGCACTTCCTGCCAGGCTAACTTTCCTGCTTAATTTTGAGAGCGAAATGAAAATATTGAAAGGAGCTGATTGATTGCTTTTAAGGCTGAAACGCCCCATGTATTTGTCATCAGCAATAGAGGCAACCTTTAAGCGGAATACCACCAATGGCTCTGTTTCCGAAACAAAAGGAGCATTTTCGGAAGCTTTGCCCTGTTTCCGTACTTTCAGGAGAAATTCATCACCCGGAAGCAGGTTTAGCTTCTCGGCTGTATTCCGGCTCAGAATGGCTTCATCATCTCCCGGAAGCAAGTCGGGCATTGACCATAATTTAGCGAATTGCTCATCGATGCCAATAACTTCAACGCGGTTGATACGTGTATTTTTATCTGTATTAACGGCAAGTCCTTCGAGTTGTAAAACAGGAGCAACTTCACTCTTTGTATACACGGCCAGTTCTTTGGCGAGTTGCTGCCTGAAAAAACGGTCGCCCGATTGAACCGCAAAACGCGTTTCGCCCAACCTGACATCTGCCAGGTTTCCCAGGCTATGCCGCACCGAATCGCCAACAACCAAAGCACCTGTAAGCACAGCTGCACTTAATACCGTGCCGGCCATTATAGCCAGGTATTGATTGCGGTAGTAGCGGAGGTTGCTGAGGATTAGGCTGAGGAGAGTCATTTTGGAGGTGAAGGTTTTAGGTCCCGATAGCTATCGGGATGGGATTTAGGGATTGGGGAGGTGAGAAGTCAAAGTGAAGGGATTCAAGATTAATTTCACTAGAGCAACTATTTACTTTTTTTTAGTTAGATTTATATGTGAGGTAAAATAATGTGCATCGGTTTTTTCACTTTACATTTTGACCTTTGCATTTTGCATTTTGACCTGTTTTTATTCGCTGAGCACCAATTTCCCTTCACTTAGCCTGTATATTTTATCCATTTTCCCCGCCAGTTGCATGGAGTGGGTTACGAGGACCAAAGCAACATTTTGTTCACGATTGAGTTCGGTAAGCAAGGTGGCAAGCTCAGAGGCATTGGCTGCATCGAGCGAGCCGGTGGGTTCATCGGCAAGCAACAGTCGGGGCTGGTTTATAAGTGCGCGAACCACCGCCGTGCGCTGGCATTCACCAACCGAAAGCTGCGAGGGATACTGGTGAAGGTGTGAAGTCAGGCCAACACGGTCGATAAGATTCAGGGCTCGATCAGTAGCAGAATCCATCAGGTTTTTATCTCGCTTAGGCAAAAGTGGCAATAATACATTTTCAAGTAAGGTGAGTTGAGGCAGCAAATGATGCACCTGAAATACGAAACCGATAAAAGTGTTCCGGATTTCAGCAAGCCGGTTTTCATCCATCTGATCAATAGTAGCACCATCAAGTAAAACCTTACCGGAAGAAGGTTTATCGAGTGTGCCAAGTATATTGAGCAGGGTGCTTTTACCTGAGCCTGATGGCCCTACAATGGCAATACGATCGTTGTTGGCAATCTGTAACGAAATATCGCCAAGAACCTCGTTGCGTATGTTGTTTCCGGGTTGTTCGTAATATTTGGAAATATGCTGAAGTTCGGCTAACATGGATTAGAGTTATAAGAGTTTAAAATTCAATTATGATATTTTTCATGTGTGCGCGCATCTTGCTCCCGGATGACTGGTATAACCAAGATGTTGCCATTTTATAAGAGTTTCAAATGCATGATTTCATTTATTTCTTTGTAAACAGAATCTGCCGGTTTATGCTTTGCTGAATAAAAAATCTTTTCGCCCGATTTCTTGGTTATAAATAAAAATGGCTGCTTATCCGAGTGGAGTAAAAGCTTCACTTTTTCAGCATTCTGAGTTTTAAAATACCCTTTGCGGATATTTCCCAGGGAAAAACCATTTGACCGGAATGTAATTCCTGGCAAAGTATCGGTCAGAACAATGGACGCAACTTCAGTAAAGTTAATCTTTTCGCCATACATACCGTGAATTGTAATTCGGTTGGTATCAACGGTCAATTTGTTTTCTTTTAAACTGATTGAAAATAAGATTGTTACGAGTATAATTATTAGCAACAGCAATAAAATTCCCAACCTTTGTCCCGGAATACTTTTCCCTGAATAGTATTTTTTACCCTTCATCAAAAAGACGGCATACGCTGATAAGGGATAAACGGCAATAAAAATCCCCGCCGATATTTCACCTATAAGTAATGAAATTGATATCCCGGTAACCAGCAACGAAATCCCCAAAAACAAATGGAAGTTACGGAATGCAGGAATGTAGGATTTCAGATCAAATTGTTCCTGTTCCTTTTCCGACATCGTATTATACCCTGCAAGCAGATTTTTTGCATTTTTGTCAGTTATGATATACCCGATTGCCGCGAAAAGAATGCTCAGACCGATTATTACAATTATCATGAGAGTAACAACTTATCGGTTAATCAACTTTTGATAAATGCCTGCCATTTTTTCGCTCAGCACCCTGCAATCGAAATGCTCCTCCACGGCTTTCCTTCCTGCAATACTCATGGCGTCGAGTTTTTCGGGATTCAAAAGTACTTCCGAAAGTTTATCGGCCAAAGCCGCAGCTGAATTTGGGTTGTAAGTAACGCCTCCTCCTGTGGCTTTAATAATTTCAGGAAAAGCACCCAGTTCAGGTTGTACCAAAGGAACTCCCGATGCCAGCGCTTCGAGCTGGTAAAGGCCGAAAGCCTCACCTTTCAATACAGGAACCGACAAAACACTTATTGTTTCAAAGAAACTCCCTAACGCAGCCGGTGTGAAATCTTCCTGGATTTCGAAATCCCTGATAATATCATTTTGTTTTAACTTATGCAGCAGCTTATGGATAAATTTCGCATCGTCGCCGGTCATACCGCCTGTTGCTTTCAATTTCAATGTGCGGAATGCTGGATTTTCTTTGAGCCGGATAAACGCATCGATCAATACTTCAAAACCATTCTCTTCGCACATCCTGGAAACAAAACCTATTACCTGAGGGTCAGCAGCTGGTTTTGAATACGTATAAGATTCAGGGTTTACACCAACATGCAGCACATGGAGTTTATCGTCGGGTATTGACATTCGTTTTTGCATCACTCCTGCAAAAAAATCGCTTACCGCGATAAAAGCATCTACATCCTTTGCTTTCTCTGCTAATAGTCCCCATATTTTTTCACGATGGTCATCGTGCATGGCATCCACCCATACGTCTTCGTCCTGCAGGGAATAAATCACCGGTACATTAACCTCGTTCGCGCACCTTTTTTGCCATTCCCAGCAGGAGTGCATTCGAAAAGTGAACAATATCAGGTTTTTCGTGGTATTTTAAATAATCAACCAGCTGCTGAAGTTCTTCGCTCTGATGGCCTTCGGCACCCAGAAGCATGGATTCAGTCAGGTCTTCGAGACCGGAAGCGCGGGTGGAACCTGATTTTTTTGCTGCAAATTTTAAAACCGAGGGCGAATTCATCATATGTTCGAACCATTTCGGCATATGCCTGAAAACAGGAAATTGTTTAAGGTAAATATTTACAGCGCCGTAAAAAACCGGGATTCCATCGTCGTTAACATGTTCGCTTAACGACAAAGGTAAATACATAGGGAGCGTAACAGCCTGGTGTCCAGCTTTTTTGAGCGAAGCCACCACACCGCTGTCGCGCAGACAGTTTCCGCAGTAAAAAGTTCCCCCGAAACCGGGGACTATATGGACGATTTTCATTTTATGTTATGTTTATCGCAATGACGCAAAGGCTTACGCGTAGAAAGCCTCAAAGGGGATAAGTTGTTCTTTGTTTTGACTTTGTGAATTTACGAATAATCTTATTTCCCAAACGCATACACTTTACCATCTTCGGCTCCAACCACAATCATTTTTGAGGTAACGGCAGGAGTCCCGCTTATCGCACTGCCGATTTCATATTTCCATTTTTCGGTTCCTGTGTTGATATCGATAAATCGTAAACGCCCATCTGCTGAAGCAACCACAGCATAATTACCGGTTATCACAGGCGAAGCATCCACCTTGCCAAGGGCTTTAAATTTCCATAACATTTTACCATTACGTGTATCGTAACAATACAGCATTTTATTCTGTGATCCGGTAATAACGCGGTTTCCCGAAATAGCAGGAGAAGCCAGGAAAGGCCCTCCGCCTTCGGTTTGCCATTTTACTTTTTTCAATTTCATATCCACACAGTAAAATACACCATCATAATTGCCAAAATATGCCAGGTCGCCACTGATGGCAGCCGAAGCCGGGATATATGTTCCTATATCGATATTACCCGATGCCTTGCCGTTATCCGTATTCACTATGTGTAATATGCCATCGCAACCTCCGAAGACAGTTTTTTTACCGCTAACCGAAGCTGCGCCATTGATGTAGTTTCCTGATTCGTACTTCCATAAAAGTTTACCGCTGGCAGCATCCAGGCAGTGAAAGAAATAGTCGTAACTGCCGAAAAATATCCGCTTCTGTTTACCATCCGGACCCCAATTCCAGTTGCACGAACCCGATACCTGGCCTTCGGTTGCGTACTTCCATAGCAGTTTTCCGCCCGATGCATCAAGGGCAAAAAGAACGCCTTCGAGTGATCCTGCATAAACAACATTATCAAGTACCAGCGGAGGTGCTTCAATGGCCGATCCGGCATTGAATTTCCATTTTAAGGTGCCTGATGATGTGATCGCGTATATATGCCCATCGTTGGAACCAATGAAGATCGTATTGTTGTAGATAACAGGTGATGATTTTATCGCATCCTCGGTTTTGAACGACCATAAAAGTATAAGCGGAGGTGTGATTTTTGCTTGTGAAACACCTGTTAGCTGTGCGTTTCCACGGAAAGATGTCCAGCTGTCGGGGTTTTGCGCCTGAGCAGCGGTTGTAAGGGAGATGGATAGATATAAGAGTGATAGATGGAGGAGGTGGTTCATTTTTTTTGGGTTTTATCATGGGGAGACGCAAGGTGTTGCGTCTTTATGGGGAGTATGGAGACGCAAAGCATTGCGTCTTTACAAGGGTGTTTATGAGAGGCAGGCATTGTGTCTTTGCGGGGAGTGTATGGGAGACGCAAGGTGTTGCGTCTTTCGGGGAGTGTATGAGACGCAAGGCTTGTTACGATCTTTCTTCATGACTTTTCAGGGCCATGGCGCCGGTGGGGCAGGCTTTTACGCAGGCAACAGCGGTTTTTTTGAGTGCTTCGGCTATGCTTTCGCTGAACGGGACACTGATTCGTACATCGAAGCCACGGCCTATATAGGTTAGTCCAAGGGATTCCTCTTTGGCGCTTATTTCGACACATAAGCCACAGCGGATGCACTTTTCAGGCTCATACATTATCAGGTCGTGATGCACTGATTTTGTTAGTGGTTTGCGCGCAGGGCCAAGTTGTTTTTTGCGGTTTACGTTGTATTGATCAGCAAAGATACGAAGCTTGCAGCTAACAGGTTTCCGGCAGTCGCAATGCATGCAGCGTTTTGCTTCGGCAATGGCCTGGTGGCTCGGATAGCCTGCCATATGCCCTGCTGCCGGTTCAATACGCTCAGCCTCATAACTTTCTTTCAGGTACTCATATTGTTCCTCTTTGGTTAAAACTCCGAATGCCGAGTTAAACTGTATCCTGGTTTCCAGATGGCCTGTATCCAGATAAACACTCACCATGTCGGCAGCTATTTTACCTTGTGCAGCAGCTCGTACAGCCATTTTTTGTTCACGGATTATATTTCCACAGGCGAAAACACCTTCACGTGAGGTTTTCATCGTTTTTTTATCAGCAATATCGCGACCACTCTCTGTTTGTAATCCAAAATCCTCAACCGGCTGATTGTTTCGGTTTCCGCTTGCCAGGATCACGGCATCGAAGCCGGGAATGATAGTATTCGCATAGTAATCAGCGGTTACTGTATGATTTAGTTTAAACTCAGCACCCATTAAGCGAATACCTTCAATTTCGGCATCCAGCATTTCACGCGGAAGCTCTTCCCCTGGTATAGAGTAACGAAGTGCGCCGCCTGCTTGTTCATTTTTATCAAAAAGTGTACAATCGTGACCCGCACGCAAAATATAATAGGCAGCCGACAAGCCAGCCGGGCCTGTTCCTATGACAGCAATTTTCTTCCCTGTTTTCAGTGCTGCCGGCTTAAGGTCCCGGTTTCTTCTTTCAGCATCCTGGGCCGTAAATCGTTTCAGCAGGCATATGGACACAGCACCGTCAATAGGTTTACGTCGGCAGGCTTTTTCGCAGGGAGCCGGACAAATATAGCCAAGGATAAGCGGCAAAGCTATATCGTTGCGAACAATTTCAAGTGCTTTTTCAAATTCTCCTTTGGCAATCAGCCTGTTCATGAGTGGGATATCCATTCCGGCCGGACAGCTTAAGGTGCAGGGTGCTTCGCAATCGCCCACATGGTCGCTGAGCAGAAGTTCAAGTGCTTCGCGGCGTATATCCGAAACTTCGGGTGATGTAGCCGTAATATTCATCCCTTCAGCCGCAGGCATAGCACAGGAAGCGAAAAAATTGCCCCGGTCGGCATCTTTCACCATACAAACCATGCACGAAGGGTGGCACGAATGCCCGGGGAGATAACACATCGTTGGTATTTCAATACCCAAAGCCGAAGCAGCCTGAAGAACGGTTGTTCCTTCGGTGACCTCTATCGGTATGTTATCTATGGTTAATTTTGGCATTGGTAGTAATGATTTTTAGTTCTATATGTTGGGGGGTCGGGAGTCGGAAGTCAGAAGTCGGGAGTTCGGAGTCCGGAGGCGGAAGTAAGTTAATCTGGCATATTATTTAGGTACTTTTATTACATTCGATTTATTTTTCCGACTTCCGACTTCCGTCCTGACATATTGGGATCCGACCCCAATCCAACTCTATCTAAAAGACTTTCACAGCATCCACCGGGCAAACCTGCCTGCAGATATCGCATTTTATACATTTCTCCATATCGATGGTATGTATTTCGTAAGGCTTAAATTCGATGGCATCGGATGGGCAGCGCTGGGCGCATTTTGTACAGCCGATACATTCATCGGTAATCTCGTATGTAATAAGTGGCATGCATTTACCCGAAGGGCAATGCCCGTTAATATGTGCCTCGTATTCGTCCCTGAAATATTTTAGTGTTGAAAGAACGGGATTTGGTGCTGTTTTTCCTAAACCGCATAAACTTCCCAGTTGTGTGCTTACGGCCAGTTTTTCGAGACGGGTAATATCTTCGGGTTTTCCCTGACCGCTTCTTATTTTCTCAAGTAATTCGAGCATACGGGTGGTGCCTATACGGCAGAAGGTGCAGCGTCCGCACGACTGATCCTGGGTAAACGAAAGAAAATAGTGCGCTATGTCAACCATGCAATCGGTATCGTCCAATACGATTAATCCTCCGGAACCCATCATGGCACCCACTTTCGCCAGTTCTTCGAAATCAACAGGAAGATCATACATTGAAGCCGGAATGCACCCTCCCGAAGGTCCGCCGATTTGAACAGCTTTAAAATCCCGGTCATTGGCAATGCCTCCTCCTATATCTTCAACAATCTGCCGCAGGGTAATTCCCATAGGAACCTCAATCAGCCCTCCTCGTTTCACTTTCCCCGCAAGGGCGAAAACTTTGGTTCCCTTGCTTCCTGCAGTTCCTATTTTGGCAAATGCATCGGCGCTATGGCGGAAAATCCACGAAACCAGCGAAAATGTTTCGGTATTATTAACAAGTGTAGGCTTCCCCCAAAGTCCTTTAACGGCAGGGTAGGGCGGGCGCATACGGGGAATACCGCGTTCACCTTCAACGGAAGCTATCAGGGCTGTTTCTTCGCCGCATACAAAAGCGCCGGCGCCTTCAAAAATGCGGAGATCAAATGAAAAACCACTGTTCATCACCGAGGACCCTAGCAGTTTATTTTCGCGGCATATCAGTATGGCTTCGTTTATACGTTTTACTGCCAAGGGATATTCGGCACGTATATAAAAAATTCCATTGCATGCACCCGTTGCATATGCTGCAATCAACATACCTTCAATAACCCGGAAAGGGTAGGATTCGAGCAGCATTCGATCCATAAAGGCTCCGGGATCACCCTCGTCGCCGTTACAGATTATATATTTTTCATCACTTTGATGGTCTTTTACAAGTTGCCATTTTCGGGCTGTAGGAAATCCGGCGCCACCACGACCACGCAAACCGCTTTTATCAATCTCGTCGATTACCTGTTGAGGTGTAAGTTCCGAAAGGCACTTTTGCAAGGCCGAAAATCCTCCACCGTCTTTATACTCCTGAATATCGCAGGGTTTCACCACACCGCGGTTTTCGGAAGCAATGGCCAGCTGAGGGCCAAGAAATTCGGAAATAGGAGTATCGCGCTGCTCGGAAGTGTATTTTTGAAACGATTTGGGTTCGCCTTCAACAATGGCTTTTTCGAAGCTGTTGACGAAATTATTTTTTAATTTATTGAAAAACCCTGAAGGCTGAAAATGGCTCAGAATTACTTCTTTAACGTCCTCGGGTTTAATTTTGGCATAAAAGGCGGGTTCCTGTCCGGGTTTTATAATTTCCATAATCGGCACCTGGTTACAAACTCCCACACAACCCACTTGTTTTACATGAACATTTATCCTGGTTTCGTTCAGAACCTTTTCGAGTTCAGCTTTAACATCCTCGCTGCCGCTGGCTACGCAGCATGAGCCAAGCCCGATACGGATCTCGCCCAGTTCCATGGATGTATTCTTACGGATTGTTGCTTTTTTGTGGTTGACAACCTGGTTTTTCGAAAGGAAATCATGCATGATTTCACTTACTTTTTCAGGCTGGATATGGCCGTATGTAACTTCATCAATCTTTATTACAGGCGCAAGAGTACAGCAACCAAGGCAGGCTACTTTTTCGAGAGTAAACAAGCCTTGCTCATCAGTTTCCTGTCCGACGGAGAGATTCAGTTCGCGTGAAATAGCATCGTAAACACGTGAAGCACCTTTCACATGGCAAGCCGTGCCGGTGCATACCCTGATAATATGCTTACCCGAAGGCTGATGCCGGAATTGTGAATAGAAAGTGGAGATTCCGGAAATTCGTGATGGTGTTATTTCGGTGATTTCGCAAACATATTTGAGGGCTGCTTCGGGCAGATAGTTGAACTCCTGCTGAATATCCTGCAAAACCGGGATAGCCGCATCAGCAGAAGTGCCGCGTTTCCCGACAATCTGTTTTACAGTTTGGATGATATGTTCGCTGGTTGGAATCACTTTGCTATACAATATAAGTTCTTATCGCCCCTGATGATGATTTTACCGCCTGCAAAAGCCGGTGTACAAACCGATCCTTCGCCCAGTGGAGATTCATTTACAGAAGTATATGTTTTATCCGCTTTAAAAATATGCATCACGCCTTTTTTATCCATCTGAAAGATATTTCCATCCACAAGAATGGGTGAGGCATAGGTTGGGGCGGCAAAGTCATGTTCCCAGTATTTGGTACCCGTTTTAGCATCGTAACATACCATAACGCCATAACTGGTAGGCATAAAAAGGTATTTGGCAGTGGCAACAGGGCTGGGGATATCCGAAAGGTATTCGTCGTCCTCCCATAACAGTTGCGGCGAAGCACCCATTTGCACTGCAGCAAGTTTTGAATACTCATTTACCGAAAAAACCACACCATCGGCATAAGCCAGCGAGGGGCCCACTTCGCCCAAAATACAGTTGAAACGCCAGAGTTCTTTACCGTTTGCCGGATTATAGGATATGACAAATGGCTCGGCAACAAGCATGACTTCATTCCGCTTACCCGTATTAACAAGTATCGGAGATGCCCAGGTTATTTTTACATTGCGGCCGGTTTTCCATACCTGTTCACCTGTTTTTCCTGCAAAAGCCATCACATTGGTGTTTCCCGACTGGTCGTATTGTACAATCAGCAGATCGTGATACATGATGAGTGATGAGGAATGACCGTAATGGTTTTTAGGTAGCCCAAGATTTTTTGCCCAAACCTGCTTTCCTTCGAAATCGAGTGCAACCAGGTCGCCATTGGCAAAAATGGCATACACTCGCCGCCCGTCGGTGGTTAGGGTAGGGGCAGCAAATCCGGTTTCGCCATCAACTTTTGGTGTAGTTGCAGGACTTCCTGTAATTTTTTCGACAACTTTAGTCCAGAGGATTTTACCTGAATTCAAATCGAAACAGTACACTTCACGCTTTGTAGCGCTGGCACCTGAAAGAAAAATTTTGTCGTTCCACACAATGGGTGAATTGTACCCCGGCAGAGGTATAGTCGTTTTCCATTTAATGTTTTTTCCGCTTCGGCCATCCCAGCTGGTTGGGAATCCGCGTTGAAATACAATGCCATTTCCTCCGGGGCCACGAAAAGCAGGGAAATTGTTGTTAATTTCCTGTTGGGTAGGAAAACCATCCATGGTATTAACCAGTTCTACTGAATCCTTTGCTGCAGGCTGAGTGCTATCGGCAACAACATTGGCCGAATCGGTAACAGGCACTTCAGTTCTTGTATTATCAGCGATTTGTGTTGAATCGGATACAACTTTTGGTGTAATGGCTGCCCTTTCAAGTGTTTTACTGAGATCGTTATGTGTAAGAAATGCAAAAAGCAACGAAATACACACAAGGAATGCGCCTGAATACGCCACCCATTTCCTGTTTAACTTTCGCGAATCCCAGAAATTATCAATGGCTGAGGCAGGTACTTCCGGCATTTTTGCAGTGAGCATTTCAGCTGTTTTAAGGCATATGATCACAAGCAGCACGCTGAATAACAGCAGGTAACCTCCCGTGCGGATTTGCCACTGGCTGGTAAAAAAAGCTTTGCGTACCAGCAGATCGAGTTCGCGGATCTCCGATTTTATCTGTTCGTCCTCCGGATTGTTTCTGAAACGCTCATCAAGGGTTTTTATAGCCGGCGAATTCAGCGGGTCACTGCGCTTCACCTGGAGGTAGTTCACCGAAATTAAAATGCACAAAACGAAGGCAAGCAAGGCACTTGCAGTTGCAATGCTGCGAAGCAGGCTAATGGTTTTATCTGGTGATTTCGGGTTTGACATTAGTTTGATTCTGGTTTTATGGTGGTGATTTTAGTCCGAAGTCGGAAGACAGAAGTCGGAAGAAAGTTGATCCTTGCTTCTATTTAATGGCTGGCAAATTCATTTTATTTTTTCCTTAAACTTTACCATCATATTCATGAGATTAAACGCAAAATTATATTGTTTCTGGAATTCATCTTCAGAAATATATTCTCTTCTCCTGGCTATGTAAAGGCATGTTACAACTTCTGCCAGAGATCGGATAGAATAGCCGATAAACTTTCGGAATTCCGGATCAGACTGACCAATCGAGCCTTCTGAAATATTAAGGGCGATTGAATCAACAGCCCTAAGAATTTGAGAGGATAGATTGTATATTTCCTTTTTCGGAAACTTATCAGCCAAGGAATTGATTTCCTCGCCATAATCCATTGCAAGTTGCCAAATGATAATATTTTCAAATTTGAATCCCATTGATTTTAACTTTAAATTAGACCTTGTATTTATTTTATAAATATTGCCTCTTTAAGCTACAAAATATGTCATTTGGCTTCCGACTTCCGACTTCCGACTTCCATCTTCCGACCCTTATACCGGCTTTTTCACCGGGCAATAATCCACACATCGGGCACAACTTAAACATGTTGCTTTATTGGGAACATAGTCGGTGCGGTGTTTTGTGATCATGCGGCTTGCTATCAAACCGCCGAATACAAGCCCAATAAAACCACCAAGAATCCAACTACCGGTATAAAATTTCCGCAGCACAGCAGCAGCATCTGAAAAAACCTGGCTTTTTTGTTTTCCTGCTGATTTGAAAGCCTGAATTTCGAATGTTTCCGGTTGATCATTATCCGCTACCGGGTTCAGTATTTGTTTTGCAAGCTTAACTTTACCGTTTACACCAGCCAGGGGTTCGTGCAGTCGTGAGCCAATCCATCCACCGGCAAGTACCAGGAATGGTATCAGAATGGTTATAAAGATTAGTTTACGTGCCATAGTACGCTTATCTTCAGGATTCTTATTTGTAACAGGCATATCGATGGCATCGTATGGACATGAATTCTCGCACAGCCGGCATTGGATACATTCGGCCGGTGTAATGGTGATATGAAGGCGCGAAAACCGGCTTACCCAGTTCAGTAATACTCCGTAAGGACAAAGGAAACGGCAGTAAGGCCGGGCAATAAATATGCCGGAAACAAGCATGCCACCTCCAAATAAAAACATACCGAAAGAGGCGTTCAACCTCCAGATGCCGACAAAAGGATCGTACCGGCAAATAATGAAATCAGTTCCTGTAGCTGCATAAAGTACAGCAAATCCCAGGTATAAGTATGGTATTACTCCTAATACGGCATTCACCCGCGATCCCAGTTTCCGTGGGCTGAAAGCAACCAGGTCCTGCATAGCTCCAAAAGGGCAAACACCGGCACAAAAAGTACGTCCAAAAAACAGGGTATAAACCAGCGGACTCACAAAAAAAATGATTGCCGTAAGGGAAATGATGTATGAATGATCGAACAGGGCTAATGTAACATTCTGAATGGAACCGATGGAACATATACAGCCTTCGCGGTAAAAGCCAAAATAAGCGAGGGCAAAAAGCGACATCCAGAAAACGCCATTGCGTGATCGTTTTTTAATAACCAACCAGGAAACGACAGACAAAGAGAGTAACAGCACCGCAATATCCAAAATTGCCAGCATTTCGGCACGTGGATTGGGCATGAGGGTTTCGGGCTGAACATATCCCGATTCGAACTCCGGCTTTGGAAAACGCTGAATCCCATACGAGTTCATTATCTGAACTGCGAACAGGAAAACCAGAAATACAAGAGCCAGGAGTTTTTTCATTTTAATTTAGTTCAAAAGGCAAAATGCAAAAGTCAAAGATTAAAGTGTGGGTGAAATATTTATTTTATATCAGGTTTTATTTTCTTCTTCAATTCCTTGCAAAAGATAAGGA
Organism: uncultured Bacteroidales bacterium; assembly: GCA_963714825.1. Lineage (GTDB taxonomy): Bacteria > Bacteroidota > Bacteroidia > Bacteroidales > UBA4417 > UBA4417. The sequence continues at coordinate 1,305,034 of CAVQQF010000012.1, read as the reverse complement.
TTACTTGCCGGAACCCGGCTGAAGGCATCCGAAGGGCAATCCCGTGCAATGGCACATTCGTTGCAATTCACACAGCGGTCGTGCCTTACCTGCAACTGCAGCGACCCGTTGCCAAAGGCGTCGCAGCCTTTTACACATTTGGCGCAACCGATGCACAGAGGTTCATCAATGACATATTCATAAAAAGGGTCTTCGACAAACTTGCGTTTAATAGCACTGGTAGGGCAAAGCTGGTTTTCGGCAGCTGTTGAAATAGCTTTGGTATCGGGTTTCAGGTATCCGCCACACAGGTCGCAATACCCGCACATGGCATACACATGAGTTACTTTTACAGCCGAAGGTGAAAGCACGCAGTTTTCGGCACAGCGGCCACATTGTATGCATTTGGTAGGGTCGAGTTGCCAGACGGTTTGATTAAAAAGGGCGGCTTCGGGTAAGTTGCAGCTATCGGATTTCCCACAGTTGTTGCATGAGGACCCAAGTTCGCAATACCCATTCCGGGCAGAGCGGAATACCAGGACGCCTGTGGTTGCAGCCAGCCCGGTTAATATGGTTCCGCGGCACAGCATGTTGATAAAGTCCCTTCGGTTTTGCATTTGTTTTATAGTTTGTTGTTTTTCTTTTTCCTGCTCCAGTGTCAGACACCCTGCGGGTGCGCAGACACAGGAGCGGGTGTGCAGGCACTATTTTGGTTCAAAGATACGGATTAGCTTTTTTACAGGGTCAAGCAACAGAATACGGTTTTGGTTATCCACTGCCAGGTCGAGGCCGGTGGTGCCTTCTTCAAACTGATCGGGTGTAGCTACTATGCCCAGGAAAGCGCCATCGGGAGCATAAATTTTTACCCGTTCAATGCCTTTTTCGCTGGTTACGAAGAGGCTGTCGTGTAACAAGGCAATGTTCGATGGGTTGCAGCATCCGCAGAATCCTTCCATTGCCATGGAAGCTTTGGTCCATGAAGTCAGTAATTTCCCATCGAATGTGTACTTTTCGAAACTGTGCCTGCCGGGATTTACGACCCACAGATTACCATCCTTGCTGACAAGCAAATCAAAATAAGGACTTGGAATTATAAACCCGGGAATGCCAAGAGCAGGATCTTTCAGCCCGATTTTAGTAATTAAATTTCCATCCTTATCGCAGCGATAAACTACTTTTTGGCCGGCATCGGCCACAAAAATATTATTTCCTGATGTTGCAATGCTGCTAATAACAGCATCAGGGCCAAAGGATTTCCATTTAGCAAGAAGTTTGCCTTTGTTATTCCATATTTCAATATGATCGGTAAATCCCAAAAAAATATTTCCATTTTCACTTATAGAAATACTTTTAGCAATACCTGCTACCGTTATGGTGTTTTCGGTTTCTCCCGACGAATTAAAAATTTCAACACCATTTAAGCCCGACACATAAATTTTACCCGAAGCATCGGTTGCTACGGCATGAATTTCGCCGAGCGAGGTTTTTATCTGCCCGGTTTCGGTATAGGCAGCCATAGAGGTGTCACCTTTTCGAACGCTGTTCAGCTCGAATTCATAAGGATTGGTATTGTCGGACTTGCTGAAAAAAAAGTCCTTTACCATAAATGCTACCAGTGCCAGTAAAAGAACCAGTGCTGAGATGATAATGATTTTTTGTTTCATAGCTGATTCATTGGATTTCCCATTACTTTTCTGTGTTTCTTTATATGAGCCCAGTGCTATGCGCCCAGTGCTGTGTGCCTTGTATATTCAGCAATTATACTCTTATGATATTGAGCATACGAAGTGCTGTTTCGTAACTGAACACCCAGCACTCCCTACTTTGCTCTTACATCCAAACAAACCAGTGTTTTCGAATCGCGCATTAGCATATAACCGCCGGTAATTACCAAAGGCCCCCACGAATCCTGCCCATCGATAATCTGGACTTTATCGAGCACCGTGAACTTCGAAGCTGAATATTTGGCAATGGTCATTTCGCCGTTATCGTCGAGGATAAAAAATTTGTTATCGGCAATGATATAGGGTCCCAGGCCGAACCGTACTGTTTTTCCGCTGCTCATCACAGGTTTGAGCGTGTTGTTCCCTTTGTAGCAGGCAAACTGTCCGCGGAGTTCGCCGGCATCCTTGGGTAATATCCCGAAAAGGAAGCCATTGTAATAGATGGGTGTCTGCTGTTCCGAGGCAAGTCCTTCCAGGGGTTTATACTGTGTTACAATTTCAGAAGTAAATCGTCCGGCGTTTTCTTTAAGTTGAATAAGCACTGCCCCAGCCCCATAACCGGCAGTCATATAAATGAGCCCGTTATCGAGTATCACCGGCGAGGGAGCTATAACTGCAGGTGCAAAAGCGGTAGTTTCCCAAAGCACCTGGCCCTTATCGGCTCCGGAAGCCGAAATGCCGCAAATGCCGCCGATGGCGCAATAAACGTACATTTTCTTACCTTTAAACGTCATGGGCATAATGGACGAATGCGACATTTTCCAATTGCGCGGATTTGGTGTTTCCCATGCTTTTGTCCCGGTTTTACAATCGATGCCGACTAACAGTGATTTCCCTCCGGTGGCTATTATTGCGGTGTCGTTATCGATAAGCGGGCATTGCCCGGTATACCAGAAAGGCACTTCGGTGTTATACTCATTCACCAAATCAACCCCCCAAAGAAAATCGCCGTTCAACCTGTTAACACACATCACCTGGCAGCGGGGGCCGATGGTTACTACATAATTATCGGTTACGGCCGGTATGGTGCGCGAAAGCCCGTGATTCCGTTTCAGCCGAACGTGGTAACCGCGGTGCCAGAGTTCCTCGCCGGTTGCCAGTGATAAACAGCGCAACAGGTCCTGTTTGCCGGTTTCCTCATAATCGAGTATATATATCCGCCCATCGTAAACTGCCGGAGCTGCATGACCTTCGCCCAGGGTTTTTTTCCAGAGAATTTTTGGTCCTGCTTTATCGAATTTATCGATCAGGCGAATATTTTCTTTGCTTACATTATCAAAATCTGCTCCCCTGAAACGAGGCCAGTGCGTTCCCGGAATGTCTTCGCTGGTTTTGAAAAATGCAAAAGTCTCGCCGATATTTACCTGCTGAACAGCTACAGCGCCGGTTGTCCGCTCGTCCATGCCCGGTATTGATTGCCGGAGAGCACTTACAGGGTTGTAGGTAAGCCACCACACCAAAAATCCAATCCCAACCATTATAAACAGAGGGAGAACGAATTTGTATAAGTATGCTTTGAACATAACCAGGCTGCACATTTGTATGAAACAAAAGTACTTATTTCGATTGGAAATCGCCCTATATCTGAACTCACAGTCGCTGAGTTATCTGCCTAAAATAACTGATAAATAATCTATATAGGTGTTTATGGGAAACGTATGTTTAAGTACCATTGTTTGAACCAGCCAAAATAAATCTCCCTTCCACAATTGGCTCAACTTTTAATTTCAAATATGCTTATCTTTGCTTTATGGTGATAACCGACGAAATATCAAAACACGAAATTGACTTCACTGCTTTATGCCAAAATCATAATGTAAAATACCTTTATGCGTTCGGTTCGGCAACCACCGAAAAGTTTGACCAGGAAACCAGTGATATTGATTTGCTTGTAGAGGTGGATATATCAGATCCTATTGAGCGAGGTGATAAATTACTTTCGCTGTGGGATAAATTTGAGATTTTTTTTAATAGGAAAGTTGACCTGCTAACCGATTCATCTATCCGTAATCCATTTTTAAGAAAAAGCATTGATTCAACTAAAATATTAATTTATGACGGAAAAGGGTCTTAAATATTTATCGGATATTACCCAGGCAATTGATCTGATTGAGGATTTTACAAAATCTGTTTCCAGCTATAACGACTATGTTACCGATTTAAAGACTCAAAGTGCAGTTGAGAGGCAATTAGGAATTATTGGTGAAGCTGTAAATAAGTTTGAAACATTGCATCCTGAGTTTTGCCTTGAGCACTCACGAAAGATTGTTGGTTTCCGAAACCGCCTGATCCATGCGTATGATGCAGTAGACTCATCCATGGTTTGGGTGATCATAAAAAAATATCTTGATCCTTTAAAGGAAGAAATAAAACAAAAGATGCAATAAATTTGCCCGAATGTGGCATTCTCACGATTGTACTTTCTGCATCAGTAACAAATGATGTTCAAAATAGATTTTTCTTCTAAATCCCCCTATTTTTCAGCAATATCATATGCCAACAATGAATCACCATGCCGTATATATAGCACCCCTTTTGATATAACGGGTATGGTGAAAAATTCCTTAATGCCAACCGGAAGTTTGAACGAACTTATCAATTCCATTTTCCCGTTATCGGGCTTCACCAGTCCGATCATTCCTTTTTCGGTGTAGCAATAGAGCATATCATCAGCAAAAATTACGGAACCTTTATCGAATTTCAGGGTATCGGTAATTTGTCCGGTAGATGCATCCACGCTGCAATAACGGCGGGGTCTGTATTGAGACGAATAGATGTAATTCCCTGTTTTCACGAAGCCGCCATGAACATCCGTAACCTTATCGTTGCTCCATATTTCGGTAATCGTGCTTCCATCTTCCGACAAGGCCAGTTTTACAAGTCCGTTTTCGCTCCCGGTGCCATAGTAGAGATTCCCGTTTTCGAAAAATGAAGTATTGGCATGTATGTCGCCGGTTCCGTTAAGTTTTTTGTGCCATAAAAGTTCCCCGTTTGCAGCATCGAGTCCGATAAGGTTGTGAATCGAAAAGTTAACAATGATCTTGCGTGAAGGCAAAGTGATCAGAGCCGGCGAAGTGTAGGCTGTAGAATCTTTCATGGCTGCCGAAACCCAGGAAATATTCCCGGTGAAACGGTTGAGCGCAACTGCATTTGTATCGGGGCCACCCGGGAAACAGTAAACCATGTTATCGTTAACCAGCAGTCCTTCGGAGTACCCAAAACGGACATTTACACCATGCAGATCCGTTAGCATATCAACGGACCATTTTTCATCACCCGTGTTTGCATCGAAACAAATTACACGGCCCATGCTTGTTGAAACGTACAGCAATCCATCCACAAGCGTTGGCGTTGAGCGCGAACCGGTAAAATTTTCCATCCATTCGGCGCCGGTTTTCTTTTTCCAGATTAGTGATCCGGATTTATCAAAAGCAAAGAGGTACCCTATGCTATCGATTTCGCCTGTTGCATAAATTCTGTCGCTTGAAATAATGGGCGAACTATACCCGTTTCCTAAACCTTCGGCTTTCCATAGCAGGGATGGCCCTTCCTCCGGCCAGTATTTCAGCAGCTTTGTTTCATTGTATTTCCCATCACGATCAGGACCGCGGAACTGTGCGGAAGTTTGGGCTAAAAGATCAATCGTGAGTATGAGTAAGGCTGAAAACAGTATTACTTTGTTTTTGAACATATATAATGGGTGTAGAGGTTATTTAGTACTGATATCATAAGCCATCAAAGCCGTCCCCCGCCTGATGTACAATATGCCATTGCTGATTACCGGGTGCGAAAAATGCTCCTTTGTACCTGCTGTTATTTTAAAAGCACTTATAAGTTCCGGTTTGGCAGGCTCAGGTTTTATAAGGTTCATTTCGCCGCGTTGGTTGTAGTAATACAGCATATTATCGGCAAAGGCAATGGAACCAGTGCGTATTTTGAGGGAATCAACGATTTGCCCGCTGTTTGCGTCTACTGTTAAAAGTACTCGTTTTGAGTCACTTCCTGTATAAATACGGTCGCCGGTTTTAATAAATCCACCCATAAAATTATCGACAGCGGTGTTTCTCCATACCAGTGTTATCTGCCTGCCATCGTCCGAAAGCTTCAAGTTTCACGGCACAGTTTCCGTCGCCGGCAATATAATAGATATATCCGTTTTCGTAATATGCCGAATTGCTGTGCGTATCGCCATTACCCGGTTTGCGTTCAGCCAATGGAATGTTGATTTGTTCGTGAATCCAGAGTAATTCCCCGGTCGCGGCATCGATACCCAGCATATGATAGGCCGAAAAAGTTACAAGAATATTTAGTGTTGGCAATTTGATCATTATAGGTGAATTATATCCCGATACTTCACCGCGACCTTTGCAAACCCAGTTGATTTTGCCTGTAAAACGGTTGATTGCAACAACATTGGTATCGGCACCACCCGGGGTAAGAAAAACCTGGTCGCCATCAATCAAAGGCGATTCAGCATGTCCATGAAAGGGAAGCCTTGCATTCAGATCCTTAATTCCGTCGACCATCCATTTTCGTGAGCCGGTCGAAGCATCAAAGCAAGCCAGGTTACATAATCCGGAGCAGATATAAATAAGATTTCCGGCAACAGTAGGAGTGGAGCGCGAACCGGGGAAGGTTTTAACCCATTCCCTGCCATATTCTGATTTCCAGAGTAATTTTCCTTTATGATCGAATGCAAAAAGGTAGCCGGTTGAATCTGTTTCGCCAGTTACATAAATGCGATCGGATGTAATAGCCGGTGGACCGTAGCCATTTCCGATTTCATCATTGCTCCACAACAAGGCAGGGCCTTCGGCCGGCCATGAAGTTAAAAGGTTTTTTTCGGGATAAACACCATCGCGTGATGTACCACGGAACTGAGCATCGACCTGCGCGTGAAGACTCGCAGAACTCAGAATTACAATGAAAACCAGGGAAAATACTGTTCGTAACGTACTATTCATGGCAGGAGTTTTTATTTGTAAGAATTGGCAATAAATTCCGAAAAACATCCGAAAATTCCAAAACAACAGAGTAAAAATAGGCTTTTGAATAACAGTAAAAGGTATAATTTGATAAAAATCGGGAAATAATCGCTGAAACTGAGGAAACTATCTGCAAGGCATGTTCAATACCCGCATTTACTACGCTGATTATTATAGAGCAATTCTGAATACGTTAATTTCACGCAATGGCACATACACGCGTAAGCATGAATTGCAGACCCGATATTATTTACCTTTTATCGTGCAGGAAGAGAAAAACAGTATCCCGGAATTATTTACGGATATCGTAAACCATAAGGGCATTCCCGTGGCGTATATACAAGCGGCCATTTTCGATTACCGGGTGAGCCCAGTGCTGCGCAGCTCCATACGGAACCTTGAAGCCACTCACTTTTTTGAATCCTGTTGCGGTAGGCTCCACCAGTGCAACTTCACCACTTTCGTCGTATGTATAAATCATTCCATCAGCCGCTATTATGCTGCCAAACTTGCCGTTAAACTTATCATACGCTATTTCGTTACCGGTTTTCCAATCGAGGCAGTACAGACCTTTTACCTGGTCGCCCAATCCGTAAACACGTCCGTTAAGCAATACCATGCCTCCCATGCGGCTGTCGAGTTTTGAGTTTTTCCAAACCTGTTCAACATTTAATCCATCAGCCGAAACTTTGAGCATAACACCACCGTATCCGTAGCCTGAAACACAATACAGGTAACCGTTGTTGTAAAGCGGTGTATTGGCATGTACCGAATATTTATTAGCCTGACCGTGACTCCATAGCATTTTACCTGTTTCGGCATCGAGTCCAAGGATTGATTTTTGGGTCATGGTTACGACAATTCTACGCGAACCAACCCTTATGAGTGTTGGCGAACAATAGGCACTTATTTCACCGTTTCCGGGATTGCTCCATATGAGTTTCCCGGTATTTTTGTTGAGTGCAATCACATTATCTTTAATTCCACCGGCAGTGCAGAATAATTTATCACCATCGATAAGCAAATTTTCGGTTACACCCCATGTGATATTACGCCCGTCGTAATCTTTCATAACATCCACCGACCAGATCATATTTCCTTTATCGGCTGAAAGACAGACGATTTTACCAAAGGCACTCATCAGGTAAACTTTTCCTTCGTCAATTAGAGGAGTGGAACGGGAGCCTGGATAGCTTTCAATCCATTCGTCGCCATAAGGGGTACTCCAAATTAGTTTGCCATCGAGCGAAAAAGCAAAAATAATCCCTTTACCATCGATGGTTCCTGCAGTGTATATGCGGTCGTGAGCTACCACAGCGGCCGAAGCATGTCCGTCGCCGATACTTTCGGTATACCACAGCAGTTTTGGGCCTTCAGCCGGCCACGATTTCAGCAGACCGGTTTCGTTATAGATACCATCGCGATCTTTTCCACGCCATTGAGCGGCTTCCTGGGCCGGGAGTATTTCGGTAAATATAAATATACTTAGTAAGATGGAAAACAAGTTTTTCATAGAGTTCTGTGTGTTAAATTTTCGATAAAAATACAATTTTAAAGAAATTGTTGTTCTGTTTTTAAAATTGAAGGATACTTTTCTCCGGATTTACCTCATCTTTTTATATTCGTTGATAAGGCCGTTGGTTGACGCATCAAGTTTGGTAACTTCGGTGTTTCCTTCCAATTCCGGCAGTATGATATTGGCAAGTTGTTTGCCCAGTTGCACACCCCATTGGTCGAAGCTGTAAACATTCCATATCACTCCCTGTACAAATATTTTTTGCTCGTACATGGCAATAAGTGCGCCAAGAGTGCGGGGCGTTAGCTTTTTGAAAAGGAAGGAGTTTGTAGGCCTGTTCCCTTCAAAAACCATATACGGTAGTAGTTCGTCGATTTCGGCCTGGTTTTTTCCGCCGGCTTTCAATTCGTTTTCGACCTGTGCAGCCGTTTTGCCCAGCATGAGCGCAGCCGTTTGCGCAAAAAAGTTTGCCAGCAGTTTCGGATGGTGATCGCTCAAAGGATTGTGGCTGATGGCCGGCGCCATAAAATCGCAGGGAATTATTTTGGTGCCCTGGTGTATCAACTGGTAAAATGCATGCTGGCCATTTGTACCGGGTTCGCCCCAAATGATAGGACCTGTTTGGTACGTAACTTTTTTACCGTTGCGATCGACGTATTTACCGTTACTTTCCATATTTCCCTGCTGGAAATAGGCCGAAAAGCGATGCATATACTGATCGTAAGGCAGAATAGCCTCAGTTTCGGCGCCGTATAAATTATTGTACCAAATCCCAATCACAGCAAGAATTACAGGGATGTTTTTCTCAAATTCGGTTTCTTCAAAATGCTTATCCATGGCGTAGGCGCCTTCGAGCAGTTCCTCAAAGTTTTCGAAACCGATGCCACAGGCAATGGATAAACCAATAGCCGACCAAAGTGAATAGCGGCCTCCGACCCAATCCCAGAACTCAAACATATTTTTGGTATCGATACCAAATTCAGCTACTGCCTTGGAGTTAGTAGACAATGCCACGAAATGATTTTTGACAAAATCCGTGTTCTTAGCTTCTGACAGGAACCAGTTTTTAGCCGACTCGGCATTGGTCATGGTTTCCTGTGTGGTAAATGTTTTGGAAGCAATAATAAAAAGCGTTGTTTCGGGATCAACCCGTTTCAGTGTTTCGGCAATATGAGTTCCGTCGACATTCGAAACAAAATGTAGCCGGATATTTTCTTTCTGATAATGTTTCAGCGCTTCGGTAACCATCAGCGGCCCGAGGTCGGAACCACCGATTCCAATGTTTACAATATCACTTATCGGTTTACCTGTATATCCCTTCCATGAGCCGGAAATAATGCTTTCGGAGAAAGCTTTCATCTGCTCCAGCACCCTGTTTACATCGGGCATTACATCTTTGCCATCGACCATTACAGGTTTATTGCTGCGGTTTCGCAAAGCGGTATGAAGTACCTGCCGGTTCTCGGTTTTATTGATACGTTCACCCGAAAACTGGCTTGCGATGGCATCTTTAAGTCCACATTCGCGGGCAAGTTGAATAAGGAGTTTAAAGGCGTGGTCGTCAATAATATTCTTCGAAAAATCGATCAGTATATCTTCAAATTTAATGGAGTATTTAGCAAAACGCTGAGCATCCTTTTCGAAAAGGGCTTTCATCTGTGTGCCTTCAAAAGTTTTGAAATAGGCTTCAAGTTCTTTCCACGCATGGGTGGAGGTGGGGTTTATGGTAGGGAACATAAAGGTATTGTTAAGGTTTTTTGTATCTGAATTCCAGAAGGTGCAAAGGTACTAAACTTGGAGAAAGGGAAAGGAAAGGTGTTTTAGTTGAAGATGGGAGAATACTTCATTTCTTTTTATTGGAATGAATTTGTTTAAAAATCCTCTCCAGATAAGCTTCCATACTTTCACCCACAAGCCTGGGATAAATTTCGAGTGAATCAGTAAAATTTTCGATCAGAGCGGTATATTTTTTAAAAGTATTTTCAAGTAATTTCTCATCGCCGGTTTCCCAATAATATCCTTCATCAATTACAGTGAAATCAAGCAAATATTTATCGCTCAGGTATTTAAACAGGTGAACGATCAATTTGTGAATTTCGACGCCCGCATATTGTGTTTTTACGAAAAGCATGTAAATGTATTTCTTATAATCCGCATTCGGGCTGTTACCATAAAATTGCAGGTTCAATGGACTGCTCATTTTCCCATTCGACAGGAAACTCAGAAAAACTGTTTCACATTTCGGCGGGGTAAAACATATTCCGTATATATCTTGAGAATATGTTGTTTTATTCAGTTTGTCCGAAGGAAATGAATCGTTAAAAACAGCATATTTCCAATTATACAAATCGGCAATATCCTTAACTTCTGCTATCATTTCTGATAAAGACGCTTTTGGATTGAAACGGCCACTATAATGAATACTTAATCCCATAACTTTTGCCTGCTTTATTAATTATTCTTCATACTAATCAATACTCCGTTAATGAATTTTAATTGTTTGTTTTCAGGTTATTGTCAAAACGATTTGTTTATTGTTAAGCTATTTACAATCAGCACTTTGCGCCTTTATTCGCTGCGCTCATGAGAACGCTTCGCTAAGTTGCGCCTTTGCGTGAAACAAAATAATAACGGACTATTGACTAATCTAATAGTCAAAAATACTCAATAATTGGTTTCTGAAAAATGGAAGGTTAATAAACGAACGTAACTGTGAAAGTATATTTCGGGTTATGTAAAATTAATTCAGACAATGAATTTAATGAAGGAATCAAACTATTATCATTCGCCTAAAAGTGAACAGAAACAAGTTGTTCATGACTGAGCTCATCGAGCAGGAGCAAGGCTTCAGTGTATCCATTCGCCCGCATAAACGCATCACGCCAGTGTGCTGCATTGCCGAACCCGTTGAGGTATATTTTAAAAAACCGTTTCAACACATTATAATCTTTGGCGCTGCCCCAGGTATCCTGATAAAGTGTTATATGCCTGCGCATCAAATCAATGCGGTGATTTAGTTCTATTTCTGAAGGATGGATATTAAACATCCACGGATTTTTAAAAACACCGGTTCCCACCATTACTCCATCCACTCCGTATTGATTTATACGGTTTATGGCATCGGAATAACTGCTAACATCGCCATTCCCGAGAATTGCTGTTGTATGGCCTGATGTATTACGGAGCTGCACGGCTTTCGCGATTTCGTCCCAGAGGGCCGGTCCGTTCGACATCATTTTCCGGGTACGGCCATGAACAGTGATGGCTTTTGGTGCTGTTTCGAGCAGGTGAGCTATCCATTCTTCGGTGTTAATACGGCTGAAACCGATGCGAGTTTTTATGCTTACCGGTAAGGATGTGGATCCGGCAGTAGCGTAAACTATTTCTTTGGCAAGGTCAGGGTAATTGATAAGGTTGGCGCAGCTTTTATGCTTCACCACCTTTTTGGCCGGGCAGCCCATATTGATATCAATACCATCGAAAAGCTGCATCTTTGTTATCAACTCCGCGCTTATGCGAAACTTTTCGGGATCGCTGCCCCAAATTTGTGCAACCAGTTTTGTGTTTCGCGATTTGAGCAATTTCATTTCGCTTGCATTCACCATCAGCCGTTCAATTACTTTGGGGCGGCCTTTCTCGTGGCATAAGCCATCGGTGGAGGTAAACTCGGTAAACACGACATTAAGCGCATCGGCATCCGAAACCGAAAGAACCACTTCACGGAATACGGTATCCGTAACATCCTCCATGGGAGCAAGCGCAATAATAGGTTTTTTAAGGGTTTGCCAGAAATTATCCATGAACAGCTACCGGTTTTTGCTTTATTAACTTGCTGTTCAGCAAACCGGGTGAAAGCCGGCTTTTGTAAATCTTGCTCCCGGCATATTTCCGATGATTTGTAATCCGCAGTTCGCGCCTGGCTTCTAATGGTAATTTTATAATATCGCGGCATTCGTCGGAGCAGCATTTCTCATATTTCACGGCACATTCGCTGCATTGGATAAATAGCAGGTGGCAATCGTTATTGGCGCAGTTTATATGGGTATCAGCCAGTTTTCCACACTGATGACAATGCGATATTACCTGCCCGTCGACGGATTCGCCAAGTCGTTCGTCGAAAACAAAATTCTTACCTGTAAACTTCGATGGCAATCCCAGGTGCTTTACCTGCTGGGCATATTCAATAATTCCGCCATAAAGCTGCGACACATCAGTAAACCCGTTATGCAACAGGAAAGAACTGGCTTTTTCGCAACGGATACCGCCGGTGCAATACAGCAGTATTTTTTTGTCTTTTTGTTCTTCAAAATCACGGATTACCATCTGAATGGCATCCTTGAAGGTATCGGCATCAGGGCAAACAGCATTTTCGAACCTCCCGATCTCACTTTCGTAATGGTTTCGCATATCGATAATTATCGTTTCCGGTTTTCCTGCTAATTCGTGAAACTCCAATGCTGACAGGTGATTCCCGACTTTTGAAAGATCATAGCTGTTATGATCGAGGCCATCGGCAACAATTTTTGGCCTTACCTTTATTGTAAGTTTATAAAAGGATTTTCCGTTATCGACCAACGCATATTTTATAGGAACTTCAGCCAGTTCGGGTATTGAATTAAGCTGAAGAAGGAATTTATCCATGTGATGTTCCGGAACGCTCATCTGAGCATTTATTCCTTCCCGGGCAACATATATGCGTCCGAAGCAATTCAGTTCCGACCATTGCTGATACAAGTTATTTCGGAATTCATCAGGATTGTCAATGTTAATATACCGGTAAAATGAGATGGTTTTCCGGGTAAAAGATTCCTTGTTTAGACGTTCTTTCAGGATTTCTTTGTTTACTCTATTCTCTAACATAAGCTGTTTAAAAACATTTTAATGGCTGAACATAACAAGGTATGGACGGTAAATGTTTGAATACGTAACTTTGCCGAATGAACCTTTTTGGTGTTTCGAACCAGTTGATAAACAGTGACGCCTGAATTATACTGTTTTTTGTCCTGTATTTTGAATTTGTGAGTGATCAGTTTAAACCTTTAGCTATTCGTATGGTCAAAAACTCATAACATTTAAAAACAAATATTATGAAACGAACATTCAAATACTTCGCAATGGCCTTTTTGGCCGGGATGTTAATCAGCACAATGGCCTTTGGCCAGGCAACCGGCAACGGTACAAATTATGTTGATAAAAACAAGGACGGTGTTTGCGATAATTTCACCCCACGCCAAAACAAATCAGAAAGCGGACGCAACTTTAAGGATGCTGACGGTGATGGTTTGTGCGACAACCGTACAGCAGTTAAAAACAGAAAAGGAAAGTGTTGTGCTCAAAAGCAAAAAGGTAACCGATACAGGGGAGGACGTAAATAATAACCTAATATTTAACTTCAATACTCATGGAAAAGTTAATAAAAACCTCAGTTTTTGCTGTCGCAATTTTTGCTTTATTATTTTCAGCAAAAGCTGATTACAACAGCAATCCGATACAGGATTTATCAACACCCGATACGGTTCAGGGCACAAAAGTGAACCCCGGCTGCAGTAAAGTTGCCAGTAACATTGCCAGCTCGCCCTTGTCGGCGGCTGAAACGGAAGGCCTGCTGTTTATGAGGGAGGAAGAAAAGCTGGCTCACGACGTTTATATCGCCATGGCTGCGATATGGGATATCCCAATATTTTCAAACATTAGCCGTGCCGAAACTCATCATATGCAGGCGGTACTTTCTCTTCTGCAAAAGTATGAAATCAAGGATCCAGTAGCTGATGCTGAAAATGGTATTTTCACGAATACGCTCTTTTCCGAAATGTACCATTCGTTAACCAAACAAGGAGAAAACAACCTGCTTGATGCCCTGAGGGCTGGCGCTTTTATTGAAGAAACCGATATTGCCGACCTGCGCGAACGGATTGAGCAATCAGATAATGAGGATATAAAAATGGTTTACGAAAATCTCCTGTTTGCCTCTTACAGGCATCTGAGGGCTTTCAGTAAAAACCTGGCTTTCAGAGATGCTGCCTATACACCACAGAGGTTGAGTCAGGCGGAGTTTGATGAAATTGTTGATATTAAATAAATTGCAGCATGGCTTGAAAAGCAAATAAATGGAATATCCGACAGTTTCTGAGCCTCGAAACAGTCACATAATCAATGTTATATTTAGTAAATTAACAGTCGTTTATACCAAAGCGGCTGTTTTTTTTTAATTTAGCTACCTATTTGTAAGCCTATGCAGGAGATTTTCAGCGATATAAGAACAGTTATTGAGCAGGGTTTACCCTCTGTATTATGCATTGTAACTAATACAACAGGCTCAACACCACGTAAGGCCGGATCCAAAATGCTTGTGTTTCCCGATGGCTCTATTAAAGGTACCATTGGCGGAGGTAGTATTGAACACCAGGTTATACAGGATGCCATAACGAATATTTCGTGCGGCACTCCTTTTTCCAAAAAATTCCACCTCGAGGATGACCTGAAAATGCACTGTGGAGGCACCATGGAAGTTTATTTCGAAGCCATAGGATGCATGCCCAAACTCTATATTTTTGGCGCCGGGCATATTGGTAAAGCACTTGCCGGTTATGCACTGGGACTGGGCTTCCGGCCTTTTGTGTTCGACCCTCGCGAAGGAATATTCGATGCATGGAACATACCGGGAATCGAAACCCGCACAGGTGAATACCTGCAAATAGTTGATTCCCTTGTGTTTGACAAGAACACCTATGCTGTAATTGTCACGCATCAGCACGAATTCGATCAGCAGGTACTGTTTGCCTGTGCTCCGCTGAATTATGCTTATCTCGGAATGATAGGCAGTAAGCGGAAAGTAGGCGAAATAAGGAAAAATGCCCTCGACAACAATATTCTCTCATCCGACCTGCTCTCAAAAATCGATATGCCTATTGGGATTCCGTTCGCCGCCGAAACCCCGGCCGAAATTGCAATCAGCATCGTCGCTAAAATGATCGATGTTAAAAACACCTTGAAAAAAGCATGAGTACTGCCCGCGATAAAATTCAGTTTGTATTGAACGACCAGGTTGTTGCGGTCGATTTTAATACATTTCCTGAATTAAAGCCTACTACAACCGTGCTCAACTACCTGCGTTCGATGCCTTTTCATAAAGGAGTGAAAGAGGGCTGTGCCGAAGGCGATTGTGGTGCATGCTCCGTGGTAATTGCTGAATCGTACGGTGGGAAACTCACTTATAAAACTATCGATAGTTGCCTGGTTTTCCTCCCCATGATCCATGGAAAACAACTGATAACAGTCGAAAACCTTGCCGATTCAGGCACTCTTCATCCCGTGCAGCAGGAAATGGTAAACCACAACGGCAGCCAGTGCGGATATTGTACTCCCGGAATTGTGATGTCGTTGTTTGGCCTGTATAAAAACCATCACGCTCCGGAAAAGGAAGTAATAGAAGATGCCCTCACCGGGAATCTTTGCCGGTGTACAGGTTATCAGTCCATTATTAAAGCTGCCGAACATGCGTGTTCCTGTGTTGATACCGATAAATTCAAGTTGCATGAGAAAAAAATTATCGGACTGCTCGAATCAATAAATCACGATACATCACTCCTGAAAATTCAAACACAAACACAGCAGTATATAAAGCCACTCACCTTAGCAGATGCACTTACCATCCGGATGGAAAACCTTGGTGCAATCATCGTCAGCGGTGCCACAGATATAGCTTTGCGCCAAACCAAGAAAAAAGAATTACTGCCTGATATCATCGATATTTCGGATATTGATGAGTTAAAATATTTCGCCGAAACGGAAAATGAATATAAAATAGGAGCCTGCTTAAGCCTTGAACAGCTGAAAAACAGCACTGCCAATATACTTCCGGCTTTTTACAAAATGCTTCAGATTTTCGGTTCGCTGCAAATACGCAACCTGGCAACAATAGGAGGAAATATAGGTTCAGCTTCTCCTATCGGCGATATGCTGCCCTTGCTTTTTGCCTGTAAAGCATCGGTCCTATTACAGTCGGCATCGTCAGACAGGGAAATCACGATCGAAAATTTTATAAAAGGCTATCGCCTGACCGATCGCCGACCCGATGAACTGATTACAGCTATCCACATCCCTAAACCTGGTGAAAAAACATTTATTCGCTCGTATAAAGTTTCGAAACGAAAAGACCTTGATATTTCAACCGTAAGCGGAGGTTTTTCGCTTAACATGGAGCAGGACGTTGTTAAAGAAATAATCCTTGCCTTCGGCGGGATGGCAGCTCAAACAAAAAGAGCAACGCAAACCGAGGCATTCCTCACGGGTAAATCATGGACTCGTCGGGTGGTTGAAGAAGCCATGAAAATACTGGAACAGGAATTCACACCCCTAAGCGATGCCCGTGCTGATGCAGAATACAGGAGCCTGGTAGCGCGCAATCTTTTGCTTAAATTTTTTGCAGAAACCTCAAGCCCGGCACTATGAAAACTGCAAACCTGAAACACGACAGCGCCATAAAACACGTAACCGGTCAATCGGTGTATGTTAACGATATTACAGTGCATGCTCAGTTAACCGGCCGGGTTGTTTACAGTGAGCTGGCGCATGCTAAAATTATTTCCATTGATATATCCGCTGCTGCAAAGGTTAAAGGAGTAGTAACCATATTAACCCATAAAGATATACCCGGCGAAAACCAGATGGGGCCTGTAATACACGATGAGCCTTGCCTTGCCGGAAACGAGGTTACTTTTATAGGGCAGGCCATTGCTATTATTGCAGCCGAAACCGAGGAAGCCGCAATTGAAGCTGAAAAACTGATTAAAATTGAGTTTGAGGAACTCGATGCTATTCTAACTTTAAAGGAGGCTATTGAAAAAGATAACCTGATAGCGCCACAGCGGATTATCGAATGTGGTAATGTTGAGTCTGCCTTTACGTCAGCACCACATCATTTTTCGGGCGAACTCGAAACCGGGGCACAGGAACATTGGTACCTCGAAACACAATCGGCACTTGCCATTCCCGGCGAAGGGAAAGAGATAACGATACATGCCTCAAGCCAAAACCCGGCCGAGACCCAGGCAATTGTTGCCGAAGTACTTGGTATTGCAAAAAACGAGGTAGATGTTGAAGTTAAGCGTATGGGTGGCGGCTTCGGCGGGAAAGAAACCCAGGGAAACCATGTGGCTGCCTGGGCTGCCCTACTTGCAAATGCCACAAAACGAGCCGTTGCTATACACCTTTTCCGCGACGACGACCAGAAAATCACCGGCAAGCGCCATCGTTTTCGTTCCAAATACAAAATCGGGTTTGATGATAAAGGCAAAATACTGGCCTATTCCGTTGAGCTGAACAGTGATGCAGGCGCAGCTACTGATCTGAGCCGTGCCATACTCGAAAGGGCTATGCTGCATGCCGAAAACTCGTATTTTATTCCCAATGCAAAAATTGTTGGCAAAGCCTATAAAACAAACCTGCCTTCGAATACGGCCTTCAGGGGTTTCGGCGGACCTCAGGGTATTGCCGTTATCGAAACTGCCATCGACCGAATAGCACGTTTCCTGAAAAAAGACTCCGCGGAAATCCGGAAACTGAATTTTTATGGTATTGATAATGAAAATATTGCACCATACGGCGAAGTTGTAAACAACAACAGGCTTCATATAATTTACGACCAGCTGCTTTCTTCGTCGGATTACAAAAAACGCAGGCTGAATATCAGTACTTTTAACCAGGAACATGAATTTGCCAAACGCGGTATTTCATTAACTCCTGTTAAATTCGGTATTTCGTTTACCACGGCTTTCCTTAACCAGGCCGGGGCATTGGTGCATATATACACCGATGGCACCATTGCTGTAAACCATGGCGGAACGGAGATGGGGCAGGGATTGCACACCAAAATACTGGGGATTGCTGCTGACGAATTTGGCGTTTCGCCCGAATATATTAAAATCAGTGCAACCAATACCTCCAAAGTCCCGAATACATCAGCCACTGCGGCTTCATCAGGCAGCGACCTGAATGGAATGGCTGTAAAAAACGCCATTGACAAACTGAAATTGAGGCTTGCCGAAATAGCTGCCGCTGATCTCAATAAAAAGTTAAACACCAAATCCATTAACCAAGGATCAAATCGTTTTTTCAGACAATTTTGTTTTCTCTGGCTTAAAACCTGACACCAAAATCCCATTCAAACAACTGGTTAAAAACGCATACCTGAATCAGATAAGCCTCAGTGCTACCGGGTTTTACAAAACACCGGGCATTTTCTTCGACCGCGAAACCGGTAAAGGGAATCCCTTTTATTATTTTGCTTATGGAATGGCCGTTTCCGAAGTAGAGGTTGATGTGCTTACAGGCGAATCAAAACTTTTACGCAGCGATATTCTTCATGATGTAGGCGATTCGCTGAACCCCGAAATTGACCTGGGGCAGATTGAAGGCGGATTTATTCAGGGCGTTGGCTGGGTTACAACCGAAGAAATTAAATGGGATAACAAAGGCCGATTGCTCACACATTCGCCCGACACGTATAAAATTCCTACGGTAAATGATATTCCGGCTCAATTCAATGTTGAATTGTTGTCGGATTACCCAAATGAAGGCACAATACGCAAAAGCAAAGCCGTGGGCGAGCCCCCGCTGATGCTTGCTTTCTCGGTGTGGCTGGCAATAAAAGATGCCGTTTCGGCCGTTGGAAACCACTTGCATGAGCCCTCATTTTCATTACCGGCAACGGCAGAAGTGGTTCTTTTGAGCATTGAAGAAATCAAGAAAAGGACTCCGGGAAATTAAAATCTACTTTAAAAAAATCCTCATCCCTTTACCAAATCTCCGGCAAAGAAAATTAAAGTACAGACGCGATGCCTCGCGTCTCTTATAAAACAAAATAATACCCTCATAATAAAATGGAAGACATTTATAAAAAAATCAACGCCCTCTCTCACAAATACCGCGATTACACAGCACAAAACCTGTCGAAACTGGTACAGATTAAATCGACCAGCATGTACGAAAAAGATGTGCAGCTCGAGCTCAAACGACAGATGGAAGAAGCCGGTTTCGACGAAGTACGCATCGATGGACTTGGAAATGTAATTGGCCGCATCGGAAGCGGTAAACGTATCCTGGCAATCGACGGGCATATGGATACCGTTGATGTCGGTAATCCCGAAAACTGGACTTTCGATCCTTTCAGCGGGGAAGTAAAAGATGGATTTGTTCATGGCCGCGGCACGGTTGATCAGAAAGGCGGCCCGGCAGCAGCCATTACCAGCGGCAGGATATTGAAAGAGCTGGGTTTCGACCGCGATCTTACCGTTTTGGTTGTTGGCAGCGTGATGGAAGAAGATTGCGACGGCCTTTGCTGGAAATACCTGGTGGAGGAAGAAAATATCAGGCCCGATTTTGCCATCAGTACCGAACCTACCAACCTGAATATTTACCGTGGTCACCGTGGCCGCATGGAAATAGTAGTTAAATTTAAAGGCCTTTCGTGCCACGGCAGCGCTCCTGAGCGTGGTAAAAACGCCATTTATATGGCCGCCCGTGCAGCCCTCGAAATAGAGAAACTGAACGAGCGTTTAGGAACCGACGAATTCCTTGGAAAAGGCTCAGTTACTATTTCTGAGATCAAATCAGGAAGCCCTTCGCTGTGTGCTGTGGCCGATTATGCCCAGTTTCACCTCGACCGCCGCCTTACCTGGGGCGAAACCAAGGAGTCAGCTGTGGCCGAAATCAGGGAAATTATAAAAGATATGGATGCCACTGTTGAAGTGCTTCATTACGAAGAAGTTGCTTATACAGGTTTGAAATATGGCATGGAAAAGTACTATCCTACCTGGAAAATTCCGGCTGAACATACCGCTGTAACAACCGGTGTTGAAGCGTTCAAGCAGCTTTTCGCGAAAGACCCCATTGTTGATAAATGGACTTTTTCGACCAACGGCGTTACCATAAACGGGTATTACGGAATTCCCATTATTGGTTTCGGCCCTGGCAACGAAGTGTTTGCCCATGCCCCCGACGAAAAAGTACCTGTCGATCACCTCGAAGCAGCGGCGGCTTTTTATGCGGCATATGCTTTTCTGATTTGAGTTTTAAAGGATCCCTTAATCGCTCTAAATCCCATTTCTTCTCCAATTAATGCTACGGCTCTTCCCTTTGGGGCGTTTCTGCTAATCTTCGTTGGTATTTTGATTCCGCTTCAGGATAAAACTTTTTGCACCTCCATAAGCACCTGCCAGAAAAAACATCAATATCATGGCATCGCCAACCGGCGCCCCATTTGCTGCCGGTTGGTTATTTGAGCTGCCATGATTTTGGGGTGGGTGAGGCGGCCCGTTTTGCGCCATCGACTCATTGTATATTCCCAACAAGGAAATAAATATTATTAAAAGCAGGATATATCTTGCTTTTTGAAAAGCCCTAAGCCTTTTTGATTCAGGCTGTTTCCAAACTCTTGAAATATTTGTTTTCATTTTGATTTGTATTTAGTTTTTAAACACCTGTTTAATTATTTACACAAAATAATTTTATGGTTAAATACTCCATGCTTACCGGATAACTTCACAAAATAGATTCCGTTTGGCTGATTAAGCCTGATGATTTGAATGTCTGTTGCCTCGAAATTTTGTCGGATCAGTAGACGTCCCTGTATGTCAAACACTTCAATCAGCTGATAATCATTGGTGGATTGTACAAAAAGCTCATTCCCCGAATGCCAGATCCTGGGAGTTGTTACGGTATCGTTTGTGTCATCATTTCCAACATTGCCGAAACTGATTACAAAGCGATCGGGATTGTCGACATTTGTTGACGTAAATGTATAAACCGGTTGTTGACTCAGGTTTTGTGTGGTACCGGTTTTGAGGTCGGTAACATAAACAGCTGGTGTGGCAATTGATTTTCCCTTTTCAAATACCAGTTCAAAATTATCGGATTGATTCTTCTCAAACCCAAAGTGGATTTCGTGTCCCCGGGTGATATCATCAACCGCGTAGGTTGAAAGCTGTTCTCCGCTTTTTATAGAATAAAATTGGGGCGCATAACCAGACAGAAACTTTGAGTCGCATTTAAGACTAAATATATTGGTAGCGTTTTCGTTTTCAATAATGAAGCTTTTCTGAATTGAATAACCTTCAGTATCCCTGACATTTAAAAATATCCCTTTTTTTATACTTCCTGATTTATAAAACGGTGTGGTGCTGATGATTCGTGCATTGGAGGGTATATTCATCTGCAGGTTGACCAACGTTCCGATACTCTGTCCGAAAGCCATGAATCCGTTTGTGGCGGGAATTATGTCGTAAGGAAGAATGTCATCATAGCTCTTATTCTGTCGGTTCCAAACCTTTGCTATATCGGCATAGCCATCAAGCATATAGTAAGAAGTATTCCAACGTAAAGCGCAGGGATAAGGATTTCCCAGCGGTATCCAGCTGTTTACAGTGATGGGAATATTCGAGCTATGGTCACCAATAAAAAGTTCTCCACTAAAAGCCTGGGTTTTAGTTTGCTGATAGGCTACACAGTAACCTACAGCCCGTTCAAAAAAAGTTATATCGTTATCCGGATCTTTTTGATTCAGCCAGGTTGCAGTTCCACTATTCCATAAATAAAAATCATAACCATCACCTGCTTCGCTTGGTGTCCATTCGTATGCAATCGGGGCGTTGTTAACCGGTGAAGAAATATAATGCCAGCCATCCTCGCTGTTTTCCCAGTCAGCGGCCTCTAAATATCGCTGAAATGTAGCTTTCACCCCATAATCAGGGTGCATCAATGATCCTGTGCCACTTGCATCGCTTCGGATTATTAACCCGGGTTCATCACCAAGGTTGGTCAGTTTGTTAAGCACTGTAAGCGACATGCCGGGATCAATTGTTATCCGTCCGCCGTTCTGAATAGTGAGCTTACGGCAGATGGCGTCCGGCAGATCAACAATCACATTTTTAGGGCTAAGGATATTTACGGAAGTATTGTACCCTGGAACTACTCCTGAAGCCCAGTTGTTTGGGTTGCTCCAGTACGAGTCCGTCAGGCCAATGTAATCGTCATCTGCAAAGTAGCAGGCTGAGGTAAAAGTGAACAAAATATCTCCTTCCGTCAAAGTCGATCCAAAATCCAGGGTATAAATCAAAGCACCATACGTATCAAATAACTGGAGTTTTACATCTTGAGGGTTATTTCCCGTATTTGCAACCACCAGGTCGGTTTGGATGCCGCTGCATACCGGAATATATACCGGGCCATACGTAGATCCTTCTAAAAAATTGGGACCTGCCGTTTCGACCACGTAGCCATTTTGAACAAAGTCAATTGTAGTCCCATTCCATCCATCGCCAGCCTGGTCGGAAAGATTTACATAATAATTGCATCGGTTCTCCAAATCGCACATATTGGTAGTGAAGATGCCGGATTCCCTCCAGTTGCTATACCCATTGGCATCACAATTTGCACGTACATAAAATCGGTAGTTGGTTGCAGAGAATAATCCACTTACCACGTAAGGAGTGGTTACATTTGTAGCTGTTGGGATTCCGGTCGGGCTTTGATTGGCCGGAATCACCTCAACATCGAAGAATTCCTGCTCACTCGTCCAGCTTAACTCTGCTGAAACATCGGTAACATTTGCAAAGGCGAGTGAATGTGGCACAGGACAGGCTGGTTCGTCTTCAAATAAAAGACGAATATTGGCAATACCCGCGATAATATCGTCAGCTGATGCTGATGAAGCGGGATCAGGATTAGAATAATCATCATACAACAACAATCCCCTGTTTACCGGTGTTTCGCTGCCGTAAAAATAAATTCCCGATTCCCAGTCATCGGTGTTTTCATCTACCGCAATCACCAGGTTATCTGCGTTGTTATAAGGGAAAGGATAATCGAGCCATATTTCTATCCATCCCGGTTCTTCAGGCAGGGTAACTTCTCCATTGAACACCTCAATCAGATCATCAAATGGCACCCAATCAGCTTCATTGGTAAACGAGGTTTTGCTGGTATGCCCCATATAAACAACCCAATCTTTACATTTATCACCACCTGTACCTCCGCTCCACTGGTAATAGATTTTGGATATGGATTTATCCGTGATATTTATTTCTGACTGCAGGTATAATGTTTGTGAATAACTGTAACTGTATTCAGGATAAATAGGAAGATCGTTATAATCAATGTCCTCATTTCCAATCTGAACACCGCCAACTGGTGATGTAGTGAAACTCCATATCGGGCAACTACTTGCATTGCCTGTTGGGTTGGTAGGCACTATCTGCCAGTAATATAATGGTGTTAGGCTGAGCGCAGGTGGGGTGAAGTAACAGGAAGTACGTCCGGGTCCCATTCACCAGATTGATGGCCGGGAGGTGCCATTGCCATCGGTACCCATATAAACTTTATAGCCTGTGGGTACTCCTCCATCTGTGCCTGGCAGCCAGGTGAGTTGAGTTATAACCGGAATCCAGTCTGAAGCATCTGCAGGAGTGGGCGAATTGGCATTATCAGGTGGCATCGGTATTATATCAGGGCCGGTTAAATGATCAACGTATATATAGGCAGTGCTTCCACCAGCTTCATAATAATCTCCCAGTGCAAAATATAATTCGTTGCCTGCAAGTGAACTTAAGTCTGTAACATATTGATTCCATGAGGCTGGGATTATACTAATAGGTGTGCCAAGATTAAACCAGTTGACTCTGTCACCCGAGTAGCTTATTTGTATTCTTTGGTAGGTTGAAGAAGCTGTTCCGCTGAAGAATTCTAGTTTATCACCTGCTTCGACTGAAAGCTTTGGTGTTATAAGCTTTATTGGACTTGTAAATGTTTGACATTTGGCTGCTTGCAGGCCATGAAAAACTGACTGGTTGCTGGCGTACCAATTGGGACTTGGGCTGGTCCAGCCAATTG
Source organism: uncultured Bacteroidales bacterium (assembly GCA_963714825.1). GTDB lineage: Bacteria > Bacteroidota > Bacteroidia > Bacteroidales > UBA4417 > UBA4417. The sequence continues at coordinate 1,280,945 of CAVQQF010000012.1, read as the reverse complement.
GAGGGAACCAGGAATCTTCAAAGCTTTCAGCAAGCTGAGAAGTGGTTACCGTGCTGAAATTCCAATCAGTTACATTTACTGCTGCTCCATTTATATTTTCAGGAACAACTTTCCAGGTATAAATGGTATTGTATACCAGGTTAGGGCTGACCCAGCTTGTAAGCGGTCCTTCATAAACAAGAGTCGGTGTGCCAGGGTTGGGTCCGAAATAAACCTTATAGGTGAGTTCGAAAGAAGAAGCCGGCGCTATCCAACTCAGCGTCTGGGGTGTTGGAAAGGTAAGCAGGTTGTTTATTGGGGTAAGCAGCGTTGCCGGAGCCGGCAACAAGGTTTCAATGAGTATATCATCAATCGCAAATGATGCATACTGCGATTGCGTATAATACTGATAAAATGCAATATGCACGGTTTGACCTTTGTATGCATTCAGATTAATGGTATGCAGGGTCCAGGCTGCTGTATTGCATGTAAAATCGCCCAGTTCGGTAGTGAATGAATCAATATCTTTACCTGTTGTCGATAGTAATACTTTATAGCTACTTGTGTTTGATGTAACCGAAACCCTGTCGTACCAGCTTATTTGCAGATCTTCGTTTGGCAGGACTATAGGAGGAGATATTAGATAGTCGTTGCAATTGCCATTACCATAGCCCTTCGCTCCATAAGGCAAAGACTTTCTGAGGTCGGTACTTTTAATCCAGGTGAATGAACCTGAACCATTCGCATCTATTACCTCCCAGTATTGAGGGGCTGCAGGACTATGACTCCAGGTTCCATCGAAATTCTGGAGGTAAGGAATCTCTGTGACAGGATTGGCATAAGTAACAGCGGTGGCTGTTGTACCGGTTGAATAGAAGTTGAAGGCATCAACCGACCAGCATTTGTAATAGTATTGCGACCAAACTGTCAAGCCGGTTTGCTCAAAGTCTGAGGCAGGACCTTTATAGATAATGGTGCCTCCTGAAGGAATAGAATTACCAACTTCGTAAGCGGTTCCGTTTGCCGGATTGCCATTCATATACGAAGTGTGAGAAGCAATTACCACATCATGGTTTGCTGCATTTTTTGTCCAGCCAATATTCATTGATGTTTGGTCAATTGCATTAACCGTAAATTCGGTTACCGGATCAACTCCGGGAGTTGCATTGGCTGTTAATCCATTCGAATAACTGACTCCGTTCCAGGAGAACGCTTTATAATAATAGACTGTTCCCAAAGTAAGTCCACTATGTAAATAAGGTGAAGTATTTCCGGCAAAAACAACAGTTCCGTTCCCAAGGGGTTGCCCTAAAACCGGAGGGCCAACAGGAGCAGTAAATGTACCGGTCGCATTTGAAATAATTACAACATCATTTCCTGCTGCGTTTAAAGTAAAGTTTAGCAGGTTTTGTTGTGAACTACCCGCAACGGCTGTAAATGTTGCCGGATTCTGCACGAATGCTGAAACACCAGCAAACTCATCGGCGCCTATATCGGGTGTGGCTTGCCGGGTCTGCCCATCAAAGTCTTCACTGATGGCCAAAGGAGTGGTCATAAGCTGTGCTGAGCCTTCAGCCAGTGAGGCAGTTCCGTCAGGAATATGCACATCGTAGGGTGGAGTGCTTACATTAGCAAAGGGCGTATCTTCGGTTAAAGAATTGGTCTCGCGTGGCGTTACGTGCGCCTGATACGCTTCAAGAGTCTGATAGGCAGTATTGCTGTAATATATGTTATTCCAGAATCCCGGTGTGCCGGCGTACAGAATGTTGTTGTCTGAACTTTCAGCAAAATTCATAAGTGATGAGGTGGTTCTTCTTAAAGCAACAACCCTTCCAGATCCTTTATTTATTGATTTATTGATTAGGATATTGTTCCGCATATCAAGAACTGATGTAGTAGTATTGCTTTGTGATACATGATATACTGCTGTTGTGCCGAATGAACTCGCCGATGATGTGGCATCCAGGTACACTGTATTATGATACAACCCTATGTTGGAATTGGATTGCGTGCTGGTCAGGGAAATGGCTCTGATGGCATCTGTACTGTAGGAGGCAGGAGATTTGAGGTCGGAAATAAAGTTGTTGTAAATATAAACCTCTGTTCCGCTTGAGACCAATATCCCATTGAAAAAACCAAGCGTTGATGATATAGATGATGTACTGATATTGGTAATCAGATTTTTATAAATATGGCAGATGGTACTTCCGCTTCCGTTTTTTATCACATCTACATTTCCACCCGAAACTACATTTTGTATGGTGTTGCCATAAATAGATCTGTTAGATGAAACTGACAGGTCAATGATGGCAAGAGAATTTGAACCACTTACAATATTGGAGATGGTATTGTTGTAAACCTGTTGTGTGTGTGCTGCATTGGTATAGGAATATATACCATAGAAATAAGATGTTCCTGCCTGACTGATATTCGAAAAATTGTTTCCTGAAATAATCTCGGTTCCGGTAGGCGAACCATTGTTGTAGTAGAGATAGAAATATCCGGTTGAAGTAGATGTCCTGTTTATAGTTCCGGAAGTTGTATTATTCAAAATACTGACTGCTGCAGGACTGAGTTGGGAATTTTTGTTATAAATCAGATAAATGCTTCCGGTGTTATTGCATTCGCCAGCAAATATGTTATTACTGATGCTGATGGCGCTGGCTGATGCGGTATAAGGTTCGTTGTGAATATAGTAATAAGCGCCCGACGATGCCGCAGAGTTGGTTAGTGCTATCATGTTATTATCAATCAAAACTTCGCCGTCGACCCGGTTGCGGATGCCATAAAGTGAGTGGGTTGCTCCCTGCGATGACAGACTAATGGAGTTGTGGGTTGCAGAGAAAGGAATGGTACCTGCTCCATTGTTGAAAATACCATATCCTATTGCGGTAAAGCCGCTGCCACCGGATGCGGTGTTGTTAATCGTATTGAAGTTGATACCCGCCTGTTTGATGTTTTCCAGGTAAATTCCATAGGCATCATAAGCCGCATTCCCGGCATAATTCTGTATGGTGTTGCCGGCTGTTGCCGCGCCGATGGTAAAATTCTCATCCATAAAGGTTGTGTGTCCTTTCAGGAATATGCCGGTAAATGTATTGGTAACTGTATTACCAGTGAATACCAGATTCTGGTGTTTACCAGCCGGATTGGCTATGGTAATATTGTTTGTGGATGCACTGTTATTGGCAGCACAGAACCCCGCTACATAGCGGCTTGTTCCTTTGGTCATGGTGATACCGGAATTTTTGATGGTCACATTCGAACATCCTTTTGTAGTTGAGGCTTTGCGCAGGTAGTAGCCATACTCAATGCCCTGATCGGAAGCGGTAACATCAATCCCATCGAAGGTCACGTAATCGGAACCTTCTATTATAATTATCCCGTCACCATTATAGCCCAGTATAGAAGTGTTAACAGAACCTGCATCAGTTCTGGTAACCAGTGGATTGGCGCCAGAACCGCTTTTCTGAAATACAATCGGACCGGTGTCTGAACCTGTAGCTGTAAGGACAATAGCTACTCCGCTGCTTTCGGTATGGCCGGCAGCTACATTATACGTAACTCCTCCGCTGCCAAGGGCGCCTGAATTCAATGCTGTTACAGCTTCGGCTATGGTTGCATAATCACCAGGAATGGTTTTGGTGCCACTTATGCCGGTTCCAATCTTTCTAACGCCTGTCGGATTTGTAGCACTTGGAGTTTTTGTTGTTCCTGATTCCGAAGTAAGAAACTGGGTGCATTGTGCGTCTATGTTGTTATCTGCAGTAGCCGTGGGTTTTATATCGTAGGCCAGCCAGAAATAGTTGTTACCGGTGACCAATGCCTGCGTTCCGGCAATGCTGAATGTTCCCGAAGGATTGTTGAGTGTTGAACCAAACTGTGTGGCAGTTGAAAATTCCGGGCCTGTTGTATAAAAGACTTTGGCTGCCGCAATATCACCAATAGCATTGGTAGAACCGGTTGTATTAAACGTAATGGAGGTGAGTGAAAGAGGATTATTTTCTTTCTGCGTAAGCACACCCAGGCGGATAATGTCGTTATTAGTACTGCCGATGGCTATATTGGAAGTATTGGGCTGTTCGGTTGTTGATCCGGCATAGACCATATTGTTGTTTTCTTCAATCCTGATATTATCCAAATCCACATAGTAATCACCTGACGACCAGTTGCATAAAAACCTGACTTTGATAAAGGCTGAAGTATATGCCGAGAGACCCATTCCGACACTGGCAAATTCCATTCCAGTATTATGATTGCTCTGGTCGATAGTATGAATGGTTGTAAATGTAGCACCATCATTGGTCGAAACCTGAACCTGAATATTATCGCCTGCACTTAAGCTTGTTGCGGTAAAAGGGTATGCCGAATAATCAACAATCCGGTAATTAAAACTCAGGTAGGTGTTTGATGTTATGCTTCCGGTTAGTAAACTTACAGCATAAACCGGTGTTGCATTACTAAGACGACCTGCCAGTCCGTAGCTGCCGTTGGTGCCATGCCTGGGACTGTTAGGGATGCTCATATTCGTGCTGAATAACCAGCCTGAAGGTGTAGTAGTGCTGGTAAATTCCTGGATATAGGGCAAGGCTGTTGCTGTCCGGGTATTGGCTGTCAGACCGGACGAGTAGGCATTTGAACTGTTATAGGACCATATTTTATAGTAATAATTGGTGCCCTGATTGAGGCCTGTATGATTAAAGCCTTCGGCACTGCCTGCATATATAATGGTACCTCCGCCACTGATGGAATTCCCTGCGCTGTATGAAGTGCCATTTACAGGAGTTCCGAACGATGCTGAAGTATTGGATGCCACTATTACAGGAAATCCGGAAGAATTTAAATTCCAGCTCAGGTCAATTTCAGAAAAATTGATTGCCGTTGCCTGAAAAGCGGAAGGGTTATGCAGCGATTCCCAGATGAAAGTAAGTCCGCTGGGAGGATAAACCAGATTGTTAAACCTGCAGGATGCTGAATAGTTTCCGCCCGAAGTCGTAGCAGACCAGTCTGCGAGAGTATATCTGTTGTTGTAATCAGTCCGGGCATTACCTCTCAACCCGACCTGTAATGCATAGCTGGTGCTTGAATATGTAGTTGTGACGCTTCCATAAACAATCCGGATACTCTTTGTGGCAGGATTGAGCCTGATTTGAAAATTTACAACATCTCCTGTTAATGGCTGTCGTTTCATATCCTGCCATTGTACAACAATGTCGCCTCCGTCGTTTAAATTGTATGAAACCTGGGGAAATCCTGAGTAAGCATTTTCTAACCGTTGTCCAAATGCGGAGATACTACCCTCATAACTTTCAGTGCTGGAAATGGGTGTATAGTTGGTTGTTGTAGGCAATGTACTTCCGAATGAAATAAATCCATTACTCGAAACAGCCATACTGGTATATGGAACTTCGTTGAAAATAAATTCAGGTATGTCAATTGTAGCAACCTGAAGTTCGAAAGTTCCGGACCATAAAACCGTTTCGGAAGTCAGTGCCGAGTACGTTCCGTTTTGCTGGGAAAATACATAGCCTGTTACCTGGGCATTACAAGCTACTCCGACAAGAAGCAACAAAGCGATAATTGTAGATTTTTTTTTCATAGCTATAAGTATAAAATTGACTTTATATTTGGTTCTTTTATTTTTTATTAATGACTACAGAATTAAAAATTTGCCGAAATGTCGCAGCGGTTTTTCTTCTACCTCTACTTTTTCCGGTCGTTTCCTGGAAAAGCCATTCGTACACTGTTCAATGAAAGTTTTCAGATTTCCCTCTTCCCCTTCAGCTTCAATGATGATATAATTTTCAACCTCAGCAACCCAGCCGCATAATTCCAGAATATTAGCATCACGAAATGCGCGAAAACGAAATCCATCGTTTTTTGTGTCTCCCTCTAATCTGATATGATAGTGTTTTTTCATCTCGCTCTTGGTGGGATAAATTTAGGGCTGAGATGAAGGGAGTCCAAATTTCAGGCATAGACATTATATGAACATACTTAAAATATAATTATACATTAAACCCTGATATTCAATAGCTTAAAAGATATCGGTTCTGCCTGGATAAATGTAGGACGATAAGAATAGGAAAAATAACGTCGGACCAATTGATATTGGTCATGCAAACTTGAAAAAAAAGAGTAGTATAAAAAGGTGACTATTTAGAAATCGCTGAGATAATTAATAAGGTTTTCTTCATTCTCGAGCAACAGCTTTTTACGAAGCCGGTACCTTTTGGTGGTGGCAGATTCAATACTGATATTCAGCATTTGAGCAATTTCTTTTGATGACAGGTTCATGCGAAGGTAAGCACAGAGTTTTAATTCGTTTTGAGTAAGTAACGGGAATTTATCCATAAGCCTGGTAAAAAAACCGGTATGAACCGACTCGAAGTGTAATTTAAACTGTTCCCATTGTTCATCCAGGTTAATATTGCTGTCAATTTGTTTTAAAAGCTTTTTCAACAATTCTTTATTGTCACTGGCTCCTCCTGTTATCAGTTTTTCAATTATTTTACGAATATCGCTTAGTATTTCATTTTTATTAATAATATGTATGGTCGAAGTGCTCAATTCACGGCTTTTCTCTTCAAGCTGCTCGCGTTGCAGGCTTGTGATTTGTTCTTCTGCAAAAAGCACTTCCTGCAGATGCCGGCTTTCTTTTTCACTTTTCTCAATTTCCAGTTTGTAAATCTCGAATTCCTTCTCACGAAGCAGCCTGCTCTGCCTGAGTGATTTCCGTTTTAAGGCAAAAAGGATGATAAAGAAAACTGCAAGTAGAGCAATTGCGATTAAGGATATGATGAGTATCAGGTTATTGAGATGCAGAATACGGGCTTTTTCACGAAGGATCTGGTTTTCCTTTTCCTTTAATTCCGTGTCGTATTTGGTTTGCAGTTCAATGATTTTTTCAGAGTTTTCAGCTTTGAAAACCGAATCATTCAAAGCAATGTACAATTGTGCATATTTAAAGGCTTCTTTATAATTATCGTGCTGGCTGTAAAACTCACACAGGTTATCATAGTTTATCAGCATAAGCTTCCGGATACCCAGTTTTTTTGATTTATCAAGGCTTTCCAGAAGGATGTCGGGCGAAACAGCCTTTTTCGAATTTTCCTGGTTGTATGATCCAATATTGTTAAGTGCCGTTGCTTCACCTTCCTTATCCCCCAGTTTTATCGCCAGATCCAATGCCGTTTTATAATATTCAATGGCTTTTGCCGAATCGCCCTCTCTTTTGGCAATAACCCCGAGGTTGTTATAAATACCCATAAGTCCGGGATCATCATTATTGAGTTCCCTCTTGATTGACATCGATTGTTCAAAATATTTTTTGGCTGTTCGCAGATCACCTTTCTCAAAATTTGCAATACCAAGATTATTCATAACATTCGATTGGCCTTTCCGGTTACCTTTAGTTTTATGAATATCAAGTGCCCGGTTCAGATACTCAATTGATTTGTCATAATTATTAAGTTTATTTTGTATCAGGCTCAGGTTCGAAAGGATGGAAGCGGTAAGGTTGATGTTACCTGTTTTATCTGAAATCCTGAGTGCACTATAAAAGAAATCGTTAGCTTCGGCATAATTACCCATCTTGTAATTCATACCCCCAATGTTCAACAGATTATTCGTCATACCCAGGCTATCCTTTATCTTCTCCCTCAGACGCAACGATTCTGAAAAATTATCGATCGCTTCCGGGTAATTCTGCTGCTCAACATACACTTGAGCTATGCCGGTAAATGAAATGGAGGCGGCCTTCCAGGCTTCATCCAGCATATAATAGGTTGTTGATGTTTTCAGGTTATCGATATAACCCTGGATGTTTCCATTCGATTTCTCAATCAGTGCATAGTCAAAGTAACAATCGCCCAGTATTTTGTTTAATCCAGCCTTTTGAGCATATGATCTCAACGTGTCAATTGTGAGCCGGGCTTCCTTACTGTGTTTTTCTTTTAAATGATAATCGAAATTATTTTTAAGTCTGACTATTTCGATCGAATCTCTAGTGTGACCGCCATTAGGATTTTGAGCCATTGTATTGTCAACAAACAGGCAATGGATAAGGAGACCTAAAATGATGTAAAAAATCCGAATGTCCAATCCCAAAGAAGGGGGATATTTTTTTATCATATCTCAAAGATTTATTTATTGAAAAACGATATTAAAGATATAACAAAACTGGATATATGCGCAAATTCTTCTTGAATTTCTTTCCGAAAGCTGATTTTTTTATTCTTTTCCGAAAAAAAAATGCTTATTTAAACCTGTTATTTCTGACTAATCTTATCCCTACAAGCCGTGCTTATAAATGAAACATGCAACCGCTATTAATTCTTTCACGCTTTTTATGGAATTGATTTGTCCTGCTCGAGTAGCCTAATTTCATATAAACACACATGATGTTTTCGAAAATTAACCAATCATGCTATCAATAAAAAAAAATATTCGACCTTTGATAACGGAAAAAGTATATATGGGCCTATGCACATTCAAAAGGACGAATTTTTAGCTGTTTTCACTCAATGAATTAACTAGGCTTTTACTAAATAACTAAACTGAGTAATCAAGAATTCCTTTTAATTTTAAAATTTGGGAATAATCCCTAATTGTGCGTTCTTTGGTAAAAAAAATATTGCATTTGGTATGTTTTTGCTGATAAATTAGTGCCGAACTAACTCGATGATAAATAAAAAAAAATGTTCTATGACAAATTTTAACTTACTGATCGAAGAACTTAAAAAACTAAAGTCCAATCTATACGCCAACGATTTCCTCCTGACCTGGGATAAAACCGAAGACGAACTCAAACAAATACTCCTGGTTGCCGAAGCGCTTAAACATATGCGTGGACAGAATATCTCGACCAAATGCTTTGATTCGGGTCTGGCTGTTTCCAATTTCAGGGATAACTCCACCCGCACCCGTTTTTCGTTTGCGTCGGCCTGCAACCTGCTTGGACTCGAAGTTCAGGATCTGGACGAAAGCACTTCGCAGATCGCTCATGGCGAAACTGTTCGCGAAACCGCGAATATGATCAGTTTCCTAACCGATATTATCGGGATCCGCGACGATATGTTCCTCGGCGAAGGGCATACCTATATGCAGGAAGTCGGGCATGCGCTGGATGATGGATTTCAGAATGGAGTGCTACCACAGCGACCGGGAATTGTAAACCTGCAATGCGATATCGACCATCCTACCCAATCCATGGCCGATCTGATGCACCTGGCTGATTATTATGGCGGACTTGAAAACCTGAAAGGGAAAAAAATTGCCATGACCTGGGCATACTCTCCAAGTTACGGCAAACCCTTATCCGTTCCACAAGGTATTATCGGTCTGATGACACGTTTCGGAATGGAGGTAGATCTTGCATATCCTGAAGGTTATTCACTTATACCTGATGTGGTTGACCTGGCAGGTAAAAATGCACAGGCCTCAGGCGGGAAATTTCGGGTAGTAAACAGTATGGACGAAGCTTTCGGCAATGCCGATATCGTGTATCCCAAAAGCTGGGCACCCTTTTCGGTAATGCAGCGCCGCACACCTTTGTTAAAAAATAATGACAAAGAAGGGCTAAAATCATTGGAACAGGAATGCCTTGCTAATAATGCCCGCTTCAAAGACTGGGAATGCACCGAAGAAAAAATGAAACTAACAAAAGAAGGAAAAGCGCTTTACATGCATTGCCTGCCGGCAGATATTTCGGGTGTTTCGTGCAAGGAAGGCGAAGTGGCTGAATCGGTGTTCGAACGGTATCGTATTGAAACGTATAAGGAAGCTGGGTTTAAACCCTATATTATTGCATCAATGATTTTTAACAACAAGTTTGAAGATGTTTCCAGAGTATTAAGTACGCTGAATGACAGGGGATTGGCTCGGTATATTTAACGCCCAAATCTGATACTACCTGGCTCGGGCAATTTAAACGCCTACCCAAAAAGCCTGAAGAAATCTGCGATCTTTTTGCACAAAGCAATGAACAAGCATCTTTTGTCAATGTGCATACTTATATTTTTTATGGCTAACAATCGAAAAGTATTTTATTCTGAAGCGCAATAAAGTGAACCAAGAGTATTCTTGTAAATTCGATTTTGAATGATAAGAATTAGGGAACTTCTCGTTTTTGTACCGGTTTTTGTTTTCACGATAACAACGTGGTCTCAGGATATTGGATGGTATCATTTCGAAGAATTTGATTTAGCCCATAAAGCCGGAGTTCCTGGAGTTTACAGTATGTTTCAGGATACAACCGGTGTAATCTGGTTTGGCTCAACCAACGGGATTTACAGGTATGATGGTTCCAGGGTTTACGAATTCGGTGCCGAACAAAAGAAATTATTGGGCAAAACCAACTATTCCTTTTTGCAGGCTAAAAATGGCGATGTACTAATAGGTAGCGATTATGGAATTTGCCGCTACAGCATCATTAGCAATTCAGTTAAACTCATAGTGCATTTGAACCGCGTTTTCAACGATCGCAGCAGGTATTATCCTGTTTGCTTCGGGGATAATGGTTCTTTGTGGTTTGTGGCTTCGGGCAAAGGTGTTGGGGTGTATTCGGGCGAAGGAATAACCTGGATTGAGAATCCGCCGGGTATTCCTGATGAATTAGTATCAAAAATCAGTGCTGCATTTTATTACCGTAAAACAGGTGAGATTTTTCTTTCGAATTATTTAAATGCGCAGACTGTCATTTTTAATATCCGAACCCGAACATTTAAAATTGATTCATTGCACAATACCTTCTCATTCGTTCAAGCGGATTCATGTCTATTCAGAGTCCATTCGGAGAATATTTTATCAGTTAATCTTATTTCGGGAGAAAAAAACACATTTATTCCCGCTAAAGACCGGGTATTAACCGAAAACACGCTTTACTCTAAATCGCTGATTATCGATGATGAGTGGCTATGGGTCTCGTTACGCGACGGAATTTTACCGTTTAACTACCGCAAGGGAGTGTTCGGTAGGCCCTTTGGCTATAATGGAGACACTAAAAGTGGTATGCTCAGGCACATTTCGGAAGTGTTTAAGGATAAGGAAGGAAATATTTGGGTTTGTACCGAAACAAATGGAATTAAAATTCTGAATCGAAATCACTTACATAAATTTCAGTTTTTGTTTGATGTTAACATATCCAATAACATTATCATGGATATTGAATCAATAAACGATAGTTTAATGCTGGTTTGCCCGTTACTGGAAACACCCAGAATAGTTAATATATTCACAAATAGCCATCACATATTACTTCCGGAAGGAACTATTGGAAAGAGTTCTTTCGATGCCGTAAGAGTGAACGAAACCACACTACTTTTAACAAAACAAAACGGCGAAACCTATACTTTCAATACAAATAGCTTGCGGCTGGAAAAGCTTACTACTCCAATTCCATCCATTCTGAAAATTATAGTCACGTCTCAACCCAATATATTGCTTTTTTATACCGGAACAAATTTGATGCGTTGCAAGTACGATAAGGGGACAAATAAAAGTTGAAAAGTCACTACCCCTGCGTTTCCCTGCCGAAAGCTTTATTTACAATCCATATTCCGACATAATTACATGCAGTAATCAGGAAACCTGCTTACTAATTAATGCGATAAATTTAACCGTTACAGCAGTCACAAAAACCTTTCTCCGGTTCATTCCTCGATTATGCCTGGGGAAAGGACAAAACCCTATGGCTGGCTACTCGCTTTGGCCTTTTGCATTATAGTGTTAATTATCAACTTATTGAATCGTTAAATACAGAAAACGGATTGAATAATGACGTGGTTTATTCTATTCAGCCTAACGGCGACAGTACAGTTTTATATTTAAGTACAAATTTGGGAATAAGCAGTTTTGTTATAGCAACAAAAAAAACACATAACTTTACTATAGCCGATGGTCTTCAGGAATCGGAACATAACGGGAAAGCATCAACTATCGATGCAAACGGCAATTTCTATTTCGGAAATATTAAAGGAGTCACTGTATTTAATAAATCCTTTGATACACAAGGAGCAACTAAACCTTTTTTAATAATTCAAGGCATATACATCGACGATACTACCTATGATAAAGGTTTAAATCCTGATTTTATTCAAAGCATCCATCTTTATCCCAAAATGATGCATTCGGTATAAATTTTAGCTTATTGAGCACTTCCAATCCCAACAACCTGATATACAGTTACAAAATCGAAGGCATTGATAATAATTTTCATCGTTCGAATTCGCCTATTACCATCAGGATGTCGAAACCTCGTCCGGGCAAGTATAACATAGTCCTCAGGGGTGAAGCCCAAGCTGGTGGCTTTGTTGAAAAGAGGATTCATCTCATTGTGCATGCACCTTTTTATTCAAAATGGTGGTTTTTACTTCCGGCAATTTTGCTATTCCACATTATGGTGTTTTATATTATCCGACGAATAATAAAAAACCGTTTGCGAAAAAAACAACAGGAAATAGATAACCAACGCAAATTGTTTGAACAAAAATCGCAGATAGCCCGCGAATTACACGATAATGTGGGTGCCCGACTTAGCATGATGCTTAACACCGTTGATTGGATAGGGAAAAAGCCACAATTGGAGTTAAAAGATCTGAATGAAATAAAAGAAAACACAAAAGCTGTTATTCAGGGCTTACGTGATGCTATCTGGGTAATGGATAAAACCCAGGTAACTGTTGAGGAATTATTTGATAAAATAAAGTACTATTCCAATCAGATAACACGAAACTATCCGGTGCAGTTGGAATTTAACGAAGTGTCTCATACATCGTTATCTTTAAATACTACCCAGGCACTTAATCTCTTTCGCATCGTTCAGGAAGCGCTCAACAATGCTTTAAAATATGCTTCTGCAACACAAATCGGTATTACCTTGAATTATGAAGGTGAAAGACGAATAATTCTCAAAATTCAGGATAATGGCATAGGTTTCGATCCTGACATTGCAATTCGGGGGCATGGATTAAAAAATATGCAAGTAAGGGCAGATGAAATAAATGCAAATATACTTATACAAAGCATTGTAAATGAGGGAACTGTCATAATAATTAAGCTCTACATCGTTTGATGTATTGCATTTAATAGAATTAATCCGGAGTTTTGACACATGATTAAAATAGTCATTGTCGACGATCGCGATCATGTGCGTGACACCCTCGAAAAACGGTTACAATATACCGGTGAGATCAGGGTGACACAAACTTCGTGCAACGGCGAAGAGTTTTTAACTTACATGAAATCCACACAGCCACTCAACCAGCCGGAAGTGGTAATTATGGATATTGAAATGCCTGTACTCAATGGAATTGATACAGTGGCAACCGCTTCGATTCTATATCCTTATATAAAATTCATCATGCTTACCGTTTTCGACAGTGATGACTCTATTTTTAATGCCATAAAAGCCGGCGCCCATGGTTATTTGCTAAAGGATGAAGACACAGACACCATTATTGAGCATATTAAACTGGTTGCTGACGGCAAAGGCGCTGTAATGAGTCCGGCAATTGCCCGTAAAGCTTTAGATCTGTTAATGGGAAAAAGTTCTCCCTCTAAAACTTCAGCAGTAACTATAAAATCAGAAACATCACTTACCGAACGTGAAATATCCGTTTTGGACTGCCTGGTTAACGGGCTGGACCATAAAAGCATATCACAAAAACTGGATATCAGCCCGGCTACAGTACGCACACATCTGGCAAATATATATAAGAAATTACATGTAAATTCCAAAACGCAGGCTGTAGGGCTGGCGCTTAAGCGGAAATGGTTTTAATACACTTTTCACAGTCTCTTTCAAAACAATAACCCTTCTTTTTGCAGGTTTTCAAATGCCAACATGTTCATGCTGGTTTATACATCATTTGATGTATTGCCAGTATAGTTGTACCGTTTTAAATTTGCTCTGAAGAACTTAGAATATCTCACTATGGATGTTAAAATTATTATTCAATTCTGTAACAAAGGAAATCTTAGCTCAAATCAAACAGTGAAGGCTTACAACCCTATTGTATTTATGATTTACCGGAAGCCCAGGACTCTGGCTCTAAAACCACCGGATAAAAACAAAAAGATATATTTAAATCAACCCAATTACTAACCAACTAAATTTAAATCAAATGAAACGTAAACTCTTATCACTAACCTTGTTTTTAGTCACAGTACTTATCTTTTCAGCATGTAAAAAGGACAAAACCGAAGATCCAGGAGCTGCATCACTTTCACCCGGGAAAAGCCAGATTTCATGCACTGTTTCAGGTACTGCCACCTCATCATTTAACTCCAATATTTTGTTATCTTCAGTTCTCAAATCATCAGATCTGATGAATATTTCTGCTAACGCGGTTACAGGAACAGCAGTTGAAAGTGTAATGATGATTCTTCCTGCAAATATCACTGCCGGTACGTATTCCTCAGCCAATAACAATTCTATTGATTTTGCCTTTTCATACTCAAATGGTTCAGTTGGCTGGGCATCTGATACCAACCCTGTGTTTACCGTTATTGTCACCAAGGCAACTGCCTCCGAAATAGAAGGAACTTTCAGCGGAATATTAAGCAACGATGATTTAGGGAATCAGGTAACAGTTAAAGACGGGAAATTTGCAGCCAAATTTTAGTGTATCCTTAGTTTTACATTTTCAGGAAACTGCATCAAAATATGCAGTTTCCTGTTTTTAAAAAACCGTTCATCTTTGTTCTTAATAAAAATGCGCCAAGTCATTCCATTTGCTAAAACTCAAATACCCAACCCTATGAAAAAAATTCTTTTTCCAGCTCTTTTACTCTTGCTAATTATCTCCGGAAGTTTATCGGCGCAGGAACGCCACGGAATGGGCGCTAATTTCGATATGGCCACCATCGCCCAAACTCCCCGTAAAGTACAGCTCTCGTTCCAGAGTTTCAGGGGAATGCCTGAGCAGGCTTCACTTGAGCAGTATTGCCCTACACCGGGTGACCAGGGAAGCCATGGCACTTGTGTGGCATTTGCAAATGGGTATAGCATAGCAACACTACTTTACGCTAAAGCACATAACATTACTGATAAATCAGTTATTGACAAGTACATTTTTTCACCGGCATTTCTGTACGAACTAATCAAAGATCCTGCCGATGGCGATTGCCAGTTTGGAAGCGACCCGATTCAGGCGTTGGTAATGCTTATTGATACAGGAAATGCACTGATAAGAACAGTTCCATACAATTGCGGAGTTTCTATTTCGGCTCAGGCACTAAAAGAAGCAGAAAACTATAAAATTTCGGATGCTTCCATATTATTTGCTCCCGGCGATTATGCCAAGCCAGCCGATGAAATGATTGCAAGTACAAAAAAAGCTTTACTCGAAGGCTGCCCCATTTCAGGTGGTTTTCATCTGCCTGAGAGTTTCTTTAGTATTAAAACAGATGTCTGGACTTCGGATCCTACAGAAGTTGATAAAGACTGGAAACACAACGGACACGCCATGGCGGTTGTTGGTTTCGACGACAATAAGGCAGGCGGAGCTTTCCGCATACTAAATAGTTGGGGAACCAATTGGGCCGACCACGGATATGTTTGGATGCGTTACGACGATTATACACGCTATTGCATAATGGGCTTACAGGTATTTGGCAGCCCTTTTTCACCCGATCCTGTCGAAAATGTAAAACCAGAGCCAAAACCTCAACCAAAACCCGATCCAAAGCCTGTGCCAGTTCCCGATCCAAAACCAGTTCCTGTGCCTGATACCAAAACCATGAGCCTGAGCGGTAGTGTTGATTTTAAACTGAATACAGGCGAAAGTATGCCGGTAAACAAAATTTCGTCGCGCAACCTGATGGTTGAAGAAGATGTGGCTGCAAAGGAAGACCTTGTTGCCTATACCATGATGAACAGCTACAGCAGCGGCACCAAATTCCGTTTTTATATGACCATTGATAAGGAAGCGTATATCTATGCTTTTGCTACCGATCTGAGCGGAAAAATAAACCGCATTCTGCCATTTGACGATCTCACCTCCACCCATGTTGGAAGCAACAGCATCGTAGCTTTCCCTTCGGATACCAAAATTATTAAGATGGACGAAAACAAAGGAACCGATTACCTGCTCATCCTGTATTCGAAAGAACCGCTGGATATGAATGATATGCTTGCCGACATGAACAAGACCAAAGGAGGATTGTCAGCAAAAATTATGGAAGCATTGGGCGATAAATTAATCGCGAAAGACAAAATTAAATATGATGCTTCCTCTGTTGGTTTTCAGGTTAATGTGAAATATGGTTCACGCAACCTTACTGTTGAAAATGACGACAACCAAAGTACTGAGTTTGCTACCGGCAGTGTGGTTCCGCTGATGATTGAGATCAGGCATAATTAATGATTTAGTAAAAAGCATTGTTCAAAAGGTTGATGATCAACTATAAACCACACATTAAATTCAGGGAATGAGAAAATTTAGCTTGTTATTGTTTGCTGTTATTTCCTTTACAGCAACAGCATTTGCACAAATTGGCAACATCGTGATACCGGATGGCCACGCAGAAGGAATAGAAAAAATATTGCTTTCTCCAGATGGGAAATACCTCTACACAGCAAATAGTCAAAAGATTATTATGTGGGATGCAAAGCAACATATTCAATTGTACAGCTTTAGTCTTGCTGTGAGGGGGAGCATGACAGAGTCGATCAGTTCATTTATTTTAAGCAATGATGGAAATTATGTGGCTGCCACGGGTGGATTTGGAGTTAAATGTTTTTCGACGGTTACGGGTAAACAGCTGCTGGATATTGAAGGGCTTCATTATGCTTCTACTTTTTCTGCTGATAGTAAAAAGATATTTTACAGCGGAGATATGCAAGATCCCAAAACCTACAATTTACTGAGCGGCATTATTTCAGTCGACTTAACTTCTCTTATTCCTGAACCTGTTTTTATATGTGTCGATTTTGGAAATTGCAATTTTAAAGAATTTACGGAACTGAAAAATGGGATAGTTAAGCTTTGGCATAAAACAGGTTGGCAAATAGCTGACCTTGACGCAAAACAAATTCTATTTACTTCCAATGTAGATACAAAAACCGATGTATTTGGCGATGCAGATGCAATGTCTTTTTTGCCCCTTCGCAATACCAACCTGATTTTTGCTTCCAAAAAAATTAAAGACGAATTAAATGCTAACCTGATTTTTTTTGATGCTTACACAGGGAAAGAAATATTCAGCAGAAAAATTGGTAGCAACTGGAAAATAATACCTGGCATGGAAGGTGATAACTTTCTGTTGGATGCAGGTTCATTTTCGGAGGTATTGGAATTTATTGATGCGAAAAGCGGCAGTACGATAAAAAAAATCGCTAAATCTGCATTGTCCATGCTCGAAGGAGAGGAGTTGAAGACCGGCACACTAAATTCCAAAAACAAACATTTTTACTATAATTCCGGAGGCGAAGTAAAGGAAATGGATTTGCAGTCGTTGAAAACGTCGACCAATTTTAAAAGAGAAATAGCAGGCTTTCCTATCGTTACCAACTACGATTACAACGAACAGAATGAAAAATTGCGTATAGTTACCGATTTCACCAACTACCTTTCTATTGATTTTAAAAGAATGGTCGTAGAAAAAAATATTTTATTAACCGGTGTCGCCAATGCAAACACCGAAATAAGTTTTAGCAATACAGGTGATACGATTTCTGTCGATCAGTATGGCAAGGCTTTTTTTTACCTGATAAAAAACGGTAAAAAGACTCCCATCAGCCCCACGCTGTTTGGCGATTCCCCATTTCAAAGTGCCCCGAGGCCTAATTTACTTTTTGGCAGGGAAGGTAAATACGCTTACGCTATAAAAAATGTATATACCAAAGGTAGCGATGCACAAACAGTATATCAGATAAATATCGCCACCAACATCAGCAAAAAAATAGCTGAATTTCAGCACAACCTCGAAATTGATGTTCAGCAGGATATTATTGTAGGGTATGACAAAACCGCCACCAGCTTTGTTGTAAAATGCTGGCAGCTATCAACAGGAAAGCAAATTTTTACCAAGACAATTCAACGCGCTGAAGGGGATATTAAAATTATTGGAGCCCGGGTTTTTGATGCACAATCAAAAATCGCTTTAATGAATATGTATAATTTACAGGTATTTAATTTGGCTGATGGAAAACTACTACGTTCTGATAACGTGGGTTTAATATCGTCGGAAAACAATATTTTAATCAGCCACAATGCAGGTTTAATTACCGAATTAATCGATGAAGGCAGGTTGCTGATACAAGACAGTTCTTTAAACAGGAAACATTTAATCCAGGCACACGATGGCCGCATCAACAAAGCGTTTTATTCGCCAAACGATGATTTAATTTATACTGCCGGCAGTGATAACACCATAAAAATATTCAGAACGGCAACGGGTGAAATAATAGGTACACTTTATATTTTTAAAGATTCAAAAGACTTTGTTTTTATTGATCCAACAGGCCGGTTTGATGGCACGCCCGAAGGGATGAAAAAACTGTATTATGTTAAAGATAGAAAAGTAGTTACACTGGATAAAGTTTTTGAAAAGTTTTACACCCCCAATTTGTACCAACGCCTGCTGAATGGAGAAATTTTTTATCCGATAGATATTACAATTAACCTATCACCTTTATGTAAAATTTCGTACGAAGAGCTAAAGCGGAATCTTTTAGTTGAAGATGAAGGGATGCCCTCCTACACAAATACTACCGGACTCGCCGAAATAACTGTAAATGCAACTGCCGAAGGTGATAAAATTGACGAAATACGATTGTTTCACAACGGCAAAATTGTGAATTTGGCTACCCGAGGGCTTTTCGTAACCGATGATGCTACCAGCACGGATTTCAAAAAATACACTATAAATCTTATGCCGGGTCAGAACTCATTCCGTGCCATTGCCCTCAACACGCAGCGGACTGAAAGCCAACCCGATGAAATTATAGTTAATTACCAAACAGGAAATCAGCCTGTTATTGCTCCGCCAAAAACTACAACAACCGGAGTAGCTATCGACAAGGTTGACAAAAATGCTACACTCCATTTGATTGTTGTAGGCATTAATCAGTATCAGAATAAAAGCATGGTTCTCAACTATGCGTTGGCCGATGCCACTGCCTTTAAAGATGAATTAGAAAAAGACGCGAAAAGCATAATTGCAAATATTAAAACCTATTTTGTTACTGATGATGCAGCAACCAAATCGGGAATCACAGCCGCATTCGGTCAAGTTCAGGAAACGGCAAAACCCCAGGATGTATTTGTGTTTTATTATGCCGGTCACGGTGAGGCATAATTAGTTTAAGATCGGTTAGTTTCATTGCTTGTTCATAAAATGGTTGGGCAGGTAATGAAACTTTTTTAGGATATTCTATTTTCGAAGATTTCCCGGTGGAGTTAATGATTAAATAAAAAAATATTGCTACTAATAAAAAGTGCTCATTAAACTAAATGACTATGAAAAAGGCGAAATTCATCCTTATTTTAATTGCAATATGTAGCAATGGAGTATTTGCTCAAACAGGCAATATTATTGTTCAAAATGGCAATTTAGGAACCATAGGCGATGTTGTGGCTGATGAACAAGGAAGATATGTGTATACGAATGACGGGACGAAAATAGTAATGTGGGCTATAAAAACCGGAGATCAGTTGTATTCATTTACAGGAGAATATGAAATAAATCAATTTGTATTAAGTGCTGATGGCAGGTATTTGGCTTATGCTACCAATTCGGGTGTTAAATGTTTTAATACGGTTACAGGTAAATCTGTTTTATCGATAGAAAGCAGTGGTGTCGCCTTTTCTGCTGATGGGAAAAAAATATACACCCATAAAAGTGATAAACTGATACTGGAAATAGATATAATTTCAGGTAAAGAAACCATTTTATATGAAGAAGGATTTAAAAGTTATGGGACTCAGGTATGGTTGATGGATAATAACACATTAGTATTTACAAATAGTGATGGTTGGATTGTATTTGATATAACAAACAGGAGGAAAGTTTTTGAAAAAAAATCAGACTCTTTTTCAAGAAAAACTGAATTTATCCCCTCTCAAAAGTTATTAATTGCGAGTACACTATCAGATTTCGAGTTTTATGATATTTTAACCGGTAAAATCACAAAAACACTGGAACAAGGCTGGTCTCAGGATCGAATTTTCGTATCTAAAAACTCAAAGGAATTTATCATAAAAGGGAAGGATGAGAATACCTATCTGATATATAATTCAGAAACATTTACCATTAAAAAAACATTTAAGATCCCTGAACTAGACATTACATCAAACCAGAGTAGGACTAATGGTTTGTTTTTTCAGGGTAGCACTAAAAGATGTTTTGTTGCCAGTGCTAATAAACTATTCCAAATTGACCTGGATAAAAGTAGTACATCCGTTAATTTCTTCAAGCGAAAAACAATTAATTTTATTGGATTTCAAAAATCGGAATACAATGCGAGGTCTGGAATATTATATTTGATTGCGAATGGCTCGGTTGGCAAGTTTTTTGATTTATCGCAAATGAAAACTTTACAGGAAATAGATTTAAAAACAAAAGCAGAAGTTGTTGCTTTTACCACAACAGGAGATACCGCTGCCCTATTTGAAGATGGTAAGGTGATTGTAAAAAACACAAAAACCGGAGCAGTTATTCTGCCATCAACACCAACCGGTAAAATTCAATCCATGATTCGCAATGGTTTTTTCTTTAGTTCCGACGGGAAGGTATTGTACTATCTTTTAGAGAATACCCAAACAGATGGCGCTGCTTTAATGAACATAGATATTGTTAGTAAAATCAAATCTAAGACAGTGCAATTTCATAATAATTTCCCCAACATAAACGTACATACTGATAAAAATGAAATACAAACTGTTGAATCCATTACAGGCACACATTCAGCGCGTATCTATAGTTTAAAAACCGGTAATATTACATTTGAAAAATTAGTTCCACGCGAAAATAAATTTGGACAATATAATGAGCCCGGTGAAATATACATTCAATTAAGTAAAGATAAAACTAAAGTTCTTGTTGCTCAGCAATATACATATTCCATATACAATTACCCTTCTGGTAATGTTATATTAAATGAAGCGTCGTTAGAGGCAAATCCGCGGTTAGGATTTATTAGGAAACTTGACAAAACCGGGGCTAATAGTGCCAATGGTGATCTTAGTCAATTTCTTGTCTGCAGCATTGGACTTATCGCTTCGTATGATGCCAATGGGAAGAAACAATATGAGGTTAACGGAGAGGTTAACAACTTATCAAAAGTACTGTTTTCGCCAGATAACAAAGTATTTTATACTGTTTCCGGTGAAGCAGATGTTAAAGCCTGGGAAGCACGAACAGGTAAACTATACGGAACACTTTATTTATTTAACGATGGAATTGACTTTGTATTTGTCACTCCTGATGGTCGCTTCGACGGAACAAATGGCGGCATGAAACGCTTGTATTATTATAAAGACCGGAATAAAATTAATTTAGATGTGGTGTATGAAAAATTTTACACACCAAATTTATACCAACGATTAATCAATGGCGAACTATTCGAACCCATCAATATTACCATTAATCCTTTGCCATTGGCCAAAATATCGTATGAGCAAAAAACAAGAAACCTTACGGTAGAAGACGACAGCAAACCAGCCTATAACAATACTACTGGCTTAGCTGAAATAACTATAAATGCCTCTGCCGAAAACGATAAAATAGACGAAATCCGATTGTTTCATAATGGCAAAATCGTTAGCCTGGCCACAAGGGGTTTGTTTGTAACTGACAATGACAATGGTACAGATTCTAAAAAATATACAATAAACCTTTTGGCTGGTCAAAATACCTTTAGAGCCATAGCCCTCAATAGCCAACGAACAGAAAGCCAACCCGATGAAATTATTGTCAATTACCAAAAGGGTAATCAGCCTGTTGTTGCTCCGCCAAAAACTACAACAACCGGAGTAGCTATTGATAAGGTTGATAAAAATGCTACACTCCATTTAATTGTAGTTGGCATCAATCAATATCAGAATAAAAGCATGGTATTAAACTATGCGTTGGCCGATGCCACAGCCTTTAAAGATGAATTAGAAAAAGATGCGAAAAGCATAATTGCAAATATTAAAACCTATTTTGTTACTGATAATGCAGCAACCAAAACAGGCATCACCAATGCATTCAAACAAGTTCAGGAAACGGCAAAACCCCAGGATGTATTTGTGTTTTATTATGCCGGTCACGGTGTAATAGGAAAAGATAAGGAATTCTACCTGGTACCAAATGATGTAAGCGATTTGAAAAATGCGCAGGCCGAACTCGAATCGAAAGGAATGCCGGCAAAACTAATGCAGAAATATGCCATTGATATTCCCGCCCAGAAACAGCTCTTTATACTCGATGCCTGTCAGAGTGCTGGTGCTTTCAACGAAATGCTGAGCGCCGATGGCGACCAGCAAAAGAGCATCGCTGTAGTTTCGCGCAGTACAGGTACACACTGGATGGCAGCCAGCGGGGCACAACAATATGCCAACGAGTTTTCGCAATTAGGACATGGAGCTTTTACTTATGTATTGCTCGAAGCACTAAAGGGCTCTGCTGCTGCTGATAAAATGATTACCGTTAACGGCCTGAAAAACTACCTGCAGCAGGAAGTACCCGAACTGATGAAAAAATACAGTGGCACTTTGCAATATCCGGCCAGCTATGGATTTGGGAATGATTTCCCGGTGGAGGTGTTGAAATAAGAATAATTAAAATAAATGACCGAACCAAATTGCATCTGTATGAGAAAACAGTTTCAAAGCATCATTTTCTTTGTTGTAATATTTCTATCTATATCAGGGAGCAATGCGCAAAAAGCAGAACTAATCATACAAACAGGCCATCAGCAAGGGATCAGTAAAATAGTAGCTTCCCCGGATGGGAAATACTTACTTACATGCGACAACACCCTCACAACTATTTTATGGGATATTAATACAAGGACCCAACTACGCATAATACCAGGAACAGTTGCAGTAAATTTTTTGAATGACAGTAAAAGCTTTTTAATTGTTACAGCGGAAGGTTACAAAATATCAATGGATATTAACGGAAAGGTCATTCAAAAAAGCCAGCAAAAAATAGACCTATTGGATGTTTCCCACACCGGAGAATTATACCCGGATAATAATATCCTGCTACAGGATAATACTGTAATTAACCTCACTGCCAATACCAGGAAAGTGTTTAAAATGGCTGAATCGTGGAGGCAACATAGACGGATAGGCTATTCTGCCCAAGCAAATATTATTGCACTTGCAGACCAGAATGATATCGAACTTTTTAGTACGCTTACCAGCAAAAAAATTAAATCAATCAGCCTGGCTAAAATGCACGGTGTAAGTTTGCATACAGTAGATTTTTCGGCGGATGGTAAATATATCCTTTACGGAGATGCTAAGCAGCTTCAGGTATTTGACATTGCCACAGGGCAATCTAAAACGACCATTTTAGTCGAAGACTTTAATGAGTTTTTCCGGGCTATCCTTTCTCCCGACCAACAATCGATCGTTGCTATCACCAAAAAGAAAATAATCAAGTACAATTTGTTAACAGGAAAGATTGTATGGAGTTCAATACTCCCACCGGCATTTACTTCTCAATCTCCTTTGCTCTATTTTACACCTGATGCTTCTAAAATTATTTATTTTTTAGAAAGAGATCATTTTTTTGTGGATGATAAAAGCGGAAAAATATCGGAAGGTTGGAGCGGAAGACTAAATCAATACTTTACAGATGACTTTGTATTAGGTAATGAAAGCCTAGACACAAAGGCACTTTCTCCACAGAAGAAAGCAGCCATTACCTGGAACTTTTTATCAGGCACTATGAAAATACTACCTGATTACGTAGAGCAGTATGGAAGAAAGATTGGTATAGATACTCTTAATAAAATATCTTATTTCAGGCAGCGTGATAACTTAGTAGGATATGATGAAAGGCATAATAAAGTAACACAGATTGCAACAGCATCTGCCGGCTATAGCGATTTACAGCTATCAGGCGATGGTAAATACATGTTTTTACCAGCGGATAAATCTGATGGCAACGGGATGCTCAACATACTGAAGTTGCCACAGGGTATAGTTGTAAATAGTTTAAAAGGCGTAGCTGATATTGCAACTTTTGCTAAAGCAAACAACTGGGTCGCTTCGGTAAATGACATATCTCAGTCAAGGATTATAATATATGAAATATCCTCCGGCAAAGTGATTGCACAAAAAAAGATCATATCTCTTGAGGAAGGAATTAATAGCTTGCAATTCTCTGCTAAAGATAATTTAATTGCTTATCGGGTAAGGGCACACAATATTACTATCCAATCTGTAAAGGGCGATTTCGTGGCAGTAATTCCAAATGCTGAAATTGAGGGTTACTCAGAATTTATCTTTACAAAGGATGAGAAATACATGATTTTTACGGCGAAAAAAAATAAAGGGCTTTTGTTTTACGATATAAAGAAAAAAGCTTTTGTAAAAGAAAAAGCCATCGATTGTCCTTTGCAAAATGCACTCTATATGAAGATGTCAGCAGATGGCCGTTTTTTATTTGTTGGTTCAGGAGAAAAAAATATCCAGGTGTTTGACTTGCAAAAAAATAAATGGGTTGCTACACTTTATTCATTTGTAGATACCGGCGATTGGGCCGTGATTACACAAGATGGTCGCTTTGACGCTACACCTGGCGCTGAGAAGCAACTCTATTTTGTAAAGGGCATAGTAACTTATCCACTTGAAACACTGTATGAGAATTGCTATACACCTAAATTACTCCGCAGAATTTTAGCCGGCGAATCTTTTCCGCTTGTAGATAATAATATTGATAATCTGCATCCCAGGCCAAAGATCAAAATCAATTACCAGGAAAAATCAAGGAACCTGGAGGTAGAAGATGACAGCAAACCAGCCTATAACAATACTACTGGCTTAGCTGAAATAACTATAAATGCCTCTGCCGAAAACGATAAAATTGACGAAATACGATTGTTTCACAACGGCAAAATTGTGAATTTGGCTACCCGAGGGCTTTTTGTAACCGATGATGCTACCAGCACGGATTTCAAAAAATACACTATAAATCTTATGCCGGGTCAGAACTCATTCCGTGCCATTGCCCTCAACACGCAGCGGACTGAAAGCAAACCGGATGAAATTATAGTCAATTACCAAACAGGAAATCAGCCTGTTAATGCTCCGCCAAAAACTACAACAACCGGAGTAGCTATCGACAAGGTTGACAAAAATGCTACACTCCATTTGATTGTTGTAGGCATTAATCAGTATCAGAATAAAAGCATGGTTCTCAACTATGCGTTGGCCGATGCCACAGCCTTTAAAGATGAATTAGAAAAAGACGCAAAAAGCATAATTGCAAATATTAAAACCTATTTTGTTACTGATAATGCAGCAACCAAAACCGGTATCACCAATGCATTCAAACAAGTTCAGGAAACGGCAAAACCCCAGGATGTATTTGTGTTTTATTATGCCGGTCACGGTGTAATAGGAAAAGATAAGGAATTCTACCTGGTACCAAATGATGTAAGCGATTTGAAAAATGCGCAGGCCGAACTCGAATCGAAAGGAATGCCGGCAAAACTAATGCAGAAATATGCCATTGATATTCCCGCCCAGAAACAGCTCTTTATACTCGATGCCTGCCAGAGTGCTGGGGCATTTAACGAAATGCTGAGTGCTGATGGCGACCAGCAAAAGAGCATCGCCGTGGTTTCACGCAGCACAGGTACACACTGGATGGCAGCAAGCGGGGCACAACAGTATGCCAACGAGTTTTCGCAATTAGGACATGGAGCTTTTACTTATGTGCTTCTCGAAGCACTGAAAGGTTCAGCCGCTGCGGATAAAATGATTACCGTTAACGGCCTGAAAAACTACCTGCAGCAGGAAGTGCCCGAACTGATGAAAAAATACAGTGGTACGCTGCAATACCCTGCCAGTTATGGATTTGGGAATGATTTCCCGGTGGAAATTGTGAAATGAAATTCTTTTACGGTTTTATTGTTAAACAGATAGAGTTGATATGGTTTTGGTGCAGATTTGGAAATGATGTGAATTTGGGCTGGTGCGGATTTAAAATCCGCACCCGGGGAGTTCAGGATTTGTAATCCTGATAAATAACAGATTATTTTATCGTTTCGAACCCCCATCCATTTCCCTTAAAATAAACTACCTCATTAATTCCTGCTTCTTTCAGCAGCGAAAATCCCTTATCAAATGACAGGTCGAGCTCGTTCGGTTTATGCGCATCGGAATTAACCATTACCGGGATTCGCAGTTTCTTAATCTGTTTCATAATATCCAGACCCGGATACGTTGTTTCCGAACGTTGTTTGTAGATACCACGCGTATTTACTTCAACTATGATATCCCTGTCCTGCAAAAGATTGAGCGTTTCGCTTACTAATGCTTTGTACCAGGCTTCATCTTCCCTGAAAAACCGGTCGCGGTTATGCATCTTTATCTTATCGAAATGACCGATAATATCAATATGCTGGGTTTCTATCATTTCATTTAACTGATGATAATAGGTAGTTACCGCCTTTTTGATATCTCCGCCGAATAATTCATTCAGGCCCTTGTCGTAAGTTCTGTAGTCAGGACCGTCGGTAAACCAGAGTTCATCTCTATTTTCTGGCTTTACCAGGTGAACGGAGCCAATAAGATAATCCAGATTATATTCCGCTTTAATTTTGCTGAAGTCTTCTGACATTCCGGGTATATAATCCATTTCCATTCCTGAATAAACTAAAATCTGCCCCGAATACTTTAGTTTCAGGGTATTCATCAGTGAAAGATATTTTTCTTTGGTTTCTTTTTTAAAGGAAAAAGTATTTTCAAATGGCAAAGGAGAATGTTCAGTAAAACCAAGTATGTCGAAACCTTTTTCAATGGCTTGAACAATATAATCTTCCGGTTGGTTTGAGCCATCGGAGTAAAGAGTGTGGGTATGGTGGTTTGTAAGCATAAGGGATGTCGGATTTGCGATGTCGGATGTCGGACTTGGGATTTTCAACTTAGAAAGCCTACATATTAGGGACTATTTTATACACTTTGTCTCTTCGCCTAACGGTTCGCGAAACCGGAAATGTAGGCCCGTCACCCTTTACAGCTATTTCACAGGGCTGATCATTTTTTACCAAACCTGAAACTACAGCTTCATAAACTCCGGTTGTTGGGCCAATAATTTCTATCATATCCCCGTTCGAGAGATCGTGCGAATCCATTCGGATATGTGCAATGCCCGATTTGGCAAAATAGTTGGCAACCAACCCGACATAAATCTTTTTTGTAGTAGCCATTGAACCATGTACCGGCGACCATTCGCCCAGTTTGCGGCCCAGGTAATATCCTTCCCAGAAACCACGGTTGTAAACGGTGGCCAGTTCAGTATCCCAACGCTCAATATTTTCGGGTGTAAAATCGTTGTTGAAATATGCGCTAACTGCTTCGCTGTAGCAACGGGTTACGGTTTTCACATATTCGGGTGAGCGGCCACGGCCTTCAATTTTAAGTACTGTAACACCGGCATCAATTATTTTATCAAGTAAATGAATGGTTTTCAAATCCTTGGGCGACATAATGTATTCGTTGTCGATCTCCAGTTCGGTATCACTTTCCTTGTCTTTAACAATGTATGAGCGACGGCAGTCCTGCAGGCAGGCACCTCGGTTGGCCGATGTATTGTGGTTATGCAGGCTCAGGTAACATTTGCCGCTAACGGCCATGCATAATGCACCGTGCACGAAAATCTCTATTTTAATCAGTTCACCCTTCGGTCCGCGTATATACTGTTCTTTTATTTGCCGGGTAATGGCAGCAACCTGCTCCAGCGTAAGTTCACGGGCAGTAACCATTACATCGGCATAGCGCGAATAAAATTTTACAGCCGAGATATTGGTAATATTACATTGTGTTGAGATATGGATTTCAACTCCCTGCTCTTTGGCATACTCCAGTACAGCCAGGTCGGAGGCAATAATCGCGGTTATACCATTGGCTTTGGCCGCATCGATGGTAAGTTTTACTTCCTCAATTTCATTATCGAAAATCACTGTGTTCAGGGTAAGATAGCTCTTCACATGGAATTGCC
Organism: uncultured Bacteroidales bacterium; assembly: GCA_963714825.1. Taxonomy (GTDB): domain Bacteria; phylum Bacteroidota; class Bacteroidia; order Bacteroidales; family UBA4417; genus UBA4417. Next base: position 1,252,799 of record CAVQQF010000012.1, on the reverse strand, counting down.
GGCAGATACGGGTGATTTTTGCCAGGTCCTCCAATGTAAAGTTCACGCTGGAGCGGGCGCGCATATTGAGTTTGCCAACCCCAAAATACACCGAACCGGCACCACCTTGTATGGCAGCCATCAGCGATTCGTATGAGCCTACCGGCGACATGATTTCTATTTCCTGTACGGGCATAATTAAAATTTGTGCAAAGGTAGCTTATTCTGATAATTCTATCCTCCGACTGATTTCACCTGATTTTTAAATCACGAGTGTAAATTCGACGAATTTTTACCTGAAAAACGCATTATTTTCTGCGTTAAAAACGATTTTTTATGGTAAAAAGAGGCTGAATTTCTTCCGTGTTTCACTGAATTTTCACTTTTTGGTATTACCTTTTTCATTTTTTTGGATAAAGGCATGAATGACGAACCTAACGATACAGGACTTAGCCCGGGTGGGCGAATGCCTTGTTGCGACTCGAATTGTTGAATATTAGTTGTTTTATCAATACGCAAATTGCCGTATTGCAATATTATATTGCACTATATCAAGTAGTTAGCTTGCGAATTGTTAATATCTTTTTCCGGCACCTGTTGCATAATCCATATTATTTATTATTACCTTTGAATCACAATACTGAATATTTACTTTTTAAAGTACCAAAACGCATATCAAAAACCTGGATTGACTGGCTTACAAATTTGTCAAAACACTATCCTAAACTACCTATCTAAATTCCCGCTTGTTCTTTTAGCATCGAAGCAGAATACTTTTCAAAGAATAAAGAGAAATACAATTTTACCAGGAGTTCGAATCTGAAATTCTTCCACATTTTCGTAAACACATTAAAATCCGAATACGATAACTTTTGAAGCTGGGACCAGCCCTCCCATTTCTTCAATCGAATATGCAAAAACCCTCCACTGTGAAGCTGGTTGTCAACGCGAATTAACTAAGTACGAACCAAAACCAAGAGAGGCTGCTTAATATACCGAAAGATTGCTCAGGTGACTGGCCTGCTGAGCAGTTTTAAATGATATACCTGTATATCGAAAGGTTAGCGCTGCACACCCTTACCGGTTTTAGTGTGCAGCGCAGCAGCCTCCCGGCTGCAAAGGAACCGGCGCCGGTTATGGCAACCCCGGTTGCACTTAATTGACTGCGAGAGTGGAAAAGCATCTGCGCCTTGCAAGATGGAAAAGAGTGGGGTACATTAACTTTAATTCTATATATAATGAAAAAAATAATCATAATTGTAGTGGTTGCTTTAATATCCTTTGTTACCACAACTCAGGCACAGAAAACGTATAAAGCAAGCGATGTAGTCGGAGGTAAGACTATCACTAGTTTAGCCAAAGAATGGGATTTACAGGCATTCCAAGAGACTAAAGAAATTTATAAAGCCGGGATGTCACAGGAAACTTTTATTGCATTGATCAAAAAGAACTTTCCTTCAGCGGCAAAAGAGTCCTTCAAAGATGTGTTTGTACCCTATTATGAGTATATCTATAAATTTCATTCCAAAGGATTAACTGATTCACAGATTATTGGATCAATTACGGGCAATGAAACTGCCGCCCTCATAACAAATCTCTCTTCTTGGAACAATGTTAATCCTGGTGTATTGCCTGCAATGCTTCCCGGCTGGCCTTGGTGGCTAAGACTCATAGTTATCATTATTGAAGAAATATTAAAACTATAATGTATTTCCTTTCGCACGTACTTTATGTCTAAATACGAATAAGTTCTAATTGAAAGCAAAACTCCTCTTCCAACATTATTGATATTGAATGATATTAGAAGAGGGGTTTTGTTAATCCAAATTTTTAACCAAAGAAATAAAGAATAATGAGAAGGATTTAGAGACTGATCATTTTATGTAAAGAGATTGTTTTGGGATACGATAAAGTGGGATGATCTAAATTTTAAAGATATAAAGTGTAATTAGAGGAAAAAGCTAACGAAATTTAATTCAAAAAGAAAAAGACACCAAATAATTCTTTAAACTATGACCTAGACAGTTTTTTATTACTTAAAAATCAGTTGTAGCTATCATTGAGAATTAAATCAAAGCAAAAATCATGAAGGATTCAAAAAAAACCAGTGTCATTTGCCTCATAATTTTAGTTTTTATTATGTGTGGCTGTAAACTGAATAAGATCGATAGACATTTTAAAAATCAGAAATACACATATAATCAGGATAAATCGAAGTTTAATTTTATTGATAATAAGATATTAATAAAAACACAAATCGGTGGTACTTTGCCTGTTGATATGCTTTTAGATTTAGGCGCCGGTACTAGTATAATTTTCATGGACACCATTTTCCAGAAGTTGATTCCCAATCAAGAAAGCATACCATTACCTGGAAAGATGGTTTCAGCTGATGGTAAAAAAACACATAAATACGCTTCTTTTTTCGGAAACATCTCAACTCCTTTATTTAACATAACTAATAGCTTTATCATAATTAAACAAAGGCAAAATATCCTCTCTTGTAACCCATATCAAGGTTTATGGGGCACTGAGAAATTTGTGTCGGGTTCTTTTAATACGAAAGAAAGTAAAATACTTTTTATTTGCATGCAGGATACCACCATAACTATAATGGATACGTTGCCTGATTTAGTGGATTGGATGCAAACTGAAACAAATTTTAAAGGAATTTCATCAGTATTTTATCTGAAAATGAACAGCGGTTCCAAATCATTCTATTTTTTATTTGATACTGGATATAGTGGAAGTATTATTATGAAAGAAAAAGATTTTAGTAATGTAAAACAGAATTCCAATTCAATTACCGATGCTAAAAAAGCGTATGGATTGGTTGCCCGAACATTAACGAGTGATATTTACGATACAGTCTTTGCGTGTAAAAGCAATATTAGCATAACTAATTCGCCACTAATTGTTCATTCTGTTCCTATAAGTATGATGAAGTCAATTAACAGAAATATTATAGGAATGGATTTTATTAAACGGTTTAATATAATTGTTGATTACCAGAATAAGAACATTTATTTACAACCAAATGAAAACTATAAACCAGAAGAAAGTTCATTTTTTAGAGATAAGGGACTTACCGTAACTAAAAGCATAGACAATAGTTTTAAGATTCAGGCAATAGTATGCATATTGGAATAATGTTGATAGTTATGCGGACCTTCAGAAGTATTTATTGTAAATGGCGAATTCAAGGAGTGCCTGGATTGTTTGGAAGGGAGTATTTAGAAAATATTTCGTGCACTGGAAACCCCCATGTAAATTGCTGACTACCCATCAATAACTTGGCTTTCTTAAACAGGTAATTTAAAAGGTTCCCAAACATTAAATGGTATATTGTAACCAACCCGGAACAGGTAATATATGTAATTATGTCAATGTCTAGTACCATCACTATAAATCTATAATTATTAAATATGGGTGTACAATGCGTATTAGTAGCATAGAGAAACTAACGCCCTCCGTGGGCGATGGCGGTTATCCTTTTTTTGTGCTGCTTGAATGCCGCCACAGGCAAGTACTATGGAGTTAACTGGATATACGATAGATCTGGAACAGCAAATTATGAATACAATTTTTTAATAGTAAATAATAAAACTCTCTATGAAACCCCATAGCACAATCTCTTTAGCATTTATCTGTATATCTATTTGTTTGCTTATATCCTGCAGCAGAATTAATAAACCTGACCTCGCTAAAGATATATTCCATCGCTATGCCGACAATATGCTTTCAATAAAAGGATTATCATACCAAATCCATTACCTGAAAAAGGAAGTTTTCAGTGATGATACCACGAAATCAAGTGCAAAAGTCACATTCTACAAACACGATAATACCGTTAGTTTTCTACGAGTAGTTAGAGAGGATACTCACAACGAACTCCTATTTGTCAATGATTCCGCATGGGATGTTGACCTGAAAAATAAGAGCATGACCTACCTAGGAGGAAGGGCAAACGTGCAATACCACGGGTTATTTACATATTTCCCCAAAGGAAACCTGCTGATTGACACCTCGCTATTCCGACAGGAACCTTATTGGACAGAAACTAAAACGGGAAAAGGGCTGGTAAAAGTTGCTTTTACTATTGCTAATAAGCCGGCCGAAGTAACAGATGTCCGGTTCGAAATACTGATTGATTCAACTGAACTTCGTGTCCGTCATATAATTGAAGCAAGCAATTTGGGGAAGATGGGAAATATGTACCAGGAGAAAATCTTTTCTGATTATCAATGGATCCCATCTGAAAGTGACTTGAAACCGGAATATTACCATAAGTTTAACAGAATATTTGTAAAAGAATTACCACAACCCATTTCGGCAAAACCGAAAAATCAGTATTTGAAAAACCTGGTGTTCAAAGATTTGGATGGGAACTCGGTTTCCCTGCCCAAAAGCGGTTTGATCTTTCTCGATCTATGGTATGTAGGCTGCTTCCCCTGTATGAAAGCAACACCGGTAATAGAGAAAATGTATGAACTTTATAAAGACAAAATCCATTTTTACAGCGTAAATGAAATGGATAATGATATGGCAAAAATAATAAGGTTTAAAAATAAAATGGGTGTTACAATGCCGGTATTAGTAGCAAAGGAGAAAACTATATCGCCCTCCGTGGGCGATGGCGGTTATCCTTTTTTTGTGCTGCTTGATGCAGCCACAGGCAAAGTACTATGGAGTTATACTGGATATACGATAGATCTGGAACAGCAAATTCGGGATGGAATACAACCATTTTTGAATGTAAATCAATAATAACTTGGTATGAAACCCAACGGCACAATCTCTCTGGCAATAATCGGCATGCTATATCTCCTGTTCTTTTCAGGCGTTTCACGGCATGATGTTAAAGAAGAAAAATACCGGGAATTGGCAAATAAAAAACAATTCGACTGCGTGGGACAGGTTTTTCAAAGTACCGACTCTACCGAAAGAGGTTCATGTGTACTTATTAGTGATAAGTATGTGTTGTCAGCTACCCATGTATTAATTGATGGTGATACCCAAACTGATTCCTCCCAGATAAATGACGATCAGAGTATTATCACTTATTCACGCATAAACGACAGAGTAACTGATATCACAAAATTATACCTGGTTTTTAAAGGGCAAAAAGTACGTATTAAAAGGCTGATTTTACATCCCTATTACCTGGATAGCCTTACAAAAGGGTCATGCGATATTGCTATCCTGGAGTTGGAAAAACCGCTTAGGGCCATAACACCTGCCAGGCTTAATACCGGGTTTGATGAGTTAAACTCCGATGTAGTCGGTGTTGGTTTTGGAGCGTCGGGGCCTGCAAACAGGCCTGATTTAGTAGGATCATTCAATAAAAAGATTGCAGGTGAAAATGTTATCGACAGGATTGAGGGATTTTTATACCATGGAGTTGAAACAAAACTAATGTGTGATTTCGACCATCCTTCCCGTGATGATTGTAATGAAATGGGTGATCCGAAACCGAGGCCCCTGGAGTATATTTCTTCCGGCGGCGATAGTGGCGGAGCCCTTTTCAGGAAAAAAGGAAGAGAATGGGAATTGCTTGGAATATGTTCAGGTTCGGGAATTGACCTTGACCAGTTTCTGAAAACATTTTATTATGGACAGCTAATGGAATGGACGCGTGTTTCGGCCTTTACAAAATGGATTGAATCTGAAACATCATTAAATTACAATGGGAAGTAGAGAAAACTAAAGAGGTTTGAGAAAACTACTTTATAATTCCCCGTTAATTTTAAAACAACTATACGGGGGAAGAAACACACTTAAGAAAAAACCAATATTGCGTAATTGTTATTCATACTCAAGATTCAAACACTTAACAAGATTTAAAATGAGATATTCTTTCTTCCTGGTTTTTATTTTTTACGTAATGCACAGCGCATTCTCTCAGAATAACAGGTTGTTATTTAGTAAATTGCCATTTGATCAAGTATTAAAACAAGCCAAGTTCGAAAATAAACCCCTGTTCCTTTACTTCTATTTTGATGGGTGTGGTGCCTGCATTCAGCTGGAGAAAAAGGTTTTTGCAGATACGGTTTTTACAAAATTTCTGAATGAGAATTTCGTGTGCTGTAAAATAAATGCAAAAAAAGGAGATGGAATTGAGATAAGTAAAATTTATAATGCTCGATCTTTTCCTACTGTTGTTATCTGTGATACTAGTGAATCAATTTTGGGTAAAAATATTGGGTTTCTTGCAACCGATGAATTTTTAAGCTTCTGTGAGAGGGCCATCAACCGCAGTACTTCCCTTGCCGGTATGCGTGACATTTATAAGCAGGGAGATCGTTCGGCCAAATTTCTGTACGATTATTGCTTCCAGCTCTATAGTGCCGATGAAGCTGATTCATTATCCATAAATGAATACCTTCTGACTCAAAACCCGGATCAGTTAAGGTCAAAGGATAACATCCAATTTATATACACCTTAGCAGTTACCGGTACAAAATCCAACTTCGATATGTCATCACCTGCCTTCGAATTGTTGAATAAACATCCAGAATTATTCTATCCATATTACGATACAACCCAGGTTAAAGGGCGAATCGTATGGATTACTGCACAAAATTTTCAAAATGCTTTTAAAGAAAAGGATTCACGAAAAATGCAAAAATGTTTGATGGTACTTGCTGATTACATTTCAACGAACTATTATCGTGTTAACGATGTGAATGGAGTTTTTAAAAGCATTATTTTTTACACACCGAATGACTATCTGGTCAATAAAATATTCTACTATAGTTTAAATGGAGATGAAAATAAATACAATGAGTTGGTCAGGAGCTTCGTAACGGAAAACAGCAGTAATCCCGAAGCGCTAAACAGCCTGGCCTGGGAATTTGTACAAAATGTTACCGATATACAAAAACTCCGGGATGCCCAATCGTGGATAAAACAAGCCATTGCTATTGACAACAACTATGCTTATAACGATACATTTGCCTGGCTACTGTATAAGGAAAAGAATTATAAACAGGCACTTGAAACAGCTGAAAAGGCAATATTACTGGCGAAGGTTAATAATGAAGATTTCAGTGAAACAACTAAATTAATTGAAAAAATAAAAACAGTTATTGAATAACCTGGCCACAAAAATTCAGGTAATTGATTCTATATAAATGGGGCCTGCCCACCCCAAACCCCCAAAAAATACCTCCCCCGGGAGGTTTATTGTCAACGCGAATTAACTAAGTACGAACCAAAACCGAGAGAGGCAATACAAAGATCGTAAATTTTTCCGGATTATTTATCAGCAAGGCCGAAAATCGTCCGCGCCGGTTTGCGCATGCAGTTGCATGTGTATGTTTGCCTGCGAAAGTGGAAAACACCCCGGGCTCCTTAAGGTGGGAAATAATAAGGAGTAACATATAAAATGGTCAAAATGAAAAAAGTTCTTATTGCAACCTTAATGGTGTTTCTGACAGCATCTTCCTCCATGGCCGGAATTGTTATTAAAATTCAAGGCAACATTGGCCGTAAGAGTGAACCTGCAACCTGTCCCGGTTTTGGATTATGTAGTATTGACAAAACCAACGCTTATATTGAGGGAATGGTTAATGGCACATTGGATGTGAACGAAGACAGAGGTTCCATGATTGTTGGCCTTTACGAAAAGGATATCCTTAAAGTACAACCTGATAAAATGGTCTACTTTAAAGATAAAATCAGCGTAATTTTTACGGAAGATTTTGTGATGCCTGCCGAAATTAATGCAGCAACCAAAGCGTCGAAACCTCTCGTGATAAAAAAAGGAGAAATACCTCTTACGTATCGGAATGGGATGTATTATTTTGAAATCCCCCTGTAAGTTACCTGACGGCCTTCTCCTCGCAAAGAGATGGCCGTCATTTTGTTTGAGAGTCTTTTTGTGTGAACAATTTCATTGATTTTACAGCTAAATCCAATGCATGCCAAACCTTGCTCCTGGCTGATTTACAGTAAATTTGGGTTTCGGAATAATATACTGCCCGGGATGCAGTTTCGATATTTATTGTTAGCTTTAGTGTCAATGTATATAGGTAATGCCTTCGGGCAGGATACTACCAGAACAGTTTCGCCACCGGCAAATAAACAATTTACCTTAGTGGCAAATATCGATTTTTTCACAACATTTGCCGCCATAAATGTTATAAATGGCGAAACAAGTAACGAGTTTAACAACCTCTACCTGTACTATAATTTTACACTTAACAATAAATTGAAGGTTGGGAAATTTGCAATGGTAACCTATTATTTTACCGAATTTGGCATCAGGCAGTTTATTGATAGTATTTATTCGGTATCGGACGATCAGTACAACTTCAAAAACTCAGTTTCTTATGCCATTAAAAACTCCGGGTTTGCTTTTAATCTGTGTATAAATTCCAAAAGCCAGTATTTTAATCATTACGAATATAAGGACGACAGCCTGGGGAATGCCGTTAAATATCTGTATACCTGCTATCTGTCCCCCGCTTATTCGAACTTCTCAGCAGGCTTAAAATACGGGTTTAACGACAATTGTTCCATAGAACTTGGCCTGGTGAACGGCCGGAATACAAAAATCAGGAATCAGGCACTATTTGAGAGCCGTGAATCGAAAAAATTATATGGTTTAGACCAGGGGACGTCTAAAAAAATGGAGTTTGGCATAAATATGATTTTCACAATCCCAACGCGGGAGATACTTAAAAACCTGTATTTCGAAAATTTCAGCCAGGTTAATGTTAATAAAACCGACTTCTCATTTTTAAAAGACTATAAATTCGATATCAACAACGCCTTTCATTATATATTTCTGAAGCATTTCAGGCTTAGCTTACGCACCAAGTGTTTGTACGATATCAATATAAATGATAAACCCAAAATCATCAATAATTTCACGATCGGGTTTTACCTGAACAATAAATTCTGAATCTGCGATAAGAAAAGGCGGGAAGAAGCACATCCCTCCGGTAGTACCAATCTACTTTTGCAACTTAAAATTTACCGGCATATTAAACATAGTCCGTCACCAGTTTACCACCCTGTAGGCCGGGTTTCCACTTAGGCATATTTTTAACCACGCGCAGAGCTTCCTCATCGCACCCGCCGCCAATACCGCGTAATATTTTTATGCTGTCGAGGCGGCCATCAATGTCCACTATAAAGCTAACATATACAGTACCCTGGATGCCACTTTCAACCGCCTGGAGCGGATATTGAATGTTTTCGGAAAGGAATTTTACACGGGCAGCATCGCCACCAGGGAATTCAGGCATTTGTTCTACTACTAAAAATACCTCTTTTGCATCCTCAACCACTCCCAATTGTTGCGCCTTGCCCTGAGCCTTGTTTCTATCAGCACCTGCCGATACACTCTCCTTTGCAACCTCCTGGTTAACAGCGCTCTTCGACTTTTTAGCCCGTGTAACCTCATACCTAGTTATTACAACATCCGAAACTTCAGCTGGTGAAGCCTCTCCACTGTGAGGTGCAACTACAGGGATCGACTCAGGAGGTTTAGCCGAAGATGCAATTTCTACGTTCTCTGATTCCACTTCAGCATCATCAGAAACTACAGCAAGAGTATTCAAATCAGCTTTATTCTCACCTTTCTTCCTGTCTTTTTTAAGCGCTAAAGCGTTGGTTCCGGCAGAGGTCGAGTCTGCTATTAATCCTATGTATTCAGATGCATTCGGTACCGGTGATTCCAAAACATCCTGCTCGTTTTTTGCCAACTGTTGTTGTTCGAACAGGCTTTGGAAACGTACCACGTAAAAAATGCCGATAAAAAGAACTACCACAGCAGCAGCAGCAAGCCATGCATAAGGTTTTGCAGGTCTGCGTTTATGCTTAATGGATTCAACCTGTTTATGGAAATTTAACCGCTGCCTTACCCGTTCATTAATTTTATCAGTTCGTGAATGGAATTTATAGGCCGGTGAGCTGGAATGTTTTGTGGTTTTTTCCCCGGTTAAAAATGATTTCTCTGATAACTCAGAAGTTCCTGCTTCCTTATCCCCCGAAATTTCATTTTGTTCTTTCAGCCACATGCGTAAGCCATCGGCAGCCTCTTCACACAAAGGGCATTCGGCAACATGTTGCTGAGTCCGTGTGAGATCCGTATCTTTTAACGAACCGGAAACAAAAAGCATCAAAGCATCACCCGTGAGGCAACCGGAAGGCAAAAACAGTGCTGACGACTTTTTAGTTGTGTCATTCATAGCGTTCCATCCTTTCCATAATCTGCTTCAGGTTTCGTTTGCCGTTTTGTATATGGCTTTTCACTTCGTTATAGGTATATCCGGTTAATTGTTCTACTTCGCGGTACGATTTTTCGTTCAGGTAAAACAACTCAATACATTGTTTTTGCTCCGAACTTAGCAAATTTATGCCCGTTTCGAGGTAGCGTATGCGATGTTCTCCGTCGCCATCATTTAAAAGATGATTAAGCTCAACGGATTCCATAATTTCAACTTCAAGTTTTTTCAGGTTTTCCTCCTTAACCCGGTCTCCCGACTTCCTGTGCCGCAGTTGCATCAGGCATTCGTTTTTGGTGATGGTATAAATCCAGCTTTTAAAATTCAGGACTTCAGTATTTTTCAGCAACCCGAAGAGTTTTTCAAAAACCAGCATCACATTGTCTTCGGCATCAGCATCGTTTCCCAGGTATTTGTACGAGACGGTAAAAAGCAAATGCGTGTAACGTTCGAAGAGGATGCCTATAATTTCCTTGTTATGAGTACGGGCATAGCGTGCAACAAGCTGCTCATCGGGGATTGAAAGCAGTTCCTTTTTATCGTCGTTCCGGAAAAAACGCAATGCCACTCGGTGTATATTTATACAAAGATAGGGTTTTGAGAGATACAGGGCAAGGGAGATTTGAGTCCAGAAATCCATTATTTTTTGTGTTTTTATGGAATTTCAGCAAAGCATCGCATCTTCTGTTTGTAAACACAAATTACTAACTCTCAAAAAACAGTAGCCATGGAAACCAAGAAATCGAAACGTGCCGACCTCGAGCCAAAGAAAAGTATCTTCCTGCAAATCGGGCTTATAGTTGCACTCGGGCTGTCGCTCGCAGCTTTTGAATGGGAAACACCTTATAAAGAAATAGTTATCACTCAGCAATGGGAGCCTTTGGTCGATGATATCTTTTTTAAAGAGAATTATATTGTCGAAAAGAAACCGGCGCCCATACCGGTTACCGCTCCAATAATAAAAATAGTTTCAAACGATCAAAAAATTACTGAGGACTTATTCATCAACAACGAGATAAAACCGGATGATGTGCAGCCTGATTATATCCCTCCAGTTCCGGTCAAACTTGAGGATGAAAAATCAGTTGCCGATGATACTCCGTTTATTATTGTTGAAAAAATGCCCGAGTTTCCGGGTGGGATAAGTGCTTTAAAGGGGTTTCTGGCCAAAAATACTGAGTTACCCGGTATTTGCTAATGAATCCCGAATCCAGGGAACGGTTTATATCTATTTTGTTGTCGAAAAAGATGGAAGCGTCAGCCATGTTAAAACAATAAGGGGAATTGGCGGAGGTTGCGACGAAGAGGCTGAACGTGTAATAGCCAGTTTACCCACATGGACACCCGGCGAACAGCAAGGCCGGAGGGTGAGAGTGTCGTTTACAATACCTGTTGCTTTCAAATTGCAGTAAATATTATCAATTCAGTTAATAAACTATTCTTAAACTCTTTAAATACTTCAGTTATGAAAACAAAACTCATTTTCCATTCATTGTTCGCAACCTTGCCCATTATTTTAATTTCGGCAGGAACAATGATTGCTTCGTCGAGGCAATTCACCGCGCCTCAAAAAACTGGGAATACAACTAACTCAAACACAGGAATCCAATCCCGATAAAACCCTTTCGCCGTATTTCTTTGTGAAATCCGATAACCCGAATATCGACCAGCTACCGCTGAAATCCACATCAGCCGAAGTAAATATTGCGGGCGTAATTGCCGATGTAACTGTAGTACAGGAATATGCAAACACAGGCAAAAATGCAATAGAAGCCATTTATGTATTCCCTGCATCAACCCGTGCTGCTGTGTACAGCATGAAAATGACCATAGGTGAACGTACGATTATTGCTAAAATTTCGGAACGCGAAAAAGCACGCCAGGACTATGAAACGGCCAAACAACAAGGCAAAAGTGCATCACTGTTAGAGCAGGAGCGGCCAAATGTTTTCCAGATGAACGTGGCAAATATTATGCCCGGCGACCGCATACGCGTCGAACTTAAATACACCGAATTGCTTATTCCCGAAAACGGAATTTACGAATTTGTGTATCCAACTGTTGTAGGACCGCGTTACAGCAAGCAACCGGCCGTTACAGCGCCTCCCCGCGAGCAATGGGTAAGCAACCCGTATATGCATGAAGGCGAAAAGCCGGGGCATGATTTCAGCATAAAATGCAATCTTTCAACAGGTATGCCTGTTAGTGACGTGATTTGTACTTCGCATAAAACGGATGTAAAATTCGATAGTCCTTCGGATGCCTCAATCAGCCTTTTGCCTGAGGAAAAGCAGGGCGGAAACCGCGATTTTATTCTGAAGTACCGCCTGGCTGGTGATAAAGTTCAGTCGGGCTTGCTGTTGTATCCCGGGAAGGACGAAAATTTCTTCCTGGCAATGATACAGCCGCCCAAACAGGTAAAACTATCGGTTATTCCACCCCGCGAATATGTTTTTATCGTTGATGTTTCAGGCTCCATGCATGGATACCCGCTCGATATTTCTAAAAAACTATTGCGCGATCTGATTGGTAACCTTCGATCGACTGACCGGTTTAATGTATTGCTTTTTGCAGGAACGTCGAGCCTTATGAGTGAAACTGCTGTGACAGCCAACAGCGAAAATATCGAAAAAGCCATAGCATTTATCGATCGGCAGCAAGGCGGCGGTGGTACCGAGCTGTTACCGGCACTAAAAAGAGCCCTCAGCCTGCAAGGCACCGAAGGCTATGCCCGCAGTTTTGTAATTGCTACCGATGGCTATGTGGATGTTGAAAAAGCCGCTTTCGACCTGATACGCAATAACCTCGATAAAGCCAGTTTTTTCGCCTTTGGAATCGGCACATCAGTAAACCGCTATATCATCGAAGGCATAGCTCATGTAGGAATGGGAATGCCTTTTGTAATAACCAAACAGGAAGAAGCAGTTGCTACAGCTGAAAATTTCAGGAAGTATATACAAAACCCGGTTTTAACACATATCAGTGTGATATATGATAAGTTTGATGCGTATGATGTTGAACCACTGAGTATTCCTGATGTGTTTTCCGAAAGGCCGGTAATTATTTTTGGGAAATACAGGGGCACTCCTGCCGGCAACATTACCATTAAAGGCACGAACGGAGAAGGTAACTATGAACAAAAATTGCTTGCCAGTTCAGCAAAATCATCAGAATCGAATTCAGCACTCCGCTACCTATGGGCCCGCGAACGCATTCGTACACTGAGCGACTATGCTTCAACCGGATATGGAGGAGGCGACGAATACAAACCTGAAATTACTGAACTGGGATTGAAATACAACCTGTTAACAGCATATACCTCGTTTATAGCTATCGATAACGACATCAGGAATAAAACCGGCAATTCGACAACGGTTAATCAGCCATTGCCATTACCCGAAGGTGTGAGTGATTATGCCGTTGGAAGTGCTTCGGTGGCCTCCTATCGGGTTCCTTTGTTGAAAAAGTCAAAAGGGTATACTTCTGAGGAACCCGGCCTTGTGAGTGAAACGGCTGTTCAGAAAGATGATTCGATGGAATTCAGTGTTGTGGAACAAATGCCGGAATTTACCGGTGGTAAAAAAGCCCTGGATGCTTTTGTTGCGTCAACTCTCATATATCCTCAGAAGGCTAAAGAGTCAGGTATAAACGGGATTGTGTATGTGAGCTTTACGGTTGATAAAAATGGGAATGTCACGAATATAAAAGTACTTCGTGGTATAGGCGGAGGCTGCGATGAGGAAGCGGTAAGGGTAATTAAACTTACAAGCGGAAAATGGAAACCGGGTGTCCAAGGCGGGAAGCCGGTGAACGTTAGAATGAATCTGCCGATAGCTTTCTCGCTGAACTAATTTATGTGTCTGCACACCTGCAAGGTGTCAGACACATAAATTAATCGGAATCGGAAAGGCCAGTGTCAGACACCCTGTGAGTGTGCAGACACTGGCCTACCCTGTTTTCCTTTCGGTATTTTATACCTGCGCCAGAATTTCCAGGTTGTAAGTGAGGTATAGGTAATAATCTTATTTATTCGCGGGAAACCCATCAGGTAGTGAAGCAATCTGTATCCGCCCCAAAAGAATAGAATAGCTACCGACCATTTTATCACAAGGTACAATGATTCATAAGCTACAGGAGAATAACCGAACAACAGAGTCACAATATCAGTTACGCGGGCCGATAAATAAGGGTTCACTAAAGCGCTAAGCACTATGAGGATTATTACAAACATGGAATGTGCCGTTTCTATGGCTCTTTCGGGGCAGTAGTTCATGCATTTCATGCAACTTTCGCAGCTAAATTTCCAGTAAGGCCTGTTCCCGACCCGAATGATGGATTTGGTTGGACAATTATCAATACATATGCCGCAATCGGTGCAGTTATAATTGGCAATAAAAGTCTTTGCCAGTATATACCTTCCGATAAAATAGTATCCGACCGCAAGCGGGGTAACCAGTAAATCCAAAGGAAGAAGAATAAACGATTTGAGGAAAACACGATTTCCGGCCAAAATCTTTCCGGCAAATTGTTTCGACAGCTTTTCATACCTATCAACCATTGAATCAACAACTTTTCTTCGCAATCCGGGATGTAACGAAATCCAGTTCGATGGCAGATCAACAGGATACATGGCTTTTACTTTATATCCTTTAAAAAACATGATCAAAGCCGGGAAATACATGGCTATGCCGCTCAATCCGGGCAAAAACAACTTCGAAAGTTTCATCCCGGCACGTGTGTTTCCGATAAAAACATCGGATCCTTTTAACAGCTTGAACCGTAAAAGAAAGTTAAGCATGGAATGCGGCATATTGAAACCATGTGTAGCCGAAAAAATTCCAATCAGGGTTTTGCCAGTGAAATCCTTAAGCGCAGCGGGATCAAACTCATGAAACGAGGTGATATGTGTATTTAATCCTTTGTCCTTTGCTTCCTGTACAATCCATTCCGAAACCCGTTTTGAGTTACCGGTTCCTGAATAATAGATCATCAGAAGGTTGTCGTACATAGGGTTCATACCGCCCATGGTTTAATGAATTTAGTATGTGATGCCCGAAAAACTGTTTTTCCGTTAACACTACTCATTTGTTTTTCAAATTTATGAATCATTTCGACACGCTGCAGAAAAGGAAAATATAATTGGTTGAATAAGAAGTGCCGTTGCTATTTGCCGGGACTTTTTGCTGCAATATATACTCTTTCTAAATTACCTGTTAATTGATTAACAGCCGGATAAAAAATATAATTTTGCTCCGTGAAACTCTGAAAAGAGAATTTAATTACACATTATTGTTCCTTACAATTATGAATAAAATTAATGAACATCCCATACTGGAAGTGCCTGTAAGCGAAAAGGTTAACTTTACGTTTGAAGGAACAACCGTTACCGGCGAAAAAGGCTTTACCATTGCAGCTGCATTGCACCAGGCTGGCTTTCCGGTGCACAGCCATAGCTTATCGAACCGCGAGCGTAGTCTCGAGTGTGGCATTGGTAAATGTGGCGCCTGCGAAATGCTCGTTGATGGACAAATCCGTCGTATTTGTATCACTAAAGTAGATTCAGTAAAAGAAGTGAGTGAGATTCCTCACGATTATTCGCCCGAAGCCATAGCTGTAGATACCGAAAAACCGATTGATGTTTACAAAACTACCGTTGCCATTATTGGTGCCGGTCCTGCCGGGCTTGCCTGCCGCGAAGAGTTGTTAAAACAGGGTGTTGATAATATTGTTATCGATAATAACGATAAAATCGGCGGACAGTTCCTGATGCAGACACACCAGTTTTTCTTTTTCGAGAAAGAAAAGAAATTCGGTGGCATGCGTGGATTTGATATTGCAAAAACACTGGCCGGCGACAGCCACGAAGGAATTTTTCTTAACAGCACCGTTTGGGATATACTCGAAGGCAAACGTATAGCAGTTAAAAATATCGTTACCGACGAAATTTATTATGTGGATGCTGAATACATGGTGGTTGCAACTGGTGCAGTTCCGTTTATGCCGACTTTCGAAAACGATGATCTGCCAGGTGTTTACACCGCTGCCGTGGTTCAGAAAATGATGAACAACGAGTTAACGCTTCTTGGCAAAAAAGTACTGACAGTAGGTGCCGGAAACATAGGGTACCTCACATCATACCAACTGATGCAGGCTGGAGCCGAAGTAAAAGCGATTATCGAAGCCCAGGCTAACGAAGGTGGTTTCCCGGTACAGGCCAACAGGGTTCGCCGTTTGGGAATTCCGGTAATGACCTCACATATTCTTCTGAAAGCCTTGCCTAATGAAGATAATACCGGTATTATCGGTGCAGTGGTTGCCGAATGCAAAAACTTTGAACCCGTTGCAGGCACCGAGCAAATAATTGATGGCATCGATGTTATAAATATTTGTACCGGTTTGGTTGCCGACGATCAGCTGATAATAAAAGGCAACGAGATATTTGGCCGTAACTGCTATGGTGCCGGCGATGCCATTCGTATTGGCGAAGGAACCAGTGCTGTATTGCGTGGTAACCAGGTTGCCTATGAAATATTACAGGATATGGGCGAAAATATCGATTATGACCAGTACCTGAATGTTTCGAAAGAATATATCGATTCGCAGCAGCATCCGCATCGTGTAATCCAGGACCCTTATAAACCTACCCCTGAACGCTTCAACGGAAAGCCTTTTGTACAGATCGACTGCCTTTATGGCTTTGCATGTAATCCCTGCGAATTTGCATGTCCGCACGGAGCTATCACCAAAACTTCTACCAGCACCGTTCCCCAACTCGATTTCGAAAAGTGTGTGGGTTGTATGGATTGTGTGTATCAATGCCCAGGCCTGGCTATATTTGGCTATGCACCTAAGAAAGACTGGCTTTTTCTGCCTATCGAATATTTTGCCGAGGAACAAAAGGAAGTGTATCTTGTTGATAACCAGGGTAAAAAACTGGGTAACGGTATTATCGAAAAAATTCTAAAAAAACCAAATAAAACGAATATTGCCCGCGTAAAATCATTGGATATTCATGGAGAGGCATTGCTTGATGTACGCGGTTTTATCATTAAGGAAAACTACCCTGAGCCTGTTGTAATGAAACCCGTTGCCTATGAAGGCGGGCAGGAAATGTATGTTTGCCATTGCGATGACGTTACACTGGGCGAAATTGTTACCACTATTGGTGAACGGAAATTCATCTCGGTCGACGAAATAAAGCACACCACTCGGTTGGGAATGGGCGCATGCCGGGGTAAACGTTGCATACGCCGACTTAAACTGGTATTGCGAAACAAAGGTATAAGCATTGTGGGTGATGCCACGCCACGCGGTCCGCTGAGCAATCAGTTATCGATGGGTGAGTTATTCCCCAAAAATGTCCGCGAAAATATTATCATCAACAACGGTAAGGATACAGCCCGCAAAGTGGAGGTTCAGGCATTAATTGCCGGTGGCGGAATTGGAGGCAGCGCCTTGTTCCGTTATATGGCCGAAGCTGGCTTAAAACCATCGCTGATAAATTATGGGCGTGGTGCTTCGTGGCGTAATATTGCCGGTGGAAGGCCAGCATTCAGCCTGCCCGAAATTGCTGATATTGCACGTCATAACCTCGAAATTTTTAAAGAGCTGCAAAAAATCCGCGATATCAATTTCCTCTCGACCCGTTATGTAAATTTTGCACACGATGATGCCACTTATGCAGCCCTGGAAGAATCACGATCGTGGTCGGATGCTTACATGGTTGATCCAAAAGATTATGGAAAGGAAATTTCGCCCAATATCAATCCAAACCTGGGGAAACATTACCAGGCGGCACTCATAACAAAGGATTGCTGGCAGGCAACTCCGGGTCGTGTAATCGACCTGATCCGCCGGATTGGCATTGATAAAGGCGGGAAAATCTATGAAGATTGCCAGCTGATTGATGTAAGAAAGGAAAACGGGAAGTACATTGTTTTGACTAAAGATCATAATAAACAATATGTTGAATTTCATACACCGCATTTTGTTAATGCTCTTAGGTCCTGAAGCCGATAAATTTTCGAAGCAGCTTGGTATCGAAACCGGTTTGTATCCGGTAAAACACCAGGCTTTTATTACCCGTCGGCTTCCAAATATGGGTATAAACGGGCAACCTCTTGATATGCTTATCGATCGGCGTAAGTACAAAGGGTTTACTGCTGTGTATGGCCAGCAACTCGGCGAAACAGGTCAGATCATAGGCTGTGCTTCTCCACAGGTGGAGCCCATGGAAACGGATAAAACCCTGAAAATAAACTCGAAAGAATTCCTCGAAATTGTTTCCGAAGTATTTGTCGATTGGCTGCCGCAACTTTCGTCCGTAGGTTTCCAGGCGGTGTGGGCCGGTTATTATGTTGAGCCTCGCATGATCCTCGATCCTGGCCTCGGACTATTTGTTGGCTTCCGTGGACAAGGATTTATGCTGGCACAATACCTGGCGAAAATTTATACTGATAAGTTAATGGGTAAAGAGGTTCCATCCTATTTCGACAGGCTCAAACTTACCGGCGATGGCTTGCTCGAAAAGGCTTTCAAGTAATAGCCATTTCAATAAAATCAAAAAAAGGGGCTCCATCCGGAAGCCCCTTTTTATATTGCTTTTGAGCGTGTTGTATAACCAACCTACTTCTATGATTATGAGCGGCTGAACAAGCGCTTGAATAACGATTTATCCTCGTCTGTCTTGGCATCGTCGGAGTAGTAACCATAGCCATACCCGTGGCCGTATCCATATCCGTATCCGTAACCATAGCCATACCCGTATCCGTACCCTGCACCTGCACGGTCGGGTTTCACGTCGTTAACCAATACAGTTGTATTAGGAATATTACGCTTTTCGAAATCACCGGCAATGGATTCAAAAACCTTTTTATGTGTAAGATTCTGACGCACCAGCAGAATATTTACATCGGTAAAGGGAATCAGCAGGAATGCATCTGTAACAATACCTACCGGGGGAGTATCAATAATAATGTAGTCATACATCTCCTGCAGTGTAGTAAGCAGAGTAACGTTCAGAGGCGAAGCGATAAGTTCAGCCGGGTTTGGAGGAACAGGACCAGCCGAAATAATATCGAGGTTCGGAACCGATGATTTTTGAATAATATCTTCAAGCGAACTTTTTCCAATGAGGTACGATGTAATTCCAACAGTATTTTTCAGCCCGAAATCCTGGTATATTTTGGGTTTACGTAAATCGTAACCCATTAGCAAGGTCTTGCGGTCGAACTGTGCATATATACACGCCAGGTTCATCGAGATAAAGGTTTTCCCTTCGCTGACACTTGTAGAAGTGATCAGAATTGTGAACCTATCTTTCCCCTGGGTAAGGTATTGCAGATTGGTTCGTAATGCCCTGAACGATTCGGAGATGGCAGACTTTGGCGATGTGAAAGCAACAATATTACTTTCATGTTTATTGTGCAGTACATGGCCGATAACCGGCAGGCTGGTATGCTTTTCAATATCGTTTTTGTTTACAACTTTATCGTTCAGATAATCCTTACCAAGGACATAGAGCAGGGGAATAATAAACCCAAGTAAAAAGGCAATGGTATAGTTGAGGCTGGTTTTTGGAAAAACCTGTTCTTTCACTACCGGATCGGCAGCATCCAGAATTTCGTTATCGGGAGTGTTGCTGGCTTTGGTGATAGCTGCCTCCGATCTTTTCTGAAGCAAATAGGTATAAATGGAATTGTTGAGGTTGTATTTACGTTCAATTCCAAGCAATTGCCTCTGTGTAGCCGGTAGGTTACGGAAAAAACTCGAGAGTTTATTAATCCTGTTGTCGATATCCTTTATACTAATATCCGACGTTTTAACAATATTCGTAATGCTTTCGGTAAGCGATCTTTTGGTGTTCGCAATTTTTTGATCAATGGCCAGCACCATCGGGTTGTTGGGCTTTGAACTGATAAGTCGTTCGGATCTTTCGTTATACAATTCGGTAAGCTGGTTGAGTATCTGTGTCATTATCGGATCATCAATACCCATTGAGGATGGAACTACAACGCCATTTAAATCATCCTTGTTTTTCTGGATATACTCTTTCAGATTGTTGTAATACTTTGCTTTTACAAGCAATACGGCTTTTTCTTTTTCCAGTTCGGTAATACTTGTATAAACCTGCTGCGACTGAGCATCGAGGTTCATAATCTGGTTGTTGGTGCGGAAATTTTGCAACACCGTTTCATTGGTACTTAAAGTGTCGCGGATTTCCATTAACTGACCATCGATAAATATGATGGTATTGATGGCGATCTGGTTTTTCTTTTCAAGGCCCTGGCGTATGTACTCCTGCGTAAGATGATTCAGAAAATCGACAGCCTTTTGCGAATTATTGCCTTTGAGTGCAATCTCAATAATGGAAGCCTCCTTGTTAATGGGTTCTATTTCGTATCCCGAAAACTGGGATATCATAGCATTAAGTGAGTTAAACGTGAAATAGTAACGCTGATTTATTGAGGTTTTAGGGTCATATTTCAGCGTTTTATCAATTTTAAGACTGAAATCAGCATTCGTCACATTTGTACCAAAAACATGCTTCTTGTCGTATTTCAATGACTCAATTTTCTTTTCGGTATCGGTGTAGGTATTGTAGTTGTATAAAGTCAGATCCTGCCCTTCGGCCTCGAGCCGGTATTCGTTGTCGGACAGAATGGTAACATAAAAGTTAATATTCCCGATGGGTTGCAAATGCGAGGTATCAATAGTAACCTTGAAAGGTGACTCTTTGTATATTTCGGTAGTAATAAAATTATCCTCTTTATAGACCGACACATTAAAGTCAAGCGATTTCAATGTACGCGAAACAAGCGAGCGTGATTTCAGGATCCCGATCTGGTTCTGGAGTTTCTGTGTATTGGTGATATTACCAAAACCCAATAGCGACTGCGCATCGCTCAACCCACCTTTTTCTTCGGTTATCAGAACTGTTGCCTTCACTTTATACACTGGCTTGGTGTACTTGTTGAATAAAAAGGCGATAAGCATTACCAGCACTATGGTAATAAAAAACAGGTACCAGTAACTAAGAAACTTATAGTACAGTGCTTTGATGTCGATGGACTGCTCTTGCTCCATCTCGATATAATTGGGGAATTTGTTGTCCATTATTTAAAGAATGTTGCGATAAGTAGGGCGGTTGTGATGGTTGAAAATATCAATGCATAAGGGAACGATTCGAAAGCGTAAGTTTTATTCTTCAGCGGTTCGATGTATATAATATCATTGGGTTGCAGATAATAGTATGGCGATGATAAGATATCCTTACTCAGCAGGTCGATGGTAACAATTTTATTCGTATTTCCCTCGGTACGGATAATCTGCACATGGCTGCGATCGGCAAACGAAGTGAGGTCGTGGGCTAAAGCCAGTGCTTCGAAAATATTCACACGGTTGTTATAAATGGTGTATTTACCCGGCGATTTAACTTCACCAAGTATGGAGATATTATACTGAACCAACTTAACAACAGCACTCGATTGTTTTATTATTTCCGAAACGGCTTTATTAATACTTTGTTCCATTTCGGTAACGGTATTTCCCCTTGCATATATGCTTCCAAGCAGCGGATAAATAATATATCCCGAATCATTAACCATATAGCTTGTGAGGTAAAGATTTTGTTCGGAAATATTCATATAACCACTTGAGCCTCCCGACCCGGTGATATTGGCAAATATTTCGTTGCTCTTCTGATCAAGAGTGAGAATCCGGATATAGAGATAATCACCGGGTTTCAATTTATAGTCGGGTCTTTCGTTCTGAAATTCAGTTACCGGTGTAACTCCCTCCTTATCCTGGAGGTATTTCATTTTAGCCTGGGGCACACACGAAATTACCGTTAAGCTGATGAGAGCTATACTGAGCAGCTTAAATGTAGCAAGCCTGATTTTCATAAGTACAATGTTAACAATATTAAATTAATATACGCTAAAAGGGCAAAGATAAAATAAAATCAATATGGTTAATTACCAAATTTTGAGCTTTCGCAAAAAGCTTTCTTTATTTTACGAGGTCACCCCTTAGTGTTGCCGCTGTGCACGATTGTATAATCACCTTCGCATAATCACCTGGATTATATGAATCGCGTGGAAAAACCACCACTTTATTCTGACTTGTTCGCCCGAAAAGCTGCTGATCCGAACGTTTTGAAACACCCTCGGCCAACACTTCAAATTCTTTTCCTATATCCAGTTTATTACTCTTTAGCGAGAGCTCCTGTTGTAAAGCAATGATTTCGTCGAGGCGCCGGCTCTTAATCTCTTCGGTTACATCGTCGGGATATTTTTTTGCAGCGATGGTATTCGGCCTTTCGGAATATTTGAACATGTACGCATAGTCGTAGCCAACCTCCCGCATGGCCGAAAGTGTTTCCTGGTGATCATCATCGGTTTCGGAACAAAACCCTGCAATAATATCAGTAGTTACAGCACATCCCGGCACAATACGTCGTATAGCTGCAATGCGGTCCATATACCATTCGCGGGTATAACTGCGTTTCATCATTTCGAGTATCCGTGTACTTCCCGATTGTATCGGGAGGTGAATGGATTTACAAATATTGTCGTACGATGCTATTACCTCGAGCAGGTCGTCCGAAATATCCTTGGGGTGGGACGTGGCAAAACGTACCCTTAGAAGGGGATTTATCAAAGCCATTTCTTCGAGCAGGGCCGGAAACTCTATAGGCAAACCGTTTTCTTCCCAGTGATATGAGTTTACATTTTGGCCGAGCAGTGTTATTTCGCGGAAATCCCTGTTCAAACAGTTCGCGGGCTTCCTTTATAATTGTTCGCGGATTTCGGCTTCGTTCCTTGCCACGGGTATAAGGCACTACACAGTAAGCACAAAAATTCTCGCATCCCCGCATAATGCTTATAAAAGCGGTAACACCACTTCCCCCCGTGCGTACAGGGTTTATATCGGCGTAAGTTTCGTCAGCTGAAAGCAATACATTAATGGCTTTTTGCCCGCTCTCGACCTGTTCAAGCAGTTGTGGCAGCTGCCGGTAGCCATCGGGACCCACTATCAGGTCGATATGGCGTTCTTCTTCCAGCAGCTTGTCTTTGAGGCGCTCGGCCATGCAGCCCAAAAGTCCGATGATAAGCCCTGGATGTCTGCGTTTTAGTGCATGCATTTCGTTAAGTCGATTGCGGACTCTTTGCTCGGCATTGTCGCGTATCGAACAGGTATTCAATAATATAAGGTCGGCTGATTTTATATCGGTTGTCGATTCGTAATTCTGTGTTTCAAGTATCGAGGCTACAATCTCACTATCCGAAAAATTCATCTGGCATCCGTAAGTCTCAATAAAAGCTTTCTTTTTGACTTCCACCTGTTAATTTGAAAATTTGGAGGTAAATACTGTTTTTTTTGTGCCTGCAAAAATACAACAAAATTGCCAACGAAATATGCATGTCAAAATATTGATTATCAAACGTATGCCCCGCCGATAAATACATGTTTATTGCTCGTATTCCGTAATAATAATGAATCATAATGCATAAACCTGAAATAGTTTGTGGCTTTCGTTTTAATATTATTGCGTTACTTTGCACCTGATTTTCCGGATAAAAATTTAAGTATATGAGTAAAAACCTGGTAATTGTCGAGTCTCCCGCCAAAGCCAAAACTATCGAAGGATACCTTGGCAAGGATTTTATTGTAAAATCCAGTTTTGGCCATGTTCGTGATCTTTCGACCAAAGATCTCGGTATTGAAGTAAATAATCATTTCAAGCCCGTGTATGAGGTGATGCCTGACAAAAAGAAAGTGATCAGCGAATTAAAAAAACTTGCTGACGCATCGGAGATGGTATGGCTGGCAACTGACGAGGACCGTGAAGGAGAAGCTATTTCGTGGCACCTGGCGGAAGTTCTTAAGCTCTCGACCGATAAAACCAACCGTATTGTATTTCACGAAATTACCAAAACAGCAATTACCGAAGCAATAAAAACTCCACGGAAATTGGATCTGCACCTGGTTAATGCTCAACAGGCACGCCGGGTACTCGACAGGTTGGTAGGTTTTGAGTTATCGCCTATACTGTGGAAAAAAATTAAACCCTCACTGTCAGCAGGGCGTGTGCAAAGTGTTGCTGTTAAACTTATTGTGGAGCGCGAGGAAGATATCCGCAAGTTTGAAGCCACTTTTGCCTATAAGGTAAGTGGATTGTTTGAAGTGAATAACGATAAAGGCCAGGCAATTTTTAAAGCCGACCTTCCCAAAAGATTCGCGACCCTCGACGAGGCCCATGCTTTTCTTACCCTTTGCAGCAAAGCTGCTTTTTCGGTTGCCGATGTTGAAAAGAAACCAGGTAAACGTTCGCCCGCAGCACCCTTTACAACATCAACATTACAGCAGGAAGCCAGTCGTAAACTTGGATTCTCGGTAAGCCGCACCATGACCGTTGCCCAGCAACTCTACGAAAGTGGAAAAATCACTTACATGCGTACCGACTCGGTGAATCTTTCGCAAACGGCTTTAGGAATGGCTAAAGAAGAAATCATCAGCCAGTTTGGTAAGGAGTACCATAAATCGCGGCAGTTTGCTACCAAAAGCAAAGGCGCACAGGAAGCACACGAAGCGATCCGCCCTACCTATCTGAATAACAGCTCTATTGAAGGGGATGCAGCTCAAAAACGACTTTACGACCTGATATGGAAGCGTACCATAGCTTCGCAAATGGCAGATGCTGTTCTTGAAAAAACAAATATTAACATAGCACTTTCGAACAGTGCCGAACAGTTTGTTGCATTAGGCGAAGTAATTAAATTCGATGGATTTCTGAAAGTTTATATCGAATCGTCGGATGATGATACCGAGCAAACCGAAGGCTTGTTACCTCCAGTAAAAAAAGGTGAGAAACTCGGAATGCAGCAGGTAGAAGCTGTGCAGAAGTTCACCACAAGCTCGCCACGATATACCGAAGCCAGCCTTGTAAAAAAACTAGAGGAACTTGGAATTGGACGACCTTCGACGTATGCCCCGACCATTTCGACCATTATTAAACGCGAATATGTTGTTAAAGAGGACCGCGAAGGAAATACACGCGATATCAAACAACTCCTTTTAAAAGATGGAAAAATAAAGGAAACCATTAAGCACGAAAAGTTTGGCTACGAAAAATCAAAACTTTTCCCCACCGATACCGGCGAGCTGGTAACCCGTTTTCTGCAGCAGTATTTCGACGATATTATGGATTATAACTTTACGGCCAGTGTCGAAAAGGAATTTGATGAAATTGCTGATGGCTTGAAGGAATGGAACCATATGATAAGTGAGTTTTACACGCCCTTCCATAAAAAAGTGGTTGATACCCTCGAGACCGGCGAAAAAGCCAAGGGCGAAAAGTTACTTGGAAAAGATCCCGGTACGGGAGCAAATATATATGTAAAGCTTGGACGCTATGGTGCCATAGCACAGATGGGCGAAACTGATTCACCCGACAAGCCAAAGTTTGCAGGCCTCCGCAAAGGGCAAACACTCGATAACATAACGCTCGAAGAAGCAATAAAACTATTTGACTTCCCACGTATGCTGGGGCAGTTCGAAGATGAAGATGTTACCGTGGCTATTGGCCGTTTCGGACCTTACGTGCTTCATAAATCCAAATTCTGTTCCTTAAAAAAGACTGACGACCCTGCCACTCTTACCATTGAGCGGGCCATCGAACTGATTGAAGAGAAACGTACCGAAAATGCCAACCGAACCATTAAATCCTTCGACGAAAGGCCCGATGTACTGGTTCTTAACGGCAGGTATGGCCCCTATATAGCTGTAGGTAAAACCAATATTAAAATACCTAAAGGCACCGAACCGGCATCACTTACGCTTGAAGAATGTTTAAAATTAGCCGAAAGCGCACCTGCACCGGGGAAAAAGAAATTTGTTCCACGTGGTAAAAAGTCATAGGCACTTCAACCAATAATAATACTTTAGGTTTCTGTTTCGTGCTGATTTCTTATAGTGGCATATCTAAAACCAACAGGCAAAATTCACTTTTCACCGGTTAAGCTCCCGGTTTCTCCCTGCGCTCTGTCAACCAAAACCTATAACTTTGCTTACACAGCCAAACTCAAATTGCAATGCATTTCTCAAGTTATTTTAAACCTGTTCAGCACATAGCACTGCCACAAGTTGCAGCCCATACCGGTAAACGATTAGGAGAGGTTTTCAGCACTTATTCGGTCGAAAATGGATTTCCTGATCTTGCCGATATCGACCTAGCTGTTTTTGGAGTTGACGAAGACCGTAATTCGGTCGATAACCATGGCTGTGCTATGGCTTCGTTGAGTGTACGCGAATACCTGTACAGGCTGTTACCCGGAAATTACAAGACCCGTGTTGCCGATTTAGGCGATATTATGCGTGGCGACACTCCCGCCGATACCTATTTTGCATTGACAGCCGTTATTGAAGCCCTGCTCGAACTTAATATAATTCCTGTTGTTATCGGAGGTGGGCAGGATTTGACCTACGCCATGTACCGTGCATACAAAAACCGGAAAAGCATTATTAATATTGCGGCTGTTGATAATATGTTCGACCTGGGCGAAAGTGAAGCACTGCTTAATTCGCGTTCGTACCTCAGTCATATCATACTTCACAAGCCCAACAATTTATTTAACTATACTAATATTGGCTACCAGACGTATTTTGTTGAACAGGGTGCCATTGACCTGATGCGTAACTTATTTTTTGATATATACCGTCTTGGGATACTGCATAATGATATTTCGCAGGTCGAGCCGCTGGTGCGGAATGCCGATTTATTTACCTTCGACATTTCGGCTATCCGGCAAAGTGATGCCCCGGGCAATGCCAACGCCACTCCTAATGGTTTCTATGGCGAGGAAGCCTGCCAAATGGTGCGCTATGCCGGGATGAGCGATAAAATTTCCTCGGCAGGATTTTTCGAAATGAACCCCGCGCTCGATAGGAACGGACAAACGGCTCATTTGATGGCACAAATGATTTGGTATTTTATTGATGGATTTTATCACCGTAATAACGATCATCCTTCAGCAAACATCGATAACTACATCCGATATAACGTACAGGTTACCGATTTTGACGACGGGATAGTGTTTTACAAATGCAAAACCTCCGAACGCTGGTGGATGGAAATAAAATGTTCGGATAATATACGCGAAAAATACCGCCGCCATTATATTGTTCCCTGTTCGGCTGCCGATTACCACACTGCGCTTGAGGATGAAATTCCCGATCGCTGGTGGCAGGCGTATCAGAAACTGATGTAGCTGCAGAAGTGAATAGTGCCATTCGACTCCGCTCAGGGTGAGAGTGAAGGGTGAATAGTTGGTGATGATTTAAACTGGTGCTTACTGATCATGATTTAATGTTTCGTAATATTCATGTAGTATAGCAATCCGACACCCAATAACTTTTACTTCACCCTATCCGGGTTATTACTTATAAATGCTCCCCAGCCGGTATAAGTTGTAGCCGGACCCTCGGCTGTACGCTGGAAATAGTGACAGCATGCCACAGCTACAGCATCTGTGGCATCAAAGTATTTTGGCTGTTCGGCAATAACTACCAGGCGGTTTATCATAGCCGAAACCTGTTCTTTCGAAGCATTTCCATGACCGGTGATTGATTGCTTTACTTTACGAGGCGAATATTCAAAAATTGGTATGTCGCGGTATAAAGCTGCCGCCATGGCAACACCCTGGGCACGGCCTAACTTAAGCATACTTTGAACGTTTTTCCCGAAAAACGGCGCTTCGAGTGCTACCTCATCCGGATGGTAATGGTCAATAAGAGCCAGTACTTTTTCGAAAATGCTTTTCAGCTTCAGCGGTTGCGAATCGAGGTGGTCAAGTTTTATTACATCGAGTGCTATGAGTTCAATTTTCTTACCTTTATCCGCAATTAACCCGAAGCCCATGATATTGGTCCCGGGATCGATGCCTAATATGATACGTTCGCTTGCCAAAGTATTGAAAAATTAGTATGTGTAGATTTGATTACCTGCGGTGCCTATCCTTAAATGCCGGGATACCATGCCAACAAGCCTGAGCCTAACCCTTTTAACCTGAATTCTTTTTGTGAGATTAACGCCAAAAGTACGAAAAACACTGGATATAACCGCGCGGCTGAGTATTGCCACCCTGGCCCTGCTGTATGTTTTTTCGCGCATATATTCGCTGCCGGCTGCCCAGGTAAGCCTGTTCGTTGAATCGGTTTTTGAACGAAGCGATTTCCTGGTAGTTTTAATTTCATTGTTCTTACTTATGACGCTTAACTGGGGAATAGAAACCCTCAAGTGGAAAATGCTGATCAAGCGATCGGAGGATATCGATTTTGGCAGAGCATACCAGGCTATACTGGGTGGTTTGGCTTCCAGCGTTTTCACACCTAACCGGGTAGGCGAATTTATCGGGAGAGTGTTTATTTTGAAAAAAACGGAACCTCTCAAGGCAATACTCCTTACCATCGTGGGCAGTTTCAGCCAGATACTGGTCACCCTGGTTATGGGAACCATTGCCTATGTGTTTTTCGCCCCGCAATACTTAAACTCCTTTATGCCCGACAGCACCTGGCTTGTTAAGGGGTTTTCCTTTACACTGGTAACATTATCAGTGTTTTTAATTATTGTTTTCTTCAATATATCGGCATTACAGCGTATTTCTATCCTTATTCCAGCAAAATTTTCGGAAAAGGTAAGGAGTGGTATCGACGCAGTTGCGGGATGTCCTAAGAAATTATTAATCAAAGTGGTTTTACTCAGCACAGTGAGATACATGGTGTTTTCGATTCAATTTTACCTTGCTGTACGCTTAATGGGGCTTAATTTCACAATATGGCAGTGCATGCAGGTGATACCTTTAATATACCTTGTACTGGCAGCCATACCAACCGGGGTGCTTACCGAACTCGGAGTGCGTGGATCGGTTTCGGTTTTCCTTTTTGGTTTACTTGCCGGACCACAGGGGTTAAATGCTGCTGAAACTATGGAAGTGGTATCGGCATCTACCTTAATATGGCTGGTAAATATTGCCTTGCCATCACTGGCAGGAGTGCTTGTTATTTTCAGATTAAAATTCTTCAGGCGATGATTTTTCAGGCAGTTATTGTCACGGTTTTTTTATGCTATGCTTTACTTATTGTTATTATAACCATAGGTTGGTGGCGGCTGAAAGAGTTTAAAAAATCGGATGGTTCGCCCAATATTAAAGTAAGTGTGATTGTTGCAGCCCGCAACGAAGCCGGAAACATTAAAAACCTTATTAACAGCCTTTGCCAACAGGATTATCCCTCTGATTTATATGAAGTATTTATTGTTGATGATCATTCTACCGATTCAACAGCTCAGCTCGCACATGCAATTCTGCAGAAGCAAAACAATTTATGTAATATAAAATTGATTACCCTTTCGGCCAGCGATGGCAAAGGAAAGAAAGCAGCCCTGAAACTAGGGATACAGGAATCCTCAGGCGAGTTAATTGTAATCACCGATGCTGATTGTATGGCTGGTAGCTCATGGATTTCGACTATCGCTTCTTTTTACGAAATGCACAAGCCTCAGATGATCCTCGGGCCGGTGCAAATGACTGATGAGGGAAGTGTTTTTGGCAGACTTCAGTCGCTGGAGTTTATAAGCCTTATTTCGTCCGCTGCAGGATCGTGTTCTGCCGGGTTTCCCCTGCTCGCCAATGGTGCAAATATTGCTTTTACCAGGGAAGCATATACTACTTGTAATGGTTTCGAAGGGAACATGCAATATGCATCGGGTGACGATATGTTCCTGATGATGAGCATTAAAAACAAATTCGGGGCCAGCTCCATCCGGTTTTTAAAGGCCGTTGGTGCCATAGTACACACGCCATCAACCCCCGGATTCAAATCGTTTATCCGGCAACGCATGCGCTGGGTTTCAAAAAGCAGGGGATATACTGATCCTTTTTTAATTGCAGCATCTGTGATTGTATTTTTAACGAATGCCGGATTGGTAATTTCAGCTTTTTCTGCACTTGTATTTGCGGAAACATTAAACTATTTCCTGGGTATCTATCTTTTCAAATTAGTCGTCGATTTGCCTTTGATCATTAGTTACAGCCGTTTTCAAGGGAGCGCCGGATTATTATGGCTTTTTCCGCCTATGGAATTGCTGAATGCGGCTTATACACTGTTAATCGGAATTGCAGGGAATTTCGGAAGGTATACATGGAAGGGGAGGCAAATATAAATAGTTGACTGCGAATGGCAATGGGCCGCTGATGTCGCAGATGAATAAGATTAAGAGTCTGTTTAAAATTATATTTTTTTTAATTTTTAATGAGTGAGGGGAGACAAGGCGAGGGGTGAAAGGCGAAAATATCTTAGGAAATATGATTTTAAATTGATGATTCTTCCCTGCCTGCGTGATGCAGTCAGGCAGGCGTCTCCCGACAGCTATCGGGATCGGACTCCCGTCTTCTGACCTTTTCTTATTTAACTAAGGGAATATAGTATATTTAAACAGTGACTAATGTGGATTAATTGTTTGCAAAAAAACAGGCAGAAGCGAATAATCAGTTTATTTCTATTCGGCTAAAAACTTTATAAATACCTCAGCCAAAGCTATATCCTGTGGATGGGTAATCTTAATATTACCGGCACGGCCCGCGGTTAGATGCAGCGGAAAACCGGCTGATTGCATCACCGAAGCATCGTCGGTAAAAAGTGGCTGGTAAGCTTGTGTATAGGCTCTTTGAAGTTCCGAAACCTTAAAAACCTGGGGTGTTTGCATGGCACGTAAAGCACTCCGGTCAAGTTGTTGCGAGGTATCGCCATCAATCATTCGTATAGTATCGTATAACTCCACTCCTGGTATGGCAGAACCATATTCAAAGGCTTCGGCGAACAATTTACCTATAAATCCGGCATTTATAAGCGGTCGAGCTGCATCGTGTACAGCCACGTATCCATCTTCCTTAATCATTTGCAAGCCGTTTTTAACAGAATCAAAGCGCGTTTTTCCTCCATCTGTCGTAAGGAAGGGAACAGGAATCCCCGGTTCAAAATCCAGATTCTTTACAAAAGATTTGTAATCCGGATGAATTACAATAATAATCTGAACAGCAGGATCGCAGGCATAAAAAGCTTCGATGGAATATTGAATCACGGGTTTACCATTCAGCAGCATAAACTGTTTGGGAACATCGGCATGCATACGGGTTCCGGTTCCACCGGCTACGATAATGGCGTACTTTTTCATGGTTTGTAAATCTTATTCAGGATTACTTAATCAGCAATGCCAGCCCGCCTCCTGATGTTTCTTTATAAATATCAGGCAAATCATGACCGGTTTCTTTCATGGCCAGGCATGTTTTATCGAAACTTACGCGGTGGTTTCCATCCGACAGCACTGCGTAGGCGCTGGCATCCATAGCGCGGCCGGCACCAATGGCATTGCGTTCTATGCATGGAATCTGCACTAATCCGGCAACCGGATCGCAGGTGAGGCCCAGGTGGTGTTCCAAACCCATTTCGGCAGCATATTCAACCTGCGAAGGTGTTGCACCGAAAAGCTGTGCTGCAGCGCCGGCAGCCATGGCACAGGCCGTGCCAACCTCACCCTGGCATCCGACCTGTGCTCCCGATATAGAAGCATTTTCTTTAACCAGATTTCCTATAAGAGCGGCAGTTGCCAGCGCACGGAGTATTTTGATATCCGAAAATTCATAGGTTTGCTGCACATGGTAAAGCACTGCCGGCACCACCCCGCAGGAGCCGCAGGTAGGAGCGGTAACAATGGTTCCGCCGCCTGCATTTTCCTCCGAAACAGCCAGGGCATACGAAAATAACAATGCGCGTTTTTGCAATGTGCCTGCCGAACTTTTGGCTTTAACATGATACGAAGATGCTTTCCTCGGTAATTTTAATATTCCGGGCAATACTCCCTCGTGCTCCAATCCGCGTAAAATGGAATCCTTCATGCTTATCCATACCTCTGCCAGAAATCCCCAAATGTCCTCTCCTTCATGTATCTCGACATATTCCCACAAGGTACGGCCATTAAGCCGGCACCACTTTAAAATATCAGTCAGTTTGGTATGCGGATAAATGTTTTGCGTTTCCGATCTCGTTTCAACATCCTCTATATCACCTCCGCCAACGCTGAACACGGTCCATTCGTCAAGTAAAGTGCCTTTTTTATTCAAGCGCTTCGAATTTCATGCCATTGGGATGCTGAGGAAGTTGTATGCCTTTCTGCCAGATAATTTTAACCTTATCTTCGGGAAACGATTCTCTTAAAACTTTATCTGTTAAATGGCCCTTGCCTGTTGCCGCAAGGCTTCCGTAAAGTGTAATGCGTATTTGTGCGGCAGCCTCGTTTTTTGCCCTGAACTTTTCGGCAGCCAGTCGGGGGCCCATGGTGTGACTGCTCGAAGGACCAAGGCCGGTTTTATATATTTTACGTATGGATTGCATGAGACGAGAATTTGGTACTCTGAGTTATTAATCGTTAAAAAATGAACACAAAACATACATTGTTTTCTCAGTAATGAGCTGGTTCATTGCTTGTTCATTTTCCTGTTAGCGCTATGCAAAACTATTCAATTATGACAAGCAGAGGCAAAAAAAAATCCCCTCTTTCGAAGGGATTTCAATTAAATGCTTTTTTGTATTTCTATCGCGCAATCACCAGCTGCCTGGTAACCTGCATTTTGTTATTTTCAAGCACCAGCAAATACATTCCCTGGGCGTGTTCACGCAAATCAAATTCCCGGGTCAGGTTTCCGTTTACGGCAAGTTTATCAACCGAATAAACGGTTTTGCCCGATACGTTTATAACCCGGATGGTAACTTCTTCGCGTTGACTGCTTTTAAATTCAATAGCAAACTGACCCTTATTCGGATTCGGATACAGGGCAAATGCAACATTACCCACCAATTCCTCGATACCGGTACAGTTTTTAAAACTTACTGAACTTTGAGCAGTAGTTGTGCATCCATTTGAGCCAGTTGCAAGCAGTGTAAATATGCGGGTGCTAAGTCCGGCCCCAACGGTATCGATGCTTATGGTTGGTGTAGTCTGGTTGCCCGGACTCCACAGGTACGAAACAGCACCCTGCGCATTACCACTTAGGTTAAGCGTTAGATTACCACATAAAATTGTGTCAGTGGGCATTTGTAGAACAGGCGATGCTTTTACCTGTATACCCGCTGTTACCTGCTGGGTATTGACACATCCGTTTGCATCGGTAATACTCAGGATGGTATAGTTGGTGTTTAATTCGGGTTTTACCCATTCCTGCCAGGTGGCTGCTGGTACAGTGCGGTTTTCGCCATTGGTAAACACAAGGTTGAAAGGCGCCAACCCACTTATTGTATAGCTGAGCTGAGTGCTGTCGCCCCTGCAAATTTCGGAGGCTATGCTCAATGTGGCTGAAGGTTTTTGATTTACACTCATCATAAGAGTATCGGTAACGTCCGGACAGGCATTGCCGGTAATGGCAGTCAGGCTCAGCATTACCGATCCGGCAGCCAGGTCGCCACTTCCGGGAGTGTACTGAGGCGTTAATGCCGATGGATCGCTGAAACTTCCGTCGCCGGTTGTAATCCAGCTCAGGGCTGAATACGATGAGGCCGTAGCCTGGCTTAAATCAACGGCTAATCCATCACATGCCGATACATCATTTCCGGCAAAGGCTGTTGCCATGATATTAAAGGTGAGCACAAAACTGCTCTGTGAGGTTTCTTTGTGCGAAAACCCGGTAACGGTGAGTGTTAGGGTTACGCTTCCGGCTGCAACATCCGAAGCGCTGGGTGTGTAAACCGGGTTTAAAATAGAGCTGCTGCTGAAAGTACCCGATCCTGAGGTTGTCCACAGAAGCGACTGGTAATTGGTAGCAGTGGCATTCATTTGTACCGCCTGGTTTGCACACGAATTCATGTTGTTACCGGCAAATACCATGGTACGGGTTTCGGGCGGAAAAACAATGAAATCGACCCATGCCGCATCCTGCCCGCTTGCGGTAACGGCATCTTTCGAATATTCCCAACGGAAAGTGTGAGGCCCGGCTGTAACCGGGTACGACATGCGTTTCCAGTTCTGGTTTCCGGTCCAGAAACCAACCTTCATATCGTCGATGTAAAAACTCAATCCATCGTGGAATAACTCCGACGAAACTTTGCGGTAAAAGGAAATACTATCGTCGAACATAACATTGTAATCGACATCCAGCGAAGCGCTTTGGTTATTCAAAATGGATTTTGAGCGTGCTGCATAGCTTCCTTCCCATATTGTGGCATTATCGAGCTCCCAGTCGCTGTTACCGCTGAAAGACCAGGGGAATTTAGTAAACGTTGCGGTTTCCCAGTCCTCAACAATCAGTCCAATAGTTTCGACAAACGATTTTTGTGTACTCTGAAATGAATATTCGATGTGGTTGGTAAACTGTGCTGCCGATCCGAAAGGTACGCTTGCTACCGATACATGAAACGTTGCACTGTCAGTTTGTCCCGGTGCGAGAGAAGCTAAACTCACCAAAGGATTTTCAATAGTAATAAACGATTGTGCACTTGTAAGATTGCTGAGTGGATTAGCTGCTTCGAACTGGCTGATATTTATATATTTTATCACTATATCAGCGTTCTCACCCGGATCGAGGAAATGGTTATTGTTACCCTGCGGATCATTAACAATTATATCACCGATTGTTACCTCAGGGGCCAGGGCAACCATGGTGAAATAACTGTAGTTTACACTGTCGAGGTTGTTAACGGCTTTTACATTGAATACCAGTTCGGTACCGTTGGTAATGCTTTCGGAAATCTGAAAGGCAAATCCATCGGTAATGCTTTTTGTTTCGTCAACTTCAAAATTGCCATAAAACTCTGTGCTATCGCTAATTGTTACCAGAGGCGAATCGCAACTAAGAGTAACCATTACATTGGTATCGGGTTTGTCACCTATATTTTTAACAGCGATCGAAAGCAGCAGGTTTTCACCGAAATCGGGAGTTCCATTTCCGTTTCCCAGGGAGCCATCATTAAGTACATGATTCTCGTATGCAATAAATGCCTGGTTCAGAACGGGTGCCAGGTAAAAAGGCGATACATACGTCATGGCTCGTCCTGATCGTGTGTCGGTCCAGGTTGGATAAACCATTCCGTTTTGAGCTGCAATGGCAAGGTAATCACCCATATAGCCGGTTGCAAGGTTAGGAACAGGCGTTGGGGTGAAAGCCACATCGCTTACTGCAAAATCTGTGAACGTTTCGGCTCCGTCAGTCGATACCGAACACCAGGCCTCTGCCTGGGTGGATGAAACATTTCGGTTATCGTAGTAAACAATTGCAATATTGCCGTTGGCAGGGTCGCAGGTAATCCAGGGAAGATAATGCTGTTTGCCGGTTCCCAAGGGGTCGGTATGTACTTTCACGGGCGTTGACCAGGTAATTCCCTGATCGGCTGATTTTATCAGATAAACCTCCACTCCCTGCCCGGTATTTACCCCTGGAGTATTTACGTTTGCCCAAACTACGTAAATGGTACCCCGGCGATCGCCATTACTGATATCGACCGCCATGCTGGGAAATGAATTAACACGCATATTCTGTGTAACGGCATGATTTCGTATACCTCTAATGTTAGTAATAATTCGTGTGGCTGGCAACCAGGTTTGACCTCCATCGAGGGAACGCGCCATGGCAAGAGTATTTTCGTCGGAAGGCCACGAGTCGTATATTGCCCAAACAACATATACTTCGCCGTCAGGTCCGGTTTTTATATTCACTCCCTGGTTATGGCTTCCGGCATTTGCTGCCAGGCTCACATGTACAGGCGCTTTCCAGGTTAAACCGTCGTCATCGCTTCGCGAAACGCCAATCTCACCATCGTTGCCTCCCCCAAAGGTTGTCCATCCGTTATATAAATACCCGTTATACGCACTTGTTGTGCTGTTATCGATCCACATATGGTTTTTGTCAAGCATATTACCAAAGCCTGAGGGTGAATTTGCAACTACTTTTGCGGTCCACGTAGCTCCCTGGTTGTCGCTGTATGCAACACTCTGCCCGCTGGCACTGTTTATATATCCCACAAACCATCGTCCGGCATCATTAATAGCCGTTGTAGGGTCGCCACTGTTGCTGCCCGAAGGCCCTTGTGTGGTACCACCCCAGGTAGCAGCGCTGTCGGCCGATACCAGGGCATCGGCTCCGTATACTGATCCGGTGCTGGGGTAAGGTGTCGAATTGTTTGAATTGATGATTAAAGCAGCATCATTGGGCGAAACAAATACAGAGTTTTCACTTTGAGTTGTATTGGAGGCGGTAACAGCAACATCAGGCGAGTTGACCGATACCATTCCGCGGGCAATAATTTTACTTGTTTTCCATATAGGCGCCGGAGCCATACCAAGGGGAGCCACAGGAACGAGACCTGCATCAGCCATTCGTTTCCAATAACCCATATTATCGACACGGGTATCAACTGTGTACTTGGCAGGTAGCTGATCGCGGGTAAACTTTACTGTGTCTTTTTTAAATTCATATTCCTTTTTCTGTGCAAAAGTTATTACCGTAAGAAAAAGCATTGAAAAGGTAAAAAGTAAAACTGCTCTCATGTATTTGGTTTAAAGTATGATTAATGGAATTAAAGGGAGATGATTCAGTAATAATTTCACTTAAGTAATAAGTGCAGGATGCGAAGTTACTTATTTATTTAACAAACATAAAGCCTCTTTGTTAAAAATGTGAGTGAAGAGGTCTGCAGGAATTTGAATATTCGGATAAAAAAAATCCGTGTGCTGAAAAAATCCAGTACACGGATGCAATGTCGAAATGGGGAATTCTAACTGTTCAAATACGCTCAATACACATTACTCGTGTGCATGAAATACCAGCAAAGGTTTACCGGTTTCGCTGAAAATTTTACGGGCAATACTGGGAACAAATATTTTCTCGAGCAGGTTTCGTTTATGGGTTGTCACAGCCAGTGTGTCAATATTATGATCCCTGATATAGGTTTCGAGTCCGCTCAAAAGGTCGGCACTCACAATGTTATCGAAGGTGATATCAATATCCTTGTACTGGCTTTCGAGGTGAGTTTTCAATTCATCAAGTTTTACGGAGTCCCATGGCTTTTTTTCGACCAGGCTTACATGCACGCAATGCAGTTTGATTTTAAAGGGCGACAGCATTTGAATGAGTCGTATAAGTGCCGAATAATCCGATGGATCGAAATCGGTAGCATACATCAGTGATTTTATTTCGCCGATGGACTTCAGCGTACCCGAGGGTAATGCCAAAACCGGAACAGTTGCGTCTTCAATTACTTTGCTCACAACCCTGCCGAATGCCTTATAGTTGTCGCGGGTAAGTCCGCGGGTTCCCATAATAATTAGTGCTGGCTTATATGTTTTACTGTACTCGATAAGTTCATCGGTGCTGGCACCATTGATGAGTTTGGTCGATATTTTGATTTGGCTTAATTCTTCCTTTTCGCACCATGCGCCCAGGCGTTGCTCCAGTTTAAGCATGTTTTCCCTGGCACTTTTCTCTATTTCGCGCAGGCTCTCCACTAATTTTATCTGGTACGAGTAATGATCGGCATAAGGCGATACATCAATAGCCGGGTTGTAAAAAACATGAACAAGTTTTACTTCTGCTTTAAATTTTGCTGCCAGGGTAACGGCAAACCGACAGGCATTAAATGAAATGGTCGAAAAATCGACAGGTACCATGATCCTCCTGATAACTTTCATCTTTTTGATGGCTTTTTCTTTGCGCTGTGCCGGTATCGTGCGATGAGAGTTTAATAATTTTAAGCGCATTTTCCACATCTTTTTCTTTCACACGCATATCAACATATCCCCTTGGCAGGACAGTATCGCGTGAAACCAAAAAACAATCGATACCACTATCCTGCAAAATGATTTGTAACAACAAAGCTCTTGACCAGGCAAAGTGTCCGACAGTAATTATTCTTTCTTTCATAAGTTTCATATTACCTCCATGTTTAGAAAACGGTACTTTCAGGTTCCATACAAATATAGTAAATAATCGGCCAAAAACCTCGGAAATTATGAAAAATATATGTTAGTTTGGATTTGCCTCAACCGGCTGCTTCCATTTTGTTTGTGCAATATGCAGATTCTGTGCTAATTATATTTAGCCAGACAATGTAGTATAGTGAGGATTAATAAAATACAGACACAAAAAAGCGTACCTTTGCAAAAAAAATCAGAATTTTATGCAGCGCAACAGCAGGCCGGGTAAGGGTACCCCGCAAAAGAGTGATCCCCGGGTTAAAAAAAGTTCATCTGCCGGAGGAGGAAGATCAGCTTCGAGAGGGAAAAGTACAGGCAGAAGTGCCCGTGATGAGGAAAAACCAAAACGACCATTCGAAAAAAGAGACGACAGTGAAAGACCTGCCCGTCGATCATACAGTAAAAGCAATGAAGGCGAAAGACCAGCCCGTCGTTCATTCGATAAAAGTGGTGATGGTGAAAGACCCGCCCGTCGTTCATTCGATAAAAGCGGTGATGGTGAAAGACCCGCCCGCCGTTCATACGATAAAAGCGGTGATGGTGAAAGACCCGCCCGTCGTTCATTCGACAAAAGCGGTGATGGCGAAAGACCCGCCCGCCGTTCATACGATAAAAGCGGTGATGGTGAAAGACCCGCCCGCCGTTCATTCGATAAAAGCGGTGATGGTGAAAGACCCGCCCGCCGTTCATTTGATAAAAGCGGTGATGGTGAAAGACCCGCCCGTCGTTCATTCGATAAAAGCGGTGATGGTGAAAGACCCGCCCGCCGTTCATTTGATAAAGACCGCGATGGCGAAAGACCCGCCCGCCGTTCATTTGACAAAAGCGGTGATGGTGAAAGACCCGCCCGCCGTTCATACGACAAAAGCGGTGATGGTGATAGGCCAGCGCGTCGTTCATTTGATAAAGACCGCGATGGCGAAAGGCCTGGCAGGCGTGCCTACGACAGACCTGCAGATGGCAAGCGCGATTACAGCCGCAAACCGCCGGCAAAAGACTATCCCGGCAGCAAACCCGGTCCGCCGAGTGCTGACGGAAGTATGCGCCTGAACAAGTACCTTTCGAATTCAGGAATCTGCTCAAGGCGCGAGGCTGATGAGCTGATAAAAGCAGGTGCGGTGATGGTTAACGGCGTGGTGGTTACTGAACTGGGGACTAAAATTTTACCATCCGACAAGGTACAATACGGCAACGAAACCATCCGCCGCGAAAAACTTGTGTATGTGTTGCTCAATAAACCCAAAGGATATATTACCACCACCGACGATCCTTTCGACCGCAATACGGTTATGTCGCTGGTAGCTGATGCCGGCAAGGAACGTATTTACCCTGTGGGACGCCTCGACCGCAATACCAGCGGACTGCTGCTATTTACCAACGATGGCGAACTGGCTACCAAACTTATGCATCCAAGCCATAAAGTAAAAAAAGTTTATCATGTTGAACTTGATAAAGCCCTTACCAAGACTGACATGCTTACCATAGGCGATGGCATTGAACTTGAAGACGGAATAGCAATGGTTGATGAAATTGCCTATGCTGAAAGTGGCAAGAGTAAAAAGGAAATCGGCGTGGAACTGCATTCGGGTCGCAACCGCATTGTACGCCGGATATTCGAAGCCCTGGGTTACGAAGTTGTAAAACTCGACCGTATGGTTTTTGCCGGACTCACCAAAAAGGACCTCCCGCGCGGACGCTGGCGTTTCCTCACACCTAAGGAAGTGAGTTTCCTGCAAATGATAAAATAATAATTGGGAATGAATCTGCACTAAAAGCAATTTTCACTTCTATATTCAAATGTTCGGATGTTCATTTATTCATCTGTGCAATAATCAAAACTAAAACGACTTTATAAATTCATAAAGCAGTTTTGCAGAGTTGCAAAAATAATTACCTTTGCACTCCAATTTGCCCCGGTGGCGGAATTGGTAGACGCGTCGGTCTCAAAAACCGATATACGTGAGTATGTGCCGGTTCGATTCCGGCCCGGGGTACGAAAGCCTTATAATCGTTGGATTGTAAGGCTTTTTTAGTTTTTGTTGGTGATACTTTCTATCACTAGGCTCACATCACCTCCTCCATTTTCACAACCTTTCCAAAACGCTTGTCGAAAATAGCATGATGATGCTCAACTATCTGTTTGGCCGAAAGGAACTTCCCATCAATAGTTGTGTTTGTTAATTCAGGAATTATCACATCAAATCCTTTTTCGAAAGCAACGCGAATGGTGGTATCGATACAATATTCCGTTTGCAGCCCAACGATCACCAGCTTCGTAATATTCATTTCTTTAAGCTCTTTTTCCAGGGTAGTTTGCCTGAAAGCGCTGTTAAAATGTTTCGGGATAACTCTTTCGCCGGGCAGAGGGGCAATTTCTTTTACTATTTCCCAGCCATGGGTATTTACTTCCAATTCAGTACCCGCGCCATCGTCGTGCTGAATAAAAATAAGGGGTTGGTTCAGCATCCGGAATTTTTCCAAAAGGGTTTTTATATTCGAAAGTACCTCGGTGAATTTGTAGGGGTTTACGATCTGCAATAGCATTTTGCACATCAACAATTAACAGGAGTGTGTCGGCCATAGTTTTGTGTTTATAAACGTTCAGATTTAGTATCCTTTTGTTACTTTATTCCGCTTTGCCAGCAAAATAATTCCCTGATTTATATGCGTGAAAATGTTGTAAAATGCTGATTATCAATGCCAAATAACATTACTTCAAGCCGTTTGAGAAAATCGGATATGAAGCTATCAGAGATTCGAAATAATAATATTTCTGACTTTTTCGGCTATCTGGTTCGAGTCAAGCTGCATAAAATCATCGGGTAGCAGTGGAGGTGCAATAATAACGTTCACGCTGGCTGATTTTATGAGAGAAGTGCCTTTGGGCATAATATTTTTTGAGCCACTGATGCTAACCGGCACTATGGGAACACCGGCTTTCAATGCTAACTTCAGGCCTCCGGCCCTGAAGGGCCCGACTGTTCCATCGGCGCTACGGGTGCCTTCGGGGAATATAACCATCGAATGTCCTGCTTTAAGGCTTTCGGCAGCGCCGTTAACCGCAACAAGCGATTGCCGCACATCTTTCCTGTCGATAAATACGCAGCCGATATATTTCATCCAGCGGCTGAATGAAGGCACTTTTAACAACTCCAGTTTGGCGATAAAACCTTTATCGCGTGGAACATGCCCTATCATGATAGGAATATCGAAATTGCTCTGATGGTTGGCCACAAATAGAACACCGCCTTTTTCGGGCACATTTTCGATGCCACTTACGTGAATGGACGAACCATTCATGGCCAGACCTGATTGCGCCCATTTTCGCGCTATGGAATGCGCACACGGCATCTCTTTCGGCGATTTTACCCTGCCTGTTGAGTTTCATCAGTTTAAACCTTGGTATCAGTATATTCCACCACAGGTAGGCAAACCAGCTGATTGTTTTAAACACTCTATTTCTTTTAAATTCAATATATCAGTTTACCAAAGGCTTCGGCATGAATGCATGCAACCTCATTGTACAAATATACAGTAATTCTTCCGTTTTTTAATGATGTGTCTGGGCGAATTCCATTAAGAAGTTATCCCTGACAATAGATAGCCTGCCTTTCCGTTTTGATGTGCTGGATAACCGACTGAAGTAAAATTCATATTTATTTTGTTCTTTTGTCATGAAACAAAAGAACCAAAAATTCTAGGCTTAATATAAATTTTACACATCTGTAAACCTCGGTAAATCTCGCAAAACAAGGCTTAAAACATTGGAGCATTATCCTGGCAGCACGTGAAGCTGTGTTTTGCTACGCACGTGCCTGCGCTGTTTACCTTCGGCTACAGCTGTTGTAAAATTTCTATTAGGCCAGTCCCTACACCCTGAAAATTTTGGTGAAAAGTCAACCCCCTGACCCGCAATGTTACCAAAAGAGATAATTCTCTTAGAATGGACAAGCCTTATAGGGTTTTAGCAGTTTTTCATCTAGGAAAAGGTATGAAAAACAAAAGAAATAAACTGAATATTATTCCTGATGAGTATCCCAACTTGTAAATTAGATTAAGGGTCAGTTTTATACGACAAACGTGAAAATTAATAGCACATCAAAATAATATGTACCCAAGCAAGTGGCCATCATTGTTTCTTTGTCCCTTCCAGGTTCGGAAAATAAAAATAGCGAATGTTTTTAAAAGGTTTCCTGTTTAATTATTTATAAACATCGCCGGTGAAATCAGATTTTTTGTCCTAATTTCGCAGTATTAAAATCAGAAATTATCAGATATGGAAATCATTGGAAAAATAGCTCATATGTTACCACTGGTAACCGGACAAGGACGTAACGGCGAATGGCGCAAGCAGGAATTTGTTATTGAAATTGCCGACGGACAGTTCCCGAAAAAAATATGTTTCTCCCTCTGGGGCGATAAAATTGACCAGGCCGGTTTAGCTTTGCACGAAACCGTGAAAGTGTTTTTTGATATCGAAAGCCGCGAATACAACAACCGCTGGTTTACCGAAGCCAAAGCCTGGCGCGTTGAAAAACAAGGTACTGGAGCACCTGTTCAAACATCTTCGCCACAAATACCTAACGAACCACCTGCCACGTTTGATGCTACTCCGGTGGAGGACGATCTTCCTTTTTAGGGGTTAGGGTTTAGGTCCTGATAGCTATTAGGATTGGGGTTGAAAAGGGATTAAATTTATACCAAGAATTCAAATACATCCTGACATTAAAAACCCTACACACTATTCAAGAATGCAGATGCCTGCTGCAAAACGGCCGGTTATTCCATTTGAGGCTCTCG
Organism: uncultured Bacteroidales bacterium; assembly: GCA_963714825.1. Taxonomy (GTDB): domain Bacteria; phylum Bacteroidota; class Bacteroidia; order Bacteroidales; family UBA4417; genus UBA4417. The sequence goes on along the minus strand of CAVQQF010000012.1, from coordinate 1,209,770 downwards.
ACGAATAAAATGTTTCGGAATTGCATTTCGAACACAAGCCTGATATTTCGATATTTCCGGGTTTCACACCCTGATCGGTAAGTTGCCGGCGGTTAGCGTACCAAAGGTCGAACAAAGGTTTTTGTGTGCTGCTGTTGCGTACAATATATTTATCACTTGTACCGAAGCTTTGTACTACAAAGTCCACAACTTCCTCACCCACTTCGTAACAACACGGACCAATTGAAGGCCCGATACCGGCGATAATATCAGCAGGATTTGTACCGTATTGCTCCACCATGGCCCGTATAGTATTGGAAGTAATATCCTTAACCGTACCACGCCACCCGGCATGAATCACAGCACTCACCCTGTGCACCGGATCGAATAACAATACCGGAACGCAATCGGCCACCATTACCATCAGGCATATTCCAGGCAGGGCTGTTATGGTGGCATCAGTGCGTGGATTCTGTGTTAAAACACCATTGGCTGCCGCCTCCGCATCAATTACCTTTACATCGCCGCTATGGACCTGGCTGGCATACAAAAACTTTCGGGGTTCAATTCCGGTTTCCTTAGCCAGTAAATTGCGGTTAGCTAAAACATGCTCCGGCTTATCATCGGTATGAAGCCCCAGGTTGAGGCTGTTATAGGGTGGCTGGCTAACACCTCCTGAACGCGTTGTAACAAAATGAACCAGGTTGGGCATCCTGCCAAGATTGTTAAATGTGTGAAGATTTAATATGCCGCCGGTATTTTTCATTTATCAAGTTATAGGTTTCAAAAGTATTTAAAAGCAGTCAAACCCCAAAATTATAAAGTCATAGTTACCTGAATGTTTACTTTACTACCCGGGCAGTTAACATGTATTAACATTAATTAACGGGCTTTTGCAGAAAACTAAAATATTGTTCCCTATTTTTGATGCTAATTCTTTGTGACCCACTTAATAACCATTTATATGAAATACTTTACCAAACATCATTTCGTGCTTACTTCGTTTTTTGTTGCAGGTTTTTTACTTCTGTCAGGCGGCAGTTACGCTCAACAAAAATCGGAAACTGAACCTGCAGGCACGAAAACAATAAGCATTCATATTGTAAAAGAAATAGATGGGGTTACTACTACCATGGATACTGTTATTGTTACCGATGGTGATTTCGATGCCGATGTTTTTGTCGATCAGAATGATATAGCATATAAAAAGCCTGATGCTAACCGAAAAATACAAAAAGAAATTATTATCCGTAACCCGGGACAGAAGCATTTCAGCTGGACCGATGAGGATGGAACCGTTACCGACTCAATTATGCTTGACGACGACCGTATGATGATGTTTCACTCTGATTCTGACAGCGAAATGCCATCCTTTCACAATTTCGAGGGCAAGCCCAAAACATTTTACAAATTCAACTCCCCAAGCGGACATTCGGGCATAAACAGCGCCCAGGTGGAAATGATAATTGAGGGCATAGCCGGCTCGATTGGCCTTGGCAATGTGATGCCTTTCGGTGATATGAAAAAGATGGTGGTTAAAAAGAAACGCAAGGGTAAAAAGGTTATTATCACCTTCGAAGACCGTGATGAAAATTATGAACATCATCGCGGAAACCGCAACGAAGAAAAGGTTATTATCATTAAGAAAGGGGATGACGGAGTGGAACATGCCATTGAAAAAGAGATGATAATAAAAGGTGATGGTGGTGAAAAAATCATTATTCACAATGACGATTCAGATGTTGCTCCTGAAAAACAGCAGAAAAAAGTAATTATCATAAAAGAGGAGAAAACGAAATAATGCCTGCCTGAAGTTTGATTAAAAACACAAAAAGCCCGGAAACAATTTGTTTCCGGGCTTTTTGTTAGTGGATTCAGGGTGTTTTATTCCCCCATTACTTCGGCAAGTTTTTCGTCGAGCGCTTTTCCGCGCAGGTCGCTTGCAATGATATTTCCTTCCCTGTCGACCAGGAAATTAGCGGGTATCGACATTACGCCATATTGTTTTGCAGCGGCGTTGCTCCAGCCAACGAGGTCGCTGACATGTTTCCAGGTGAGGTCGTCCTTAGCAATAGCCGCGAACCATTTGCCTTTATCGGTATCGAGCGACACACCCAATACGGTAAATCCTTTACTGTTATACTTTTTAAAAGCAGCCACCACGTTTGGGTTCTCCACACGGCAAGGCCCGCACCATGAAGCCCAGAAATCGATTAAAACAACGCTGCCCCTAAAGCTGCTCAGGCTGAGTGGATTTCCAATTGTGTCGTTCATTGTAAACTCAGGTGCAGGATTACCCGGCTGCACACTGTTTAAAATCACCTCGCGCTCAGCAAGTGTTTTTACATACGATGAATTTGCAAGGGAAGGATCCATGGCATTGTTGATAGCCTTCAGTTCGTCGAGACCGTAAGCATATGCATTGCTGATGGCCAGGTAGGCTGCCACAACGCTTTTGCCGTTATTGAGGATGTAGTTTTTGGTGAATTCGGATTGTGCTTTCTGAACCGAATCGTAGTCAGCATCGATCTTTTTCAATGTAACCGTATCATTCATACCCTTGGCATCCATATATTTACCATAGAGGTCTTCGAGCTTAACATTATAAACCAGTTCTTCTTTCTGGTAAGCCCTGTAAGTATCCTGCGATACTGAGCCTTTTGTTTCCGATTTATTCAGACTGTCGGCATAAACTTTCATGGTAATAGCCGAGTTCTCGATAAATACAGGAAATGTACCATCAACATCCTTCAGTTTAAGGTAAAACAGCTCGGGCAATTCAACCTTGCCGGCCATGGTAAATTTACCTTCAGTTATCTGAGCCGAATCGGCAGTTATCATTTTACCTTCATCACGTTTTTTCAACAGTACCCATCCGGTATCAGCTCCCATAACAGTTCCATCGATGGTATAACCGTCGGTTACTTTTTTATTGCAAGCTATTACTGATATTATGACAGCCAAAACAATGCTGCCTGCTAGTATTTTTTTCATAGAGTTGAGAGTTAGGTTTATTAATGTGACAAAAGTATGTTTTTTTTAATTGTTACACTTTGCATGTTACACCCACGTTGTAAAACCGGGCAATTTTGAATTGATAAATGGGATCGGAATTTTATTTTTTCTCCTTTGCCGGGGCGAAAATATACTCGTAAAACATGATGAACAGGAAAGTGAAAAGAGTACTTACAACAACCCTCAACATGGTTTGCCATAATTCAGCGAAACTGAAAACATCAAGCAGGTTTAAAAAGAGATGATGCGCAAAAGTCATCAACAGGGCATAAGCAATAAACCATTTCAGCCCCATTTGCTGTAGCTTGGGCTGTGTGGTAATATCGTATTCGGGTTTTTCGCCAACAAACTTTATAATGATGGGCCTCATAAATCCTAAAAACACGCTGCTGGCTGTATGCAATCCTAAGGTGCCGCTGAAAATATCAACCGTTAAACCTGTAACAAATGACAACATGAGCAAAAGCCAACCCGCTGTTTCGAATGGGAGCAGGAGTATAAATAAAATATAAATATACGGATTCAGAAACCCGTAAAAATTGATTTTGTTCAGCAACAGAACCTGTATAAGGATCAACGCGATAAACCTGATTATGTTACTGAATACCAGCCTATTCATCCTTTAACCCTTCCATGCTTTTCTCGAGCGATTCCTGTTCGTTTTTCATAAGGCTGTTCACAACATACACATATTGCAACGCATTAAAATCGACACTGAATTTAAACGGTATGGTATAGAAATGATCGCCCTGTTCGACCCTGAAATCGGTGATGGTCCCGATCATAATTCCTGCCGGGAAAATATAGGAATACCCGCTGCTGACAATGGTATCGCCTTTGGTTATTTTTACGTGTGCCGGTATATCGGTAAGCGTGCCATACATATGATCGACCCCATTCCAGATAATAGTCCCCATCTGGTTATTTTTCGAAATCCGGCCACTTATGCGGAAATGTTTATTCAACGTACTCATCACCCAGCTGAAATTTTCGGAAACATTAACCACTGTGCCTACAATTCCGTTGGAAGTAATAACGGCCATATCCTTGTGTATTCCGCTGCGGCTTCCCTTATCGAGCATGATATAGTTATTGCGTTTACCAACTGTGTTGAGCACCACTTTGGCGACAATGTATCTGTATTGCTGCCGGTACATGGTATCATTTACCCAGAAACTGTTGGTATCATTCTTCAGGAACGACATACCCTTCATTTGCCTGAGAAGTGCATTTTCGTTAGCAAGCTGTTCGTTGGTTGTACGGAGTTTTAAATAATCGGTAGCATTGCTGATGCTGGTGTAAAAACGGCCCGTAACCCGGCTGCCTGCTTTTAGTATTGCCGAACTCTGGTAATACGTCGAATTTACCAGCAGTGTTATCGATAATGCTTCAAGCGCAATAAACAACAACAGGAAATGATACCGTACAATAAAAACCAGGATATTACGCATAGTAAGCTACGGTATCGTGTGTTTTGTGTGTGATGAATGGTGCCAAGTGCCGTGTGCCGGGTGCCGAGTACTGCCGGATGGTTGCGGAGCCAGGCACCATGCACCCGGAACTTTTTATTTTATCAGGAAAGTAAACTTGTCAAAATTCTTGAGTGCTATACCTGTTCCGCGTGCTACGGCATGCAAAGGATCATCGGCAACATGCACCGGTAATTTGGTTTTCATATGTATACGTTTGTCGAGGCCACGCAACAATGAACCTCCGCCGGCGAGGTATATACCTGTTTTAAAAATATCGGCGGCCAGCTCGGGAGGTGTCATTTCGAGTGCATTAAGCACAGCGGCTTCGATTTTCGAAATGGATTTATCCAGCGCATGTGCGATTTCGGCATAATTAACATAAATTTCTTTAGGAATACCGGTGAGCATATCGCGGCCATGAACGGCATAATCGGGTGGTGGATTATCAATTTCGGTAAGGGCCGATCCCACTTCAATTTTAATCATTTCGGAGGTGCGCTCGCCAATATTGATGTTGTGCTGCTTACGCATATACTCTTCGATATCGGCATTAAAATCGTCGCCGGCAATACGTATGGATTTATTATTTACAATTCCGCCAAGAGCAATAACGGCAATTTCGCTGGTTCCTCCTCCAATGTCGATAACCATGTTCCCGGTAGGTTCAAGTACATCAATACCGATACCGATAGCTGCAGCCATGGGTTCGTGAATAAGGCGTACTTCCTTGGCCCCGGCCTGTTCGGCCGAATCTTTAACGGCGCGTTCCTCCACTTCGGTGATACCCGAGGGGATACAGATTACCATTCTCAGAGCCGGCGGGAAAAGACTGCGGCTATGCCCTATCATTTTGATAAATTCGCGGATCATATATTCGGCCGACTGGAAATCGGCAATTACGCCATCGCGAAGGGGACGTATCGTTTTAATATTTTCGTGGGTCTTGCCATGCATCATCTGGGCTCGTTTGCCCACCGCAATTACCTTGCCGGTATTACGTTCAATAGCGATGATTGATGGTTCATCAACAACTACTTTATCGTTATATATAATGATGGTATTGGCAGTGCCAAGGTCCATCGCAATTTCTTTCGTAAGAAATGAAAAAAGTCCCATGTGAGTGTATTCTTCCTTTTTATGATGTGTTAAGTTATTCTAAAACAGGTTCACGGATCAAAGCCCGGAATATTAATTAATGTTTAAAATGCCTTATGCCGGTAAAAACCATTGCTATACCATGCTGGTTGCAATAGTTAATTGAATCCTCATCGCGCACCGAACCGCCGGGTTGTATCACAGCCGTAATACCTTCCTTGTGAGCCAGCTCAACCGAATCGGCAAACGGGAAGAAAGCATCCGAAGCCATAACAGCTCCATGCAGGTCAAGGCCAAATTCAGCCGCTTTTGAAATGGCGTGTTTCAGTGCATCAACCCTCGAGGTCATTCCACATCCGGCACCCAGTAGCTGCCCGTTTTTAGCCAGTACAATAGCATTGCTTTTCAGGTGTTTAACAATGATATTGGCAAAAAGCAAATCGTTAAGCTGTTGTTCGTCAGGGTGTGTTTCAGTAACTTTGCGAAGTACGGCAGCGGTTTCGGTATAAGTATCCTTTAGCTGTTCGATTACTCCGTTAAGCACCGACTTAAATTGTTTTGCCTGAAAATCAACCGGTTTAATCTGCAAAATTATTCTATTTTTCTTTGACTTTAGAAGTTCGAGTGCATTTTTTTCGTAATCGGGTGCAATTATTATTTCGAAGAACAGTTTATTAACTTCTTCGGCGGTTGCCAAATCAACGGTACGGTTGGCAGCTACCACTCCTCCGAAAGCCGAAACAGGGTCGCCGGCAAGGGCATCAACCCATGCTTGTTTTAAAGTGGGGCGGCTTGCCATACCACATGCATTGGTATGTTTTATAATAGCAAACGAAGGCTCCGAAAATTCGCGTATCAGCGCCAGGGCTGCTTCCAGGTCGACAAGGTTGTTGTACGAAATGGCTTTGCCGTTCAGTTGTTCGAATATCTCTGACAGGTCGCCGTAAAAAACACCTTCCTGGTGAGGATTTTCGCCGTAACGTAATATTTCGCTACGGGTCAGGCTCTGTTTAAATGCCTTAATCTCCGATTTTTGGTTGAAGTAATTAAAAATGGCTGTATCGTAATGCGAAGAAACATTAAACGCCTGCGCAGCAAAATTAATAACGGTCGTTCAGATCGCTGTGGCCGTTTTTTTCGTCGAGTAAAGTTATCAGATCGTTGTATTGACCGGCCGAAGGAACAATAATTACATCCTTATAGTTTTTAGCCGCAGCCCTGATAAGTGAAATACCGCCGATATCAATTTTCTCAATAATATCATCATGGGCAGCTCCTGAAGCCACGGTAGCCTCGAAAGGATACAGGTCGACAATTACCAGGTCGATGGGCGGAATTTCATATTCCGCTGCCTGCATTACATCCTGTTCTTCTTCGCGCCTGTATAAAATCCCTCCGAATACTTTGGGATGCAGGGTTTTAACGCGTCCGCCAAAAATGGATGGGAAAGAAGTAAGACTTTCGACCGTAAGGGCTTCAATACCGAGAGAACATATAAAATCGTAAGTGCCACCTGTTGAATAAATGGTAACACCTAAGGCATCGAGTTTACGTGCAATTTCGTCGACACGGTCTTTATGGTACACCGAAATGAGTGCTGAGCGGATAGGTTTTACAGTATTCATAGGCTTTTTGCGTTTTCAGTTTCAATCTGCAATTTTATTAAATATTGTGGCAGGTTTCTCAGAAAACCTGAAAAACTCTCATTAATTACCAATTATTAAGTATAATGTTGAATAACATGGAAATTGTGTGTAATTTTACCTCAGAGATATAGAAAGGGTTTACGTGGGACTTCTATTTAGCCGTGAATTGTGTTCGGGGAATATAAAGTCCGGGTATCGCATTTGGCCGGCTTAAAGAAAAAAAACGAGCTATAAGGCCTTGTTTCATGGCATGCGAGGCTGATCTTTTCTGCATTAAAAAACATCAAATTAAATCAATATCATGATATACATTCGATTGATCCTGGAGTCGCTATCCTTCGCGATGCAGTCAATTTTCGCCAATAAAATCCGCACCTTTTTATCATTGCTTGGTATAACAATTGGCATATTCTCGGTTATTTCAGTCCTCACTGTTTTCGACAGCATCGAGAATAAACTCCGTAAAAATATTGAAGAGTTAGGGAGCAATGTTCTGTTTGTTCAAAAATGGCCCTGGGCTATGGGTGGTGCCGATTATGCCTGGTGGGAATATATGAAACGGCCCGAAACCCGCCTTCAGGAAATGGAAGAGATACAAAAGCGCAGCAGTCTTGCTGAGGCTTCCGCTTACTATGTTGCTTCGCAGCGGAATATAAAGTCGAACGGTGTTACTTTCGAAAATGCAGTAATCATTGGAGCATCACACGATTACGATAAAGTGGAAGCCATTAACCTGAGCAGGGGAAGGTATTTTACCTATGCCGAATCGCAGGGCGGCAGGGATGTTGCTATAGTGGGTAATGAAATTATAAGTGAACTCCTGGGCGATGTGGATGCCATAGGTAAAGAAATCACGATTTTTGGCCGAAAAGTTGAAATTATAGGGATTTTTAAAGAGGAAGGCGATAATGCCTTTGGTGGCTCGAATGATAAATGGGTGGTATTGCCGGTTAATTTTGCCCGCAATTTTATCGACCTTAACAGTCGCAACATCGAAGCCTCCATCCTGGTAAAAGGCAAGAAAGGGATAAGCAACGATGCTTTGCGCGATGAGCTCACAGGTATTATGCGGTCCATCCGCAAACTGAAACCCACCACCAAGGACAATTTTGCCATCAACGAAACCAGCATTATCACTAAGGGATTCGACCAGATATTTGGAGTCGTTGCCATTGTAGGCTGGATCATCGGCGGGTTTTCGTTGCTTGTCGGCGGATTCGGTATTGCCAATATTATGTTTGTTTCGGTAAAGGAACGAACGGCGCAGATAGGGATTCAGAAATCGCTTGGAGCCCGCAATTCATTTATTCTGCAGCAATTCCTGTTCGAAGCCATATTTTTATCGTTGCTCGGAGGGCTTGTCGGGTTACTGATCATTTATATCGGCACCATATTGGTAACAAAATATGGTGGTATGGAACTGATACTCAGTTTCAGGAATATTTTCATCGGTCTTTCGGTATCGGCCATCATCGGCCTGGTATCGGGTGTGTTCCCTGCCTGGTCGGCTTCGCGCCTCGACCCGGTTGATGCCATGCGTACCGGGTTTTAAGTACGAGCCCTTTTCGGGGGTTCTGATTTTTTTGTATAGCCTTTGTGGCTTCTGATTCGCTTTAAAGCGGAAATTTTAAATAATTACCTTATTTTTGCCAATAGGCCAAATTAATTATGGAAAAACGCTGGGTATTAAAACAAAAAGGTGATGTATCCCTGGTATCGGGAATTGCGGTGGCATTAGGGATCGAAAATGCCCTTGCAGAACTTCTTGTACAACGAGGCGTTACCAATTTTGAGGAAGCAAAAGCTTTTTTCAGGCCCGACCTGTTGCATCTGCATAATCCATTCCTTTTGAACGATATGGATAAAGCTGTTGAACGGATCAACTCAGCAAAAAACAGCGGACAAAAAATTATGGTTTACGGCGATTACGATGTGGATGGAACCACAGCCGTGGCACTTGTATATTCTTTTCTGAATGAAAACGGATTCGAGCATATCGACTATTATATCCCGGACCGCTACATCGAAGGGTACGGCATCTCGTACCTGGCTATCGACTATGCCAAAGAACAGGATTTCAAGCTCATAATAGCATTGGATTGTGGTATTAAAGCCGTCGAAAAAATTAAATATGCCAGCGACCTGGGAATCGATTTTATCATATGCGACCATCACCGGCCGGGCGACGAATTACCTCCTGCCATTGCCGTGCTCGATGCCAAAAGAACTGATTCGACCTATCCTTTCGACGAACTTTCGGGCTGTGGCGTAGGGTTTAAACTGATACAGGCATACGCGCAAACGCATGGCATTGCTTTCGATAGCCTGTACAAATACCTCGACCTGGTAACCATAAGCATAGCCTCCGATATTGTGCCTATTATAGGCGAAAACCGCATACTTGCGCATTTCGGTTTAAAACTCATCAATTCCAATCCCAGGGCCGGCATAGAGTCGATACTCGGTGTTGCCAATATAGTCCGTAAACCTGAGGATGAAATTGCCACAGAAGGCGAGGACAAAGGCCTGCTTTTCAGCCGCGAACTCACTATCAGCGATATGGTTTTCGTGGTGGGTCCGCGTATAAACGCTGCAGGGCGTATTGAAAGCGGGCGCAACTCGGTAAAACTGCTTATTTCGCCTACCATGGATGCTGCCGCCAGCATTGCTCAGCAGATAAATGATTTTAATACCGAACGCCGCACACTCGACACCCAGATTACACAGGAAGCACTCGATATTATTGCAGGCGATGACAAGCTTCGTAAAGCCCGTGCAACGGTTGTTTTTAATCCCGACTGGCACAAAGGTGTTATCGGTATTGTTGCTTCGAGGCTTACCGAATCGTATTACCGACCAACGGTAGTGCTTACGCAATCGAATGGTTTGATTACAGGCTCGGCACGATCGGTTAAGGATTTCGATGTGTACGATGCCATTGATGCATGCAGCGATCTGCTCGAGCATTTCGGCGGCCATATGTATGCGGCAGGTTTATCGATGAAACCCGAGAACCTGAAGCTTTTCAGGGACAGGTTCAACTCCATTGTTTCGGCCAGTATTACAGATGAGATGCTGATACCCGAAGTGGAAGTTGACCTGGAGCTTAACCTGAACCAGATAACACCGAAATTCTTCCGTATTTTAAAACAGTTTGCACCCTACGGGCCCGGCAATATGTCGCCTGTGTTTATGACCTACGATACAGTTGATACCGGACATGCCCGGATTGTTGGTAAAAACCACGTTAAGCTTAGTGTATTTCAGCAATCCGTGCGCAGTGCACCCTATTCGGGAATTGCTTTTCAGCAGGGCGATAAATTCAATTATATTCAAAAAGGCCATAGCATGAATATCTGCTACCATATCGAGGAAAACGAATGGAACGGGGCAAAAAATATACAGCTTAATATTAAGGATATAAGGTTTAATGAGGAGATATAGGGATTATTGCACTTTTATATGCGATAAAACCACATGTTAGAAGATCCTCCCTTTATATAAATGAATGTTTTGAAGGAAAAAATTCAGATTGCGGAATTTATGAATTTAGAATCACTGAAGGACAGGATAAAGTAAAATCGATTGTTGGTGCTTCATCCGATACTCATGTTTATATTGCAAACAAGAAAATCGCTTAGTGCTTTTAAGAAATTGGAATAGATACTTTTTAAACTATGGCTGATTTAAGCGAAGTTGATAGTATTCAAAATAAGATATATACCATACGTGGTAAACATGTAATGCTCGATAGCGATCTGGCTGAAATTTACCAGGTTGAAACAAGAGTTTTAAACCAGGCTGTTAAAAGAAATAGTGATAGATTTCCTGAGGATTTTATGTTTCAGTTAACACAGACAGAATGGGGAAACTTGAAATCACAAAACGAGATATCAAGTTTAACATCACAAAATGTGATCTTAGAGAATAATCGTGGAAAACACCGTAAATATCTGCCCTATGTCTTCACCGAACAAGGTGTAGCCGGTCTTTCCGGCATATTGAAAAGCGAAACAGCAGCAATGATTCATGTGGCTATTATGCGAGCCTTTGTTTCCATGCGTAAGTTTCTGTTAGAGAATGCATCAGTATTTCAAAGACTCGAACGCGTTGAGCTGAAACAACTCGAAACAGGCAAACAAATAGAGCATATTTTAAAAGCTATTGAAAGCAAGAATGCCACTCCTGTACAGGGCGTGTTTTACGACGGGCAAGTGTTCGATGCTTATGTATTTGTGATTGATTTAATTAAAACTGCTAAAAGCTCAATAATTCTTATCGACAACTATGTGGATGATACCGTTTTACAAATGTTTAGCAAAAGAAAGAAAAATGTCCTTTTAAAAATATATACCAATTCAATATCTAATGCTTTGGAGCTGGACATTAAAAAATTCAATGCACAATATCCGCCTGTTGAAATACGGAAATTTAACAAATCTCACGACCGGTTTTTGATTATTGACAATAAAACAATTTATCATTTTGGAGCATCGCTAAAGGACCTGGGCAAAAAGTGGTTCGCTTTTTCTAAAATGGACACTACTGCTATTGAAATGATAAACAAACTGAATAAATGAAGAAGTAAAACAAAATATACCAGAAGAAGACACTAATATTATTTTGGATTAAATTCAAAGTATTTCAGAAATTGAATTACGGAGAAGAAAAAGCTTGACACAATCTACAAAAGCCTAAAATATCCCGCTATGAAACAATTTCTTTTATTCCTTTTAATCGTTTCTCTTTCATATTCCTGTAAAGAGGAATCAAGCTAACAGATGAGAATCCTGGTTAAGAATGAAATTGGTAATAACCCTACTATGACACTGTTCCCGAAAGCTAAGTATATGGATGGACATTTTTATAAATTCTCCGATTTAGGCACTGGGTATAGAAATACAACGTTTGAAATTACTCCACTATCGGAACAGGAGTTATTTATTTCCGGCAATATATACTTTACAGCCTACTGATCTGGCCAATCAGGTATTTGACAGCATCCATTTCAAATCTTTAACCGGGAGTGAAGCAGAATTGAGATTTTCGCCTGCTACTGTTATCGGATACACCAAAAACCTGTATAAAGATGCCGCATTCTGGACATATGAAATCCGTGATTTCGATCTTCAAACCAGTTTGCGCCGCAACCCGGTTGAATAGCATGATTATATTTTTGTTATCGACACCAGTAACTTTTTGAAGAAATAAAGTACGATTTGAAAAGGAGTTATTCTGCAAACGCCTTGTGATAAGCTTTCGTTGAATAGCTGGAAATATAATCTTTAAAAATGTATTATAACCCGTACTATCAGAAATATCCCAAAACCTATTAGCAACAACCCAACCAGGTGATTTACCCGTACCAGTATATTTACCTTAAGCTTTGCCTTAATTTTATGCGCAATAAAAACTTTTAATATATCAGAGCTAAGCACAGTTGCCAATGTTCCTATAAAAAACACTATAATTCCATTTTTGTCGTCGCCATAAGTTGAGCTTACCCCAACCATGGCCGATATCCAGAAAAACCATACAAAAGGATTCATAATATTAAGGAAATATCCCTTTAATATGTATGTCAGAGGCCCTGCAACGCGGATTTGAATGGCTTTGTTATTTTCGTCGATGTGAATTTTATGATAAAAAGTGTAAATGCCGAAACCTATCAATATCAATCCTCCGATGATACCGGCGATCATGTAATTGTTCTTTTGGTTAATAAGCTGGAGTGCACCCAGGAACGCAAGATATACTACACTCACATCGCTCAGGAAAATTCCGACCGCCAGGAAAATTCCCGACTTCATACCCCGGTGTATGCTGGTTTGCAGCAACGAAAACATAGCTGGCCCGATGAGAGCTGACAATGTTAATCCGAGTATGGCGCCTTGAATAAGGGGATGCATTTGGGGGTTGGGTTTTTAGGGGGCGAGGGACGGGGGACGAGTGGGAGAAAGGAAGAGGGGGTGAGAGGATGAGGGGATGAGGGTTGAATGAGTGAATGAGTGAATGGGTGAATGAGTGAATGAGTGAATGTGAGAATGAGTGATTGTGAGAATGTGGTGAATGGGTGAATGGGGGTGTTGAGGGTTATGAGTTAACGGTGATTGGGGGATATAATTATGTGCGGGTTTACTTTTTTCTGTTGTCAAGGAAATCGATCCAGCTATCGAGTTTTTCGTTTTTCAAAACCCTGGGGAACTTATGCTGACCGCCTTCTTTCCCATTCAGTTTCATCCATTCGTAAAACACTGCCGGTTCCATAACATCAGCCGAAACATCGCGTATGGCGTGCAGGCGCTCGGTGCGGTAATCGTCGTTCAGTATTTTAAGGTTTTCGTCGAGTATATGAGCTGCTGTAGCGGCATCGAGTGGCGAATCGCATCCCAGGAACCATTTGTGTGCAAACATTCCTTTATCGTGTTTAACACCGGCAACAGTGAATTCGCGAACGGTTATGTTTAGCTTCTGCGAAAGCATTTCGACGGCATGGTTCAGGTTATCCTGCGAAATATGCTCGCCGCAAAGGCTCAGAAATTGCTTGGTGCGGCCCGTAATTACAATTTCGCTCAAAGCTTTCGATTTAAACTTAACCGTATCTCCGATAAGGTAACGCCATGCTCCCGCGCAGGTCGAAATCAACAATCCGTATTCTTTTTCTTCTTCAATTTCGCTGATGTTAAGCACAGCGGCATCAGGTTTCAGGTTGCCGTCATCGTCGAAATTTGAATTGTTAAAAGGAACAAATTCATAGAAAATACCATTGTCGAGTACCAATTGCATGGCATTGGTATTGGGTCGGCTCTGAAATGCTATAAATCCTTCCGAGGCCAAGGTAGGTTTCCATATATGTGAGCGGATGGGCGAGTAATTTCTCGAAACCTTTGAGATAAGGTGCAAACGAAACGCCACCATGCACATAAATATTCAGGTTCGGCCACATATCGTGAATGGTATTCAGGTTGTAGGTTGAAATAATTTTTTCGAGCAGTATCTGTAACCATGCCGGCACACCGCATATTACGCCTATATCCCATTGAGGCGCTTTTTTAACAATTTCGTCGAGTTTGGTACTCCAGTTGGTTTCTTTCGATATACGGTTGCCCGGTTTATAAAAATGCTGAAACCAGAACGGAATATTTCCTGTTGTGATACCTGAAAGATCGCCCTCGTAATAGGTTCCGTTAAACTGAAGCTGCGTGCTGCCGCCCAACATCAAAATGCCTTTTGAATAAAAGTCGCGTGGGAAATCGTATTTAGCCAGCGACCATATTTGCCGTGTACTGGTTTTTTGTATCGCGCTCAGCATATCCTGCGTAATGGGCAGGTATTTACTCGAAGCGCCTGATGTGCCCGAACTGAGTGCAAAATATTTTACCTGTCCCGGCCAGCTGACATAAGCTTCGCCATTTAAGGTGCGATACCACCACTGCCGGTGCATGCTGTCGTAATCGAACAAAGGCACTCTTTCCTGGAAAAGGTTAAGAGGGTTTTTCTGCCTGAGCATATCCTGAAAACCATACTCTTCGCCGAATGAAGTAAGCTGGGCCTGGCGCAGCAGCTTTTTCAGTGTTTGAAGCTGCACCTTAAAGGCATCCTGGGTCTTCAGGGTTTCAATCGGGAATTTACTTCTGAACTCAATTGCGCTTTTAATAATTGATCCGAGTATCGGCATAGCGGTTGCAAATTACATTTTATTCAGGGCTAAATTAGAAATAATTTCTAAATTCGTTGGTATTAAAACCCGAATACAAAACCCACCAAGCACGAATACCACTGATGCCGAGGACGATACGGAATATATTGAAGTATTTGCTGATTGCAATTATATCAGTTAGTAGCATTGCATTGTTATGCTTGACCGTGTTTTTGATTTATGCAAGCTTCACCGATTATAAACCTGCCGCAAAAGAAACTATTATTATGGCTGACACATCATTACCTGATACCATCCCGGCCGGCCGCCTGGAGCTTTATACCTGGAATATAGGCTACTGCGGTTTGGGGAAGAATATGGACTTCTTTTACGAAGAGGGCAAAATGGTAAGGCCCGATAAAGATTATTATGAGCGTTGTCGCGACGGTATTTTTTACCAGTTAACAACCCTCAACAAGCTGGATTTCATTTTGCTGCAGGAAGTTGATAAACAATCGGAACGGACTTACCTCGATAACCAGGTGGAGCGTTTTAAAGCCACTTTTAAGGATTATTCCGCATTTTTCGCACTGAACTACAAAGTTCCGTTTGTCCCCTTGCCTGTGCGATCGCCCATGGGAAAAGTAAAAGGTGGTATTCTCACCTTAAGCCGCTTTCAAGCTGTTGAAGCAAGCCGTTACGCCTTCCCTTCGGCTTATAGTTGGCCAAAACGGCTTTTTATGATCGACCGCTGTTTTGTGCTGTCGCGCTACAACGTGAGCAATGGCAAGCAGCTGGTTATAATTAACACCCATAACTCGGCGTATGATGATGCTGTGGATATGAGGTCCAAAGAACTTGACCTGCTCAAAGATGTGATTTTGCAAGAGTATAAAAAAGGCAATTATGTAATTGCCGGCGGCGACTGGAACCAGAACCCACTCTCATTCAGCCCGGAAAGTATTAAAGACGGAAACCTGGTTAAATCCATCTCGCCGGGAATTCCTGTTGATTTTCTGCCCGAAGGTTTTAGTTGGGCTTTCGATCCCAAATACCCGACCAACCGCGATGTGGACAAGCCTTATACCAAAGGCAAATCACCCACTACCATCATCGACTTTTTTGTGCTTTCACCTAATATCAGCCTGCTTACTGCCAATACCCTGCAAACAAATTTTGAGTTTTCGGATCATCAGCCGGTGGGTATGATTGTGGAGTTGAAGTAATGAAAAAAGGCGACAGAAAACTGTCGCCCTGGTAGTATCAATTACATTTTATTACGCAGATGAAATTTGCTGTATTTAGTGTAAAAATTTTACCCGATTATTTTATTCTCCGTCGATAAACTCGGCTTGGTACAATTATTTGGGAAAATTGAATAAAAAGGCTCTACAGGCATTGCAACAGCTTCGTTCCTGAATCACAGCACAATTATATGTTTCTACATTTTAAGCAGTAAAATTCGTACTGGCTTTGTTTGGAAATTGGCCTGGTTGGGGTAAAAAACCGTTATTGTTGAAGCTGAATCCATGTTGTAGGAAACAGGAACGTTGGATGTGTTATTATTATTAAAACCAAGTCCAACCCAACCTCCGCCTGAAGCATTTATCTCAACTGCTAATACCCGGGAATTGGATGAAGTATATCCCGATGGAAGACTCAAAGTAGCATACGTTGAGGATGCTCCTCCTGTGGTACCAGTCATTTCCTTAATTTCCGAGAAGGCAGTTCCGCCAGCACCAATCATAACTGTACCTTCAACATCGAGGGTGGCATCGGGAGTTAAATCACCAATACCAACGCTTCCATTTGGGGCAAATGCTACATTTGTGAGTGTTGAACCGGATACTTTGGTGAAATACAAATTACCGTTATCCTGCGAAGAGATGCTCCATTCGATGCCAGTTCCGGCAGTTGTATTTTTTAATCCAAGGGAAGCTCCATATAAGCTGTTACCCTGAATTTCAAGTTTTGAGGCACCCGGTATAAGTGGACCAATGGCTATTTTACCTGTATTATAAATAGTCATGGCCTGGCTTGAATTAAAAAAGGAAATAGTTCCGGGACTACCCATAGCAAGGCCAAGCTGCAAAGAGCCGGAAGAAGGACTGTAAAGGTACCCCTGATATAGGTTGGGTGAATTATAAATAGCAAGTTGACCATCTACTATGTTTATAGCTCCGTTGGTGGCAAATTTGTAAGCACCAAGGCTAGGCGGGGTAGCAAAGCCAACATTAACATTGGTTCCGTTATCGCTGATTTGCGAATCGCTGCCTGCAGTTGCAGATGTAAATTTCACAACCTTATTCACCGTACCGCTCAGGTTTCCGACACCAGGAGGGCCTTGTGGACCCGTCGGGCCTTGCAGGCCGACTGCGCCTTGAGGACCGGTTGCACCTTGAGGACCAGTTGCACCTTGAGGACCCGGAGGACCTACCGGGCCGGCAGGTCCTGCAGGCAGGGATACTGTATTTCCACTGCTGATACTCAAATCAGTACCCGAAATGGATAAGGTCTGTAATTCATTTAACGGGTTTGCATCGGCATCGTCGTTGTTGAGAACATCTTTGGCATATTGTGCATACGCTGTGCTGAGTAGCTGGTAGCTGCCCATATCAACATAAGCAGTTCCTCCGTTGGGATCCATTTTTATATTGAGAAACTTCGGCCCATTACTCCATGGAATGCTGCTAAAGGAACTAAGAATGGCAGTTCCACCGCCTATTTCGACATTAAAAGTACCCATACCGTTAGTAACGGCAGTATTGGTTTCAGCAAACAGGTCGGGGCCTGTAGCAGTGGTTTCGCGAATGGTAAATTTAAGGCCGATTGTACGGTTGCTGATCGGGTTGCCGGTTTCATCGCGGGCAACAGCCTGGTAGTTCATTTTCTGTGGTACCTGTGCATAAAGTTGTGGCATCGAGATGATGCAAAGCAACAGGGCGAGAGTTTTGTAAAATGTCTTCATGTTTTTTATGTTTCGGGGTTAATTTTAATGAATGATCGATATTTTTTTTGAACAGATGTATTTGCTGGTACCATCGCCACCAGTGAGCCTTAGATAATAAGAGCCGGTAGCTAGAAATGAAAAATCAAGATCAGTATATACTTCACCGGTAATACCTGCATTAAATGAGTCGCTGAATACCAGTTTCCCGTTATTGTCGAATAACTGGCAAAAGCATATACCTCCCGAGGGTAGAGTCCCTTTGAGATGTATCAATCCACCCGATGGGTTTGGATACAAATCCATTGAGGTAAGGTTCAAAATAGTTTCGTTAACTGATACCCACCACTCATCGCCCTGCTGAAATCCCTGTGTGAGGTAAAACCCTGATGGTGTGGTGTTTTGTACTGGTCCGGGCTGGCCAACAGTCCACGATAATGAAATATTCCCCGCCTGGGAAGTATTTCCGGCAGTTGCTATTACCTGCCGGGGGAAATTCTGAGCCCACATTACTGAGTTAAAAGCAAGCAACATGAATAAAAAAAGTACTCTTGTTTTCATAATACTCTGATTTTAGGTTTGTGAGTGGTTAAGGATTTTTGAAAGTCTTTCTAAATCCAGAAATAAACTGAGCTATTAATATGTTACAAATGTCAATACAACAGTATGCCCCCGCATCCCTTGAAAAAGGGATATTGAAAAATGATTCGGAAAATGTATTTGGGAAGGGAAAATGTTAAATCCGAATGAATATACTTTTACCCTGGATATGGCTGATTATAAAATGGAGATAAGGATGCCGAAAACGACATTAACTGATATCTTGCTCTGAATCAGAAAATAATGAAGATGATATACCGTCAGTAAATAGTCTTCCGGCAGCAGTAAGCATTAGTTTCCCTTTGTGATAAATCATTTGCTCCGATTGAATAAACGGCAGTGCATGACTCAGAAGTTTTTCAGCATTTCCGTTACCAAACCTGCGTTTTACTTCCAGCAGGTCGCAGCCCCACATTGTGCGCAGTGAGGTCATAATATATTCATTCAGTTGCATTACCTGGCTTAATATTTCAAGCTCCGAATCAACATTTCCCAAAGCTACAGTTTCGATGTATTTGCCGAGGTTCGCAACATTCCACTGCCGCGAATCGCCATTATACGAGTGTGCCGATGGTCCTGCCCCAAGGTAGTGCTCTCCCTGCCAATAGGCAGTATTATGCAGGGAATATGCTCCGGGCATACAGAAATTGGATATTTCGTAATGTTCGTAACCCTGCCGGGCCATCATCTGTGTGAGGATATGATAATGCGAAAGAGCCAGGTTTTCATCCACAGCTTTCATTTTTCCTTTACGGATCATCACTTCGAGCGGGGTTTTATCCTCAACGGTAAGCGAATAGGCTGATATATGCTGAATTCCGAAGGCAAAAGCATGATCCAGGTTTTGCTCCCATCCCTCGTCGGTGAGTGTGGGGATGCCGTAAATAAGGTCGATGCTGAGATTCTGGAAGCCGGCTTGCTTGGCATCGGTAATACATTTTGTAACCTGCTCAGCTGTATGGGTGCGGCTCAAAAAATCAAGGTCTTCCTGCCTGAAGGATTGTATCCCTATACTCAACCGGTTGATGCCTGCTTTTCTCAAAGCAGTTAACTTTTCAGGTGCCAGGTCATCGGGATTGGCTTCGAGGGTTATTTCGGCCCGCTCATCGACCTGAAAATCACCTTGTACTGTATTTATTATGCTTTCAATATCCGAAATTTTAAGGATGGAAGGCGTGCCTCCGCCAAAATAAATAGTATCCACTCTTTTATCGCCGAGGTAGCTTTTCCGCTGTTGCAATTCGCTGCATATTGCCTGCGCTATGCGATCCATATGCTTTGTGCTGGCTAAGGAGTAAAAATTACAGTAATTGCATTTATGCCTGCAAAAAGGGATATGAATATAAATTCCGGCCATTGAGGGAGTGTGAACTAATTGATGTTAATGATTCTTCGAAAAAAGAGCAGGAGAGATTTGCGCTGATGATCATAAGACGGTTGCCGAGGGTTAATAAGCGTATGTTACCTTTCGACATTAAATAAACAAACCAGTAACTAATCTACACTTGTTTTTTAAGTACAATCCTGAAAGTAGTCCCTTTGCCAAGCGTAGAGCTTTTTACAAAAATTTTACCACGGTGATACTCGTTGATAATCCGTTTCGAAAGCGACAGGCCAAGGCCCCAGCCACGCTGCTTGCTGGTATATCCCGGGTTAAAAATGGTACGGAACATGTTTCGCGGTATGCCTTTACCGGTATCGGCAATATCAATGTTTACCACATGGTCTTCCTCAAGGATGTCAATTGTTATTGAGCCCTGTCGTGTCATGGCATCCACGGCATTTTTCACCAGGTTTTCGATAACCCATTCGAAAAGCTGAAGGTTTAAGGGTGCAAGTACCGATTGTTCGGGTGGAACATTGATGGAATACGATATTTTCTGGGATGTGCGCGTTTTCAGATACGATACCGAGGTATAAATTACGGAAACCACATTTTCGGCAACCAGCAAGGGTGTTGACCCGATTTTTGAGAAACGGTCGGTAATGGTACTCAGGCGGTTTACATCTTTACGTAATTCGTCGATGGTTTCGCTATCCACATCTTTGGCTTCGAGGTAATCGACCCATGCCATCATCGACGAAAGCGGTGTGCCGAGCTGGTGAGCCGTTTCTTTGGCAAGCCCTGCCCACACCTGGTTTTGCTCACTTCGACGGGCTGTGCTGAACAGCAAATAAGCCACAAATAAAAATATACTGATTATGACTAACTGTATATACGGGAAATAGCGTAACTGGGTGAGCACATAGGAGTCCTTGTAAAATATCAGCCTTTTACCCTGGCCAGCAATATTAATTTCGATAGGTTCATTTTCGGCACTCATTTCGCGTATGAGTTTTTGAAGGTAAACCGGATCGTGAATAAGGGCGGTATCAATTTGCCCTGACTGCAAAGCCTGTGTGCGTGTACTGTCAGTAACCAACACCGGAACCGATGCCGAGTTATTTACCACCTCACTGAAAAACGAATTTACCAGGTTGTTAATTACCACCTGCACCTCGGTAAACACCTTTGAGTCATTGTAATATATATAGTTGACCTCATTTTTATAATAAGGTATTTCAATGGGTGGATACGTCGAAAATTCTTTTTTCAGGTAACCTTCCATACCGATAATTGTATCGGAGCTAAAAACGGTGTTACGGGTTGAAGTGATCCGGCCTTTGCCATCGGTTAGTATTACAGGAATAGAGGTGTTATTCTGAATGATCATCATGTAAAACCCAGGATCCTCATTGGGTTTTGCGAAAGTAAACCGTTTTACAGCCTCGGCCCATAATTCAACTTTTTTACGCTCTTCGTCCTTTATCTGATTAAAGAATTTTTGTGTTGAATTTACCAGGCTTACACGGATTTGTATGGCATTGGCCCAGGTATGAATTTTCTGGCGTTCGTCGCGGGCAATTTTCTTTACCAGCACATTCGAATACCAAAGCGAAAACCCAATAATAAAAATGGCCGAAAGCAGCAGCAGCACCTTCCAGTACCTTTTACGGTCATAAATATTGTAGCGGATAGAAAAAGGTTTTTTCATTTAATATGATTCTTAAAACTATGGCAGCCCACTAATTATTTAACTGGCAGATATTTACTCAATTCCTTACTGCGATTTTAGCCAATAAATATACAACATTACTTTACAGAGCCGGAAAATGAATTTCTTGTACTCCCCCTAAGGACCCATTCTCTCATTCTCTCATTCTCTCATTCACTCATTCTCTCATCGCCCCATCTCCCTTCGCCCATCTCCCTCTCTCCCCATCTCACATTCACTCATTCTCACATTCAATCATTCACTCATTCTCTCATCGCCCCTCTCTCCCCATCTCACATTCATCATTCCTCACATTCAATCATTCCTCATTCTCCATCGCCCCTCTCCCTTCTCCCATCTCCCTCTCTCCCCATCTCCATTCACTCATTCTCACATTCAACTCATTCACTCATTCACCCCCTCTTCTCGTCACCTCAACCCTACTCAACCTTCTTATCATCGTCCCATTCAATCACAAACTTACCCTGCTCCTGTTGTTTAATAATATCCTTTTCTTTCAGTTGCTGTGCTTTTTTCACTGTATCGCCCTGCATCCGGTTAAATTCCTGTTTAAAAACCTGTTTCAATTCAACTTTCTGAGCTTTGAGGTCGGTTGCTATTTTTTCGCGCATGGCTTTGCGGTCGTATTTTACAATTGGATTTTCAACCGTACCTGTCAGCGATACAAATATTTTGGTGCGGCCACGATTATCGTCCTCTACAGGGCCGAATTCAGCCTGGTTATCGTAGCCTTTATTTCTTTTTTTAAATTTGGAAGCAACCAGGTCGGCGAGCGCTAAGGTAAAATGGTAGTCAATTTCGTTTCCGAAAGTATGTGTCCCCATCAGTTGCAGATCGAGGGCACTCGATTTTATTTCCATTGACGGGATATAAATTACTTCGTTGGCAATATCAATCTGGTTTTTCAGGGTTGCAAAACGTATATCGGCCAGGTCTTCAACTTTTAGAAATGAAGAGAGGCTTTGCATAGGATTGTAATTTACCAGCCTTCCGTTCTCAATCACTATGTCAGCGTGTGCTTTAATGGAGGTGAGATCAATTTCCAGGTTACTTTGCATGGTGCCGGCAAAAATCACATCAGCGGTAACAAATCCTTCCAGGTTTTCGTCTTTCAAATCGTTCTGCCCGAAATTACCAAACTGTGTAAACAGAGTTTTTACATTAACTTTTTCGAGGTGAGCCTTAGCCTGCAGCAGCGAATATTTCTCAGCCCTTGCATTGATATTAGCCTGGCCGGTAACTTTCCCCTGGCTGGTGAGCATGGCAATATCAGCCACCGAAAGCACCTTGTTCCTCAATTGTGCCACAGCTGTAAGGCCGCTTGCACTGAACTTGCCAAAGGTGAAATTATTGCTTTGCAACTGCAGGTTGTTAATACTGATGTTACCGGGTAAACGAAATTGGTAATCACCGCCGGCCCCCTGCTGAGCATCGGATAACTCGTCCCAGTCGAAGCGCTGCGAAGCAAGCGAACCGGTTATGGATATGCCGGCATTTTCGACAAAAATCCAGGGCAAAATATTCCCAAGCGTACCGTTGAGTTTGAAGTCGCTTTTACCAAGCTGAAATGAAAGTTGTTGTAACTGCAGGTTATTCCCGTTGAACTCAAAGGTTGAGTTTAAACTTTTAACAGGCAGATTGTATTTCTTTAGTCCGATGTCAGCCTGCTGAATACTCCCGTTACCGGTTAAATTGCTGTTAATAAAATCAGCGGAAACCGGATTGTTGATATCCGCAATTTTGCCATCGAAAGCTGCATTTAGCTTTATCCAGCCGCTTACTGATGTAAAACCCTCGTATTTAAGAAATTGCTGAAGCTCGCCCAGGTTTATTCCCGCGTTGAGGTTGCATTGTATGGCTGGTGATGCAAAGCCTTGCATATGAAGCGATCCGCTTATAAAACCATCGCCCAGCCTAGCTTTCAGGTTGCTGATCGAAAGCGATTCGTTTTTACCATCCTGTTGCACGTTATAAGCAGCCAAAGCCGAAACATTGCCCAGGGAAATTCCCGATTTTCGTTCGGTGATATTTCCGTTTTTAAGGTCGAGACGAACATTAACGGCCGGCGTTCGGTTGCCACCAAAAACGCCTGTAATTTTTGATGTTATATCGCCTTTACCCTCAAATTTGTAACGATCGAAGTTTTTAGTGTACTTTGCTGGTATGAGCGAAAGCATTTCCTCCAGCGTTGAACCCGTGGCGGAAACATCGAGGGTTAACTGTTTCTGTTTTTCGCTGTAAATTATTCCTCCGGCAGCTTTGAGTGTAAGTTTCCCGGTTTCGACTGCGCCTTTCGAAATGGTATAGAGCCCGGTATTGTTATCGGCTTCGAGCGAAAAACCCAGGTTGAACTCACGCCCCGATATATAGCTGACACCCTGCGATTTAAATTCATTTAGCAGTACTTTCCCGGCAAGGTCGAGGGTATATTTGGTGTTGCTGAAATTGCCATTGGCAATAAATCCCGGCAGGTGCGCGTCGGCTATGGTAAGCGTTGCATCATTAATATATTTCACATGCAGATTTTGAACAATAATTCGTTGCAGTTCGAAGTTAAAATTCTCGTTCGCGCTGCTGCCCGATTGTTTCCAGAAATGGAAATTATCGCTGCCATCGGCATAAACATGCGGGCCAATTTCAACATCAGCAATCCTGATGGATTTAATGCTGTATTTCTTATTCAATAAATCCCAGATATTAAACTGCAGCGAAACTGTTCCGGCAATAAACAGGAAGTCCTTTGATGGCACTCTGGTAGCCTCTTTCATCCGAACTCCGGTAAAGCTCACGGAGGCAGATGGAAAATCTTTGATCAGGCTGAGTTGTACATCATCCAGCTGAACTTCGGCCGTAAGGGATTTGTTTATTTCGCTGATAAACAATTTTTTAACTTCTGGCCCAAGCAGGCGCTGGGCGACGAAAAGCAATATAAAAACAAACGCAACAATGCTTATAATCCAGATCAATAAAGCCTTGAGGGTTTTATTTTGCATAATCAGGTAAAGTGGTTTTATAGATAATAACGCAAAAATACGGCTGTTATTAGTATAGGGGAGGAAAAATATTTTGGATAAGTATTTAGCGGGAGACCAATACGTGGGATTCTACACCTTAATCGCTTATAAAAATAAACCAACAGTTAATGCCGCTAAACACATCCATACAAATATTAATATGCCACTACCAGTTCAGCCATACTGCATCAGCAGGAACAGAACTTACCGATTTCGAATTAAAGGCATCGGAAGTACTGCTTATTATAAACGACTCTGTTTTGCCCCAGCCTTTGGTAAATGACCAGTTGAAGATACTACCACTACTGGCTGTGCCCTGTAAAGTACCCTCGGAATCGTAGAAATTGAAAAAATAGGATTTCATAATTGATAAATCAGCGTTAAGGGTATATAAATTCACCATTTTTTCGACGGGATTGCCATTATCAGTATACTTTACCTTGTACTGAATTGCCTCTAGAAAACGAATGGTTTCGGGAGTTGCTTCAACAGTACCATGCAACCTGCTGGCAGTCTCGGTAAGACTGCTCAGGTAAATTCCGGAAACTTTTGCCGGCAATACCAGCATAAAGGTTCCATCATCATTTACTGTGGCGGTAGCCAGAATATCGTTGAGGCCGATAACTGCATTAAAAGTAGCTGTCCCGAAAGGCCAGGCAGTAACAGTAGTTGTGGTGCCATTGGTTTGTTTGTATTTTAACGTTCCATATACGGTATCGGCAGTAGCCGTAACATCGGGATATTCGGTATTGGTTTCTTTTTTACATCCGCTTTGCACAATTACAATTGTGATTAAAAGAAAAGCAAAAGCGAGGTTTAACAAGGTTTTCATAGGACTATTATTCGGTTAAGTTTATTACTGTTATGATTTGCCGGCATGATACAACTCCGAAGCAAGATCCGAAACTGTATTAGGATTAACATCGTTCATACAACGGAAATGCTTTTTAGGGCAGGTATTCAGTCCTTTTTGGGTGCAGGGGCGGCACGAAATATCCGTTTCGGCAACGCGACTGTTTTCGGGCAGGGGAAAGAAACCCAGTTCGCGGGTTGTCGGGCCGTAAACGGCTACGACAGGAGTTTTCATGGCTTGTGCCATATGCAGCATACCGGTGTCGTTGGTCAATGTCATTGAGGCTTTACCAAGCAATGCCGCTGATCCCATCAGGCTTAGCTTGCCTGCCAGGTTGAGCGCGGGTGATTTCATGTGTGTTTGCACCCGATTGCAAATCTCAACATCACCGGGGCCTCCTATCAAAACCGTTGTTGCGCCGGTTTGAGTGCAAAAAGTACCGGCGGCTGCGGCAAAGCCTTCGGTGGTCCAGCGCTTGTTGGCCCATTGTGCGCCGGGAGCTACTACGAGTATTGGTGTTTCGGCAAATAAGTTGTTCTGTTCAAGAATTTCTGTCACTTTTCGCAATTCCGATAATGGTGGAAATACTTCGGTACCTTTACCATCGTATTCAATGCCCAGTGCCTTCGCCGACTCGAAATAGCGCAGGTAAACAGGTTTTATTTCCCTGTAAATGTTCTTGCCAAAACGTATCAGCAGGTCGCGTGCTACCAGCTTTTTCGAAAAACTTGTTACGATAGCTCCGGAGCCCAATGCAATAAAAGCACTTCGGATATTTCGCTGTATGTCAAGTATATGTGTGTAGTTGTTTTGCCTGATCAATTTTCGAACCCGTGTTAGTTCTCCTTTTCCTGCTTTTTTATCGAACGTAATAACACTGCTGAGATGCGGATTCTGCGAAAGCACAACCGAAAACTCCTTTTTTACCAGGAAATCGATCTGGCTCCCCGGATATTTTGCCCGCAAACACCTTATTAAAGGCGTTGTAAGTATAACATCGCCGATGGAGCTAAACCTTATAATCAGAAATTTAGGGTTTGGGTTCAAGGTTAATAGATTGGTGTTGGGAATATTATTATGGTAAAGTTTAGTGGGCTGGAAGTCGGGAGTCAGAAGTTAAGCAATTCTAATCAGTTTTTTCATAGGATATTTCTTTGTCTGAAAAGTATGTTTACTGTTTTGTCCGATTATATCTTACAAACGGTAATATCAGATGTTGAGCATGATCAGCTTCCGTCCCGATAGCTATCGGGATCGGTCTTCCGACAAAAATAACCTTTAAAAGAGAAAATACCTGCATTTTTAAACGACTTCCCCTCCAATATATTACCCTTTATTCATCCTTTTTAACATATTTTACCTGTCAATACAAAAAGCTATTGTACGGATACCTGATCACATGTAGTTTCTTTACTTCTTCGTACAACAGTTTCCTGAATTCCTCCAGGTTGATTTTCTGTTTTGCCGAAATAAAAATTGCCGGTGCATTCACCTTTGCCATCCAGGTGTTTTTAAGTTCTTCGAGAGTCAGGTTTTCTTTAGTGGCAGGAGCCAGGTCAATAGGGTCTTTTTCAACATGCGAATAGGCATCAATTTTATTGAAAACCATAATCGAAGGCTTGTCGGCACAGCCAATTTCGGCTAAGGTTTGTGTTGCAATTTCCACCTGTTCCTCGAATGATCCATGCGAAATATCAACAATATGCAACAGCAGATCGGCTTCGCGCACCTCGTCGAGTGTCGATTTAAATGATTCCACCAGGTTGTGGGGCAGTTTACGTATAAACCCTACGGTATCAGTCAAAAGGAAAGGAAGGTTTTCGATCACAACTTTGCGCACCGTGGTATCGAGTGTGGCAAAGAGTTTGTTTTCGGCAAAAACATCGCTTTTACTCAATAAATTCATAGTCGTGCTTTTACCTGCATTGGTATATCCGACCAGGGAAACCCTGATCATTTCATCGCGGTTTTTTCGTTGGGTTACTTTCTGCTTGTCGATATCCTTCAGTTTCTCTTTAAGATCAATGATTTTATCGCGGATAATACGGCGGTCGGTTTCAATTTCCTTTTCACCGGGGCCGCGCATACCAATACCTCCGCGCTGTTTCTCGAGGTGAGTCCACATATGTGTAAGCCGCGGAAGCAGGTACTGGTATTGAGCAAGTTCAACCTGTGTGCGGGCCGTGGTGGTACGTGCGCGCTTGGCAAATATATCGAGAATGAGTAATGGCCTGTCCAGCACACGGCATCCCAGTTCTTTTTCGATATTCCGGGTTTGTGATGTGCTGAGTTCATCGTCGAACACAACAACATCAATGCCGGCAGCTTTTACATACTCAGCAATTTCCTGCAGTTTACCGGCGCCAACAAAGGTGCGGGGTTCGGGTTTGGGAAGTTTTTGCACAAAGCGTTTATCAGGAATAGCACCTGCTGTTTCGAGCAGGAATTCCAGTTCGTCGAGGTAATCGTGAACAGTTAACTCGGTTTGTTTTGAAGTTACCAGTCCTATAAGGACAGCCTTTTCGGGTTTAATATCGAATGGGAGCATTTATGGGTATTGAGGGGGCAAAGGTACGAATCTTTAGAATAGCCATATTGAGCAGCGATTACGCAAAATGCGTTACGCATTTTGTGTAATAAGCTCAACTTGTAGTGTTAACTTAAATAATCCACGACTCATTTTGCAAAACAGGAAGGTTTCGATAGCTTGATTTGCCTGGAAGTAATCACTTTAAGGACCACCTTTTCGGGTTTAATATCGAATGAGCGCATTTATGAGTATTGAGGTGGCAAAGATACAATCAATGAGGATATTGACCCTTAGGTGTTTTAGGTTTAATAGGATGGGCAATTTGAAGGTAGATTTACAAAAATAAAAACCAGGATATTGCAAAACAGAGCTCAGAAAAAATATTCTTTTCTAATAACCCGTGCTCAATTTTCTTTTCGTTTTAAAACCATTATTGATGGCATATGCCGGATTAATAAGGCAAACCAACACAACTTCATACCAACGAAATCCGTCAATACTCATTTTAATGGTTGCAACATGGCATAGTTCGCCAACCAATATTCCTGCCAATGGGGTTGAAATAATATCCTGAATGCTTGGTTGCTCCATTCCTGCTTCCCAACCATACTCCCAAAGAAATGATTGCCCGATGCAAAACAAGGCTGATTGTGTTACGCTGGCATTCTGTGACCGGATCGAATTGTAATAATAGCTGCCTTGGTATGGGTGCCCAACGTAATTAACCACCCATAGATCATTGTCAATAACGGGAGGTAAGGTAAACGATTTCCTGTATTGTGTTGCAATCGATTCTATCTTGAATTTATCTTTTTTACTCCAATTGCTGATATGTTCAGGCGCTATGAGCAAATATGATCCCATTGAAATATTGTACCCGGCCACATACAAAGTTCCCCTCAGCATTTTATTCCAAATACTGGTTTTACAGTGTTTTAGTTGAGTATTATATAGATAGGGAGGATTTTTTCGGGTAAAAAATGATTTAAGAGTGTCTTTTGAATTAATATTTGAATCCTCTATCCTGATTTGAGCACCTGAGTTGAGATGCATAATTCCAACCAATATGATAAACAGATATCTGATCATTGTGTCAGGTTTTAATCTGGTTCCTAGCTATTCTGTTGTGCAAATATGGCGAACAAAAGCGGGAAACTCAACTTTTAATCTGTTTTTATTAAATTGTACCCGTAAATTGCAGATATAGACTTATGCCATTAAAAACTCTTAAACCCAATAATCTCCCTCACCTCTTTTATTGTATTTGTAGCACTGCTGCGTGCTTTATCACGACCGATTTTTGCAACCTTTCGAAGGTAATCATCATCGCCCAGTAACTCAAGTATACGCTCACGGAAAGGAGATGTAAATTTAATCACATCTTCGGCAAGTTGTTTTTTCATATCGCCATAGCGAACGGTACAGGCATTATACTGATCTTCGAAAAACTGTATGGTTTCTGGTTCTGACAAGGCTTTCATAAGGCCGAATAAATTTTCGATAGCCTGAGGCTTGGGTTGGTTAGGCTCAGTCGGACCGCTGTCGGTAACAGCTTTCATCACTTTTTTACGGATCACCTCGGGAGCATCGAAAAGGAAAAGCGCATTGCCTTCGCCCTCGCTTTTACCCATTTTGGCGCCGCCATCGAGCCCGGGAATTTTTATCAGCGTTTCGCCAAAGTTATAGGCAACAGGTTCGGGGAAATAGTCCACATTATACATGCGGTTAAAGCGGTTGGCAAATGTACGGGTCATTTCGAGGTGCTGTTCCTGGTCCTTTCCTACCGGAACTTTATGCGCTTTATGCAGAATAATATCGGCCGCCATAAGCGTGGGATAGGTAAGCAGGCCGGCATTCACGTTATCGGGCTGGGTGCGGGCTTTGTCCTTAAAAGAAGTGCAGCGCTCGAGTTCGCCCATGTAGGCATTCATATTAAGAAACAAATACAACTCGGCTGTTTCAGGTAAATCGCTTTGCAGGTACAAAGTTGCTTTTTCGGGATCGAGTCCGCAGGCAAGGTATTCGACCAGAACCTGTTTTACATTGCCATGAAGATCGGCAGGTGTGGGATGCGTGGTAAGGGAGTGATAATCCGCAATAAAGAAATAGCAATTATCGGTTTCCTGCATTTTTACAAAATTTTGCATGGCTCCGAAATAATTCCCGAGATGAAGGTTGCCCGTAGGCCTGATTCCGCTTACTACTGTTTGCATAATTATGGGTTGAACCACGAAAGTTCGTTGAAATGTAAATGAATGATTTGCTTACTACACCTGATACGGGTGCGTAAAAGGCTGCAAAATTAATGAATTATGAAGTAACAACTCCTAAAGTGCGATGGATGTACCCGAAAATAGCTGAATTTAAAACTCAGAACCCATTCAGTTTCATGGTTACTGTAGGAATAAGCAACAGGAATCCAATTGTAATCAGAATGATCATAAAGGGCCACACCCAGCGCAGCCATTTGTCGTATGGAATCCTGGCAATGCCAAGCACACCCATCAACACGCCTGATGTAGGAGTAATCATATTCGAAAAACCATCGCCAAACTGGAACGCCATTACCGTTGCCTGACGCGAAACGCCTATCAGGTCCGAAAACTGCGACATAATGGGCATGGTTAGAGCCGCTTTGGCCGAGCCGGAAGGCATAATTAGGTTTATACCGGTTTGTATCACATACATCATACTTATGGAAGCATAAGTTCCCCACGTACTCATAGTACTCGATACGCTGTGAAGCATGGTGTCAATCACCTGCCCGTTTTGAAGTATAATAATGATTCCTCCGGCCAGCCCAACAATAAGCCCGGCCGAAAGTATATCGCGCACCCCATCGAGGAAATGTTTGGTGATATCGTTCAAAGTGTAATCATAAGCCAGGCCCGAAGTGAGTCCCATTACAAAGAAAAGGGTGGCAATTTCCATTACATACCAGTCGTATCCCATTACTCCCACAATCAGGAACCCTATAGTAAAGAATAACAGGTTGAGGATAAAGAAATGAACCGACTTTTTTAAGGCCAAAAATCCCGTAACAAGGAAAAGACCGGTTAAAACCGGAACTATAGGCATAACAATGCTCGAAAGGCCAATTTTCAGATTCGTTTGCTGATAATATACCGAGAAAATAATCAGTACAATTCCAATAGCTGCATACACAAGCCATGCCGATAAGGGAGTGTGGTATTCAACGTCTTCATCATCCAGCTCTGAATGTTTACGCCAGTATTCATCATCCTCATAAACCACCGACGATTTGGGGTTTTTCCTTATTTTACGGGCATACCATACGATATATCCAATCCCGACAAAATTAATCACCACCCAGCAAAACATGCGGTATTCAATCCCCGAAAACAAAGGCAGTTTCGATAATCCCTGCGCAATACCAATGGTAAAAGGATTGAGTAAAGCGCCTGCAAATCCCAGCCCGGCACCCACAAAACACATGCTCACTCCCACAATTGAATCGTAACCCATTTTTATGGCCAGTGGAACGAAAATAATAGTAAAAGCAATGGTTTCCTCACTCATGCCGAAAACGGCACCAAACACACTGAAAACCAGCATCAGCAGCACTATTATCAGGTTGTCGATGCCGAAAAACCGCAAGAACCGGTGCTTTTCGAGTTTCCGTGTATAACGCAGGAATGCGTAAATTCCTATATCAATGGCCTTGGTCTGGTTCATGATCCAGAAAGCGCCACCAATCAACAAAATGAAAACGATAATATCGGATTTGTCGACGAAACCATCGAAAATAGCCGAAAATATCTGCCAGGTCTGGGGCGAATTACCAATGTAATGAAAGCTGTCGCCCGACACAATTTCACGCTCAATTCCGTTTACAACTATGGTCTCACGGTCGAAAGTTCCCCCCGGAATAACCCAGGTAAGGATACCGGCAATAACAACAATAAAAAAAACGATTACGTAGGTGTGTGGAATTTTAACTTTTGAAGCCATAAAGGGAAGTAGTGTTATGGAAATATTTTTTTTTCAAAAATACAAACAAAAATCTGATGCAAACGATATGCTTACATCTGTGCAATCAAAACAAAGTTAATTCTGTAATGCTTCATTTGTAAATAAACTTCCAAAATACCGAAGATTGTATTATGAGAAAATATTCAGGATTTCCTCTTCGGTCATTCCGGCTATGCTCATATCGGAGGGCATAAATAACTCAGCCAGAAACTTCTTTTTTTTCTGCATCTGAACAATTTTTTCTTCAACAGTATCTTTGGTAATGAACCTGTAAACAAAAACATTTTTATCCTGACCAATTCGATGCGCCCGGTTGAGGGCTTGCATTTCGGCTGCCGGATTCCACCAGGGATCGAGTATAAATACGTAATCGGCCTCTGTAAGATTCAGGCCTACGCCTCCTGCTTTGAGTGAGATCAGAAAAACCCGGATATCATCTTTCTGTTTAAATGCGTTGATGACTTTTTCGCGATTGATGGTTGCCCCGGTTAGCATTGCATAGCTAAAACTGCTTTCGATACAAAACTCTTCCAGTAGTTTCAGGTGGCGCACAAAAGATGAAAACACGAGTATTCTGTGATTTTCTTCCAGCACGATCCGAAGGCTTTCGGTTATTTCGGTAAACTTTCCGCTTGAGGTGTTTGAGCCGGTATCAAGCATTCGCGGATGATTGGCAAGTTGCCTCAATAGTGTTAAAGACCGCAATACCAATATAGCAGAGTTTTTTATCCCCACTTCCTTGAATTGCCCGATGATGCTGTTCCTTACTTTTGACTTTTCTGTTTCGTAGATATGCTGTTGCTCGTCGGTCATCGAGCACAAAACCACTGATTCCGTTATGGGCGGAAGTTCGGGAGCAACCTCTTCCTTGGTGCGACGAAGTATAAAAGGGCTTATCAGGTTGTTTAATTTTTTTGCTGCAAAATCATTTAAGTTCTTTGCTATAGGAATGGCATATTGCTTGGCAAAATACTTTTGGCTGCCTAGCATCCCGGGGTTGATAAAATTAAACTGTGACCAAATGTCGGACAACGAATTCTGAATTGGTGTTCCGGTAAGTGCCATGCGATGAAGGCATTGTAAGCTAAAAACTGCCTGAGTAGCCTTCGAATCGGGGTTTTTGATATACTGGCTTTCGTCGAGAATTGCATACCCGAATTTATAATTACTTAGCATCGTAACATCATTTCGCAGTATACCGTAAGTAGTAAGTATAATATCAAACTGATCGAAATACCTGGAATAGGTTGCCCTGTTTGATCCGGCGTGAATATAAACCTTTAGCCAGGGAGCAAAACGTTCTAATTCATTGAACCAATTGTGTATTAGGGAGGCGGGTAAAACTATAAGGCTGCATGGTGGCTGTGAGGAACGTTTTGTGTTCGGTTTATGAACAGGCGATTTCTGGATTGTTTCGGGTTGATCAAACAAATCAAGTTGAATTGAATGAGAAAGTTCACACTGTGCCATGTTCGTTTGATCTGGATCCGCTTTACTTTCACGATAGGGGTAATACGATGCGAGCAAGGTAATGGTTTGCACGGTTTTTCCTAACCCCATGTCATCAGCCAAAATTCCGCCAAAACCATGCTTCTGAAGCGAATACATCCAATAAAAACCTGCCTGTTGATAAGGGCGTAAAGTTACATCGGAAAGTTCAGGTACTTTTACTTGTTCAGGATATTCAATTGCTTCACTGATCTGTTGTACCATAAGGCTGTCAATGGTCGAAAGCAATTTATAGTGATGCTTTCCAAGCCTTAACACCTCGTTTTGTCCACTGGCACATAACATAATATCCTGGAAGCGCGAAAACCATTCATCGGGTAAAATTATATACTCGCCCGATGGCAGCAAGTATTCTTTTATATTGTTGATAATATGATCCTTAAATTTTATAAAGGGTATGCATAAATCATTTATTGTCACTATCCCATTCAGATCGAACCAGTCAAAACCTGAATCCAGCTTCAAATCCAGTATTGGAGCTTCAAATACATACCTGATATTTTCCGGTTGCCTGATTGTAAACGAATGCTCCTTTAAATCAGATATTTGCGCCACTAACCATTCAATAAAATGGTAATCACTGTGTGAAGCCACACGCTGTTCATTCAGAATAAAAGTAGCTTCAACCTGCCTGAGGTTCTTTGATTTTAGAAATTGAACTTGTTCTGATTCCCAGGCCAGGTTTCGTTTGAATCGATTAAAAACGAATCCGTTCTCATCAGTTAGCAGGCTGGTAAACGATTTTTGCGGATTATTGGCTAATATTAATTTATCACCATACTGAAAATACAGCACCAATGATTTATAGCCTTGCCAGTCGGCTTCAAGCGACAATACAGCGGAAGGCTCGTAATGAAAATCATTGATCAGGAATCCCTCCGCGTCTATTTCACAGCGGTTGGCGATTTTACGGATAAAAGTACTATAGTACTGATTTTCTATGTGTTTCGGGATACTAACAAATTCCTTATTCCGGAAAGGAATCAATAATTTCCCATTTATCTGCTCATTAAAATGAAACATCCTGTTGGTTGTAATATACCAGCAAGGGTCATTTACAAGAATTACATTCTCAGGATCGTTAAGTTTAATTTCTTTGTCTGTATGAAATGCCCGAAGCTTATAGAGTGTTCCATCGCTCGTGCGGATAAAACTCAACGACGTAGTCAGGCATTCCTCTTCAATTTCTATTTTGTCGTCAGTATACAGATTATATCCGTTTTTCCCATTATAAAACGGAATACTATTCCTGACCAGGATTTCGATGATTTTAGCAAGCCGGCGCTCAATAAATGGCCTGATGTGGGCATCAAGCAATTTTTTATTGATGTTTTCAAAAAAATCTTTAGGTGATTCGCCCTTCTTCGAAAATTGCTTTATGATTGCTTGGTTTGAAAAACTGTCGACTATTGCAAAAAACTCCTTTTCAGCTTCGTTCAAGTCGGGGTACTGACTTATATTCAATGCCGATAAGCGCTCATGAACAGTGATATATTTTTCACTCTCCCTGAAACATGAATAAGGCAGAATCACATATCCAATAGGTTTAATATATGAAAGCAACGCGGCAATAAAAGTTCTTTTCTCCATTCTTTTCAAAATTCGGTTTGTCGGCAATAAATTTTGCCACCACCTTCAGGATGCAAAAGTAAAAGGTTAAATAAAGTGAAAATGGTATTTGCTATGATTGACACAGATTATTAACTCCAACTGCTGAATAAATTGTAATATTGGCAGTCGGCATCCCTAAACTATGCATAATATAAAATGAAGACTATACGCTGGAACATAGCACAATATTTCGAAAAACGCTGGTGGAAAAATTACCTTGGCGGAAAAGATCCCGTTCAATATGAGCAATGGAAACGGAACTACTGGCAAGGCTTCCTGGGCGAAATCAGTGATTGGGTAAAACCAGGGCAAAATCAGCGTTTCCTGGATATGGGATGCGGTCCGGCCGGAATATTTATGGTTTTACCCGGACAGGTGACTGCCCTGGACCCGCTACTTGAAACCTACAAAACGCAACTGCAATATTTCGAACCCGAAAGTTTTAAAAATGTGACTTTCGGATCAGCCCGCGTGGAGGATTATATTTGTAACGATCCTTTTGATATTGTTTTCAGCCTGAACGTAATCAATCACGTTGCCGATATTAAAAAGGCCATACGTGCTCTGTATTCATGCTGCAAAACCGGCTGGACAACTTGTTCTTTCAACCGATGCGCATAATTATGCTTTTTTACGAACAATTTTCAGATACCTGCCTTTCGATATTCTTCATCCCTATCAACTCACGTTGAACGAATACCGTAAACTTCTCGAAAATGAGGGTTTTGTAATTCAGGGCGAAAAATGCCTGCGCAAACGATTTATTTTCAACTATGTAGTTATTGTAGCCACAAAAGCCTGATTTTCATTTACATCAGCGGGTGAAACAAAACCTTTCCCTTGGTATTGAATTCGATGGCAGGCGCAGGAACCTTCACAATATTCAACAGGCCGAAAACAGCTTTCAATGTGCGCGAGCGGGTTTTTATTTTAGAAAAATCAACATCCAGCGAAAGAAAGAATTTACGGTAGCGTTCAATATCGGAACGGTCGTGAAAAACCTCATTGTCATCGTACCATTCATTTCCAAATCCACCATACATACCACCCGCACCGTAGCCAATGGCTACATTCAGCCATTTCACATACTGCTGTTTCTTATTGAAGGAGGCTGGATTAATACTCAGCCAGTAATTCATAGCATTATAATCTTTCAGGAATTTTCGTGAAACGGTAGTGCCAAACAATTGTTCGGCGCGTATTTGTAGTTCACCCGCAGGATACGATTGATGATGGGGAAGTATTTTTAGCCTCATCCGTTGTTCCTGCCAAAGTAACTCCTGTGTAGTCATAAAAGCTGCACCTGTAAAGTTGGCAGCAATATCAGTGGCTGAGGCTCCCCATTCGGCCGAACGTCCGTCAAAGTATTCAATTGTATTCTGAAGCATAAAAGCGGTAAGGCCGGCATAAATGGCTGCAGGCTTGCGTTCAACTCCGCTCCAGCGTAAAATGTGCATGATGTAAAAAGATTCAAGGTATGCCGTTGAAGCATGCCCGCACTTATCAATCTGAAGCCATTCCTTTGAGTCGTCGAAAAAATGGAACGATGAACGCGGAAAATCGGCATACCATAAATTGTTCAGTCCCACGAGTGTAGCCGAATATGCAGCAACACCGGTACCTGTAAAGAGCGCAAGCCTGTTTTTGTTTAGTGTGGGCGAAGGAACCAACCACGAGGGGCTGTCTTTCATGGAGGGCAACGAATCATTCTGAGCTACCAGTTTCTGGTAACCGGCTACCGAAATAATTAAAACTAATGCCAGGGATGCTTTTATTGTAAATGACATAAATAATAGATTACAAAGGCAGTTGGTATTTTAATTTTCGGAACCATGATTGTATTATGGAATGATAAAATCATGGTTCAAAAATACACAATAAAGCGATGGGATTATAGTGAAAGTATGTATAAATGGGCATTTGTATTGATTGGTATGGCCTGACATGAAACATTGAATTTATCTGGTAATTTCCCGATATAGTAGTTAAATCAAACCCGGCAGAAAATATACAGCAAAGGCCATTAACTTAAGGTACTTACTCATACCAACCTTTATATCGAAGGTACTTTCAATCCATCATCGAATTAATTTCATCCTTTAATTTCGGAAGATGATTAATCAGAATACTCCATATCAGATCATCCGAAATTTTATCATAGCCATGAGCAATCCGATTGCGTGTACCTACAATTTTTTGAGCATTTTCAATTCCGAAGTTTTCGTCTTTTTTTATAATCCGGTTTATTGCCTCGCCAATTATTTCAATATTCCTTTCAACAGCTCGCTTCGTCTTGGTATCGTTAGAATAAGAATCGAACACTTTAGGTGCGCCTTCAAAATAACTTTCAATTTCGCCAATGGATTGTAATATATCATACAACCATGTTTTAATATCATTATCCATATATAAGTTGCTTTGAAGTATCAATTGATTCACGCAAATATGGATTATCTATGGCTTTATCCTCAAGTAAATCAATGTCACGTTTAAAAAGACTCTCAAGCGCATATTTTAAATCAAAATAATTATCAGCATATGTATATAAATCA
Organism: uncultured Bacteroidales bacterium; assembly: GCA_963714825.1. GTDB lineage: Bacteria > Bacteroidota > Bacteroidia > Bacteroidales > UBA4417 > UBA4417. The sequence continues at coordinate 1,172,259 of CAVQQF010000012.1, read as the reverse complement.
ACACCTTGGAAATCAACAACAAAATCAATGTCGCTATTTATGTGAAATGAATCATTTAAAGCTGAGCCAAAAACAAATAACCTGCCCACCCTGTGCTTTTTACACAATTTGCAAACCTGTTCCATATTTGATTCAATAATATTCATTTAGCAAATATACAACAAATCAAAGTAAAGTCTTAGCCGAATTGAGCTGTCGGTTATTAGAAATGCTATTTAACATTTCAACATTTACTATCCAGCTATCCAGCTGATAATTTGTTAAATAAATTTTTTTAAGGGTGTCGGATGACAATAATAAGATGAATGTTAGCTTATCGGGATTTCAACGTGGCTAAAAAACCTTGAGATGTCCTATTTTCCCCTTTCGGCCGAGAATGATTTCAAATGTTTGGAAGTAACATTTTGCTTTTGAAACTAATAATCATGAAATATTTTAATCAAATCACATAATTTTCTCTCCTGCAATCGTTTGCATAAAAATGCATTGGTATTACCAGTTTCTTTTCTTATATCTTTGCGAAAACAATTTAATACAATATGAAGAAAATCCCCTTTTTGCTTATCTGTTTATTCTTTCTCCGAGCCGGTTTTTCGCAGGTTACCATCGATCATGTGGAGCCACCCAACTGGTGGACCGGAATGAAAAACAACTCCCTGCAGTTATTGATTCACGGTACGGATATTGGTAAGACAAAAGTCGCATTCGAATACAAGGGTGTGAAGTTAAAAGGCGCTACAAGCACCGGCCCCAACTATTTATTTGTTGATCTTTCCATTACCAGCAGCGCAAAACCCGGAACAATCACCCTCGAATTCAAAGAAAAGGACAGCGTGCTTGCTACCTGGAAATACGAACTTAAAGCTCGCCTCGAAGGCTCGGCAAAAAGAACCGGTTTCAGCACCTCGGATATGATGTACCTTATTATGCCCGATCGTTTTGCCAACGGCGACCCCACTAACGATGATATGCCTGGCATGCTCGAAAAAGCGGATCGCTCCAACCCGAACGGCCGGCATGGTGGCGATATAAAAGGTATTACTGATAACCTGGGATACCTCGAAAAAATGGGCGTTACTGCCATTTGGTCAACCCCACTGCTCGAAAACAATATGCCGGCCTATTCGTATCACGGGTATGCGATAACCGATATGTATAAAGTTGACCCGCGTTTCGGTACCAACGACAGCTACCGCAATATGGTAAACGAAGCTCATAAAAGAGGCATCAAAGTGGTAATGGATATGGTTTTTAATCATTTCGGTACCTATTCGTACTGGATGAAGGATCTGCCGCAAAACGACTGGGTAAACCAATGGCCCGAATTTACACGGAGCAACTACAGGGCTTCGGTAATTACCGATCCGTACCGCTCGCAATACGACGAAAAGAAAATGGCTAACGGATGGTTCGATGTAACCATGGCCGATTTTAACCAGAAAAACCCATACGTAGCCAAATACCTGATACAGAACAGCATCTGGTGGGTTGAGTATGCGGGCCTCGATGGAATCAGGCAGGATACCTATCCTTATCCTGACAAGGATTTTATGGCCGAATGGATGAAAGCACTGTTAACGGAATATCCTGGTTTCACCGTTGTGGGCGAAGCATGGATAAATTATCCTCCACAAATTGCTTATTGGCTCGATAATAAAAACAATGCCGATGCCTATCGCTCGCGATTGACCCATGTTTTTGACTTTCCGCTTATGATGGCTGTTCAGAAGGCTTTCACCGAAAACGAAGGATGGGATACCGGCCTCCCGCGCCTGTATGAGTTGCTTTCGCAGGATTTCCTTTACAGCGACCCTTCCAAAATCATCACTTTTGCCGATAATCACGATATTGAACGGACATACCCGGTACTGAAAAGTGTCGAAAATGTAAAAATGGCCATGGCTTTCCTGGCTACCACTCGCGGAATGCCAATGATTTATTATGGCACCGAAGCACTCAGCGACCGTGGAAACCTCGAAGGCGATCCCGGTAAGCGCAAGGACTTTCCGGGAGGCTGGCCGGGAGACCAAGCTAATATGTTTACCGGCGAAAACATTACTGCCGATCAGAAAGATGTGCAAGAATACATTTCAAAACTTTTCACATGGCGAAAAGGAAATACAGCGGTTCAGCAAGGGAAACTGACACATTATATACCTGAAGATGGCATTTATGTGTATTTCCGCACCCTGGGTAAGGATGCTGTGATGGTGGTAATAAATAATAATAAAACCGCTAAAACAATTTCAACAAAGCGTTACGAAGAAAACCTGGATGGATTCCGGAAAGGGAAGGATGTTATGGACGGCAGTGTTTCGAAAGACCTTGATAGTATTGAAGTGCCGGGAAAAAGTGTGAAGATTATTGAATTGTCGAAGTGAGGGGCTGGAAGTCAGAAGTCGGAAGACCGAAGTCGGAAGATCGGAAGACGGAAGATAAAATTTCGGGATTAACATCTGATCTAATTTAAAGTCTTTATGGATGAAAAACCTGACAACTAATTTTATTCAACTAAATTAACACTTTAAAGAAAGTTTTCTTAGCACGTCTCCCGACTCCCGACTTCTGACTTCCGACCTTTTAAAACACAAAAATATGCCTCCAAATAAATCCATACGCCTCCTCGGAACAATCCTGTTCCTGTTTCTATACCAGTCCGCCTTTTCGCAGCTGATCTGGCTGAAGCCCGAAAACCCTTCGGTTAACGATTCGGTCACCTTGTATTTTAATGCAGCCGAAGGCAACAAAGCATTGATAAACCTGCAGGAAGACGTTTACCTTCATACCGGTGTGATCACTAACCGCAGCCTTGATGGGCACGACTGGAAATATGTGGTTGGCAACTGGGGCAAGGACGACAAAAGCGTGCTTATGGAACGTGAGGGGAAAAACCTGTATTCGTTTCGTTTCGTTATCAAATCGTTTTACAAGCTGCGGCCTGAAGATGTTGCCAACCAGCTGGCCTATGTTTTCCGTAACCAGGATGGAACGCTCGTTGGCAAAACCAAAGAGAATGAAGACATCACCGTTCCGGTAAACGGATACAAACCCAAAGAAAAGGAAACTGCTGCCAGTAACCGCGAAGTGCATAAACTATTGCGACTGGAACAACTTCCGGCTTCCTGGAATTTATATACCGATAAAGGTATGATAGCCGTTCGTCCGTTCAGCGAAAGTATAATGGAAGTAATTTATGCTCCCGACGGCATTCTGAATCCCGACCCATCGCATGCAGTAATTATGCAACCAGAAAACATTTCACTTACTTCGGAGCAGGTTCCGTCTGGCTATATTCTGCGCAGTGGTGCCATGACAATAGCAGCAAATGCTGATCCGTTTTTCCTCACTTATATTTACAAAGGTGATACCTTGCTGAGTGAAGAAAGCGGTTTTTTCAGCAATGCCGCCAATACAGGAATCCGCTTTGCGCTGAAACCCGGCGAAAAAGTCTACGGCACCGGCGAAAGAGCCATGGCAATGGATCGCCGCGGCAAAAAACTCCAGCTTTACAACCGGCCTTTTTATGCCTACGAATACGGAGCTGCCATGCTCAACTACTCTGTCCCAATGACTGTATCGTCGCGTAAGTATGCCATTCTTTTTGATAATCCGCAGAAAGGATATGTTGATATTGGCAATACCGAACCGGATATTACCGAATGGAGCGCCATAGGCGGAACAGCACGGTACTATGTGATTGCCGCAAGCACTTTCCCTGAAATTGCGAATTCATACACCCAACTTACAGGCCGGCAACCCTTACCTCCCCGCTGGGCGTTGGGTAACCTGCAAAGTCGTATGGCTTACCGAAACCAGCATGAAACGGATAGCATCGTTACGATGATGCAGAAAAAGAATTTCCCGATGGATGCCATTATCCTCGATTTTTACTGGTTCGGCGACAGCATACAGGGGCACCTGGGCAAGCTCGACTGGTACAAAAAGGCATGGCCCGACCCTGTAGGAATGATTGCAAAATTCAGAAAACAAGGAATTAAAACCATACTTATCACCGAGCCTTATGTAATTGATACGGTTGCCAATTACAAGGATGCGGACGCAAAAGGTGTTTTCGTGACCGATAGCCTCGGTAAAACCTATCTCGACAAACAATTTTATTTCGGGCCTGGCAGCCTGATCGATATTTTTAAACCCGAAGCCCGCGATTGGTTCTGGCAGAAATATAAAAAACAGATTAGATATTGGTGTAGCCGCCTGGTGGGGCGACCTGGGTGAACCCGAAAGCCACCCGACCGATATCAGGCATGTAAACGGCACTGCCGACCAGGTGCATAATATTTATGGCCATTACTGGGATAAAATGATTTTCGATAAATATGCCGAATCCTACCCGAACACCCGTTTGTTCCACCTGCAGCGCTCCGGATTTGCCGGATCGCAGCGTTATGCAGCCTATCCCTGGACAGGTGATGTTTCGCGCAGCTGGGGCGGATTACAGGCACAGCTCCCTTTATTGCTTACCATGGGAATGAACGGCCTGGGATATATTCATTCCGATGCTGGCGGATTTGCACAGGGAGTTAAAGATGATGAGTTATATACCCGTTGGCTTCAATTTGCGGTATTTACGCCCATCCTCAGGCCACATGGCTCAGGAATTCCCAGCGAGCCGGTTTACTGGAGCGAAAAAACGCAGGATATAGTGAGGGATTATATGAAATTGCGCTATGCTATGCTGCCATACAACTACACCCTGGCGTATCAGAATGCTACTACCGGATCGCCGCTGATGCGTCCGCTCTTTTACCAGTTTCCCGGCGATACCGCAGCCTGCAATGTTGAAGATGAATATATGTGGGGCGATAATTTGCTTGTTGCTCCCGTTATTAACAAAGGTTTGGCAAGCCGCAGCATTTATCTGCCCGAAGGTCGCTGGTACGATTTCAGTACCGGCATTGAATATGAAGGAAATACCCGCATGGAATACCCCCTGACAATCGAAAACCTCCCGTGTTTGCAAAAGCCGGCAGTTTTATTCCCATGACCAAACCAATCACTTCCACCGACTACTATAAAGCCGATAATTATATAGTACGGTATTATCCTTCAGGGAAATCAGAGTTTGTTCAATACGAAGATAACGGGCTGGACAGCAAATCATTACCCGAAGGCAACTATGAACTGATCACGTACCAGGGTAACAGGGAATCACTAAAAACCACTGTTTTACTCTCAAAAACAGGATCGTGGGAAGGGATGCCTGAAAACAGATCCATGCGTATCGAAATCAGGATAACAAACCTGCCCTATGCTGTAATGGTAAATGGTAAAAAGGTGAAAATAACACACGAAAAAGGAAAACCTGCCGGAAATAAAACCACATGCACATTTGGCGAAAAATGGTTAAATGTGAATTTTATATGGGATGGGAAACCGGTTACTATTGAGGTAATTGACACTAAAAGTAATTATTGATATGTGTATTAGGTTAATGTAAAATGCAAAGGTCAAAATGCAAAATGCAAAATAAAAAAAAAGCACATGGAACAGGAAAACAATTGAACAGTAGAACATTAGAATAAATGAACATTTCCTGCCTGACTGCGTCAGCAGGCAGGGAACCTGTCAAACCCGCACTTCGTTACTATAGCTATCGGAACCCCTCAATGCTCGTAACACCCTGTAACTCTGAAAACCATCAATCCTATCAATCTTATTCAATCCCATCAATCTCCTAAATCCCCGAAACCCTTCAAACAACAATATAAAATGAAAACCCTAACCAAATCCCTCCTTATGCTTTGCTGCATATCCTTTCTTTTTACCGCTTGCCGGACAAAAACAACCGTTTCCGATGTAAAGGCCAATTATCCCGAATGGGCTAAAAATGCGGTTCTTTACGAGGTTAATGTACGTCAATACTCGCCCGAAGGCACTTTTAAGGCTTTCGAAGCCGATCTCCCACGGCTCAAAGAACTGGGTGTTGATATCCTCTGGTTTATGCCCATTCACCCAATTGGCGAAAAGAACCGCAAAATCCCGGAAGGTTATACCAGCAGCCTGGGCAGCTACTATTCGGTTAAAGATTACAAAGGTGTGAATCCCGAATTCGGCACCGAAGCTGATTTTAAAGAACTGGTTTCCAAAGCGCACGAAATGGGCTTCAAAGTAATTATCGACTGGGTAGCCAACCATTCGGCATGGGATAACCCATGGATGACCGAACATCCCGACTGGTATGCGAAAGACAGTGCAGGCAATGTTATTTCACCTTTCGACTGGACCGATGTTGCCAAACTCGATTTTAAAAACGCCGAGATGCGCAAAAGCATGATTGATGCCATGAATTACTGGATTACCAACTGCGATATCGACGGGTTCCGCTGTGATGTTGCCGGTGAGGTTCCTGTTGATTTCTGGGAAGAAGCCCGTGCCGAACTTCAAAAAGTGAAACCTTTATTTATGCTTGCCGAAGAAGAAGGAACAAAAGGTATGTGTACATCGGCCTTCGACGCGAACTACGGATGGGGAATGCATCATGTTATGCACCAGGTTGCGCAGGGGAAAGACTCGGTGCAAAAAATAGTGCGACAGGTAATAAAAGTGGATTCGGTGATGCCGAAAAATGCTTTCCAGGTAAATTTTATTACCAACCACGACGAAAATTCATGGAACGGAACAGCAAAGGAAAAATTTGGCGCCGGCGAAAATGCATTTGCCATACTTACTTACACCCTGCCCGGTATGCCATTGATTTACAACGGCCAGGAAGCCGGTATGGACAAACGACTGAAGTTTTTTGTTAAGGATACCATCGACTGGAAAACAGCTGATTTTTCTCCTTTTTACAAAACCCTCAATGCGCTGAAACATGGCAACGAAGCAATCTGGAATCCGCCCTACGGAGGTACTTTTGCCTATGTAAAAAACACAATTCCTTTAAAAGTTCTAAGCTTTATGCGCCAAAAAGGCGATGCCAAAGTGCTGGTAGTGCTCAACCTCACGAATGAACCTGTATCGGTTGCTGTAAAAGGTGATATTGTAAACGGAACCTATACCGATGTTTTTACCGGCAGCAAAACCAAAATTCAGAAGAAAGAACCTTTCGACCTGGAAGCCTGGGGATATAAAGTGCTGGAAGTAAAGTAGAAATATTAACATATCAATTGCCCCTTTAACCAAACAAGTTGAAGGGGCTTTTTTGTGCTTATGAAAGCTGGCTGGTGCCGGATACCTGGCAGGGATTTTTCCTAAACGATTGGAGATGGATCGTGCAATTTCAAAGTTTAGTTCATGTAATTTCAAAATTGACATCTTGCAATTTCAAAATTCAGATTGTATAATTTCAAAATTACCTTTCCCAAATGCCTTATAATGTGTGGTTTATTAAAAGGCATGACCTATTTCGAAAATCTCGCCCCCGAACTTGCAAAATCAAAAATTCTCGTATATGCAGGATTGGAAAATCAGCAGAGGATTGGTGAAAATGTTGTTTCGTGGTATGGGGTACAGCAAGGATTGGGTAAAGTAACCCAAGCTAGCGTATTGATGCTGAAAACTCTTATTAGAACTACTTTCTTTCTAAATTCTATAAAGGTCAATCATAAGCATTTGAGATACATATTCAATAATGCATTAAAAAAAAGTCGCACACTAAAGAAATGCCCAGGTTATTAACAAAATCGATGACTTGTTAACAGTTAGGCTTTCTTGGCCATATTTCGTAATACTTTTAAAAACTGGATTATGGAATAAAGGTGTTAGGTTTATTGGCTTAAGAATATATTTTCCCAATAATAAAGAATTTCAAACAAGTTTTTTATCCTGTACAATTACCTGATATTGATTTTGGTTGTACATTAAAAGAAATCATATATGAGTTTTTTATCGAACTATTCAGTTAAAATACCGTTAAAAACTAAATTTGGCCTTGAGTTCTTTCCAGTTTCTGACATAGTTTATTTTTTTATTGAGAATCGCAACGTAAAAGCTCAACTATCTGACGGAAATACAGTTCGGGTATTTCACACATTAATTGAATTAGAATCCTATTTAGCTGGACTGTATTTCTATCGATGCCATGCTGTTACATTAATAAACCTAGGTCATATTAGAAAATATAACCACAAGACTTGCATTGTTGAATTATCCAATAATTTAACTGTAAAAGTAGCATGCTACCGCAAAGTCAGATTTAACAACATGATAAACAGCATGTTACCCCCCCCCCATAAAAACAAATCGGAGAATTTTCCAAACCGGAATAATATCGATGAGATTTAGGATAAATAAAAGAACAGCAACTTCAAAAAGAATGGAGCTAAATACCTAAACAATGGAGATAGCGTCTAAAAATATGGAGTTAGTTTATTGCGATTAAAGTAGCCTTTTCAAAAGCAATATATGGGTTACCTTTGATTCAATAAATAAATGTTCAAACAACTAAATTTTTTATTATGAAAACGAGCTTCTTAGTTCTAATAGGCATTTTTATTCTTTTTGTTTTCACGCGATGTGAAAAAGAAACCAATGATCACAATGCATTAAATTTAAAACTAATAAACGAAGTTAGACAGGTAACTTCCCAAAGCGATCAACGGTTGGCTTATAATTTATTGACACCGGCAGAAAAAGCCACTTTATGGAAACTGAAACTTACAGATATTTTAAAAGCAGATACCCTTAATGAAGAGCAAAGAGCACATATTGAAAAATTAAGCTCTTACATAAGTGCTAGCATATTTGAAAATGCGAATGAAAAGGATTTAAAAGTTGTTTCTTTTGCAAAAAGTTGGTGTCTTGATGGTCTAAATTATTTTACTAAGGAAGAAATAGTTAACATTGCTTTTAATGTAGGCAATACAAATGTCGACAAAACCAATTCAGTGACTGTTTCAAGTTCTCTTAAAACGGCTCCTGGTGGCCCTCCAAAAGTGAATTGTAATTGCTGTAGTTCCAGTGCATTTAGTTGTAATTCTTGTGATGCAACATTTGATTGCAAAAAAGTGGTAAGTTGTGGATTTCTTTGGATGAATGAATGCGATGGAAGATGTTCACTTGCAGTGTAATAGTCAGCTAATTCAGTATAACAATTTAATATCCTAATAATTGTGATGACCAGGAAGTTATTACCATTCCTGCTGGTAATTCTATCAGGTTTTGGAATTTTAGCACTACATAATTTTATTGTTCTAAGCGAAATATCAGATTCCCGGATAAGAAATGTTATAACTTTCGGTATCTACATTTCCTCTGGAATAGTATTAAGTATTATACAGAGAAGATTAAAGACACTTTCGAATAGTGTAGGGTATTTTTTTCTGTTCGTAGCTATGTTTTTTGATGCATATGGCCTGTTTTCTAACAGGCTCCTTTTCCCGGCAATCGTTCCGATTAATACATTCATTAAAATCATCGGATTTTATTTGGGATATAACATTATAAAAAGGACGAAAGGATTTTATATTGTTTTAGTAGTCAGTATTCCAATACTTTTTTATATAAACCTGGTATATATTCCCAATATGGAATATATTGAGCAGAATAATGACTTCAAGCCCCTGTTAAATCATGTTAACTATTCATTACTCAGAACACAAAATGGAGACACTATAGATTTACAAAGCTTAAGAGGGAAAGTTGTTTTGTTGGATTTCTATTTTATGAATTGTAAGCCTTGCCGTGAAAAATTTCCGGCACTCGAAAAATTGAAATCAGCCTTTAACGATCGGAATGATGTTGAAATTATAGGGGTTTATTGTGATGTAGATCACTCAATAGAAGAATTACCTCATTCCTTGTAAAGAATAAAATAACGATAACAACTCTAATCGATAAAGATTTAAAGTCTTTGTAAAGAATTGGGAATCAATTCCTATCCAGTTGAAGTTATTTGAAATAAAAACGGTGAAATTGTTTCAACGTACTGGGGCTTTTTAGTGAGTGCTTCGGATAAATACATTAAAGAAAGAACAAAATTAATCAACGAATTACTAAAGATCGAATTAAGTAATGAAGACTTATTTCACTTTGCTTGTCTTGCTATTTTCAATATGGATATCCTGCAACAGACCTAATGCTAATAGAAGCAAAAATAAAATTCCAAACTTTGGAACAAGATTTTGGAAAAATTAAAGTAGGTGACTCAATTAACCAAACTTTCGACTTTGAAAACATTGGAAATGACACCTTGTTCATAGTTCAGGTACAACCGAGTTGTGAATGTGCAATTGCTGATTACTCTATATCTCCCGTCCTTCCAGGAAATCATGGATTTATAAATATACGATACGTTTCTAATAAAAAAGCAGATATAGGAAAGCAAATAAAAACTGTGATTGTACAAACCAATTCAGATACTCTATTAACAGTATTAAAAGTTACGGGTTAGTTGAAAATGATAGTTTAAAAAATGTCATTAGTCGGTTAGACAAAATTTGATTTTTTTATCAGCAGGAAAAAAAACTGCTTCTTTGCCCCCTTCAGCTTAGTTCAAGCCGAGGGGGTATTTTTCTATTTGTCGGGCCAGTTAGTCCGCTTTTTAACTTCTTAATTCCCACATCCTCAGCCCTTTTTTATATCATTATTTATACTATCTTTGCAGCCTTAAAAAAATTAGCTTAATTTACTTCCTGATGGGAACCAAATACACTGAATACAAACAACTTAGCTTAACACGCGTAGGAAACGAGGTGCTCGATTTCTGGAATGAGCATCGTATTTTTGAGAAAAGCCTTCAAAACCGCAGCGCACATACTCCCTATATTTTTTACGAAGGACCGCCATCAGCCAACGGAATGCCTGGTATTCACCATGTTATGGCCCGGGCTATCAAAGATATTTTCTGCCGTTACAAAACCCTGAAAGGTTTTTTTGTAGAGCGTAAAGCAGGTTGGGATACGCATGGTTTGCCTGTCGAAATTGCCGTTGAAAAAACATTGGGAATCACCAAGGAAGATATCGGTAAAAAAATAAGTGTCGACGATTACAACAAAGCCTGCCGCAGCGAAGTAATGAAATACAAGGATCGCTGGGATGAGCTTACGCTGAAAATCGGGTATTGGGTCGATCTCGATAATCCGTATATCACCTTCGATAATAAATATATCGAAACCTGCTGGCATCTGCTTTCGGAACTTTACAACAAAGGTCTGCTTTATAAAGGCTATACCATTCAGCCTTATTCGCCTGCTGCCGGTACCGGGCTCAGCACTCACGAACTGAACCAGCCGGGCAGTTACCGCGATGTGAAGGACAATACGCTTGTTGCACAGTTTAAAGTGCGTAAGGATAACGAGCACAGCCTTATGGCAACGCTGTTCGGAAAAGATAAAACCGATGTTTTTATCCTGGCCTGGACTACCACACCCTGGACCCTGCCGTCGAATACCGCGCTGGCTGTTGGTAAGAATATCGAATATGTGCTTGTAAATACCTTTAATCCTTATACCTACGAGCCGATAAAAGTTATTGTAGGCAAACCTCTGCTGGGTAAATATTTCCCTGAGAAAAATGCCGAAATGCCTATGAACGAATACGTTCCGGGGCAGAAAGTTATTCCTTTCGAGATACTCTCAACCTTTACGGGAGCTGAACTTGCAGGCCTGCGTTACGAGCAGCTGCTGCCTTACGCTCAACCCGAAACAGGTGATGCATTTCGTAGTGGTTACAGGCGATTTTGTTACTACCGAAGATGGAACCGGAATTGTACATATTGCGCCAAGCTTTGGTGCCGACGACTTCAAGATAGCCAAACAATATGGTTTAGGAGCGTTGACCCTGGTTGATAAAACAGGGCGCTTCACCGAGGAAATGGGCGAATTTGCCGGCCGTTTTGTAAAAGCGGAATATGCACAGGATGGCGATCCTCAGAAAGACGAAAATGTGGATATCGACATTATCGTAAAGCTGAAAAAAGAGAACAGGGCTTTTAAAACCGAAAAATACGAACACTCCTATCCGCATTGCTGGCGTACCGATAAACCCATTCTTTATTATCCGCTCGATTCGTGGTTTATACGCACCACAGCCCTCAAGGATAGAATGATCGCGCTAAACAATACCATCAACTGGAAACCCGAAGCCACCGGAACCGGACGTTTCGGCAACTGGCTCGAAAACCTGGTCGACTGGAACCTTTCGCGCTCCCGCTACTGGGGAACACCGCTCCCGATATGGGTGAGTGAAGACCGCAGCGAGGAAATATGCATCGGCTCAGTTGCACAGTTAAAAGCGGAAATTGATAAAGCGATAGCAGCAGGATTTATGACTGAAAATCCTTTTGCAGGATTTGAACCCGGAAACAATTCGAACGAAAACTATAACACATTCGATCTTCACCGTCCGTATGTTGATGATATATTCCTGGTTTCGCCTACAGGCAAAAAACTGATCCGCGAAACCGATCTTATCGATGTATGGTTCGATTCGGGTGCTATGCCTTATGCACAGTTTCATTATCCTTTCGAAAAAAACAGCGGCCATCCTGAATATTTCCCGGCCGATTTAATAGCCGAAGGCGTTGATCAGACACGCGGATGGTTCTTCACCCTTCATGCTATTGCTTCACTTGTATTTGACTCGGTTGCTTTTAAAAATGTGATTTCCAACGGGCTGGTACTCGATAAAACCGGCAATAAAATGTCGAAAAAGCTTGGCAATTCAGTTGATCCGTTCGAAACAATCGAAAAATACGGTCCTGATGCCTTGCGCTGGTACATGATCACCAATTCACAGCCCTGGGATAACCTTAAATTTGACATCGAGGGCATAGCCGAAGTACAGCGCAAATTTTTCGGAACGCTTTATAATACCTACAACTTTTTTGCGCTGTATGCCAATATCGATGGTTTCAGTTATGCCGAAGACGAAATTCCAGCTGCCGAAAGGCCTGAAATCGATCGCTGGATACATTCGGAACTCAACAGCCTTATCCGCAATGTCGACGAAGCCTATGCTGACTATGAGCCAACCCGTGCCGGTCGCCTGATTTCCGATTTCGTGAACGAACACCTCAGTAACTGGTATGTGCGTTTATCACGCCGCCGTTTCTGGAAAGGCGATTATACCACCGATAAAATTTCGGCCTATCAAACCCTTTACCGTTGCCTCGAAGTTGTATGCCAAACTGTCTTCGCCCATTGCGCCTTTCTTTATGGACAGGCTCTTCAACGACCTGAACTCGGTTTCAGGAGCCGAAAATATTGAATCCGTTCACCTTACCGATTTCCCTGTTGCCAACGATAGTCTTATCGACAAACAACTGGAAGAGCGTATGCAGCTTGCACAGCAGGTATCGAGTATGGTATTGAGCTTACGCAAAAAAACCAACCTGCGCGTCCGTCAGCCCTTGCAAAAAATACTTATTCCGGTTTCGGGCGATCATATCAGGCAGCAGCTCGACAAAGTGAGTGGGCTTATCCTGAGCGAATTAAATGTAAAGGAGCTGGAATACCTCGACGAATCAGCCGGCTTCCTGGTTAAAAAAATAAAACCGAACTTCAAAACACTCGGTCCGCGTTATGGCAAACTTATGAAAGAAATTGCCGCTGCAGTAAACGCATTTACGCAGGAAACCATAAGCCAGATTGAAACCGACAGGAAAGTACGAACTGCAAATTGGTGATGAAACCGTTGAAATGCTTCTTTCGGATGTGGAAATTATCACCGAGGATATCCCGGGATGGGTTGTTGCCAACCAGGGTACACTTACCGTTGCGCTTGATATTACTGTAACAGAGGCTCTCTGGCAGGAAGGCATTGCCCGCGAGCTGGTAAACCGCATACAAAATATTCGTAAAGACCGTGGTTTCGAGGTGACTGATAAAATAACTTTGGAAGTGAAAAAAAATGATCAGATACAAACATCAATCGTAAACTTTAATAACTATATTTGCTCAGAAACATTGGCTGAATCACTCTCAGTTTCGGATAACACATTGCATGGTGCCGAAACGATTGAACTTACAGATGAAATTACTGTTGCCATTAAGGTAGAGAAAATTTAACTATCTTTAAATTAAATTTAAACCAGAATCTTTAAAACCCGGAACATATGAAAGCGGAAGATGTAAAAGAAGAAAAAGGAAGAACCCATTACTCTGAAGAGGAACTGGTTGAGTTCCGCGAGCTCATTCTCGAAAAACTCGAAAAAGCACGTCACGACCTGGAATTGCTGACCGAAGCTTATACCAACAGCAATGGCAATGATACCATGGACACTTCTCCAACTTTTAAAGTTTTGGAAGAAGGATACCAGGTTTTGTCGAAAGAAGAAAATGCGCGTCTGGCCGGAAGGCAGGAAAAGTTTATACAGAGCCTCGAAAATGCATTGGTGCGTATCGAAAATAAGACCTATGGAATTTGTCGTGAAACCGGGAAACTTATTTCGAAAGAGAGGCTTCGCAGTGTACCTCATGCTACACTGAGCATGGAAGCCAAACTGAAACAGAAATAATCCGAACACACGACATCGTGCTTAAGAAATCATTCCTAGTAGTTTTTAGTATACTGTTGATCGACCAGGCTCTAAAACTATGGATTAAAACCAATATGACCCTGGGGCAGGAATTTCTTGTCGCCGGTAACTGGTTTATTATCCATTTCACCGAAAACAATGGCATGGCATTCGGGCTTCAGTTTGCCGGAGAATATGGTAAACTCGCCCTGAGTTTATTCCGCATTTGTGCTGTAATTTTCCTTGGATGGTACATTACTCAACTCGCCGGTAAAAAGACAGGTTTTGGAGTAATATTTTCATTCTCATTAATTATGGCCGGCGCTTTGGGTAATATTATCGACAGTGCCTTTTATGGGGTTCTTTTCAGTGAGAGTACTTACTTTGACATTGCCAGGATTTTTCCTGCCGAAGGTGGTTACAGTTCTTTTTTGCATGGTAAAGTAGTGGATATGTTCTATTTCCCCATTCTTGAAGGCACCTATCCTGAATGGCTTCCATTTTGGGGTGGCGACAGTTATATCTTCTTCCGCCCGGTATTTAATGTTGCCGATTCGGCGATAACCTCCGGTGTAGTGATTTTATTGCTTTTTCAACGACAGTTTTTTCAATCGCACCATGATGATTCTGCTGAAAATGCAAATGAAACTCAGGGTGATGCTTCTACGGAATCCATAAACAAAAACATACCATCTGACCAACAATCCTGAGCCTTCCCATATATAAACAGGCAAGGCGTTAAACTTTTCAATTTGTTTTATAAATTTGTGCTCTAAAATAATTTACAATGGCTGAAAAAATAACCGGTAAAATTTCACAGATCATCGGCCCGGTGATTGACGTTACTTTCGATGAAAATGTTCCGCTTCCAAATATATACGACGCTCTCGAAGTTGTTAATGAACAGGGACTTGTAATTGTTCTGGAATGTCAGCAGGATATTGGTGAAAATACCATTCGCACCGTAGCTATGGATTCAACCGACGGCTTAAGTCGTGGAATGGATGTTGTTTCAACGGGTATCACCATTTCGATGCCTATTGGCGACAAAATCAAAGGCCGATTGTTCAATGTTATTGGTGATGCCATTGATGGAATGCCACCTGTTTCACGCGAACGCGTATCGAGCATTCACCGTGAGCCCCCAAAATTCGAAAACCTTTCTACTTCAAAGGAAGTTCTTTATACAGGAATTAAAGTTATCGACCTTATTGAACCCTATTCAAAAGGAGGTAAAATTGGTTTGTTCGGTGGTGCCGGTGTTGGAAAAACGGTTATCATCATGGAACTTATCAATAATATCGCCAAGAGTTATGCAGGTATGTCGGTATTTGCCGGTGTTGGCGAACGTACACGTGAAGGAAATGACCTGCTTCGCGAAATGATCGAATCAGGAGTTATCAATTATGGCGAGGATTTTAAGGAAGATATGGAAAAAGGCGGCTGGGATCTTTCGCAGGTTGACCGCAAACTATTGGCAGAATCGCAGGCTACACTGGTTTTCGGACAAATGAACGAACCTCCCGGAGCACGTGCACGTGTTGCTCTTTCGGGGCTTACCGTTGCCGAATATTTCCGCGATGGCGACGAACAAAGCGGTGGGAGAGATATTCTTTTCTTTATCGATAATATTTTCCGTTTCACCCAGGCAGGTTCCGAGGTATCAGCACTTCTTGGCCGTATGCCTTCAGCAGTTGGATACCAGCCTACGCTGGCAACCGAAATGGGTATCATGCAGGAACGCATCACCTCGACCAAACGCGGTTCAATTACCTCGGTTCAGGCGGTATATGTACCTGCCGATGACCTTACCGACCCGGCGCCGGCAACAACCTTTGCCCACCTTGATGCAACAACGGTACTAAACCGTAAAATTGCCGAGCTGGGTATTTATCCTGCTGTCGACCCACTCGATTCAACCTCACGTATCCTCAGCCCCGATATTGTTGGCGAAGAACATTACAATACAGCTCAGCGTGTAAAAGAAATACTGCAGCGCTACAAAGAATTACAGGATATTATCGCCATTCTTGGTATGGACGAACTTTCGGACGAAGATAAACTGGTGGTTCACCGCGCACGCCGCGTGGCACGTTTCCTGTCGCAACCGTTCCTTGTTGCTACGCAGTTTACCGGTATTCCGGGAGCTTTTGTAGCTATTGAAGATACTATTAAAGGATTTAAAATGATCCTCGACGGCGAAGTGGACGAATATCCCGAATCTGCTTTCAACCTGGTAGGAACCATTGAAGAAGCGATTGAAAAAGGGAAGAAAATGTTGGCGGGGAATAATTAGTAACTTGAGTTGAACGAGTTTGTTACGAGAGGGATGAGTTTGTTCCGGGTTCCGGGTTCAGAGTTCCGGTCCACATGTATTAATTAAACTAGTTCTTCACACTAATCCCTGACCACAAACCACCAAAGCCTGAGAAGAAAATGAAAATAGAAATAGTAACCCCCGACACTACCATTTACGAAGGTGAAGTTTCGCTGGCGCAATTGCCGGGACTCGATGGATCGTTCGAAATATTGACCAACCATGCACCCATGATAGCTGCACTGAAAAAAGGCAAGGTAAAGGTAGTTGATTCAAAAAAGGCTACTTTATTCTTCGAAATTAACGGTGGAGTGGTGGAAGTGCTTAAAAACAAAATACAAGTGCTGGCGGAGTAATTTTTTCCGGTTTACTGAATTCAGGGAGGGCTTTGCTCTCCTTTTTTTATTGTAAACCAGGGCATTACATCAACCCACATTTGTATAGAAGCGCCAGTATTATTCAAAACAGCTTTGTTGGCTGAATCAGCTACTTTCGGGCAAAAAAAATCCCCGCGCTTGCAGGGATATTTATATTTCAATGCATTTAATGTTAGAGTATAAGCATTGCATCACCATACGTGAAGAATCGGTATTTCTGCTGTACAGCTTCTTTATAGGCTTTCATCAGCAGATCATACCCGGCATAAGCCGCCACCATCATCATCATTGGTGATTGAGGGGTATGAAAGTTTGTAATCATGCTTGTTGCTATGCTGAAATCATAAGGAGGGAAGATAAACTTATTGCTCCAACCTGCATACGGATTAAGTTGTCCGGAAATGGCAACCGACGATTCAATAGCTTTCATACTGGTGGTACCAACCACGCAGACCTGTTTGCGGGCTTCGATCGACCTGTTAACGATTTGAGCCTGCTCTTCTTCAATAATCAACTCCTCGGAGTCCATTTTATACTTGGTAAGGTCTTCTACATCAATGGCGCGGAAATTACCCAGACCGGCATGTAATGTAACTTCTGCGAAATTGACACCCGAAAGTTCAAGGCGTTTCATCAGCTCGCGGCTGAAAGTGCAATCCGGCTGAAGGCACTGCAACAGCACCCTCGTTTTTAGCGTAGATTGTTTGGTAACGCTCTTTATCGCTGGGTTCAATCTCGCGCAGGCGTTGCAGTTCCTCTGGAAGAGGTGTGCGGCCTAAGGCTTCGATAGTGCGTTTAAATTCACTGTAAGGTCCATCGAACAGGAAACGAAGCGTACGTCCGCGCGAAGTAGTATTGTCAATTACTTCGGCAACCAATGAATCGTCGTCGCCAAAATACAATTTGTTGCCAATACGGATTTTGCGGGCCGGGTCAACCAGTACATCCCACAAACGGGCTTCGCTGTTAAGTTCGCGAAGAAGGAATACGGTGATTTTGGCGCCTGTTTTTTCTTTTTCACCCAGCAGCAATGCAGGAAAAACCTTGGTGTTGTTGAGAATGAAAACATCTCCATCACCAAAGTAGTTCAATATATCCTTGAATGTTTTATGCTCAATGGTTTGTTTTTTACGGTCGAGTACCATCAATCGCGACTCATCACGGTTTTCGACCGGGTGAAGTGCAATCAGATCATTAGGCAGATGATACCTGAATTGTGACAGCTTCATATATGTATTATTATAAGTTTCGGAAAAAGTGTGCAAAGGTAATGAATTTGAGGCGGGAAATCAAGTGTTTTTGGACTTTCAACAATTTGTTTTAACGCTTTTTATGATAAAGAGGCTGTTATCATTGAAGGATTTGTGTAGTAACTAAATTATTTTTGGAAATAAGCTTCAGCAAACAGAAGCTCGTAAAAACTGTTTCCTGAAGAATGGAGGTGCCCTCGGCTCCGCTCGGTCACCTGGTTGGTAAATGGTGCCCTCGGCTCCGCTCGGTCACCGGAATAACCTTTTTATAGTAGGGACTCCATTAATAAAAAGAATAATTATTAAATCTTGGCGGAATAGCACCCAATCCCAGCGGTCGAGCGGAGCCGAGAACAGAGGGTGGGTAATTGGTGCCCTCGGCTCCGCTCATTCACAGGAATAAGTATTTTAAAAGGGACTCCAAGAAATAAATGAATAATGGCTAAATTCTGGAGGAAAAGCACTCAATCCCGGCGGTCGAGCGGAGTCGAGACCAGAGGGTGGGTAATTGGTGCCCTCGGCTCCGCTCGGTCACCGGAATAAGTATTTTATAATAGGGACTGCATTAATAAAAAAAAAAGTTGCTAATTACAAAGTGGTTAAATTCTGGCGGAAAAGCACCCAATCCCGGCGGTCGAGCGGAGCCGAGACCAGAGGATGGGTAATCGGTGCCCTCGGCTCCGCTCGGTCACCGGAATAAGTATTTTAAAAGGGACTCCAAGAAATATTGAATAGTTGTTAAATTCTGGCGGAAAAGCACCCAATCCCGGCGGTCGAGCGGAGTCGAGACCAGAGGGTTTGAATTATTATTTTTATCTTTACATATTCCTGCGATAAAATTCCTCATCTCAATGAAAGGCTATATGTATATTCTCGAATGTTCGGATGGCAGCTATTATACCGGAAGCACTATTGACCTAGAGTTAAGAATTCAGCAACATCAAAAAGGGGAAGGTGCAAATCATACTAAAAAGCGGTTACCAGTAAAACTGCGTTATTATGAAGAATTTAAGCGTATTGACACCGCCTTTTATCGTGAAAAACAAGTTCAAAACTGGAGCCGGGCAAAAAAGGAAGCATTGATGGCTGGAGATGTTAGCCTTTTACATGAGCTGGCTGTGTGTTCAAATAGCACACATTCACTGAATAAGCAAGACAAGGAATTTGGGCTTTGAAGATGGGTGGTGCCCTCGGCTCCGCTCGGTCACCTGATTGGTAATTGGTGCCCTCGGCTCCGCTCGGTCACCGGAATAAGTGTTTTAAAGTAGGGACTCCAATCATAAAAAGAATATTTGATTAAACACCGGCGGCATTGCACCCAATCCCGGCGGTCGAGCGGAGCCGAGACCAGAGGGTGGATAAATGGTGCCCTCGGCTCCGCTCGGTCACCGGAATAAGTGTTTTAAAGTAGGGACTCCAATAATAAAAAGAATATTTATTAAACACCGGCGGCATTGCACCCAATCCCGGCGGTCGAGCGGAGCCGAGACCAGAGGGTGGATAAATGGTGCCCTCGGCTCCGCTCGGTCACCGGAATAAGTATTTTATAATAGGGACTGCGTTAATAAAAAGAATAGTTGCTAAATTCTGGCGGAAAAGCACCCAATCCCGGCGGTCGAGCGGAGTCGAGACCAGAGGGATGGGTAATCGGTGCCCTCGGCTCCGCTCGGTCACCGGAAGAAGCATTTTAAAAGGGACTACAATAAATAAATAAATGAATAGTGGTTAAATCCTGACGGCATAGCAACCAATCCCGGCGGTCGAGCGGAGCCGAGACCAGAGGGTTCAAATCATCGTTTTTATCTTTTCTTATTCCTGCTATAAAATTCCTCTTCATTATGAAAAGGTAATGCATACGCTTGGAGTCATTAGACAAACCGTGACCTCCTTTATAATAAATGACGTCAAAAAAATTGCTACTTTTGCACCCTTTATTAAATCATAGAATCATGCTTCGTACACACACCTGTGGAGAACTAAATATGGCCCATGTGGGCACCAATGTTATACTTTCGGGCTGGGTTCAGCGCTCGCGCGACCTGGGCGGAATGACTTTTATCGACCTTCGCGACCGCTATGGTATCACCCAGCTGGTTTTCAATATGGAAACTCATGCTGCTATGTGCGAACAGGCACGAAAACTGGGTCGCGAATATGTGATCACTGTATCGGGAAACGTAGCCGAACGCAGCAACAAAAACGCTAAAATGATTACCGGCGATATTGAAATTATAGTTGAAAAAGTAGAAATTCTCAACGAATCGAAAATTCCGCCTTTTACCATCGAAGATAATACCGACGGTGGCGACGAACTTCGCATGAAATACCGTTACCTCGACCTGCGCCGCAACAGTGTGAAACGTAATATGGAGCTGCGCCACCAACTGGCTTTCCAGACACGTAACTACATGGACAGCCTTAAGTTTATTGAAGTTGAGACTCCTGTTCTGATTAAAAGCACGCCTGAAGGAGCCCGCGACTATGTTGTGCCTTCGCGTGTGAACCCAGGAGAATTTTATGCCTTGCCTCAATCACCTCAGACTTTCAAGCAATTGCTGATGGTTGCCGGATTCGACCGTTATTTCCAGATTGTGAAATGCTTCCGCGATGAGGACCTGCGTGCCGACCGCCAGCCTGAGTTTACCCAGATTGACTGCGAAATGTCGTTTGTTACCCAGGAAGATATTTTCGATACTTTTGAAGGCCTTGTAAAACACCTTTTCAAGACTGTTAAAGGAGTAGATGTGGTTAAATTGCCTCGAATAACATGGGCCGATGCCATGAAATACTACGGAAGCGATAAACCTGACATCCGCTTCGGAATGAAATTCACCGAACTAACAGACCTGGTGAAAGGCAAGGATTTTAAACTTTTTGATGATGCTGAACTGGTAGTAGGTATTAATGCCGGTGGTTGTGCCGAATATACCCGCAAACAGCTCGACGAACTTACCGATTTTGTCAGAAAACCGCAAATCGGTGCCAGTGGATTAATTTACCTGCGCTATGCCGCCGACGGAACCCTGAAATCATCGGTCGATAAATTTTACACAACGGAAGAACTGGCTAAATGGGCCGAAGCCTTCGATGCCAAACCCGGTGATCTTATACTTGTACTTGCCGGCAAAGCACACAAAACCCGTAAAGCATTGAATGAACTTCGCCTCGAAATGGGTTCCCGTTTAGGCCTTCGCAATCCCGAAACCTTTGCCCCGCTTTGGGTATATGATTTCCCGTCTGTTGGAATGGGATGAGGAATCGGCAGCGTTTTTATGCCATGCATCACCCGTTCACCTCACCAAAACCCGAAGATATTGACCTGCTGGATACCGATCCCGGGAGCGGTGCGTGCCAATGCCTACGATATGGTAATCAATGGTGTTGAAGTTGGCGGAGGTTCTATACGTATACATAACAAACCTCTGCAGCATAAAATGTTGAAACTGCTTGGTTTCAGCGAGGAAGATGCACAGGCACAGTTTGGATTCCTGATGAATGCTTTCGAATTCGGAGCACCTCCGCACGGAGGTATTGCATTTGGTTTCGACCGTTTGTGCTCCTTGTTTGGCGGCAGCGAATCCATACGCGATTTTATCGCCTTCCCTAAAAATAATGCCGCCCGCGATGTAATGATCGATTCGCCTTCACGTATTTCAGATGATCAATTGAAAGAACTGAGTTTGAAAGTCTCGATATAGTTTTCTCCGATATGGGAGGCAGTTAGAAATAACGCACAGAATTGACTTAAACAGGCAGAGTCACGCTCCAGGTGTGGCTCTGCCTGTTTTATGTAAAAGCCTTACCTTTGCACAAAATCCCATTAATTTGCTTTCAGGATATAGGAACCATGTAAGCTGTTGGTTAATAAGGCACTAAGGGCCTGCATTCGATATAGATTCAGATTAGTCCAATTTTTAAATGCATTTGACATATTAACGTTCAAACAGATTATTTATAACTGATACAATTTTTAACAAATTTATGTACCTTTGGTGTCAATATTTAGCTAAATTTCTATACCATGATATCCAGAATTATAAAAAAAAGAATACTTTCCTCATTAAAGCCAGGTAAAGTCATAGGGCTTTTTGGTGCACGGAGAACCGGAAAAACGATATTAATGGGTGAAATTATGAACGAAATGAGCGGCAAAAAGATATTGTTGGTTCATGGGGAAAACCTTGATGTAGCTGAAATTTTATCGAGCCAGAGAAGTGCCGTGCTGAAAAAATTTGTTTCAGGTTATGATTTCCTGTTCATTGATGAAGCCCAGAAAATTCCGAATATCGGAACAAATCTTAAGCTTTTGGTTGATACCATCAGTGATGTTGGTGTATTTGTAACCGGATCGTCTACTTTTGATTTACACCGAAATATTGGAGAACCGCTTACAGGCAGGGGAACGAATTTTAATATATTCCCGTTTGCACAAACCGAACTCAGGGAGAATTACCTGCAATCGAAAGAACACCTGGAAGACCGTCTGATCTTTGGGTTATATCCACAAGTAGTAGTGGCCGAAAGCAAGGACGAAAGAATCGAAGTTTTAGAGTCGATAAAAAACGGGTATCTGTTAAAGGATATACTTGAACTCGATAACCTTAAGGATTCACTATTTATCATAAATCTGTTGCGGTTGCTTGCATTTCAAATAGGGAATGATGTTTCGTTGCATGAATTGGCCGGTACTCTGCAGGTGAACCGAAAGACAGTAGAGCGCTATCTTGAACTTCTGCAAAAATGTTTCATAATTTTTTCGCACCAGGGGTTTAGCCGCAATCTGCGAAAGGAAATTACCAAATCACCCCGTTATTATTTCTGGGATAACGGCATCAGAAATGCCGTAATAGCTAATTACAACAGGCTGCCTTTGCGTGATGATATTGGCCGCCTTTGGGAAAACTATTGTGTAGCTGAACGACTCAAAATGAACCACTACCAGGGTATAATATCCAATTATTATTTCTGGCGGACTTATGACCAGAAAGAAATTGATTTGATTGAAGAATCAGGTGGTGCTTTGGCAGGATTCGAGTTTAAATGGACAAGTAAAAAAGCTAAGGTCCCGGAGGAGTTTTTGAAAACATATGAAAATTCAACTTTCACGGTGATTACGCCCGAAAATTATTTGGAATTCATAGCCTGATTTGCTTTCGTTTAATCGTATTGCTCTGAAAAACTAACATTTGAACATTCGCGATTATATCGCTTTCCTCCAAAATAACGCCGCCCGCGATGTAATGATCGATTCGCCTTCACGCATTTCGGATGATCAGTTGAAAGAACTGAGTCTGAAAGTTTCGATATAGCTAACCTGTCAAATTCATTTTTCGCCTGGAAGTGAAACCCTTATTTCTGCGACGACATTAAATGTTTTCGTCTAGCAAACCAGGGTTCTTAACTATATTTTTCAGGTAACGGAACAACAGTCCGCCATGCGAAGCATCAACTACACGGTGATCGAGGGCGGCACCAAGTGATAAAATGGTGCGGGGTAAAATCTGTTCGCCAACCACGGCTGGTTTCCGGTTTACACCACCAAGTATCAGCACAAACGATACATTCGACGAAGGGAACAGGGCCGGATAACCCATATCGAGTCCTACGTTTCCGATATTTGAAACCACAAACGATCCGAAACTATTTGCCGATAATCCCAGCGATGGAAATGAATAAGCCCCAGTCGGCAGTAATAGTTTTCAGTATGCGGAAAACCCAACCCCTGAAAGGCCATGGAATCCGGGCCAGCTTGTCCTTTATCTGCATGGTTTTATTTTCGGAACCTTGCCGTGCATTTTTTACTTCCTTATTCATCACTTCAATCAACTCCTCAAGTGTAAGCGTATCGGCATCCCTGATCAAGACCGAACCCATCTGCGATTCGCGAAGCAATACACTTACCATTACATCGATATGATCGCGTAAAACAACATTTCCGCGTTTAATATAGGTGTTAAGTTCAGGGACTTCGTGTTTCAGCGCACGGGCTGCTGCAAGAATAAAAACATGAGTCAGTGTGGCTTTTACGCCACTTTTGCGCTTTTCGGCAATATATGCTTCGAGGTCAGTAACATCAAGTTCAACCGAACCGAAAATTTTCGAATCGGTTGGCCTGCGATATATGGATGATGCTACTTTGCGCCATCCGGAGTTGAGTTCATCAGCTGTTTTCATTTTGTAAATATAAATCAATTTTGAAATACACATATATGAAAGATTCTTTGCTTTGTGAGTCCTTTTTTTTACCACGGAGGCACGGAGGACACGGAGGAACACCGATAAATAAATATTCCTCCGTTAGCATTCCTTTTCTCCATGTTCCTCTATAAACTCAGTGCTTCAATGGTTAAAAAAACAAGGGGTATATATGTTGGAATTTAATTTTATGTACTCATCCAATCCAATCATTCCATATCTTTGAATAAATTAGTCAGAGTAACCATGAAAATTCCCTTCTATAAAAAAATAGTTTTATACATCTTTCTTCCTTTTATTAGTATTGGAATAAATTCCTGCGAGCCACTTGCCACCGGATTTGATGATGTGGAAGATGCAATTATGTATACCAAAGATGTTAAAGTTACACCGCCGGTTCCGGATTCCACTATCAAAGTAATGACCTGGAACATTCGTTTTGGCATTGGCCGGCAAGCCTGGTTTGGAGACGCCTGCGGTGATAACACCATTTTCAAAAAGGAAGAGGTGATACCGGGTCTTGATGCTGTAATCGCCAGAATTATGGAAGTAAAGCCTGACATCCTTTTTCTTCAGGAATGTGATATAAAGTCGAACCGAACGGCATATATTGATGAGCTTCAGTATATACTCGACAGAACATATTTTAACTATGCCGCGTATGTGTCGGAATGGAAATCGGAGTTTATCCCCAGCGATGGCCTTGGCCGAATGGATATGGGCCTGGTAATTCTTTCACCTTGGCCAATTACCGATGCCAAACGCATTAACCTTGCTACCCGTGGCGACCAGGCCGGAATTGTAAATTATTTCTACCTCCATTCCTGCATCGTAACAGCGAAGGTTAAAATTCCGGGATTTAAAGAAATTCCATTGCTTAACATCCATGCTTCGGCATTTGCAACTGACGATACCAAGAAAAAGCATTTCGAGGAATTTAAAGCCGAAATGGACAAACTGAATGCTGCAGGCGAATACTTTATTGCCGGTGGCGACCTGAACGAACTTCCCCCAGGCAGCGACTCAACCGACTTTTGTTTTGAAGATATGTGCACCGGTGAATCATTCCATCAACCAGGCGACGACCCTCAGCACAAACCGGGCAGCGATTACAGCGCGGAAACGGAATGGTTGCAGCCGATTTATACAGCTTATAAATGTGCCATTCCGTTGGGTGAATACCTTTTGAACCAGGCAGCATATTTCACTCATACCACCCGCCCGGCTCAAACATGGGACCGTACGCTCGACTACCTCTTCACCAACCATCGCTGGCGGGCAGGTTCGGCTGTTACACACCAGGATTTTTTTAGCGAATCGGATCATGCGGCGGTAAGCGCTGATTTTGTTTTGATTAAAGAGTGACGGGGGATGGCTAAAGGGACGAGGAACGAAAAAGGGACGAGGGACGGTGGGCCAGGTATAAAATAGATAAGTGGACAATGAAATGTTGGGACGAGTGCCGGATAAAGGGACGATAGATTCGTGTTATTAAAACCAGAACTTTCGATACGGAACCAGCAACCAGCGACCAGGATTAATTTTTAAAATTACTATCATCCATATCAACTGAGCTGAGTAAAATACTAAACCAATGACCAGAAAACTAATCGTATGTCTTTCACTGTTATTCAGCGTCAGCATGCTGCATGCGCAAGATTTGCCATTGCTCAAAAAGTGGAGTTACAACACGGCATACCTGATGCCTGCCGGCAAATGGGAAAGTGGCGTTTTTCAGCCGTTCAGGTATGGTATATCACAAAAAATAGAAGCCCGCACTCATCTGCTGATGCTTCCATTAATTCCAACGGCCGGGGTTAAAATTTCGCTGGGTTCACCTAACGATTTCATGTTAGCCAGTGAGCATATTTTGAGCAGTCCAACGCCATTCCTGAATATTATGAGCCGAAAAGGTATTGGTGGACTTATTTCACCCGAATTTGATTTCCCTTTTATACTCTCAGTCAGCAATTCAATACTGGTATCACGGGAACTTACTTCCTCCATACTTGCTACAGCCAATGCAGGTTTTGTATTTGCTTTGCGGGGCGATAAGCCTGATAAGCAATCGACTATGGATTTGCCGCTTTTTTACCCGCGTATGGCACATTATTACGAAGGCTCATCCATCCAATTAGGCGGAGCCATAAAGGGCAGCATCGGCTCAAAATGGTTTTACGAAGAGAGTGTTAAGGCTTTTATTATTACCCGCTCCGGGAATAATTTCTTTTTCGAAAACTCAGGCACCCTTATGTGGGCTTTGGGCCGATCCTTGCGAATCCGCGGTGGTTACGTGCTTGCATATGGTAAGTATCCATACATAACCCCAAAATGGCAGATGTGGCCTACACTGGATATGGTGTTCGGGAGCCGCTAAAAGCCATTTCGCGATTTCAAGCTCTGGAAGTATTAATGCTATGGCCCGGCCTGGAATCTATGCACCGGGAATTGAAATCATGATACAGAATCGTTGGTATATGTAATGGATTCCGGAGTCAGATATTGATATCCTGTTGTTCGTTAATCTTGCTTCGTATCACGGCTATTTCGGAAGGAACCGAATCTGATAGGTTATCAAGTAATTCAATGATACGGCCGGCTTTGTATTTATTTTGCAGCAGCATGCGGGCTGAAGTTACTATGGTTTCCTCCAGCTTTTCCTTACTCTGTTTTCCTTCCATGTAAAGTGCTATTTCGTTATGCCATAGCAATACAGGCATGTACATTGTTTTGTCGATAATTTTTTTCTCCAATGCCAGTAAATTATACCTTTTGGCTACTGCGATAAGGCGTCCGTATAATTCTGACGTTAGCAAAGCCTGCAGATATGCTGAGAAAAACAAGTGCCAGCGCGTTTCAAAAATCTCTTTTTTGTAGGCATCGAGAAAGGTTGAAGCATAGCTTACGGCATTTTTAGCCATTTTGTTGTACACAAGGGTACGCGTGTAAAAACTGGCGAATCCAATCTTATTGTAAAAGCTATTGGTCTTTTTCAACTCCGGTATGGAGGCATTCATCAGTTTCAATGCTTTATCGTAGTTGCCATTACGAAGCAATACTCCACAAAGGTTAGCCAGGTAGAACAGGTAATCGCTGTTTTTCTGCCGGATGGATAGATGCCCGTACTTTTCTGCAATTTCAAGTTCATTCAACTTACTGTGCATCATGGCACGGTTCGAATAATAATTGGCTAATAAGCGTTTTGAGTAAAATACCTCTGTTTTAAAAAGTGTATCCAGTTCGTTGTAAACATCCCTGAGGTTATCGAATTCGCGGTAGTTATAGAATAAAAACGTCAACCTTACTGCAGCCCGGTAACGCGTATACCCATCAAGAGTCGGGTCGTTGAAAGTGGTTTGCAGAAAATCGCTGTAATGCATAGGATCGGCATCGAGCGTTTCGTGCTGACGAATAATTTCTTCAGCAGCCTTGTTTAATTTTAGGTTTATGGTATTACTGCGTTGGTAAGCATTTAAGTTTTTTTGCAGATAATCGGTTATTGGTTTGTAAAACTGGTTTCGAACCCTGATCAGAAGGTAGTCTCTGAAATATTGCAGTAGCTCATAAAACCGGAGAAAAAAATACTGTGATGGAGTAATGGTTCGGATATAGCCCAGAATTTCTTTCTCTTCTTCGGGAGTAATGGCATCAATCATTACCTGTTTTTCGGTGTAGGCGAGCCATTCGTAAAATTTATCTACATCGGCTTTATCCAATGCCTGAATGATCCATGTTTTTATATAGGAATAAGATCGTTTGTCAATTGCCGGGTTAAACTCCCTTCGCTTATGCGGATTATGGCAATTATAATGCACAACACTAAGGATTTGTGCGTTCACACCTTTGTTGAATTTCTGAATACTCATCAGGTAATCAGCCTCGTGCGGGTAAAGCTGGTTTGCGAAATCGCTGAACGTTACTAATTTATGCCTCATGTGCCTTATTTGGCTATGAAATTACTATAAAAAATAATGGGAACCATAGTTTTGGCCCCCATTACGCAATTATAACACCAACCTACTGTTATTGAATAAAATTTTGTGTTTCCTTGTTGAACACCTCCGCTTTTTCGAACATCATAAAATGACCGCAACGGGGTACCATAATCAATTTGCTTCCTTTAATCAAGCCGGCGCCCTGTTCTGCTATTTTAACCGTAAAACCGGGATTCAGATATCGGTTTGGGATAAGCATATCATTTTCGCCGAAGAAAATAAGTGTTGGGACTTTTAGACCGGAAATTTTATCGAGCACAGGCTCATCAACCATTCCGGCAACTGAGCGGGTCACAGCCAGGCAATATGCTTCAAAATCATCGGCATCGCGCATGGCAATGCGGTCTTCAATCATAAAACGTGCATCGGCCGGCATTCGGAAAAAATTACTTGCCAGGTTTGTTTCAATGGCATCCACGGTGGTAAGCCTCACCAAATTTGGAGTCATTACTTCCTTAAACCAGTTTTTTTGCCCTGCATGGAAGGCTTCGAAACCTGCAGGATCGACCAGTATAAGACGCTTTACCAAATCAGGTTTTTCAAGAGCCAGTACCATAGCTATCTGACCACCCATCGAATGTCCTGCCAGGTTTACAGGGCCCAGTTCCAGATTTTGGATCACCTCGGCTATTACCCCGGCGTAAAAAGTCATTAACCCACTGTGAGGCGCTTTCGATGACTTGCCATATCCCGGAAGATCGACAGCAATAACCCTGTAGTTTTTGCTTAATTCGGTGATATTCTTTTTCCAGGCTGGCAGGTAACTGCCCAGGCCATGAATCATAAGGATGGTTTCGCTGCCTTTACCTTCGTCGACATATGCCAGTTTTATCCCTCCGCTTAACTCAGCATAATGAACCGGAAAATCGTACTTCAATTCGCTCATTGTACTTATTTTGGTGAGATTTTTATAGGGAGTGCAAGCGGTTAGCAACAAAAAAAGTAAGGGCGCAAGTGCTTTAAATTTCATTTTCAAGAGTGTATTCATCTGTTTACCTATTATATGACATTAAAACATTAACCATTTATAAACAACGAATGCAGTGTATGGATTAACCGGGCGGGTCAATGAATTCCCGTTGATGGAAGAGCCATGCGAATCGTCCTGGCTGTCGAAGAAATCGCCCAGCCACATATATGCACCATGCATTTCGATACTCATAAACGGTCCCAGGGTATAGGATACGGCACCATTAATTTCTGTGCCAAGATTACGGCCGCCTCCCTGTGGTTTAGCCGGGCTTATGGCTGTCGCCATGCCTGTTTTAACATTCAGTTTATTGGGAATTAAATCGTGGGCTACATTCATGGTCCCGCCAATTAATCCATAACCCATATTCGAAATATCCGAAACGACAGGGGTAAAACGGTTCACCACATTGGCATGAGGGAAAAGCAGGTAGCCGCCTGTTCCTATAAAAATACTGGCAGGCATGCCCCAGCTGTTGCCGGTAATAACACCCTTGTATTTTTTATCGGTAATGCCATTCTGATCGCCCGAAGCATAAATAAAGTCGGCCGAGAAATAGTCGTTCAATGTACTTCCATAACGATATGCCGCTCTGATGTTTCCGGCAAAACCGGCAACATCGGCAGCTTTTTCATACGAATTGCCGGTATTGGATTTAACGTTACCTAAATTGAAATTGGCAAATCCGGTTAACTGAAAAGGGTCGAGCCAGAAATCAGGATTTCGGCTGATTGTGGCACCAAGCCAAACAATATCGGCCTTGTAATCGCGGGGTACATTAAAAACAAAAGAGCCGTTGTATGCAGCAAGCGTACTGGCCAGGCCTTCGCCGAAAACGGAAACTCCACCCTGTCCTTTTCCACGGTCGCGGACATAATATAATGATCCACCCAGGTTCCACAGCATCGAAAGCTTGCGCTGGTAAACCAGTTCCGTTAGGGTAACATCATCATTTAATTCGGTATTATTTTCATAAAGCAGGTAATAACCGGCTTTTACTTTCTGAAAATCGCCATCGTACCTGGCGGAAATACCAACTGCATCGGTCCCCCAGTATGCAAGCCGGTAGCCGGTGCTTGTCATTTTATCGAACATGGTACGGTAAGGGTTATATGGCGTATCGTATAAGCGCTGAAGCCCCAGGTTAATGGCTACATTTTTAAAAGGGATCAGTTCCAGTTCAACATTTTGAGTTTGAATATTAACCTGGTCAGCATTAATAGCACCGCCCTTGTTACCGCTTATTCCATATGCCTGGTCGCCCCATGTCCAGTCGATTTCGAACGAAGTTCTTAAAATTGCCTTACCATTGAACAACTTGGGTTGATAGATAAAAAACGGTATAATGCGTTGTTCGAAATAGTTCGACGAACTGGTGTCGGAAGTGGATGATGAGTTTGGCCCGAATAGCCTTCCGACCAACTGCCCGTTGAAAAGGCTTGCCTTGGGATACAAATTGGAATGTACACCCTGGTTTATAAAGAATGCCAGGAACTGGAATTCGCGGTTGGCTTTAGCATTGTAAGGCATATCGGTGCTAAAAAGGTTAAATTTATTAGCATCAGTGCCGGGTATCTCGCTTTTGTTTTGGGCAAAACCCTCATGGCTTACGACCAAAAGGATTGCCAATAAAATCGTTATAATTTTATGCATGGGGACACATTTTAGAGATTAAAAAAAAGCAAAGCCGGTCACTTGATTAACAACGGCTTTGCCTTAATTTATTATTCTTAACTACTTACGTTAAAGCAAAGCAGCAAGATTATTGAACGCGAACAAATTTCTGAATGTTCAAATTGCCGAGAGTTCCGCCGTTTGAACTTCCAAAACCAGCTGCAGGTGTTGGAGGCACATTTTGTGTGCCTGAAGTTTGAACCACTTCGTACCATAGAACTTCGGGACCGGTTTTTATTTCGAAAATACCTGAAGCTACAGCGGTATATGGAAGATCCTGGTTGCAGGTAATAGTCCAGATGTTTCCGGTGGTGGATTTTGCAAGTTCGTAGGTGCCTGTAAACACCAAGTCGGGAGTGGTTGTGGCATTGCCAATATTGAACTGATTAACCACATAGGTAAAATCGGCTTTAAACTCAGCGCTTACTTTTAGCACACTAAAATACGTAACCAATAATGGAGCTACATTTTCACCTTCTGAAATCCAGTTGCCCATGATTCCAAGATCTTTGGCAGCTGCGTTACTTGCCATTGATTCGGTAGCGGCCATCGCGAGGCCTTCGTTATCGTAAATAGCTGTTGCTGATGCAGGTTTAATAGTAAATGTTTCGGTTCCCTGGATAACAGATGTAATAACCAGGTTAACAGTAGCAGTTGTGCTTCCGGCAGTATGAGTAACAGTATAAGTAAACTTAAGTGCCTCAGGAGCTGTTACCATAAGTGAAGTTTCGTCGAGAGCACCTGTGTTGTCAGCTTTTGCGTAAACGCCTTCCGAAAAAGTAACGGCAATAGTTTTGTTATCAGACGATACAGTTGCTGATTTGATGGTTGGGGCAAGATTTTCATCTTTGCTACAGGAGGATAGTCCGATAATAGCAGCAAAGGCAATAGACAGGAATAAAAATGATTTGTTTTTCATGGTAGGTTGGGTTTTTAATTGTTTTTTAGTGGGTTAAAGATATTTGATTGTGAAGTGGGTGACGAAGTGTTAATTTATTTTATAGGGTTGACTTAAGGGTAATATACAGAGCATATGTGTTGTAAGTATCAGTAATACAAATTAGTATGACTGGTATTTTGCCTTTAGACTTTATATTCGCCCCAGCGGATTACATTAGCTCCCCAGGCATAACCGATACCGGCAGCTATCATGGAAATAATGCTTCCTTCGGTAATTTTGCCTTGTTGCTGCGCTAAATGTAAGGAAAGTATCTGGTCCACCTGCCCCAGGTGTCCATAGTTTTCAAGGTAAATTGTCTGCTCAGGTGTTAATCCCAGTTCAGCCACTAATCCAAAAAACAACGAACGTTTGAAATGCAATGCAGCGAGAAAGCTCAGTTCCGATTTTTGAATGCCTGATTTTATAAAAGCATTATCGATACAGGTCATCCAGTTTTTCATTGAAACTTCATTCAGGCGAGCCTTCATATGTTTTTCGTCAAAAACTCTTAATGACCGATAGGCTTGGGTTGCATTTTCGCAGGTGATAGGATTTTCGGTTCCGCCGTATTCAACGCCTGCATCCCGTGCCATGGTGCCATCGGTTATAATGTGGGTTCCCAGTAACACATTCCTGCCCAGGTTTTTTTTAAGTAAAATGGCCCCGGCCCCGGCAGCCAGGTTGAACATGAACGATACAGAACTGTCAGTATAATCGAGGAAGTCGCCGTTTCGGTATCCGCCTGCTATCAGCACCATGTTAATATCAGGATCGGCAAACATCATGTCCTTGGCAATTTTCATTGCCGCAACAGCGGTACAGCAGCGTTGCTGTATGTCAAGTGCCCAGGCATTAACAGCCCCAATATGCTCCTGTATATATATACCTGTGGTTGTTAAAGGGTATTCTTTCCACTCTTCACCAATAGAGATGATAAGGTCAATTTCGCCGGCCGGGGTATTTGTGTTTTTAAGGCAATCGAGGGCGGCTTTCACTCCCATTTCCTGGGTTCCGTCATCGTTGCCCGGCATAGACTTTTCGATAATACCAAGTTTTTGGATGATAGCTTCTTCACTCCATATACCATGGGTGTGCTCGGATAACTGTGCGGCAGTCATACGTGGTGAGGGAATATAAATGCCTGTTCCTGCAATTCCTACATGAAAGTCAGTATCGAATGATTTTAACATACTCCTTAATAATTTTAGTAAACGAACAAGTTACTTCCAACTGCCAATCCTGCCCCGGAGGCCATAAACACCACCTTATCGCCCCGACTGATCCGGCCATCGGAAACAGCATGATGAAAAGCCATGGGTACACATCCGGAACCGGTATAACCATACCTGTCCATGATTGTGGTTGTTTGGGTCATTGGTACGCCAAGTATTTCCATCACCTCGGTAATTACTGATTGGTTGATTTGTGTGAAAATAAAATGGTCGATATCATTTACCTTCATGTTGTACTTATCAAGCAACTTATTTACAACTTTTGGCCAGAGTCTTACGTTACGGTCGCCCGGAAGGGGTTGTAAACTTAAAAGACCCTGCTGTTGATTGTCTAGGACTTCCCTGGTAACAGGCATTTTGGTGCCACCGGCATATACTCCGATAAAGTCGTATTGTGTGCCATCGGTAAGTAATTGGCTGCCGATATATCCGGAAGTGTCATTATCTGATCGTCCCAACACCACTGCGCCGGCGCCATCGGCAAAAAGCGAATACCCGAAAGCATCGTCGGGCCGCAGGTAAGCCGGCATATTATAAACACCCACAACAACTGCATACTTAATGGTTGCATCCGTTGCCATTATCCTTGCTGCATTGTCGAGAGCAATGGTAAAGCTTGCGCATGAAGCAGATACATCAAAGGTCGAAGCCCAGGATTCTGTTTTCTGAATCCGACCCTGCACAAGGATGGAGGTTGCCGGCGAAATGTATTCGGGCGTGTCGGTGCCAACCATAAAAAGACCAATATCGTCGCCTGTAATTCCTGCATTGTTAATTGCATTAAGTGCAGCGTTGGTAGCAAAATCAGCTGTTGTTTCGCGTATTCCGCGAAGGTGTGCGATATGGCGGTTGAAAACACCAAGTTTAGCTTCGAGTTTATCGGTCTTGAATTCGAGGCCGGTCAGTGTTGCCAGTTCGGAATTTGAAATTGCTTTGCCCGGTGCATATATTCCGGTGCCTAGTATTTTTATGGGAAGCATTATTTTGTGGTGTGTTGTTAAGAGAATAATTTTTTTTGGGTGGGAGACGTGAGGCATCGCGTCTGTGCGCTATTTCTGCTGATATTATTTTTTTGGCGGGGAGATTTAAGGCATCGCGTCTGTGCTCTTTTTCTGCTGATATTGTTTTTTTTGTTGAGGAGACGCGAGGCATCGCGTCTGTACGATCGATCGTGATAGATATTTTTGCTTTAGGATTGAGGAGGCTGGTATTGAATCATGTGATTTCGTCGCCTGATCCTCAAATCCGGAGCGTTACCAGTAGCCCATTTCTTCTGCCTGCGATTTCAGGCTTTCCCTGAAATCGGGGTGGGCAATAGAAATCAGCAATCGCGTGCGTTCCCTTACAGTGCGCCCTGTTAAACGCACACTACCCCATTCGGTTACAACGTAATCGGTATGGCTGCGATGGAGTGTTACCGCGCTTCCTAATGGCAACACAGGCACAATCGTCGAAATGGTTCCACCTCGAGCAGTTGAACGGCAGGCAATGATGGATTTACCCAGGCCATCAGTTCCTTCAATAGCGCCTACAGCAGTATCAGTTTGTCCGCCTGTACCCGAATATTGATCGATACCGATTGATTCGCTGGATACCTGCCCGGTAAAATCGACCATGATGCATGTATTAATGCTAACCATCCGGCTGTTATTTTTCATCACGCACGGATCATTAACATATTTCCCGCGCAGGAACTCAACCGACGGGTTATTGTCGAGCCATCGGTAAAGTTTTTCGCTGCCCATGGCAAACGTGCAGATAAATTTATCCTTATGAATGGTTTTTTTCTTATTGGTGATAACGCCGGCTTCATAAAGCTCCATCATGCTGTCGACCATCATTTCGGTGTGAACTCCCAGGTCTTTTTTATTGAGCAACGACATGGCCGCAGCATTCGGAATTTCACCTATTCCGAGTTGTAAGGTTGATCCGTCTTCGACAAGATCAGCAATATGCTTCCCGATATTCACTGCCGTTTCGTCGGGTTCGGGGGCTGGAAGGGTAGGGGGAAGCTGCGAGAATTCTACAAAATGAGTTACTTCGCTCACATGTATATGTGTATCGCCATGTGTACGCGGGAGCTGTTTGTTGACTTCGAGCACCGTAATTTCGGCGGCTTCAATTATATCTTTCTCGTAAGTAATTCCCAATGAGAGTGAGACGAATCCTTTTTCGTCGGGTGGTGTGCAAGTGCCGAAAAACATATGTGGTTTCCGCACTTTCAGCCTGTCGTGACCGGCACGATGAAGCATATTAGGCACATAGGTAACAGTACCGGTTTTCTCTTTCAATGCCTTTCGTGATCCGGGTGCATGAAACCAGCTGCAAAGTTCGAAATGACCTTTCATTTCAGGTTTCATATAAAAGTCGTATGGCTTTAAGGTCAGCACCGAAAATACTTTAACATCGGTAACGCGGTCCTTGGCCAGGTGAAATTTCGACATACAACCCTGTGGTTCCGAGGCACACTGAGCAACTATGATATCGGTATCGCTTTTTATCAGCTGAACAGCCTCCTCTATTGATATGAGCTTTTTATGGTAAATGGCTTCGTTTGTTGTCATGATCAGGCTATGTTTTTTGATACACCATCAGGTTCGTGATTCTGTTTCCGTGAGAAAAAATAAAATATCCCGCTCATCAGTACCGAAAAAGTAATGGCACTGGCAGCTGCAATGGCAGGGTTTTGAACTGCACCGGTTAAATATTTGTCGATAAATCCAAAGTTCATGCCTTTTGTATTAACCAGCCATGGAAGCACATAATACACTGTGAAATACACCAGCAATGCAGTAATGGATCCGGCTAAAGCGGTGATTCGGGAAGTGTTTTTTAAGAAGATGCCAAAAGCGATAGGAACAAATGCAATGGAGAAAAAGGAATATACTCCGTTTTGGGCAAATATCGCCACACTCAGGTTGGGATCAATCAGTTGTGATCGGGCTGCAAGAAAAGATGCCAGGGCCATACCAACAATTACCATGCGGTTAATCATTATGGACTGCCGGTCATTGGTTATATGCTTTCCAAACAATGGCTTTATGATATCCGAAGTAATAGTGGTGCTGATACTCTGTATCAATCCTTCGATGGTCGACAAGCCGGCACTCAAAAGCCCCAGGATCACTACAAGACCTATAATAATTGCCACCCATCCCTGTGAAAAAACATGTACCACATAAGCCGGGATAATGCCATCAACCCCGAGAGGTTGACCGTTTGCTGTAAGATCGGGGAATGTGAGGCGTGCATACAAGCCGGTGAGGATTACAGAATAAAACAGTATTTGTATAACAACGGCCGAAACAAGGTATTTATTTACATCAGTTTCTTTTTTCAGAAGAAGGGACTTGGTAATGATATGTGGTTGGCATACAACAGCGGCTCCAACAATCATTTGGGCAACGATAATCTCGAAGAAATCGCGGAATAAGGGACTGTTTGGGTTTGTTGTACTTACCAGATCAGGATGAATGGCGCCCAGTTTATCGAAAAACGATAAGAGCCCGTCTTTTAAATAAGGATAACCTGAGGATAGCAGTATGATCGCCACAAAAACCATAACAATAGCCTGTATGGTATTGGTATACACCATTGAATTGGCTCCACCAAACATCATATACCCAAACACAAACACTACCACAAAAAACAGCATCCATATCTCATCCATATTCAACGAATGGCTTAATACCTTGGTGATTGCCACCAGGATCAGCACTATGAAAGTGAGAAGTAATACGGACAAAAACCCAATAAACAAAGCGTATCCTTTACTGTTATAGCGACTACCGATCCAGTTGGCAAGAGTCAGCGCTTTTACTGTATTTCCAAACTTGCGGAAGCTTTTGGTTAATACAACCAGCGAAAGCAGGGAGGCGAGCGGAAAAAATATTCCAAAGGAAAGTACACCACTCAAACCATAAGCAGCAATCAGCCCCGGGTTGATGACAAAAGTAGCGGCACTTGTCATTGATGCCGCCAACGAAAGACCTACAAACCAGGGTGAGAAATTAAAATTCCCCACCGCATAATCGCTTATGTTTTTGGTGCGCAGTGCCCCGCGGATCACGAAAAACAGGATTGCAGCCGCGTAAAGTGCGATCAGAATCCATCCTCCGGTTACTTGTTGAGTTGATGCCATGTTAGGGTTGGTAAGTTGTATTAAAGGTTTGAATTAAACTGAGTTTCGTTCAGTGTTCTGTGTCCCTGGTTGCCGGAGGCTGAATTCCTTTGCCAGAATTTCACGCCTTGGTTTGCGGAACCCGGAACCCGGCACTTTGGAACCTTTTTATATTGTTATTCCTCCATCCACACTCAAAGTCGCTCCGTTAATATACGCAGCTTCATCGCTCGAAAGGAAAAGGTAAGCTGACGCAATTTCGTCGGGGGCACCCAGGCGGCCGAGCGGCACTTTTTCTTCCATGGCTTTAAGTATATTCTCTGGCATCTTTTTAACCATTTCGGTAGCGATAAATCCCGGAGCAACAGCATTTACCGTAACTCCCTTGCGTCCTAATTCGCGTGCCAGTGTTTTGGTAAGGCCAATAACACCTGCTTTGGTGGCCACATAATTCGATTGGCCGAAGTTACCATATAAAGCAACTACCGAAGAAGTATTTATAATGCGACCATATCCATTTTCAACCATTCCGGCACTAATGCATTTTGCGCAGTTGAACACTCCGGTCAGATTTACATCAATAACCTGCTGCCATTGCTCTGGAGTCATTTTTTTGATAGAAGCGTCACGTGTTATCCCGGCATTATTAATAAGGATATCGATGCGGCCGTGTGTTTCGGTAGCAGCTTTTGTTGCAGCTTCCACTTCGGTGTACGAAGCAGTATTTACTTTGGCGAAGTAGGCTTTTCCACCAGCTTTTTCAATCTCCGAAACTGTTTGAATGCCTTTTTCTTCGTTCATATCCCAAATGATCACTGTGGCTCCTTCGGCTGTAAATCGGAGTGCTGCTGCACGCCCTAAGCCATCGGCACCACCGGTAATAACTGCTATTTTATTTTCGAGTCGTTTCATATTATGTTTTTATTTTATGTTTTCAATAATTAATGCTGTTCCCTGTCCGCCGCCAATACAAAGTGTTGCAAGGCCTTTATCTGCATTTCGACGTTTCATTTCGTAGATCAGGGTTGTGAGAATACGCGCCCCGGAAGCACCTATCGGGTGACCCAATGCAATGGCGCCACCGTTGACATTTACTTTCAGCGGATCGAGTTTCAGGTCGCGGACAACAGCCAGCGATTGTGCGGCAAAAGCTTCGTTGGCCTCAATTAAATCCATATCGGCTATGGTAAGACCAGCCATTTTCAAAGCTGCCTGTGTGGCAGGAACAGGTCCATAACCCATAATGGCAGGATCGAGAGCCGCATTTCCATAGGATAAGATGCGTGCAAGTGGTTTGATGCCCAATTCAGCTGCTTTTTCGCCCGACATAATGATGAGCATTGCAGCGCCATCATTTATTCCTGAAGCATTTCCGGCTGTAACGGTTCCATCCTTTTTAAAAGCGGGCTTTAATTTTGATAATTTCTCTATAGTCAGCCCGTGTTTTGGGAATTCATCAGTATCGAATATAATGGGATCGCCTTTGCGCTGAGGGATGCTGACAGGCACAATTTCGTCGGCAAAACGGCCGGATTTTTGCGCAGCTTCAGCACGATGCTGGCTTTCGAGGGCAAATGCATCCTGTTCCTCGCGGCTGATGTTCCAGCGTTCGGCAATATTTTCGGCAGTAATACCCATATGGTAATCGTTGAATGAATCGGTAAGTCCATCAAGGATCATACTATCCATTACCTGCCCATGCCCCATCCGAAAGCCATTGCGGCCCTGCATCAGTAAATAAGGTGCATTCGACATGCTTTCCGTTCCGCCGGCAAGCACAACATCGGCATCGCCAAGCTGAATAAACTGGGCAGCCATAGAAACAGCCCTCAATCCTGATCCGCAGAGTTTGTTTATGGTCATGGCAGGTGAAGTATCGGGGATGCCTGCTTTAATGGCGATCTGCCGGCCAACATTTTGTCCGAGGCCTGCTGAAAGTATATTTCCAATGATTGATTCCGAAATTTCGGCAGGGTTTATTCCGGCTCTTTTAATTGCTTCTTTTGCTGCAATTATACCCAAGTCGGTTGCCGAAACTGTTGATAACGCTCCGCCAAAATTACCAATGGGAGTGCGCACCGCTGATACTATAACTATCTCTTTCATACGATTTGATTTCTATATTTTTAACGAAGAAACGATATAACATGGGTAGAAATCTATATGGTTTCAAATAAATCAGGGTTGACACATTGCAATAATTAACATAATGTAATTAAACAATGCGCATAAAAACAGGCACATAGAATGTATATTTGCAGTGTGGACTTATTATATTATTGAAATAGTTTTGTTGTTTAATATAGATTATATGAAGGAAAGGTAATTAGCAGGAAATGTGTTTTTTGAGATAGAAAAACCGGATTAAAAATCCGGGGCTCAATGGGGCGGGATTGCAAATCCCGCCCAGCAGCAAATCCCGCCTAGCCGGGTAAAATTCGTCCAGCTGTGCAAATTGCCTGGTATGTCAGTTTTTGCAGGTTGGGTGGTGCGGATTTTTTTTTAATCCGCACCTGAGGAGTCCGGGATTTGTAATCCCGATTTTTAATCCCTAAAATATTTTCAGTCAGCAATAATTACATCAATCAATCCATTTCCCCCTGCATAGTCAATTGCTGAGCTATACTTGTAATGTTGTGGTTCGTTCACCCATCCTGCTCTTACAGGGTTATCGTGAATATATGCTATCTTTTGGCGAAGAAATTCGGAAGAATAAATCTCCTTTGGTTCGTTCCCTTCCTGCCAGAACCTGTAATACTCAATTTTCTTATCATACCTGCCGGCAAATTCAAACCGATCGAGTAACCATGTGCGTCGACTTTCCGGGATTTCTTTAATTTTTTGAATAATTGCTTTGCTGGTGAATTTCTTAAAATCGCGAAGAATATCTGATAATTTAAATGGACTCTCTTCTGTTGCGGAAGCAATCAAATGCATGTGATTAGTCATCAGGCACCAGGCATAAATATCGAGACCCTTTTCTTTTTGACAAAATTTTAATGAATCAATAATAATATGACGATAGTCTTCGCGGGTAAAAATATCAACCCAATCAACCACTGTCATTGTAAGAAAGTAAATATTGTCAGACTCTGTTTTATTTTTGAGACCCATGGTGAAAATGTTTTGAATAAATAAGAGCTTTTGGTTGTAAAAATCCGGATTATAAATCCGGGGCTCCATGGAGCGGGATTGCAAATCCCGCTCAGCCGCAGTAAATGTTTAAACTGACAAATGTTTTTCTATCAGTAGCCGGATTAAAAATCCGGGGCTCAATGGGGCGGGATTGCAAATCCCGCCCAGCAACAAATCCCGCCCAGCAACAAATCTCGCCCAGCAACAAATCCCCCCAGTAACAATTCCCTCCCATTAGCAATTCCCCCTTTTTTCAAATCTCCACCTTCATTTATCATCCACCATTAAACCAGTTTACTCCACCTTCACCCTTATCCCCTCCGAATGCGCTGCAAATTCAGGCGCATACATGCATTGCACAGATGTAATGCCATTCGAAAAATCACCTTTCTGAGAAGCAACGAGTTTATATTCAAATACATATGTGCCTTTCGGCAGATAGTAAATAAAGAAATTAGTTGAAGCATCGCGAGTGGATTCGTAATATCCAAGTCCATCCTGGTAGCGGTATCCTGAGAGTACATTCACCGGCTCAAATGCCGATGCGCGCATATCTTTCAAATGAATATATTCCATAGCGCGGTCGGTACGTAGTTCCACACGAACCACAATTTTATCGCCGACTTTTACTGCCGAATGCTCAGTTATGGGTTCAATAACCGGACCGGTTGGGGTATTTACTTCACGGAAAAGCTTTTTGCTCAGGCTCAAAGGTGTCTGAGCAGGAGTGATTTTATCGAGTTGCTCGAAATATTGCCAGTACAAAGCGCCCCAGGCAACGGTTGGATTCGGATTTGAAACACTCACTTTCCCCATTTCAGGTTTTATGGCTGAAGCGTCCCAGCTGGTTTTAAAATATCCGGTTCCTGCTTCGGGTTTTGAACCATCCTGTTTGTAAGGGTCTACTTTTTCGGTACCAAGTGTTATTTCAACCTGTTTGTCGGAAGCCAGCAACGATGTGCCGCGCAGCAAAAGAGCATAAACTGCCTCGGCAGTGGCTTTGGTTGTTTTCCAGTCCTGGGTTTGTTTTTGCTTCAGCAGCCAGATTTTCATTTCTTCGACTGACTTGCTGTCGTCGCTTACCTCATCAAAAGCCTCGATCAGCAACGCCTGGGTTTCAATAGGTGCCTGGTACCAGTTCCAGCCGCGCTGCTCATTCCGCCAGTACATTCCCATTTCATCGTTGTGCAAAGCAGTTTCTTTAAGCGAACGCATAATGAGTGATGCCGTTTTCTCTTCACCAAACCGGTTGAGGTACAAGGCCATCATGGCTTTCATATAGTTATTCTGTACATTCCAGTATTTTAGCGACTGTGCTTTGTAATAATCAAGCATTTCCGTGTATTCATTTGCAAAAGGGAAATCGGCCAGGAAGTAAGTACGGGCATATAAATACTGTATATCGTCATATCCCAGGTGATTGTTTTTCAGGTAATCCTTGTCTTCCTTTTTTAGTTTTTCGAAACCGTTTTTAACACTTTTATCCAGAAAATCAATGGCTTTTCGGAGCATATCCTGCAATTCAGGGTTCTCAACCGGAAAGAAAACCTCCATATAATACAGGTGTCCTAAACCTGTAACAATGTGTTGGGTTATGTAACGGCTTTCCTGCATTCCCGGGAACCAGGCCCAACCCCCATTCGGGTTTTGCATTTCGCGCAGTTTTTTAAGGGCTGAGCTTTGCTCCGAGGCCATTCGGTTAAGGTCGAAAAGCAATGCGATACGCTGCTTGCGTTCACTTTCACTGCTTGCTTCGCGCACCCAGGGGCTTTCCTGCAAAAGAACCGA
Source organism: uncultured Bacteroidales bacterium (assembly GCA_963714825.1). Classification (GTDB taxonomy): domain Bacteria; phylum Bacteroidota; class Bacteroidia; order Bacteroidales; family UBA4417; genus UBA4417. The sequence goes on along the minus strand of CAVQQF010000012.1, from coordinate 1,129,850 downwards.
TTTCAGTTCTTCGTTTTTTTCGAGGTTCGATTTCAGCGCATCGGGTGAGATGTTTTTCCAGCTTTCGAAAACGCGTTTTATTTTCGGGTCGCTGTTGGCAATATGCGTAGCCAGGCTGTTAGCATAATACCGGCTGAAAATCTGCTCGGAACATTCGTAAGGATATTCCATAAGGTATGGCAATGCCTGCACAGCATACCAGGCCGGGTTCGAAGTATATTCGAGCGAAAGCCTGTAATTGCGAAGGGTCGAACCTGCCTTAGCGGAATTAACAAGTTTTTCGAAGTTAAATTTCTTCGTCTGCATTCCGTTTACCGGAAGTGGCATGGATTCGGTAACCAGCATGCGGTTTGTCAATACCGGAATCGCGGCTTCTTCGCCATCGCTGAATGCTCCGGAAACGGCGGTAATCCGATAAACAACCGCCTGCAATCCTTCGGGAATAACTATTTCCCATCCTACCGGGGTGTTGAGTCCTTTATTCACCGTAAACGGAATGCTTGTCTGTTTCAATCCCATCAGTTCATCAACAGGCTTCATAGTAAAAGCGTCGAAGAAATGAAGCTCGGCTGTTCCTGACAAGTCGCGGTCGCTCAGATTTGAGATTTTAGCAGCAAATTCCATTTTATCGCCTTCGCGCAGAAAACGGGGAGCATTGGTGAAGATCATCAGGTCCTTTTGAGTTACCAGCGTTTTTTCAACCTGACCGTATTTCAGGTCTTTTGTATAAGCAAGCCCCATCATTTTCCAACGGGTAAGAGCTTCCGGAGCCTTAAATTTTATAACTATTTCGCCGTTTTCGTTGGTTGCCAGCTGAGGGAAGAAAAAGGCGGTTTCGTTAAAATCCTTACGTATTTGGATTCCCGGCGATGCTATTGGTTTCACTTCGGCATCATAATCAAGACTTGTACCCAGGATACCTGCTGATTTGCCGGCCTTATCAACAACATTTCCTTCGGCAACTTCATCTTCCATGGATTTCCCGGCTGTGGGCATTGCCATACTTTCCATCGCCATATTCCGTTCACCGCTTTTATACATGAGTATTTGATTTCGCCCTGAATAACCGGGACTGAAACCAAACCAGTTCAACTGATCGTACTGGTGCGTTGAAGGATAATTTTTAATGGTAGGATAGTAATACTGGTTTCCGGTTTTTATTCCGAAACATTGATTAGCATTCCAGGTTCGGTTGCCATAGTAATAGTTAAAAATATTAAACGACCAATGATGCGGAACAAAAGCATCGAGCGATGCATCGTACATGCCAGCGAGCATTTCGGCTGCTGCTTTTTCGCCCTTGCTGTCGCGCAGGGTGATCTGCCATTCTTCTTCCTGCCCCGGCAGCAATTTGCTTCGGAATGTGGCGAAGCTTATATCCAGGTTTTTATTGGTATACGGAACATTGATCAGTGTCCCTAGCGGGAACGAACGGTTATTTTTTACAAAAGCCAGGTTAATGGCAAAGTTGCCGCGGTATTCTTCCTTTACCGGGATGCTGATCAGTTTCTGCTCATTGCTCAGCGCAAGGAGTTCGCGACTCACCACTTTGTCCTTATGAACTATTTCGTAAATGATATTGACTTTTTTAAGTGGTGTGCCTATCACAAACTTTACCTCCTGCCCGGGTTCGGCTTTGGGAGTGAGAAGTGTGAAGAATGCAGGTGAAACTGCTGCCGTTTTGCCCGTTTTGGGTTCAAACGCATTCACATATTTCTTGTATATTACGGCTTCTCCAAATGCATCTTTTGTTTGGATTTCGACTACATACATACCGGCAGAAATACTATTTGCCAATTTGAAAACTGAATCGGCCGGTGTACTGAATGTGGCCGAAAATACGCTTGTTTCTTTTCGCCACGTAGTCACATCGTCTTCATCCTTATAAATTTCACCGGGAAAATCCTTTTCAAATTCAGCTTTAGTCATGGTAAACCTGTCCGGACGTGCCCATTTGCGTGAAAACAGAACCTGCTCAGGTTTGCGTAGTTTCGTGATGGTAATGGTTCCTGAAGCAGCTTCTTTTTCACCGTTCAGGTTGGTAGTGGTGAGTGAAAACTGAACGCCTTTTTCAAGGTTAATATCATCAGTAAGATCCGTGTTTACAAGCAGTGCTTTATACCCAACCGTGACAGCGCTTTCGCTGCTGTGGCTTTCGCCATTTATATCCGCAACATCAGCATACACGGTGTAAGTGAAAACAGGATTGGTTTTCCTGTCGATTGTGCGATCGGGAATAGCTTTAAATGTTATGCTAAACGAACCATCGCTGCCGGTAACAGTTTCGCCGTTTGCGATCTCCATTTCGTCCGAAACCGGCATCCCGCGCCATCCCCACCAGTAAGGGAAACGGGCATTGCGTACCACACGGTAGGTAACTTTGGCATCGGAAACGGAGCTGCCGGCATAGGCTGTCGCTTTCCCTTTCACAACAAGGGTTTCATCGAGTTTGTATGAGCCTTTTACCGGTTCGAAGGTTACTTCGAATTTAGGCCTTTTGTACTCTTCCACCTGAATAGAAACGGAACCGGTTTCGCAACGGATATTCATCGATCCGGTAAGCACACCCTGTGGCGCAACAAAATTCCCGCTGAATGAACCGAAATCGTTGGTTGTGAGAGTCTGTTTCGAAACAAGTTGTCCGTTAACATCATACAAGGAAACATCGGTTCGTAATCGTGTTTTTATTTTAACATCCTCACCTTTTCGCTCCAACACTATTCCTTTAAAATAAATAGTCTGACCCGGCCGGTATATGGCTCTGTCGGTGAAAAAATGAGTGTGAACTACCGTTCTGGGTTCACTGCTGCGATACGAGTATCCCGAAAAATAGCTTTCGGTGATTAATTTATCTTCTTTTGAGGTAAAAATGAGGTAAAACTGGTTCCCTCTGCGGTTGTCGCCCATAGGAGGAATGGAAACCATTCCCGTTTTGTCAGTCACAAATACACTTCCGGCCCGGCTTTCGTACCTTCGGGCATTCGAATTATACTCCCGGTAAAATGCCTGTACCTTCACTCCTGCAAGAGGTTGACCGGATTCGCGGTTTAAAACAGCAAGCTCATTTTTGCCATTATTATCGCTTCTGCTGAGATAACTGATATGGGTTTGCCAGAATGTATTTGAAGTTACAAGGGCCGACTTGGCAGAGAAGGACTCATCGTTGCTCGACAAAAGTACATAGTAGCCCTGCGACAGAGCCGGCAAACGTACTTCGGCTGAATGTTGCCTGTAATCGCCGTCGTCAGGCAGGGCCTGTTCCCACGTTTTTTCAGCTTTTAAACTCAGATATGTTTGGAGGCGGACTTCCTGCTGTTTTTCCTGCAGGTCGCGGTCCGTTTCTGGGATCCATCTTCACTAAGCGGAAATATATTTTACCAACATTTTTGTAATTCACCAGCGCAAGTGAAGGATTTCCCGGAATTGCAGCATATTCTGTGGTGATGGTAAGTGACGGCTGTTTAATTGTCTCAATTAAGGAACGGCAATTCGCCGCACCAAAACTATCGTGGAAACGGCTTATGGCAGCTTCGCAAATTTCAATAGCTTGTTTTTTATCCCATTTTCGGGTTTCAGCAACAGGTTGAATTATATCATCTCCATCATTTGTATATAATTGAGGTTGATCATCGTCACTATCGAGCTGTTTGGCAATTTCGTATGCTACTTCCGTTGATGAGGGATGATTTTTAAAACGGCTCTCCAACTTATACAAAGCAGCCAGGTAAAGGCTGTCCTTTTCGGGCAGTATGCTTTTTTCGTGCACAAAAGCCAAACGCCCGATTTCGGCATCAATCAATGCCGCAGGATCTTTATCCAGATAGTGAATCCCGATTATTTCCTGGTATAGTTTTAACGCCTGGTATTCGAACGAAAGAGTGTCGGGCGAATGAATCGTTATCGCTGCAAAATCAGCGGAAGCGGAAAAATATTCAGGCTTATCCATATTAAATGTGGCTGCAGGTTTGGTGAGTCCTGTTTCGGATGCAGCATAAAAATCGATTGCCCTGTGTGCCAGGAAATCAAATAATGTAGGTCTGAATTTCTGTGAATCTTTCTGCTTTGTCAGAATTTCGTCATACGACGACAGCGATGTGTTTTGCAGTAAATCCTTGCCTGCCAGGGATAAAGCGTAATTTTCCATGCAAGCCGTTACCAGCTTTTTTATATCCCATGTTTTTATATCGTCGGAAACGAAACCCGATGTTTCGCTGCGGTTAAGTATCTGCCAACGGTTATTCTGGTAATAGCGCCAGTAAAGTTCAGCCTGTATCGAATACAGGATTTGTTTAACAGGAGCCTGGGCCGATTGGATTTCGGCTTTGGTACGGGCAATACTGTTTTCAAAATAATCTTCCTTGAAATCGGCTTCCAGCTTCATGCGGTATAGAGCAGCTTTAACAAACTGATCGGACTGATTAGCCGCCTTGGCCCGGTTATAAATAATGATTACCTGATCGAGTGCTGACTGCGACTGCCCGAGGTTGGCGAGCGAATCGATCTGCTGCCACTCACGTGTATATTGGGTTTGCGACATGGATGTGATACTTAAAAAAAGGATGAGAATGCTGAAAATGGTTTTCATATGATTTGGATTTGACACAAAAGTATAAAGTTATGCTATTTGCTATTAACAGGATGCAAGGAAAGACGTTTTTCCATAAATTCCGGTAAAATCGGTATGATTTTACCAAAAAGCATGCCCCGATCCGGGCTCATATGCCTCATTCTGTTAACAGTTGAAATTAACAAAAGTATCCGGCCTGCTAACAAAGTCAAAATAAATGGTTAATTTTATTCTGAAATTAAATCAACCCAATGCGGATACTGCCTCACACTTATTCTGCTCTTGTTCTCCCAATGCGTTCAGGCTCAAAGCCATGTATTGAATTATATTGAAAAATTCGATTCCCTGGCCATAGAGGTTATGAATACCTATGGGATACCTGCCAGCCTGGTTCTTGGTTTGGCTATACACGAAAGTGCAGCAGGCAGCAGTGCCGTTTGTAAAACAAAACTTAACCATTTTGGTATTAAAAGCAGGGTAAAATCTTCAAAAACCAAATCGGGTTATGCTAATGTGTACCGCAAATTTGAATCCGACGAGGCTTCCTTCCTGTATTTTGGTGAAATGCTGGGGCGAAAAAATTACTACCCGGGATTGAAAAACAGTATGGATTACCTGAACTGGCTTAAAGCTATGAAAGCCGGCAGGTACGCTACATCTTCGACATGGATCAGCAAGGTGGATAATATAATTAAGAAGTATGATCTTACGCGATTTGATATTGCAGTGCCTATGCCGGGAACAGACCTGCCACAAGCTCCGGATTCGGTAGGGGGAAAGTAAGAATTGAAATTAAAACCTAATCCGGCAATTTGGCCGTGATTGGATTTGCCAGGCCCGAATACGATATCAGTTCGACCCTTCCGCGACCAACCGATTGTTCCGACTCAATAAGCACCGGCAGCCGGTTGGCATCGTCGGTAACCCAGATGGTGATCGGATATGGATCGTCGAAAGCATAACCGGTGGCTACCATAGGCCTGAATGCAATGCATCTGAATTTTCCTAGCTTTGTTTTTACGGTTTCCCGGCCCATAAAAATTACTTTTGAGTTGTAAACCGAATCATCAAGGAAAAAGGGAACCAATATAATACCGCCGGGTTGAATATCTGAAATATCCAAAGTTCGGGCATAATAAAATGCCGAAAGAATATCCTGTATATTTTCAGGAACTTTAACAATTTTAGTAAGGCTAACGGCTAAACGGTCGTGCTGCCTGAATATGACAATATCATCTTTTTTGTAATTGTTCTCGCGGGTACGACGTGTAAATTTCCAGGCAATCAAAGCATCCTGGTCGAAATAACTTTCGAACCTGTCGTGTACCTTATAAAATAACTCGATGAAACCGGTGGTTTTACCTTCGCCAACCACATGGTAAGTGCTACGGTTATTGATGATTTTGTTTTCATTTTTAACTTCCAAAGTGGCTTTTCCGCCGGTAATGCTACCGGTAAGGGCCGAATTAAAGGCAACCCTGAAAGTAAGTTTCTCGCCACGGATAAATGCCGAATTAGGAACTGTACGGTACTGTTGCGAAAATGCCTGCAGTCCAAAAAGTATAAGTATGAAGACTAAAATCCGGTACATTATAGTGGTTTTCTATTGTAACGTTCAAAAAACGTTCCAAAGTATTGTCCAAAATTCATTCACAACCGTAAAAATGATAAGAGGCTTACCTGAAAATATACTTTCCTGTTCATTTTAGGAAAGGAATTATATTAATTCTCTGATGGACGTAGCTGTAGTTTTAATGCCCTGGCCGGACAAAAACCAGCCTGGTTTAAAATTATTCCGAACTGGCGATCGGAAACGTTAACGCTGTATATGCCTGGTTTTTCGATTATATACGGAATGCTTTTCATGCATTTCCCCGAATGCATACACAGTTCCTGGTTCCATTCAATGGTATCCACTCCGTTAGTAAAATATCTGATATTCTTCACGGTGATTCCGGCTAAAAATATAGAAGCAAAGGTACAATTTCGGTAATACTAAGCAATAAAAAATCATGTAATTAAATAGCGATTTAAAGGCTATTTTTATAATGATGATGTGTTGAATCAGGTGGAATTATTAAAAATTATCGGCAAACCAGTGTTTTGTTCTCAACATAACTTTTGATTTAGCAACAGTATAGTTTTTTATAAACTCAACGTTTAAGTCGAAAAAAATCCTTTAAAAGTGCCCCGCATTCAGCGGCCAGCACACCGCTTGTAACTTTGGTGCGTGGATGAAGCACCGATGAACTGAGCAGGGAATACCCGCGCTTTATATCGGAGGCACCATAAACTATACGGCTTATCTGGGCCCAGAAAGAGGCTCCGGCGCACATCACACAAGGCTCAATGGTTACATACAATGTACATCCTTCGAGGTATTTACCGCCAATATGGCCCGATGCAGCTGTAAAAGCCTGCATTTCGGCATGAGCCGTTACATCATTCAATTGTTCGGTAAGGTTATGAGCCCGGGCAATAATCCGGTTTTCGCAAACAATAACTGCACCAATTGGAACTTCATCTTTTTCCAGGGCTTTGCGGGCTTCTTTCAATGCCTCGCGCATAAATGAATCGTCGGAGAAAACTGTAAATTCCATAGCTTTTTTTTCAGTTAAACAAAATTAGCTTTTTTCGGTTAATAATATGCGGTGATAGTAATTTCGGTTATTGAATGATGATATTTCACTTAAATGCCAATGCTAAAAACTAAGCATCAGTTTTGTTTTTCAGCCTCCAAAATTCGCATACCTGATTTATTCATGATTAAAACATATTATTTCACAGGCATAAAACTGACCATTTATTTGTAATTTACACACATTAACCGAAAGAAATTCGTAATTTTGAAAGCAACACACAGATATTTTCACGAAATAGTAGTAATATTGCACTTCAATTCGAAAATTGACTAATGATCAGAAAGTTACTATATACAGTCAGGTTACAGCTTGCTCTATTTGCAGTGTTTTTTGCAGCAGTTTCATCGGTAAACGCCAGTACTCACGATACCGTTTCGAACCAAGCTGTTCATGCGCACGATCAGGCCGAAAGTCATAAAGCATTTAATGCCGGCGAAATGATTCTCGATCATATTGTTGATGCGCACGAATGGCATATATTATCGTATAACGATTTTCATTTGTCAATTCCTTTACCGGTTATTCTGCTCGACAACGGGAAGCTGGTTTCCTTTTCATCCGGACGTTTTCACCATGGGCACGATGCTTACCAGGGTTACAGGTTAATGACCGAAGGCGAAAACAAAGGCAAAATTGTTAAGGTGATGGACGATGGCGAAACAGTTGATGCTTCCGCAAAAATACCGCTTGATTTTTCGATTACAAAAAATGTGGTTTCCTTATTTGTCAGCATTCTGTTGTTGTGTATCATCTTTATTTCCATAGCCAACCGATACAACAAAAACCCCAATTCAGCACCCAAAGGACTGCAGTCGTTACTCGAACCATTAATCCTTTTTGTCCGCGACGATATTGCAATCCCCGGCCTGGGGAAAAAGAAATATGCGAGGTTCATGCCATTTCTTCTGACCATATTTTTCTTTATCTTCTTCAACAACCTGCTGGGACTTATTCCGATTTTCCCCGGTGGAGCCAACCTTACGGGAAACATCGCTATTACTCTTGTACTGGCACTTTTCACTTTTGTTATCACCACATTTATAGGGAACAAAAACTACTGGCTGCATATTTTTAATGCACCCGGCGTGCCATGGTGGCTGAAATTCCCGATACCCCTGATGCCGATAGTCGAGTTCCTGGGAGTACTTACAAAGCCATTTGTACTGATGGTCCGTTTGTTTGCCAACATTACTGCCGGACATATTATTATACTTGGTTTCATGAGCCTGATCTTTATATTCGGGAACATGAATATAGGTGCAGGGTACGGAGTATCAGTATTTTCAATTGCTTTTGGCGTATTTATGAGCCTGCTCGAACTGCTGGTAGCATTTATACAGGCCTATGTTTTCACCCTGCTTTCGGCCATTTATTTCGGAATGGCTATGGAGGAGCACCATCATCCCGAAGAACATACAACTGATCATTAACATCATTTATTAATCACCATAATTCCATTCTTATGTCACTCTTAAGTGTTTTATTACAAGAAGTAGCAAACCTTGCCCCTATCGCTAAGATGGGTGCTGGTATTGGTGCTGGTATTGCAGCTATTGGTGCAGGTATTGGTATTGGAAAAATCGGGGCATCCGCTCTCGAGTCCATTGCCCGCCAGCCCGAAAGTGTAGGCGATATCCGTTCGAACATGATTGTGGCGGCCGCACTTATCGAAGGAGTTGCTTTCTTCGCTATCGTGGTTTGTCTGCTGATCCTGTTCCTGTAAAAACGATTTCTGCTGCTGTATCCCTGCACCTGGCAGGGATGCGGTAGTTGAATGATTTCAAAGATTTAACAGATAATTAATAACTTACTCATACCCTGAACTATGCAATTAGTCACTCCTGGTATAGGCTTGATATTCTGGATGTTGGTTTCATTCAGCCTGTTGTTGTATGTACTTGGCAAATATGCCTGGACTCCCATTATGAAAGGCATCCACCAAAGGGAAGATGCCATCGAGAAAGCGCTCGAAGCCGCCAACGATGCAAAAAAGGATATGCTGAAACTTAAAGCCGGTAACGAACAACTGCTACGCGATGCTAAAGATGAACGTGATGCCTTGATGCGCGATGCCCGTAAGATGAAGGAAACAATTCTCGACGATGCCCGCGCCAAAGCAGCCGAAGAAGCAAACAGGATAGTTGAGAATGCCCGTGAAAATATTCAGTTCGAAAAAATGGCTGCTATCAATGATCTGAAAAATCAGATTGCCACCATTTCGATCGAAATAGCTGAAAAGCTCATATCAAAAGAATTGGAAAACAAACAACAGCAGCAGCTGCTTACCGAAAAGCTACTGAAAGAAGTAAAAATTAACTAAGCTGAATCTATACCAAACCTCAAATGAGTTATACGAAAATAACCTTACGTTATGCTGCCGCTTATTTCGATTTTGCCGAAGAAAAGGGCATTGTCGAAAAGGCGAATGAGGATATGAAACTGCTTGGTAGTGTTTGCGCCTCGAACCGCGATTTTGTCCTGATGCTTCATAATCCGGTGATTAATGCCGACAAAAAAAACAAGGTAGTCAAAGGAATATTCGGGAGTTATGTTAGCCCGGTTACCCTTAACTTTATGGGCCTGCTGATCCGTAAACGCCGCGAACGTTATCTGCCTGCTATTGCTGAAGAATTTGCCGAACTTTACAAAGCATCGAAAGGAATAAAAACGGCCTATGTTACTTCTGCGGTTGAATTGGCAAATGCCGAAAAAGCCGGAGTGCTGGAAATCCTAAAAAAACTGACCGATAAAAAAATTGACCTGGTCGAAAAAACCAACGAAAAACTATTGGGTGGTTTCGTATTAAATCTTGACGATTTCCAGATTGACCAGAGTATTTCAACAAAAATCAAAAAACTGAGAAAAGATTTTGAAAAAAATCTGTTTATTAAAGGATATTAAAAAAGAGGTTTTAGGGTTTTGGTATCGGGATTTAAAAACCAATAGCCAAAAACGAACAAACATTAACAAATAACCACTATGGCAGAAATTAAACCCGCAGAGGTAACTGCAATACTGCGGCAGGAATTGGCCGGTTTTTCAACCGAAGCCGAATTTAAGGAAATTGGATCAGTGTTGCAGGTCGGCGACGGTATAGCACGTGTTTACGGACTTAGCAATGCGCAATCGGGCGAACTGGTTGAGTTTGTTAAAACCGATACCAAAGGTATAGTGCTTAACCTTGAGGAAGATAACGTTGGTATTGTACTCCTGGGAGAGTCAAATTTTATAAAGGAAGGCGACAAGGTGCAACGCACCAAACGCATTGCCAGTATACAGGTGGGCGAAGGCATGCTTGGCCGTGTTATCAATACCCTGGGCGAACCTATCGATGGTAAAGGCGAAATAAAAGGCAAACTATACGAAATGCCTATTGAACGTAAAGCTCCGGGAGTAATTTTCCGTCAGCCTGTTGTTGAGCCGCTTCAAACCGGTATTAAGGCTATTGATGCCATGATCCCTATTGGCCGTGGCCAACGCGAACTTATAATCGGCGACCGCCAGACGGGTAAATCAGCCATTGCTATTGACACCATTATCAACCAGAAGGAATTTTACGAAAAAGGCGAACCTGTTTTCTGTATTTATGTGGCTATTGGCCAGAAAGGATCGACAGTTGCCAATATTGTTAAAACCTTAGAAGATAAAGGTGCCATGGCTTACACCATTATTGTAATGGCCACCGCCAGCGACCCGGCAGCCATGCAGTTTTATGCTCCATTTACAGGTGCAGCCATTGGTGAGTTTTTCAGGGATACAGGCCGCCCGGCACTCGTTATTTACGATGACCTTTCGAAACAGGCTGTAGCTTACCGCGAAGTTTCATTGTTGCTGCGCCGCCCACCCGGACGCGAAGCGTATCCCGGCGATGTGTTTTACCTTCACTCACGCCTGCTCGAGCGCGCTGCAAAAATCATCAAGAGCGATTCCATTGCAAGCCAGATGAACGACCTTCCCGAATCCATCAGGCCTTTGGTAAAAGGCGGAGGTTCACTTACAGCCTTGCCGATTATCGAAACTCAGGCAGGCGATGTATCGGCCTATATTCCAACCAATGTAATTTCGATTACCGACGGGCAGATATTCCTCGAAACCACGCTTTTCAACTCCGGTATACGCCCTGCTATTAATGTTGGTATTTCGGTATCGCGTGTTGGCGGGAATGCCCAGATTAAAGCGATGAAAAAAGTGGCAGGTACGCTTAAACTGGCTCAGGCCGAATACCGCGAACTTGAAGCCTTTTCGAAATTTGGTTCCGATCTTGATGCAGCCACCAAAAACATTCTCGATAAAGGAGCCCGGAATGTTGAAATTTTGAAACAGCCACAATACTCACCAGTGACTGTTGAAAAACAGATTGCAATTATTGCCTGCGGAACCCGTGGCTTGCTGCAGAAATTACCTGTAAATTCCATCCGCGATTTCGAAGAAGAATTTCTTCATCATCTCGAAACCAGTCATAAGGAATTGCTGGCTGATTTAAAAAAAGGCAAACTCGATGATGCTATCCTCGGATCGATTGATAAAATTGCCAAAGAAGTATCAGAGAGGTATATTAAATAGAGCTCCTGTCCATTCATTATAATGCTGAACGACAGAACCATCAATTATTGAATAACAAAACCGTATGCCGAATTTAAAGGAAGTAAGAATCAGGATCGCTTCGGTAAAATCGACACAGCAGATCACAAGCGCCATGAAAATGGTTGCCGCGTCGAAGCTGCGCCGGGCCCAGAATGCCATTCTGAAAATGCGCCCTTATGCTGCCAAGCTGAAGGATATACTGCAAAACCTGAGTGCCAGCCTCAATTCGGGCGATGTTAACTTATATGCCCAGCAACGAAATCCCGAAAAGGTTTTGATTGTTGTAATCACTTCGAACCGCGGACTTTGCGGGGCCTTTAACACGAATATTATACGTACGGCAGTGCAACGTATGCAATCCGAATATGCAGCTCAATACAAGGGTGGAAATGTCAGTTTTCTCACTATAGGGCGCAAAGCAACTGAATATTTTACCAAAAGGGGTTATAAAGTAGTTTCGTCGCACGATTCCATTTTCGACAACCTGAGTTACGAAAACGTGGCAACCATCGCTTCGTCAGTAATGACAGATTTTACAAGTAAGGTTTACGACAAGGTTGATATTGTTTACAATCAGTTTAAAAATGCAGCTGTTCAGCGTATTACCATAGAACAATTTCTGCCCATTGAAGCTCCGGCCGAAAGTGAAACCGATTCGAAAAGCAATAACGACTTTATCTTTTTACCTTCAAAAGAAGAAATTGTTTCGGAACTGATCCCCAAATCGTTAAAAATCCAGTTTTATAAATCGATACTCGATTCGAATGCATCGGAACACGGGGCGCGTATGACAGCCATGCACCAGGCAACGGATAATGCCGGCGACCTGATAAAGGAACTAAACTTAGCCTATAATAAAGCGCGGCAAGCAGCCATTACCAAAGAAATACTGGAGATTGTGAGCGGTGCCGAAGCATTAAAAAACAAGTAACAACGCGTTTGCATATAGCAGTAAACAAATTAGTTGCTGCCCGTGCTGTTTAGGAAATTATAGAAAAGAATTCAATCAATAACCTGTTAGAAGGGAAAAGTGCCGGGTTCCCTGTGCCGAGTTCCAATTACAGATTTAAGGTTATGGCCTGATAAAAAATTGACAGAAGTACCAAAGCATATAAAATCGATGTTAGCACTTGGCACACGGCACTTGGCACACGGTACTTTATGAATAATCAACCGACAATATTTTAAATCAGAACCAATTTTAACAACACAAAAAATTCAAAGCAATGATAAAAGAACCTGTTGAAAAAGCCATCATCAATCAAATTATGAAAGAAGAGCACTCATCGAGGTTGTACCTGTCAATGGCTTCGTGGTGCCAGGTTAACGGTTACCCGGGTGCAGCCGATTTTTTATTCAAACAAACGGATGAAGAACGCATGCATATGCTCAAATTTGTTCATTACCTGAACGATAGAGGCGGGTACAGTAAATTACTGGCACTCGAAAATCCAACGGCCGAATATACTTCGCTACTCGATTTATTCGAAAAAGTAATGGCTCACGAAGAGTATATCACAGCCTCTATCAACGATGTATATGAAGTAGCACTAACCAATAAAGATTATACAACCGGCAACTTCCTGCAGTGGTATATTAATGAGCAAATCGAAGAAGAAAGCACAATGCACGGAATTCTCGATAAAATGAAACTTGCCGGCAACGAGGCAGGCGGATTATTCCATATCGACAAGGAACTTTCGGAACTTGCTGCTGCTAAGGTTATTGCGCCACTAGCGGCTATGTAAGCAATAAAACCGATTTAATAAATAAACTGCTTCCGGAACGGGGCAGTTTTTTTTCTGCAAACTGATGAGCGCCAGCATATTAATTTGGTTAAAGCTTTGTTTATTATATACATGCAAAGCATTATAAACACACCGCTAAAACCGTACTCACTCACCGCTGTTAATCCTTTTGCATGGTGTTATAAAATTGTTAAATTTGTTCAATGAGTCGCAATTACAAATTCAATTATCCTGTAAATCCTGATTCCGATAATGTTTACCCAAAGCTACAACCGCTACAGCTATTGCTTAAATAATCCCTTAAAATATACCGACCCAAGCGGGTATAGCTATAAGCCTGATGATTGGGATAAGGCAAATAGTGTATCAAATCCCTGGTTTAACGCCGGCAGAACCGGCAGTATTGGCCCCGGCTCAGGAAATCATTGGAGTGATACCAAGCGGAATGAATATTTTAACTACATGTTATCCAGCACAAGTGCTTTTAACAATATTTACGGCAGTGGAGCATCTGAAATAGCCAAAAATATAGCAAGTCACTCTACTTCATTATCGGATTGGCGCCAGGGTACTATTTCCATTGCAAGCGTAAGAGAGAAAGGTGGTTTTTGGATCCAGTATGATGCAGGAACAGTAGGGGGAACCGCTTCTGAACTTAGTATTAACAATCCCAATGATATTTCGGGAGTTGACATTGGGAGTAAATTTATAAATATTGCCAACTATGGTAAGGATGGTAATAATTGGTTAGACAAAACTCTAAATTATTTTAGCAAATTAGATGGAGCGGCTGCAGCAGCAACTAGAGCAAGAGAAAAACTTGAATTGGAATATCTAAGACAAGTTGATATTAATAGAGTTCTCTCTGCGAATTACTCTCAGACTGTTAAACATTCAATGATAGCGATTAAGGCAGTCGGTAAATTTACGGGTGTTGCTAGTATGGGAATATCATGGGCTGATTATGCAAATAACCGGACAACCGGAAATCTTATTCAAGCTATTGCAAACACAGGTCTTGTAGGTGTGAGAGTAAATCCTATAACAGGTATTATAATTGGTGTTGCTGATGTAACAGGAGCATCAGATTATGTATATGACCAAATTGGCGGTTTAATTGAGCATTGTTGAGCAATGTGAGTTGCTGACGATTCGACGAAGTAGTTTGTATTACAGTGCGTTACCAGAATCAGAAATGAATTTGAACATCATGAGCATCTTGGATAAACAGTACTTTAAGACCCCATTTTATGGTGTATTACGGCTCACTGCTATGCTAAATGCTGGAGGTTTTCATGTGAATAGCAAACGGGTAAGGCGTTTGATGAAACTTTAGTAGGAAGTCGAGGAGTTGTTGCTGATTTTTTATCGCTGCTACTCCTATTGGCTGAGGTATTGGAATTGGTGTTGGTATTTATTTTGGAGCTAGGCTATTTTTTATGGCTGCTACTTTTATTGGCTGGGGTATAGGAATTGGTGTTGGTATTTATTTTGAGCTAGGCTTGTATATGATTTGTCTAATTAATAAAATTTTTTAAATGAATTGGTACTATAAACTGTGGGTTGATGCTATCCAATTTGAGAAATCAAAACATTTTATTGTAACTTCCATTTTTCTTTTCATTAAAAATATTATTGAGGAAGGAAGAAATTCAATACAAGAAGTATGATAAAAAGAAGGTTAAGATTGGAGGATTCTTATTAGTATTGTATATTCTATTTTCAATGATACTGTTAACGATGCTAATCACCAGATAAATAAAAAACCCGGCGAGTCCGGGCAATTTGATTATAAGAGGTTTGCTTTTTTGAGCATCTCAAAAATTTGTTCTTTTGTAATGTTTTCAAGCTGGCTTTTATCGTAGATGAATACGAGATAAACCTCTTTATCTTTGGTAACCAGGTATGTTATAACCCTTGCACCGCCAGACTTACCTTTACCTTTGTACGAAATGGCCAGTCGAATTTTATAAACACCATGTCCAATATTTATCCCGGTATCCGGCTTTTCGGAGAGTGTTTTAATAAGTTCCTGCAAGTCGGCTTTTAGGGAAGGGTATTTCTTGTAAAGCTTCTTGAAAAACTTTTTAAAGTCAGGGGTTGGATATACGCTATAGTTCATTCAAGAAGTCCTTAGCCGATTGTTTCTCTATTTCACCTTCCTGCATCATTTTAACCTGGTTAAGGCTGTTTTGCAGTTCGCTCAAGGATTTTTTATCAGCTTCCGGTACTTCCACGTAATCAAGTGTTTTAATAAACTCCAGGAAGGCATGGAACTTACTATCACTTATATTTAAAGTCAGTTGTTTCATTTTTATCAGGTTTTATCCGGCATAAGCCTGTTTTGCTTTATTGTCAAGAATTACCGTGTCAATCACGAAAAACAGTTTATCCTTACTTTGTGGTGCAAGGCTTTCTATATCCTGTAATCATTGTAAGGTTTTTTTATCGAAAGGGGCGTTAATGCTTTCTCCTACCAAATAGTTAAGTGATACTTCAAGGGTATTCACAATCTTTTAGCAGCTTCGATTGAAGTAACTGCTTCGCCTCTTTTGTATTTACCAATCATAACACAGGAAACAGAACTTTTGTCGGCTAAGTCAGTTTAGGACCACCCTTTTTCTTCCCGTAATTGGGCAGTTATTTTACCTGTATTAACACCTTTTAATACACCAAAGTATATTAAATCGTTCTGTTTATGCAAAAATACGTAATAAAAAGATAAAATAGAACCCTAAAATAATTGGTTTATTTGAAATGAAAAGATATCTGGAGTTTCCTCAAAATATCACATCATAACTCTGATTCAGGAATAATAAAGGTTTTTTTAAAAGAGTATTAACTGTGATCGATATTTTTTTAAAAAATGAGATACCTAAAAAATTGGTGCCCAAAATGCGAACTTAGCATTGGACAAAGACTTCAGAACGCATATGCACGCAAACTCACCGCTACCGCGCGAACTTACTCACCGCAGGTAATCCTTTCGAGTGGTGATATTTTAAATGTAATAAATAATAAACTTCAGCATTGAATGTATAATACTCTTATGACATTAATAGGTAAATTGACAACTAAAGCATTAGTTTTCCAATAGATTTTTGAGATAGACACGATTAGAAAGGAATAAATACAAGCAACATTATGTTTAGGTTAAAGAATAATGTATGTTTTTGAAATCAAGAACGGATAAGCAGCACGTGTTAGCAAACAAGCAGCGATCGAGCTGCAGGTAAGGGGGGATAAATTATGTAATTGTAAGAATATCCGTTACCAAAATTTATACCCATAAAAAAACGGCAGAAGTTACCAACTGCCGTTTGTGGACCACAAAAAAAACCAGATCTCCCTTTGCCAAAAGAAATTTCAGAATTATATCAAATGACATAATTCCATGTAACATTGCATAAAAATCGTGCTAAACTTCTACAGAGAACATCAAATAATTTATTCAAGCCTATAAAATTATTAAGTATGTAAACTTAAATAAAAGGAATTTAAGGAGTTGGGCAAAATAAAATAATATGCTTTAAAAAGGCTGGTAAATTAGCGGGATCATAATTAAATATTAAATAGTTTCAAAACGGGAGATATTGTCCTGTTTAAAACCGGATAATTTTCTGAGCCTTACCCGAATTTAAAAAGCCTTTGATGATTTGCTGCACATCACGGTTATCGGGGTAAGTTTTAATAGCATCTTTAATTTGAACCGGACTTTCCACCGAATCGTCTTTGCTCATCCACCCGAAACCTGCGTATGTGTTGTTTTCGATCAGAACCACTGATATTTCGTCCTCGTTACGGCCATGATCAAAAATAGCCATATCGGTCCATTTGTGATGAAATTCGGCAAGGGCTTTTTCAACTCTCAGGTTATAAGCTTCAGCTGGTTCTTCACCAATACAGGCTCCATTGCATTGTTTTATCGAGTGCTGAAAACACGCTCCATGATTTTGATACAGGCCACATAGTTTCTGACACAGATTGTGTTTTGCAGCAAGTTTATGAACCATTACCAGGGCTTCGTCAAAGGATCCGCATACCGTATGTGGTTTTCCGGTGGTTTTGATTTTCTCAACCTGAAGCACGTGATATCCAGCCTGTGTATAGAAAGAGTAAAGACCATATTTGTATGAGGTACGCCTCTGCAGCCTGTTGTATATAGGTTTGTGCTTCTTAATTTCGTCCGACTCGAGTAACAATGCAATAAGTTCGCTTCCGGTTTCCTCGTAACTTATGGAGGCGGTATTCGAACGCATTTCGATAGCTTTACTTGTGCTGCTGTTTTGGAAATGCGATAATACCCTGGAATGGATATTTTTACTTTTCCCGATATAGAGGAGCTTCCCGTTTTCATCATGAAAGTAATAGATGCCGGGGGCTGAGGGTAACTTGCTGAAAACGTTGCGATCGAGTGATGGATGAAGCCCGTCGGTGGGAATCTGGCTTAGAGTCGGATCAACAGATAGTAAGCGCTCGAAGAGTTTTACAGTTGCCAGCGCATCACCTGCTGCCCGGTGGCGCGAAGTAATTTGAATGCCCAGGTTATTACATAAACTACCCAGGCTGTACGATTTAAAACCGGGTATAAGTTTACGTGCCATTTTAACTGTGCACAAAACAGGTCTTTTGTATTTAAATCCCAGGTTCAGGAACTCCTGTTTTACAAAACTATAATCGAAGGAAGCATTATGTGCCACAAAGGTACAGCCTTCGGTAATTTCGACAATGTCGCGTGCAACTTCATAAAACTTTGGGGCATCCCTAAGCATTTCGTCGGAAATCCCTGTAAGGCGGGCTACAAAAGGAGGCACTTTACACTCGGGATTCACGAGCGTTGAGTACTCGTTAATCACCCTGTTACCGTCATGTATAAAAATGGCTATTTCGGTAATCCGTTCACGACTGGCATTGCCTCCGGTAGTTTCAATATCAATTATTGCGTACACGATTTATCCTTGGTAAATGCCAAAGATACTTTACAATTCCATTCGAACCGAAACTATTTTTTTACCGTTATCAGGTGAGTTAAAAGTAACAATTTATTATGTGGCTAAAAGCCAGATGGATATATAAAAATAGATTTAATATTTTTTGCAGTACACAAAAAAATCTTACCTTTGCGGCTCTCATTAAACCTCACATAACATGCCACAGGAAGTTAAAATTTTTTCAGGCAGGGCCACCCGCTACCTCGCCGAGAATATAGCGATTAGCTTCGGGACCAAACTTGGCGAAATTCAGGTCATTGAGTTCAGTGATGGTGAGTTTACTACCTCTTTTGAAGAGAATTTACGTGGTAACGATGTTTACATTGTGCAATCCACGTTTCCGCCTGCCGAAAACCTCCTGGAGCTATTGCTTATGGTTGATGCTGCCAAACGTGCTTCGGCCAGGCAAATAACTGCGGTGATCCCTTATTTCGGTTTTGCACGCCAGGATCGTAAGGATAAACCCCGGGTTCCGATCTCAGCCAAACTGATAGCTAACCTCCTGACGGCTGCAGGCGTTCAGCGCCTTATTACCATTGACCTGCATGCTGATCAGATACAGGGCTTTTTCGATGTGCCTGTTGATCATCTATACGCATCATCCATATTTTTACCGTACATAAAAAACCTGAACCTCCCCAACCTGGTGTTTGCATCACCTGATACCGGGGGAACCCGCAGGGCAGCTTCGTATGCCAAATCAGTTGATACCGGTTTTGTAATCTGTTACAAACAGCGTTCAAAAGCTAACCAGGTCGATTCCATGTCACTCATCGGTGATGTTAAAGGTAAGGATGTGATTATACTCGACGATATAATCGACACAGCCGGCACCATCTGCAAGGCAGCACAGCTGATGATTGAAAATGGAGCCTCGAGTGTACGTGGATTCTGCACGCACCCCATACTGTCGGGCGAAGCCTTCGAAAGAATCGATAATTCGGCATTTACCGAAGTTATTGTTACAGATACAATACCCCTGAAACATCAAAGCTCCAAAGTTAAAGTGTTGAGCACAGCCTCTTTGCTTGCCGATGTTATTAAAAGGGCGCACAACTACGAATCAATTTCATCACTTTTTAAAATCAAATAATCACAATTAAAATCAAAATCAAATGAAAAAAGTATCTATGAGCGGTTCGCTTCGCGCGAACGTAGGGAAAAAAGATGCTAAAATGAACAGGGCCAACGGCCTGGTGCCATGCGTAGTATACGGTGGTAAAGAAGAAATTCATTTTACACTCGAGAGTAAAGTTCTCGACACTATCATTTTCACCCCTTACACCTACCTGATCGATCTTGATATCGAAGGGAAAAAAATGACTGCAACTTTACAGGATGTGCAATATCATCCGGTTTCGGATAAAACATTGCATGCCGATTTCCTTCAGGTAACACCTGGTAAGCCGGTAATCGTAAGCCTTCCTATCCGTGTTGAAGGAAATTCACCCGGAGTGCTTCGTGGAGGCAAACTGGTTAAGAAATTCCGTAAAATGAAAGTTAAAGGCCTGGCTGAGCATATGCCGGAAGAGATTGTAATCAATATTTCGAAAATGGAAATTGAAGATACAGTTAGAATCAGCGATATCAAGATTCCGAATATCGAAATCCTCGAAGTAAAAGGCAATCTTGTTGTTACCATTGCATCGTCGCGTGCTGTTGATACAACTGCAACCACTGAGGAAAAATAAGCTGAATATTTTTTATAGCATACCGAAAGGTACAAGGTTAATCACTTTGTACCTTTCTTCTTTTTTGGTATACCCCAAAGTGGTAAAACTTTTTCGTTACCTGTGATTAGCTTTTATTTCGGGCCTGTTATAGCCTGGTACCTTCCGAAAGCATCATCCCATAATTCTTTATCCTTAGGTTCAAAGGTAAGTGAAGGAAAAGAGCACCGGGTTACTTCACGTATTTCGGCCACATTTTTAACTATTCCCAGTGCCAGTGCCTGAACCATGATGTTTCCTGTTGCTGCACCTCCATCCGCTGAAGTAAGTACCCTCACACCGCAACTGCTGGCGGTAAAACTGCAGAGCAATTCGTTTTTGATTCCTTCACCTCTCATGTAAATGGTTTCAGGTTTTACGCCTTTCAGTGATTCGATCTGTCCTGTTACCTTTCTGAATTTTAAGGCAAGACCTTCGATTATTATTCTGATTATCTCGCCATGGGTTTGAGGAATATATTGACCGGTCGATTCGCAATATCCGGCAATAGCGGCAGGCATGTTGTCGGGATGCAGAAATGAGGGATGATCGGTATCGATAAAAGCAGCGAATGGCATGGACGCTTCGGCCAGAGCCATCATGTCGGCATAGGAGTAATTATTTTCCGACCAGGCTTTATGGCATTCCTGCAATAGCCATAACCCGGTGATATTTTTCGTAACCCGGAAGGTATGCCCCGCCCCGCCTTCGTTTGAAAAGTTCAGTTGTTGCGATTTTTTTGTAATAACAGGAGTCGGCGATTCGAAACCCACCAGGCAGGAGCTCCCTGTAGTGATATAAACCCAGTTTTCGCCTTCGGCAGGTATGGCAGCAACAGCCGATCCAGTATTATGCGAAACAACAGCAACCACAGGGATACGTGCCATGCCTGTTTCGTACGAAACCTTATTCGAAACACTTCCAATGATGCTCCCCGGTTCAGCAATACGCGGCATTATGCCTACAGGTATGCCCAGGGTTCTGAGGATATCCTGATCCCACATTCTTTTAACCGGGTTATAGAGTTGCGATGTTGAGGCTATGCTGAATTCAGTTTGAATAATTCCGGTAAGAAGGTAGTTGAAGATATCGGGCATGAAAAGCAGGTGTTTTGCTTTTTTCAATGGTTCGAAATCCATTTGTTTTAAAGCATAAAGCTGGAAAAGGGAATTGATCTGCGAAAGCTGTACACCCGTTTGCCCGTATATTTTGTCGACCGACATCCGGTTTGTAAAAGCCTCTACGGTGCCATCATTTTTAACATCACGTGATATAAAAGCATGCATAGGAACGCCGTCAGCGCCCATCAACCCAAAATCAACACCCCAGGTATCAATACCAATGCTATCGACAGGCAGGTTCAAATCAGAAACAATGACCAGGCTTTTCCTGATTTCAGCAAAAAGCAACTCAATATCCCAGCAGGCATGACCTTCATGCAAAACCGGCTCATTGGCAAACCGATGTATTTCGCGGAGTGTCAGTATTCCGTCAGTTAATTCGCCAAGTATGGCGCTACCGCTGCCTGATCCGAGATCGATTGCTAGGAATGTATTTTGCATGTATCTATTTTTTTCTATTTTTTTGAATACTATATTATTTGCAGCCTGATCAACCATAAAAAAAGGAACCGAAGTCCCTTTTATGTTTTAACCCTTAATTTTCAGCCTGACCAGTTCACCGATTTTTTCAACCGGAATCCGCTCCTGTTTCATGGTATCGCGATCGCGGATGGTAACTGTGTTATCCTCGAGCGTCTGATGATCGACAGTAATGCAATACGGGGTTCCGATCGCATCGTGGCGGCGGTAGCGCTTGCCGATGGAATCTTTCTCTTCGTACTGACACATAAAGTCGTATTTGAGGACGTCCATTATTTCGCGGGCTTTTTCGGGCAGTCCGTCCTTGGTAGTAAGCGGCAGAACAGCACATTTAACAGGTGCAAGAACTGCAGGAATACGAAGTACAACACGCTCCGAACCATCCTCGAGTTTTTCCTCGGTATACGCATAACTCAATACTGCCAGGAAGGTGCGGTCGAGGCCGATGGATGTTTCAATCACATAGGGCACATAGTTTTCGTTCAGTTCAGGATCGAAATACTGTATTTTCTTTCCTGAAAATTCCTGGTGTGCTTTCAAATCGAAATCGGTACGCGAATGTATGCCTTCCAGTTCTTTAAAACCAATAGGGAATTCAAATTCAATATCAATAGCGGCATTGGCGTAATGAGCCAGTTTTTCGTGCTGGTGCAAGCGGTATTTGGCAGCAGGAATTCCGAGGGATTCGTGCCATTTCATACGCTCGGCTTTCCAGTATTCGAACCATTCGAGTTCGGTGCCGGGGCGCACAAAGTACTGCATCTCCATCTGCTCGAATTCGCGCATACGGAAAATAAACTGCCGGGCAACAATCTCGTTGCGGAAAGCCTTACCGATTTGAGCAATTCCGAAAGGAATTTTCATCCGGCCGGTTTTCTGCACATTCAGGTAATTTACAAAAATGCCCTGGGCCGTTTCCGGACGAAGATAAATCTGGTTGGACTCATCGCTCAGCGAACCCATCGAAGTGCTGAACATCAGGTTGAACTGTCGCACATCAGTCCAGTTGCGGGATCCCGACACAGGGCAAACAATTTCGAGTTCTTCGATAAGCTTTTTAACATCCGCAAGGTCGTTGTGCTCCATGGCACCGTAAAAGCGGCGGCTTGCGGTATCAATTTTTTCCTTGTATTCAAGTACTCGGCCATTGGTAGCAATAAACTGATCTTTATCGAATGTGTCGCCAAATCGTTTTGCCGCTTTTTCAACTTCCTTATCTATTTTATCCTGCCATTTTGCCAACTGATCTTCAATCAGAACATCGGCGCGGTAACGTTTTTTCGAATCGTTGTTATCGATAAGCGGATCGCTGAAAGCATCCACATGCCCCGAAGCTTTCCAGGTGGTAGGGTGCATAAAAATGGCTGCATCGAGGCCAACGATATTTTCGTGGTGCTGAACCATAGCTTTCCACCAGTATTGGCGGATATTGTTTTTTAGTTCCACACCATTTTGACCGTAATCGTACACGGCACTAAGGCCATCGTATATTTCGCTTGATTGAAATACAAACCCATACTCCTTGGCATGGGATATAATTTTTTTAAATAAATCTTCGTTTTGTGCCATGCGGCAAAGGTAGCAAAAAAACGAAATGGACAAGCGGGCGGGGAAGGGAGGTGGGAGTAGGAGAGTGGGTGAAGGGGCGAAGGGGAGAAGGGAGAGGGAGATGGGGAGAGAGGGAGAGGAGGCGGATTGTTTTATTATGGCTGTTTTAGGAATATTCAATAAAAAATTTTTGAAATGAAAGGGTGATAAATAAGGTGCCAGTGGAAAAGTTTTTTCGGTGGTACCGGAGTTTTAAAAATGTACTTTTGCCGCATGATAGCAATTGATAAAACTTTATTATCCGACGATCTGGGCAGCGTGCGTTTTGTCTGTGATTTGTCGGCCTGCAAAGGTGCGTGTTGTGTTGATGGCGATGCAGGAGCGCCATTGGACGAGGACGAAATAGGTATACTCGAAGATTATTTCGACGATATCAAACCCTATATGACTCCTGAGGGGATTTTGCAGGTGGAACTTGCCGGTGTTTTCGATTACGATATGTTCGGTCATTTTGTTACTCCGCTTGTTAACGACCGGGAGTGTGCGTTTGTGTATCACGAAAATGAAATTGCCTTCTGTGCCATCGAAAAGGCCTTTAAAGAAGGGAAAATTCCTTTTGTAAAACCGGTTTCGTGTCATCTGTACCCGGTTCGGATCAGCAAGTACAACGATTTTGATGCTGTAAACTACCACGAATGGCATATTTGCAAACCAGCTTTACTGAACGGTTCAAAACTGGATGTGCCACTGTATGTTTTCCTCAAAGATTCGTTAATCAGGAAATACGGAGAGCAATGGTATGCCGAATTACTAACACAGGTGCAGGAAAAACCCTGATGATATTAGGGTTCATCAAGGTTTATTATCCATTGATTAAGACTGTTTTAAACATAAAAAAGCCGGATTTCTCCGGCTTTTTTACTTTAAAATAATGAGTGGAAATTAATCCTTAACGATAATTTTCCGCGAAATGCTGTTATCGTTATTGCGAAGAGCAATCATATAAACACCGGCCGGCAAGCCTTTCAGGCTGACAGGGGCATTATAGGTGCCATCCATCGTAACATTTGCCTGTTTCCATACCAGGGTTCCAAGGTTGTTATATATTTCGATATTAAAGGTTTCGGTTTTCAAAGTCTCAACTTTAATATTGAATTCTCCGTTATTTGGATTCGGATAAATATCGAAGCTGCGGTTTGCTTTCTCACCCTTTACTGCAACGTTCAGTATCAGTATGCTGTTCGATATTGCCGAGCTGCAGCCGTTAGCTGTGACAACAACAGTATAAGTACCATTGGTGACGGCTTTATGCTTTTTGCCTGTAGCTCCAGCAATCATTACACCATCCATATACCACTGGTTTCCGGTATTTGCGCTGCTGATAAGCGTATCCAGTTCACGGGTAATAACAGGTGTTGCCGGAGCCGGATTCACAACCACGTTAAAGTTAGGTGAACTAACTCCGGGGCCGCAATCGTTGCTGCCGCTAACCTTAATTATTCCGGATGTTGCTGATGTCGAGAAATTTACTGTAATGGTCCTTGTATTAGCTCCGGAAACAATGGTTGCCCCGGCTGGTACGGTCCATACATACGATGTTGCCAATGGAATAGGTGCAACGGTATAAATTAATCCGGCAGCTCCTGCACAAACGGGTGTTGTACCGGCAACAGCACCTGCATTGGCAGGTTTTGGATTAACCACAACTGCATAAACAGTAGGTGTAACGGATTGACATCCAAAATCATTGGCATATGCAACACTTACACTTTGATTTCCTGCAGTATTCCAGATAACGTTAATAGCATTGGTTCCTGCACCCGAAGTAATTGCTCCTCCTGCTGATACAGTCCATGTATAATCCGAAAAGTTAGTCTGGGTAGTATAGGTAATCCCGGCTTCGCCCTGGCAAGCAATTGCTGGTCCGGTAATTACAGGAACAGGTGCCGGATTTACAACCACACCTAATGAACCCGGAATTATTGCTGCACATCCATTTGCATTATTATAATTAACACTTAAGGTGCGTGTTCCGGAAGTAGCCCAGTTAACAGTTACAACATTGGTGTTAAGACCTGTAGTAATAATACCGCCGTACGAAATATTCCAGTTGTAGTTGCTGAAACCAGCTTGTGTGGTGTAAACAATACCGGTAGATCCTGCACATAGTTCAACAGGACCTGTTACCGTTGGAGCAGGGATGGCATTAACTGTGACGTTAAGCACGGTGGGTGCAACTCCGCTGCATCCTTCAGGATTTGTATAGTTTACCGAAACAGTCTTAGCCCCAAGTGTACTCCAGGTTACTGTAATAGCATTTGTTCCTGCACCGGCTGTAATTGCTCCTCCGGCCGATACATTCCATGTGTAACTTGCCATTCCGCTTTGCGTGGTATATACGTTGGTGGTATAACCCAGGCATGCATTCATCGGGCCAGTAATAGTTGGTACGGGCTGTGCTACAACATTAACAGGAATTGAAGCAGGTGCTGCCAGGGTGCATAATGCCGCAGTGGTATAATTGATAGCCAGTGATTGTGCACCAACGGTATTCCAGTTAACTGTGATGGAATTTGTTCCTGCTCCGGCAGTGATGGTTCCTCCAGCTGAAATTGTCCATGCGTAGTTTGTCATACCTGCCTCAGTAGTATAAACAACACCTGTAGTGCCAACACATACTCCAACAGGACCAGCTGTTAATGTAGGCGTAGGCAGCGGATTTACTGTAACTGCGAATGATGAAGCAGTACCATTACCACAGTCACTGACCCCGGCAACAGTAATATCGCCTGATACTGCCGTAGCATCGAAATCAACTGTTATTGAATTGGTACCTGTTCCCGCTGCAATGGTGGCTCCTGCAGGCAAAGTCCAATCGTATGAATTGGCATTGGTGATAGGAGGAACACTGTAAATTACTCCGCTTGTACCCTGACAGATGCTTGCACTACCGGTAATTGTTCCGGCCGGATCAGGCATACTGCATCCGGTAGTAAAAGTCATATTGTTGCCATAGGTAGTGCCTCCGATATTTACGGCTTTCACCCTGTAATTGTAGGTTGTGGTAAGTAAAAGACCGGTAATATTAGCGTTGACAAGCGTAACAGTATTTCCGTTTACTGTGCCGGGTGTAGCTGCAATAGTGCTGCCATAAGCGGTGGTGAGTCCATATTCGAAAGTTACGGTTGAAGCCTGACCATTGGCATTAACGGTTCCACGCATGGTAGCATCTGTATCCCCTACCGGCGAAGCACTTAAAGTTACAACTGTTGGCGGTGCTGCCAGGGTCGTGAAAGTCTGGTTAGCTCCATAGAATTTGAATAGCCCTATTGTTCCTACAGCCCTGTAATTATAGGTTGTAAGAGGTGCTAATCCGGTAATATTGCTCAATACAGGAGTGACTGTTGAGCCGGTAACAGTTGCAGGGGTTCCTGCAACAGTAGTTCCGTATGCTGTTGTAAGTCCGTATTCGAACGATACGTTAACCGTATTTGTATTAGCCATCACCGTGCCATTAAGTGTTGCTGTAGCTGAAGCAACAGCAGATGCAGCTGTAGTGGTAATAACAGGTATGTTAAAGTTAGGAGCTACCTCTGCTTCGATACCAAATTTATAATTCCAGGTTGTCGCATACGGAGCAAGACCTGCGCCGGTAATATCTGATGAATAATAGGTGTTTTCCCTGGAAGGTGTTTCCGAAAATATACCCATAGGATACCATTGTGCGGCTCCTGCTGTTGTGGCAAGTCCTATATAGAAATCTTCATTTGTGAAAACCGGTGGAGTCGGGATTGAAAAGTATTTTGTTGTTCCCAGGTCACCGGCAGCAATCACATAATCTGCCGACTGTCCCACAATAACTCCAGCACTGTTCATTACAACGGCGTAGATTGTATTACCGGTATTAGCAGCGGAACCTGAAATAACAAGATTGGCTCCGGTTACTTTTCCCTGCCCATTCATGGTAAATTTGGCTGAAAAAATCCCTGTTCCGGGGAAAGTGAAACCATATCCTCCAGGAGAGGTGTTTAAATAGTTATATGAATACAAGCTGCTGTTTACACTACATGGAATGGTGCGGGTATTGTTGATGGTCCAGTTTTCGCCTGCCACAGCTGATGTAGTTGCAGAAATATTCGCTTCTTCCATTATGGTGGGATTCCACCCTGTGAAATCAAGAATAGCAGCGGTACCTCCGGCAAGGCTTGTTACAGTTTGTGTGGAAGTAAAACGTGTAATGGTATTTGTAGGATCTTTCACAGTAAGTGTAACATCAAATGTTGCAGGTGCAGCCGAAACATTCGCTACTCTTACCTTTACAGGTGTGGGTGCACCATAAGGCACAGGATTTCGTTCGAGCGTGTATATGTTTGTAGTCTGAATGATATCGGTGTAAAAATTATTACCAAATATAGTGGCGGGCCGCCAGGCTGACGCTGCAAGTGCTGTAGGCATGGCTGTTGAACTGCGTTGGCCATAAAGCCCACTTGCAAGATTGGTATTACATAAAGCAACAAGAGCAGTTGTCCCGATTGGGCCTGCCGGGTTGCTGAATTCCCAGGCTACATATACTCCGCCACCTGTATAGTTGAATGTCGAGATTCCAGTACCTGTAAAAGGCACTTCATAAGAACCTGCTGCAATAGGAACAGTCCAGCTCAGGTTGTCACAAACCTTTGTAAATCCGGTTACATCCCAGCTAGTACCCAGCAAATAGGTAGCGTCGGTGGTGTTTTTTAAATAAACAGTAAACTGTCCTGTTTGTGTTCCAACTCCGGCTGTTCCGATGAGGAACCCGATTGAATTAATTTCAGATCCGACAGGAAACCCACTGGCAGCCATTTCGGCGGGAGTAATGATATACTCGGTACGTTGGTATCTCCAGGTGTTTCCCGGGCATCGGGTATTTCCTGATGTTGAGCCAATACTAGGCAATGCCCATATTGACATGGCATCCGTTTCAGGCAAATTAATCTGATTAAACGAAGGACTGTATTCTGTCCCTTCATCAACTAGAGCATTTGTTAGCTGAGAGGTTTGGGCATAGCCAAATCCCCCGGCAATTAATAATGCAGAAACAAAAAGTAAAAGTTTTTTCATAATAAGTTGATTTAGATATGTGGTTAAATAAATGATTTTTTGGCAATCAAATATACTTATTTTTAATACTTCCTGGCAGTTTTTTTGAAAAAGATGCGAGAATACGTAAAAATAAAATCATGCAAAAATGCAAAAGGCTGCTAACATGAGGTTTAGCAGCCTTCCAAATCAGTAACAAAATAGCGTTGCAAGTCTTGTTTTATCAGCTTACCAGCGATATATCAAACTGAACGAGGTCGACAAACAGCTTCAAACGGTCTTCAATATTTTCTTTTGTAAGTTCAAGCAGTCCTTCTACGCCAAATTTCCCGACTGTAAACGAAGCCATAGCAGCGCCATAAATAATGGCATTTTTCATGTTCCCATAAGAAATATCGCCGCTGCTTGCAAGGTGGCCTATGAAACCGCCTGCAAAAGTATCGCCGGCACCTGTTGGGTCAAATACTTCTTCGAGGGGCAAGGCTGGTGCAAAGAAAACACTGTCGCCATGAAATAAAAGGGCTCCATGCTCACCTTTTTTTATTACCAGGTATGCGGGCCCCATCGTCAGGATTTTCTGGGCGGCTTTAACGAGTGAATATTCCCCGGTTAGCTGCCGGGCTTCGGAATCGTTAACCATAAGCACGTCAACCTTTGCGATAACTTTCATCAGGTCGTCCCAGGCGGAGTCCATCCAGTAATTCATGGTATCCATAACTATAAGTTTCGGACGTTTTGTAAGTTGCTCGAGAACACGCAACTGCACGGCGGGTGTTAGGTTTCCCAGGACCACAAATTCGGGTTCGAGACAGCTTTGGGGAAGTATAGGGTCGAAATCGGCCAGTACATTAAGTTCGGTAACCAGGGTGTCGCGGGTATTCATATCGGTATGATAACGCCCTGACCAATAGAACGATTTCCCTTCGGGTTTAATTTGTAAGCCATCCGTTTTTATGCCTCTTTCGGTAAGCAGGTTAATGTATTCCTGGGGGAAATCGCCACCCACAACGCTAATTATATGTATATCTTCGGCAAATTGCGATGCAGTAAGGCTTATAAAGGTAGCCGCCCCGCCTAATATTTTATCGGTTTTCCCGAATGGAGTTTCAATTTTATCAAATGCAACGGTTCCAACAATTATTGTACTCATACTATGGTATTAAAGGAGATTTTAAATGAAAAGAATTTTTTTTTGCAAAGATATTGTTATTTCCGTTTGAATGTGTAATTTTGCCGTCCCAAAACACCGGGAAAGCATAAAAATTCCTCCTTAGCTCAGTTGGTTAGAGCATCTGACTGTTAATCAGAGGGTCTCAGGTTCAAGTCCTGAAGGGGGAGCCTCAAAATCAGCCACTTACAGCGCTTATGCAGTAGGTGGTTTTTTATTTGCACAACAATTTGCAAGCTCTTCCGATATGGAGTAAATTCACAACCCAGTTGGCGAAAAAAAAGCACAAAAAAACAGCCGCCCAACTA
This sequence comes from uncultured Bacteroidales bacterium, assembly GCA_963714825.1. Taxonomy (GTDB): domain Bacteria; phylum Bacteroidota; class Bacteroidia; order Bacteroidales; family UBA4417; genus UBA4417. The sequence continues at coordinate 1,099,905 of CAVQQF010000012.1, read as the reverse complement.
CAAGGCGGCTGCAAGATAAAATTTGTTCATATAACTACTTAGATGGAAGAATAAGTAGTCTCAAAAATGCATAGTGAAATGTTTTAAGCAAAGTAAATATCTTTTTACAGGCTACACACCATCAATGAGTGAACGGTTGGTAAAATTGAGTGAACGGACATCAAGCGCAGGGAACGGTAAATAATTAACAGAGATTATTCAAAAAAAAACAACAATTTTAATCCGAAAGCGCATAATACGGACTGTTAAAATCCCTCGTTATTATAAATAAATGGAAGGATGAGTTCGACCTTTGTACCTGGAGGGGTCATACCAATATTGCTTTCCGAATATTTTATACCTGTTTCAGTTTTATATTTTTTGCTCAGCAGCAGCAGGCGTTTTTCGATAATCTGCATGCCTAAACGCTTATGGTGAGATTCATCCGGAGTATATTCATTCGTTTTCTGCATGCCTACACCATTGTCATTTACGAATATAAATAACGATGTAGCACTATAAGCATGGAAACTGATTGTAATTTCACCCATTTTTTCAAGTGATGCTATGCCATGCCAGATAGCATTTTCGGCAATGGGCTGAATAATCATACTTGGAATATAAATACCATCTTCGGTTAATTCATCCTCAAGCTCAATGCGGTAGTTAAATGTATTCCCAAGTCTTTTTTTCTCAAGGTCGAGGTAATTTTTAAGACGTTCAACTTCCTCTTCCAATAAAATCATAGGTGTATTGATGGCATTCAGGTTCTGACGTATCAGGTGGGCAAATTCCGAAAGGTATATTACTGCTTCGGCACCTTTTTGTTTAAGCAGATAGTTTTGAATGGAGCCCAGCGAATTAAATATAAAATGGGGATTCATCATCGACTGCAGTGCTTTCTGTTCCAGCACAATCAACTGATGATCCACTTCAATCCGTTTCATCTTTTCAACCCGTATTAAAAAGACGATCAGTACTATCAGGCCCAATCCAAGAACAACAATAACAGCCCAAAATGCAGGGTATTCAACCAGGGTTGGTTTAATAATAACAGGCAATTCCAGTGGTTTGCTCCACCCGGAATTTGATTTTTTAACACGCAGCTTAAAAATATATTTTCCTTTTGGAAGGTTTTGATAAACCAGGTTAATAACACTTCCGGTTTCTATTGTCCAGTTCTTGTCATTTCCCTCGAGCATATATGAATAAATTATGGAGCCCGAAGTGTAACTTATGCAACCGAAAGACAAATGAATATTGTTTTTTCCCCTGAGCTCAAGCTCCTGATCACTTGATGAAACTATTATATCATTTACTGTTATAGATTTAAGGTATGGAATTGGTGCGGAAGCTTTACTTTTTTTAACAGACGAATTGGCAATAACTGTTAGCCCGTCACCGCTTGCGATATAAAGTGTATCATTGAGGATTAGAATGTCATTAATATTGTTGAAACGAATATTCAGGGGTTCAAGGTGAAGAGCTTGACCTGATAAAAGTTTGGTAGGGTTACGGCAGATATATAAATCCTTAAGTGTGGCCAGGTATAGGACCGAATCAACATACAGCATTTTTTTAATCTGCATTTCGACAGGAGTATCAAAGGCATCAGTAAAATTGTAGAATTTGTTTTTCCGTAATACATATAAATTGTCCTCATCTATATTAAATAATTCAGTTGAATCGTCCAGGAAAATATGATCCGAAATAACAGTTCCATCGAAGCGTGCTAATTCAGAATAGGGTTCCAACTTGTTGTTTTTGTATAGATAATTGTTTTTGGCATTGATAATCAGCTCGTTATCTGAGTTGTAGTAAGCATTGTTGATACGTTCGTTGAGGCGATAATTTTGTGAACCAAACGACGGATTGAAGGAGTTGGTAAACTGTATTTTATTCTGGTCGAACAAGGCTGAAATGTTGCCGGTTCGGTCGGTGATAATTTTTTTTGTAGAAACAAAATGTATCCGGCTTTTATTGTATGTTATTTTCTTTGATGATGATTCGGGTTTCAGATTCTCGAATGTACATAACAACCTGCTGATCGACCCAAGCATAAATGTTTGATCCTTAAACATATGCATAATATTTATGGGTTGTACAATCGCTGGCACCTCCAGGGTATACAAATTATTATTTTTTAATAAATAAGTGGCTTTTGTATTGGTACACCAAATCCCCAGGCCCGGGTATTCACATATCAGATTGATGCCCAAATTGCCAAAGTTATAACGCTCATAGTGGTTTTGTTCCAATATATCATGATTAATAGCATAAATTCCGCCTGATTGTGTAGATACCCATATGTTTTGTTCATGATCCTGCAGGAGGCCAAGTGCATTTTTAATATCAAAATGTTTGACAAGCCTATTATTTTTCATGCAATATACACCCTCGTCGTAAGCAGCAATCCAAAGGTAACCCTGCGAATCTTCAATAACAGTTTTAATCTTTGAAACCTCATAAGGGAATTTAACTTTTTCTCTAATAGAATTGTCTGAAACTTTTATTAATTCATTATTATATGTTTTTACATAATACATATTATTCCTTACCGGAAAAACTGTTTCGCTGTGAAAGCTTGTATCGATAATCGATATTTCCCAATTCAACATGTTATTTTGACGGAATATGCCCAAACTGTGCCAAATAATCCAATCATCAGCATTACTTTTACTTAAGTAAGAAAGCTTTTCCCTATATTTAATTTTGCTTCCCGACATTTGTCGCACTGCATATATATGTTCTAAAAGTTGTTTGTTGATTACAGTGTTACTTGTGTCTAACGAAAAGATGTCACCCTGCCAGTTATAAAAATAGATAGTTTGATCGGAATCCGTATAAAAATCCAGGATAAATCCTTTCCCGCTTAACGAACTGAGGAAGGGTGCATTTTTGTTATTATAGATTTTGTTTTTATAATAATAATTCACCAATCCATTATATCCAAAGAACCATATCCGTCCCTTTTCATCTTCTTTTATACGAACAATATCATTACTGCTTAAACCATCTTTCTTTCGGTAGCTGGTAAAGGTCGAACCATCAAATTTTACCACCCCGGCATCGGAGGTAAACCAAATAAATTTATCGCTATCCTGGTATATCTGGTAGTTTGTGTTCGAAGTCAGCCCATCGAGTGTGGTATAATGCCGGATATAAGGGTTTTGAGCGAAAATGCCAACCCCAAAACCCAGTATAAAAACAAAAAAGGCAAAATACTTTTTTCTCAAATTAATCGATTGATATTGAATACTGTTTTACTTTTTCCCTGAATTCGACCATTTTCCTTCGCGAAATATCCAGGCGCGATCCGTCCGATAATTCAGCAAAGTTTCCCTGGAAACTTGAATACCCTACAAGGTAATTGAGGTTTATGATGGTTGATTTATGAATGCGAAAAAACTCCTGGCCTTCTAAAATTTTTTCAAACTCACCCAATGTGCGTGTTGCTATTATTTTGCGGTCACCTTTTAGCGAAAGCGTAGTATAATTGTCATCGGCTTCAAGATAAATCAACTCTTCAACATTCACTAATCGAAACCCCGATTGATCAGGTATTGTTAGTTTTGTTAACTGGTTGGTTTTTGATTGCAGATGATCACTCAGATTATTCAGCGACTGGGAATATACGTCCTGGTATTCCGAATATGTACGGCGAAGTTCATGGCTGTGTATAGCTTTATCAACTGCCTGCCGCAACTCCGAAGGATTTACAGGTTTCAGCAGGTAATCAACCGCGTTGGCTTTTAAGGCTCGCAGGGCATGTTCCTGGAAAGCTGTGGCAAAAATAATCCCGTACCTGTTGCTGGGAATTGACCGAAGAAAGGCAAACCCGTCCTCTTTGGGCATGGAAATATCAAGGAAAATAAAATCGACTTTATTGTTTTCAAGTATTATCCGTCCTTCGATGGCAGAACCGGCAACGCCAACCAGCCGTATTTCGGGGCAGTACTGCTTTAATAATATCGATAATGCTTCGCGAATATTCTGTTCATCATCAATAATTATAGCCGTGTATACTGTCATGTTTTTGTTGTTTTTTGCAGTTTGCCTGAATCCGTTAGCTGCCTGGTATTTTCCTCATAATTTCAATATCGCTTTCCGATACTGTCGCTTTGATCCGATAAAGATATTATATCTATCAATATAATTTTCAATCCGCTTGATAATTACAAAAGAAATAATGCAGCTCCCATCAACCTGTTCGAAGAGCACAAAATTAGAAATCGGTCATAATAACAAAAAAAGCCGGGAATGAACCGGCTTTTTCTGTTAGAGTTAAATAGGATATGATAAGCACACCGACTTCTGAGGCATGTGCTTTTTGCGCCACGTTTAGCACTTCATTTAAAACTTATACACAAAAGCCAGCATCCCACGTGTGTTGGCTACGGCTTTAGTATCGGTTAACTCAGCCTTGCTATTGGCAACAATTTTGCCATAGGTAGCCACGGTATGCTCCAGTTCGAAGGCAATATCAAGTTTTCCTGAAATAAAAACTACTCTTGGGGCAATCCTGAAAACATTATCAATGTTCGAGCCCCGGGCATAGAAAGTACCTGTTTCGACCGTATGCGATGATCCCATGTTTTTGGTATATCCGGCGAACAAACCGGCCTGTATTTTCTTGCCGTGGGTATTCCCGTCGAACCATAGCGAAAGGGTATTCATGTTGGTGAAGTCCTTGGCTCCGGTTGCAGTATCGCTTACCTGGCTGACAGCATAACCGCCAATCATAACCATATCGAAAGCATTTTGGGCATACACTCCTTCCACTTTGATGCTAACAGGCTTAAATTCCAGTCGTGCAAATGCAACTCCTGATATACTGCTTATTGTTTCGTCGGATTTATACCTTTTTGTTTTTGCATTATTAACGGTGTAAAGTTCAGGCATCAGTGTTTTATAGTCGACTCCTATACCGAATAAATGATTGGTCGAATCAGGATTGAAATGCATTTGGAAATGGGCATCAGGGATACCTGCATTGCGTATGTATTTTGATCCTGATACAGCGGATGATGAATATCTGCCATTTGCAAAGGTATATTCCGGCCCAGTGCTCGTAAAATCGCGCTGCGAATACACACATCCTATCAATTTCAATCCGCCGGCCGTTTTCGAAAACCTGATTTGCGGGTTACGGGCAAAAGGTTGAAAAGGAGAACCCGTATTAAAGGAAATTACGCCCGGAAATGATTCGGCTATAAACATAGGATTCCAATACTGCCCAACCAGTAATTCAGTCGATGGCCAGTTCAGTTTAACCAAAGCATGGCGCAGCCTGAAGCCGTTTACATCGCTGAATGCCCCATTTTCGTTACCGAAAAAATCAGCTTCCAACACACCCGAAGTTTTGGCTCCAAAGGCATCGGGTCCGCTGATAGCTCCTTTTAATCTCGACTGTATCGAAAGGATATTGAATGAGGATTCAGCGTTAACATCCTCATTGTTTGCATCCAGTGCAATATTGTCGGGATAAAGCAGAAAATGACCTTCCCTGATATTTACGGTTTGACGCGTATCGTAAAAAATATCCGTTTTAACAAAGCCCGAAAAGTTTATCCCGAATTTAGCTGCGTCCTTCTTCTCCTGGGCAAAAGAGCTAAACACGGAGAGTATCAGAACGAATAAAAGTATTTTTTTCATTGTAAGTCTGATATTAGGTTACAAACTAAAATCTTTTGAAGAATTATCCTTTTGAGTCAGCAACGAAATTACAACAAGGGTAATTACTGCCAAGGGAATGGAAATGATACCCGGGTTATCGAGCGGAATGGGTGCGCTCGAAGGTATTAGCCCATACCTCTCGTACATGGTAGGCGATAACAATATTATTCCGGTCGACGAGATAATTCCAACCACAATTGACCATGCAATTCCTTTGGCGGTGGTTTTTTTCCAGAAAAGCAGGAACAAGATTGCCGGCAGGTTCGCCGAAGCAGCAACCGCAAACGCGAGACCTACCAGGAACGACACATTCATGCCTTTAAAAAGAATACCTAAAATGATGGCAAATACACCTACGCCAAAAGCTGCTAACTTTCCTGCCCTTACTTTGCCTTTATCAGTCATGGGCACTTTCAGGTACTTGTCAATAAAATCGTGGGCTATGGCACCTGATGATGCCACAATGAGTCCGCTTACTGTACCGAGCACGGTGGCAAAGGCAATTGCTGAAATGATCGAGAAAATCCCAATCCCGAATGATTTGGCCAGAAGCGGCCCCGACATATTGCTGCTTTCAACATCCAAAACGCCATTAATCATGGAGCCAAGACCCATGTATAAGGTCAGCACATAGAAAAATCCGATGGCCGAAATTGCTACAATTGTCGATTTTCGTGCGGCCCGCTGGCTCGGAACGGTATAATACCTGATAAGAATATGTGGCAATGCAGAGGTGCCTAAAAATAAAGCAAGCATTAAAGAAAGGAAGTTCAGCCTGTCCCAGAAAGTTGCACCTACAACTTTACTAAGTTTATAAAGCAGGCCTGGTTTCATCACATCTTTACCCGCAGTTATGGTTTGATGCCATACAGTTACTTTATCGTCGCCATCAGTAAAATTCTTTTTGGTAAACCTTACAATTTCACTTTCCTCAATGGCTTTGATAAATTCGAACGGGCCAACCGGTCCGGTTTTATCAACTTCCTGCCCGTCGACTATAATTTTGCTGAGATGGCCAACCTGGTAGAATTTCTTTTCCGATTTAGGCGCACCATTATACAACCTGTCGCCGTTAGCTTTATCAGTTATATAAATAACCTCATCGAGTGTTGCTTTGTCGCCTTGCTTATTTAATTTAAACCAGTACTTGGTGCCATCTTTATCCAGTTTTACAAAAACCAGATCTTTCAATACTACTGTAGATTCAATTGCATAGTCAGTATCCGTAACACTTACAATGGTATCATCAGTAACTATGGCCTCCGTTTGTGCAAACTTATGATAGTTTTCGTTTGGGGTTAAGTTCAGTCCGTTTCGTAAAATATACACGGTAAGTACCGTCGAAAAAACCACCAGTAATGCACCTTTAATAAATTGTACATAGGTGGTTGATGTCATTCCGGCAGTTGCCACAATAAAAATTACAATTGAACCAACAATAAGAACGCCAACCAAGTGGGGCAACCCCAATAATGGAACAACCAGGTCGCCGGCGCCAACCATTTGAGGGATAAGGTAAAAAATGGAAACTACCAGTGTGCTGATTGCGGCTGTAAGTTTGATGGCCGGTGAATTAAACTGGGCATCCAATGCATCGGCAAAAGTATATTTCCCCAGTCTTTTTAATGGTTCGGCCACCAGGAAAAGAGCAACAACCCACCCGGCCAGATATCCGATTGAATAAAGAAATCCGTCGTATCCCGAAAATGCGATCATTCCGCATATTCCCAGGAAAGACGCAGCTGAAAGGTAATCGCCGGCAAAGGCAATTCCATTTACAACCCAATGTATGTTGCCACCGGCAGCATAATAACTGTCGGCCGATTTTGTTTTTCGGGCAAAGTAAAAGGATAATCCAAGCACTAAACCAACAATAAACAGAAAAATAATAATGGCTAAATTTGAGACTTCGTAAATCATACTTTTTCGTTTAATCGTTAGTAACCTGGTTCATTTTATCTTCTATCCTGGTGCAGAAATAATTATAGATAAACCCCATAACTATAGCTAATACTATTAGCCCAAATCCATAGATGATGGCAATGTTCTGTCCGCCGATAATCTCTAATCCCATTAACTCGGGATTGATTAATCCAATAATGACAAAACCGGAATAAATCACAGTGTAAACTATGAAAAACACTATTCCTAATTTCGATTTTTTTGCAGCTGCCTTGTCTGTTCCAAGTTTTACCGCGGGTTCGTGAAGCATAGGCCCTCCTTTATATTTGTTTTTGCCAAATGTATAATTAAATACAGCAAGTCGGATTAAAAAAAAGTATAGATACAACATTGTTTTAGAACAACTTTTTTATAATTTTGAGAAATTAAAGCCTGTGATTATGCGATTCTCGAAAAAAACCAAGTGTTCCGGTTGCTTATTAAAGTGTGATATTTATTCGACATTTGTAAAAACCGGGCAGGAAACTGAGCAGGTGAGTTCGATGCATGCTGAGTTCAGGAAACACGATGTAATTTGCAAGCAAGGCACCGATGTTACCCACGCTATGTTTTTGGTTAAGGGATCGGCCAAGTTGTATATCGAAGGGCTGAATAACAGGAATATTATTTTATATATTCTCAAACCGCCTGCTTACATTGGGTTGCTGTCGTTTTTCGAAAGCCCGGTATATTCATACTCAGTTACCTCGCTCGAGGATTCGGAAGTATGCTTTATTGAGCTCGGCCTGGTAAAACAGCTTTACCTCGAAAACCACGATCTGCTCTTAAACCTGAATAAAGCATTCGGGAAATCGGTAACCAGTATTATGCGGAAAATCGTATCGCTGAATCAAAAACAGATAAGAGGCAGGATGGCCGAAAACCTTCTTTACCTTTCGGATTTACACAACAGCACTAAATTTCATTTAGGACTGTCGCGAAAGGAAATCGGCGAAATGGTTGCCATTTCGGAGGAAAATACCGTTCGCCTGCTGGCTGAATTTGCACGAGAAAATATAATTTATTTAAAAGGCCGCGAAATTGAAATCATCGACAAGCCACTACTTAAAAAAATAAGTGAAGTAGGTTAGAAAGATACCCGTCAGTGTCGCAAATCAAACATATATTTGCGAAATAGTGCAGACGAATGTATAACTGATCATACAGGGTTCATTATTGAGTTAAACAAAATAAAACAGTATTATGCGGATTCAGTATTGTTCGGATTTACATCTTGAGTTTGAACTCAACAACAGGTATTTGATCCAAAATCCGTTACGGGTGTGTGCCGATATTCTGATATTGGCCGGCGACATAGTGCCCTTACACGACGCTAATTTTAAAAATCCTTTTTTTAATTTTATATCCGATAATTATAAAATGGTTTATTGGGTTCCGGGCAACCACGAGTATTATCACAACGACCTTTCAGCATTCAGTTCTTCCTATACAATAAATGTACGAAGCAATGTTCGGATTGTAAATAATGTGGAATTGGAGTATGAGGGTATCCGTTTTGTATTCAGCGCCTTATGGTCGAAAATAAGTGAGCGGAATGAATTGGATATTGAGCAAAGAGTAGCCGATTTCGATTGTATTACGCTTAAAAATAAAAAGCTTAGAGCCAAGGACTTCAATACGCTTCATTACGAGAGCTTAGATTTTGTGAAACAATCGCTTTCGGTAAGCAAGCCTAAAACGGTTGTGGTAACACACCATTTGCCGTCGGATTTGTGTAACTCACCCGCACACATCAACAGCTCGATAAACGAAGCTTTTTGTGTGGATTTAACGCCTTATATCGAAAGCTGCAATGCGAATTTCTGGATTTACGGCCACAGTCATTTTAACCAAAAACCACTGATAATCGGTAAAACCATGTTGCTCACCAACCAGTTGGGATATGTTCAGAATAATGAACACGGGAGCTTTAATCACAAGGCTTTCTTTTCGTTGTAATTATTACATTGCATATTTAATAACTAAGTCGAAATCCTGAAATCAGTACTTATTTTCTTTTGATAAACAGGGAGAGTGGCAAGTACTTTTTTCAGAACTGATATTTCAATGTCTATCAGTTGTGAGGTATTCAGTATATTCGATAAGGGTATACGCCTGTCGGAAAGGTTTACCTGGTTGCGCAAACGGAGATTCATCAGATAATTATACGAAAACACTATTTCGTCGACGGTACTGTCACTGATTACCTGTTTTGTTTTTAAAGCGGATAAACGTTCCAGGGTATTCTGACAAAAAATATTGTTTTGAAGCGAGTATGTACGCGCAAACATAATAATCAGACTTATCGCACTTTTTAAATCGACCTGTTCTATTGATTTTTCAGAAATAATATTTGACGATGACAGCTGATGCGTTTTGATATTGGAAGTGTGAGAAGCAAGATGATAGAAAAATAAGGAGCGGTTTTTAACCATGCTGCTGATCGACTTTTGCAGGCTGCTGGTCAATTCTTCGTTTCCGTATATAAACCTGAGATCGAAGAAAATAGTAGCTTCAAGCAGATTTTGTGGTTCGGGAGTGGTAATCCAGTTTTCGAAATATTTTTCCCATACACTGGCAGGCTTGCACCATTGCGGGTTCATTGCCATAATATTCCCTTTGCAAAATGCATAGCCGGCATGGTTCAGCGAATTACATACTTTTTCGCCCAGGCGCAGAAAATACGCATTCACTGTATTCTCTTTTTCGGGTGAAACATTTTCGTAAATAATAGCATTATCCTGATCCGTGAATAAGGTTTCTTCTTTCCTGCCTTCGCTGCCCAGGCATATAAACGAATAGGCTGCCGGAGGGGCTCCAATTTCAAGTATTGCCATATCAATGGCCCGGCGAATTACCGAATCGGAAAATGAGGAAGTGATATTTGTAATAAACTTTACTGACAGTCCGCTCAATATCAGTGGTTTAATCAGTATTTGCAGCGATTTGTAACAGCTGCGCAGTTCTTCGTCGGTTTCGGCCTTGCCTACATTGGCCGTGAGAAACGACAGGGAGTTTTTTAAAGCCTTGTTTATATCTTTTTGCTTCAACACGCCCGCAATTTCGGCCACCTCGTTGCGGACCATCAGGTGGCTGATATTTTTTTCTTCAAAAATATTCAATGCCTCACTTACAGGGGTATTTATTCCTGTATAGATTACCGGCGAACTCATTATCAGGTATACCGGGTTTTCGGTATGCAGATTGAGCGAAACAATCCGGTTCTGAATATCGCTGTTGGTTACAATACCCAGGTAATCGTTCGTGTTTTTGGTAATCAGGAGGTAATCGGTTTTACGCTGCGACATGGCTTTTAAAGCTTCGGCTATGGTTGCTTCCGAATCGAGGGTGTATACAGGTGATAAAAAGGGCCTTACAGCCTGTTCGATTATAAAAGAGCCTGATTTCAATTCGGCTATTAAACCGGTGGTTGCTGCTTTTTCCTTTTCGTGTAAGGTGATATCTTCGATAATTCCGTCGCAAATCAGCAGCTCGGTGTTATCGCTGTTATACACCACAAGTGTTACCGAAACATAGGCCGTTTCCGAGTTTCGTTTCTGAATTTTCAGCACCTTGTTTTTAAGGTATCCATTTTCGAGAAGGCTGTTCCGTAAGGTCTTACGATCGTCGGTGTTAGCCAGAAGTTTAATGATACTGGTTTCGGATAATTCGGCAAAACTGTTATATCCCAATATCTGCAGTGCAGTTTCGTTGGCAAACATAAACTTTCCTTTGGCATCGACGGTTGTTCTGAAAAAGCCAATATTTAAGGTGCTTAATAATTTATGATAATCAAGCATCGATAAGTTTGCATTCCGGTCGATGGTAATATCTTTAACAATCAAAACATTAACCTTTTTACCACTAAGTACAGCATTCGACGATGTAATAAGCACCTCGGCAAATCCGCCCGATTTCTTTTTCAGGTTAATTTCATATTGTCCTTCGGGAACACTGCCTTGCGAAAAAACCTGCATGATATGGCTGCTGTTGCTATCGCTTATGATTTCGGGTAGCGCAAGTGACAGCAGTTCGGCGGAGCTATAAGCCGTGAGTTTATGAATCACGTTGTTAACAAAGCTGATATGGCCATCAATAAGCATTATTAGTCCTTCGGTGGCGGCTTCGACCAGGGTTCGGTATTTTTCTTTCGATTCGTGCAGCTCATTATCCGCTTCCATGCGTTTTCGTTCAATTTTAAGGCTCTGTTGCGAAATAAACAAAAGCAGAAGCGCAATAATTATCGAAATACCTGTCGAAATCCATATTAGCTTCTCGGTTATCGCCTTGATTTCTTTTTTAACATCTTCGATATAAACACCGGTCCCTATTATCCAGCCCCATGGTTTAAACTCCTTTACATACGATAATTTTGGAACAATATGTAATGAATCGTCCTTCCATTGCCACATGTAATCGACATAGCCATGCTGCGATTTTTTAACGGTTTCGACACATTCGACAAAGAGTTTTTTCCCGTGTGGATCGCTGAAAGTTGTTAAATCTTTTCCATTTAAATCGGAGCGGTACGGATGCATGATCATGTTGGGCACCATGTCGGTTATCCAGAAATAGTCCTTGTTCTCGTCGCCATAACGCAAATACTGTATGCGCGAAACTGCCGTTTTTTGTGCTTCTTCGCGGCTGAGCAGCCCGTTTCGTTCGTCCGACTCGTATTTCGACAAAATGCTCCAGGCTGAGTTGGTCAGCTCTTTGATCATCTCACGCTTTCCATTCATGATATTTTGCTGGAAACGGGGAATAATGATCAGGAAAATGGTGAGTATAAATAATAGAATAGTAATTACTGAGGGAATAAATATTTTCAGAAAAATTCTGTTCATGAGCTGTCAATTATTTTTTCGTGTCGTACAAAATTTATAAAAAATTGAAAAACAAAGCCGGAAACAGTTTCCTTGTGAATCAAAGTGCCGTAAATATCAAATCAAAGTTAGTTAATTATTTTTCTGTTCGATGTAAATGAATGCAAAATCATGGATTATTACCAAATGATTACGGTTCTCATCATGATTGCCCGTCTCCTGAATAACGCTTCGAACTGAAATTCGCCCTGTTATGAATGCAGAAAACCAATCATGCTGCATAATTTATCAACCTATTTTCACCGAAAATGCTTATATTTGTATTTGAGCGATTTGTTTTAAAGTATCAGGTTTTTATTGTCAATTAAGGGCCAGTTTTTTATTCGGATCGCAATTTCAATTATTCTGTTTACGACATACTCCTGGTTTCTCGTGCGGTAAAAAAAGCTCCGCAAATAGTTAATTATTAGCGTATAACCTGAGTTATATAGTATGAAAACGGCTCTTTTTATCTTAAAAGTTTCATTTCCTATACTTTTTTTAGTGTCGTTTAGTCTTTTCCGTTCCAACCCAGCTTCAACCCCCAACGAAATAACCAAAAGCAGTATCTGCAAGGGCACGGCAATTGTGATAACCGGCGCTGCAGCCCGGATACCACAGGAAGTTGCGTTGCTCGAACAATTATACAATACCGGCGAGCTGAAAGATGTAACCTTTATTTCGGGCGCCAGTTCCGGTGCTTTAAATGCCGTGATACTGAATGCCATTTTAAGTGATAAGTTTAGCTGGAACAGGTATAAAAACATACTTTTTGCAGTCACTCCTAACCAGATTTTTAATAAAAACAATCAGAAATTACCGCTGGATACCAAGCCCTTACACAGGCTGCTCCTGCGAATTGTGAATGATAGTATAGGGTATTATAAAATTGGCGATTTACCTATCCCTACAGCGTTGTCGGCCACCCATATTGAACTGACCCCGCTCCGAAAAAGAACTTTCCGTTTCAGTAATGTGAATATAAATAGTGAAAGCAATCCTGATTTTAATTTGGTTGATATTTTGAAAGCTTCAACTGCCATTCCCGTTATTTTTCCTTCGGTTGATCTGAGTTTTATGGCATATAACCGGCCGATAACATGCATTGACGGAGGCATTGGCGAAGATCAGATACCCTATCAGGCAGCTTTACAGTATCAGCTATATACAGGAATAGAATTTGAAAAACTTATAATAATCAGCCGGAAAACAAGCTCCGAAGCCTGCATAGGGTCCGAATTCAAACATATCGGGTTGAATGATACAAAAATGCTTTCGAGGATTGAGGTTTCATTGCAAAAATTTTCGAGAGAAGGATTTATAAAAAAGCTACATATACTGCAACAGAAAGAACCCGGTCTTGCATCAAGAACCTATGTGTATATTCCTGATTTTGAACAGGATTACCCGCTCCTTAATTTCAGTAATTTTAAAGAACAATTTGCAACAAGTGCTGCCTGGGCAAAGGCGAACAAGCCGGTTCCGCTTAAACAATACCTGGAACAGAATGAAACGAAGAGTATACTTAACAATGAGCCTATACCTGTTAGTGCTCATGATTAAACAAGAATACAGGTGCAAATATTACCGTGCTACTGGTTCAAAGTTTTGCTCAAGGTAAATCACTTTCTGTAAAGGCAGCATTTCGGCAAAGCACTGTACACTTTATCCTCAGCTTTGTATTTATCAGTATCATGCCCGGCTTTGGCAATGCCTTTTTGAATGGCATCCTGATTTGCAATTGATTTATTGTGTTCGAAATCGATATTTTTTTGATCACTTTTAAGCTGTTGTTGAAACTCTTAGTATCGATTCGGTTCCGAAGATGCCGACGTTAGAGCAAGTGTAAAAAATACTTGTCCTGATACCTGGTAACAGCCTGACTATTATGGAAAGTATTGCTACTGTTCTTGAGCCGGTTTATTTCTTGTAACTATACCGGTATTACTTTAGCCCAGATTACGAAACAGTAGAATATGTCGAACTATTTGTGCTAGCTGGTTTAACCCCAACTGATAACTTTCAGTAATACAACTCTTCGTTTAACAAATACATAGATATTACAAACATTAGGTTTGTTGTATCGATAACGCTAATAAGTAATCTGGTTTTAGTATTCCAAATGAGAATTTTATAAATTTTTTGCCAAACCCTGCACCGTTTCCTCCGATACCAGTTTCGATAAAGCTTCGCGGATGGGAGCGTATTTATGATGTATGGGGCAGGGGTGGTTTTCGTCGCATTGTTTCAAGCCGAAACCACAACCTGTAAACAGATCCGATCCCTCCGTTGACGAAATAATATCTTTCAGGTGTAAATCGTCCTTCGTATCGTCGAAATAAAAACCTCCGCCCTTGCCTTTAACTGAGTTGACAAACCCCTGCTTAGCCAGGCGTTGTAATATTTTTGCGATATAAAACTGAGGCGCATCAATTGCTCTGGCTATTTCAGCAATGCCTGGCCGCTCGCCTTTCATGTTTTGCGATTGGATGTAAACCAAACTCCTGAGCGCATATTCTGTTTCCTTATTGAACACAATTACATTGTTAATTGTTAAACGGCAAAAATAGTTAAAATATTTAAAGAATAAAAAGACCTTTTAGTCTTTAATTAAATATTTTCATTTATCTTTGTAACTTTAACAACCTTAAAGCCATGAACAAAGATATTTTTATTAAAACGACCTTAGGCGAAATTGTAGTTAACGATTTTCGCGCAGCAGCAATTTTTAAACAAGCCGGCATCGATTTTTGTTGCGGAGGAAACCTATCACTGGGCGAAGCCTGCAGCGATAAGTCAATAGATTCGGATTCACTTATCGAAAAGCTCGGAAAACTGGCGGACGAGCCTCAAAACCCCGCTCAAAATTATAAGGATTGGGAGCCCGGTTTTTTGATTGATTATATTGTGAACATTCATCACAAGTATGTATTAAAAACCTTACCTGAACTGATGTTCTATACAAATAAAATAGCTGAGGTTCATGGTAGCCACCATCCCGAACTGGTCGAAGTGGCTGCTCTTTTTGCATTGGTGAATAACGAATTGCTTCAACATTTAAAAAAGGAAGAGGAAATTGTATTCCCTGCAATTAAACAATACTATTCAACAACGCCGGCTGAATCGAAAGAGAAACTGCTGGCCGAATTACCCTCTCTATTGAAGGAACACGAAGAAGCCGGTGGAGCCATGGACAAAATTAATGTTATTACCAATAATTACGCTTTACCCGCTGACGCTTGCAACACCTATCATGTTGCCTTTAAATTGCTCGAAGAGTTCGAAGACGATCTGCATATTCATGTGCATCTCGAAAACAATATATTATTGAAAAATCTGCAGAAAAGCATTCAAAAATAATATGTCGTGGAAACAGCAACCAAAAACCTGGAGAACGATCATGTTTCAATTCTCCGCCTGATTGAGGTTATTGAGCATATTGCGAAAAGCGAAGATCCGGATATTGAACATCTTGAAGAGGTCGTTCATATAATAAGGAATTTTGCCGATGGAACTCATCATGCCAAGGAGGAAAATATGCTATTCCCCTTATTGGTTAAAAAGGGCTTTTCGATGGATAATGGCCCGGTAGCTGTAATGTTGATGGAGCATGAGCAAGGCCGTAAATTTGTCCGAAACACATCCGAGCATATAGCGGATTTTAAAAACGGGAATACCGGAGCAATGACTTACATCAGGCAAAACATATCCGCTTATGCCGACCTTTTAAAAAGTCATATAGCGAAGGAAAATAATGTTCTGTTCCGCATGGCCGACAAATACTTAACGCAGGATGAGCAGCTAACCCTGTTAGCAGAGTTTACTGAACTTGACATAAGCGGTATCAAAAACATAAATTCGGCTGAATATACCCGGCGAATTGAAGATCTTGCTGGTTTCTACTTGTAAGGCGTAATTCACAACAAACAACAAATCCAAATCCACAAAATCATGTCGATCACTAAACTTTGGACAGGCTTTATAGCCGTTATGGCAATTTCGTTTGCCGTGCTTCTGTATTATGGAAGGGAGATTTACCGACAAGCACCTCCTATTCCGGATAAAGTAATGACTGCTGACGGCAAACTTTTGTTTACCGGGCAGGATATAAAAGACGGGCAAAACGTATGGCAATCCATCGGCGGGCAGGAACTGGGCACCGTATGGGGCCACGGAGCCTACCAGGCACCCGACTGGAGTGCCGACTGGCTCCACAAGGAAGCAGTTTTTATACTCGATAAGCTGGCAATGAAATCTGACAGTATGCCTTATGATAAACTTACGGAGGACCGTCAGGCTGCTTTGCAGGTATTGCTTCAGCAGGACATCCGTAAAAATACGTACGACCCTGAAACAAAAACACTTACAGTTTCCGATTTCAGAGCCGAAGCCATTGCCAGCAACAGTGAGTTTTACAGCGGATTATTTACCAATGATCCTTCGCTTGCCGGCCTTCGCGATAGTTACAGCATACCTGAAAACACCCTGAAAACTCCGGAGCGGGTTCGTTTAATGAATACGTTCTTTTTCTGGATATCATGGGCCTGTGTTACTGAGCGGCCCGGGCAGGAAATTACCTATACCAATAACTGGCCTGCCGAAAAACTTGTTGGTAACCGGCCAACCGGCTCATTATTGCTATGGACAGGATTTAGCGTAATCATGCTTATTGCCGGTATTGGGTTAATGGGATTGTATTATGCACGTCGCCGCGATGAAGATGAGCACCTGTTGCCGGCTGATTACCCTATTGCCAAAATACCTCAAACACCGTCACAACTGGCTACTGTCAAGTATTTCTGGATCGTTACTGCACTGATACTGGTACAGGTAGCCCTTGGTGTTATTACAGCACACTACGGGGTTGAAGGACAAGCCCTGTATGGCTTCCCGCTCTCCGACTGGCTTCCTTATTCCATTTCACGTACCTGGCATATTCAGCTTGCTATTTTATGGATAGCTACATCGTGGCTGGCAACCGGACTGTATTATGCACCTGCCATTTCGGGTCACGAACCTAAATTCCAGCGTTTGGGAGTTAATTTCCTTTTCGGGGCTTTGCTTGTAATTGTTGTAGGATCACTAGCCGGTCAATGGATGGGTGTGATGCAGAAACTCGGATTGGTACAGAATTTCTGGTTCGGACACCAGGGTTACGAATATGTTGATCTCGGGAGGTTCTGGCAGATATTTCTCTTTGTCGGACTGGTTATTTGGCTCTTACTTATGAGCAGGGCTATACTTCCTGTTATTAAAAAGAGATCGGATAGCAGGAACCTGCTGATACTTTTCCTTATTTCGACCATTGCAATTGCTGCATTCTACGGAGCCGGCCTTATGTGGGGCAGGCAAACCAACCTGGCTGTTGCCGAATACTGGCGCTGGTGGGTGGTTCATCTCTGGGTCGAAGGATTCTTCGAGGTATTTGCTGCCGTAGTTACTGCTTTCCTTTTCGTGCGTATGCAGATTTTGAAAGCAAGTACAGCCACAACTGCAGTGCTGTTTTCAACCATTGTTTTC
Organism: uncultured Bacteroidales bacterium; assembly: GCA_963714825.1. GTDB lineage: Bacteria > Bacteroidota > Bacteroidia > Bacteroidales > UBA4417 > UBA4417. The sequence continues at coordinate 1,081,927 of CAVQQF010000012.1, read as the reverse complement.
CTGGCAGGCGGTATACTGGGTACTTTTCACCATCTCTATTTTACCGGAACGCCAACAGCCGTAATGGCATTGGGTGCTACCTTCAGCGCGCTCGAAGTGGTTCCGCTGGTACTGATGGGTTTCGAAGCATGGGATAACTTAAAACTGAGCCGCAGCAGCGAATGGATAAAAGCCTACAAATGGCCGATCTATTCGTTTATTGCCGTTGCTTTCTGGAACCTGGTCGGAGCCGGAATTTTCGGATTCCTGATCAATCCCCCGATTGCGCTTTATTATATGCAGGGTCTTAATACCACTCCTGTTCACGGGCATACGGCTTTATTCGGCGTTTATGGTATGCTCGGTATCGGCTTAATGCTTTTTGTACTCAAGGATATGAACCGCGAGCATGCCTGGAAAGATAAATGGATAAAATTTGCTTTCTGGGCAATTAATATCGGCCTGGCGTTAATGGTGCTGATCAGTGTTCTGCCAATTGGCCTGGCACAAACAGTAGCCAGTGTACAGGAGGGATTGTGGTACGCCCGCTCGGCTGAATTTATGCAGCAACCTTATCTTATTACCTTTAAATGGTTGCGGGTAATTGGTGATACTATTTTTGCCTTCGGTACACTTGCCCTGGCCTGGTTCATTTTCGGACTTAAAGGCGGATGGAGTTTAGAAAAGAAGTAGAAATTAATATTGCTGTTTCCTGAAAAAAAATACCCGGCGAAAAGGCCGGGTATTTTTTATTTAATTCCGAATTCCAGATACTCCGGATTCCATTCCAAATTTACATACCCTTAAAACAGCTTTGCTGCTAACTCCTGTTTCGTAATTCCAAAATGTAGTGCAACTTCAGTAAGAATAGTATTTAGGGTTCCGATCCGTATTGGATCGTGATTAGGAATAGTAATATGATGTTGGCCAAAAAGTTGGGTCGTAAGCCGGATATGAATGCCGGTTTGTCGGGTAGGCTCATAACCAAAATTGATGAGAGCTTTAATCAGATTATGAGCGTCAATATCACGGGGCAGTTTCATATAGCGAATGTCTCTTCGCGGGTAACATGCATATGAACGTATTGAGGCATTTCTTCTTCAACAAAGTGGCAACGAACAGCGTCGGAAATCATCCCACGAAGTTCATCCATTGTTTCACCCTGGGTAACTATGGACTGATTGACAGCATGTGCAAAATAACCGCCATCCTGTGATTCTTCAACTATAAAAACGATCTCCTTCATATCAGTTTATTTCTTACAAAAATACATAAAACAAATAAAATGTAAATCCATGTGCTTTTATTAATGTCCTCAATTAATCAGCATTAAGCAAGCAGCGAATTCAAACCGGCAATAATAATTGTTACATATCAGCTTGTGTGGAATGAGAATAGGGACACTTTTAACGGAATGTTTAGCTTCTGATTTCTTCTCTTCCATCATCATATTTTGCAAATCGTCCCGATGTACGCGGGTGCACCTGGTCGCGGCGGGGCCAGGGCCAGCCGCCAAATTCAGTACGGCGGAAGTCGCTGAATGCCTGCTGTATTTCAGCTTCAGTATTCATTACAAAAGGGCCGTATTGCACTACAGTTTCCTTAATGGGTTTGGCCTGCAACAGTAATATGTAGCCATCGGAATTGCCATTTATAATCAGTAGTTCGTTGTCTGGTTTTACTTCGGCGCCATGGTATGAGGATATTTCGGTACCGCCGATGTTGAGAGAGGTGCCGCGGTAAAAAAACAAGGTGCGTTTTGCATCCTTAGCGGCAGCAGGTGCAAGCCAGCTGGCACCGGCTTCCATTTTAACAATCCATATGGCAACTTCATTATCGGGATCAGCAGCCCATGAGTCGGGGGCAGGAAGTGGTGCTTTTACACCATCAATATTGCCGGCAATAACATGAATTTTTACTGATTTGCCATTTTTATCTGTAATGCTATAAACCGGAATATCCTCGGCCCACAGCATTTTGAAATGGGGCTTTACAAACTTTTTAGCTTTTGGCAGGTTAAGCCACACCTGGAATAATTCGAGGGGATTGTCGCCATCCTTATTTAAAAGCGGAAACATTTCGCTGTGCTGCAACCCGGCGCCGGCAGTCATCCATTGTACATCGCCATTGCCATAGCGGCCGGCCTGTCCGTACGAATCGGAATGGTCGACAAAACCATTGGTAACAATGGTAATGGTTTCGAAACCGCGGTGAGGATGTTCCGGGAAACCGGGAACGGCAGAGCCATGATACATGCGCCAGCCATCTTTGAGCGTAAAATCCTGCCCGATATTCCTGCCCTGCAATGAAGCTACAGGCTCCATTTCGTTATTTCCGGCCGGGTAATGATCGAGGTGGTGCGCACAAAACAGGAATGGATCCGAAACCGGCCAGGTAAAATCAAGTGGTTTTATACTGAGAACGACTTCACTGTTTGGTGACATGAATGGGTTGGTTTTTGCTTATAAATTCAGGAATGAAGGATGGTAGCTACATGATACCATACTGCGAATTGTTTAAACACCCGCTTTACTGCAAATGTTTGAAATTACAAAGTGAATGAGTATGTTTTCCCTGCTGATATACTGTGATTACCTTTATTACTGCCGTTGACCCATATTACGCCGGAACGATGCTCGCGGCTTTCAAAATCGACCCAGCCATCGGTATGGGTTTTTTTTTCTTCACAACCTGCTGTAAAGCCATAATCAATCATAACACCTATGTCTGGTGCGGGTTTGCCGCTCCTTTGCAAAACTCTTACTGAAAAACTATCCATACTCATGCGGGTATTAATTTCATTATAAAAAACACATTTTCTTATGTTTCAAACCAAAGATAGGGATTTATATCCGGATAAAAAAACTAATTAATGTGCAGAAAAACAATAATTATTTATTTTTAGTACCTGGTAGACAGCATGTAATAAAAATACCCCTGACCAGGTATGAGCAGGGGTATTTTCAATATATTTCAGGCAGAAAAGTGTGACAGGAATCGCAATTCAGCTATCACACTTTGCCGGACGCTACTTCCTTTCCATGAGTTTGAAGAACTGATCAAGTTGTGGAAGGATAACGATGCGGGTTCTGCGGTTGGCTGATTTACCTGATGCGCTGTCGTTGCCTGATACCGGCAGGTACTCGCTACGTCCGGCGGCAGTCATTTTCGAAGGATCGAGGCCGTACTGAGTTTGCAGCAGACGAACAACTGAGGTTGCACGTTTTACACTGAGATCCCAGTTGTCAACAAGGTCGCCTTTTTTGAAAGGAACATTATCGGTATGTCCTTCGACCATAAATTCGATATTCGGCTGATTTTTTAGCACCTTGGCAACTTTGCCCAATACGGCGCTTGCCTGGTCGGTGATAACATAGCTGCCGCTTTTGAACAGCATTTTATCGGAGATATCGATAAATACAACCCCTTTATCAACTTTTATGTTGATATCCTCGTCAGCCAGGTTTCCAATGGCACCTTTCAGGTTCATAACCAGGGCCATGTTAAGAGAATCCTTTTGTGCCAGCGACATTTGCAGCCCTTTGATATAGTTGTCCTTCATGCCAAGGTTTTCCATCGATTTCTTGATGCTTTCGGCCTGGGTACTCGAAATTACTGATAAAGCTTCCAGTTGATTTAACACCTGGTTGTTATCTTTTTTCAGATAGGACTGCTCTTTGTTTAATTCAGCAATCTGCCTGTTGAGGTCTTCAATTTGTTTCAGGTAATTTGCTTTGGCAGTTTCGCAAGTATTTAAGTCGGCTTGTTTTTTCGAATATTGAGCATCCAACGACTCAAGTTTTTGAACCTGTGCTTTGTATTTTTTTGAGCTAACGCATGAGGATCCGATAAGCAACAGGATGAATCCTGAAAGTACTAACAGTTTTTTGTTCATGATAATTCCAATTTTAGTTTTTAATTATTAATGTTTGATGTTTAAAAAGAAGATGCAAAATTACTTTGCAACTTATACATTTCTGTAAAAGTACTACAATTTTTATGATTATTTAAGTCTTACGCGGCAATTCCCTATATTCTTTCCTTTACTCAGAATGCCAATTTTATAAACACCCGATTTCATTTTTGAGCCGGGTTTGTATGTTAGTTTTACCTGGTGGGTAACTGTAAAAGTATCGTCAAGTGGGTATACGCTTGCCAAAAGAGTATTACTGCTTTTAAGAATCTGCCACGAGAGTGATTTGTTCTTTTCGTTTATAACTGTTCCGTCGGGAGTAGTGATATTAAAGCTGACATCCGATCCCAATTCTTTAGGAACATCAATAATAACTGTCATTTCTTTAGTGCGCTTTGCACAATTGGTTATTTTGTCCTTTTTAGCATTTCGGAAAGCATCAACCTGGAAGTTATCAGCCCTATTCAGAATTTCGACCCTTGCCATTTCATTCTGTTTTATAAGTTCATCCTTTTCCGACTGAAGCTGAGCAAGCGATTTTTGTAGCTGTTGGTTTTCCGATGCCAGGTTTTTATTCTGCCCGTTAAGAGCATCTGCCTGTTTCAACAAGTTTTCCTTCATGTCTTTTATTTCGGCGAGTTCCTTTCTCAGGGATTTAGTGGTGGCATTATCTTTCATTACACGAGCCATTGCCCTTTCTTTTTCCGATAATTTGTTCTTTGCCTCGGCAAGTAATTTATCGGTTTCCACATTTTGACCTGTAAGGGAAGCAATAGCATCTTTCATCTGAATAATTTCCTTGTCGAGCGAAAGCTTTTCCGACAACAGGGATTCGCTCTTAAGTTTCTCGGTATTAAGACCGCTGTTCAGTTTTGAGTTTTTACTCATAAACGTAGCACTGGTAACGATACCGGCTACCATTAGTATCACCGCTCCATAGGTGATCAATTTTGCTTTTCCTGAAATGAGATTCATGGCTTTTAGATTTTAAAGGTGAAAAAAATGACTACCCGGTCCATATATTCCTTATTTTTCAATCATATCCTTTTTAAGAAAAGTTTAACACTCAAATAAACAGTTGAGTATCAGTACGTTTTGTTATGGATAAATTGAAATCCGTTTTTAATAAACCTCCGAAAAATTAAAAAAGGGTAAGGTGTTCTGGAAACGGATAGCCATAGGTCAATAACTGATTATTCGGCAAAACTAATACTGCCGGTTAAAAATGTAATGAGAATGAGATTAAAAAGAGATTAAAATACGCCTGGAATAAAACGTCGTGTGGCACCAGGCTTAGTATCAATCGTGGAGCGGGATTTGCATAGTAACTTTTGTGCCGGATTTAATTTTGGAATCGATACTGCATAGTGCCGTGATGAATTTTTATTATACGGTCGACCAGTGAAAGCCCGATGCCACTGCCTTTTAACAACCCGACGTTACTGCCACGAAAAAATGGTTTTGTAATCTTTTGTAATTCTTCGGGCTTAATACCAATTCCGTGGTCGATAAATTCGAGGATAATATTAGGTTGAGCATATTTAATATTAACAGTCATGGCGCTATCGGCTGAGTATTTACAACCATTTTCAATCAGGTTATGAATGGCCGTTTTCAGCAGGTGCTCATCACCGGTCACCGTCATGGTTTCGTCGTCGAGGGTTTCGTCGAGGTTAATTTTTACGGAATAATCAGGATTATATTTCAAAATTTCCTCGCTTGCCTGCCAGGTTATTTCGTCGATCCTCACCGGAAGAAACGACGATTCCGGTATTTCGGAGCTTGCCTGAGCCAGCATCAGCAGGCGGTTCGAGAGCAGGTTAAGGTTACGCATATCTTCAAAAACAGAGCTGAGTGTTTTTTCGTATTCTTCGAAGGTGCGGGGTTTCATCAATATAAACTCAAGCTGCCCGGTAATGGAAGTAAGCGGTGTGCGCAACTCGTGCGAGGCATTGGCAATAAAATTCTTCTGGGTTTTAAAAGCAGTTTCAAGGTGCTTCAGCATATTGTTAAAAGTGCGTGCCAGTTGTTCCAGCTCATCCTTTCCGCGTCCTTCGTGCAGCCGCATATTCAGGCTCGAAGCCGATATTTCATTTACTTCCTGAATGATACGGGTAATAGGTTTTAAGGCTTTGCCGGCATAAATCCATCCCGAAATCAGAAAAAGCAGTAAACTTATTGCCACCACACCAAAAAGGATTTTTACCAGGTTCCCTATCCTTTTTTTACCATAAATATCAGTGGCTGCTGCAATTACAACAAACCGATCGTACTTGTCGGTAAAAAGGAAACCCAATACTTCGAAGTCTTTGTAATGGTATTTTAATTCTCCTGCCAGGCGTATGGAATTTAACAGCTTGGTGTTTATTGGAATTTCCCTGGTCTCATCAGTCGAAAACATGATATTGTTCCGAAAATCAAGAATAATGATTTTTTCGTTGGGAAGGCTAACAGGGTTGTTTTTTTCAATTCTTCGGAGCAAGGCTGCGTCAACACCCTCGACTTCGATTAAGAGTTTCGCGGTATTATTGGCTTTTTTTTGCAGGCGTTCGTAAAAATCGACCTGCCGGTAATGTGTCGAAAGCAGGTAGGTGGCAACCGACGACAGAATCATGATAACTGCCGCAATGATCAAAAATTGAAGTGTAAGCCGCGAACGGATATTCATGATTATTCCTCCCCGAAAATATATCCCATTCCTATACGTGTATGTATGAGCTTATTGCTGAAACTGCGGTCGATTTTCTTGCGCAGAATATTTATGTAAACATCCACTACGTTGGTGCCCGTGTCGAAGGTTACTTCCCACACTTTTTCGGCAATATCAACCCTCGACAGCACCCTGCCTTTATTACGCATCAGGTACTCGAGTAACATAAATTCCTTGGCGGTTAAGTTTATTGACTGTTTCCCACGTAGAGCCACTTTTTTATCCAGGTCAAGTTCGAGGTCGCTTACAATAAGCTTGTTGCCCGATTGTACCGAGCCGCCCGATCGTTTGTTTATGGCTTTGATCCTTGCAAGCAATTCGCGGATTTCGAAAGGTTTAACAAGGTAATCGTCGGCACCTGCATCGAAACCAATAATTTTATCTTCGGTGGTTCCAAGTGCCGAAAGCATCAAAACTGGCAGATTTGGTTTAATAGATTTAATACGCTTGCAGAAATCAATGCCGCTGATATGCGGAATAATAACATCCAGGATTATCAGGTCAAAATCGTATTGCATAACCATCCTTTCGGCCAGCAATCCATCATAAGCTATTTCGGCAGTATACTGGTATTCTTCGAGGCTGTTTTTTATGAAAGCGGCTACTTTAGGTTCGTCCTCAACGATTAGAATATTCATAGTATTATCCGGATGAAGTTTTTGTGATAGTACGCTGATTCGTATTAACGAAAAGATTTGCAATATGTTATGAAATGAGCTAATACGGATTCAAAAGTAGGTTTAAAAATCACTGCTTTTCGGGTTTGGTGCTAAATATTTGATGCCGGCTCCGGAGAACCCGGTGATAAAGAAACTTATTTTTAACTATTCACACTGAATAAATGGGCTTTTAGCCACAGATTTCGCAGATTTCACAGATTTAATAGATTAATTTATCATAAGAATTAAAAATCTTTCTGTGAAATCTGTGTAATCTGTGGCATTTATCTGTCAGCGAATGAGAGCTATTTAGCATCAATAATAAATGGTGCATTCCTCTTACTATCGAGTATAATAAGTTTTGCATTTGGCGAAGTCGAAATGGCTTTAATCATTTCGTATTGCAACTGCTTGTCGCTGAGGCCGGTGCTCAGAATTTTCTGGTAATCGGCAATTCCCTGCGCTTCAACCCTTTTGCGTTCGGCTTCCTGTTTTTCTTTCTGTAATACGAAAGTCATTTTCTGGGCATCCTGCTCGGCATTTATTTTCGATTCGATGGTGGTTTTTACAGATGTAGGTAAGGTAATATTTCGTACAAGAAGTTGTTCGAGTACAAGTCCGCGGGTTTTGAAATCAGTTTCTATAGTTTTAAAAATACGATCCTGAAATTCGTCGCGCTTGGTCGAATACAGTGCAACAGCATCATAATATACTGCATTGTCGCGGATTTTTGTCCGGCATATGGGCCGAACGATGGTGTTACGGTAATCGGTACCTATTTCTGTCAATATTCGCGGAGCCTCTGCAGGGAGTACTTTATATAAAACGGTAAGGTCGATAATAACTTCAAGACCATCAGCCGAAAGTACCCTGATAGCGTCATCTCCTGATTTACTGCCTTCGTCCTGAACGCCCGACATGGTATAATTCTGGGTGCGGATATCAAAATTAACCACTTCAGCCAAGGGATTAATAACGTTAAGACCGCTTTCGAGTATTTTATTATTTACTTTTCCGAAAAGTTTCTGAACTCCCACATAACCTGGCTCAATCTGTTGCACAGCTGATAAGGTGGCTCCGACTAATACAATTACAAAACCAACAATACGGATGATGCTGGTATAAGGGCGCAATGGTGAATCGGTTTTGGAAAGCACAAAACCAATGGCAATTACTATAATTCCAAGGACAATGAAAAACATTTTTTCTGGGTTTTAAATGGTTAATGAAAATAGCGAAGGTACAATTTGTAAATATACTAAAAACCTTTGATATCCGGTAACACATCTATTATTGCAAAAGTTATGTGAACCATTTTCAGTATAAATCTGTTAAGCATAGCTGTTCATTTTATTTTGCATTCCTTTAACAGGGAATAAAGGATGAAACATTAGGAAACACTACTTTTGCTCAAAATTTCACGGATGTTAATAATTAAGCGCCACAACACTAATCCCTATTTTAACCTTGCCGCCGAAGAATATTTCCTGAAAGAAAGCGATCAGGATATTTTTATGCTCTGGCGCAATGAGCCTTCCATTATTGTTGGCAAACACCAGAATACCCTTTCGGAGATAAATGTCGATTATGTTAAGGAAAACAATATCTGTGTTGTCCGAAGGCTTACGGGCGGAGGTGCTGTATTTCACGACCTTGGCAACCTGAATTTTACATTTATTCAATCGGACAGGGATCACACCTTCAATGATTTCCGTAAATATACCGAACCCATACTCGAAGTACTGCAGGAACTTGGTATTGATGCCCGTTTCGAAGGCAGAAATGATCTCACGATCGAAGGAAAAAAATTTTCGGGCAATGCCGAAATGGTATGGAAAAACCGTGTGCTGCATCATGGAACCTTATTGTTTTCGGCTCTTATGACTGATTTAAGCCAGGCGCTCAAGGTTGACCCGGCAAAATTTCAGGATAAGTCGGTGAAATCGGTTCGCAGCCGTGTAACCAACATCAGCGAGCACTTGAAGCAGCAAATGGATGTGATGCAATTCTCCGATCTGATCGAGCGTCATATTACAGCCATGTATCCCGATGCACAACTGTATGAACTTACTGATGATGATCACAAGAAGATCGAAGAATTGGCGAGCGTAAAATACAGTACCTGGGACTGGAATTTCGGTAATTCACCAGCCTATAATTTCCGAAAGGTAATGCGTACAGGCAACAGCGGCACCCTCGAATTTTGTATGGATGTGCGTAACGGTGTAATAAAGCAGACACGTATTTTCGGCGATTATTTTTCGCACAGCGATCCTAAGGAAATTGAGGCTGTGCTGGCCGATATTCCCCACGAGGAAAAAGCTATCCGTCATGCCGTATCGCGTTTTGATATAGGAAATTATTTTTCGAAACTTACGGTTGACGAGTTGGTGCAAGGGCTGTTTTAACCGAAAGAGTACAGGTAAAACCACAGCCAGAGTAATGCAAACAAATTTGTTATTCTCCCAAGGGCTGAGAAAATATCAATTAATTTATAGTTCAACAATTTAACCGGTTCAACAGAAAACATACCTTTGCAGCCTTAGCTCCGGTACACTCATTTTGGAACAACATACCATACTTCAGCGTTTAAAAAGCAGCGTTATTTCAGCCTTCCCCAAAGGCATGAAAACAGCCTGGTGGCTCATAAAAATTACAGTTCCTGTATCATTTGGTGTAATGTTGCTCGATTACTTCGGCATTCTTGCACTTATGGCACAATATACCGGCCCGGTTTTCAGGCATATAGGCTTGCCGGGTGTTTCGGCTATTGTGCTGGTAACGAGTGTTTTCACCAATATTTACTCAGTGGTTGCAGTACTTACCATGCTACAGCTACCTGTACGCGAAGGCATGATACTGGCTAGCATGTGCCTGGTATCGCATGGTTTTTTAATCGAAACCGCAGTTATGAAACGTACAGGCTCATCGGCTGTTCGCATGCTTTTGGTAAGGCTAACAGGCAGTTTCGCAATCGGATGGATGCTGAATTTGATTATGCCGGGTCATATTTCGGCCGATACATTTGCAATTACCAGTCAGCAGGGGGATTTCGGTATAGTATTTTTACATTGGTTACAATCCATTTCGGCCACAGTTCTTAAAGTACTGATACTGGTAAATGCCTTGCTTATTTTCCAGCGCATACTCGATGAATTTGGATTTATCGCCGCTATCGAAAAGCCTTTATCTCCTTTAATGAAACTTCTGGGTTTGCCACGAAGCACAACTTTATCGTGGATGGTAGCTAACCTTATCGGTCTTGCTTATGGATCAGCCATTATGATCGACGAATCGGAAAAAGGAAAAATGAGCCGCGAAGATGCCGATCTGCTTAACCATCATATCTCCATTTCGCATTCACAACTTGAGGATCCCTTGCTTTTTATCACGCTCGGTTATGCACTTCACTGGCTAATATGGCCAAGGCTTTTAATAGCTGTTACTGCCGTTTGGCTGCGAAGGGCCGAGCTTAAGCTAATGGCCATGTACCGAAAAAAAACAGCTACTGCCTAGCATCCGATTTTCGCGAAACCAACTCAGCCTTGTTAACCGGGAATCCCGGAATTATATGTGCTATCCGGCGCAATAACAGCTCGTTACTACATATTTGCGATTTTAATAAGCCTCTTTCAAAAGAACAGTTGCATATATAGCTACAATTTTTAACTTTGCAACCCATTTATCTCTGAATAACAGTTTCAATCACAATAAATTTACTTTAAAAATGAAAGTCTACAAGACAAGCGAAGTAAGAAATATTGCACTCATTGGTGGAGCCAAATCCGGAAAGACCACTACCGCTGAAGCAATGCTTTTCGAAGGCGGATCCATATCCCGCCGTGGAACAATTGAAGATAAAAATACCGTTTCCGATTATCGTGAGATAGAGCTGGAAAGGCAGAATTCAGTTTGTACTACACTCATGTATGTTGAATACAACGGAAAAAAAATAAATGTTCTTGACACCCCTGGTTTCGACGATTTTATAGGCGAGGTAGTTGCTGCACTCAGTGTTGCCGATACTGCTGTTATGCTTGTTAATGCTCAGAACGGCGTTGAAGTAGGTACTGAAATAACCTGGAGGCAAACCAATAATAACCTGACTCCCGTTATTTTTGCTTTAAACCAGTTGGAGCACGAAAAAGCAAATTTCGAGGAATCCGTTCGCGAACTCAAAGCCCAGTTTGGTGGTAATGTAACGCTGTTACAATATCCGGTAAACGAAGGCCATAGTTTCGACTCAATCATTGACCTTTTGCAGATGAAAATGCTGAAGTACAGCGATGGTGGTGGTAAACCTCAGATAGAGGATATCCCTGCCGGTGAAAAGGCAAAAGCTGAAGACTTGCATGCTGCACTCATCGAAAAAGCTGCCGAAAGTGATGAAGCACTTATGGAAGCGTTTTTCGAAAACGGATCACTTACCGAAGAGCAACTTGAAAAAGGACTGAAAGCAGGTATTATCGCCCGTGGTTTATTCCCTGTTTTTTGTATATCATCCAAACAAAATAAAGGTGTTGGGCGATTAATGGAATTTATTTGTTCCACTGCTCCTGCTCCTGACGAAATGCCTGCTAAACTTACCACAACAGGTAAGGAACTCACTTGCAAGTCAAGTGATCCTACTTCGTTGCAGGTAGTGAAAGTTTCGGTTGAAGAACACCTTGGCGAAATTGCTTTCTTTAAAGTATATGGGGGCGATGTAACCGAAGCAATGGATCTGATAAACGGTAAAAATTCAGGTAAAGAGCGTATTTCGCAATTGCTGCTGATAGCTGGTAAGAAACGTGAAAAAGTCGAAAAGGTTTGTGCAGGCGATATTGCTGCGACTATAAAACTGAAGAATACCCGCACAGGCGACACGCTGAATGCTGTAAAAAATGCTGAAGACGAAATTGTTCCTATCAAATTCCCTGCACCCAAAATCAGCATGGCTATCAAGCCAAAAAGCTCAGGCGACGACGAAAAACTTGGTTCACGTCTCAACGAAATGCATAAAATGGACCAAACACTTTTGGTTGAGTATTCGAAAGAACTCAAGCAAATTATTATCAAGGGGCAGGGCGAACTTCACCTCAATATTGCCAAATGGTACCTCGAACACCTCGATAAAATCCCTATTGAATACATTGCACCTAAAATCCCATACCGCGAAACTATCACCAAATCGGCAAAAGCTATGTACCGCCACAAGAAACAATCGGGTGGAGCAGGTCAGTTTGGAGAAGTGCATATGATGATTGAGCCATTTACCGAAGGCATGAAATTTCAGAGTGAATTCCCTGTTCGCGGTACCGATGAACAAACTCTGCCATGGGGCGGGAAACTGGTTTACAACAACTGTATAGTTGGTGGCGCCATCGATGCACGCTTTTTGCCCGCTATTCTGAAAGGGATAATGGAAAAAATTGAAGAAGGTCCACTAACAGGATCTTATGCCCGCGATATCGTAGTGAATGTATATGATGGCAAAATGCATGCTGTCGATTCGAACGAACTTGCGTTTAAACTCGCCGGCCGTAATGCTTTCAAAGAAGCCTTCAAAAATGCAGGCCCCAAAATTATGGAACCGATTTATGATGTTGAAGTTATGGTTCCGGCCGACAGGATGGGCGATATTATGACCGACTTACAGGGTCGTCGTGCCATTATTATGGGAATGGACAGCGAAGGAAACTATCAGAAAGTTAAGGCTAAAGTCCCTCTTGCTGAACTGAACCGCTATTCGACCGCACTCAGCTCACTTACCTCGGGCAGCGGAACCTATTCGCTGGCATTTGGTGAGTATGCACAGGTTCCGCCCGATGTACAGAACGCACTTCTGAAAGCTTACGAAGAGCAGGAAGCCGAAGAAGAATAACATTTGTAACCTTTACTTGCAGAATAAAAAAAACCCCTTCCTTCAGGTCGGGGTTTTTTGTTGAAAGTTCAATTGAGGAGAGCAATGATAAGAGGTTTATTTCGCAAGCTCAAGAATGGCCCGGTAATCATTTTCAGCGAGTTTAAAGCTGCGTCCTTCTACTTTGTTTTTTACCATCTGCTGAATAATTGCTTCAAATTTATCTTCGCCTATTCCTACCTGTGAAAGGCGCACCGGCGAACCGATCAGTTTAAAAAACGCTTCGAACCGATTAATAGTTGCAGAAACATCATTATCACCCCAAAGCAAAGTTCCCAGATTCGAAATCTGATCTCCTGCTTGTTTGTTCAGATGTTTCATCCATGCAGGGAAAATAATCGACAGCGAAGCACCGTGAGGCACCTCATGCAGCAACGAAAGCATATGTCCCATGCCGTGTACTCCCCAGTCGCCACCGCCCTTGCCATTGCCGGTCATCGTGTTCAGTGCCATGGTGGCGTCGTACATGATGGCAGCACGCTCTTCGTAGCCGTGCAGATTATTCATCAGTTTTGGTCCCCACTCCATGGCATCGGCAATAATTGCAGTAATAAACCTGTCGCTGAGGCTGCATTGGCCGGTGCTGAAAAAATTCTCAAGGCAATGTGCTATCAGGTCGGCAATGCCATAAGCGGTATAATCAGCCGGCACGGTATAGGTAACCTCCGGATCGAGGAATGAATGAACCGGGAAACACAAAGGCGAACCATACCCGTCTTTACGCCCTGTTTCGGGATTCTGTAGTACAGCAAAAGGATTCATCTCGGTTCCGGTGGCAGCAAGTGTAAGCACAGCAACAAGGGGAACAGCTTTCTGAGGCCGTGCTTTGTACTCGTAAAATTTCCATGCCGAATGTTCAACAGGTATGGTGATAGAGATGATCTTAGCCGAGTCAATTACACTTCCACCTCCAACAGCAAGTATATAATCGACGTTGTTTTCGCGGCCGATAGCAGCGGCTTTATCAACATCGGCAACCAACGGATTGGGCTGTATGCCATCGTATTCGAATACTGTGGCGCCGGCTTGCTTAAGCTCGGCTATGATACGGTCGTACAAACCGGATCTTTTTACCGATCCTTTGCCATATACAAGCAATACTTTACTTCCGAGAGGTTTAACTGTTTTTCCGATTGTTTCAATTACGCCTTTTCCAAAATGAAGGCTGGTGGGGTTGTGCGAAATAAAATTTTCCATTAATGGGATTGTTAAGCGAATTTAAAATATGTTTTCAATACGTTGAGTTAACGGTACATTGATTAAACAGCATTGTTGGCGAGTAGTTCATTGGCCGGCAAACAAATCAATCAAGCAGCTCGAAACCACTTTTCAAGTGGATTTTTCGCGACGAAGCACCGATCATCAGATCAAATTCACCGGGTTCGGCCACCCATTCCAGCTTTTGGTTGTAGAAGGATAGCTTTTCGTTGTCGATTACAAATTTTATTGTTTTGCTTTCGCCTGCTTGAAGAGCTATCTTTTTGAAATCCTTCAATTCAATTACTGGTCTGATTATTGAACCCACTTTATCTCTCAGGTACATTTGTACAATTTCCTCCCCAAAGTATTTACCTGTGTTGGTGATGGTAACGGATGCTTCAATTTGTGTACTGCTTGTTATTTTTGTGGTGTTGAGTTGCAGGTTGCTGTAGCTGAAAGTAGTATAACTTAAGCCATAGCCGAATTCATATTTCGGGTAAATGGAAAGATCGATATAGGATGAATTGTAAAAACGGTTATTATCGTCGGTTGCCGGGCGTCCGGTATTAAAATGATTGTAATAAACCGGAATTTGTCCTACGCTGAGTGGAAATGTTACCGGAAGCTTTGCCGAAGGATTATAATCGCCAAACAGCACATCGGCTATCGCATTCCCGGCTTCGCTGCCCAGCCACCAGGTGTATAAAATAGCAGGTGCATTATCGGCGGTATAATTAAAAACCAACGGCCGGCCGGCATTTATGAGCACCACCACAGGCTTCCCGGTTGCAAGCAGTGCTTTCAGAAGCTCTTCCTGCACACCTGGTATGCCTATATCGCTTCTGCATTTAGCTTCGCCGCTCATGTCCCTTCTTTCGCCTATGCTAAGTATAACAACATCAGCCTTCTTTGCTGTGTTGACTGCTTCCGAAAACCCGGCTTTGCTGTTACCTTCTATTTCGCAGCCTTTGGCATATAGCAAAGTTGTTCCGGGCCCTATTTTATTTTCGAGCCCTTCCCACTGCGATACGATAAAGTTTGAATCCACACCGGGCACTTCCACATCCCAGAATCCTTTGTTTTGTTTTACTGCTTTTACCAGGGGGCCAATAAATGCAATTGTTTTTATGTTTTTTGAAAGAGGAAGCAGGTTATTTTCGTTTTTTAGCAGTACAATGCTTTTTGCAGCGATTAACCTGGCGGCTTTTGTGTGTTCGGGATCGTTCAATGCTTTCTTTTCACGGTCGGCATCGCAGAAACGGTATGGGTCGTCGAATAACCCGAGTTCAAATTTTTTGTACAATATCCGCCTTACCGCATCATCAATAAGTGAAACAGGAACTTTGCCATCGGTAACCAAGCTGTTCGAGATGGTTCTTGTAACACCTGCTTTCCATATCCATATCGCTGCCTGCTGTAATAGCCGAAAATGCTGCTTCGTACCCGTTTTTTGCACTACCGTGGTTAATCATTTCGCCTATTGAGCCCCAGTCGCTTACCATAAATCCTTTAAAACCCCATTGTCCTTTTAAAATGTCCCGTTGTAAATAGGAATTGCCGGTGCATGGTACTCCGTTGATATCGTTAAATGAGTTCATAAAAGTGGCAACACCTGCATCCAGGGCCGCCTTAAACGGAGGAAGGTATGTTTCCCATAACATGCGATCGCTCATATCCACCGAGTTGTAATCCCTGCCTCCTATGGCAGCACCATAAGCAGCAAAATGCTTGGCGCAGGCCATCACCGAATTTAATCCTCCAATTTTATCGCCCTGAAAACCTTCAACTCTTGCTTTGGCAATAAGCGAGCCAAGGTAGGTGTCCTCGCCGGCACCCTCCATTACACGCCCCCAGCGCGGATCGCGTGCAACGTCGATCATAGGAGCGAATGTCCAGTGTATGCCGCTGGCGCTGGCTTCGGCTGCTGCAATTTGTGCTGATAATTTCATGGCATCCAGATCCCAACTGCAGGCTTCGGCCAATGGTATCGGGAAAGTTGTTTTAAAACCATGAATAACATCCTGCCCGAACAGCAATGGAATCCCGAGTCGCGATTGCATGGCAATCTGTTGCCAGTCGCGGGTTCGATTTACGCCTATGCAATTCAACAGGGAGCCCACCTGTCCGTTACGGATCTGATTGGCTTTATCACTGTCGATGGTTACGGGTCCTGTTGACACCCAGTCGTCATTATACTGATTCATCTGGCCGATTTTTTCTGCCAGCGTCATCATCTGAAGAACGGAGTCAACCCGCTGATCAATTGATCTTTCCTGTCCCTGAACAGTTATAAACAGGGTTGAAAATAAGAGCATGAAACAGATGAATGGATTGGTTTTCATATTAATCAATTTTAGTTTCTAACCGGAAGAATAAATACTAAACGATAAAAGTAAGCTTATTTGAAATAGTATAAAAATTTTCTGAAAATAAAAGTGTAATTATGACACTAAGCATAGATGGAAATATATTATTATACAGAAGTATTAGTCACTGTTTAAATTTACTAAATTCCCTTAGTTAAGTAAGAAAAGCTCAGAAGACGGGAGTCCGATTCCGATAGCAATCGGGAGACGCCTGCCTGACTGCATCACGCAGGCAGGGAAGAATCATCAATTTAAATTCAAATTTCCTAAGATGTTTTCGCCTTTCACCCCTTGCCTTGTCTCCCCTCACTCATTAAGAATTAAAAAAATATAAATTTAAACAGACTCTTAAACCCTGCAGTGCATTAATCAATTCCGCAAAAATTTTGTTTTTCAATATACAGGTTTTACCCTTGCGATTCATTGTACAGATATCGTTATCAGGAGCAGTAAAATTCATGTACATTTGCAAACGCCAATGAAGAAGCCGAAGAGTAAATATTATGTAGTATGGGAAGGTCATCAGACCGGCATTTTCGATTCGTGGGAAAAATGCAAAAAGCAGGTCGATGGTTACACGGCAGCTAAATACAAAGGATTTACCACGCTCGAAGAGGCAAAGAGAGCTGTTGGCAGCAATGCATGGAATTTTATCGGAAAAACAGCCAAAGCAGCACTGAGTAAAGAAGTACTCGCAAAATACGGATTGCCTTTGAAGGATGCTATTTGTGTTGATGCCGCCTGCAGCGGAAACCCCGGGGTAATGGAGTACCGAGGGGTAAACATGGCTACGGGTCAGGAAATATTCCACCGCGGCCCTTTCCCCGAAGGGACAAATAATATTGGTGAGTTCCTGGGTTTAGTTACCGGCCTGGTATACCTGAAACAAAATAATCTTTCGCTGCCTTTATACAGTGATTCACAAAACGCCATTTCGTGGGTAAAGCAGAAAAAGGCAAATACAAAACTGGCGGAGAGTGCAAAAAATAAACCTCTTTTTGATCTTATCGACCGTGCAATCGAATGGCTGCATCATAACACATACGAAACAAAGATATTAAAGTGGGAAACTAAGGCATGGGGTGAAATTCCGGCCGATTTCGGACGAAAATAGAGGTTAATTATTCAGGAAACCAATCCCTGCCCCGAAACTGTTTTAGCCGGTTTTGTGTAATGGTGCGACTTTACAGTAATAATTATCTGCAAAACAAGAGTTTGTTATTTATAATAGGATTTTGTAATTTTGCGCCCCTCAATTTAATACTGACTGCCGTGAACCCTCTGAGAGAATTTAATATTCAATTCGTTGGTCTTGAGCCTGGAAATCATCAGTTTGAGTTTGAGGTGAATGATTCGTTCTTTGAGCAATTTGAGTTCTCGCAAATAAAGCAAGGCCATGTTCATGTAGCTGTTGCTCTTGAAAAGATGGAGCGGATGATGATTTTTACCCTTGGCCTCGAAGGTGAAGTAAAAGTTACCTGCGACCGTTGTACCGATGATTTCAGCTTTCCACTTTCGGATACTGAAAAACTGATAGTGAAACTGGGCGCCGAATATATGGAAGAGAGCGAAGACGTGGTTGTAATTGCCGAAACGGAATACAAGTTCGACCTGGCCCCTTACATCTATGAATTTATCCATTTGGCTTTACCAGCACGCTTGCTGCATCCTGATGATGAAAAGGGGAAAAGCACCTGTGATAAGGATATGCTGCGTCGACTCGAAATGCTTGCACCCTCCGGTACCATTGATACTATGTGGGACGCGCTCAAAAAACTTAATACTGACTGAATAATAAATAATTGATTAACAATAAATACACAATACAATGCCACATCCAAAACACAGGTTTTCGAAAACCAGAACGGCAAAACGCAGAACACACTATAAACTGGAAGCTCCTACTTTCATTATTTGCTCAAATTGTGGCACTTCGGTACTCTATCACAGGGTATGCTCCGAGTGTGGCTTTTATAAAGGCCGCCTTGCAATTGAGAAACAAACAACCGCTTAATTTTGCCTCTTACCTGGCAAACCATGTTTAGTAAAAGATTCTTTAAATGAGAATCGGATTGGACGTAATGGGCGGCGATTTTGCACCTGTGGCTGCTGTTGAAGGAGCCATACTGGCGGCAAAGGAGCTATCGCCCGACGATAAAATCGTTCTAATAGGCAACGAAGCCTCCATCCGTTCGTTATTACACGAACGAGGGTGCGAAGCTTCCGTATTTGATATTGTGCATGCCCCTGATGTTATTGAAATGGGCGAGCACCCTACTAAAGCACTTACCCGCAAACCCGACTCCAGTATAAGTGTCGGATTTCAAATGCTCAAACACAAAAAGATTGATTCGTTTTCCAGTGCCGGAAACAGTGGCGCTATGCTGGTAGGTTCAATCTTTAGTGTAAACACCATACAGGGTATTGTAAGGCCATGTACTTCTGCCGTTATTCCTCAGGAAGATGGTGGATATAGCCTGTTGGTGGATATTGGAACAAATCCCGATGCCAAGCCTGATGTTTTTTACCAGTTTGGTTTAATAGGTTCCATTTATGTAAAAAATGTTTACCAGGTTAAAAACCCAAGGGTTGCATTGCTTAACATCGGGCACGAAGAGGAAAAAGGAAATCTTACTACACAGTCGGCTTACCACCTGATGAAGGATTCGAAGGACTTCAACTTCATAGGGAATATTGAAAGCCGCGATTTTTTACGCAATAAGGCGGATGTAATTGTATGCGATGGATTTACCGGCAATATAATCCTTAAACTCGTTGAATCATTCTACCGCATTATGGCTAAACGTAACCTGCTCGACGATTATTTCAGCAGGCTGAATTACGAAAACTTTGGCGGAACGCCTATACTTGGCATTAACGGTGCCGTAGTTATGGGACATGGCATTTCAAATGACATCGCCATTAAAAATATGGTTTTACTCGGACGCGATGTGTATAAAGCAAAAATTGCTTCCAAAATAAAGCACGCTATTCTCAACCTCAATGGAGGTTTTGGAGTGGAATAAAGGTTTCACACCTTTCCATTATTGTCAGGATTCCAACGGGAATTTGTTAACATCGATTGTTTAAACTTCTTTTTTTTTTGACAACAGGAAAATAATTATTTTATGACTAAACTCAGAGCCGCTATCACCGGAGTTGCAGGATATGCCCCCGATTATATACTCAATAATGAAGAACTGAGTCGTATGGTAGATACTACCGACGAATGGATAATGACCCGCATTGGAATACGTGAGCGCCATATTTTAAAAGGTGAAGGTCTTGCTTCGTCGGATATGGGTGCCGAGGCTGTAAAATTGCTTTTAGCCAAAACCAATACCAATCCCGAGGACGTTGACCTGGTTATATGTGCCACCGTTACACCGGATATGTTGTTTCCGGCCACGGCTAATATTATCAGCGATAAATGCGGAATTACCAACGCTTTTAGTTACGATATGAACGCGGCATGTTCCAGTTTTCTGTATGCACTCACAGTAGGGCAAAAGTTTGTGGAATCAGGAACCCATAAAAAAGTAATTGTTGTGGGTGCCGATAAAATGTCGGCTATTACTGATTATACCGACAGGGCTGTATGTCCGTTGTTCGGTGATGCTTCGGCAGCTGTTATGCTTGAACCTACAACCGAAGATGTGGGTATGGTCGATTCAATATTCCGGACAAACGGAACAGGACGCCATCACCTGTACATGAAAGCGGGCGGATCACAACGGCCGGCTACTCACGAAACTGTGGATAACAAAGAGCATTTTATTTACCAGGACGGCCAAACAGTATTTAAATGGGCTGTTTCGAAAATGGCTGATATTTCGGTTGAAATGATGGAAAAGCATAACCTGAAACCGGAGCAACTGGCATGGCTGGTTCCTCACCAGGCTAATATGCGTATTATCGATGCCGTGGCCAACCGTATGGGCCTCGAAAGAGAAAAAGTAATGATCAATATCGAAAGATACGGAAATACAACATCAGCAACTATTCCGCTATGCCTCTGGGAATGGGAACCAAAGTTACGCAAAGGCGATAATATTATACTGGCAGCTTTCGGTGGTGGATTTACCTGGGGAGCTACTTACCTGAAATGGGGGTACGACCCTAAGTAGACGAGTTGACGAGAGGATTGAGGGGACGAGGTGAGGGGAGAAGGGGAGAATGGCGAAGGGAGAATGGGAGATGGGGAGATCGGAGAGAGGGAGAAAGGTAGAAGGGGCGAAGGTGATGGGGAGAAGGGCGATCGCAGAATAATAGAAGATATTACAAACCCTGCTGTATTGGTGGGGTTTTTTATTTGGACGAATCAAAGTCGGGTTGATGATAACCTGAGCCTACCCACTGATACTCATTGAAAATAAAATCAACGGCATTTTCGTATTCGTCAAACGACTTTACCTTTTTCAATTTCTTAAATACTTTGTGAGGATCATCAAAAGATTTGGAAAGATAGTTCCAGTATTCTTTTAAAACCCCGATTAAAGCAATGTTATCGTTCATTTGTCTGCGATAGGCAATATAGAGGTCGCCGATAAAAATACGGATATACTCTTTTCTATGATCCGTTGTATGCATACCTTTTATATCGGCTGGTAAAAAAGGGTCGGAAAGCAAACCCCGGCCTATCATCCAGGTGTTAATACCGCTAAAGTTTTCGGCGAAAAGGCGGTAGGACTCAACGGAAAAAATATCCCCGTTGTACACCAGGGGCAGGGTAATTAATTTTTCAGCCTTACGAAAAGTTTCCATATCGGGAACACCTTTGTACAATTGCTTGCCGATGCGGGCATGTATAGTGAGGTCCGAGATAGTAAAGCCATTAAAAACGGGGATCAATTCAAATATTTCCTGTTCCGACAGGTATCCCAGGCGGCATTTAACCGAAAACCTGATTTTAAGTGCCGGCATCACTCTTTCCAGTATTTCTGCCACCATTTCGGGATATGGCAACATTCCCGAACCACGTTTTTTCTTTGCTACCATTGGATATGGGCAACCCAGGTTCCAGTTTATTTCGCTGAACCCGAGATTTTCGCATATATGTGCAAAGCGTATTATTTCGTCGGCATCCTTGCTAAGGATCTGAGGAATTACTTCAATGCCATTTTCGTGAGTACCTCCCAGCTGAGCCAGTTTACGTGCCGGGAGTTTGGAATCGGTGTTAATTCCTGTAAAGAAAGGCGTAAACAATTTATCGACTCCACCGAAATGCCTGGCATATACAGAGCGGAATGTTACGCCTGTAATTCCCTGGAAAGGAGCAAGATAAATAATGGGTGTATCAGCCAAAGAGGTGGATTTGATTTTGGAATGAATTATTTTTTTGTATCAAGATATTCCTGGAGTTTCCCCTGCTTTTGGGCATCAACCATTTTTTTCATTTCGCCACGTGGTTTGTAATTATTATCCGGATTATCGCAGTATGTAGCAAACATCTTATAAGCCTGTAGTTTTAATTCCTCCCTCTCGGTACCCTTACCTTGTTCAATGGCGTATTTCGAAATACAGGCATAATAAACGCCTATCAAATCCATATCGCGGGCTGTTATTTTCTTAAGGGTTTCGTCGATGGCAAATGAGTAATCGGCTGTTCCCGACATCCATTTTGCTATAAATGAAATAGCATTCGAGCGGTTATTATTCTTTTTTTCGATTGGAGTCGATAATACCAGGTCGCAGGCCAGTATTACCTGTGGCTCAGCTCTTCGGTGTTCGGCGGCATTGGTAAGATAGACGTTCTCGTATTGCGAAAAATTCTGGGAGAAAGAAGATAGCGTGATAAGCACAAAAATAAACGATGTCAGAGTTTTCATCATGGTCTGATAAGGGATTAAACAATCACCAATGCCGGGAATATAGATCCGAAATTAACAGATGTTTGTTAGCAAAGGTAAAATTTCTGAGCGAATCGGGAGTCTTTGGTGTCAGACTCCACCCGTTGGGTGTGCAGATACTAAGGATTTTTCATACATACCTTCCGGATTCATCTCGAACCCAAGTTTTTTAAGGTATTGCGAGTATTTCTGGCTGCGACCATCGGCAATAACTTTTGTAAAACCATCGTTAATAAAGCGGTTTCGTAACCTGAGATAGATAAATTTCCCGTTCTTAAAATCGCGGTATTCGGGGATTACATAATCGAGCCCGACGGAAAGGCAATGGTCTTTTTCGCGATGGGCAAGAAATACACCGGCAACAGCCATGTTACGCAATACAAAGAAACTGACGGTGTTCATTTCAGGTTTGTATGTAAACCCCGGGAAGAAGGAACTGATATCTTTATCGTGGAATTCCAGGAATCGTATCAGGTAGCGGTTTTCGGCCCTTACTTCGAGCATCTCAAAAACTTCTTTTTTTGAATATATGGTGTACAGGTAGTAAATGTCGATCAACGCAATAAAAGCATTGAGAAATCCTACCGGTAAAGCTCCGATTAAAAAACCATAGGTCGAAAACAGAATCGCTCCTGCCAGGTTTATCCATCTGAATTTCAGGATGGAACTCATCATCATTGATACAGCAATAGTTGCCGATGCAAAGTATCCGATCCAGACTAAAATATTTATTTCCATTTTAAATTTATTTCAATATTCGTGTTAAATGCATAGTACAATCCTGTTTGGCAGAAAGCTACAGACAGAATGCAGTAATATATAGCTGACCAGCACATTACGCCTAAAAAACAGATACAAACAGCTATAATAAGTCTTAGATCGTACAATGATCGTTTCAAATTATCAATTTAAAACAACTGTCTGTTTGGTAGTTTTTCTTTTTGGGTAAAATGTGTTTTCCTGCTGAATCCAAAGGTATTCATTTTTTTGTTTGGGTTGAGAATGAATGGAATCTGATAGAAGTCCAGCCGAACTGTAGCTGCCATTCATTTATCCTATTGAAAAAAGTCGTGTTCAGAATCAAGCGTATAATTCTTTCGCTGAATAGCTGATTTAGTTATATTCATAAATTCTTAATGTAGGATTGTGACAAATTTACCCGGCAAACATACACATTCACGACATCCGGTTATTTAAAGGGCTCTGATGATTAAAGATGTAGGTGAGAAAAGCAGGGATGGATCCGGTATTCAAATTCCGGATTGGTACTTATCATTTTATTCATTTTATTTTTTGCCATCCTGCTGATCGACGGATTGCATTTACCCCATTTGCTGAATAATGCCAGCTATTGTTGATATACTTTCAAACAGGAATGGTTGATTTCGGCGGTTCTCAGTACCTCATTCAAATCTTCCTCACGTATTTTTTGATAAGGCCTGCACTGTATAAATTGAGGTAAGTTTGCAGCATTTTTCTTCCTTATCACGCAAACGACTTGAAACTACTGGGTAAAATGAACAATTCCAGTTTCGTGGTAATTTTCGCTACAGGTTCTTCCCCGAGCCCAATGGGCTGCTTATTCGAAATCCGATATCAAAAACCGTGTAAATTATACGGTCTGATATCCTTACTGCTTACCATTAAGTTATAAGAATAGCAACAGTTTGCATGCTTTTCCTTCCTATACGTTTATGGAGTTTGAGTAGCCTGCAAACTTTGATATAAAGTGCACCATCAGCAATTACTTTTACAACATGATGAAGGTTCGAATTTTATTTTATCAGTTTTCTGTGAATTACAGAGTTGTCAGAAAGCAATATTTCAATTATGTAAATACCTTTATTGAGATTGGCAGTGTTAATCGAGAGAGGCTTACCATATTCAGAAAACATTAGCACCCCCTGGCTATCATACAGTAAAACTTGCTTAATATTTTCATTCGGCACATTAGAAAAACTGATAATATCAGTAAATGGATTTGGGAAGATGCTAATGCTGCTTTTTAAACTGTTTTCATTTATACTATTTGTTCCTTGCATTGAAGCATAGTAAACATATATACTATTAGTTCCCTGTTTCTCAAATCGAAGAAGAGGAATTCCATCCTGTCTGAACCAGATTATTTCTTCGTTTATTATGGCGTAATTGATACTGGTTAAGCTGTCAATCTGTTTCGTTCTTATTCTGAAGACATTATTTTCTGTTCCGTAAGGTAATTTTACTGTTCCGAAACCGTCATAAATCCAATAACGCGAAACCGAAGCGGGAGGTCCATTTACGCCCATTGTGATTGATTGATAGTGAAAAACGCTATCAGAAAAAGATAAAGGGAATGTTAAATATGGGACCTGTGGTATGTAAACAATGTTGGAGGTTTTATAATAACCATTAGCGTATAAAGTGTCCTGATTGGCTGAATAAGTAAAGAAATGATCTCTGGGGAAAGCAACAATGCTGTATTCGTTTATTTGTGATGCAGCAAAGGGCGTGTGAATACTTTGAGAAGATGGTTGAAAATTATAAGATATAGTTGGATTAGTCCAGTTGGTCCAGGGGCCGGGAGTACCGGTATCGGTAAAATCCCAGGTATAATTATTTCCCGTTTGGGAAACAAAATTATCGAAGCCTTGCGCTAAAACTGCAAATCCTAATTTTGAGCTGTCGTTAAGTTGAAAACAGTTGTTTGCAGTAAATTGTAATTGTGCAAATACCGTAGGAGTTACCAGTAAAAAAAGGATGGAGGTGTAAATTTTTTTCATGTCTGTTCTTTAAAAATAATAATTACGTTTTTCTATTTTCATCTAATCCTTATGTTCTATCTTAAGTTAAAGTTCTATCAGAGAATAAAAGCTAACTTCAAATACAAAAAGCATATCCCCTTCCATAAGTTATTCCATTATTCCTGCAGAAGCAATCCGCAATCTGGTAATTTCACAGCCTCAAAGCTTCGATTGTGTTCAGTCACAGCCTCAGCCTTTGTTAAAAAGGAGCTTTTTTGTCAATCAGTAGTTTTCTTATTGTTGTTCCGTTCTGGTTGAAAATCCTGACAAAGTAAATCCCCGCCGGCAAATCCGATATATCAATGGATTCATTCTTATTCCTCGCAATTGAATGATACATGGTTTTACCTGTAAGATCAGTAATGTTGTATACAGATCCATTTGGCATGCCATGGATGGAAAACATATCACTGGCCGGATTTGGATAAAGGCTTACTGTTTCAGGGATAATGTTTGATAAACCTGTAATTACAGGATTTTCCGGATTGTAAATAGCAGTGATACTGTTTCCGTTTTGGTGATAATACATCAACGTTTTACCGTTGCTGATATCATACCAGTTGTAGGTATAGGAATTGGGACCTAAGCTGTTTGTGCGCATTTCAGAAACCAGGGCAACATTGTTGAATGTGCCGGATGGCAATATCAATGTCCCGAATCCGTTAAAACTTACCGTACGGTTTCCCGAATTGATAACTGCTGATGGTTGTGGCATCGCTATAGTTTGTCTTGTAATAATTATCGGTAAAAGATTGACCGTATTCAAACGGGAAAATCAGGAATTTATCGGGATTCTGAAAAATCTCATGTTGACCTGATGGTGCATAATTCCCGGAAAGCACCATGCTGTCGCTGCTGAAATTGAAGTATTCAACCTCGATTAATGATAGCAATTCAGGGTCTAACCTGGCGTAGTTGCTCATAGGGTATAAATATCCGTTGGTGGTAGTGGATGGGTCGTGATAGGTGAAATGAATAACGGGTAGGTCGGATCAGGAACAAGGGTGGCGGCATTCCAGGTAACACCATGGCCGGTGGTTGTGTTCCAGGTCAGATTAAAAGTGGACAGACTTGCAACCCTGAAATATGACGTATCACTCACCACCTGAATAAAGTTTGAATAAGTAAGGGTTTGAGCATGAACAACGAAGGAAAATGCCAGGTTTGCAAGTAGTAATAGTTTTTTCATATGATAAAGTCTTAACATTCTTACTCGTATGGCTTTTCAGATGCGCCCCGTTTTTTCATGTGGTTTCTGGTCTCCACCGAAAATAGGTTGTTATGATGAAACCGATAGTTTCATTTCTGATTATTTTGAAACATATATGCTAACCCCGAAGTCGCAGGCATTGCATTGGCCGCAATCATCCATTTCAGAACCCTTCTCTTTTTTGCAGCCCTGGGCTACAAACCTTCCGGTAAATGATTTCCCAGCCTTCAATGATTCTTTTATTTCATCTCCGAACTGACCTTTAACAAGTTTGTCGTAATAGGAGGATTTCAGCCTGATGTTGAGTTTGATGTCCGAATTGTTCTTTACTTCTACATCATAATGACACCCAATGCCTTTTCTTGCAACCAGCGCAATCCGGTATTCGATGTTGGCGGTGATGTTATCCCCTAAGGACACCTCTTTTTGTGTCCAATCTGTAAACCTGCCCATTTCCCCGGTATCTGAGGGCTTTAAGTCAGTAACCACCTGGGCGTTGAGACCTGTTAAAGCCAGGCAAAATGAGATTGTGGCTATGATTTTTTTCATTTTCTGTGATTTTTGGTATTTCTGTGCATGCATTTCATTCAGGGACAAATGTGTCAGCAAATTATTTTATCAGGATGGTGCCAGCTTGTCTTTACTTTTCGGGATGAGAATAAATTACAGCTGTTGATATTTTCCATTCACCGTTCCCGGTTTTAACCCAATTAAGCGTAAAAACACCTTTTGCAGAGGCAACTATTGAGTCATTTACTTTAACATCAAGGCTGTAGGTTCCGGTATAGCCGGCTCTTTCAGCTGTTGACCATTGTTGTAGCACAGACGATTGAAGATTGTTGATCAGCCGGAAATTGGGACTGATCATTTTGGCAGATATCTCATCAATATTTGTTGCAATAAGGTGATCATCCGTTAATACAACTTCTTCTGCAAAAAGATTTCTAATCCCGGATGAGTCGTGATTGTTCCAGTAATAATTCCAGTTAGCTACCAGTGAATCAACCGGGGCTACTGCCTGGGTTTCTTTGGATGAAGGTTGTGTGCATGAAAAGAGTATTCCTGCCAGAAGAATAATCGGTAACAGATTTTTTTTCATATAAGTAAGATTTAAGATTACTAAACCAGGTTCCTCATTGTGAACCACTGCAAAGATATAATCTCAAAACAGGGACTGAAATATGAAAAAAGTAGTAGGATATTCCTCAGGAAAGGAACCGCTTATAAAAAAATGTGATGTAATAACCGTTTTTAACGGTCAGATGCAGGGGTATAGCTGCCCCGGTTGCTGTTCCAGTAATCTTTTTCTTACAGCAAACCCGATTTACGCAACGCTTCTCTTCTGTTGCCGGCATGAAGCTTCTCATAAATATTGCGGATGTGAGTTCTCACGGTTTCAACCGAAATAAATAATTTTTCGGCAATATCCTTATAGCTGTACCCACCTGCGAGTTGTTGCAAAACTTCTTTTTCGCGTCCCGACAAGGACTCTTTGGCATCCTGGTAATCAATGTTTTGCTGAAACGCATTAACCACCTTGCGGGCAACTTCATTACTCATTGGGCTTCCGCCTTTTCGCAGGTCGCGGAGTGCTTCTATCAGTTTTGTTGCTTCGGTGCTTTTTAGGATATATCCGGTAGCACCGGCTTTCAGGGCTTTGAAAATCCGGTCGCTGTCGTCGTAGATACTTAATATCATAAACTGAATTTCGGGACGCAGGGGTTTCAGCCATGCTATAAAATCAATACCTGATAAGCCGGGAAGCTGGATATCGGAGAGCACTAATTCAACAATGCCACCCAAATCATTTTCAAAATAGAGTTTTGCCTCATCGGCAGTTGCAAAGGTTGCCTGCAGATCAAATTCACCCGATCCGGCTATAAGTGCAGCCAGGTAATTACGGATTTTCTCGTCGTCTTCTATGATAATGATGGGTGTCATTACTGCAAAGATAGTTTAAGTGTATAAAAATAAAGGGGTTAAAAAAGTAGTAGACACGATTACAAGAAAATACAAAATGTTACTGTGGTACCTGTTTTATCTGACATCCATTCAATAGTTCCCCCTATTTCCTGCATCCGTCTTTTCATATTTGTAATTCCGTTATTGCCCGGACGGGGTACATTTGCGGGAAGGCCTTTACCATTGTCAGAAACAGTAAAGCAAATTGCTTTGAGTCCCGATTCAACGACCAGGCTGATTTTTGTCGCCTTCGCGTGTTTCAGGGCATTGTTGAGTGATTCCCGCGTTACGAGATAAAGGTTACGCCTTTGCGTATTGTTAAGTCGTAAATCGGGAATTTTTCCGGTAAAAGAAATGGAAAACGCCAGATCAAATGGCTCAAAATACTTAACTGATTGCTCCCTTATATAAGCCAACAGGCTTTCAAGGGTATCGTTTTGCGGGTTCATTGCCCATACTATCTCGCTCATTGCCCTAACAAGGTCACGAGCAGATGCCGCAATTGATTGAATGTCGTGTTTTAATTCCTTGCCATTTTTGTCCTGCATCTGCATTAGTTCACACAACAGCGCAATCTGCGTAATCCCACTGCCGATTTCATCGTGCATATCAGCGCTTATTCTGGCTCGTTCAGCATCAATCGCAACCTGTTTTTCGAGCAGGATTAGCTTCTTTTTTGATTTCATACGGGCAATGCGGGTGGTTATAATAATAAGGATAGTCAGCAGCAAAAACGAAACAGTAAATAAAAACCAACTGCGCTGCCAAAAGGGAGCATTGATTACTATATCGAGCCTTATTTCATCACCCCAGTTTCCTGCAGTATTTGAGCCCATACAGCGAAGTGAATATTTTCCGGGTGGTAGATTTGAATACCTGATATTAAAGCTGGCTGATTCTATCCAGTTGTTGTCCCATCCGGAAAGTAAGAATTTTATCTTGTTACTCTCAGGGTGGGTATAATCAAGAACTGCAAATCGGAAACTGAAGTCATTCTTCGTATAAGGTACAACTAATGATTGGTCTTGATAAAAATCTGATACCGGTTCAACCGGTTGTTCATTAATCGTTATACTTGTCAGTGCTGTAGAAGGGCCTTTCTGTTCTTGACCGGGATGTTTATCAGATCCGAACCAGTTAAAACCATTGACCCCACCAAAATAAAAAATACCGGTTTTGCTTTTGTAAAACGCCTGTGAGTTAAATTCATTGCTTTGAAGCCCGTCCTGGTAAGTATAATTGAAAAATTCATTTTTCTGCCTGTCAAAGTAACTCAATCCTTTATTGCTACTTATCCACAAATTCCCTTTCGTATCTTCCAGAGAACCATATACGTGGTTGTTGGGAAGACCGTTGTCTTCGTTCCACAGCTGATATTTATCTGTTTTGGTATCGAAATGAATAAGCCCTTTGTTGGTTCCTATCCAGAGGAAATCTGGTTTTTTTTCGTCTGTTCTCAAACTTAGCAGATCATATCCGGATAGTTTTTTATGAACAAAAACGAGTATGTCTCCTTCTTGCCTGAAAAGATTGAGTCCGTTACCCCGGAAAGCCGAATAAACAGCTCCGGAAGGCATTTCAATAATATCGGCAGTTGATGTAGTTAAGAAGGGGTGGTTTTTTGCATAATATCCCCTGAAATTTCCAGTTTTATCCTTCTTTATCACAATGATACCCAGTGAAGTAGCAGCCAGTAGAATTCCATTTTTTAATTGTACGATTTTTGAAACAAAACTAACAATAGAGGGTTTTAATGGGGGAAGATCATTAATCGGAATTGTGTTAAAGTATCCCTTTTTTTCGTTAAAAACAGCGATTCCCCCACTGCTGCCAATCCATATATTTCCATCAACATCTTTAAATATACTTCCAACAATATTACCGGCAAGGCTGTGCGTTTTGCCTTGTTCATTCAAAAAGCTTTTCATTTCATGGTTCCTTGGATTGTAGATATTCAACCCGTTTGAATGTGTTCCAAACCATATCCTGCCGCTTTCATCTTCGAAAAAACATTTTGTAAAGTAATTGCTCAGGGCGTAATTCTTATTGTTGCATGCAGGGAAGAGGTTGAAACGTGGCTGTTTAAGGTCAAGTCTGCTTACACCGCCTCCGTCGGTTCCAATCCACAGATTGTCGTCACGGTCAATGTATAGGCTTGTTAACAAATCGGATGGCAGGGATTCTTTGTTGGTAAATTCGGCACGGAACACATGAATGTGTTCATCTTTTTCTTCATAACACACCAGCCCGCTTCCACGGGTGGCCAACCATAAACGATTATGCCTGTCACGAAGTCCGGAACATGGATTGAACTCATCAGCCAGGATTGCTGAATTTATATTGGCAATACGGCTGATTACGCCTTCTGATGTTTCAAACACAAGTTTTGTGTGGTAAGCGAGAATCCGGATATCATGATCAAAGATAATGACCAACGGCGGTTTTTCGGTGGAATAGGTGGTATATTTTCCGGATTTCATGTTAAAAACAATAAAAGAATTGTTGAAACTTCCGGCTTTAAGCCAGATATTGCCAACACCATCTATTGTGTAATATTTGTAATATATACTCTCATTTGTTGCATTGGCTGGAAAAGGATATTTATTAAGCCTGCCGGAAACAATATTGTATTCGAAAATACCCAGCTCAAGATTTAATAACCATAAAGTGTTGCCATTGTCGAAACAAATGGATTCGAAAGCAACATTTTTAAATTCATCAGGGCTAAAGATTCTGATACATTCTACAATTTCCTTTTTTTGATCCCATCTGTAAATCCCTGTTTCGTTACTGTACCAGATATTACCCGATTTGTCTTCTGTAATATTGCCTCTTACTATGTTCAGGACATTTTCATGCAGCACGGAGGGGGCGCATCTGAAAGGTTTTAGTTCAGTACCATCATAGCGGCATAATCCATCGGCTGTTCCAAACCACATAAATCCCCTTTTATCCTGTATGATACTGTATACTGAACTGTGTGGCAATCCTTCGTTGATGCTCAGTGATTCGAAATCCTTAATAAAAGACTGGGATTTGGCTGTGATGACTATAAGTGAAAAAATAGCAAAAGGAAGTATTATTTTTAGGATGCAATACATGCCTAAAGACGGAAGTGTGATTGACCCCTTCAGCAGACGCCTAAACATACGTATATAGTTTAGCTATATAAACTAAATCAACCGGATTGTACCACGGTAAATTGGCAATTAAATACATGCACATATCACACATATATATGTTTTGTGATTTGTGAAACTTTTTAAACAATAATGTTTGAATTTTTGTTCAGGTAGTCAGGCAAGAAATTCGCTTTTGAAAAGCTTTTGATAGGATATTGGTGTAATTGGTATATTAACTAATGCGTAATATTATTTTTTAGTTTCAAAACAAAAAACCCCGGCAACCCAGGTATAAAAACTGTGATTCCCATGGTGTGCCTGGCTTATAATTTTTACTTTCTTAATTCAGTGGAATATGCACTGCTTTTTACGGCACGCTTTTTACAGTTTGATTGGTGTATCTGTAAGGAAATTTATGGAGAAAGGGGAATGATCATAAAATTCCGAAAATGACAAACTCTTATTAAACTAAAGTTAGTTTATTGCCTGTAAATTTGTTTAAAGAAAGCCTGCTACCGCATTTTCGCCCAAAGTCTTTCGGCCTGAACTCTTGCTTCGGCAAGGATTTTGTCTTCGTCAACCGTAAGAATCTTACTGTTTTCGACTACCAGCTTACCTTTCGACAGGACATGGCGAACGTGTTTTGATTCGAGGCCGAATACAAAGTGGCCGTAAAAATTACCTGTATTAAAAGGCGTAGGAGTATCATAATCGAGCACTACCAGGTTGTTGGTGCTATGGCCTTTAAATCCATTCTGGTTAAGGTATTTGTCGGCATTGCGAAAACGGCTGTAAACACTGTCGTAGCCAATGGTATCAAAACTCTGCCCAACAAAAAAAGCAGCTTTGGCCGAGCGAAGCATATCGCTGTGCATGCCATCGGTACCCATCATTATATTTTCACCAAGCCCCGAAGCATTAAAAAAGCCAACCTTGTTATTCAGGTTACTTTCGGTATTTTGTACAACCCAGGCAGGGCTATTGCTGATTATTTGCTTTTCAGTATCACTGAGGTGCAGGCAGTGACCAAGAATGGTCTTACCTGAATCGAGTGCGCCATGATTCTGCAATCGTTCAACCACGCGCATCCCATAAGTTTCTATGCAATGCTCCTGATCGCTTTCGGCTTCGGCCACATGAATATGAATTCCGGTATCAAACTCTTTTGCCAGGGCCATAGCTTTTTTCAGGGTGTCGTCCGAAACTGTAAACGATGCATGCAGTCCAACTAAGCCTTGTCTGTTTGCCAGGTATGAGGCTGTTTCCTTTAATCCCTGTTCCGCTTTATCCAAACCATCGCGATCAGTAATTTCGTAGCAAAGCAGGTGCGATGCTCCAACTTTTTCAAAAGCTTCGGCAATAATTTCGAGCGATCCTACTATTGCATTGGGAGAAGCATGGTGATCAATTACAAAAGTGACGCCATTTTTGAGGCTTGCCATGGCAGTAAAAAGCGCGCTGGCTTCTATCATTTTCGGATCGAGGCATTTATCGAGTGTCCACCAAACATATTCAAGTATTTCGTTGAAATTTTCAGGGTTTTTCTTTGGTGCTCCCATTCCCCTTGCCAATGCCGAATAAACATGGTGGTGACCGCAAACAAAGGATTGAGTGATGTATTTGCCTGTGCAGTCGAGTGTTTCGAAACTGTGATCAGTAGGTGTGTTTTGAAGAAAACTTATTTTCCCGTTAACTCCTTCTTCCACCAGGATGTGAGAAGTGGTGAATTCGAGCGTTTCGGGATGAATGTAGGTTCCGTTTATGAGTAATAATGCCATGGGGAATTATTTAATGGTACTTTGATTAAGGCGTTATAGATTTAATCCCGAGGTTAAGATTAAAACTTCTATTCCAGTTTTTTAGACTTTTTGCCGGGAGGTAAAAAATTCTCACCCGTTACAACACTTTTCCCGGTTTTTGATTCTAATTCTTTTCGTGCATTTTTGGCTACGGCACCCCCTTTTTTACTCGCTTTTGCGTTCTGTTTCAAGCCTTTTGCCTGGTCCGTTTCTGCAATTTGCCGGGTTGACAATTCCGCCAAAGCTGTAAATATCAATTCCGCTTCGCTCATGTGATCTCTTAAGTTTTGCGATTTCAATCCTTTAAGATCCTTGTGCTTTTTAACTGTTAAGCCTGTCCATTCCTGGTGTATGATATTGGTTAAAAGTGCAAACTCATCCGGTTGTTCGATTCCGCTTTCTTTCCAGTAATCGGTGAGTTTATTCCGCGTTTCCTGCCCGGTCATGCGTTGTTGTATCCATTTTTCGCTGCGACCGAGTTTCTGCCAGTTTTCGCGGGCACGATCCATGCTTTGAGCAGGATCAGCAATTTCCTGCATGCGCTCATAGCCTGTTTTAGCCAGCCATTGCTTGAAAGGCTCGGCTTTTGGAGAGGGAATAGATTGTATTAATCTCAGTAAATCCTTAGTTTCTAAGCAATCAGATGCATATTTTTTGCCATCAGCAGCTTCAAATTTCAGTTGTACGATTTTCTCGTACAACTGACTTCCTTCTTTGGTCAATTTCTTCTTTAGATCACTCCAGTAACGTTTCGGGATGCTGCTATCTGTTAGAATTTCAATTACATCAATCACCGAAAAGTACCACACCTCCTTTTCGATGTCGAAATGAGTACGTACCTTCTTTTGTTCAAATAATTTTATCGGCACCATAACACAATAGTTTTAGGATAATATATTTTAAGTTAAAGACACATTATTCTACACCTTTCATAGGCAATTTATATCTCCTTTGTCCATCAAAATCACACAAAGCATTTGCAACTGCCGCTGCAGTCGGAACGAGGCCTATTTCTCCCAGTCCTTTGGCTCCATAAGGACCAACCGGATCTTTTACTTCAACACCCAACACTTTTATTTCGGGCATATCTTTAGCCCGTAAAATTTTTAAATTGCGCATTTTTGTTGAAACCAGCTGACCATCAACCATGGGCAAGTCTTCGGTAAGGGCATAACCCAATCCCATATGCACAGCACCTTCAATTTGTCCTTCGAACATCAGCGGGTTCATAATTTTACCGGCATCGTGAGCAGCATAAACGATTTCGATTCTGCCAGTTTCATCCAATACAACAAGTTGCGTGGCGTATCCATAAGCAAAATGTGTAATGATTTCCTTCACATCAGCGCCGGGTTTGGTGGTCCAGTCGCAGGTATAATTTCCTCTATAGGTTTTTCCTGATAATTCCTTCAAGCTATGATTGTGTGAGGTCTTCACGGATTTGTTTTGAAGCTTCGAGAATAGCATTTCCAAGTAAAGCGGTTGCCCTCGAGGATGTGGTCATACCAGTTGGAATTCCGGCATTGGAATCTACTGTTACTTCAACTATTTCGGGTCTGATTCCCGTTTCTTCGCACAAAACCTGGGCAGCAACCGTATGCACCCCCTGTCCCATTTCCGTCCATCCATGTTGTATAAGAACATGATTTTCGGATATAATTTCAATGATCACATCGCTGAAATCGGCCATGCCATTACCCACACCGCTGTTTTTTATTCCACATGCCAGCCCTTTGAATTTAGCTGAATCGTAGTATGGTTTCACAGCCAGGAGCGTATCCTTTACACCTACACCCTTGTGAAGAACCTGTCCTGTGGCTGTCATTTTCCCTTCGCAAAGGGCATTGTTATACCGAAACTGCCACCGGTCGAATTGGCCCTGTCTGCAAAGCTCGTCGATGCATCCTTCGAGGGCAAAAGCCACCTGGTTGGCACCAAATCCGCGCATGGCACCATTCGGGATATTGTTAGTATAAACAGTCAATGCTTCGAGATTAACACAGGGGAAATGATATGCTCCTGTGGCATGACCGGCTACGCGCTCCATCACCTTTGTTCCAACGGAAGCATATGCCCCGGTATCGCCAATGGCATATAATTTTAAACCCGTGAGTTGGCCTTCGGTATCGCAGCCTACTGCAATATCCATATAAACAGGATGACGCTTCGGATGCATACGGATAGACTCATCGCGCGAAAGAACAACTTTTACCGGTCTTTTGAGGTGCCATGCAAATAATGATGCATGTCCCTGAACCGTCATATCCTCTTTCCCGCCAAAGCCGCCACCGGTCGAAACCAATGTAACCCTGACTTTCTCTTCGGGTAAGTCTAATATGGATGCAACCTGTTTGCGGTCGATATAAATACCTTGTCCGTTCGAGTATAAGTGAACTCCCTCTTCAGTTGGCAAGGCAACTGC
This sequence comes from uncultured Bacteroidales bacterium, assembly GCA_963714825.1. GTDB lineage: Bacteria > Bacteroidota > Bacteroidia > Bacteroidales > UBA4417 > UBA4417. The sequence goes on along the minus strand of CAVQQF010000012.1, from coordinate 1,046,051 downwards.
CCCTTCGGTTTCGAGAAAAGCATGTTCGATACGTTGTGTCTGGTAAACGCCTTTAGCCACGAAGGCTGAACCGCTGATTATTTCATCAGCATTTCCTCCACGATATACTTTGCAGGTTTCCAGGAGGTTTTCCTGCTTGGGATGAACCTGCAATGCCCTGGGTTTAATAGCTTCGGCGGGATCAGTTACCGGCTTGTAAACTTCGTAGGTTACCCTGATCAATTTCAGTGCTTCGCGGGCAATGTCATCGGTTTCGGCAACAACGCCGGCAAGCACATCGCCAATATAGCGGGTGGTTTCGCCGGTATTAATCATCAGGGGCCAGTCTTTTATTATCAGGCCTACAAAACGATTGCCGGGAATGTCATCGGCAGTAAAAATTCTGACAACTCCTTTTAGTTTTAATGCTTCTGATGTATTAATTTCAATGATTTTAGCTTTTGGATGATCCGAAAAATAAAGGGCTGCATGTAACATTCCCTCAAATTTCAGATCATTCACAAACAATCGTTTACCGAGAGCCATTTCGTAGGCTTCGTATTTAGGATAGGAGGTTCCGACCGAGCCCGACAAGGATGTTCCGGCTGAAGGTGAAACATGCTGAAGCCTGAGCGCTGCCTCATATATCGCGTCGATAATTTTTACATAACCTGTACAGCGGCAGAGGTTGAGTGTTAAAGCCTGTTTGATCTGATCGCGCGAAGGTGCCGGGTTTTTCTGAAGCAGTACGTTGGTGCGCATCAGGAATCCCGGTGTACAAAAACCACATTGTACTGCTCCCTTTTCGACAAATGCTTTTGCAATAATATCGCGAACATTTTCAGGCAGACCTTCCAAAGTATTAACGGTGGAATTTTCAAGTTTTTTCAGAGGCGTGAGGCACGAAAGTTTTGCTTCGCCATTAATCTCCACCATGCATGCACCACAAGCCCCCTGGCACGAACAGCCATCTTTTACTGAAGTGATATTTTTATGGTTCCGCAGAAATTTCAGCAGTGTGATTCCAGGATCACCACCATATTTTTCAGCCTTGCCATTTAATATAAAATTGATCATTAGCTACTTGATTTTATCTTTTAGAAACTGTTCAACAGACTGCATATCAGGCGAAACTGCATCCGGCATTTCGAAAAGCGATTGAACAGCATTCAGGTCTTTCAGTCCGCTGCCTGTGAGCAAAACCACACTGGATGATGCTTTTGGAATTAAATTCCTGTTCACGGAAGTCGAGAAAACCAGCGAATGCGGCAGCTGCTGCGGGTTCGGTGAAAATTCCGGTGTTCTTCGACAGGATTGATGATGCTTTTAAAATATCATCATCGGTAACCGTAACTGTTGAGCCCATGATATTTAGTGAGAAACCCGGCTGCCATATGGAAATTCCTTGGAATATCCACCGAAATGCTGTCGGCAAGGGTATGCGAAGGTGTTGACTTGAATTCCTCTTTCCCGATATTATCAACAAGATTACTGCTTCCTGCTGCCTGCACTGCAATAATTACAGGCATTTTATCAATTATTCCAAGTTTAAGCAGGTCTTCGAAACCCTTGTAAACCCCCGAAATTATTACACCATCACCAACAGGTACAAATATATAGTCAGGAATTTGCTCATGCAATTGGTCATATATCTCAAATGACACTGTTTTTTTTCCTTCGATGGTGAGTGGATTGAAGGCGGTGTTTCGGTTGTACCAACCAAATAGCTTAGTCGCTTCTATGCTGAGGTCGAAGGCCTGATCGTAATTCCCATCCACAGGAACAAGTGTGGCGCCATACATCATTATCTGAGTCAGTTTGGCTTTAGGAGCGGAAGCCGGAACAAATATTACAGCTTTTTGGCCTTGTGCCGCACAAATACCTGCTAAGGAAGAACCTGCATTACCGGTAGAAGCTGCAACAATGGTATCAATGCCATTCTCTTTCGCGAAAGCTGAAACCAAAGCGGAAGCCCTGTCTTTAAATGAAAATGTAGGATTTTGAGAGTCATCTTTGAGGTAAAGTTCAAAATCGAGGGTGCGACCATCCAGGGAGGCTGTTTTATATAATGGCGTTTGTCCTGCTTTAAGATTTGGCCAGCTTTTCAAATCATTAACGGGCAATAACTGCAGGAAATTCTTTGCTTTTAATTCCTTAAACGACAATTCGCTCAGCACCGCATAATTATAAACCACTTTCAGCACTCCACGCGGCGGTTGATCCGGCTGTTGCTTTGCGCTGCAATCGGGACAGAGGTAAATGATTTCACCGGCAGGTATCCGCTTACCGCAATCGGAACATTCGTATGTGAATTTTGAGGTCATTGGAGTGGGGGTATTTTAAGAAAAGAGTTTGTAAAGTGTCAGACACCCTGCGGGTGTGCTGACACTTTACAACAGGGTGTGCACACACTTTACATCCGCTTCAGCACCCCGGTTTCGGCATTAAAATCTTCGATCATTTCGTCCCAACGTTCAGCCTGTTGAAATTGCTGATCCCAAACATCGCGGTCGTGCCAGAGTTGGTTAAGGTCTTCGAGGTCTTTTTCCTGCTGCTCTATCCAGGTGAAATATTTGAGGTTATGAATGGCTTTACGATCGTAATAGCTGAGTTCTTTCAAATGATCGGTTGCCTGGCCGAAAAGGCATTTTTCCATATCTTTTGCTGCTTGCAGAGCAGTATATGCTCCATTTTCTGCAGTCAGTTCTTCGAGGCGCGAGGTGTACATTTCGGCTGCATCGGTAGCCAGGCTGACAATTATATCGTCGCCATTCATTTCGTAATATTTAGCCGTTTTAATAGCTGACAAAATATTAGCTATTCCGGAAATTCCAATCAATTCAAGTTTTTCGACAAGATCAGCATCAATTCCAATGGATTTCAAATAATTTTTCCCAACAGCTTCGTTAAACAGCCGGAAAAGGCGCATGCAATCTTCATCATCAATGGCCGTAACCATATCGGTATTTCGGGCATTGTGTACCCATGGAACATGCTTGTCGCCTATGCCTTCGATACGGTGGCCGCCAAAGCCATTGTTGAGTAGGGTAGGGCACTGAAGAGCCTCGGAAGCCACAATTTTCATGTGTGGAAATAGTTTCTTGAGGTAGTCGCCCGCACCAATGGTTCCGGCCGAACCGGTGGCTGAAACGTAAGCGGCCAGTTGACTTTTTGATGATTTTACCGAGTTAAAAACTTCTTCAATCGCCGGAGCTGTAACATTATAATGCCAGCTTGGGTTACCGAATTCGTCGAACTGGTTGAAGATAACACAGTCCTTGCGGTTACGGCGTATATCCCAGCATTTATCGTATATTTCCTTTACATTCGATTCGCAGCCGGGGGTAGCGATAACTTCGGCACCAATTTCTTTTAGCCAGCTAAATCGCTCCTTGCTCATTTCTTCGGGAAGAATAGCTACAGCCGTAACACCCATAAGATGCGAGTCGAAAGCACCGCCACGGCAATAGTTACCGGTCGATGGCCAGACTGCTTTATGATAGCTGGGATCGAATTCGCCGGTAATGATCCTTGGAGCGAGGCAGCCATATGCAGCACCCACTTTATGTGCGCCGGTCGGGAAATATTTACCTACCAGGAGAATAATCCGTGTTTTTACACCTGTTAGTTCCGAAGGAATCTCAATATAATTTACGCCGCCAAAAAGACCCCCTTTGGCCACAGGCTCGTTTTTCCAGGTGATCCTGAAAAGGTTTGCCGGGTGGAGGTCCCATAAGCCGATGTTTTTCAGCTGATTTATGATTTTTTCAGGTACAAGTTCGGGGTTGCGCATCTGAGCAAATGTCGGGAGTACGATGCCTTTTTCGCGGAAGCGTTCAACGGCTTTTTGCCTGGCTGCCGGGTTAACAATTTTGTCGGTTAGTTGAATCATTTTTAGTTTCTTATGCTACAAAGTTATGAATGTAATTTGCTAATTTGTTTATATTTTACACAACAGGTTCATGATGGTACATTATGCCGTTAGTGTGACAGAATCGATCAGCATTTTCATTTCAGCGGCTTTTTCCAGGGAAATGGAAGCGGAACTGTTTCCGGGTCTTTCAGCTCCTAATATTTGGAAATCATCTAAACCAAAACTGACCGTCATTTCCTGGTCCGAGAATTGATATGCCTTTTCATCCTTTGTTAATCGAAGGATTTTATCTCCATTCCGGTGAAGAAGGCTGGTTGTGATGCCCTCTTTCCGGAGAAAGAACCCGTTTTCGGTTTGATCGAAACTTTTTTCGGTAAGGCAGAAGCGTGGTTTATCGCTGAAAGGCGATCCTTTGGAAGGACAAAATGTAGTGCAGTTTCCACATTCGTTGCAGAAATCAGCGACATTCAGTACCTGGTATTTTTGTTGTATTTTTAAATGACTTTCAATTTCAAATGAGGCATTGCCATTCTCGAATTTAACCCTCCAAACCGGAATAGCGGCCTCCTTGGTGTGGTAATAATTGTTAGCTCTGTTCGGGCAAACCGTTACGCATACACTGCATACATCGCCGCAAAACAAACAACGGGATGCTTCCTGAATGGCTGATTCTGCAGTAAATGCAACATGATCCCCGGCAAGAGATTCCGCAATTTTTACCCTTTTCGACTTGCGGATCATAAAATCGCTGTGCGACATTTTTTTATCAGAGGACAGTTTTTCGGAAGGAAGAATAATGCCTGCTTTGGCTGCAATCTGAATCGCCGCCTTACGACCGTCGCCAACGGCTTTTACAATGGTGGCTGCACCGCGCATGGCATCGCCGCCTGTAAAAACACCTGGAATGCGGGTTTCGTAAGAGCCGGGAATTGTTTTAAGGTCAGCTGGGCTGATAAAATCGATGTCAATTTCCTGTCCAAGCGCCGGGATGAGCGAATCGACAGGAAATTCAACAAATTCACCTTCAATTTTAACCGGAGTCATACGGGTATCATTTCCTGTTTTAACTAATTGCATTTTTGCACAAACGATGGATGATATCCGGTTTTCGTTCACTACCAGTTTTTCGGGGGCTAACAGCTCGTGCAATTCAATCCCTTCGCTCAGCAATGCTTTTATTTCATCCACATCGGCGGGCATTTCGGTTCGTGTACGGCGGTAAAGCACTTTAACTGAACTACCGGGTTGAGCCACGCGTTTGGCTGTGCGTGCCACATCCATGGCTGTATTTCCGCCGCCGATAATAATAATATGTTGCCCTAATTCCGTTTTCTTTCCTTGTTTTGTATTTTTCAGAAAGTCGAAAGCTTTCAAAACACCAAACGCATTTTCGCCATCCATTTGCAGGCTTTTGAAGCGCTGGGCCCCGGCTGCGATATACACAGAATCATATTCTGAACGCAATCGCTTAAAAAATGCGCCGTCGACTTTCGAATTGTAATGGATGTTTACACCCAGTTTTTCGATTCGTTGAATATCCTTTTGCAGCGACTCCATTTTCAGCCTGAATTCAGGAATGGCTTCGGAAACCATGCCGCCGGGAATTGATTTTGTTTCGAATATCTCCACTTCGAATCCTCCCATCCGAAGAAAATAAGCACAGCTCAAACCTGATGGACCGGCACCGATAATCGCAATTTTCCGGCCATTGGGTTCAGAAATGCTTATGTCGGCTTCAAAACCTTTCTCAGCCACAAACCGCTTTACTTGTTTAATCTTAATAGCCTCTTCGTAATTGATGCGGGTACATTTAGTCTGGCACATATGATCGCAGGCTACACCCAGCACATTAGGGAAAGGGTTTTTTACCATAATAACGTCGAAGGCTTTCTGGAAATCGCCTTGTGAAGTGTGGTACAGGTACTCGGGAATATCCTGGTTTGTCGGACACTCGTCCACACAGGGTGCATGTATGCAGTCGAAATACCCCAATGTCCTGCCGGTTTTAATGCTTTTAGTAACGAAAGGATCGCGTTTATAATCGTCGTTTAACACAACTTCGTCAGCATATTCATTAAGCTTTTCGAGTGCAGGTTGAATGCTGGTTTTTGTATTCCCCAAAAGATTTTCGACATATTGATGAAGCCTTCCATAACCGCCTGGTTTCAGAATATCGGAGCAAACGGTAACAGGTTTCAAGCCACTTTCGACCAGGTCGTTAATATTAAAACAATCGGCGCCACCTGAAAACGAGATATTCAGTTTCCCTTTGAACTCATTCTGTAATTTCCGGGCTACGTTAACACTTATAGGATGCAGGGCGCGACCACTCATATACATCATTTGCTCGTGAGCGGGAAAGATGTTTTTATGGTTAGTGCTTTCGAGTGTGTTGGTAAGTTTTACACCAAAAAACAATCCTTTTTCATCAGCTGACGCTTGCAACCTTTGAATAATTCCTATGGCATCTGCATATTTCAGATCGTGCTCAAAAGCGATATCAGGAATGAGATTTTTGAAATTTAATTTATTGTTTAAAATATCGCGCAGCTCCTCTTTCCCCAGCAATGTAGGATTGAGTTTTACCAGTGTATGCAGCTTTTTTTCTTTCAGGAGATAGTGCCCGATTTTCTCAATTTCGTCAGGCGGGCAGCCGTGCATGGTGCTGAGGGTAATATTGTCGGAAATGCGATCAGGAATTTCGATAGTTGCCAGTTCGGGGTACGAAGGCAATAGTGTGATGATCATTTCCTTTTTCGTATGGCTGCAATCCGACATGTTTTCAAGGAACCATTGCATGTTTTCGTTCTGAATGCCTTCGAAATTGTAACCTATGCTCATATTGAAAACAAAACCTCTTTTACCAGGCTTATTCCAACCGAACTTATGCTGCAGCAAATGGATCAGTATCCATGCTTTCAGGTATTCTTCGAAGGATTCCCTGATGCGGAGTTCCTGCGACCACTCGCAGTTGTAGCCTTCGTCCTGCATGTCGATACAGGGCTTGGAGATGCTAAGTTCGTCGAGGGTTTGAACGGTTTTCAGCTCAATATAACTTGCACCGCACAGCCAGGCCGAAATGATATTCTGAGCCATTTGCGAATGCGGACCCGCGGCAACGCCCAGTGGCGTATGAAGATGCTGACCGAATATCTCCATACCCAGTGCTGAAGAGCCTAAGGGCTGAAAAAATAATTTTTCAGGTATTCCGAAAATTTCGCGCCTTTCATTGAATTCCGAGTCAATGAGTTTAAAAAGTTTTTCAATGTCAACAGGCGAAAAATCGGCAGAGTGGGTCATCGCGAAAGGTATGTTTATTAACTTTATCGTTTGTAAAAATAGAAAATATTTGGCATGAAGGAAGAATTATTCGCCTCTACAAGCTGTATTATACTATCAGCCGGAAACTCAAATCGTATGGGCGTTCCAAAAGCCTTATTGAAGTTTGACGAGCACACAACCTTTATCCAAAAAATTACGGATACCTACATTCATGCCGGCATCAAACAGCTTGTTGTAGTTGTAAACGAGCAATTATTTGAACAGTTAAATGAAAGTAACATTTACTTATCGCCTGAAGTAAAACTTGTGATCAATAATAACCCGGAACTGGGGCGCTTTTTGTCACTGCAAACAGGTTTACATGCGATAAAGCATGGGAATTCATGCATTTTTCAGAATATTGATAATCCTTTTACCTCTGTCGGATTGATTGAAAAGCTTATTTCACACAAAGATGATGCGGATGTTGTTATCCCTGCATTTCAGAACAAGTCAGGTCACCCGGTTTTGATCAACACGCAAGTGGCAGAGCAAATTCTGTTGCAAAAGGATTCTGAAATAAGAATTGACGGGTTTCTTAAAAACTTTAATGTGAAAAAAGTTGAGGTCGGGGATCATACAATCCTTGTGAATATTAATTCGAGGGAGGAATATTTCAAAGCCGGGTTTAAGTTTAAACAATGATCTGTGCGCTTTAGATGTATAATTGACAGGCTTGATGTATGGAGCGTTTATTCAAATTTTCAGTGAAGCATCAGGTAAATAAAGGCATTATTTTTCCATTTGAATGAAAAAAAATGTTGTCCGGCAAATTTCTTATCTTTGATAACAATACCGGTAAAACTCAGTAACCGGAATCAGTTTGTTGTAACAGGAAAATTAAACCTATAAAAATGAGAAACGAAGTTCAAAAAAATGCTCCATCAGGCGCTGTATATGGCCTGGGGCTTATTGGTGCCGCCGTTTATTTTATTTCACATGCAGCCGGTTTCTGGATGGGAGTACTGGGTTTTTTAAAAGCATTGGTATGGCCGGCATTCCTGGTTTATGAGGCGTTTAAATATTTCGGGCAATAGTGCTTCAGGCAAAAACGACTGTTCAAACCTTAAATGCGAACAGTGCTGTCGTGATAAACAGGCATTAATATTCTGTTCAACCCAAAATTGAATTCAATACGTTTTTTCCTTCTTTCGTCGGGATTATACTCTCTGTTTACAGCCTTGTATCATGCCGGTTCCATTAAACTTTTAGTTTTTCTGTACGTTAATTCATTATATTTGTATGAACCCTAAATAAATAAAGATATGATAATCGGATTCATTGTTGTAATTGTTGCAATTGTTCTGTTTCTTGTTAGTCTATACAACAGGCTTGTCAGCCTTCGGAACAGGCGCGAAAATGCTTTTGCTGATATTGATGTTCAACTCAGGCAGCGGCACGACCTTGTTCCTCAATTGGTTGAAACCGTTAAAGGATATGCCACTCACGAAAAAGAACTGCTGCTCAGGATTACCGAAGCCCGGAGTGCTGCCATGCAGGCTTCCACCATCGATGATAAGATAAAAGCCGAGAATAACCTGGCCGGTGCTTTGCAGGGCTTAAAAATTGCAGTCGAAAATTACCCCGACCTGAAAGCTAACCAGAATTTCCTGCAGTTACAGGAAGAGCTGAGCGACATTGAAAACAAACTGGCAGCCGCACGCAGGTTCTTTAATGCTGCTACCACCGAGTACAATACATCCGTTGAGTCATTTCCAGCCAACCTGATTGCCAGTAATTTCGGGTTTAAACGCGAAACCCTGTTCGATTTGGGCGACAAAAGGCAGGAAATGGCTGAACCTCCTACCATCAAGTTTTAACCTATGGCCTATATTGGTATACAAAGGCAGATCCGGAAAAACAATACTTTTTCGGTTATGTTATTAATCGCTTTTCCGCTTTTGCTGATACTGATGGTGTATGCATTGCTGTATTTTGGGTTAAGCGATTCAGCAGGGCAAAGCAACCAGATATTTTTCCGGGTAATCCCTTATATCCTCGCGGGAACAGGAATCTGGTTTCTGATTGCATGGATGTCGCATACAGCTATTATCCGTATGGCTACAGGTGCTAAATCCCTCGACCGTAAGCAGAATAAACGCGTTTATAACATACTTGAAAACCTCTGTATTGCCAATGGCCTCAGCATGCCAAAGCTTTATATTATCAACGATACCTCGCTGAACGCTTTTGCCAGCGGCCTCAGTTCACGATCCTATGCCATTTCGCTTTCGGAAGGAATTATCAGCAAGCTGAACGACGAAGAGCTTGAAGGTGTTATTGCCCACGAGCTTGCCCATATCCGTAACCGCGATGTAAGGCTAATCATTATTTCTATAATTTTTGTCGGGATATTTGCTTTTATAGCCGAAATGGCATTCCGAAGCCTTCGCTTCTCGGGCGGGGGGCGCAGCAAAAGCGGAAAAGGTTCGGGTATGATAATACTGGTAGCTATTGTGGTGTCGGCAGTTTGTTACCTTATTTCGCAACTGCTCAGCTTTGGGATATCGCGTTCGCGGGAGTTTATGGCTGATGCCGGTTCGGCCGAAATGACCAAACGACCAGAATCACTTGCATCGGCCCTGCGAAAAATATCTGCCGATCCTGCCATCGAAGCTGTCGAAAGCAGGGATGTGGCCCAGTTGTTTATCGAAAACCCAAAACCTTCGGCACATGGGTTTTCGTGGGATAACCTTTTTGCCACCCATCCCCCGATACAAAAAAGGATAGAAATCCTGGAACAATTTGTTTAAGCGGAATTAAGAAACCAGCTAAGCCTCTAGTCTAATCGTCTTATTTTTATTTTCTATTTCTTGCCTCCTTTATCGTCAGTTAAAGTTGTTCACTGTCATCCTGAGCTGCCATTGCGAGTAAAACGAAGCAAAGCGAAAGGACACTATTTTCACATTCTCGCCATAAACGCATCCTTAATATGGTTCAATTCAACTTTTCCACCTCCGAGCAGTATCCCGATCACATCAAAACGCGTTTCGCCATTGAAATTGGCAAGCTGTATATACGCATCAGCAGTGCGCACAATAGAGCGTTGTTTGGCAGGTTTTACTTCCATTTCGGGTTCGCCGAACTGGTTTGAAGTGCGTGTTTTAACTTCTACAATTACAAGCCATTCGCCATCGCGGGCAATAATATCCAATTCGTCGTGGCCAAAGTGCCAGTTGCGCTGAAGTATTTTGTATCCGATGCGTCGGAGATGTTTTTCGGCCAGGTCTTCGCCGATTTTGCCGAGCTCGTTGTGGTCAGCCATGGGGTTGTTTTGTTTGAAGAGTTTGTTTTGTTTGAAGGGTTCAAATGTTCTATTGTTCCATTGTTCAAATGTTCGCTTGTTCAATTGCCTTCGCCGTTCAGGGTTCAAATGTTCTATTGTTCTATTGTTCAAATGTTCGCTTGTTCAATTGCCTTCGCCGTTCAGGGTTCAAATGTTCTATTGTTCTATTGTTCAAATGTTCGCTTGTTCAATTGCCTTCGCCGTTCAATGTTCAAATGTTCTATTGTTCTATTGTTCAAATGTTCGCTTGTTCAATTGCCTTCGCCGTTCAAAGGGTAGGTGGTTCAATTGTTTTAAAAAAGCACTTAATTGTTCATTTTTCAAATAAAGTCATTCGCTTACCGGCTTTTTTATTGCAATCGGGCAGATTTTATTTTACAAACAAACTTATCAGGTATAAAATTAAATAAATAAACGCGAAGAAACCCAGGAAGAATAAGGACGGTTTTAATAATTTACGAAAAGCACTACCCGCTTTAGCCTTTTCGCCAGCAGGCATAAACTGAATGGTAGCGCCTTTAGCGTCAATATTTAACTGTACTTCCCGGCCCAAAATCAAAGCCCGGTTATCGGCCATGTGGCCTGCCGGGAAATTAAAACAAACCGGAATATCGAGCGCGGCTGCATATTCCGAAATAATGTCTACGGCCTGCCTGCCAAAAGGTATAGCATTATCGTTCATTTTCGACATTCCGCCTACAATCAAGCCTTTGATCCCTGACAATTTATTGCTTCGTTTCAGGTTCATCATCATGCGGTCGATATGGTACAGGTATTCGTCGAGGTCTTCGATAAAAAGGATTTTATCCTCGGTTTGAATATCCGATGCTGTACCCGTAAGAGCATAAAGCATGGAAAGATTGCCACCGGTAAGCTGGCCTGAAATACTGCCTGTTTTATTCGCAGTTTGTGCTTCGACAGTATAATTCAGTTCTTCGCCAAATAATGCTTTCCGCAAGGACTCTATAGCAGCTTCGTTGCCTTCGTCAGCGAAGTTGATGGGCATAATGGCATGTAAAGTTTCAATACCAAACTGGGTGTGAATATGCGAATGAAGTACGGTGATATCGCTGTAACCTACAATCCATTTCGGATGTTGTTCAAATGTTGAAAAGTTAAGATTGTCGATTATTCGTACCGTTCCATATCCGCCACGAGCACAAATTATAGCCTTGATTTCCTTGTCGTCGAGCATCATCTGCAGGTCGGCAGCACGTTGCTCGTCAGTGCCCGAAAACTGGTTGTATTCACCAAACAAATGCGGACCGGTAATCACCTGCAATCCCCAGGAGCGGAAAACACGGATAGCCGCATCCATTTCGGCAGGACTAACTTTTCGCGCGGGAGCCACAATGGCAATTTTGTCGCCGGATGTAAGGTAAGGTGGGCAAATCATTTCAGTTGTATTTTAAATATCAAAAGTAAGGAATCCTTTGTTAACACTTCTGCATTGTAAAAGATATTCCAAAACCACTTTTCGAATAAAAATGCAAGTGGACCATTTTTTCATTCTTAATACCAATCTCATTCCCACTAAAACCCAACCCCCAACCACTAACCCCTTCTTCCAAATAAAAAACGTATTTCATTTCCTATCCTATTCAGTATCTTTGTAAATTATTTTACCAGGAGGAAATTTATGACTGATACTAATTCAAAAACTTTTAAACGATATACTGTTACCTCGGCCCTGCCTTATGCCAACGGGCCCATACATATAGGACACCTGGCGGGAGTGTATATTCCGGCCGATATTTATGTAAGATATTTGAGGGCTAACAAGCGCGATGTGATATTTATCGGCGGCAGCGACGAACATGGCGTTCCCATTACTATCCGTGCACGAAAAGAAGGACTCACTCCTCAGCAGGTAGTGGATAAATACCACGGAATGATTAAAAAATCATTCGAAGAACTGGGAATTACGTTCGATGTGTATAGCCGTACTTCGGCACCTATACACCATGAAACTGCCTCGGAATTCTTTAAAAAACTCTACGATAACAATCAGTTTATCGAAAAAGTTAATGAGCAATATTACGATGAGGAAGCAAACCATTTTCTGGCCGACCGCTATATTACCGGTACCTGTCCGCGGTGTGGCAACGAGCGTGCCTATGGCGATCAGTGCGAAAATTGCGGGTCAACACTTAATGCCACCGACCTGATCAATCCGCGTTCAGCCTTGAGCGGAAACACACCCGTGATGAAAGAAACCAAACACTGGTTTCTGCCGCTCGATCAGTATGAAAGCTGGCTTAAGGAATGGATACTCGAATCGCATCGCGACGACTGGAAAACTAATGTTTACGGTCAATGTAAATCGTGGCTCGACAGCGGATTGCAGCCCCGTGCCGTTACCCGCGACCTCGACTGGGGCGTAAAAGTTCCCGTTGACGGTGCCGAAGGAAAAGTGCTGTATGTGTGGTTCGATGCTCCGATCGGATATATTTCGGCAACACGCGAATGGTCTGCAAATACAGGGAAAGACTGGGTTCCTTACTGGAAATCGGCCGATACAAAAATGGTGCATTTTATCGGGAAGGATAATATTGTTTTCCATTGTATCATTTTCCCGACAATGCTGAAGGCTGAAGGTACCTATATTTTACCCGAAAATGTTCCTGCCAACGAATTTCTGAATCTCGAAGGAGATAAAATTTCGACTTCGCGCAATTGGGCGGTTTGGCTGCACGAATACCTGGTCGATTTCCCCGGAAGGCAGGATGTGCTTCGCTATACCCTGGCTGCCAACGCACCCGAAACCAAGGACAACGATTTTACATGGAAGGATTTTCAAACGCGAAACAACAGTGAGTTGCTGGCTATTTTCGGGAATTTTGTAAACCGTACGCTTGTGCTTACACACAAATATTTTGGAGGTGAAATTCCTGCTTTGGGCGAAATGAATGATTATGACCGGCAAACGATGAGCGAGATAACTGAATTTCCTTCCCGGATTTCTGGCAGCCTCGAAAGTTACCGTTTTCGTGAAGCCTTAAATGAAATGATGAACCTGGCCCGCCTGGGGAATAAGTATTTAACCGAAACCGAACCCTGGAAGAATTTTGCTTCGAATCCCGAAAAGGTAAAAACCAATCTTAATATCTCGCTGCAGATTTGTGCCAACCTGTCCATTCTGTGCGAGCCTTTCCTGCCATTTACTTCGGCTCGTTTACTCGAAATGCTTAACACTGAGCTGCATCCATGGGCCGAAGCCGGATCGTGCACCCTGCTGCAAGCCGGTCATAAACTTAACGCGCCTGCATTCCTTTTCGAACGTATTGAGGACGAAGCCATTGCCGCACAAATTAAAAAACTTACTGATACCAAAGCCGAAAACGCAGCCGAAAACAGCACGCTGGCACCGCAGAAACCTGAAATTACCTACGACGATTTTACCAAACTCGATATGAGAATTGCTACCATAGTCGAAGCGGAAAAAGTACCGAAAACAGCCAAACTTTTAAAACTAACAGTAGATACCGGTTTAGATCAACGTATTGTAGTATCGGGTATTGCCGAACATTACGATCCTGAACAGATTATTGGTCAAAAGGTAGTATTGCTGGCTAACCTGGCGCCGCGAAACCTGAAAGGAATCGAATCGAAAGGTATGATACTGATGGCCGAAAATGCAGAAGGTAAGCTTTGCTTTGTTTCACCAACCGAAGCTTTTGGGAGTGGGAGTGAGGTGAGGTAGGAAATGTCGGATGTGGGATGTCGCCTGCCTGCTGCAGGCAGGGATGTGGGATGTTGGGAGTTGGATGCGATTAAAATGAATCTGAATCACCATTATCATTGTACAACCTTATACTTTTTTACTTATGGATGAGCCACTAAACTTTAGTAACGAAGATCTGGAAAAACTCAGGATGGAGAATGAGTTGAAAAAGATGAAGCTAATGATGGAGAAAGGCGCGCAATTTATGGAACCGGATTCGGGGGATAAAATCGATCCTTTTATCGAAAGTGAATTCCTTAAAAACATGGAGATGTTTGAAGAAGGAATTCAAAATGCCGTTCAGATTTCCGTGTATGATTTCATTCAGAAGCCTGATTATGCCTTGGTTGGTAAAATTCCTGATTCAAAAATAGGGGAGGAGCTAACCCGGATCATGGAAATTTTGAATGACAACGGAATAAACCTCGATACCCTTTGTGAAGTCGACGACCGTGAACTTTACAGGTTTATCACTGAAGAACTCTTCGTGCAGGAAATTGACGATATGCGTATCGAAGGGATGATGACATGTTTCACTTACGAAGAGTTTCATCCGAACCACGAATATGATATCCGGAATACCTGTTACGATGGCATTGAATCGTACCTGAGGAAAGATGGAATGTTTATGGATCACTCATTCACTACCGAAGCACTTCAGGATCCTTTGTTTATCAGCTTCAGGGAGGCTTTTGAATCGTTTGTGCTAAATGAGCTCACGATCAACGAAATTCGTTTTAATACCGAAAAGGCTACAGCAGATTATACTGTTGATTTTACAGGTGTTATTGAGGGAAGCCGTGAAGAGCAGCATTACAAAGGGAATGGCAGCGTGGAATTAATTTATCAGTATGGTTATTGGTATATCCAAAAAGTAATGCTTCCGGAAACAGACACGAAACTTTAATTTGGATTGTCAGTTTATCATTCCCCTCGCAAAATATGTCTTGCTACAGAAATAAGGCATGTATCCCGGAGAAAGCTATCAGAATACAACTTGCTCAATATAGAATAATGAATTACTTTTGCAAAGCATTCCAATGGCCTCATAGTTCAACGCCTGCCTGACTGCGTCAGCAGGCAGGGATAGAACGGAAAATAGCCTGAAATACAGCTAAGGAGTTTACTATATCTTTGAAAGAAAGTTGTCACTTTCAAATCTTTATTTTGATGGTTACCGTTTATGCGTTATGCAATGAAATTAATAATGAGATCTATATAGGGATTTCAAAAGATGTGCTAAGGCGTTTAAAGGAGCATAACTCAGGTAATAACAGGTACACCAAAGCATTTAAACCGTGGGCAGTTTTTTACACAGAAATGTGCAATGATTATTCCTCCGCCCGGAAACGCGAAGTATATTTCAAAACAACAAGCGGACGGCGTGAACTCAGGAGAAAGCTATCAGAATACAACTTGCTCAATATAGAATAATGAATTACTTTTGCAAAGCATTCCAATGGCCTCATAGTTCAACGGATAGAATGGAAGTTTCCTAAACTTTAGATACAGGTTCGATTCCTGTTGAGGCTACAAAAAAGCCCCGGGTTATTCACTCAGGGGCTTTTGATTTTTTCAGAATATGCTTTTCTTGAGTCCCAAATCGCGTGAGTCTTGAATTACAAATCCAAACTACGCCATTTTATTCATTTTTAACGCTTAGTTTCGAACAATCACCTTTCGTACCAGGCTGTTTGTTCCCACAACCATCTTCAGCAAATAAAATCCAGAAGCCATTTTCCCGGTGTTGATTTCGAAAACAGCAGCTTTTGAAATATCGCTGAAACAAATCTGGCCATTCAGGTTATAGAGCATATACCTTACGTCCGATTCGGGAATGCTTCCCAGTTCTACCCGTAGGCTTCCTGCATAAGAGGGTTGAAAAATTTTAATCGCATCCACACTTCTGCTCTCCGACACAACGGTAGGACTGGCTTCAACTAAAAATATGGTTCCGCTGCCAAGCCCGGCAATATAAAGGCGCCCATCAGAGTCTTCACCAAATGTGCTGAAATTATTTCCGCTGAACTGACCAAATTCCTGTCGCACCCAAACCTGTTCCGATTTGTGAAGGGTCCATATTTGGTCGGTACAATAATCAGCAAAAAAATAATGTCCGTAAAACGGCGAGGTGGTATTGCCCCTGTACACATAACCGCCTGTAACGGAGCATCCATCGCCGCGCGAATACGTATGTACCGGAAAAGTGTATGCTGATTCATCGCCACAACCGGCGCTGTTATATACATTATTTCCTTCGTAACACCTCCAGCCGTAATTTTCGCCGCCGGAGCTCGTTACCGGCTGGAAATTAATTTCTTCGAAGGCATTTTGTCCCACATCAGCAATCCACAGGTCGCCGGTAATACGATCGAAGCTGAAGCGCCATGGATTGCGCAGGCCGAGTGCCCATATTTCGCCCAGAGTATCAGGGTGGTTGTAAAAAGGATTACTGGTTGGAATACTGTACGGATTCCCCTGGTCGACATCAATGCGCAGCATTTTGCCAAGATATTCCATTGCGTTTTGCGATCGGTTGCCCGGATCGCCGCCCGAACCGCCATCCCCCAGACCAATGTAAAGGTATCCGTCGGGACCAAAATGCAAATCGCCCCCGTTATGATTGCCAAAAGGCTGAAATATTGTCATCAGTTTTAACTCGCTCTGCGGATCAGCCAGGTCGGGATTTCCTGCCGTTACCTGGAATCGAGAAATATGAGTACTGTCGCCTGCTCCAACGTAATTAACATAAAAATAGCCATTGGTTAAATATTGCGGATGGAAGGCCAGGCCAAGTAATCCTTGCTCACCACCATACAGTACTCTTTGGTGTATGTCGAGAAAGGCTTGTGAAAAAACTGTTCCGCTGGAATCAATAATCCGGATATAGCCCGTCTGATCGGTGACAAAAAGTCGGCTATCACCACAATGCGATATGCATACCGGCTTATTAAGGCCCGTAGCAAAAGGAGTGAGGGTGTTGACATATTGATCGTTTTGTGATGAAGTGGAGGAACACGACATCATTAAAAGTAAAAACGGGAATAGTATCTGTAGTATCTTCATAACAAACAAATTAAGTGTGATTAAAAGCTTTATAGTTAAAACAACCGATAAATGAAAATGTTGACGGCTGATTTAAAATGACTAAGAATAACTGAGTATAAACTCTTATCCGGGCCGAGCCTAACATATTGACAATCAATATCACCTGCATTTTAATACCGTAATATCATAACAATTAGCCATAAGAGTGTAAGCAATGCCCGCTTGTAATACCCTTATCTGTTCCCTTGCTTGTAAACGAACGGAGAGCGCTAAGGCCTCAATGTCCGAGTTTTTAACTGCGGGCATTTTTTTAGTGAATGAATACTCGCATGTTGCCAGGCCTGGCCAAAGCAAACAATTTTTCTTACGCTGTGTTTAAGTATCATAATTATTTTAACTTTACTTATTCTGCAAATTGAGTTGTTGCTCATTTTGAGGTAAAAATTGGTATAATTCATAAGCGTGAGAAAAAGATGAGACTTTACCTGAAATTTGATTCAAATATTGCCCTGAAAAAGATAATACAGGAGCAATTAAGCAAATTACAGGTAAAACACGAATATTTGGGTTTTGCTGAAATAGAGATAGAGGATACCATTTCCGGTGCCGGATTTAGCGAACTTCACGAAAGCCTTGGTAAGTATGGCATCGAAATTATCGAAAACCAAAAGAGTATCCTTGTTCAAAAAATTAAGGATATCATAATCGAAATGGTTTATATGGAGGGAAAACTTCCTGGCTCAAACTCAGCCTATATTTCGGACCGGTTAAAACAAAGGTATGATTATCTTTCTTCGGTTTTTTCGGAAGTCACTTACACCTCTATCGAAAATTTCATTCTTTTACAAAAAACCGAACGTGCCAAGCAATTAATAATCACAAATGAATTAACTTTTTCCGAAATTGCCTACATGCTCAATTACAGCAGTGCGGCATTCTTCAGCAGTCAGTTTAAAAGCATTACGGGAATAACTCCTACTGCTTTTCAACGAATTATTATGGCAAGGCGAAAAAACCTTGAAGCTAAAAAGTAAAAGATTTTAAGCATTTCGCCCTTGCGCTGATTTGTTTATCATAAATGCTAAAAAATTACCAAATGGGACCGATTCATATAGTACTGGCTGATGATGATGAAGACGATCGCTTGTTTTTCACCGAAGCTTTTGAGGGGATAAAAATTAAAACCCACATCAAAACGGTTAATGATGGCGTTGAATTGATGAACTACCTGAAGCATGAGGGCAATCAAATACCACATATACTTTTTCTGGACCTTAACATGCCACTAAAAACCGGGATCGAATGTTTAGTGGAAATAAAACAAATGCCTCATTTAAAAGATATGGCAATTGCAATTTATTCTACATCCTCCTCCGAAAAGGATATTGAAGACACTTTTATTCAGGGTGCAAATGTTTATATAAAAAAGCCCGGCACTTTTAATTCACTTAAGAAAATACTGGAAGATGTAATAACTATTAACTGGCAATATCATACTTCAGGTTTGAACAGGGACAATTTTATGATCAGTCTATAAAACTCGCAGCTATGCAGCTTTTTAAACCAGGATACGTTTTTAAATCGTCCTTTTTTCTGAGAGGTGTTTTTGTGCTGTCGGTATTAATGCTTTTATATATCTCAAGCGTATCGTACAAACATAACCAGGCCCTCACTAATTCCTCGGAGTTACTGGTGCATTCGTACAAAATCCAGCTTCAGCTTGAGCATATACTATCCCTTTTAAAAGAGGCCGAAATAGCGCAGCGCGGGTATATTACCACTAGCGATACTGTTTTATTAAGACCCTATAAAATTGCGCCGGGTCAAATTTACGCCTCCTACCTGGGGCTGAAATCGTTAACCATTGATAATATTGAGCAGCAATACAACCTGGATACACTCCTTCGATTAATTAATTACCGGTTCAAAGTCATGGAGTTGACCATGAAAAGCAGTGAGGCTAAGCCATTTAATGAAACGGAATTAGGTATCAACCTGCTTCAGGGTGCCCATTTAATGGACGACATACAGGCCCAGATTACCAAAATCGATCACCTGGAATTGTTATACCTGAAGAGCCGTCAGCTATCGTATGAAAAGGAAGCGCTGTTTTCGCCGGTTTCCACATTTTTGGTTATGATTTTCGCTTTGCTTGTTTTCATACTATCATTTTTGAAGATCAACAAGGATTTGCATCGTTTAACGAAATCAAATAAAGAATTACTGATTATAAATGAATCAATAAAACATGCGGAGGTAATCGGCGAATTTTTTATTTCGCAATGGAGCCAGGCAGATGGCGAACTTACCTTTTCCGACAATTTATACCGTTTATTAGGTGTTGAACCTCACTCGTTCAGCCCTTCGTTCGAAAATTATTTAAAATTTGTTCACCCCGATGACCGGCATATAGTTATCAAATCGGAACAAATCACTTTTAAAGAAGGAAAAACCGATCCTGGTTTTTACAGAATTATACGTAAGGATGGCGAATTGCGCTATTTTATGTCGGTGGGGAAATTTATACACGACGAAAACAATAAGATTCACATTGAAATAGGTAAAGATATTACTGATCAGCACCTGAGCAATGTTGCACTCGAAGACCGGAACCGCGAACTGGAACAAAGCATTAAAGAGTTCGAGTCGTTTAACCGGGTGGCAAGTCATGATTTGCAGGAACCACTTCGCAAAATACAAACATTTATTTCGCGCATTGCCGAAGAAGATAAAGCATTATTATCCGAAAAAGGGAAAGTGTATTTAACTAAAATTGAAAGCTCTGCCAGCAGCATGCGTATTCTCATTGATGATTTACTTTTGTTTTCGAGTACCAACAAAGCTGAGGAAGTTTTTGAAAAAACAGAATTAAACCTCTTGCTTAATAATGCATACCAGGAACTGGCTCAGAATATAGAGGAGACAAACGCACTTATTCAGTCAGCAAAATTGCCGGAATTAAATGTTATTCCGTTCCAGGTGCAGCAATTATTCGTTAACCTGCTTGGCAATGCCTTAAAATACTGCAAGCCCGGTATCGCTCCTTCAATAAGGATTGAATGCGAAAAACTGACTGTCGCTCAATATCCTTCTTTTATAAAAGATAAAAGCAAAAAGTATTACAAAATATCAGTTTCTGATAACGGAATAGGATTCGAGCAACAATATGCCGAAAATATTTTTCTTCTCTTTAACAGGCTGCATCCCAAATCCGACTATCCCGGTTCAGGAATCGGGCTTTCGATTTGCAAAAAAATTGCCGAAAACCATAATGGTTTCATCACTGCCAATGGCATTCCGGGTGTAGGAGCAACTTTTTCTATATTTCTGCCTGAGTAATACTATTTGCTTTCATCGGGTTTTTCCATTTTTATGGCAACACACTATACTGTTATTGTGTTATTTGTCGCAGACCTGCCTTGCCGCAGACAGGGACGCAAATTCGTAAAGCGATGATATTAAACACCTTGGCAAATAATGAAACATGCAGGCAATGAACTATCAATTATAAACAAACAATTTTCAACGAAAAACTAACCTTAAACAAGAGAACTGCCTATATTGGAGCGCATCTTAATATCTGACGCGTGCCGGTAACATATATCTCAACAACCATTTAATTGTCGGCTTTCGAAAATTAGTTCAAGCGGTGCATCTGATCCTGCATAATTACGGGCTGAGCTATACTAATAGCCTTTTGCCCGCACGCGTCAGAAGGAAGACGCGTGCGAACGGAGCAAATCAATATACTCTTCGTACAATCAGTATTTTATGGTTGTGCCTTTATTCAGGGTAAAAGTGTACAAACAATTCCCTTTACGATATGCTTAATACAATCAAAACCGGAGATTTAATTACTGTACAATGACCGGATTTCCTGGCCCGACAAAGCCCGGTTATAAATCTGAACATCGTCAATACGTCCATTCATTACTGTTGATCCGGTTCGTACGTCTCTGCCGATATAAAACGGTCCGGCCGGAATTACATCAGTCCCTGTGCCTGAAAAATTTGCAACTTCTTTGCCATCCACGTAAATGTAAAACTTATCTTTTGCTTTATCCCTGACAAAGCTAACCAAATGCCATGTTTTCAAGGAAACTGCACCTGTGGGCGAATAAAAATCGCGTTGACCGTTATTCCACCAAAGTCGTAAGCGCTTACCGGTATGTTTCTCGACACTAAAATTATATGGAGTATCATAACTGCCAAATATAATGGCCCTGTTATCGTCATTAAAATAAACCCAGGCCGAAATGGTTAAACTTCCACCGAATATTTTCGGATACCCTTTATCGAGCCTGACTCCGGAATTGCTGCCGTTTAACAACAGGGCTGTGTTTGCCTGCCCGTTCCTTCCGGAAGTAAAACTTGCTCCTATGTTTGTGGTATGAAATCCGTTACCCGAATAATCGTTGAAATCTCCGTCGAATGTATAGTGCGATGCCAGGCCATTCTTTATCACTGCCTGAGTATCGTCAGTGGGTACGCTGGCCGGGCTGTAAAGTGAACTAATTTCAATACTGCTCAAAGCCCGGTTGTTTATCTGTAAATCGTCAATGCGTCCATTCATTACTGTTGATCCGGTTCGTACGTCTCTGCCGATATAAAACGGTCCGGCCGGAATTACATCAGTCCCTGTGCCTGAAAAATTTGCAACTTCCTTGCCATCCACGTAAATGTAAAACTTATCTTTTGCTTTATCCCTGACAAAACTTACCAAATGCCATGTTTTCAAGGAAACTGCACCCGTGGGCGAATAAAAATCGCGTTGACCGTTGTTCCACCAAAGTCGTAAGCGCTTGCCGGTATGTTTCTCGATACTAAAATTATTTGGAGTATCATAACTACCAAATATTATTGCCCTGTTATCGTCATTAAAATAAACCCAGGCCGAAATGGTCAAACTTCCACCGAATATTTTCGGATAACCGTTATCGAGCCTGACTCCGGAATTGCTGCCGTTTAACAACAGGGCTGTGTTTGCCTGCCCGTTCCTTCCGGAAGTAAAACCTGCCCCCATGTTTGTGGCATGGTATCCGTTACCTGAATGATCACTGAAATCTCCATCAAACTGATAATAAGCCACAAGCCCATTTTTTATTACTTTGTTTGAATTTCCCTGGCTGAAAATGGTAAGTGAAAATGCCAGAATGAAGGTTGATGTTAATACATATATTCTTTTCATAGTTTCTTGATTTATTTTTATTTGTTAGTATTTTATGCGAATTATATAGTTGGGAAACACCAAATTGATCGGTTGCATGAGTTGGGTTGCTGATTTATATTAACCAAAGCTAATTCGTAAATTAACCTCCCGATTAATTTTACCTACTCATAAGGCTTTTCGGTTTCGCCCCGTTTTAATGTGGTTTCCGGACTCCACTTTTACCTTTTTTCACATAAGGTGGTTGGTTTTTCTGATTGTTTTCATAATTATGGTACAACCGCTTAGGTGTGCTGCCTGAAGTTTTCATATGAATAGGGCAATACTGAGAAATTACATTAAACAGCCATGATTGCATTCAATCACTGTCAGTAATAATTGGCTGTAAACCTGAGCATATTATTCAGTATCAGGTTTATGAAACATCAGGTATGTTCGCGTTAACCTCTAATTAGCATTGTAAGGAGTAAAACTTAAATTTAATCCAATAAACCTTATTTAAAAATGAAAAGTAAGTTTTTCTCCAGTTATCAATAGATAGTTTTTCCTGTCGCTCTTAGGGATACAATCACTTTCTATCCGGATGGTCCAACAGCAAACAATCCTAACACCCAATTCTGTTTATTATCTCAGATGTTCCTTCTCCTCCAGAACTCCCGGTTCCTGCTCTGTGACCAATGAGTAATTCCATAGTTTTTATTACCAGGATGCATAATTCAATAAATATGGATTGATAATTTACCGATTTTACACTCAAGCGTTTTTATATCTACCTGTATTTAAAGCACATAATAATGGATTTGAACGGATAAACACAAAAAACCAGTTAAAAGCTTTTAAATTGAGTCAGCCTTTTTCGAAGTATGCTATCCTCAGCCAGGTAGTTTTAAATAGTTTTTAATTTAAGCACAAAAAATTCATACTCCACCAACTCTCCAAAGATTCCAATGTGATAAAAGAAAATTTATTTCTTCAAGAAGTCTTCATCATAATTTTGTGCCGTCAATGTCCTCAATTACCTTTTATACGGTTCAATCCTATACAAATATAAAAAAAAACTAATTTTTATAGCCTTTTTATGAAATTGAACATAAAATTTAAGCGAATCAACAATTATTGCTGTGAACTCCTGAATATCAAATAAGTGAAGCCTTTCAATTAGTGTAAATGTGATAAAATCAAGGTGATTCAGCGTCGAATACTTTATATCGTTCCGACATTTGTTACATCAATTATAAATTGAAAAATTGGTTTTTGACCCCCGCACGCGTATGAAAATAAGACGCGCGCGAACGGGCAATTATGCAAGAGGGACAAACGCGCGCCAACCAGGGCCGGTAATGGTTGCACGCTTCGGAAGGAAGACGTACGCGAGGGGATTATTCAATTTTTTCAGAGTGCCATTTGTATACCGTTTTTGTGCCTAGTTGAGTAAAAGTGCCGCTCATCCGCACTGTGCCGTCATTGTCTACGGTAATGGTTCCGGTATAATCCTGCCGCTGGCTAATGTTTCGGGTGAATGTTACTTTATTCCCGTTGATTTCTCCGTTTATCAGGGGATTTCCGTGCATGGTACCCGAGAATTTGTTGCCGTTTTGCTTGGAAACAACAAGTTTTGTTTTGCTGCCATTACCGTCATGGTTCCAGTCGCCGCGCAGGTTGTAAATGCCATCGGTGGCCGGGCTTGGAGTTGGTTGTGCGGTTTTTTCAATTTTTTCCGAGTGCCATTTGTATACCGTTTTTGTGCCTAGTTGAGTAAAAGTGCCACTCATCCGCACTGAGCCGTCCTTGTCTACTGTGATGGTTCCGGTATAATCCT
This sequence comes from uncultured Bacteroidales bacterium, assembly GCA_963714825.1. Lineage (GTDB taxonomy): Bacteria > Bacteroidota > Bacteroidia > Bacteroidales > UBA4417 > UBA4417. The sequence goes on along the minus strand of CAVQQF010000012.1, from coordinate 1,021,833 downwards.
GCCGCTGGCTGATGTTCCTGGTGAATGTTACTTTATTCCCATTGATTTCTCCGTTTATCAAGGGATTTCCGTGCATGGTACCCGAGAATTTGTTGCCGTTTTGCGTGGAAACAACAAGTTTTGTTTTGCTGCCATTACCGTCGTGGTTCCAGTCGCCGCGTAAGTTGAAAATGCCATCGGTGGCCGTGCTTAGAGTTGGTTGTGCGGTTTTTTCAATTTTTTCAGAGTGCCATTTGTATACCGTTTTTGTGCCTAGTTGAGTAAAAGTGCCACTCATCCGTACTCTGCCGTCATTGGCGACGGTGATGGTTCCGGTGTAATCCTGCCGCTGGCTGATGTTCCGGGTGAATGTTACTGTATTCCCGTTGATTTCTCCGTTGATCAGGGGATTTCCGTGCATGGTCCCCGAGAATTTGTTGCCGTTCTGCTTGGAAACAACAAGTTTTGTTTTGCTGCCATTACCGTCATGGTTCCAGTCGCCGCGCAGGTTGTAAATGCCATCGGTGGCCGGGCTTGGAGTTGGTTGTGCGGTTTTTTCAATTTTTTCCGAGCGCCATTTGTATATCGTTTTTGTACCCAGTTGAGTAAAAGTGCCGCTCATCCGCACTGTGCCGTTATTGTCTACGGTGATTGTTCCGGTGTAATCCTGTCGCTGGCTGATGTTCCGGGTAAATGTTACTGTATTCCCGTTGATTTCTCCGTTTATCAGGGGATTTCCGTGCATGGTACCCGAGAATTTGTTGCCGTTCTGTTCGGAAACAACAAGTTTTGTTTTGCTGCCATTACCGTCGTGGTTCCAGTCGCCGCGAAGGTTATATAAACCTTGACTGAATAATTGAACGCTCAGAAACAGAAATAATGAAATTAATTTGAGTGCTTTCATAAGGGTGTAAGTTAAATAGTTAATAGTAGGTTACCTGCCTCAAATCTACAAAATAAAAGAATATGAATATGTCTGATGGATCAAAGGATAAAAAGCAGCCATTGTTAACTGATATTATTAGTTGCTGTGAATAAGTATAGGCCTGACTATTTGGTTTATAAACTGAAATAATTTATAAATTTAATTTCCGGACAAAAACAGGGTAAATCCGGGCATATATCTTTTACCTGAATACCAATTCTTTGCTGGTATTTTGTCTAAGGAGCGAAGGAATTTAGGCAAGAGGGACAAATGCGCGCCAGCCAGGGCGATGGACTTGCACATGCAAGGTGCTGTTAATGAGGATGCTATCATTATTTAATTTACAATAATAATCTTTTCTGTGTGATGTACATCACCTTCAAGGTACAACCGGACAAAATGTATCCCCGGATGTACCTTGGGCAATGATATTTGAGCAGAATTGGAATTAATAGCCGATCTGTAAATCTCCTGATCAAGCATATTTATTATTTCAATACTCAGAATATGTTTATCTGAGGCTATATTAAAATTGCCAGTATTGGGATTAGGTGAAATTGAAATACGGTTTTTAGTAATACCATCTGCGATTCCGAGACTAGTTATTATATATGGTGCTGAACATGAAGTACAATCATTGTAATTTGTTGCACAAACCATATAATTGCCGTTTTGTATAAAATGATAAGTCTGCTTGGTCGCACCAGGTATGACAGTGCCATTTAAATACCATTGATTCGTGAAATAATTACTCGAAATGAGTAATGAATCGCTCTTAGATATTATGGGCGTAGGTAGTGAAGGCTTCACGGTAATTGTTGCAGTAGAATGGGAAATATCCCCATTTTTAATTCCAGTTACTATATAGGTGATAGAAGATGCGGGCGACGCAATAACTGCGTCGCCGGTAGTGTTTGATAAGCCGGTTGATGGTGACCAGGTATAAGTTGTTGCCCCGTTTGCTGTTAACTGAATTGAATGGCCCGAACATAAAACAGCAGAAGAAGGACTGATACTTACAAAGGATAATTTTGCAATGAAGAAATCTTCAAAAATCGTGCTGGATAAAGAATCAGGTCCAAATGGCACCTTTATTCCCTTAATAGAACCTGCAACATAAATATTGCCAGGATAATTCATGCAGATACCATTCGCATTGTTATAAAAGTAAATTCCGTGAGGTGCTTTTCCTGTGCTGCTTACCCATTCCGGATCTCCGGATGTATTATATTTTACCACAAAAAAGTTATTCCCACCAGATTTTGTTAACATTTGATTCCCGAAAGTGATCGTATCAGATTCGTAATTGCCGGTGATGAAAATATTTCCAGAAGGATCATGTGTCATGTCCGTTCCTGTTTCAAGATTATCTTGCCCGAATTTTCTTGCCCATAGGGCATTACCTGTGTTATCAAGTTTAAAAAGAAAGTTGTTCATTGAACTGGTTAAATTCAAAGTACAACTATCAAATGTAACAGACTGACTTTGGAATATACCCATTATAAAAATATTCCCTGAACCGTCAGCCGTGATGCAATTGCCCACGTCATTGGCTGTGCCGCCTGCACTCTTTGCCCATATAGCTTGCCCATTACTGTTCAACCCGACAACGAAAACATCTTTATAATACTGATTGGGAGATGATATTATAATACTATCAAATGTAAGAGTGTTGCCGGAGTATGAACCGGTAACATAAACATTGCCATTAGGATCTGTTGTTATACTGTTTCCTTGTGAATAGCCACTCCAGTCGTTTGTAACACCTTTTTTCACCCAAAGTGCCTGCCCCTGGGCATTGATTTTGCAAATAAAAGTGTTCGGACTTCCGAAATTGACGAAAGCATTCACAAGTTTTATATTGCCTAATGAAAGTGTATCGCTCTCAAAATATCCCGTGAGGTAGATATTGCCACTTTTATCTGTAGTGATGGATTTGGTTACATCATTTCTATTACCGTTGATGTTTTTTACCCATAGCATATTCCCTGATGTGTCGTATTTTACATAGAAGCTGTTATTCTCAAAGCCTGTGTTTTGAATTGAATCATCTTCAAATACAGCGTAAGTCCCACCATAGGTCCCGGTCATATAAATATTGCCTGTTGTGTCAGTTGCCATTCCTGAAGCGTGGATATTTGCATTCGGGCAGCTATATGCTATTCTGGCCCACTTTATAATGCCATTTGAATTATATTTTGCAAGAAACATACTTCCAGGTAATGAATTCGGATTGACAAGTGTAATACCTCCAAGGTTTATAGTGTCACCAAAAAAGCTGCCAGTTGCATAAACATTTCCATACTTGTCAGCCGCTGTGCAATAGCCTTTACTTTGTTCCCCGACTCCGCTTTTGGCCCATTCCCAGTCCGGAACCTGTCCAAAAACAATTGTCGAAATACTAAATAGTGAAAAAAATAATTTTGCTTTCATCTGTTATTATTTATTTTTTATGGGACAGATGTAATTACTAACATCTTGCTTGTTTTAATCAGTGTTCATGAGCTAAAGGCTCTCCATGTGAAGTTTAATATCATCTGCGGTTGGTGTTTACCAATCATGGCTAATTCATGTTAGTATAATTTTTTATGCAATGGCATTAACTCTGCCACATCAATAATAATATCATACTTTCATCGCAAAACCCTTCTTATATTAAAATTAACGAATAACCATATTTCACTCCCCCAAATATACCTTTTATTTCGATTAAAAAGCAATGATTTTTAATTCAAAGCAATTGTGACAACAGCCAATACCCGCCTATAAATCCCCCCTTTTTAAAACCACCTTTTCCATCATATACCCAAAACCAACTCCTACAGTGTAACAAACCAAATCGCTCCACAAAAAACCGAAACCAAGTATCAATCCTCCGATGCGATTGGCGCGCAGGGCATCAATCCAGGGTGCATGATATAACTGGCTTATTTCGATACCATACGAAAATATGATTGCGGTTAGGGCTACCCATACTGTGCTTTTTTTCTGAAAAATAAAGCCAAACAGCAGAAACACCATCAAGGCCCAAAACGTATCGCCCGAATATAAGTGTACCCACTGAGGCAAAATACCGTGAAAATGCCGCGATGCCAGCCCGGCAGCTATGGTAAAGGCCAGTAAAAGTAAATATATATAGCGGTTTCGGTTCAATATTGTGTTTTTTAGAAATCACTTGTCCGCATGAGTCTGGAAATAAGTCGTGAACAGGGTTTGCGATTAAATCCCCGCACTGTCGCGCAAAAAAAAGGCAATATCCTATTTGTTTAATTTCAGAGCCAGGAACTTAAAAGTTCAGATTCCAGCTTAAACCTTTAAATGCAGGATTGATATAGTTGTTGAACTTGCTGCCAAACTGGTAACTTAATCCGACTCCGAAAAAATAATTGTACTGGCTGTTAAGTTGCCTTTGCTGTAACAGCACTTCGTCGCGCGTAGCTCCCTGCTTCGAAAGCTGAATCAGGTTGTGGGTAATATCGTAACTGCCACCAACGGCAAATTTAAATCCCTTAAAAATATTCCAGTTTACCGAACCGGAAAAGGATAGGGAATATTTACTAAGGTCGTGCAGGTAGCTGTCGTAAAATGCGCCCACATTAATGCTTCCCCATGGTTTGGTGAACGAACTTATTATTCCCACATCCTGCATCAGCAAAGTTTCTTCTGTTTTATAAAATATGGTGGTATCCCTGTAATTATTGTATTGTACACCCAGTCCATAGGTAAATACCAGGCGTTGACTGTTAAAATCCTTATACTTAAATACATCGTATTCAATTTTAGGCATCAGCCGCAGCCGGGTATCGTAGTTCGAAAACTCGCTTTTTGCATACGAGGCAAATACACCGTAGCCCCAATGCTCATTTATTTTTTCGACAAAATTTACGTAACCATTGAGTTGTGGATTTTCCTTTACTACTGTTTCTGTGTCGGAAACAATAAACTCGTTTCTACGGTAATTATACGATAAGCCAATGTTTGTTTTTGTTTTTTCGGTTTCCCGGTCAGCGTTAATAAAACTGTAAATGCTTTGCGATTTATAGTTGGCATCGCCATCAAAAAAACCGTTTGCACCCAGGCTCATTATCCAGTAATTCCATGGATCCTTTAGTTTCTGCAGGCTCAAGGAATCGTTGTTGGCAGGCTTGTTGTAAGTGATTACGATATTATTGGCAGCATCGGTATGCGAAATATATTTTATCAAACCCAGGGTTACGCTTTGCGCCATTTTTTTTCGTTTATCATCATCGCTCAGGGTGGATGCATTAAAATATGTAAGTGTATCGTCCTGGTTTAAAAAAGTATTCTGGCCTTTAAATACAATTGTGTTTTGCTCGCTGCCCGAACTGGTAAATTGTGTGTTTACCTGCACGTGTACATCGGCAATAAAACGGTCGCGCACAAAATCAACCATGCCTAACTCGCTTCGCAAATAATCAAAATCGCAGAGCCAGGTTCGCGAACACTCAATATATACTTGTATTTTTGCTTTTGATTGGGCGAACGAAAGCTGTGTAATAAAAATCAGGAAAAGAGCGGTTATTATTTTTTTGAGTGTCATTTTTAATTGTGTTAGGTTAGTTTCCCCTTTTGCTCTTAATTATCGAATTTTGGCATTGGTATTATGTATAAGCTTTTAATAGTATCAGTCACTTTTTAAATTTACTAAATTCCCTTAGTTAAGTAAGTAAAGGTCAGAAGACGGAAGAATCATCAATTTAAAATCAAATTTCCTAAGATATTATCGCCTTTCACCCCTCGCCTTGTCTCCCCTCACTCATTAGGAATTTTAAAAAAATAATTTTAAACAGACTCTCAGTCTTTTCATTATTTATACACGTTCCTCACTCTTAATTTTATGAATTAATAATCCTCCCGCGCTCTTAATTTCTCTGGCATATCTATAATCATATCATATTACAACGTACCAAATGTAACTTTTATTTCAAACAGAATATTTTATTAATAAATTGCCTTCTGCTAATACCTGAACGCGAAGGGAGAGCAACAAAAAAAAGCCCTCAGTTGTTCACTACAAGGCTTTAGTTTTCCGATTATTTTTTGTTTTCGTTTACCACTGCTGGCGCGCGTCTTATTTTCTGACGCGTGCCGGTACTATCTGCTTTATCAACTATAAAATTGTTGGCTTTCAAAAATTTTGTCATCGGTGCATCTATTCCGGCATAATTACGGGCTGAACGATAATGATAATCCCTGCCCGCATGCGTCAGGAAATAAGACGCGCGCGAACGAGGGGGTATTTTATTGATAAATCGCCTCCTGCTAATGCCTGAAGAGAAGGGAGCGCATAAAAAAAATAGCCCTGAGTTGTTCACTACAGGGCTTTTTCTTTATAACTATTTTTATCTGTTTGTTGAAACGGCTACCAGGCACTTTTAGGGTTGGCATGCCATCTTCGCGCCGTACTTTTAACGGCAGGTTTCGGACCGGCATGGCCAGAGTTTCCTCTTTGTCCTCTTTGTTGCTTCGGCGCTTTTACCGGGTTATGATCCATTAATGGGAAAGGATGGTTATCGATAATCGGGATCCGTTTCGAAATCAGTTTTTCGATATCGCGGAGGTATGCTTTTTCCTCGGCATCGCAAAACGATATGGCGGTTCCTTTGGCGCCGGCTCTCCCGGTACGACCAATACGGTGAACGTAGGTTTCGGCTATATTCGACATTTCGAAATTGATAACATACTCCAGGTCGTCCACATCAATACCGCGTGCTGCTATATCGGTTGCAACCAGCACCCGGGTGGTTTGTGCTTTGAAATTTGTTAAGGCACGTTGGCGGGCATTCTGAGCTTTGTTGCCATGTATGGCTTCGGCGCGTATATTATTCTTTAACAGTATTTTCACCACCTTATCGGCACCGTGTTTTGTACGTGTGAAAACGAGCGCAGTTTTTATAGACTGATCTTTTAAAATATCAACCAGTAAAGCGTTTTTGTTCCCTTTGTCAACAAAGTAAATGTATTGTTTTATAATATCAACCGTTGATGATACCGGTGTAACCGAAACTCTCGATGGGTTTTGCAGAATACTGGCGGCCAGTTTTACAATTTCGGGTGGCATGGTTGCCGAAAATAAAAGCGATTGTTTCTTTTTAGGAACAAGGGCAAGTATTTTTTTTACATCGTGTATAAAACCCATATCGAGCATACGATCGGCTTCGTCGAGAACCAGGATTTCCACATCGCGAAGATTTAAAAATCCCTGGTTGATAAGGTCGAGCAAGCGCCCCGGTGTGGCAACAACAATATCGACACCGCGCACAAGCGCCGAAGTTTGAGGGTTTTGATTAACGCCCCCGAAAATAACAGTGTTTGTTAATCCTGTGTGGCGGCCGTAAGCGTTAAAGCTTTCGCCAATCTGTATGGCCAGTTCACGTGTAGGTGTAACTATAAGGCTGCGGATTTTCCGTTTCCTGTCGTAAGCCTTGTTGGCGCTCAGCAATTGCAGGATAGGGATGGCAAATGCTGCCGTTTTTCCTGTGCCTGTCTGGGCACTGCCAATAAGGTCGGTGCCTTGTAAGATAATGGGTATTGATTCTGCCTGTATGGGTGTTGGGATGGTATAGCCTTCTTCTTGTACAGCTCGTAAAATGGGTTCAATAATGTTTAATGAGGTAAATTGCATATTTTGTTCTAGTATGAATTATTAATTGCGGGAACTGACAAGTGTCCCCGGGTATTTATCGCAAAGTAAAGTTCGTATGATTTGAAGTTGGGAATAAGCTATTCCCAAATTTAATGCCCTTTTAGTTTTATCAGGCAATATTTATAGGGTTGATCCCCTGTTCGCTGGTCTTAGATTGCGAAGGTCAGTAATTGCGGCAAAGGTAGTCTTTTTATTGATAGCTTTAACTTACTCAAAGAGAATAAGATATATTATTGGTTGTATTTTGCCTTATCAGCTAAAAATTTGAGACCTTTGCCTGTAGGCGCAGAATCATTGGCAGCGGTTGAAGAAGTCATCGGTCATCCTTTAAATAATACTGTGAAAATCAGCCCTCGACAGCAAAGTGCTGCCAGGGCTGATAAAATTCGCTCCAGTTAATTATTCTTTGATAAATTTCTGAGAAACAATTCCTTTTGCAGAATATGCTTTTAAAAAGTAGGTTCCTTTCTTCAGGTTCCGAATATCAAGAGGTGATTTTGTGCTTGAAAACTGCAACTTTCCTGCAATATCATAAACTTCAATCTTCGAAATCAGTTCTTTGTTAATAATATTCAGCTGATCATTTGCCGGATTGGGATACAGATCGAATAAAGGGTTTCTGACAGGCTCCGAAACACCTGTGGTGTTTGCCGTAAGTTCCCATAAGATAAATCCACCGCTGCTTGCCTGGAATAAAGGATGCAGAGGAGCGGTGTTCCACCAGTTAATGGATTGGTTACCATCGTCCTCAATTAAAATCCTTACCACATTGCTGTATGTTTTTGTACTTGTAATAAATGTTCCGTACGAGTCGTATGTGTTCAGAATTGTTTTCACATTTTGGGTGCTCTTCTGATAGGTATCCGTATTTGATAATCCAAAAGTGAAAGGGAAAACCAGCGAAGTTCTGTAATTCGTAAAAGAAACAGGGCTGGCAGAACCTACGTTATTAGCCACTTCTTCAAGTACTGTATTCGAAAGATTAAAAAGGCTGTATTGAGATGAGCCACCCACGGTAAATTTCATTGCGAAATTAGCAGCCGGATATTCAATAGCGTAGGGAGTAGCCGACATCTCCAGGAAATCGACTGTTCCTGCCAGGGTTGCAGTTGTTGCGCTTACATCCCAGGTAATATTTGCACCGGAAGTTGCCAGGTTGGCTGTATTAACATTGCTTAGTGAATACAGATTAAAACTCAATCCCGTATGTAAGTCTGTACTGTTAATAACAGGTTGGGCAAACAATGTGGTTAGGGGAATGAGTAATGCTATCAGTGTAGATGTTTTTCTCATGTTGATAAGGATTAAATTGCCTACTCGTATGGCTTTTCGGTAACGCCCCGTTTTATGTGGTTTCTGGTCTCCATTGCAATAGTCATTTCCCTGTTTTTAATAACCAACAGGAATTGTATTTTGTGCAAAGTATTCAGGTATTTGATAAAATTTTATTTAGAAAGCTACTATTTACGTTAATTGTTCAATCTTCCCGTTTAATAAATGGCAAGCATTAAAAAAAATAAATATCAATGTAAAATAGGGCATAGTATAATTCTCTCATTAGCAGGAATATTATCGAATTACCTTCGAATATATATAACGCTGCTATTGGCTATGAGTGATTATTATTTAATAAAAAACAATAACGTAAATGGAAATATTTTGTTCATTATTTATATGTCGAATAAAAAATAAATCTCTGGGAAAACTGAGGCTATTTCACACAATGATTCCAGTGTTATAAAAGTCGTATTAGTGGCAGAAGTGCAACTCTTAAATTTGTAAAAGATCAGGATTCAATCAATGCCTTTATTCTGCTATGGAAAAATTTATAATTCAAACTGGAATTTGATATGAATAATGTGGGATTCTGTGCTTGAAAAGGAATACTAAAAACAGTAAGTATCATAATTCAGATTACGATTCTGTTACCTTAACAATTTAATAAAAAGAGAAAAGCCAACCCTTTCGGATCGGCTTTTCATTAATAGTATTGAGTTAATACAAGTGAATTATAAATCAATAAAGCTTGTACCTGATTGGTTGTTCCATTGCCAGTCGATACGGTAGCGGGTCGGGCATTCGTCGCCTGTAATAGGCTGGTTATTGCTGTCGTAGCCGAAAGTAATTGTAGCACTCTTGTCGCCCGAAGGAATCTGGTGAATTTTTATTCCTGAAACAGGATTCCAGTCGCAGGCCTGGCGGCAAACTACCGATTGAGTGATTTGTGTGAAAAATTCTTCACCCTGCCTGTTGGTTCCCCATACTACCAGGTTCTGATAGTCGCCGCTTGTTCCGAATCCATCGATGGTAAGAACAAATTGTGTGGGTGTGCCAGTGAAAGTAGTCTGACGGGCAACGCTCCAGGTTTGGCTTGTGCCATTGTCGAAACTGGCCAGCATGGTGCCACTGGTTCTTTCAACATACGAGTCGATTGCAGTTCCAACCTGCCAGCGGTATCCGCCGTTTACATTAACAAATGTTTTGCTTCCGTTGAGTGTTACCGAACGGTTGGTAGCAACCCGTGTTACAGTAAAATTAATGAATTTGTAAATAACGGCAGTACCGGGCTGAATCCAGTGTGTGCCAACCTTTTTCTTGATTTCAATTTTACCGGTACGGTTGAGAGTTCCGTTACAGTTGAGGCCATGATAAGTGATGTAAATGGTAATAGTGTCGTTTATCACATTAAGTGAATCGACATTTGCGTTGCAAGGCAGCCAGTCGGTTGATTTAAGACCTCCGCTGTTGCCCGACATAATTGTTGCAATATCGGTTTCGGCATCGTCCATAATTCCTTCAACATTATTTTCATCGGCTGTTAGTTGTACAAGTGATGAAGGATCAGCTTTTCCCTGTTCGAGATCGTCCTTTTGACAGGAAGTAAATGTGAGTGAAATTGAGGTGACAAGAATTACTGCCAGGTGAATCAGATTTTTCGTTTTCATAGCTTTAGTTGTTAGTGTTATTTTGAATGAGTGATTAACTGTTTACAATTATTATACACTCAACTTTGTTTTTACCCTGATGCGGATTTGAATTATTTTTGAATTATTTTGTAATCATTTGAAAATGAAAGAAATAATAACGCATCAATTCATGCTTTTATTTTACAATTTCCTTTTTTTCTACCACTCCGCAAGCTCCGAAAAAGCCAATGGCCCCTGTACTCAGGTTTGTGGGTACGTTAGCAGTTGCAGTATTGAAAAACCCTCCCTGCCATGTGGTTTCGAGCAGCACAGCCCTTATAAATGCAGCATGTTCATCGGTGAGCGAATACCTGCGTTCGGTTATTAATGTACCTGCTGGGAAAGTAAACTTATCGAGAACCGGAGGCAGAACTTCACTTACATCGATGGTAGGAAGGGTGTAAAAATAAAGTTTTGCCTTGCAGGTATCAGGATTTGCAGCGGTATATCCCGGTGCATCCGACCAATCGAATAATATTTCGTACATCGCTGACCGCACAGGGTTGTATTGACTTGCCACCCAGGTGATGCGATAGTTGTTACCGCTTTTCGCATACCGTAAAAATATAAATTCCTGGGGAGGTTCCAATACTGCCTTTGAGCTGAAAACCTTACCTGCGATAGTGATCAGTAATGAATAAGTCCGGTTTTTAATACCGCTAAAAGCCTTATCCGACACATAAGTGCCCGGATTTAAGGCATCTTCGTGAAAACTATAAACCTGGAGATTCGATGAAATCAGCACCGTAGCCCCGCTTACCGGTCGTGGTTTTTCATTCAGCGAGGTTACAGGTTCCGAAAGGCTTATACTTTGCACTTTAAGCTCGTTGGTGATAATGCCGTCAACAACCACCACATCGTTGCTTCCTGCCGGCAAATCCCAGTCCGCTTGCTCTTCACACGATGTGAGCAACAAGAGTAGAATAATATATGCCAACAGTTTTTGCATCAGAAACGGAATGTGTAATTTAAGGATGGAATAGCACCTGCAACAGATACAGAAGTTGAAATATACTCTACATCGCCCTCCAGGTTTACCGGGATAACGATATTTCCATTATCGTCCATTATTTTGTTGAAGTTTAGGGCGAATGGATTGTGCCGCCCGTATGCATTGTAAATGGTAAGCATTAAATTATGCTGGAACCGCTTTTCAGGTTTGCTGAGTGCCAGCGAAGCCGAAAGGTCGAGGCGGTGGTAGGGCGGATAGCGGGTGTTATTTTTTTCGCCGTACAGCGGAATGGAATATCCGTTAACGTAATAAAACCCGGTGGGCGATGTAAACGGTGAACCGCTAAGGTACATCCAATGCGACGAAAAGCTCCAGCGCTTGCTACCGGCGTAAGCTAAGGTAAAACAAAAATTATGCGGCCTGTCCCATGATGAGGCAAACTCATTCCCATTGTTCACATCGTTAATTGTTTTATAAGCGCGCGAATAAGTATAGCCCATCCAACCGGTGAGCTTGCCCTTACTTTTGCGCAGCAAGGTCTCTATGCCATACGATCGGCCTTTGCCAAATCGCAACTCACCTTCTATCAGTGGGTTAAAAAGCATGTTGGCATGATCCTTATAGTCGATCTGGTTGTGAAGCAGTTTGTAAAAAGCTTCAACCGAAAAATCGAATGTCCGGCTGAAAATCCGGCTGAAATATCCCAATGAAAACTGATCCGACTTTTGTGGCTTAATATTAGGACCGCTCGGCACCCATACTTCGAGCGAGGTAAACGGGCTGGTTGAATTGGATAATACCTGCAAATGCTGCACATTGCGGCTGTAATTTACATGAACCGAAGCGTTTTCGCCAAGGGCATATTTCAGGTTTATGCGTGGTTCGAAACTCAGGAAGCTTTTATAAATAGTTTTTGCTGCTACATCAATGGTATCAATAACCTTATGATTGGCATCAAAAAAGTAAACTGAAGTGGGTCCTAAATCGTTCCATCGCGACAGGCGCACACCGTAACGGGCCATTAATTTCGTCCCGATCTGCTGTTCGTTGCTGGCATACAGAGCAAGTTCAGTCGATTGATATTCAGAAATATGTGGCTGGTTTGCCTGCACTTCGGCATCCGAAAAATGAATATTTCCGGGATTGCTTTGATGACCATTGACCTCGAAACCGGTTTTAATGGTATTTGATGGGTTGAGGAACCACGAAAAATCAGTTTTGAGCGTACCATTTGAAATAGAGGAATTCCAGTAATTCCTCAGCTCTTTCGAGATATTAAGGAAATAATTGTAGTTGCTGAAATAAACTGTGGTATTCGAAAAAAGCTTGTTGTTAAAAATATGATTCCATCGTAAGGTGCTGGTTACATTTTTCCAGCTGATGCCAAAAGTATTATTACTTGAACTGTTATACCTTTCGTACACATCGTTGCCGGTAAAAGTGGTGAGGTAAAGCCGGTTGTTTTTATTGATACGGGCGTTGAATTTGACATTAAAATCGTAAAAATTAAAATTATTGGTACGCTGATCATTCGACAACTGCAGCCATTTCAGGTTCGATTTTCGCGCTGCCATAATAAACGAACTTTTATCTTTAACCACAGGGCCTTCAAAAGTAAAATCGGATGTAAACAAACCGATGTTGCCCGAAAACCCGGTACGTTTCAGGTTGCCTTCACGTGCACGAACATCCACCACCGACGATAGCCTTCCGCCATAATTAGCAGGGAAATCGCCTTTGTAAACTGTTACATCCTTTATGGCATCAGGAGCCAGGGCCGAAAAAAAACCAAACAGATGCGAAGGATTGTATATGGGTGCTTCGTCAATCAGCAGAAGGTTTTGGTCGCTGTTACCACCTCGTACGTAATAAAAGGATGAACCATCGCCGAAAGTCACAATTCCCGGAACATTCTGTATCGATTTTAGCACGTCGACATTGCCCGCAAAACCAGGTACCTGTTTCAAAACAGCCGGCGATAGCTTCATTTCAGCAGTTTGATTCAGCGGTAAAAAATCGTCACCATTTTCGGTAGTTATTTCAACCTCCTGCATTTCGATAGGCGAAAGTTCGAGTTCCACCGTGGCTTCAATGTTTTTCGACAAATCAACCTGCCTAGCTACCGGCAGGTATCCTATAAAAGAATTAGTGATGCGGTATTCGCCCTGCTTTAACGTTAATGAATAGAAGCCGTAGGCATTGGTGGTAGTTCCCTGTAAGGATGCAATATCATACACATTGGCTCCGATTATGGCTTCGCCTGTGGCTTTGTCGCGGATGTAACCGCTGATAGTGTATTTACGGAGTTGCTGTAGTTCTGTTTCCGGTTTTTCAGGAATTTCATTTTTAGCAGGTTTTAATATCACCTGCTTTTCCGAAAGGGTGTAGGCTATTCCATTGGCGGTAAATACTTTCTCGAATATGTCGGATAAGGGAGTGTTGCGTGCAAGCAGCGTAATTTTTTTATCCACCGGAATGCTTTTCGGATTGTACGAAAACAGTATGTTCCCTTTATCGCTGATCTGCTTTATCACTTCGCCGAGTGGCTGATCATGTATATTCAACGAGATTTTTTTATCCAGATTCTGGGCAAAAGCTATGGAAGCCGCAAGCGTGAGCAGACAAGTAATGAGTATACGGTAAATGCTTTTACTGTATTTAAACACAGGTAGACGATTATTGAAATTTAATTCTTTAGTTTAAGTAAAAGGAAATTCACGAGGTACGAAAGAGCCGGTCGAAGCATCGTGATTTTCCCCCCTTATTATTATCTGCACCCTTTTCCTGAAATCTCAAGTGCATTGCCTTTTTGTACAATCTGCAAATCGAGTGTTTCCTTTATAACCTGCAAAACCGACTGCAGCGACTGCTCATTAAATGATGCTGTAACCCTGCAATCCAGCAAGCCGGTATCCGAAAGTTCAATTGGTGTTTGATACACATTTTGTAGTGTATTGATCACCTGCCCCAGTGTTTCATTATCAAAAACCAGGACACGGGTTTTCCATGCCATATAATTTTGATCGGTATTGGCCGATTTCTGTATCCGTTTCTGATCAGCGATAAGTTCAGCCTTTTCGCCCGGCATCAGTATAACATTTTCCTGCGGTTTTGCCTTGTAATAAACGGATACTTTTCCGGAAGTAAGTACTACTTCCATCGAATTTGCCGATGAATTCGTATTTACATTAAATTGTGTACCAAGCACTTCCACTCTTGCATCGCCTGATGCAACTATAAACGCTTTGGTATTATCGTGTGCAACCTTAAAATAGGCTTCACCCTTTAAGTTAACCTTCCTGGAGTTTGAAGCAAACGATTCAGGATAAGTAAGTTGCGAGCCGGCATGTAACGAAACTTCCGAACCATCAGGAAGCACTACTTCGGTATTTTTGCCCTGGGCTGTTACAATAATATTTTCGGGTTTCGAAAAATAAAAGTACAGTATGAATGTGGATGCAATAAGAACTGTAACAGTAGCGGCTACTTTCCATACACTTCTGAACGAGAAATTGCGGTTGCCGTTATTTTTAGTGAGCGGAATAACCTTAGGTGCTGTTTCATTTGCCGAAGCGGAAACATCCATTTTTGCCTGCAGGGCAATCCATTCCTGCTCAGTATTTACCGAAGCATGGATTTTTTGTTCCTCGATCAGGTTCCAGGTTTTAAGGTATTCTCTGAAAAGTGCTTCATTCTGCGAATCGCTTTTCATCCAGTCGGAAAGCAAACGCAACTCCTGCTCCGTGATTTCTCCGGAGAAGTACCTCGTAATGAGGTCGGTGTAATATGTTGCGTTGTCGTTCATGGTTCTTTCCTGTCAATAATACACTTCAAAGTGGTTTTACCCTGATAGGGATTTGATTTTTTTTTAGTTCAACATTTGTTTTTTATCATGCTCACCTGCCAAAAAAGCCAAGTATCAGTGTTATTATTACCGACATATATTCAGTAAGCCTGTTTCGCATATGCTGTAATGCTTTCGACATTTGAGTTTCAACGGTTTTCACCGAAATCTGTAATTTATCGGCAATTTCCTGGTATTTAAGGTTTTCGTAACGGTTCATCACGAAAATTTCCCTGCATTTTTCAGGTAGTTCACCTATGGAAGCATCGATTTTTGCTTTTAGTTCAGCTTCAATCATACTGTCAGCGCCATCGTAATCAGTTACTTCGAGCAGGTTTTCGATTTCCAGTATGTACCTGTCAAATTTACGGTTATCCCTGAGGTGATTGGTACATTTATTATGAATGATCATGGTGAGATACGATTTCACCGGGCGGTCCATATCGATGGTTTCGCGTTTTTCCCAAAGGCTGATAAAAGCATCCTGCACTATTTCCTTCGAGGTTTCAAAGTCCTTAACATATTTCTGCGCAAAAAAGCACAATCCCGAAAAATGACTTTTAAAAAGCATTTCGAAGCTTGCCTGATCGAGCGAACGGATGATATGGTTATCGTTATTTTCCAGCTAATTATCTGTTAACGAATTAAAGGCAATGAATTCTAAGGAAGAGTGTATGAGAAGTTAAAACAGCGCTAACAAAAACAAGTTGTTATAGTTTAATGCCTCACTACGACAAAAGTAATAAAATCTGCATTCGTTACCATCCACTATGATGCTTAGCCTCGAATAGCTGTAATCAAAATGGGTTAAGAAAATTACTGTATTTTTCCGAAATTGAGATCAGTAGATCAGCCTTTCGGAATCAGGGTTAATGCATTAATCGTCGATGCTTATCCTGAGCTTCCCATTAATGGTTACCGGTGCAATTATTCCAGCCGGAGCCAGCACGGGTTGCTGCACCTCTATTCCGTAAAGGTTGCCACTGATAAAAAAGCCTTCGCCGAGTTCATATTTATGGAGGCTTTCAACCATTAAATCGTAGGTATCGCGTATATCAGCGCCGATTGGGTACGACATGTTTTTCGCGATCAACTTCTCAATTCCACTGTTGGCTAGCCAGGAAGCAGATTTTAATAATATGCTTTTTGTCTGTATCGAAAACTTCAGATCGTTGAGTATTATACTCGAATCGGAAGCCCTGTACATCGGCATTCCTGCAAAATAAAGTTTTCCGTTGATGCTTCCTATAACATCGGTGGCAATTATCATTTGGTTCTCATTTCCATAAATTGACACAGCGGTGATGGTGATCTTTTTTTTGCCAAAATTGTAGGATGTATTTACAAGAATATCGCGGGTGATGGAATCGATGTAATCGTAGCGGATATACGAAATCACATTTGCCAGAAATTCATCACCGAGAGTATTTACTATTTCCAGATCGGGAAGAAAAGGATTGATGCGGGTGGGCGGTTCTATACCTGTGTAGCATTCAGTTATTGCCTGTATCGAAGTGGTATGTTTTATTATACCATTACTACCTGTAATTGGCAGGGCCGAAACAGATACCGGGCTTACACGCAGCCACAGGCCATATTCTTCAGATAAAAGCATGGGCTTTTGCAATTCGATCCAGGCTTCTTTAACAGTGGTTTTTAAGTCGAGACTCTGCACTAAGCCCGCATCAATGGCCGAATTGATGGTTGAAGTATTGTACTTTATAATCAAATCGGCTATAAAGGTGATAGGCACTTCAATGGGGCCTAACTTAAGCGTTGGCCTGCTGAGCCACTCGTAGCCGTCGGAAGTGGTTACAGTTGTTACCGACCAGTCTTTATTTATATATACAGCCGTGTGAAATTTAAGTGCAATTTCCGCATTCAGTTCGCGGTAATCTGATAAGGAAATTCCGAATCTTTCGATTTTCCAGCCTGCTTTGATCCATAATTTCAAAGGCACGCGGTAAATAAATTGTCCGTTCTCGAATCCCAGTTTTATATTTTCTTTTTTCCATGCCTTAACCATAATATTATCGCCCCCATTGTCGTCGAGGCTGTTATCTTCGTAAATCAGGCCATTCAGTTGCCGGTTGAGCAAGGCTTCCATGGCCGATACTTTAAGTTCGATTGGCAGACTAATGGTTGAAGGTACAGGTTGAAAATTAAACGTATTGTATTTTTCGGCAGGTTTTTCGGTAGCTAACTTACTTGAACTGCACGACAGAAAAAACAAAGGCATTGAACTGAGAAGCAACAGTTTTATCAGGATCCGCATACGATTTTTTTTGCAAAGGTATTAGCTGGAATTTAATAATGCACCGCGATTGAAGAAAAAAAGTTTCGGAAAAAAACACTGAAAGTCTCGAAAGCAGTTGTTCAAATGTGTTATTTAGTCATCAAAACCCGGTCGTTTAAAATTCATTGCTACAGGAAAAGCCTTGTTCAGCAATCGTTGAATCCGCGAGAGTTCGGCCAGGTATTGAAGGATTTCATCTTCCTGTTCGGGAATATGCTGGTATAAAAATGAAAATGCTTCGAGCGATCGGCTAATGGCTATAAGTGCAATTTTTGCTGAGCCGTTTTTGTCGTAGGCATCAAGCTCTTCGTCATCAAAGTCGTATGGCGTTAATGTTGCCCGGTGTATTTTAACGGAAATAAACAAACTATACCATCTTATAACCTCAATGGCATCCTGAAATGTTACCAGGTTATTTTCATTTGTCATTAAAAACATTTCTGCTTTCTGAACAAACAGTTCCTGGTTCTTTGTTAACCAGGGGAGAAGTCGTAATCCATATTTCCGGGCCAGTTTTTCGGCTGAGCTTGTATGATGAACAGGCTCAACATAAGGTGTTTTATCCGCATTCAGATCGATACCCATTTCGCGTGCATGCTCCTCAATCATTTCAAAGGTAGCCTGAAATGTCAACGACAGATGCTCCCAGAACTCCTTATTCTTCTCATCAAGGTCAGGATTATCCAATTCAATTTCAGTTAATCCGACAGTACAGCGTGAAACAAAGGCACAACGCTCGCACCAACGGTCGCAATAGTTATGAATGCCGGGAATAATTGTGTCGCGGCCGGCAATTTCCTTGATTTTTTGTTTGTAGTGATCGATATCTTTTCGGCTGGCCATAGCTGTGAAATTATTTAATGAATATATGTTAACATGCTTTATTTCTTCGATAACACAAGAATATCCCTTACTTCCAGAACTTGTTTCTCATATCCTTTCGTAACCGAGTTAATCATGGCATTGCCGAATTCAGATAAAGAACAGATGTAGTTTGGTGCTAATGACCTGATTACCGGGAGCAACCACATAAAGTAGTTGTAATAGCGAATCGTGTTTTTGGCTCCTTCGGTAGGTTGCAACACGCCCGGACGGAAGTTATAAACCCGTTTAAAAGGAAGCTTCATCAGGTCGTTTTCGGTTTTGCCTTTTACTCTTGCCCACATCATGCGTCCTTTTTCCGAACTGTCGGTACCGGCACCCGATATATAACAAAACGTCATTTCGGTGTTCAGCTTTGCTAGTGTTTGTGCAAACTGCATGGTTAAGGTATAAGTCAGGCGGTAAAAATCAGCTTCTTTCATGCCTGCCGATGATACCCCTGCACAAAAAAAGCATGCATCGAAACCTGTAAGCTGATTTTTAATGGCCGATAAATCGCTTAAGTCAGCGTGAATAATTTCAGTGAGTTTTGGGTTTTTAACCCCGCACGATCTTCGGCCAATTACCAGCACCTGCTCAACATCGGCACGCTCCAAACATGATTTCAGCACTCCCTCACCTATCATTCCGGTGGCTCCTGTAAGTATTACTTTGATATTTGTATTCATTTGTGTTTTGAGATTAGTGTTAAAATAGCAGTCGGAAAATCTACTTAAACTTATCGCTTCTGATCCCGTTCTTCATGTTCAAATAACAATGCTATTGGTTGCACCACATAACGGTTAAATGTTTACCAAAGGTACTATACAAAAACGATTTTATTACCGGAAGAAATTTACAGGATCATACTGCAAAGTGATAAATTCATAACCTCAATAAACTATTTGATTGTGTTAATTGTTTTGATTTTAAACAAATTAAATACGCAAGCCATGAAAAAGACTTTTTATTATTTGTTACTTATTGCTTTAGGTTTTGGCAGTTCGCTGCATGCCCAGGATTTTACCAATTACATTTCGTGTACGGTCGATGGCAAGGAGTATAAAGCCGAAGCCCGCAGGATGAAAATCCCTATTTCCGGTTTCGAATACCTTGCCCTGGCATCCTTCCAGGTTAGTCCTGATGTGCAGGTGTGGATACAACTGTATTATTTTTCGGATAGCCTCAAACCCGGCACCTACCCGATATTGTCGGAAGAAGACATTGATTCAAAATCGAGGAAGAAAGCTGACCGTGACCTGGTATGGGTGCTTGTTGATTATACCGAAGAAACCAAAGGCCTGGGCCATGCATTTCACGATGGCGAATCGCTGAGCGGCACCCTGACTATTGATAAAGTTGGTAAAACTTTTATAGAGGGTAGTTTTGAGGCTACACTAAGGGGTGTATATTATAAGAAAAGGGCTATGGCCACCATGTCGGGATCCGGAATACAATCCAACATCGAACGTAAAATGCTAACCAAAGCTGGCGGTGGCATGCTGGCTAATGCTGGCCCCCACGATCATGACAATACCAAAAAAAGCAGCGAAACAGATACTATACTGCTAAGTGCAGGTAAATTTCATGTCGATTGGAGTAAGCCCGAAAAGGAAGATTAATAAGGATACAAAATCAGTGTTGCACGTTTCACAGCTGAATCAGGTTGTTTTACCCGGCCCAATATTTTCGGGAGATCATTTAACACTCAGTGTCTGATTGCGCATTTTGAATTTCAGTCGTGTTTCTTCCTCCTTGCTTTTATCGGAGATAAAAACAATGGTTTTCCCGTCGTCCATCACAACGGCATATTTGTCGGTGGTTGAACCGGTTAACAATTTGGAGTTGTGTTTAGGCATATGTAGTTTTTGCCCTATAGCTGCATTTCTCATGATTGGTTTTATTTTATATTGATATTTTAAAATTGTAGTTGACATAGTAACGCATGTAAAGTACCATGTCGTATATAAAGTTGTGTTTTTCACATATTTTGTGATTTGAACCTTGTAATAATCTGTGAGTGCGAAAAATAATTTCCACTTTAATATTGTATCTTTGATAAGTTGGATTCGATTAATCTATTACCGGTGTAAAAAGCCTGCATTGAATCTATCATGATAACAAATGAAAAGAATTTGAGTGCAAAAAAATAAAACCTCTTTATATGGAAGAAACTATTGTTTTTCAGTTAAACGGTAAAAAAACCGAGGTCACTATCGATCCCAACCAGACTCTTTTATGGGTGTTACGCAATCACTTCGGGCTTACGGGTACCAAATACGGTTGCGGTATCGGCTTCTGCGGCTCCTGTACTGTGCTTATCGACAAGGAACCTGTACGCTCCTGTATTTTATCGGTAGGCGATGTTGCAGGCAAAAATATTGTAACCATCGAAGGTCTTGCCACGGATGGAAAGCTTCACCCTGTTCAGCAGGCATTTGTTGATCACGACGCTTTACAATGTGGTTTTTGTACGCCCGGTATGATAATGAATGCAGCAGGATTGCTGATAAAAAATCCATCACCATCCGTACAGGAAATAAAAGAAGGCATGGAGAATAACCTTTGCCGCTGCGGGGCACATGTACGGATTGTTGAAGCTGTTAAAACTGCTGCTGACGAAATGAAAGGAGGGAAAAAATAATGAAAAAAAATAATATAACTTCCGGAAAACATACAGCTGTTGAAGTGCCGGGGATGAAAAGAAGAAATTTTATTAAACTGGCAGGTGGCGGAATACTTATCTTTTTTATGCCGGGATGTTCTTTCGGCATACCCGGTCTGTCACGTGATGAGGGAAGAAGCCTGCCTGAAGACTATAATGCTTTCCTTCTGATTTCGGAGGACGGAACCGTAAGCTGTTTTACCGGCAAGATTGAAATGGGCCAGGGTATTATTACCTCGCTGGCACAAATGATGGCCGACGAACTTAATGTGCCTTTCGGCAGCGTAAAAATGGTGATGGGCGATACCGAACTCTGTCCCTGGGACCAGGGCACCTGGGGTTCGCTTTCAACCAGGGCGTTTGGCCCGAATATGCGGGCTGCCGCTGCCGAAGCACGCGGAGTGCTGCTCGATCTGGCATCAGTAAAATTTGGAGTTCCGGTTTCTCAACTTGTGGCGAAGGACGGAATTATAACCGACACAAAAAACGCAGGCAATTCAGTAAGCTATGCCCAACTCACCAAAGGCAAACGAATTGAAAAATACCTGGATCCCAAACCCGATGTGGAGGACTACACTCAGTTCGGGTACGTCGGGAAATCGATGAACCGTACCGATTCAATCATTAAAGTTACCGGCCAGGCTAAGTATACCGGCGACCTTAGCCTTCCGGGGATGGTTTTTGCACGCATTCTGCGCCCGCCTTCGCACGGGGCTAAACTTACATCGGTTGATGTAAGCGGCGCCGAAAAAATTGAAGGTACACAAGTGGTACGCGATGGCGATTTTATAGCTGTACTTCACGAAAACCGCGACAAGGCCGACCAGGCTCTTGCAAAAATCAATGCCGAATACTCGTTCGACGAAATGCCGGTGAATGAAAGTACAATCTTCGACTGGTTCCTGAAAGCCGACTCCGAGGAAAGAGAAATAAGTTCGTCAGGAAGCTTAAAGTCCGGAAACAAGGATTCGCAGAAAATATTTGAAACCGAATTTCGTGATCCTTACCTGGCTCATGCTGCCATTGAAACGCATACAGCCCTGGCTCATTTCGAAGGTGAAAAGCTTACAGTATGGGCATCAACACAATCGCCTTTCGGGTTGCAGGATGAATTAGTGAGTGTATTTGGATCCGATCTCGAAAAAGTACGGGTTATCACTCCTTTTGTTGGAGGTGGTTTTGGCGGTAAAAGTGCCAATGAACAGGGAGTTGAAGCCGCCCGCCTTGCTAAATTATCAGGTAAGCCTGTTATGCTTATGTGGACCCGCGACGAGGAGTTTTTCTACGATCATTTCCATCCTGCAGGAGTAATTAAAATAAAATCGGGAATCGATTCTTCGGGCCTGATAAAACTGTGGGAATACAACATTTATTATGGTGGCAGCAGGGGATCCGAAACCATTTATGATGTACCAAATGTCAGAACCATTAATTACCGGCGAAAGAAAGATTCACCGCCTGTGCATCCTTTTGCCACCGGGGCCTGGCGCGCACCCAATGCCAATACAAACACCTTCGCCAGGGAATCGCAGATTGACATTATGGCCGCTGCTGCCGGCATTGATCCGCTCGAATTCCGCCTGAAAAATCTTAAAGACGATAAAATGATTGCCTGCCTGAAAGCTGTGGCAAATAAATTCGGATATATAGCAGGACCCGCTCCCAGCGGAAGAGGCATTGGCATTGCCTGTGGTACCGATGCCGGAACCTGGGTAGCGCATATGGCGGAGGTTAAGGTCGATAAAACAAGCGGTAAAGTGGAAGTTGTGCGTATTGCCTGTGCGCAGGATATGGGCCTGTGTGTTAACCCCGAAGGCGCTATCATTCAGATGGAAGGCTGCATTACCATGGGCCTGGGATACACCTTTACCGAAGAACTGATTTTTGAAGGAGGAAACATTAAAAACCGCGGCTTCGATACCTATGATATTCCGCGATTTTCGTGGCTTCCCATAATAGAAACGGTAATACTCGACCGGCAGGACCAGGCGCCACAGGGTGGGGGCGAACCCGCTATTATTGCCGTTGGCGCAGTGGTTGCCAATGCAATATTCGATGCATGCGGTGCCAGGTTATACCAGATGCCGTTTACACCCGAAAGAGTGCTGGAAGCGCTGAAAAAGATATAGGAACAGGATTTGGCCGCTTTCATGCATACCTGTCATTCTGAACTATCAGGTTAACAGGTTCAGCAGGAATTACTATGGTTATTCAATAATTGTATTTTACAGCAAACCAAATAGCGGCAAATTCTTCGATGGTGACATACCCATCGATATGAAATTCAATATCACTGGTATAACTGGAGGTTCCGGTATAAACCTTTCCGTCTTTTATTGTAGCTATAACATCACTGGTATAGGTTGAGGTTCCTTTGTATATTTTACCATCCTTAATGGTCATGGTAATATCACTGTTATAAGTGGAGATTCCTTTATATACTTTTCCATCGGTAACTGTAAAAATAACATCGCTGGTATAGGAACTTATCCCCTTATAAATTCTATTGCCTTTTACAGTACAAATTATGTCGGAGGTATAGCCTGATGTTTTTTTAAACACCCTGCTATCCGAAAGAGTGCAGATAACATCGCTGGTATAGCTAGAGGTTCCTTTATACACTTTTACCTGGGCCATTCCGTTGCAGGATAATGCAATGGATAGTATTAACAGGGATATGATCGGTTTCATATTTTTGCGATTTTAAATTATGATAACCCCTTAATAATTATTATCGGAGTTTATTCCCCCTAAATATAACCAAAATTACATCATACCCGGAATTGATTGTGAAAGAGAAAAGTTACTGTTTGAGATATACTTATTCACAAACAATAAGCCTGATAACAGTTTACGAGAAAAAGTATGGAGATTAAAAACTCCTCACAGCGCGCACATAGTGGGTTGTATTTTTATAATAACCGCCGTTTGGAGGATATCCATCGTTTCCATACTGGGAATATGCGTTATTCAAGCTGGCTTCGGTTGAACTCCAGTATAGGGTATCAGAAAAATGTCCGATATCCTTCATTAATTTCAGGTTAAAGTACATGTAAAAACACTCTGATTTCGAAGGTAAATACCAGTCGTTGTAACCATTAATGTCGAGATCGTTGCAAATTTGAGCCGCATAGGTTCCTGCTCCCTGTGCAGCTACTATTGCTTCGGTGTTTGCCCTGCCGGTTCCAAAACCGGCTCCTGTGGCATTGGTAATTAAGTTGAAGCCATTGTTCCATGTTACGTTAGTTCCCTGGTCATAGGAAGCACAGATCAATCCATGCTGCCCGGTACTGTCAACATAAAAAATGATTCCACCACCATATTCCTGGCCTATTTTAAATGTAGGTGCGGGCTCTTCCTCTTTGCTGCAACTGTTTGCTATCAGCAGCAGACTACATACAAGAATTATTGTCGGGATCAGGAATTTAATTTTCACTTTGTGATCATTTAATTTAAAACTGCTTGTTATTTTACGTTTTTTAATCCGGGATACATTGAATATCCGCCTGAAGCTGAAGTAATATCCCCGATTTTAATCCCGATATCAACGCGTCCGATCCCTACAAACCAGCTGACTCCTAAAACGAGTGATGGCGTAAAAGCGGGTTGGGTGTCACCAAACGATGCCAGCGTTAATTCCCCTCCTATATTCGGGCTGATATTGTATTTTTTTAACGGGAAATGTACCCTGCTCATTACTCCCAGGTTCGACCAGCCCGTGCTTGTTGCTTCAGCGCTTCCCGCCCGGCCTGCCGAAATGGAGGTGGCGAAATCCCATCGGTCCTTCAAAAGGAAAAAACCTAAACGGGTGTTTAACGAGATGTTTACATATTTCTGGCTGTCGAATGATACCTGACCGCCAACATAACAAAACCAGGGATGCATAATCATTTTTTGGGGTTTTGCTTCCGGCATATTTGCAACTGCCGGCAAAGCCATATCCCATGTATCTATAAGCCTGGTATCGCCGGTAGTCCCGTTCCATCTCCACAACTCATGTTTCGTCCCGTATTGTACCAAAACCAACGAATCTCTCCATGCCGAGGCAATATTTTGCATGATTGTTTTTTTATCGTTAGCCGCCGACTGAATATAGCCGGATGCGGCCGATAATTTCAGTTGACCGCTTTCGGTGAGTTGGGCCTGATTAAAATAAGTTCCGTATTGCGGCAACACCTTATCCCTGAAAGATTCAATCTTCTTTAACGGCTGGGCATTAGTTAGTTGAGCGCCCAGCAATAAAGCAAATAATATGGTTATCAGTTGTTTCATTTTCGTTTTCCAAAATAAAAACTTGTACCTACCGACAAGCGGGCAGTGGTTATTGCATCTTTTTTAAATCCCCTGTTTACATCCACGAATATATCAAAGCTGGAGGTGCGGGTTTTATTCATTTTGCTGTATCCTACTGATAGTTTAAAAGATAAATTTGTATTTCCACTTGCTGAGTTCATCAGGAGGCCGGCCCCGGAGACGAATCCGTTTTTTTGGCTGTAAATGGATAAACCGATATTCGAGTATGATGTCTCAGCAGTTTTCAGCATTCCAATGTCGAGGGCCGCATTACTGGCGCCTGATACAAAATACCCGATCCGGCAGTTTAAGCTGGTAAGTGAGGGTGCCAGCATGCCCCCGGCATAGGCCATCATTTGCGGGCGCGAGGCATCCGTATCCTTTCGCAACGCATAATCCGGCACTGATAAGGGTTTTTCTGAGACCATATTTTGCTTAAGGGTCGCAAGGCGCTTCTCAAGTAATTGTTTCTTTGTTTTGTCCTCCGTGCTGTTTCCGATTAAGGAGATGGCTTTTTCGAGGGATTGAACTGATTTCCCGTAGGCTCCTGCTTTTTCAAGAGTAATGCTATAGCCTACATAAGGCAGGTATTCGTCAGGATAAATGCTAACAATATCATGAAAAAGGGCAATCGACTGGAAATATAAATTTTGGGCACACAGTTCATTGGCGTGCTTAAAATCAGCTATGAGTTGTTCCCGGTTTTTAGTTGCCAAAACCGGGAATTTACACCTGTATTTTTGCAGCAGTATGTCCGAGCTTGATGAAATCCAGGCAGGTGCGATATTTTTAGCAGAGGGTTTCCAGAATTCACCGGCAAGGTCGTTATTTCCCATTAATCCAAAAATCTGGGCCGTAAAAAAATTAATTTCAGGAGTATTTGCTCCAAGCTTTCGGCATTGATCAAGTCGCATTAATGCGGCATCATAGATACCGCCTAAAGCCAGGGCATAAGCATCTTCAGCCAGTAACAAAGCATTGTATTCCCCGGTGTTCAGCAGTATTGCATATGATGCTATCGCTTCATTAATATTTTCATTGAGAATAAAATTTCTTGCCTTTTCGATAGTTATAGGATTACCTGCGGTACTTTCACGATTTACAATACCGGTACCCTGCAGAATTTGAACTTGTTTCTCGCTGTTTTGCACCGTGTTGTAAACTTCTTTTTCGCCGTTTTCATAAACGATCATCGAAACTTCCAGCTTTGGGATAATATATGCCGGTCCGTTCGGGTTACTGAACTTTTTATATTTTATTTCCGATGTACTTATCTCTAAAACCTTAGCATCTATAACAGACTTGTCAGTTTTGTGAATTTTGTCCTGTGCAATTAATGCCTTAGGCAGGAGCATTAGTGCCAATGCACCAAGCAGCAGGAATGTGCTTTTGCAAGCAGGTCGCTTATGGCTAACTATAACCCGATGTAGCATCTGCGTAAATTATAAGTTATATTTTTCCTGGTATGCATGCTCGATATGTTCAATTATATCAGCGAATCTTTCCTTTAGTACTCCCTGCACTTCAGCTTTCATTTTAATAAGGGTCGACGATAGCTTTTCACTGTCATCAGCCATTTGTTGAGCCAATTGTTTTCTCTCTTTTTCAAGAGCATCGCATTGTTTTTTAAGGTCTGATATTTCTTTCTTTTTTAATTTTTGATTTTGTTTTGAGGTTGCCATGTATTGTGAAAGTTCATCTCGAAGAGGTTCCAACAGGCTTTTCAATTCTGAGTCTCTCTGAATGTTATTCAATACCTTTTCGTTCCAGGCAGCAATAATATCCTGAACAGCGATAATTTCGTTTTGATAACAAACCAACATTTGTGTAACCGGAACAAAATGACTTGTTACATTGGTGTGAAAAATCTGTTTAGGTATATTTACTGCTTTTCCCGGATCGCTGATCGTCGGATCCGGACGGGAATTCTTGACATTTTTACTGACTTCTTTAAATTTTGTGTCAACTGAATTATCAGTGTCCTTGCTTTTTTTCTTTACCTCTTCAATCAGGGTTTTCTCCAGGGTTATCATTTCATTTTTTATGGTTTTATGCTTTTCCCATGACGTTACCTGGTTCTTTTTAAGGTCTGTAATTTCTTTGCTGAAAGGCCTCGCATCAGCATTTTTTTTGTCGGTAAGCTCTTTTTCAATTTTTGCGATCTCGGCTAATATCTGTTTTTCCTTTTCCAGCGATGCCCTGGTTTTTTTATCCCATTCCTGTATTGCTCCAGCCAATGAGGCAAATTCGCTGTTGAAAAACGATATTAAATCAGTAAGTGGGTACACATAACTCAAAACACTTATAACTGATGCAGGTTTTTCAATTAAAACAGCAGTTCCGTTTTCTGTTGGGGTTGATGTTATTGTTAAGCCTTTTATGGACGAAGATCCGGGATTCAGCTCTTCCGGCGAAGGATGCTGTATTTTATTTTTTAGCCCATCAGGTGCGTTTTCATTCGGGGGGCTTACGATTGCCGTTGAAATTTCATTCTTCATCTCAGGCCCCGAAATGTTTTGAGCTTGATTTACAGAGGATTTATCTGGCGGTTCTTTTTGCGGTATGCTTGTCGTTTCAGGCTCCGATGGCTTTGAAAAAGTATTTTCCGGAGGGGCCACGGTTTGGGACTGCGTATTATAGGCAGCTTTCATGGCTTGTAACACTGGTTCCGAAACATTTTCTTTTCTCAGGAAACTTACTGAATCGGCACATAAATTAAAATTGACTTCTGTATTGCCTATTTCATCAATTATAATATCATCCGAAAGTTTTGCCTTTACCATCTTGATGATGGTAGTGTTGGTAAGTGCATCAGAATTTTGTGCATGCAAGTAATTTACAGCAAACAATGCTAATGCCAACACAAGGACTGCTTTTTTCATACTTCCTGTTAATTGATTGTTGAATTTCGTTTACTTTGGTGTCATCTCCTGAACAATTGACATTATTTTATTGATGCTTATTCATTTCCGACTTTCTTTTCATGGCATTCCTCATTGCCGATATAACTGTCGATGAAACATTCTGATTTGACAGCATGATCATGTCATCCACACTTAGGCTGAAATTGACATCCGATTTGTTGATGATCTTTATTATCAGATCATCAGAGAGTTCGGCCTTAACCAGGTTGACAATATTTGTATTAGTAATCGTTTCATTTACCTCGTTTTCTTTCGATCCTGGTTTTACGGCCGGCATTTTTGATGCTATTTCAGCTTCAAGCCCCGATATTCGGATCAGCAGTTGCTTACTGGTATTTAATACCATAAGGCCATCACCAAAAAACTTTAGTATGCCCCCAAAATCATTGGTAATGGTTAGTACTCCTGAGCCTTTTAATCCATAGATTGCATTTTCTGACGAAAAGTAAATCCGGTGGTTAACCGAATCAACAGCTATGGATAATATATTGTTACCTTTTGGCAATACGGCAAGAGCTTTTAAATCATTCATTTTTACATTGTACTCAAACAACCCGCTGCCGGCCGCAAATAGAATAGAGTTGCCTGTCTCCGCTACGGATTGAATAGCAGCCGGCGAATCAAACAATTTCTTAAATTTTCCTCCCTGCGCTATTACATAAACTGAATGTTTTTGCTGATTTTTATTGCGATCAAATATATACATCACATGTCTCCCGGCACTTATTCCCATACCTTCCCTGGGTAATTTAATAATTCCCGTAAGGTTTTCAGTTGAATCAAAAATGCAAATCTCCTTATTCCTTATCACCATCAAAAGATTATCGGATGTGTAAGCATATGAACTGATATTACCTGCCACTTTATTGCAAATGGGATTGAGCAGGCCCCATCCGGATAAATAGAATTGGTCTTTTGTTGAGAGTAGCACAAGGTTTTTTGATGTAATGTCAATAGAATTTATAAAGCTTGTGTTCTGGTAATTATTTCCAAGCATCTTCCGGTTTAAAAGGACTTCGATCTGCAATGAATCGCCCTTGACAGTTGATCCGTGAGTGATAAATGAAAAGGTCACCAGCAGAGAAACCAGCAGTACTTTAGCCATATTTTGAAAGTAATTTCTCATGATAACAATTAATATTTTGCCGGTGTTAAAGCCCATTTGCATAATGTGCATGTGTTTACCCATGAACTAAAAACTAACTGGCCGGGATCTTTTACATCATTTGGCGAACCACTCCCACTAATTGCATTCAATGCGTTTTGAATATTTGCCGGTGTGGCATTAGCCAGATTCATACCGAAGCTTGAAATAAAATTAGGTAGAACGGCCTGAGGGACCAAGGTGGTTACAACCGTGCCAAGTAAATCGCCTATACCATCCATAATAGCATCTGCCATGGCAGCATTATTGTTCGTTGAGCCTTGATTTTCGGTTGGGGTTTCATCATATACAGCCGGATTATCTGCATCCATTGTAGTGAGATTCAAATACCCCTGATCATGTAATTGCTCATCGTACTCTTTTTCCAGTTTTGATTGCTCTCCGGGCATTGGTATTATAGGGACAATACCTTGTTTCCCTCTCAGATCAACTACGCTTGCATCGAGCCCGGGAGGAGAATAAGCTGGGGTAGTGGGATTAAAACTGGCGGTTTGAGCTGTATAAAAATCATCAAATTCCTTATCGCCGGTACCCGGTATTTTTTGTAATGACAATGTGTTACCAAGAATGCTTGTGATTCCGTACGATTCCAGTTGTTGCCTGTAATCTTTCGACCAATCCTCAAATGCCGAACTTTCATGGGTAGTAAAAAGTGGTTTCCCCTGAAACTGCCCGTCAAATGAAACTTCTCCTGGGTTTACCTGGCTGGCTGTAACAATGTCGGAACCGGTGCAGGTAGTACAGGTATAAAACAAGGAACAATCTCCGATATATTTGCCCTTGTCGTCATATACAGGAGTACTTGCTTTAATAGCCAGTACCATTTGTCGCAACGCCTCACACTGACTTTGTGTCGGGAAGCCAAAGTTAGGCAAGGTGGGTATTACAGGAAGCGGGATACCAGGAGTGCATGGCCCTGATTGTGATAGCTGAAAAGTAAATGTCCAGCCCTGCGCCTGAGTTTTATAGCCAGGTCCTGTTAGTACAATCAGAAAAAACAGCAATAGGATAATTAACTGATTCTTCACCGGTATGTAAGCTATTCGCCTGTCCATAAACAGAGGATTTAAAACATTTGAATATTGACAGATTTTATTTTTGACATAGATTTTTTAGTTTTAAATTGAATCATGCCGATATGATGTAGTAAGCCATGTCATTAAATTTCAAACTGTCATTCCTGCATAACAGCCTGATATTAATAGCACTAAAACCAAAAAGTAATTTCCGGAAAGAAAACATTAATTTCCTGTTAAAAAACACTTGTTTCTTGCTTACCAAAGGTATGCACGAAACTTGCTTTTTCACATCACTACAGTAAAATATTTTTTTACCACAAATAAAAATTGCATTAAACCTGTAAATCTTGCTCTTGAGAACTGAACAACAATATAAAACATCTAATAATTTGTATCAGGAGTTTAGATACAGGGTTAATCTGATAATAAATCACAGCCATACCGTACAATAGCAGGACTAAACCAGAGTTGATTTCAGGACTGTGAATTTCAATTCCCAATCCTATTTAAAATCAGCTAAAACGAAACTTCTAACCGTACAAATACCTTTTAATCTTCTGGGTAGCAGTCTTTTCAAAAGGTTCGGGCTGGAACTTAACTTCCTGTATCTGTGAGAATTTATTTACCTTATGGTTTACATAGGTTTGAATCTCCTTGCACAGCTTTTCGATCTCGAGCTCCACGTAGTCAGGGTTCTCTTTCTTTAAAAGGTGATGATGTTCCTTAATTTCATCGCGGTTAAAATGAACCAGTGCGACAAGTTTACCTTTTTTTTCTATTACCAGTGAATCAACCACATGGCGGAAATTGTTCATTACCGATTCTATTTCTTCCGGGAATATGTTCTCGCCTCCCGAGCGCACAATCATGTTTTTGATCCTCCCTTTTATATAAAGGTACCCATCCTGATCTATCGATCCCAGGTCGCCGGTTTTAAACCAGCCGTCGTCGGTTATCACCGCTTTGGTCAGTTCGGGTTCCTTATAGTAACCTTTCATTACATTCGGACCCCTGGCCCATATTTCACCTTCGCCGGTCTCGCTGTCGGGTTCGTGAATGATCAGTTCTATGTTTTCGATTGCCGGTCCGGTTGACTGCAACCGGTAATTTTGCGGATTGGTACCTGCCAGCAGAGGCGAAGTCTCCGTAAGGCCATAACCGATTGCATAAGGGAATTTTGCCTCAATCAGGAACCTCTCAACGGTACGGTTTAGCTTGGCGCCTCCGATACCAAAGAATTTAAGTTCACCGCCAAAAGTCTCTAGGAGTTTCCTGCCTGCAACAACATTCAGTTTACGTCGGATAGCTGGTATATGAACCGCAATCCTGAGAATAATATTAGCGGTAAATTTCGGCTTTATCTTACTCCTGAATATCTTTTCGATAATCAGGGGAACTGTCAGCATAATGGTGGGCCTGATTACCTGCAAGGCCGGTAACAACACCGATGCCGTCGGCATTTTACCCAGGTAATAAATACAGGCACCTTTCGACATGGGAAAAATCAGCCCGATGGTGTTTTCGTAGGTATGTGAGAGAGGAAGTACGGAAAGGAACCTGTCCGTTTCATTAATTTCCTGCACTCGGGCGCTCATTCGGGCAGTGAAACAGATATTCCGGTGAGTAAGCATAACACCTTTCGATTTGCCTGTGGTGCCCGATGTGTAAATAATGGCTGCCAGGTCCTCTTCCGATACAAGGTATTGCCTTTCGGGACTTGCATCGGGATCAAAAGCCACAGGGGCGGTCTCCGCACCGAAGATTGAAAAATCCTCAATCCGTATCCTGACCTTTAATTGCTCCTTTTTAATATCAGTGATTTTTGATTTCAGGCTATCCGATACAAATATGACCTTAGCCTCGGAATGTTCCAGTATATTGCTGATCTCGGATGTATGAAAATCGGGTAATAAAGGTACTACAACAGCACCCATAAATGTGATGGCATAATAGCTAACTCCCCAGTTGGGAATACTCGAGCTGAGAATGCCGATTTTATCACCCGGTTTAACACCGGATCGCTCCAACAATGCAATCACCGCTTTGATAGTACGATCAAGTTCATGATAAGTCATTGGTTTTTCACCAACCAGGGCCATTGCCGGGCTGTCAGCATATTTACTTAGAGTCCCGGCAAAAAGAGCCGGGAAAGTCAGAATTTCACTATTCTCCATCGGTATGAATTGAACTCCGAATTTACAGTTTTTCTAAATAGGGTGGAATATTTCTTTAATATTTGTTTATTGAGTATCGCAAGTATAGGAATAAAAGCTAATGATTGTATTTGATTCCTTAACCACGTCACCTTAAAATAAGTAAATGTATAATTGGTATTACCGGTATAAAAATTTCTGTAACTGGAATTCGAGGAGATGAGAACAGAAAGAAGGAGATAAGCCCAATACTGTTAAAATTAAGGTAGCTGATCTTACGGAATAAATGGGATTTGAGCCACAGATTTAGCATTGCCTGATGCAAGCAGGAATTACACAGAGAGATAATTACAATCTATGATAAAATCAATCTTAAGAATCAATTTAAATTCGATGAAATCTGTGAAATCTGCGCAATCTGCGGCATTTATGTGAAGGTAAAAACCTTTAATGTACAGCTTAGTTACATTTTTATTAAATGCTGAAATGGATTTAATTTTATAGAATGTCTTTCCCTATTCTGAAATTTGAAAAATCAGGAATGGGTAAAATGAGGTAAGCTGGCATCAATTCAAAACAGGAGAAGTTGAAGGTGTGATAGTACTGAATTTCCATTTATAAGGTACGAATTTTTTGCCATTTGATAGAATTCTTGCCCCAATTACAGCAGCGAGAATGCCTATTGTAGCCAGGGGAGCGAATAATATAATTCCGATTATAGCGTAGCCTCCTGCTTCGACCACAGCTATAGCTATTGCATAAACACTAAGTGACCCGATTAATGCACCTGGGATTAAAATTGCTAAACCGCCCGCTATTGAAGTAGCTGTTTTCGCTCTTAATTCCTGTATGTGGCTTATTTGTATGGTGTCGGTATTGATAAGTATTTCCTGGTCAGAAAGTACTGTAAAGTTTCCTTTAAAAGTTTTGTTACCTATTTTAACCTTAATATTGGAGCCCTCGGTAATAAATTTGGTGTTTTGCGTGTTGAACTTTGTAAAAGAGAGGCCGGTCATGTTTTGTGCAAACCCATTCCATGTGAAAAGTATCAGTAAGCTGGTAACGGCTAATATTCGGGTCATAAATATTGTTTTTTGAGAAAATGAGAATGTGAAAATTAAATCTTTGTGTTTCAATCAAATAAGCGTTACATACTAAACGGAATTATTGCAGAATTGTTTAAGAACTGCCTCGGTTAGTAGTTTTAGGAAATTATCTCTAATGTACTTTATGAGCATGATATTGGGTGGTAGCTAATACAAATCCGGTTCTGATATCACAACTAATAGTTTTAACATATATCCAGTCAGAATAACAATAGTGCAAAAGCTTTAACGCAATTGCAGGAGCCAAACACATATTATAAAACGGTGATTATTGCGAGGATATAATATTGATAAACTGAAGTGATATTAAAGCCACTCCCATTCATTTTCTTCTTTCCTGGTTATTTTTCTTGCCTGCTTAGAGCGCGCACGTTTCTTACCAGCTTGCTTCAACGTGTTTGTTTCATTTATCTGCCTGGCATCCTGCCAACTATCTAGCAATTGTAAATGCTCCAGCGCCCTCAGCACCTGTATGATGGTAAGCAGCGAAGTTGCAGCCGTTCCGTTTTCCATTTCGCTGATGGCTGAGCGCGATAGCCCGGCTTGTAGCCCCAGCTGTTCCTGCGAAAAATTTTGCTTCAGGCGTATTTGCCTGAGAATACCGCCAAGCTCATTGGCAATTGCCTGGTTGCTCAATTTGTTCCAGTCCTGGGAATAAGCTGCTTCATCCATGAGGTTGAACTTTTATTATGAATTCTATAGGCGTCATTAAATCAACATTAAACTTAATAATGAAGTCTATAGGATGCAAATATACAACATAATTGCAAAATCAGACATGTTTTGTTACAAACAGGCCTCATGCCGGTTTATTTTTTGTGTTCAGTAATGCACTACCTGATTTCAGATAATGAATGATCCCCGAATATGAAAATTTATTCATTTTTTCGATCGGGACCTTAAGTGACAAACAAATGATTTGGTATATCGTCTACACAAATGCGCAATCCGCGTTTAAAAGCATTAAACATTTGAGTCGTAAGTTGGAAAGGAAATAGTTGCAATTTATGCTAATCCTGAAAATATATACTAATGAATATAAATACTGATAGAAGCTGATAAATTATCTGCAGGCAGATGAGCTAATGATGCCATACTGCCAGGCAATAGTAAACTGAAAAAGTTTTAGTGTTGAATTTCGCTGCTGCAAATTCAAAAAGTTAAGTACAGGCACAATAAGGCTTGTGCTGTTTAAAAGACTGGTCGTTCTTACCTGGAGAGGCTGTAAATGTCAGGCCTCAAGAGCCTGCTGATTAAATTTATTTAGCAGCTCCATTTGCGCATACCGGTCCCTTTTGGCCAGGGTTCTGATAATGCGGTTCTGGTGAATCACCCTTTTCATGGTTTGGAAATCGTTCGCGCCGTTTGCAAAGCGCATCATAATTTCAATCGATTCATCTTCAGCTTTGGCACGTACTGAATTTATAAATGCTGTATTCCTGCGAATTGCATATTCATACAATCCCAAATCTACAATATCGCCGATATGTCTGCGCAACTCGGAGTTATCCTTGATTGCCTGCAGGAATGACGAAAATGAAAACCTGTAATTTCTCGCTCTTGAAGCTGACTTAGCTACTGCGTAGTCTTCTGTGGGATAATTTTTGGTATTCATAGTATGTGGCTTTATTATTAATAGCCGAAATGCCAAAAAGTAACTGCTGATTGTGAGTAATTATTTAGTCCTCAATATATTTTGCGCATTTTGGTGCGAATGTCAACTATATTTGCACAAAGTACATTGCCTGATGCAGGGGCGTAATTTAATACGTCTGCAGGCGTTCGAAATAAATGACTTCTAAAAAGCCGACAAGCAGCCGGTACTTGTTCAAATAAGTAAAATCAATTATTCCACAAAAACTTCATTGCAAATGGGTTGATGTAAGCACATAAAAAAAATCTTTTTTTTCGTTTATATGGCTTGCAGGTTTTTTTATGTGAAAAATTAGCTGTACCTTTACGTTTTGAGTTACAGGGCATTATGTTATGCCAAAAAAATAAAAGAAAATCATGAGTGAAAAAAAGGGTCATAATTACGAATCACCTAATCTGAGTAAAATGCAGCCAGTGGTTATTGATAATAAAACCACCATTTATATCGAGCAAAACGCAAATGCTGAAGAAGCGAAAAAACGTTACCTGTCGCGCCTTAATCCAAAATCAGCAATACTTATCTAAAAAGGAAAACTTTAAAAACTTTTTTAAACCTGCATGTATGTCGTCGCATATGTGCGGGTAATTTGTGTGTCGGGATCAGTTTTACTCTATTTAGTGTAATATTTTCAGAAACTGCCTTGAATATAATCACTGAACCCGGTTTCAAATTTCAAAAAAATACCAGCGTTTCAAAATATACTTCATTCCCCTTTGTTATAGCGAACAGCTTGTTTAGTTTTAAAACAAGCAAACCACTTTTAGTTCAAACAAAATTATAACTGAACAGTTTAAAGCATCAGTAATCAATTAGCATGAGAGCAAAACAATAATTACCTTTCCACCCGAAATACGCAGTTTTTATGATTTGGGAAAAACGATGGTTTCAATTTACCATCCTGTTGGTACTGGCTTTTGTATGGGGCAGTTCGTTTATATTAATGAAGATTGGCTTAAAAAGTTTCAGCAGCGATCAGGCGGCTGCTTTGCGAATTTTACTTGCCTCGCTGGTATTATTACCAATCTCAATCAAACAACTCAAAAATTTACAGCGAAAAGATTTAAAAAGCCTGTTGATAGCGGGTTTTATTGGTAGTTTTTTCCCTGCCTTCCTGTTTATGAAAGCCGAAATGCGCATCGACAGTGCTCTGGCTGGGATGCTCAATTCACTTACACCCGTTTTTACGCTGCTTATCGGTTTCCTCTTTCACCGTACCGCATTTCGCTCCATGCAGATTGTTGGATTAGCTTTGGGCCTTGTTGGTGCCATTGGTTTAATACTGGCTGGCGAAGGTTTCAGCCTGGGAACAATTAACAGCTATGCACTTTATATTGTGCTTGCCACCAGTTTTTATGCCATTAACATCAACCAGGTAAAATCAAATCTTGCACATCTTACCGGTGTTCAGGTCACTTCACTTTCTTTCCTTTTTATAGGTCCGGTTGCACTGATCTACCTTTTTACAACCGATTTTGCCCCGGTTATTGCAAACCCTGAATGGCCAGTGCATTTGCTGGCGTTGGCAGCACTCGGCATAATAGGCACAGCCTTAGCCATGTTGCTTATGAATAGCCTTATCCGGTATTCGTCGGCAGTTACAGCTTCGTCAGTTACGTATGTTATTCCTGTGTTTGCTATAATGTGGGGCATAGTGTATGGCGAAAAAGTAACACTGCTGCATCTCATCTGTATGGCATTAATACTCGCCGGTGTTTATATTATCAACTGGCGGAAACGAAAAGTGAGGGCGACTGCCTGATTGAGAACTAAGTGGATTTTTTTTTCTTTTGTAATCTGTGCCTTCAGCCGGATTAAGGCTAGGTAATTTCATTCTATTCCTTCTGATAGATTACTGGGATTGAGAATCTATGTTTTTGAACGAACTCATATTTAGCAATACTTCGGTACTAATTTTTAATTGTTTGATTCTCAGTTTGTTGGAATAATTTTTCAATTAACGTTAAATCGCACAAAATCAGCACTTTGCGTCTTAGCGGCTTTGCGAGAATCAAAATATTAACGGACTATTGATTTAGGAGAAGTGCCGGTAAATCATTTCAGGGCATATTTCCAATGTAAAAGTGTTTGAATATAATGAAACATACATAAAAAAAATTTAAAATAACCTGTTTAATCTCAATGATTTAAACTGATATTTGAACGGCTATATACACAACTAATTTTATTTAATCTAATTACATATAGAGCAAAACCAATATTTTTTTAAGACATTTTATAAATTCTGTAGTATCTTTGTTTAAGAATAGTATGTATGAACATTCGAACAAAGTAATCATCAAATCTTTTTAACCATGAAAAAAGCATTTACTTTTAACCTTTTTGCTTCGGGCAAAAAAACAACTTTCCTTGCATTAGCAGGAGTATTGGTTGTTATTTCAGTCTTTTTTATAGGCTGTTACCAGTTTCGTTCAATTAACCAGCCAAGTGCCGGATATACGAACAGTTATTTCGATGTACCTATTGTTGCTGAGCGCGACGAGGATCCTGGTTTGGGTGACGGTGAGTGGGCAAATACCCTGCGTAACATCGGGCTCTTTGGCGTAATGATTCCTACCGGGTGGACTGTAAAGGACAGTATTCCCTATACTATCATCTCGAAGAATCCTGCCTTAAATAACTCCGGATACCTTATTTATAATATGGCTCATTCCAAAACCCTGAAGGATTCAATACCTCCTGTTGCAGGCTATTACTGGTGGGGAGCGGTTACGAACCAGATTGCGGAATTGACGGAGTTCGACAGTTTATATTTTACTCCACGTATTAAAACTGACGGCAAAACCGGCACCTTCAATTTAAGGTATGCCATCGGTGATAAAGATTACTGGGACCGGAACCCTGCCGATCAGTACAACTATGGCGGTGGCCTGTCGAATCCAATTCCTATTACAATAAGTAGTAATGTTGGTGTTAGTGAACTTTTAAACAAAGCCAATGTGTCGGTTTATCCTAATCCAACCCAGGGGAAATTACATGTGAATTTTAATGGATACAGGAATGAGGTTATTGCACTGAATATTTTCAACTCGGCAGGCCAACTTGTAATGTCCGACGAAATACTGCAAAGTTCGAACCAATACAATTTATCAGCACTTCCAAAGGGCGCTTATATTGTAGAACTGCGTTGCGGAACAAACAAATCAAGTTCAAGGATAGTACTTAATTAAATTTCCTTTAACCTTACTGCTGATATTTTGCTTCATAGAAGTAACATATCAGCAGTTATACATGTTAAATTGTATGAAGAAGGCCTCCATAAGTTTGCTGGCAGCAATACTTGCAGTTTTCAATATTGTTTCTGCTCAGGTATTACCCGACACCGTTTTTAACTCATTGCTCAGGCAGACCAACGGCGGATGGATTGCCGGTGACGCAACATTTTCAATTGCTTTACCGAATCAAAAAACCTTATGGCTCTTTGGCGACAGTTTTATCGGAATTGCAAACCCCGATAGTTCCATTGCTCCCGGAGCATCGTTTATCCGTAATTGTGCTGTGTTACAAACGGGTGATTCAATGCAGGCGTTATTTGGCGGTACCTTTAGTAACCCTACCGAGTTTGCTCCTTCGGTAAAACCCGATTCAGCCTGGCTATGGCCTGAACATGGATTGGTGGAGAATGACACGCTCAAAATCTTTTTCTCCGAATTTGTTGATGCAACAGGCCCGGCGGGATTTAACTTCAAATACAATTCACTCTTTCTGGGGCGTTATACCTATCCCGATATTACCCTGGTTGATTTAACGCGTTTACCCTATTACGACTTCAATGGCGTTTGTTATGGCAACAGTGTGCTTGTCGAAAACGGATACACCTATATTTACGGAAGGAAAGAATCGGATACCATTTACCATATTCCATATCCGCATGTTGCCCGTGCTGTTGCAGGTAATCTTGCCGGGCCATGGGAGTTTTTTGATGGTAGCAATTGGGTTTCAAGCGCTGAGTCGTCAGTAAAAATATGCTCAGTGCCTGTATCGCAGCAGTTCGGGGTTTTTAAATTAAACAGCAAATATGTGCTGCTGAGCCAGGAAATATGGTTTTCAGCCAAAATACAGTCATTCACAGCCGAATTCGTACATGGGCCTTACGGGAGTAAAAAAGTTTTGTATCAAACTCCTATCCTTTACAGTAATACCTTTACTTACAATGCATTTCCCCATGTTCAATTTAACGAGGATGATAAACTTTTGGTTTCCTATAATTCAAACGGCGATTTCTGGAGTATATTCAGCAATATCGAAATCTATCGTCCGCTGTTTATCCGTATCCCTTTTACATTGATTGATCCTGATTACGTGTCGGTATCAGAATATGAGCAAAAACGCATTGACACAGAAGCATTAGTGCTTTCGCAGAATTATCCTAACCCCGCCGGTGATGATACCCGGGTGCAGCTCACAATAAACAGGAAAAGTTTTGTGAGTATTAAGCTCAGTGACATGGAGGGTAAAGTGGTGCGTACTTACGTAAATAAAAATCTTAACCCCGGAATTCATGAGTTTGATCTTGATCTTCGTGGCTTAGCTCATGGCATTTATACATACAGTGTGAATAGTAAAAGCCGTAAATTAATTAAACAGTAAATGATCGGATACCGGCCTAAGCAATTAGCGGAACACATCCTTTTTTCAACATAATTAATACTGCATATGGGTTTATCAATTGATCATAAAAGTGCTATACCCCTGCATATACAGGTCGAAAAGCTTCTCAGGGAGCTGATTGCTTCGGAGGAGTATAAAAACGGTAAATTTCTACCCAACGAAGTGAGTTTAGCCAAACAATTAGGTATTTCGCGCAATACCGTGCGGCAGGCTACCAATAAACTTGTGTACGAAGAGCT
Source organism: uncultured Bacteroidales bacterium (assembly GCA_963714825.1). GTDB lineage: Bacteria > Bacteroidota > Bacteroidia > Bacteroidales > UBA4417 > UBA4417. Next base: position 981,496 of record CAVQQF010000012.1, on the reverse strand, counting down.
GCTGATCCGGAAAAAGGGAGTAGGCACAAAAGCAGCCGGACAAAGTGTTGATTCGCGGTTTAATAATTGGCTGAGTTTTTCGCAGGAAATGAGTTCGAAAGGCATACAGATAAAAAACTATGAGATCGACACGGAGTGGGTTGAAGCAAACGAAGCTGTTGCCCAGTTTTTCAGAATCCCTCCCGGCAGGAAAATACTAAAAATGGCACGATTACGTGGAAAGCCGGAATACCCCTTTGTGTATTTCGTGTCGTACTTCCATCCTATGGTGGGCCTTACCGGAAACGAGGATTTTTCACGACCTCTATACGAGATTCTCGAAAAAGAATACTCCGTTATTGCAAAACTTTCGAAAGAAGAAATTTCGGCCCGTTCGGCCGATAAACTCCTTGCTACCAAACTCAACATTAAGCCCGGCGATGCTATACTGAAACGCAAACGCTTTGTTTACGATCCGGGAGGCAGACCTATCGAATACAATATCGGGTATTACCGGGCCGATAGCTTTGTGTATACGATTGAAAGTGAGCGGGATGTGTAATTTTTGCCGGAATATTTTCCAAACGGTTTCAACAGAATTCTGTCATATTTAAAACCAAAACATTTAGTAAACTCTTATATAACCACTGAAAATGAGAATACTTACATTATGTTTCCTGCTTTTCGTAACGTCAACAGCGGTGTTAGGACAACAGAGAACTATTTCAGGAACCGTAACCGATGCTGCTGACGGTAAAACAATTCCCGGCGTTACCATCCTTATAAAAGGAACTTCGAATGGCACTACTACGGATATAAACGGGCATTACACACTCCGAATTGACGATAACACCAAAATTCTCATTTTCTCATTTATGGGGATGAAAACACTCGAAAGCCCGGTAAAGACCTCCGATGTTTTAAATGTGAAGATGGAAGCTGAAAACATCAGCCTCGATGAAGTGGTTGTTATTGGGTATGGGGCGGTAAAAAAGAGCGATCTTACCGGTTCGGTTGCTTCCATTCGCATGGACGATCTGAAGAAAATTCCTGTTAACTCACTTGATCAGGGCATACAGGGCAAGGTTTCGGGTGTGCAGGTAACCCAGTTATCGGCTCAACCGGGTGGGGCTTTATCGCTTCGCATACGTGGAGGAAACTCTATTATGGCCGGAAACGAGCCTCTGTATGTAATTGATGGAGTGTTGATTGAAAGCCAGATTGATATATCGTGGATAGGCTCGCCTTCGCAAAACGGGCTTAGTTCCATTAACCCTGGCGATATCGAATCAATGGAAATACTGAAGGATGCGTCAGCTACCTCTATATATGGAGCCAGGGGCGCTAACGGGGTTGTTCTTATTACAACAAAACGTGGCAAAACCGGCAAGGACAATGTTACTTTTGAAACCTATTTTGGTTTTCAGCGGAAAGCAAAGGATATAGATGTAATGAATGCCTCGCAATTCGCTAAACTTTTCGATGAGGCCGGTTATAATGCTGATACTGCTTTTTATGAACCGCTTTATCCGAATCCCGATAGCCTGGGAGAAGGTACCGACTGGCAATCGGAGATTTACCGTATGGCTCCTATTCAAAACTACCAGGTAAATTTTTCGGGAAGTAACGAAAAAACAACCTATGCCTTAAGTGCAGGTTATTATAACCAGGGTGGCATCATCAGGGGATCCGATTTTAAAAGGTATTCGTTTCGTTTAAATCTTGACCGTAAAATAACCGACAAGTTAAGCGGTGGGAGCAACCTGAGCTACAGCCAGACCAACGCGAATACAGTTCCTACGGATACTCCCGGCGGGTTTTTTCCAGGGGTTGTTAATACAGCGCTTATTTTTAATCCTGCATTACCGGTTTACGATACCAAAGGCCAATATACCCTTACCGATCCCAATGCCGATGCCTGGCTCGACAATCCGGTTGCAGTAACACGGAGCGTGACGGCCATCGACAAAGCAAACCGCCTTCTAGGGAATGCCTACCTCGAATATTCAATTATAAAGGACCTTACCTTCAAAACCAGCCTGGGCGTTGATATTTACCATTCGGTTCAGGATATGTATACTCCCCGTTATGTGTTTTCGGGATCATTTAACGACGGACAGGCACGATTTGCATCGAGCGATTTTCAGAATTATATTTTCGAAAACCTTCTCACCTTTAACCGAACCCTTAATAAAGTTCACAGGTTTAATGTGGTAACCGGCTTTACTTTCCAGGAAAACACCTCACGTACCTTTATTGATATTGCCACCGGATTTCCGAACGACATACTTGAGTATTACGGCATACAGAATGCCACGAATTTGCCTACCATATATTCGTCGTTCAGCGAATCAGCAATATTGTCATATTTAGGCCGTGTAAATTACAGCCTGAAGGATAAATACCTGTTTACTGTTACCGGTCGAGTTGACGGATCATCAAAATTTGGAAAGAATAACAGGTTTGCAACATTTCCATCGGCTGCATTTGCATGGCGGGCTTCCGAAGAAGATTTTTTAAAGAACCTGGGCCCGGTTTCGAATATCAAGCTCAGGGTAAGCTACGGTGTGAGCGGTAACGACCGTATTGCCAACTATGCCTTTATCCGCACTTTATCCTCTTCTGTTTATTACTTCAATAACTCATTTCCTGCTTCAGGATTTGCCCCCGACAATCCCGGTAACGATAACCTGAAATGGGAAACTACACAACAAGCCGATGCAGGCCTCGATATCGGATTTGTGAACGACAGGATTAGTGTTACCATGGATTATTATTATAAAAAAACATCCGATCTGCTGTACTATTTTAACCTTCCGTGGGCAACAGGGTATAATTCGTACCTGAAAAACATTGGAGTTCTCCGGAATACCGGCTTCGAATTCGCACTTAATACTGCAAACTTTGTAGGTGATTTCAAATGGAATACTTCGGGAAATATTTCGTTTAACAGGAATAAAATCATCGACCTTAACGGTATCGATTTATATATAAATAACGATACCTATAAATTAAAAATCGGGAACTGGGCCGTTATCCGTGAAGGCGAAGAAATGGGTAGTTTCTATGGACTGGTATCCGATGGCATATGGCAAACTGCTGATGCCGAAGAGGCTGCCATATACGGATGCGAGCCCGGCGATTTTAAATATGTTGACCAAAACAAGGATGGAAAAATTAATAACGACGATCGTGGAATTATAGGTCATGCGCTGCCTGATTTTACCTGGGGAATGAACAACAGTTTTTCGTACAAAAACTTTTCACTCGATGTGTTCCTGCAGGGAAGCCAGGGGAATCAACTGTTAAACAGCAATCGTTTTGAACTTGAATCGGGCAATGGCCTGTCGAATTCTTCAATAAAACTCCTCGACCGGTGGACACCCGAAAACCCCGGGAATATATACCCCAGAGCAAACCGCAATGCCGATTACCTTCATATGTCCGACCGCTACCTCGAGGACGGATCCTATATACGTGTAAAAACCCTCACCCTGTCGTATGATTTGCCTGAACAGCTGATAAAAACTCTGAGGATGGAAAAGGTGAAAGTTTATGTAACAGCTCAAAATCTCTATACAATCACTAACTACAGTGGATTTGACCCGGAGGTTGGGTCATTTGGCATGGATAATACCCGCATGGGTTACGATTTTGGATCATATCCTTCGGTGAGAACCTATATTTTCGGCGCAAGCATCAATTTTTAATACATTGTAAAACCCTTACAGATGAAAAATATTTCATTGTTTACTATCCTTCTGGTGCTCCTGATAGCAACATCATGCACCAAGGATCTTGAACGGACACCGCACCAGATATATTACGACAATTATTACCAAACTGAAGCAGATGCTGTAAATGCGATAAATTCAGTTTACGATGTACTTGGTTCGGTAAATCAGTATGCAAGCAACCTTTGGCTGATACAGGACATCAGTTCCGACGACTGTAATGCCAGGCCAACCTTAAATGACCCCAACCTGCATGAGTTTAACACTTACAAATTACAATCGACCAATAATTACCTGGCCAATATCTGGCAAGGCTCCTACCTGGGTATTAGCAGGGCAAATGTTGTGCTCGACAAAGTGCCGGCTATTCAAATGGACTCGGCAGTTAAAGAAAGGGTACTTGGCGAGGCCATGTTCCTGAGAGGCCTGTTTTATTTTAATCTTGTAAGGTTATTCGGAGAGGTTCCATTGGTTACAATTCCTGTTTCGGCCAGTTTAACGGATGCTGAAATTTACCCTGAAAAATCATCGGTCAACGATGTGTATAAACTGATAAAAGAAGATTTATTGATGGCCTCGGAAAAGCTTCCGGCAAAATATGCCATTACAAATGATAAAGGCAGAGCCAGCAAGGGAGCTGCACTGGGATTATTGGCAAAAGTGTACCTTACAACAAAAGAATGGACGAATGCAGCGGAAGCGGCTGCCACGGTTATTGACTCGAAAGATTACAGCCTTCATGCCGATTATGCAGGCAATTTCAAAGAGACTAACAAAAACGGTGTTGAATCGGTATTTGAAGTACAGTTTTATAAAAAAGCACCTGCCGAAAACTCGCAGATGGTAATTTCCGGTCTACCGTCCATTCCCGGGTTGTTTTCGGCTGGAGTCGAAATTATACTTCCAACCCAGGATTTGCTGAATAGCTTCGAAGAAGGCGATTACAGGAAAGATGTTACCTTTTTCGACAATTACTGGAGCTATATTTTTGAGCCGCACATATGGAAATACTGGGACCAGGTGGCATATAAACCTTCGGCTACCAGTCAATCGGGTGCTAATTTTATGGTTATGCGGTATTCCGAAGTGCTGTTGATTTATGCCGAAGCCCTTAATGAAGCAAATGGCGGTCCTACCACTGAAGCATATGATGCAATTAACGAGGTTCGCAACCGTGCCCGTAACGGAAATGCAGATGTACTGCCCGATATTGCCGGTGTTGATAAAACCGGGTTCAATGCAGCTGTGCTTAACGAACGCCGTCATGAATTTGTGAACGAAGGTCAGCGCTGGTACGACCTGGTTCGCACAGGCACCCTGATAGCCAGTGTAAAAAGGGCCAAAGGCGACAATGCCAATCCAACCGAAGATAATTATGTTTTCCCCATCCCTCAACGCGAGCTTGATAACAACAGGAACCTGGTTCAGAATAAGGGATATTAATCAATAAAAATCATCACTTTGATTTCAAATTTCAATAAATACCCCGAAGTAAAAGTAAAGGGCAAGGATACCGAATGTTTTAGCGGCTGGAATAGTATTGTTCGTCGGTTGAATCATCAGTTATCCCTTGTGCTAAAGCCAAAAAAAATACTTGTTGTTGAATGTTACCAGGGGATAAATAATGATGAAGTTCTTGCCGGATTTAAAAAAGGACTTGTAACGGATGTTGTTGTTGATGCAACCAAAGCCATGCTCCCCGAGGATGAAATCAGGCGAAAAACCTTTGCTGATGTTACCGACGACCGTATTTTCGGGTTTATGACCCGCCTCAACATGGACGATTTTTACGATACAGGTAAAATAGACTCCATCCGATCGCACATCAAAAAAATTGAAAGAGGAACCATCCTAGTTTATGGCACTGGAGCCTCACTGCTTTATCCTGATGCTGATATTCTGGTATATGCCGATATGGCCCGTTGGGAAATTCAGCAGCGGATGCGCCGCAACGAAATCAGCAACCTGGGCATCAGCAATGCCACCGACAGTGTTGAAAGCCAGTATAAAAGGGCCTTTTTTGTCGATTGGCGGGTATGCGACAGGCTAAAAAAGAAACTGATGCCCCGCTGGCATTTCGTACTTGATACCAACCGGAGAGAAAAACCGGTAATGATTTCGGCAGATGCTTTTTCGGAAGGTATGAAACAGGCTGCCAGTCGTCCTTTCAGCGTAGTTCCCTATTTTGATGCCGGTCCCTGGGGCGGACAATGGATGAAAGAAACATTTGATCTCGACAGCAATTCAACGAATTATGCCTGGTGTTTTAATTGTGTGCCCGAAGAAAACAGCCTGAACCTTGTTTTTGGCGAAACCCTTTTCGAAACCCCTGCTATAAATCTTGTTTTTACCAAACCGGTTGAACTGCTGGGAAACCCTGTTTACGGCCGATTTGGTGATGAGTTCCCCATCCGGTTCGATTTTCTCGATACCATGGGAGGCGGAAACCTCAGTTTACAGGTACATCCGCTAACCACATATATCAGGGAAAATTTTGGAATAAATTATACCCAGGACGAAAGCTATTACCTGTTGGATGCTACCGAAGGTGCCGAAGTGTACCTGGGTTTAAAAGAAGGAATTGATCCCAACAGCATGACAGAGGCGTTAATCAAATCACAGAACACTGGTGCTGAATTTGATGATACTTCATTCATTAACAAGTGGCCTGCCAAAAAACACGATCACTTTTTAATCCCGGGAGGTACTGTTCATTGTTCGGGCAAAGGATGTATGGTGCTCGAAATAAGTGCGACACCCTACATATTCACTTTCAAACTCTGGGACTGGGGTCGCCTGGGTATGGACGGGCAACCAAGGCCGATAAATATCGAACATGGAGTTAAAAACATACAATGGAACAGAAACGAAAGCTGGGTTCGTGAAAACCTGGTAAACCCTGTCGGACAATTAGGTGAAGGTGACGGATGGCGCGAAGAAAAAACAGGCCTCCACCAGTTGGAATTCATTGAAACAAGGCGGCATTGGTTCACAAAAAAAGTATTACACCGAACTAACGATGGTGTTAATGTGCTGACATTAGTCGAAGGGCGCGAAATTATTGTCGAAAGCCCGGCACATGCGTTCGAACCTTTCGTGGTGCATTATGCCGAAACATTTATTGTACCTGCTGCTGTGGGCGAATATACCATCAGGCCTTACGGCGAATCAATCGGGCACGAATGTGCAACCATTAAAGCATATGTAAGAGTTAACGGATAAAAATAAATTCTCAATGAAGAAAGAAAACCAATTCAAGCAATTTTTACCAGTAATCATCTCGTTTTATGTAATGGGATTTGTTGATGTTGTCGGATTGGCAACAGCCTATGTTAAACAGGATTTTGGATTGTCGAATGGCATGGCTCAAATACTGCCGTTCATGGTTTTTATCTGGTTTGCACTGTTAGCCATACCTACCGGGGTGTTCCAGGATAAGAATGGTAAACGTCTTACCGTTAACATCGGGATGGTGATAACCGGAATAGGGCTGCTGATCCCATTCGTCCATTATTCGTTGCTTACCGCAATAATTGGTTTTGCAGTGCTGGGTATAGGCAATACCATATTGCAGGTATCGGCCAATCCTTTATTGCTTGATATTTCGTCCGACGAAAGTAAAGCTGCCAACCTCAGTTTGTCGCAGTTTGTAAAAGCAATTGCTTCGATGCTGGGGCCTATTATTGCCGCTGGTCTTGCGTTATATACAGGGAACTGGAAATATATTTTCCCCGTTTATGCGATTCTGTCATTTGCCTCGGCTTTATGGTTGAATTCGGTAAAAATTGAAGAGACGAAACCCGATAAGGAAAGAGCCACCATAAAAAGCGTATTTTCATTATTGAAAATTCCGTACATCCTTATTATGGTATTTGCCATTTTTTTTATGGTAGGATTTGATGTTACCATGAATACCAGCATTGCTAATTTCCTGGGAAGCCGCTTTGGCATCACCATAGAGTCAGCAAGTTTAGGCATCAGCATTTATTTTGCATCACTTATGGTCGGCCGTTTCCTGGGAGCTTTCCTGCTGAGGAAAGTCGATGCAAAACTTTCGCTGGTGGTGAGTACCGTAATTGCTGTTATCGGGCTGGTGGGAATAATTTTCAGCCACGACCTGATGCTGACCCGTATCATGATTTTTGTGGCCGGATTCGGATTCTCGAATGTTTTCCCCATCATGTTTGCCATCATCGTTGAGCGGAAACCCGATTATGCCAATGAGCTTTCAGGCCTTATTATCCTGGCTGTATGCGGAGGTGCTGTTATTCCTCCCCTTTCAGGATTGCTGAGTGACGTATTTACTGCAACCGCCAGTATTTATGTACTGCTGGCTTGTATGGCATACGTAGGTTACGCCACCTGGTATGCAATAAAGAAGTAAGAGGTTATACGCATAAAACTGAAAGTAACCCAATCCTGAACAGGTTTTCGGACTTACAGGCTTCGGTAGTACATATCAGACAAATAAATTTAGGTAGGAATCTTTAATTAAATAAAATACTGCTTTATGAAAATGCCAACAACTAAGGGAATATGGATACTGCTTATAAGTTTAGCCACATTTATGCATGCCGGCAATGTGTCAGCACAGAAGCCGGCAGAAGCCAATACCGAAAAAGCCGGTTCAACACTTGACGAAAAATTTACCCGCTTTTTTGCCCGCGATTGCTGCGGAGTAACCGGTGCCGATGGAATATATTCGGTGCTGCTGCCCGATGGACGCACTGTATGGATTTTTGGCGACACCTTCCTGGGAACAGTAAATGCCGACAGGTCGCGCGAAAAGCGATCGCCCTGGTTTATTCGTAACGCTATGGCAGTGCAGGATGGCGATTCGTTACGCACTTTGTATAATGTTATCGACGGTTGGGAATCATCCCTTGTAATACCGCCCGGCGCTCCACAGGGCAAAATGTTTTCGGAGGACTCGCTCTGGTACTGGCCCGGCGATGGATTTATCGAAAACGGAAAACTAAAAGTGTTTATGACAGCCTTTTACCAGGCTGTTGAAGGCAATTGGGGCTTCAGATGGGTAAGTGCAAATATTGCAACCTTCTCGTTGCCCGATCTTAAACTCGAAAGTATTGACCCTGTTTCCTATCCTTGTGAGCTGGAACTACATTGGGGGCATGCTGTTTGCAGTGGCGACAAAAACTATACATACATATACGGAGCTGAAGACAAAAGCAAAAACCTGTATGTAGCCCGCGCCCCAAAAAACAATATACTGGCGGAATGGGAATTTTATACGGGCAAAGATTGGGTGAAGGACTCAAAACTGTCAAAACCCATGCTCGCCATACAAGGCTCGGAGCAATTCAGTGTTTTTAAGATTAAGAATAAATATGTTCTTCTTGTTCAGGAAGGTGGATTTATGACAGGCGAAATTTGTTCGTATTACTCGAAATCGCCTTATAAAGGTTGGAAAAACAGGAAAGTGCTCAGTCAAACCAGGCTTCCGGACGATGTAAAATCAACCGAAAACCTGTTCGCCTACAATAGCCTCGCACACCCGCAATTTATCAAAAATGGGGAATTGCTGATTTCGCAGTGTATCAATAGTTTCGAGGTGGAGGATGTGTTTCAGGATGCAAGCAAGTACAGGCCGGTTTTTTTACGGGTGCCGGTAAAACGGATTTTTGAGAAATAGCTGAACACGCAGGATAATGGACAAAAGGAAAAAGATAAAAGGTCGGTGCCAGATGATACCAGGCATGTAAAATTATATTACAACATGCTGAATTATATTCTTTTACGTTTTGCCGTTCCTTCGGAAAATTGGGAATAGGGTTATCCATTAACAAAACCAAAGTCGAATATTAAAACCGGGAGATATAGTATCCCAAAGCAACCACTTATATGCGGAAATATTTATTGCTACTTATTGTTTTTACAGCCCTTTGGCAGGCAATTTCTGCACAGGAACAACATGTGCTGAAATCAGGTTTTATTGCTGAAACTGATACAGTATGGGTATTTGTACCTTCCGCTTATGAGGCTACATCAACAGCTGAGTTACCTGTTTTATATATGCTGCACGGCTGGAGCGGTAATTACCATCAATGGAACGATATTATTGATTGCCAGGCATATGCTGATCGTTATAGCTGTATTATAGTATGCCCTGATGGTTTGTACGATTCGTGGTATATTAACAGTCCGGTTAACGAAAAGAGCCGGTATGCTGATTTTTTCTTCATGGATCTCATGCCGTTTATAGCTAATACCTACCGGGTAAGCCACGAAAATATATTTATTACAGGCTTAAGCATGGGTGGGCATGGAGCTTTGTACCTTTTTTCGCAAAAGCCTGAGCTCTTTAAAAGTGCCGGAAGCCTGAGCGGCGTTGTTGATCTGAGTAATTGCAAGGCTGAGTATGGAATAAATAAGTACCTGGGACTTCGTAATGATAAAACGGATGAACAAATGCTTAAAACATTTTCGGTAACAGGTAATATCGATAAAATCGCCGGCTCGGGCAAAGAGATTATATTCAGTTGCGGCTCGACTGATCGATTTTATACCATAAACAATGAGTTCAAAATCAAATGCGACGAGTATAAAATTAAAGCCACCTACATTTCGGGTCCGGGAGCGCACGATTATGCCTACTGGAGATCGGCGGCAGCCTGCCATTTCGAATTCTTCTTCAACCGGATTCAACCCCGTTAAGCCGATCGGATAACTCTACCTGATTGAACTACATTCATTTTAATACTAAAAAACGATGATAAAAAAACTCTTTACTGCATTCATAGCTTTAGCCTCAATTATCCATGTTTCAGGTCAGGTTCCCGCCAAGGTTAAGGAAGTGCTTATAATGCACCACAGCCACCTGGATATCGGTTTTACACATCTGCAACCCATTGCTCTTGAGATGCAGGAAGATTTCATCTACCAGGCTCTCGATTTGCTTGATAACACCAAAGATTTTCCGGAAGGCGCTAAACCTAAATGGACCTGCGAAGTAACCGAACCCGTGATGCAATGGCTCGAAAATGCCAGCGAAAAGGATATAAACCGCTTTGCCACTTACCTGAAACAGGGACGGATAGGAATATCGGCACTTGAATATAATACAACTCCCCTGGCCAGCGCCGAAGGCCTCGCACGCCAATTGTATGCTGCAGCCGAAATTTCGAAACGGTTTGGTGTAAAAATCAATACGGCTAACCTGCACGATGCTACCGGCTTACCCTGGCCAATTGTCGACCTTTTCCTCGACGGAGGAGTCGAAATGCTGACCATGGGCATCAATCTGCACCTTTCGGGAACACCCATGCCCCGGCCGGCAGTTTACCGCTGGCAAAGTCCCGGCGGAAGAGAACTTCTGGTGATGAATGGCGAACACTATTCGATGTTCGATCAATGGACTAACAATCACACCAATAACCTCGATACCATTCAGGCAGGCCTCGATAAATACCTTAAAAATATCGCATCATTTAATTATCCTTACGATTTTGCCTACCTGAGTGCTACCTGTGCGCCCAGTGCTTACGACAATTCGCCACCGAATTTCGACCTGCCTGCGCTTGTCAGACGCTGGAATGATGAAGGCCGTCAGCCCCGCTTGACTTTCGTTACACCCCAGGATATCCTGGCCCGTATCAGGCAGATTCCTTACGAAACTATTCCTGTGGTGAAGGGCGACTGGACAGATTACTGGAATTTTGGAGCGGGAAGTTCAGCTACCGAAACCCGTATTTCGCTTAACACAGCTTCCAATATGAAGGACATCGATATGCTCAATGCTTTTGGTCAGAGTAATAGTCAACTCGATGCCATTATGAAACAGGTATGGAAAGATATTAATTTTTACGACGAACATACCTGGGGAGCCTATAATCCTCTGGATCTTACAAATCCTTTTCCTACGGCACAATGGCATATGAAAGCGTATCCTGCTTATACAGGTATGGCGTTTTCGAAATTCGCACTTACAAAATATATGCAGCAACTTGCCGGTAACCCGGTAGCCTGGGATACTATTGAAGGGGTACTGCTGTATAACCCGGGCGGATCAAAAGTATCCATAACACCACAAGTCCCTGACGATTGGTTTATCCCATCGAAAAGGATTGAAATATGGATGATGGGAGGCGATCGTTTTGAAAGAGCCCCCCAAAAGGGAAATTTTTACGGGCCCTATGAACTGGAACCATTCAGCTGGAAAAAAATACCCCTGAATCAGCTAAAAGCTGCAAATACCGGTAAAAATATACTTGTCGGCAACGATTTTATTGAAACTCCCTTTTACCGCATGTCGTTCAACCCACAAACCGGCCGTATAAACTCCCTGTTCGACAAAAAACGAAATTGGGAAGTTACTGACAAAAACAGCGATTATAGTTTTTTCCAGTTTGTGCACGAAAAGCCCGATCCTGCCATCGACTCCATGCGTAGCGCTTTTCATGTGCGTAGCATCGAAAACGAACGCTTTGGCCTCACAGGCTGGCAAACCGGTTGGAAAGCTTCGTACAGCAGCATAAAAGGAGAGATCAACTGCCGTATAGAAAAAACTGAATTTTCAGCTACACTGATTATAACATCTCAGGCCGAAGGCACTAAAGGACTTGAGCAGAGAATAACCTTGCATGCCGGGTCGCCTGTTATCGACCTTGCTGCTGAGTTTGTAAAAACCGATAACGTAATGCCCGAAGGTATTTATTTCACCTTTCCTTTGAACCTCGATGAAGGATGGCGTGGCTATTTTGATACCGGTAATGTTCCGGTTGAACTGGACAACGAGCAGATACCCGGCACCTGCCGCGACTGGGTTACCGTTTCGTCGTTTGCCGGAATTTACAGTAATAATAAAGGCGCAAGCTTGTATTGCCCGGATGCACCCCTGGTTATGTTTGGCGATTTTAACTTTGGCAGGCACCAGGCTTCCATTAAAAGAGATAAAAATCCTTTGCTGCTGGCCTGGGCTACAAATAATTACTGGGAAACCAACTTCAGGGGCAGCCAGCCGGGGCTGGTACAATTGCGTTATGCTTTTAACAGCCAGGATGCTTACAATGCAAGCCAGGTTGCAAAAGAAGCTCAGCATGTACTAAACCCACCCATTGTTTACCCTGTTGTTCAAAGTAAAGCCGAATCATCAGGGCAATTTGTGAAAGTGAGTACCGAAGGAGTACAGGTAGTTTATACAAAGGCTTCGGAGGACAAAAAGGGAATTATTTTACGGGTGATGAACCTCAATGCCGAGGATGTAACCTGTGAAATTGAGTTACCGGCTAAAAAGGCAAATTCAGCCTGGAGGTGTACCACACAGGAAGAAAAACAAAGTGAACTGGCCATATCCGGATCAAAACTGAAGGTGCTTTTAAGGCCGAGAGAAGTAACAAGTATCAGGATCGAATAGCCACTTATTTTACCGGCAAAAAAGTTTGCCTGAACCTTCCTATTATTCTGTGGTCAACTAGCTGAATCTGCTTTCCGATTTATGATCATTTTGCTGGAATACCCGATAACATGGCTGTTAGCATGAAACAATTGTTAAAAGCCTTTCACGCTTGATTCGCACTACCCGCAGCCCTCTCAGCCATCGAAGGAGCATTGGTATCGCCTTTAAGTGTCTTCTTAGAGCGGTGATAGCCCTGCCCGGTGATTTTTGTACTGAGAGGTGTGTCATTTTCGGTAAGCAGTTTATCGCCCACAGGTTTAAGTGAGGTTTTATCAATTCCGGCAGAAGAAAGTATTTTCGGCGAAACCGGGTAAGCATTCATAAGTTTCGAATCGTAACGTTTCATCAATCGTGTAACCTGCGATAGTTCGGTTTCGGGATTAATCCATTTTTTCGATTCGCTTACCGTAAGAATTACCGGCATGCGCGATGAACCTGTTTTTCGCAATAAGCTGTTTGCTGCCGTTGTAATAATACCGAATGAGTTTATAGTTTCGCCTGTTTCAGGGTTAGTCCAGCTGTCGCAAATGCCGGCTATGGCAAAGGGGCTTTGATGGTTGCGTAAATACACAAGATAAGGTTTCGGAAAAGCGGAGGTTGTATTGCAGGCAATAAATGCCGAGGCAAGCACAATGCAGCGTTGCGAGCGTATAGGTTTGCGAAATGCGGGCTTTAAAATTATACCTTTCGAGCCTTTAAAATCGGGTTTATCGTCGGTGTTCGAATCGCCTTCGGAACGCGCATTCAGCAAAAGCATTTCTTTTTTGGCCCAAAAAGGCGTTAATCCGAATTTGTACAACTGAATTTCTTTTGGCTTTTCGCTGTTGATAACAGGAGCATAAACACCCGTTGTAACCAAAGAGCCTGTGCCGAGACAAACGGACTGAGGCGGCAACTCATACCGGTTTTCGATTTGCTCAAGGTCATTAACTAGTATATAATGCACGCACATTGATCAGATTTTAATCAAATTTTCGATTACAATATAAGCGAAATCCTAACAGAAAGAGATGTTATATATCTGGATTAATTAAAATATTTATACTTATGCTTTAACTCAAAGTTTTTTGCGCGACAATTATCTCATTTTCACAGAGATTCAATATGGCGATTACTACATCTCCCGGGTCAGCCCTGAACAAAAATTCCTAAGCCGGCCATCCATATTTGAAATCCTTCTTTATCCGGATTCAAATTGAATTTATTGACGAAATCAATTCACAAACGGACAAACCCGTTTCATTTTGAAAAAAAAACTATTCCGTTCATAAAATCATAGTCTATATAAACAACTAAAATACAGCATGTTGTAAATTGTGGCAAACTTATTGCATTACATAAATCTTGTTCCGGTAAAAAAAGGAACATTTTTTACTCACCTAACTGATATAAGCCTTGGAAACAAACTTTGCATTAAGCAACCCTAACAGTATGCGGAACCAGGTTGCCCGCAGTAAAGGCACTGAATGGATGGTGTCGAGTTATATCGCCTGGCAGCAGCACTCCCCGCTGGCTGAAATCCCACAAAGAAACCCTTCGCTGAAGCTGAAAGTTGTAAGCCGGCTAATGCCCTCTGAAAGGACGTTGAATAAAGCAGTGTCGTATTCGTTCCGATCGTTGTTAACCATTATTGGTATAATAATATCGGTTAAAGTCAGGTAGCTTCAAAGGTGTATTTTTACGACGCATCTTTGTATTCTTATCGCGAGGGTTAATACTTATCTCTTCTGACATGCAGGCTATTATTGCATCGGCATTATTGCGGAGCTGTATGCTAAAAAAAATTTGCTGACCAAAACGCCACAATGCAAAAAAGGGCCGGAAGTGATTCCGGTCCTTTGTGCCTTTTCAACCTTTTCCCTTGTGTTTGACAGCTACAAACATCAGTGCTTGCTGATAGCATGACTGTATCTCGATTTTACATTTCGTTTTCAGATTCAGACAGGCATTATTATATCCCGGCTTACTTCCTGCGAAATTCCCATGGCGGTTTTGGCGAGTGTTGCGACCACAAGCCTACCTTTTGAGCCCGGGCTTCGGATTCAAGTTTTGCCAGTTCCGGATCGTGATTGTAATGGGTGTAATGCCAGGCCATGCCTAGCCTGATAAGTTCGCTGTTTACGCACAAATCGTCGACATACAATAATGCTAGGGTTCGTCCATACCGATCGATGCCCGATTTCTCGACACGTACTTCTTTATTGAAACAGAGTGCCACTAAGGCCTGCTTTGCCTGCATACCATAATCCTGGGTTAATTCAGGGCAATCGATGCCTTCGAGGCGGATTTTAATTTGTTGATTCGCCGATGTTAATACAATAAGATTATCGCCATCATTAACACCTATTACTTTGGCCTGGAATGTTTCAGATAACGAAACAAACAGGAAGAGAGCGGGCAGCAGTATAAGTTTCACAAGTTCAGGGATTTATTTGCGTGGATGTTGTTAATAGTTTGAAGAATAGGATAAAAGGTAAAAGCCAGTATTTTATTGCACTTAGTGTGTATAATTTTATGTTAAAAACATTAATTCAAATGAAATTGCAAAGCCAGATTCCGTAACGACAGTCTACAAACCTGTACGATTTCAATTTTGTGAAACAATGTATATTTAGGTAAAGGAGGGTACCTGAACAGTAGCATGCACAGTATACCAAGGCCTGAAAGTTTCTTTTTCATAAGCGTAAACTTTATATTTTCAAAGGTATAAATAATAATGGAAAAAAACAGTGATTATTCCGGTACTAACTACCGAAAGGAATAATTGCTTAAATTTGGATGAGTGTGCTTTTAAATTCCAGCCACCTCATAACAGCAACATGCATTGTATCATCTCCTTTGGTGACAGGAGTATTGTAAACAACCCGTTATGAAAAAACATTGTGTGCATAGTGTATGGTTTATTAATGATCCTGTTAAATACTCAGGCACAAGCATTTGCATTAGCTGATACACAGAGTGAAACAATGGCTTTTGTAAACGAGATCAAAATAGTTGAAAACGATTCAACCGATACCGTAAGCCTGAATAAAGCCCGTTTGGCAACAAGCATAAGCAGTTTCACGCTTGCATACGTTGGTTCCATGTCGTATCTGCAATACATTTGGTATAAGGATGACCAAAGGGTTCCTTTTCATTTTTATAATGATGTGAAAGGGTACAAGCAGATCGACAAATTCGGACATATGTATGGCGCTTACCTCGAGAGTTATATCGGATTTCATTCGTTGCTCTGGGCAGGAGTTGAGCGGAAAAAGGCTGCACTGTATGGCGGGAGCCTGGGATTTATATTGCAGTTGCCTATCGAAATATGGGATGGTTTGTACGAAGGCTGGGGGTTTTCGTGGAGCGATGTTGGTGCAAATACCCTGGGTTCGGCATTGGTAATAGGGCAGGAACTTGCTTTTGGCGAACAGGTTGTGAAGTACAAACTTTCATTCAGTCCTTCGCCTTATGCGCAGCAGGCAAATGGATACCTGGGCAGCAACATCGATCAGTTGTTTTACGATTACAACGGGCATACATATTGGCTGAGCATTGGCATAAACCGGCTGATTCCGAATCCGAAAATCCCTGACTGGCTCAACCTTGCTTTCGGATACAGTGCCGGGGGCATGTTCGGCGAATTCAGTAACCTGAAACAATACAGGGGTGTTGTCATACCTGAAACAGAGCGATTCCGGCAGTTTTTGTTTTCGCTCGATATCGATTTCACCAAAATACCTGCAAGAAATAAGAAAGTCAGAACACTGCTCAACAGCATGTTTTTGATTAAAATCCCTTTCCCTGCAATTGAAATAAACACAAAAGGCGGATTTATTGTCCACCCCCTCTATTTCTGATTTTATATTCATCAAGGCTAACTTCCCTGTTCGTCCCTCGCCCCTTCGCCCTTCGCCCCTTCGCCCTTCACCCCGGCACCCGGCACTACTTCCAATCCCTCACCCTTCGCCCCTCACCCCTCGCCCCTCCCTTCGCCCCTTCGCCCCTCGTCCCTCGCCCCTGCTCCCTCCCCCTTAACTATAATTAACATTTTCCACAAAAAACAATAAAATAAGCAGCAGCGCAAACCGTTATACCTGCATAACCACCTGGCAAAAAGCCATTACCTGACGTGTGTTTCAGTCTTCAGGCCGTGTCAGGAGTTTATAAACCAGCTTAATATTACGACCGATGAACCTGATTCATGATATACGAGCCGAAAATACCAGCATAAACCTGGCCCTGGACGCAATGAAAAAACTTGCTCTCGATATGCGCATTGGAAAATTCATTGACTCATACCGCATTGTGCAGGTTTTTGATTTCCTGCATACAAGCACCTTGCAGTGCCGTTACGAAAAGGAGGAAAAATGCCTTTACCCTGCTTTGCTCGAACACGAAATTCCCTGGACCGCCGACACTGTTAATCATTTACTCAGTGATCATAAACAGGCTCATGATTTAATAAAGGAAATTGACAGGCTTTTTGATGAATATCTTTCGGGCAATACACAAATTATTGAAAGTCTGTCGTTTAACATGCTTAAATATGTCGAACTTGAAAAAAGGCATATTAAAATTGTAAATGAAGTTGTGCTGCCCTTATGCGAAAGGATTTTTGATGCCGAAAAGTTTCATTCTGTCACAAACGAACCTAACGAAAAAAACGTTCAGGCTACCGGAAAACTAAAGCGGATAGAGTATTACCAATTACTAAGTATGATTTATTCCGAAAATGAAGTCAGCATTGAAAGTGTTTAGTATAATTGAAGGAAAATAATAACATCTTTTATCCGATTGTTTTTAGAGAGACCGGCCATGAGAGAAATAGGTTATGGTAGTGGGCTTTAATTGCCGCATGCATCCGAAAATCAGGTGCAACCAGGCAAGTCGCAGGACATAGTGCATTATGTTTCGCCATACATTGGGAAACAGCACGATTATGGACTAATATTGCACTGTATGCCTTTTAAAAACCAAGCCATTACTATGAAAACCAAAATTATTGTACTTATCTTTATTCTTACAGGCACTATGGCCTGCGGCCCGGTTAAAACTGACAGCCTGATCAGGGATGTTGATCAGCGGGTTCATGATGATTCCATAAAACGTGCGGCCGGCGATGATATGAAACAAAAAATTGAGATGAAATATGCTATTACCGATTCAATCAGCAGGATTAGCAATGAAATTTCTTCGTTAAACGAATCCATTGAAGCTGTTAAGTCAGAATGTGAGGTTCAAAAAGATAAACTGGCCGCAATTAAGGAATTTAAACTTTTCAGATCGAGGGATACACGTGAATCGCAGATTATGGAAAAGCTGAAAGAGATTAACGATCTTGAAAAAGTAAGCCTTGAATTAAGGAATAAACTTGTAAACCTGCAGGTACACCTTGATAATTTTATTTCAGAAAGCAGGAAATATTCTGAAAATTGATTGCAGGATTTATCAGCATTAAATTACATATGTATTGTGCGAAATCTGCGAAACTTAGCGCAGCCTTGCCTGCTGTTTACCTGCACGAAGCAGGCAGGCAAGCAGGGATCTCACCGAAGGTAATCTGTGGCTACAATCCCTTTATTTTTTATACAGATTAATTGCAAATAAAAAATCCCGGACTCTCAGTCCCGGGATTTAGTACATATGCACATTGCAGTATATTGAAAGTTTTATCGCACCATATTAACTAAGGTGGCAACTTTCACTTCTTTCCAATCTCTGCTTTTAAGGCCTTCAGCTACGGCAATTTGTGTTAATAAATCCATATCGCCGCCCTGTCCTTCCATATAGGCTGCCAGTTGTGCAGCGTCCTTAAACATGCTAACAGTGAGGTGAGTGCCATAGGCTTCACTACCTGTCGGCCATATAGTTGCTAGCATTGACCAGTTGCCCTTTTTTCCCTGATCGACCATTTGCTGATGCCAGGGTTTAAATATTTCGGATTCAACCTTTTCGTAGTTGTCGTCGAGTTGTTTCATCACATCCATGGTTGCCATTACACCCGGCTTCATCGTAAAATCTCCTGTTGTGTAGTCCACCTGCCTGAGAAAAACCTTGCGGGCAATATCGCGCGATTTAACTGTTTTAGCCATTATCGCATTCAGCTCCTTTTCCGACATATTCGGATAAGCCTTTTTGGCATATGCTATTACATCAAATGAAGTGGTAGCCTGCAACATATCCTTAAGACTGCCGAAAAGTGTTACTGTAAAGTATTGGGCATCCTGTTTGGTGCCCGAAAGGGTTAATGCCCACAAATCCCATCCGATTATTGATTTATCGGCAACCCTTTGCTTATGTATCCCCGACCAGTAGTCTTCAACCACCAGGTAGTCATTTTCATTTTCATCGGAAACCTGCATAAACTCAAACATCAGGTAAAGGGGTTTAGCACTTTCCTGGGCCGATATCCGCATGGCCATAAAAACAACCAAAGCTAATGTGAATAATTTTTTCATAGGTTTTTGGTTTTAGATTTATAAATATATAGAATATAACATATGTTAGTATGAAAAGTTTTTTGTCTTCAGAACTTTATTAATGCAAGAAATTAATTTTGAGAATAATAGGGTCCTTACCCTTAGTAACAGCTATAAAGTCGGCATTGCTGTGCCCCGGATACTTTGAACTGGCAGGGTGGGTTTCGTTACTTGAGGAGGGGGTGGAGGTGAGGTAAGTGCTTATAAAATGCGCAAACACGGATTAAAAAAAATACTTAGTTGCTTCTGTTGTGTATGCCAACATCTAAATAATGCAGAGCACAAAAATCATATATATCCATTGACAAATAGAGTCATGCCACGCTTATTAGCCAAATAAAACGCTTTGCCCCTCTTAAAATTAAACTTTTCCAAATCAAAGTTGTTATTATATATCTTGATCTTGTATTTTTCAAATTATCTCCTTGAACTATATTTACTGATTTACATGCTATAAACCTTCTGATAGAAAATATGAAAATGATCACTCCAGGCAGCAATACATTCAGGAATTACATTGTAAAAGCATTGGGTTATGGTCTTTTATCATTTGCTTGTGTGCTCCTTCCCTTTAATTTGTTTTCACAATCCAGTGCATATAAATCTGCAAGTAACACACTTGTTCTTTCGCACAACCAAGGAAGCATCACATTCGATTTAGCAGAGCTGGGTGTTTCGCATGCAGTTAAAAACAAGTATGCCTTTAAGCTCGAAAACTATAACCAAGAGTGGATTTATTCGGATTCATTACAGTCGGCAACATACACAAACCTGCCGCCTGGCGAATATGTTTTCAGGGTTAAAGCATCAGATACTACCGGGGTTTGGAATGAGAAAAGTATAGCGTTGAAGATGGTTATTTCGCCGCCCTGGTGGAGGAGTTGGTATGTGATTTTACTTTTGGGTCTGCTTGTTTTTACTGCCCTGTACCTGTTACGCCGTTATGAATTAAACCGATTAAAGCTAAGAACCCAGCTTGAGCTCGAGAAAGTGGATTCCGATGCCTTGCGTACGATGAATAAAGTGAAATCGAGATTTTTTGCTAATATTTCGCACGAATTCCGCACACCCCTTACGCTTATACAAGGTCAGATTGAAAACGTAATGGCCTCGGGCATAGGCATGAATGAAAAAGCAAAACTAAAAATGGCCCAAAATAACTCCCACCGGCTGTTAATGCTTATCAACCAGCTACTCGAGCTGTCGAAACTCGAATCCGGTAATATAGTGATATCAGCCTCACAGCAGAATATAATATCTTTTCTTAAGAGCCTATTCTTCTCTTTCGAATCATTGGCAGCTCAAAAAGAAATCACATTGCTTTTCGAAACTGATGCCGACAATATTCCGGTTGTTTTTGATCCCGACATGATGGAAAAGGTATTTCTTAATCTTATTTTTAATGCCATTAAATATACCGGGTATCAGGGAGAAGTAAAGGTCAAAGTACAAATAATTGATCCGCTGAAATTCGAAATCATAGTTTCGGATAATGGCCCCGGTATTCCGGAAAACCAGCTGAAAAACATTTTCGATAGGTTTTACCAGGTCGATAATACAGATACCAGGCGTCATGATGGCACTGGAATAGGCCTGGCTCTTACTAAAGAGCTGGTCGAACTCCATAAAGGAACCATAATAGCCGACAGTAAGGAAGGGGAAGGCATGGACTTTATAATCAGACTACCTGTGGGTGAATTAGAAACTGCAAATAAATGCACCCATGCCAAGCCCGAAGAAATAAACAAAGCTATAATTAATTCTACCTATCATGGTGAGGTGGAATTGCCGGCTTGTATTACAACATCCAAAAATATATCAATTGACAGCAGAGAAATAATCCTGGTAGTGGAGGATAACGTTGATGTGCGAGCATATATACGTGAGCAGCTCGAGGCTGAATATTGTGTTACTGAAGCAGCCGATGGCGAAGAAGGCATTTTAAAGGCAAGGGAAACCATTCCTGATCTTATACTCACTGATTTAATGATGCCGAAAATGGATGGCTATCAATTCAGCAAGGAAATAAGGAGTGATGAACGAACCAGTCATATTCCGCTTATTATGCTCACTGCCAGGGCCGGATCGGACGATAAAATTGAGGGCTTCGAAACAGGTATTGATGATTATATTGTAAAACCCTTTAGCGCCAGGGAGCTGAAGATAAGGATACGAAACCTGATTAACCAACGCATATTACTAAGGAAGCGTTTCAGCAGGTCGACCGTAATAAGTCCGGCCAGGGTTACGGCAGTGTCAATTGACCAGGAATTCCTTCAGAAAGTTGTGAAAATTATTGAGTCACATTTTGAAGATCAGCATTTTACTATTGAATCACTTGCCTGTGAAGTGAATATGAGTGTATCGCAACTCAACCGGAAACTGAATGCCCTGATTGATCAGCCGGCAGGGCAGTTGATGCGATCCTTATGTTTGCAGCGCGCTGCCGACATGTTGAAAAATAAAACTGGTACCATCGCCGGAATATGCTATCAGCTTGGGTTTAGTGACCAGGCTTATTTTTCAAGGGCCTTCAAAAAGCAGTTTGGTTGCAGCCCATCGGAGTATATGCACCGTTAGATGATTTATGCAATTGTGAAGGTTTTCGAAAGCAGTTGCCGGGTGCCATTTACGAAATGGCTTATTCCAGATTAGACAAATTTATTCAATATTATAATTATCAGTTTCAGTTACCATATCAGTTTCAGAAAAACAATTTTAGCCCTTTGATTAGCCAAAGATCTTCATTTTCATTTCTTTATTTGTTCATAATGATCGAAAAGTCCAAGCATTTGCGCAAAAAGTGCAAGACTTTTGGATGCTGAGATTATAAGTTTGCAGTGTATTTTAAATCATTCTTTTAAAATCACACATCACCTTTTTATTAATTAAAACCTCACGTTTATGAAAATGGTTACACAATCTTTATTCACTGTTCTATTTTTCGCATTATTTGCGATTAATACCATAACGCCTGTGAGCGCCCAGGTTATTTCGAAAGCGGACTTGGCAAAGCAACTTCTGCAAGCCCGATCATCAGAAACAAAACTTGGTGCGGATGAACTCTCGAGCATGAAGGTATCATCCGAAACATACAGCAACAAGAGTGGAGTCACTCACATCTATTTTCAACAGTTTATTAATGAAATACCTGTTCATGGTGCCATTCTTAATGCACATGTTACAAGGGATAATAAATTACTGACTGTGGGCAATCGTTTTGTTCCCCTTGCTGATGCCAGGATTAAAGGAAATGCACAGCCCTCCCTTACTGCCGAGCAGGCGCTTCGTGCAGCACTAAAATCGTTGGAGATCAAAGAAAACGGTGTTTTTATAAAAAAATCAGAAGAGAACAATACGGTACGTTT
Source organism: uncultured Bacteroidales bacterium (assembly GCA_963714825.1). GTDB lineage: Bacteria > Bacteroidota > Bacteroidia > Bacteroidales > UBA4417 > UBA4417. The sequence continues at coordinate 958,536 of CAVQQF010000012.1, read as the reverse complement.
AACCGTTTTCGACAGGGGATTAATCGCCATTGAGGATATTAAGGTACAACTTGTTTACCAGCCTGTTGATAATAAGCAACAAGGAATTCGATTAGCCTGGCAGGTTGAAATATATACTTCCGATGCTCAAAACTGGTGGCTTGCACGAATGGATGCTGAAACCGGCGAACTCCTCGATAAAAACAACTATGTAGCACAATGTAATTTTGGGATAACCAATCCGGCCGAATGCGGGCACATACACACACCCGAAGCGCCACACCAAACCTATTTTGATCTGAACAGGGATTCTGAGCCATCGGCTTTGATGAACTCCCCGTTAATGGTACTGGCACCCAGCCAGTATAAAGTTTATCCTCAGCCCTATGAAAGCCCGAATCATATGCCCACTGTACCTCCTGCTGATGGACGCGTTTTAATAACCGATCCTGCCAATCTTACGGCTTCACCTTTTGGCTGGCACGATACTGATGGTGTGGATGGTGCTGAATTCACAACTACTCAAGGTAATAATGTACATGCCTATACTGATATTAATGCAGATAACTTACCGGATGCAGGCTCAAGCCCGGATGGCGGAGCTAGCCTGGTTTTTGATTTTCCCATTAACCTTACTCAGCCTCCAAGCACATACCGTCCTGCAGCTGTTACCAATCTTTTTTATTGGAACAATTATATGCATGACTTTGCCTATTTATATGGTTTCGATGAAGTAAGCGGTAACTTCCAGGTAAACAACTATGGAAATGGCGGCTTAGGTAACGACGATGTACGTGCCGAAGCCCAGGATGGAAGTGGAACCAATAATGCCAATTTTGCGACACCTGCAGATGGATCACGACCTCGTATGCAGATGTATGTAGGTACTAATCCGGATCCTGATATTGATGGTGATATGGATAATGGCGTTATAGCTCATGAATATGCTCATGGAATATCGAACCGCTTAACCGGCGGACCAAGCACCGCTAGTTGCCTCAGCAACCAGGAGCAAATGGGTGAGGGATGGAGTGATTTTTATGCTTTAATGACTACCCTTGAACCTGGTGATGCAGGAATCGATTCAAGAGGAATAGGCACCTACCTTTTTGGTGAGCCCGCCAATGGTCCTGGTATCAGGCCTACGCCATACTCAACGGATATGACTATCAATCCTGCAACCTATAATACTATTATTACTGCAGTAGCTCCCCATGGTGTAGGCTATGTATGGTGCGGAATGATATGGGACCTTACCTGGGCGATGATTGATGATCATGGCCAGGGTGCCGGTTTTGATGTTGCTATGAACCTTGTAAATGAAGGAATGAAATTGCAACCATGCAGCCCCGGCTTCGTAGATGGAAGAGATGCCATCCTCGCAGCTGATCTGGCATTATATGGCGGGGCGAACAGCTGCCGTATATGGGAAGTATTTGCCCGCCGGGGATTAGGTTTCAGTGCAAACCAGGGAAGTTCAGGAAGCAAAATCGATGGTACCGAGGCATTTGATACTCCGAACTTCTGCACACTTGATGTAACTCCGGTTATGGGTTCAGTTTGTGCTCCGGCCAATGCTGTTTATACTGTTACGAATGGCACAACCGATGTGCGAACTCTCAGTGCAACCGGCAATCCCGCAGGAACCACTATCAGCTTCTCAGTAAATCCTATTCCGGCAAACGGCACAAGCACTATGACGGTCAGTAATACCGGTGCTGCCATAGCAGGATCATATACTGTTACTGTAACAGGTACGGGAAGTGTTAATGTCCTAACAAAGGATGTTTCCTTAATTATTCAAACCGGCCCGCCCGCAGTTAGCACATTGGTTTCACCTGCAAACCTTGCAGTAGGCCAGATTAACCCCTTGCTTACCTGGGATGTGATAGCCAGCGCGGAGACTTATGAAGTTGAGATAGCTACTGACGGCGCTTTTACCAATGTAATTATAAGCGCTACCGGCCTGGTTAACCCAAGCTACCAGACAATAGCCCTCACTAACCTGACCACTTACTACTGGAGGTCAAGGGGTGTGAATGCTTGTGGGAACGGTGATTACTCAGCTGCATTTTCATTTACCACGGCAAATATTATTTGCAATACTTATGCAAGCACCGATGTACCTGTTTCAATACCTACTACGGTTGCGACCATTACATCTACTTTGATCATACCGGGATGTGGTGGTACTATCAGTGATTTGAATGTTCTTGGCCTTAATATTGCTCATACCTGGATTGACGACCTTGTGATTGATCTCACAAGTCCGGAAGGTACAACCGTAAGGCTCATGAACCGGCCATGCGGCTCGGAGAATGATATCCTTATCAATTTTGATGACGAGGCGGCAAGTCCGACTTTCCCCTGCCCTCCGGTTGACAATGGCTACTATCAGCCCTTTGCACCTCTTACTGCCTTTGATGGAGAAAACCTGGCAGGCACCTGGACACTTACCGTGGCAGATGTATTAAATTTGGATGGAGGATCGCTCAATGGATGGAGCCTCGAAATATGCTATGGGCCAGAATTGGTAGCTGGTATAACAAGTTCCGACGCAGACAATACTATTTGTGAAGGTGAATCTGTAACCTTTACCGGTAGTGGCGGAACGATGTATGAGTTTTTTGTAGATAATATTTCTCAGGGATCAGCCAGTACAACAAATACCTTCACTACTTCTTCGCTAACCAATGGACAGAAAGTAAAAGTTACAGTTTCCAATGGCAGCGGATGCTCGGCAACATCAGGTGAAATAACCATAACAGTAAATACATTGCCAACAGTGACTTGCCCGGGAAATATTTCGGTGTGTAGCAATGCACTGCCATTTGAATTAAACGGTGCATTGCCAGTTGGAGGTGTTTATACTGGAACTGGTGTGAACTGCACGAATTTAAATTCCGGTTATGCAGGTCAAGCATATGATATAAGTCCGGTATTAGGTAATGCACAGGTAGTAGGTAATATATTTGATCCTTCATGCGCTGGTGTAGGGGATCATATCATCACTTACACTTACACAGATGGAATTTGTACAAATACATGCAACTTTACTATTTCAGTATACGAAGCCCCTGTTATTACATCGGCAACACCTGGTTGTGATGGTGGTGCCGGTACAGGAAGCATTACAGTGAATGCAACATTGTCTGCAGGCACAATTGAGTATTCAATCAACAATACCGATTGGCAAGCAGGCAACATATTCAGTACGCTAGCCAATAGTATATATACTGTATATGTACGTAACCAGTCACACCCTGAATGTGTTACCAGCATGGGAGGTGTTGGGGTTAATTGTGACGTCAGTAACAATTGCATCACTTTCACTGCTTCAATTACTTCGGCTGATCCAACAATACCTTTAAGGCCTTTTAGGGATGGTGAAGTCAAGACTTGTTCTGCTCCCGGATCTTGTCAAGATGGTCTTGCCGGTACATTCAATTATCAAATTTTTGAGTGGACAAACTCTGTGGCACAATGTGTTACTGTTACTTATACTGCAACCAACGCCAGTTTTGCCTTTGTTACTGTTTATGATGCCCCTCCTGTTCCTGGTAACACCTGTACAAACTGGGTGACTGATGCAGGAAGTAGTGCAGCTGATGGACAGTCTATTGTTTTCTCTTTTGATGCCTCTGCAGGAACTACATATTATTTTTTGGTTAACAATGTAGGCATTACGCCATCGAATTGCACAATTCAAATAAGTGCTCCTGATTGTAGTGTACCTCCAACTAGTTGCACTGCCACCGGTAATATTACTTACCAGGTATGGAATAATATTGGCAACAGTGTATGCAGTCAGCAGCCTGACCAGTAACGTTAATTACCCGAATAATCCTAGTTCCACACAACTGATCACCTCCATGGAAGGCACCATCTAACCTCGCTGAGAACTTTGGCGCACGAATAGTCGGATACATATGTGCACCTGCAACTGGTAGTTATACCTTCTGGATTGCTTCCGATGATAACTGTGAACTCTGGCTTAGCACTGATGATCAACCTGCTAACAAGCAAATAATAGCCTACCATACAGGATGGACCAATTCCAGTGAATGGAATAAATATCGCGACTCAGAAATCTGCTGTAATTAATTTAATTCAGGGACAAAGCTATTATATTGAAGCTTTGATGAAAGACGCAGGAGGGGCTGATAACCTGGCAGTAGGATGGTTAAAACCAGGTGAAACCGGAACAGAGCCTTCGGAAGTTATTCCAGGATCAGTTTTATCCCCTTTCGGAACATACTGGTAAGTTCTGTTACGTTGCCTCCTACTGCCGATGTAAATACTGGTTCTACTTTATTCTTCCTTCAACAGTATTACCATCTAATGCTACCAATAAAGTACTGAGTTGGACAACTCAAGTGATCAGTCAATTGCTATTGTGAATAGTAACGGAGAGGTAACGGGATATCAATAGGGGTTGTAACCATAACAGCAACTTCAACTGATGGAAGTAATAAATCTGGTACATGTGTAGTAACAGTTAATGAGTCCAACTGTATGCTCGGCTACAGGAAACATCACCTACGAAGTGTGGAATAATATTGGACGGTTATGCAGTCAGTAGACCTTACCAGTAATGTTAACTACCCGAATAATCCAACTTCCACCAACTGATCACCTCCATGGAGGGCACCACTAATCTGGCCGACAACTTTGGATCAAGAATAGCGGGATACATATGTGCACCTGCCACAGGTAGTTATACCTTCTGGATTGCATCCGATGATAACGGTGAACTGTGGCTCAGCACCGATGACAACCAGCCAACAAGCAAAAAATTGCCTATCATACAGGCTGGACCAATTCCAGGCAGTGGGATAAGTATCCGACTCAGAAATCTGCGGTAATTAATTTAATTGCAGGGACAAAGCTACTATATTGAGGCCTTGATGAAAGACGCAGGAGGAGGCTGATAACCTGGCTGTAGGCTGGTTAAAACCAGGTGAAACCGGAACAGAACCTTCGGAAGTTATTCCAGGATCAGTATTATCCCCTTTCGGAACCATACTGGTAAGTTCTGTTACCTTACCACCTACTGCCGATGTAAATACTGGTTCTCCTGTATTGATTCCGGCAACAGTGTTGCCAGTTAATGCTACCAATCAAATACTGAATTGGACAACAAGTGATCCTGGCATTGCAATCGTGAACAGTAACGGATTAGTAACAGGTATTAGTGTTGGGATTGTAACCATTACTGCAACCTCAACCGACGGAAGTAATAAATCAGGTACCTGTGTGGTAACTGTAAATGATTCCACCAGTTTGCTCGGCCACCGGAAATATCACCTACCAGGTATGGAATAATATTGGCAGCGGAATTACGTCATAGCAGTCTTACCAGTAATATTAACTACCCGAATAATCCAACTCTCCACCAACTGATCACCTCCATGGAGGGTACCACCAACCTGGCCGAGAACTTTGGATCAAGAATAGCCGGGTATATATGTGCTCCTGTTACTGGTAGTTATACCTTCTGGATTGCTTCCGATGATAACGGTGAACTATGGCTTAGCACCGACGACCAACCTGCAAACAAGCAAAGAATTGCTTATCATATAGGCTGGACAAATTCCAGGCAATGGAATAAATATCCGACTCAGAAATCTGCCGTAATTAATCTAATTAGCCGGACAAAGCTACTACATTGAGGCTCTGATGAAAGAAGCATGGCGGAGGTGATAACCTGGCAGTAGGCTGGTTAAAACCAGGACAAACCGGAACAGAACCTTCGGAGGTTATCCCGGGATCAGTTCTGTCTGGGTTAGTACCATCTCCACCGACGGCTAAGAATTGGAGAAACAGGAGTTGAGAATCCTTCATTGACTGAAATGAATATTAAACTCAGAGTTTATCCGAATCCCCTTGGAATGGATATGTTAAACATTGTACTTGAAAATCTTTCAACGACAGCAACCCTTAAAATCTATACAGTAACAGGTGTTGAATGCTATGAAGGCATAGTTGAGAATTCAGGAACCATACAGGTTGACAGATCAGTATTCAAGAATGGAGTCTACATCATTAAAAGTTTATAACGAACATTTTGTGAAAACCACAAAACTGGTTGTGAATTAATGTGATTCCATAGTACTAAAATGAAAAGGCTGCCCGGGAAACTTCCCTGGCAGCCTTTTTGTTTCAAAAAACATAGTTGATAGCAAATGCCTCCTCCCAAATAAATTAACCTTCTTTACAAAATAATAGTTGTCAAATCATACAAAAGTGTATTTTTGTACGCAAAGTGCATGTTTTCCCGTACTATATACGTTAACAGCGCAAGGTGTAAGCACCTATAAACCGGTCACAATTTGAAAATACCCATGCTTATTTCGAGCCTTTTGCCTGCTATAAAAACACTCAGGCGATGCTTGCCTTTTCTTTGCTTTTTATTGCTTGCTGCTATGCAACCAGTAATGGCCGAAGGCACCAAACAGCTCGAACCCACCAATCCGGCCACAACCCCCAACCGTATGACGCGGCTGATGTTCGACCAGACAACCTCGGCCCACCGCACTCCATTTGCCACCATTAACTGTGCTGAAAAATACCGGCTCAACATTTTTATTAATAACCCGCTTGCCGAACAGATCTGTTTTGGTTTTAACGATGGAGACGAAACCATATATTACCAGGTGAAAGATCCGGATGGCATCATTGTAAGTGGTTTTGCACTGGCACAGGTACCCGCCAGCGGCCAGGGTTTTATTTCAACCTGGGACCAGGCAAACGCAGGCCCCAATATAGGCGGTTCTAATCCTGCCGGCTACAATCCTAAAATTTTAACGCCAACAAAATCAGGTAATTATTACATTGAATTTGCACGCACCCAAACCGGGGGTACCTTTTCGGGGCAGGATATGCTGCTTTTTGATATCAGTGTGGTACAGGGAACAACGGCTATCAACGGCCGCTTATGGAGCAAAGCCTGGCAGTTGTCCGATGCCGGCAGCGGCGACATTATTAAATCATTCCCGGCCAAACTTTTTATTTATACTGACGATGGTATTGTAAGCAAACTCAATATCAACGAATGGAACGGCGGTACCTACACTGTATACTGCAACCAGTGGGGTGTTAAAAATACAGGAAACTGGGCTATCGACCGTATGTCGACGAATACCTGGCCTGGCAGTGATTTGCCGCAGTATAAGATTTTTTTGAACGACCCCGATGTGAATTTTTTCCCTACCGGGCAGCTAGGTACCATATGCGAGGTTACTACCAAATCGTATTGCAATGGTACAACCGATATTATGGTAAGGGTTAACAAACCCGGATCACTTACGCTCAACCTTGATGTTGCGCCTGTTGGACCGGGTCCTGAGGATGTAGTACTGAATGGCGATATCAATGGCTCAGCCAATTGCGATATATGGGATACCATTACCTGGAATGGGCTAAGCGGAACCGGAACACCGGTGCAAAACGGCACTGCTGTTATTATCAAAATCAGTTATCTCAATGGCCTCACCAATCTTCCATTATGGGATGTGGAGGACAATGCAGCTGGTTTAATAGTAAATATTATTAGGCCGATCCCCTCGCTGTTTACCACTAAACTACCGGTTTTCTGGGACGACTCAAACCTTGCGGGCGGAACTGTTAACAGTGTGAACGGATGTATTTATCCGAGCAGCGTATCGGTAACCGGTTGTCATTACTGGACCAATCAGAATGAAAACATGATAAACACATGGTGGTATTTTTCTGACGAATATCCCAATATCAATGTAACTGTAAAGCGTAATCCTACGGCTAATTTCATTTTCAGCAACAATTGTTCTGGAGCAAATACTATATTTACTGATCAGAGTGCCGTGCCCGGCGGGTATGCCGTAGCCTGGTACTGGGCTTTCGGGCTTATGGGCGACACCTCCAACGTGCAGAATCCAACCTATATTTTTACCACACCGGGTAATAAACTGGTACACCTCAGGGTAACTGCTGATAACGGATGCCAGGGAAGTATCAATAAAACCGTATTGATTCAAACGGCACCTGTTCCATTTGCCGGCAATGATAAGCTTATTCAATACGGAACCAGCACTTCATTACAGGGATCGGCAACAGGAGGTAGCGGCACCTATTCATACCACTGGGAGCCGGCAAATCTGCTTATAGATCCCGATGTTTCAAATCCGGTTACAGTAGATCTTTTCGAAACAACCGATTTTACACTTACTGTTACTGATTTAGGCAGCGGATGCCAGATCCCCGATGTGGTAAAGGTTACAGTTACTGGCGGCCCGCTTGGTGCGAACCTGTATGCCACTCCTGATTCAATATGCAAGGGAGCCACTTCGCAAATTAACCTGCAGGCCAGCGGAGGTTCAGGAATGTATACTTATACCTGGTCGTCAAATCCCCCGGGATTTACTTCGAACCAGGAAGATATTGTTGTGCAGCCAATTGTTACCACCACCTATATAGTAAAGGTAAATGACGGTTTCTCCGAGTTCACTGCATCAATAACTGTTGTAATACATGCCAAGCCCATTGTGAATGCCGGCAGCAGCCAATCGATACCATTCGGAACCAGCACCCTGCTAAGTGGCAGTGCTGGCATGGGTTTGCCCCCGTATGCGTATTTATGGAGTCCGGCAAACCTGGTAGTAACACCCGCTCAAAGTTCTACCTCAACCACCATTTTGGCAGGCAGTGTGAATTTTACACTTTCGGTAACTGATATGCATGGATGTTCATCCTCCGCCCAGGTACAGGTTTCGGTAACGGGTGGGGCCCTTACTGTAAATCCTAAACCCGAAAAAACACCCATTTGCCTTGGTGAGTCAACGGTTTTAAATCCTATGTCACAAGGCGGTTCGGGCAGTTATACCTATACCTGGACTGATGCAGGCGGCTTTCTGTCGCACGAAACAAATCCTGAAGTGGCACCCACACAAACCACCACCTATCATGTGCTGATCGACGATGGATATACTACAAGTACAGGTACTACAACGGTTACTGTAAATCCATTGCCATTAATAAATATTATTCCGGCAGGCGCGCATATACACGGGCCCGATACTATGCTGGCATGTGTTTTCGATACCATCACACTGGCTGTAACCCTTCCTAATACAAGTTGCTTGTGGTCGAACGGAGCAACCAATCATCAAATCCTTTCAACAACTTCGGGTATAGCTTTCGATATGCTCTCCTATTCGGTAAATGTTGTAAACACACTCACAGGATGTACAAATACAGCACCTGTAACAATTATTTATACCTATTCGGAATGTACCTACGGTTTGCCAGAAACAAACAGTACCCTGCAGGTACTGGTGTATCCGAATCCCGGCAGGGGATTGTACACATGCAGACTGCCTGATTATTCTGGCAAACTGCTGGCCGAAGTTTACACTATGCAGGGAAAACTACTACAGAGTTTCAGTATCAATTCTTCACCCGGTGAAAGCCAGAATTTTACATTTGATATTAGTTCGGAGCCTTCGGGCATCTATCTGCTGAAATTATCGGGTACGGAATATGCACGGGTGGTAAAACTGATAAAGTATTGATAAGGGGAAACCCTTAAACCCTTAACTTTTCTTATAATATTTTCAAATTTTCCAGGTCCTTTACTGGACAATCCGATAGCTTTGTCCATCTCAGGCCGGTATAAATTGACCAACCATTAGAATTGATTGTTAATTGGTTGAGGTGGTCAACCAAAATCGGCGAAAGGGTAGTCAAGCCGTCTTGTTTTTCCTATAATTGCAGAGATAAAGGCAAATGATTACAAGCTTAATATTCTGCTCTATGTAGAAAAAATCATTGAAGACAATCTTCCTTCGGTTGAAGAAGCATTGGCTGATTTGAAAACAGCCTGGGCTGAAAGTATACAAGCGGAAGAAAGTTTAAAGAAATGCTCAAAAACTATATCTGGTAGCATATAAAATAACATAAATACAATCATTTATACTTTATTGCATATAGTTTGATATTATTTACTACTTTTGTATGCAAAAGCATATAAAAATGAATTTAATAGCAGAGTTTGTTAAAACACGACGAAAACAACTGAAACTTACTCAAGAGGAATTTGCAATAAAGGCGGGTGTAGCTTTAACTGTTGTCAGGAAAATTGAGCAAGGTAAAGACAACCTTAGTTTATCAAAAGTAAATCAGGTACTTAAGATGTTTGGCCAGGTATTAGGACCAGTAAATGAGAAATAAACATGAGAAAAGCTATTGTTAAATACAACAACATTAAAGCGGGTATACTAAAAGAGTTGGATACAGGCGAATATGAATTTGTTTATGATGATCATTATATTCAAAATTATCCTGATTTGTTCATTACCTTCCAAATGCCCGTTAGCTCCAATTCATATAGAAGCAAGCGGCTTTTCCCCTTTTTCGATGGGTTGATTCCTGAAGGTTGGCTATTGACAATTGCTTCTGAAAGTTGGAGAATCAATAAAAATGATCGTATGGGGCTGCTTTTAGCCTGTTGTCAAAATACAATTGGAGCTGTAAGTGTTCACCCTTTAATGGAAAACCAGGATGCCTAAGTGTTTATATTGTTATAAGGAATTGGATGCAAATGATACAGGTGATTACCATCCTAGATGTATCAAAGCTTTCTATGGAACTAAGTATGCGCCAGCTTTACCTTATCGATTAGATGAGATGGAAAAATTAGCAAAGCAAGCGGTCGAATTGTCGGTAACCGTTCCGGGTGTGCAACCTAAATTATCCCTTGGTTGGATAAAAAGCACATTGGAAGATGGCCATAATGGCCGTTTAACCATTATGTATGCCTTAGAGGGTTTATATATTTTAAAACCACAAAATGAACAATACAGCCAAATGCCGGAAAACGAGCATCTGTCTATGAAATTGGCAGAACTCTTTAAAATAAATGTAGTGCCTTCCAATATGATTCGTCTGGCTTCGGGTGAATTGTGTTACATCACTAAACGTATCGACCGAAAAAAAGATTACTCCAAAATACATATGATTGACTTTTTGCAAATCATGGAATTGGAAGACAAGTATTTAGGCACTATGGAAAATCTAGGTAAAACCATAGGCGAATTATCAGCGAATACCTTAATGGATAAGTTACGGTTTTTTGAACTCACACTATTCAATTTTATAATAGGCAATAACGACATGCACTTGAAAAACTTTTCTATGTGGCTTTCAGATATGGGTTGGGTGCTGTCACCAGCGTATGATTTGTTAAATGCAAAAATCATCTTACCAAAGGATAAGGATGATACGGCTTTATTGTTTGGAGGTAAAAAGAAAAATTTCAATAAAGGATATTTCGATAGATTTGGAAATGTATTACAATTAAATGAAAAACAAATCAACTCAGTGTACAGGAAATTATATTCCTGGTTACCAGCAGCCACCCAACTTATTGATATCTCTTTTTTAAATGAGGTTAATAAACTTCATTATAGAGAATTAATTACACAACGTGCAAACTTATTTATATCGTAAACCAACAACTTAGAAAAATACCTTTGGTGAGCAGCAAAGGCCTTATGCGGTACCATTGATGCCGGAGACTAATAACAATATATTTTCCCTTTGCTCTTTTGCAGGCGCATCTGTGATGTGCATGACGAGGAATTTGAAACTGCACTGGCTGAAAGCGATGGTGATCTGGATTTTGCATTCTTTTCCGAAACTTTCAATTTTCAGATACCTGAAGGAGCACATTGGAAGGATGTGTGCGAAACCACCACCAATATTGGTATGGCCTTACAGGAAGCCATGCGTGCCATCGAAAAAGCAAATCCTGACTGTTTGTATGGGATTTTTGGAGATGCCAGCTGAACTAGCAAGGAGCACCTTTCGGATGCCATTCTGATTAGTCTGATTGAGCATTTTTCGCAATATCAAATTAACCTGGCAAATGTGCCCAACGATCAATTTGGGAAGCTTACGAATACCTGATTAAGGAGTTTGCTGATGATAGCGGACATACCGCAGCCGAGTTTTATATCAACCGCACGGCAGTAAAAAAATCTATTTTGAACACTAACCGCAAAATTACGGAAAGCAAAAAGGACCGGAATTGCTTCCAGTCCTTTTGTCCCTTTTGGGTGGTGTCGACTGGAATTGAACCAGTGACACACGGATTTTCAGTCCGTTGCTCTACCAACTGAGCTACGACACCATTGTTGATAGGGACTGCAAAATTAGTTTATTTTTTCAAATTCCAACTATTTTGACAAAGAAATTTACGCTCAGGCAAAAAAAATGTCATTTTTCGTAAAAACAATGCAAAAAAAACTTCGCTTTCGTTTTGGAGTTAAAAAAAGTCCCTATATTTGCACCCCGATAAGAAATTTAAAATCAATTCATTAAAACATTTTAAAAAATGACTAAAGCAGAAATCGTTGCTGAAATAGCCAGTAAGACCAACATCGAAAAAGTAGCTGTTCAGCAAACAGTAGAAGCATTCATGGATGCTATAAAAAAAGCAATGTCCGAAGGTGAAAATGTTTACCTCAGAGGTTTTGGCAGTTTCGTTGTGAAACAAAGGGCAGAAAAAACAGGCCGTAATATTTCAAAAAACACTACCATTATTATCCCGGCTCACAATATTCCTTCATTCAAACCAGCTAAGGTATTTGTTGGTGAAGTGAAGAATAAAGTTAAATAAATAAGAATATCCTATCGTTAAAGAATAAGCTATGCCAAGCGGAAAAAAGAGAAAACGACATAAAATGTCGACGCATAAACGCAAAAAACGTTTACGCAAGAATCGTCACAAGAAGAAATAACCACAATTAAACTCTCAGATTTCATCACATGAAATGTGTGTTATTTCTTCTGTCATTTATTTAGGTAATAAACAGAAAAAATACACCATGATATAATAGTATCATTGCTATTGGTGGATTCGTCCAATAATCGCTATTTCATGTGATGAAATTTTTTATTTACTTTTACACTCACATCTTTATATATTCATAAAGTAATTTGATGTGCACTGGTGTAACCATCTGATAAGCTAATACAGCTGTGGTAAACAAGGAATTAATTATAAATGCCGGATCTTCGGAAGTTAATATTGCACTCCTCGAAGAAAAGGTATTGGTTGAACTTAATAAGGAAAAAACCAATAATAGTTATGCGGTTGGCGATGTATACCTCGGCCGCATCAAAAAAATTATGCCTGGTTTAAATGCTGCTTTTGTAGACGTAGGCTACGAAAAAGATGCATTTTTACATTACCTGGACCTGGGCCCCCAGATCAACTCATTTCAGAAATATACACGCAATGCCCTGGCAGGTAAAGAAGCCCAGGTGCAGATGCGCGATTTTGATGTGGAACCCGATATTGAAAAAACAGGCAAAATATCACAGGTACTGACTCAAAACCAGAACATCCTGGTTCAGATTGCCAAAGAGCCTATTTCGACCAAAGGTCCCCGTATCTCATCCGAAATATCATTCGCAGGCCGTTACCTGGTGCTGGTACCTTTCAGCAACAGGCTATCTATTTCGCAAAAAATAAAGAGTGCCGACGAACGTAACCGCCTTAAAAGACTTATTTCGAGCATCAGGCCCAAGAATTATGGTGTTATAATACGCACCGTAGCCGAAGGCAAACGTGTGGCTGATCTTGATGCCGACCTCAACTCCCTTGTTCAGAAATGGGAATCGGTGGCTCCGAAGTTGATTGGAGCTAAACCACCACAGAAAATTGTGAGCGAACTCGATCGTACTTCGGCCATTTTACGCGATATGCTTAATGAGTCGTTTAACAATATTCATGTCGACGACCCCAATGTTGCCGAAGAGGTTAAAAATTATATACGCACCATTTCGCCCGATAAGGTTGATATTGTTAAGGTTTACAAAGGCAAGATTCCAATTTTCGATAATTTTGGTATCGACAAGCAGATTAAAAACTCTTTCGGTAAAATTGTTACCATAAAAAGTGGAGTTTACCTGATTATTGAGCATACCGAGGCACTGCATGTTATTGATGTTAACAGCGGTCATAAAGTTAACAGCGACAGCAGCCAGGAGGAAAATGCCCTGGCGGTTAACCTCGAAGCAGCAACTGAAATTGCTCGTCAACTGCGGCTTCGCGATATGGGAGGTATTATTGTTGTCGATTTTATCGATTTACACGAAGGAGGGAACCGACGTAAGCTCTACCAGCGGCTTAAAGATGAAATGGCTCGCGATAATGCCAAGCATACCATTCTGCCTCCGAGCAAATTCGGCCTGGTTCAGTTAACCCGTCAGCGTGTTCGGCCCGAAACCAATGTTTCTATACTCGAAAAATGTCCTTCATGTGGCGGTACAGGCGAAATAAAACCAAGTATCCTGCTTACCGACGAAATTGAAAATAATATTCAATACCTCATCCAGGAACAAAATGAAGAGTACCTTAAAATCAATACACATCCTTTTGTTTATGCATTTCTCAGGCGTGGAGGTTTATTCCGGTCCATACAGTGGAAATGGTATTTCAAGTATAAGAAATGGATAAACCTGGCACCGGTCAACTCGTACCAGCTTACCGATTACCGTTTTTTAAATAAAATCGACGACGAAATTAAAATGTAGAAGCTCCTCAGGGAGCTTTTTTTGTTTTTACCGTAGAGACGCTAAGGATTCGCAAAGAATCCAATTGAGTTACAACTTGAGATGTTTCGCCAGAAGTGACATCTTACGATTTTTGGAATATGCATTAGCCCGTCCTCCATAGCACGTCCCCCTTTTGGTTTCGGCTCCGCTCAACCGCCAAGGGGGTGGCCCAGGCCGGGGATTTATTAGTTTCGGGAACTCTATAACCCTATTTTTCAAATCCTATTTCGCGAAGCTCACCTCGTAATCCATAGTAATAAAAATGTCAGCATTCGACCTGAGGGCGCTAACCATTTTATGTTCCTGCTCCAGCACCGACATACGGTACTCATTCTGAGGCTCTTTGCCACGTACAAGCTGTGCTTTTTTGGTTTCGTGATACGTAAGCTCAATAAAAATGCCCAGGTCGATGCCTTCGGTTTTTATGGCGTACAATCCATCAACAATCAGCATATCCACACCTGAATAATCGGTGGTAAGCTGATCGACCTGCTCAGTTACCAGGTCTACACAGGGACCCGTTGAAACTTTGCCTTCTTTAAACTCTTTGATATTGCGGTAAATGGTGTTCCAATCGTATTCACCATACCCTACTACATTCTCAATGCCGTTTTCTTTCCGCCATTTGGTGCGCTCGAGCGGAAGTATGCGGTAGTAATTATCGATATGCAGGGGTTTGGCAAAAACACCATACTTACGCATACCTTTGGCAATAACATGGGCCAGTTCTGTTTTGCCCGATCCTGATTCACCCGAAATAGCGATTATCATTTTGGGCAAGCGGTTGGCCACAATATGTTCAATAATTTGCTCTCCGGCTTTCTGGTGCTTTTCGGTAATCAATAATATATCGCCTAACATGCTGTGTTGATTTTAAAGGTTTTATGAATATTTTGTAGTTTTAAATCTGATGTGGTCTTAAAACGTAAAAACTGATTCTTGTTCTTTTATCAGGTTTATGTTTTTCCCGTTGATGGAAAGTATTGTATCAGAATCAGCCGTCACCACAACTACTGATTTTGTGATTTTCAGATGGAAGCGAATACCTTTAAAACTAATTCCGAAACTCATGGCTTCCCATTGTTCGGGTAGCGAAGGGTTCAGGGTAAGGTTATCGTATTCGAACGAAATACCCGCGAATGTGGATAAGGCTATTAAAACCGTTCCGGCCATTACCCCTGCGTGAATACCTTCGGCGGTGGTACCACCTTGTATATCGACAAAATCGCTGGCCAGCGCATCGGAATATAATCGCCAGCTCATTGCCCTGTCGCCGGCAATAGAAGCCAGGCGGGCATGAACAATCCGGCTCAGTGTTGAGCCATGCGAAGTGCGGCCGAAATAGTATTCGAGGTTTCGCTGCAGGTAATCAGCAGGCAGGGTATAACCCATACCCGCCAGCAGACTGTCGACCTCAGGTTTTTCGAGGTTGTAAAAAGTCATCAGCATATCCGCCTGTTTGGCCACCTTAAACTCGTCGGGCGAAAGGCCTTCGGCTTTCAGTATGCGGTCCATACGGTGAATATTGCCGTATTTACTTTTGTAATGCTTCCAGTCGAGCTCTTTCAGGTCGAAATACCCTTCGTACTGAGCAATTATTCCTTCATTATTAATGTCGAGAAAAAGTTTTCCCGAAATATCGTTCCAATGATTGAGCTCTTCCGTTTTAAAACCCAGTTCTGCAAATACTTCGGGTCCTTTTGCTCCAAGCGATTCAAAAATCAATGCTGCCTTACGGAAAGCCCATGCGACCATCAGGTTGGTGTATGCATTGTTATTCAATCCTCCTTCTGTGGCATCGGGATATTGTTCGTGAAACTCATCTGGGCCCATTACTTTGGTAAGATCGTAACGCTTCCGGTTTTCGTTCCAATGGCATTTACTGGCCCAGAACCGGCATATTTGAAAGAACATTTCGGCACCATTATCCTTCATAAAGGCATGATCCTCTGTAACCTGGTAATACTGCCATATATTGAATGCCACCGCCAGCGAAACGTGTCGCTGAAGCGAACTGTGATCAGCATCCCATTTACCGTTAAGCGGATTGAGGTGGATAACCTGGGTTTCCTCGCGTCCATCGGAGCCACTCTGCCATGGGTACATAGCTCCCGAGTATCCGTAATCCCTGGCATATTCAATGGCTTTGTCAAGCCTGCGGTAGCGTACATCAGCATGGCCCTGGCCACTTCAGGGAAGTTGATGTCATACAATGGCATAATAAAAAGTTCGTCCCAGAAAATATGCCCTCGGTATGCCTCACCGTGTAATCCGCGTGCTGTAATGCTGGCATCGATAGTGCTGTTGTGGGGCGACATGCTTACCATGAGGTGGTAAAGATGCAACCTGAGCAGTTTTTGCGAAAAACGGTCACCTTCGATGCGCATATCTATTTTATTCCAGATGCTATCCCATGCTTTTTCGCTGCTTTCGAGAAGGGATTCAAAACCTCCTGTTTCTTTATCCAGTAATGCTTTCGCTGAAGTTAAAGGATCGGCCGAATCGTCGGATTTCGAAGTAAATATGCTTATCTTTTTTTCAAGAGTTACAACATCGCCTTTGTTAACAGTAAACGATTGGGTGCTGTACACCGAAGCAGGGGTTATATCATGAGTGGGTTCAACCTGGCATATCTTGCCATGCACAAAGCAGCTATATTCAGCCGCTGTTGCTATTATAATTGCCGATTGGGTTGTGGAAACTACCACATGTTGCCTGTTAGCTGAGGCACGTTGTGCAACCGGTTTCAGGTGCTGCTGGCTAAGCGATTTATAACGCTCAACACCATCGTTGATGATAGCACCGTTAATACCTGTTTTTATGGAGATGTTACCGCTGTAATTAAGTGGTTTTATCGAGTATTTAAGTGCCGACAAATGTGGCTCAGCCATCGACGAAAACCGCGCCGATTCGATAAGGGTTTCATTCCCTTCTTTATCACGGACCTTGAGTAAGCGGGAATACAAACCGGTTCGCAGATTCAGGCTGCGTTCGATCATAAGGATTTCAACATGATTGATATCGAGCCAGTTGCCATCATTAATGCGAAAAGTTACCGGCAGCCAGTTAGGTGTATTTACAAAATCTTCGTTCCAGATATCGCGACCGGCAACAGCAGTGCTCAGGCGGTTGTAAAGTCCGGCAATGTAAGTACCCGGATTGTTAGTTTTATTGGAATCCATTTCGGGCATGGCTCCGCGGGTACCGGAATAACCATTGCCAACAGTGAGCAAAGCTTCGCGGGTTCGCTCCTTTTCAGGCTCATAGGTATGATAGCATATATTCCAGCCTTCTTCTTCAATGCCATGTTTAAACCAGTTGTTAATAGCTTCGAGCGATGTTTCGGATATGTCGTCAACAACTATATCAGCACCGTTTACAAGTAGTTCATGGTTGTTTTCTTCCCTGGCTATTCCCAGTACCAGCCCGAAGTTACCTGCACGTCCGGCTGCTACGCCCGATACCGCATCTTCGACCACTACAGCCATATGAGGTTTTACTCCCAGGTTTGCAGCGGCGGTTGTAAAAATATCGGGTTCGGGTTTACCTTTTAAACCCAGTTCGACCGAAACAACACCATCGACCCTCGTTTCAATAAGCGGTAATAGTCCGGCAGCTGAAAGAACGGCTTCACAATTTTTACTCGATGAGGCCACGCCCACTTTGATACCTGCTTTTTTCAGGTCGTGTATCATCTGAACTGTTGATTCATACACGCTGACACCATCGCGACTCAGCACTTCGTTGAAAGTGATATTTTTACGGTTGCCCAATCCACAAACAGTTTCCATCTCAACCGAATCGGTAGGATCACCGAACGGAATGTTAATACCACGCGATTGCAGAAATGACTTTACACCTTCGTAACGGGGTTTGCCGTCAACATAGGGCAGGTAATCATCTTTTTGAGTAAATTCTTTGAATGGTTCGCCATGCTCTTTTTCGCGTTGACGAAGGTAGTCGTCGAACATTTTTTTCCAGGCATGGCTATGAACCAGGGCTGTACGTGTTATTACACCGTCAAGGTCGAAAATTACGGCTTCGAAAATGTATTTATCTTGCATGTGGATGTGTGTTTTGTGAAATTCGGATGTTCTGAAAAAGCAACTTAAAACGTGGGGAGCCGATATGTTGGAGTTAACTTATATTTAACCAGGCAAATCCATAAGGATCAAGTGTTTCCGGAATAGTATTGTCGAAAATATTGACGCTTTTCTCCGTTTTACCAGGTAAGTTTATACTTATTTCCTGATCGGTCATGTTATGAATGATCAGCCATTTCTCATGCTCCAGGGTGCGGATAAAGGAAAGGGTTTTCCCGTTCGATGAACCGGGAAGAGTAATAAAATCAATACTTCCACGCCCAAAAGTTCTGTGCCTGTTGCGTACATGAAGCATAGCTTTCAGTTTCTGGTATATGCGGCTGCTGAAGCTATCCGCGTTATCGAGATTTTGTGCCAGTGCATCCCAGTCGATCTTTCCGCGGACCAGGAAACGGGTATCATCTTTACCGGTAAGGCGTATCATTTCATTGTAATATGCTTCATCATTAAGCTTCCCGAATTCGTCGCCGTAATAAATTACAGGAGTACCGGGTAAGGTTAAAATTATGGAATAAGCCAGCAAAATACGCCTTTCGTCGCGTTGCATCAGTTCCGACAAACGTGCCGAAATCCCTTCGCCCATGCGGAAATCCCACTCAGGTTTCAGGCAATATTGCTGATGTATATATTTTCGTTCTTCTTCGGTTACATAAACCAGTTCGAGGCTCAGTTCGTCGTGGCATCGCAGGAATGTAAACCATTGACCGCTCTCGGGAAGTTCGGGGGTAAATGCTTTCGACAGGGTTTCCTCAATGGGTTTGCCACTCTGCAGGGCAATGGATTTAAAAATACGGGGCATTAAAGGGAAGTGATAGGCTGCATGGCATTCGTCGCCATCGCCTAAGTATTCCACTACTTTTGCAGGTTGCTGGCAGGCTTCGGCCAGCAGCAGCGAGCCGGGCTTGATATAATCGAGTATAGCCCTGAAAAATTTTACTACCAGGTGTGTCTGTGGCAGGTTTTCGCATTCAGTTCCTTCTACCTTCCAGATATAAGGAATAGCATCGACCCTGAATCCATCGACACCGGTATTTTGCCAGAAAAGCATGGCGCGGCTCATGGCAAGCAATACTTCGGGATTTTTATAATTTAAATCGGGTTGAAAGCTGAAAAAACGATGGAAATAGAATTCGTCGCCCAAAGGCTCCCAGTTTGATTTTTCAATTCCTTTAAAAATAATACGTGCTTTGTTATAGAGTGATTCGTCCTTGCTCCAGATATAATAGTTCCGGTATGGATTGTCTTTTGATTTTCGTGCTTCCTTAAACCAGTGGTGCTCGTCGGAAGTATGGTTCATGGCAATATCAAATATTACGCGTATGCCACGGCTGTGGGCTTCGGCCAGAAACCGGCTGAAGACATCATGCTTGTCAGCACCCTCACCACCTGCCAACTCGGAACGAATACTGAAATAATCGCTGATATCGAATCCGGCATCGCGCATGGGCGAATCGAGTACAGGAAGCAACCATATGCAGTTGATGCCCAATTCGTTAAGATAATCGAGTTTTTGGGTTAATCCTGCAAAATCGGTATTAAACAGATCAGCATACAACGAATACACCACGGCATCTTTGTACCAGTCGACCGGCTCATCCTCAGGATGATAGGCAGTACGGTTTACATCGACTGTAAGCAGGAAATTGTCTAATATACGGTGTGATACCCCGGGATAGAGTTTCCCCCAAATATCGAATAAGAGATCGCGTTGTTGCATAACGGAACAGTGGCTGATAATTAATAAGGTAATGCTTAGGATGTCCTGAATCGGGTTAGCCCGGTAAAAGGCGGATTGACCCTGAAAGAACTTTTGGAACAGGAATTTCTCCTGATTTAATAGATTGAACAAAATTTCTTCAGGTTGCCTGAAACGCTGAATTCATTTACTGGTCACGTGTTAATGGCACACACTCAGAGTAGCAGATACTCAACCGGGAGATCAAAAGTGAGAAAATGAAAATGTTTCGGTTGCAGCAATGCCAGTAAAAAAGGAATAAAAAGAGGCTATCTTTTTCAGATAGCCTCTTTTCGAAATTTTATTCCTGCCGCTTATTTCTTGGCAGCAATAGTGTAAGTAAGACCGGTAATATCAGCTGTTACCGTGAACATTCCACCTCCTGCTGGAGTAGGAATATTTGCAGGATCAGGATCACCTTCGGTAGGACGGAAAACTAAGGGTCCGCCAGCACTTGTGCCGGTTCCATCGGTTCCGTACATAGGAGCCCAGGCGCCTAATGTAGTGATGAATTTAATAGATAATGCATCACCTAAAGTGGTGGTAATTTTGTATACGCCATTGGCACCACCCCACAAAGGAAGAGCTGCTGTATTATCCCAACCGGCTGAACAGCCGTCGCCCAGCATAAAGAGTGCAGGAGCAATGGTGTAAGTAAGAGTGTTTGTGTTCATAGTTACCACATACTTTCCTTCGGTTGCCGGTGTTGGTATATTAGCAGGATCAGGATCGTTTTCGGTAGCACGGTAAACTAAAGGTCCGCCGGTGTTGGTTCCGGTGCCATCAGTTCCATACATCGGAGCCCATTGACCTGGTGTAGTGATAAATTTGATGCTTTTAGCAGCGCCCAGGGTAGTGGTGATGTAATAAATTCCATCAGCGGCTTTCATCATTGGAAGTGGATTGGCATTGTCCCAACCAGCTGTACAACCATCACCCAGCATAAACATTTCGGGAGCGGCACCTGCAGGATTCACTGTGAATGTGTATGTTTCGGTTACGGCATCAATTTTAAGAACGATGTCATAAGTACCATTTTCGGTAGGAACGAAGTTACCGTCGCCGTTGGTGGTGAATTTATCGGCTGATGTGCCTGCCATGGTTACATCGTTGTATCCTATGCTCTTCTTGCTCCAATCCTGGCCTTCCCTGATTTTGAACGATCCCAGTGTAGTAACTTCTACCTGGTTGTATGTCCATTTATAGGTAGTTACATTTTCAACAGCAGGTTTGCTAACCATTACAGTTACATCCCAGTTATGCTGAGCGCCGCTTACCATCAAACCATCACCAACAAGACCTAATTCGGTGTTGGTATAATCGATCAGGTTCAGATCGCCGGTTTTGGTTAAGGTAGCTGCAAAGCCGCTTCCTAAGGTCCAAACCATTTTCGCTGTGTATATACCGGGAACAGTATTCGAAATATTGGCGCCACCAGCAACAAGAGCATCAACAGCTCCACCTAAATTGGTGTTTACTTTGATTCCTTTATTGCCACCACCGAGGTCGAAATTTTCGTCAAGGATAATTTTCCAGCCATCGGAATAGCGGAATTTGAAGTCAGCTTTGGTCATTACCACATCGGTAAGTTCAAAGGTCATAGTGTTAAGGTCAAAACCTTTCGAAGGCATGGGAGTGCTTCCGTTCCATCCGTTAGGTGTAGCGGCACCGATAAGGCCCCATACTACGGGAGCGATAGCTATTTTCTTGAGTTCTTTATCAAGCATAATATGGTAAAGCCCGTCAGCAGGAACAGTGAAAGCGGTTGTGCTTTCAGCATACGATCCACGCCAGAAATCCACCTTAGGTTCATCTACGTTGCGTTCAGCTTCAGGAACTACTGCAAAGTCAGCACCAGGGCCGTAAGTTGTTTTTACATCACCTGCTACCAGTACGATATTAAATCCGGGAGCGCCGGCTTTAACAGCAATGTACATTTCCATAAGGTTAGCGCGGTCGGTTTGGGTTACCTCGTTACGGGCTACCTTCATCATGCCTTTAGCATCGTAATCAGTTAATGCTGTTGCTGCGCCTTTAACATAGAGTCCATCAAGAACAATTACAGGCGGATCAACAGGATCCGGATCATCTTTACAGGATGATACAACAAAAACCAGACTCAGGAGCATTACCCATGTCAGTTTCATAAGGGAACTAAAATTTACTTTTTTCATGATTGGTGTTTTTAATTGTGTTGATTATTATTTGGTTTAGTTATTAGAAATGCATTTTTACTATAATCCGAGGTTTGGATTGGAGTCAATTGCCCATTTAGGAATAGGGAAAGTTCTCCTGGTACCGTTGGTAGCCGGTTTTTCCCACCAGCTATCTTCCCATTTCCCATAGCGGATCTGATCCTGGCGGCGGTGGCCTTCGAGCCATAACTCCCGACCCCGTTCAGCCAACAATTGTTGGAGAGTAGCTCCTGTCCATGTGTTGACACCGGCACGTTCGCGTATAGGATTTATCCACTGATCGCCACTGCGGCCCTGGCGGATTTCGGTTTCGGCTTTCATTAAATAGATATCGGTTAACCGGAATAAGGGGAAATCGTTACTCAAATTCTCCTTGGCACCTACTTTAATTTCGTATTTAATAGCCCTGGCACCGGTGGTACGTATTTGTTTTGGAGTGAAAGCTCCTTCTTCCATTTTTAATGCCGGAAGATTTGGGTCAATATTTAATGGTTCTCCGGTGATGCTTTCGATGATTTCGCCACCGCTAATAGTTAATTGAGGGCCATACATGAAGTATGCCTTTTTGCGCAAATCGGTATCATCGTAAGTGTCGAAGAAATTAGGAACCGCGCATAAGCCATTCCAGGGACCAGCAGTCATATCGAAAGTGAGGTTACTCTGGTAGTGCAACGAACGCATATGTATCCTGAAGCCGGTAAAATTATCCTCATCATAAGGAATGGAGAAAATAATCTCGGATGATTTTTCGTTGCTGGTTTTAAAAGGAGCCGAAACGCTGGTTTCGAGTTTATAAGTACCGGCAATAACACTGTCGCAATACTGCCCGGCTTTTGCCCACTGCGGGGTTCCGGTGTAAACCTCTGCATTCAGGTATAATTTTGCCAGTAACGAAAAGCCCATATATCGGGTAGCAAGGTACTTATTATCAATGGGTTTCAGGTATTTCAGGTTGTTTTCGAGTACATTCACGATGCTATCGTATATAGCAGCTCTTTTAACTTTCATGGGTTGGAACCCGTCTTCAAAATTAGCAGTTGTGAGGTAAGGAGCATCACCGTAATTATCGAGCAAAAGGTAATAATAGAAGGAGCGCATTACTTCAACTTCAGCAATTTTTGCTTTGATGCTTTCGTTCTGCTCAAGTGATTTCAGCATATCAATAATCTGGTTGCTCGATGTGATGCCATCCCAGAAGTTTGACCACATACGGTTTACACCTTCGTTTTCGTTTGTCCAGGTATGGGTATGCATATCGAGCCATTTCCCGCCGTCGAACCAGTCGGATCCACGGGTTGGGGCGCAAAACTCATCAGAGGTCACCTCCTGTGCCAGGAACCACCAGCCCTCGTCATCAG
The DNA here is from genome assembly GCA_963714825.1 of uncultured Bacteroidales bacterium. Taxonomy (GTDB): domain Bacteria; phylum Bacteroidota; class Bacteroidia; order Bacteroidales; family UBA4417; genus UBA4417. The sequence goes on along the minus strand of CAVQQF010000012.1, from coordinate 934,568 downwards.
CCAGATTTTGCATCCGTTTATAGGCATCAACGCTGAGGTTTGCTACCTGGGCTTCATTTTCGGGATACATTGTACCCGGGATTTTATCATACATTTCTTCGTCGAGCTTGGTGCATCCCGATGAGAAAATGACGAATAAAACAGCACTTATAAAAAATATTTTTTTCATATTCATTGATTTTAGAAGCTTGCGTTAATACCAAAAGTAATGGTCCGTGTTTTTGGATAAACGTTGTACTGGTCGATACCAAATGCCAGTCCATCCATATAGGTCTCAGGGTCGATACCTGAATACCCTGTGATGGTAAACAGGTTATTTGCCACAACATAAACCTTCAGGCTGCTGAGCCAATCGAATTTGGCAGTACTTACAGTATATCCAACCGAAATATAATCGAGTCTGAGGAACGATGCATCTTCGAGGTAAATATCAGCGATGGTGGCACCGGTCTTTGACCTGCCCTGGTCGTACCATTCGATAGCCTCAGGTAAACCGTTTAACGAAGGCATATTTCCGGGGAAGTCGAAGAACATTTTTGTTGCATTGTAAACCTGGTTGCCTATCATCGAGCGGAAAGCGAAGTCGGCACTCCAGTTTTTAAAGAATGTGAAAGTATTTGACCAGCCCAATTCAACATCTGCGTTGGCTGAGCCTACGAATTCGCGTTTTGCCTCGGCAAGTACCGAAGTGTATCCACCTGATTTGGATTCATAGATAAAGGATCCATCAAGCATGGTAACATATTTTGGCAGATAAAAAGCGCCTACTTCCTGCCCAACAGCTATGCCGGTAACATAATATTCTTCACCAACCATTCCGCGGCCTGATATAAATCCTTCGTGACGTATGCCTTCGGTGTCGGACGAATATTGTCCCAGGTCAGTGAATTTCGATTTGTTATGCGATGCTGTCAGGCTGGTTTTCCATGAGAAATCGGACTTGTCAACCACAAATGCCTGGAAGAACAATTCAATACCTTTATTCTCTATGGAGCCTGAGTTGGCAAAAGTCCTGCGTGCGAGGTTTGGCGGCACCGGAACATCGTATTTTCCTAATAAATCACTGGTGTTCTTACTGTATAATTCGAGTGAACCGCTGAAACGGCTGTTTAAAAACGCAAAATCGATACCCAGGTTAATTTCAGATGTTCTTTCCCATTTCAGGTCGGGGTTTGCGTTCCATGCGGGTTGAAATGATACGACCTGCTGCCCGGTTTCGGGATTAGTTGCCAGTCCACTGGGCTGCCATGCAACCTGGCTGCGGTATTCGCCGATAGCCTGGTTACCCGAAACACCATAACTTGCTCTTACTTTTAACTGGTCGAGCCAACTAACGTTCGACATAAAATCTTCGTTTTGCAAATTCCAGCCAATAGCTGCTGTCGGGAACCATCCCCAGCGGTTATTTTCGCCGAATTTGGTTGAACCATCGCGACGTAGCGAACCTGAGGCATAATATTTCGAATTGTAGTTATACTGAACACGGCCAAAAAATCCGATCAGCCTCGACATTCCTCTGTAGGACGAAATATCACCATATTTTACATCAACAAGTGTGCCAAGGTTATTAGGCCCTGCATAAGGGGATTGTGCATTCGTGGCCTGTGCCGAAAAACCATCGTAGCCGCTCTCCTGCCACGAATAACCCAGGATTGCATCGAAGTTATTGTTTTCAATTTTCTTAACATAATTCAGGGTAGCGTCGAGCAATTTCTGTGAATTGTTGCTGTAGCTTCGCCTGCCATAACCGTTATCAGCCGAAGCGAAAAGGCCCGAAGGTCTGAAATAAGTTGCTTCGCTGTCGTTACGGAAATAACCGGTAGTAACACTTGCAGTAAGCCCTGTTATAACGAGCCAGTCAGCTTTAATGTTTCCGGAGAAACTTTTGGCGTCCCTGATATTGGTTACTTCGTTGATGGTAGCAAGCGGATTTTCGTAATTAAACTCACGCTGTGTTTTGTTATAACTACCGTCGGCATTATAAACGGGATCAGTAGGGTTATGCGAAATAGCCTGGTAAATAATGTCGTCCTTGTTCCAGCCGCCATAGTTTTCGTAATCGTTATTTTCGAACGAAGTACCCAGGTTACCCGATAGTGTGAGTTTATCGTTGAAAGCTTTGTGTGTGAGGTTAATTTTAGCGCTGGTCCGTTCTTTGTTAGTACCTTTCATAACACCTTCCCAGTTAGCGTGGGTAATGGATGCATAATAGGTGCTTGTTTCGGTGCCACCGCTGAAACTCAGGTTGTTGTCGGTTGTAATTCCCAGGCGGTAAATTTCGTTCTGCCAGTCGGTATTGCTGCCACCGTCCTTAAAAATACTGTCCACTGTCCAGTTAGGATGCAATGGTAATGCGGCTTCGAGTTTTTTTGCAGCGAAAGCTCTCAGTTCGTCGGCACTCAATACATTTAAGGTATTGGCAACTTTATCGAAAGAGGTTTTAGTGTTAATTGTAACTGTTGAGCCTCCATTACGGCCTTTGGAACTTCCTTTTTTGGTTGTAATGATGATAACACCATTAGCACCCTGCGATCCGTAAATAGCTGTGGATGCAGCATCTTTAAGAATGTTGTAGCTTTCAATATCTTCGGGCGCTATACTGGTAGGATCGGCATTCGGGATACCATCAATTACGAAAAGAGGTTGTGTGTTGGACTCAAAACCGCTGGAGCCACGTATTTTAACTGCAAATCCAGCATTAGGGTCGCCTCCTTTTTTCGAAATAATTACTCCTGATGCTTTCCCCTGCAGACCCTGGATAGGATCGGTTAAGGAGCCCTGGTTTAATTCGCCCGAAGTAACATGGGCAATAGCGCCTGTTCGGTCACTCTTTTTCTGAGTACCGTAACCGATTACGATTACTTCGTCGAGGTTTGTAGCTTCCTGCTGAAGGCTGATATTGAGTACCCGCTGGTTTGTTATAACAACTTCCTGTGGGAAATAGCCGATAAACGAAAATACCAGGGTTGAACCTGTATTTACCTTTATGGTGAAGTTGCCATCGATATCAGTGAGTGTGCCTGTGGTTGTACCTTTAACCAGCACCGTGGCGCCGGGTAGTGTACTGCCTTCTTTGGCGTCAGTAATTTTACCTGTTACCTGTATCTCCTGGGCAAAAGCCTGAAAAGCAAAAGCCCAGGCTAAAAACAGTAGCAGTGTCCTGAATGATAGAAAAGTGTTCTTCATAAATCTGACTTTCATGAAATTGAACTATTTAATTATTATTGGTTAATTGAGTGAGTTCGGTAATATTTTGTGCTTGATCAGGTTGTTGAATCAAATTATAAAGATAGTGAGTATTTATTTAAAAACAATCGAAGAAAGTGTAAAAAAATGCGGCATCCATTTATTCGGGTTTTCATTTTCCGCAAATGTTTACTTTTCGTCGGAACAATACCGCAAAGCTATAAAAAGTAATACAAGAATGCACACTTATTATGCTCTTTTTTAGGCATTTCGAAAATATTTCTCCTGAAAACGTTTCCGCAAACGTTTGCGGGAAGATAATATTCCATATTTTTTTTACTATTAATTTTTTAGAAGTCGAGTATTTTGTAAAATACTGATATTCAAGCTGTGTTATTGTAAAATCGACACTAAGTCTATTTGCATGCAAGATGTGCCGGGTTTTAATTTAATAATCTATCTTTAGCGTAAATTTTAATTGAACTTTTGTCGCTATGAAATCATCACAATTAACCATAAAGGATATTGCACGAAGCCTGAATGTATCCATATCTACTGTATCGCGCGCGCTGAAAGATCATCCTGATATCAGCCAGGAAACCAAGGATCTGGTTCGTAATTATGCCGAGAAGCATAATTACCGCCCTAACGTTCTGGCTTTGAGTTTAAGGCGGCAGAAAAGTTATTCGATAGGCTTGGTAATACCGGCTATTGTTCATCATTTTTTCTCATCGGTTATCAGCGGTATTGAGGAACTGGCGCATAAGGAAGGTTATAACCTGATCATATGCCAGTCGAACGAAAACCAATACCGCGAAATGATTAATTTGCAAACCCTTATTGATCACCGGGTTGATGGTATTTTAGTGTCGTTGAGTAAAACAACACAATCGTATGAGCATTTCAGCGAAGCCCTGGCAAGCGGTATGCCAATCGTTTTTTTCGATCGGGTTTGTGAAACGCTTGAAGCTGATAAAGTAATAACCGACGATATCGCAGGCGGTCGTATTGCAACTGAGTACCTTATTAAAAAGGGGTGCAAAAATATAGTGCACCTGGCAGCGCCCCAAAACCTTCTGATAGGCCGCAACAGGCGCAACGGTTATTGCGAGGCTCTGCGCAAAGCGGGAATTGAAGTACGTGAGGACAGGATTTTAAAATGCGATACGCGCGAGGAAGTTCAGACCCTTCGTCAGCATATACTCGACCTGGCGCCTGAGCTGGATGGCATTTTCGCTGTGAACGACAGCACTGCCATAGCCGTAATACAGGTATTGCAGCAAAATGGTTTCCGGATACCGGAAGATATTTCGGTGATTGGTTTCGGCGACGGACCCAATGCCTCCATTATTAATCCTGAACTTACAACCGTAGTGCAGAAAGGATACGAAATGGGTCGCGAAAGTGTAAAGCTGCTGCTTCAGCGGTTAAATAACCCGGCGGCAGATATTAATTATCAGACGAAAGTGTTTACACCAACACTAAAGATCAGGGATTCAGCGTAAGGCACGACCATTTTTCGAATATTCAGCAGGCCGGTAAATTTACCAATATTACCTGGTAGCAATGATTTTTTTCGTGATCAGCTGATCGCCGGTCACTACTTTTAACAAATACATTCCAGGTGAGGCCGGTCTCCATTGCAAGGTCAGTTTATCGCTGACCCGTCCGTTGAAAAGTGTATCAACATGTTTCCCGCTGATATCGAAAATATCAACGAGATATTCTGATATCCCCGGATGTTTAATGTTAATAGTACACACTTCGTTTACCGGGTTTGGAGCTACCTCAACTGAAATTTTGTCGGCGGTATTGGTTTCGACCTGGTAAGGATACTGCAGCCTAGTGTTCGTATAAATACGGTATTCGCCTGGTTTAAGGCTTATGGTTGCCTGGGTGTTGGTAACGGTAATTGAATCGCCGCTGAAAAACTCGTACCATTTTCCGGTATTATAAAAATCGGGATTGATAGTCCCCTCGAGTGCATCGAAATTTCCAAGTACCACCATCGATGTTGTTTCATCGCGGAGTCGTATTTTTTTCATATTTCCCTGGAGGCTCAGCGTAAAGTCGGTTGTTTCGAAAACAGGATTCTCTTTATGCAGTTTTATGAGCGACGAAACAATATCATAGAGGTTCACCCGGTCGAAATTGTACATATAATCCCAGCGCGGAGGTTTCATGGTCAGGCGGCTTTCCTCGGTATCGGAAGGCCAGTTGATGGAATAATCGTACCCACGCTCACCAAACTGCCAAAGCATTTTAGGGCCGGGAATGGTATAAAAGAAAGTGGCAGCGAGTGCAGCACGTTTCAGAGCTGTTGCTGAGTCCTTGGTCGAGTATGTGCCTTCCGTTCTGCCCCATTTGAGGGTTTTATACATTTGCCTTTCTTCGTCGTGGCTTTCCATGTATGTAACCAGGTTAGGAGCGCTCCATCCGCGCGAGCTGTAAGCACCCCAGCTTAGGTCGCTGTTGCCGGTATATCCCATGGCTGCTTCGCTGTAGTTGTAATTCATGTTTCCCCACAGAAGCATGCCTTTGGCAGCAAGTACCTTTTCTTCGGTATTGTCAGCAAAATGCTCAAGTATCAGGTATGCATCGGGATTTACACTTTTAATGGTATCGTAATACGCCGAAAGAATATCGATACGCGACTGGTCGTAGTTTCCCCATGCGCCGGTATTTCCCAGGGTGTTTTTTTGTGTGAAGCCTTTCGAAAGATCGAAACGGTAACCATCGATTCTGAATTCTTCGAGCCAGTAACGCAATATCCTTCCGGCATAGGTTTTTGTGGAAGCTGATTCGTGATTCATATCATAACCCACATTATAATCGTGTTTTGCAACAGGATTATAAAACGGGCTGGAAGAAAGCGGTTGATTGTTGGCTTTATCCCAGTAAAGCATTACATATGGCGAAGTGCCAAAAGCATGATTCAGAACCATATCGCTGATAACGGCGATGCCTAACTGGTGGCAGGTATCAACAAGTTGTTTCAGCTTATTGGCCGGGCCATAATATTTATCCACTGCAAAATAATAATTGGGATTATATCCCCAGCTCAGGTTTCCTTCGAATTCGCTTACAGGCATCAGTTCAATGGCATTAACGCCGAGTTTCCACAGGTAGCCTATAGTATCCATTACCGACTGGAATGTTTGTGCATCCGAAAAATCGCGGATAAGCAGTTCGTAAATTACCAGGTCGGTTACTTTCGGCGGAGTGAAATTTCCTGATTTCCATACGTATGGAGTCTGCGCTGTTTGCAGAACTGTTGCTATGCCCTGTGTTTTCCCTGCCGGATAGGGTAGCATGCCAGGATATGTTGTTGCAGGAATATAGGAATCGTTCCAGGGGTCACTCACTTTTTCGGCATAGGGGTCACCGATGCGGATATTATCGTCGACAAGGTACTGATATATGTATTCTTTCCCTTTCACTAAATCGTTGAGCTGTATCCAGTACCTTTTCGCATCCGGAGTACGGTTCATATAAGTTTGCTCGTCGGGCAGCCAGTTGTTAAAATCGCCGATCACAAATGCAAATTCCTTGAGAGGTGCATACAAGGAAAGTAAAACTGAGTTATCGCTGAGGTAGTTAATTCCGTCCTTCATCCCGGCTGGAAGTTCAGCTATGTTTGCAGCCGGACGCACATAATAATAAAATGAGTCGGCAACCATAGCCGATGCAGTTTTGGCTACAGCCTTTACCAGGTAGCGGCCATAAGCTGATGCAGTGAGTTGGTAATTTATCAGGTTTGTGGTGGTGCCCGAAACTTTTTGCCCGTCGATATATAATAAGGTAGAATCAGCCAGCAGGGAAGAAACTTCTACATCCAGAGTTTCGTTCAGGTTAAGGAAAAGAAAATTTTCGGAGGGGTTCGTTATTTTAACACTTAAAGTGGATGAGAATACATCGTAAAAAATATCGCCGCCTTCGGCCGTTTTTCCTTCGAGCCACGATCCGCTAACCTGAACCCCGCTTCGGAATACGAATGCCAGTTTCTCAATTATTTCGCCGGCAGGTACATTATAATATGAGCGGATGGATGGGCTGATGACAAGTTTCCATTTGTTGTTTCCCAGCGAAGTAAGTTTACATGCCGGAATATTAACGCCCCAGCCTGATTTTACATATTTCCAGTCGGAATTGCCGGTGCTCAGGTTGGTAATAACTCCTGTATGTGCATATATATCGCCTGTATATCCTGCCAGTCCGCCACTTCCCTGTGATGCATCAAAGGTAACTTCAACGCTGTTCCCATCGTTGGGCAAAGGAGGATTCACCGTTATTACCTGGGCATGCAGTGAAATATTGAATATTGCCAGAATTGCGGATATAAATAGGAGTCGTATCATGATATCGATTGTTTTAATTTGTTACAAAAATATAGCTATTTAATATATAAAACGGCTAAAAAGCGCGCATTTTGCTTTTTTCTCCTTTTGAAAAATAAATAATCAGTTGATTTGGAGCAACTTTTCAGGTTTCAACCGTTTGCGCTAAGGTCATAAAAAATGCAACTATTTTTTGACAAAAAAAAGAAAGCAAATAAGTGATGATAATCCAAATGAAGTAATATTTTTGTGCTACCGCAAAGGGTTAAAAAGAAAAGTTCTGTGTGGAAAATGAATTTATCTGTGACTCATCAGGAATATGGTTCCCTGCCTGCAGTTTACCTGCGCAAAGCAGGCAGGCAGGCGGGTTCCAGGTGCCGGGTTCCGTCCCGATAGCAATCGGGATCCGGGTTCCAAGTGCCGCATACGGGTTTACATTCCTGATTCAAGGTGTTTCAACTTTCAATTTGCAGCGACAAGACAGGAATATAAAACAATAAAGGTTAGTAGCAACAGTCACCCGGCACCCGGCACCTGGCACCCGGCACTTTAACTAAATAGGCCTATTCTTACAATATTTTAAAACACCAACAAAAGAAATACTATGAGCAAGCGACCCCGTTTATCGTTCTGGCAAATCTGGAATATGAGTTTCGGATTTTTGGGTATTCAATTTGGTTTTGCATTGCAAAATGCCAATGTGAGCCGTATTTTCGAAACTCTCGGTGCCAAAATCGAAGATATTCCTATTCTTTGGGTGGCAGCACCGTTGACAGGGCTTATTGTTCAACCCATCATCGGGTATATGAGCGACAATACCTGGAACCGGTTTGGCCGGCGCCGACCTTATTTCTTTGTAGGAGCTTTGCTAGCCTCCATCGCATTATTTATAATGCCTAATTCGCCGGCCCTGTGGATTGCCGCCGGTATGTTATGGATAATGGACGCCAATATTAATATCTCGATGGAACCGTTCCGTGCTTTTGTTGGCGATATGTTGCCAGGCGACCAGAGGACAAGCGGATTTGCCATGCAGAGCTTTTTTATAGGTGCCGGAGCTGTAATTGCATCGGCGCTTCCTTATATGCTTACCAACTGGTTTGGAATTGCTAACCATGCCGATCCCGGGTTTATACCCGATTCGGTGAAATACTCCTTTTATATAGGTGGCAGCGTTTTCTTTCTATCGGTGATGGTAACCATTTTAACAACCAAAGAGTATTCGCCCGAACAGCTTGCTGAGTTTGAAAGAGAAGAACATCCGGAGCGTTTCGGCGAATCCGAAAGCCGCCTCGATGATGAGTTGCTGCCTTTCGGTACATTTATGAGACGTGCAAAATTATGGCTGCCATTAGGATTGCTGCTATGTGTTGTAATCTGGTATTTCGGGCTCGAAGCCGAGCTATATATAATAGGAGGGGGTATAACTGCTTTTGGATTGATGCAGCTGTTAACCGGATTAAGAGTGAAGAGTGGAAATACTACAAGTGGTTTTGTAACCGTAACCAACGATTTGAACCGCATGCCTAAAACAATGGCACAACTTGCAGTAGTTCAGTTTTTTACCTGGTTTGCTTTATTTGCCATGTGGATTTATACTACTTCGGCCGTAACCAAGCACGTTTACGGCACTACCGATACCACCTCCGAGTTGTTCAATACAGGCGCTAACTGGGTTGGAGTATTATTCGGGGCATATAGCCTGGTAGCAGCACTGGTGGCATTTTTACTCCCGGTTCTGGCACGCTATACAAGCCGGAAAATCACACATGCCATTGCGCTCACCCTGGGAGGAATTGGACTGGCTTCCATTTTTGTGATAAGAGACCCTCAGCTTCTCCTTTTATCGATGGCAGGAGTTGGAATTGCCTGGGCGAGCATTCTCTCGTTGCCGTATGCCATACTTACAGGTTCGCTGCCGCAGAATAAAATGGGAACCTACATGGGTATTTTTAACTTCTTTATTGTCATTCCGCAATTGCTTGCAGCCAGTATACTTGGATTTTTCGTGAAATCGTTATTTGGCGGAGAAGCTATTTATGCGCTTGTACTGGGAGGAATTTCGATGGTGATCGCCGCGGTAATGGTGTTGTTTGTGGAGGATAAAAATTAGGAGGGATTCTTTGATATAGCAGGAGATAAAATTGAAAATATAATAATTCCTTAATAGCAGATTAAGGAATATGTAGTTTTGATAAATACCACATATTGAACATCTTATATCTCCCGTCTTCCGTCCCTATAGCTATCGACTCCCGACTCCCGACATTAAAATAAATTCCAAAACTAAAACCTGATTGTCAGGCGCTTTCCGCCTCCCCAACTTCCTTTGGAGGAACATTATACTGTTGCCGTAATACATTCTTCAATTGCTCAACTTCATAAGCATCTTCAAGCCTATGCGGCCCAACCCGTGTGCGGCACAACGAACTTAAATAAGCCCCACTCTCAATGCCTCGCCGAAATCGCGTGCCAGGGCTCGGATATAGGTTCCTTTTGAGCAAACGATACGAAACCCGACCTCAGGCATGGTAATATGTGTGATTTCAAAAACCGGAACACTTACCGGGCGCGCAGCCAATCCCAGGTCTTTATCTTTCCGGGCTGATTCATAAGCGCGTTTACCATCCACTTTTATAGCCGAAAACATGGGTGGAATCTGCATGATATCACCACTCAGGCTTTGGGCTGCTTCCTGTATCATTTCAGGAGTGATATGCCCGGTGGGAAAGGTTTCATTTACCTCTTTTTCCATATCATACGAAGGCGTTGTAGCTCCAAGAACAAACGTGCCGGTGTATTCTTTATCGAAATCCTTGAATTCCTCAATGCGCTTGGTTGCTTTTCCGGTGCAAATAATCAGCAGCCCGGTTGCCAGCGGATCGAGTGTGCCGGCATGGCCAACTTTAATTTTTTTACCGCCGAGCAGGTGTTTCATTAATCCGCGCAGCGAGCCGATAACATCGAAGGAAGTCCAGCGGTATGGTTTGTTTACAAGAAGTATTTCGCCTTCGGTGAGGTTTAGCATGAGGAAGATTTAATGTTCAATGTTTTTTACCACGGAGGCACTGAGGACACGGAGATACACTGAGTTGATGAAAATTCTTTCTAATTTTTTAATGGAGTATGGTTAAACATCATTCATTGAAGTTTAATATAGGTTTTATTCGGATCAGAAATGCCTCTGTGATCCCTGTGTTCTCCATGCCTCTGTGGTTAATTTTAAGATCACACAACCTTAAGGTCGACGCCAAAAGCAAGCAGAATAAGTAGCACTGTTCCTACAACAATCCGGTAATATCCGAAAACTTTGAACCCGTGTTTCTGAAGATATGTTATAAAAAACTTTATCGCCAGCAAAGCAACTATAAAAGCAACAACGTTACCAATCAGTAAAACACCGATATTATCAGCATTAAAGTGCTTGTAGTCTTTCAGCAATTTGTATGCCGAAGCTGCGGCCATGGTGGGAACAGCGAGGAAGAAAGAAAATTCGGCTGCTTTGGTACGGGTGAGCTTTTGCTGCATTCCCCCGATAATGGTTGCTGCCGAGCGCGAAACACCGGGTATCATGGCAATACATTGGTAAAGACCTATTTTAAATGCACTTGGATACGAAGGTTCTTTCTCCTCATCGGTATTGATAAACCATTTGTCGACAAACAAGAATACTATTCCGCCAAGCAAAAGCATCAGTGCCACCACGAAAACACTTTCGAGCATCACATCAATCAAATCACTTAACAGGAAACCCAGTATGGCTGCCGGGATAAAGGCAACAAACAGTTTGTAATAAAAAGTAAACGATTGCAGGAAGCGTTTCCAATACAGAACTATAACCGACAGAATGGCGCCAAATTGAATGTTTACAGTAAATGCCTTTGTAAATTCGTTGATCTCGGTGCCAAGCAAATGCTCGGTAATAATCATATGCCCTGTTGAAGAAATGGGGAGAAACTCAGTAATACCCTCAACAATGGCTATAATAACAGCCTCTAAATAGGTCATGCTAGTCCCTGGGTTTTCTCATGATGGCAACAAACCCAACTCCAAATCCAACCAGTATCATAATTGGCGAAAGTGTCAGCCTTCTGAAATCGAACATGTCATCATTAAAAACATTGGGGTCTTTCGATCCGCCTCCTGTCATAAGGATAAACCCTATAATGATCAGGAACACTCCAACAAAAAGCAGTATATAGTTCTCTTTACCGAATGCAAATCCGGGCCGGCTGGTATCTTCAGTTTTTTTAGCGGCTTCCTGGGCCGATATTTTTGCAGTTTTTGCCATTTTCAGTATAAGTTTGAATCGTTCTTGTTTATTTATGAATGAAATTGCCGTTAAAAGGCAATGTCATATTCAGCACATATTAATTCGAATACAGGTTATCAATTTTCATTCTTAAAAATTTATTCACGGCTACCCATGTCGACAAGGCTGAGAGTATTACCCCAAGAAACAATATTCCGGCAAAGAAAATACCGAATTGTTTCACATCCTGCAGGGCTGCAATTTCGGGGATACGCTGACGTGCCATATACAAGGTTCCGACAAGTAAAGCTATGGCCAGCAGCGATGCTACGAAGCCATGAACAATGCTTTTTTTGATAAAAGGTAAACGGATAAACGTTTCGGTTGCGCCTACCAGTTGCATGCTCCGTATCAGGAAACGCCGTGCATAAATGGAGAGCTTGATGGTGTTGTTGATCAGAATGACTGAAATAACCAGCAGTATGAGGCTGAAACTCAAAATTACGAGTGAAATTTTACTGATATTTGAATTAACCTGGTCGATCAGGGATTTCTGGTACACAACTTCTTTTACAAGGTTGTTGTTAAGAATAGCTTTTTCAATTTTGGTTATGCTGTCGGTATTGGCATAGCCTGCTCTTAGCTGCAGATCAATAGACGCTGGAAGTGGATTATAACCTAAAAACTGCACAAAATCCTCGCCTAATTCATTGGCAAGTTCTTTGGCAGCTTCCTCGCGCGAAATAAAATCTGCTTTTTTTACATATTTGGTTTTTTGTAATCGCGCAATGTAATTCTGAACCGCATCGTCGGAGGCATTTTCCTTGATCATCACCGAAATGCTGATGTTTTCGCGAACGTAGTCGGAGAGTTTTTTGCCATGAAGTATGATGAGCCCCAGCAATCCAAGCATAAATAATACCAGCGTAATGCTGATAATACTGGTTATATACGATGCCCTGAGTCTGCTGCTTCTGACTTTAGTCTCCTCCATGTAGTATTTTCAAATAAGAGGTAGCGAAATTAATGAAAATTATTCAGCCAAGGTGATTTCATTTATATGGTTTGCAATAATTAACAATCCGGGATTGAATTTTAAGTGAAAATAGAGGTACATATATGCACGAATTGCACGAATTTTTCACGAAATAGTACTTATTGGTGAATATTCGAGCTCCATTTGAGCAGATTCGTGGATTTTAAAAACCTGTGTCCCCCTCTATTCCAAAATCCCCCAAAAATACTACCTTTGCACCCTTCAAAGCCACCCGGCTCATGATGCTTAAGTGTTTAACCTGAAACAATTTACATAGTACATGGAATATAATTTTGGTGAAGTAGAGAAAAAATGGCAGAAACAATGGGCTGCGGAAAAAGTATTTAAAACCGGAATTGATACCGGTAAACCGAAATATTATGTACTCGATATGTTTCCCTATCCTTCGGGAGCAGGTTTGCACGTCGGTCATCCGCTGGGTTATATTGCTTCTGATATTTTTACGCGCTACAAGAGGCTTCAAGGCTTTAATGTGCTTCACCCGATGGGATACGATGCTTACGGACTTCCTGCCGAGCAGTATGCCATACAAACCGGTACGCATCCCGCAGTAACCACCGAAAAAAACCTGGCCCGTTACCGTGAACAGCTCGATAAGTTTGGATTTTCGTACGACTGGGATCGCGAAGTACGTACCAGTGATCCCGATTATTATAAATGGACTCAATGGACATTTATTCAGCTTTTTAATTCGTGGTATAATAAAAAAACGGATAAAGCAGAAGCTGTAAAATCCCTGATAGATGTTTTTGAAGCTGAAGGGAATAATTCAATTCAGGCTGCCTGTAGTGAAACAGATGTTTTTAGTGCCAGCGATTGGAAGCAGATGTCGGAAAAGCAACAGCAAACTATTTTGATGAATTACCGCCTCGCCTACCTGGCCGATACCGCCGTAAACTGGTGCCCTGAACTTGGCACCGTACTGGCAAATGATGAAGTCAGCGAAGGACACAGTGTTCGGGGAGGCCATCCGGTTGAACGTAAAATGATGAAGCAGTGGTTGCTACGCGTTACTGCTTATGCCGACCGCTTACTCGACGGACTCAATACAATCGAATGGACTGATTCACTCAAGGAAATACAGAGGAACTGGATCGGGCGATCGGAAGGTGGAAGTATGAGGTTTAGGGTTTTGGACCACCCCCTGTCCCCCTCCGTGGGAGGGGGGACTCAAGGCGAGATTGATTTACCAGAAATGGAGGAGAATGTAACACGTACCAAAGGTTATATAACTACTGATCCTTTTACTTTCAATCTCTTGAAGGAAAAGGCAAAAGAGATGCGAAAGAACCAGACGGAGGCCGAAAAAACTATATGGGAAAAGCTTCGGAAAAAACAAATCGTTCACAGAATCCGCAGGCAGCAGATTATTGATCACTATATTGCGGATTTCGTTTGCATTCCTGCCAAAACAATAATTGAAATTGATGGTCCGATTCATGATTTCCAAAAAGAAGCCGATGAAAAAAGAACCCAGTATCTAAACTCAGTTGGATTTGAAATACTGCGATATAAAAATGCAGATGTATTAGCTGATCCCGATAGAATCGCGCAGGAAATTGCAAGTTATCTCGATAGCAAAGTCCTCCTTTCGAAGGGAAATATAGCTGAAGTCCTCCCCCCCGGGGAGGATTTAGGTGGGGTCTTACCCCAACCCCAATCCGAAATCGAAGTCTTCACCACCCGCCCCGATACCATTTTCGGAGCAACTTTTATGGTGCTGGCACCCGAACACGAGTTGGTTTCAGCTATAACCACGCCTGAGTGCCGTGCAAAAATTGATGCTTATGTCGCATGGACGAAAAACCGTTCGGAGCGCGAGCGCATGACCGAAGTAAAAAAAGTGAGCGGCGAATTTACGGGTGCTTATGCTGAAAATCCGTTTACCGGTGAACCTATACCGATCTGGATCGCCGATTATGTGCTGATGGGTTACGGAACAGGCGCCATTATGGCTGTTCCGGGGCACGATAGCCGCGATTTTGCTTTCGCCCGACATTTTAACCTGCCAATTATACAGGTAGTGAATAAACCCGGACACGAGGCAACCGATCCCGCTACCTGGGAAGAATCCTACGATTCGAAAGAAGGCATCATGATTAATTCCGGATTTATTAACGGACTTGAGGTTAAAGAAGCCATAAGCACTGTAATCCGTGAAACGGAAAAGCGAGGTATAGGGACCGGTAAAATAAATTTCCGTCTGCGCGACGCTATTTTCAGTCGTCAACGCTACTGGGGCGAGCCTTTCCCTGTTTATTACAAGGATGGAATGCCCTATACATTGCCCGAAGATCAGCTCCCACTTCGCTTACCCGATGTGGATGCTTACCTGCCTACCGAAAGTGGTGAGCCACCACTTGCTCGTGCAAAAAACTGGGTAACAGCCGAAGGCTATCCGCTGGAAACCAATACCATGCCTGGCTTTGCCGGATCAAGCGGGTATTATTTGCGCTATATGGATCCACGCAACGATAAGGAATATTTTTCGAAAGAAGCAGTAAATTACTGGCAAAGTGTTGATTTATACATTGGAGGAGCCGAACATGCTACCGGCCATTTGCTCTACTCGCGTTTCTGGAATAAATTTCTTTTCGACCTGGGATATTCTGTTGTTCAGGAGCCTTTCAAAAAACTGATCAACCAGGGGATGATACAGGGCCGGTCAAATTTTGTTTACCGGGTGAAAGGATCCAATACATTTGTTTCGTATAATCTGCGCCAGCAATACGAAGTGCAGCAATTGCATGTGGATGTTAGCCTTGTTGAGAATGATATACTGGATACCGAAAAATTCCGCGAGTGGCGTCCTGATTTTGCACAGGCTGAATTTATTCTCGAGGACGGGAAATACCATTGTGGCTGGGAAGTGGAGAAAATGTCGAAATCGATGCACAATGTTGTAAATCCTGATATACTGATAGAGCGTTACGGTGCCGATACCCTGCGCATGTACGAAATGTTCCTGGGTCCGCTGGAGCAGGCCAAACCCTGGGATACCAGCGGTATTGAAGGCGTTTTCAGGTTTATCCGTAAGTTCTGGCGATTATTTCATGATACGGAAAATAACTTCCGGGTTTCTGACGAAATGCCTACTGCTGCCGAACTCAAAGTGCTTCATAAAACCATAAAGCGGGTTCAGGACGATAACGAACGCTTCTCCTTCAACACGGCAGTAAGTGCTTTTATGATTTGTGTAAACGAACTTACCGAACTCAAATGCAATAAAAAAGCGATTTTGGATGAACTGCTAATCCTTGTTTCTCCTTATGCCCCTCATATAGCCGAAGAACTGTGGCAACTTGCCAGGCAACAAGGGATATGTTTGCAATGCATCCTTCCCAAAGTACAATGCTGAATTTACTATTGACAATACATTCTCCTATCCGGTTTCCTTTAACGGTAAAATGAGGTTCACCCTCGAACTGCCTGTTGATATGCCGGTTGCCGAAATCGAAAAAGCCGTATTAGCAGCACCCGAAGCACAGAAATGGCTTGAAGGGAAACTTCCAAAGAAAGTGATTATTGTGCCGGGGAAAATTGTGAATATGGTGGTTTAATTCCGGGTGACAATTAAACTTGTATAATCAGAGACTTGATTCATCAGATTTTACAATACTCAACCTCACCGGCTTATCCCCAATCTTCCGGATAATGTCCCGTGCCATCAGGTCCAGGAGTACGGTTTCCATATACCAGCTTATTGCGCCTTCCAGCTTCCCGTTTAAGCGTTCTTTGCTTAAGCGGGTCAGATCCTTATGGCTTATTTCAGGAAAATCGGCAAAGATACCCAGCAATCCATCGCGGGTTATATCGTATTTGCTCCGGAGAATATTTACTCCTTTTTTCCCTTCGGGATGAAGGGTGAGGATTCGTTCGGGAGAAGGCATGGCCCTTTATAAAATATATTTCTTTTATCTGCACCGTGCAGATGCGATGCCTCGCGTCTCTGACGATTTCGCACTATTTTTTCCTTTATCGTGCGCGACGCTTCGCGCCTGAATACCTGGCGATAAAATTTTTATTTTGGAGGGAGACGCGAGGTGTCGCGTCTCTACCCCCAAATCCATTATCCAACACATTTGAACATTGATTATTTGGTATTGATCATTATAATAAATGAACAACCAAAATTTTCAATAACATCCAACAATGATCATATATTTCCCAACCATAAACGCGAATTTCCGTTTGAAGGGAGACGCGAGGCATCGCGTCTCTACCCCCCCAATCCCAATCCCAATACCTCAAACCCGTTATTTCAATATTTCACGTGAAATAACAATCTGCTGTATTTCCGATGTTCCTTCGTATATCTGTGTCAATTTGGCTTCGCGCATCAGGCGCTCTACATGGTATTCTTTTACATATCCATAGCCACCGTGAATCTGAACGGCCTGGGTGGTAACATCCATGGCAATTTCGGCAGCATAATATTTTGCCATGGAACTGGCATATCCGTATGGCTGACCCTGATCCTTGAGCCAGGCGGCTTTTAGGCATAGATTACGGGCGTTTTCAATTTTCACAGCCATATCGGCCAGCTTAAATGCGATGGCCTGGTGGTTTGCAATATAGGTTCCGAATGCTTTGCGCTCCTTGGCATATTGCACAGCCCGTTCGAAAGCGCCGCTGGCAATTCCGAGTGCCTGTGATGCAATACCGATGCGTCCGCCTTCGAGGGTTTTCATGGCAAATGCAAAGCCAAATCCATCGGCACCAATGCGGTTTTCCTTTGGAACTTTTACATCGTTGAACATCACCGAATGTGTGTCGCTGCTGCGCATACCCATTTTATCTTCATGAGGCCCTACGCTGATTCCTTCAGCATGGCGGTCAACAATCAGGCAGTTGATGCCCTTGTGTTTTTTTTCAGCATCGGTTTGAGCTATCACCAGGTAGGTGCCTGCTGAATTGCCGTTGGTAATCCAGTTTTTTGTGCCGTTTACCAGGTAATAATCTCCCATATCCACTGCTGTGGTACGTTGCGAGGTGGCATCCGATCCGGCATCGGGTTCCGAAAGCAGGAAAGCGCCAATCTTTTCGCCCCGGGCCAGTGGTTTCAGGAATTTTTCTTTCTGTTCTTCGGTGCCATACTCCTGTATTCCGAAGCATACCAACGAATTATTCACACTCATGATCACGCTAACCGATGAATCGACCTTCGATATTTCTTCCATGGCCAGCACATACGAAACGGTGTCCATGCCGCCGCCATCGTATTTCGGATCGACCAGCATTCCCAGGAAACCCAGTTCGGCCATGCGCTCAACGTGTTTAGTAGGGAAAATAGCGCCTGCATCACGCTCAATAACATCGGTAATCAATTCGCGTTGTGCAAAATCACGGGCAGCATCGCGTATCATCAACTGCTCTTCGGTGAAATTAAAATCCATTGGTATTATTTTTAAGGTTGGTTGAGGTAAAAAATTGGTTAAACAAATATAGAAATATTCCTATAACTGCAACGGAAATAGTTAGATATTTTCTTTAACGGGATAAAAAAACGCCTGCCTTTTTCAGGGCAAGCGTTTTGATCCAGGATAACTAAAAAGTATTCTCTGAAAAAAGGGGGCTATTGTAATACAATCTTCATCACATGCGTTTTCCCACCGGTTTCAACCTTTACAAAGTAATTTCCGCTGGCAGCCTGTGAAATATCGAAGGTATAACTGTTGGCTCCTTTACATTGCCTGCTAAGGATTGTTTTCCCTTTAACGTTCAGTATCGAAACTTTCAAATCGAGCATTTCGTTCGAAGGGCTGCTGATCACAAATAAACCGGTAGTAGGATTTGGGAATATCTGTATAACGTTCTCAGGATTTTCGTCAACCGAAACAAACGAAGGCAGTTGCAATACCTGCACGGTTACGGGGCTAACACCGTACCGGTAACCAAAAGGTTGGCTGTACGTATAACAGCGCTAAGGTTTTGCTGGTAGGTTGCAGTAAGTGCTCCTATTCCCGAGCCCGAAGCAGTAGGTACACACCAGTTGGCATCGCTGGTACAGGCCCAGTTAATATTCGACGAAACATTAAAAGTGGTAACACCTGCAGGATCGGTAACCGTGCGAGTGGCCGGGGTAACATTCAGCATGGCAGCAGGTGCCTGTTGAGTTACTGTAACAACTACAGGAGGTATACCCGAAGCTATAACCGTAATATTAGCGGTGCGGTTAGCTGCAAAGGTATTTTCACTATAGGTTGCTACTATGGTCCCGTTTCCGTTACCCGAATTAGTAACCGTACACCATGTGGCATCGCTGCTGACTGACCACGACATATTGGAACTGACCGTAAAGTTTACATTACCTGCTGTATAGGCCACGTTATGGTTATGTGGATCAACTGACAGGAACGGTGAAGCCCCTGCCTGAGTTAGCATTACATTTGCATTAGGCACGCCCGGAGCTGACACTGCAATATAGCAAACCCGTTGATCGAGCGAGGTATTTGTTTCATAGGTGGCAACAAGGGTTCCGTTTCCTGTACCTGAAGTTGTTACAGTACACCAGTTGGTATTGCTGCTGGCTGTCCATGTGGTGTTTGATGATACTGTATAGTTGGCAGCGCCTGATGGCGGAGGAACATTCTGATTTGCCGGAGTTACGGTTAAGGTTGGTGATACACCATCCTGTGTAACTGTAACCACAACCGGTGTTAAACCTGCAACAGTAACAGTTATATTTGCTATACGGGTTGTAAGGAGCATATTGGCAGCATAGCTAGCAACTATGGTACCGTTTCCATTTCCCGAAGGCGTAACTGTACACCAGGTAGCATCGCTTGTGGTGGTCCATGCTGAATTGGATGTTACTGTAAAGCTTGTGTTTCCGGCCGGAGCAGTAACGTTTTGATTGGCAGGTGTTACAGATAAGGTCGGCATGGAGCCCGATTGGGTAACCGTAACTACAACAGGTGTTAATCCAACAACAGTTACAGTAACGCTTGCAACCCGTGAAGTCGGCAATGTATTATTTGTGTATGTGGCAACAAGGGTTCCATCACCTGTTCCCGAAGGAGTAACAGTACACCAGGTGGAGTTACTTGAAGTTGTCCACGCTGAGTTGGATGTTACTGCAAAACTTGTATTTCCCGAAGCAGCACTAACATTCTGATTAGCCGGAGTTACTGTTAAAGTAGGCGAACCTGCAGCCTGGGTAACGGTAACAACCACAGGAGTGAGCCCTGTAACGGTAACCGTAATATTAGCCGTACGGCTGGTAAGCGGGATATTCTGAGTGTAGTTTGCAGTAATAGTTCCGTTACCAATCCCCGAAGGAGTAACTGTACACCAGGTTGCATTGCTAGTTGCAGCCCATGCAGAATTTGAAGTAACTGTAAAACTTGTATTACCGGTTGGAGCCGTAACGTTTTGGTTAGGCGGTGTCACGCTCAGGGTAGGAGCAGTTCCCGACTGGGTTACGGTAACCACAACAGGTGTGGCACCAGTTGCCGAAACAGTGATATTGGCTGTACGCGAAGCTGCATTTGTATTTTCGGTATAAGTGGCGGTAAGCGTTCCGTTTCCGGTTCCTGAAGGAGTTACAGTACACCAGGTAGCATTGCTCACGGCTGTCCATGCAGCGGTGGTGGTTACTGTAAACGGTGTTGTTCCTGCAGGAGGAGTAACATTTTGGTTAGCAGGTGTTACGGTAAGAGTAACGACTCCTGTACCTGTAATCTGCACATTATCAATGCCCCAATAATAACCGTAAGATCCGGTGTAATTCCATTTGAATTTAACTGCAGCCTGGCCGGCAACGGCAGCAACAGCCTGGTTAAATGTGGTCGGGTTGGTTGCCGAAGTAGTCGAAAAAGTTTGTATTAAAGTCCAGGTAGCACCGTTATTGATACTGTACGACAGTTTGCCGGATGAACCTGAGTAGCTTTTGAAATAATGACTGAACTGAAGGTTAACTGACGAATATGCGCTCATATCGATAGTAGGCGTAATAAGATCGGCATTCTGTGAGTTCCCGCTGCCATAGGCATCGCTGTTCAGATAGGCATAATTACCCGTTAATGCAGGGTTTGGTGATTGCCCGGTTATAGTTCCAAACTGCCATACCTGGCCATTGCCCTGGTTATCAACCTGGCTCCAGCAGGTAGGTATAGTGGTTACTGAAAATGTTTCGTTAAATGGCAGGCTGTAAATACCGCAAAGAGTGGTAAAAGCAATATTGGCACCGTAAAAAGTTCCGTTTGCGTTGGTAGCATAAGCCCTTACATTATAAGTGGTATTGGCTGACAATCCGGTTATTGTGCTGACGAAGCTTCCTAACCCTGAACCATCGGTGGTGAAGTTTCCTCCTACAACTGGATTAGGGGTTGTTGCCCAGCAAACTCCGCGGGCTGTTACCGGCGAGCCTCCGTCGGCAGTAACGTTTCCTCCTGTTAAAGCTCCGGTAAGTGTAATGCCTGAAACAGCCGTTGTAGTAACTACAGCTCCTCCCGGTGTAAAGGTAAGGTTTGTGCCGTTGGTTGTTCCGTCGGCATTGATGGCTACCAGTCTGAAGTTATAAGTTGTGCCGCTGATAAGGCCCGAAATCGGAGCATTAACTGCTAAATTAACTGAGCCTGAGCCGGCTGCCGTGGTAGCTGTAACATTACCGTATGCGGTGGTTGTACCCCACTCGAAATAATAATTGGTAGCAAGCGAATTAGGGTTTACGGTTCCGTTAAGAGTCGCTGATACAGCTGTGACAGCTGTTGCAGGAAGTGTAATAGCTACAGGAGCATTGCCTATTTTAAAAGAGGCAATTCTTGTTTTTCGTGAACCACCACTCCCGACATATTGAGTTGTAAACCAAAATGTTTCGTTATCAACCGGATCAACTGACATAAGTGAATAATCACCCCAACGGTTACCACCGGTTTGTGAGTTGGCACCAGTCAGAATTATTTCTTCGGGAACGTCGAGGATACCGGTACCGGCAGCGTATGCAGCTGCTGACTGCCCTGTATAGCGGATACCCGGATACAAAGATGAACTCGATATTGAATATCCGAGGCCTATTTTGTTATTAGCATTCAGCATTATGCTACCCATCCAGCGCGAATGGACATCAGGAGCATAGGTACCTGTCTGCCGCACGGTCCACGAGCCGGTAGTTTTTCGAAGCTCATACCAGCGCACACCTGCATGATCGGTAGCATCCACATCAACTGTATGGCAGCATACTATGGTTTGGTATGAGCCGAAATTACGGTATTGTGGAACATTCATGATTACCTGAGGTATAGCGTCAAGCTTTTGAGTAGTACCTTGTTGACTAATATTGCTCCATGTCGTACCAAAATTACTGTCGAAGGCTGTTACATTTATCTGCTGTGTACGATTAAATGTTGAAGAAGCGGTGTTCGACCAGTTTACCGCCAGTTCATAAATCCATAACTGGTCGGTGCCGCCATTAAAAGCATCATCGCTTATCGATATAAACATTCCAGGTGAACCGGCAGGAGCTGCTGTTCCATCATTATCAAGTGGAGGTACGCAATTGAACCCATCGGAGGTTGATGGCCGCCATGGATTATCAAAGCCTACCATTTTGGGTGCTGTGCCTCCAATAAGCATTTGAGCCCTTTCGAAAACATAGATGTCGGTCAGCGATCCTGAAGTATTGGTACCCATATAATATCCGTCATGCCAGATGCCAATCTTTTCGTAATCGGGCATATCGGCCACATCGAAAGAATATTGATACCAGGTGCCGGTTGGGTCGTTTGTTGTTGAAACTGCAATGAGCATCCTGTCGGTTGAACCACAAAGCGAGAATTCCACTGCCAGCCAGCGGCCGGCCATTTCGTCGTATTGAATTAAAGGGTCACCATCGTTGCAATTGGCCCCAAGCACACTTCCGAACAGGAGATTCATATTGGTTGGTCCAGCCAGTAGGGTACCTGTTTTGCTGTAAATAGCATAGGTAGTATTGATAGTCTGCATATAATGATTTGGTCCGACAGTGCCGTTGCAGTCAGGTGGGAAGTAAGGCGAGGTTTGTCCGTCGAAATTCATGAGGGGTGCTTTCGATTGCACAGTGCTGCCCATTGTCTTCTGCCAGGCTGCATCGGGGCCTTTTGGAAAAGCTGTTTCAGCAAAAGGATAATCCCTGTTGCGTAACTTTTTATTCAGCATTTTAGTGGCTGCCTTTTCGTTCATAGCCTGTATTTCTGCATCCGTCATCGGAGGCAGGTCTTTTAATGCAGGTGATATTCCAAGTAAAGTACCTTCCCGAATTAAACTGGGATGTACAGGGGCGTCCTGTTGTGCAAACAGGGGAAACGCTAATGCACTGAATAGCGCAGCGAAAAGTAAATTTCGTAGATTCATGAATGGTTGGTTAAAAGGTTGTTGAGTTTATTTGGGAATATATTTAGTATAAAATCTGATTGAAATTTGGAGGAGCAAATATAAAATAATTTCTATCATTCTGACTTATATTTGTTTTAAGTCAGGAAGTTAATGTTTGTAATTAACCAGCTCATTCTTAATTGGATGCGAATAATAGTCCGTAAGCCAGGGGAAAGCTCAGACACAGGCCTGTATTTCATTTTGTGGTTTATTGAAAATCGAAAAATTAAAATTACCCGGTATACAAAGTATCATTTTCGAAATACGCTCTGATTGCACATTTTAATATGGCCTGATTAATTTGTAATCATTAAAACAGCCGAAAGTCAAAAGGATCAAAACATTATGATGACAAGTTCAAAAAATATTTTTCCACAATAACTAAAATATTTCCGTATTGAAATTGCCCGGCTTTTATCTTTTGCCTGAAAAAAGCAGGTTAAATCCTGTGGAAGTTTAGCATCCGGAAAAACCCTATATCCACCCCCTCAGTTTATAATATGCCAGTGCAAAATATTCACGTATTACCACGACTTCATATTTCATATGGTTCCAGAACTGGTATCGGACTTGTAAGTTATTACCGATTGGCGGCGCTATCCGGTTACCTTTTAAATCACGGTCGGTAAAAGTCAGATCAGCATCAAGTGAATTTTCGAAGGTAGGTAACCCACTTACGTTAGTAAATCCGCATTTGCGGAAAGCAAGCACCGAGCGTTTCATATGATCGGGCGAGGTGACCAGGGTTATAGCTTGTTTTAACTGAGCGGAGGTTTTACCGGCTGACAGTTTCTGTGCCTGTTCGCGCGTATTGCGGCCTGCATCTTCGAAAGTGATGGATTGCCCGTTTATTCCCCTGAGGATAAGCTCAGCTTTTACGCGGTTAGGCGCACTGTTGCTATCCGATAAATTGCCAGGCATAGCTATAATTACTTTCGCTTCCGGATGGGCTATTGCCAGTTTAGAGGTATAATACGTACGCATAAGCCCGTCGCCGCTGGGGATTCCAGCACCACCCAACATTACAATAGTGGCCGGAGCCTGGGTAATTTTACTATTGGATGTTCCGAGCGAATAATAGGCCCAAAAGGGAAGGGAGGTAAATGCCAGTAAACATAAAACCAGGAATACGCAACCGGTGGCAACCATCAGTATTTTAATCCAACGAATTATTCGGTTGCTTTTCTTCTTCATTTTACTGTATCAAATACAAGTTTCAGTTTTGAGTCCCGCTCAATTATTTTTTTGAAAAAGCTGCCTGATTATTATATGAACCTTGAGTAAATCGGCTTTAACACGTTCAGTTTTGGGTAATTGTTGTATGCTAAGTTTATACACTTAAGTACCGTCGGACTTATAATTTTGTGAAAACGTCAATACATAAATCAGAGTCAGAACCTTGTTTCCTGTATAAGGCACCCGGAACCCTGCACCCGGCACATTTCATTTTACTGATTTACATTACAATCGAATCTCAAAATTAAGTAATCATATCCTTATCGATTAATAATATACAGCGGTGTTTCAATAACATTGCTTTCGTTCAGATCGCGGTCCTTTATATACATTTCGAAGGCAATGGTATCGCTGAGCAACATCTGCCGTGCAAAGTAAAGTTCGAGGTACATGCTAATATTGCCTTTAATGTTTTTGTTGCGCCCTTCGGGAGTAAGTATAGGTATACGGGCATTAAAAGTAATACTGGTATCTGCAGGAATAACTTCAACCAACTGGTTATTAACCATCTGAAGAAATTTCAGGTAAAAGTTATATTTATAGGGTTCAATGGTATCCCACGAATACAATCCTATATTTCCATCACCATCGGTATAGGTAATGCTGATGATGCCCAATGAATCTTTGCCGGTAATATCCTTTGCTGTTGCAAATCCGGCATATTCAATCTGAGGCTCAAGCGGGTACTGCTCTTCTTTAATACATCCTGTGAGTCCCGCAAACAGCGAAATCAGGAGAATATACCCTATCTTTGTGTATAATTTCATTTTCATTTTAACGGGCTATAAAATTACAAAAAATCCCTTATGGACTTCACGGCATTTAAACATAGCATTTTTAACCTCCGCAGCCCTTACGAGTTTAACGAAATTGCCCTGAGTTTATTTCGGTACCAATACAGGAATAATAAAGTTTACAGCAGTTTTGTTGATGCGTTGGGTGTGAGCGAGGGCCAGGTTTACCATCCGGAGCAGATCCCTTTTTTGCCTGTAAGTTTTTATAAAACACACAAAGTAATCACGGGCGGGTATTCCGAAGAGCTCGTTTTCGAAAGCAGCGGTACCACCGGTATGGAAACCAGTAAGCATTACGTAGTGGATGCCGGTTTATATCAACAAAGTTTTAATAAGGGATTACAGCTTTTTTACGGAGATTTATCGAAATACGTGGTTTTTGCCTTGCTGCCATCGTACCTTGAGCGGAATAACTCATCGCTGGTGTATATGGCCGAAAAAATTCTGCTTCAGTCGAACCGGCAGATGGGCGGATTTTACCTTAACGAACTTGATGAATTAAAAAAGCAGCTGCAGGAAGCACAGCGCCTCGGACTGAAAATTATGCTTATTGGTGTAACTTTTGCACTGCTCGATATGGCCGAAAAATTCCCGGTTACTATTCCTGACGCTGTTATTATTGAAACCGGTGGTATGAAAGGGCGCAGGGATGAACTGACCCGTATGGAACTGCATGAGCATCTAAGAAAAGGTTTTGGTGTTGAAAAAATACATTCGGAATATGGCATGACTGAACTCCTTTCGCAAGCCTGGTCGGCCGGCGACGGCATGTTCCGCTGCCCTCCCTGGATGAAAATTATGATTGCCGATACCAACGATCCGCTGAGTTTGCTCGAAAACGGGCGCACCGGAGGTATAAACATCATCGACCTCGCTAATTTTCACTCCTGTTCGTTTATTGCCACCCAGGACCTGGGACGTGTTTCGGACGACGGAAGTTTTGAAGTGCTTGGCCGATTTGATTACAGCGATATCAGGGGGTGCAGTTTGCTGGTAGTCTAGGTTAATCCCTGTTATAATTTCAAGTAATCTGTAGTAAGATTTCGACAATCTTATATCTGCATCTCGTCATTTACTGATTCGGTGTAAAGCCTTATCTCCTTATTGTAGATTCAGCTGTTCCGTTTCAGTTTTTTTTTTGCACATCAAAAAAAAGATTTCAAAACCTCTCTCCGTTTTCCCCTCTTTTGTATATTTGTTATTGTAGAGTTTATGCGTCTTATTTTCCTGACAATAAGCATGTTTATTTGATTAACAATGAAAAAATTCAATGAAATTTCTTAAATAATATTCTCCTTTATACCGGGCAATTCAAAAATAATATGCGTTTGTACTTCAAGGTATTTAAGCTCCGTGTTTCGAGAATCCCATACTGGGCTTATATTTTAACGGCCTTTACCTTGTTTGTGAATATTGCTTATATCATAGGCCGTCAGCAAACAGCCGAAGATGGTTGGTCGGGGAAATGGGTAAATAATCAATTTGTTGTCGCAGGAACCACTCCTGATGGTCCGGCTGATAAAGCCGGGATTAAGAAAGGCGACATAGTGAATTATGTTCAATCAGTACCCGTAAAAATAGATGTTAATGGCTGGGGTTCAGTTAATTATAAGCCTGGAGATGTGCTTCTTTACAGAATGATTCGGGATAACCGGGAGTTTGAAACAAGGGTAACTCTTTCTTCTCAATGGTCAGGAAACAACTTGTTTTATTTCATATTTTATTCTCTTGCCTTGTTTATTTCATTAACCAGTGTTTATATTCTATATAAAAAACCGACTGATCTTTCGGCAAAAATCTTTTTTATTTATCTGCAGATATTTATTGTTGATCAGAACACAACAACGCTCGATGTTGATAAGCCTTATGCCATTTTAGCATCCATAGCATTCATACTGAGTTATAACCTGATTGGCCCCGCTTTAATTCATTTTCACCTGCTCTTTCCTAAACGCTCACGATTGATAGAAAGGATTCCAAAACTTCCATTGTTGTTTTACCTTATCGGATTTTTCTCAGGATTAATGTTTGTTGTTTTCATGCTGAGCGATAGATATTTTCAACTATCTGGTTTGAATAAGTTATATGCTGAATTTTATTTTTGGGGAATTAGCTGGATGGGAATTAGTCTCACGCTTGCATTGGGTGTTGCACTTTACCAATATTTAACCATAAATGACAGGTTTTACAGGAAACAGCTGAAACTTATTATTATAGGATCGGCGTTCGGGCTTGCGACACCAATTATTTTCAGTGTGGCTCCGGCATATTTCTATCGATTACTGTATGGAAATCATCTAATGCTTTTGCTTGAATTGCCGAATGCAGTAGGTGGTTATATAATGATTGCCTTCCTGGTTACCGCCATATACAGGTACCGGATATGGAACATAGAGATTCTCTTAAGGAAGGCAATACTATACACTGTGGCCACATTGATAACTGCTCTTTCGTATCTGTTATTGATATATGTTACTGATCTGCTCTTTATAGCTGAAACCCGGATTACCCGCTTCCTGATACTTGCAGCATCCGTGATTCCTTTCCTTTTGTTAAGAGACAAGGTTCAACAGATAATTGCCCGTATTTTTTATCGCGAATCATATGATTCAGCCATAGTAATAGAGGATTTCGAAGTGAAAATGGAAGGTATTTATAACCCGGAGGATTTAAAATCTAAGATTTCGGAGAGCCTGGATGAAATATTTCATTTCAAATCGTTTGTTTTTATGATGTATACCCGTGAAATGAAATATGAACTGGCTTATGGAAAAGGTAATGAAGACAGCGGGTTTCCGGTTGATTTTCAGGCTACTCCTGAAATTGAAAAAATGCTAATGAAAAAGAGGCCGTTTATTATGGATGAATTACAGAATAAATCATCCTTATTTGACTTGTTTAGTGCGGAACTGATAGTACCGATTCCGAATGAGAATCACCTTTTTGGATTTTTTATCTGTGGTTCCAAACTTTCTGAAAAGCCATACACCTTGCAGGATATTAAAGTGTTAACCTTGCTGGCTCAACGCACAGCATCCTTGTTTCGTACAGCCCGGCTTTTTCAAAAAGATCTTGAACAACAACTACTCCTTGAACGCGAGCGAGCCCGAATATCGCAGGATATGCACGACGAAGTTGGCGCAAGCCTTACACGCATTTCAATCCTTAGCGAACTGGCAAAAAAGCAGCAAAACCAACCTGAAAAAGCGCAGCAGATCATCAACCAGATTTCTGAAATATCGGGTGGAGTAGTTGATGAAATGAGCGAGATTATCTGGGCCATGAATCCACGCAACGATGTACTCGATAGTTTTACTTCCTATATAAGGCAATATGCATCATCATACCTCGAAACAGCAGGTATCGAAAGCACTTTTTCATTTCCGGCTGACATACCTCCCTGGCCCATGTCGTCCGAATTCCGTCGTGATTTGTTTCTGATTGTAAAAGAGTCACTGCATAATGTAGTGAAACATTCAGGGGCAACCCAGGTTACGATTAATTTAGAACTCCCCGATCACCAACTCAGGATTTCAATTGCCGATAATGGTAAAGGGTTTTTGGCCGGAAATAATCACAGCCACGGTAACGGTTTAATCAATATGCAGAAACGCATGGATGATATCCGCGGACAAATCGAAATAACATCGGTACCCGGTAAAGGGACCCAAATTGCTCTTTCAGTGAAATTACCGCTCAATAATATCTCACATTAAAGGGTGATGCATTTTGTGTTTTCAGGTGCTAACTTTGTGCTGAAATAGATTTAAGGTCTGATTAAGAATGTTGGCTATGAAAAATAGAGGGGCGAGGGGCGATGCGACGATAGGCGTTTATCAGAGACATTCTGAGAAATATGATTGCCATTTGAGATTTCTTCGGCGACTTCCGACTTTTGACTCCTGCCTACCGACTTTTTTAAACTTTAGTAAAAGATAATGAGTAAATTTAAACAGTATCTTAATTTGAAAACCCATGCCTGCCGAAATAAGGGTAATGATTGTTGAGGACGATGCTGCCGTGCGCGATGGGCTGCGATTGCTTATCAGTGGCTCGGAAGGTTACAGCTGTATTGCAGCCTGCGCTTCGGCCGAAGACGCTCTCGAAGAAATATCGGGTCAAAAGCCCGACGTAGTGTTAATGGATATCAACCTGCCCGGCATGAACGGCATCGAATGCGTGGTTCATATCAAAAACAACTGGCCGCACATACAAGTGATGATGCTCACCGTATTCGACAATACCGACGAAATATTCCGATCGCTCACAGCCGGCGCAACCGGTTACCTGCTGAAGAAAACCCCGCCTGCGAAACTTCTCGAAGCTATCAGCGAAGTATATAACGGCGGCTCACCCATGAGCGGGGAAATAGCCCGAAAAGTTGTGCAAACCTTCCTGAAACCTGCCATCCACGAAGTGCCGGATGCCAGGCTTACAGCCAGGGAAGAAGAAATCCTTACCTACCTCTCAAAAGGATACCTTTATAAAGAAATAGCTTCCGAATTATTTATCAGTATCGAAACCGTACGCACCCATATACGCAAGATATACCAGAAACTGCAGGTACGCACCCGCACCGAGGCACTGCTCAGGTGCATGAGGTAATTATTTTCTCAATTCACCTTTACGAACAACATTTCAAAATCACATTTTCATGTGATTGACTTGGGTATGTACATTGCCGAAATTTGCTGAATATACCTGGTAGCTAATACATTCAGTACTATGAAACGTCATTTATTTTCAGCAATTGTGGTCTTATTCATGCTTCCCTTTACGGCGAAAGCTCAGATCACCGTCAACAGTGCCGACTTGCCCGTAATTGGCAATATGGTTGTTTTTGCCGTCGACACCATTACACCTGTTTCACCGGGCAATGCCGGGCCAAACCAGGTGTGGGACTTGTCAGCTCTAATTCCCTCGAGGTCCGACACCATTCTGTATATTCCGGTACAGGGTGTTCCTAATTATCAGAACTATCCACAAGCCAATATTGTATGTGACTATTCGCGTGTAACCGAAAGTACAGCCTCCGAGAATTTTTACAACTATTTTTTTAATGAAAATAGTGAGAATGCCGTGGCTTTCAAGGGTGCTGAGTGGACCGAAGTTTTTCCTGAGGGTTTTACCCTGCACATGCATTGGCATTATAATACTACGAAAACATATGTTCCTCTGCCATTGTATTATACACTTCACCTGGAACAGGAAGTTGATTATACGGTATACCAGGGAGTTTGGTATGGAGGAATGATGGTTGATTCTGCAAGAAATGATATCCATGAAAATATAATTATCGACGTGGATGCTTATGGCACCATGATAACACCTTACGATGTTTTTCCGGTACTACGTATAAAAGAGGTCACCACTTCGCAGAGTTCAAGATACTCGTGGACACCGGGTGGATGGGCTTTCGAATGGGTGGAAACAGAAGATCCAAAAACCAGGTACCGATGGTACACAAATGATTTCTTCGAGGTAGGATCATGCGATGGCGACGGTAAAAGTGCGGGCAGTGGCTTCACCTTTTTCAGATCAGAAACATATGTCGGGCAAAAGGAACCTTTACAACAGGTTTCCCTGGAAATAATTCCCAATCCTGCATCCAACCTGATAAGTTTAAAAACATCTTCCGCAATCAGGAGCGTGGAGGTATTGAATATTACCGGAACTGTTGTTCTTGCCAATGCGCATCGGAATGCACTGGATATAAGTACGTTAAAGGCCGGAGTTTATTTTGTTAAAGTAACTACCGACCAGGGTACTGCTGTATCAAAATTTGTAAAACGCTAAAAACACAATACAACCCATTGTTCAACAAACAACAAAACCATGAAAACCATGAAAACACGACTCCTTGCTTTGGTTATTGTACTTATAGCCCTCTTCAATTTCGCCTGCAACCAGGCTCCATCCGACCTCACCGAGCCTATTAAAGAAGCCAATACGAAGATGATGGAAGCTTTCGCTGCCGGCGACACCACCACTTTATTTGATTTTTACACTACCGATGCCAAACTGTTTCCGGCAAATAATGAGATACTGGATGGGAAAGAAGCTATCGGTAAATTCTGGAATGTTACCCGGCAAATGGGTATCGTAAAAATCCTTTTTGAAACCACCACTGCTCAGAAATTCGGGAATCTTGCCATCGAAGAAGGCAAATACAGCCTTTTCGTTCCGAACGATATGATGGTTGACCAGGGAAAATATATTGTAACCTGGAAAAAAGAAAACGGCAAATGGAAGGTTTACCGCGATATATGGAACAACAGCTCACCGGCTCCTGTAAAACGAGCATCGGCCGGCGATTCAGTATTAATCGTACTCAATTATGTAAAATCCGATAAAGTTGAGCAGTTCGAAGATTTTAATATGAACTACCTGTCGCCTGCCGGAGCCGAATCAAACCCTATGGTAAAAGCCACAGTAAGGATGCAGAAGCCGGTGCAGAAAAATGCAGACGGAACCTACACCTATATTTACCTGATGGATCCTTACAAAGGAAGTTTAAACTACGATATATATTATTCGCTGTCAGCTAAATACGGTAAAGAAAAGGCTGACGAATACATAAAAATGTATACCGATTGCCTTGTAGGGAGCAATTCAAAAGCGATGTTACTGACTGAGACAAATTGGTAGTTATATTAAAATATATAAGTCATGAAAACACTGTTTGGTATTTGTTTGGCAATTTTCGCCTTAGGTTTATCCAATTCCTGTTCCGAAGGAGAGCCCGATAACGATACTCAACTCCAGGTTACTACAAAATCGGTTTCCGAAATTAGTGCTGCTTCGGCTAAATGCGGTGGTAATATTTCCTATACCGGAGTCGAAACAATTGATAACAGGGGAATTTGCTGGAGCACCAGCCAGGCGCCTACTATTTCCGATAGTAAAACGACCGAAGGCAAAGGCTCAGGTGAATTTACCAGTGTAATTTCGGGTCTTACGGCTAATACACCCTACTATGTTCGCGCATATGCCACAATTGGCAGTACAACAACATACGGCAACGAAGTTTTTTTCAAAACCGAAAATTCAACAGTTACTACCGGAACTGTAACCGATTTTGAAGGCAATACATACAAGACCATAAAAATAGGAACACAAAACTGGATGGCCGAAAATCTTAAATCCGAAAAATTTAACGATGGTGTAGCCATTCCCCTGGTTACCGATTCCACTGAATGGCAAAACCTGAAAACTTCGGCCTACAGCTACTATCATAACAATAAAGCCGCATACAAAGATAAATACGGAGCCCTTTACAACGGATTTGCCATTAAAACAGGGAAAATTTGTCCGAATGGCTGGCATGTGCCTTCCAAAGCCGAATGGCAAACGCTGCTCGATTATCTAGCTGCAAATGGATACAACTATGATGGAACAACCGTATCGAATAAAGTAGCAATAGCCATGGCTGAATTCGAGAACTGGAATTATGCAACCGGTATGGGTTGTGTGGGCAACAACGATTATAAAGCCATGCACAACAAAAGTGGTTTTTCAGCACGACCTGCCGGATTCAGGGCGCCCATATTTACTCATTTTGGTTCATTCGGTTTTTTACAAACCAGAACTTCCTGGTGGGCCAGTGACCTGGAAGGCGACTGGGGCATGGTAATGACTCAGCTGAGTAACGATAATCCGGTTGTTAGAGTAACAGCAGCAGCTAATGAAACAGGCAATTCGTGCCGGTGTATTGAGGATTGAGTAATGCTTAACTATATAAGAGAATAAAAACTGGAAAGTAACATTCTTCAATTTGCAATTTAGAGAAACCTATGAAGCAGATCATTATTATTACATTGCTCCCGGCAACCAAATTCCGTGTTTCTCATGTGCCAGGGAGCAGGACGAAAGCTGCGACAACGAAAACCAGGTTTTTACCAAAATGATTTGTTTCACTTTTTATTCCTGCTCTTACACTGTTTAAAAACATGTATTCTTATAATTATAATTCCTTAGTCGAATTTAGAACTGGCTAACAAAATCGTGAATGTTTATAAATAAGCCGAAGTCCATTGTCACCAATTTCACCAGGTAAATAAATGTAAATCTTCTACCAATGAAAACTCAACTTAAAAAACAAATTCTGTTCTGTACAGCTCTTCTGCTGTTACTGTTTCCGGCTGCTGAAAGCCTGGCTGGAGGACCTTCTTTCCGCGAGCTTCAGAAATTAAAACTGCCTTTTACCCCATCAACCCATTTTTACACGCATACCGATGATTTCAGGTTTTTTCTGTGCTCAACCAAATCGGATATGCTGATGTTCGATGGCATAAGTGGTAAAATTCTGTGGCAAACCAATTTCAGGAAGGATTATAAAAATGAGAAGTTTTTGAACCAATTCTGGAATAAGGATGCCAATGTTGTGCTCATTTACGACGAGGACACGAAAAAAGGCGTTGCTATGAAATACTTTGTTGATGGTAAAACCGGGAAAATATTGTGGAGCAGCGACAAATATGTTTCTGATCTGGGTCAGTACGAACTTTCGGATGGATTCAGCAATTATTACGATCCGGTAACTAACAGCGTGCTTTTACCAACAAAGGAAAGTGTTGACCTGGTGGATGTTAATACAGGGAAGATACTTTGGTCAAAAACTATCACACTTAGCGGTAAGGGTAAAGATTTCGATTGTTTTATCATGCGGTATTACGACCTGGTTAAAATTATCACCGGCAAAGAGAGTGAATTATACCTTACTACTGCTGACGGCAAAGAGGTGAAAGATATTGATCCTTATTTTAATAAGAAAAAATATATGAGCGACCGAAAACATGCTGCTGTTATCGACATTAGCGATAAGAATATGTATGTAATTATGCAGGGCGAAACCAATAAATTCGTGTATGCGCTCGCCGGAGCATCCATACCCAGGTACAAAATAAATTTCAGGGCGTATAATGCTAAAACTGACGAATTACTTTGGAACAAGCAATATACCCTTCTGTTCGATTGCAGCTTTATAACCTTAATGCCCTATATTCGAATGCATTATGAACAGGGGCTGTTATTTGTTGAACATGACCATTTTATGACACCTGATAAGGGTCTTACGGTCTTAAATCCGGCAAATGGAGAAATTATGTGGGAAGCACAATTCCGTACAGAAGAAATTAAAACAAGCGGCTTAACCAAAAACTTATATACCGCCTTCCCGGCGCCGCATCCGTTGACTAAAAACGGAAAAACATATGTGGTGAATAAAACTAAGAACATTGTTTCCTGTTACGATGCTGCAAAGGGAACAAAAATATGGGATTCGGAAAAATTTCCGGATGCTCAGAAAATCCCTGTACTTTTCGCTACGGATAAGTTAGTGATAATGGGGCATGGAGGCGATGCCGTTAAAGATGTGAGCATAGCCAAAAGTAGTGGCCCTGACGAACAACGCCGGGAATATAATAATAAGGATAAGTATGGAATAATTGCCTATAATGCCACAAACGGAAAGATAGTATGGAGTAATGAAACCATTGCAAAAAGCGCAAAGGATAAGTTTGATTATATAGCAGGACTGGAAATGATTGACGGGAAATTGTATTGCGCCACCGATAAAAACTTCTTCATTCTCGACCCCGAAACAGGCAATGTTGAAAAAAGTGTGCCTGTGGCAAAAGAAAAACTAGGTGATGCCTGGAAAATGATTTATTTCGAAAAGCAGCAAAAAATTATTGTTAACTGCGAAAAAGGAATCGTAAAAATTGATCCGCTTTCTGCAAAAGTTGATGGGAAAGTTGAAACCCCGACTATGCCCTTTATATTGCCGTTCAACGAAATGAAAGCCGACGATTATTATAATGATTATGCTGTTTTTACCAGTGGAAACGCCGAAACATGGAAGCTTAAGGAGTTCGCGGCAATTGACCTGGATACTATGAAGGTGCGTGGTTTAGAGGAAGGCGATCTTCTGTTTTACGATCCACCGCAGTTCAGCCAGGGTGGAGAAATGTTTTATAAGGTTGATGCAAACGAAGTAAGATTCTTTTCAGTGAAATAAATTATGTTTCTGCCGGTGATAGCTTTCGGGCTGTCACCGGCTGTTTTATATGCCTTAGAATGTATTTTATCTTCTGTATAGATAATGCAGAAAATATTACCCTTTTTTCGTTTTCTAATCTCCAGCTCTTTCGGTTTTCACCCAAACCTCCGGAACATCATTCCTCGGCGAGTTTACCAGCTTCGAAACCGGGGACATATCCATTTCTTCAGATGAATAAGGTTTTAAAAGTGCCAGGATTTCATCCGCTTTGGTACTTCCCAGCCAGGTTTTTTCGTCCTCAGGCTTAAGAATTACCGGCATACGGTGATGTATGGGTTTCATAAAGCTATTGGCTTCGGTGGTAATAATATTAAATGATTCAATAATGTTGCCTTCGGGCGATTTCCACCGTTCCCATAATCCGGCCATGGCGAAAATGGGATTGGTTTTTACAAAAATGCGGTACGGTTGTTTGCCGGCATCCTGCTGCCATTCGTAAAATCCATCGGCCGGCACCAGGCAGCGTTTGCTGAACAATGGCGAACGGAACGAAGCTTTTTCAGTAATGGTTTCGGCGCGTGCATTTATCATTTTATTGCCGATCGAAATATCCTTTGCCCAGGGCGGTATCAGTCCCCAGCGGTGATAACTCAGTTTATGGGGGTTTTCGCCCGTGATAACTGCCAGCATTTGCGTTGGCGCACCATTATAGCGCGGAACATAGCTTGCATCGCCGCCTGCAAGCTCGAAACGCAGGTTCAGCTCTGCTTCATTTGCGGTAAGTGAAAAACGGCCACACATGTTGGATAGGGTTTAGGGATTTGGAGTTAGGGGTTAAGGAGACAAGGGGAAGGGAGAAGGGGGAGGGGCGAGGGGGCGAGGGGCGACCTGGAGAAGATAAGGAGGAGAATTTTATTGTTAGTAAGAATTCTAATTTGAGCTATCCTGCATTGCGGGATCGGTTGTGCTTAGGCGGTTAACATTTATAGTACTGTTGAAAAATATCAACAGTAAAAGTAAAGGAAAAGTTCAATTATTGATATAGGAAATTTGAAAACTTTCGTGCCCGAACACGATAACTTTTCGTAATTTTAGGCTTTAAATAACTAATGCTATGAAAAAGTTCGCAATAATACTTTCCGGATGTGGCGTTTACGACGGCGCCGAAATACACGAAGCGGTAATGACCATGTATGCCGTGATGAAAAATGGGGCGGAATACGATATTTTCGCTCCGGATATTGCCCAGCACCATGTGGTTAACCACCTTACCGGTGACGAAATGGCGGAAACCCGCAATGTGCTGGTCGAAAGTGCGCGAATTGCCAGGGGAAACATTCAGCCACTCACCGAACTGGATATGCGTGATTTTGATGCCCTTATATTCCCTGGCGGATTCGGAGCTGCTAAAAACCTGTGTACCTTTGCCTTTAAAAGCGAAAACTGCGATGTAAACCCGCAGGTGAGCAAAGTGATACGCGATGCTGTAAGCCTTCGTAAACCTATTGGGGCATTATGCATTTCACCGGTGATACTTGCCAAAGTACTGGGCGATGTAAATATTACCATTGGCGATGAGGCCGGAACAGCAGCTGCGGTTGAAAAAATGGGTGCAAAACACAGTGTTACATCACACGGGCAGGTTGTGATTGACAGTAAATATAAATTATTTACTACTCCATGTTATATGCTCGATGCCAATGTTTTACAAATAGCCGAAGGCGCTGATAGTATTGTAAAAGCAATGATGAAGGGGATGTAATCAGGATTTCGGCTCTGTACTGGATAAGCTCATTACTTCTGCATGATCAAACGCCAGCGGAGGTAAATCATTTATAGCAAACCATCGGGCTTTAGCTGCATCGTCGCCGGCTTCGGGAGTAGCAGTGTTTTCATCGGCATAGCCAATAAAAACTGTGGTAATGGTTCGGTGGCGCGGGTCGCGGTCTACCGTGCTGAAGGTGTGAAATTGCTTCAACACAATTCCTGTAATTCCTGTTTCTTCATTGAGTTCGCGAAGGGCTGCCTCCTCAAGTGTTTCGTCCATATTCACAAATCCACCCGGCAACGCCCACATTCCTTTAAAAGGAGGATGTTTACGTTCAATTAAAAGCACATACTGCTGATTTTGAATAGTTTTAAAAATAATAATATCAGCAGTCACCGCTGGCCGGGGATAATCGTAACAATATTGCATTTTATAGAATTTTGACTCTTTTACCGCAATTACGCAAAGCGAATCGCGAAGAGAAAACTCCCCCTCATTTTTCCTTCACTTTGCTCCCGATAATTATCGGGATTGCACTTTGCATTTTGCATTTTGAGTTTACAAGTTACCCCATCCCGATAGCTATCGGGACCGGAGGGGCTTAACGTATACGAGTTTATTTTACTTTTAAGGCGTATATTATTAACGCAAAGTAAAATGCAAAGAGAAATCTTCCCTTAACTTTTTTCACTCTTCACTCTTCACTCTTCACTATTTTCACCCTGAGCTTTTCGCCGAAGGGCACTTTTTACTCTTCACTTTCAACCTCCACTCCCCCCACATTCCCTGCCGCCCCCGCAACCACAAGCACAATCTCTCCTTTCGGAGTATGTGCTTTATACCATTCAGCAAGTTCAACAAGCGTTCCGCGGCGGTTTTCCTCGTAAATTTTAGTCAGCTCGCGCGATACACATGCCTGCCTGTCGGCACCCAGGTATTCGGCAAGTTGCTCCAGGCTTTTTACCAAGCCGGTAGGGCGATTCGTAAAGAATAAAAGTATAAGGTTGCCTCGCCAGTTCTTTTAATTTTGTTTGCCGTCCTTTTTTATGTGGCAGAAATCCCTCGAACAGAAACCGGTCGCTGGGCAATCCTGAATTAACAAGGGCAGGAACAAAAGCAGTAGGACCGGGAAGGCATTCAACCGTAATTTCCGCCTGGATACATGCCCGTGTAAGCAGAAATCCCGGATCCGAAATTCCCGGTGTACCGGCATCCGAAATAAGTGCCATGGTGGTTCCCTCCGAAATCTGCCGTACCAGGCTTTCAGCCGTTTTATGCTCGTTAAACTGGTGATGTGCCAGCACTTTTTTATCAATTTCGTAATGACGCAGCAATTTCGACGAAGTGCGTGTGTCCTCTGCCAGAATAATATCCACTTCCTTAAGTATTCGCAATGCCCTGAGCGTGATATCCTCGAGGTTGCCGATAGGAGTGGGGATGAGGTAGAGTTTCATTTTGGGAGGGGTTAGGGGATTAGGTTTTGGGGGTTGGGGAGAGGGGCGAAGGGAGAAGGGAGAAGGGAGAAGAGCGAAGGGCGAAGGGCGAAGGGGGAGTGGGAGAGGAGGATGCTAATTGAAAGAATCCATAAAATCACGCATAAGGCGGAAAATATCGTTGTATTCCGAAAGGGGGAGTTTACTGCTCTGGTCGTCGGGATTATGGTATTCGGTAAATTCCTTACCCAGGGAATAAATAAATACTGCCGGCACACCTTTTTCGTAAAACGGGCAATGATCGCTGTTACACGATTCGCCACGTTCTTTTACCGTAAGAATATATTCGTTGCCGGCATTGATTTTTACCATGCGATCATAGGCATCTTTGAATTTGGTGGCGTTCACCACGGTAATTCCTTCGCTACCGGTTCCAACCATATCAATATTTACCAGGAATTTTACTTTTTTCAAGCCGAAAGGCGGGTGTGCAGCACAGTATTTTGCGCCCAGCAATCCTGCTTCTTCGCCACTAAGCATAATAAATGCCATGGAATAATAAGGCCTGTTAGCCGGAAGTCGAATAATGCCTTGCCAGGTCAGTAACCATGGCTGTTCCGCTGGCATTGTCGTTGGCGCCGGGGAAATACACATCCTTTCCCATCCTGCCAAGGTGATCGTAATGTGCCGTAAATACAAGAAAAGTATCGGGCTGAACCTCTCCTTTGATCCAGCCGATTACATTGGCGGTTTTATGATTGGACACAAATTCCGATTCCACTTCGAGTGAAAACGATTTAAGCTTTGCAGGAAGGGCATCGCGCATCACATCAATCACGGCATAGTCACGGGCTCTGAATCCAATCATCACCGACCAGGTGAGTTTGGTGTCGCTCACGTAAATCAGCCCGCGGGCATGCAGAAAGTTATAATACTTCAGCGAATCGAGAACTGCCAGTGCCTTTTTATCAGTAATGCCATTTTTATCAATAAGTACAAACTTCCGGCTGTAATCGCGCGACGAAAACTTCTTCAGTTTCTTCTCATCAAGCAGAATTTTTGGCGTTAAAGCAACCACTTTGAAAGTCCCTTTAATATCGGGCGTTGCAGCCCACACCTGGAAACAGGAGCCTGGATTAAGTTTTTTGCCATTTGCCGAAGCTTCAACTTTCCCCGGAAGCGTGTTCATGGGAAAAGCATAACGTTGCTGATATCCGGGTGTAAATGATAAAAGTCCCATTTTACCGAATTCGGCTGACAAAAATGCAGCTGCTTTCCTGTCGCCGTCATTCACATAACCCCTTCCGTCCATTGAAGGAGATGACAAAGTATCGATAAGTGCACGCGCATAATTAATATCCTGGGCAAAAGATATCTGCGCAAGCAATACAAGAATAATAGTCAGATGCTTAGGATTCATTGAGTAAAATATAAATTATACTGGTTTTGTTGTTCCATGTAACGAATTCAAGGTATTATCGATCCTTTAATAAAATGGATTCTCAAACCCCAAAACCCTTTAAATAAACCTTCTCTTCACAAACTCTTTGAACCTGGCAAGCGATTCGGTGTTATTATCCCATTCCTGATTATGATATTTCTGCAAAATCCAACTGGCTTCATCGTGGTTTACAGCCTTATTGATACGGGTAATTGCTTCCTCGTACTGAACCGCATTGTTGCCGAACAGCTCACTGATGATGCTGAATTTATCATTAATAGCTATTCCGGTGGTGAGATCAGCAATGGGTTGGAAACGTAAACGCGAACCTACCACCTCCTTATCAGGGCCTTCCGAAATTTTTTCGCTCAGCGATTTGCTGGACGAATTAAATTTATCAGCAAGCATAGCCGAATTTGTTTCAGGCTTTATTGAAAAGTCTGGTTTTTCCTTCACCGGCACAACTGTTTTTTCTTCTTCCCGTTCCTCAGTCATTTCCGCAAGAGGGCTTTTTGTTACTTCTTGTGGTTCTGGTTCCGGATTGGTGTTGAATTCAGGCTTTATTTCTTCAGCAATCTCTGTAATAGTTTCGGGTTCGGGCTCTGTGAATGTTTCAGTTTCCTCTGTAACCTCAGGTTCCTTTGCGGCAATAGGTTCCGTTATAACTTCTGCTTCTGCTTCCGCCTTAGTTTCCACCTCCGGTTCTGTTTGTGGTTCTGTTCCCATTACAGTTTCCGGCTCAGGTTGCGCAACAGTTGGAGCAGCGGGTTCCTGCGCTTTCGGTGGTTTAGTATCGTGCATTGATGTTGCAGCCGGTTTGGTTTGAGCCTCAGCATGTGTATTTACAGCTACTTCCGGTTTATTATGTTTACTCTGAAGCGCGATATTTGCCTGTCCGATGGTTTTAAAAGTATCGTACAATTTTCGCAGATCATCAAGCATAAGGTCAAGCTCTACCTGCGAAATATTGCCTTCCGGAACGTATAACTGGTTGTACCTCGACACTACTTTCCGTATCAGATCGTCGGCATCGCGGGTTAATCGGTTTAAATCCATAGTGTTGTTACTTGTTTTTGGTTATGGGTAATTAGTTTTTAGTTGCTGGTTGCTGGTTGCTGGTAAATGGTTGCTGGTTACCGTTTTTGGGTTATTGGCTGGTGAAATCATATGAACTTCCATTCTCCCATCTCCAATTCGCCCTTTCACCCCTTCGCCTCTCGCCCCTTCGCCCTTCGCCTTACGCCCCTTCGCCTCTCGCCCCATCGCCCCCGTCCCTCGTCCCAATTCCTCTCACCCATGTTGAAAAGTTTTCATACATGTACCTCTCAGCCGCTAAGAAACCAAACATTTATTTGATTAAGTTTGCGCTTCTAACGATCACCAAAATTAGCAAAGAATAAACTACGCAGCATATGTTTCTTGAAAAATCCACTAACAATCATATACAGCGTAGGGGCTGGATCGAAGTTATTGTAGGTTCCATGTTCTCCGGTAAAACCGAAGAACTGATCCGCAGGCTCAACCGTGCCCGCATTGCTAAGCAGAGAGTGGAAATTTTCAAGCCTGAAATAGATAAACGTTACGATGAATCAAATGTTGTTTCGCACAACGAGAATGCCATTCGTTCGATACCCGTTCACAGTGCTTCCGAAATTCTGATGTATATCGATGGCATGGATGTGGTTGGCATCGACGAGGCACAATTCCTGGATGCCGATCTTCCTTCAGTATGCAATTACATTGCCAACCAGGGTATTAGGGTAATTGTTACCGGCCTCGATATGGACTTCCAGGGAAAGCCTTTCGGCCCCATACCGGCACTTATGGCTACGGCCGAATATGTTACAAAAGTCCACGCTATTTGCATGCGTTGCGGCGACCTGGCCCATTATTCGCACCGAACCATAGCAAGCGAAAAACTTGTTGTGCTTGGCGAGACGGAGAGCTACGAGCCGCTTTGCCGTAAGTGTTATACTGATATTAAGACCGGATATAAAGAATAATTTCCCTCTTATATTATTAACCCGGAGTGCAAATGGCATACTTCCGGTATTTATGTTCCTGAAAGTAATATTCGCTATGAAAAACACAATAATCATCGCATTCCTTGCCCTATTGTTTGTGGCATGTAACTCAAAACCCAAGGATACCCTTGTAAGTATACAAACCCCGTATGGTGAAATTATTGTTAAACTTTACGACAGCACTGTAAAACATAAGGAGAATTTTATCAACCTTGCTGATGCCGGGTATTTTGACAGTACTTTGTTTCACCGTGTGATCGAAAAATTCATGATTCAGGGTGGCGATCCTACCTCGCGTCATGCGGAAGCGGGCGCTTTTCTGGGTGATGGCGATACCAATTATACCATTCCCTTTGAATATATAAAATCGTACCTGCATAAGCGAGGCGCTTTTGCCGCTGCCCGCGAAAACGATGATATAAATCCATTGAAAGCTTCGTCGGCATCGCAGTTTTACATTGTGCAGGGAAAAGTGTTTACCAACGACGAACTCGATGCCGTTGAACTGAAAGTGGAACGACGTACCAAGCAATACATTATGATGGATATGCTTAAAAAGGAAGGAAAGGAAGATGATCTGAAAGCCTTCAGGCAAATGGTTGATAACCGCGACACGGCAAACATCAGGCTGGTAATCGAAAAATATCGTAATGCCGTCGAAGCGCAATACATGCGAAACAAACCATTTAAAATAACAGATGAGCAGCGCCGTGTATATACAAGCGTTGGCGGCACGCCTCATTTGGATGGAGCCTACACCGTATTCGGCGAAGTGATAAGTGGCATGGAAATTGTTGATAAAATAGCAGCCGTAAAAACTGACACCAACGACCGGCCCCAAACCAACATCCCCATGACCATAAAAACAATTAAGAACTAATCACCCACTCACCTCTCGCCCCTCGCCCTTCGCCCCTCGCCCATTCACTCCCTCACCTTGTCCCAACTCTTACCCCTCGTCCCTCGTCCCTCGCCCCTTTATCCCAACAATAATCCCCGAAATAAACCGTTTTAACCAATAAACTAATTAACATGAAACGTTCAATTTTATTAACATTAACACTTACTTTCCTGTTTATGATGGAACTCGACGCTCAAAAAACCACCAAGGTGCTCATACACACCGATATGGGTGATATTAAGGTTGCCTTGTACAATGATACCCCTTTGCACCGTGATAATTTTGTTCAACTGGCCAAAAACGGCTTTTATACCGGCTCAATTTTTCACCGTGTTATCAAAGGTTTTATGATACAGGGCGGTGGTGCTCCGGCAGGTGTACCCGAAATGTCGTCAAGGGTTCCGGCCGAATTTGTACCAGCCCATATTCATAAAAAAGGTGCTTTGTGTGCCGCTCGAATGGGCGACCAGGTTAACCCCAAAAAAGAATCGTCAGGCTCGCAATTTTACATTGTGCAAGGCGATAAAATATCGGATGCACAACTCAACCAGTTCGATCAGCGCCGCACGGTAAAATATACTCCCGATCAGCGCAAAATCTATACAACCTTAGGCGGAACACCTTTCCTCGATGGCGAGTACACCGTTTTCGGTGAAGTAATCGAAGGCATGGATGTAATCGATAAAATTGCTGCCGTACAAACAGCCGCTGGCGACAAACCGCTTAAAGATATTAAAATGACGATGAAGGTGCTGTAAATATTACAGCTTAACAATGTTGATAGGATCCGGGTTTTGGCTCGGGTCCTTTTTTTTGTATCACATCCTCCCCTAAATCCCAAACTCTTGTGATTGTGCATGAAGGTTTGCTACAATCAAACTTTTTCCGACCTTTGCACCCTCTACGAACCCTAGGTGCAGTATTAAAAGTGATTCCGTATGAAGGAGAAAATCAATCAGTTACTCGAAGAAGTAAAGCAGTTTCAGGCCGATAGCGCTGAGCAGTTGGAGCAGTTTCGCATCCGTTTCCTAGGCCGTAAAGGACTTTTACAGGATTTATTCGATGCATTTAAGGAACTTCCGGGTGATCAGAAACGCGATGTGGGTCAGTTGCTGAATGTGCTTAAAAATGCAGCACAGGATAAACTCACCGAGTTGAAAGACTCGTTTGAGGGTGCTTCAACCACAGTTTCTGAAGAGCATGATCTAACCCGCCCCGTTGGTTTTCGCGAACCCGGCACACGCCATCCGCTTTCGATTGTACGCAACGAAATGATAAGCATTTTTTCGCGTCTTGGCTTTACTGTGAACGAAGGTCCTGAAATTGAAG
Organism: uncultured Bacteroidales bacterium; assembly: GCA_963714825.1. Lineage (GTDB taxonomy): Bacteria > Bacteroidota > Bacteroidia > Bacteroidales > UBA4417 > UBA4417. The sequence goes on along the minus strand of CAVQQF010000012.1, from coordinate 890,457 downwards.
ACGACTGGCATAATTTCTCAGCACTTAATTTCCCGCCCGAGCACCCTGCCCGCGATATGCAGGATACTTTCTTTATCGAAAAAGACCCTGATATTGCTTTGCGTACCCATACTTCGAGTGTTCAGATACGGGTAATGGAGAATACAAAACCACCGATCCGCGCTATTTTCCCTGGTCGTGTATTCCGCAACGAGGCTATTTCGGCACGGGCACATTGTTTCTTCCACCAGGTCGAAGGATTGTATATCGACCGCAATGTTTCGTTTGCCGATCTCAAGCAAACCCTGTTGTATTTCTCCCGCGAAATGTTCGCGCCCGATACACAAATCAGGCTTCGCCCGTCGTATTTCCCGTTTACCGAGCCATCGGCCGAAATGGATATTTCGTGCAATCTGTGCGGAGGTAAAGGCTGCGGATTCTGTAAATATACCGGATGGGTCGAAATACTGGGCTGCGGTATGGTCGATCCGGCTGTGCTCGAAAACTGTGGCATCGACAGCAAGGAATATTCAGGCTATGCTTTCGGAATGGGAATCGAACGTATTACAAACCTTAAATTCCAGGTTAAAGACCTGCGAATGTTCAGCGAAAACGATTTACGGTTTTTAAAGCAGTTTGAGTCGGCAGGATAAAGGGAAATGGAGAGAGGCGGATGGGAGAAGGGGTGAAAAGAGAGGAGAGATTGGTGTTTCTCACTTCGAATGTTCAATTGTTCAACTGTTCAATTGTTCTGCTGTTCAACACTTATGAAACAAATACTACCCTAACCTGGAACCCGGCACCTGGCACCTGGCACCCGGAACTTCCCAACAAACTCATTTTCTCAATTTCAACTTGTCACCAAACAAACGGAATCACCCGCTTCGTTTTCAGCATATAGGCTTTATAACCAGGAAAATGTGCATACAGAAGGCTTTCTTCGAAAAGCATTTTTACCACAAGTGAAATAAATAATACCAGGCTGATGGCCAGTTTTATATAATCGAATTGCGTGGCAAGTAATATTGCTGCCACAATAAATATAGATGTGTACATCGGGTGCCTTATCACCCTGTAAGGACCTTGCGAAACCAGGCGTCCGTTCGCAACCGGGTAAGGCACAATGTTAAAATTACCCAGCTTCATAACCGCCATTGCCCAAAAAGCCAGGAATCCTGACAAGCCCAGCAGCAAAAATACCCACCACGAAAGCGTAAGCCAATTGGTTGCAATCAGCAGCAGCGCAATGCAGGTAAACTGAAAGGTTACTAATATCTTTCCTTTCATTGGTCTTCGGATAAGGGCATAAAGCGGTTTTGTTTTTCTTCCTTTTCTTGTTTCAGTTCCGCCAAATGCATTTCAAGGTCCTGAAGTATGGGTCCTAATGTTTTTATAGGTTCCTGTTTTACAATTGCAGTAAGTTGCACACCTGTTATTGATTTGATCTTCGTTACGAGTTGGGAAACCTTTTCATCAGGTAACGCACCCTGAACAACCAGGAAATAGCTGAAATGTTTCTGTGTGGGTAAAAGTAATATTCCGGAACTGCTGTTTTGTACCAGGCAGAATTCGCTCCGGTAATCATCGTCCTGGTAATGAAAAAATTTAAAATAATGCAGGGTGTCGGTTTTTTCGGAATATACCGGTAAATCGTTTTCCCTAACCAGGTTAAGCAAAGTTTGCCGGTTAATAAAATGAACCAGTTGAATAGCCGGGATATTGGTTGCAATACCAATAAATGCATCAGCCGGTTCAAAAGCGGGATCAAGACGTGGTATGCGGGCCATTTTATTTTAGGGGTTTGGGCCCGATGCTATCGGGATGGGGGTTAGGATTTAGGAAAGAGTTCTGGTGAAAGTATTGAATTTAGTGGCTTAGGCGTGATAAAGGGGGAAAGAAGAACTGTGGCTAAAAAAACTTAGAAATTCTGTAACGTTTTGCAAAGATAAATAATACTCAGTTTGCTTTTTCAGTCGAGTTGGATTGTGCTGTTTTTAACATCTTGCTATTCATTTGGGGAAAGTATGCATCCTGAATTTAGTGGGATGTAATAACCACTTTATTTATCATTCCCGGCACTTATGAAAAATATTTCTTTAAGCTGTAGTGGTAAAACCGTTTTCAAGTGTCTATATAGTTAGGAAGTTGCAATATTTTATAATTGCATCATATTCTTAAGGTTGTTCATCAATATGAATAGAAAAAATATTCGGGAAAATGTATAATTAATGTTTTATCACTAGACCTTAAATTCTTATAAATTAAATGGATTCCATGTAATAAGCCAGCACTTTTTATAGACATAAAAGTTAAAGACCTCATTATGATACGTCATTTCAAAATATTATTTTTTCTGACAACCCTAGGACTGATGATGACCGGGAATCCCGCCTTAAGCCAAACATTATTTTGGGTTACGAATAACCTTGACAAGGGACCGGGATCTTTGCGTGAAATGATTGATGCTGCTTCCAGTGGTGATACTATCCGGTTTGCTCCCGATGTTCATAATGTAAACCTCAAATCCGGCGAATTACTGCTAACTCAATCACTGACAATTATCGGTAATCAGGATTATATTGAAATCAAAAGAGATACTACCACTGAATTCCGGATCATGGAAATTAATGGCAATGGTTTTCCGATTCGGATAATGCTCAAGAATATAGCCATCATTAATGGGCAAACGAAGAATTACAATGATGAACCTCTGCCTGGAGGAGGGATCTATATACCCGCATCATCTGATTCTCTATTCATGGACTCCTGCAGGGTTGCAGAAAACCTGACCGGAAAGGCACAGCTTGGTTATGGAAATTTAGCAGGCAGTGGCGGAGGAATCTTTAATACAGGTTACTTATCACTTCAGGAATGCATTATCGAAAATAATAAATCCGGTGATGGAATGACCTTTTCAGATGCTGGAAGTGGCGGAGGTATTTACAATGAAGGTACTGTAAGAGCATTGAACTGCATCTTCCGACTTAACCAGTCTGGGATCGGGGGAAATGGCTGGGCAGCCGGAGGGGCGTCAGCAGTGGGTAAAAATGGCGGTGACGGAGGAGCTATCTGTAATATCAACAATCTATTTATTTCCAACTCCGAATTCAGTAATAATGAATCCGGGTCCGGAGGGTATGCTTCGGCAAATTACCACAGTACTGGATATGGCGGAACCGGGGGCCGGGGAGGAGTCCTGTATAATGGGGGGTATGCAGAATTCGTTTCCTGCACAATCCGGAACAATAATACTGGCAATGGGGGTTGGGCAACTTATGATGGAAGAAGCGGCTCTGGAGGTGCCATTTATAATGTCTCAGATTTAAAAATCCTGAATTGCCTGATCACTGATAATGAAACGGGAAGTACATATTCAGGGGCTGAGGGCTGTTATCCGGGGAATGGGGGAGCCATCTATTCAAAGTCTTCCGGCAATATTAAGCTGATCAATACTACGGTGAGTAACAACCGGATCAGGGCTGGAAGCAGTGGGTCTTCCGTAACAGGGGGAGGCCTGTTCATTGAATCCGGCCAAATTGAGCTTATAAACTCGATTGTTGCCGGGAATTTCATGAATGGGAATGTTCCTGAAGATATTGCAGGATCAGTGAAAGCACGGTATTCGATCATAAAAAATATCCAGCATGCCACTATAACAGGAACATCCAGTTTTCTAGGTGTGGATCCGCAATTTATGCTCGATGGATACGATTACCATATCCGTGCAGCAAGTATTGCCTGTGATGGGGGAAATCCTGACACAACAGGTTTAATACTTCCGGTAACAGACATTGGTAACAGAAACCGCATATATAATGGAATAGTGGATATAGGAGCCTATGAACGGCAGATGTACGAAGTGTCTTATATCGTAGAGCATCCGGATTCGATCAGATTTCCTTTAATTCCAGTCAATACCTTCTCAATCGACAGTATCACCCTGGAAGCATGCAGCGATATTCCTTTTACACTTGATTCAATTGTCTCCGATGGCAATTTCCTCCTGAGCACTGACCTGCTCTCGGGCTGGCTGCCCTCCATGCAAAATGTAGTTTTATCGCCTGGTGTGAATAAAGTATACGTGCGTTTTTCTCCTAACGAAGAAGGGGTATTCTCAAGGGATATTCGTATTTACAACGAGGATTCGCTGGTAGGTGCCCTTATTATTCCAGTTTCGGGTGAAAGTACCTGGTGTACACTCTTTTCAGGTAAGATAGACCGGGACACTACCTGGCAGGGATGCATCCGGCTTACAGGCAATGTAACAATTGGTGATCAGGTGAAGCTCTCAATCAAACCAGGAACAAGAATCATTTCCGAAGGGCCGTTTGAAGTATTTGTTGACGGGGGGTGTATTTACGCGGCTGGTAACAGGAATCACAGGATCGAATTCACCGGTAAACCGGTTATTTCCGGAACAGATACACTCTACAGGACCTGGAAGGGTATACGGATCAACAGTGGATATTATGGAGCGGATACGCTGTTTTTCGATTACTGCACTTTTCAAAACGGATACACCGTCAATGTAAATGAAGGGGGAGGGGTAGTGTTCTTCGAACATCAATACTGGCCGGGTAAAACCACCTTTTCCAATTGTATTTTCAAGGATAATATAGGATATGATGGAGGTGCCATACGCGAATATGGAGGAAATGAGTATGATATTTATATCATTAATACAGTCTTCGAAAACAACACCGCAATAAATCAGGGGGGAGCAATTTATGTTTCCTGGAGGACTTATTATGAAGGGTACCACCCGTTGACTGTTATCAATACGCTCTTCCGGAATAACCGGTCGGGAAATAAAGAGACTGGGAGTGCAGTGCACTCCAACCATTTTGATAAATTTATCAATTGTTCCTTTATTGATAACCTTTACCCGCAAATTACAGGAACCTGCGACTACCTGGTGAATTGCCTGTTTTGGCCGGCTAAAGTTGATCATCAATACCTGATATGGCCATTGCTATTACATACTAATAAGGATTTCTCTTATCCTGATTTTGCTGACAGTACGAACTACAATTACCGCCTATTGTCCTCATCCAATTGTGTGGATGCCGGTGGCCCGGATACCATTGCTTTCCCATTACCGGCCTTTGATATGGATGGTCGCCGGCGGGTTGCGGGAGCGAGGGTAGATATTGGGTGTTATGAGACCCAGGAACAAAGCCCGGCAATAATCTCAGCTGTCCCTTCAGCCCTGGATCTTTACACCCAGGTAAATTACCCTGTTGTATACAAAAGCCTGGTAATAAAAAATACCGGTAATGATTTGCTGGAGGTTTTTTCGATTTCTCTACCCGAAGGCTTTGATATACTCAACAAATACGGGGAATGGGTGAATCCCTGCGGAGAACTGAACATTAATATTGATGATAGTATCCGACTTGATCTCAGATTCCTTCCTACAGAAAACAAACAATACTCCGGAATACTTGTCATTGATTGCAACGATCCAAATAATCAATCGGTCGTTATTCCGTTAACCGGTCATATTAGCGGAGAAGGTGCTGAGGAAACTGGAACAGAATTATTTGAACCCTCGATCTATCCTGTTCCTACCCATGGGACTTTGTATCTATCAAACCTTAATAATATAAGTCGTATTGAAATATCTGACATTCATGGTTGTGCTCTTATCAATCTTCTGTTAGATCCTCAGCAAAAAACCTTTAAGCTAGATATGGGGTCCTTGCCCAAGGGAATTTATTTCGTCAGGATGTTTAGCTATGAAAAAGTAATTATACGAAAAGTAATTCTGAACTAGTTTCTCTTTCGCTGGCACTCTTCTCGCGCTGGGTGATGGCATGTAGAAAAGTAAAATTTGCTACAAAATATTAATAACTGATTTACTTTCGCAAGCTAAGTTTACCTGGCTCGCAATAAGGCTGCATAAATTATTTGTTCATAATAAAATTACCTGGTTTTGGCAGCAAAATAATCTTATCTTTTTCTGGCCCTGAAAGTATTTCACAGTAATGATTGAGATAGCGTTTATATAAATCTGTCACGCATACTCCAGCTTCACCGTATTTGTCTGCCCGGCCACATAAATAGGTGTACTGGCAACTTTTATCAGCAAATCACCTTCATTTATATAGCCCTCGGCTATAAGCTGATCGGTAATTGACCTGAAAGTTTTGGTGGTTGAAGTAACAATTTTATCAAAGTAAAAACCCCTGATTCCCCATACCAGGTTAAGTTTACATAACATCTGGCGGTTATTCGAAAATATAAAAATATCCTGCTTCGGGCGTTGGCTGCTGATGCGTTGGGCTGAATAGCCTGTAATAGTCATGGCAATAATCGCCGAAGCATTCGATTCGATAGCCATATTGCAGGCAGCCGATAATATGGAATCGGAAATCACCCGAACCTTATCAGCCTGGTTGGCAAAATGCGGTTTATTGTAAATAGCATCGGTTTGTTCCACTTCGCCAATAATCTTCATCATGGTTTCGACCACTTCAACCGGGTAAAGCCCTACAGAAGTTTCGCCGCTCAGCATAACCGCATCGGCACCGTCGAGTACCGAGTTGGCCACATCGTTCACCTCGGCCCGGGTAGGCCTGATATTGGTAATCATACCTTCCATCATTTGGGTGGCAACAATAATTGGTTTAGAGGCAAGATTACATTTGCGGATCAGGTTTTTCTGTACCAAAGGCACCTGCTCCAGCGGAAGCTCAACACCCAGGTCGCCGCGGGCAACCATCACGCCGTCAGCTTCGGCTATTATCTCATCCATATTTCGTACGGCATCCGGTTTCTCAATCTTGGCGATAATACCTGGAATATTCTCGGTAACACCCATTTCGGTTATCGCGGATTTCAAATGGAGGATATCTGCAGCTTTTCGTACAAAGGATAGTGCTATCCAGTTAAACTTTTGTTCGAGGATAAATGCGAGATCGTGTTTGTCTTTATCAGTTAGCGAAGGCAACGAAACTACTGTATTAGGGAGGTTTACTCCTTTTTTACCGGATAAAATACCGCCGTGTATAACTTTAGCCTTTACTTCATCCACTCCGTTGGTCGAAACAACACGGAAAAGGAGTTTCCCGTCGTCGAGTAACAGGTCTTCGCCGGGTTTTACATCCCTGGCAAATTCAGGGTAAGTAATAAAAAGTTTGTCGGCAGTGCAGTCGCATTCATGCGTGGTGAAAACCAATTCATGACCGTTTGTCATCATTACCTGGTTTTCAACAAACGATCCTATACGTATTTTCGGCCCCTGTAAATCGCCGAGCAGTGCAATATGCGTTCCGAGTTCGGCATTGAGTGAGCGTACATTTTCAATCACACGCAAATGATCGCTATGCGACCCGTGCGAAAAATTTAACCTGAATACATCAACCCCGGCAACAATGAGTTTATGTAACATTTTACGGTCCGAGCATGCCGGGCCAACAGTTGCAACTATTTTTGTTTTCATAAAACTGGCGTCAGACTTTTTGATTCCTGACAGAATCCTGAATTTCGATGTATATGGTTCCGATTGCCGGAAGTTCTTTTAGGAGGTCGAGTTTTACCTGTTCTATCATATCTTCGGCATCGTATCCGTTCATTTCATCATCAATATTTACCGATAGTAGCACCAGGTATTTGGCATCGCCCATCACCATGGTCTGCATTCGGTTAATATGGTCTACATGTATATGCCTGCGGATCACATTTCGCATCACTTGGCGCATCGGCCGCGGCATGCTTTCGCCTATGATCAGTTTTTTTACTTCTGTTATCAGCAGTATGGATACTGCCAGGAGGACAATCCCGACAAATATACTTCCAAATGCATCAAATATGGGATTTACAAGCCATGCAAGCAGCGTCGATAATAAAACGGCCAGCAGGCCAACCATAGCGGCCAGGTCCTCCAGTACAACCACTATTAGGCTTACATGGGTTGAGGCTCTAATGGCTTTAAAAAAAGGCAGTTTTGTGGTTTTCCTGAATTCGGTATAGGCAACATGAAATGTTTTTGCTTCGATAAGTATCGAAAATATTAATACAATAAAAATCCAGTGGATATTTTTCAAATCTTCGGGATGGTTCAGCTTATGAATGCCCTCGTAAATTGAAAATAATGAGCCGATAAAAAACAATAACACAGCAACCATCAGCGACCAGAAAAATACCTCGTTGGCATACCCGAAACTATGCAGTTCGCTGGCTGTTTTCTTAGCTTTTTTATGGCCGATAAGCAGAAGAACCTGGTTAAAACTGTCGGCGGTGGAATGTATGGACTCGGCCAGCATGGCAGCGCTTCCCGTGATAAAAGCTACAATATATTTGATGATGGCAATTAGCATGTTGCCAAACAATGCGAAAACTATGGCTTTATTTGATCCGTGGGCACTCATTCAGTTTTGATAAGAGATTTTTAAATTAAAATTGAAGTATTCATATTTGAATAAATACAAATATACGATTTTCTGAAAAACCTTTTTCAGCCAACCGGTTGTAAATAGAGAAGATGTTAAATTTTATCGCTTTCGAGCTGCAGCAATGCTTTCATTGCCGCATCCTGCTCAGCACCTTTTATGGAATAGTCGCGGCCTTTGCCCAGGGATACTTTATCAATAATGACATCAACAACGTATTGCTTGTTGAAACCATGCCCAACCTCGTTCACAACCACAAATTCAACTGCTCGTTTTTCGTGTTGTGCCCATTCGATGATCTGGCTCTTATAATTGGTATTATTGTTTTCGAGTTCCTGCAGATCGAAATGCTGCTTGATGATTTTTTCGATGATTATCTGCCGGGTAAAATTATACCCTTTATCGAGGTAAATAGCGCCGATCAGCGCTTCGAGCGCATCGCCCTTCATTGAACGGAATACATTATTGTTTTCGCCGTTAGCCTGAATCAGGGTATCAATACCCAGTTTCTGCGAAAGCTTGTTCAATTGAGCCCTGCTTACGATACGCGAACGCATTTCGGTAAGGAAGCCTTCACCCTTATAAGGGAACATTTTAAAAAGGTGATCGGCAACAATGGCGCTTAATATAGCGTCGCCCAGGTATTCGAGCCGCTCGTTGCTGATGCGGTTACCATTGCTGAGTTCAATAGCCTGCGATTTATGACGGAAAGCCAGCTTATACAAAAAAATATTTCCGGGATAATACCCGAAAATATTTTTTAGTGCTACGAAAAGCTGTTTGTCTTCAGAGAGAAAAACTCTGATTGGATTTATGACATCAAAAGTCAAAACTATGCTGTAAATTTCTTAAAAATAAGTGTGGCATTATGGCCGCCGAAACCGAATGTATTACTTAAAGCTGCATTAACAGTAGTATGCAATGCTTTGTTAAAAACATAGGTAAGCGATTGCTCCACCTCCGGATCATCAGTAAAATGATTGATGGTAGGAGGTATTATATTATTCTGAACCGACAATATGGAAGCCATTGCCTCAACAGCGCCGGCAGCACCAAGCAGGTGGCCTGTCATCGATTTGGTTGAATTTACAAACACTTTCGATGAATGTTCACCGAATAAACGGCCCAGGGCTGTAGTTTCAGCAATATCTCCAAGCGGTGTTGATGTGCCGTGGGTATTAACGTGATCGATATCGTTTAATGTCATACCGGCATCGCGGATGGCCGAACGCATCGAATTCATGGCGCCTAAACCTTCGGGATGAGGAGCTGTGATATGATGAGCATCAGCGCTCATTCCTGCGCCGGCAACTTCGGCATATATTTTGGCTCCGCGTGCAAGTGCATGCTCGAGTTCTTCAAAAATTAAAGCAATGCCACCTTCGCCGATAACAAAACCATCGCGATCTTTATCGAAAGGACGCGATGCCGTTAAAGGATCATCGTTACGTGTCGAAATGGCGTGCATGGCATTAAATCCTCCAACACCGGCAATATTAATTGCAGCCTCTGAACCACCGGTAACAAATGCATCTGCCATATCAAGCCTGATGTAATTGTAAGCATCAATCAGTGCGTTGGCTGACGAAGCACAAGCCGAAACGGTTGCAAAATTCGGACCTCTGAACCCATAACGGATTGAAATCTGTCCGGCAGCAATATCGGCAATCATCTTTGGAATCATAAGCGGGTTGAAACGTGGAGTTCCATCGCCGTTGGCAAAACCTGAAATTTCATCGTATATGGTAGTCATACCACCAATACCCGAAGCCCATATAACTCCAACCCGGTCGTGATCGATACCTTCTGCATTCAATCCTGAATCTATGACCGCCTCATCGGCTGATACCATGCCATAGAGTGTAAAAGGATCAAATTTCCGAACCTCTTTGCGGTCGAAAAAATTCAAAGGATCAAAATTTTTGACTTCACAGGCAAATTTTGTTTTGAATTTGCTTGTGTCAAAATGTGTGATGGGGCCAGCACCACTAACTCCATTAACCAAGCCACTCCAGGTTTCCGGAGCCGTATTGCCTAATGGAGTCAGTGCGCCAAGGCCGGTAACTACTACTCGCCTTAACTTCATCGAATGAGTTTTACTTATTTCGCGTTGGCTTCGAGGTAAGTGATAGCATCACCTACAGTACTGATTTTTTCAGCCTGATCGTCTGGAATAGCAATATTGAATTCTTTTTCGAATTCCATGATCAGTTCAACGGTGTCCAGTGAATCGGCACCCAGGTCGTTGGTGAAACTTGCTGCAGGGTTTACTTCTTTCTCGTCTACACCCAGTTTATCAACGATGATAGCTTTTACTCTTGTTGCAATGTCGGACATTGTTGTACGCTTTAATTGGTTTTAGGGTGCAAAGAAATAACAATTTCAGCGATAAAACAATAAGTGCCCTCATAATTTTAGCAAAACATAAATTAAAAACCTAAATATGAGGCATATAGCAAATAATCTAATTGGTATCCTACTGCACGAATCGGGAGCAGTTTGCTCTTTTTAGTAGCATTTTTATCATTTTGTGACATTATGTCGGAGGGTTTTTGTTATTTTGATACCCTTATTTAAAAGCAAGTCAAAAATTAGATTTTCCCATGCTGTATCATCGAAGTAATTTTAATGAGTAACGAGATAAAAAACCTGAAACCGACAAGCGGAATAGCTGTTTTTGCTTCCGGAAGTGGCAGCAATGCACAACGGATTGCTGAGTATTTCGCCGGCAGCGGCCTTTTACACATAACAGCAGTTTATTGCAATAACGAAAATGCTTTCGTATTGGAGCGAGCCAGGAACCTGGGTATTCCATCGGTTTTATTCAACCGCGATATGTTTTATAATTCATCAGCTATTGCGGATGATCTGTTGACACGTGGTACTGAGTGGATAGTACTTGCCGGATTTCTATGGTTAATTCCCGAAAGCATACTGAGGGCATTCCAGGGGCGTATCATCAACATCCATCCTGCCTCTACTTCCTGCATACGGTGGACGTGGAATGTATGGCATGAAGGTACACCAGGCTGTTATCGCTGCCGGAGAAAAGGAAAGCGGAATAACCATTCATTACGTAAATGAGCATTACGACGAAGGAAACATCATTTTCCAGGCTCGTTGTTCAATTAATGCAGGAGATACTCCTGAAATGCTGGCTTCAAAAATCCATGAACTGGAATATGAGCATTTCCCGCGGGTGATTGAAGAATTGCTTTCCGGGAAGATGAAGAGTTAGTAGAAAATAGTTTTACTCAAAAAGTGAATTGCATAAAAAATGGGAAACAGCACAATCGCTATTTCCCATAAACTATTTTCTACTAATTGACTTTAAATATATTCTTTCACTTCCACCTCGCCTTTCAGCACCATAAGGCCGTTCAGGGCCAAAGCGCGCATTTCATCCTCACCCGGATAAATATATACCGGGGCAAATTTATATACTCTTTCAATGATCAGGTTGGTGATCCATTTGCTATGCGCAACACCTCCGGTAAGTAAAATAGCGTCAACATCACCTTTCAACACCGGGACCATGGAACCAATAGCTTTTGCAACCTGGTAGGCCATGGCTTCGAGTATAAATTTAGCTTTTTCATCGCCATTCTGAGCATCCATCTCAGCTTCGTAAGCGCTGTTGGTGCCGAGGTGGGCAACAATTCCGCCGTTACCGACTACCATTTTAATAATTTCCTTTTCAGTATACTGGCCACTAAAACAGAAACGTATCAGGTCGCCGGTTGGCAAAGTGCCACTGCGCTCAGGCGAAAACGGACCTTCACCGTCGAGTCCCTGGTTTACATCAATTACCAGCCCTTTGCGATGAGCGCCAACGGTAATGCCACCTCCCATATGCACAACAATCAAATTCAGATCGTTGTAACTCTTCATAACGCTTTTGGCATGCTGACGGGCAATGGATTTCTGGTTTAAAGCATGGAAAATGGAAGCACGTTTAAAAAGCGGGTGACCTGATACCCTGGCGATATCTTCAAATTCATCAACCACCACAGGATCAGCAATATATGCTTTTGCATTGGGCAGGGCGCTTGCTATGTCGTCGGCTATCAGTCCGCCAAGGTTGCTGGCGTGTTCTTTGATTGGCCGCTCGTGCAAATCCTTTTTCATAGCATCGTTAACGAGGTAAACCCCCGATGCAATAGGTTTCAGCATTCCACCACGGCCAACAACAGCCTGTATTTTATCGAGCTGTACTTCGGCTTCCTTAAGCTCCTTATAAATAATTTCCTTCCGGAAATGGAATTGATCGGCCACATGCTCAAAAGGGGCTAGCTCCTCACTGCTGTGCGTGATGTTCTTCACAAAAGTCGGGTTCATATTCTGATAAACCGCAATTTTTGTTGATGTTGAACCCGGATTTATTGCAAGTATGCGGATGTCTTCCATGTGTATTGGCAAATTTTTAGTATCAGGCTAATAGCTGAAAGCTGTTATTTAATCAGAGTTATTGTTGTTAGTATATTGCAGAAATACTATTTACTTTCAAGCATTAACTGTATCTCCTTCTTTTGCTTACGCCATCAATGCAGCGAGCGCAATTGAATATGTTTTTGTTAAAGCGCTGTCGCCTCGCGAGGTGAGCACGCAAGGTACACGTGCGCCTGCAACATAAGCAGCCAGTTCGGCACCGGCTAATTTGGTACCACCTTTAAAAAATACATTTCCCGATTCAATATTGGGGAACAAAAGGCAGTCGGCATCACCGGCAACAGCTCCTGTTATTTTTTTAATCTGTACTGATTCCATGTCGATAGCTGCGTCGAGCGACAGAGGTCCGTCAACCACACAGCCTTTAATCTGGCCGCGATCGCTCATTTTAGCAAGTATGGCTCCTTCAACACATGCAGGCATGCCGGCAAGCATCTGCTCCGTAGCAGCAATAGCAGCTACTTTGGGGTTTTCAACACCCATAGCTTTCGAAACCTTTACCATGTATTCGATCATTTTAATTTTCTGCTTCAGATCGGGCAGAGGAATAATAGCTACATCAGCAATGGTAAGCAACTTATGATACTCAGGGAAATCCATAACCGTAACATGCGACAGCACGGCTCTCTCGTTGGTAATTCCTGCAGTTTTATTCAAAATGGCTCTCATATACTTATCGGTACTGAGCGATCCTTTCATCAGGAGGTTTGCTTTCCCCTCGTTAATAAGCTGAACAGCAAGTGTTGCCGCTTTTGCTTCGTTAGGCTCGTGAAGGATTTCGAATTTGCCTGCATCCATATTATGCTGCTCACAAATTTGTTTTATCGCAACTTCGTCGCCGGTAAGTGTTGCCTCAACAATTCCTTTTTCAACAGCAACATAAACTGCTTCTAAAGTGTGTGCGTCGTTGGCATAGGCAACCGAAAGGCGTTTTTTCGGTTTACTTTTCAGCAAATCGAACATTTGATCTAATTTTGTAATGGCCATTTGTATTCCTGAGTTTTATTGTGAATGTGATAACACGTAAAAGAAAATAAAATTCAATCTTTTCGGGCTGCAAAATTAGGTAATTCCCGCCTCAATTCCGAATGATAACTGATAGTTTTATTGCAATTTAGAATATATATAAGTAAGCAGTATCTGATTTTTGAAAAGTCTGATTTTTCAGTGTATTACTTAGCCGTGTGATCGCTCAGGCAGAATTCATTTCCGATCGTGAAAAACGATAGGGTTACAAACAGATGTTGTTGTTATTTGACAAATATTGAAGTAAGTAGTTATTTCGTGTAAAAGTCCAGCATTTTTTGAATGCCAGCCGAGCAAACAGGGCAAAACTTATTCCCCCTGAACGATCGCATCAGGCAGTCGGGCGTGGGGCGGTAGAGTCCCGTAGCCACATAGCCTGCTCCTTCGTAAACGCCTAATTGCAATGGAGTGCGATCCTTGAGTGGTGTAGGAATGGGCGTACCAGCCGGCAGCATTGCCAGCCATTTGCTTTCAAAATTCACTAAGGTGGTTATATTAGGCTCCCAGGGTTCGGTGCCGGTAGGATACATATCGTTAAATGAAGTGGATCCGTCGTCGTATTCGTCGGCCAGGCCTGCAAACCCATGCCCGAACTCATGTACAAATATTTTGGCCGAGGAAGCATTGCTGTTAACCGAAGTGCTGTAAAAATTATAAATAGCGCCGCCTCCGTATTTTGTGGTATTTACTAGAATGTAAATCTGGTCGTAAGGCGCGTTGGCTGCCAGGTTGCGAACGCTAATGTTATCAGTAGTCATAAGGTACCTTTCGGAATCGAAGGTGTAAAACGTACTGTTCATGATGGTGTTTTTCCAGGTGGTATCGCGTGGAATATCCGTACCGCTTTCCCGGGAAGGTGCCAACACCGCACGTATATTAAATTTATCGCGGTTTTGAGTGTAAGGTTCAAACGTGAACAAACCGGCAGTAAACTTATCGCAATCGGCTTTAAACTTATCCATTTCGGCTGCGGTATAACCTTCGGGTAAAATAACGATATCAACCTTTGTTGCTGGGTCGCCCGAGATAAGCGCCTCGTAAACCGGGTAAACCATTTGCCGTTCGTTGGTAATAAAGTAGTTTTTTATTTCGACAGTATATTCAAATTTCTTTTCGAAAACGCCCTTATGATTTCGGCTGTAGAATTCAACACGGACATCCTTTTTAGGGAACGGCATTACAACCGTTTCGGAAAATGTACGCGTTATGTGTTTGGCTTCTTCAGTAAACTGCCATTCGTTAAACAGGGTGCAATATCCGCGGCTGTAAAGTAATGTATTGGATTGAACATCAAAAGTTTTGAAATAATATTCGCCGTAATTCAGCGTATCAATTAGTGTAACATGCGATCCGCCCCAGTAAGGCTCCGATTTTACCTGGTCGATGGAATATAATTCGCTGCTTGCATTACCGGTATGATAATAATCGATGCGCAGGGTTTTATTTACAAACCAGTTGTCGAAGGATGCGAAAGCCTGTATTGAAGTTAAAATCAGGATTAAAGGGAGAATACACTTCTTCATAGGGCGATTTTTTATTTGAAAAGTCAAAAGTATAAAATGTAACGATACGTTAAGTTATGTTTTGAATTTGTGAGTGTGCTTCCTGTAATTCAGGATTAAAAAGTAATTAAAAGTTAGGCTCCTGAAAATTGCTGGTAAACGCATAAAAAAATACTTTTCCTGAACCAAAAAAAACACAAACAAAAGACCGTGTTTACTTGTTTAATATATGAAGTATATTTGCATGCGTGTCTTAACAATACTATAAATGTCAGTTCAAAATAAAACCAATGAGAATGCCGGTGAAAAATGGGTAAAAATAATTGCCCCTTACCGGAATGGCGACAAGCTGCATAGCTGGTGGCAGATTGTAAACACCTTTGTGCCTTATGTTGTATTATGGGTTTTAATGGTTATCAGCCTGCAATATAGTTATTGGATTACACTGCCGTTAATACTGCTGTCGGCCGGTTTCCTGGTAAGGCTTTTTATTATTTTTCACGATTGCGGTCATGGGTCTTTCTTCAAATCGAAGCGATTAAGCGAAATTGTGGGGATATTCCTGGGTATACTTGCATTTACGCCTTATCATCGCTGGCATCATGCACATCTGATACACCACCGTACCGTAGGCAATCTCGATAAAAGGGGCATAGGCGATGTGTGGACACTCACCGTTGACGAATACCTTGCTCTTCCTAAAAAGAAACAACTGGCTTACCGTATATTCCGTAATGCGTTTATTATGTTCTTTATTGGTGGCCCTTTGCTTTTTATGATCGGAAACCGCTTTACCCGGAAAGGCTTTTCACCAAAGGAGAAAATGAGTGTGTATATAGCTAATGCTGGAATTGCGGTCCTGGCAACTACTTTATGTTTGACCATTGGCTGGAAAGCCTACCTGCTGATACAGATTCCGGTAATGTATTTTGCAGCCATCGGTGGGGTTTATCTCTTCTACCTTCAGCACCAGTTTGATGGCACACATTGGTACAGCAGTGAGGACTGGGATTTTAAAACCGTGGCTTTACATGGCAGCTCATATTATAAGCTTCCGGCCGTATTACAATGGTTTTCGGGAAATATCGGGTTTCACCATGTACATCATTTGAGTTCAAAAATTCCGAACTACATGCTGGAAAAATGCCACCGCGAAAACGAAATGTTCAGCGACATAAAACCGGTTCCTTTCCTGAAAGGGTTTAAATATGTAAACCTGAAATTGTGGGACAGTAAGGCCGGAAGATTGATACGATTTAAAGATTTGAAAATGGCGTAACCTAAAGACGCGCGATCGTGCGTCTCTAAAGTAATGCCGGATAATCGGTATATCCTTTTTCATGGCCGGCATAAAATGTTGATGTGTCTGGTTCGTTAAGAGACGGGCGATCGCCCACCTCTACAAATTTAACGAACCGTGCAGGCAAATCCGGATTTGCAATAAACAACCTTCCATACGCTACCATATCGGCCAAACCTTGTTCAATGGCTTGTTCCCCGCGTTCCAGATCATAATTTCCGGCTGTAATCAGCAGACCTTTATAGATGGGTCTGAAAAACTCAGTAACCTTACGGATCATATGGGGATATTCGTCGAGTGGCAACATGGGTTCAACCAGGTGAATATAGGCCAGCTTATAATCATTCAGCTTTTCAATCACATACGTATATAAACCTGCCGGATCGGGATCATCCATTCCGTAGCGGGTATTGCTTGGCGATAACCGGATTCCGGTTTTATCACTTCCTATGGTTTTCACTACGGCTTCAACTACTTCGAACAGGAATCGTGCCCGGTTTTCAACAGTTCCACCATACTTATCGGTGCGAATATTTGACGAGGAATGCAAAAACTGATCGATAAGATAGGCATTGGCACCGTGAATTTCGACCCCGTCGAAGCCGGCATCCATAGCACGCTTTGCGGCATCAGCGTAATCCTGAACTACGCCGGCAATTTCAGCAGTTTCCAAAGCCCTTGGCACTTCCATTTTTTTATGTCCTTCGGGTGTGTTTATCATATCGTCCACTGCTATTGCTGAAGCCGATACGGGCAAAACTTTGCCTGCCTGCACCAGCGAATGCGAAACGCGTCCCACATGCCAGAGTTGCATAAAAATACGCCCTCCTGCATTGCGGACAGCAGCAGTTATATTTTTCCACGCCTCAACCTGCTCCTGTTTCCAAATGCCCGGGATATTAAGGTATCCGACTGCCTGAGGCGAAATGGCAGTAGCTTCCGAAATTATCAGTCCGGCTGAGGCACGTTGGCTGTAATAAGTTGCCATGATTTCTGTTGGAATATGATCGCTGGTAGCTCTCCGGCGCGTGAGCGGAGCCATCACGAAGCGGTTTGGGATTGTGATTGAGCCAATTTTTAAAGGTGATAATAAGGAGGATGGCATAAAAAAGAATTGTTTTGTTAATATAACTATAAACGTAACGTATTTGTTTTAAAATTCTTATGTGTCAGCCACACTGCGTGTGTGCAGACACATAAGAATTTGAATTCATTTTTGATTTAACTGAATTCAATTTATACCTTTATGCCTCCATTTTTCATGCCTTAATATACATTCATATGAAACAAATAGCATCATTAATTCTCTTAGTTCTAATATTCGTTTCAGCAGCGGCTGCCGGCCCCTACGACGATCTGATTAAAAAAGCAGGCGATAAAAAGAATTTCCCTGGCTCAAATGTGCTTGTGATTTTCGACAGCACACGCGTGGATATGATGGAAACCGGTCTCAGCCATTATTATATCCATCGTCTGTATAAAATCCTCACTCCCGAAGGGGCAAAAAGCTTGTCGGTCATAAAATTCGATTACGATCCGCTCTCGGCCTGGTCCGAAATAAGGGGCGCAACCATTTATCATGCCGATGGAACTGTTACAACAATTGACACATCAAAGGTTCTTGATTATCCTCAACCTGCCCGTGCCATTTACTGGGGGGCTCGTGAAAAAATGATTGAAATCGGACGATTGCAGCCCGGCGATGCAGTGGAGGTTCACCTTTACCGGAAAGGATTCACCTACGCCCTGCTTACACAGAATGGTGATGACGACATGTATATCCCACCTATGAAAGGTCATTTTTACGATATAGTCCCTTTTTACAGCAGCGACCCTGTATTATCGAAAGTTTACCAGATCAGTGTTCCTGACACCAAAATAATGCAATACGAAGTGTATAACGGAGAGGTAACTTCAAAAATGTGGCGTAAAGGCGACAGGCTGGTTTATACTTTTGCAAAAAAGGATATGAGCCCTTTTAAAGGCGAACCGCGCTCCGTTGATGCCTCAGATGTTGCAACCAAATTACTGATGAGCACCAGCCCCGACTGGGAATCGAAAAGCATATGGTTTTACGGCGTTAACGAAGATTATAAAAGCTTCGAAGCCACCGATGCCATCCGTGAAAAAGTAAATGAACTGCTGCAGAATGCCCGCACCGAACTCGATTCCATAACCATTCTAACGCACTGGGCAGGGGACGAGATACGCTATTCGGGCATAAGCATGGGTAAAGGCGAAGGATACACACTTCATAATGGCGAAATGAATTTTACCGATCGCTGCGGGGTATGCAAGGATAAAGCCGGTATGCTGATTACTATGCTCAGGGCTGCCGGTTTCGAATCGTACCCGGCAATGACCATGGCCGGTTCGCGCATCGACTATATTCCCGCCGACCAGTTTAACCATTGTGTTACCGTTGTTAAAAGCAAGGCCGATGGCCGCTATCACCTGCTCGATCCAACCTGGGTACCGTTTGTACGCGAACTCTGGTCGAGTGCCGAGCAGCAGCAAAATTACCTTATGGGCTTACCCGAAGGTGCCGACCTGGCCGAAACACCCATATCGAATCCAGCAAACCATTACCTGCGGATGACCGGCATGACAAATATTGCAGCCGATGGAACCCTCGAAGGCGAATACCATGTTATGGCCGAAGGTCAGACGGATGCTGCCATACGGGGGATGTTTACCCGTGCATATATGGCCGACTGGGCTTCGAATATCGAAAAAGAAGTACTTCGTATTTCACCCCAGGCACAACTGGTGAAAGTAACCTACGACGATCCGTATAATTACCTGGAAGGTCCGATACAGATCCATTTCAGGATAAGAATACCCGATTATGCTGCTGTGGCAGGTGATAACCTGATTTTTACACCGCTTTTGGCAACCGGTTTTATGAAGAGAGCTATGCCACACCTGGGTTTCGATACAGGATTAAAAGAGCGTAAGTATCCTTTCCGCGACCGCACTTCGCATACAGTCGAAATTACCGAGAAAATCACCTTGCCGGCATTAAAAGAAATAGTATATGCCCCTTCACCTGAATCGGGCGATGGCAGCGGTGCGCAATATTACGGCATCATAAAAAGAGAGAACGATATGCTGAAATTTGCTTTTAACGCATCTTTCCCAAAACGTATTTATCAGCCCGAAGACTGGGATTCGTATCGCAAAGCAGTAGCATTCCAAAACCTGCTTGCTCAGGAGCCGGTAATAGTTAAAGTAAAATAATAATTTACGAATTACGAATTACAATTGACGAATGTAAATCGTACCTCGTACTTATTAAATCGTAAATTATATCAAGATTGTTTCATTGCCCAAATAACATAACCATGATTAAGAAATTATTCCTCATCACTATAGTTTTAATTGCAGGCTTTTCAGCCTATTCGCAGGACGAAAAAACCGATGCCGTATACCTGGAACAAACCAAAGAATATACACTGAACAATGATGGAAGCTGGACTTATCATTACAGCCATAAGTTGCAGATTAACTCGTATTATGCATTTCACAACCTGTATGGCGAGGACTTTATTGTTTACGATCCGGCGTTCCAGAAACTGAAAATTAACCGTTCGGTAACCACCATGGCTGATGGGAAACAGGTAGCCTCGCCCGAAAATGCATACAATGAATTACTGCCCCGTTTTGCAGCCGAAATACCTGTATGGAATCGCCTGCGTGAAATGGCTGTTACCCATACTGCCCTAGAACGTGGCTCTATCATTGATTTCGACTATACGATTACTACTGCCAAAGGATACACCCCAGCGCTTATGGCTAACGAGCAACTACTTATGAACTCGCCGGTTAAAAAGCTTACTTTTATCGTAAATGTCCCTTCGAGGGCATCCTTTAATTATGAGCAGTTTGCTTTTGACTCAAAACCCTCGGTGGTTGAAAAATGGCGGTAAAACCAGCTACACCTGGGTTTTGTCGGATTTACCGGCCGCTACCCGCGAAGATTTCAGGCCTGCGGAGCAAACGAACCGTCCCCGCATTGTGTTTTTAGCAGCAACAAAATCCTTGGATGCAATCGCTGATTTTGCTTCACAGGATGTTTTCAAATGTGAAATTCCGGAAAATATTAAGGCAGAGGCTGCTACGGCAGTTTCGGGCATCGAAAAACCTTTGCTGAAAGCATTGAAACTGCAGGAGAAAGTTGCCAATGAATTGAATAACTGGCAGATTCCGCTGCAATTTTCAGGGTATAAATTGCGTAATACCGCTGCCATATGGCAGAGCAATGGGGGAACAGAAGCAGAGAAAGCCATACTGCTTACAGGCATGTTGCGGTCGCAGGGTACTTCAGGCTGAGCCTGTTGCCGTTATAGCTGATCGCTATTACACAAAAAAAACTGCCAGTCCGGCTTTAATTGAGCAATTCCTGGTTAAAGTAATTTTACAAGGGATGGATCCGATTTATCTTTCGCCCTCGCATTACGACAGGCAGGATGCAGGTTTTTCCCTCGGGGGGAAAAGGATTATTTCGCTGGTTCCAGGCAAAAAACAGCCATCGGAAGTAATAAAAGAACCAAAAAATATTCTTGCACTTTCAGGAAACCTGGAGCTGAGTGACGAATTATTACTAAAGGGAAAACTAAACCTGGAACTTGGAGGCAGGTTAAGCCCGTGGATAAAAATGCAGTTGGATACAGCTTACACATCCAAATTACTTTCCAATGCATTTGGAAACGGAAAAGTCACCGGAATTACACCCGGGAAATCGGATGTTGATCTTAACTCCTTTAGTTTCCAGGCATCCTCGGGAGCTTTTACGAGCGAAAAGGCGGGTTATGTGTTTTTTGAACTGCCTGCAATTACTTCGGGCTCCGACAGCTGGCATATGACAGAAATGTTGAGCAAACGCACCGAAGCATTCGAAATTCCGTTTACGGTGAATGAATCCTACGATCTGTTTATTACGCTGCCCGAAGGCATGTCGCTTGCCACACCTGATGCCACACTATCGATGAATAACGAATTTGGCAGTATAGAAATTTTAATTTCGGCCGAAGGCAATCAGTTACATATTGTCAGGAAGTTGAATATAACGAAGACGTATGTCGCGGTTGAAAAATATGATACCTTCAGGATGATGATAAATGCCTGGAACAGCAAGAAATACAGGGAGGTGGTGCTAAAAAAAGGGAATTAAACAATCGTTCTTCATATTTGCTTCCTAATTCTAAGGTTTGCAATCCATTATGCATCTTCAACCCCGAAGGGGTGACAAGATTCTAAAAAAACTTATCATAAACTGCCAGAACCCCAAAGGGGTGATAGTATTCTAACCAACTAAAGTATCTCCTTACCCAACCCCAAAGAGGTGTTATGATTCTACAGAAACATAAAGCAAATAGTAAAAACCCAGAAGGGGTGACAGTATTCTAACTAACTAAAGTATCTCCTTGTCCAACCCCGAAGGGGTGATATGATTCTACAGAAACATACAGCAAATGGCCAAAACCCCGAAGGGGTGATATCATTTTACCTTGAAATAAACAGATTATGAAAACTCTATAAAATTAGCAATATTATGGCAGGAACATTTTCACAGATCTACATCCAGGTAGTATTTGCCGTAAACGGATGGGCGAATATTTTACAGAAACCCTGGCGCGAAGACGTCTTCAAATATATGGCAGGAATCATTAAAGGTAAAAACCAAAAGCCTATTATTGTTAATGGTGTAACCGACCATGTTCACCTTTTTATAGGCTTGAAACCCTCCATGTGTTTATCGGATCTGGTAAGAGATGTTAAAAACAACTCTACGAATTTTATTAACGATCAAAAGCTGATCAAAGGGAAATTCAACTGGCAGGAAGGATTTGGGGCTTTCTCATATTCACAGTCTCATATCGATAATGTGTATAATTACATTTTAAACCAGGAAGCACATCATTCGCGAAAAACCTTCAGGGAAGAATACATTGAATTCCTGAAAGAATTTGAGATTGAACATGACGAAAAATATCTGTTTGATTGGATAGAGTGAATCTGTCACCCCTTCTGGGTTATGTTATCTGCTTCATTTATTTTTCCAGTGTTGTGTCACCCCTTCGGGGTTTCAAATGACATCACTCTTCTTTTTTAGAATCATATCATCCCTTCGGGATTAGTTGAGGAAATTTTTTCAGCTATGTAAAATCTATTGGATCGGCAAGAATGAATCTGTCACCCCTTCGGGGTTTCAATGACATCACTCTTCTTTTTTAGAATCATATCATCTCTTCGGGATTAGTTGAGGAAATTTTTTCAGCTATGTAAAATCTATTGGATCGGCAAGAATGAATCTGTCACCCCTTCGGGGTTTCAATGACATCACTCTTCTTTTTTAGAATCATATCATCTCTTCGGGATTAGTTGAGGAAATCTTTTCAGCTATGTAAAATCTATTGGATCGGCAAGAATGAATCTGTCACCCCTTCGGGGTTTCAATGACATCACTCTTCTTTTTTAGAATCATATCATCCCTTCGGGATTAGTTGAGGAAATTTTTTCAGATAAGTAAAATCTATTGGATCGGCAAGAATGAATCTGTCACCCTTTTGGGATTAGTCGAGGAAGGGTAGAATGATATAAATTGTTGCGATTTTACCGTAATAAAAAACGGTAATTGATAAAATCGTTGACCTTCGTTGTTTCTTAATTTTTACTTCCACCAAGCATTACGAAATAAAAAATAATCACTTTACTAAACCCCGAAGGGGTGTTATTATTCTTACAAAATAAAATACAAGTGTCCCAAACCCCGAAGGGGTGACATAATAAAAAAGGATACTAAACTATAGTCCTCCCCAACTGCCCGCCATCAATAAGGTTGGCAATCCGTTTCGCATTCATAAATTGCTTCTGCAGGTCGATGGCAATTTCATCCGACTCGGCTGTTTTTAACTTCTCAAGCAGGTCTTTAAGTATCTGCCTCACCCGTTTCGCTTTAAATGATAATATGGAATTGGGAACCAGGAAATCGAGCACTTCATGTTCCTGGAGTAAACGTATTTTGCGCTTCTCCCAGTTAGGGCTGAAGGTGTATTTTGTAGCTATCAGGTCGATAACCGGTCCCGAAATAGCATTGTCGGGATGATTGGTTAGCTTACGGTAATCAATATCCGGATTGTTTTTTAACTCGGTGGCACAGGTATCGAAAATCTGCTGGTACTTCGTATTACTGAAATCCAGCTCATCCGATTTAATATCGTTGATAATAAAACTTGCTGCTTGTACCTTATTAATTACCGGTTCTCCTGTTACCGGATCGGGATAGTTCGTCTCGATTTCCACGTCACCGTACAGCAGCAGTTGCCGTATGATTTCCCTTTCAATATCATCCGTGCTGAGTTCATCGAATGATTCCTGCTGGGTAGCCTCTTCGGGTGCAAAAAGGTTGTCGATTTCGGTGGATTCAGGTGTTGTGGCTCCTGATTTGGCAGAGAATTTCTTACGCAGCAGCTTATTGAGTTCATTCAGAATGGCTTTTTCGTCCATCTGCATGCGGTCGGCGCTCTCCTTAACGTATGCCAGGCGGGTAAGCTGATCGGGAATCAGCGAAATGCTTTCGATAAAATCTTTGAGAACTCCTACTCTTTTAATCGGGTCGCGGCCGGTTTCGCTCAGCAGCAGGTCAATTTTAAAATGAATAAAGTCCTTTGCATTCTGCTGAATAAACTCCTGTACTTCGGCTCCACGGCGGCTGCGGGCGTAGGAATCCGGATCCTCCCCATCAGGGAATAGCACGACTTTTACATTCATCCCCTGCTCCAAAATCATATCAATTCCCCGGAAGGAGGCTTTGATACCGGCAGGGTCACCATCGTAAAGTATAGTGATATGAGGTGTGTAGCGTTTTATCAGCCTTATCTGGTCAACTGTCAGGGAAGTTCCTGATGACGAAACCACATTCTGCACGCCAGCCCGGTACATCGAAATTACATCAGTATATCCTTCCACCAGGAAGCACATATCGTTGGCTGCAATGGAATGTTTGGCAAACGAAATGCCATACAGCACTTTGCTTTTGTTGTAAATCTCACTTTCGGGCGAATTAACGTATTTTGGCCTGGTTTTATCGGAGGTCATAATACGTCCGCCAAAGCCTATAACGCGTCCTGCCTGGCTGTGAATAGGGAACATCACCCTTCCGCGGAAGCGGTCGTAAAGTTTTCCGTCTTTGTTAATGGTTAATCCTGATTTTTCAAGCATATCGGTGCTGAATCCATGCTTCAGGGCGTGTTTTGTAAAAGCATCCCATTCGTCGGAGCTATAACCCAGCTGAAACTCGCGTATGGTATCGTCGCTGAAGCTGCGGCCATGAAAATAGGATAAGCCCACCGAAAGGCCTTCGTCGGTATTAAAAAGCTGGTCGGCGAAATATTTTGCGGCGAAATCGGTGATGGCCATCAGACCTTCTCGGGCCGATTTCTCAGCAACCTGCTCGGCTGTTTCAGCTTCTTCCTGTATTTCGATATTATACTTTTTGGCCAGGTAACGGAGTGCTTCGGGGTAGGTAAATTTTTCGTGTTCCATCACGAAATTCACTGAGTTGCCAGCTTTCCCACATCCAAAACACTTATATATCCCTTTTGTAGGCGATACATGAAACGAAGGTGTGCGCTCGTTGTGAAACGGGCATAAACCGGTGTAGTTGCTCCCGCGCTTTTTTAAAGACACAAAATCAGCAACAACCTCCTCCACGCGGGCGGCATCAAAAATCTGCGATATGGTTTCGTGAGGGATCAACGTTCAGGGATTGGTTTGGGTTATGCAAAATAACGAAAAAATGGATGAAAGAGTACTAAGTTCTTTTTTGTGAGTGCTGATTAGTGAGGCAATTTTCCGGATTTCTCTCTTTTTCTACTAATTATTTGATGATTGCCGCAAGAACGTTCACCATCCTTCCTGTAAGGTAAAAAGGAATGTTAATTAATTTGTAGGATTTCCCTGCCAATGTGGTGGCGTTTTCTATACTTAGCTTACCCGAATATACCCTTACAGCCCACTGATGTGGCGCTTCGTCCATAAACCTATGCAATGACCTTAGTTTACCGCTTGCACCTGATTTCACTTCAATTGGAACCAATAGTCCGTTAAAGGGAACTACGAAATCTACCTCAGCCTGAGCGTTTTTAGTATCTCTTACCCAATAATTCAATCTTGCCAAAACTGAATTCTCGGAGGAAAGTAATTCCTGACCTGTAATATGTTCCGCTATCTTTCCGCGATATGCATCTTCAATATTTGATGAGCCCAGCAATTCACCCTGAATTCCGGCTTTGTAGTTTACCAGTCCGGTATCGAGCAATTGCAGTTTCGGAGATCTGTTTTTTATATCTTTTGGAAAGCCAGTGTTCACAACAGGGTAAACCATTTGTAACAACATTGTTTTTTCGATTAATCGAAACGCTTCACCCATTTCGCGCGATCGGAAATTTGAATTGGCGAATCCTTCAAATGTTATTCTTTCACCAGCGAACGAAAAAGCGTTTTCGATAATAAATCTGATGACATGGATCATAGTGGAGTTTCTTGCATATTTTTCAACATCATCCAGGTACGAAACAATCAGGCCATCATATATCGTTTTAAGTTTTGTGAGATCTCTGTTTTCGGCATAGTTATTTACAATTTCAGGCATGCCTCCAATAATTGCATATTGCCTGAAAAGGCTTGAAAGTTTATCATGTGCATATTCCGGAACCAGATTCTGATTCAAAATTTCTATTGCCTGAAGTTCTCCTGTGGCTGTTAAATATTCTTCGAATGAACACGGATGTACAGCAAGGTATTCAACCCGTCCAACAGGGAAACTGATCTGGTTGTCAATAAGGGTTTCGAGTAATGAGCCCGCAGCAACCACAAAAAGTTCAGGGGTGTCTTCATAAAAATAGCGGAGCAGGCCCACTGCCCTGGCCGAGTTCTGAATTTCATCAATAAATAGCAATATCTTTCCAGCTTTTTTTTCTACATTTTTAGCAAAAAAAATTGAATCAACTACATCCTGAAATGGAGAGTCCTGACCGAACAAAGCTAAATCTTCCGGCCGATCAAGGTTCAGATAGAGGTATTTATCAAATTTTTGAGCAAACAAATTTATGGCCGAGGTCTTGCCAACCTGACGGGCACCCCTAAGTATCAGTGGTTTGCGATTTTGTTTGGCAGCCCATGTATCAAGTTTTGCTATGATATTCCTGTTAAACATGATGTTCTGTATAATAAATGAAAGGATAAAAGTAATACATTTTGTAATAAAACCAAAGATAATATTAGTAGTTCTTGTAATAAATCCAAAGATAATAATGAGTACTGATGTAATAAAACCAAAGATGATTTGGCTGTTTCTTGTAATAAAACCAAAGATAAAATAACTCAGACTTTTAAAAATAGTATGGTTCCCACATCAACAGGCTCCCCATCGTACAGCTCGATTACCTTAACATCAGCCCCGGCACAAAAAGCCAGTATGCGTTCTTTCTCTTTAAAATATTCAAGACTCCCACATAATAATAATGTGTTTCCACTCAATCCACAAGCACCTCCAAAAAATCCATGGTCAAAGCCATGGAGTTTCACTCCTGAAGGGTCAATATAAAGAACATCTAACCCTCTTTTTTTTAGTGATTTCTCAATTCCATGGTCGGAAGTGAAAAAAGATCCGTTAGGTAACGAAACCAGGTTACACCTTACATATCCTTGGTTAACGTCCACAATTTCGGGATCGGGATTCAGTTTACGGATAGCCGCATCGCAGTGCGAACTGTTTTGAAAAATATATTTTTGAGTAACCAGAGTGTTGTAACGGGCCGATTCGGGGTAGTTTTTACCAACAGGCAGTTGCCCGATTGTAAACTGTATGTTGTTTTGATTCAGGATAGTGAAGTATTTTTGTGGCAGATTGGGTGCTACAATAAGTCCTGCCGGTGTTGGACAGAAAAAAATATCAGGATGCCCCGAAATAGCTTCGTATGTGATGCCTTCGGTCGCAAATTCTATTACCTCACCAAACCCGGCAAGTTTCTTTTTTGCCGCTGCTGGCATTTTCCTGTCAATCAGTATCAGCATGGTATTCGAATCCTTTTAAGTCAGTACTTTCGTTAAAAATAACTTTCCTGAATTTTTGTAACAGCAAGCCTTTATTCAATGCTTTATGGCCGATGGCTGCATTGCGCATGCCTGCCGGCACGGTAAGCGTGAGCAGGTTTCTCTTCCCGTTTTCAAAAACTATATCACTGAACTTCCGTCGCCATATTTCAGTAAAAGCCATTTCACCAAAAGCCACATGAAACGGACCGGCTACCAGGCTCGAATGGTCCAACAACCCTTCGGAAGGATGAAGCCCTATACGCAGTATTTTCACACCGGCCCCGACGAATAGAGGAATAATATCAGCAACCTGGCCAACGGCTTGTTCAAGTGAGAGTGGTTTGTATTTTCCGTTGAGGTAAAGTTGTTCCAGCTCGGTATTTTTAATTACGAGTGTAGGATAAATCCTTGTGTTATCAGCCCCTGACCGTATGATTTCCCTGGCTGTAAGAAGCGATTTTTCAGGAGTATCGCCCGGCAGGCCTGTCATCATCTGGAGCCCGAGTTGAAAGCCTTGGGCTCTTATCAAAGCTGAGGCCTCGTGTACCTGTGCCGCAGTATGTCCCCGGCCTGTAATTTTAAGCACTTCATCATCCAGCGACTGTGCGCCAAGTTCAATAGTGGTTACGTGATATTGCTTCAACATTCGGAGTATGCCAGGGTTGATATAGTCCGGACGCGTTGAAATTCGTATTCCGCTTACTTTCCCCGAAATAATATAATCCTGCACCGAAGCCAGGTATGCTTTTTGACCTTCGATGGGGATACCTGTAAAATTGCCACCGAAAAAACCTATTTCAACTTCACTTCCATCAGCAATAGTATGCAGATGAGCATCCACTTTAGCTAAAACATCTTCAACCGAAGGGGCGCAACCTGCTCCTGCAATCCTGCGCTGGTTGCAGAATACACACTGGTTCGGGCAAGCCTCTTCAGGGATAAAAACGGGTATGGTAAAGTGGCGTACTTTCATGGAAAGCAAAATTAGCTGTTTCTGACAAGGCAACAGATGATTATGCCAGGCAAAAAAAAACCGGGGAGTGGTTAGCCCCGGTGCAAGTAGTGTATGAAGGTTGACAATATAGGAGAATTAAACCTTTCCGGCTTTCTTCTCTTTCTTTTCGAGGCGTTTTTCCTTTAACGATTTGGTAGCAGGTTTCTTAACCTCTTTATTTTCTTTATCTTTTGACTTTCCCATAGTGCAATATTTTAGTGGTTACTTATGTAACAAATTTAGACCATAATTTATTGCAAAGCAAGTAAAATATTTCTGATGGCTAGTCGATGATCCGAAATGCAGGGCTAGCAAGTATCGAAGAATTGACCATTGTTTGTAAACTATTCGATTATTTTGAAGCAATTACTCCGCCTTGTGTGCCACGCCCATATTCAGTTTGAGCAATAAATTTCAGCTTACTGCATATATTAATTCTGGATGTAAGGCTTTTGTAATTAACTTTGAAACCTGATACCGTCACAAATCCAATTTCATGAAAACAGCCACCCATTTTATCAGCAAACACTTTTCTGCAATCTTTATTATAGCTCTTATGCTGTTCGCGTTGGGCATAATGCATTTTGATTCAAACCGCCACCTGACTGATAATCGAACGGCTTATGAACAATTTCTGAAAGCAGCGGCTATGCCATATAAAAACCTGAAGGCTGATAAGGGAACTGACCAATCAAAAGCCGATTCGCCCGACCTGGCTTCGCTCCAGGAGTTTTTTATGACCATGGATCCTTTAACGCAACGTGTTCCTGCCGAAAGGCTTTCGCTGGCTTATAACCAATTGATGGCAATGAAAACCAATCAGTATAAATCGACCAGTTATCAGCTTAACTGGACAGGAACTGATGTGGAAATGGGTGGCCGTACCCGCGCCATTATGTGGGATCCGAATGTGAATAATAAAGTATGGGCCGGGGGAGTAACCGGTGGATTGTGGTACAATAATGACATTACATCCGTTAACAGTGTATGGAACGCTGTTGATGATATGTGGGATAACCTGGCTATCAGCTGCATTACTTATGATCCCCTTAATCCACTTACCATGTATGTTGGAACAGGCGAGGCTCAAACGGCGCTTATAACCTACCGCGAATCGAGTGGCAGGGGAATTGGCATATGGAAAACCACCGATGGAGGTCAGAACTGGGAATTACTTCCATCCACTTCATTGTTCGCATATGTTACTAATATGGTCGTGCGTAACGAGAGTGGAAACAGTATAATTTATGCTGCTGTTGTTTCGGGTTATTACCAGGGTCAGCAACAAAGCCTTCCTTCCGACGGCCTTTATCGTTCAGCTGACGGAGGGCAAACCTGGGTGCAGGTTTTGCCAAATATTACCGGCAGCTCAGTTCCATATGCCCCGAGCGACATCGTGCTTGGAGCCGATAACCGTATTTATGTGGGTACCATGCAAAATAATGATGGAATCGGTGGAGGTGTGGTGCTTTTTTCGGATAATGGTACAAGCGGCTCGTGGACAAAATACGAGGATATGTCGGCATTAATTCAAGCGGGAAGCGATTTCCCCATACCCGGGAGGGTAATGCTTGCAACTTCAGCTTCGGATGCTACTGTAGTGTATGCAGCTTTTGCTGCCGGTATTATGGCGCCGGGAGCTCAACCTGTTTACAAAGGGAAGTATATTGCAAAATCCATCGATAAAGGAGTTAGCTGGACAAATATTAATACACCGGGAAACAGCCCCGATTGGGCAAATCTTGCATGGCATGCTATGGTAATTGGTGTGGACCCGAATAACCCGGATGTTTTGTATGCAGGTGGACTCGATCAATGGCGTAGCACCAACAGTGGCTCTACCTGGAAACATCTTTCGGACTGGGCCCTGATGTATTACGGCGGAGGTTCGAAATACCTTCATGCCGACCAGCATTCAGTTGCTTATAAACCCGGATCTTCAACCATAATGATATTCGGTACTGATGGCGGTGTTTTTTACACGGAGAATGGAACTGCTGCCGATCCTGTTTTCAAACAAAGAAACAAGCAATTTAATACCTTGCAGTTTTATACAGGTGCAATACATCCGTCGGCCGGACAAAACAAGTTTATCGGTGGGCTTCAGGATAACGGAACCCTGCTTTACCAGGGGGCACCACTTACAATAAATGCCATGGTTTCGGGTGGCGACGGCGCTTACTGTTTCTGGGATAAAGAAAACCCCCTGGTATATGCAACATCCATTTATTATAACAGGTATTATCTCTTCAACAACGACCAGCTCTATAGCCAGGCAGGAGTATACAGCGGAGTATTCATTAACCCTGCCGATTACTACAGTAAAGAAAATACTATTTATGCAAATGCAACCAATTTCTGGGGCGGTATGAATGATCAGATACTGGTTGTTGATAATATTCCCTCGAGCCCGGGTTCCTATTTTATTGTGGCTGGAACAGGAGGTAACAGCTACTTTTCGCATGTTAAAGTATCACCGTTCAGTATAGGTATTTCTCCAAATTTGTTCCTCGGAACCGTGGCCGGTAAACTTTATAAGGTGAAAGATGCCATTACCGATCCTGTAACAACTGAAATTGGCAGCCCGCTGTTTCCAACCGGAAATATTTCGTGTGTTGCCGTAGGCGGTTCCGAAGATACACTACTCGTTACTTTCAGCAACTACGGTGTTTCTTCCATCTGGCAAACCTATAATGGAGGAAATACATGGAACGAGGTAGAAGGTAATCTGCCTGATATGCCAATCCGTTGGGCAATATACCAGCCGCAAAACAGCAAACAGGCATTGATTGCTACTGAGTTGGGAGTTTGGTCAACCAGCAATCTGAATGAAGCAAATGTAATATGGACTCCACAAACCAATGGAATGGCCAATGTGCGTGTCGATATGCTCACCTTACGCACCTCTGATAACACGGTACTGGCGGCAACGCATGGGAGGGGGCTGTTCACTTGCCCTTTTAATGTCGATCTCACAACTTCAACTCAAGATGTTACCGAAACTACAAATCCATTCCTGGTTTATGTTTCGCAGGCAGGTATCGAAATACAATCATATGTTAACCAGGCTGCTGAATATTGTGTTTACAATGTGTCAGGCAAAAAGGTATTGGCGGGGAAACTTGAAGCAGGTGCTGCCAGCCAAACTTTAAATACAAATGGTCTTTCGCATGGTGTTTACCTTGTCAAAATGCAATCAGGAAATAATAAGCTGGTAAAAAAGGTGGTGTTGTAGGTTGCTAAAAATATAGGGTAGAATTTCATCATTTAACCCAGATTTTACGCTCTCTGTCAGCAGCATCAGAAGGGTAGGCAAAAATATCATTTTCATTTCATTCAGGATGGTCAGCAATTATTTGTTTTGATGTTAATCCCGATGCTAGCCATCCTGATACATCATAAACACTTATTCCGAGCCCTCTGATACAAGGCTTCTCAAATCTGATATTAGGGTCTCAGGTCTCCGTAATGTTTCATTGCCTTTATAAATTTGTGTGAATCAAATTCACAAAAGCATAAGCGGGTTGAACAGGTTCAAAAACCCGCTATTTTATTTCGATCTATCTTCTTAGTCACTATGGCACCCGGCACCCGGCACCCGGCACCCGGAACTATTACTTTATTTGATCACAAATCACTTTCCCGAAATAATATACTAAACAAAACCCCGAAAATTACCCCTTCCCCAACGTCTCCATCGCCTTTTGAAACGTCTTATCCGTTCTCAGGTAAATAGGGTAAAAGCCTTGTGAATCGAAGAGATTACGGGCAATATAACTTTTCATCAGTTCGCTGATACGCTGCTGCGAAGCGGCTGTTTCGGCTGTCGGGTATTTAATGCCATTCTTGTCGGCATAATCCACATATTCGTTGAAAATACCGCCTGTTACCTGGAAAGCCCGGTCGAATTGTTTAAAATCTTTATATGTCATCAGTTTGCTGCGGTTGCGGTCGGTGTAATCGAAGGCAAACTGATACAGTATTCCTTTATTAACAGATTCGTTAAAAAATTTCAGGGCAGCATTGCGTTCAATCGGGATAAAAATGTCGGGCATAATACCACCACCGCCATAAACGGTTTTCCCCCCGGGAGTAGTATATTTAAGCGAATCATTCAGTTTGATGCTGTCGGCATTATCGAGTTCGCCATCTTCCATACGGTGATAGTATTCCATATAATAATCTTCGGCTCCTTTGGAGTAAGGTTTCTGAATGCTGCGGCCTGTAGGCGTGTAATAATGGGCTACGGTAAGCCTGAGGGCCGACCCGTCGCTAAGCCCGATCTGTTCCTGCACCAGTCCTTTGCCGAACGAACGCCGTCCGATAATGGTTCCACGGTCGTTGTCCTGTATGGCACCTGCAACAATTTCGCTGGCCGAAGCTGATCCCTCGTCAATAAGCACAACTACAGGCAGGTCGTCCCAAATGCCCTGGGATGTTGATTTGGCAATCTGTTTCGGACGGTGCAGCCCTTCGGTATAAACAATAAGCTTATTGGCCGGTAAAAATTCATCAGCAACCGCAATGGCTTCCTGCAGGTATCCGCCCGAGTTACCGCGTAGGTCGAGAATAAGTTTTTTCACTCCCTTGTCCTTCAGTTCCCGTAAGGCTTGATGCAGCTCGTTGCCCGTGGTAGCACTGAATTTGCTGAGTTTTACATAACCCACCGAGGGATTTACCGCATACGAAATATCGAGGCTCCAGGTTGGGATAACTCCACGGTCGATAGTAAAATCATTTAGTTTTTTAATGCCCCGCCTGAAAATAGTTACCGTTACTTTAGTGCCTTTAGGCCCTTTGAGTAACTTCATAACTTTGTCGTTGTCAATTTTTATGCTGGCAATATTTTTGCCGTCAACTTTAACAATGCGGTCACCGGCAAGTAAACCCACCTTTTCCGAAGGACCTCCGGGTATGGTATTTACCACCATCACCGTATCGCGTTCAATCCTGAATTGTATTCCGATCCCTTCGAAATTGCCCATCAGCGGAGCGTTGGCATCAGCAAAATCGGAAGCCGGAATATAAACCGAGTGTGGATCGAGGCTCAGCAACATGCCATTAATCGCTTCTTTGTTTAATGATTCGTTGTCAACACTATCGACATAATTATTATCGATAAACCGTATCAGTTCGCCAAGTGTGTTTTTTGCAGGAATTCCTCTTACAAAGGCATGGTTCTGCATAAAATTACTGCGCGTCAGGTAATACCCCGTTAAAATCCCGATAACGAGAACAAATGCGAAAGCTATTGGTAAGTAAACAAAGTAGCGGTTATTATTTTGCATGATAAAGTAAGTAGTTGCGGGTTAATGGATTAGTGTCGTGATGAAATTTTAAAAAAGTGTACCTTTTACGTGTATTTATCGTAAAAGCAATAATTATCAAGCATATATGCAGGTTACTTTACATATTTCTCTTTTGCTTCCTTCATGGTGTAAGCCGACCAAATGGTAAACATACGCTCCACTTTTTCGGGGTTATAAGTCTTATCCTGCTCAAGGTACCAGCTGTCCTGGGTGTGCAGCACTTTACCTTTTGCATCGAGTATAACAAAAACCGGGAACCCGAAACGCTGCGGGTAGCCCATGGTGGCGAGTAGTTGGTTGTTATAGTTTTCCTTGCTGTAATTCACTTTTACCACCTCGTAGTTAGCCTTAACAAGGCTGTCGAGTTTAGTGTCTTCGGTTATCATTTTATGAAACCGCACACACCAGGGGCACCAGTTTCCACCTATTTGTATAAATACATGTTTGCCGTTGGCTGCGGCTTTTGCAACAGCTGCTTCCACTTCGGCTTTTGCATCGGCATCGGGATTATATATTTTTACGGCTTCCTGTGCCGAAACACCCAGGCTCAAAAACACTATGAAGTAACTTAAAACTATGTATTTGCGCATATAACAGGGTAAAGGGATTTTACAAAGTGATTTTTATTGAATTTTTTGGTCAGATTTTGTTTCAGAAAGGTGAACATAAACTCATTACAACCTGATTTTTTCACAAATTGCTATAAAGGAAGTTCAATGATCCTTCACTAAAAGAACAACAAAGATGCTGAAAAAAAAGCATCAGTAAATCGTGCAAAGCATGTTAAAAATTCACAAATGCAAAGGTATATACTCTTTCTGAGTTAAAAGGGTAACTGCTTTTTCTAATTTTGTGCATCCATGGTAGTGTAATCATTAACTTTAATTGCTTCATGAATTTCGTAATTGATACAGGGAATACACTTACAAAACTTGCATTGTTTCAGGGCAGCGAAATGGTTGCCTATACAAGCTTTCCGGGGCTCGATGCAAATAAAATAAGCCAGTTTACAGCCTCAAATCCGGAAATCAAAAACGCGATTATATCAAGCGTTAAGGAATATCCTTCCGAAATTGATTCTTTTCTCAATGCGAGTTTCCATACTGTTATCTTCAATCATTTAAGCAGTATTCCGGTAGTAAACAAATACAGCACGCCCGAAACGCTTGGCAAGGACAGGATTGCCGGAGTAATTGGCGCCCGGCAGCTGATGCCCGAAACCGACATACTGGTTATTGATGCCGGAACAGCCATTACATACGACATTATTACCTCTGCGGGAAATTATTTAGGCGGTGGTATTTCGCCAGGTATTACGATGCGCTACAAGGCGCTGCATACTTTTACCGGCCGCCTGCCGTTACTCGATTACTACGAAGACGCACATCTTATCGGCGACGATACAGCTTCGAGTATCCATTCGGGTGTGTTGAACGGGGCTCTTGCCGAAATGGAAGGGATAATACAAAGTTACCAGCTTGTATACCCTGCACTTAAAATAATTCTGACAGGTGGCGATCATAATTATTTTGATAAAAGATTAAAAATTAAGACCTTTGCAGCCCCCAATCTGGTACTTGAGGGCTTAAACCTAATACTCAATTTCAACATTGAAACACTTAAAAGTTATTCGTAAAATTCTCCTGGCTGCAGCCCTGTTTTTTCCTGTTTTTGTTGCTACGGCTCAGGTAAGTATTTCCTCTCCTTATTCCATTTATGGGATTGGCAACCTTTACGGCATCAGCAGCCAGACAAATATGGCCATGGGAGGAGCTTCAACAGCATTCAGCAGCCCTTTTTATATTAATCCCGGCAACCCTGCATCGTACATGTCATTCGATACCAACAGCTTTGTTTTCGATGCAGCCTTCAACCTTCGTACAGGGACACTCAAAACCATTGATGCATCGCAAAAAACCAACTTTGGAACCTTATCGAACCTGTATTTTGGCTTTCCGGTAACCAAATGGTGGAAAACCAGCCTCGGAGTTATGCCCTATTCAAATGTTGGCTACGAAATGCAGAACACCCAGGTGATTGATGATATCGGCAATATAGTTGGCATTTATAAAGGGAGTGGTGGCATAAACAGGGCTTATTTTGGCAATGCATTCTCACCCGTAAAAAATCTTTCGGTGGGTATTAACATGTCGTACCTTTTCGGAAATATTGTAAAACAGAGCGCTGTTACTTTCCCCGACTCAACGGCTTTTGCCAATACCATGGTTAAGAGCTCAGCCCGCTTAAACCAACTGAATTTCGATGCAGGACTTATGTATCGTATAAATTTAAAAGGAGGCAAATTCCTGCAGTTAGGCCTTACCTATCAGCCGAAACAGGTTATAGCAGGCGAATCCGAAAAAATAGCCTATTCCTATTCCTATGATTACGCTTCAAGCATTGAACGATTAAAGGACACTATCAGCTACTCAGCCAGCGCAAGCGGCGAAGTAATACTGCCTACCTCCATAGGCGCCGGTTTTATGATAGGCAACCGTAATCAATGGTTGGCTACTGCCGATGTTAATTACCAGAAATGGAGCGAATTCAGTTACCTGGGCGATAATCCAGGGCTAAAGGATAACCTCCGGTTTTCGTTAGGTGGTCAGTTCCGTCCCTCAACCGTTGATATAGGCAAGTACTACGAACGTATCAATTACAGGGCAGGATTCAGGTTCGAACAAAGCTACCTCGAAATACGCGACACAAGAATAAACGATTTTGGCATAAGTTTTGGTGTTGGATTACCTATGAAGAAGTCGAGATCAACAATAAATATCGCTGTTGAAGTAGGTACCCAGGGTACTACCCAAAATGGGTTGATCAAGGAAAACTACATGAAACTCACTATAGGTTCAGCTCTGCAGGAGCGATGGTTCCTGAAACGACGCTTCAACTAACAAACTTGAATAAGGAATAATAATACAATACTAAAATGAAAAATATTAAAATTGCTCTGATCTTTACAGCTGTATTTACTATGGCTGTCAGCCAGATTAAGGCGCAGGAAACAATGAAAAAATACGGTGAGGACAGCATTCAATGCATTACTCACACATCTCTTTACCGTGAGTTTTATAAACAGGACAGCTATACAGATGCATTGCCACATTGGAGGTGGGTTTTTAACAACTGCCCCCTTGCAAGTCAGAATGTTTACATCGACGGTGTAAGGATGATGAGCACAAAACTTGCTGATGCAAAAAGCAAGAAAATACGGGATGCCTATATCGATACCATAATGATGATTTATGATCAGCGCATACAGTATTTCGGCGATTCTCCTTATAGCCGTGCTGGCATGGTAATGGGCCGACAGGGGCTGGAACTGGAGTACTACAGGCCATCGGATACTATGAGAGTTTACAATCTATTGCGCAAATCAATTGAACTCGAAGGCCTTGAGAGCGAAGCTATTACCGTGTCGAGGTATTTTATTAATGTGAGTAACCTGGTTCAGAGTAAAAGGTTTCCGGTTGACTCCATAGCCGAAGCTTACGATAAGCTTGGTGACCTTGCCGATCGTAAAATGGAGTATATAAAAGGCGATGCGAAAGAAATTGCAAATTGGGAAGAAGTAATAACCTTACTCGATACCCAGTTCGAGCCTTACGCAACATGCGATGAAATTGAAAAAATATACACCAAAAAATTCAATCAATCGCCAAATGACACCCTGCTTCTGAAAAAAATAACCCGCTTGCTCGATAAAAAGGATTGTACCGATCGCGAATTGTTTTACCTGGCAACCGAAAATCTGCACAAAGCCCGTCCTTCAGGCCAATCGGCTTACCTCATGGGTAAACTGAGCCTGATAAAAGGTGATATTTCAAAAGCCGAAAGCTATTTTGTTGAGTCGATTCCTAACCTCGATGACACACGCAAAGGGATAACCTTATATTACCTTGCCAAGATTAATTACGACCAGAAACGTTACAGCGAAGCCCGTTCGTACGCTTTAAAATCGCTCGCTGTCAATCCTTCCGATGGCAAATGCTATATCCTTATTGGTAATATGTATGCAGCAAGCGCTTCCGGATGTGGAGGGGGCGACGAAATAGGATCAAGGGCCGGATACTGGGCTGCTGTTGATAAATTTGTTCAGGCACGTAATGTTGATCCATCTGTTGCTGATGATGCGAATAAAAGCATTGCTATTTATTCGGCGTATTTCCCCACACGCGAACGATTGTTCTTTAACGACGTGAAAGAAGGCAGCAGTTACAATGTAGGCTGCTGGATAGGCGAATCCACCATCGTCAGGGCTGCCCGTTAAATTTCACCCTTATATGATGATAAGCAGGAAATTATCTGCAATTAATTTACACAGGATTTCATACAGCATTGTTGTTATTATGATGGCAACAATGCTTTTTTCGTGCGAAAACGATATGATGGCGGTGGTAAAGCTAACTGCAAAGGACTCAATACCTGATGTCACCATATTAAATGTTAAGGTAAAACAAAGTGAAATGGGTATGCCAACCCTCGAACTTACTGCACCCAAAATGATCAGTTTCCAGAAACGCGATGCCTATACCGAATTCCCCGAAGGCCTGCGAATTATATTTTACGATTCGTTAATGCAGCCTAAGTCGGAACTTACCGCCAATTATGGAATCAGCTGGGATAGCCGCCGAACCATGCAAGCAAGGGGAAACGTAGTAATAAAAAATTTCCAGAAACACGAACAACTCAATACCGAAAGCCTGCTGTTCGACCGGAATATGAAAAAAGTTTCGACCGAGGAGTTCGTGAAAATAACACAGCCCGATAAAATCATTACCGGCAGAGGTATGGAATCGGACGAACTCTTTGATAACTGGGTTATCCGTAATGTATCAGGTACTATTTTTGTGAATGAGAACAAATAGTAGCGACAGTAACCTTACCTTTGTTACCACCTATCCTTCATATCCTGAATTATGAATTGTACTGCACCGGATATATACTTTTTACAATGCATTTTTTCAGGTCTAACTGCCTGCAATATTGCTTTTGCTGAATACCGATGAATAATTATCTGATAATTGCTTTAACCCTGGCTTTCTCCGCATTTTTCTCGGGGATTGAAATAGCTTTTGTAAGTTCCAACAAACTTCGCATTGAGCTCGAAAAAGGCAAAGGCCTGTTGTCGGCAAGGCTGGTGTCGGGATTTGTAAAAAACCCTTCGCGTTTTATCGGCTCCATGCTTCTGGGTAATAACATTTCACTCGTTATTTATGGTATCGCTGCCGCAGCCATCCTCGAGCCGGTTTTGCACGGACTTTTACCCGTAAACTTCAATTCCGACGGCATCATTTTAACCCTTCAAACCCTGGTGTCGACTATTCTTATACTCATTACTGCTGAGTTTTTACCTAAAATTCTTTTCAGGCTTAACCCTAACGGACTGCTTAGCTTTTTCGCTGTACCCGTTTACCTTGTGTACCTTATTCTCTATCCTTTCATGTATTTCTTCCTGGGGCTGTCGGAGATAATAATGCGGTATGTGCTGGGTATAAAAACAGGTACAGTAAGGTATCAGTTCTCATCCATCGATTTCGATGAGTATATACGCGATCTTTATAATCCGTCGGCAGCACAGGTCGAAGAGTCGTCCGAAATACAGATGATACAGAATGTGCGCGATTTCCATACAACCAAAGTACGCGAATGCATGGTTCCCCGAAACGAAATTGTGGCAACCGACGAAAATACCAGTATAAACGATCTGCAGAATTTATTTGTTGAATCGCAGCATTCGAAAATACCTGTGTACAGGGAAAGTATTGATAACCTGACAGGTTATGTGCATTTGTACGATTTTTTCGGCAAGCCTAAGGATATAAAATCTATTGTGAGGTCGGTGATTATTGTGCCCGAAACAATTTCAGCCAGTAAGGTACTGAATATGATGATAAGCCAGCGGCGGAGTGTTGCCGTTGTGGTTGATGAGTTTGGTGGTACAGCCGGAATGGTTTCGGTAGAGGATTTGATCGAAGAGATTTTTGGCGAAATACAGGACGAATTTGATGTGGATGAACTGGTCGAAAAGCAAAACAGCGATAATGAGTTTATT
Organism: uncultured Bacteroidales bacterium; assembly: GCA_963714825.1. Classification (GTDB taxonomy): domain Bacteria; phylum Bacteroidota; class Bacteroidia; order Bacteroidales; family UBA4417; genus UBA4417. Next base: position 850,344 of record CAVQQF010000012.1, on the reverse strand, counting down.
CTGGCCGGACGGCTCGAAATCGATTACCTCAACCAGGAATATGCGCTGAACCTGCCACAATCCGACGAATATGAAACCCTGGCAGGATTAATATTGAGCCATAACCAGAGTATCCCCGAAATCCGCGAACAGATACGTATTGAGCGGTTTACATTTACAATCCTCGAAGCAACAGGAAGCCGGATTGATAAAGTGCTGCTAAAAATCGAATAGTCAGCATATTTATTTTTAGCTCCGGATATACACACTTTTTCAAGCGAATTAGCAGTTACAGGCACCTTGGCGGTAACGATTTCATTATTAAAGGCTTTCATTTCCGGTTTCAGGCAGCCCGAATAAAAAAATAATTTTTCCAACTGAGGAATTATTGTAAATTTGCACCTCTTTTCACAAAACTATAAAATACAATCAAATGGCAATTATTGGCGAAATACGAAAACGTTACTGGTTACTTGTTGGAATTATTGGTGTTGCACTTTTACTTTTTGTGCTTAGCGACTTTCAACGCAAAGGCACCAAGCAAAGCAATACAGTAGGTGTTATTGCTGGCGAAAAGCTTGCAATCACCGAATTCAACAAGAAAGTTGACGAAAATGTTGAACTGCAGAAGGCTAATAGCGGGAAGGATAATCTCACAGCTGAGGAAAATTTCCAGTTACGTCAGCAAACCTGGCAGCAAGTGGTAAACGAAATTGTACTGACCAAGCAATATGAAATTCTTGGCGTTACCGTTTCAATCGAGGAACTTGATGACCTTATCAGGGGCAATAACCCTCACCAATATATTGTTCAGAGTTTTACCGATCCTAATTCCGGGCAGTTCGATCAAAAAGCAGTGAATAATTTCCTTCAAAACCTCGACAATCCCGAGCAGGTAGCTCCTGAAATGAAACAGCGCTACCTTATGATGGAAAAAGCTATCAAGGCCGACAGGCTATCAACCAAATACAACAACCTGATAACAAAGGCTTTTTATACTCCAACCGCCCTGGCAAAACGCAATTACATTGAGTCGAATGCAATGGCCGTAGTACGTGTTGCCGGTATGCGTTATCAATTGGTTCCCGATAGCCTTGTTACTGTAACAGATGCTGATTACGAGAAATACTATAAGGAAAATCAGTACAGGTACAAACAGGACAGGCCCGTTCGCAACCTCCAGTACGTATTGTTCGAACCTAAAATGTCGGAAGAAGACATCGTTCTGTTAAAAACAAATATCCAGAAAGCATACGACGAATTTTTGGTTGCTGAAGATGTTGCAGGTTTTGTAAACTCCATTTCCGATACACGTTACGACAGCAGCTGGCGTAAACGCGGCAGCTTCGATCCAATGCTTGATTCAATGCTTTTCAATGCTCCTGTTGGCCAGGTAATGCAGCCAATAGAAGATAACGGAATGTACCGGATTTTTAAAGTTGTTGATAAGCAGGCCAAACCTGATTCGCTAAAAGCAAGTCATATTCTTGTTTCCTATGCAGGTACTCCGGTTAAAGAAGCCACACGTACACGCGAGGCTGCTGAGAAATTAGCCGATAGTATTATGAATGTCGTAAAAACAAACGCGGGAATGTTCGATGTTTTAGCTGCTACCCTCAGCGACGACCAGGTTGCAAAAGCAAAAAGCGGCGACCTCGGCTGGTTTGCTGATGGCGCCATGGTACCTGAGTTTAACGAGGCAGTATTAAAAGGAACAGTTGGCGATATTAAAAAGGTGGAAACCCAGTTTGGGTATCATATTATTAAAGTTGCCGGCAAAAAAGATCTGTCAACAAAAATAAAAGTTGCCAGTGTCGATTTCACAATGGAACCGGGAACCAAAACCATCGAAAATATATACAACGAAGCAAGTACTTTTGCTGCAGCAAACAATACAATTGAGAAATTCGAAAAGGCTGTTAAGGACCAGGGCTTAAACCTTCGTAGTGCTGACAGACTCTCCGAAGCGGAAAATACCATTCCCGGGTTGAAAACTGCCCGCGAAGTTGTACGTTGGTCCTTTAACGAGGAAACCGATAAAGGCGCTGTATCGAATGTTTTCGATGTTGAAGGAATCTATGTGGTTGCTGCTTTAAAAGAGAAAATTGAAAAAGGCTTCGTTCCACTCGAAGCTTTAAAAGAGTCGATAAAACCTCTCGTAATACGCGAGAAAAAAGCTGAGTTCCTCATTAAAAAAGTGAACAACCAGTTTGCAAAACTCAAAGATGTGAATGCACTCATACAGGAGTTCCCGAATATCAAGATTGATACTGTAGATGTTTCATTCCAGAGCGCTAATATCCCTAATTACGGTCATGAGGCTAAACTTACCGGCGAAATTTTTGCAGCTGCTAAGGATAAACTCAACGGACCTATCCAGGGAGAGCAGGGAGTGTATGTATTTATTCTCGAAACGATGAAAGAGGCTCCTGCCACCACCGATTACGAAAATCAGAAGAAACAGATGGCTCTTTACTTCCAGGGCCGTGCAGGTATGCTATCCAATATCCTCCAGGAAAAAGCTGAGATAAAAGATAACAGGCTGATGTTCTTTTAAAAGAAAATTCAGATTAGATTTTAGAAAAGCCGCTTCGAAACAGGAGCGGCTTTTTTTATGTACTGTTCCCGATGTTAATGAGGGTAAACTATGGGTTTCTGTATTCCAGGCCTTTCCTTAAGTGTTAACTCAAGGTATGGTAAACAGAAATACAACTGCCTGTATGCTGTATCGGATTATTTATGTAATAGGTATAAATTATATTTCACCGAACGATAGTCACTTTTAAATCAATACCGCTGAATCGTTTTATTGTATTAGCATAGCAATGCAATGCGAACTTCAGGCGGTAATTAACATGGCTAATGCGAAAACGCTCCTGAAGCGCCGGGATAATTCACAATAATAAACCCTGATTGTTAAACCAGTTGCAGCCTGTTGGCATCCTGTTTAATAAAAATGAACAGCAGAATAGTGAATGCCCAGAGCGAAGATCCTCCATAGCTGAAAAACGGCAGGGGAATCCCGATTACCGGCATCAGCCCTATCGTCATGCCAATATTAACAAAGAAGTGGAAGAATAGTATGGATGCTACGCCATACCCGTAAATCCGGCTGAAATCCGAGCGTTGTCGCTCGGCGGTCAAAATAATTCGCACACACAAGGCAAGGTATAACAGCACAACTACCAGTGAACCTGCAAATCCCCATTCTTCGCCAACTGTACAAAATATAAAATCGGTACTCTGCTCGGGCACAAAATTGAATTTAGTCTGTGTGCCGTTCAGGTATCCTTTTCCCCATAATCCGCCCGAGCCAATGGCAATTTTCGACTGGTTTACATTGTACCCGGCTCCTTTTAAGTCAATTTCGTTGCCCAGCAACACATTAATACGTGTTTTCTGATGCGGTTCGAGTATGTTTTCGAAAGCATAATCAACACTTAAAACGAACATGGATGCCACGACAAAAATACCTATAAGCGAAAGCAGGTTACGACGGTTTCGACGTATGAAAAAGGCAAAACCTGCTATCAGAACTGCAATTATTGCAATCACAATATACTCGTTAAACAATAAGGCCATAATAGCAAGTACAGCCACACCAACGCCTGATAAAAGTAAAATACCGGGCATGCCCTGCCGGTAAAGCACCAAAACCAGCGAAGCATAAACTATAGCCGAACCGGTATCGTTTTGGAGAAGTATAAGTAATGCCGGAATTGCCATGATTATCAATGGAATGATTTGCGATTTCCGCTTCCGATGGTCAAAATTTAAGGCACTCAGAAAATGCGCCAATGCCAGGTTGGTGGCAAATTTTGCAAATTCAGCAGGCTGCAGGGCGAAACCTCCAATCTGAAACCACGATTTTGAACCTGAAATCTCCTTTCCGAAAAACAATACAACTACCAGTAACAGTATGGTTCCTATATAGATGGGGTATGCAAAAGCATTAAAAAATTTGGCATCGGTAAGTATTACCAGGAATGCAAGCACCAGTGAGGTTACAATCCATAGCATCTGTTTGCCATACGACTGCGATAAATCGAATATGCTGGCGTGCTCGTCGTTATAAACGGCGGCATAAATATTAAACCATCCCATAAGTACCAGTACCAGGTATAAAAACACCAGGGTGCGGTCAATATGCTGAAATATGCCTTTTTGTTCTCTCAATTGTTTAAAAGATTAGCATTTATCATTCGATCTTCAAGGTCTTTGCGCTTCACTTTCCGGTTGATATATTTTTCAATCAGTAAACTGGCAATAGGAGCGGCATAAGTTGAGCCATACCCTGCATTCTCGACAATTACACAGATGGCTATTCGCGGATTATTTACCGGTGCAAAAGCTATGAAATTGGAATGTGGTTTCCCATGAGGGTTATCGGCAGTACCTGTTTTGCCTGCCATGGTGATGCTATCGAGTTTGTAAGCTCTTGCAGTACCATGCGAACCTTCAAATACCTCAATCATCCCGTCGCGCACTACATCAACATATTCCACATCAATTGTCGGAATATTTTTTTGTGACGAAAATTTCGTTTTATTCTTTTCGTTTCCGATTGACCTTACTACATGAGGAGGATAAAAGAATCCCCGGTTTGCAACAATGGCAGCATAATTCACCAATTGCAGGGGAGTGGAAAGTATTTCTCCCTGCCCTATCGAAAGCGAACGAATAGTCATGGAATTCCAGCTGCCTTTTCCATATAACCTGTCGAAGTAATCGGAAGGAGGGAGGTTGCCTTTCAGCTCAAATGCCAGGTCGGTATTTAATGTACGTCCGAAACCCATGCTCATAAGGTGATTTCGCCAAACGTCGTAGCGTTCCTTGTTGGTTTCGTAATCCTGGTCATTCATAATAGCACGGAAAACCTGCCAGTGAAACGGATTGCACGACTGCTGTATGGCTGTGTAAACATCAAGCGGCGATACATGGCTATGGGTACAGCGTATGGGCGATGAGCCAAATCCCTGGCACGAAAAGCGTGTTTCCTTGGTGATAACTCCCATTTGCAGGCCAACCATATCGTTAGCCATCTTAAATGTAGAGCCCGGAGGATATTGCCCCATAATAGCGCGGTTCAATAATGGCTTGATCGGATCCTTATTGAGTGCTGCGAAATTTTTACCCCTAACCCGCCCAACGAGCAGATTAGGATCATAACCCGGGCTGGAAAGGAAACAAAGGATTTCGCCCGTAGCCGGATCAACCGCAACAACGCTACCCCGTTTGTTTGCCATGAGTTTTTCGCCGTATTGCTGTAAATCAGCATCAATGCCAGTATAAAGGTCGCCACCCATAACCGATGCAGTATCGTACCGACCGTTTTCGAAACTGCCTACATCGCGGTTAAACACATCGACCATACGAATTTTTAATCCTTTTATTCCACGTAAATCCGATTCGTAAGCACGCTCAATACCACTTATTCCGATGTAATCGCCTTGTTTGTAATAAGGTATTTTTTCGACCTGCGCCGGTGTTACCTCACCAATATACCCTAACAGATGCGCTCCTATCGACATAGGGTATTTTCGCAGGGTACGCGGCTGTACAAAAAATCCACTGTACCGGTAAAGCTTTTCCTCAATATAACCGTATGTTTCTTTCGAAATTTGTTTCTCAAACGGCGATGCCAGCATGGGATGGTAGTCGCGGGCTTTTTTCAATCGATCCTTAAAGCCTTCAATGGAAATATCGAGCAGCCGGCACAATTCAGCGGTGTCAACATTCTTTACCTGCTTCGGAATAACCATCAGGTCGTAAACAGCCTCGTTATATACAAGTAATTTCCCGTTGCGGTCGTATATTAATCCGCGTGCCGGAAATTGAGTTACATACCTCAACACATTGTTATTGGCCGATAGGGTATAACTCCGGTCGATAACCTGTATGTAAAATAAGCGAACCAGGTATATAAAACCGATAACCAGGAAGGTTGTGATAATCACTATTTTACGGTCGGCATATATACGGTTGGCCATTGAGGATGAGAAGTTGTAAAAACGGCTGGAAAAGAAGAAGATTAGTAATGCAAAAATACAGATTACAGCATACAAATACCGTATTTTTCAAATATTTATAATTGAATATAACAGAAAAAACCTGCCGGGATAAAAGTACCCTGGCAGGTGAGTATATATAGAGGATAAGCGGAATTGCAAAATAAAAAGTTATCCGGGTATTACCTTACCGGAACCACTGATTTTAACCTTCACTAAAGGATTTCCTTTGTAATAAACCGATCCGCTTCCCGAAATAGTTGCATCCAGGGTATTCCATGCCGAAACATAAATATTCCCCGAGCCTGATATCGTCGAAATGCAATCCTGTTGCGAAAGCAGGTACGATTTAATGTTTCCCGATCCCGAAATTGTATATTCTGAGTTTTCAGCAAGTCCCCATACTTCAATATCGCCCGAACCTGAAACAGTAGCTTTCAGCTCCTGAACATATACAGGTGCTTTTATGGAACCCGACCCCGAAATGGTGATATCCAAAAGGTTGGTGTGTAAGCTGTCGGAGCGAATGGTGCCTGATCCTGAAACATCGAGTGCGTTGGTTTGGCGGGCAAAAACATGAATCCTCACCGGCTGATGGTTGATGAGGGTAGTACTGTTGGTTGTGCGCAATACAAGCCTGTTCCCTTCGATTACAGTAATAACATACGGCAGAATGTTCGATTCGGCTTCCAGGTATATGCTGTCGCGAATAGATGGTGTTACAACCACATCGAAATCGGCGGCCAACGATATTTTTTCGAAACTCCCCGATAGCTGCCGCGATTGGCTTATTACTTCACCATTTCCGTAAATGCGGTTATAATCATTGCTGATTACTCCGATACAACCTTGTGTTAGCAGTAAAATAGCCATGCCCGAAACAAAGACCCCGAAAATGATTAACTTTTTCATACCATGTGATTTCAATAAGTTGAATGGAAGATAAAGTGATTACTTCCATTGATAGCTATGACGTAATTGCCGTATTAAAAGTTACAGGGGCTTATTGAAAAATAACATAGAATTCCGGAACAGTATTATGCTTGGAAATGCTGGCTATAATATTCCCTTGTCTGTTGCTTGCTTGGCCGATGTGAAGCCAACCGGAATTAAATAACAATATGAAAAATTTGCTGTATCGATTTTGCTTTTTTGGTGATATAATGTAAGGGATGGAAGATAACACGGAAATATTTTTTTATACAAAGTTTGCTTTTTCACGATTTGTAACAAAATAATGTATATTTGGCACTTCGCAACAATGTAATATACATCTTACCATTATGTTAGGATATAAAAAGTGGATATTCAGGAACTTAAAGAATCGGGACGAATTCAATTAATCGAATACCTGATGAATTGAACAATTCTTTTTTATTTTTCGTAATCACTATCGACATGGAATTACCTTTTGCAGAACCATACAGAATAAAAATGGTGGAATCCATCCGCTGCAGTACACGCGAACAACGCGAACAATGGATAAAAGATGCAGGCTTTAACCTCTTTAACCTTAGGAGCGACCAGGTGTTTATCGACCTGCTTACCGATTCGGGTACAGGAGCTATGAGCGATAAACAGTGGAGCGAGATGATGCTTGGCGACGAAAGTTATGCCGGTGCATCTTCATACTTCAAATTGAAGTCGGCAATAAAAGATTTACTGGGCTTTGATCATTTCCTGCCCACGCACCAGGGGCGCGCTGCCGAAAATGTGCTTTTTAGCGCCATGGTGAAAGAAGGCGATGTAGTGCCCGGGAATTCACATTTCGATACTACCAAAGGCCATATCGAATTCCGTAAGGCCGTAGCCATTGATTGTACAATTGATGAAGCTTTCGATACAACTGTACTTCATCCTTTCAAAGGGAATATTGATCTTGGGAAACTTGAGGATGTACTTAAAAAATACCCACGTGAGCAGGTACCGATGATTATAGTAACAATAACCTGTAATTCGTCGGGAGGGCAGCCGGTTTCGTTAGCTAACATGAAGGGCGTAAAACTACTGGCCGAAAAATACAACATCCCTGTAATTTATGATTCGGCACGTTTTGCCGAGAATGCATATTTTATAAAAACAAGGGAACAGGGACAGGAGCATAAAAGTATACGCGAAATAGTGGCCGAAATGTTTTCGTATGCCGATGGTATGACGATGAGCAGCAAGAAAGATGCTATAGTGAACATAGGCGGATTTATTGCCCTGCGCGATGCCGAACTCTTTCGGAAAGCTTCGGTATTCAATATTATGTTCGAAGGCTTTTTAACCTATGGCGGACTCGCGGGCCGCGATTTGAATGCTATTGCCCAGGGATTATACGAAGCCACTGAGTTCGACTACCTGAAATCGAGAGTCGGACAGGTAGCCATTTTGGGTCAGAAATTAACAGATTTCGGAGTACCGGTGCAGCAACCCTATGGTGGGCACGCGATATTTGTTGATGCCAGTATGGTGCTGGCTCATATGCCAAAGGAGCAGTTCAGGGCTCAAACCCTGGCAGTGGAATTGTATATCGAAGCAGGGGTGAGGGGCGTTGAAATCGGAGCCATTATGGCCGACCGCGACCCTGTTACCCGCGAAAACCGATATCCGGCACTTGAATTACTCAGGCTTGCTGTTCCACGGCGTACCTATACCAACGACCACATGAATTATGTAGCTGTCGCTATGGGTAATGTTTTCGAACGGAGGCTCTCCATCACGAAAGGAATGGCTATTGAAACAGAGGCTCCTATACTGAGGCATTTCACCGTTAAGTTAAAGAGGGTCTGACAGTACAATTCAAATTAAGCATAAAGCCCGGGGGAAGCGTTGTGAAAAACAGCACTTCCCCTGTTGTTTTTAAATTGCTTATGATTCACTAAAGAAAAAAGAATGGTTTCGCTGATAGTTTGTATCTTTACCGGCTATTTTTCATGAATGGACAAATCGAAAAAAGAAGGGCGCTACCAGCGCATCATTACACAACTCGAAGGATTGCTGACAAAAACCAATGACCCTGTTGCCAGGATGGCTACAGTAACTGCGGTACTAAAGCATAAGTTCGATTACTTTTTCTGGTGTGGCTTCTATATTGTGCATGGCGATACGCTGATTGTGGGGCCTTACCAGGGGCCACTGGCCTGCCAGGTGCTCAAAGGCTCCGGGGTATGCATCGAAGCCGTTAAGCTCAATAAAAGCATTGTTGTTCCCGATGTGCATAAATTTCCCGGTCATATAGCCTGCGATTCGCGTTCCAATTCCGAAATTGTAGTTCCTGTATTTAATCCTGACGGAGATATAAAAGCTGTAATCGACATCGATAGTGAATCGTTTGATTCATTTGATGAAACGGATCGGGAATATCTCGAAAAAATAGCATTGCTGGTGTATGTTAGCGGGCAATAGTAAAGCATAGTTTCACATGAATACATTCGAAACGATAGTAATTGCTGTGGCACTGGTTTTTAATTCGTGGATGGTATACCTGAATGCCGGTATGTCGTTGGTGGGAAAGCCGTTTTCGGGCAAAGTAGCTTATGCTGCCGCGATGTTCGTGATTCAGTTTTTAATGGCGGGAACCGGAATATGGATAGGCTACAAAACAGGCAGCCTCGAAGTAAGAGTGAATATGATGATCAGCCTCAGCATACTTTTTATTTTCGGCCTTAAAGTTTTGCTTACAGGAATCCGCACACAACAGCAGGAAAAAGCATTCGACTATTCCGATAGCCGGGTTGCCTCTTTTGCCGCCCTTGCCGAAGGCGTAACTGCTCTCGCCATTGGTATTGCCATAGGGCTGCTTTCGCAACAACCTTACCTGCATTGGTTCCTGGTTGGGATCATATTGCTGGTGGGTATTATCGCTGCCATTATTCTGGCTGGCAGTATGGGCAATGCAGCATTAAAGCTCAGGCTTGGTCCTGTTGGCGGACTGCTCATGCTCTCCGCTGCTATTAAGCTGACATTAAACCTTTCAGCGTTTTAACTAAATGAATGATACCCGGCTATTCGCCTTGCCGAAAACAGTAATATCTCCAATAAAACATACCATAATACCGAATTAACACACTTTTATCAATAAATCGAATTCCATGAAAAGTACTTTACTTACCTTGCTGCTGCTGGCAACCACTTTTATAACCAACGCCCAGATTCCGCCAGGATATTATAATGGCGCTGCAGGTAAAATGGGTACTGAATTGCAACAAATCCTTCACGACATTATTGATAATCACAATGCTATTTCCTATACCACCATATGGACTGCTTTTAAAACTACCGATAAAAAGGCGAACGGTAAAGTATGGGATATGTATTCGGACATTCCGAACGGAACACCCCCTTATGAATATGTGTTTGTAACCGATCAGTGCGGATCGTACAGCGGCGAAAGTGACTGCTACAACCGTGAGCACTCATGGCCCAAGAGCTGGTTTAACGATGGAAACCCTATGTACACCGATTTGTTTCATATTGTTGCAACTGATGGGTATGTAAACGGCCGTCGTTCGAATTATCCTTTTGGCGAAGTGGGTACAGCCACCTGGACTTCGCAGAATGGATCAAAGGTCGGCTCGTGCGCAACACCGGGATATTCGGGCACTGTTTTCGAACCCCGCGATGAGTATAAAGGCGACTTTGCCCGTAATTATTTTTATATGGCTACCCGGTATTACAAGGAGGATAGTGGCTGGCCCGGAAGCGATATGGTAACAGGTTCGCAGTTTAAACCATGGGCCAAGGCAATGTTGTTGTTATGGGCTCAGCAGGATCCTGTTTCGCAGAAGGAAATTGACCGAAATAACGCCGTGTATGCTTACCAGCAAAACCGCAACCCTTTTATTGATCATCCCGAATATGCCAATAATATATGGGGTACCAATGCAGGTATTTTTGATGAGCCGGCACAAATTGCTTTACAGGTTTATCCTAATCCGGTTGCTTCGAATTGTAACATAACTTTACCTCCTGAATTCAATCAACAAAACAATTTCTTTGCTGTTTATTCTTCAACAGGAGCACCGGTATTTGCCCCATTAACCGTTTCGGGCGATAAGGCTATACTGAATCTGGAAAATGTACCAGCAGGCTTTTACATTATAAGGCTTGCAACTAACAACTTTCATACACTTTACCAGGCCCGCATTATTAAGCGATAACGAAACACTGTTTCCTTGTCAGGCTTGCTGCTCCCGAAAAGCGAACGTCCCAAATTTTTAATTGCTAACATTAATACACAAGCATTTGCAAACCATCCGACTTACAAAAGAGTTCAAATTTGAAATGGCGCATGCCCTCAAAGGTTATGATGGCTTGTGCCGGAATATTCACGGGCATTCATACGAACTGCTGGTAACGGTAACAGGAGTTCCGATACAGGACACCTCATCGCCCAAACTTGGAATGGTGATGGATTTCGGCGATCTTAAAAAGATTGTGCGATCGTGTATTGTGGATGATTTTGACCATGCACTGGTACTTAACCGTGAATCGGTCCGCGATTTCGAAAATTTTAATGCTGAATTTTTCGGAAGGATCATATTGGTTGATTATCAGCCTACCAGCGAAAATATGCTTATCGATTTTGCATCACGACTTAAAAGTGAGCTGCCGGCATCTGTAAAACTTCACCATTTACTTCTGCGCGAAACAGTTACCTCTTATGCCGAATGGTTTGCTTCGGATAACGAATAGCAGGATTTTTGAATAAACAAATCCGGAGGCGGTTAGTAATGAGCGGGCATTATTATGGATATAATAATGGGTTTGGTTTGATAAGATTGCAGAAAAGAGAATAATTAGTGAACTCTATAAAATGATGGTTCCCACCCGATAGCGGGACATGTTCCGTGACACTTCCGTCATTTGTTCAGAGCTGAGACATATATACTTGTAAGATAATCCCCGTATATCCGGCACCCGGACCCGGACCTGGCACCCGGAACCTAAATAAGTGCAATTGTATTCGCGCAATTTGCTGAAACAGAGCCTAAAACATGAGACGGTATCCCATAACAGATTAATCGCCGGAGTCTAATTTCATTTTAATACGCGAAGCGATAATTTCAATGGCGACCTTATTTTCGCCCCCCTGTGGAACGATTATATCGGCATTTCGCTTGGTGGGTTCAATAAACTGCAGGTGCATAGGCTTTACCCAACGGTTGTAGTGATCAAGAACCTGCATGGCATCACGTCCACGTTCAACGGTATCGCGCCTTATTATCCGCATCAGTCTTTCGTCGCTTTCGGCATCAACGAATATTTTTATATCCATCCGTTTTACCAATTCCGTGTCATTATAAATAAGAATTCCTTCCACTATAACAACTTTGCGTGGTTCAATCATAACCGTTTCGGCGAGCCTGGCGCAATCGATATATGAATACACTGGCATCTCGATGCTTTCGCCCCTGCTCAGGATATCAAGCTGTTTTACCAGAAGGTTCCATTCAATGGAATTAGGATGGTCGAAGTTAATTTTAAGTTTTTCTTCGGGTGAAAGATGCCCGTTATCCCAATAATAAGCATCCTGGGGGATAACTGTCACCGAATTTTTAGGTAATCGCTTGATAATTTCGCGTACAACTGTGGTTTTGCCGCATCCTGAGCCGCCTGCAATTCCTATAATAAGCATATAAAGAGGGTATTATGAAAAATAAACTGTTGATGTTATGCTTTGTAAAAATAAAAAAAGCCCCGGATTTCCGGAGCTTTTTTTGATATTAGATTGTTTTTTTACTCATTATTAAAACAGGAAGCTAAGCATTATACCTGCTGCAACAGCACTGCCAATTACTCCGGCAACATTCGGGCCCATAGCGTGCATCAGGAGGTAGTTGGTTTTATCGTACTCAAGACCTACTACCTGCGATACCCTGGCACTGTCAGGTACAGCCGAAACGCCTGAATTTCCAATAAGCGGATTAATCTTATCCTTCTCTTTTAAAAAGACGTTCATAAGCTTTACAAAAAGAACTCCGCCGGTTGTGGCAATAACGAAGGAAAAAGCTCCAAGTGCAAATATACCAACTGATTTTGCCGTTAGAAAAGTAGTAGCCTGTGTTGAGGCTCCAACAGTAACACCAATCAGTATGGTTACAATATCAATCAGCGGTCCTTTAGCTGTATCAGCCAAACGCTTGGTAACGGTGCTTTCTTTTAAAAGGTTTCCGAAGAAAAGCATACCGAGCAAGGGTAAGCCCGATGGTACAATAAAACAGGTGAAGAGCATACCAATAATCGGGAATAGAATTTTTTCGAGTTTCGAAACGCTGCGTGGAGGTTTCATTCGGATCAATCGCTCCTTCGGAGTGGTTAACAAACGCATAATAGGCGGTTGAATAACAGGTACCAAAGCCATGTATGAATATGCTGATACGGCAATAGCACCTACCAGTTCAGGAGCGAGCTTCGAGGATAGGAAAATAGCGGTTGGGCCATCGGCACCTCCAATAATACCAATAGCACCAGCTTCGGCCGGGCTGAAACCGAGTGCCAGGGCGATTGCATACGCTGCAAAAATACCCAATTGTGCGGCAGCCCCTATCAGTATAAGTTTTGGATTGGATATCAAGGCCGAAAAATCAGTCATGGCACCAATACCCAGGAAGATCAGTGGCGGGTAAATTCCATAGCGTACTCCAAAATACAGGTAGTTCATAACACTGCCGTTCTGGTAAACCCCAATTTGCAGGTTGCTGGGGTCTCCTGAGAGTATATGTTCGGCACCCCAGAATGGTACATTACCTATGAGTATTCCGAATCCTATCGGAATGAGTAACATAGGCTCGAATTCTTTTGCAATGGCCAGGTAAATAAATATGAGCCCGATCAGGATCATAACCAAATGTCCGGCAGTTACATTAGCAAAAGCAGTATACCCAACAAATTGCATTAAGTGGTCGGACATAAATGTCCAGAAATTCTGTGTAGTCTCCATGCTTTTACTCCCCGATTACAATAAGAATATCACCTTCCATAACACTATCACCTTTGCCAACTTTTAGTGATACTATTCGTCCTTCCTTATCGGCAGTAATGTTATTTTCCATCTTCATAGCTTCGAGCATCAGCAGTTTCTGGCCTATTTTAACCGAATCGCCTTCGCGAACGTACAATTCGAGTATCACACCGGGAAGCGGTGATTTAATACTTCCTGTACCCTTAGGGCCTGAAGGACTAGCTGTTTTTGAAACCGAAGGATGTGAATCAGTGGATGGTACAGCCACGCTTCTCACTAATTTGGGTGTTTTCAGCAATTTATATTCCTGCCCGATTTCAACTGAATAAGTAGTACCGTTTACGGTTACTTCAGCTGTATTATCTTCGATACTCAGGATTTCGGTATCGTATTCGTTGCCGTGTATAGTGAATTTGAATCTTTTCATTTGCTAAAATTATTTCCGACGCGTATATGAGTTAGAGCCGGTATTTATGTTGCTAGTATTTAGGTGTTCGGCGTAAGCCGTATATTTTTGAGCTCCACGGGGAATACTTTTTTGCAGCATTTTTAATGGTAATTATGGCATCATCAAGGCCCTGCAGTTGCTGATGGTAAAGATTAAGCGCCAGCGATATGGCAGCGGCGGTTTCTCCCGTAATATCTTCAATTTCATCAGTTACCTCCAGGTCAGGACGGCTTCGCCTGAAACGCTTTTTCAGGTCGAGATTATACATCTTTGCCAGGTATTTGAATGTGAGAAAAAGCATTATTAAGGAGGAAAAAACAACTATCATAGCAATCATGATCATTGCCAGCCCTGTGGGATCCATTTTGCCAAATTCCTCAGCTGCTTTTCCGGCAACACGTTCACCGGCTTTTACTACTAAAAGCGTTGATAGCATCATAATGGGAGGTTTGAATGTTTCTTTGGTGGATTAGAGTCTTTTTTAGTGGAAAGCGCCTGTAATGCCCTTATGATTCTGAACCGTGTATTGCGTGGAATAATAACATCATCGATAAAACCATAACTGGCAGCATCGTAAGGGTTTGCAAATTTATTTTTGTATTCTTCTGCGTAAGCATTAAACTGCGATTCCCTTTCGCTCACATCTTCAATTTCGGCAAGCTTTTTATTATACAGTACCTCAATAGCACCTTTGGGCCCCATAACGGCGATTTCGGCTGTTGGCCATGCATAATTGATATCGCCGCGTAAATGTTTGGAACTCATAACATCATAGGCTCCACCGTAGGCTTTGCGAAGAATAATGGTTACTTTCGGAACGGTAGCTTCGCCATAGGCAAATAATAATTTTGCTCCATGTATAATTATTCCGCCATATTCCTGCGCTGTACCCGGAAGGAAACCCGGAACATCCACCAAAGTAAGAATTGGGATATTAAAGGCATCGCAGAAACGGACAAACCTGGCAGCTTTGCGCGAAGCATTAATATCGAGAACACCTGCCAGGTAGTTGGGCTGGTTGGCAACAATACCTACCGACATGCCATTGAAACGCGCATAGCCGGTAACGATGTTCGGGGCAAAGTGTCGTGCTACTTCCAGGAATTCGTTGTTATCAGCAATAGCATAAATTATATCTTTAACATCGTAAGGCTTGTTGGGATTTTCGGGAATAATATAGTTGAGGGATTCCTCGAGCCGGTCGATTGGATCCATGCAAGACATAATAGGAGGGTCTTCGAGATTGTTCTGAGGCAGGTAGCTTAGCAGTTTGCGGAGCAACGAAATACCTTCCTGCTCGTCGTCGGCAATAAAATGCGAAACTCCCGATTTGGTTCCATGTACCATGGCTCCGCCCAGTTCATCGTCGGTCACTATTTCGCCGGTTACAGTTTTTACTACTTTGGGTCCGGTAACAAACATATAACTGTTTGTTTTCGACATAATAATAAAATCGGTGAGCGCAGGGCTGTAAACAGCTCCACCGGCACAGGGGCCGAATATAGCTGAGAGCTGCGGTACTACACCTGATGCCATGATGTTGCGCTGGAATATTTCGGCATAACCGGCAAGGCTCTGAACTCCTTCCTGAATACGTGCTCCACCCGAATCGTTGATTCCGATTACCGGTGCGCCTACTTTCATGGCCTGATCCATTACCTTGCAAATCTTTTTGGCATACATCTCACTCAGGGAACCGCCAAAAACGGTAAAATCCTGTGAAAACACATACACAAGCCTTCCGTCGATGGTTCCGTATCCGGTAACAACACCATCGGAGAGGTATTTTTCATTTTCTATTCCGAAATCAGTGCAGCGATGTGAAACAAACATGTCGAATTCTTCGAAACTACCGTCATCGAGCAGTAAGTCGATGCGTTCGCGGGCCGTAAGTTTGCCTTTGCGGTGTTGCGAGTCGATACGCTTTTGTCCGCCACCCAGCTTAGCAAGTTCTTGCTTATCAATTAATTGGGTGATCTTATCTTCGATTGCCATTCTGTTTATGTATAATGGGATTAATTTTTAGTGTAAGTATTCCCGATTGTGAGGAAGCACGTGAAAGTTCTGTTTTCAGACTGCTACTCACATCAGTGCCGGAAATTTTTCAGGCCTTCAGCTTTTATTTATTTTTATTTTCGCACAGTTCGGTAAGCACCCCGAAAGTGGATTTCGGATGAAGAAACCCGATACTCATTCCTTCGGCACCTTTACGCGACTGTTTATCAATAAGCTGAATGCCATTGGCTTCGGTTTCGGCCAAGGCATTATCGATTCCTTCGACAGCAAAGGCTATATGATGAATTCCTTCACCCTTTTTCTCGATGAACTTCCCGATAGGCCCTTCGGGATCGGTACTTTCGAGTAATTCGATTTTAGTTTGGCCTACCATAAAAAAGGCGGTCTTTACACGTTGGTCGGCAACTTCCTCGATGGCATAGCATTTTAGTCCGAATACTTTTTCCCAGTATGGAATACTGACTTCGAGGCTTTTAACTGCAATGCCGATGTGTTCGATGTGTGATAAATTCATAAGTGATTAATTTCTGCAAAATTAATTTCTTTTTGTTATTGAAATAACAATAAAGCGAATTTTTTTTACACAATTGTTAATATGGAACTGTTCCAGATAAGTGAATGAAGTAAATAGTTAGTTAATGACGGTGTATTTATATACAGGGATTATTCGAAGGCCTGAAGAGGTGATACTATGGGAGATATATATTTTCCCGGACTGTAGAGTGTTTATTCAACCCCTTTCGGGCTTGGGAGTAGATATTATACTGCTGTATGCTGTGTTATCGGGTATCACGTGTGGTTCGGTGCATTATGTAATACGATGGGTTGCACCCTTGGTTAATGAGATTGAAGCCCTTCGGGCTTCGGGGTATGTTATTCAGCTATATACGAGGGTGGGATTGTTGTTGTACTCTTGTAAGCTGGTTATCAGGCAGCAAGGTTGGGTCTATCCATTGTGTCCACCATGGGTTGCACCCATGGTTAATGAGATTGAAGCCCTTCGGGCTTCGGGGTATGTTATTCAGCTATATACGAGAGTGGGATTAGTTGTTGTACTCTTGTAAGCTGGTTATCAGGCAGCACGGTTGGTTCTATCCATTGTGTCCACCATGGGTTGCACCCATGGTTAATGAGATTGAAGCCCTTCGGGCTTCGGGGTATGTTATTCAGCTGTATACGAGAGTGGGATTAGTTGTTGTACTCTTGTAAGCTGGTTATCAGGCAGCAAGGTTGGGTCTATCCATTGTGTCCACCATGGGTTGCACCCATGGTTAATGAGATTGAAGTCCTTCGGGCTTCAGGGTATGTTATTCAGCAGTATATGGGGGAGTTGTTATACTCCTCTAAGCTGTGTTTTCCGGTATTAAGAGTAGTTCGGTATATTATGTATTACCATGGGTTGCACCCATGGTTAATGAGATTGAAGCCCTTCGGGCTTCGGGGTATGTTATTCAGCTAGTATACTAGAGTGGGATTAGTTGTTGTACTCTTGTAAGCTGGTTATCAGGCAGCACGGTTGGTTCTATCCATTGTGTCCACCATGGGTTGCACCCATGGTTAATGAGATTGAAGCCCTTCGGGCTTCGGGGTATGTTATTCAGCTATATACGAGAGTGGGATTAGTTGTTGTACTCTTGTAAGCTGGTTATCAGGCAGCACGGTTGGTTCTATCCATTGTGTCCACCATGGGTTGCACCCATGGTTAATGAGATTGAAGTCCTTCGGGCTTCAGGGTATTCTATTGGTAGCAGCATTTTATTCAGAATTTACTTCCACGATAATGGCTCGTATGTATAATTAGAGGAAGTATTTTTCATCAAACTCAATTTCGTGCTCTTTAAGTAGGGTTAATAATTCATCTTTGAATGTTTTTTCTTTGTGGTGCTCTTCCTGGTTTTTTATATATCTGATTAAATTGTCCTTATCTTTAAATGCATAGGTAAAACCGCCGTATCCTACCTGCCAACCATAAAAAGCCGGAAAGAGCCTTAATGCTTTTATATGTTCTGAACTTGCTAGCTTTATGTCTTTTACTAATGAAGCCAATGCAACTGAGGGATGAAGATGTGTCAATATATGAAGATGATCCGTTACTCCTCCAATTTGATAAGGATGACAATTTTTATTTTTCAATATTCCCCACATATATCTAAAGAGTTCTTCTCTATGAGGTTTTATGAGGGTATGTTCCCGGTTTTTAGTGCTGAATACTATCTGATACAGAATTTGAGTGTAAGTGCTCATACTATGTGTTTTAAGGGATTCCCCTCAAAGTTAGGGATTTTATTTTATTTTTATAATACTGTATGTTTTCAAAGCAGACTGGAAATCCTGAAAGGATTTAATAGCTCTAACCATGCATGAAATGCATGGCTATAAATCGGGTATATCCCCAACCCCGGAGGGGTTGAATATTGGTGAATCCCGATTATTCATGTTCCCTATTCTAATTCTGATTCATATATGCATGATTGGAGTTGCCTTTTATACACCTTTATGTTGTGTTATCCGGTATTAAGAGCGGTTCGTTGATTCATGTCGTGCTATGGGTTGCACCCATGCCATGGGTTGCACCCAAGGGTAATGAGATTGAAGCCCTTCGGGCTTCGGGCTATATTATTCAGCTGCATACGAGGTTGGTATTAGTTGTTGTACTCATGTAAGCTGAGTTATCAGGCAGCAAGGTTGGGTCTATCCATTGTGTCCACCATGGGTTGCACCCATGGTTAATGGGATTGAAGCCCTTCGGGCTTCGGGATACGTTATTCAACTGTATACGAGAGTTGGATTAGGTGTTGTACTCTTGTATGCTGAGTTTTCAGGCAGCAAGGTTGGATCTACCCATTGTGTCCACCATGGGTTGCACCCATGGTTAATGAGATTGAAGCCCTTCGGGCTTCGGGTTAAGTTATTCAGCTGTATCCGAGGGTTGGATTAGTTGTTGTACTCTTGTAAGCTGAGTTATCAGGCAGCAAGGTTGGATCTACCCATTGTGTCCACCATGGGTTGCACCCATGGTTAATGAGATTGAAGCCCTTCGGGCTTCGGGTTAAGTTATTCAGCTGTATCCGAAGGTTGGATTAGTTGTTGTACTCTTGTAAGCTGAGTTATCAGGCAGCAAGGTTGGATCTACCCATTGTGTCCACCATAGGTTGCGCCCATGGTTAATGAGATTGAAGCCCTTCGGGCTTCGGGTTATGTTATTCAGCTGTATCCGAGGGTTGGATTAGTTGTTGTACTCTTGTAAGCTGAGTTATCAGGCAGCAAGGTTGGATCTACCCATTGTGTCCACCATAGGTTGCGCCCATGGTTAATGAGATTGAAGCCCTTCGGGCTTCGGGTCATGTTATTCAGCTGTATACGAGGGTTGGAGTAGATATTATACTGCTGTATGCTGTGTTATCGGGTATCACGTGTGGTTCGGTGCATTATGTACTACGATGGGTTGCACCCATGGTTAATGAGATTGAAGCCCTTCGGGCTTCGGGTTGCCTGGCAGCATGCTGGGTTATGCCTTTTTGTAATTGAAGGGTGTGATGTAAGAAACTGCTTATAATCAGGGAAAAACGAAATGGACAGTGCTGAAACTAAAAGGGCGTGATGAAAACCACGCCCTTAGATTATCAATTAACAAATACACTATTCAACCGTCACCGATTTCGCCAGGTTACGTGGCTGGTCGACGTTACATCCGCGCAATAAGGCTATATGGTACGAAAGGAGTTGTAAAGGGATAGTGGCCAGGAATGGAACAAGCAGTTCGTCGCATTCCGGAATTTCGATCAGGTAGTCGGCAAGTTCGCGGACCTGCTCATCGCCTTCGGAAACAATAGCAATAATTTTCCCTTTACGGGCTTTTACTTCCATTATATTACTGACAACTTTTTCGTACTGACCTTTACGTGTGGCAATCACCACCACCGGCATTTCTTCGTCGATAAGTGCGATGGGGCCGTGTTTCATTTCAGCTGCCGGATACCCTTCGGCATGTATGTATGATATTTCCTTCAGTTTAAGGGAACCTTCAAGTGCAACAGGGAAATTGATGCCTCTTCCTAAATACAGGGCATTGCTGACGTTTGAAAATATTTTGGCAATTTCCATAACCTGCTCATTACACTTTCAAGGTACGTTCAATCTTTTCAGGGATTGAATTGAACTCATGAAGCATCCGGTAATATCGCGAGGCTGATATGGTGCCCTTTTTCTCAGCTAACATAAGAGCCAACAGGGTAAGCACTGTTACCTGCGAAGTGAAAGCTTTGGTTGATGCTACCCCGATTTCGGGTCCGGCATGGGTGTATGAGCCTGCATGGGTAGCCCGTGCAATCGACGAACCTACTACGTTACAAATACCAATGATGGTAGCTCCTTTTGATTTTGCCATATCAATGGCAGCAAGTGTATCGGCGGTTTCGCCCGATTGCGAAATGGCAATTACAATATCATCTTCATAAATCAGCGGGTTACGGTACCTGAATTCGGAGGCATATTCCACTTCAACCGGAATGCGGGCAAGCTCTTCGATGAGGTATTCGCCAACAATACCTGCATGCCACGAGGTACCGCAGCCTACAATAATAATCCTGCGGGCATTGAGCATTTTGCGGAGGTAGTCCTGCATGCCACCAAGTACAATAATTCCCTGGTCCATATGTAAACGACCCCGCATGCTATCGCGAACGGTACGTGGTTGCTCGTAAATTTCTTTAAGCATAAAATGATCGAATCCACCTTTTTCGAGTGCGCTCAGGTTAATTTCAAGAGTCTGAACGTAGGGTGTTTTTTCGATATCGGCAACAGTACGTATTTTCAGGCCTTCGGCCAGGCTGACTGATATTACCTCTTCTTCGCCGGGATAAACCACCTGCCGGGTAAACTCAACGATTGGAGCAGCGTCGGATGCGATAAAAAACTCATCTTCGCCTATTCCCACCACAAGGGGGCTTCCTTTGCGCGCTGCGAGCAGTAAATCGGGTTCGTCCTGCGATATTACAACAATGGCATATGCACCGGTTACCTGTGTGAGAGCGATACGAACAGCTTCAGCGAGTTTCTGCTTTTCGTGGGTCATAATATCTTCGATGAGGTACATTAAAACCTCGGTGTCGGTATCACTTCTGAAAACATACCCTCGTTGCTGGAGTTCCTGTTTCAGAACATTATAATTTTCGATAATTCCATTATGAATAATGGCCATCTTTTCGTTCGACGAATAATGAGGATGCGCATTTTCATCGTTAGGTTCGCCATGTGTTGCCCAGCGCGTATGTGCTATTCCCATGGTTGAAGTAACATCCACGCCTTCGAGCACCTGCTCGAGCTCAGCTACTTTGCCCTTCGATTTATACACTGTAAGGGAGCCATTCAAAAGAGCAACGCCCGCGCTGTCGTAACCCCGGTATTCGAGCCGGTGAAGGCCCGCAAGTAAAATAGGACAAGCTTGTTTTTTCCCGATGTATGCAACTATTCCGCACATAATAATTTGGATAAGAGAGTTTAATTTTAGTTCAATTTGAAATATCTTTATAAAGGCAGGTATTATTCAAACACACAAAAATACTAAAAGTTGTGATACTGCTACCTTTTATGTAATTAAATAAGCCGGATTCTTACTGCTGACTTAAGGAACATTACTATAATCCTTAGTTAACAAGGTTAATATCCGATCACTGTATTTGATCAGAAATGACTAAATCAATACGGTTTTACTTTAGGAAAGCATTAAGCTATTGATAAGTAACAGAAACTCATCCACGGTAAAAAGGAAACTCTTCACAGCTTTGTTATTTACAATTTAACACAGCCGAAACAAACATATACATTTGCGAAAGGAGAATCTATTTGATTACCGTATATTTCAGGTAGAGTTTCAGGTCGGATTGTGGTGATGATGTGCCGTTTAACACCAACCGCGAACCGGTATAGGAAGCGCTCGGTATAATCAGGTGTAATCCGTTATTATTTACTTTTCCTGTCAATACTTGCTGTATATAGCGGGTGAGCCTGAAACGATAGGAGTTGGAAGTGCTATTGTAATTTCCATCGAAATAAACCGAACCTTCATCTTCATCAACAATAGTATACGGACTTGTAGAGCCGGCTTCGCCCACACCGCGCAATGTTACCTGGGCAGGATTGGCGAAGACATCCGAAACTGAAGCATTACCCAGTATAAGTTGAGCATCGTTAATTACAATTTTTTCGTTCTCAAACCAATTTTTCAGATAGGGGAATTCAATTTTTATTTTTACCCCTCCCATACCCTGGGCAAAGAGGAATTGATCACCGAGTTCGGTATTGCCGGTAAGCTGTTGTTTAAGCATAGGAATTGCCTGTGCATACCCATCGTGATTGTAATTTTGAAACCTGGAACAATCGGTAGTGATTGCAAAACTGTAATTCAGAGTATCCTCTGTATTATGATAATACATCACTATACGGCTATAGTCCGATGGAACACTGTACGTGATAATTGATCCTTTACCGGGTGTATTCTGTGGTTCGGCAATAATACAAATTCCTTTAAAGTATTTGACAAATTCGGTGTTGTTATTGAGTGAGGTAGTGTCGGCTGAAAGGATATAATTTCCAAAATTCGAATTAATCGGTATCCTGAGCATAGGAGCAGTTTTAGTGCCGTTAAAGTAAGCGCTGTCGTATGGTTTAGGCTGGAAAGTGATTTCACCCAGGGGGTTAGCCGCGTCGTAACTCAGTGTTTTATTCGAATACGAATGCAGGGAGTCGTATATGCTTTCGGTTAAGGCATATACACGCAGAGTCATATTGCTGAGTGTATCGCCATAGGAGCTTTTATACGGCAGGAAAAAGAATGCCGAGTCGAATACCGGATCAGTGCCAAATCGCACACTGGTTGTGGTTGTAAAAATCTGGGAATAGAAATTGGCAGTAGTCCGGCCAAAAATAGGATCGTACATGCTGCCAAGCTGGGTATAGTTCAGATTTCGGGTGTAAACCGAATCTTCCTGTATCGAATAAGCCTTAATACGTATGGTATCGGTATATCCCATACTTAGTAAGTCGGATGGGTTTAACAGGTCCATACCAATGGGTGAAAAGTCTTTGGTACATGAAAAAATTAACAGTGAAAGCAGCGATGCAAGCGTTAACTGACGGAGGATAACTAGCCTTTTCAAAGGATTAAATTTTTATTGATTAGTAAATAACGCAGGAAGTCTCGTTGGCTTGTTAATTGTTTAAAATCTTTTCGTAAAAATCGTTATAAACATCAATATAATCGTCCCCATTTTGGAAAGGAAGAGTTTTTTTGCCTGATTTTTCGATGTACTCAGCCAGTTCGCTGTTAATTTTTTCACTAGCGATAATTATTCCGTCGGCCAGGTCGATGGTGGCTTTCATCAGGCTGACGTAATCAGGGCTTTTGAAGTGTTTGAGGTCTTTCAAAGCAATATTTTCGTGCTTTAACTTTGCCTGCAGACTGTTATGAAGGGGTTCGGTAAAATCGTCGTCGTAAACAGAAACTATGACTTTTGATCCGGCGAAAAGTGGATTTTCCTGGTACACTTTTTTAACGTAAACAGGTGTAAGAGCCGACATCCAACCATGGCAATGAACAATATCAGGGCTCCAGCCAAGTTTCTTCACGGTTTCGAGTACTCCACGCGAAAAGAAGATAGCGCGTTCGTCGTTATCGGCAAAAAACACATTGTTTTTGTCGCGATATACATATTTGCGGTGGAAATAGTCTTCATTATCAATAAAATAGATTTGCATCCGGGCTTGCTGAATAGAAGCTACCTTGATAATGAGTGAGTGGTCGGTATCATCGATAATCAGGTTCATACCCGACAAACGAATTACTTCATGAAGCTGATTTCTGCGTTCGTTAATATTGCCGAACCGTGGCATAAATGTACGGATTTCGCGTCCTCTTTCCTGTATGCCTTGCGGCAAATATCTGGATATGAGCCCCATATGGCTGTCCTTCATAAAGGGAGTTATATCCTGTGTTACAAATAGAATCTTCGTTTTCTCCATAGTAAGCGCATCAGTAATTTGACTGCAAAGTTAGTAAATTAATTGGTACTGAACTCATAAGGTGCCATATTTGAATTTATCAAAATGGAATGTAACTCTATGAACAACTACATTCCTATAATGTTTTTTATCCTTTGAAAATCAGATATAATGCAAATCTGCTGCCCTTTTCCGACCCTATATATCTGGTTTTGGCGCATTGTTAATTATTCATAAAACAAAAATCCAGGATTATTATTCCAACTTTAAGGGCTGAAAAATTTATGTGATGACTTAGAGTCTGTTTAAGATTGTATTTTTTTAATTCATAATGAGTGAGGGGTGAAAGGCGAAAATGTCTTAGGAAATTTGATTTTAAATTGATGATTCTTCCCTGCCTGCGTGATGCAGTCAGGCAGGCGTCTCCCGATAGCTATAAGGATCGGACTCCCGTCTTATGACCTTTTCTTACTTAACAAAGGGAATTTAGTAAATTTAAACAGTGACTTATACGTTACACGCAACTATTCATTTTATTTAAGGCGTTCAAAGACAGGCAAGTGCGAAATCTGTGGCTAAAACCCTTATTCTTCAGCCGGGTTAGTTACCATTAAATTAATGCCTTTACATATGATCTGGCTTATGCATCTAACATTTTCAAATCATAAAAAAACGCATCAGCAGTTTCCTGCCAATGCGTTTCGAAGTTGTAATCCAAATGTTATAATCAGATAACCAGTATCTTCTTTTTCACTATTGAAGTCCCGGCCTGCACAATAACAATATAAACGCCGGATTTAAATTGCTTGTTCAGTTGCTGGCTACCTGTACCAGGTAGAGTTGTGTTTACCAGTAACCGTCCGGAAAGGTCAAGAACCATAACACTTGCCTGGCTGGCAGCGGTATTAAGATCGAGAGTTACATATCCGCTGGTACCTGAAGGATATACACTGATGCCTGAAGCATCCTGGCTGAGGCCGGTTGTATTAATTACCTGGGTCGATTTAACTTCCGACCAAACACCTTCGCCGCAGGTATTCATTCCTTTAACGCTTATTTCAACATCACCGGTAAATGAAATATTCCATGTTACCATGGCTGTAGCGGTGGTACCTGAAATTGTTCCGGCTGAGGCCGGAAATATTTGCCATACAAATGAATCGGCTGTACCTGTTGTTGTATAGTCGCTGGTAGTGGTGTTTTGAAGATCGACCTGGGCAGGTCCGGAAGGCATTGATGGTGCAGCAGGAACTGCGTTTACGGTCACCATTAGGTTAGAAGCGGCACCGTTTCCGGCACTGTTCGAGCCATACACACTCATGTTGCCCGAATTGGCTGCTGCGCCAAATGAAACTGACACAGCCATGGTTCCTTGTCCGCTCATGATGGTTGCACCCGTGGGGGCAGTCCATACATAGCTTGTGGCTCCGGCAATCGCTCCAACCGAATAGTTGGCAGTATTGTTTTTACAAACTGCTGCCGGTCCTGAAATGGGTCCTGCAGCAGCAGGAGCCGATACAGCTTCCTGAACCGTAAGTGTACTGAGTGTTACCGGGCCGGGTTTGGCACGTGCAAAAGCACCGTAAAAGGTTACAGCACCTGTACCAGCTGCCGGAGCAATCCAGCCAAAGGTCCAGGTATTGTTTGTAGTATTTGCGTTGGAATGGGTTACGTATTTTGAACCACTCAGCAACTGGCTTCCTGAGCCTGCAACCAAGGTTCCAAGCTGATCGCCTGCAGCATTTTGAGGTGATACTTCAAAACCCATTTTGCCCGCATTGGTAAGCGGGTTGGTTGCCGTAATCTGGTAGGTCTGGCCGGGAACATATCCGCTACCGGGAATATTCGAAGTTATCTGCCCGGCAGTTGTAGTGGGGGTTCCACCGTGGCATTCGGTGCAGTTGGCGCCATCGCCGGGCGATCCGGTTTTTGCCGGGGGAGCACCGGTTGGATACATAATAGTATAGCCGCTGAATAACACAACTGCTAATGACGATAAAATCCAGGGTAAATGTTTGATTCTCATAATGAATTTGTATTAATTAATAGTGGTTTGATTGACTTACCTAAATTTACTTCAGCGAAGGGAAATACCTGAAAATGCAGAAACCTGGTTTTAAGCTAGATGAAATTGCCGGCCAGAGCGGGTTAAAATTATTCCTGCACAGAAGTGAGAGCTTACCGAGCTATGCTCAGGGCTTTCATATAATAACAACTGTAAGGTTTATTTGTTTAAAATGAACGATATAGAACAGGTGAATAAGTAAAAAGGTGGCACCGGAATCTCCGATGCCACCTTTAATCTCCGATATTATCTGTTTAATCGTTATTCAGAATTCCACGGTTCGATTTTCTTCTTTTCAGCCTGATTTTCATTTCGTAAGCAATTATATACATTGCCGGAACAAATATCAGAGTAAGGAAGGTGGCAAAACTAAGTCCGAATATGATTGTCCACGAAAGTGGCCCCCAGAACATAACATTGTCGCCACCAATATGTATTTGAGGGTCGAGTTGTGTAAACATGGTTTCGAAGTTCAGGTTGAACCCGATTGCCAGCGGAACCAGCCCCAGTATGGTAGCTGTAGCTGTGAGAATTACCGGAGTCATACGTATCAGCCCGGCCTGAATAATGGCCTCACGTGTTTTCAACCCACGTTCAAGGAGGGTATCAATAAACTCAACTATCAATATTCCGTTTCGCACCACAATACCTCCCAGTGCTACAATACCGAGTCCGGTCATAATTATAGAAATTGACATGTTGAATATTACAATTCCCAACAGAACTCCGATTACACTGAAAATTACTTCGCTGAGAATGATTAAGGTTTTACTCATGGAGTTAAACTGCGTGATAAGGATGAAGAAAATAAGGCCTATGGCAATCATCATGGCTTTTCCAAGGAATGCCTGTGTTTCGGCCTGGTCTTCCTGTTCGCCGGTGAGTTTTATCTGAACGCCTTCATGCAACGGGAAATCGGCAGCAATTTTATTGATGTTTGCTACTATTTCGTTGGCTGTATACCCGGTTAAAACACCACTCGAAAGCGTGATTATCCTTTTCAGGTTCTGCCTTTTAATACCGCCATACGAATCAACATAATCGATGCTGGCGATTGACGATAGCGGAATCTGCCGGAGCAGCCCTGAGTTCATATCGCGATAGGTGATTTTAAGGTTGATCAGGTTGTTGATGTTTTCGCGTGTTTCGAGACTATACCTGAGTTGAATCGGGTATTCATCTTCGTTCATTTTGTATTTCGAGACTTCTTTTCCAAGAACGGCTGTGCGAATTTCTGTGGCAATCTGCCCTGTGCTTATGCCTTCGTGGTTAGCGCGTTCGCGGTCGATATTGATGGCAATTTCTGGTTTGTTTTCCTGGAAATCGCTTTTTAAATCTTCGATACCCGGAATCTGTAGCGAATCGAGGTGATTTTTTAAAGCACTTGCATCGGCAATAAGGTTAGCCATATTTTCGCCGGTAATTTCAATATTAACAGGCTTCCCGGTAGGCGGTCCCGAACGGTTTTTATCGGTTGAAATTTCGGCGCCGGGTATGCCTTTCACTTCTTGACGGATTTTATCGAGATACTCAGTAGTATTTATCCCAATACGGTTTTTATACTCAACAAAATTGATGGTTACTTTTCCTTTTTCAGAAGCGAGGTTGCGGCTGAAGTCCATTTCGTCGCCAGCACCGAGTGCAATATTGGTGATTATTGATTCTACATCCGGATTGTTTTTGCCAAGAACCTTATTTACGCGCTCTTCAACAACTTTTGTTACCGAGTCGGTAATATGCTGATCGGTTCCAACAGGCATTTGCACCATTACATTGATGCTGTTAGGCATATTTTCGGGGAAGAACAATACTTTTGGGTTCCGTATGCCGGTGGCAATAAATGTGAGGATAAACAATGAAACTACCCCGATAAGCAGGTACCAGGGGTTTCGGCCGGTAATAAAGAACCTGAGTTGCTTCTCGTACATTTTCATAAACCAGGGCCATGCTTTCTCCTGCCACCAGGTGATGTACATCTTCAATAAGGTGTTGAAGAAAACAATCATTAGAGCGACAAAAACGAAGAAATTGCCAACGCCAAAGGCTGTTTCGCTTCGATTTACGGCAAATACAAGGTAACTTAACAATGCTAAGCCAAGTGCCAGGGCAATGTACTGTATTATTCTCTTTTTCGACTTCTTTTTATCCGGGGCGTCGTATTCGTGTTTCATAAACGATACAGCAAATACCGGGTTGATGATATAGGCTACAAAAAGCGAGGCGAAAAGAGTGATAATAAGTGTTACAGGTATATAAAACATGAATTTGCCGACAATACCCGGCCAGAATGCCAACGGGAAAAAGGGAGCCAAGGTGGTTAAAGTACCCGATAAAATGGGTAAAAATACCTCGCCGGCTGCCTGCTTGGCAGCAAGTATAATATTGGGCTGTTTCCGGTGCGTACGGTGTATGTTTTCAATTACCACAATGGCATCGTCCACAACAATTCCAAGCGAGAAAATTAAACCGAACATCACAATCATATTCATGGTAAAACCCAATGCAGGCATTACCATAAAAGCTATGGCCATCGAAAGCGGTACCGCTAAACCCACAAAAAATGCGTTGGTGAAACCCATAAAAAACATGAGTACAAGCGTAACCAGTATCATACCAATAATAATGGTATTATTCAGTTCTTCGAGCGTGTTGCGTGTATAGCGCGACTGTTCTCCTGTGAGCGTTACCTTCAGGTCGGTCGGGAAGTCCTTGTTTATAAGTTGTTCGTTCAGAATTTTCTTAATATTATCAGATGCTTCGAGCAGGTTTTTGCCGCTTTTCTTAACAACATTAAGGGTTATAACATTTTCTCCGTTCAGGCGCGAGAAACTTTCCTGTTCTTTATATGTATCCTTTACATCGGCAACATCTTTGAGATAAACCGATGCACCGCTGGCTGATTTAATAATTATATTGCGTATCACTTCCAGGTTTTCGAACTCACCCTGTACACGAATGGAGCGTTTCATGCCGAAAGTACTGATGTTACCGGCCGAAATAGTCAGGTTTTCGGATGCAATGGCACGATCAATATCCGTTAAGGTTACACTCGCAACCTGTGCTTTATACATATCGACGTTCACCTGTATTTCGCGTTCGAGCGCACCCACTATATCCACGCGGGTGATTTCGTTAAGGGCTTCAATATGGTCCTGGGCCAGATCAGCATATTTTTTTAACTGATCAAGGTCATAGTTACCCGAAATCTGTATAAACATAATAGGTATTTCCGAGAAATCGATATCCATTACCCCGGGATCCGATAGCAGGGTATTAGGCAGGTCGGATTTGCTTTTATCAACTGCATCCTTAACACGCTGTTTGGCTTCAGGAACCTTAACATCCGTATTAAACTCAATGGCTATCGACGAGAAATCCTGGAGTGAGTTACTGGTAATTTTTTTAACACCGTTAATCCCTTTCAATTGCTTTTCGATAGGGCGTGTAACCAGGTTTTCGATGTCCTCGGGCGAGGTGCCGGGATAAACCGTATTTACCAGTATGGTAGGGATCACAATTTCGGGAAACTGTTCCTTTGGTATGCTTTGATAGCTGCTAATGCCTAACAATGTGATGAAAACTGCCAGCACATAAATGCTCGTTTTATTATCAATTGCCCAGCTGGTTGCAAAAAACTCTTTTAAATTATTTTTCTTCATCTTCAGTTACATAAATAATTAAACATGGCTGATGGCCTGTGGTGCATTAGTTTACCCTGATAAGTTCGCCGTCGATAAGGTTGTTGAATCCTACGGTGATAATTTTATCGCCTTCGGTTATTCCAGCTGTAATTTCGGCAAGGCTATTGTATGTATTCCCGATGGTAACAATCTGACGGCGGGCAACTAATTTCCCGTTTTCTTCCCTGGCTACATAAATATATTTTCCTGACTGTGCTTCCCTGATAAGGGTTACCGGTACAGTGAATGCTGATGGATTGCTGTAGTCGTTAATTTTAACAACAGCCATCATGTTGGCACGGTATTCGACCTTGCTGGGGCCTAAGCGGACTTCGGCAACAAAAGTGCGGTTGATAGGGTTAATATATTTACTGGTAAATCGTATTTTCGATGCGATCTCGGTATTGAAATCGGGGAAGAAAACAACCACTTTATTACCGGGTTTTACTTTAGGAGCATATGCTTCGGCAATTTCGGCCACCACTTTAACGCTCGAAAAATTTACCACGCGCACAGCAGGCAAACCGGGCGATGCCAGCTGGCCAACTTTCAGATTTACCTCTTCGACACTACCGTTTATGGGTGACTTAATACGTGTCATTTCCAATTGATCGTTTAGTGTGGCCACCGTTTTTTCGAGGTTTTCCTTGGTGTTTTTTGCGGTTAGGTACTGCACTTCACTTCCTATCTGCTGATCCCACAGTGCTTTTTGTTTGACGAACAAACTGTTTGCAAAATCGAGTTGTTGTTTGGTGGAGGCAATTTGTTGCATCATCACCGAATTATCGATTTGAGCCAGTACCTGTCCTTTGCGCACCGGGTCACCTTCTTTTACATACACGGCTGTAATCGCACCTGCCATTTGTGCTGAAACGGCAATGTTATCTTCACCGTCGACTTTTCCCTGCACTTCGAGGTAATGATTGAATTCTTCGGCTTTTGCCTCCATTATGTTAACCGGTGTTACTTTACTTACTCTTGTGGTATCGGTAAGCTGTAATTCGGTTTCAAGGGCTTTTATTTTCAACGCCAATTCATCGTGTTGCTTTATAAGTTCGGCAAGTTCTGTTTTTTTATCAGCGGGTTTGTTGCAGGCGCTTATAAGCAGAAGCAGGCTAAAACTTAGATATAAGATATTGGTTTTCATATAGGTTAGCTTTTTGTTTATTTGTTTATTTTTTTATTTACTCAACAGCTTTTCTAATTTGTTTTTCGAAACAAGCAGGGTATATAATGCAGTAAAGTAATTCTTTTGTGCATTAAGATATTGATTCTGAGCATTTGTAAGGTCCATGCTTGATGATATTCCTTCCTTATACTTTATCAGAGTTTTATCATAAATACGGCTGGTAAGTTCGATGTTGCGTTTTTCTGATACATACTGATCGTAGGCTGAGTTAAAGCTGTTGCGCGAATTAATAAATTCAAGTTCGAGTCCATTGGCAACGTTTGATTTATTGTTCCTGATTTTTTCGAGTTCCATGGACTGTTGCTGCACCATTACTTTTCGCATTCCGCTCGAGAAAATGGGAATCTCAAGTGACAGACCTGCCATATCTTTCATGGTAAAATCGAAATCAGCTTGTTTCAGGTTTTCGGTATGCTTATAAAATGCTGCAAGTGTTGGCAGATAAGCACTTTTCGTTCTTTTAAGAAACAATTCCCCGGCCGCTACCTGGTTTTCCATAATCTTATAATTGATATGGTTTTGCACCTCGAACTGCTGAGCTGATATGGAAACTATATCGGATAAGCTCAAAATTGCATCAAGGTTATCAGTAAGAGTCAGTGTATTTTCGAAAGGGATCCCAAGTTGGAATTTCAGTAAGTCGTACGATGCTGTTATTTGATTTTCAACCGTACTTATTCCGTTTTGCAGCGTATTCAGTGTTAATTCCATTTGGTCAACATCCGTATTTTCGATAAACCCCTGCTTGTTCATTTCTTTCATGTCATCAAGGGTTTTGGCAACATTAGCGAGCGATTTTGAAAGTATTTCCTTGTTCTGCTCCATTAGCAATACCAGCGAATATGAATTGGCTACCGATTCTTTTATTTCCTGCTTCGTTAGCTGTAGGCTGTTTTGCGATATCTGGTAAAAAACCCTGGTTGCCTGAAGGCCTACAATGTACTCACCACTAAAAATCAATTGCGACACATTAAGGTTAACAGTTGCATTATCCTTAACGCCAAGTTTAATGGGATCGCCTGGGAAATAGTTCTGGAAAATGGAATCGTTGCCGTTACCTGTTGGAACAGCAGAAATGGTAAGGCCTTCTCTTTGTGATGAAATGAGCGATATTCCTCCGAAGTTGACTTCAGGGACTTTGAATATATGGGTGTAGGTTCCCGAAGCGCTGATCTGGGGCAATCCCATAGCTTTAGTTTCCCATATTTTCTTTTCAGCGATTTTAATATCCAGTTGCGCATTTTTCATGCTGGTGTTATTCAGTAAGGCATAATCCTGGGCTTGTGTCAGGCTGAAAGAATGGCTTTCGGCTTGCTTTACCTGTGCTGTGGCGCCTAAGTGCATGGTTAGCAGCAGGATGGCTGAAAACAGAGTGGTGATTGGTAATTTCATGGATCAGAGGTTGATATTTAAATTGATTGTTTGTTTTTCGTAATAGGCAAGTCCTTCGGCATTAGCTATACCGCGAATGTGGTTATCGAACATTACCTGGAACACTTTTTCGAATGAGAAATTTATCGAGGATAAAAATTCAGGGTCATGCACATCGACCAGCTTTTGAATATATAGCCTGGCTACCAGGTCAACGTCGAGGTCGTTGCGGTAAATACCTTCGGCAATGCCTTGCTCAAAATTCTTTTTAACCTTCCCGAAAACCTTCTCACGTTTCCTGATAATAAACTCACGGTAAATGGCTGGATAGTATTTCTGCAATTCATATGCATTTATCGGGTTCATATCTTTAAGTTGAACGCTCACATTCCTGCTTACAGCAATTAAAATATCTATAGCGTTCATAGAGGTAGTTTTTTCTTCAAGGCATGGCAGCCTGTCGTTTTCATGCAAATGGCCAAGTACTTTTTCGACCAGCTCGGTTTTATTGGCGACATACTGGTAAATGGTTTTTTTCGACATGCCCAATTCCTTGGCAACATCATCCATGGTTACACTGCGTATGCCGTTTTTTTTGAACAGCCGCAGGCTTTCCGATAAGATACGGTCAAGTTTTTCGTCCATTATTTTTATTTTGTGGGCTGCAAAAGTATAAAATTTCGAAACACCGGAAACGTTTTACATAAAAAATGTTTCCATTGTGTTGAATGTGTTTAAACGTTCAGGCTATTAATTTGTTCTGCAAAATTGAAAGTATTGTATGGTCATTACAACTGAAAAGCGGCGAATGCGGGTTTTTGGACGGTGAAAGGGGAGGGGGGAAGGGGCGAAAGGGAGAGGGGTGAGGGGCGAAGGGGTGAGGGGCGAAGGGTTTGAAGAGTTTGAAGAGTTTGAAGGGTTTTGGTTCAACTGCCTTCGGCGTTCCCTGCCTGCTGACGCAGTCAGGCCGGAATTGCCTTCGGCGTTCAAAGGGTAGTTGGTTCTATTGTTCTATTGCTTCAAATGTTCTATTATTCTACTGTTCAAGTGCCTTCGGCGTTCAATGTCTTACGGCGATTGTCTAAGAAGCAGCGAGCCTAGCTGGATTGTTCTATTGTCCTGTTGCTCAATGTTCACATTATTCAGGCTTGGCGTTCAAGTTGGGTTCGGGATTGAAGGGGATTGATGGGATTGAGGAAGATTGATAAGATTGATGGGTTCCAGGTTTAAAAACCTAGGACTCCAAATTCCAAGGAACCCGCAACAATACATCAAACATCACATATTGGTTAGATGCAAAAGTGACCCGGAACCCGGAACCCGGAACAATACATCCCACATCCACATCCTACATCCCACATCCCACATCCCACATCGAACATCCTACATTAAATACCTTTTTTCCTGGTTCTTAGCGAGGTTGAAATAGTTAATAATGCAAAAAGCGCTGCTACCAAAATAAAGATGCGTCCGATATAATCGCCGTATTTTACATAAAAAGTAATAGTGTCGTTGGCATTGATGGTTTGACGGATGGATGCCGGAACCCAGTAGGCGGTACGTTGTAAAATATCACCACGCTGATTGATGAAGCACGAAATACCAGTATTTGCCGAGCGGGCTATGCTGCGGCGGGTTTCAATGGCGCGTATACGCGAAAAAAGCAAATGTTGCCGATGCCCTGCAGTATTTCCCCACCAACCGTCGTTAGTTATCACAAATATTACATTGGCGCCGTTTTGAATAAAACGGTTCATAAATTCGCCGTAAACCGATTCGTAGCAAATACAAGGTGCCACTTTAAGGTTGTCGCTGATAGTAAACGGAGTTTGGTCGGGATTTACACCCAGGCTGCCGGTGGTTCCGCCAAGATCGAGTGCAAGTTTTTCGATAAATGGAAGGTAATGGATTAGTGGCATGATTTCGACACCAGGCGTAAGTTTCGATTTGTGGTATTTCTGTAAAGTGCTGTCGTGGGCTACAAAAAGAGCAGTATTATAAGAATCGTAATATCGCTCGGCATCTTTGAATTTCCTTGCCGAAGCACTCAGAGGCTCGCCGGGTTCAAATATTTTACGCGATGAAATACCAGTGATCACATTCATTCGTTTGTACTGGCGGTTGAAATCCCTGATTCGCGCTATGCTGGGTGATGAGTCGAAACGATCTTCGAAAATATATTCCTGTATCGCACTTTCGGGAAAAACCGCAAAATCAGTAAGGCTATCGGCTTTTTCGGCGGCAAGAGCTAGCATACGGTTTGTAACCTCCATGGGTTCCAGCTCATATTGTTCGTTGTAAGGATCGAGGTTAGGCTGAACCACTACCACATCCAACGGGTTTATTTTTTCGGTGTACCGGTTATACATTACTACTGAAACAATTACAGGAATTACCATCAGCGCTATAGTAGCTGCCATCCGAAAGGCCAGGTTTCGATTGCTGATTTTAAGTATAAAATAGTCGCGCACGAAGAAGAAAAGCATAATATTCACCAGCAATATCCAGAGCGAACCACCGAAAATACCTGTGAATTCGTACCATTGTATCCATTTCGGCCAGGAGGCAAAACCGTTTCCCAGGTTCAGCCAGGGGAAATTCAGGTCCCAGCGCAGGTGAATATATTCGGCTGTTAAAATATACCCGATTAAAGCAGTGTATGCTGCAGTTCCGCCGGTAATTTTGCGGTGCGTGATATGGAACAGGTAAAATGCGCCTCCAACCAGCGATGTATTAACCAGGATTGTAGCTACAACGCCAATGGGAGTCGAAAGCGAAACCCACCAGGTAGTAAGTAACACCCATATCGAAAAAGTAATGGCTATATAAGGTATAATCCCCGAGGAATGGTTTTCGGCACGGTTTTTCCATTGTTCAAATTCCACTATCAATAAGGGAATAAAACCTATAAACAATAAAGGCGGGAAACCCCGTTCGGGCCATGCGGCGCTAAGGATTAATCCTGAGAGTATCGAAAGAAGTACCTTATATTTTCGTTTCATGCCAGTAAGGATAGAATGGCAAAGGTAAGGAATTGGGTGTTTGGATTGAACCACTTTCACGCGGCTTTTCTTCGGACGCGTGCGGGTAAATTTATGATCATCCTTTTTTACAATGATTTAATTTTATATTCCGTAAATAAGAAAATATAATACCTTTAACATTGCAAAAAATCCTGCCTATTTCAGATCGTAAAAGGTATTTGATGCTGTGCCCGCCAACGTATGGGAAAAAAGCCGAGAGCAAATAATGGGTTTTGATTTGGATTGTGCCCGCACGCATCTGAAAGAAAGACGCGCGCGAAGGAGATTTTTTATTACTCATATTAGAAAAATTGATACCTTTATCTCTGTAAACGAACTACATCCATGTGAGGGCAATATGGCTTTCGATGCTTTGCTTACCCTCTTTCGGATGATAAGTTTACATAAACGGAGAACTGCAAATAATTGTAAACGTTGCTGTTAAGTTCTTAATGCTACTACCTGTTAAACTTTTATTAACCCAAACTATTCAAGCCATGAAAAACCTCAACCGCATTCTCTTAACAATTTTAATCCTTGCAACTGTAATTTCCTGTGAAAAGGACGACGACTCTTCATCCGACAAAATAACCCAGCAAGGTATCAGTGCAAAATGGGTTGTTGACGGAGCCGGCGCTTACGAATCATTCGAATTCAATAAAAGCGGTAACTACATTGTAGTGGAAAACGGCAAAAAATCGACAAACGAAAAAATTGTACATTTTGGCACCTATAAAATTACCGGTGACAAAACCATGACATTAACCGATTTTGGAAAAATGGAAGTGTTGGAGCTCGCTGAGAATTCAATTAAATTTTCGCTAACACCCGACAGCGATCTTACCAAGAAAATTGAAATTAATGCAACCAAAAAAGCTGAAATGGCCGGCTCAACCCGCACCGATCTGCTTTGCCGGACCTGGAAAATGGTATCGGTTGATGGCGAAAGCGTGGTAGGTACCGAAATGGAACTCACTGTATTGTTTTCGGCTGCCGGCACATACTTTGTTGAGTATGCCTATACTGGTGGCGATGGCGAAGGCGGCGTGGCGCAGTGGACCTGGAAAGATTCGGGTGAGGATGTTCTTTGTTATTCCTGGGATGGCGATCCCACCTGCGCGGGTGATAATGAGGTGGCTATCCCCGAGTTGACTTCCACTAAACTGAAAGTTATAGAGGAAGATGTAGTGTACATCCTTGAGGCTGTTGTTAATAAAAAGTCGGGTGTTATTACTTTTGATGATTCCCAATCTGCAAAATTACAACAGGGGTTCTTCAGGAAATAAAACAACGTATTCAGTTTATGTTTTAGTTAGTCTACCGGAGTTAGAGCTGTTCGCACGTTTCGGTAAGGAAAGATGCGCGCGAACCAGTATCTGCAGAGGTTTTGATGTGGATTGAGCCCGCACGCGTCGGAAGGAAAGACGCGCGTGAACAGTGATTTTGATGATGATTTTACTGGCAAAAGTCTGGTTGAAAGATACGAGAAACTGCGTGGATAAATGAAAAATGGCTGCCAATAATGGCAGCCATAACTTAAAAACAAACCAAATAATTTAAGGGTTACGATAATCCGATTGTCTCCCCTGTTCGCGCGCGTCTTTTCTTCAGACGTGTGCGGGTATTGCTATGATATTTTTACCCGCGAAATTATAATTTTTATCACTCTTAAATTTCATTCCTGAAGAAGAAAATATAATACCTTAAACATTGCAAAAAACATTAACAATGTCAGAGCAATATAAGGTATACGATCCTGATGCTGCATATTTTATCACATTTACTCTCTGTTCGCGCGCGTCTTTTCTTCAGACGCGTGCGGGTATTGCTATGATATTTTTACCCGCGAAATTATAATTTTTATCACTTTTAAATTTCATTCCTGAAGAAGAAAATATAATACCTTTAACATTGAAAAAACATTAACAATGTCAGAGCAATATAAGGTATACGATCCTGATGCTGCATATTTTATCACATTTACTCTGGTCGAATGGATTCCACTTTTCGAAATACCGGAATTTGCTTCAATACTTATTGATTCATTAACGTTTAGTGTTCAAAATAAGGGATTAGAAATTTACGGTTATTGTATAATGCCAAGCCATGTACACTTGATTGTTAAATCGAGTATAAACCCCTTGGGATCTGTTATACGTGATTTTAAGAAGTATACAGCTACCCATATTGTTCAATTAATGAAAATCAGCGGAGAATATAATGAGTATCTATTGATATTCCGAAAGAAAGCTTCTGAAATAAAACGTAACAAGCATGTTAAAGTTTGGCTTGATGGGTATCATCCTGAAATTATTTTCAGCAATAAATTCTTTTTTCAAAAACTGAATTATATTCATAACAACCCAGTTGTAGCAGGTTTGGTTACAGTGCCTGAGGATTATTACTATAGTTCAGCACGCAACTATGCCGGGTTAGAAGCACCACTCGAAATTATTTTCGAAAGCCAGGAGTTGAAGAGGTTTTAATGTGGATTGTGCCCACACGCGTCTGAAGGAAAGACTGCGCGCGAACGATGGTTTTGATGTGGAATGTGCCCGCACGCGTCTGAAGGAAAGACGCGCGCGAACGGCTGGTTTTGATGTGGAATGTGCCCGCACGCGTCTGAAGGAAAGACGCGCGCGAACGATGGTTTTGATGTGGAATGCGCCCGCACGCGTCGGAAGGAAAGATGTGCGCGAACGATGGTTTTGATGTGGAATGCGCCCGCACGCGTCTGAAGGAAAGACGCGCGCGAACGGTGGTTTTGATGTGGAATGTGCCCGCACGCGTCGGAAGGAAAGACGCGCGCGAACGGTGGTTTTGATGTGGAATGTGCCCGCACGCGTCGGAAGGAAAGACGCGCGCGAACGATGGTTTTGATGTGGAATGTGCCCGCACGCGTCGGAAGGAAAGGCGCGCGCGAACGGTGGTTTTGATGTGGAATGTGCCCGCACGCGTCGGAAGGAAAGACGCGCGTGAACAGTGATTTTGATGATGATTTTACTGGCAAAAGTCTGGTTGAAAGATACGAGAAACTGCGTGGATAAATGAAAAATGGCTGCCAATACTGGCAGCCATAACTTTAAAAACAAACCAAATAATTTAAGGGTTACGATAATCCGATTGTCTCCCCATCTGCACTTGACCACTCGTAATTATACAAACCATCAATCAGGCGTTTTTGCTTTTCGTCAGGTGAGAGTATATCGTACTTATGTTTTTCTTCTTCCAGTTTACGCTGCTTTTCTTCTTCCACGCGGTGTATTTCGGCCAGGTATGTATCCTCCATCCGTTTTTTAAGGAAATCGCGCGCTACCGAAGGAAAGAGTTCGAGCAGCAGTTCTTCTTTTTCGTTGAGAGCAAGTTTTACGCCTCCATACTCTTCGAAAATGGTATTTTCCTGTTTTTTATAAAATTTGGTATCGTAAGGCACTTCATTTTTTACGCCTGCAAGTTTAAACCTAAATTCAGGATCCACAGGCACGGGAGTGCGGCCATAAACTCCTTTTACCAGGTTCACAAACTGTATGGATTTGGTGGTGTAAAGTGGCACACCGTTTGACTCGTCGAGGGCGCAGTTAACAGCTTGTACGCCAACTATCTGGCTTGTTGGCGTAACGAGCGGAGGACAGCCTGAAGCAAGTCGAACCAGCGGAATAAGTTCCAGCGCCCGGGGGAGTAGTTTTTCGAGTTTTAGTTGTTTGAGCTGGGCAAGCATATTTGAATACATACCACCGGGAATTTCGGCTTCACATATTTTTTTATCGGGTTCCGCGAATCCAAACCATGATTCGATGCGGTGACAAACTTCCAGCAGGTCGTCTTCCTTATCGGCTTTGGCATAGGCAATGGCCATTTCCATCATCTGTTCGATATCGGGTGGCAGCGTGTCGGTAATTATGTTAAATTCGCGTGGAAGCTCGTAACTGTCGAATTCTTTAAGCTCGTGCCTGATAGCGCGAAGTTCCTTGTCGAGTTCCACTACTGCTTCAATATTTACACCGGTTGAAATATTCATACGGTTACAAAACAGTTGAATAAGTTCGTAAGCCGGAGCTGCTGTACCTCCCGAAAAACTCATCACGGCTGTATCCACAATATCAGCACCATTTACTATGGCCATCAGCGTTGAGGCAAGCCCGTAGCCGGGTGTGCAATGCGTATGAAAATCAATGGGTACCGAAACTTTCTGCTTCATCATGCGAACCAGCTTCGCGGCGCGGCGCGGGGTAATAAGGCCGGCCATATCTTTAATGGTAATGATATCGGCGCCCATTTTCTCCAACTCAACAGCCTTCTGAAGGAAATATTCGGTAGTGAATATTTTGGTGGGCAATACTTTTGCATGCAACAAAGCCTTTACTTTTTCGCGGGTCGAATATTTGGGGTCAACGGTATACACTATGGTACAATCGGCAATTCCCCCGTTGTCCTTAACAAATCCTATGGTTGAGCGAATATTGTCGAGGTCGTTTAATGCATCGAATATCCGCATGATGTTAATACCCGATTCAATGGCATTTCGGTTAAACCCATCGATAACTTCGTCAGGATAAGGGCTATAGCCGAAAAGGTTGCGTCCGCGCGACAAGGCAGTTAGAAGTGTGGTATCGCCCAGGGCATTTTTTATGCTTTCGAGCCGGTCCCATGGATTTTCGTTGAGGTACCGCATAATCGAATCGGGCACAGCTCCACCCCAGACTTCCATGGCATAGAAACCGGCATTTTTAAAACCGGGTAAGGTACGTTCAACCTGCTGCTGGTTCATGCGGGTGGCAAACAGTGATTGTTGTCCGTCGCGGAGCGTAACATCACGTATCAGAAGCTGTTTTGTCATATTTTATGAAAGGTTTTATTTACACATCGAGTAACTGAAATATGATATAAATATCAGATAAACAATGCGTTAAATAGTTTTATGTTAATTAATTAACAACTGACATTGTTATTTGATTAACAATGCAAAATTATGAATTATTAATAAGCTAATTCAAAAAAAAGAAATATTATTTTTGACTTTTTTTCAAAATTGATGTTCGCAAATTAATCGGGTGTAATTGC
This sequence comes from uncultured Bacteroidales bacterium, assembly GCA_963714825.1. Lineage (GTDB taxonomy): Bacteria > Bacteroidota > Bacteroidia > Bacteroidales > UBA4417 > UBA4417. The sequence goes on along the minus strand of CAVQQF010000012.1, from coordinate 809,558 downwards.
CTGTTATCGAATGAAAATAGACTATTGATTTATGTATAAGTCATATCCGGAATCTAGTGTTTTCGATTACCCTTCATTTTCATCTAACTAAATTGCAAATGTCTGTAAAGCAAGTATATAAAGCCCATTGTCATCGAAGAAAACCCTTCGCTTCAACTTTTGCAGCCGATGCTTATCGGGAAGCCCTTTGCATTTCATTAATCACGGAGGCACGGAGAACACTGAGGACCACGGAGGTTATTTAATTTTCACTTTCTTGCCTGCTGAGCAGCAAGCAGGGACTTTTGCCCTTCGAATGCTGAGAGCATGAGCGCTGGTTGCTGAGCGTAGGTTGCTGAGCGTAGGTTGCTGAGCGGTCGAAGCAAGTCGAAGCAAGTCGAAGCAAGCCGAAGCATGCCCTTTGCCCTTTGACTTTCGACGAAGGGCACTTTTCGCTTTTCACTCTTCACTATCCCCTTTGTACTAAGCTCCAACTATTTATCAGATTTTCCATGTACCTTCGTTCGATTTTAAGTAATTTCGCAAACTGACCGTAACCTTTAAACCAATAAACCATGCTAAAACGAATCCTACCTCTTATTTTTTCACTGGCTTTGATAGCTGCAATAAGTAGCAGTTGTAAGCAAAAGTCTGACAAATCAGCTAACGATATTTCGGCTATGAGCGAAATGGAGAAAAATGTTAATGATTATGCCGTGGTAAAACTTACCACCGATATGAGCAAACTTACCGAAAAGGAAAAGCAGATGCTGCCCATCCTGATCGAAATTTCGGAGATTATGGATGATATTTTCTGGGATCAGACCTGGGGCGATAAAAATGCGCTGCTCGATACCATCAGTAATCCGTTTGCAAAACAATTTGCACTTATCAATTATGGTCCCTGGGACCGCCTTACCGAAAACAAAGCATTTATTTCCGGCATAGGCGAAAAACCTAAAGGCGCCAATTTCTACCCGGTTGATATGACAAAAGAAGAATTTGAGAAGTGGAACAATAAGGATAAAACCAGTCAATATACACTGGTGAGGCGTAATGAAGATAATACACTTAAAAATGTGTGGTACCACGAAGCATATGCCGAAAAAACGAAAAAAGCATCGGACCTTCTTCTAAAAGCTGCCGACCTGGCTGAAGATGCAGGCTTGAAAAAATACCTCACTCTCCGGTCGAAAGCGCTGCTAACCGACGATTATTTTGCCAGCGATATGGCCTGGATGGATATGAAAACCAATACCCTTGATTTTGTCGTTGGACCTATCGAAAACTATGAAGACGAGCTGTTCGGTTACAGGGCTGCTCATGAAGCTGCTGTGCTGGTAAAGGATAAAGAATGGAGCGCAAGGCTTGAGAAATACGCAGCCATGCTACCTGAGTTGCAGAAAGAACTGCCATGCGATCCAAAATATAAAAAAGAAGTTCCGGGTACTGATTCGGATCTGAATGCTTATGATATATTGTATTATGCAGGTCATACCAACAGTGCTGGTAAAACCATAGCCATTAACCTGCCCAACGACGAAAGAGTTCAGCTAGCCAAAGGCAGCCGACGTTTGCAATTGAAAAATGCCATGCAAGCCAAGTTCGATAAAATTTTAGTTCCGATTTCGGAAGTACTGATTGAGCCCGCTCAGCAAAAAAATATAAAATTCGATGCTTTCTTTGCCAATGTTATGTTTCATGAAGTAGCACATGGACTGGGCATTAAAAATACTATTAACGGCAAAGGAAATTTACGCCAGGCTTTAAAAGAGCAGTATTCCGGCTGGGAAGAAGCAAAAGCTGATGTTGTAGGATTATGGATGGTAAGCTGGCTGATAGAGAAAGGTGAACTCAATAACATTACTGTTGAAGATGCTTATGTAACCTATATGGCAGGTCTCATCCGTTCAGTTAGATTTGGCGCTGCCGAAGCACATGGCAAAGCCAATATGATGTGTTTTAACTTTTTCGAAGATAAAAAAGCATTTTCGCTTAACGATGACGGTACTTTTAAAGTGGATATGGATAATATGCGCCTGGCTATTAACGAATGGAGTGCATTTATACTGAGTGTGGAAGGCGAAGGCGATTACGATAAAGCCGTAAGCTATATGAAAGAAAACGGAAATGTACGTCCCGAACTACAAAAAGGCCTCGATAAACTGACTACTGCCAATATACCGAAAGATGTGGTTTTTGAACAGGGAAAGGCAGCACTTGGATTATAGTTTGTTGATTTTTTCTTTCCTTTAGATTAAAAATAAGAGCAGTTTTTTATTAAAGGCCTGGAAGGAATACTATCTTTCCAGGCCTTTTTTCTGGATTGTAAATTCTGGGTTGTTCTTTTTCAGGATTGTAAATCCTGGGCTCTGTGCGGCGGGATTGCAAATCCCGCCGAGCGGCAAATCCTGCCGAGCTGCAGATTAAAATGCTTCCTGGTTTTTTTAGGAAAGCAAATACTGGGTTGTTAGGTTCAGGATTATAAATCCTGGGCTCGGTGCGGCGGGATTGCAAATCCCGCCGAGCAGTAAATCCCGCCGAGCTGTGATTGCAAATTTCGCCGCGCTGTATATTCTGCCGGGCTATAATTCTCACGAGGTTACAATTCCCGCCAAGGTGTTTCATATCCCGCTGAGGAAAACCCCGCATAGCCGAATCATGTAAAACCAATCCGTTTTTGAAGTTTTTACAGAATGTATTTACCGTGTTACAGATTAATTCAGCCGGTTTGCAGAGGATAAGCCAGCAATGACACCGATAAATGGGAAATTATTAAGTTTAGAAGTACCTTTGTCTCCAAATCATTCACATATAAAAATCCGATATGAAAAAAATCGTACTAGCATTATTCATGTTTACAGCAGTTTTTGCCAAAGCAGCCAATACTCCCGACGAAGGAATGTGGCTTCCCTTGTTTTTCGAAAGGCTAAACTATGTAGATATGCAGAAAATGGGTCTGCGCCTTACAGCAGAAGAACTTTACAGCATTAATAATTCGAGCATGAAGGATGCTATTGTCAGCCTTGGCGGTTTTTGTACTGCCGAAGTAGTATCAGCCGAAGGATTGCTTTTTACAAACCACCATTGCGGTTACAGCCAGATTCAGAAACACAGCTCTGTTAACCACGATTATCTTACCGATGGTTTCTGGGCTATGAGCAAAGCCGAAGAACTTCCTAACGAAGGTCTCTTTGTTTCGTTCCTGGTGCGTATGGAAGATAAAACCAGCGAAGTACTCGGCACCGTTACCGACGATATGGACGAATCAGCACGCAGTGCAGCCATAGGTAAAAAGATTGAAGAACTTAAAAATGCTGCAGCTGAGGATGGAAAATACGAGGTGGAACTGAAGAGTTTCTTCAACGGAAACGAGTATTATCTGTTTGTTTACCAGGAGTATAAAGATATCCGACTGGTAGGCGCGCCTCCTTCGTCGATTGGTAAGTTTGGTGGTGATACCGATAACTGGATGTGGCCCCGCCATACCGGCGACTTCAGCATTTTCCGAATTTATACTGCTCCCGATGGTTCGCCGGCCGAATATTCGAAAGATAATGTCCCTATGGTTGCAAAGCAATTTCTGCCTATTTCGCTGAAAGGCTACAAACAAAACGACTTTGCAATGATCTGGGGATATCCGGGCACCACCGACCGTTACCGTAACTCATGGGCTGTTGATGCTACCCTCAACGACATTGACCCGGTTATTGTTAAAGGCCTGGGAATTGTTCTCGAACACCAGAAAGCAGGAATGGATGCCGATAATGCCGTTCGCATACAATATGCAAGCACCTACGCCGGACTGGCAAATTTCTGGAAAAACAAAATGGGCGAAGCCCGCGACCTGAAACGACTGAATGTAATCGGTAAAAAACAGGAGCTTGAAAACAGGCTGCAGCAGTGGATAAATGCCGACGAGCAGCGCAAAGCCAAGTATGGCGATGTTCTGGCTACCTATGCTGATGTTTACAAACAATATAAGGATCAGAATTTATACCAGCGAATGTGGTACACTCAGCTATGCTTTTTTGGAGCTAAGGCTTTTGCTTTCCCTGGACAAGCCACTGCTATTGAAACCGTTTTAAAATCAGGTGCCAAAGGCGATGACCTGAAAAAACAAATGGAAAAATACAAGGAAACCTCAGCGAGTCATTTCAAAGATTATAACAATGCCATTGAGCAGAATGTATATGCAGCCATGCTTAAATTATTCCGCGCCAACGTTCCTGCATCGCAACATCCTGCTATTTACCAGGTAATTGACAAAAAATACAAAGGTGATATCGATGAGTATGTTGAAGAAATGTTCGAAAACTCCATTTTTTGCACCGAAGCTAATTTCAACGCTTTCCTTGAGAAACCAAGTTTGAAAAAACTTAACAAGGATGCAGCTTATCAAACATATACCTCTTTCCTCGACATATTCAAGGAACTACAGAAGACGAACCAGGAACTCAGCGCTCAAAACAGGAAAGCAAACAGGTTGTTTGTTGCTGCCCTGCGCGAAATGGAACCTTCAAAAAGCTTCTATCCCGATGCTAACAGCACCATGCGTATGACTTACGGTAAAGTACTCGATTACTACCCGGCCGATGCCGTTCATTACAATTACTACACCACACTCGATGGAGTAATGATGAAAGAAGATCCGAAAAGCGACGAATTTATTGTACCTGCCAAACTTAAGGAACTGTACAATAAAAAGGATTATGGTCGCTATGGCGAAAATGGTAAGCTTGTTACCTGTTTCCTTACCGATAATGATATTACAGGCGGTAACTCAGGAAGTCCTGTAATTAACGGTGATGGTCATCTGATCGGAATTGCTTTCGACGGAAACTGGGAAGCAATGAGTGGAAACATACTTTTCGAACCTGAACTGCAGCGTACTATCAACGTTGATATCCGTTATGTTCTTTTCGTTATCGAAAAGTATGCGGGTGCTTCAAATATTATTAATGAACTTAAGATTGTGCAATAATAATTTCACGATCATTTTCAAAAAAGGATTCCCCGAAAAGGAGTCCTTTTTTTTATGTAACAACATTTGCCACCAATTTGGTTGTAACTTTGCCTGCTTTTGTATGCGGGTAATATGGATGGCATTTCAACCTCGTGCTCATATGCTCTGCTATAATAAACTGATAAATATGGAACAGCAAAAGAACAATCCGCTTCATGGATTAAGCCTTGAGGTAATTATAAACCGACTGGTCGATCATTTTGGATGGGAAATACTGGCTAAACTTATCCGTATCAATTGCTTTTACGAAAATCCAAGCGTGCAGTCGAGCCTTAAATTTTTACGAAAAACTCCCTGGGCACGAAAAAAAGTGGAAGATTTATACCTGAGTATTCACTCTGCAATACCCTCAGCTACTCATGAGGACAAGCAATAGAACATTTGCTTTTGATACATCGTTATTTGCCTGACGGAATAATGAATCATTGAAATATTTGCTGTCAGAATGTCTCCGACATAGCAAAACAAAAAACCCTCACCGGCTTACGATGAGGGTTTTTTTATGAATTATCGGAGCCTAAGCCTGATTACATCTGCGAAATCAGTTTGGCGTCTTCAACAATAACTTCGTAAAAATACCCTGCTCCAAAATCTTTTTTGAGGGTAACTTTACCTTCGAAGGTAACCACATCCCCGATTTTAGTATTATCACCTGTTGTAATTGTAAGGTCAAAAGACCCGTTACTTTCGGTTCCATCCTGGATATGTACCCAGTTTGTGCTCATGATGTTAGGGCTGAATTTTACTACTTCGCCTTTGATCTTAATAGTTTTTCCGGCATAGGATTCCCTGTTGGCAAAAAGTTCAGCTATGGTAATTCCACCGCTAACTGGTTCAATTGAAATTCCCTCTTTTGCAACGGCTGCTTGTTTTCCCTGCATGGAGTCGGCCACCATAAGCTTAGCAGTAATAGGCTCTTCGCTGAATTTGTCAACAAATATAATGGATGGGAAAGTCCTTTTTAGTTCTTTACTTTCGAAGTTATTCATTTCCATGCCGCGTTCGTAATAATAAGCTTTGCCTTTGGTAACCTCGCGTTTTGTAACTGCGATCCAGTTTTCGTTGCCATCTTCCGAAACAAGCAAATAGGTGTAGTTTGTGGTCTGCAATACATCTTTAACTTTGGCTTTATGAACATTAGGCGCCAGGTTTTCGTCAGCTGCATTTTTAGTATTGCATGCCGCAGCAAACAGTATAACTCCGGTAAGCAGAACCAGAAATTTGATTTTCATTTTCATAACGTGTTTTTATTACTGTAATTTAATTTACTTGTTCATCCGGCTGCAAAAGTATTCATATTTGTGCATATTTTAATACTACTAAGTAAAACATATTTCATTTTGCGAACAAAATCGAATTTTTATTGCCCTGCTATACGCCTGGTTGGGGTTTGCGAACAGGAGTGATCTTGAATATAATCTTATGCCTGCCAGGTACTTAAAACAGGAAAGTTGGTTCACTGGAAATTCATACCCAGGTATTTTTATGGTTCTATCCATAATACTGAATTGCCGGTATCATATTCATTGCCTTCCCAGAGCTCATTCGCAGGGTCAATCATCCAGTTTCCATCGACAATAAATTTATAGGTGTATTTGCCGGGCTTCAGAAAAATCGAAAACGTCCAAACTCCTTCACCTTTAATCATTCGGTAACTTTCGTGACTCCAGTTGTTAAAACTACCTGTTACTATTACATTTTCAGCATCAGTATAGTGCGAAAGTGTAAATGTGTGATTGGGATGAACCGATAAGCACGAATTGATAAAGTCGCCGGTGCCGCTCGTACAATTATTCGCCGGGTCGGGCATCCATTTGCCATCAACAATAAACTTGTATTCATAATTCCCTGCACCAATCACATAGGGTAACTCCCATCCATCAGCTGATTTATTCATAACAAGCTCGTTGGTGCTCCAGGCATTAAAACTACCCGTCAGTACCACTTTATGTGCTGTATCATAACCTTTTAACTGAAATGTAATGGTATCTCCAATCCCAAGAAAAGAATTCTCGTTGCCATCGGCATCAGTCCTCACATTTGTATTTTCAGGGTCAGTAATCCATTTGCCATCAACGATGAACTTGTATGCATGCGTTCCTTCCGAAAGGTAAACCGGCAATTGCCAGCTGCTGCCCGCCCGGTTCATCCTGATTCCTTTTTTTCTCCATAAATTGAAACTGCCCGTAACCCGAACTTTTTTAGCCGTGGAATACCCTTTTAAATTGAAAATATAATTGTAACAATAAACAACAGAGTTGTAGCCCGATTGTCCGTCATTTTCTTTCAGCTGATTATTCGGATCGTGAATCCAGCGACCATCCACAATATATTTGTATTGATATTTTCCGGGTGCCAGCTTTATTTTCACTTCCCAACCCGAAGTGGTTTTCTGCATTGGAAGCCTGCTGGTGCTCCAGTTGTTGAACGTTCCCGAAAGATACACTCTCTCCTTTTTCTGATACCCGGGCAGGTAGAAACGTGCAATCGAATCGGAATACGTAAACACAGCATCATCTTCGAAATTATTAATGCTATATTTAGGTGCCGATGGAGGCGGAGGTGTGATAACAGGAGCTGTAAACCAGTTATCGTTTAGTAAAAGTACATCGTTTGCCTTATAAGCTCCCTGATCTTTAGCCAATGGTTTTGACAACTCAACCAGGTTATCGTTAATTTCATTCACCTGCCAGGTAATGCTGTCGTAAATAATTGTTGACTGATTGCCAAAGGCCAGAACTATAAGCGAACTGTCGATGCTGTAAAGCGAGGAGAATTCCTTTTTCTGTAAATCAGTCCAGCGTTTGTCGAGTTGGAAATAAATATTGTTATTGCTGATATAGCAAGCATTTCCGGGTTTATTTTGAGCGCTGGCGGTCACAAATAAAAACGAAAGTATTATTACCAGGGTGTATGCAATCAGTTTTTTCATTTTTTGTCTCCTTTCCCGGCACTAAAACTCATTTCTTTCTTCCCAAAGTTAAAGCAAAATATTCCCTTTTGCCAGAAATCAAATCCCAGCATGCCATCAATTGAACAGCCATACGACTCGCTCATGCCTGACAGGTTGATGATAACTGTTTCCATGTCGTTAAACTTTTGGGTGCCGAGTTCAAAATCTTTCATGGTGCCATAAAGTACATCTACCCTGCTGCCGCTGGCGCCACTAAGGTTCGACCTCCGGTTTATTACAATGGTATTCATCACTTTTTTTGAAACATCATTGCTTATAACATTGGTTTCGGCCCCGGTATCGAGGCAGAAATTCAGCATTTTATCACCGATCTTTGCTTTAATAAGCATGATGTTGTTGTGTGTTTCCATTTTTTGGGTGAAATCGAACTTTAATTCCATAGCAGTAGCACTGAGCCTGTTGCCTTGTTTGTCAATACGGTGAAGCTGCAGTTCGCTGTTGTTTGCATCGAAGATAACTTCAAAATTATTGATCATATTTATGCCTAAAAGCCCAAGTACTTTTATGCCCCTCCTGTTTTCGATATGCCCCAGGTCGGCCAGGTCAGCAGCGGTTTCCTCGTAGTACAATTCGGCAATATCAATCCGTTTCACCACAATTCGGTAGATTTTATCGAACTGCCCGGTAACTCCTCCACCGGCAGTTTTTTCGGTAGCAGCATACTTGCGGAAATAAGTTTTGTTTAAAACCAGCCCCGATGCCCCGGTATCGAATATCAGGTTTCCTTCCTGTCCGTCGATACGGGTTTCGATAAGGAATAAATTTCCGGCACGCTTCAACGGAATAGTAAGCGACTGGAAATCACCCATGGGCTCATCGCTTTTGAAGGACAGTTCATCCGTTACTATGTCCGTGTCGGAAATAAATATATTTTTCGGAGGTATATCGGCAAAACTCCCAAAGCTTAAAATAATAAATGCAGAAACCGATATCAAAAATTGGCTAAACCATCGTTTCCGGAAGCAGGCACAAGGTTCCATCAGGTGGGAATTTGCACAAAGTTATTTTTTTTCGTTATTTTTTTGGAATGTTGATGGAAGTTGGGGCGGGGGAAGGGGGACAGGGGACGGGGGCGAAGGGTGAGGGGCGAAGGGGCGAGGTGCGTTAGCATGGGAAGATATTAGAACAGGCTATGAAACTAACTCCCTTTTTACACTAACTCTTCAAACCCTTCAAACCATATTAACTATCCTCCGCCAGCAATTCCTCTTTCAGGCGTTGTAACTCAGCTACTTTTTCGGCACTTACTTCGGGATATTCGAGTTTCATCGAATCAAGGGCATTGATTATTGCTGCTGCAACCACAATGCGTGCATAACGTTTATTATCGGCCGGAACCACATACCATGGCGACTTTTCGGTTGCAGTTTTATTAATCATATCCTCATAGGCAGCCATATACTGTTTCCAGTATTTGCGTTCTTCGACATCGGCGGCACTGAACTTCCAGTTTTTCTCAGGTGTGTCGATGCGTTCGATAAAGCGCTTCATTTGCTCTTTTTTCGAAACATTGAGGAAAAATTTCACCACTATAATACCATTATGGTTCAGGTACGATTCAAAATTACTGATATCATTCAAACGGTCTTTCCATATTGATTTAGTTATCAGTTTTTCGGGCAGTTTCTGCGATTGCAGTATGCCTTCGTGCACACGTACCACGAGTACTTCTTCGTAATACGAGCGGTTAAAAATGCCTATACGGCCTCGTTCGGGCAGGTTTTTCACGCAGCGCCACAGGTAATCATGATCAAGTTCCTCGGAGCTGGGCACTTTAAACGAAGTAACCTGGCAGCCCTGCGGATTTACACCCGACATAACATGTTTTATTGCACCATCCTTACCGGCAGCATCCATAGCCTGGAATATAAGAAGCAGCGACCATTTATCGGCAGCATATAGTTTATCCTGCAGCTTTGCAAGCATTTTAATGCCTTCCTTCAGGGTTTCAACCGACTCAGGTTTATCGAAATTGCTCAGGTCGTTATCTTCTTTGGTAGGAAAATCCTTGAGCCTGAACTTTTTATCACCAGTAATACGGTAACGTTTCGAAATTCGTTTTTCGCCAGCTATAAATGCATGGTTTTTTGATTTTTTTGATTTTTTCTTTGACATAGCTTCGTTATTTATATCTGAATCGATAACATTGTTATTTTCAGGTGTGATGATATCCTTTTTTTTGGGTGCCATAATATGATATGATAATTGAGTTATAACAAAGATAAGGTAGTTTGTGCCCGGTTATTTTGAGAGCATCGTTTTTATTATAAAAATTTGCTTGCTCTTTGAAGAAGCAAAAAGGCTAATTGCTGAGTTTTATGCCAAGGTATCTGAAAAACTGAATAGCCTTTTCAATAGTAAAAAAAGCCGCCTCACGATATGAGCCGGCTTGATGTATGACTAATTTTTATCCAATCAGGCAGTAACAGTAGTTTACAGATTTACTCCCAATGTGAGGAATGATACCGGCAATTTGATGGCTTGTGTTTCTGTTGCCTGAATAGTTCGTGCTGCAACCGGTAAATCAAAATCATATTTGTTAGATGTCAATTCAAAACCTAACATTACGGCTTTATACCTGAGGTTCAGACCGAAAGATGTCCCAATTTTAGTCTGGTTTTCGGCATTATAATTATGGTTTTCGGTCTCGCCGGCAATAAACATATTCGGATAGATTTTAAAATAAACATCACCTATTAAATCGCCGGTTAAGTTGTACGAAACACAAGGACCAACCTTTAATCCAGCTGTGAAATAGCTGTCGGTTTTGTTGTCGTTTTGTGAGCTTTCCATGTTTAACAGTCCTGTGATACTAAGGTAGGTAACATCCACGCCTAGCCTGAGTTTATCAGCAAGTTTAATGCTGTTGATGTAAAATATAGTGCCCACTTCGAACTGGCCACCGGCTGTTACTACATCATTTGTTTTAAGTTCGCCTCCGGGGAATCCATATCCGATACGTGCATATACGGCATTGTCGAATACATTGTTTGACGACTGACTATAGGAATAAGCAGCCATAAGAATGGAAACTGCAAGTAGAATAACTTTTTTCATGAATCGATTGGTTAAGATTAAGGATTAAAATTTCAGTTCATTTTTTCGTGGCAAATATATGAATTAGTATATGTTGAACAAATAAAAACAATGGGAGATGTTTGACTATGCCCTATCAGGGACATTTATTATATGTGAATTGTTTTATTGATAGAAAATTATTTCGGGTGTTTACACTATTCATCAATCTTACATGGCTAAATCATACAAAATACAGATGTCCAAGCAAATGAGTCTGGCTTAACCTGAAATCATTTAACTTTGTTCTTGAATCCTATCTATAACCTGCATGCGAAAGTTAAGCATACTTGTCGTACTTGGTTTCGTATATAAACAATTTCAGAAAACCGAAGACAGCAGGCTTCGCATATTGAAAAGGATAAATACTACATTTGCATTACACATTTATGTGAAATATTTATCAATGGGACGTAAAAAGCAGGTACTTCTATTAATATGCACTATGCTGACATTAGTTGTGTCAGCTACGGAAACCCATACTACTGACAGTCTTGAGAAGGTATTATCTCAAACTGATAATCCTGCAACAAAATCTGACATTTTGATCCGCTTATCAGGCGAATACTCAAATACGGATCTTTCCAAAGCTTTGGATTATGCTGAAAAAGCGAATCAAATGGCCATTGTTTCGGGTGATAAGAAAAGAATACTCACAGCAAGTCAGTTAATTGCAAGAGCTTATTATTTTAAGTCGGATCTCAACAAGGCAATGGAATATGCCGTAAAAGCAAAAAGCCTGGCCGAGGACAACAAACTGGATATAGAGCTGGCTGGTTCGCTGGATGCTATAGGAATGATATACTATGATATTGGAAACCAGGCAAAAAGTTCAGAGAGTTTTTTCGCCAGCTTGAAAATATATGAAAAACTGAATGACAAGGAAGGGATAGGGGCTACTTTTTGCCGCATCGGCACACTGTATTTCGATCAAAAAGATTACGACAAAGCAGCGGAGTATTATTTAAATTCTATACGGTTGGCAAGGGATATAAGCAGTCAGGTTGGCATTGCAAGCAATCTTAATAACCTGGCTAAGGTTTACAGCGAGCAAAAGGATTTTAAGAGAGCCCTTCAAAGTTATGAAGAAGCCCTGCGCATTAATATCGAAACAGGTAACTCGTACCTGGTAGCGAACAATTATCTGAATATAGCCGAAGTTTATGTGAAACTTAAGAAATACCAGGAAGCCATAACAAAAGTGCAGCAGGCCCAGATAATTTTCGAGCAGCTGGGTAACAAGCTGCGCCTTGCAAAGAGCCAGATTGTTCTTAGTGAAATCTATCTCCAGATCGGTCAGTTTTCTTCGGGCAAAAAATTGGCAATGAGTTCGTTAAAAATTGGAGAAGAACAAGGATATAAAGAAATAATTGTTTGGGCAGCAGGTGTACTTAATAAACTATATCTTTCAGAAAAGGATTCAGCATCTGCTTTACGATTCTTTATCCTCGAAAAACAATACCAGGACAGCTTGTTCCAATACGAGAAGCAGAAAACGCTTTCGTCACTTGAGTTGCAATATCAATTCGAAAAAAATGAGCAAAGTGCAAAAATAGCCCGACAGCGTCGAAACTTAGCTATCGTGGTAATATCAGGATGCCTTTTTTTTAGCCTGATAATTATTATTATGATCCTAAAGCAATTGCGTTTGAAAGCGAAGAAACTTCAGTTGGAAAAAGCCAGCCACCAACAGGAACTTGAATTTAAGAATAAGGAGATGGTCCTCAATGTGATGTCGTTAATGAAAAAGAACGAAATGCTGGCTGATCTTTCCGAAAAACTCATCCATATCGAAGAAGAATCATCATCTGTTGAAAGCAAGGATACCATTAGAAAAGTTGCCCGTGAACTACAAAAGAGCCAGGAAAACGAAATTTGGAAGGAGTTTTCGCATCGATTCAAGGAGGTACACGGTGAGTTTTATAATACTTTGCTAAAGAAATTTCCCACCCTCACTCCAAATGAACTTAAGCTTTGTGCCTTTCTGCGCCTTAATATGTCGTCAAAAGATATTGCTGAACTTACAGGTCAGCGAGTGAGTTCGCTCGAAACTGCCCGTTACCGGCTCAGGCAAAAACTGGGTATCGCAAATTCAGATATAAATCTGATTACTTTCCTTTCTTCGATATAGAAATATAATATTATTCAGGGTTTTATTTTTACATTCGAGTTCACCCTTTTCATTTTAAGCATTCCGCTATGTCCCCAGACATTGGTTTCCGGTTTCTCTTCTCCATTTACTGCCTTTAGTTTACAGTTTACTGGCTCACCTCTCTAGCTCTCATTTCCCGAAATTTTAAAAATTTGAATATCAATACGATACAGTTGCATCTTGTTTGTTGTACAGTAAATGTACAGGCGATTTTGGATGGTGTAAAGGTTTTGTACAGGCTATAAATTAGGAAAATGAGATTTACCGGTGAATCTTTGGCCCTGAAAATGCAGTTGGGCAATTAAATATTTTATAACCCATGCAGAATCAAAAAATACTTCATTAAGAATTTTAAAAATGAAAACAAAAGCTGATACACACTCCGGCAACATCATAAAGCAAAGTGAGGAGGAAACCGATGCAAATAGAGAGTTCTCCCCCGAAACGACTGATGTAAATTCAATTCAGGAGTTTATTGAGCTGAAAAAGCTCCAGAACCGTATACTAGGCAAAATGCTTGAAAAGATTAATCTCCCCGAAAATCAAACCAAAACCAATAACAAGTAAATAAAAACAACATGAAAAAAACAATCCTTACCTTGTTTATTGCGTTGTTATTCAGCGCATCATCCTTCGCCCAGCTCACAGGGGTGAAAAACATACCGGGTGATTATCCCTCGGTTGCTACAGCTATTGCTGCTCTTAATGCATCCGGAGTAGGTTCCGGAGGTGTAACTTTCACTTTAGCAATGTCATATACAGAAACTTTTACTACGGCAACTGCCGGTTATATTACCACTTTAACAGCTTCAGCAGCAAATCCAATCCTTTTTCAGAAATTTCCCCTGGGACCTAACGCCGTAATTACTGCAGCCACGGGTACATCGGCAACCATGGATGCTATTATTGCTATAGCAGGTAGCGATTATGTTACCTTCGATGGAATCAACTTACAGGAGAATGTTGCCAATATTACTCCCACCACACAAATGGAATGGGGTTATGCCATTCTCAAAGCTTCGGTAACCGATGGGTCACAGAATATTACTATTAAAAATTGCTCAATAAATCTTCGTACAACTTATACCGGCGCAATAGGTATTTACTCAAATAACCATACCATTGCTGCTAATACCCAACTTACTGTAACAGCAGCAACTGGATCTAATTCGAACCTGAAAATTCATGGTAACACTGTAAATGCTTATTTCGGCATTTATCTCGTGGGATACAATCATACTGCAGCTCCCTATGCTTATTTCGACCAGAATAATGAAATTGGTAAGGACGGAGCCAACTTTATAACCAATATCGGTGGCAGCACCGTTGAGGCTTATGGTATTTATACCAAATATCAGAATAACTTAAAGGTTGCCAACAATATGATTACCAGTACTACTGCCGGAACAAAAAATATTTATGGAATATACCTTACCACAGCGAATAACGGCAGTTACGATTTGTATAATAATACCGTTACTGTTCAGTTTTCACCAACAGATCTTTACGGAAATGCGTATCTGTACGGAATATATTGCGATATGGGTGCCAGTGGTACAACAAATACTGCCAATATTTATAACAATGCAATTACCAATTGTAATTTTCCTAACTCCTATTCATCTGCCGTTACAAGGGGTATATATTTATTGAATATGGGTGTTAATGCCAATGTTTATGGTAACAGTATTACCAATAACACTATAGGCGGTAATCCTGCTGCAACAGCTGCAGGAGAAATCAGGTGGATGTGGATTCAGCAGGCATCAACAACAAAAGGCCCTCTGGTTGTGCGTGATAATATAGTATCGGGTAATTCCCGGATTCAATCTGTTCAAAGCGGCGGGGTTACATACTTTTTGGCAATTGCTGGCAGCGGAACCACACTCAGCGCATATAACAACACAATAAATAACAATGTTGTGGCTTCCAACGGAACTACTTACTGCTTATATGTTACATATGCTGATAATGTTTCCAAAGCGGTGTACAATAATTCTGTAACAAATATGTCGCAGGCTAATGGATCCGTAAATGGTTTATATGTTTCAGGTGGGACTTTGAGCAGGTATTACCAAAACAAAATTCAGAATATCAGCTCCAGTTCAAATGCCACAGCTGCTGTTTTGACTGGAATTTACCATTCAGCAGGTACTGCCACATATTATTATAATAATATTGTAAGTGAGATGTATAACCCTTCAACCATTTCTACTTTGGGATATGATTACAGTAGTTTAAATGGATTTTATGTTGATGCTTCATCAAACGTTAAAGGCTTTTACAACAATACTGTTTACTTGAATTCTACAGCTACTTCAACTACATACGGTTCTTCAGCGTTTAATGCTTCATCATTAACCGGGGTTGATCTGCGCAACAATATATTTGCAAATACCTCCTCCGCTGCAGGAGTAGGAGTAACTGCAGCTATCAGAAGTCGTAATGCTACTGTTTCGAGTTATACTAATTACAGTTCGAATTACAATAACCTTTATGCAGGTTCGCCGGGTCCGTCAAACCAGCTTTTTCTAATAGGCTCAGGTGGTACATACACAGGATCACAGACTCTTGTTAATTTGAAAACACTTACTGGCCAGGAATTGCAGTCGGTATCAGAGCTTCCTCCATTTGTAAATATTGCAACATCTCCTTACAATTTACATATTCAAACTACTGTACCCACTCAATGTGAAAAGGGAGGCTTCGCGATCACAACGCCTATTGCTATAACAACCGATTACGACGGTGATACAAGATTAGCTACACCGGATATTGGTGCAGATGAATTTACTGGTTTACAAAATGATGTTACACCTCCTTCAATTGTTTATACCCCCTTTACCCAAACCAGTAGTTTCCTGGCCCGTACACTTACTGCCACAATTACTGATGGCAGTGGCGTACCAACCAGCGGTGCAGGTTTGCCTGTGCTTTACTGGAAACTAAATAGCGACCCTTACCAGGCTGTACAAGGCGTTTGGGTAAGTGGCTCAACCTATACTTTCACATTCGGTACTGCAAATGCATTTCAGGATGTAGTGTCGTATTATATAGTTTCACAGGATATGGCCGGTACTCCAAATGTGGGTTCATTTCCATGGATGGGTGCTGCAGGCTTTACAGCATCGCCTCCGGCATGTTCCACCCCTCCAACAACACCTTCGAGTTACCTTATTATACAGGATATTTCAGGTATTTTCCATGTGGGAGTAGGGAAGGACTATACAACGCTGACTGCTGCTGCTGCAGACCTCAATTATAAATTCATGACTGGCACGGTTACTTTTATACTCGACGATAACACTTACCCTTCCGAAACATTCCCTATCCTTTTTAATGCAAATCCAGGTAATAGTACAACCAACAAACTGACTATTAAACCAAATACCGGGGCAGCGCCACTAATTACCGGATCGGTTGCATCAAACGGAATTATTATTATGAATGGTCTTGATTATGTTACCGTGGATGGTTCGAACAGCGGTGGAACGGATAGAAGTCTTACAATTGAAAACGCTTCAACCAGTTCAGGGTCTTATGTATTCGGAATTACCAATAATGGCGGTACCAATCCTTCGAACAACATCACTCTTAAAAACTGTATTCTGCAGGCGACTAATTCGAATATTGTATCAGAAACCTATGGAATTGTTTTCAATGCAAATGGAGGTACAACCGGAGGAGGCTACGACAACTGTAACATTACCAACAACATTATTAAACGTGCAAAATGGGGAATAACGGTTTTGGGGTCAACTACAAACCTTAATAATAACATTACAATATCAAACAATACAATTGGTTCGGCTTTACCTGCTGATTATATCACAAGGGTTGGGATTAACCTTGAGTGTACTGTTAATGGTATAATAAGCGGTAATGATGTGATGGGTCCTGAACAGGGAACTACCCTGATTTCACTCATTGGAATTTCATACTGGAATGCATGCTCAAATACCAAAATCACAGCTAACAAGATTCACGACTGGTACTCGAATGATGTAAGCAGTGTTGGCATAAAGTGCAGTAACGACAATAATTCAACCGCTACTGAAATTTCAAACAACCTGATTTATAACATAAAATGTTATGGATTGAATCCCGGACCCGCTCAAAACAACGCTTACGGTATATATGTCCGCCAGGGTGGAAATATCAAAATGTGGCACAACACTATCTACCTTAGCGGACCTTACCTTTGGGGTAGTGATTCTTTTGCTCCTTCATCGGCATGTATTGGCATTCACGAAGCGGTAGTTCCTGTCGGGTTGCTTGATATTCGTAATAATATCCTTCGCAATTCGATGACAAATCCTGCTAATCCCAGCCCGGTAACAGAAAACAGGGCATATGCTATTATGATTACAGCTACCGCAGTTGCTGGCCCCGGATTGTTCTCACAACTGAATTATAACGACTACTATATTGATGGATATCAGGGGAGTATAGCACATCGCTATGAACCGAACGGTGCAGGGCCATGGACTATATTCCAGACATTGGCTGAATGGCAGGCTTACACAGCCAAGGAAGCAAATACAATTACAGCTAACCCGGTTTTTGTCTCTGAAACTGATCTCCATCCTACCAGTTATGCACTGAATAGTGCCGGACAGTTTGTAACAAGTAAAGACTTTTCGAATGTATCACGAAAGAATCCTCCGGATATGGGCGCTTTCGAGTGGTCGGTATTAATTACTGATTACCATACTCTGCCTGCAACAAACATTACTCAAACTACTGCAACTATAAATGGTGATTTAAATACCAATGGAGAAGTTGTTGAAACCTATGTAGTATGGGGCTTAGATGTATCTTATGGTAATTATGGCATTCCAACAGGTTATAATCAATCGCAGCCAAAAGTAAGATCACTCACATTAGTGCCCATAAATGCACCAATAACAGGTCTGACTCCCAATACATTGTACCATTATCAATTACTTGGATTCCCTTTAACTTCGAGCCAGGCTATTCTTTATGGTGCCGACATGACTTTTACTACATTGCCATTAGCCCCGGCTGTTGTAACTACTGCTGCAACGGCTATAACTACTTCGGGCGCTACACTTAACGGCACTGTTAATCCTAACGGTGGAACAGGAAGCGTTACCATAGAGTATGGTCTCACAACAGCTTATGGTAATTCCCTTGCAGCTACCCCAGGCTCGGTTACCGGTATAGTAGCAACCAACGTATCCGGCCTTATATCAGGATTAACTCCATATACAACCTATCATTACCGTGTTGTAAGTACCAACAGCGGCGGAACAACCCATGGTAATGATATGACTTTTGTTACATTGCCTGTACCTTCAACTGTTATAACATTGGCTGCTTCGAGTATTGCGGAAACAACTGCAACTCTCAACGGAAGCGTTAATGCTAACTATGCTCCTACCGATGTTACTTTTGAGTGGGGCTTAACCACAGCATATGGAAATACGGTTGTTGCAACACCTATAACTGTCACCGGGAGTGCATCTACAGCTGCTTCAGCTGAGATCAGTGGCCTCACGCTAGCCACAGATTACCATTACCGTTGTATTGGTAATGGTCCGGGAGGAATAGTTTATGGAGCAGACATGACATTTACTTCAGGTTGTTTTACTCCTGTATTGCCAGGTATAATTTCAGGTTCACAGAATGCTTGTAAGAATACTACCGGCAATGTATATTCCATAGCACCAATTGTAAACTCTACAGCTTATGTTTGGACCGTTCCTGCAGGAGCTACCATTACTTCAGGTGCAAATACCAACAGCATTACAGTAGACTTCTCACTATCAGCAGTAAGCGGTAATATCACTGTTGCTGGTACAAATATGTGTGGCTCCGGGCCTGCAGCGCCATTAGCCATAACTATAAACAATTTACCTGTACCTACTGTAAATGGTCCGATAACCATGTGTCAGAATACTAATGATAACGTTTATACAACTGATGCAGGTATGACAAACTATGCGTGGAATGTTACCGGTGGTACTATTACTGCAGGAGCGGGGACAAATTCGGTTATTGTAACCTGGAATACTTCTGGCCCGCAATCAATTAGTGTAAACTATTCCAATGGAAACGGATGCGTAGCTGTTACACCTACTTCATTCCCTGTAAATGTTTTGCCCTTACCGGTTCCGACCATCAGTGGCACCAATGTTGCATGCGAAACAACGGCTTACCTCGATTACACTACCGAACCCGGAATGACAAATTATGTATGGGATATGACACCTAACAGCGGAACCATCACCCAGAGCACGACAAATGTTACTACTATCTTCTGGACCGCTTCGGGCGCGAAATGGGTAAGTGTATCCTACACCGGCACAAATGGTTGTACTGCTGCTACACCTTCAATTTACAATGTTACTGTTAATCCGTTACCTGCAACCCCCGGAACAATAACCGGAAATGCAACTGTATGTGCCGGAGCAACAGGCATAGCCTATTCGGTAGCTGCCGTTACCGGTGCAACCGGCTATACCTGGACTATACCTGCAGGAGCCTCTGTTGCAACAGGAGCAGGAACAAATTCAATTACTGTTAATTATAGCGCAAATGCCATTTCAGGCAATGTATCCGTACAGGCTCAGAATGCATGTGGCGACGGACAGGCAAGTATACTCGCTGTTACAGTAAATACCCTGCCTTTAGCTGCCGGCGCAATAAATGGCTTACCAGCTGTTTGCCAGGGAACAAGCGGTGTAACTTTCAGTGTCGCAGCTATTACAGGTGCAACCAGCTACAACTGGACTGTACCTGCAGGAGCTACTATTGTATCAGGAGGCAATACAAACAGCATAATGGTTAACTTTAGCCTAACCGCTGCTTCGGGCAACATTAGTGTAAATGGTGTAAATACTTGTGGAACAGGAACTCCTTCAACATTGGCTGTTACTGTAAAAACCAAACCTGCAACACCTGTAATTACCCAAAATGTCAATATCCTTACCAGCAGTTCAGCTACAGGCAACCAATGGTATCGCGATGGGAATATTATTACCGGAGCTGTATCACAAACTTATACCATTCTTGAAGATGGAACTTATACTGTTGTTGTAACTATAAACGGATGCAGTTCGGAACTATCGAACAGCATTGTGGTACTTCACACTGGTAATGCTGATCCAGATATGCAGGTGGTAAATTTATATCCTAACCCAACGAATGGAGCGTTCTGGTTGTCAATCAATTTACCTGGAAACACCATTTTCGACTTGAGAATACTGAATAGTTTTGGAGCTGAGGTTTTCAAATCCGAGAATCTGGAAGTAAACGGAACCTTCAAACAGTATTTCGAACTTCGCTCACTTGCAGCCGGAATGTACACTGTAATACTTCATTCCGATTCGCAGCAGATTACAAAGAAGTTGGTGATTAATAAATAGGTTTTTAACTTAACTGGATTAAAATGACCGCTTCAAATACTGAGGCGGTCATTTTTATAAATTTCGTATAAAGTGCATCAATTGTTTAAAAAGAACCTTTTGTTCAAAACATTGTGTTTTGATTATTGTTTTTTTTACCATTCTCTTTAATTATTATTATTTTTACTTGTCAGATTATGACAGGCCAATCGAATTTTTGAAATGGTATTCAGGAGAATTATATTTCTTGGTATGGTACTTATTGCATTGTTGCCCGTAGGTAATGCAATTGCATCGGATCATATCGATAGCCTGAAACAATTGCTGACTTCACGCAAAACGGACACAGCTCAAATCAGGATTTACCTGCAACTTTCGAAAGCCTACAGATCCCCGGGTATTAAAGTTTACGATTCGTCAGTATTTTACCTTAACAAGGCCACGCAACTGTCGGAGGATTTAAAGTATTATCGTTGGATGTATGATATATACAATGAAAATACAGAACTACTGCTTTCGAGTGGTAATTCTGCATTAGCGCTGGGCTACTACTTTAAAATGTTGAAATTGCTTGATGAAGAAATACGTAAGAAAGATACGGCATTAGTTCTTAAACAAAAATATGCAGCACTTTTCCAAGCTTTAGGAATATGTTATTTTAATGTTGAAAATAGTGAGAAAGCACTTTCTTATTATAATAAATGCCTTAAACTGGTAGGTGAAATATATGAACAAGATAAAAGTTATCCTTTAAAGGAGCGTCAACTGATGTTGTATAATAATATCGGGTCAGTATATCTTACCACCAACGATACCGAAAATGCCCGGATTAATTATGAAAAAGCCGTTGAAATTAATAAAACTATCGGCAGCCAGGTTTTTTACGGTACATTGTACAATAACCTGGGTATAACACATAAAACCAATAAAAATTACAAAAAAGCGTTTGAGTATTACGACAAATCATTGGAAATCAGACAAGAGCTGAAAGATACTGCCGGAATCGCACAGGTTTGTAACAACCTTGGTGATTGCTACTATCTTACAGGTAATAATTCAAAGAGTATTGAAATTTTGAATACTGCTCTTTCTTTCAGCAGGCTGGCTGGCAATTTATCCTCGCAAATAAAGGCAGCCAATTTCCTTGCTCTTTCATACGAAAAGTCAGGCAATTATAAACTGGCTCTTGATATGCATAAGTTATACAAACAACTTTACGATAGTATTAACAATACCAGTGAAATTGCATTGTCGGCTAAACTCGAAATGCAATATTTATTCGAAAAACAACAGAAAGAGAATGAACTATTTCAGAAGATTGAATTAGCAAATAAACAACGCAAAGTGCTGGTATTTATGATAATATCAGGAATTCTACTTTCCTTTTTTGTAGTATTGATGCTTTTATACCGGAACCAGAAAATTAAAATCAAACGCAATGCCTTACAGCAGGAAAGCCTTATACTCGAACGGAAAAATCTGCAGCTCGAGAAACACAACCTGCAACTTGAAAAAAATAAACTTGCCCAGGAACTCGATTACCGCAATAAAGAACTTGCTACCCATGTAATGTACCTGCTGAAAAAGAATGAATTTATTTCTTCAATCAGCGAAAAATTACTCAATATCAAAACACTTTTACTCCCTGAAAATAAAAAATGGGTTCAGGATATCATTCGCGAAATGCAGTCGAATGTTGATAATACAGTGTGGGGCGAATTTGAAATGCGATTTCAACAGGTGCATACCGACTTTTACGACCGGCTAAAAGAGCATTTCCCTGAACTTACACCAAATGAAAAGAAAATATGCGCATTTCTGCGTTTAAATATGACTACTAAAGATATTTCGGCCATCACTTTTCAATCCATTAAAAGCATACAGGTTGCCCGCACGCGTCTTCGAAAGAAAATGGATATGACACGTGACGATAATCTAATTACCTTTCTTCAACAATTATAGGTTTGATTCATACTTTCGAAATTTTTAGTGTTATTGAATTTGTTTAAAAGCAGGTGTTGTTTCCTGATTTCAGCAGCTCTATGCTTTCATAAATCAAGTAGTTCTCAACCATCCGGGATGAGGTGATAAGTATCGCCTATAGTGCTGTAAATAAGTGCAATGGAATAATTGTAGTGTTTTTATTCCCTGTCCAATTCACGCTGTAGTCTTTTTGTAGGGTGTGTAAATTAGGAACAGGAGAAATGCATGACGAATTTTGCCACTTCTAAAAAAGCCTGTTCGTATGGTATCCAAAAAACTAAGCACTGAAGAACAATTGGAGAAGGAACTCAAAACTCTTGTTTCGAAAATGAAAAACGAAAACACTGCCCTGAACAAAATACTTGTACAGTTAAAATCCAAGGAAGTTGAAATGCTCATTGAGAATGACGATACCGATGAACCCGGCAAAAAGTAACATCAATTTAAACCTAAAAATTCAAATTTATGAAAAGCAACTTTACAATGATTCTGGCTGTTCTTTTGGCTCTCACCTGCAGGGTTAGCGGCCAAAACGCAGGAACACTTGATTTAAATTTCAATGGGACCGGAAAAGTGATCTACGACAGGGACCAAATAGATATTTATAATGATGTAAAAGTACAGACCGATGGTAAAATTGTGGCTGTGGGTTCATCTATAACTTCTGACTTTTCCTCCATCGTGATAGAAGTTACACGATATATGCCTGATGGCTCTTTCGATCTTTCATTTGCCACAAACGGTCATTTTAACTATTCCGATTACGTTGAATCGGGAGCATACAAATGCCTGATTAAAAATGATGGAAAAATATTAATTGGCGGATATACAACCAACTACAGCACTTATTGGATGCTCTTAATCCAGTTGAATGCTGACGGAACCCTTGATCCTGCCTTTGGTAACAACGGAATCCTTCTCCAGCCTTTAGGCACACAGGAGAATAACATTTTTGCCCTGGCATTACAGGGCGATGGGAAAATACTGGCTGCCGGGTATTCGCAGGACGACAATTACAACCACATTCCCGTGGTGTTGAGGTTTTCCGAAACAGGTGTGCTGGATGTAACCTTTGGTGCAAATGGTGTGGCTACTATACCGGTTACTGAAAGTGATAATGATTTTTCCGCTGTTAGCGTTCAGTCCGATGGAAAAATTGTTGCTGCCGGTCATATTTCGAATGGGATGAGCTGGTATTCACTGCTGGCAGTACGATTTGACCAGGACGGTGCTCCCGACCCTACCTATGGAACAGCAGGTATCGTGAATTTGAATCTTGGAAATGTTGACGATGAATTTTTCGATATGGTGATGCTGGATACTGATGAAACCATTTTAACAGGTTTTGTTGTTTCGGAGACGGATTACACATATCACATGCTGCTAATGAAACTTGATAATTCAGGATATCCGAAGCTAGGTTTCGGGCTTGGCGGATTTCAAGTTATTGGAGAAGTACCATATACTGTTGGAAATGCTATAGCTTTACAAACTGATGGAAAAATATTGGTAATTGGATCAACAGGGGAACTTCTGCCTGGCAATAATGATTGGGCCATTTGGCGGTTCGGTCCTGAAGGATTTCCCGATGATACTTTTGGTACTAATGGCGTGACAACCACCGATTTCTTTGGAAATGCGGATGAGGCCTCAGGTATTGCTCTGTATCAGGATAAAATAATTGTGGCTGGTAAAACCCGTAATGCAAACAATTTACTTGACTTTGCAATTGCTGAATATACCAATGATTATTATTTCAATGTTTCAATACCTGAAGCAAACAAAAAGGCTGAGCTCGTTGTTTCACCTAATCCGATAAAGCAAAATACTACTGCCAGGCTCGATTATGAATTGATGCAAACCGGTGATATAACCATAGAACTTTTAAATATCACTGGAACCTCAGTTTTTCAGTTACCCCTTGGGAAACAGAATGCCGGGATGCAATCCTATCAGTTTAATCTTCCTTCAACTATTTCAAGCGGTGTCTTCATTTTGAAGGTAAAAGACTCACAAGCTACCCTAATAACTCAAAAAGTTGTAGTGCTTTAGAGGGTCTAAACAAACCCTTTTCTTAGTCTACTGATTTGATAGGCAATGACTCGTTAAACCCGAAACCGAAATTTTAAAAACGCCTCAAAAAATCAGGGAGCAAAGCCACAAATGCCTTTTTTATTGAAATGCCATTTGTCCAACTTCGTTAACATGTAACAAGAATACAGCGTTTCGGCGAGATTTTTTTCTTTAAACCCTAATCATTAAAAAAGACCGTTCTATGAAAAAAACTTTTTTCAGCCTGCTTCCGGCCTTGGTCCTCGCATTTGTGACCAACCATTCGATAGCGCAAAACTGGGAGAAAATCAATACAGGCTACAGCTACATCTTTAAGAGTATGGAATTTCCAGGTGGTCAAAGCCTGATTGGTTTTGCCGGTGGTCAGAACCTAACCTATATGGGTGATGGCATCGTAATTAAAACAACCAATGGCGGAACAAGCTGGACTTCACTCTGGACCGGAATTGACCAGGGCATCGAAGACATGTCATTTCCTGATCTGAATACTGGTTATGTCGGAGGCTGGAGTGCATATTTTGCCAAAACCACAAACGGTGGCGTTACATGGGCTCCGCAAAGTCCTGGTAATGATGTATATATATATACTGCAATAACATTTAAAGATGCAAACAATGGTGTTGTTGGGGCGCAAACAAATACTGATGCCGGTGTTTATGTAACAACCAATGGAGGAACAACCTGGACTCCCGGCACAGGTCTGGCAGCTATTCCTAATAAAATGGTATATGTAACCGCAAATACGTATTTCCTGGTAACTAACGGTGGGCACATACAAAAATCAACAGATGGCGGTCTTTCATGGATTACTGTAAAACAAGGATTAGGATTACTGCTTGGTATCGATTTTTTTAACCCAATGATTGGGATGGCCCTCGGCGAAGATGGGTGGATACATAAAACCTATGATGGGGGAGTAACATGGACATCTCAGCAAACAGCCTATGCTTACCCGTTGTGGCGTGATGTTGCCTGGAAAAGCCAGAACGAAGTAGTAACCTGTGGTACCCCCGAAACTATCTGGAGGTCGATGGATGGCGGAGCTATCTGGTTCGATGATTATCCTGCATCCACTTATAATCCTGCATTATATGAAATTATATATACAACCGACGGTATAGGGTATATATGCGGATCGCAGGGTTGGTTTTACCGCAAAGCTCCGCAACTTACTGCTGCTTTCACTGCAAATAGCTCAACTGTATGTAATGGTGGCACAGTACAGTTTACTGATCAGTCAGTTGGCCCGCCAACCGCGTGGAGCTGGACTTTTGAGGGCGGAACACCTTCTACCTCAACGCTTCAAAATCCTTTGGTAACTTATTCAACTCCGGGAATATATGATGTAAGTCTCACCGTTACTATGGGCACATTCACCAATACTGTATCGAATACCGATATGATCCATGTTGATGCAGCCATAACTGCAACCCCTACACAGCCCACTGGTCCAGCTGCAATTTGTGGTACTTTTAGTTATCAGTACAATACTACTTCTGTTGCAAATGCTACAAGCTACACCTGGTCAGTTGACCCGGCAACTGCTGGTACTATTACCGGAAACGGATTAACGGGCACACTCCAGGCTTCTAACAGTTGGAATGGTGCTTTTACAGTGAAAGTTGCAGGTGCAAATACCTGTGGTACCGGATCATTTTCACCGGTATTAAATGTTACATCAACTTTTCAGCCTGTTGTGTATTCATTGTATTCGGGAGGAGGCTACTGTCCCGGCCAGGCAGGGTTTGAAATCAGACTTTCTGATTCCGATCTGGGTGTAAATTACCAGCTGTTTAAGGATGGAGTCGCTTCGGGTGCAACTATACCCGGCACCGGCGAACTCCTGAGTTTCGGACTTCAACCTGTTGGCACTTATACAATTACAGGAGCCAATGGTTCGTGCAATGCTAATATGCAGGGAGCTTCGAATGTTTTCGTGATCGATCCACCTGCGGCAGCCGCACAGCCATCAGGACCTTCGTCAACCTGCAATGATGTTGAGTCAACTTTTACTGCAATATTACCAACAAATGGATATACGCTGGCATGGACACTTTCGCCTCCCGAAGCAGGCACACTTACCCAACCAACTGTTACATCTGCTTTAATTACCTGGAATACCGGGTTCTCAGGTTCAGTATCTGTTACTGTACAGGGCGAGAATGAGTGCGGAACAGGTCCGTCATCTCCTGCTCAAACCATTATGGTTAATGCCTTACCAACACCTGTGGCTTCTGGCATTACTTCAGTTTGTAAAACCCAGGAAATTACATACACTACCAGTATGGTGAGTGGCAGTACATATGCATGGACAGTAACAGGTGGAACAATTTCTTCAGGACAAGGCACCAATCAGGTTGCAGTTGTGTGGGGCAACCCCGGGACGGGAACAGTTTCGGTTACTGAAACCTCAGCAGCATCCTGCACTGGCACTTCACCAATATTGACTGTTACCATTTCGGAATGTACCGGATTTACAGATCAAAAAACTGAAATCCTTACTGTTTATCCAAACCCGGCTTCGGATCATTTGAAGGTTTCTTTCGGATCATCAATGAATGCACCGGTAAGAATATCCATTTACAATCACCTGGGGCAGATGGTTTACCAATCGGCCGACATCGAAACTGGCAGTACATCGCCTTATAAAGTTGATATTTCAAACCTGAACCCCGGCACATATACTTTAATGCTTACGGGTGAAAATGAGGTTAGAAGAAGTATTTTTATAAAAACGAAATAGTAAAAGAATGTTCCAACTAAAAAGACCGCCCCAACAAGTGAGGCGGTCTTTTTTTACAGTTGGATCGGGTTGAATAAAATGAATTATTTTGCGAATGCTTCAAACACTTATTTCGCATACATATCAATAACCTCCGAAATGGCTTTGTTACAAGCCGGGCAAAACTCCTGTTTGTTGCGTGTAAACATTATGCAATCGAGAGCTGAGCGGTAAATGCCAAACTGCATATAATTGCCGCCTTCGAAGGCACCGGTGGCATCTTTGTATTTGTTTTTGTCAAACATTTCGAGAGAGGTATTTTTCTCGCGTTCGAACAGGCTTTCCATTTCGGTTTCCGGAACATTGGCTGCACGCAAAGCGCGTCGTTCATTCTGAATTCCATAACTAAAAGTGTCGAATTCTGTTTTGCTCCAGGGCGTTGGAAGCGGTGTGCCGGCTTTTACCAGTTCCTTCCATTTCAGGTTGGCAGGATTTAAAAGTGCTGTTACGTTAGGTTCCCACGGCTCAATAATAACTCCGGGCGACTGGTACGATACATCGGAAGTATAATATTCGTCGGCCAGGGCTGCAAACGAATGACCGAATTCATGCACAAAAATATACCTCGAAAACTTGTTGTCGGCAGCTACTGTCGAATACAGGTT
The DNA here is from genome assembly GCA_963714825.1 of uncultured Bacteroidales bacterium. GTDB lineage: Bacteria > Bacteroidota > Bacteroidia > Bacteroidales > UBA4417 > UBA4417. The sequence continues at coordinate 781,539 of CAVQQF010000012.1, read as the reverse complement.
GAAAATGCCTCCGCCACCATATGTACGTTCGTTGATGAGGATAAACATATAATCGTAGGGTACCGTGGCTGCAACATCGCGGATGGTGCGGTTGTCGTTCGAAAGTGCATACCTTTCGGAATCAAAAGCTCCGTACGACATCGATAAGGGTGTACGATTAAAAACACCGGGATGTGGTTTGTTAACTCCGCTTGTAGCCGATGGTGTTTCAACAGCCCTCACGTTAAAATCGGCTTTCCGCGATTTGAAAGGTTCAACGCTAAACAATTCGTCGGTAAGCATAGTGACATCCTTGCGGAATTTATCCATTTCGGCAGCAGTATACCCTTCGCCAAGTATCACAATGTCAACATGGTTCGAAGCCGGTCCGTTTTCGATATAAGTAAATGTTTTGTAAGGACTCTTTAAAATGGCCGGATTCACGTTGCGGGCTTTAGGGTCAATTAAAGTGCCCCATATAGCAGCAAAATTATTTTTATCATCGCGTTTTTCGATGGTAAGTTTAACGGGTAATTTGGGCCAGGGGAAAAGTACCGATTCATGAAATGTTGCCCAGTTGGTATCGCCTATCGACTGCCATTCACCGAAAATACTGGCAAAACCCCGGCTGTAGAGCAGTGTGTTTGTTGCTGCATCGGTGATTTTGAAGAAGTACAAGCCGCGGTTCAGTCCGTCAAGTAAAACGGTGGTACTGCCAGCCCAGGGACCATCGTTCAGAATGCGGTCGGTCGAAAAATGTTCCTCGGTGGAGGTTCCGGTGTGAAAATAATCAAACCGCATGGTTTCGCCGGTGAAATATGTATCGTAATTAACATTGGTTTGAGCCTGGGCAAAAAAACTGCACAAAAGCACAAGAATGAACAGATGGATTTTCTTCATGACAGGTTTTATTTTAACAGTTGAAATATGAGTATACAAAAGTAAAATATTTGAACTCATTCAGTGTATTTCCTCTCGTACTTTGTTGAAATGGCTTTTAATCGACAATTATCCTGGGTATATCCATAGGCAGTCGTGTAAGCATTTCGTAATTTACCTGCGAACTTAATTCGCTGAACGAAGCAACTGATATTTCAAGCTCACCCTGCTGGCCGATAATTACAACTTCATCGCCTTTTTGTACGTTTTCGATGGCACCCACATCGATAGTGATGATATTCATATTTACAATACCTATAATACCAACTCGTACACCCTGGACCAATACACGACCAACATTACTCAGATTCCGTGCGAAGCCATGCGAATACCCTATAGCAACGGTAGCAATTTTTTTATTTGACTGGGCAAGATAGGAGGTGCCATAACCTATAAACTCACCGGTCTTCACATATTTAACATTAGTTATTTTCGATTTCCACGAAAGTATTCGTTCCAAAGGCTCTTCAGGCTCACCATTTTTGTGTACATAATGGATAAAAGTTTCGCGCGTTGGCCAAAATCCGTATTGCAATATACCGATACGTACCATATCCATCTGGGTTTTAGGATAGGTAATAGCCGCAGCAGAGCAAGCCGTATGATATCTTTTTGGCCGGATTCCCGCTTTTTCAACCATTTTCCTGGCCTGGTTAAAATGTTTGATCTGGCTATGCACCCTCACATAATTGGCAATACTTTCGGCTCCTGCATAATGTGTGCATAAGCCTTCAAATGAAATCAGCTCCTGATTATTTTTAATGATTTCAATTACTTTTTTCAAATCATGTATATCAAAACCGGTCCTGTTCATGCCCGTTTCAACTTCGATATGAATTTTTGCTTTTTTATTCAGTGTCTTCGCTGCCTCAATGGAGCCAAACAACCTGTCGGTTCCAAACACGTAAAATTGAATATCATTCTCAATAGCCCAGCCAAGATCTTCATTATCAATAAAGCCCATTATCATTATTTCGATTTCAGGCGGGCATATTGTTTTTACCCGTAGCGCTTCGTCGGCACTATAAACTGAAAAGTGATCAACACCGGCCTCTATGGCCATAGGTATATATTCTTCGATGCCATGACCGTAAGCATTGCCTTTTACAACGCACGACAGCTTAACACCTTCATTCAGATAGTTTTTGATAAACTTAATATTTTTGTGCAAAGCTGATCGGCTGATCTCAATATAGGATGAATGGAACATAATGTCAGGTTAAAATTTTACGAATAATTGAATGAAACATTTTAGTGCCTGTTTTAATGATTTCGTCAGGGAAATCATAGTCGGGATGATGCAGCTCGGGGTGCCCGATACCTGCCCCGATTCCAAACATGGCTCCCTTGTATTTATGGGTGAAATGCCCGAAATCCTCCGACCAGCGGAACGGGAATTCAGGTGACTGAACATTGAAATTATTTTCTTCCGCACAAGAGCGGATGATTTCAACACATTTACTGTCGTTATTGGTTGCCGGGAACTCTTCGACCCATTCAATTTCGAACTTCAGGTTGTGATGCTTGGCTACAGTTTTTATTGCTTTTTCGGCTTCGTTGGTGATATTTTGCATATCATCGTCGTTGTATGAGCGCAAGGTTGCCATAAGCTCGGCATACCCGGGTGTGGTACCGAATGCCCTTTCGCCAATGCGGGCATGTATGATGGTAACAAGGGTGAAATCAGTGATGCTGTCCATCAAGGGCAGATCATGTAATATTTTAATCAGTTCAGCAACTGCCAGCGATGGTGTAATTCCTTTTTCGGGTTCAGCAGCATGCGACGATTTTCCTTTTAGCCTTATAATAAGTCCTTTCGAAGCCGAAGCGAATCCGTTTTCTTTTATAACAACAGCATTTTTTTCGAATCCGGGTAAGTTGTGAAGTGCAAAAACATAATCGGGGTGAATGCCTTCGAACTTTGAATCCTTTAAAACCTTGTCGGCGCCTTCACCTGTTTCTTCGGCCGGTTGAAAAAGCAATACGACTTTCCCTTTCTGAATTTTATCTTTTACCAACAAAGGCACTAATCCCGAAACTATTGCCATATGCCCGTCGTGGCCGCATTTGTGCGAAACATTCTTATATACCGATGCGTGTTTGAAAGCATTTTCTTCGTGAATAGGCAGTGCATCGAGATCGCAGCGGACCAGTATCGTTTTCCCGTCTTCCTTACCGTTGATTACTACAGCAACTCCTTCGCCACCCAGTTGTGTAATTATTTCGGCATGATGGAACCTGCGGGCAAAATCAACAACACGGTTAGCCGTTATTTTTTCTTTTCCCGAAAGCTCGGGAAACTTATGTAAGCGTTTCCGAAAGTTTATAAGCTCGGGCTCAAGTTTTTTCCAGTCCATTTGTTTTAACAGGTATTAAATTTTGTGTCGAAGGGTATAGGTGCGACAGCGTTATAAAAACTAGGGCTGAGGCTGTTAACCCAAAAAGATTTGCATCCAGGCCAAATGGAAGGTTTATGGATGCGATAATAAGTGTAATAGTGGTTCCTCCGCCTAACAGCATAGCCCACAAGGCCGCAATTGCGCTGCTTTTTTTCCAGTAAAATGCTCCTATTACCGGAACAAATAATCCGGATACCATAAAAGCATACGAATACAACATCAGTTCCAGAACATTATGCATTACTGTTGCCAGGAACAAGGCAAACACGCCCAGCAACAGGGTCATAAACTGCGAAGTGCGTAAAAACCTTTTGTGGTTGCCGCTGATGTTGAAAAAACGATCGAGTATATCGGTAACCACATTTCCCGAAGCTGCCATCAAACAACTGTCGGCAGTTGACATAATTGCCGAGAAATAGGCCGACATCATCAATCCCATTAGCCCGACCGGCAAAATGGTACGCAACAGCATGGGCAACCCCATTTCAGGATCGAGTTGGTGCACAGCATCATAACCCAGGTAGGCGAACATGCCCTGATCAGCGGCTACGCGGGCAAACAATCCAAGCAGTACACCCATAAAGGCCATAAAAGGGTACTCGAAAATGCCTGCTATCAACCATGCTCTTTTAGCTGTTTTCTCATCCTTACAGGCATAAATCCGCTGGTATAAAGTCATCCCTACAAACCATATCGGTATAATGGTAACAGCCCATTTGAGCAATGTCTGCCATTTGACATTGGTTAGTGTAAACAATTCACTTCTAACCGATGCGCTGATTGCTTCGTGGCCGCCAATAGCAAAATAACCCAGCGGGATGCCAATAAAAATCAATCCTGTCATTAAAATGATCCACTGAACGGTATCGGTATAAATAACAGCTTTCATGCCGCCCAGGAAGGTGTATGCCACCACTATCACTCCCATGATCAGAAGGGCGGTACTCATATCGAGGCTAACAAACGATGCTGAAGCCAGTTTGGCACCGGCAAGTATTTGTGAGGCGGTAAAACCAATATAGCCGATTCCGGAAATTACACCGGCCACAATGGCTACATTGCGGCTGTAAAAACCCTCGAAAATCTGCGGGAAGGTATAGAGGCTCTTAAAGTTTTTGAGCTTACTCACTTTAGGTATCAGGAAAACCGCGCTCAGCCATGCTCCGATAAGTCCGGTAAAAAGCATCCAGCTCCCCGAAATACCCATAACAAAGCCAAGTCCTCCCAGGCCGATCGAAAATCCCCCGCCAACATCGGTTGCAACTACCGATAAGCCTACATGCAGGCTTCCCATTTTACGTCCACCCACGAAATAGTCATCAGCATTTTTATTTTTACTCATAAAGTAAAAACCAATGCCAATAAGCACGCACATGTAAGTAATAAAGATGGAAAGGTCAATCCAATGCATGAAAATAATGAAATGTTAGAGAACTTTTTTAGTCATATAACGCGAATTGGTGAGGCGTGCCACCGCCATATAGTTCGGGCTGTAGTGAAGCTGACTACCGACTTTATACTTACTGCTTTTTGGCCCAAGATCATAGACTGTCATATCGGAGGTTGTGCCCACGAAATTTATTTTTTTATCCATGGTAGTGAGGTTAATATGGTCCACATCGAGCTCACCGAAATCGACAATAGCGCGGTACGATTCGTCGTAGTCAACTTTGTTGAAATCGGCTGTAATGCCAATGCCTCCGTCGCCTATATTCCCGTCGGGGACAACCTCTTTTTTCTCAACTTCCACAATTTCGGCCGAAAAGTCGAAAGCTGAGGTCGAAAGATTCCGGAATTTTTTACCATCGTAAGGCGAAACACCCAGGAAAGCGGCTTCGCCAATCCTGAAATGCGTTACTCCTTTCGGGATTTTATTCATCGAAACCAGTGGCAGAGTGATGGAGCTGCCGCTCGAAATTACTTCGAGTTTAACTCCAAAGGTAGTATCGATAAGCTGTTTGAAGAGGCTGACCTGTATCAGTTTATCGTACGTAGGCTCAACCCCGTACATACAACCCAGGTTGGTGCCTATGCCCATAACCGAAATGTTTTTTAACTGGAAAATCTGCTCGTAGAATTGCAGGATGTTTTCCCGCACAACTCCTTCGCGCAGCTCTCCCATTTCGATCATTACAATAACGCGGTGAATTTTACCTTGTTTACCGGCCTCAACATTTAAAGCTTTAATCGTCTCGAATGATGAGTTCAGCGAGATATCAGCATAATTAATAATGCTTTTAGCCAGGTTTACGGCCGGGGGCTTAATGTAAACGGTAACAATTTCGGGACGTATATCCTTGATGGTCCGCAAATTCGATATCCGCGAATCGCCAACAGAATGAACCTCTTCGATGGAAGGGTCCCACAGAATTTTTTCGAGTGCAGGTTTGTACCCGTTCAGGATTTTGGTAACAAGCGTCCATTCTATTCCGTTTGGTTTCAGGAAAGAATTCAGCTTTTTAATATTTCCGATTATTCTATCGGAATGTACGGTAAGGGTAGCCATGGTTTCCTGTTATTTTTTGAACCTCATTTCGGCATACTTGGTGGTAAAGCCTATGCGTTCGTAAAGGCGTTTTGCCGGGTTTTCGTATTCCACATGAAGCTTAACATCGCCGGGGCATTCGGCAAGTGCTTTTTCGACAATCTGACGGCCTAATCCTTTTCCCCTGTAAGCTGCATCAACAGCTATATATACTAAAATATGCTCGGGTATATAGCCCGACATTCCGGTATTATTAATAATAAGAGTGCCTGCCAGTTTACCTTCGTAGTAAGCTGCAAGCAAAAATCCGCCGGCTTTGCCATCCTTGCCAAAAGCATAATCGATACACAGGTTAATGGCTTCTTTCGAATCGCCAAACTGGTCGAGATGGGTATACAGAAAATCGACAAATTGTTTGCGACTCAGACTTGCATCGAAATCGGATTCTTTCAATAATTTTTTAATAGTTAACATTGTTTTATTTAGTGTTGGTTATAAAAAAGATTTAATAACTGACAGGTCAGTTATTTCACGCTTAGTGTTCGTTAGTTGAAAATGCCTGTTCCGGCTGATTGCCGGAACAAAATCACATTTACTTTAAAAAAGTCAGGCTCCGCTGATATACGAAACCGTGGCTTTGCAGGCCAAAAAGTGCCGGTATCGATAACCGGTAACAGAGCATGTAAGGCTGACAAAAAGCAATCCCGTTTGCAGCATCGCCCGGAGTTAATTGAAACACAGGCTTGTGTTGTGAGTATCCGGACTTTAGGGTGCACGCCTGGCTGGAATAAGATTCCGGAAAAAGCACATACTTGCAGCCTGTAATACCCGGAACATATAGAGCCTTAAACACTATTATGCAAAGATAGGAAAAATCAGGGACTTCCGAAAAAAAACGGGCAGTTAATAAACGGCTTTTGCTGATTTACGGGGCTTTTTAATGGCGTTTGTACAGGCCTAATATTTCGAGCGGCGAGGGCAATTCCTTTAATCCTGATGACTTTTTCTGTGTAAAATACCTGTTAAGTAGTTGCGCATCAGCTGACAGTATTATTCATATTTCGGATAACATACGATTTAACTTCATCGGCATGTTCGTTTTTTATGAGGTAAACAAATACATCAGCTATGAAATGTTCATTAACCTGGCGTAGTTCTTTAACGACCGGGTTTTTGGAAGCCGCCACCCAGGGAGCATTGATTAAGGTAGATTTGAGTGCAGGGATTATCGAATTAATGTCGTGGCTCTCATGTACCCTGAAACTGATAAGCTGAGGTGTAAGATTGATATTGGTGCCGTAGGTTGTAATAATTTTCGACATGATTTTGGAGTAGGGAATTGTATTGATATTCCCATCCTTTGTCCGGATATCAAAACTGAAATGACCTGCTTTTATAACTATTCCTTTAATGTCTTCCACTTCGATCATGCATTCAAGGTCAATTTTCCGCTGCAGTTTTAAAATCAGCCCATAAATAAAATCGCGGATCAGAAACCATAGGGGCACTATGAGCAGAAGCGTTAGAATTCCGATACCTATAAGAGCGGTTGTATTGAATGCTTCGTATAAATGGCGAATAGCCCAGAAAATGAATACGAGCCAGGCAATTAACTCGGCCGCTGGCAACATATACCCGGTGTAAACCTTAAACCCTTTTGAAAGCGGAAGAGTTTTATTCAGGAAAACTAATGCCCTGAATAATAAAAACACTCCAACCGCAACTAATATGATCGAAATTTGCATGGTTTCAGTTAGATTAATCCGTAATCGGAACATTTATTAACCAGGAACTGCTCCAGATACCTGTTAAGCATCATCACATCATTTTTCCTTACATCAATAATTCCGGCATTCGAAAGGTTGTAGATCATTTTTTCAGCATCCCCGTAAGGAATATTCATGACTCTGGCCAGTTTTTCGGTGTTCATGTATTTGTGCTGTACAAATAAGGCAATAAGCACCAGCCAATCCCTGTCGAGAGCATCGAGGATTACCATTTCGGATGTTTCGGGTTTGCGGATAAATATTTCCTGTTTTTCAACCTTGTTCACGTTACTTATCCAGGCATTTAAAGCCACGCCGGGCACCCCTTTCGAGTAATTAAAATAAGAGTTGAAAAGCGAAGCGGTTTTTACCTGCGAAATCAGTTCCTCGGATATATTCCTGAAATGGAAGCTTAAGCCACTTGATTTGTGCCTGTTCAGGATAAGGTGTTGTAATTGCCTTGCATCGAAAGGTCTGCATTCGATTACCGAAAGGAAGAAATTCTCGATCGGCAGCACCTTATTTATCTGGTAGTACGAAAAGATGTTACAATTCAGAATAAAAAATACTCTCTTGCCGTAAACCCTTATCAGCTCAGTTATGTCGTTTATTACTCCGTACCCGTTGTTGGCGCGTTCCCACCATAATTCCAGGTCGTTGATCACCACCACACTTTCGTCAGGTAAATACCGGAGTATGTCAGATGAACTCTGTCCATTAAGGCTGGTAGCCTCCCGCAGTGATTCGAGCCACATTTCGGGCTGCGCTGATCCGCCCAAAGGAGGTTTGATATAGAAAGTCCGGTCTTTTTTGAAAAAACGATTCACCGTATAACGCGATAAAGCAGTTTTTCCCGCTCCATGCACGCCGGTAATCAAAATGGCGCCACCTATGCCTTCTTTATGCCTTTTTATGGCATTTTTCATCAACAGGGTTTCATGCTCCATTGGCACCCAGAAATCGTCGTTTATCAATGATTTGCTGCTGAACAAATTCCGGTAAAAAACAGGTATTTGCAAAAATGTCCTCTTGTCGGGCATTTCTTTTTCAGCAATATCGAGGAGTTGCCGTACACTGGTTTTCGACTGTTCTTTCTTTTTAAGGATATTCCGGGCCATAATAACTCCATCGCTTGAGCTATACAGCATACCCACAAGCATTTTATTGAATCGGCCGGTAAACTGCTTCAATGTTTTTGTAATTCCGGCACCGAATTTCTTTCCTTTTTTCTCGCGAACGATTGTCGACAGGTTATCCCTGGTAAGAATGATAGCATGTGAATACAAGGGGGCAAAAGCATCCTTGATCAGTATTTCCGTCCGCGTTTTGATACGTGCCGTAGCTTCAATAAGCTTTCTTTTCTCGGCAAGTATCTGTTCCTTAATTTCGGGCATAAACCTCGCCAGGTCTGGTTCGGGATACGAATATTCGTCGAAATCCTTTTTAGCATTGTCGACCCTGAATTTAAACAGGCTGTAGGCTTCCCTGCATTCGATAACGGCTTTCCCTATATTTTTATCCAGTTGCTCAAGCTCACTGAAAAGTGGCTCGAAGAAACGGCTGTCGATATACGAAAGCGCAATACGGCTTGGCTCAACGGTAACAACGGAAATATTTTCGGTTTCCTGCCCACTATCATCGTCGGAATTTACATAATCGGAAATTTCGATTTCGCGCGGCAAGCGTTCGATAAATTCAAGTATTTTAGTGTATGCTTCCTGAAAAACACCGCTAACCGTGATATTATCAGCAAACATGATATCCTTGCCATTTGCTGCATGCCCGGTAATGCTTTTCTCAACATTCAGTATAATAGCGTCAATAGGCGTAATAACGCTTTCGTTGATTATTGCCGAAATTCTGGCGTTATTCTTTTGAAGTATACTTGTTATTATTTTTTGTTCCGAAATAATATGGCAGTCAAGGAAAACCGAATTGCTCAGCACCCGGGCACGCACTTCCCATTCGTCGGGGAATGCTTCAATGCTGGCAATATCAGTCACAGGCTTAGCCTTGATCCTTCGCCGTATGAGTTTTTTGGCATTGGCTGATATTAAATCGGCACTAATCAGAACCATTTCGTTCCTGATGGTGCTGAGCATAGCTGCTTTGCTGTCGGGAACCTGTTTTTGAATGTTTTGTTCCAGTTTATCGATTATATCCAGAACCTGGTCAACTGATTCCTTTAAATCGGTTTTTACAACCTGCCCGTTACCTTTATGCTTTTCGTAAATATCATTAACCAGCAGTATTGCCTTTTTCAAATCGGCATACAATCCGGTGGTGGAAGTATTAAAATCGGTAAGCTGTTTTGTTACCTCCGTATGAATGTGATTTCTGAGAATGTAAACCACCGAACGCTTGTAAGGGAATGAAATATTTTTCTCCTTCAATGTTTTTTCATCATAAACAGGGATATCAACCGTATCGGGTAACTTATAAACCGAACTGTCGGCAAGCTGTTTAAATTCTGTTATGCCTTCACTAAGAACCTCCCTGGTTTCGAGCAGGTTCTTCCTGCCCTGTGTATCGAAAAATTCGGTGCTGAAATTCAGGTACACATAATGAAGCTTGTTTATCGATTTCACAAGTTGTGTCCCGGTTTCTTCGGTGAGCACCTTCCCGAGTTTTTTGAGGTTTGTAACGGTAAATTCGCGCCACAACTGTACAAAATGCAATTGGTTGTTTACAGCCTCTTGTATGGTTTTTTCGTTAAACAGATTACCGATAAGCTGCAGCTCTGATTCTATTTTGTCGACCCTGAGTTTAATAACTTTATTTTCGATTACCGGCAAAGGCTGCAGTTCCGTCATTTGCGGTACCGGGGTGTTAACTACAGTTTTCCGTTTTGAAGCTTCTAGCAGGTTCACCTCTTCAAATTCCTCCGAAGGGCTTAGTACCAATAGGCTGGCTGGTAATTCGCATAAATAGTTAATTCGCTCGATGTAGTGTTCGAGGTTTACGTTGGTCATTTCGGAAATACCAAGCATAACCAGGTCGGCATTGGCCGATTCACTTGTAATGATCATTTCATTTGTACGTGAACCAAAATCATTACTCAATATTTTAACTTCAGCAACAATACGCTTGTCCTCCAGCAGAATGTTTGTGTTCCGGTATAGCCTTTCGGTGATGGTTTTGTCATTATTAATGATCAAAATCCGCACTTTGGCATCTCTCCACTTATGATCGGATAGTATAAACTTTACCAGGCCCAGTGCAAAGTTAAAATGCCTTCCGACCCCTCCCCACCATATATCAATCCTTTCCATCTTACCGAAGCCATGTTTCTTGTCATAATCCAGGAAAACAGCATTCAGGTTTTTACGTTTAAAATCCTGGAGTACGTTTATCAGAAATTCTGCATTTTGAACATTCCGGGTCCAGCCCATCATAATAGTATTGGGTTCGAAACCGCTGAAACCATATATGCTTGTTACGGCCTTAATCCCACTTTCCACTCCGTCGCATCCAAACTGTCGCCTGAAGAAATTCAGGTCATGATTACCGTTTTCGGGAGGCAGCACCGATTTTACCGGCATTTTTGTTCCGGGATCCACTACCAGTTCAAAATCAGTTAAAGCACCAAGTTTACCCGACATGGCAAGCCCCAGTTCAACCAGGTGAGGCCGTGCCTGTTCGCCACCGCTAAAAAGTATGATATTGGGACGCCAGTTGCGGGTATTGATTTTCTTTTTTGTTAATTCGAGCAGTGAGTGTTTTGCCAGGTTTGTCCAGAAACTGCTCCACGCATCGCCGGTTTCCAATACGAGTTCTTTCCGCTTGAGGTAAAAAAACAAAATTCCGAGCACTACCACAGCGCCTGCCAGGGCCAAAAAATCGAGCAGTATCATTACGATAAAAGCTGCTGCTGCTCCAACTATACTTACGAAACGTGGAATTTTAAATGCCGGCCTGAAATCGGAACTCGACCAGCTTTCGATAGCCGATGCCAGGTTAAGGAAAGCATAAGTGGTGATAAAGAACATGGACACAATACGGGCGATAACATCGAGCTGACCAATCAGGATACCGGCTTCGGCAATAACGAATGATAATAAAAGGGCGTTGCGTGGCTCGTTGGTTTTACCGGTTCCTTTTGCAAATATTTTGGGAGCGATTTTATCCATGGCAATGGCTTGCAATATTCGCGGAGCCCCAAGTATACTTCCTAAAGCCGATGAGAGTGTCGCGCCCCATATTCCTACGATTACCAGTCCGGGAACCAAAGCAATTTTAAACAGAATTTCCTTATCGTTACGCAGTGCGTTGGCATCAACAGTATAAGCATAAAAAAAGGCAAGAAAAATATATACTACAAAACCAACCAATACCGCCGAAACAGCACCGAGCGGTAAGGATTTTTTAGGATTTTTCAGGTCGCCCGACATGGAAACCCCTGCTTCGAAACCGGTAACCGCCGGGAAGAAAATACCAAAAAGAATCATAAACGGAGCGGCATCAATCATGGGCGAAAAATTTATTTCCGCCGGGGCAAATTCGTGTTTACCAAAAAATATGGAAAGCAGCGAAAGCCCGATAGCAGCCATGATAAAATACTGCGATTTAATAGCAAGCGATGTGCTGATAAATGTTATGGTAGTAACCACCAGTAAAATAAGGGTGCCGGTAAGCCGTATGGAATTTATTGACGAATCAAGACCCCAGTATGCCAGGAAACTCTCGGCAAAACCTATCAGGTAAAGGCTTACGCTGAACGACAGTCCCACAAAGAGTGCCAGGCCCAGCGTTCCTCCGATGGGCAGCCCCAGGCTCCGTGAAATCATAAAGTAGGTGCCGCCGGTTTTTACGGTTTTGTCGGTCGAAAGGGAAGCAACACTTAAACTTGTGGAAAAAGATATAATATGAGCAATAACAATAATCCCGATCGTATTTATCAATCCCGCCTGCCCAATTATAGTCGGGAAGCGTAAATACATGATCACACCTAAAATAGTTAGGATAGAAGGTGTAAACACCCCGCTGAAAGTCCCGAATTTTCTCATTATGCGCTTATAGCTTTTTCAATCGTAAAGAAGGTGCAATTTACGAAAATTATTAATCAACATTTGTTAATCGCATCATATTGGATGGTGTGTGATGATGATATTACGTGTTTTGCTTAAAATCAATCAGCCTGCTGTTTGCAGAAATTAGTTTGATGAAAGGATAACTGCTGCTGTTATTCCGGTGTTGAAATTTCAGCCCGGAGCCTGTAAAAAGCTGTGGGAGTGTTTGCAAGCCTGTCAATAAAGGCCTGCTTATGCTTGCGGAAGCAATAAAAAGCATCCTTAATCCGTTATAACATGCACATAATATTTCTGGTTATCTTTGTAAAAAAAATCACTCTCATGAAAAAAATTCTACTCTCGTTCTTCTCGTTTGCTTTGGCATTAAATGCTTTTTCGCAGGTTTTAGTAACCTATAAAAATAATTCACCCTTGCCAGGCGATACCCTTATAACCCAGGATTTTGAATTGAAAGCGCCAGGCAATGCCGGTCCCGGGGTGGTATGGGATTTTTCAGCTGTTACCATTGATGATGAACTCAATATCGGCGTACTGTCCGGAAATACTGACCGTGCTCCCGGCGGATTGGCCGATTATACCAGCATACTCAGCGATAAAGGAAACGAGTATTTTTACCATACCGACGAAGATAAGTCGGAAATAGTAGGGCTTTGGAACAAGGATATTTCGGTTGTACTTTCCGACCCTATCCTTAAGATTAAATACCCGCTGGGTTACGGCACAAAATTTTCGGATGATTTCAGCGGCACCGGAAGTCACAGAAGCAAATCCGATATCGGCATCAGCGGCACCTATTCGCTCGAAGCCGATGCCTGGGGCACATTGATACTTGCTGACAGAATTTTACATAATGTACTGCGCCTTCGGGTTGAGGAAAATAAAATTCAGCTGAACCCCTGTAATATTTACGAAATTAAAACTACCTCCTACCTTTGGTATGCACCTTCGGCACGGTATCCGGTTATTGGTTTTACCCTCCGCGAAATGAAAACCAACGGTGGTGAACCGGTGGTAACCACCACGGCAACCATCAACCAACAAATGACAAAGACAGGGATTGCTATTACAGGAATGGAATCGCCTGCTGACGAACAGTTTACCGTTTCGCTTTTCCCGAATCCATTTATTGACAAACTCACTTATAACTATTTTCTTCGCAAACAAATGCCTGTTACTATCGAATTGGTTGATATGACCGGTAAAACTCTTATCGTGCTGGCCAAAGAAAAAATACAGTCCGAAGGCTTGCATACCGGCGAACTCGATGCGGCAAAATACGACCTGAAAATGGGTATTTACTATCTGCGTTTTAAATTCGGTGATAAGGAAATGGTTAGCAAAGTGGTGAAAATGTAAATCACTGATTGGGCTGAATTGCCGGCTTTTATTTCAATGGAAGTTATTCCTGATCATTTATTTCCCCGGATTGCATTGTCGATTCCTGGTTTTCGGTTGTAAAAAATTCAGAAAAATCGAAGTAAAATAATTTTGCCGGATGCCTTATCAGTTTCAGCCGGATGCTTTCGGATGATATCCAACCGTTGTTATTATTTTTCAGAATGATACCTTCGGCTTGCCCAATGTGCAATGCCGAACCTAATTCGATTCTTCTTTTTGTTCCGGTGAAAAATCGGTAGCCCTCATATTCCGTCAACAGCCAGGCAAAACACCTGTAAAAGCGGCCCCCTGTGTTTTTATAGCCCAGTAACACCACTGTGCCATCATTGTTTATAGCCGCATCGGTAATAAGTCCGTCGGCATAAAATTGTTCAGAAAAAATAGCCTGGTATGTTCCCTGAACGGCAGGTAATATATAATGACGGGTGTAAAGGTCCGACCAGTTTTTGCTAAAAAGATGGAGCGAATCATTATGATAAAAGAAAGCTTCGCAGTCGAAATTATTTTTGTTTAAAGCTGGTGCAAAATCATTTTGATCAGAATAATTAAAACTGATAAACTCTGCCCAAACGGTATCGGTAAGTGGGTTGTTAAAGTCTGATTTCGATAGTACGGCTATGCGGAGGTCTTTCCGGTTTCCGAAATTATTCCCGAAATCGCCTATATACAGGCTCCTATCACTTTGAGTTATGCTTTCCCAATCAATATTAACGGAATTACCTATTGTCACTTTCCGTAAAATAGTTCCTGTCAAGGTGTCGACCTGGAATAATTCGGCAGGGTTTCCGCCATCGTTAATAGTCCATAGCTGACCGTCGAAAAATACGAGACCCGAAGTTTCGGCCAGTTCAGGCGACAATTCAGTAACAAATTCAGGTTTGTACCTGAATGAGGGCAATTCGCCGGCTGCCTTTCCTGAAACAACCTCACGATCACTTTTATTAATTGTATCAGCAATACTTCCGGTTTGTGCGTTACCGGCGAAAGCTGCTGAAAAGCATAGAACACTAAAAAGCTTATTAATGATTTCTGACATCTTGTGTCTGGTAGGGTATAAATGTTGCCGTAAAGGCAAAAAACGTATTATTACTTTTTTCAGTACAAACAGCACCTCTTACAATAGAATGCTAAAAACTACTGGAATTTAATAATATCAGGCTTCCCGATAATAAAATCAGTAAATCCGAAATCGGTGGTTCTGAAGGGATTTGCTTTAAATATATTCTCCCCGTTTCCGGGAATAGAAGGGTAAAAGGCAAACGAAAACTGGAAATATTTTATCACCAGGTAATCGTTACGAACAAGCAGCCCAAGCCCGATTTGCGGGTAAAAGCGGCTACGCGAAAATCCTTGCTTATCGTTCCCCAGCATTCCTAAAGCAACATTAAGGTATGGGCCAAACCTGAACCCGAGAACATTCCAGGGTGCATACGATTGAGTTTGTAGTAATAAAAGCAGGCGCCTTGTCCCTGTTAATACATCACTGTTGAATCCCCGTATTCCGTAGCCATCGTTAAGTGTTAAACGATTGTACGAAGGCTGGTTTATTCCCAGGGTGAGCTGTGGCCTGACAAATTGCCTGAATTTCCAGTTCCCAATGCTGAATAAGCCTGAGAAATAATTGATGCCTGCCGTTAATACTCCTTCGGTAGCATTTGAGGCATTGGCAAAGGTTCCATATTCGAAACGTGTGCCAAAATATCCCCATTTATAAAAATTACCCCACGAGTGATAGGCTTCCCAGTACCATCGTTCCTTGTTTTTCAACTGGTAGCCTCCCACAATTCCGTACGAAAACCCCACGGGTACATCCTCCGGAATACCGAAACGGTAAACATAATATTGGCGTACGTATTTGCGCGACGAAATACCAAGCCCCGACATTAAAAATACCTCATTGGCGTAATAGTCGAGAAGCTCAGGCTTATCTTCAGGTTTTTCGAGGTATTGAATATTGTACATCCTGACCGAATATATCAGCTTGGTAGTTCGATTAAATTCTGTTTTCCCTTTAAACAACTGCCATGAGGCTGCTGCCCAATAATCGAGGATGTTAAATTTCGAATGCAGGAATAATCGTGTGGTATCGTCCTTATTTATCCACGCTGGTTTTTTTTGCTGCGACAAAACAATTCCCCCGGCCCAAAGTGTATAAGGTGAGAAAAAGGGTCTGTCGATATTTATGCTCTTTTGATAATCGGAGTTTTCGTCGACGGAATATACCACGCGTGAGCTTATATAGGTGTTCCTGATATTCGGTATATAATACAAGCTTGAAAAAGCATTGCCACCATTCAGGTAATTCTGAGTGAGGGAGCCCGAAAAGGTATGGCCCAGGCCTGCCAGGTTCTTGTCGGAAAGCTCGAATTTTATACGTTCATTCGAGAGGTAACCGTCGGGTATTATACTCCATAAATCCATAACCCGGATAAAAATATCCACCGAATCGGAATTTATACCTGCTGCTATAGCTTTGACTTCTAAATCATGAATATAGCTCTGGCTTCGGATCAGGCGCTCCGATTCCCTGAGCAGCAACGAATCGAAAGGTTCATTTTTATGGATCAGAAGACGATTGCGGATGGCAAAATGACGTGATTTTACATGCATGGTGTTGCCGCCTTTCGAAAAAATATCATGAGGACGCGAGCTTGTATCATACACCGAATATCCGAAGGGGTCGAGAGTGGTAATATTTATACGCCTTATAATTTTCCCTTCGAGACCGGTGTAATTACGATGATGCGGGTAATCAGCAGCATGGCCCGAGGGCGAGGGCACCACATCGAGTGGGCGAAGTATCCACCCATGAATAAGATTGGTAAATTTACGTTGTGTCGAAAACGCCTCTATTTTACGGTAAAGCCCCGAACTATCCGTTCGTGCCGGCTCCTGCTGCGCAATTACTACTCCAAATGCTGCAAAAAGAAAAATCGGAAGAAGTAAAAAAATGCGAAGCTTCATATGTAAAAAAATATTTTACAGGCCAGGTTACTTTTTGCTGCAATGCTTAGTCACTGTTTAAATTTACTAAATCCCCTTAGTTAAGTAGGAAAAGGTCAGAAGACGGGAGCCCGATCCCGATAGCTATCGGGAGACGCCTGCCTGACTGCATCACGCAGGCAGGGAAGGATCATCAATTTAAAATCAAATTTCCTAAGATATTTTCGCCTTTCACCCCTCGCCTTGTCTCCCCTCACTCATTAAAAATTAAAAAAATAAATTTTAAACAGATTCTTAGTGTACTACAAAAATAGTCATTTTTAGTGCATGGTCAGGCAAGCAGTTTTTCATGCTCGTGAGCTTATATTTTCAGCGACACTGAGCTTTATTGCCCATTATTTATGCCAATCCGGATGAATTGCATACTTTTGGCAAAATTCTATATCTCAGATCAGGTGGAACAGAAAACGACCGAACGGATTTATTTCCCTCAATTTGATGTAATTCGCTTTTTTGCTGCTTTCATGATCGTGATCTACCATTCGTACATAGCCTGGCGCGGATGGTTCGGTGTACCCGGATTTTTGTCGACCGGTGATTTTCAGACTCTTTCAGGCTTCGGAAGCCATATTGACAGGTTGATAAAAAACATGCCCCTCGGTGTCGATATTTTCTTTTTTATCAGCGGTTACCTGCTTACCATTTTACTGGTTATAGAGAAACAAAAATTCGGGAAAGTCGACATACCGAAGTTTTATATCAGGCGCGGACTGAGGATATGGCCACTGTATTTTTTCCTGGTTGCCCTGGCGCCTTTTATTGTTAACTGGCTGGGCGAGCAGCAACCGGAATACTGGCGTACGGTGCTGCTGGTGAATAATTTCCAGACCATGGCGACTCAAACCTGGGAATACCCCTTTGCTCATTTCTGGTCAATATGTATCGAGGAACATTTTTATATTTTCTGGCCGCTGATTATCGCATTTGTACCCTTCCGAAAACTTTTACCTACCATTATTGCGCTGATAGGCCTGAGCTGGGGGTATAAAATTTATACATACATATTTCTGCCGGCTAATTGGTACGAACTTTACCTGCATACGCTCAGCCGTATGGATGTAATACTCATGGGCGGATTGCTGGCAGTAATCTACCTGAAGAAGCCTTTCGAGTTTAAAATTAACGGATATATAAGTATAGGAATCCTGGTGTTTCTGATCCTTATTCTTTCGTTCGACGATGCTTCCGATTTCTCCAATATGTTTAATGGCGTTCTGCGCAGGCCGGTGTATATTGCCTTGCTCGCAATACCCATGATGGATCTGCTGTTCAATCCCTTCGCGTGCAGGTAGTTTTCGGGAAACGAAACCCGCTGCTTTACCTTGGGAAAATTTCGTATGGAATATATATGTACGGCAATATCCTGGTACCTATAGTTATAAAAAAGGTAATGGTAGCCAACAGTATTTATAATATGTATTTCTATTTTGCCCTCACTTTTGCGCTATCGCTTATAATTCCAATCATCAGTTACGAACTTCTGGAAAAGCCTTTCCTTAAACTGAAGCAGCGTTTCGCACTTGTAAAAACAAGAATTTAATCTATACATTTCAATGTTAGGTTATTAGGCTGCTGATTGGTTTTGGATAAAAAAAACAATTCACGCAACAATTAAAATTATATATCTATAAATGAACATATATATTTAAACATTGTTTTCATAAAAATAAATTAACAAAAATCTCGTTTTATGAAAAAATTAAGCTACAATTTATTGCTTTGCCTTTTAGTAGGCGCATTTGGACTATCTTCCTGTTCCAAGGACGATTCATCTTCAGATGGATCGGGCAGTTCGGTGAAAACTGCTCCCACATTCAGCGATGCAGGCGGTTCGCTCATTGCTGTGAAAACAATCACGTATGTAACTGCTGCCGGTATGGAAATACCTACCGAATTAAATACGGCAGTGGCTGCATTTTACGATTCACCCGGATCGGAGCAATTTACTGATGCAGGAGCTGTTTCTATTAACAGCTTAGCTATGAAAAAGTATGATAATAATTCGTATTCCTACGACGATTATCTGAATCCACTTGACCTGAGCCAGATTAAGTGGGAAGTTGCCGGGAAAGGCTCAGTGCCGGCTATCAGCAAAACGGTAACCCAGCCCATGCCTAATTACAGCGGTTACAGCAGTTTACCATCATGCGATTTCAAAAGCCGATGGTTTTACCCTGAACTTTAGCGGAAAACTCTCAGGAGCTGATTCGCTATACGTGTTTGTTATTGATATTAAAAGCAATTATGTTTTAAAACGTGCTGGCGGCAATGCATCATCAGTAGTAATTTCGGCAAGCGATTTGAGCAATCTTCAATCCGGAACCGGAATGTTGATGGTGGCTCCTTATAATTATACCTCACAAACTTTCTCCGGGAAAAAAGTTTATTTCGTTAATGAGGCTGTTTATACCAAGGCAAATGTTACTATAAACTAAGATTTTGTTTATTAGCTGAGTCAGATAAAAAAAAGGCTGTTCCGTTATCGGAACAGCCTTTTTGCACTATTGATAGCTGCTATTATTTCTTAATCGGTTCAGCAGTAGTAGTTTTTACTTCTTCAGCTTTTGTTTTAGTTACCGGAGCCGCCAATACTTTTGTTTTTTGTGTCGGAGCGGTGGCAGCCGGTTTTTTTGGTGTAGTTTTGTTAGCAGGGCTTGCTTCTGATTTGCCTGTAGCTGCAGGTTTGGTTTGGTCCAATGGTTTTCCTTTGGCATCCATCAGCACAGGTGTTTTGGTAGCTTCATTTTTATTGGTAGTGCTCACGCGTTGTCCTTGTGTTGCTTTTGTATTGCTTACACCGGATTGAGCTGGTTTGGCCGGTGAAGTACTGGTTGGTTTTGTAGCAGGAGTTGTATTTGTTTCTTTAACTGCTTCGCCTTTATATCCACCTCTTTTGTAAGCATTGCCTTTTCGTTTTGCTTCTGCTGCCTGCTCAGGAGTCATGGAGTTGTATTTTTTCTTCATTTTAGCCTGACGAGCCTTATTTTTCTCGAGGTTTTCCTGTTTCTGCTTGTCAGCGGCCATATTTTTCGACTGTGCATACGACTGTGAGCATAGTAACGATACGGATAAAACTAAGGTTGCTGCAAAGATTGTTGATGCTTTCATGATTTTTGGTTTTAATTTGTACTTCTATTTATAAACAAAGATTGTACCAAAAAAATAATTGGTATCTCAATGCCTATACTCCGGCTTTTTTATTTCGAACTTACTGCAGGTTTTTGTACCAGAGTTGTGTGCCTTCAGCCGAAGTTCTGTTGAGGTAAATAAAACTTCCGTCGGTGTTTGTGAGGCCTGTTATGCCGAAACCTCCGTCGCCCAGTTGTATCAGCCCAAAACCCTGGTCGATATTTGTACCTCCGTAAGTTTTATCCCATAGTAAATCGCCTGTCGAGGATGTACGGATTAAGTAAACATCCTGGTAACCAATCCCCTTACTATCGGTAATTCCGGTAATGGCAAACCCTCCGTCGGATGTTTCAAGCATGGAGGCTCCATATTCGTAACCGCTGCCACCATACGATTTTTTCCACAACACATTGCCGTCGGTATCGGTTTTAATAAGTATAATATCCTGTTTGTTGTTTTCCTGCAAGGTGCCACCAATTGCAATGCCTCCATCGCTGGTAAGAGTCAATGAATACCCGATTCCGGCATCATAGGTTTTTGTCCAGAGGCTGTCGCCGGTTTTTGATATTTTCATCAGGAAAATTTTACCGCAGCACGAACTGTAACCATTCATCGAACCGGTTATGTAATACCCGCTATCAGCAGCAGCTATTATACCATAAGCAGCATCATGAAGTGTATCGTAAGCATTAGTGCTTTTGGCACCGTATCTTTTTTCCCACAATGCAACGCCATCATTTTTGATTTTAACAACATATATGTCTCTGTCGGTACTGCTTGAATTTTGTATGTAGCCGGCAACAAGGTAGCCACTGTCGGCATTGGCATGAGGCAATAAACCTAACCCCTGCGAAAAATAGGACCCTCCGTACTTAACTGATTGGAGTTGGGTTCCTGCTGCATCGGTAATAACCACGAACATAGCGGGCGAACTGTAACTCGATTTGTTACTGAAGCCGGTGGCAATAAATCCGCCAGTGTGCGATTTTTTTACATTATAAAAAGCATCGGCATAAGTTCCGCCATACATTTTGCTCCATAGGGTATCGCCGTTCGACTGATCAACTTTTATGAGTGTGGCTTCATAACTTTTTGAGGTGGAGGTATTATAACCGGCAACAATCAATTGGTTGTCGGTTGATAATGCCAGGCTGTTACCGCCACGCAAATATTCCTCTACAACCTCATCTTTTTTACATGAGGCGAGTACTGCAAGCAGCGTGATGAACAGAAAGACTGTTCTGATTTGTTTAAAGTACATTGTGTAAGTTCTGTTTGTACCGGTGTTCCGGAGAATTAATTACGGATATCAAGTTCTTTAATCAGGTTTGTAGCACCTGCGTATTTTTCGATTATGAAAAGTACATAACGGATATCGACACAAATGGTACGCTGCAAATCGGGCTCAAAAGCATAATTACCGCTCATAGCCTCCCAGTTTCCGTCGAAAGCAAGTCCGGTGAGCTCGCCATCGCCATTCAATACCGGGCTTCCGGAGTTTCCACCGGTAATATCGTTATTGGTCAGAAAACCGATTATCATTTTGCCATCCTGACCATAGCGTCCATAATCGCGGGCATGGTAAAGCTGCTTTAGTTTTTCGGGAACCACAAACTCCCAGGTCGAAGGATCTTCCTTTGCCATCAGGCCGTCGAGAGTTGTAACGTAATCATAATCAATGGCATCGGCAGGGCTGTAATCCAGCACTTTACCATAGGTAACGCGCATAGTGCTGTTGGCATCCGGATAAAACTCCTTACCGCTGTTCATTTCGCGCAAGCCCTTTACGAAGAGGCGACGGCCTTTGGCCAGAAGTTCGTTGGCCGGAACCACTTGCTTATCTATCAGTTCTTCGTTGGCAGCAAAAGCTTTCTGCAAGGGCCACACCATGTCTTTTTGTAAGGTCTTTAATTTTGGATTTACCAGGAAGTCATCCACTTTCGATTTGCTGCCAAAAATAGTTTTGCTGAATACAGCTTTTGCATAAGCTTCGAAACTTCCTTTGTATTTGGCATGAATGTCGGCCAGGTAAGCTGGCTGCAATTGGGTGGGCACATCATCGTAATATAGCTGTAGCATAGCTGCCAGCATTTTCACGTCGGTGTCCATATTGTAATTTTTGAAATACTTCTCCGAAGTTTCAGTGAGCTGGTTGATGTATTTGCGCATCAGTTGCTGGTCGGGAGCAGGTTTCGAAAGTTCTTCCTCCAGTTTATCGAAACTGCGTGAAAACGATATTATCTCGCAACCGCGCTCAATGGCTTCGGAATTGTAACGCACCGCAGCTTCGTATTTATTTATGGTTTCGTAAGCGGTCGAAATATTATAAAGAGCGTCGCGGTATTTTACAATCCGGTCCTTATCGGTATTAAGCCATTGTGCAAACTGATCTTCAATTTCGCGTTTCCTGTTATAAACATCCAGGCGTTTCAATCCTTTGTTCTGACCGATAAAAAATTTCCAGTAATTTGCTGAACCTGCATATTTCGAAGCATATTTAATGCGCACTTCGGGGTTGGCGGCCATGTCTTCGCGAAGTATTTCGAGTTTCTTTGTGCGGATTTTAACGACCATCGGGTTATTTTTTTCGAGAGCCCAGTTTATGGTGTACGATGTTGCATAACGGTCGGTTGATCCCGGGTAGCCCATGATCATGGCATAGTCGCCAATCTTTTTTTCTTTGATCGAAATGGGAAGGTATTTTTTTGATTTGAGCGGCACATTATCAGCGGCATACTCGGCTGGTTTATTCTCGGAGTTGGCATATACCCTGAAAATTGCAAAATCGCCCGTATGCCTTGGCCACATCCAGTTATCGGTGTCGGCACCGAATTTTCCGATGGCCGAAGGAGGAGCGCCTACAAGCCTTACATCTTTATATACTTCGTACAAAAACAGGTAGTATTCGTTTCCGCTAAAAAAGGATACAATGCGCGATTCGTATTGTGTGCCTTTGGTATAGGTGAGTTCCAGTTTTTTTGAGTTTTCGCGTATTTTATCTGCTCTTTCGGTTTCGCTCATATTATCTTTAACACCTGCAAGGGTTGCTGCTGTAACATCCTGTATGCTAACCAGGAAACGTGCATAAAGTCTTGGCGTTGGCAGTTCCTCCTCGTAACGCTTTGCCCAGAAACCATCGGTGAGGTAATCGTGATCAACCGTGCTGTGCGACTGTATGGATCCATAGCCACAGTGATGGTTGGTGAAAATCAATCCGTTGGGTGAAACAATTTCGCCTGTGCAACCTCCACCAAAAATGATGATGGCATCTTTAAGGCTCGAATTATTGATGCTGTAAATTTCTTCGGCAGTAAGATGCAGTCCTTGTTTTTGCATATCCACATGGTTAAGTCTTTGAATAAACAAGGGTAGCCACATGCCTTCGTCGGCGCGGCTTTGGGTTGCAAATACTGAAAGAAGTATTAAAATGGCAAAAGTAATTTTCTTCATTTTTACGATTAATTCGGTTAGGTATAAATTTGAAAGGTCTGGTGTTACATGCAATATATTGTAGGCAGGGCAGTCAGTTTTTTCTATACGTATTGCTCGCCTTTTTGAGTTCGCACTGCATCCACATAAGCACGTATATTTTGTTCATCGTCGCGTTTACATATCAGCAGTATACGGTTGTCCTCTACTATGATATAATCGTCCATTCCCTGTATTACGGCAACCCTGTCGGACGGAAGGTTAATGATGCAATTGTTGGTGTCGTAAGTCAGTACTTTTGGACCTATTATTGCGTTACCGTTAGTATCCTTTTCGGAGGTATCGTACAGTGAACCCCAGGTGCCGAGATCGCTCCATCCGATATCGGCGGCCAGAACAAATACATTTTCGGCTTTTTCCATTACCCCGTAGTCGATAGAAATGCTTTTACATACTGTATATGCACTTTCGATATAGTTAGCCTCAAATTCGGAATAATACAGGTCGGTGCCTTCTTTAAACAGGGCGTTAATATCGGGCAGGTGCTTTTCGAATGTGCTTAGGATGCTTTTAACCGACCAGATAAAGATGCCTGAATTCCACAGGAAATCACCACTTTGCAGAAAGGATACTGCCAGGTCGTAATGCGGTTTTTCGGTAAACGTTTTTACCTTATTAATTTTACACCCCGGAGCATCAACATTGGTTTCGTTAAACTGTATATAGCCATACCCGGTATCGGGGCGGCTGGGAGTAATGCCGAGGGTAAGCAGCCAGTCGTTTTCGGTAGCAGCTTTGAGGGCACACATCAGGGTACGGGTAAATTCTTCTTCGCGCAGAATAATATGATCCGATGGAGCAACCACTATGCTGGCATTGGGGTTGAGTTTATTTATTTTATGGGTGGCATAAGCAATGCAGGGTGCCGTATTACGGCGCATAGGCTCGCAAAGTACATGTTCAGGCAGTATTGCAGGCAGTTGTTCAATTACCTGGTCGTAATAGTTTAAGTGGGTAACAACAAATATGTTTTCAGGCGGGCAAATAGTGGTAAGTCTTCTGAAAGTCTGTTGAATTAATGTTTCGCCGGTTCCCAGTATGTCGATAAACTGCTTGGGGCGCGAGTTGCGGCTTAATGGCCAGAACCTTGCTCCAACTCCGCCGGCCATAATCACACAGTAATAGTCTTTATTCATACGTATAAAATTTGGTATAACAATTTAAATTACAACAATTTGGACAATTATTCTTTGCAAAGGTAATAATCCGTTTACATAAAATAGCACACTTACCCCGGAACATTGACCCTGAAACCCTTTTTTATGAATTATTTGCTTTTTCCCCTTCGTTTAAGCTGTGGCTTCCTGCCTGATAGGAGCCGACTTTGGAACAAGATAATACTTTCGTGTTGCCGGGCAATAGCATTTATAGCGGGTTCTGATTTTTTCGAGTTTAACAAACTGTCTTCCGCTCATAAGTGTAAAAGTGCTGTTAACCGGAACATCGTGAACGGTAGCAATAATTTTACCTCCTTCAACCTTTGCCAGGGTGTTGATAAGCTTTGTGTCGCGGTGAAAAGTTGCCGGTGTGGATTTGAAATAGCGTATTAATTCGGTTGCCAGCTCAGGGGCGAATACCTGCTCTTCGAAAAAAGGTATTACCAGGTTTTGGTATGCTGTTTTCCATTCATATCCGTGAGGTCTGGCTTTGAGTCCATATTGTTTCATTACAATAAGGTGAGCAAGTTCATGTAAAAATACCAGCAGGAAAGAGTAGGGGCCAAGATCGCCGTTTACCTGTATTACGGGCCGGGCACCTTGCTGCACACCTTTAAAACTCCCGAGCCTGGTGCGGCGGGGAGTGGTTATGCGGAACTGAAAAATGTATTTTTTGAAAAGCTCTTCAAGCAGTGGTCGTGCCTGCTCCGGAAAGCGGGAAAGAACACCTTCGAGAGTTTCAGGCTTGTAAGGCATAGGTGGGCTGCTGATAGATCTTTAGCGTATTAAAATCCGAGGGCACTAACAGGCATCCACACCGGTTATGCCCTGTTGAGGCAGGTGAGCGGTGCCAGCTTTTCTGGCTGTTGTAACTACTTGTACATCCGGCAATCATCAGCAACAAGGTAACTGAAAGTAGAAGGAGTAATTTTCGTGTACCAGGCAATAAAGTACTTTTTGCTGACATAATTAATTTCATTTTCCTGTTTATGAGGTATTTATTCGAATTTATTTATTTTATAAACATAACACTTAACAGCTGCGCATGTTCAGAAAAAAATCAAGGTTGAATGCTATTCCTAAAATTTACGCTAAATTAGCACATTTTATTGTACGAAATGAAATTTTTATACCACTTTGGGCGATACCTGGGTTTATTGAGGCAGGCATTTCAGCGTCCTGAAAAGCAATCAATATACTTCAGGCAGATTCTGGTTGAAATGGACAAACTGGGGATCGCCTCCATCGGTATTGTTGCTATTATATCGGTGTTTATGGGCGCTGTATTAGCCATACAGATGGCTTTTAACATCGACACTCCATTAATACCATCGTATACCATTGGGTATGTTACCAGGCAGAGCGTGGTGCTGGAATTTGCACCAACCATTATCAGCCTGATACTGGCGGGGAAAGTGGGATCGAGGATCGCTTCGGAACTGGGTACCATGAGGGTTACCGAACAAATTGATGCCATCGAAATTATGGGTATAAACCCGGCGACTTTCCTGATACTTCCCAAAATAGTTGCTTCCATGATCATAAACCCGTTTCTGATTGCTATGAGCATGATTCTTTCGGTAGGTGGAGGCTGGCTTGCCGGAATTTCAACCGGGTTATTCCCTTCGTCGGAATACATTTATGGTATACAATCGTTTTTTCATATGTACGATATTTTTTATGCATTCGCTAAAACAGTGGTCTTTGCCTTTATTATTGCTTCGGTATCAGCCTACTGTGGTTATTATACAAAAGGTGGGGCACTCGAAGTGGGCGAAGCCAGTACCAATGGGGTAGTGTACAGCAGTATTTCTATCATTTTTATGAACCTCATTCTGACTCAAATTCTGTTGGCATGATCGAAGGAAAAAATATAACGAAGAGTTTTAACGGCCGCATGGTAATCGAAGATATTTCGCTTACCCTCGAAAAGGGTAAAACGAACCTTATTATCGGCCAGAGCGGCATGGGTAAAACTGTGTTGCTGAAATGCCTGGTGGGTTTGATCAGAGCTGACGAAGGAAAAGTTTTTTACGACGGCAGAGCATTTTCGAAGATGTCGTTTAACGAAATGAAAGTTGTCAGGCAGGAAATAGGGATGCTTTTTCAGGGTGGAGCTTTGTTCGATTCGCTGACCGTGGAGGAGAACATTATGTTTCCATTAACCATGTTTACAAAAAAAACGCAGCAGGAGAAACTTGAAAGGGCTAACTTTTGCCTTTCGAGGGTGAATCTTGAAAATGTTAACAAAAGGTTCCCGGCCGAGCTGAGTGGCGGAATGAAAAAACGTGTGGCCATTGCCCGTGCCATTTCAATGAACCCCCGTTACCTGTTCTGCGATGAGCCTAATTCGGGCCTCGATCCGCAAACTGCCCATCTTATTGATGAATTGATTAAGGAGCTGACAGTTGAGTACGATATGACAACCGTAGTTGTTACCCACGATATGAATTCGGTACTGCAGATAGGCGATAAAATTTACTTCCTCTACCATGGTAAATTATGGTGGTCGGGCGATAAAAACGATATACTAGATACCGATAATGCTGAACTAAAGGATTTTGTTTTTACATCGGAGCTTACCAAACGGCTGATGTCTCGTAAAAGCACTAAGTGAAGTGACAGTTTGGTTATACGTGATTAATCGCATCAAATTTGTTTCCCTCCTATGTTCAGCCTTATAATTAACACCTGATTATCAAGCATGTCGACAATCGATATTATTCTTGCTATTTTCCTGATCTACTTTGCCATCAGAGGGTTTTCAAGCGGCCTTATCATAAGTATAGCTACGCTGGCAGGTATGGTTCTCGGGTTTTATGCGGCCTCGCATTTCTCGGAGTTTACGGCTGACTGGCTGCAACAGGATATGGGCCTCGAAAGCAGCAATATCAGGCTTATCGCTTATATTTTGACTTTTGTAGTCGTTATCATTCTAGTGTTCCTGATGGGGAAATTCCTTACAGGCGTTGTAAAAACCGCAGGGCTGGGCATTGTGAACCGACTGGCCGGTGCCCTGTTTGGTATAGCAAAGGGATTGCTTATTGCCAGTTTCCTGTTCCTTATGTTTGCACGCATCGATCCGCGCGAAAGCCTGATAACGGCTTCTCATAAAAGCACATCAGTATTATACAAACCCGTATCGGCGGTGGCTCCTGTTGTTATTCCACTCTTACAGAAATATGTGGTGAAGGTGAAGGACCTGATTGAAAATCAGAATACGGAGCCTGAGGCTTCGCCCGAATTATAGTGTATCTCCTGCTCATTTCCGGTAACGGCACACAAAACTATCACCCATCCTGAATTCGTCACCATCCTTATATAATGGTGTGCCAAACTGCTTAAGCGAATCAGGAAATATTTCCATAATGCCATCCCGGATAAAATAAATAGTGTCGCGTTTCAATACTTCCTTTACCATTTCACGGTTCCTGATGCTCGAATGATCGTCGGGAGTAGCTATAATAAGGTCAGGATTTGTAACTGAATTGATATACGAATTCCAGTAGTTGCCGATAATTCCGATCCTGCCCAGGCTTTCGAATTCGCGAACGTATTCGGCCCGCGGTTTCAGCGAGCCCGGCCAGATGTATTTTATATTGTATAAACTTCCGGCCCCGGCTGTAATCACAGCGAGGATTAAGACAATACGTATAATTTTTTTAAAGACTGACCCGGCCATGTATTCATACGCCAGCAGAAATGCCAGCCAGAAAGTGATGTAACTGCTTATAAAATAACGCCTCGGAACCCCGTTGGTGTAAGCCCATTTTGAAATCATTATCACACCGAAAACAAGTATAAAATCGAGCACAAAAAACCAAAACCACTTTCGCTGGCTTTCATTAAATTGAATTTTACCCCGCAACAGGAATAACGAAATTGTAAGAGCCAGAACCAGTACAAATACACACTCGTAAAAGGCTCGGAAGCCTTAAACCGCAGGAGATCCAAAACCGAAACGGCAAATATTTTTATGGAATCAACTATGTCACCTAAATTGTTGAAATTGTTGTACCCTGGCGATTTATCGGCAAAATATTTCCCGTAATAAATAAAAGCTGCACCTGCCAGTATTCCGGCGGCAGCATAAAATATACCCGGCTTCCAGCGGAAGGTAAAAGTAAAGGATACATCTTCGCGGCGTAACCCGAAAACAACCTGTAACACCAGTATCAGGAATACTGACATAGCTGCCAGGTCCGAAACCCAGGTCGCTAC
Organism: uncultured Bacteroidales bacterium; assembly: GCA_963714825.1. Taxonomy (GTDB): domain Bacteria; phylum Bacteroidota; class Bacteroidia; order Bacteroidales; family UBA4417; genus UBA4417. The sequence continues at coordinate 752,544 of CAVQQF010000012.1, read as the reverse complement.
GATGAACAGAACCGTTATGGAGAGCAATAGTAAGTGTTGTTTCAGTCGTGGGTTTTCAATTCCATCGGCATACAACTTGTTAATCACAAAAATGCTGATAGCCAGCAGGCTGTATTCCTGCCCGATATTCAGGCGCAGCAGGTCAATCATTCTGAAAGGAGGGAAAAACCAGATGATAGCAAGTACAATCCTGCTGAATTTCGATTTGAACAATCCCGCAAAAGCGAAGTATCCGGCAATAAGCAGTAAATAATGGGTTAGCGATTCGGAAGTGAGAGGCGAAAATCCAAATCCACGGTAAAAAACCTGCCCCAGCAAGGGCACCAGCGATCCATAGCGGTCCTGCCCCCAGAAATACAAATCGTGGGGCAGCTGAAAATTATGGATCATAAGCACCACTATGGCATCATCCGAGCCCAGCAAGGCATAGAAGTTGGACGAATAGCAGAAAAATGACAGGATAATTATGCCTGCAACCCCAAAATAATGTAGCAGTGTTTTCATAAGGATCAGCAATTTTCGATTTTGAAAATTACATTATTTTCCGGAAACACTAAGGGCGAGTGTACATTAATTTACAATTGAACTTTTAAGCCCTGAAGTATATACCTGAAACAGAATACTATAAAAAAACCGCAGGAAAAATGAAAATATCATCTCTCCTGCGGTTTAGTATTGATTTAGAAGGACCAGGATCTTACTTAATCTCTGATCATCTGCTTTTTTTAGTCTTCGAGTATGGCTTTAACGCCCGGCAGCACTTTTCCTTCGATGGATTCGAGCATAGCGCCACCTCCTGTTGAAACGTAGCTGACTTTATCGGCCAGTTTGAATTTATTTACAGCTGCTACCGAATCGCCTCCGCCAACAAGCGAGAAAGCTCCGTTTGCAGTTGCTTCGGCAATGGATAAGGCTACTTCTTTGGTGCCTTTCTGGAAATTACAGAGCTCGAAAACGCCCATAGGCCCATTCCAGAGAATAGTTTTTGAATTCAGAAGCACTTCTTTAAAATGCGTAATACTGTCGGGGCCAATATCCAGTCCAAGCCATCCGTCAGGAATTTCGTCGGATTTACAGATTTTTTTCTCAGCATCGTCGGCAAAAGTATTCGCGATATGGGCATCGCTTGGGATTAAAATGTTAACACCCAGTTTTTCAGCACCTTCCATAATGTTACGGGCAAGTTCAATGTATTCGTTTTCGACAAGCGATCCGCCAATTTTACCGCCTTTGGCTTTAATAAAAGTAAACATCATGCCGCCACCTATAATCAGGTTGTCGACCTTACTCAGAAGGTTATTGATGATTTCAATCTTGCTCGAAACCTTGGCTCCGCCTAATACTGCAGTAAACGGGTGCTGAGCTTCGTGTAAAACTTTGGTAATGTTGCTTACCTCATTATTCATCAGGTAGCCGAACATTTTATCGTTTGGAAAATAAGCTGCAATCAGCGCCGTGGAAGCATGTGCACGATGTGCTGTGCCGTAAGCGTCATTCACATAACAATCGGCATATCCGGCAAGTTTTTTGGTAAATTCTTTCTGCGAGGCTTTAACACGGGTTTTTGCTGCTGCTTTTTCCTCATCGGTGGCAGTTTCGGGCAGGCGGGCTTTTCCTTCTTCTTCCTCGTAATAGCGAAGGTTTTCGAGTAGCAGCACTTCGCCGGGTTTGAGGGTTGCCGAAAGATCAACAGCGGATGATCCCATGCAGTCGTCGGCAAATTTTACCGTGGTGCCAAGTACCTGCTCCAGGTAAGGAACAAGGTGGCGGAGTGAAAGCTTGGGTTCGCCGATTTTTTTTGGCCTGCCCAGATGCGAACAGAGTATGGTTGAACCTCCACCGGCAAGAATTTTACGGATGGTTGGCAAAGCGGCATCAATCCGCGTAGTGTCGGTAATTTTCTGGTTATCGTCGAGCGGAACGTTAAAATCGACCCTGATAAGGGCACGTTTCCCCGTAAAGACGTAATTATCAATGTTTTTCATATAATAAGATTTTGAAATTTCAGAGTGCAAAGTTAGGGAATAATTTGAGATTCTGAAAACCGGAAATATGTAAAACAAGAGAATGTTAACTGCCTCTCTAAATAATGAATGCTGCCAAAAAATACCTATAAAAACCGCAAAACCCTTATCTTTGAATCCACTAAAATATTTCGCTTATGAATTTTAACGGAACCATCACCTCCAGGCTTCCAAAAGCCGGAACCTCTATATTTGCAGTAATGTCGGGTCTTGCCAACGAGGTTGGAGCCATTAACCTCTCACAGGGATTTCCCGATTTTCCCATTGCAATGGAAATGATCGACCTGGTAAATCACTATATGCATAAAGGTTATAACCAGTACGCTCCAATGCCCGGCGTACCTGCTTTGCGCGAAGCTATTGCAGCCAAGGCTTTTGATACTTATGGAATTACCTACGATCCGGCTACCGAAATAAATATTACTGCCGGTGCCACCGAAGCCATTTATTGCGTGATCACTGCAATGATACATCCTGGCGACGAAGCCATTGTTATTGAACCCGCTTACGATAGTTATGCCCCGGCTGTGGAACTAAGTGGTGGAATTGTGCGTTATTCGTCGCTGCAGGTGCCTTCGTACACCATTAACTGGCCCGAAGTGAAAAGCCTGGTCAACAGCCGCACAAAACTCATCATGATCAATACACCGCACAACCCTACCGGCAGTGTGCTTTCGGCAGCCGATATGGAGGAGCTCGACCATCTAACCCGCGATACCAATATCGTGGTTATGAGCGACGAAGTTTACGAACACCTGATTTTCGACGGTATAAGGCACGAAAGCGTTTGTTATTATCCTGAACTGGCCGCACGTAGTTTTGTGATCGGCTCTTTTGGTAAAACCTTCCATACCACGGGATGGAAAACAGGTTTTGTAATGGCTCCTGCCGTATTGATGGCCGAAGTGCGCAAAGTACATCAGTTTGTGGTGTTTGCTTCAAACACACCTATACAATATGCCATTGCTGATTATTTAAAAAACAAGGAAAATTACCTGCAACTGCCTGCATTTTACCAGCAGAAACGCGATTTGTTTACTGGCCTGGTTAAAGATTCACGATTCAGGATCATCCCTTCGTACGGCACCTATTTCCAGCTGCTCGATTACAGCGCTATTTCCGACGAAAAGGAACTGGATTTTGCCATAAGGATTACCAAAGAGTATGGCGTGGCATCGGTTCCGGTTTCACCTTTTTACCATAATAAACAGGACAATCATGTGTTGCGTTTTTGTTTTGCAAAAACGGAAGATACGCTGGTAAAGGCGGCGGAAATATTGTGTTCGATCTGATTCTTTTTATTTTCGACCCTTCCAATAGTTGAGCGCTTAACAGTAAATGGTTGTATTTATATGTACAATCTTGAGAAGTTTACTGATACATTCTGGCAGTTTCAAAACCAAAAGGCTAGGATAATCTATAGGTCGAAAGACTAAAAGATTAAAAGGCTTTGTTTATCGAAAATATGTCCTATTTTTGGATGCGATTGCAGCACGAAATATTTTTGTGCCTGAGGCCTATTATAAGTTTGTAAGTCAGACTATTACGAGTTATATTTGCTTTAGAATTTAATAGGTAAAACACTTCTTTAACCCAGTAAAATAAATAACCACATGATTGTTTCTACTTTTCGCTTTAGTGCCTTTTTTACCCTGATCTTATGCACGGTAAGTGCATTGCAGGTTTATGCCCAGCCTGCCACCAGTGATAAAAATATTAATCACGACCCTATGGTTATGGTTCCCGGGTATGTTGCGCCACAAAATGACCAGACTCAATCGTCAGTTATTACCATTGGTGATTACGATAATTTTAAACTTGGAATTGATTTTGCCGAAACCAGTATTACCAACAATCCGCGCAATCCCCTGCAATATTATGCTGTTTGGAATTCAACTTCCACAGCTGGTGGTAATGGCTATTATACCAACAACGGCTACCATTGGACGGCCGGAAATCCTGTATGGACAGGCATGGCAGGCGATGTGGTTGTTGCTTACGATAGTGCCGGAAAGCTATCGTATCAGAATATGTATGGCAGTATTTCGGGCGTAAAAGTAGCTGTTTCGTCCAATAATGGTCAAACCTGGGGAGCGCCCGTGGTTGCTATGAGTGGTTCCGATAAAAACTGGATGGCTGCTGATCAGACCGGAGGTCCTTATTCCAATTATTTATATGGCACCATGACCGCCAGTGGTGGTGGCAATGTTGCGCGGAGCATCAACCAGGGTACCTCCTGGCAGACTACTACAAGTTTATCTACCCAATCCTTACCGGGTATGTCGGTATGTGTTGGCCCCGAAGGTTCAATACAGGGTGGAGCTCAATACGTTGTTACCAATTCGGGTAGTTCATTTGCTTCGACTTATACTTTTTATAAATCAACCGACGGAGGTCAGACTTTTGTAATGAAATCATCACAATCGTTTGCTAACACAGTGGGAACGCAGGTCGGAGGCCGTAATTCGGTTCAGAACATGCGAACCCGTCCATACCCCAACATTGCCTGCGACAACAGCTATGGCCCGAACCGCGGACGATTATACCTTGTTTATGCATCGAATAACCCAAGTGGAAATGCCAACAAACCCGATATTTTCTGCCGTTATTCCGACGATGGAGGTACCACCTGGTCGGCAGCTTCAATAGCGAACGATGATGCCAATTCGCAAAACAATAATCAATGGATGCCTGCCATTTGGTGCGAAAGAACAAACGGGCGCCTTTACATATCGTGGATGGACACCCGCGATTGCCCTACAAGCGACAGTGCCCTGATATATGCTACCTATACCAACAACGGGGTAACTTTTGCTGCTAATCAAAAGATTTCGAATAAAAAAATGAAGATCAACTGCACCACCTGTGGCGGTGGAGGTACTCCGGCTTACGAAGGCGATTATAACGGAGTTGCGTCAAATCCTATGGGAGCCATGCTTGCCTGGACTGATTTCCGTGACGGCAATTTCAGTAGTTATGTCGGCTATTTCCCCGATTTCGGAGCACGGATGGAGCCTGCCAACGATACAATTGACCCGGTTGCAACTTACCAGTTTATGGTGCCCAGCGTAAAACTTTATACCGATACTGTTTTTATTTCGGCTGAAATATCCGGAGCACCCGGCCTGTTTAACATTACATTCCCGCAAGGGACCAAACTTTGGAACTATCCGGGACAGTTACCCATTAATATTACAGCAATCGGTACACCACCGGTCGGCGCTTACACCCTCACCATCAACGCACAGGGCAGCAACGGAACCCCGGTGCATAAACGCAGTGTAATCGTTACCTATATTATACCTGCAACGTATTCGGTTGTTACCTCCTCCAACCCGGTTGCCGGTGGCACCACAACAGGAGGCGGGGTATACGACAACGGTTCGCAGGTTACTGTAAATGCAACTCCCAATGCTACATGGGTGTTTTCAACCTGGAACGAAAACGGATTACCCGTTGCTTCAACACCTTCGTATACTTTTACTTTAACTGGTAACCGCAACCTGGTTGCACAATTTTACCAGCCCTCAGCACAATACACCATCGCCCTTAGTGCCAACCCTGTTGCAGGAGGAACCGTAACAGGCGGAGGTAGTTTTACAGGAGGATCGACCCGTACAGTGGTTGCTACTCCCAATACCGGTTACACATTTTTAAACTGGACCGAGAACGGGAATGTGGTTTCCACTTCAGCCACCTATTCGTTTACGGTTACGGCTAACCGGACACTTGTTGCAAATTTCGGTGTTCAGCAGCTAAGCATTTCAACATCCTCCAATCCTTTAAATGCAGGCGGGACTTCGGGCGGCGGAACCATTGCTTATGGAACACAGGCTACGGTTGTAGCTACTGCTTATGCCGGCTCAACATTTTTAAACTGGACCGAAAACGGAAATGTGGTTTCAACAACGGCTTCCTATACATTCACTGTTACGGCCAGCCGCAACCTGGTGGCTAATTTCACTGTTATCACCTACCTCATTACTACGGGTGTTGCCCCTGCAAGTTCAGGAACGGCAAGCGGCGGAGGTTCCTATACCTATAATGCACAGGTTACATTAACCGCAACAGCCGGTGCAGGATATAGCTTTATGAACTGGACCGAAAACGGGAACCAGGTTTCCACTGCTTCGACCTATACTTTTGCTGCTACAGCCAACCGCAACCTGGTGGCTAATTTCGGAGTGTTCCAGATTTTCAATATTACAACCAACTCAAACCCGACAAATAGTGGCAGCACCAGTGGTGGCGGAGCTTTTTCGCCCGGAGCTATGGCAACGGTTGTTGCCGAAGCAGATTCAGGATGGATGTTCGCCAACTGGACCGAAAACGGTAACGTGGTTGCCACAACAGCATCATACACATTTAGTGTGAATGCCAACCGGGTATTGACAGCCAATTTCGAGGTACAATCATTCACCATTAGCACTTCTGCTATTCCCAATAACGGTGGATCAACCTCTGGTGATGGTGTTTATACCATCGGTAGCTCAGCAAGCGTGGTTGCCGAAGCATCTACAGGCTTCGAATTTGTCGACTGGACGGAGAACAGCCTTCCCGTTTCATCCAACAGCACTTATTCATTTGTGGTAGATGCCAACCGTTACCTGGTGGCAAATTTCAGGCAGATATGCACCGTTAACGCTACCGTTAATCCTACAGAAGCAGGAGTTGCTTATGGTAGCGGCATTTATGCAGTTGGTCAGAGTGTTACATTACAGGCAGTAGCTAACCCTGGATGGGCGTTCCTTTGGTGGACCGAAAACGGAAACACGGTAGCCACTACTCCTGTGTATACCTTTGCGGCCAGTGGCAACAGGGTGTTACAGGCACAGATGCTATCAACTGTTGGTGCCGACGAACTGAAAGCATCGGGAATCAGAATTTACCCCAACCCGGCAAAGGATATGCTTCATGTAGAGATTGAGGCAGGTTCAACGCTGAAACCAAATACAATTCAGATGGTTAATTCGCTGGGTAAGATGGTTTTTGATAAATCACTGTCGGGTTCTGACCGATCGTTTAACATTGATCTCCATGATTTTGCCGATGGAATTTATTCAATCCGCATTATGGCAGCCGGTGGGAAAGTTATTAACTCAAAAATTGTTGTACAGAAATAATACAGCCTTTTAATTTTCATACCTTGTTAGTTTTATAGAATGAATTACACTTCATTGTAAAATAACACTTAGCGCCTTCGCGTTTTTGCGTGAAATGAAAAGATAACAGGCTTTAGTAATGATAAACAACATTTATATGCTACCTGATTTAACCATTACCCTTATACAGCCTGACCTTGTATGGCAGGACAAAAAAAGCAATCTTCTGAAATTTGAAGATTACTTTCATAAAATCGATCGCAGGACCGATCTGATTGTGCTGCCCGAAATGTTCAATACCGGTTTTGTGGTCGACCAGCGTTCGCTTGCCGAAGATGTGGATGGTCCTACAGTAGCGTGGATGGCCAGGCAGGCTGCTGAGCATAAATGTGTTGTAACCGGAAGCCTTGTGGTCCTCGATAATGGGAAATATTTCAACCGCCTGATCTGGATGCAGCCCGATGGGAAATACCAAACCTACGACAAACGCCATTTATTCCATCCCGGTAACGAACATGAGCAGTTTTCGAATGGTACCGAAAAATTGGTGGTTGAGCTGCTGGGATGGAAAATCTGCCCCTTGGTTTGCTACGATCTGCGGTTCCCGGTCTGGAGTAAAAATACCTGGGCAAACGGCACCTATGAGTATGATATACTGCTCTTTATTGCCAACTGGCCTGCTGCCCGAAGCTATGCTTACCGGCAGTTGCTTATTGCCCGTGCCATCGAAAACCAGAGCTATGTAATAGCCGTTAACAGGGTGGGCATCGACGGCAAAGGCACCAACCACCAGGGTGACTCTACCATTATTGATTTTAAAGGTAGGCACCTTATCGAAATTGCTCCCGATGAAGAAGGAATGGAAACACTGAATGTTAGCTACAGCCAGCTTGCAGCTTTCCGCGATGGCTTTACTGTCGGAATGGATTGGGATAGGTTTGAGATAGAAAAGTAGGGGTTAGGTCTTAGGGTTTAGGGGTTTGATCCCGATTTCTCAATCCCACATCTCTCTCCCTTTCGCCCATCACCCTTCGCCTTTCGCCCCATCGCCCTTCGCCCATCGCCCCATCGCCCTTTCGCCTCATCCCCCCATCACCCTTCGCCTTTCGCCCCATCGCCCCATCATATAAAAAAGGGCAATGGTATTACGAAAATCAACTGCTTTCCCTGGCAATTCAAAATCTAGCTTATCTTTGCACCCGTAAAAATTAAGCATGGATAAGTATTTAATAGTTGGATTAGGAAACATTGGCGAGGAATACGCAAATACCCGTCATAATATTGGTTTTATTGTTATGGATGCTTTGGCCAGTGAACTTGGCGTTAAATTCACCATCGAAAGGCATGCTTATAAGACCGAAGCCCGACTTAAAAACAAACTCCTTATTATACTGAAGCCTACCACCTATATGAACCTGAGTGGGAAAGCCGTGAAATACTGGATGGATAAGGAAAAAATACCGCTCGAAAATATACTGATTGTTACCGATGATGTTGACCTCGATGTTGGGGCCTTGCGAATGCGCACCAAAGGGAGCGGTGGCAGTCATAATGGATTGAATCATATAATTGAAACCCTTCTTATAACTGATTGGGCGCGCCTTCGTTTCGGAATCGGGAACGATTATGCAAAGGGTTTCCAGGTTGATTATGTGCTGGGACGATGGTCGAAAAAGGAAGAGAAAATACTGCTTCCACGAATAGAAATGGCTGTTTCGATGATCAAGAGTTTTGTGCTTGCAGGTGCAACGCAAACTATGTCGGATTTTAATAATAAGTAGTTTTCCTGCAAGCAGTTTTCCGGATAGGAAAAATACATTTTGTTGCGTTTTTATGCTGATATCATATCTTTTAAAGCATTGATAATAAAATTCAATATATATTTAACAACTTCCTCACTTTAGCAAAACAAATAATCAAACAGGCTGTTTCATTATTGTAATCAAAAAACTTAATAACAATTCACCAGCGGATTGCTCATAAATGCAGTCCGTTTATGTGATTTTACACTCAGAAATTTATGATTTTCAATATTGAAGACCTTGGCATTGCCGCAATTAATCCGGGCGCAAGCACCGGAAGCACCTGGCTTGATACACATGGCGAGGAAACTGCCTCGTATTCACCCATCGATGGCTCCCTTATCGCAAAAGTGAAAAATGCAACCCTCGATGATTATGAACACATCGTTGCAAAAGCACAGGAAGCATACCTGCAATGGCGGATTATCCCGGCTCCCAAACGTGGACTCGTTGTACACCAGATCGGGGAAGCGTTGAAGGTAAATAAAGAGAAACTGGGTTACCTCGTTTCTCTTGAAATGGGTAAGATTTATGAGGAAGGCCTGGGTGAAGTACAGGAAATGATTGATATCTGCGAGTTTGCCGTGGGGCAGTCGCGCCTGCTCAACGGTGCAACCATGCATTCGGAGCGGCAGTTTCATCGCATGTACGATCAATACCATCCGATCGGGATAGTAGGAATTATCACTTCCTTTAATTTCCCGGTGGCAGTTTGGGGTTGGAATGCCATGCTGGCTGCTATTGCCGGTGATGTGGTAATTTGGAAACCCAGTTCAAAAACACCTCTTTGTGCTGTTGCCGTTCAGCAGATTATAGGCGACACACTCCGGGCCAATAATGTTCCCGAAGGCGTCTTCAATATGATCATTGCTAAATCATCGGTATTGGGCGATAACTTTGCAGGCGACAAACGCATCTCACTTATCTCTGTTACCGGGTCAACCGAAGTGGGTAGGAGAGTAGCTGCAATTGTTGGCAAGCGACTTGGTAAAACCATACTGGAGCTCGGTGGTAATAACGCCGTCATTATTTCTAAACATGCTGATCTGGACATGACGCTTCAGTCCGTTGTTTTTGGTGCCGTAGGAACATGCGGGCAGCGTTGTACCTCAACCCGCCGGCTGATTGTTCACGAATCCGTTTACGATACCGTTAAACAGCGCCTGCTAGCTGCATATAAAAGTATTAGCGAGCGCATCGGTGATCCGCTTAAAAAGGACACACTCGTTGGGCCATTGATTGATGGAGCAGCTGTGAAAAATTTCCTTCATGCTGTTGACGAAGTGCAGAAAGAAGGCGGGAAACTTATTTTTGGAGGATTGCATCTCGAAGGTGATAAATATCCGAACGGAAATTATGTTTTGCCTGCTATTGTTGAAGCTGAAAACCATTACCAAATGGTACAGGAAGAAACATTTGCGCCTCTGGTTTACCTCATAAAATACAATACCATCGAAGAAGCCATCAGCCTAAATAACCAGGTTCCGCAAGGACTTTCGTCCTGTATTTTTACCGAAAACCTGGTGGAAGCCGAGAAATTCCTGTCCGAAACCGGTTCCGATTGTGGCATTGCCAACGTTAACCTGGGAACTTCGGGAGCCGAAATCGGCGGAGCTTTCGGAGGCGAAAAAGATACCGGTGGTGGCCGCGAATCAGGTTCCGATGCCTGGAAAGCCTATATGCGCCGCCAGACCAATACCCTTAATTTTAGTGGACAAACAGCTTTGGCGCAGGGAATTACTTTCGATTTTTAACGAGTGTCTGTACCCCTTAACCAGTGTCTGCACACCCGCAGGGTGTCTGACAATGGTTATATTAAGCAGCAGTCCAGCCCATAGGATTCTTCATCATCAAACTGCTTTCTTTATGAATTAGCAGATGCGAAAAAGCACTTGCGGGAAAAGTTAAGTTGTTCAGGCTTGATATAACCTGGCAATTCAATCTTTTGTAACCAGGTAAAAATGCTAATCCTCTTTTTAACTATAAATCCATTAGATTTAGGAAATCTTTACAAACCCGGAATTTGATTCCAACTTTATCCATTTTTATTGTTTGTGTTTCCCACCTCAAAGCAAACTTTTATCTACACTTACAATTTAAACCTTTAATTTTGATGCCGAATCATTATAAGGTTGATGTAGCTGGATGTATATTCCCGCTTGTTATTGTTTGCTTATAGAGTTTCAATTATCAGTACCTGATTATTATCATGCCATCAAATACACCTTCATTAACAAAAATCTGGAATATCTCCTGGCCTATAATGATCAGCCTTATTGCCCAGAATATTGTGAATGTTACCGATACCGCTTTCCTGGGTCATGTCGGGGTGGTTGAGCTGGGTGCATCGGCTATCGGCGGATTGTTCTATATCACTATTTTTATGATTGCTTATGGTTTTTCGACCGGGGTGCAGATTTTAATTGCCCGCAGGCATGGCGAAAGAGAATTTGCAGCTATTGGTTCCATCTTCGATAATGGTTTCTATTTCATCGGTTTCTCAACTTTAATAGTTACTATCCTGATCCTGTTGTTTGGCGGTGAAATGTTAAGGCCGTTTATTGCATCTCCTGATGTGTTCCTGGCAAGTACCATCTATTTGAAATACCGGATTTTCGGATTATTTTTCGCATCCACAGCACTACTCTTCCGGTCGTTTTACACAGGCATTGCGTTCACAAAATATATCAGCATCAGTGCAGCTATAATGGCTGGCATCAACATTATTCTCGATTATGGAATGATTTTCGGCAAACTGGGATTCCCCGAAATGGGCATTGCCGGTGCCGGACTTGCATCGTCAATTTCTGAAGCCTGTGCCCTGCTTTTCTTTTTTGCCATCACTGCCCGCAAGGCGCACCTTGCGAAATACAAACTGTTTGCTTTTAAAAAGCCCGATTTTAAAGTTATCAGGCGAACGCTTGATGTTTCACTTTACATTATGATACAGTTTGTGTTTTCGCATGCCGTATGGTTCGGTTTTTTCCTGATGATCGAAAAAATGGGCGAAACACCCCTTGCAATTTCCAACATCATCAGGAGTATTTATATGTTGCTAATGATTCCGGCATGGGCGCTGAGCTCCACCACAAGTACCCTCGTGAGTAATGCTATTGGCGAAGGGCTTTCGATACAGGTTATGCCAATTTTGAAGAAAATCCTTGTATTCAGTATGGCGATTATGCTTGTGATTTCGGTGTTGGCTGCATTTATACCAGATTCTATGTTATCGATTTATACTAACGATAGTTCCTTGTTATCGGCATCAGTAGATTCCTATTTTATAATACTTGGAGCAGTATTCCTTTTTTCAGCAAATATTGTATTGTTCAATGGTGTACTTGGTACAGGCAATACCCGCACCGGCCTTGCTATCGAAGTAATAACCTTATGTATTTACCTTGTAACTGCCTGGCTTCTTACGGTTAAATTTCCTCAACCTATTGAGCTTGTGTGGCTTTGCGAATATATGTACAGCATTGTTCTGGGAACACTTTCGTGGATTTACATGAAAAAAGGGAAATGGGAGGGGAGGGTTATTTGAGTTCTTTGAGTTGTATGGGCGTATTGGGTTTACGGGGGATTGATGGGATTGAAGGGATTGAAGGGATTGAATGGGATTGAAGGGATTGAAGGGATTGATGGAATTGATGGGATTGAAGGGATTGATGGGTTTGAAGAGTTTATTTATTCGAATGTTCTGTTTTTCAAATGTTCTATTATTCTCTTCCCAAAATAACCAAACCCTCCAAAACCCTCTAAACCCTAAACCCCAAACCCAACCCCCTATCTCCTCCATCTCCCCGGAGCATCCTGCCTGTTCCTCACACTCCCGTTTTTCATTCAAATTTCCTGAGTTAAATATTTTATTGCTATCTTTCGCCTTCCTAAACCAGGTTGAGGAATCTAAAAGAGTAATATGGAATGGTTTGTAATTGTTAATCCCAATGCAGGAAAACGCAAGGGAGAGAAAGATTGGCTTGAGATTGCAGCACAGCTCACAGATGCCGGTATTGATTTTGTTAATGTATTCACCGAACACCGTGGCCATGCTGTATTATTAACCCGAAAATACATCGAAACCGGATACCGGAATATTATTGTTGTTGGAGGCGATGGCACACTCAACGAGGTGGTGAATGGCATATTCCAACAAACACATATTCCTACCAACGACATAACCCTCGCCATGATTCCCGTTGGTACAGGTAACGACTGGTGCCGCATGTATAAAATCCCCGGCGATTATAAAAAGGCCATCAGCCTGATAAAACGGCGTAAGGTATTCGTTCAGGATACCGGAACAATAAAATATATTTCGTCGCAGGGTGGCGAAAAGACACGCTATTTTATCAATATGGCAGGTATGGGATTCGATGCCATGGTAGCCAAGAAAACCAACAAGCAAAAGGACCTGGGGAAAAGTAATCCCTTTTCGTATGTTATAAATATTTTTTCGAGCCTGTTTAGTTATTCGAATACTAAAGTTACCATACTTCTCGAAAACGAAAAAGTGATATCCGATATTTTCAGTATGAGCGTAGGCATATGCCAATACAACGGCGGTGGTATGAAACAGGCCCCGAACGCTTTGCCCGACGATGGATTGTTCGATCTCACCCTGATAAAGCCTATAGGCAAGGCCAAAATAATGCGGAACATCATTAAATTATTCGATGGCAGTTTCACCCGTCTGCCGGAGGTTAGTACATTCCGATCTTCAAAAATAATTATTCACTCACAGCCAGCCATGTTTATGGAAGCCGATGGCGAATCCCTCGGCCATACACCCTTCGTATTCAATATTCTGCCCCTAAGCCTGAATGTAATTAGCGGATTGTAGAAGCGGAAAAATTACTGCATTTTAGTTCCGGCATGAGAAGCTTAAAATATCCGGCTGGAAAGTCTATTTGTATGATACTATATGCCAGTTCAAGCAAAAAAAAGAAAGCCAACGCACATTCGACACATTTACAAGCTCCAACTCCCAGGCTGATTCTTCGGAGTGTATTAGAGCCAAATTTTTACTATTATCAAAAAATAATAGTAAAAAATAGAGAATACTACTGATATTAAGTATCTTTGTCAAAATTATACTAAGATTGGCAGTCGCGAATTACATAAAACAATTATTATCCTACGAGGAATATTCATTCTCATTAAATGAATTGATTGAGAACATCCATAAAAGTGAGACTTCCATAAAAAGCGAACTCTCTCGACTAATTGCTAAAAAAGAAATAGTAAACCTTCGAAAAGGCTTTTACCTTATTATAACTCCTAGATATTCATCAGCACAAAAACTGCCTATTCAGCTTTATTGCGAGAAGCTTTTCAACTATTTAAACAGGAATTATTATATTTCTCTTTTTTCAGCTGCAAAATTTCATGGAGCCAGCCACCAACAGATTCAAAGAGACTACGTAATAACTGAGAAACCAAAGTTCAACGACATCTCAAAAAGCACACTTGATATTCGTTTTTTTACAACAAGTAACTGGTCTGACAAGAATATCCAAATTAAGAAATCTGATGCTGGCATATTTAAAGTTTCAAGTCCGGCCCTGACTATTGTTGATTTAATTCATCATCAAACAAAGCTAGGTGGAGTTAACAGAATGCTTGCAGTTATTGAGGAATTATCAAAAGAATTAAATGAATCGGATTTAGTTGAACTATTAAATTGGTATCCAAATAAAAGTACCTTGCAAAGGTTTGGTTTTTTGCTGGGAGCACATGGAATTAATGAAGAATTTCAGGAATTAATATTTATGAATTTAAAATCAACAGATTTCTTTCCAGTTTTACTAAGCCCAAGGTCAAATGAAAAACCCGGGGCTGTGTATAATAAATGGAAAGTTGCTGTCAACATAAAAATGGAAAGTGATATATGATTCCCAAACCATATATAGCAAAATGGCAACAACATGCTCCGTGGAAAGAGTTTTCACAGGTTGAGCAGGATTTAATTATTTCCAGAGCATTAGTTGAAATTTTCTCTGATGAGTTCCTCCAAGAGAATCTTGCGTTAAGAGGGGGAACAGCTTTACACAAATTATACCTTAATCCTGCAGCAAGATATTCAGAGGATATCGATTTGGTTCAAATAAAACCTGGTCCTCTGAAACCAATAATGCAACGTATAGGAGAAGTAGTTTCATTTTTTGAGGAAAAAAGAACAACTCAGGTGCGTGGTCATGGAGCAAAAGCTTTATATCGATTCACGTCGGAATATGAAGAAATAAGAATGAGACTTAAACTTGAAATCAATTGTAAAGAGCATTTTAATGTTTTGAGTTGGGTCGACTTTCCCTTCTCTGTTGAAAGTGACTGGTTTTCTGGAAAAACAAAAATCAGGACATACAACATCAACGAATTGTCAGGTACAAAACTTAGGGCACTTTATCAACGAAGTAAAGGCAGGGATTTATTTGATTTGAACTATTCCCGTTTAAACCTGGAATTGGACTTTGAGAAAATAATAACATGCTTCAATGAATATATAGTATTTGCAACCGGCAACAGACCGCCAAGTAAGAAAGAATTCTTATTGAATATTGAAGAGAAGGAAAATGATACCGATTTTACCGGTGATATGGAAGGATTGTTAAGGCCTGGAATAGAGTATAATCAAGAAGTAGCAATTGAGTGGCTTAAAAATGAACTTTTAGAAAGATTTTAATGATATATCTAAGTATATGACAAAATTTACGACACTCTTTTAATTTAGCTAAATCAATACTGAAAAAATAGTTTAGCATTGAATTACTAGCTTTAAAATATTGCGGTCAGAAAGTGAATATGTATGGTTACAAGTGTCGGTTCATTTGCCAGACTTGACTTAGCCGGCAATAATTACCGGAAATTCATAGGAATTAACAAGTCCTTAACTAAATTTCTGGCTATTTAATTGTTAAAATCAGTATTTTTGCATACATTTATCTAAATATGTTAAACCAACGCTGCCTTACGTATTGTAAAAATACCATGCTCATATTGCTTTCGGTGATAGTTATGGCCGGAGCAACGGGCTTGTCGTATAAGGCGCATTACTGCAAGGGTACATTATCCGGTATTTCTATGTATCCGGGACTTGGACTCACACAATCCGCGTCATGTTGCTGCGATGCAGATAAGCCTGCCGGAAAAACCCCAACACCTTGCGATTACAGCGAATTGAATAAAAATAAATGCTGTACCAATATTACGGTTTTCAGTAAATTAAATATTGAATCTCCGGCTACAACTTTCACAACTTTAAAAACAATTCATCCGGTTTTAGTTACTTCAATGCAGGGTGAAACGTATCCCTCCATTTGTAATATAACAGGTATTCCTTTTTCGGATGCCGAACTTTCGCCCCAACCTCTTTCGGGGCGTAAACTGGTACTATTCCTTTCGCAACAGCGAATCCCCCAGGTCAGTTACTTCTGCTAGTCCGGGTTCTTTACCCCGGCGAAATGCCTTTCCCCCTTCGCAAGTTTATTCCAGGCCAGGTCGCGGGAGGCAATTTATATACAACAGTTAGTAATCCTCTGATCAAAACCAATCTATGTACTCAAATAAAATAACTCAATTTATATTCTGCCTGATGTTCATCGCATGGGCAGGATTTGCTTCTGCGCAGGCGGTTAATGGCGAAGTAAAAGCTAAGGATGATAATGGAAATATATCAGGCTTGCCTGGTGTTAACGTTTACTGGGCCGGAACTACGGCCGGAACAAGCACCGATGCCGCCGGGAAATTCAGGATATCCCGGAAAGGGATTGCCAATCAGCAACTTGTTTTCAGTTTCCTGGGATATAAAAGCGATACACTCGATGTTAAAGGTTTGAATAATATCGAATATGTTATGAGCGAAACCACCAACCAACTCAGTACGGTTGAGGTTAAAAGCAAGGTGGGAGGTACGTTCATTTCGCAGATCGACCCACGCAAAGTGCAGGTTATTACCAGCGCGGAATTACAACGTGCGGCATGCTGCAACCTGTCCGAAAGTTTCGAAACCAGTTCGTCAGTTGATGTTATGTACTCCGATGCTATTTCGGGTGCCAAGCAGATTCAAATGCTTGGTTTATCAGGCGTTTACAGCCAGATTATTTCCGAAAATGTCCCCTTGCTTCGTGGACTGGGCGCAACATTTGGCCTGGGTTATATCCCCGGTCCGTGGATGGAATCCATCAGCGTATCGAAAGGTGCTTCCTCGGTGATGAACGGATATGAATCAACCACAGGACTCATAAATGTGGAATATAAAAAACCTGCCGACAGCGAGAAATTATACCTCAACGTATTTGCCAACCACCATGGCCGGCTCGAAGCTAATTTTAATGCTGCAACCAAGGTTAAAGAGCGCTTAAGTACCATGGTTCTGGGGCATGCAAGCACATTTCAGATGCCTTTTGATAAAAACGGGGATTCGTTTATGGATATCCCTAAACTCACAACGTATAACTTTATAAACCGTTGGGATTATGATATTCCAGGGAAATACGATTCACGCTTCCTGGTAAAATACCTCGACGAAACACGTACCGGCGGATACATGAATTTTGATCCGGATACTTACAAACCAGGAACCGAAGAAATCAGCAACCTGACCGAAACCTATGGCTTTCAGTTAAAAACCAAACGCCTCGAAAGTTTCTGGAAAAACGGTATCGTTCTCGACCATCACAAAAGCATTGCTTTAATCGTTTCAGGCATATATCATTCGCAGGAAGGATTTTTTGGTGTAAATAAGTACCAGGGGACCCAGAAAAGCATGTTCAGCAACCTGATTTACCAGGATATTATTGCCGGAAACAGCAACCACAGATTTACTGCCGGTCTTAGTTTTATTTACGACAATTACAGCGAAAACTATTACCGCCGCGATTTCACATACCTGTACCAGGTAATTGGAATGGTTGATATAGTGGCACCACAGGATACTTTGTTCACCATCGATCACTATTCCGATACAACGTATGTGATGGATCGCAATGAAATTGTTCCCGGTGCATACTTTGAATACACATGGAATCCAGTCGAGAAATTTACCCTTATCGGTGGCTTGCGAGCGGATCATCATAATAAATATGGATTATTCTTCACGCCAAGGTTTCACCTGCGATACAAGGTTTTACCTACTACCTCGCTCAGGGCATCAGCCGGGAAAGGCTATCGCACGGCCAATCTTTTTGCCGAGAATTTTTCGATCATGGCCAGTCAGCGCATCATTCATATTGCCGATAACCTTCAGCAGGAAAACGCCTGGAATTTCGGCATTAACCTTACCCATGATTTCAAGCTTTTCGGACGTGAAGCCCAGATAGATCTGGAAGCCTACCGCACAAATTTCGGTAACCAGGTAATAACCGATCTCGACAGCATTCCTTCGGATGTGTTTTTCTATAACCTGCAGGGGCAGTCGTATGCCAACAGCTACATGGCCCAGATAACTTTTGAACCTGCCAAACGCTTAACAGTACTGGCAGCATACAGGGTCAGCGATGTAAAAACAACCATCAACGGCCAGCTGCGGCAAAAACCTATGGTGAACTCCTACAAAGGAATTGTCTCACTCAATTATGCCACCAAATTCGACAAGTGGAAGTTTGATGTTACCACCCAGTTTATTGGCAAAGCGCGTATTCCGGATACTCAAAAAATGCCTGTAGCCCTTCAGCGTGGCGAGTACTCGCCCGACTATATTCAGTTGTATGCACAGGTTACCCGTAAGTTTAAAATGTTCGAGGTGTACCTCGGAGGCGAAAACCTGACCAATTTCACACAGAAAGACCCGATAACGGAGTATTTTGCGCCTTATCATACGCATTTCGATACATCCATGGTATGGGGTCCCCTGGTGGGAGCTACTGTGTATGCAGGTTTCAGGTATGTGATCAATTAAGCATCTGCGGATTAAACTTAAAGTAAAATTTTCCTTGGCAACGAACTCTTTCTCCGCCCGTCGTGTTCATATGCACACATATAAATACATGCAGGTGTAAACCTAAATAGTTATCTTTGACAACATCATCCAGTAAAAAAACCTACTATGAAACGAATAATTTTCCTGCTGACCATACTTTTGGCATCCATGGGTACGTTTGCCCAAACTGCAACTAACTTTACCTGTAACGATTGCACAGGAGCCAGCCATACACTCTTTGATGAGCTTAATGCCGGTAAAGTAGTTGTACTCTGCTGGGTGATGCCCTGTGCATCGTGTATTGGCCCGAGTAAAACCACCTATAATGTGGTGCAAAGCTTCGAACTTTCGCATCCCGACAGGGTTAAAATGTATGTTTGCGATGATTACGCGAATACAACATGCAGCTCGTTAAACAGCTGGTGCATTCAGAACGGGCTTACCAAAACAACCAAGTTTTCGAACACCGCTATTAATATGAATGATTACGGATCGACAGGAATGCCTAAGATAGTTGTAGTAGGCAATTATACTCATCAGGTGTATTATAATGCCAATAACAGTGTAAATGCAACCCTCCTGAGCAATGCTATCAGTGCGGCCCTCGAAGACTTTACCGTTGATTTGAACAGCCCGACGCCTGCAAATGAAATCAATGTCTTTCCTAACCCGGTTAATGACAGGCTCTCTGTGAGTTTTACCTCGGCTAATGCCGGACAGTGCCGTGTTACCCTTTATAACAATTCGGCAGTACAGGTTTCGACACCTAAAACATTCGACTTACAACAAGGCAACAATATCCTTTCACTGGATACCAAAGAGTTGAAAAACGGCATTTACTTTGCTCTTTTACAAACAGAAGCGGGAACAATGAAAACCAAATTTGTGGTTTCACACTAACAGGAGTTACTCTTTACTTAAACATTAAATTCTAACCACATTGAAGACAATTACTTTTGTAGTAGCTATAACTCTGTTCGGCATCAATCAATTATATGCACAATGTTGCTCGGGTGGTGCCGGCAGCCCTATTGCAGGCGGAACTTCCCAGGGAGTGCTATTAAAATCGCAGCTTGAGCTGAACACCAACCTCATGTTTATACAGAGCAATAAGTTTTTTACTGGCAGCAAATACGATGACGTGAATAAGTATTTCGACCAATACCACAGCCTGTATCAATATTTCAGGGTAGCTTACGGAGTTACACCCGATTTGACCATGTCGGTTGAAGGTGGAAATTTCTTTTATAAAGAAGAACTCGGGCTTGAGGCCGATCCCGAAAAAACCTATAGTTCAAAAGGCTTTGGCGACCTTATCCTGTTTCCGCGATACAGGCTTTTGAATTACTGCACCGATAAAACCACCAACGAAATTACAGTCGGCCTGGGTTTCAAAATACCGGTAGGAAGCTACAACGATTCAACCATGCGCACCGAACCGTTTGCAGGTGAAATTTACTACGTCACCAATCCGCAATCGGTACAATTATCATCAGGCGCACAGGATTTAATTTTTTACACCTTTCTTTACCGAGGGTATCCCGAAAAAAAATTCAGGGTCTTTGCCAATATGATCTACGTCAAAAAAGGATGGAATCCGCTGGGCGAAAAACTCGGCGATTTTACCAGTATTGGCATATTTGCTGGAAAAACATTCTTTAAAAGCCTGGGCACTACCCTACAGCTTCGTTACGAAACGGTTGATAAAATGCAGCTCAATGAAAACATTCTGATGTATGCTTATCCCAGCTACGACCCCGACGCAACAGGGTATAAAAAAGTATTCCTCAGCCCGCAGATTGGTTATTCGTTCAAAAACCTGAGTTTATATGGGGTAGTTGATCTGCCGCTATATCAACATTTAACCAGCACACAGGTAGGTTCGCAGTACCAGTTTACGGCAGGGCTATCGTATAAAATCAACACTTTTAAAAACACCGTAGCAAGTTCCGGCGATTACTATTGCCCTATGCATCCCGAAGTGCGATCGGCAGTTAAAGGCAAATGTTTTAAATGCGGAGGTATGGATCTGATAAAGGATTAAATTTAAGATTCTTTCCAATCGCCTGATTCCTTGATAAGGTTAACGAGTAAAGGAATGGCATCTGCCTGCGCTACGTCCCTGTGAGCAACTATTTTCCCTTTGTACAGGGTAACATTTCCTTTACCGGCTCCCACATACCCGTAATCAGCATCAGCCATTTCGCCCGGACCGTTTACGACGCACCCCATCACGGCTATTTTCAGCCCTTTCAGATGCTGGGTGGCGGCTTTTACCTGCTGAAGCGTTTTTTCAATATCAAAAAGAGTGCGTCCGCACGAGGGGCACGAAATATATTCGGTTCGCGTGATGCGGGCACGGGTTGCCTGAAGAATAGCAAATGCTGTATTATTAACGGTTTCAGCCGGAATGTTTGGCGCTACCGGCCATAGGGCATCGCCGCTCCCGTCAATAAGCAGGCTGCCGAAATCAATAGCGCTATCGACCTGGAAACGCAACAAATTATCCGTTGTATACGTGTTTTTTAAAATGATTGGTTGAGTGATTCGATTATCATTTTTAAGTTTCTCCCTGATTTCAGAGGCATTGCCTTCAGCAATAGTAAGTAATTGAAGATTGTGTTCCGGTATTGATGATAGGGTTTCGAAATTCTCATCAACCAAACAGTTTTTACCGGCTTTTTCGGCAATTACTCCCACGGGATATTGCCCTCCGATTCCTGAAACTGCTATGGTTTCACGTTTTGTAAGGCTTTCGGTTATCAACGAAGGACTCTCTGTTGTATGCTCTGCATTCTGCTTCCTTGCAACATTGTAACGCTCAGCAATAGCTATTGCAACTGGTATTTCCGGTTCGGGAGCACCTGTAAGCGATACACGTATGGTGTCACCAATTCCATCTTCGAGCAAAGCTCCGATACCGGCAGCCGATTTTATGATTCCGTCTTCGCCGTCGCCGGCTTCGGTTACTCCCAGGTGTAGCGGGAAATTCAGGCCTTCGGCCATCATTTTCTGTGTCAGCAGGCGGGTCGATTGTACCATCACACGCACATTACTCGATTTCATCGAGAACACAAGGTTTTTGAAACCTTCGTGCCGGCAAATCCTGCCGAATTCAAGGGCGCTTTCGACCATACCTTCGGGTGTATCGCCATAACGATGCATAATACGTCCGCTCAGCGATCCGTGGTTGGTGCCAATGCGGATAGCTGTTCCGTTTTGTTTGCAGATAGTAAGCAAAGGCCGCAAACGTTCAGCAATGCGCTCGAGCTCTTCATCGTAGGCTTTGGCTGAAAGTACTTGTTTCGAATCGCGTTTATCCGAATAATTCCCGGGGTTTATTCTCACTTTTTCGACTATACCGGCAGCTATTTCGGCGGCACGCGGGTTAAAATGAATATCTGCGATCAGGGGAACCCGTATGCCTTTTGAGTGCAATCCTTTTTTTATCAGCGCCAGGTTATTGGCCTCGGTAATCCCCTGGGCAGTGATCCGCACCATTTCGCAGCCGGCATACACCAACCTTTCGCATTGAGCTATGGTAGCTTCAATATTGTTGGTATTGGTGTTGGTCATGGATTGTATCCTTATCGGGTGATAGCCGCCGAGTGGCAGGTTTCCGATGGTTACAATTGCGGATTTATAAGTGTATGGCATTTTCGGGATTGAATACGTACAGCAAAGGTATTATTTTAGCATAATACACCGGTGGAATCAGCCTGAATATTCAATACAGGCACCTGCTTGGAATAACTCCTTGCATTATCAATGCTTAATGCTGATTAAGCTGAAAGTAAAATGTACTGAAGCAGACATTTAAAAAGGCAGGGCCGGGGTACCGGCTGCGGAATATGATAATTTTTAACCGATAATCTCTTTGATTTCCGGATCATTCTCAACCAGTTTTTTCAATGCTTCCTTGCAAAGATACTTCTTGGTTTTGGCATAGAACTCCGATTTATACCCCATACTGTCAGCTATTTCTTTGGCCGACATTTTTGTAAGGAAAAGTTTCAGGAGTTTCTGGCAATCTTCGGTCAGGTTTTCGAATTGCCTTACGAAGGACTCATATTTTTCCTCGTATTCAATATGAACCTCCGAACCCACATCGGGAGCATCGAAATAACGGGTCAGCTCGTCCTGGTTCCTGTTGGTCATCCGCTTGCGTTTTAGTTTCTGCAGCCACAGGTTCTTGCTGATGGAATATAAATAGGTAATAAACGACGAACTCAATTCGAAATCATCATCCTTTATTTTTGTTAGAATAACCAGTAAAGCTTCCTGGAAAACATCCTCCGCATCCTCATCGTGGCCGGCATTGTTTTTAATCAGGTATTTAATGGAAGGAAAAAACTCCTTATAGACGTATCGAATGATAAAATCACTATTTAGCCTGAGGCCCTCTACGATGGCAAAATCGGAATAGTGAATCATTTACTTTGCACTGGTTTATGTTCAAACTGAATAATGGTCCTGAAAACCAGCTAACATCTCACAACAAAATGATATGCAGCTGTTTAATACAGGAAACTACGAATTTCGGTTGTGAAGGTAGTAAATATTTTAAAAAACCGACCTCATTCCGAAAGCATTTTTCAACTGTAACTTGTTATAATGTTAATATTCAGTTATATAGATTATTATGTAAATTTATTTAAATCCTTTGATTTCGCAGCAAAATGGCATTCAGTTGGCTAAATCCGCTTACAAGTATTGATAGTTTATAAAAACGCAGAAAATAATTCATGCGATGGAATGGTGCCAACAAATAATTTTCAAAAGTAGAAATAATAATCAGAGGCCGGTAAAAAAAGTTAAGCTCTAAGCAAATATTGATTTTTTTTGAACTTTAAGCTCTTCATTTGGTTGAGCATAACCGATAGTGCAGTAATGTAAGCCGGTTATTTTCGTAATATTGTCTTTGCTAAACACCTGATCATATGTCGTTGCTTTCAATTGTTATTCCTGTTTTTAACGAAGGGCCTACCATTCACCATATTCTGGATAGGGTGCGGGAGGTTGAGCTTATTAACGGCGTTGCGAAAGAAGTGATTATTGTTAACGATTGTTCGACCGATCATTCCGAAGAAGCTATTTTAAATTATCGTGATACTAATCCTGATTTAGGCATTAAATACTTTAAACATGAAGTGAATAAAGGGAAAGGCGCAGCCATTCATACAGGTATCAGCGAAGCTACCGGCGATTATATAATTATTCAGGACGCCGATCTCGAATATGATCCCGAAGAATACAACCTCTTACTCAAGCCTTTACTCAAAGGGACTGCCGATGTTGTGTACGGATCGCGTTTTATCGGGGGTAAACCTCACCGCATCCTGTTCTTCTGGCATACTTTGGGCAACAAATTCCTCACTTTTCTGAGTAATATGTTTTCGAATCTGAATCTCTCGGATATGGAAACCTGCTATAAATTATTCAGGAGCGATATTATAAAAGGTATTCCTTTAGTAGAAAATCGTTTTGGTTTTGAGCCTGAAGTTACCCAGAAAATTTCGCGCATTCCCGGTATCCGTATTTACGAAGTCGGCATTTCCTATTATGGCCGTACCTACGAGGAAGGGAAAAAAATAGGTTGGGAAGATGGATTCAGGGCGATGTATTGTATTTTTAAATATGGCTTCGAATCGCAGAAGGACAAGTTTACTGCTAAGCGTCCGCTAACGGGTAAAAAACTTTCGCGAAAGGCTGGCTGGTTGCTCACCGCTATACTGGCAGCATTTTTTTTCATCAGCGGAATGCACAATGTTAACAAGCATTACCGCTCTACAGGTTACAATCATATTTTTACTTCGGATGGATTAGGGTATTACCAGTATTTACCGGCCCAGTTTAAAACCGGAAGCCTGCGAAATGGTCAGCTTTGGTACCTGATCCTCGAGGATGGCACATCATTTAATAAGTTTACCTGGGGTGTCGCCTATATGCAGGCTCCGTTTTATTTTGTTGCTGAGCTGATTTCAGCCATTACAGGGCAAAAGAGCAACGGATATACCGAAACAAATGGCTTCATGATTATTATCGGGGCCATGTTGTATTGTTTCCTGGCATTGCTGTTGATTTATAAAATGCTTCAACCACGCTTTGGTTTCCTGCTGGCGCTGGCTACCGTTGTGCTGCTCTTTTATGGCACCAACCTGATTTTTTACACCCTCAGCGATGCGGCTACTTCGCATGTTTACGCATTCTTCCTTATTACACTTTTTGTTTACCGCACGCCGGCCTTCTATCGCAATCCGTCGGTTGTGAACCTGCTGTGGCTGGCCGTGCCTTTTGCCATCGTGATGCTGATAAGGCAAACAAACGGTATCATAGCATTGTACCTGTTGTTATTCGATGTTACAGGCTGGAAATCATTTGGCTTGCGGGTAATTTTCTGGCTCCGCAAATGGTACCTTGTACTTATAATGCTAGCTGTTTTATTTATAGTGTTTATCCCTCAACTTGTTTACTGGCATCTTATCACCGGTAAATGGTATGTATATGCGTATGGTTACAATACATTGGTACATGAGGCTTTCATTTACTGGAAAAGCCCACGAATTGGCGAGGTGCTGGCTGGCCCGGTTTCGGGATGGCTTACCTTTTCGCCTGTTATGATTTTCGGCTTTGTTGGCATGATATGGATGCTGCTGAAGAAACAGCCGGGTTCTTTAGGCGTATTCCTGGTTTTTGCCATAGCCTTGTATGTGATTTCGAGCTGGTGGTGTTATACCTTCGACTGCGGTTTCGGGCATAGGGGGTTAATCGATTTCTACGGGATGCTTGCCTTGCCTTTTGCTTTTATGCTCAAAAAAGCATTCAGCCATCGGAAAATTATGTTAAAAATGTTGCTGGTGCCTGCTTTGGTTTTTCTCATGTATTTGAATATCCGGCTTTCGATGATGTATAATTATGACCCTTGCTGGAATGGACCTTCATGGACGTGGAAACATTATGGAAATGTAATAAAAAAAGCTTCCATGGGTGGCGATTACAAGCAAAACTACCATCAGGTAAATGATGGATTCTGACATACTAAAAACCATATAAACGAGTTATAATACTACATAAAAATTTATAGAATCAGTATATGAAGATGATCAGAACGACATTATTCGTGGTTTTAATGTATTTAGTATCAGTTAGCCAGGCAGTTGCACAAAGCAGCACGTATAATCAGTGGCTCGATCATTTACCCTATAACAATTGTAAAGCGGTGGCCGAAGCCAACAACCTGGTTTATGCAGCCACTCCTTACAGCCTCTTTTACTATAATAAAACTGATAACAGCCTTAACCGGCTCAATAAGGTCACTCCCGACGGACTTTCGGATATCGGGATCAGCAACATAGCCTATAGCAGCGCCTATAACACATTGGTGGTGGCGTATGCCAATACCAATATCGATCTTGTTAAAGGAAACGATGTTATTAACATTCCTGATATTAAGCGCAAACAGATATTAGGCAACAAAACGATCAACAATATACTGGTTATCGATAAGCTGGCATACCTGGCCTGTGGTTTTGGAATAGTTGTGCTCGATATTGAGCGTGAAGAGATTAAGGACACGTATTATATCGGTCCATCGGGTGCTCAGATTGATGTTAAGGCACTGACCTACCATGCAGCCGACGATAAATTTTATGCTGCCACCGAAAGAGGTATTTATTCGGCACCGGCAGCATCGAACCTGGCATTCTTTGTTAACTGGACGCAGGATATGTCAATATCAGGCCCCAATAATAACTTTAACCTTATCGCCTCATTTTCGGGCAAGGTGTATGCCAACAAAACAAAAAACACCTGGGATTCGGATACCTTATTCGTGAATAGCGGTAGCGGATGGTCGTACTTTCTGCCTGGCAATCATTCGAATCGTACCTCTATGAGGGTAAGCGGTGAGTCACCTTGTTATTTGTAATTACCTGAATGTTTCCACTTACAATCCCGACGGCTCACTCGCTACCTTTTACAGCACCTACAATCCGGGCTCTATCAGGCCTAATGATGCCCTGCTCGATAAAGAGGGTAAGCTTTGGGTTGCTGATAACGATAATGGATTGTGGGGTATAAGCACAAATTTAAATGGATCGGCATATACCTTTAACGGACCGGCTTCGCCTATGGTTGCCGCCATGGACATTAGCGGCAGGCAGGTTTGGGCGGTACCGGGCGGCAGAACACCTTCCTTTACAAGCATTTTCAGGGTTCCTCAATTTTATACCCTGGCTGACAATACATGGAATAGTTATAATTCGACCAATACACCTGGAATTTCGAATGTGCGCGATATATTATGCGTGGCAGCCAATCCTAACGATGCAAATCATGCTTTTATGGGAAGCTGGGGACAGGGAGTTATTGAATTCGATAACGGTGAGTTAAAGGAAATTTATACTCCCAACAACAGCTCCCTTCAGTATTTCGAAGGCTATGGCGAAGGTTATTGCCGCATCGGCGGGCTTGCTTTCGATGCAAACAACAACTTATGGGTTACCAATTCGAGCGCGCCCAATGTTTTATCGATGCGTAAACCAACCGGTGAATGGAAATCGTATAACCTGGGTTCGCTGGGAACAGCCATTGATGTGGGAGGCCTGGTAATAGACAAGGAAAATCAGAAATGGCTGCAGCTGCGCGACCTGGCATTATTTGTTTACAACGATAATAACACCCCCGACAATCCCGCTGATGATAATATGAAAAAACTTACCAGTTCGGCAGGTAACGGGGCATTGCCCGGAGCCGGTATTGCCAGTATGGCTGTGGATCGCGACGGACAATTGTGGCTGGGTACTGACCAGGGCGTTGCCGTGATTTATTCGCCCGGTAATGTATTTAGCGGAGGTAGTTACGATGCACAGCGCATCATGGTCGAAGAGGAAGGATACCTTCATCCCTTGCTCGAAACCGAAGCCATTACGGCTATTGCTGTAAACGGTAACAACGAAAAGTGGCTGGGTACCGATAAAGCCGGTGTTTTCCTGATGTCGGCCGATGGAACCAAGGAGTTGCTTCATTTTACCGAAGCCAACAGCCCATTGCTTTCCAACACCATTCAATCCATAAAAATAGCAAATAACGGTGAGGTTTATTTCGCCACATCACTAGGCATAGTTTCGTATAAGGATTATAAGGTGGAATCGCCGGCCACACTTGATTCCTTACTTATTTACCCGAATCCTGTTCGCCCGGGATATAAAGGGCCTATTTTTATCAGCAACCTGGTAGCCGAATCGAATGTTAAAATAACGGATGTTACCGGTGCCCTGGTATGGGAAATACAGGCTGAAGGCGGACAGGTAATTTGGGATGGCAACAACCTCGAAGGCCGCAGGGTAAATACAGGTGTTTACCTCGTTTTTGTCACAAACCCGGATGGCACTATGAAAAAAGCCGCCAAAGTGGTATTTGTGCGCTAAGCGGTTTACATTTCATGCAGCACACAGCCTGAGGGTTTACTTACATTAAGCCGGAATTCGTCCGGTTATTTTACTGCATTCTATGATCATGTCGACCAAGGGAGTAGTACTCCATTGTATGGATTATTCCGAAACCAGTATAATTGTTCGCATTTACACCGAACAACTGGGCTTGCAATCGTATATCGTTAAAGGGGTACGTAAAAAGGGGGCCAGGATAAAACGAAATCTTTTTGCACCGCTATCCATTATACAACTTGTTGCCAATCACAAGGAAGGCGATGGCTTACGGCTGATGCGCGATGCCTCCTGCGAATACCAGCTCAACAACATTGCAACCGATATGGCCAAAATGGCAGTAAGCATTTATATGAGCGAGCTGCTGTCGCATTCCATTCCCTCCGAAATGGCTGATCCCAACCTTTATTATTTTATCGAAAATGCCGTTCTCAACCTCGAAAGGGCAACAGAATCTGTTTCAGGATTTCCTTTAACATTTACCATCGGACTTACTGAGTTTATGGGTTTCGATCCGCACAATAATTTCAGCGCTGCCTGCACCTATTTCGATATGGAAGGAGGGAATTTCAGCGCTTTCCCGCCCGATCATCCCTATTATTTCTCCTCACCTTTAAGCAACAGCCTCTCCGAAGTAATTACTGCAATGGATGCCGGAATCGTTAACATTAAACTCAGCTATGCCGTTCGTAACGAATTGCTCAGGAAAATGATCGAATATTTCAGGATTCATATCACAACCTTTGGCGACATAAAATCAGTTAAGGTGCTTACTGATGTGCTGAAGGATTAAGAGGATTGATACGGTAAAGCTCAAAATCTTTGTTTCCCCATATTTTAGTGATACGGCTATGCATAACACCTGCATAGCGCTGCATATGAGCTGCGGTTATTTTGCTGTGAAGAAGTAAGTATTCAGCGTTGGCTTCCATTACCTGTTTGTGTATCATTGTCGGATCGTTGGTAAACGGATCGGCCATGCTGTGGCAACCGGCATACAAGGCCAGGGCTCGCGGCTTAGCAAATACAACTACCGCTTCGGCCTGAACATTTTTACTGATAAAATCAAATGCTTCAATGGCTGTTTTCTGCTGTGGGCCTTCGAGGGTATGGTTGCCAGTACGGGCAATGCTGAACAGGCCTGGCAAAAACAGTAGCAATACCAATGCCCCGGCCGGTACGGCTTTTTTCCAGGCTGCAATTCCCTGTAAAAACTGTATTGATTTCAGTCCGGTAGCTGCGTAAAAAAGGAAAATAAATCCAAGTGGCACCATCAGGCGGTAAGCCGAATCGTTATTCGGGAAAACCAGCAACATGAAGATATAAAAAACAAAAAACCATTCTGTGGCTTCAGGCCGTTTTATAAGGCGTATCAGAAAACCGAGAAGTGTCGTAGCCAGCATTACGGCTCCCAGCAATAAGGAAATCCCTTTAAATGCCCCTGCTTCGGGAACATACAGGTAGCGGAACACCTCTATATGATGAGCCAGGTTTTCGGGGATTATCTTTACGAAATCACCCGAATAATAAAACATCAGGTAATCGCGAATGCTTCCACCCGATGGTATTTTAAAGATTAATGAGTTGATAATAAAGTAGGTTAAAACAGGAAACAGTAGAAATATCAAGGTATTAATGCTGAATTCTGTTCTGCTTTTCTCTCTCCGGATCAACAGTATCAACTGTTCCATAATTACGGCAGCCACAAAAACAATTCCGGCAGGCCTCACGGCAAGCATAAAACCGCTTACAAGGGCAAACAATACCTTTTGTTTCCAATCGCCTGACTTCGACCTTTGGTACAGAATAAAATTGAGTACCAGCAGGGCTGTGAAAGGGATATCCGACATCACCTCGCGTTTAAAAATGATCATCTGCGGGTTGTACAGAAATATCAATGCCAGTACCAATGCAGTAATCCACGAAAAGTAGCGACGGTAAAAAATCAATATTAAGAGTCCCAGCGCAATGTAAATCAACGAAATAAATGTGATGAAAGCCAGCATGCTGTTTCCGAAAAGGGCATAAACAGGTGCCAGCAATAGCGGAAATCCCACAGGGTAAGCCTGCGGACCTATATAATTTAACTGGCTGTAGATAAAACCTGTTTCCGATTGAGGGATACCCTGAATAATATTACCTGCCTGGTGTATGTATTGAGCAAAATCGTCGCCCCAATCGTGACTGCTGCGTGTACCCAGGAATAACAAAGGAAGAAAGAGAATAGCCGCTAATACAACAACCGACCTGGGTTTTGATATAAATGTTCGAAAATTAAACGACTTTTTATCTTCCATGCTGTATTTCTTGGCCGGGCAAAGTTAAGGAGTATTTGTATTATTCGTATGTTGGTATTTAAATGAGTGAACAACAGGTACTGCACCCCTTAGTAACCTTTGTTCTTATCCAATACACATCTGAATACACAGAGCAGCACCTGGCACACGGCACACGGCACTCGGCACTTATTCCCCGATTTCCCCGATTCCCATCTCACATCATTTGCATATCTTTGCAAAAAATTTTAAAAATGCCAATCGAATTCAGCGAACAGGAACAAATACGACGTAATTCATTGTCCGAACTCAATGCACTGGGTATAAATCCATACCCTGCTGCTACCTTCCCGGTAAATGTTACGGCACAGGAAATACTCGAAAAATATGATGCCGGAAAACATCCGTTTCCGGAGGTAAGCATTGCAGGCCGCATTATGACGCGCCGAATTATGGGTGCAGCTTCATTTATTGATCTGCAGGACAGCACCGGCCGCATACAGGCTTATATAAAACGCGACGAAATATGCGAAGGCGATGATAAAACCCTTTACAATACAGCTTTCAAACGGCTGATGGATATCGGCGACATCATCGGGATCACCGGTTATGTGTTTATCACCCAGATGGGCGAAATATCCATTCATGTTAAATCACTGACACTTCTGAGTAAGTCGCTGCGTGTACTTCCTATAGTTAAGGAAAAGGACGACCAGGTTTTCGATGCTTTCAGCGATCCTGAAGTGCGTTACCGCCAGCGGTATGTCGATCTGATCGTAAATCCCGAAGTACGCGAAGTATTTGTGCAGCGCACACGCCTTGTTAACACCATGCGCAACTTCTTAAGTGCTCAGGGGTACCTCGAAGTGGAAACGCCTATTCTTCAGCCGCTTTATGGTGGTGCAGCAGCCCGCCCGTTTAAAACCCATCACAACAGCCTCGATATGACGCTGTATATGCGTATTGCCAACGAACTTTACCTGAAACGACTGATAGTTGGCGGATACGACGGGGTTTTCGAATTTTCGAAGGATTTCCGTAACGAAGGCATGGACCGTTTCCATAATCCTGAGTTTACACAAATGGAACTTTACGTGGCTTATAAGGACTACGAATGGATGATGAACACGGTGGAGGAAATGGTGGAGCGCATTGCACTCGACCTGCATGGAACCACCAAAGTAAAGGTAGGAGATAAGGAAATTGATTTCAAACGTCCGTGGAAACGATTTACCATGTACGAAGCCGTTCAGCATTTTACAGGTGTTGATATTTCGGAAATGAGCGAAGACGAACTTCGCGCTACCTGTAAAAAGTTCAATATTGCCACCGATGAGAGCATGGGCAAAGGCAAGCTGATTGATGAGTTGTTTGGCGAAACTGCCGAGCCTAATCTTATTCAGCCGACTTTTATTACGGATTACCCGGTCGAGATGTCGCCCCTTGCCAAGAAACACCGCAGCAAACCCGGTCTGGTCGAGCGTTTCGAAGCTATTTGTAACGGTAAGGAGCTTTGTAATGCTTTCAGCGAACTGAACGATCCTATCGACCAGCGTGCCCGTTTCGAGGAACAGCTTGAACTTGGCAAACGCGGTGACGATGAATCCATGGTTCTCGACGAAGATTTCCTGCGATCGCTCGAATATGGAATGCCGCCAACTGCCGGATTGGGTATTGGCATCGACCGCCTGACCATGATCATGACCAACCAGCAATCGATACAGGATGTGCTTTTCTTCCCCCAGATGCGCCCCGAAAAAGCAACTGCTGTTGTTGGCGCAACCGACGAGGAATTTATATGCAATCGGAATCCCCGCCGAATGGGTGCCTGTTCTGCGCAAAGCAGGAATAAAATTGCCTGCCGATCTGGCTACAGCCAATCCCAATAAATTGCTTCACGAACTGAGCGGGTTGCGCAAAAAACTGAAACTCGAAATTCCTTCGCTGCGACTCGAAGAGGTGAGTGCGTGGTGCGGGAAATAAATTTCAGACTATGAGCTTTTAATGCATGCGCCAGGCTGATGTCTGGCGTTTGTTTTTTCTCCTAACCCGGCTATCATTGGATGACCTCTACAGAATTGATTTGCACAAAATGGATTTGAAATAAAATAATACACTTTCCCAATTTAAATTTGAGATGCGAACGAAATTAACACATCTCAGCTCAGGTAAAAAAAACTATTTCGTCCCTACGGGACTTTTTTCTGTCTTTTATATTGCTTTCTACCAATATGTTGTCCCTACGGGACAGTCCCAGCAGGGACAGGATATTGGTAGAGAAATTAGTAATATTATTGGCCTAAAGTCCCGTAGGCCGTATGTTTGTAAAAAAATAAGTTTCGGAAAATCAGTAGATTTGAATTGCAAACAAAAATAACTAATAAATCCGAAACT
Source organism: uncultured Bacteroidales bacterium (assembly GCA_963714825.1). GTDB lineage: Bacteria > Bacteroidota > Bacteroidia > Bacteroidales > UBA4417 > UBA4417. Next base: position 719,584 of record CAVQQF010000012.1, on the reverse strand, counting down.
TATGAAAGCGCAAAATAACACATTAGATTTCACAGGACAAAACATTTTCGTTGGTTTTGATGTGCATTTGAAAAGTTGGAAGGTATCTATAATGACTGAGAAGCTGGCACATAAAACCTTTTCTCAACCACCGCAACCAGAGATATTGTACCAGTATTTATTAAGAAATTTCCCAGGAGGTGAGTATTTCTCTGCATATGAAGCTGGTTTTTGTGGGTATTGGATACATAATAAACTAACAAAATTTGGAGTTCATTCTATGGTAGTAAATCCAGCAGATATTCCAACTACAGATACAGAAAGGGATCAAAAGACAGATCCCCGGGACAGTCAAAAAATTGCAAGGTCGCTCCGCAATGGAGAATTGACCCCTATTTATGTGCCGTCATTAAAAACACTTGAAGACAGAACCCTGGTTCGCTCTCGGTCGACAATACTTGTAAAAGATATCACACGATACAAAAACAGGATAAAATCATTTCTTTATTTTCATGGCATTGAAATTCCTGAGACCTTTTCAAATTCAAATACCCATTGGTCGAATAGATTTATGATATGGCTTGAGGCAATTGAAATGACTGAAAGTAGTGGGAAAGAAGCGTTGAATATAATAGTAACAACAGTAAAAAATCTAAGGGTTACATTGCTCCGCACAACAAAGCTGATACATGATTTGGCTAAAACTGAGCCATACAGAGATTCTGTTGCCTTATTAAGAAGCATCCCTGGAATAGGCATAATAACGGCAATGACACTGTTGACAGAATTGGAGAATGTTGATCGATTTAACAATACCGATCAGTTATGTCGGTTTGTCGGATTTGTCCCTTCTACACATTCCTCCGGGGAAAAAGATAAAACAGGGAATATTACAAAACGTGGGCATAGCATTCTACGTAGTACATTGATTGAAAGTGCATGGATCGCAGCCAGGTTAGATCCAGCATTATCAAAAAGTTACAACGAATATTGCAAACGGATGCAATCAAATGAAGCAATCATTAGAATAGCAAAGAAATTAGTTAACAGAATTAGTTACGTTTTAAAAAATAAAAAACCATATGAATACAGAATCGTCAAATAAAATCGTCTATAAAAACAACCCTAATGGTGAGACTGCTATGCGTCCCTTGCAGTTCTAATAATTAATTATTAGAATCTGTTGCCCGTAGGCCGCAGTTCACTTTCTATGCAAATTAAACGTGGTAATGCAGCTCTTAAACAAAAGAGTCTGTTTATAGAAGGGTGTTTTTATAGATTATTGTTCATTGAAAAGGTACATCTGAAAAATGGCTTTGAGTTTTTCTTAGCGATTAAAGCTTTGGATTATAATAAAAAACTCCCTCACGATGTGAACAAAGTAAGGGAGCATTATAATCCACAGCATAAATCCTATTGCTGGTGAGTTGCTCTCCAGCAGAGCTCACGTCCTCTTCAGATTTACACCATAAAGATAAAAAAAAGTTCCGGAATTAGGATTACAACATAGAAGGGACGATATATTTAATCATTAATTGAGTTGTTTACATAAGTCATAGATTCTAATGTCAAATACTATAGAGTTTTGAGGAAGTTATTTCGAAAGATTCGGCTAAAGCAATTTTCAAAAAAAGAAAAATAACTTTATTTTTTTGTATTTGCCTGTATACCAATGTCTCCTTTAGTTTCCTCAAGGCAATGTAATATTTTCCGGCACAGGAACTCTTCATTACCTGAACAGTAACCCGCAGAGCGGCAAATAACCTTCTGGTTCATGTCGAACAATAGAGTATAAGGAGCTTCAGTTATGCCCATTGCACGTTTAAAATCTCCGTTGGTATCAATATAAATATCAAATTCCCATTCTTTTCCATTTACAAATGGTTTCACATGGCTCCATGTTCCTTTGCAGTCAACACAAATGGCAATCAGTTTCACACCCTTATCTTTTAACTGGTTCTGCCAGGCTGATTGCATATTATCAAGATTGTTGCAGCATTTGGTATTTGATCTCCAGAAAATCATTATGAAAACCTGGTTTGCTCGCAGTATCTCATCAGATGTAACGTTTTCGCCATCGAGGTTGCGCAAAGCAATACCGGAACCAATGCTTTGTGCAGCCAATGATATCGGGATGATGGTTAGGAGCAGAAATAACAGAATCGTTTTCATGGCTGAAAATTATTTTTCAGTTTTCGTTAAACGTACTTGTCTCCATTCGATTGATAAACTATAGATATATTCAATACAAACTCAAAATAACCCTGGAGTGATCTACAATTTGTCCTGATTTCTTTGGTTTTTGCGACATATACAAAGTTACTCCATGCTTTTAAAAACTCCCAACTGTTGAAGTTGTCATATCCTTATATTTCGCATATAATCAATTTTATTTTAGTAAGAATCAATAATATAAGTCTAGCAGTAACTAAAAATTAGTAAAATCTGCAAAAGTTCCAGGTTTATCGTAAATGTTAAATCATCCTCAAAGTTTGATAATGAATATTGAAGTTCTTTTCTTTCCTCTCCTTCGAGGTGATAATTCTAGTATGAAGTGACGGAAACAGGATATATCAAATTCTTCGAAAACTCTTACTGAAAAAAGGGAAGCGTTTTGAAAAAAACTGCCTTTTCTTAATTGGATTCCTTCAAAAGGGTTCAATTTTTTAAGTGCTTATTTACTTTATTCTATACAACCATTTCCAGTTAAAATCACCCTTTAACCAGTTGAATTGTGTGTTATGATTAAAATATTTTCGCTTTTTGCAGTTTGCTCCATTTTTATGGCTGCTAATGTGTATGCCCAATCAAAGGAGGATGTGGTTTACCTGCACGATGGCAGTATATTCCGTGGTAAAATAATTGAGAATATTAAAGGTGTAAGCACAAGTGTTGAAATTGCCGGGCGTAATGTGTTAGTACTTCCTGATTCGGTAATTAAAATGATGCTTTTCGACCAGGTAATTCCGGTAAAAGAGCGCGAAAACATAGCTTCCCCGGTCGAAATGGCTGCTACGGCAAGCTTCTATGGTGGCTCGAAGAATTCGGGAGGGTTCACTTTTATCACATCTTACCGCCTTCCTTACCGGCTTTCGGTTGGTGGAGGTATAGGTATCGAATGGTTCGATCATCAGCAAATCCCCTTTATGGCCGATGTTAAATACAGTTTCCTGAAAGGTGAATGGTCGCCCTATGTATATGCACAAGGCGGGTATGCAGTGCCACTTTCGAAAAAAGTGGATGGCGACTGGTCCGATTATTACGGCGGCCTGCTGGCAGGCATAGGTGGTGGAATGCGTTTTAACTTTGCGAAACGAAATGCGCTGATATTCAGCTTTGGATACAGGTATCAGAAAACTAAAACGGTCATCGGAACGTATCCCTGGTATTCGTATAATCCACAGTACGAAACCATATTATACAACGAGTTTAACCGGCTTACATTCTCATTTGGTTTCCTTTTTAACTGAGAAGTAGAAGGTGAGTTGCAACAATCACGAAAAAGAAAGAATTAATAATACATACCTCTGAAAAAATGAAAACGACAAAATTTTTCCTTACCGCACCTCTGGTGGCTCTTATGATGCTAAGCATAGTATCGTGTAAGGACAGCTCGGTCGAATACCGTAAGTATATGGCCAATGTGCCGCAGTATATGTCGTACGATCAAATGCGAAAGCCTGTAAAAGCCTCTGCATCGTATGCCATCGAAACTGCCGGGAAAATATACATACAGGGGCATTACCTGTTTGTAAACGAAAAATACAAAGGCATACATGTGTTCGATAATTCGAACCCGGCATCACCGGTTAATATCACTTTCATTGATATTCCGGGCAATGTCGATCTGGCCGTTAAGGGTAATTACCTGTATGCTGATAACTATGTTGACCTGGTAGTAATTGATATTTCGAATATCAATTCGCCGTTTGAAGTGGCCCGTATTAAGGATATTTTCCCTTATACCATTCCCGAAACCACCGAAGAATACCCGATTGCATCCATAAACCAGGAGCTGGGTGTTATAATTGGCTGGCAGGTGAAAGAAGTTACCGAAGAAGTGACCAACGATATGGGTATGCCTTTTTATTATTTTGATAAAGGCACGGGCATTTTCGTGATGGCCGAAAGCATAGGTGGTTTTAACTCAACCCAAACCATCGGAATTGGTGGTTCCCTTGCGCGATTTATTATTAACGGCGACCAGTTTTACGGTTTGAACCAATCGGATATGCAGGTAATTGATATCAATGAGCCTCTGCGGCCGGTTGTTGGCACGAAGATTCAAATGGCGCGAATGGTCGAAACCGTTTTTATCGACAGCATATACCTTTTTATAGGAACCCAGACAGGCATGTTGATTTATGATGTTTCGGCACCGTCGGCACCGGTATTCAAATCGGAATATAACCATATTCAAAGCTGCGATCCGGTTGTAGTTAAGGACAAACTCGCCTATGTAACTTTACGGCAAGGTAACCGCTGTGGCAACTGGCTGAGTGTTCTCGAAGTGATTGATCTTCATAATATATTGAGCCCGGTGTTGTTAAAAAGCTATCCTATGACCGAACCTTATGGATTAGGCATCGATAATAATACACTCTTTGTTTGCGACGGTCCGGCCGGATTAAAGATATTCGATGCCACCGATCCTTTGCTTATCGATCAGCATGTACTGAAACAATACACCAATCTGAATGCCCGCGACGTAATACCTTTCGGGAATGTGCTGATTATGATTGCCGAGGATGGCATATACCAGTACGATTATTCCGATCTGCTGAATATTCAGCAGCTGAGTAAAATACCGATAGGAGGGTAGTTCGGTATATGATTTGGAAATTGGGTTTTGAGGTCGTGTAGCCAGGCGATGCCTTAAAAACTAATAATGAGTCCTAAGTTTTGCGTTTTATTGTGTAGTTTCGTAGTCGGAATTGGTTAACTATGCTCTGCAAATGCTTACTGAAATGATATATATATTTAAAATTCATCAGATACGAACAGTGCTTTTGGCATTACTTTTGGCCAGTGTGCTTATTGCCTGCGAAAAGACTGAAAAACCCGCAAATTACGACAACCCTGGCCTTATCGGCAGCTGGGTAACACCTCAGTTTACTGATATCTATGTTACCTATACGCGTGCCAACAACCTGCTCGAAAATCAATACGGCTATACTTTTCTGCCGGATAATAAACTTATTGAGCGTCAGAACAGCGGTTTTTGTGGCACACCTCCGATAACTACTGTGGATAACGAAGGAACCTGGAACCGTAACGACTCACTAATTGATATTAATGTTAAGTTTATTGGTGGCTCAGCCGATCATACATGGAGAATTGTGGAGCTTACTCCCTACGAACTGGTGATTACGGTTGTGAAGTCAGAGTATCATGAGGGGAAGTAAGAAACCCCTTTTACCGTGAATTACAAATGGAAGTGAAACACTTTAAAAGCAATTCTCTTTAAACAAGGAAAAACTTCTTCTTTCTGTTTACGGCCTGATCCTCTCAAACCCCTGCCCATAAACGCCCATCACATTATTTACCGACATAAAGGCATCGCGGTCAACTTCTTTTATAATGCGGAACAACTGGCTGGCTTCCGGTTTCCTTACCATAACCAGCAGAATTTTGGTGGGTTCGCCCGAATACCATCCTGTGCCGTCGATTATTGTAACTCCGCGGCTGAGTTCTTTGCCGATACGATCGGCTATTTCGGGGTAATGTTTCGAGAAAATAAACATCTGCACCGATTGTTTCGAACCGGTAAATAACAAATCAATGGTATACGCTGTGATACCCATAGCTACATAGCCATAAACGATTTTTTCGAGCGACTGAAAAATAAGGTAAGAGGAAGCAATAATAAAAACATCGAGATAAAGAATAATTCGACCCGGGCTGATATTCCTGTATTTATTGATGATCATGGCAATAATATCGGTTCCGCCGGTGCTGCCTCCCTGCGAAAAAACTATGCCCACACCAGCACCGCCCAATATGCCGCCTATAACTGTCGACATAAAATCATCCGTTATTATTGGCTTTGTGATAAACTTCTGCAGCAGCGAAAATAAAATGGACAGCACAACCACGCTGAAAATGGTTTTCACTGTGAAGTTCCGACCCAGTATTTTAATGGCAAACACCATCAGCACCGCATTAATCATCAGGAAACTTACACCTACAGGGAATCCGGATGCATAAAAAATAAGGGTGGCAACGCCTGTAACGCCACCGCCTGTTATTTCGGCAGGAATAAGGAAGGCTGTCCAACCAAGCGCATTCAGCAAAAGGCCGAATGTGATAATAAGGTGAGCGCGAATTACCTTGAAATTTATATGTTTCATAATTTTCCTGTTTTCAATGGCAGGCTTACATGTATCTGAATAATTTGGCCTGAGTGCGACTTTAGCCGATACGTAAAACCTGCTTTTCTATTTTTCGGCAAAGGTAAAGATATTGCGGATTGTTGCGACTGACCGTTCGAAAGCCACTTACTTTATTATGCGTATGAAAAATCCTGAATCAGAAGGTTATGTGTTATGAGAGAAAAATTATTCTTGAACCGGCAATAAAAAGTCTATGGTATAAATTGGGCCTGCACGCGTCTGAAGGAAAGACGCGCGCGAACAGTGGGGTGGGGCTTGTTTATCCCGCCACTCGAAAGGATTCGTGCGGCAGCGGGGTTTGCCGTGAGTGCCGACAACCTTTTGAATGATAGCGAAAACAGTGTTGTGGAATTAGAAAACCACGAACTTAATGAGCAGATAATGCTTATTAACCAACTCGATGAAGATGAGAAAAATGCTCTGATTAAGATTATTAATTCTATGCTGACTAAAAAAAGGATGAAAGACCTTTTGGATGGTAAAGCTAAATTCTAAAGCATAAAAAAAGCCCGATTGCTCGGGCTTTTTTTTACAATTTTGCATTACTATTCTTGATAACATTCAGCATATAGCTCAATATCCTTAAGTTTGACTCTCGATAATTCAGGTACAAAGTTGATTAATTTTGACAATTGTTCTTTAGAAATGGAATAAACCTTATATACTTCTAAATCATCATTATCGACATTTAAGATATTCCTTAATTCATCAACAGGAATAGTTCCTAATGATACCTTTCGTTGTAGTATATGTTTTATGATTATGGATGAAATTATTGTAAATATCTTCAAGTGCTAAAAGACCTCCAGCAGCATCTAACAATGTAAACGGATTGCTACCCCCACCTCCTGAGGCAGTACTATTCATTGAAACATCACCAAACAAGTTGGTTCCAAATATTTGAACTTCACCTGTTTCGGTATTAATAACCATATCTCCTTTCAGATCATTATTAAGCCCCTGTATGGTAACATATTTCCCATTAGAGTTAGCATTTCCGAATGAATACCCATTTTTATTGGTACCGGAAGTAACATTATTGCAAGTAACATAATTGTAAACATTGTCTGAATTTGTTGAAGTAAAATAGCTATGATACGCTTGACCAGAAGATTCAGCCATCCCTTCTACAGAGCCCCAACTTCCATTAGCATTAGTATAACCAATCCCGTTCCACTGCTGGCGCTCATTCTGCAATGTATGGCCTGTTCTATCAACAACTCAATTAAAACCTCCATACTTTTTGTCATGTTACACACTGCAGTAGCACCACAAATTTACAAATTCTCTATTTCTGATTTCATTCCTTATGCCGACAGTTTAATTTCCAGCATGATCCTGACTGTACCGACACTGATTATAAATAAGCGCCAGTTGGGGATTATCAAATCATTTTATGATCAGCATAGATTTCGAACACTTGTGATTGCATATCTGCGTTAACGAGGGGGCTTAAGGATACAAATAATTATTTTTCCAAAAATGGAAAACTTAAAGTTCCATTAATAATCCCATATATGATGGGGCATATAAAAACAAAAAACACAGGAATTGAAAAAATAATCCAAATTGGAATTCTATATTTTTCTCTATGATATTTTATTTTTAATTCTGCTAACCCATCACCCTTCAGCCTCCTTTTTAAATAATATGAATTTATTATAAGTAATACTACAGCTAAAGGTATTCCAATATAAAATTTCATGTTTTTATTATCTCCCAATATTGCCTTGGGATTGAATTCTATAAATAAATTTATTATTATAACAATCGGAACTATAGATGCCCCCAGAATAAGAGTCATGAAATTTACAGTATCTGACATTGCAGAAGATTTGTTTTTCTTACTATAATACTCAAAAATCCGATAGCTTAACCAATTTAACATGTTCAATTACTTTATTATTAATTACCAATCCCAATCCACTAACGGACCTCCAGATGCGGAATCTATCCTCTCTGACAGCGACTTATCCGAAAACAATGTGAATCCAAGATCAGTTACAAACCATATCCCTGCAATTGGAGCACCCCAACCAGTACATGCTAATCCTGTCATAGTCCCATTTATTATATCAGATGTGTTAATCCGAGAATTATACAAAACATCTGCAGCAACAACTACACCTCCAACAATTGCTACTCTTTTTGCTGCTGTTTTTGCTGAACCAGTTATGCCCCTCAATGTTTTACTTTTCCCGGCAAGCCTTGCGTTAATATTTGCTTGTCTTCTGTATTCTTGTCCAATTGTTTTATACACCTTAACACCACTTCTTCCTGCCCCTACAGCTGAGTCTTACATGTATCTGAACATTTTAGCCTGAGTGCGACTTTAGCCGATACGTAAAACCTGCTTTTCTATTTTTCGGCAAAGGTAAAGATATTGCGGATTGTTGCGACTGACCGTTCGATTGCCACTTACTTTCTTATGCGTGTGAAAAATACTGAATCAGAAGAGTATGTGTTATGATAAAAAAATTGGACGTGAACTGATAATAAAAAGCCTATGGTGTAAATTGGGCCTGCACGCGTCTGAAGGAAAGACGCGCGCGAACAGTGGGATTGTTGCGACTGACCGTTCGAAAGCCACTTACTTTATTATGCGTGTGAAAAATACTGAATCAGAAGAGTATGTGTTATGATAGAAAAATTGGACGTGAACTGATAATAAAAAGCCTATGGTGTAAATTGGAGCCGCAGGCATTAGAAGATAAGATGCGCGTGAATGGGACACCTCACCCTTCCCTCTTCCCGATGAAAAATCGGGACAGGCTCTCAAGGAGAGGGGCGTAGACGAGTTATGCTTGTTAACGAGCATAGTTTCCAATAAATTGAATTCAATTTTTAATGGTTGGTTCTTTCAATTCTTTCGCTTTGTATTTGCTGCACTTTTTTCAGTATTTCTGCTTTTACTTTTAAGAGGTTAGTAAGCACTTCTTCATTTTTAAAGCGGAGAATGGTTATTTCCAGTTCTTCGAGCTCTGCGGTACGGTTCAGGTCATATTCCTTTGCTGCTTCATTTTCGTGTACAGAGCCGTCAACCTCTATGCCCAACAAATATTCATGACAATAAAAATCGAGAATAAACTCTTTTACCGGATGTTGCCGCCTGAATTTCAGTCCCCCGCACCTTCGCGAACGTAAAATCTCCCACAGAACTTTCTCCGCTTTGGTCTGGTTTTTACGTAATTCTTTGGCATTTTCGAAAATCTCCCCTTTTGCCCCGAAATTGAGTATTCCCTGAAATGATTTTCGGATATAAACCATCAACCAATAAGTTTGTATTAAAAGTACAAAAAATATTTATTGCAATAGTTGTAGCCCTTCCTGAACAAATCATGTAGTATGCAGCCCTTCTCCTTGAGGAGAAGGTGCCGAAGGCGGATGAGGTGCTATAAAAAGCAAACCCCGCTGGCGGATTTGCAATCCTTGACTCTTGAAAACTTACACAACAGACAGGTTGCAAATCTGTACTGGCACGGATAACATTCCGATAGCTATCGGAACCTTGACAGCAAAGTAAAAAAAATATTGTCAGTATTTTTATAACTGAAATTCTGAAAAACCCGCTTTATATAGGCTTTTATATATATGCTTTAAAAATATATTTTCTTGATAAAAAGTAAATTATAAATTTTTTTTTAAAGAATTTGCCACATTCTATTATTAATATATTACTTTTGTGTTAATAAAAGGTCATTATTTATTTAAATTGATTCACTCTAACACAATCAAACCTCCAAAAATTAACAACTGCGTATGAAAAAATTTACTCTCATTATTGCTTCGCTGATCATGGTAAGCTGTTTTGCACAGGCCCAGGTAACGCGTAATATGGTTGCCGTCGAAATCGGAACCGGAACCTGGTGTACATACTGCCCCGGCGCTGCTATGGGCGCTGACGACCTTGTAGCTAACGGCCACCGTGTAGCCATTATCGAAAATCACAATGGTGATGTATATGCAAACACCTTCTCGAATGCCAGGAATACTTATTATGCTATTTCAGGCTATCCAACTGCCAGGTTTGATGGTGGTAATGCTGTAGTTGGAGGTAGTCATACCGTATCAAGTTATCCTGCATATCTCTCAAAATACAACATTTGTATTGCTGTTCCTTCGCCTGTAACGATTGATTATACCATGACACGCAATGGTCAGCAGTTTGTATTCGATATTACCATTACCAAAGTTGCAACTTTACCTAACAACCAGTTAGTATTGCAATTTGCCGTTACACAGTCGGAAATATCGCAGGTATGGCAGGGGCAAACCCATCTGAACTTTGTAAACAGGCTTATGATTCCGGATCAAAACGGAACAGCTCTCGATTTTACTAACACCGATGTTATTAATGTTAACCTGGTAGCCAATATCGATCCGTTGTGGCCAATGAGCGATATCGAGTTTGTAGCTTTTGTACAGGATAATGCCACCAAAGCTATTTTAAATACCGGTCGCCCTGTTTCCAGTGATTTCGCTGCATCAACCCCAACTGATATTTGCCAGAGCCAATATATATCGTATGCCGATAACAGTGTTGGCCGCCCATCTGAAGTAACCTGGTCATTCCCGGGAGGCGTACCTTCCACTTCAACTTCGGCCAATCCTACCATTTTATATTCCACCCCCGGAGTGTACAATGTAGTTATGGTTACAAAAACCGGACTTGCGGTTGACTCAGTTATTAAACCGGCTTATGTTAACATCAGGCCGGGAGCAGCAACTACAATGCCTACCGGTAACACCCTGGTTTGTACCAATAATGTAAACCAAACCACTGATTATACAACAACCAGCACGTCGGCAACTTCCTACAATTGGGAGTTATATCCTGCAAATGCCGGCACCATTACAAATAATGGAGCTAGCTGTACAATTACATGGACTAACAACTGGTATGGAACTGCAAGCATCAGAGTAAGAGGAACGAATGATTGTGGCTTAGGCTCATGGACTCCTTATATGGATGTTATTTGTACAACTTGTGTTGGCGTTCAGGAAAAAGAACAAGCCAAACAGGTAAACGTTTATCCTAACCCTGCTTCGAAAGATATGAACCTTACAATCAATAGCGGAACATCCGAAATACTCACAGTTAAACTGATGAATGCCGTTGGAACCGTTGTTTACAATGAGAAGGTCAGTATAAATGGTAAAATAAATTCAACAATTAATGTTAGCCGCTTGGCCGAAGGAATGTACTTCCTTATTGTTGAAGGCAAAAACCTCAATTACTCCCAAAAAGTTACTATCCAACACTAATAATTCTCGGAAATATAAAAAGTCTGTCAGTCCGACGGGCTTTTTTTTTATATTTGTAACCCATAATCAACTGTTTGATAATACCTAAGTCAAATCAATACATTAAAATAGCTATGAAAAAAACCTTACTTTTTATTGCAATACTGCTTACATCAGCCGGACTTTATGCCCAGGTTCTGATGCAGCAGAATTTTAATTCCGCAACATGGCCTCCTACCGGTTGGATGGTCTTTGGTAACCAAAGTAACTGGGCACTATCGCAAAGTAATAGTGCCGGCGGTGTGATTCCCGAAGGCCGTGTAAAAAACACTCCTGCCTTTAACGGAACCATGCGGTTTATTTCGCCTGCCGTTAATACAAGCGGCCTCTCGCAGGTTATCATACAGTTCAAACATATGTTTGATCATGAAGATGGCAACACCGTAGCGTTCAACCTGAGCGTTGCAACACGTGCTTCAGCGAGCGGAACCTGGAACGAGGTTTGGGCCAAAGCTGCCACTGTTGACATCGCTGCCGAAACCGTTACTATCCTGGTAAATAACTCCGATGTTGGCTCAGGCTCCTTCCAGTTTTGCCTGGTAGTGAACGGAAGCAGCCAGAACTTTAAAGACTGGTTTTTCGACGATATTACAGTTCTCGATCCACTTGCCAACGATGCCGGTATGGCCAGCATAGGCGTTCCTATTATGTTTGTTGGTAACAAGGCTGTGAATGGTAAAATTGTGAATGTAGGCGAATCCGCTATCAATTCAATACATGTAAACTGGGCGCTTGATAATGGGGCAACACACACCACCCCTTTAACAGGACTTAATGTAACCACCGGTAACGAGTACGCATTTACCTGTACCGATTCCATTATCGGGGTTCCCGGAGTATATAACCTAAAAGTATGGGTTTCGAACCTGAATGGTAGTACTACTCCTGATGATAACCCGGTAAATGACACCATGGTAAAGAGTATTTCCATTCCCGACCACCTGGTTTACCGCAGGCCGATGTACGAGGAGTTTACAAGCTCAACCTGTGCACCTTGTGCCAGTTTTAATAATTCCACTTTCAACCCGTTTATTGCTGCTCATGGCGATGAAATAACACTGGTAAAATACCAGATGAACTGGCCCGGTGTCGGCGATCCGTATTATACAGCTGAAGGCGGAGTGCGCAGAAATTATTATGGTGTTAATGCCGTTCCCGATCTGTATGTTGACGGCAAAGTTTGCGCAACAAATTCAACGGGAGTTAACAATGCCTTTAACGCTTCAAAGGCTACCCTTACTTACCTCGAAATTCAATCGGTACACGAAATTCAGGGCAACAATGTTATTATTGATTGTAACATTCTTCCGTATGCCAATTATAACGGTGTAACCGTTCAGATTGCCATCATCGAAAAGAAAACCACACTAAATGTTGCAACTAATGGTGAAACCGAGTTCCATAACGTAATGATGAAAATGGTTCCGGATGCTAATGGCAAACTTGTATCACTGGCTGCCAATCAGCCATATAATATGAAATATACCATTGATATGACCGGAACAAATGTGGAACAAATGAACGACCTGATGGTCGCAATTTTTGTTCAGGCTTCCAACAAAGAGATTCTGAACTCGAATTACTCTGTTGAAACCGGTTCGATGATCATTTCCATGACTCCCCCTAACGGAGCATCCAATGTAGCTGTAAATGCACCTATGGTAATTACTTACCGTCAGCCTGTACGTATGAAAGATGGTAGCACGCTGACAAACAGCAATGTTGCTTCGGTTTTAACACTGAAAGAAAACAATGCCAACGGCATAAATGCAGCATTTACGGCTACTGTTAATGCCGCCAAAACCGTTATCACCGTTACTCCTAATCCTTACCTGAAATACAGCCAGCAGTATTACCTCAAAATCGACACACTCGAAAACAACCTCGGTGTTCATACCCTGGCACAGTCGTCGACGTTTACAACTGAGCTGAGTACAGTTAACCAGAACGAGCCGAAATCATCAGCTATTTTTATTTATCCTAACCCGGCATCGGACAGGATTTACATTAAATCCGATGAGATTTCGAAAATCAGCAGGGTTGAATTGTTGAATACCATCGGACGGACTGTTAGAATAATCGAAAACCCGGTTACCTCCGGCACCGAAATATCACTCAAAGTTTCCGACCTCCCATCGGGCCTCTATTTCGTAAGAGTGCTCGGTCAGGGTAATACACAAACCATGCGGGTTTTAATTAACAGGTAGAAATTCGTTTTAATAATTCAAAAGAGGCTGCTGGTAATCCGGCAGCCTTTTTTGATATTAGCTGTTTTGCTAACAAACCTGAATTAAATTTCATTCAGATTCATCTTTCATAGCAAAAGCCAAGACATATTTATGCGGCGCGTATTGATTTTTTGCTGAAATTTGACATCTGAAAACACTGCCAACAAAAAACTTACTTGCCAATGAAAACGCTTACAATCCTTATCTTTCTGTTTTTTTCTTTATCGGTTTTAGCCGGCAAAGTTGAACATGTGTATCATTTCGCTAACCCTTCGGTAAAACAGTCGGGCGAGTACCAGGTTTTCGGGCTCGACAAAACCATGCTCACAGCCATGCCCGGCCAGCCCGTATTGCCTTACCGCCAGGTTAACCTGATGCTGCCTCCCGGTGAATCAGCAACGAGTATTGAAATTCTGTTTTCGGATGAAGTAGTTCTAACAGGTAAGTATTCAATTTATCCGCAGCAGGAAGTCAGGCCGTTATCAGCCGGAGCCTCCGGAACTTTCAGTAAAGATTATGCCGTTTATAACCGCAATGCATCGTACCCTGCCGACCCAAAGGGACAACTCATAACGGCTTACCTCAACGGTCGGTCATTTGCTCTTACCACTTTTACGCCTGCACTATACAACCCTGTAAGCGGGAAACTCTCCTATTATACCACTGCCCGGGTTGTAATACATACCTCGCCCGATACAAAAGCAGTAAAGGCACTCGATAACATGGCATTCCTGAACGACCAGGCTTTAAAACTTGCGGATAATAAAACGATGGACCAGGCTTACCCGAACAGAAAGCCCGCCACACCCGATAGTTATGACCTTCTTATAATTACGACTACTGCTTTTAAAAACTCCTTCAGCAGCCTGCAGGCAAATTACCTGAAGGAAGGATTCACCTCACTGGTAGTTACCCGCGACAGTATCAATTTAACCATGACGGGTATGGATGTACCCGAAAAAATCAGGAATTTTATTATCCAGGAATATCAAACCCATGGCATTCAATATGTTTTACTGGGAGGAGATGTCGAATTAATACCGCACCGCGGATTTTATTGCTATGTAACATCGGGTTCGGGTTACTCAGATCAGAATATTCCTGCCGACCTATATTATTCGGCATTGGATGGAAACTGGAATACGGACGGGGATGCTTTTTGGGCTGAGCCCGGAGAGGATGACCTGCTGCCGGAAATCACGGTTGCCCGTATGCCTTTCAGTAATTCCACCGAACTGGATAATATGCTGAATAAAAGCTACAAATACCGGTCCGAACCTGTGGCCGGCGAATTCCGGAATATATTGATGGCCGGCGAAAACCTCTGGTCGAATCCCGATACCTGGGGAAGTGATTACCTCGAACTGCTCAAAGGCGAGCGCTCCGACAACGGTTATACAACAACCGGCATCCCCGTGGATTATCCATTCGATCATTTATACGATGAGGTTACATACTGGACCGGCCAGACCCTGATGAATCACCTGAACTTAGGGCGCCCCATGCTCAATCATGTGGGCCATGCCAACGAAACCTATGTTATGAAACTGAGTAACAACGACATTACCAACTCCAATTTTTATGGCTTGAACGGTGTTACCCATAATTATACCATTGTATATACACACGGATGTTTATGCGGAGCATTCGATTACAACGATTGTATAGCCGAAAAAATGGTGACAATCAATAATTTCGCTGCTGCATTTGTAGGCAACTCCCGTTACGGATGGTTTAACGAGGGGCAAACCGAAGGTCCATCTGCCCACCTCCATCGCGAATACATGGATGCTTTGTATACTGACAGCCTCAACCGTATCGGCCGGGCTCATATGGAATCGAAAATCGCGACCGCCTCGTGGGTAACCGCTCCAGGCCAGTGGGAGCCCGGCGCACTTCGCTGGTGTTTTTACGATTGTAATGTACTTGGCGATCCGCTTTTAGCAGTCTACACGGATAACCCCATTCCTATAACGGCTATATACCCCGCTTCTGTTCTTGTCGGAACTCCTTCCATAAATATTGGCGTTGGCAGTAATGGTTCGCCCGCTGCTGATCTTAGCTGTGTGGCAATGAAAAATGGCATTATGTTAGGCAAATCCATTACCGACGCAAGCGGACAGGCTGTTATTAATTTTGATGTAATGGTTCAGGATCCGGGTGATGCTCAAATCATTGTTTCAGGTTATAATTGTACACCAACTGTATATGATTTTGCTTTTGTACCTGCTGCCGGTCCTTATATTGTTTATGCAGGCAGCACCGTAAACGATCCTTCGGGAAACCAGAACAACCTGGCCGATTATGGTGAAACAATTTTACTCACAACCGGCATGCGCAACGTGGGTGGTACCGAAGCAACCAACGTAATGGTAACACTTACAACCACCGACCCTTACATTCTAATAACCGACAGTACTGAACTTTATGCAGCTATTGCAGCTGGCGATACAGTTTTCATCAGCAATGCCTTCACCTTTAAAGTATCCGATACTGTACCTGACGGGCATATGGCCGGTTTCGTGCTGAAAGCTGTTTCGGGAACCACCTGGCTTTCGGAGTTCGCTGTTAAATGTTATGCTCCTGCTCTGGCTGCCGGCGGTTTAGTAATTGACGATGCCGCAGGAGGCGATGGCAACGGGCGACTAGATCCCGGCGAAACTGCAACCTTTATAATACCTTCCTATAATACCGGCAGCAGCGCATGCCTTGATGCAATGGGCACAGTAACCACCAACAGCCCCTGGATAACATTTGAGTCGGCTGAGTACCTGATCGGAAGCCTGGCAGCAGGAGCATCAGCGAATGCACAGTTTATTGTTCATGTAAGCAACGATGCACCGGCGGCCTCCATAGTTGAACTGCATTATGTATTATCTTCGGGTGGTTACCAGGCTAATGCCACTTACTACCCGGCAATTAAACTTATTGTCGAGGATTTTGAAACCGGTAATTTCCTCGAATTCCCATGGACTAAATTAGGTCAGAACTTATGGATGATATCTGATGTTACGCCTCTCGAAGGATTGTATTGCAGCAAATCGGCACCTATAAGCCATAGCCAGCAGTCGACCATGTCGATCACCCTCAATATATTGGGCAACGACAGCATTTCGTTTTATTCAAAACTATCATCGGAAGAAATTTTCGACAAACTTCAGTTTTTTATTGATATTCAGCCTATGGGCGAATGGTCGGGGACGATTCCATGGCAACGCCACAGCTATCCCGTTGCCGCCGGGCTTCATACTTTTAAATGGGTGTATTCCAAGGATATGGGTACCTCAACCGGCAGCGACTGTGCCTGGGTCGATTATATTGTATTCCCTTCATTTGTCGATTATACAGCCAATGACGAATGGGTTGGCAATGAGGTTTTTATGAGCATCTCACCCAATCCTGCCAATAAACGGATTACAGTCGAAGCGCGGCTTGCAAAAGCATGTACCTATAAATTAGTTGTGTATGATGCCAGGGGCAATAGTGTGCTTTCAACAGGCGACAAAACAACCGACAATACAGGGCTGGCAAAGGAAATTGTTGATGTTTCGTCGTTTAAAGCCGGGTATTACAACTGTAAAATATCAGCCGATGGTATTAACATTTCGAAGGCATTGGTTGTTTATTAATATAGACAGCAAGAGGGTATAGTCATTTATTTCGCATAGTATCAGTAATTTATCACAACCCGCGCTATATTTTTAAGAGTGTGGGTTCTGATTTCTGATACATTATAAAAAGTATCAGGTATGATAGCAAAAGGTGGAAACAAGCAGTTGAGTGTAGCAATGATTTTGCATACCCTGATCCCTTTTGTATTAGTATTGGTGTTTTTTTTAACGTCAGTTTCTGTTCAGGCCCAGGAAAAAGAGCCTTTGCAACAAGTTCCCCATAAATATGTGCCCGATACTCGTATCGACAATATGGGTTACTGGCGTCGGTTGGCTGAACTAGGGCTGGTGCCCGTACAAGCTGCCAAACCGGCACCATTCACCATCCAGCGCAGTTCCAAAGTGGCTACTGCCGGAATTGCAACTTACGACTCGCCGGATGTTAAGGTTACCGAAACCAACACTCTACAATCCGAAAACTCAATTTTTATTGATCCTGTAAATGGATTGAGCCTGCTTAATTCCAATAATTCGCATCCTGCTCCCTATATCGGCACGCAATATGGCGCCGATGCACTCCAGAGTCCCGATGGGGGCACAAGCTGGGAAGGAACCGTTCAGGGTGTGGGAGGCTATAATTTTGGCGACCCGGCCACGGCCATCAGTCGTACCGGAAGGTTGTACGTCGGCTATATTTTTTCAGGCGGAGGTCAGGGTATTTCTTATTCCGACGATAACGGGATGACCTGGAAAAAACGTGGAGTAGCGCCTGCCCCGGGCGGTTTCGGAAGCATTCTTGATAAAAATCACCTCTGGATCGATAACAGTCTTTCGAGCCCCTACCTTGGCAATATGTACGATGGCTGGACCGTGATAAGCGGGAGCATAGGTACAGGTAACGTACAGGTTTCGCGATCGATGGATGGCGGATTGGCCTGGCAGAACCCGGTAACCATAAGCAGCGAAGTGGCCGCCGGAAGCCACAACCAGGGAATTAACATTCAAACCGGCCCACTAGGTGAGGTATATGCAGTATGGGCAGTTTACGACAGCTGGCCGGCAAACGAAAAGGCCCTTGGATTTGCTCGCTCAATGGATGGAGGGCATAACTGGGAACCCGGCCGCCGCATATTCAACAACATAAAAGGGATACGCATACAGGGTGCCAATAAACTTATGCGGGTGAATTCGTTCCCGGTAATGGCTGTTGATAACAGCAACGGACCCGATAAGGGAAGCATTTATGTTGTTTGGGCAAACATAGGGGAGCCTGGCGTAAATACGGGGTTTGGAGTTGATATTTACATGATAAAATCAACCGATAAAGGTGATACCTGGAGCCAGCCGCTTAGAATAAACCAGAACCCTCCCGATGCCAGTAAACATCATTATTTTCCATGGATAACCTGCGATCCGGATAACGGAAACCTCGCCGTTGTGTTTTACGACGACCGCAATGTGCCTGATGATATGTGCGAAACATGGGTTGCCATCTCAAAAAACGGTGGCGCTACCTGGCAGGATTTCAGGGTGAGCGATGTGGCATTTACCCCTTCGCCCTTAACCGGCTTATCCGATAATTATTTTGGCGATTACCTGGGTATCACTTCGAAAGCCGGAATGGTATACCCCTGCTGGACCGATAACCGCACTGGTGAGGCTATGGGTTATGTTTCGCCATTCCGCATTGGGCCGCCTCCGGGGCAGGCATTTATCGACTATTATCAGCACTTTGTTAACGATACTGCTGCAGGCAACGGCAATGGCAAAGCTGAATATGGCGAAACTTTCGCACTGTCGGTTACCATGCGCAATATTGGCGATCAGCCCGACAGTACTGTAACTGTTACGCTCAGCTGCGAATCGCCTTATGTGCAGATTCTCAGCAACAACCGGTATTACGGCGATTTTGATATCGGTCAGATGAAAAATATACAGGATGCTTTCCTTGTTAAATTATCGGATTCAGTGCCTGATAATTACGAACTTGAATTTACCCTGAGCGCTGCCGACCAATACGACAGTACCTACCTTAGCACTTTGCTGTTGCGTTCGCATTCACCTCACCTCGAAGTAGGTCCTTTGTTTGTAATCGATAAAAACGGAAATAATAACAATCAACTGGATCCCGGTGAAACAGTATTATTGGGAAGTATTTTAACGAATACAGGCGATTATACTGTGCCCTCGGCCCTTAGCAGACTTTCCACATCGCAGTTATTTTGTACTATAGCTGAGCCTGAAGTTGTTTTTAACCAGATAGCACCGGGGGAAAGCGATACCGTTTTCTGGCAGGTAAGTATTGACCCTTCGGTCGAAGCCGGTACAGCCATTGGATTTACGGATAGCCTAAGTTATTCGGGGCAGGAAGTACAGCGGCTCTTTCTAAAAAAAATCGGGGTGCTCACCGAGGACTGGGAAACGGGCGATTTAACGAAAATGGCCTGGAAAACCGGTGGTAACAAACCCTGGAACATCAATAACTTTAAAGTTTACGAAGGTACCTACAGCATACGTTCAGGATATATTAACAGTGAGGATACCTCGCGTCTATACATGCAACTGAACCTGGCAGTTGACGATAGTATCTCCTTTTACCGTAAAGTGTCGTCGGAATTGAATTATGATTTCCTGAATTTTTATATCGATGATCTTAAAGTCGGACAATGGTCGGGCGAAAAGGACTGGGCCAGGGTTTCGTATCCTGTGCCGGCCGGTATTCATACCGTACGATGGGAATATGTGAAGGACCTGGGGCTCAGTGTCGGGTACGATGCAGCATGGATTGATTACATTCAGTTTCCTGTTCAGCAGCGTACCACGGCTCGTGCAGGTGCCGATGCCCGGGTGTGCGAAGGCTCCTCCTTTCAACCCGATGCCAATGCCACGAATTATCAATCCTTAAAATGGAGCAGCAGCGGTTCCGGCATTTTTAACAATTCAAATATCATTAACCCGGTGTATTATGTGAGCCCGGCCGATGTTGCGGCAGGAACCGTGCAACTTATTCTTACAGTTACCGGCTTTTCGTATGGCGAAATTGTTAAAGACACCCTGGTGCTGAGCATTGCTCC
Source organism: uncultured Bacteroidales bacterium (assembly GCA_963714825.1). GTDB lineage: Bacteria > Bacteroidota > Bacteroidia > Bacteroidales > UBA4417 > UBA4417. The sequence continues at coordinate 698,996 of CAVQQF010000012.1, read as the reverse complement.
AAAACCCACCGTTCATGCAGGTTTCGATACCTTCGCCTGTACCGGGCAGGTTTTTACCACTTCGGCTGTGGCATCCAATTATTTAACGGCAAGGTGGACTACAACCGGCGATGGCATTTTCGGGAATGCTGATTCCCTGATAACTACTTATTTACCAGGTGCTAACGAGATACATAGCGGCAAAACCCAACTCATATTACGAATTACTCCCGAAGAGGCCTGTCCGCAACTCTACGACACTTTATTCCTGAATATTTACCCTGGTTTCGCTGCCACTCTCGCTGGTGATACCACCATTTGCAGGGGCGATACGGCATTTTTGAAACTACAACTTTCAGGTCAGGGTCCATGGCGGGTTTACCTTAGCGACGGCGTTACGCAAAGTATTGTTAAACCTCTCCTGATCATTCCTGTAACTCCGAAAAATACAACCACTTATTCAGTCGATTCCATTTCGAACCTTTCGGGTTGTAAATTCCTTTCAGTACTCACTGCCACGGTTAATGTACTGCATCCTCCGGACAACCGAAATGGCCGGGCCCGTGGAGGCATGTTCGGGAAGGCAGGTGATTATCCAGGCTCTGGCCGATAGTGTTTCCACGTATCAATGGTCGCCAGGCAATGCTGCAACACCATTCATCACTTCCTCCGTTTCAGGAAATGTGGGCGAAAGTATTAAATACAAAGTTAAAATAACGGGTATTAATGGTTGCTTTACTTCCGACTCGCTACAGGTAAAAATTGTAACGGATTGCAATGATAAAAAAGCCGGAGATATGGATGTAAGGTATTTCCCCAACCCTTCGAACGGGAATTTTACCCTTATGCTTTCTTCTTCTGTTGCCGAAACAGCATCTGTTAAAATCAGCTCGATGAATAATAAACTGGTTTACAGCCTTGATGATATCAATGTGCTGGGTGTCAGATTAATAAATATCAGTGTGCCTACACTTGCCCGGGGAACATACCTGCTGCAAGTAAACAGTTCGGGCGGCGAACTGAAAGATAAACTGGTGTTTTATTAATCGGAGTGCAGGAAAGGCTGCAATATCGAAGCTTAGAATAAAAAAAAGGCTGCCCTGATATATTCGGACAGCCTTTTTAGGTTTTACGAATCGTATTACTTTATACCGGTTATAAATTTGTTGGTAAGCATGGTGTAAATAAGTTTGGCAGCAAGATAGTCGGGTGCTTTGTTCTCCTTGTTAGGAACCAGTTCCGTGATATCAAAGCCAACGATGTTAACCTGCTCGCTGATTTTTTTCAGGATATTGATAATGTCGAACCAGTTCATGCCACCGGGTTCAGGAGTACCTGTTGATGCCATAATTGATGGGTTCAGCACATCAAGGTCAATGGTGATGTATACGTTACGTTTAATTTTGTTAAGCAGTTCGTACATCCAGGTCGACTGATCATAAATTTGCATGGCATAAAAAACACAATCAGGTTTAATGTGATCGCGTTCGCCGGCACTCATGCTGCGTATACCTACATGCACTACATGAGCCATTTCCGAAGCCCTGGCCATAATGCATTTGTGGTCAAGTTTTGAGCCATTGTGTGTGTCGCGCATGTCGACATGAGCGTCGAACTGTAAAATTGTAAGGTCAGTGAACTGCTCGCTGGCGGCTTTAAAAGCCCCTATGCTTACGGTGTGCTCACCGCCCAATACAACGGGAAATTTTTTCTTTTTATACAAAGCTTTTACCCTTGAATACACTGCATCAACCATGGCTTCGGGCGACGAATTCTCGGTTACCGGTTCGGCTGTATGTATACCGAGTTTATGTACCTCGCTGTCGGTTTCAATATCATACATCTCGAGATTGGCCGATGCTTCTATAATTGCCTTTGCACCTTTATCAGCCCCTTTGATCCATGTATTGGTTCCATCGTAAGGAACAGGAAGAATTACAATTTTCGAATTTTCAAATGAGGTGAATTCTTTAGGTAAATTACCATACTGTTTCATAGGAGTAAATTTTATGTCGATACCATTAATTTAGTGGAACAACCGGATGAAAATTATTTGTTTCTTTTTAGCATATTTAACTGCTGGCTTAATTGGCCGACGACAGAGTTTTGCAATTGGATTTGAATAATATGCTTTTAGTCCATTCGTACTGCGAAAGTACAATTTTTTTCAACATACAAAAATATTACTAAAATGTGTTTAAATTGTTAAATATTTGAAAATAATTTTATGAAAATAAATTCATAAAAGCATGATAATGTGTTAAATAATAAGTAGCAACCATGCATCCTCTGCTGTTTCACGGAAGCGTTATTGCCAGGGAAAGCAAGGCGAACAAAACCAACCAACCTGCATTTATGATGCAGTATCGCTAATTTTACAGTAACTTTTTGTATTTGTTATACTGCAAGTTTTCCTGATATCAAACCTGGGTTTAGTAACCGAGTATTTTAAGCATCGATTTGTGACTCTGCTCCTTGGCGAATAGTTTGGTAAAATATTCACCGTCCTCGTCAACATCAATAATAATATGCTTTGGTGCAGGGATCAGGCAGTGTTGAATGCCCCCGTAGCCGGATAAAGAATCCTGGTAAGCGCCGGTATGAAACAATCCAATGTATTGAGGCTCGTCATCCATCAGCTTGGGAAGGAATATGGCATTGGTATGTGCTTCGGCGTTATAGTAATCCTCACTGTCGCAGGTCAGCCCTCCCAGGAAAACCCTTTCATAATCATGATCCCAGTGGTTGATGGCGAGTAATATGAATTTCTGGTTAATAGCCCAGGTGTCGGGTAAGGTTGTTATAAAAGAGCTGTCGATCATATTCCAAAGCTCCCTGTCGTTTTGCCTTTTCTGGTCAATGATACTATAAAGGATGGCTCCGCTTTCGCCTACGGTAAACGATCCGAACTCTGTAAAAATATCAGGTTGCGGAGTGTTGTTACGATCGCAAACATTTTTTATTTGCTCGATGATGGTTTCAGCCATGTAATCGTAGTCGAAATCATAGTTAAGCGAATTTTTAATAGGTAAACCTCCACCAATGTTTAAAGCTGTAAGCTGGGGACACACAGCCTTAAGTTCGCAGTAAATATCAACACATTTATTCAGTTCGTTCCAGTAGTATGCTGTGTCGCGTATGCCGGTATTTATAAAGAAGTGTAACATTTTTAACTCGAACTTCGGATTGTTCTTGATCTTTTCCTCGTAATACGACACTATATCGTTGTACCGGATTCCTAAACGCGAGGTATAAAAGTCGAACTTGGGTTCCTCTTCCGATGCAATGCGTATGCCTATCTTGATCTTGCGTGTGATATTCCGGTCGTACTCGTCGAGCTCAAACTTATTGTCAAGTATAGGAATAACATTCTCGAATCCTTCGTCGAGCAGGTTGCATATGTTCTCGATGTATTGTGGGCGTTTAAACCCGTTGCATACAATATAGATATCTTTCTTCAACTTGCCCGACTCATATAGTGATTCGATGATCGGAATATCGAAGGCTGAAGACGTTTCAATATGTATATCGTTCTTGAGCGCTTCTTCCATAACAAATGAGAAATGCGAACTCTTGGTACAGTAACAATAGTTATAGCTGCCTTTATAATCGGTTTTGGCAATGGCAACGTTAAACATTCGCTTTGCCTTCTGAATCTGCCGGGTAATTTTCGGCAAGTACGTGACCCTGAGTGGTGTTCCGTATTGTTTTATGATTTCCATCATAGGGATGTCATGAAACAAAAGATCTCCGTCTTCCACTTTAAATTCTTCAGTAGGGAAGTCAAAAGTTTGTTCTATCAGATCTAGATATTTGTTTTTCATCTTTTTCCGGCTGTTTGTTATGAGCTAACAAAAATATAACATTTTAGTCAGAATCAACATTAAAAATTAATCCAACTTATCTGGATGGACAATATTTTATACATTTAGCTCACCCGCAATTGAAAAATATTCGGATTGAACGGTTCGCAAAAACATTATTTCCATTCACCTGCTTGTTTCCTGCAGTTGTAAATCAATATGAACAATGTGTCCCGATGCAATAAGTATGACTATAGCGGAAACCGCTGTTAGAGTTTAATAAGTATTGTTGTTCAAGGTTTTGCTGATGTTACAGCCAATTCTTGGCTCAATTTATTCAAAATCGCATATAGTGTTGGACCGTACCGGCTTACAATCCGGATGATATTTCCTGTCGTTTCGCACGCCATTTTTTTCTTTATCTGTAATCTGCGCTTAAAGTTATTAAATTACCTTTACCGGGCAAATTGAATAATTATCAATAAACTTTTAGTTTAACTCTCATTTTCTTATGTACGATTCCACAACCATTAAAAAGCCCGAGCTTGATTATCCTGTTCACGAACTGATATCTGCCCGATGGAGCCCCCGCGCTTACGATACCAAACCCGTAGAAAGCGAAAAACTACAACGTATATTCGAAGCTGCCCGCTGGGCGGCCTCAGCCAGTAACCTGCAACCCTGGTATTTTATGGTAGGGTTTAAAGGTGATAAGGTTTACGACAGCATTTTTGCAACCCTTGCGGAGTTTAACCAGCTATGGGTTGTGAATGCTCCGGTGCTTTGGCCTGGCAATCAGCAAAGTTGCAGATGCAAAGGGTGAGCCAAGCAAGAGCCATGTATATGACCTGGGGCAGGCAGTATGTATGCTTTCGCTTCAGGCGATGGCCGAAGGGGTGTATACCCATCAGATGGGAGGTTTTAATGCCGATGCGGCTGCACTCTCGCTCGAAATTCCCGCTGATTATAAAGTTCAGGTTGCTTTTACCCTGGGATACCTGGGCGATGCTGAAATATTGCATCCTAACCTTAAGAAACTCGAACTTAGTGCGCGCACCCGCCGTCCGGCCAGCGAATCGGTTTTCACCGGGTCGTTCGGGCAAAAAGCTGATTTCCTTTAAACTCCTTTCGAACGGATTGTATTACCTTTGCCGCCATTAATAATTTACATTATGCGCCTACACTCTGCATTGCTTATTGTTATACTTATCGCAACAATCAGTGCCTGTAAACAAAAACCGTCTTCATCAACACCTGATGCTGAAACTGAAGAGCCTAAAGTTTCCGAAACAATAAAAGCTGCTGAATTTAATGCAGATACAGCTTATTATTTTGTGAATGAGCAGGTGAAATTCGGACCCAGGGTTCCTAACAGCAAGTCGCATGCTAAATGTGCCAACTGGCTGGAAGCTACACTTAAAAAGTATGCATCCCAGGTTGTTGTTCAGCCATTTACAGCCAAGGCATATGATGGAACCACCTTAAATTGTAAAAATATTATTGCTTCATTTGATCCGAAAAATCCGGTTCGGGTGTTGCTTTGTGCACACTGGGATACACGACCCTTTGCTGATAACGATCCTGACACCACTATGCATCGCACGCCTATTCGATGGAGCCAACGACGGAGGCAGCGGGGTTGGAATATTATTGGAAATAGCGCGTCAGCTGCGTATAAGCCCTGCCTCAGTAGGTATTGATATCATATTATTTGATGGCGAAGATTATGGAGCTCCCAAGAATGCCGGTTTTATCGGAAGCGACGATTGGGCTCTGGGTTCGCAATACTGGTCAAGGTATCCGCATGTTACGGCTTATGGGGCACGATTCGGAATACTGCTTGATATGGTAGGAGCCGAAAATGCAGTTTTTACCATGGAAGGCACCAGCATGCATTATGCACCCGATATTATGCAAAAAGTATGGAGAACAGCTGCAACCATAGGATACAGCGATTATTTTTCGACCGAAAGATCCAATGCTATTACCGATGATCATGTATATATCAACCAGTTACGTCAAATCCCGACCATTGATATAATACAGCACGATCAGTCAACCAACTCCGGCTTTTACCAGCATTGGCATACGATGAAGGATAATATGAAGGGCATCAGCAAACCGACATTGATGGCGGTTGGGCAAACGGTGCTTACCGTGGTCAGGAATGAGAAGTAAATACTTATATCAGTCCGTTCCATGGCATCACAATCCCTGCAAACATGTAGCAATGAATTAAAAACTTCGTTACAGCAAATCATTTGCCAGGTTCGCCAATTGTGATCGTTCGCCTTTCTCGAGCCTAACATGGGCATACATGGGGTGCGATTTCACCTTGTCGATCAGGTACGAAAGCCCGTTACTCTGCGAATCGAGGTAAGGAGTATCGATCTGAAAAATATCACCGGTAAAAACGATCTTGGTATTTTCGCCTGCACGGGTAATAATGGTTTTTACCTCATGGGGTGTAAGGTTCTGGGCCTCATCGACAATAAAAAACACATTGCTGATGCTACGGCCCCTGATGTATGCCAGGGGAGTAACCACCAGTTTCTCATTTTGCAACGATTCGGTTACAACCTTATGCTCCTTATCTTTATCTCCGAACTGGCTTTGTATAAATTTCAGGTTATCATACAATGGCTCCATATACGGGCCTATCTTTTCTTTCACATCGCCGGGTAAAAAACCAATTTCCTTATTGCTGAGGGGCACGATCGGCCGGGCAAGGTATATTTGTTTGAACTCACGCCTTTGTTCCATAGCACCTGCAAGTGCCAGAAGTGTTTTGCCGGTACCTGCCACACCCTGTAAGGTTACCAGTTTGATATCCGGATCCATGATGGCATGCAACGCAAAAACCTGTTCGGCATTCCGTGGCATAATGCGGTATGCAGGGCGTTTATCAAGGCGCTCAATACGTTGGGTAGTGGCATTGTAAAAAGCAAGTGCCGAGTTTTTGGTGTTTTTAAGTATATAATAATGGTTTGGAATTGGGTTTTGAACCCCGATATCGCTCAGTTCGCAGTAACCGTTCTGATAAATAGAGTCAATAACTTTGGAAGGTAAACCTTCGATCATGGTTTTGCCGGTATACAGACCTTCGGGATCCTTGATTTTCCCTGTAAGGAAATCCTCCGCCTGAATATTAAGCGATTTGGCTTTTAACCGAAGGTTAACATCTTTCGAAACCAGTGTGACTTTACAGGTCGGGTTTTCCTTGGCAATAGCCAGGGCTGCATTTAAAATGCGATGATCAGGTTTGTTTTCACCAAAAATAACGCGGGCATCAATATCGCCCTGCTCGTTCATAATTACTTTAAACTTGCCCCCTTTTGATTTTGGCAGCGTCAGCCACCTGGTAAGCGTTCGCTTTTCCGACAGGCGGTCGATAATGCGTATAAACTCGCGGGCTTCGAAGTTGATATTATCATTTCCTTTCTTGAAGTTATCCAGCTCTTCCAGAACGGTAATAGGTATGGCTACATCGTTGTCGTCAAAACTGTTGATTGCATCGTGATTATAAAGAATCACACTGGTGTCGAGAACGAAAATCTTTTTTGCTTTCTTGCTTTTTTTTAAGGTGGGATTTACTGGCATACGAATTTAGTTTAGCAGATTAAACCAGTTATTTACAGGAGGCAAACCCTTTGACAATATATTATAATGGTCGCAAGGCTGCAGGTAATTGCCGAGATGGCAGTACTTGAAATTTGCTGGTTGAAACAGCGTTTCTTTTTCCAATATCTCAAATTTTCTGCCGGCAGATTACCCTCTGTTTCCAGCAAAATAACACATGAAAAGAACATTTTTTACACGTTGTTCCTAAAGATTATGAAAAAGTTATAAACAGTTTTGGTGTGTATGTTGATTTATAAACATTTAACTACCTGATCAAACAATAGCACTGTTAGTGCGTTTAACATTTTAGCCCTTACAATTAAACAACTCCCTTATATTTCTATGAATTCGAAAACATATACTCTTATTACCGGCGCTTCAGGAGGTATTGGCCTCGACCTCGCAATGCTTTCAGCCCACGACGATAAAAACATGATTCTTGTTGCACGTTCAGCTGATAAGCTAAACAAATTGGCTGAGACAATACGTAAAGACCACAATTCAGAAGTCGTTACGTTTGCTGTCGATCTTTCTTCTGAATCAGGCGTTAATAAACTTATTGCAGAAATCACGCAAAAGAATATTCACATCGATACCTTGATCAACAATGCCGGAATAGGTGATTTTGGCGATTTTTCCGGTGCTGATCTTTCGACGCATCTGGAAATCATCCGCCTCAACATAGGTGCGCTCACGCAGCTGACTCATATTGTATTACAAGGGATGCTGAATAACAACAATGGAAGAATCATGAATGTAGCTTCCACAGCAGCCTTTATGCCTGGTCCGGGAATGGCAGTATACTATGCCAGTAAAGCCTATGTTTTATCGTTTTCCGAAGCACTTACCCGCGAATTGAAAGGAACCGGGGTAAAGGTAACCACACTGTGTCCGGGACCAACCGATACCGGGTTTGCTTTATCAGCAGGGCTTGGCAAATCGCTTATGCACCGCATGCTTCCTGCCGCTACTTCGATGGAGGTGGCACGTGCAGGTTATAAAGCCATGATAAAAGGCAAAGCCATTGAGATTCCCGGTTTTATGAATAAAATGAGCGCCCTGACTCCCCGATTCAGTCCACGAAGTATGGTTCGGAATATGGTTTACGCGATACACAAAAATCACTGATTTATTCGTGTACCATCATTTGTAGCTTTTCAAGATCAAATCCGTTTTGCACAAGCCGTCCGGTAATATAGTGCCAGGTTTCTTTTGATATTTCGGGTTTACGGCATAAAATCCATAAGTATTTGCGGCTTGCACCCGAAACCACTGCCCAGGAGTAATCATCGGCTTTGTCAATTACCCAGTAATCGGCTCTGAAAGGCCAGAAAAACTGAACTTTCAGTTTTACATTGTTGGTTCCTTTTACAGGGAAGGCTTTTCCTGTGATTGATTTTACCTCGCCGCTCACACTTCCTTTTCGACAGGAGTTAAATACTTTCACATAGCCTTTATCGGTAAGGGTATAATCGGCTGTTACACAAAAGCAATCTTTTTGAAATCGCATGGGATAGGATGCAATTTCGTACCATTTCCCGGCATATTTCTGTAAATCGATGGAATCAGTGATGGTAGGCGGGTTTTGGCTCATGGTGCAGGAGTTGAATGTGATTTGAACGACGATAAGAATAAAGGGTATAATATGTTTCATCTTCAGTAGATTTTAAGCGTAAAGTTAAACTAAAATAAATTCAGAAAACTATAAATTGTAGTAGAAATTAAAGGCAAGAATTGATGAAAAGCCTTGTGTTTTCAGAATTTATGTTGTGGATCCGGATTATATAAAAAGCCGCAGAAGCTTTGCTTTGCGGCTCTGAAAAAAAAACAAACAGTAAGCTCATTCTTTTTCCTTTGGTTTATCACCAACCATAAGTATTTCGTTGGCGACAATTTCGGTGGTGGTGTGTTTGGTGCCGTTTTTGTCTTCCCAGTTCCGGTAGGTTATCCGGCCGTCGATGGCTACTTCTTTCCCTTTTTTCAGGTATTTTTCGCAAATTGTTGCCAGGTTGCCCCAGGCTACAATGTTGTGCCATTCGGTGGTGTCTTTCTTGTTGCCTTCCTTGTCAGTGTAACTGTCGCCGGTGGCAAGTGAGAAAGTTGCTACTTTGTTGTCCTTTTCGAGGTTACGGATTTCCGGATCCTGGCCGAGGCGGCCGATCAGTTTTACATTGTTTCTGAGTGTGTTCATTTTTTTAGGATTTAGGGGTTAGGATTTTGGGATTAGGGAGAAAATTTGTGATTAGATTTAGATATAAATTTCTGAAAAATTCTAATTGCTTTTTAAAGGTGGCATTGATTTTTTTACGCTGACTGAAGATTTATTTTTTTTGCAATTCACTGACGGGCTTTATTTTATACCCAATAGTAGGTCTGTCCTTTTTTTCTGTTGATGGTTGCATCAGCTCACGCAGAGCCTGGAAGACAATCTTAAATTTCTGATCATACCGGGCTTCTAATTCATTGAGTTTGCTTGCGAGTTCTGTGTGTTTTGATAAAAGCTCGCGAAGTTTTACAAATGCTCTCACGATGAGTACACTGGATTGAATTGCAGTTTCAGTATTTAATATGCTTGCTAACATTATTGCTCCATGTTCGGTAAAGGCATATGGGTTTGTACTTGAAAAACGAATTCTATAGAGGTGGTCGCAATTTGCGACCACCTCTTGTTTCTCCTCATCAGTTAACTGAAACATAAAATCGGATGGGAAGCGGCCGGGATTCCTTTTAACCTGCTCATTCAACCTTTTGGTTTTAACACCATAAATATCAGCCAGGTCATTGTCAGCATCACTTTCTGGTTCCTGAGAAACAAGATTGAATTATCAATTCTTTTGTTTATGGAAGTGATATCTGTGTTCATTTATTTTAGGTTTTGGGGGTTAAGGTTTTGGGATACGGGTTTTAAGATTGAAAGATTATTAATTCAAAATTCAAAGTGCAAAATTCAAAAAGAGCTTACATGAGGTGAGGCGATATATAAGCTTTGGTTAAGCTTTTATTTTACCACTGTTCGATTTAGCCGTGAAAACAGATTTGGCAGTTATATTTGTTAGTTCTAAAGATTCATTGAAAAGGAACTTGATTTCTTCAATTGAGGAAGGGGCTAAATTTGCATTTATCAGAAGTTTTACCCAATAATGCGATTCACGAAGTCCTTTCAAAACAATTTGCATTTTATGGATAAAATCAGCTCTGCTTTCACCAGCTCTTGCTTCTTCAAAATTTGCTCCTGCTGATGTGCCTGCTCGAAACAACTGACTGAAAATATGCCTGCCGGAATAGGTTTTTAAAAGTTGATTTTCGAGTTCTATAATATTGACAACCAGATTCATGAATCGATCTGACATTGTATCGGGGAAATTGCTCATGACTTTAACTTTTTGAATTTTGAATTTTGAATTTTGCACTTTGAATTTTGAACTATTTTTTCCTATTTTTTTGAATCAGGGTTATTACCTACAAACAGCAGTTCATTAGCAATAATTTCACTGCTGATAGTGTTTCGTTCCATTCTTATCTTCCCAGTTGCGATATACAAGACGTCCGTCGATGGCGATTTCCTTGCCTTTTTTCAGATATTTTTCACAAATGCCTGCCAGGTTGCCCCACACAACAATATTGTGCCATTGGGTTTGTTCCTGTTTACTGCCGTCCTTGGCAGTGTAACTGTCGCTGGTGGCGAGCGAAAAGGTTGCTACTTTGTTTCCTTTGTCCAGAAGCTTAACTTCCGGATCCTGGCCGAGGCGGCCGATTAGTTTTACGGAGTTGCGTAGTGTGTTCATGGTGTTATGAGTTTAGAATTCAGGTTCTTTGTAATATTTGGTTTTAATCAGAGTTAGTTGTGGAGATCTCGTATCCGATTCTTTTCCGTTGATCTTGAGCTGTTCCACGCTTGTCCTTGTTCAACAGGTAATTTAGCGCATCGTAAACATCCTTAAATTGTTTGTTGTACTTGTCTTCAACTTCTTTAAGTTTACTCATTAGTTCCGAATGAGTGAGTGCGTATTGTCTCAGAAGAACAAAAGCTCTGACAATTTGTATATTTACTTCAATTGCCTTATCGCTGTTCAGCACACTTGCCAGCATGGCTACACCTTGTTCGGTGAACACAAAAGGCATATAGCGGGTTCCTCCTCTGTTTGAGGACGCAAATTGCGTCCTCAAACTTTCAAATTCCTTTTTACTAAGTTCGAACATAAAGTCCGGCGGGAACCGAGCGATGTTTCTCCTTACGGCTTCTTTGAGTCGTTTGGTCTCAGTTTCGTAAAGTTCGGCCAGGTCAGAATCCAGCATCACCTTAAACCCTCTGAGTTCGAAAATCTTGGATTGTATCTGTTGAAGTTGCATTTTAGGGGAGGGGTTTTCAAGTGATTGAATCCAGGTGTTTTCCTATTTTTTAGAATCAGGGTTAGCACCTACAAAAAGCAATTCTTTAGCTACAATTTCAGCACTGGTGCGTTTCGTTCCATTCTTATCTTCCCAGTTGCGGTAAGTAAGACGTCCGTCGATGGCGATTTCCTTGCCTTTTTTCAGGTATTTCTCGCAAATGCCTGCCAGGTTGCCCCACACCACAATATTGTGCCATTGGGTTTGTTCCTGTTTACTGCCGTCCTTGGCAGTGTAACTGTCGCTGGTGGCGAGCGAAAAGGTTGCTACTTTGTTTCCTTTGTCCAGAAGTTTAACTTCCGGATCCTGGCCGAGGCGGCCGATTAATTTTACGGAGTTGCGTAGTGTGTTCATTTTAGTAAGGATTTTGGGGTTTGGGTAAAGGTTATTAATTCAAAGTGCAAAATTCAAAGTGCAAAATTCAAAAAGAGCTTATTGATGTCAAGCGACATTTCGTCTATTGTTTAGCTTTTATTTTACCAATGTTCGATTTAGCCGTGAAAACAGATTTGGCAGTTATATTTGTTAGTTCTAAAGATTCATTGAAAAGGAACTTAATCTCTTCACTTGAAGAAGGAACTAAATTTGCATTTATCAGAAGTTTTATCCAATAATGCGATTCACGAAGTTCTTTCAAAACAATTTGCATTTTATGGATAAAATCCGCTCTGCTTTCACCTGCCCTTGCTTCTTCAAAATTTGCTCCAGCTGATGTGCCTGAACGAAATAACTGCCCAAAGATATGCCTGCCGGAATAGGTTTTTAAAAGTTGATTCTCGAGTTTTATGATATTGACAACCAGATTCATAAATCGGTCTGACATGGTATCGGGGAAATTGCTCATGACTATAGCTTTTTGAATTTTGAATTTTGCACTTTGAATTTTAAATTATTTTTTCTGCTCATTATTAGCACCTACAAACAGAAGTTCATTTGCAATAATCTCACTGGTATAATGTTTTGTCCCATTTTTATCTTCCCAGTTGCGATATAGTAAGACGTCCGTCGATGGCAATTTCTTTGCCTTTTTTCAGGTATTTCTCGCAAATGCCTGCCAGGTTGCCCCACACCACAATATTGTGCCATTGGGTTTGTTCCTGTTTACTGCCGTCCTTGGCAGTGTAACTGTCGCTGGTGGCGAGCGAAAAGGTTGCTACTTTGTTTCCTTTGTCCAGAAGCTTAACTTCCGGATCCTGGCCGAGGCGGCCGATTAGTTTTACGGAGTTGCGTAGTGTGTTCATTTTAGTAAGGATTTTGGGGTTTGGGTAAAGGTTATTAATTCAAAGTGCAAAATTCAAAGTGCAAAATTCAAAAAGAGCTTATGTGATGTCAAGCGACATTTCGTCTATTGTTTAGCTTTTATTTTACCAATGTTCGATTTAGCCGTGAAAACAGATTTGGCAGTTATATTTGTTAGTTCTAAAGATTCATTGAAAAGGAACTTAATCTCTTCACTTGAAGAAGGAACTAAATTTGCATTTATCAGAAGTTTTATCCAATAATGCGATTCACGAAGTTCTTTCAAAACAATTTGCATTTTATGGATAAAATCCGCTCTGCTTTCACCTGCCCTTGCTTCTTCAAAATTTGCTCCAGCTGATGTGCCTGAACGAAATAACTGCCCAAAGATATGCCTGCCGGAATATGTTTTTAAAAGTTGCTTTTCGAGTTTTATAATATTGATAACCAGATTCATAAATCGGTCTGACATGGTATCGGGGAAATTGCTCATGACTTTAACTTTTTGAATTTTGAATTTTGCACTTTGAATTTTGAATTATTTTTTCTGACTCATTATTAGCACCTACAAACAGCAATTCATTTGCTACAATTTCACTGGTATAATGTTTCGTCCCATTTTTATCTTCCCAGTTGCGGTAAGTAAGACGTCCGTCGATGGCAATTTCTTTGCCTTTTTTCAGGTATTTCTCGCAAATACCTGCCAGGTTGCCCCACACCACAATATTGTGCCATTGGGTTTGTTCCTGTTTACTGCCGTCCTTGGCAGTGTAACTGTCGCTGGTGGCGAGCGAAAAGGTTGCTACTTTGTTTCCTTTGTCCAGAAGTTTAACTTCCGGATCCTGGCCGAGGCGGCCGATTAATTTTACGGAGTTGCGTAGTGTGTTCATTGTTTTAAGGTGTTAGGGGTTAGGGTTTAGGGAATGTGTTTTGTGAGTTAGCTGTTTATTTTTCCATTTGAACCTACGAAAAGAATATCGCTGGCAATAATTTCACTTTTATAATGCCTGGTTCCATTTTTGTCTTCCCAGGTACGGTAAGCCAGGTGGCCATCGATGGCGATTTCCTTGCCTTTTTTCAGGTATTTTTCACAGATAACGGCCAGTTTACCCCACACAACAATACTATGCCATTGTGTTTGTTCCTGTTTGCTGCCGTCTTTCAATGTGTATCTGTCACTGGTAGCGAGTGAAAAAGTTGCTACCTTGCTTCCTTTGTCCAAAAGTTTAACTTCCGGATCCATGCCTAAACGGCCGATTAATTTTACTGAGTTGCGTAGTGTGTTCATGGTGTTGTGTGTGTTAAGGGTTAATTAATAGGGATTTCAAAAAGTGTTTCGTTTTGTCAAAAAGGGGTTTGTCCCGATTTGATGAAGCAAAGGTATGGCGGCCTTTTCGGGTGATTCGGTTAATAAATATTTGTATTCGGATAAAAATGTTTACAACCGTTTGTTGTCGTTTGTAAATGGAATTTCATTATCTTTACAATCTTGTAATTGCTTAATATGCTTTATGTTAAACCGGAACGAGAATTTGAGATATCCTTCAAACATTGAATTTTGAAAAAATATAATTTTTAAGCGTTTTTTAATCTTATCGCTATATGGAAAAATTTTGCCTCGATTGTGGTGAACCCATTACCGGAAGAATAGATAAAAAATTCTGTTCGGATATGTGCCGCAATAATTACAACAACCGGCTGAACAGCGAATCCACGAATTATGTGCGGAATATTAATAATATACTGCGCAAAAACCGAAGAATCCTCTCAGAACTGATTCCACAGGAAGGAAAAATAAACCTTCACAAGGATAAACTGGTGAACAAAGGGTTCAACTTCAATTACATAACTCATTTATATGTAACACAAAAAGGCAGTTCGTATCGTTTTGTTTACGAATACGGTTACCTGCCTCTGGATAATGATTTTTATATGCTGGTGATCCGCGAACAGAAACATTGATTGCACTTGTACTGTTAATACTTTACGATTATTTATTACAGAATCCTTCTCCCGATCGTATCTTTGTGCCCTGAAAATATACTCGGGGTATTTTGATTTTTTTAAAGAATTTTTCAAAACCCGATTCACACATTTTAACCTTCTGTTAAACGAATAATATGATAAAACCAAAAAACATAGCCCTCGTGGCACACGATAACTGTAAACGCGACCTTGTGGAATGGGTACAATGGAACTGGGAAATTCTGAACGACCATAAAATTGTATGTACCGGCACTACCGGCCGCCTTGTAGCCGAAGCCCTTGCCTCCCGCGTGAAAGAAGATAAATTGGGCAATATTAATATCACCATGCTGAAATCAGGCCCTTTTGGCGGTGATCAGCAACTCGGAGCCATGATTGCCGAAGGCAAAATTGATGTCCTTATATTTTTCTGGGATCCCATGGAACCGCATCCGCACGAAGTGGATGTTAAGGCGCTGGAACGTATCTCAGTTCTTTATAATATTCCGGTTGCCTGCAACCGCTCGACGGCTGATTTTATAATTTCTTCCGAGCTTTTCAAAACGGATTATGAGATTATTGCTACCGATTATTCGTGGTACACCAATAGGAAAATTGCGCTTTGAGTTTTTTGGTCGGGAGTCGGAAGACGGAAGTCAGAAGCGATTACTTTTGAGGAATTTGCGTTGCAAAAAAGTCAAGTCGTTATTGCTATAATAGTCGATAGTTTTATGAATATTTTTCGTAATCAAGCTTTATCTCCTGACTTCCGACTTCCGACTTCGACTTCCGACTTCCGACTTCGGACTTCCGACACCTTCAATTCAACCAAATAACTATCTTTACCCTTCCAAAACAACCACCGTGGAAAAATTATTTCTGTTAGATGGCATGGCGTTAATATACCGTGCTTTTTTCGCTATGCAGCGCAACCCGCGCTAT
The DNA here is from genome assembly GCA_963714825.1 of uncultured Bacteroidales bacterium. GTDB lineage: Bacteria > Bacteroidota > Bacteroidia > Bacteroidales > UBA4417 > UBA4417. The sequence goes on along the minus strand of CAVQQF010000012.1, from coordinate 683,058 downwards.
AACTCCAAAGGACTCAACACCTCAGCTATCATGGGGTTTGCAAATACGTTGTACGAACTTTTAAAAAACGAAAAACCATCGCATATAGGCGTTGCTTTCGATACGCAGGCGCCTACCGCGCGACACGAGGACTTTACCGGCTACAAAGCTAACCGCGAGGCTATGCCCGAGGACCTGGCAGCTTCCATTCCTTATATAAAGGAATTGATAAAGGCATTTAATATTCCGACACTGTATGTGGATGGTTACGAAGCCGATGATGTAATTGGTACACTTGCCAAGGAAGCCGAACAGGCAGGATTCCAGGTGTTTATGGTTACTCCCGACAAGGATTTCGGACAGCTCGTTAGTGAGAATATTTTCATGTATAAACCTGCCAAAGCCGGTGAAAAACCTGTAATAATGGGTGTCCCCGAGGTCTGCGAAAAATTCGGTATCAAAAATCCGCTTCAGGTGATCGATTTCCTGGGCCTGATGGGCGATGCTTCGGATAATATTCCCGGAATTCCCGGAGTGGGGGAGGTGACCGCCCGTAAACTGCTGGCCGAATTCGATTCGGTGGAGGACTTACTCGAAAGAGCACATACCATTAAAAACGATACGCTAAGAAAAAAAGTGGAAAATGGCCGGGAGTCAGCCATTATTTCAAAACAACTGGCGACTATTATTCTCGATGTCCCGATCGAATTTAACGAAAAAAACCTGCACCTCGACCCACCCGATGTCGAACGGCTGAAAACCTTACTCGACGAACTCGAATTCCGCACTTTTGCTCAACGGGTATTTACTGATCTGTCGCTAAATCCTGGTGGAATACAAACCGCATCGGCAACAAAAGCAGGCGCTTCAAAACCCGCCGCATCTTCAGGTCAGGGCGATTTATTCAGTATGGCCGAAGTACCTTTCGAAACGCTTGAAAGCGCATACAAAACACTGAACGATACGCCACACGAATATCGGGCAGCTGATACCGAAAGCAGCATCTCCGAACTTATAATTGAACTGGAAAAGGCTGAAATGTTCTGCTTCGATACCGAAACCACCGGGCTCGATACCATTACTGCCGAATTGGTAGGTATGTCATTTGCCATACAACCAGGCAAAGCATGGTATGTTCCTGTTCCCGAAAACCGGAAAGAAGCCGACGCCCTGGTAGCAAAGTTTAAAAAAGTATTCAGTAATCCTGCCATCGGGAAAACGGCTCAGAATATGAAGTTCGATATGGCCATACTTGCTAATTATGGTATAGAAATTAAAGGTCCGACCTTCGATACCATGCTGGCGCATTACCTGATAGAGCCTGATATGCGTCATAATATGGACCTGCTTGCTCAAACGTATCTCAATTATTCGCCGGTAAGCATCGAAACCCTTATCGGTAAAAAAGGCAAAGCACAAACTTCGATGCGTTCAGTTCCCCTGGAGGATATTAAGGAATATGCTGGCGAAGATGCCGATATCACCCTTCAGCTTCAAAAGATTTTTGAACCAAAATTGAAGGAAACGGATACCCTGAAAATATTCAACGATATTGAAATGCCGCTTGTGCCGGTATTGGCGGGCATTGAGGCTGCTGGTGTTAAGCTCGATTCGCAGGCTTTAAACGATTTCTCGAAAGAGTTGCACGGCGAATTAATCAAGGTGCAGGAAGAAATCTGGCAACATGCCGGCGTCGAGTTTAATATTGCATCGCCCAAGCAACTAGGTGAAATTCTGTTCGACAGGCTTAAAATAGATGATAAACCTAAAAAAACGGCAACCAAACAATACCAGACCGGCGAAGATGTATTGCAGAAACTCATACACAAGCATCCGATGGTGCAGCTGGTTCTCGATTTTCGCGGGCTTGCCAAACTGAAATCGACCTATGTTGACAGCCTGCCCCTGCTTGTAAACCCTGTTACCGGCCGAATACATACCAGTTACAACCAGGCAGTAGCAGCCACGGGGCGGCTTAGTTCTACGAATCCAAATCTGCAGAATATTCCTATCCGCACTGAGCGTGGCCGCGAAATCCGCAAAGCTTTTGTTCCCCGAAACGATGAATACACTTTATTATCAGCCGACTATTCGCAGATCGAACTCCGGATTATTGCTTCGATGAGCAACGACGAAGCCATGAAAGATGCTTTCCGCAAAGGCCTGGATATACATACAGCCACTGCAGCCAATATTTATGGTGTCGATCTCGAAGCGGTTGACCGCGATATGCGTCGTAATGCCAAATCGGTGAATTTTGGAATCGTTTACGGTATTTCAGCTTTCGGGCTTAGCGAAAATTTAGGAATACCACGTAAGGAAGCCGCCGAAATAATTGAGCAATATTTTGCAACATTTCCAGGAATAAAATCTTTTATGGATTCTACCATAGCTTCCGCCAGGGAGAAAGGTTATGTGGAGACGCTGATGGGCCGCCGCCGGATTATCCGCGATATTAATTCAGCCAACGGTGTAATGCGTGGCTTTGCCGAACGAAATGCCATAAATGCACCAATACAGGGCTCCGCAGCTGATATGATCAAAATTGCCATGATCAATATTTACAACGAGTTTCTAAAACATGGTTTGAAAAGCCGCATGACCATGCAGGTGCACGATGAGTTGGTTTTTGATGTGTATAAACCCGAAGTGGAACAGGTTAAAAAAATAGTTGGCGACCTGATGCGCTCTGCCATGCCGCTTGATATCCCGGTGGAAGTAGAAATGAGCACCGGTCAATAACTGGCTGGAAGCGCATTAATTAGTGTCTGTCCAAAAAGTGGCTTTTTTTTGATTTCAGAACAAGGCACATCCCTGCTTGACGCAATCAAGGATTTATGGCTTGTGAAGGAAGAGTAATCGACTCATATTTATTTACTTCTAAAATCGTCAATCGTTAATCCTTGTTCTTAAATTATTTTGAATGACTTTTAAGACAGGCTCTATTTAGTTCTTATTCTTCAGACATTTACTTATTCGTTTTTCAGAAAATCAATAAGGTTATACCATTTAATGCCATGCCGGTCGCTGTCGAGGAATTTATACATCGACAGGACTATTTTAGGGTAGTTGTCATTTATTTTCTCCAGGGTGCCGAATTCGCGTTCGATGGTTTTTGTGTCGGCAAGTAAATAGGCCAGCTGTATATAAATTTGCTGATTGTTTATGGTGGCAATGAAATCTATCTCCTGATCGGTTATTTTTCCAATATTCACTTTATAACCCCTGGCAGAGAGTTCCAGGAAAACGATATTTTCGAGATGACCCGAAATGTCGTTCATTTTATAGCCAAGCAGGCTGTGTTTTAATCCAATATCGCCAGTGTAGTATTTTTCATGAATCTCGAGCAGGCGTTTACCTTTTATATCGAAACGGTTTACCTTATGAAAAATAAAGGCTGAATTAAGCATACTCAGGTAATTCTGAACCGTATCAACCGAACCTTTAATTTTTTGTGATTTCAGGAAATCGGAAATCTTTTTTGAAGAAGTAATATTTCCACAATTATCGGCAGTAAACTGAGCTATTTTATCCAGCAAGGCGATATCACGCAAATTATTCCGTGCAACCACATCTTTTAACAGAATTGTATTATAAATGGATGAAACATATTGCTGAATTACTTCATCGTCGTACACCATATGATGAATACCCGGGAACCCGCCATATTTCATAAACAAACCAAATTCCGACTCGGTTTCTTCGTGTTCGCTGATATGGCGGAATTGAAGAAATTCAGAGAATGTGAGGGTGTACATCTTAAATTCAACATACCTTCCCGCGATGTATGTAGCAAGTTCCGATGAGAGCAGCCTCGAATTGGAGCCTGTGTAAACAAATCGGCAGTATTATCGGCTAAAAATCCGGAAATGGCTTTCTCGCAGCCTTCTATTTCCTGCACTTCGTCAACAAACAGGTATTTTTGGCCGGTTTTATTTTTTAAATAGCTGTTTACATAACTCATCAGCTGCTGATACGTTTCCAGTGAATCGAATTCGAGAGAATCTTTATTTATCAGCAATATATTCTCCGGTTTAATCCCCTTTTCAAGCAGTGATTCACGTATAAGCTTCAGGAATGTGCTTTTCCCGCACCGGCGTATTCCTGTAATCACTTTTATTACCGGTTTGTCAATAAAAGGATTTATTTGTATCAGGTACCGATTTCGCTGTATCATAAATATCGGGTTATATTAGTAATTATACAAAGACATACAAAAAATTACGATTATAATCGAAAGTATTCAATTTTAATAATCTATTGATAAACGAACTACTGTCAAAAATAAAAGGTAAGTATACAGGGTAAACTCTGCTTTGGTAACCTGATGATCCGGGAAATACTGCTTGATATAACTGTGGAAGTTGAAATGAGCACCGGTAAAAACGGGCCCGTAGCGCATTAATATTATACTGATTTTAAACGGGTGAATTTTCAAAACAACTATTATCTATGCTGTAAAGTATTAAATGAGTGAGCCTTACCAAAAATGAGCGAAAAAAAATGTAATTTATTCCATGTATAAAAATAAAAAATTGATATATCGAATATATAACGTATCTTTGTCAAAATTAATAAATTAACACAATGAACAAAGGAACAGTAAAATTTTACAATGACTCCAAAGGATTTGGATTCATTAAAGACTCAGCATCAGAACAAGAATATTTCGTACACGTAACTGGCTTAATTGATGAGATCAGGGAAAACGACGAAGTAACTTTTGACCTTCAAGAAGGTAAAAAAGGACTAAATGCAGTAAATGTTAAAAGAGGATAGTTATTACTATATAGAACATTTATAAAAAAAGGCTTTCTCCAAACGGGGGAAGCCTTTTTCCTTTTATCCTGATTTGATAAATAATCAGTTCGTTTAAGTTATTCACATATAGTTAAATGCCACAGATTACAGAGATTACACAGAAAGATGCCTACAGCTTATGATAAATTAATCTATAAAATTTATTGAAATCTGCAAAATCGGTGGTTAATATCCCGTCAAGTCAGTTTGATTAGTTACATGATTTAAATTAAAATGCAGATATTTGCAAAACACAAAAAAAAGGATTGTTCGTATTTATAAGCCGCAATCCCTGGTTTCGTGACATTCTGTTTCTAAAAACCAATTACATGCATAAATATATACTCGTACTCATTGCCTCGTTTTTCTTTCTTTCAGCCACAGCCCAACGTACACCCTGGCGCTCCGGCGAAATGGAAGTGAAAGTAACGTTTTCAAATCCTGAACAACAGCAACTGATCGGAGCCCTAAATCTAAAAGGCGATATTTATACAACTCACGCCTGGTTATACCTTACTCCCAACGAGCTGCTGGAAGTTAAACAGACGGGTGTTACATATTCTGTTCATATTCCTGATCTGAATGCCTGGTCAGCCAGTTTCGGGCCGGCCCTGGTTCCGCCCGGATATTATACTTTCGATCAGATAACAAGTATTGCGGATAGCCTGGTGGCTAATTTTCCGAATATTTGCCGTAAGGTAGTATATGGTTTTACTCCTCAGTTCAAAGAGCTGGCTGCACTAAAAATCAGTGATAACGTTAATGTTGACGAAAACGAGGCTGAAATTATGTTCGATGGCGGTATTCATGGTAATGAAGTTGGCGCATCGCAGAATGTAATACAATTTGCCCGCGATCTCTGCCTGGCATACGGTACCGATCCATACATCACCAACCTGGTTGATAACCGCGAAATATGGCTGTACTACTGTGTTAATCCCTATGGTCGCGACTATATGACACGTGAAAACGGCAGCCAGGTCGACCTTAACCGCGACAACGGGTATATGTGGGGTGGCGAAGGTGGCAGTATCGGCCCGTTTTCGCAACCCGAATCACGGGCACTGCGCGACTGCCAGTATTCAAACCAGTTTGTATCTTATACAAATTACCATAGCGGTGTCGAAACTATTTCGTATCCATGGAGTTACCGGTACAGCCCTACACCCGATAATGCACATATTGCCAGCCTGGCAAATGTATATGTAACAAATTCGGGTTACCTGAGTCTCCCGGCAGGGCAGGGTTCGCAGACTATGTACCTGATAAAGGGTAGCACCAAAGACTTTTATTACGGAAGTTTGGGATCAATAGCCTGGTCGATGGAAATTTCGCTCGACAAGCAACCGGCCGGACCCAATATCCAGCATTATTATACCATTAACAAATCTGCAATGCTGGCACTGATCGAGCATTCGGGATACGGAATTGAAGGCACTGTTACTGATGCCATTACAGGAGCACCCATAAAAGCATCTGTGTGGGTTGGCAACAATTACCCGACTTATACCGATGGCGATGCAGGCGATTACCATAAATATATGGTTCCGGGTACTTATAACCTGAGGTTTACGGCCAACGGATACGAAACCAAAGTGATAAATAACGTAACCGTAACTGCTTTGCAGAGCACGGTTACCAATGTGCAAATGCAGCCCATGCGCTCACAGTATGGATACCGTACCGAACGTATGCGAATTCCCAATTTCAGTGCACAAAATCCGGGCGACGAAGGATATACCGCTGCATGCCTTGGTGCCCCCGATGGGGTAAGTTATTCCATCGGGAAAGGAGGATACATATTGGTTGATATGCAGACACCGGTAATCGACGAACCCGGCCTTGATATTACCGTTTACGAAGGCGATACAAGCCCCGAAGGATATGCTGTGTATGCACTCACCGAACTGGATGGGTACTGGAATTATATAGGCTCAGGCTTGGGAACCTGGTATTTCGACCTGGCTGTTGCCGGAATTCCCCAGGCACAATATTTTGTAATACTGGATGATAACGATGGAACCGCCAATGTAAATGATGCCGGTTTCGATTTCGATGCCATCGAAAATATTCATGCTGCTATACCCGATACACTGGCACATTTATCAGGGAAAGTGTATGATGCTAATACAGGATTGCCTTTAAGCGGAGCCATTATTCTGTTGTCGGACAGTACCATTGTAACCGATACGGCTGGCTATTATTCAATCGACCACCTCAGGGGTTCACATATAGCCTGTGTTTCAATGCCCGATTATAATACCGAATGCGATACACTGCAACTGCCAGCCGGTCAGGCCAGCACACACGATTTTTTCCTGAATTTTAATGTTGGAATTAATGAAACAAAAGCGGCTGTTCCGGTAATAGCCTTACCAAACCCATTCAGCGATAAGCTTACCATAAGGTTTATAAATGAAACAAGCGGACGGGTAAAAATTTATCTTACATCCCTATCCGGTACTGTGAATATTATGCTTGCTGATGCCGATTATTCCACTGGAACACATTCAATAACCACCTCACCCGATAAGTCAGCGGGTTACAATCTTGCTCCTGGCATTTACATTTTAAATGTAGAAACCGGTACAAAAAGGTTTACGAATAAGCTGATAAAAATTTCGGAAAGATAAACCCGTGTAGCTTTTCGCGGGTTTTAAACAGCTACGGCCAAAGTTCTGGCTTCGATCCTCGTTTTCCTGATCAGAAGCAGCATAAAAAACAGGCTTATCAGGAAAAAGATGGTAATTGCAAGCACCGAAAACCGCATGCTGCCGGTCAGTGCTTCGATAATGCCGAAACTAAATGTCCCTGCAACGGTAGCAAGTTTCTCCATTACATCATAAAAACTGAAAAATGAGGTATGGTCGGTGGTATCCTGTGGCAGCATTTTCGAATAGGTACTCCTGGCAAGTGATTGTGAGCCTCCCATAACAATACCGATAAAGAAAGCTGCAGTAACAAACTGAAGGGTATTGGTAATAAAATATGCACCTATACAAATAAAGGTCCACGATACAATAGTAATGATCAAAGCGCGGAGGTTGCCGATTTTTTCCGAAATACGGGCAAACATCCAGGCTCCCAGCATGCCTACCAATTGTATAACCAGGATGGTAGGTATCAGCACATCCTCTTTCAGACCCATTTCTTTTTCGCCGTAGGTTGCAGCCATAAACATGGTGGTAAGCACACCCATCATCATAAAGAAAAACCCGGTGAGATACATGCTGAGTTTATACGATTTGCGAACCTGGCTAAAAACCACACGTAATTCCCTGTAACCATTGGTAAGCACCGAATCCCTTTTTATCCTTTTCCTGAAAGTGTATTTGGGTAACCTGCTGAAGGTGATCTGCGAAAATCCTATCCACCAGATGAAAACCGATAGAAACGAGATACGGGCAGGTAACGAACTGTCGGCAGCAATACCAAACAAATCTGGTTTCATGATCATTAGCAGGTTGAAAAGCAGCAAAACCACTCCTCCTAAATAACCCATGGAGTAGCCTCGTGCACTTATGCGGTCCTGGTCCTCAGGTTCGGCAATAACAGGCAGGAAAGAGTTGTAAAAAACAATACTTCCTCCGTAACCAACGGTTCCCAGGGCAAATGCAATAATGCCGAATTCAATATTATTACGGTCGAAGAAAAATAAGGCGCCGCAGGCAATAGCACCTATCATGGTAAAAGCCCGCATAAACCCTTTGCGCCTGCCGGTGTAATCGGCCATCGACGAAAATAAGGGCGAACCTATGGCAACTACCAGGTAAGCTGCTGCTATGGCCCAGGAGTATAGCACCGTATTAATAACCGGTGCCCCAAAAAACGAAACGGTAAAGTTATCGCCCGTGCGGGATATGGTATTATAATAAATCGGAAAAATAGCCGAAGCTATAGTCAGCTGGTATACCGAATTGGCCCAGTCGTACATTACCCAGCCGCGAACAAGGCGTTTGTCGCCTTTTACAATTGACTGAACATCTTTGCGTTTAATCACGATTACCTCCTGCTTTACAGCTTGCTAATATAGGGATGAATTTGAAAAAAATCTATCTTTAATTTTGTTGGCAGGATTTAAATTTCGGGACAGAAGTCGGAAGAAAGGCCTTATAAATCCGAAAGCGTTTGGACTTTTTTTAATGCAACTTTATTATGGTACTAAAACCGGATATTTCTTTTTACAACTGTATCGAAGTTCAGATAAATGAAAAATCAACATGTACACTTTGGAATAAATGTGAAACATGTTGATTTCCCGTAAGGTTTCGATTGAGTTATGGTAAGATGGCTATTTTCCCGCTTGTTAGTTTATTACCTTGCTTCACGCGGTAAAGGTAAATTCCGGGTGTAAGTTTTGACCCGTTCAATCCGTTTCCTTCCCAGGCGATGGAATGAATTCCCTGTGCAAGCCGCTGATCGCAAACAACAGAAACGAGCTCACCTGTGGTCGAATACATTTCTATCCTCACGTCTGCCTCCATGGTATTACTTAACCTGAAGGTGGCACTGCTGTTCATCGGGTTAGGAAATACAGTAACATCAGCAGGTTTGTTAAATGTATTTATTCCGGTAAGTAAGTAAGGATCAACACAAACCATAATATGATTATTCGTGTTGGCAGTATTTATGAATAAAGTATCGCACAAAAGGTTGGTTGCAGCCGATGTGGCAGGTATAGCCAGTTTCACGGTTAAGTTAAGCGAATCGCCCGATGGCAGATTATAGGGCAGCGAAATATTCCATGGGTCGATGTACCACGAAAAAGGATCATCACCGCTGTTTGTGATCTGGCTGATAGCCAATGCCTGGCTGGTATAATTACGTACTAAAGCTGTTTTTCCGTTTACAATATCGTTAATGTTTTGGAACATCAGGGTATCGGGTGAAATAACCACATTGGCAGGTGCCGAAACCTGAACTGTAAACTTATGCGGGTCGGGTGCATCCTATGTAAGGATGATTTGCACTCCGGTTCGAAGCATCTTTGGCATGGATATAATACGAAATCAAAGAACCTTCCATCTGACCGGGGATGCAGGCACTCCAGCTGTTGCTTCCGGTATGCGACATGGTAAGTGTATCCCACACGCCGGAATTTACTTTATAAATTGTCCAAACCGAATCGGGGTAAATGACCTGACCGCTGAAAGCAGTGATATCGGCATTAATCTGGAAGCAAGGCTGAGCAGGCACAGGCTGAAGTATTGGCATATGCGTAATCATCAGCATTCCCAGGTCAGCCATTTCATGTGTGCGGCAATGCAGGGCATCTGTCGACTCCCAGGGAGTACTCGGGTTACCGAGAAAACCAAAAACCTGGTACCCGGGCATAGCAAGGTTATACGCAAGCAAAGCCGCGGCATCATTAGCGGTTCCCATTATGGGAACACAAACCTTATTCTTTAAAATAAATGAATTGGTATATGGCTCGTTATTAGGTGTATTTACCCGGTAAACTTTGTAATTGGTGCCGTACGACGAAACCTGCGATGCATAAAAGGCAGCAGTGGCTTCAATATCGGTATACTGAGGATGTGTAACAGGTACTTTGCGGATAAGCACTTTGTCGGGAGCCAGGAATTTGCCCCAGCAGTCGATATGGTCAATATAGGTTCCGTTTGGATCCTCCTGTACCATATAGTTGTTAATGCCGAGGTAATCATGAAATTTCTGATCAATCTGGGTATGACTCTGTGTTGGATTTTCGTCCCATACCAGGGTTGTGGATGATGCCTGGTCGATTCCGTTAGTCATATAATTCCCGCCGGTGTGTATTACATTCATACCAAACCACGAAATGCCCTGGCTTGTGGCCAGTGTTTTTGGTATTTCGTCGTCATTTGGCCGTGGGCGGTTATACGGGAAATCAACAATTCCAACCTGGTTGTTGCCATAAGTCACATACCAGGGGCCATAATCGCGGGTCCAGTACGAATTTGTGGGTGCAATAAGGAAGTTGCAGTTTGCCAGGTTTACGCCGTAGCTTTGGTATTGACTGGTCACGGTGGTTTGCTGTGCAGTACTCGACACTATTGTTGTAACTTTTGCATCTTTAGCCATTTCCTTTATCAGCGTCATGGGTATGCCGAAAGGATACCTTATCAGTACACCATCGTTGTTGCCAAACTCCTCCACATTTCGGATAACGCCGGCCGGAGGATCGGTTTCGACAAATCCCAGGGCTATTCTGTGGCTGAGGGCTGCTTCTTCGGCCGTCATAACATGTTTCAGGCCGTTGTTGGGATCAGTTTGCTGGGCAACACCGCTGATCGATATTACCGATAATAAAAGAATGGTACTGAGTATATATTTATTCATAAAAAGAAGGTGTAGTTCAGAACTCAAAAGTAACCAAATTCAATAATATGAGCATGCCTGATCGAAAAAGATTATTTTTTTTCAGTAAAGGCTGCTAAAATATAATTCCGTAATTCATCCGAATCTATGAGTATCAAAAACATGTTGATGAATAAAATGAAAACACCCCGCATAAGCAGGGTGTTTTGTTAATAGAAAGTTGAGGTATACTGGTAGCGGAATACAGGTCTTTTTTCGTTGTTTAAAGCCTGCACTGACGAAACGGTGAATAATGACTCACAAATGGTGGCTTGTGCCCAATTGCTATTCGAGTGAGATTCAATTTCTATTAAGGTTTAGTAATGCATCTTTTATTTAACGATTACCTGATTTGATGATCGGCCGTTGGCAGTTTCGGTTACCAGCATATAACTGCCAGCCGAAAGACCCGGAATTGACAGATTTTGCGTTCCTATGATGGAAAAATTTCCCGGGCTCATCCAAACAACTCTTCCATAGTTATCAACGAGCATCATAGTATTTACTATGGCTGTACCTTTTAATGGTTCAATGGTGAAGTTCCCGTTACTGGGATTAGGGAATATGGAATAAATATCACTGATAGCCGGGTTGTTGAAATGTACCAGAATATCTTTTGTTGATGAGCATCCACTCTTATTGGTAACAGTAATACGCGCACTTCGCGAGCAGTTTGGTGAGTCGTCCGCATCCATAACAATGGATGGGTTTATACTGCCCGAAGGTAGCCAGCTATAGGAATTTTCCGTGCAAAAACCGGCATCGAGTACAACTGAAGTTCCGCTGCTTACGATGGTGTCGGAAGGTAATAGTATGGCAGGAATGGAATTTACAGCAAGTTGAAGCTGATTTTCAGTAACCGGGCATCCTTCGTACCCATGCAAAAACATAGTTAAGTTTGTTTGTTCCTTTTTATAGTCCTCCGGCCCTGAACTGTAAACAGCATTTGCCAGGTTTTTATCTTCAAACATGCCATCACCATCCGTTATCCAGCTAATGCTAAAATAATTTTCGGCGCTGGAATTGGTTATAAAAGGTGATCCTTCGCACACTGATCCGTTAGCAGCAACGCTGGCTGTAGCATTTGAATGAATGGGAAGGTGAATATCGTCGAGCCAGGCTGCATCATCGCCGGCTGATCCGAATCCATCTTTTGTATACCGCCATTCAAGCTGATGTATTCCGGGTTCAATTTTGAAAATCTGGAAACTCCAGTCTTTCATCCCACTCCAGGCACCGATAATAGTTCCGTCAATCATAAACTGCAGGCGGTCGGTAGTTTCACACGAAGTTTTAATCCAGAAACTGACAAAATCACACTGGGTTACCTCACATGGGAATGTTAAGGAAGTGTATTCGTTGTCGTTAATTGATCCTGAGCGGATTGATTTATTTCCATCAAAAAAATGTTCGCTATCTTGCTCCCACTGGTCTTTTCCACCTGTTCCCCATTGCAGTTTATTTCTTGACCCTGGTTCAAAGTCTTCGTCGGGTTTAAATACCGTTAGAAAATCCATCACCTTACTTTCGCTTATTCCAAAGCTGTTGAAGGCTTCTACTCTCCAGTAGTATTGCTGGTTGTATTCAAAATTAAATTGGGTTTTGATCTGGGCCGATGTTAGTTTCTGACCGTTAACCAGGTTGGTCGGAGGATTATCTGTTCCCAGGTAAAACAAATAGAAATCAGATTTCCCGCCTTCGGCGCTTTCCCACGAGAAGCTACTGTTGATAGGCTGCAGGCGGCTGTGGTTTACCGGGGAACAGATATCGGCAACTCCTGGTTTTTTATCGACTGCAACAGTCGAAATATAAGGCAGGTAATTCAGAGCCGTAATAGTGAGTATCATATTTTCGCCTGCTGCCGGCTGATCGAGCATAATATTTGCCGTGCCATTATCTATAATTGCCGTACCAAGTATAACTCCCTGGCTGCTGAGGCATGCGAATCCTTTGGCTGCATTGCTTTTTACAAGGTAATTGTATCTTCCGGCGCCAATAGTTCCTTTATGATCGGCTATAAGTTGCACAGGCGTTGCCGTGCGGACTCTGAGTGATGGATCGCCAAAGAGTATCCAGGTATCGGTCATTGAGAAACCGGCATTGCCGTATACATCATTCATGCTCATCATTCCTTTTACCGAAATGGCGCCCATAGTCGAAAGTTCTTCGGTTGGGTTGCCGAGTATTTCAGCAATTTTATCCTGGGCTTCCATAGGAGGGAAGCTGGTTTGCGAACCCGATGCCATAACTGCAGCAACAGCACCTGTGGGTTGGCCGCTGCTATTGGTGGCACGTGTCCAGGCTTCGGCAATGCAGTATTTCTCGGCAAAATTCCCGTTTTCGCATGCTGCTGACCATATTAAAGGGTACTTTCCGTGATTATTCAGGTTTTCGACTACTGCCTTGGTAATTGATCCTGTAACCATAGTGTTGGATGAACCATGTCCGGCATATAGAATAACACCCGTTCCCTTATTGATTTTTAAGGTAATATCCGAAGCAGAAGGATTACCAGCGGCATCATTTCCTCCTTGCGAGCCTTCGAAAAATTCGTGGGCAGTAGTATAGGTGCTTGTTGTTAATACCGACAGCAGGTTGCGTATGTGTTCGAAATCCGACTCTCCATCGTCGCCTGGTGTTAAAGTTGAAGCTATGCCTGTAGCATTGCTTATCCATGAGGCATCTTCGCCCGGTGATTTTTCGTATTGAAGGGTGCGGTTCACCTGAACTTCGACATCTTTTACCGTTTCGGCTGAAAACCGGCCAACCAGTATATCAGGATAATGATCGTTTCCCGCCAGGTACGAATAATAATTGTCGCTGGCACCCATCGGTAGCATATAAGGCGGAACCTGTTTGGCATCACCTACCAACAGAAGATATGCCAGGTCGCCATGGAGGTAATAGTAATTCTTTACGAAATTCAGTATTTCTTCGGAACCTGAAAACTGCTCTGCTTTTACAATTTCAGTCTGTATGCCTGTTTGTTTTCTCCATTCCAAAAGGGGAGTAATGGCTGCCATAAAATTTGTCGGACATATTACCAGCATACGACCTTTTTCGGAGGGGAGTTGCCTGGTTTTAGAAGTTGCTGCCTGCAGGCTGGTACTTTCGGTATAAAGTCCATCAATGGGTATAATTCGCTGATCATCGTCAGTCAATGGGTTAATGCCTTCGCCTCCTGTATTTACGATTTTAAGCGAAATATGATAGTAAAACCTTAAAACTCTTGTAACCGGGTTGTATTGAAATGGGTATACCTGGTACGACTGAGCGCGCGAATTGCGCACAATAAACGGAAGTCCGGAATCAAAGAGATTACCAGGAAAAAATGCGTTTGTAAAATAAGATTCACTTTTTTCAGGATTATACTTGATGCCATCCCTGCTAACATTAGCGTCGAAGGGCAGAATGTCGATATCCTGGTATTCCAGGTATTTCTCGGAATCAAGTGTTACTTCCATGCTGCCATTAGCCGGAAGTTGTAATGTAAAATTTAATTTGTGCAAATCGGGACTACCATCGGTAAGGAGCGGATGCCCATCGGGAATAGTTACTAAATGAACGGTTTTATTCTCAATTTTCCTTTCTGAAAGGTAAAAACCAGGAATTTCAACCGAAACTTCGGTTGTGGTAAGTGTGTTTCCGGAAGTTGTGATAACAGGCGATGAAGGTGTTTGTGATAATGCGCCAATCCATTGTTGTCCAGTAACATGCGTTGCTATCAGCATAAGAGCGGATACAAGCATAGCCAGCTTTCCTGAGTAAATACGAGTCATTAGAGTGTGTGTTTAGTATATATATATAACCTTTTGTACTAAAAGTAATAGGCTTTTCAGCCTTTTTCTGATAAAAAATACAGTATATTTTTGCGATGTTTTTCCCCTCCCCTGAGGATTAGTATTTTAAGCCTTTGCTGCAGGTAAAATAGATCTGATTATTAGAGTCTGTTTAAAATTATATTTTTTTAATTCTGAATGAGTGAGGGGAGACAAGGCGAGGGGTGAAAGGCGAAAATATCTTAGGAAATTTGATTTTAAATTGATGATTCTTCCGATCCGATAGATATCAGGATCGGACTCCCGTCTTCTGACCTTTTCTTACTTAACTAAGGGAAATAAGTAAATTTAAACAGTGACTTAAAATTGAAGAAAAGGCAATAATTTGTGAGTGCTAAAAAAAGATAGTTCCGGGTGCCGGGTTCCAGGTTCCGGGTGCCGGGTGCCGGGTGCCGGGTGCCGGGTGCTGCAGTTCTTGTCTGAAATTGCAAGGTGTTGAGAATTATTGTTCAAGTAGCATTGGAGTTTGAATGTTGAACGAGGCCTCCGGTGCACAAAGCAGCAAAATGGTATTCCCATTCTTGCTTAAGCAAAAAAATATTCACGGTTTCCGAAAAACAATTTCAGGCAAAAAAAAGAGGCTGCCGAAGCAACCTCTTTTGAATAAGTCTGACAAGTCGGACGTGTTATTATTTTGCGACCACAATCTTCTTAACAGCGTACCCTTCCGATGAACTTACAGTTACATTGTAGGTTCCCTGGGCAAGGTTAAGGTTCAATGCTTCCGAGTATTTCCCGTCGCTATCAATGCCTGGTTTTTCATACACGACAGCGCCGTTAGCAGCAGTAATCCTGATGTTTAGAAGAGTTTTGCCCGGAGTTGAAACGGTAAGGGCAAAGTTTCCGTTGTTAGGATTCGGCGAAATGCTTATTCCGATTTGGGAATTGTTGTCGGAAACACCCAGCGAACTGTAAACCTGTACAAGAACGGCATCTGAAAAAATGCTTTCTCCACAGTTATTAACCGCCTTTACCATCAGTGAAGCATCACCGCGGAAACTGCTGTTCCACACAACTTCGGCGCTGGTTGTATTGCCCGAAACAATACCTGCATCGGCTGGCGAAAGCTGCCATACATAGTTTTGAGCAAAAGTGGCAGGTTGAACGGTATATTCCGAATTACCTGTTGTGTGGAGGTCAACCTGGGCAGGGCCCATAGGTTTTACAGGCACTGAAGCCTGGCTGTTAATAGTTACATCAACATTTTTGGTAACAGCGCAAAGGGTGGCATCAATGGTTTCGGTGAGGGCAATGCTGTTAGCACCTGCATTATCCCAGCTTACCTGGACTTCATTTGTCATCTGGCCTGATGTGATTGTACCGCCGGTAATGGTCCAGTTGTAACTGTTTCCGGCTACCGAAGTGGCCGAATAGGATGTGTTATCACCCAGGCAGCCCGAAGTATTACCTGTAACCACAGTTGCTGGAATCGGGTTGATTACAACGCTTTTGCTTGCTGAAACCATACAGTTTTCTGCGGTGTTCTCAGTCAGATTGAGCATTCCGCCGGCATCAGTTCCCCAGTTTACAGAAACCTGGTTGGTTCCTGCTCCCGACTCAATTGTTCCGCCGGTTACAGTCCATTCATAAATGTTGCCGTTGTTCAGCGGGGTAGTATAAATTACTCCTGCCGATTGAGCGCATACAACGTCATCACCTGTTAGCTGTGGTGAAGGTGAAGCATGGATGGTAAGTATTTTAGTCGAAGTGGCAGCAGGGCACGATTCGTTTGAAGCAGCAAAAGTTAAGGTTACCATGCCTGCAGCAATATCGGCAGCACTTGGCGTATAAGCAGCGTTCATTAAAGTCGGATCAGTGAAAAATCCTGTACCGCTTGAAGTCCATAAAACGTTAGTATAATTTGTCGCCGATGCTCCACTGGTAATATATTCGGTTCCGCTGCACATTACAGCATTTGCACCTGCCGAGGCAGTTGATGGCTGTTGGAAAGTAAGTAGCATGTTATCGGAAACATTCCCCGAAACGCCGTTAGCACTTATGGTAAGCGTAACCGAACCTGCTGCCAGATCAGCTGCACTGGGTGTATATAAAGGATTCAGGATGTCCGGGCTATTGAACGTGCCGGTACCTGAGGTGGTCCAGAAAACACTGCTGTAATTTGCTGCATTTCCGCTGCATTGATAGGGCGAAGCCTGGCAACTGAAGTCATCGATCCCGGCAAAGGAGGTAGTGTATTGTGGCAGAGGCAGAACGATAAAATCGATCCATGCACAATCGGAACCTGTAGAAGTTCCGCCGTTTTTGCTGTAGATAAATTTGAAAGTATGGGTTCCTGCTGATATCGGTAAAGAAACATATGTCCAGGGTGTATTTCCTGAATAGGATATCTTCAACATATTATCGATATAGAGTTTAAATCCGTCAGCAACCTGTTCGCATGATGTTTTAACATAAAATTTGATGCTGTCGGCAACAGGCACATCGTAGGTAAGTATAAGCTGGCTGCTTTGAGAATGGCCAATGGCACCTGATTTGGCTGAAAACACTCCCTCGAATGGACTTACATTTGTAATGGTCCAGGGTAAATTACCTCCATCAATCCAGTTAAATTTCGAAAAATCGCCGGTTTCCCAGTCTTCAACAAGAAGTCCAACCTGAACCGCGTAGGTGCGTTGGGTCGAATAAGCTCCCGAAACCGCCGAAAAATCAAAGTTAACTGAGAGTCCCGGAGGAGAAGCCTGGTCGACCGAAACTTCGAACTCAGCATATGCCGACCCGATTGGATTTATTGTTCCCAGGTTGGAGCTGTTATTAGTCATCGTTATAAGTCCGCTGCTTAACGAAAGTAAGGTGTTTACGTCGGGAGCTGCGCTGGTGCCTAAATTGGAGGTTTTAATTTTAACAATGGCAGTTTCACCCGGATCGAGCCTGCCGTTTCCATTGCCTCCCTGTGAATCGTCGACCAGCAGGGTTCCGGCACTCAACTGAGGTGCACGGCACTGCAAGGTGAAATAACTTACCCAGGTGTCGGTTCCATTGGTTGCCGAAGCTTGTACCATTTTCTGATATCCGTCGGGTACATCGTTGGCGATATGCACTTTAAAGCCATTATCGACAGTAACAGTTTGCTGCGCGGGAATGGTAGGATAAGCTTCGGTATTATCAGTAATTGTAATATAAGGATCGGTAAGCGCCAGGGTTACAACTACATTGAGAGCAGGATTGTTACCCAGATTTTTTTCGGCAAGCGAAAGAAACGCATCTTCACCGAAATCGAGGGCCTGGTTATTATTTCCGGTAGCATCATTAATGCTATACGAATCGGTAACAACGTAAGGGTTAACGTCGGAAATAACTACCGCGCTTGAATAGTGCCTGTAGTAGTTTTGTTTTGTTACAACTATTTTTACAGTGGTTCCAATTGCCGGAGGTGCAACAGTTACTGCCACCGGTGAGCCTGTTCCTGTTGCGGTTCCGATGATATTGCCGTTGGCGGTGAGTGCGATAAATGAACCGGCATCGGCAGTTACATTAAATGTGAGAGCCGAATTAAGCATAACTTCGGAATGCGAAACGGTAAGCTGCTGTGGCACTTCACTGAAAATAGGAAGGAAAGCATCGCTGTGGTGGTGGAAGAGGTGGTAGGTTACCACTTTGTTACTTGTATTATAAGGCCACGATGATTGTTGCAGGAAATATTTACCAGCTGCATTTCCGAATGCCGGCAGTACACCACGCTCCTGGAACATGGCGCCATATGACGGCATGAACTCGGGCCACATATTGTCGTAGAAACCCCAGACATAGGTGTCGTTAACAAAAGAATAGGACGTTTCGGAAGCTGCAAGAATGCCTACACAGCCTGCATTTTGCCCGTTGTATTTATACCTGTGGAATTTCTCGGCGAAACACTCATTACCATAATTGTACTTTCCTGTAAGACAGTTAACCGACATGATGTACGAAAGCTTGCCAACATTTGTGAGTCCATTAATGTTGTTGTTAACATAGGAAGGTTCGCCCCATCCGGTTTCCATACCGTGGTCGCGATGCTGAAGAATAAAGGAACCGGCATTAAGGGCATTGTTCACATCATTGGCGGTGCCTCCATCCCAACCTCCTAATGTGGCAGGTGAAGCCGGAATATATCCTAATCCGTTAGGACCGAAATAATTCACCACCGTATTGGTGTTTGTAGCTGTTGACCAAATTGTGCCAGGTGTACCCTGGTATATGGCGTTGATACGTACAGGCTCTTTGCCAAAATTATTTTTAAAAAATCCACCAACAACTTCCGAGCATATCTGGAACCAGCGTTCGGTTTGCCAGCCCAGTGCAGTAATCGGGTGTGCGTAAAAATATGGATCAGTTGGCGGTGTTCTTTCATAATCAATAAATTTACGAACGTATGTTTCGAGTTGATCGGCATTATTAGCAGTCATACGTGCCATGGCAATTTCAGGCAGATCGTCATTATTAACATCAGCATAAATATTATCCGAAGCACAATAGTTATCCCATATGGGTGATGTAATACTGTTTAGTGCATTGCTTCCAAAGTCGGCCATAATAAGTATGGCTGATGGCGCGATATCCCAGGTATTGTAAGCATTGTTGATGTAGGCTTCAATCTGCCCTGAGGTGTTTCCGCCTATTTGTTGCAGGCTTACAATTTTAGTAAGAATCCCCTGTTCGGTCCTGAAAGCTTTGATTGTATCGGCCCATTGTTTGAAAATGGGATCATTTGGAATCAGAATAAGGTATTCGCATCCGGCTTCGAGTGTGTTATCATTCTGAACGGTACGGGCCGAATAATCGATTTGTGGTATAGCTGTATTATTGAGTGTATGATCCATTATAATGGGATCCCAGTAACGGCTGCGCAGCCTGTTATCGCCAAACTGACCGTTGCCGCCTGTATAGTTAACCTTAACTTCGAGGTCGCGGTAAACAATAAGCTCTTTGGTAACCGGGTTGTATTGATAGGGTGTTACACTAAGCATAACAACATCAACACCCCTGATTGACATGTTGGACGAGATAGTAGCTGGTTGGGCGGGATAAAATGCATTTTTCGAATAAATACTTAAATCGCGGTTGTACTGCAAGGGGCCGCGCTCAGTTTCGAGAGGAATACGTGGCGATGGAGCCATTTCAATATTCTGAAAACTCTCGGTACGCATGTTGGTAATTTCGAGGCTTGCTGTTGCTCCCTGTGGTATAGCAATATATTTGCTCAGAGTAGGCAGATTGGGAGCACCTTCACCATTGGGAAGGAAGATACCTTCGAGGTCAATTTCCTGCATGCTTTCGCCATTGATAGGTCGTGTATCGAGCGAAAATTCGCGTATCGAAAAATTAACGGTGACCCCGGCCGGACTTTGTGATTTCAGTGTAACGCCCTGCTGTCCCCAGCTATCGGCATAGGTGACTTTTTGTGCATTGGCACTGAATCCAAAAATTAATAAAAAGGCTGCAATAAAGACTAGTGGCAGCCTTCGGAGCAGAGTGTAATTGTTTTTCATGAGGTTTTGTTTGATTTATGAAGAAAAGTAATGATCTGTCGGTTATCAGATGCGGAAAAAGCAAATGCGAATGTAAAAATATATTCTTAAAGTAAGTATAATTATCCCCATTTTATCAGCAAATCGAAATATTTAAAACGATTCTAAATAACAAATAATACACTTGCCCCGCTTTTTTTAAAAAAGGAGATTGATGTGTATGTTTCAGAAATAGAATGATATAATATAGGTTAGCGGGGAAAATACGATCAAAACAATCGTTTTCAGATTTCCGCTTACGCAAAGCTTTTTCAACTAACCTTTACCATTTCAGCAACCAGGCAAAAATCAACGGAGCAACAATGGTAGCATCGCTTTCGACAATATATTTCGGTGTATCAATATCGAGTTTCCCCCAGGTGATTTTTTCGTTGGGTACTGCTCCGGAATACGAACCGTAGGAGGTGGTTGAATCCGAAATCTGGCAGAAATAACTCCAGAACGGAACATCGTGCCATTCCAGGTCCTGGTACATCATAGGAACCACACAAATAGGGAAATCGCCGGCTATACCGCCACCAATCTGGAAAAATCCTATTCCTTTTCCGGCAGAGTTGTTACGGTACCAGTCGGCAAGCCAAACCATGTATTCAATTCCCGATTTCATGGTTGATGCTTTAAGCTCACCTTTTATGCAATAGGAGGCGAAAATATTTCCCATGGTGCTGTCCTCCCAACCCGGAACAACGATAGGCAGGTTTTTTTCGGCGGCGGCCAGCATCCATGAGTGTTTAGGGTCGATTTCGTAATCGGGTTCCATAGCCCGGCTCAGCAGGAGTTTATACATGTATTCGTGCGGGAAATAGCGTTCGCCTTTGGCTTCGGCATCTTTCCATATTTTCTCTATGTGGTGTTGTATCCTGCGGAAAGCTTCTTCCTCGGGTATACAGGTATCGGTAACGCGGTTCAGGCCTTTTTCGAGCAGTTCGAATTCCTGTTCGGGTGTAAGGTCGCGGTAATTGGGAACACGGCGGTAATGTGTATGCGCCACCAGGTTCATAATATCCTCTTCGAGGTTGGCCCCGGTGCAACTGATTATCTGCACCTTATCCTGACGAATCATTTCAGCCAGCGAAATACCCAGTTCGGCCGTACTCATGGCTCCGGCCAGCGAAATCAGCATTTTACCGCCTTCGAGCAGGTGTGTTTCGTATCCTTTGGCTGCATCAACCAATGCTGCCGAGTTGAAATGCCTGTAATGATGCTCAATAAACTGCGAAATAGGGCCTCTGTCCATGGTAAGTGATTTTTTTTGCAAAGGTAGAAAAATGATGAAAGAATATGCGGGTTTAAAGGTAATTATATGATTTTAACCTGATTTTTCGTAAAAAATGAAATACGTATTGTGTTGAAAAACAATGGAGTATGTTTACTTCAGATAATCACTCACGATTTTACTTATTCCATTTTTTACCCCTTCCCAGGTTTGTCCTTTATAGCTTACGGGTGTTTCGCTTCCATCAGCATCAGCAAAATATGTGATAGCATGAGGAATACTGATAGCCAGCATTTGACTGGGATATTTCTGTTTATGCCAATCCATCAGTTGCTGAAGCGGGTAATGCTGAAGCAGTTCGTATAAATCCCAGAAATCCTTTTTTTGAGCTCTCCCCAGTATGGCCTGAATTTTCATGGCGGCAATATCGGCACTGCTGTACATTCTTATACTTGTCTTCTTCAACAATAGAAGTAATTGGGTGATGTGGGAAGTAAACAATATCAACTTTGATTTCATCAATAAAACAAAATATCCCAAATTGTGTATGTTGTTGTTTGTAAACAAATCTGATGGTGAAAAGCTCCTTCCAATGCTTTAATGATGATAAACTGGTCAAATTTTTCATGAAAGAAAATATCCAGATCAACCGAACTGCGATGGCCATACCGAAGGGATAAAGCCGTTCCACCTACCAGTGAAAAAGGCTCAAGAGAGGGTAGCGCCATTAATTCCTTTAATAAGGAAAAAGTTCCGGGTTCAACTGTCTGAGTATGTAACATCTGAATTCATTAAGAGGCTTATCAATAATAGCACTGGCAAAATGGATGGTGTGAAGAGGTAAAAATTTAGCATTCAATAATGCTTCTGTAACTTTTTCATCGCCGTAATACCTTCGGCACTGACGGATATCCTCTACATCGCCACGTTCAAAAACCCTGCAAATAACCCAGTTGGCTTTGGCGTCGTAGTCAATCAGCTCAAAGTTCACATCCCAGAAAATACGTTTTTCGAATACGGGTTTTGCTTTTGCATCCATAATGCGAAAATACTAAAAGCAGGCGAGTAAACTGTGATTGCAAGTGTAATATCTTTTTTCAGATTCATCTGATCGCGTATGGTTGGTTGTTGGTTGCTGGTTGCTGGATGCTCGATGCTGGTTTAGCTTCGCTGAGCTCGCTTCGCTCGGTTCTGGTTTTTGGTTTCTGGTTGCGCTTCCCCCGTCTCCCGTCCCCTGTCTCCCGTCACCCTCACCCCTCGCCCTTCGCCCTTCGCCCTTCGCCCCTCGCCCTTCCCCTTCGCCCTTCGCCCCTCGCCCCTCCCCTTTCGCCCCTCGCCCTTCACCCCTTCGCTCACCACTTCCAACTAAAATCCTACATATGTAATTCCTCTGCAAATAAAACGTACCTTTGCACACTTTTTCATAAGCAACACTTTTCATGCAAAGCATCCGTAACATTGCCATTATTGCCCACGTCGACCACGGTAAAACAACACTGGTTGATAAGATCTTACACAGCTGTAACCTTTTTCGCGACAACCAGGAAACCGGCGAGCTGATACTCGACAACAACGACCTCGAAAGGGAGAGAGGTATCACCATTACATCTAAAAACGTATCGGTCGAATATAAGGGAGTTAAAATCAATATTATTGATACCCCCGGTCACGCTGACTTTGGTGGTGAAGTGGAGCGGGTATTGAAAATGGCCGATGGCGTGCTTCTGCTGGTTGATGCCTTCGAAGGCCCTATGCCGCAGACACGTTTTGTTACACAGAAAGCACTTTCGCTCGGACTCCTCCCTATCGTTGTAATTAATAAAGTTGATAAGGAAAACTGCCGCCCCGATGAGGTTCAGGAGCAGGTTTACGAACTGTTCTTTAACCTGGAAGCATCGGACACCCAACTTGATTTCCAAACCCTGTACGGATCGAGCAAACATGGCTGGATGAATACCACCTGGCTCGAACAAACCGACAATATTTTCCCTCTTCTCGATGCTATTATCAAATACATTCCCGAGGCTCCAAGGCCGGAAGGCCCTTTGCAGATGCAGATCACCTCACTCGATTACAGTTCGTATGTGGGCCGTATTGCGATAGGTCGTGTTTCGCGGGGAGTTATTTCCGAAGGAATGAATGTAGTGCTTTTGAAAAGAGACGGATCCATTACCAGGTCGAAAATTAAAGAACTGTTTTCGTTTTCAGGGCTGGGCAGGGTAAAAGTAAACTCGGTTCATTCGGGCGATATATGCGCGCTCGTTGGCCTCGAAGGATTCGAAATTGGTGATACCGTTACCGATCCTGAAAACCCGGAACGCCTGCCTGATATTCATATTGATGAGCCTACCATGAGTATGTTGTTTGCCATCAATAACTCCCCTTTCTTCGGGAAAGAGGGCAAATTTGTTACTTCGAGGCACCTTAGCGAGCGCCTGCAAAAAGAAATTGAAAAGAATCTCGCCTTACGCGTTGAGGCAACAGGCTCGAGCGATCAGTTTATTGTTTACGGACGTGGAATTCTGCATCTTTCGATCCTTATCGAAACCATGCGCCGCGAAGGCTACGAATTGCAGGTGGGTCAGCCACAGGTTATTATCAAAGAAGTTGACGGTGTAAAATGCGAACCTATCGAAACCCTTATAGTTGACACTCCGCTCGAAGTTTCGGGTAAAGTTATCGAGCTGGTAACCCAGCGCAAAGGCGATCTGCTGGCCATGAATCCAAAAGGCGACCTTATGCACCTCGAGTTTATCATCCCTTCGCGCGGAATCATCGGGCTTCGTAATGCAGTACTTACAGCAACCGCCGGCGAAGCCATTATGGCTCACCGTTTTAAAGCTTTCGAACCCTGGAAGGGAACATTGCCCCAGCGACTTGCCGGAGTTTTGATAAGCATTGATACCGGTATGGCAACAGCATATAGTATTGACAAACTCACGGATCGGGGCCGGTTCTTTGTTGAACCTTTCGACCAGATTTACGAAGGACAGATTGTAGGCGAAAACTCACGCGATAACGACCTGGGTGTGAATATTTCGAAAGCCAAACAAATGACCAACTTCCGTACAACAGCAAAGGACGAGGCTGTTCGCATGCCGCCCGCGGTTAAGTTTACCCTCGAAGAAGCACTCGAATACATTCAGATTGATGAAATGGTTGAAATTACACCGAAATCAATGCGGCTTCGTAAAATATATCTTAAGGAGTACGAACGAAAACGTATGTCGAAGTAAAGCTAAATATATTTCTGTTTGACTTTAATTATGATTTGATATTTACGAATTGTAATTTACGATTTACGATTTGGGCGGATTTCTGGTAATATCTGATTTATAATTCCAAAATCGCACCTCGTCAATACTACCTCCTAAATCAACAATCGTACCTCGTAACATCAACAATCGTACCTCGTAACACTTCGGACCTCGTAAACGTCGTAGTAAAATCGTACCTCGTACCTCGTAATAATCTACCAACCCTTTCAATAATGTTACGAATGAAAACACTCAGATTCTCCTTTCTGCTGCTAATCGTAACCCTGCTAAGCTTTTCTGCGAAAGCCGACGAGGGCATGTGGTTGCCCTCACTTATAAGCAAATACAACTATGCTGCCATGCAGCAAATGGGACTGAAACTCACGGCTGAGCAGATATACAGTGTAAACCAGGCTTGCCTCAAAGATGCCATCGTATCGCTGGATCGTGGCGGCTGCACGGGTTCAGTTATTTCACAAAAAGGATTGCTTATCACTAACCATCACTGCGGATACGAGGCTATAGCCGAACAAAGTTCAGTGGGCAGCGATTTTTTAACAGATGGTTTCTGGGCTATGCGTCCCGAAGAGGAGCTGCCCATTCCCGGAAAGACAGTTTCCTTCCTTATTCGCATGGAAGATGTTACGGCCTTGGTACTGGCAAATGTTTTACCTGGTATGGACGAAAGTGACAGGGGTATGGCTGTTCAAAGAGCTTCGGATAAGCTTGAGGATGATACCGAAGCCGAAACTGGTTTTGAAGTTTCCATCGAAAGTATGTTTGAGGGGAACGAATATTATATGTTTGTGTATCAAACCTATACCGATGTCAGGATGGTAGGCGCTCCACCCTCATCGATTGGGAAATTTGGCGGCGATACCGATAACTGGATGTGGCCGCGGCATACGGGCGATTTCTGCCTGTTGCGCATATATTCAGGTGCTGATGGTAAACCTGCCGAATTTTCAAAAAGTAATGTGCCATACCAGCCAAAGTTTTTCCTGCCTGTTTCGCTGGCAGGAGTGAAGGAAGACGATTTTTCGATGATACTTGGGTATCCCGGCGCCACCGATCGCTACCTGACTTCGTACGGTATCGAAGAGAAACTTAATCAAAGCAATCCTGCCGATATTAAAGCCAAGTGGGCAAAAATGGAGGTGATGAAAAAGTATATGGATGCTGATGATGCCACCCGTATAGCCTATGCCAGCGATTATGCTTACCTGGGTAACTTCTGGAAAAAATCGCTGCAGGAAAGCAAAGCCTTACAGCGTTTAAAAGTGTACGACGACAAAAAAGCTGTTGAAACCCAATTCGAGGCATGGGTAAACCAGGATACTGACCGCACTGCCCGTTACGGCAGCATTATGGAGGCTTTTAAAAACGTATACCAGGCTTCGGCACAGAGCCGCGCCGAAGAAGCTCTTATTTATACCGGCGAATTGCTGATGGGTGCCCGCATATTATACATCGCTTTTCAAACCGGCGAACTGGTTAACAGGTTCGACTCGGCCGATTTTAACGAAATGCTAAGCAGTAACAGGTTAAGGGCAGCCAAGTATTACAAAACCTTCAACCCTGCGCTTGAAAAGGAATTGCTCGCCAAAATGCTCGAACTTTACGAAACGAATGTGGCTCCTCAATACCTGCCCGATTGCTACGCTACCATTAAAAAGAAATTCCGGGGCGATATCGGCAAATACGTTGACCATATGTTCGACCGATCCATTTTTGCCTCCGAAGCAAATCTGATGAAGTACCTCGATCATCCGAAAAAGAAAACCATTTTGAAAGACCCTGCATATATCGCAGCAAATTCATTTATTACTTCCTATATGATTGGCCGGCTCTCGCAAATGACCGAGGAAGACAAGTTTTCGGAAGCCCGCCGCAAATATATTGCCGGGTTGCACGAAATGAAACCCGAAACCGCGTTTTATCCTGATGCCAACAGCACCATGCGGTTAACCTATGGAAGTGTGAAGCCATACAAACCGGCCGATGCCCTTTTTGCCGATTATTATACTACACTTCAGGGTGTTATGGAAAAGGAAGATACAACTAATGAGGAATTTATCGTTTCGCCAAAGCTGAAAACCTTATTTAACACAAATGATTTCGGGCAGTACGCCGAAAACGGTATTATGCATGTCTGTTTCCTAACCACGCACGATATTACCGGCGGTAATTCAGGCAGCCCGGTTATTAATGCCAATGGCGAACTTATTGGCGTGGCCTTCGATGGCAACTCCGAAGCTATGAGCAGCGATATAAAGTTTGATGTAAACCTGCAACGTACCATTAGTGTGGATATACGTTATGTGCTTTTTGTTGTTGACAAATATGCAGGAGCAGGTTATCTGCTGGATGAGATGATGGTGGTGAAATAAATATCTGTTTAACATATGTAAAACTCAGGGCAGTGCTGTAAGTGCTGCCTTTTTTTATTCTTTAGATCTTATATGATTTGTTATTCTCCTTGCATTAAGCAACAGGAGTGCTGTATTGTAAAAAATGCACTTAAGGTTCGGTACTAATTAATTGTTGTTTATTACTGTATGCCAGGGTATTAGGGTTTAAGTAAAAAAATATTTTTTTTAAACATTTTTACCATTGCATTGTTTCATAACACATATAAAAAACAACATATGAAATATATTCTATTCTTAAGCTTCATTTTTATACTTCTTACTGCAAAGGCCCAGGATAAACCGACCGCTATAAATTTAGCCGATATTGCATATCCTGTATTAACAATGAAAAAAAGTCCTTCTGCCAAATACATATTCCTCACTTTGTCGGGCGGGCGATTTCTGCTTTACGATATAGCAAGAGAGAGGTTGAATGAAAATTCGCTGCCAATATGGAAGAATATGAATATTTCAGGTTTTGAAATAGGTGGCGATGCTGAATTTTCGTCAAATGAAGAGTATATTCTTGTTTCGGAGCAAAATGCTTTGTATGCGCACGAAAAGCTGAAAATAAAACCATTTAAAATTTGTGTGCTGCAAACTTCAAATGGGAACGTAATATTTGAAACCAATAACGTGAACAATGCACAGTTTTTAAACGACAACGAAACCCTTTTACTAACTCACGATGGAGGCATTGCTACATATAATATAAGGACAAAGATAAAAGGAGCTTTAGCGAAAATAGATAATTGTGAAATTGCCTGTCTGAATAAGCGTGAGAATATACTGGCTGTGTCCTATGATCCGGAATCAACCGAATTTCGTTCGGCCGACGGAGCCGGTGAAAACAAAAAGGAAGTTCGAAATGCCGTAAAACACAAAAGGCTTATTACATTCTATAATTATCCCGAAATGACTAAATCGGGCACTATCAAAGAAGAAATTGATATTGTTTTTAAAATGCAGTTTACCGCCGATGATAATTATCTGCTGTTTTTTAGTCGCACAGGCCAGGCCGAGCACACTAACGTTAGTGTGTTGAACGGTATGGACAAGGCCAATGATTTAAATCAGTTTCAACGTATAAATATGCTTGATTTAACAGTTGATAACCTGAATTTCATTCATCAAACCAGTAACCCTATGTCAAACTTTGATGTTGATCTCAATTCGGGTGTATTTGTTTATGGCGACAACAGGGGCTTTTTAAGTGGAAAACAAGAGGTTGTTATTGCTGATTTTAACAACCAGAATGCTGTCCCAGGTAAATTCACTTTTCAGGGCCGAACCAATTCCCGCAATGTATTTTCACCGGCTTTTTCCATTATTGATGCATCCAACGTGTTGGTGGCAAACAAATTGGCTTTAAGCTACTGGGATTTCAAAAAGCTCCCGATTTATGTTGATTACATCGACCCTGTCGATAATAATGCTTTTCTTGAAAAAGCCATTGAGCAATTGGATAACGACTTACAATCGCCTCAAAGCGAATTGGTTAAAACAATAACGAAAAAAAAGATAAGTGGTCTGTTTCTCCTCAATATCACCATACAAAAAGGGGGTGAAGTGGTTTCGGTTTTCGCACTTTCGGACGAGAAAACCAATATCTCCATGCAAAATGCACTAAAGGATATTATGCTCAAGTATCGATTTAACATAGCCATACCTAAAAATGAACGTATAAAATTCGCCTACACTTTTAATCTTTAATTCACAATTAATCAACTATTTAAAAAATCCTTATGAAAAAGACAACACTTACGCTTGGCATTATGCTTTTTTGTGCAGCTTCGCTGATGGCGCAGAAGCCGGAAGAAATGAAAACTTTATGGGAATCAAAACTATCGCACGACTTTGATGTGGTAGGGCTCGACGAATCCGTGGGAATTATTCATGGAAGTAATGATAAAACATTTAGCATTCTAAATGATTCGGATGGGGATGTAAAATGGAGTAAGAAATTCAGTGATATTTTTAGTAATATCCGAAAAGTTGATTTGCAAATACCTATGTACGAGGCGAAGGCGATTTTTCTTTTCGATAAAAAGATGGGAAAGGATCAAATGGTAATTGTTGATATGGAAAGTGGAAAAATGCTTTGGAACTCCAGCAAATACCAGGGAATTGTGCATCCTGATGAAATTGTTTATGTCCCCGAAATGGGAGCTTATGCCATTGTAACCAACGATGCTCTAACCATGGTAAAAGCCCGGACCGGTGAAGAACTATGGAGTACAAAAACCATGAATACTCCAGTAGGAAAATATATTTATGATGAAAAGGAGAAAATGATCACCATGATAAATATGCCCCGATCATTTTTAGGTTCCCTTATGAAAGGTTTTAAGAACCAGATTGTAAAAATAAATGCAAAAAATGGGGATGTGGTATGGGATCAGACCTATAGAGGAATTGTAGAGAAAAAGGTTGTTACCAGGGATCCGATAGTACATTTTGTAATAGCCGAAGGTAATAAGTTAATGCTTCAGCTTGCGGGCTTACAGGTTTTCGATTATCAGACCGGTAAAGCGCTTTGGAGTGCAAC
Source organism: uncultured Bacteroidales bacterium (assembly GCA_963714825.1). Lineage (GTDB taxonomy): Bacteria > Bacteroidota > Bacteroidia > Bacteroidales > UBA4417 > UBA4417. Next base: position 653,144 of record CAVQQF010000012.1, on the reverse strand, counting down.
CTATGATGTTTCTTTCGAAGAATTTGCCAGGGTAAAAACCCCTGGGCGCGTATTGGCAAAAGGCGTGTATGGAGCCGTAGCCGATCCTCTTTACGATGGGGAATTTGTGTATTTGTTGGATTTCAAAAGCAAGTCATCGCAGTATTTAAAGAAATACGAAGTTAATTCCGGAAAATTAGTGTGGACCTCACCCGAAATTAAGGATGCCCGAGCGATCCCCGGCTTATATAAAATTGAAGATAAAATCTTACTCCAGGTAGGTGGTGCTGTCGAAGTACAGGGCATTACTGAAAAAACTGAAACCGGCCCTAATGGAACAACTACTACTACTTACAAATCAGTTAGTTATCAAAATGTTAGGCCATACAATGTGCAGGCTTTCAATGTAAGTGATGGTAAACAGGCCTGGGAAAGCGAACGCTTTAAAAAAGGCATCTCTAATATGTTTCCTGATAATGATGCACTAATAGTATGCAGTGGAAAAGCTTTGTATCGGGTAGATTATCGGACAGGTAAGGAGTTATATGAAGTAAATCTGGCTGATGACGATATTTCCTTAGCTGAAAAAATTATCCATCCGGCATCACTAGGGGCCGATGTTAACAAGAATAACGTAATAATTATTGGTTCGAAAGGTGTAAGCGCCCATAGTATGGCTACGGGTGCTCTGGTTTGGGCTATGAGAACCAAAACGGGCGATTTCAACGGTATTTATGGAACAACTGCTTTTTATCAAAAGGAAAATGATGACCAGTTTGCTATTGATGTAAACACGGGTAAGGCAACGTTTTATAATGCACGTAAAAATTCAAAGGCCGAGTATTCATCCGATGGTGCATACCTCTATGCTTTTGAGAAAAAGACTATCAGTAAGATGTCAGCAAAGTAAGAAATCAAATATTCAATAACTACAAGGAGGGAATATGAAGTTTTCAATTCCCTCCTTTTGTATGTACAAGAAATTGAAGTCTTAACAGTTCAAAACCAAAGCCTGATATAATTTCAGAAAAACCTGATTTGTTAATCTACAAATCACTTCGCTTGATATTATAAGTCGATTTTTTCCAGATTTTCCTCGATCGTTCGAATATTCTGCCAATAAAGGCCGGCGGCAGCAACTCCACCAACCAACGCATAAACCTTGTGCCCAGCAGCAGGAACATAAGTGTTATGAATACTTCCATTATATAACGCTGAAAGGTAAATCCACCCAGGGTGTAACCGTAATCAGGCACCGGCAATCCGAGCATTTTACGGAATTTAATCCGTATAAACGTACCGCGTTTCTTCAGGTCGTACCCGTGCGAATGCATTGTAATGGCTTCGTTTTCGTCAATTGGCTGCAGGTCAAGTACTCCATCCTTCTGCATAGTTTCAAGCAACTGCTGTCCTCTTGCTGAGCGGGCAATAACCATTGAATAACCTTTTCCACGTTCTTCGTACACCGGCGCCCAGGCATCGCCACCCGAAATATCGGTAAACTCGTTACTGAGATCGGAGCATAACAGGCTGTTTTTCAGGATATGGAAGGGGATAAGGTAGTTGGCATGAAATTTCGGGAGTTGTATTACCCTGCCGTCGCTGAATTCGACCCGCATATTACCGGGCCATTCGCCGTAACGGAAATACAGCTTGCTTATCTGCTGGTAATCCTTATGGCCGTATGATCGAAGAAAACTCTTAACGGATGAAAAATGTAAGGTGTTGCCATAAAATGGCCCGAAAATATAATCGATATTTTTTACCCAGGGATGCTTAATCGCCTGCAACTTTCGAATGGACTGAACCTGCCCCGGAAGCCCCACATAAGCCAGTTTTCCTTCGAACTGACCTATTTCGGGAAGTATTTCGTTTACCGAAGTTATAATGTATTTGCTCTGCGCTGCCTGTAGAATTTCCTCCGCTGTAGTGGCAATAAAACTTTGCGACAGCCAGGGTTCACTTTGCGACATACCGGTAACTACTGCTCCGTCAATCAGTTTCTGTTCGAGCAACCATATAAGTATCGCACTCAGAATGCCACCACTGGCTCCTTTGCTGCGTATTTCTTCTTTGGCGGCAAAGCCGATGTTAATCGATTGATAAGTACCTGTGTACAGGTGAAAATTTGCAGCATCCGGATAAATTAACGAACGGTAATCGGGGAAGTTAAATTCCTTGCCTGCACATGCCTGCCAAAGCAGGTCAGCGGTTTCATTGTCAGGTTCTCTGATGATTTGCGGGAGATATTTCCCGGTTTTATCCGAAAAAATAATGTCGCCATGCGATAATCCCACGCAGCTGCCACACCTGTTGCATAGGTTATTGTTGATTACTTCGCGTAGATTGTTAATGCTTTCGACTGACATAAAACTGACGGATTCCGAGTTCTGATATAAAAGTTCCCTGAGTTTTTTGAATTAATTTTTCGGCTATTTTTTTCAGGAATACCGGCCCTACAGGTAATAATACGGTTCCCTCGTGATGTATAATTTCCCAACCGGCAGCTGCATGCCACTTTTTTACTTTTCGTGACGAAGGAAATTTATGCGGTCCCTCACCATGCCCGCCAAACAATGCAGTATAAACCCTGTATGCCGGCTCGCTGCTAGCCGGCGGACAGCTCAGCACCATGGTGGCACCGGGTTTTGCAATGCGATGTAATTCGTTTAAAAAAGCTACCGGATCAGCTGCATGTTCGAGGGTTTCGAGGCTCAGGATGCGGTCGAAAGTATGATCGGGGAAAGGAAGTGTTGAATAGGATGATAACTTAACATGCTTCAGCCACGGGCGCATGGAGGCTGCCACACGAATAAGGCCCTGCGATATTTCGGCATTGATGATTTCCAAATCTTTCGCAGCATTCTGCAGGTATTCAGCTGCTTCGCCGTCGCGGCTGCTTATGTTAAGTATGTGTAAACCTTTTTTAAGGTTCAGATGCGGAATACTGAAGCTGAAACGCTGATCGTGAGCACCCTTAACCTTATTGTTTTCAGCTACATAAATATCGGCTACAGCATCCCAATGTTTCTCAACATCCGCATCAGACCAAGTGTTTTTTTTGTGAATTTCATTCATGTACGAAGCGACATTAGAATGATTTTTTGCGGTTCAAAATGGCAATCTGGTCGGCTAAGAGTCCGAAGAAAAACATAAACATACCGAAAGTGAGCAGTACCGTTCCTGATATGGCAAAGCGACCATAAATCAAATACCCATAGAATCCCCATAGAATCCCGGTAATGGATGCCAGTAAGCTTCCCGGGAAGAATATTTTCATAGGGTTGAAAAGCATGATAATGCGGAAAAGCAGTAAAAAGGTTTTAGAACCATCTTTAATAAAACGAACAGAACTCTTACGACCTTGTCGCTCCAGTACTTTTATAGGGAACGTGCCATATCGGTAACCTTCTTTTAAAAAGGCTAATGTCGAGGTGGTTGAAAACGAAAACCCGTTGGGCATAAGGTGCAGCATCGACGAAATGAGGGCCCGGTTAAATCCCCTGAAGCCTGAGTTGTAATCAGGAAGTTTCTGGTCGACCAGGTATTCGCCTACCTTACGGATGATATATTTGCCTTTACGCCGGTTATTCACATGGTGCGAATCGGCGCCGCGTTCACCAATAACCATATCGTACTCGTCGAGCATATCGATCATAAGTCCGAGGTTATCCGGATTGTGTTGCCCGTCGCTGTCGAGCATCACTACCTTCTTACAGGTAGCCTTACGTATGCCGGTTTTGAGTGCTGCTCCATAGCCTTTGTTGGCCCGGTGGCTGATAAGTGTTACAGGGAATTTCTTTACAATATCCGCAGTGCCATCGGTAGAGCCGTCGTTCACTACAATAATTTCGTATTTTTCGGTAAGGCCTTTTTCGTGCATATCCGACAGCAGCAGACCGATTGCTGCTTCTTCGTTAAAGGCCGGGATAATAACTGATGCATCAGGAAGTAAGAGCATTATGTGTTTTTTTGAGGTTTACAACCCGATTCGTATCAATATTTATCGCTATCGTTCCCGAAAACATCTTCGGTACTGATATCATCAAAATCAGAACAGTCGAAGAAATTTTCTTTCAATCCTTCAGGTTTCTCAAAATCGCCACGCGAGAGTTGCAAGGATTTATCGGCGTATACCTTTTGCATATACAATGCCCATATTGGCAATGCCATATTAGCACCCTGCCCGAGTGAAGTGCTGCGGAAACGTATGGTACGATCGTCGCCTCCTACCCATACACCCGTTACCAGGTCGGGGGTTATTCCCATAAACCATCCGTCGGAATTGCTTTGTGTTGTTCCCGTTTTACCGGCAATAGGGTTGGTGAGCCCATATTTCCCTCTCAGTCGCGACCCGGTACCACTTTCGACAACGCCTTTCATAAGGCCCACCATCATATACGCGGTTTCTTCGCTCATGGCTTCGTCCTGGTGAGGCACAAACTGCGAGATCACGTTTCCGTGTTTATCTTCAATACGTGTTATGAATAAAGGTTGAACAAAAATTCCTTTATTGGCATAGGTGCTCATAGCACCGGTCATTTCGTAAAGTGATATGTCGGGCGTACCCAGGCATATAGAAGGAACCGCAGGCAGAGGACTGAAAATTCCCATCTTACGTGCAACTTTTATAACTGCCTGTGGCGAAAAACGCTTGATCAGGTAGGTCGAAATCCAGTTAATTGAGTTGGCCAGCGCTTCTTTAAGGGTGACCATCTGGCCTTCTTTGTATTTGCTCGAATTGCTGGGCGACCATAATTTGCCGTTAGCCTCTACTGAATATTGAACGTTGGCTACCTTGGTGCACGGATACATTTGCCCGTCCTGCATGGCAACCGTATAAACAAAAGGTTTAAAGGTCGAACCTACCTGCCTGCGGGCCACCACAGCGTGATCGTATTTAAAGAACCGAAAGTTAATGCCACCCACATAGGCACGCACATAACCTGTTTGTGGCTCCATCGACATAAGGCCGGCATGCAGAAACCACTTATGGTATTTTATTGAATCCATCGGACTCATAATGGTATCAATATCGCCTTTCCACGAAAACACGCGCATAGGAATAGGAGTTGCAAAAGCCCTGTCGATGGAATCTTTCGATATCCCTTCGCGCAACATACTGCGGTAACGGTCCGAACGCTTCTTCGAACTCAGCAACAGTTGCTGTATCCCTTTTTTATCCGAAAAATCGTAGGGAGCATGTGAGTTCCCTTTCCAGTGTTTGAAAAATGCAGGCTGCAGGTCGAGTGATAAATGTTCGGTTACGGCTTCTTCGGCAAATTTCTGCATTTGCGAGTTAATGGTTGTATATATTCGCAGGCCATCTTTATAAAGATTGTAATAGGTGCCATCGGCTTTTTTGTTTTTGGCAACCCATCCGTAAGCCGGATCGCGGAACCAGCGCACCGAATCGGCCATATACTCATCCGGATCGTCGTAATTCTTTTTTACCGGTTTGTCGGCCATCATCGACTGCTGCAGATATGCCCTGAAATAAGTTCCGGGACCGCTGTTATGATCCTGTAAAGTGTATTGCGACATGTCGAGGGGCATCATGCGAACCGAATCGTATTGTTGCTCGGTGATATACCCGTTTTTCATCATTTGCTTCAACACTACTTCGCGTCGTTTTTTCGAACGTTCCTTGTTACGTACCGGATGGAAGTAGGAGGGCGCTTTGAGCAAGCCAACCAACACGGCCGATTCCTGTAAGTTGAGTTCGGCAGGGGTAATATCGAAATAGGTTTTTGATGCTGATTTTATTCCAAAAGCAAGGCTTCCGAAATCGACTGTATTCAGGTATAAAGCAAGTATTTCTTCCTTGGTATAGTTACGTTCAAGCTTAATAGCTGTGACCCATTCCTTGAGTTTGGCAAATCCCACACCGAAAATGGTATAATGACGCTTGCGCGGGAAAAGGTTTTTGGCCAACTGCTGCGTGATGGTGCTGCCACCACCTTTGTCGGTACCTGTTATCATGCCTATAACGGCGCGGGCAAGGGCCTTACCGTCGATACCCGAATGTTGTTCGAAACGCGAATCTTCGGTGGCAATAAGCGCTTTTACCAGCCAGGGCGATAATTCGGAATAATGAATATTCGAACGGTTTTCGAGGTAAAAGGAGCCCAGCACTTTCTGGTCGGCCGAAATGACCTCCGAAGCAAGCTTGCTTTTCGGATTCTCGAGTTCTTCGAACGATGGCATAAATCCTAACCAGCCTAAGGACATCGCAGTAAAAAACAAGGCAATAAACAAAAGGGAAATAAAAAAAAATTGCCAGAATTTCTTCACCCAATCGTTTTCATTCAGGTTTTTCTTCATGCTGTTACACTATTTTTTTTGTTCGTGATCTGAATTGTATCGTATTCAGGAGTATCTTTTTGGTAAATGGTAAACAGGCTGATTCTGCCTCCGGCTTTAGCCTGAATGTCAGCATATTTACCCGGTTTGGGATTAATTGTTCTGTTTCTTTAAAATGATGCCTATATCCGATATACCGTGCAGATTTTCTTTACGCATGGCTTGGTTTACCGCAATAGTATGTTTCCCGGCTTTGCGAAACCTTACACCTTTACGGAAAAGGAACCTGTTATCCTTATGTTTGCCCAGACCTTTTCCGTACCATTTTCCATCGGGTGCTGCCAGAATGCATTCGGCGGTATCGACCGAATACGTATCGCCGGGGTAAAACGCCGTAATAAAAAGATACAGGTTTTGCATATCGTAGTCGGTTGTATTGCGGACTTCAAAATAAAAATCGTACAATTCGAGTGTGTCCTCCGACACGAAGTTATAGTATAAAGTATCGGTGGCTTTCCAATCACTGTTTTTTAAATGCACGGTCTGGTTATGGAACACATCGTTATTGCATGCCGATAATCCAATCATTATCACGATCATAGCTACTGCAGTACCTGTGAATCTTTTGCTGAACATACGTTTGACGGAAACCATAGCCTTATTGTCGTTTTGATGATTTTTTCCTGGATTGTTTCTTTTTGTCGAAGCGATGCAAATCTTCACTTGCAACCACCAGGCTTACTGTAGGTATTTTTTCCTGTTTAAGGGTGTGATTTTCAATTTTATCAGGCGTTTTACCAGCTTTATTCATCGCGATAAGCTCCTTAACTGCGGCTAATGGCAGGGCATGCATTTCGTGTTCTTTCCCTTTATAGGCAAACCACATGGTTCCTCCAAAGACGTCGATTTTTTGCAGCAAGGCATCGCCTTCCCTGGTTTTGATCACCGAATTTTCGTCGGGGAAATCTTTCAGCGCATCGTTATAGGCTTCCACTTCGTAATTGAGGCAGCATTTCAGTTTTGAGCATTGCCCGGCTAGCTTCTGAGGGTTTGGCGATAATTGCTGAACCCGTGCAGCAGCTGTGGAAACGGAGTTGAAACCACTTATCCATGTTGAGCAGCATAATTCGCGGCCACAGGAGCCTATGCCACCAAGCCTGCTTGCTTCCTGCCGCATACCGATCTGCCGCATTTCGATCCTGATTTTGAGTTCATCGGCCAGAATTTTTATCAGTTCCCTGAAATCGACCCTGTCCTCGGCGGTATAATAAAATATGGCCTTAGTGTCGTCGCCCTGGTATTCAACATCGTTCACTTTCATTTTAAGCCCAAGCTTCAAAGCGGCAACCCTTGTTTTATAAAGTGCTGCATTTTCGTGCGAAATGGCAGTCATCCATTTGTCGATGTCGGCCTGTTTGGCTTTGCGGTAAAGCTTACGTATGTCTTCTTTCTTATGGTTAACATTTTTGCGCAGCATTTGCATCCTGGCGGTTTCACCGGTAAGGGTTACTATGCCGATGTCGTGCCCGGGCGAAGCTTCAACGGCCACAATATCGCCAGCATAAATATGAAGGCTTGCCGGTATGCGGAAAAAGTCCTTGTGGTTATTTTTAAACCTCACCTCTGCACAATCGAACCTGGTGGCTCCGGGGGGTAAGGGGATATCGCTCAGCCAGTTATAAACAGCCAGCTTGGCGCATTTCTGCTCCGAACCGGCTTTTCCCGGAGCATGGGAGCCGTTAACGCAGCATCCGCGCGATGCAATTAATTCCTTGTTGGGTATATTCAGTAATATGTTTTCTTCCATGTTGAGTAAAAAAATATTCCCTCCACCAGGGTTGCTATTAACTAACGGAGGATGCGCTTTATTAGTATTTACCGGATAAGTGCACTAGGGCATTGATTGCTGACGTGCATCCGGTTGCGAACTGACAAATTTACACTTTTTTGGTTTGAGGTGTTGCCTGAATCTTTAATATCCTGGCTATAAGGTGCGAGAGGTCAGTTAAAACAATGAGTGCATTGGCATTACGTTCGATGTGAAAGATGGCACGGTTGAACTCTTCCTCGAAATATCCGATATTCCTGGGATGAATAAAAGGGGAGAAATTTTTCACAAAATCGAGCTCTTCGCCATCGAGCCTTACCAGGTGATGGTTGCCAACATTGTATTGCAGGCATATCCTGAACATATTGAGGCTGTATGTTAAAAACTCTTTCTGTTTCTCACGGCTGCCGTCGCCTAAGAGCGAGGGTATGGTTTCCTGAAGTTTATCATAGTCTTTCAGCTTTCCGGCAATGGTAAAGCAACGCCGCATCCATTCGCGGAAAACCGTAAACCGTTCCTGTTCGGCCTCCAGTGATACGGTGCCGGCTCCTGATTTGCCTGCAAGCATTAAGGCGGTGGTATAATTGCCGTCGGAAAGACGGGCAATTTTCTTCGCTTTCGCCGGCTCAATTTCATGAACGCTTTCGAGCCCCTGCTGTATATCATCATCAGGAATTGACGGTATTTTTATGAGCTGAGCACGCGAAAGAATGGTGGCAATAACCTGCTCCTGGTTTTCGCAAATAAGTATAAACAGGGTTTTGTCGGGTGGTTCCTCGAGGTTTTTCAGCAGTTTATTGGCCGAGGTAATATTCATTTTTTCGAGCATCCAGATGATCATCACTTTATACTCGGCTTCGTAAGCCTTGTAAGCAAGTGTGCGGTTTATACCATCGGCATCGTCGGCATTAATAAAACCCTGTTTTTTCTCGATGCCTATTTTTTCGTACCAGTCGGGCAAAGCAATGTAGTACTTGTTTTCCTGCAGAAACTCACGCCAGGGAGTAATAAAGTCCTTACATAATATTTTAGTTCCTGTAACTTCCTTGGTGCTGTTAATAGGGTAAAGGAAATGCAGGTCGGGATGAATTAACTTTGAATATTTTTTACACGAAGGGCACTCGCCACACGAATCGTCGGGTGTGCGCTTACGGCAGTTGATATATTGTGCATATGCAAGGGCAAGCGCCATTTTGCCCGAACCTTCGGGACCAAGGAATAGCTGTGCATGGCTTACACGATTACCTGAAACTGTGTTCCTGAGCCGATGTTTCAAAGCCTCCTGCCCTATAATATCACTGAATTTCATTGTTTTTTCGGGGATTAAAACTTACGGCCAAAGGTAAGGTTTTTTCCGGGAGTTGGAAACAGTGAAAATGGCTAAGGAAATGAGCAGTAGTGTAAGATCAGCATCACATTTTCCGGATGTGATTGAAAATTGAATACCTAAAATCGCATGGTTTTAACCAAGCGCCACATCAAGTACCATCATAGTGGCAAATCCTATCATGGCTCCAATGGTCGACAGATCGGTTTCGTTGCCGGTCTGCGATTCGGGTATAAGTTCTTCGACCACCACAAATATCATGGCTCCGGCAGCAAACGACAGGGCATAGGGCAGAAGCGGTGTCATGGTTAACACAAGGTATGCCCCGGCAACACCGGCAATAGGCTCGACTATACCCGACATTTGTCCGTAGTTAAAGGCTTTTAACCTCGAAAATCCTTCGCGTCGCAGTGGAATGGAAACAGCAGCTCCTTCAGGGAAATTCTGCAGGCCTATACCTATGGCCAGGGCAATAGCTCCTGCCAGTAATCCGGTATCAGGGTTGTTGGCCAATGCCCCGAAAGCTACTCCCACGGCTAATCCTTCAGGAATATTGTGCAAGGTAATTGCCAAAACGAGCAAAACACTCCTTTGCCACGAGGTTTTTATCCCTTCGGCTTTGTCAGTCGATAAGCCCATATGGAGGTGAGGTAATATTTTATCGACCAGCAATAAAAATGCACCTCCTGACAGGAAGCCTATCACAGCAGGGATCCAGCCGGGTGTGCCGCTTTCTTCGGCCATTTCGATTGCCGGTTTTAACAGCGACCAGAAACTGGCTGCTATCATAACACCTGCAGCAAAACCCAGCATGGAGTTAAGTACTTTCTGATTAATGCTTTTAAAGAAAAACACCATCGAAGAACCGGCCGCTGTAAGAGCCCAGGTAAATAATGTGGCAATAAGAGCCAGTAGTATGGGGTTTATTTCAAGTATCCACTCAAGATCCATTTTGATCGTTTTTGGAAGTTTTTTCTGATTGAGACCCGTTTTTCTTTTTGACAGGTTTATGACCTATCTACTATTTTTAATATTCCAACTGAAACCTGTCGAAAAGTATTTCATGGTATGATTCAAGCCTATGCCGAATGAAGCATCGAGCTGAAAATTTCTGTTTACCAGGTAAGTAATCCCGGTATCGAAATTCGAAAACCAATTTTCGAATTCAACATTTTCGCCATAGGTTTCGGCAAAAATACTCAGCTTATCGCCAAGCCCGGCACCCAAAACAAATGAATAGGTGAAATCGCCTTTTCCTGTGCCAAAATAATCATAACCTACATTGAAACCCGCGCCTAAAAAGTCAGATATTGTATGTGCAAAGGCTATTTTGTTAACCGATCCGAAGGTTTCGCCACCTATTCCACTCGACCCACTCGGAATAACCAGATGCGAGAGAAACGCAATATCGGTGGTTTTTCTTTTACATGTAAACAGGTGGATTTTGGCTCCGAGTTCTATATCGCTTAATCCGAAGGTGTTGGCCGATGTTTCGGTAATTTTTACATTTTCGAGTTGTTCGACCAACCGCAACTCAATATTTTTTGTTAGACCATACCGCAATAAGGCTGTTGGTATAATGAGTTGTTGTTGGGCAGTGCTGTTTTTACCTGAATAGCCAAGCAATAAACCACTTTCGAGTTGAAAGCTTTTAACCTGAACTACAGCTGCTGATTCGGTTTGGTCGGGCCGGTCGGTGATAATATTTTGTGCCGATACGTTCATAACCGCGTTTATCAGGATAGTGAGTAAAATGATTTTCCGGAACATATATCTTTTTTAGGAAACTTTGAAACAATGAATAATCCACTTTAAACAGTTCTTGTTAATGGTCTTCGTATCATTAAAAACCAGCAACTTTTACCGGATGGTAAATATAAGAATATACTTTGAGATGGCAATATGTGCGGGCGGGTAGCAGTTTTTATAACCCTGAAATAGCTTTTTTATAATCGGAAGTATAGCCGTAATGGGCCGTAAAAATATATTCTATACCCTCTAACCCGGCAAGGAGACCCATTGATTTAACGGCAGTTTTGGTGTCCACATTAAAAAACTTGTTGAATTTACCAATCCTTCCTTCTTTCAGACTTATTGCATCGCCGGTAAAAAGGTATTTGTCGTTTATTACATAACACATCGAACCAGGGGTATGTCCTTCGGTTAAAATGCCTTTGATTTTTGTATTACCGATGGTAATGGTTTGCTGGTCGTTGAGCAATAAATAGTCTGTTGTGCCGATATTGTTTCCAAAAACAAAAAATCTTGATTTTTCTCCGTTCAGCAATTGCTCTTCCTGTTTCGAAAGATAGATTTTAGCATTCTTAAACAATTTGAGAGCCGCAACATGATCGCCGTCGGTATGAGTGAGCAATACCGCAATAACCTGCTCAGGATTTATTTTGAGTTTTTTTAGTTCTTCGGCTATATCCGCGGGTTTATTGCCGGCATCAACAGCTATATAATGAATGCTATCCTTCACCAGGAACATGTTTACAAATGAATCGCGGACAGCAAAAACATCAGGAGTGATTTCGCCTGTATCAATCGGCGACATTTTTTTAACCTCCGATTTGGAAATAATCAGGTACGCTAATCCAAATAACACAATAGCCAGTGATAATAAGTCCGAGGCTGATTAAAATTTTTTTCAGGGGCTTTTTCATGATCCGGATATTTTTTTTGTCCTATTACCGGAATTGCAGCAACTCAGCGCAAATATAGCTGATAACCTGGTAAGATCCTGAAGTCGCTTCGTGCAATTGGTTAATCCGAACAAGCTGCAACGTGCTCAACGATCTATGCCTTACATCACCCTGTGTTAGCATCACCTTGTTTTCGTCGGCTGTAACAATTTTTTCGAAAAAAGCCACGATTTCGTCGTACCGGTCGATAGGGTGCTCAGCTTTAAAAACCTTGAAAGTACGTATATACTGAAGCCTTGAACCTGTTTTAGTTACTTCGGTTGTATAGTATCCAAAATCGGAGGTTAACGTAACTTTGGCAGGAATTTTCTCTAAGGTAAAGCCCTCGGGCAGATCGTAGGTAACCGTATCGATCTCGAAGACAGGCCATTTGAATGATACTACAGTATTTCGTTTTGCATCCTGAAAAGGGGATTCACTTAATTTATTCATTACAGTTGAGGCAGAGCATCAGTTTGTCGCCCACACGGGTGCAGTAGTTGGTGAGTGACAAGTTCAGATTTTCGGTAACATAAGGTAATTCCGCCTTGGTTTCCTGAATACTGAAATCGTCGAGTTCGAAGTTGGGGATATGGATTTTTCGTGTCACGTATTTTTTCCTATCCGTTTGGTCGCTCATAAGTATGGGCACATATTGATCGTAAGTTGCTCCGTAATAACGTGTTTGCACCCTTGCAAAACCACTTCCTGTTTTGTCGAGTGTAATATCGGCTTTGCGGGCTTTCGAGGTTGTTTTCGGGTTGCATCACCTGTGTGCGCACCAGTTTCCCGCCGCTTTCATCAATTACCAGTGCTTCGCGGTTACTGGTCGATGAGCCCAGGTAATTGAAAGGGCTTCCTTTGGCTGGTACATTCGAGCCAAATGGTATCCTGTTGCCATAGGCACGCACAGAATCACGTGATTAAACTGGCTTCGAAGGGAAGTTCAGTCCTTACACCCGGGTAGTTTTCGCCTGCAAAAACAAGCGTATACCTCGAGCTGATGCCCGCCACTTCGAGTATTGATTTCATATAATTCGAAAGCGCTTTGCAATCGCCATACGAAAGCCGGTCGACGGTTGCTGCATCGAAAGGCTGAAAACCACCGATCCCGACCGTAATACTTACATAGCGGGTTTTATTCTGCATATACTCATACAGCTTCGTAATCTTGGCCCGATCATCGGTAATGCCTGAAGTTATTCCCCTTATTCTGGCTTTTGATAGATCATCGAGGTTGTTTCTTCCTTTGTTCAGTTGGTTGATCCAGAGGCCAAAACCGGTCCAGGTTTCGATATTGCCTTCGTAACCTTCGACATTTATCTGCGAGGGGGCTATAAGTACTATTGGAGTAAAATCAAAAAGTGACGGACTGAAACTTTCGTAGTTTATGGCGGGTTTATCGGTTAGTTCCCACTTATAAATTGTGCCATCAGAAGTGTTAAGCGGTTTTACCGGTGACGAGATATTCTGCTCAAAAAACCTGCAGGTCGCATCCTTCGAAACTATAAGTGTGTACTTCGATTGTTCTACAGCAACATTAAAATCTTTAACCGGATACCAGCCGGGATATTGCAATACGCCTGAATAGGTTACTTCATAGGTATATTCAATGGTATAACGGATAGTCGAACTGTTCAGGGTCGATTGCTTTTATACGGTCGTCATCATAGGTGCTTCCTTCGGTTATCATTGCGTAATCAAGTATTTTAAAGCCACCCTGTTTTTTAATCTCATTGCCTGATTCATCAAACATACGTGGCTTTTATTCCGCTCACCTTCATGCTTTTATCATAGGGATGCATAAAGTACGATTTCGATTTCCCGTTCTTGTTCAGTATGGTAATGGCATAAGTTACAGTTTGCACCAGCTTGCCATTCGCCTTTATATCCACCACTATTTCTTCATTCCGCACTACAGCCTTGGCATCTTTAAGCAACTGGCCGGGGATGTCAGCCACACGATACTTTACAGTGCCTGCATGCAGTTGTGTTGTAATTCCGATACTTAATAGTAAACAGCCAGGCCGGAATGAGATACATTGGTTTCATCGTAAAAGGATTTTGATGTAGAAGATAATGAGTGAGTATAGTTATGTTTACAAAATTTTCGATTTTTAATTCCGCTTAAGCACAATAGGTTCAGCCTGTTTGGTTACGACCTGGTTGTAAAATTCGCGCAGGTCGGCATATTCGGTTTGCACAAATTCACTTTTGTTGATATTCATTTTGTACATAATCGTGATCTTGCCTTCGGTAACGGTTGATTTACAGGTAAATGTAGCCGAAGAGCCGGGTAATTTTAACGATATGGATTCCGGCAGGTTTACCACTGTATATCCTTGAGGGAAAGAGTAATTAACGATAAAAGTGTTATCGCGCAGGTATCCGAAATCGATGGGGTACTTTCTGTCAGCTACTTTAAACGGGTTTTCCTTCATCTGATCGTATAACAACGGTACGATATATAATTCGCCATCGATATCGCTTACCGAATTATTGATCATAACTTCAAACTCTTCGGTGATCGGTTTGTATATGCTGTCGAGATTATCGATTTTATGGGAAACAATTTTCAGGCCTTTTTTACCGGATTTATAGTCGGCAAGGTATTCATCTTCGCTATTAAAATCTTCGTAATCGTTGCGGAAATCAAGTGCAGCATAATCGCCTTTTGAATACGAGAGTTTACCTTTCAGGCTCATATCATCCTCAATCGAAAGGCTATACATTACCATTTGCTTGTCTTTTTTATCGGCTGCCAGCGAAACCCAACCCGTTCGTGATTTATCCATAAACTGGCCCTGCCCGTTTAAAGCGCGCATGGGCAATAAATAGTAAGGACAATTTTTCTCAGTTGCATCAAGAAGCAGGGTATCTTTTTCAGTAAAAACAGCAGCAATAACGTAATTAAGTTTATGAATACTTGGGTGAAATTCCGAAAGCCGGCCGTTGGTTCTGTTGCTTAAAACTACTGGGCCTGCATCAAGACCGAGTTTTCGTAATAATTGCACAAGTACAAGGTTAATATCAGCCGAATTACCTTTTCCTTCTTTAATTGCATCATTTAGGTTGCCACTAGTTGACAGAAAACGACTTGTTTTGTCCCAGCTGATTAATTTCGAATATTCGTAAGCTGTCTTAATTGTTTCATCCAGGGTAAGAGATTTCGATTTTATATTTTTCACAACTTCTATTAAATAAGAATCGTTTTCCAACGCCTTTCCAAAAAGTTCATATAAAGTTGCCAGATAATCATACTTTTGGATTTTCTCTACACCATAAAGCAAATCTCGAACGTTTTCCCATGATTTTGAATATGATTGATAATAATCTCTCTGTACATCTTGATAGGGTTTTCCATTGAAAGATTTAGGACGAGAGTAACCTTGACTTGAAAACTCTTCAAGTTCAAACTCTATCCTTGTCCTGTAATTTTTTGATGAAGTCATGAAAGTATCTGACTTGAAAGCCGGTGCATTATTTATTATCCATCGGTTATTAGTGTTTACATCAAGCGGAATGTAACCGAAGTAATTTCTACTGTACTTATAAAAATGAAGTGGCTCAATATTGAGTTCACTATATACCACTGGTATTTCCTGCTGGAAATCCCATTCGCTTGGAATTTGGAGGTACATGATCTGTATGTCAATGATTGATCCAACTTTCACATTAGGCATAGTAATGTTCGTTTCATAATAGTTCTCGAAAGTCTTCGTTCTGAAGATGGATTCTTTCTTAAGCTTGGTTTTGACAATTTCTCCATTCTCAAGATTGTAAGTGATACCACTGATGTCGGGTTTGTAACTTAGGTTAAAGGACTGGTTTGCCCAAACACAGCCATCCTCTTTAAGAATTTTAATCCGTAAAACTCTTATTTTCTGTGATTGGAAATCATACTCATTAAAATATCCATAATCGCACAATACAACAGCAGCTGCGCTGGTATCGGGCGGATACACATTGTTGGTGAGTTCTTCTTTGGTAATTTGCCCGAATTTGATCGGTGTTTTTTGTGCAAATGCAGTAGCCATGATTCCCCAAAGTATCAAAAGTACCAGCAGATTTTTTATCATTAGAATTGAAGTTAAAGATTTATATTTCAAATAAAGGTGAGCAGGTAAAAATTATTCGGGTATCTGGTGTAAATGAATACTTAATAAACTTGTAAATCGTGACAACAGTAACAAAATTAAGTATAAGAATCCACTTTGTATAATTTGTTTTAGCTGTGATCCTGATGCTACACCCAAATTCATGATGCATCCGCTTACTATTTTCGATCGAAATTCCTTTCGGACGTTCAGCTTCGCTGGCTTCGTAAAAGTAAAATTATCCAATGACAGTAAATTCGTCGCAGCAACCATGACTTATGCATTCCTTCCTATAGCTTTACAAACATCAAAACCTACATTTCACTTTTCTATCCCAGCCGAAATGAGATACATTGTATTCATAGCATATTGATTTTGATGTTTGAAGTTAATGCGTTGAGATAGTTATGTTTACAAAGTTTTCGATTGTTAATTCCGCTTAAGCACAATAGGTTCAGCCTGTTTGGTTACGACCTGGTTGTAAAATTCGCGCAGGTCGGCATATTCGGTTTGCACAAATTCACTTTTGTTGATATTCATTTTGTACATAACCGTGATCTTGCCTTCGGTAACGGTTGATTTACAGGTAAATGTAGCCGAAGAGCCGGGTAATTTTAACGATATGGATTCCGGCAGGTTTACCACTGTATATCCTTGAGGGAAAGAGTAATTAACGATAAAAGTGTTATCGCGTAGGTATCCGAAATCGATGGGGTACTTTCTGTCAGCTACTTTAAACGGGTTTTCCTTCATCTGATCGTATAACAACGGTACGATATATAATTCGCCATCGATATCGCTTACCGAATTATTGATCATAACTTCAAACTCTTCGGTGATCGGTTTGTATATACTGTCAAGATTATCGATTTTATGGGAAACAATTTTCAGGCCTTTTTTACCGGATTTATAGTCGGCAAGGTATTCATCTTCGCTATTAAAATCCTCGTAATCGTTGCGGAAATCAAGTGCAGCATAATCGCCTTTTGAATACGAGAGTTTACCTTTCAGGCTCATATCGTCTTCAATCGAAAGGCTATACATTACCATTTGCTTGTCTTTTTTATCGGCTGCCAGCGAAACCCAGCCTGTTCGTGATTTATCCATAAACTGCCCCTGACCGTTTAAAGCGCGCATAGGCAGCAGGTAATAAGGGCTGTGGGCTTCGGTGGCATCGAGAAGGAGGGTGTCCTTTTCGGTAAATATGGCAGCAATTACGTAGTTAGGCTTATTCAGGCTGGGGCGGAATGCCGAAATTCGGCCATTGCTGCGTGTGCTCATAATAACGGGTCCGGCATCAAGGTCGAGCCGGCGTAGCAATTGAACCAGGGCAAGGTTTATTTCGCACGAATTGCCTTTTCCTTCTTTATAAACAGTGTTCAGCGATGTTTTTTCGGTAAATAACCTGCTTGATTTATCCCATTTGATTTGCCGGGCATAAGCGAAAGCCATTTTAATCATTTCTTCCTCGGTAGTGCACCGTGATTTTATTTCTTTTGCGCTTGCTTTGATATAGCTATCACTCTCCAAAACAGTTCCGAAATAGGTGCTTCCATACAAAAAATCGCGCACAGCAGGCCAGGTTGAGGCTATTGCACGGAAATAGCCAGGGAACGAGATATTGGAAACATCGAATTCGAACCGCGACCTGTAATTTTTCGATGAAGTCATATAGGGCTCAATCTTGAAGGCCGGCACATCCTGCGATACCCAACGGCTGGATGTATTCAAAGTTAGCGGAATATATCCGAAGTAGTTTTTCTGGTAGGTTACATACCTGCTGGGTTCAATCACCAGCTCGCTGTGTACAACCGGGATCTCAAGCTGAAAATCCCATTCATAGGGAATGCCGTCGTACATAAATTGTATGTCGATTATGGAGCCGACCTTAACATTTGGCATGGCTACCCGCATCTCGTAATAATTTTCGGTGATCCTGGTTTTGAATATAGATTCACTTTTCAGCTTGGTTTCAACAATTTGGTTGTTTTCGAGGTTATAAGTAATACCGCGTATATCAGTTCTCGAGTCGGTGTTAAAGGTTTGGTTAGCCCACTCGTATCCTTCTTTTTTCAGGATTTTTATTCTTAATACCCTTACAGTATGATACCTGCTGTCGGTAAAAAAACCATAATCGCACAATACAACAGCAGGTGCACTGGTATCGGGCGGGTACACATTGTTGGTGAGTTCTTCTTTGGTAATTTGCCCGAATTTGATCGGTGCTTTTTGTGCAAATGCAGTAGCAATAAATCCCACGAGTACCGCGAGGGTCAGCAGATGTTTTTTCATAATTCAATTGGTTAAGATGTATAGTTTAAAAAATGGTAAACAGGTAAAAGGCAATTAGTTACTTAAGGATTTGAGCTAGCAATATACAGGTAAAGCACTGTGGTATTAAACAGTTGAACAATTTTCAGGCAGTGCAACTTGTCCCGATTTATCAGGATCGTTTATAATGACTTCAAATGTTCCAATAATTACAGACAACCTCATTTTAATATCCTTTATCAGCCGAAGTTATTTTTTTAATTCATAAACTCCTTTTTCATCATTCCAAATCAAATTATTCTGATTTTTATTCCAGAATTTCAGCCACCATTTAGCATCTTTTGTGTCATAGGGTTTCTTCCCTCCGAATAAAATATTCAGGTTTGCGTATGTATAGGTGTCAGGATTGCAAAAAATTGCTGAGGAGCCTTTTTCTTTTGGCATTTTGTCCAAATTATATACCTTCTTTAAGCAGTTTTTTGTAATTTGATCTTTAGTTGGATTGTCTTGCAATGAAATAATTAAAGCTTCAATAGCAGTTAAGCTGCATATTGCTTGGATTTTCGCATTTATGTATTCAGTGGATTTATATTCCTCTACTGGGATATTAGCCAAAAAATCTAACCAATTGTTTTTTAATTCCTCAAGTTCTTTTTCGGTTGAGTTGATAGTTACAAATCCAAAGTTCTTATGTGTTAAATTTTGGAGTATTTGATTTGCTCTGCCACCAACTTTAAATAAATCGTTGTCAAATACCAGGCCTTTGCCTTCGAAAATGATATCACCACTAATTATTCGATCCCAGATAATTAATCTGCTTGTCCCCTTTAATTTTGTCTCAGTACGGTTCGTTATCTGATTTGCAAGCCCTTTCAAATAACTACTATCTTCTGAATAGTTATTTATTGAAGCGTTTTGGGTGAGGAAAACAGCACTCCAGCTTCTGTCGTCTAAATTTTTGGATAAGAGTTGTGAGGATGTAAGTTTTTGGGCTGCATCATACATTTCTCTTGTGTAATCCTCAATATTTTGTTGACTCCACGAAACTAACATCCTTTGAGAGAACGAGTTGAAACATATAAATACTGATAATATTAAAAAGATCGACTTTTTCATTTTTGGTTTGGTTCCTGATTTTTTAAAACGCAATAGTAGAAATAAAAAAAGCGGATTAAAATCCGCCTTGTTTTACTTGTTTTTTCTGCGAGCCTATTTTTGCTCCCAGGAATTCACGATTCATACGGGCAATATTCTCGATCGATATTTCTTTCGGACATTCAGCCTCGCATGCCCCGGTATTGGTGCAATTTCCGAAACCCAGTTCATCCATTTTGGCAACCATAGCTTCGACACGGCGTGTTTTTTCAGCTTTACCTTGTGGCAGCAGGGCCAGGTGCGATACTTTTGCCGCAACAAACAACATAGCCGATGCATTTTTACAGGCAGCCACACAAGCGCCACAACCTATACATGAGGCGGCATCCATTGACGAGTCCGCATCCTGCTTGGGAATCAGAATAGCATTGGCATCGGGAATTCCCCCGGTATTAACCGAAATAAAACCGCCGGCCTGTATTATTTTATCAAATGCCTGCCTGTCGACCATAAGGTCACGGATAACAGGGAAAGCCTTCGAGCGCCATGGCTCAATCACAATGGTATCGCCATCCTTAAACTTGCGCATATGCAGCTGGCAGGTGGTAACAGCATCGTCGGGACCGTGGGGGCGTCCGTTGATATAAAGGCTGCAGGTACCACATATGCCTTCGCGGCAGTCGTGGTCGAATACTACAGGGTCTTCGCCCTTAGTAACCTGCTGATCGTTGAATACATCAAGCATTTCGAGGAATGAACTGCTTTCGCTGATGCCATTAATTTTATAAGTGGCAAATTTGCCTTTGGCTTTGGCATTCTTCTGACGCCATATTTTGAGTGTGAAATCCATCGTAAAAGGGTTTAGGGATTAGGGGTTGGGATTTAGGGTGGTGATATTAAGTTGGGCCGTCCATAAATCGATTCCTCTGTTCCTTAATTGTTAATTGTTTTTACTTTCGAGCTTCGTTATTAATGCATTAAGCATTCGCCCTGTTTCATTTATTTTGTTTTCAATTTCAGTGCAATTTTCCATGCTTATATAATCCTGATTCGTTGCAATGATTATGAGCGTGTTAAGTTCAAAAAGTGATCCGCGGGCTATTTCCAGAAACTGTATATAGTTTTTAGTCGTTCCTCTTCCCCAGCCTTCTGCAATATTGGATGGTATTGATATGGCTGCTCTCCGGCTCTGGTTTGTTAAACAATACAACTCCTCTTTCGGAAAACGTTTGGTAACCTTATACATATCATTTACCAGTTCAATTCCCTTTTGCCAGACAAATAGATCTTTGAATGATTCTACCTTTTTGTTTTCCATCTTTTTTAAGGGTTTAAGTTTTAGGGTTAAGGGTTTAGGGTGGAGTAAGTTTAGTAGTTTTATACGGAAACTGAACCTCGTTCGTTATTATAAAATTGCTAACTTTTGGCAAAAGGATAAACATCTTATTCATGTAAAATTTTGAAGTCAGACCTCTAAACCCTAATCCCAAAAACCTAACCCCTTTACTTATAATTCCTTTGCTTCACTTCAATTGCCTCATATTCCAGCTCTTCCTTGTTTAGCTTCGGTTCCTTGTCGTCGCCCTGGTATTCCCAGGCCGATACGTACATGAATTTTTTATCGTTACGCAGGGCTTCTCCCTCAGGAGTCTGGTATTCCTCACGGAAATGGCCACCGCATGATTCTTCGCGGTTCAGGGCATCCATGGCCATCAGTTCGCCTAACTCGAGGAAATCGGCAACACGACCGGCTTTTTCGAGTTCAGGATTAACTTCTGAGTTTTCGCCGGTGATTTTTACGTCTTTCCAGAATTCAGCTCTTAGTTCACGGATCTCTGTTATTGCTTTCTTAAGCCCTTCCTTGTTGCGGGCCATGCCAACATATTCCCACATTATTTTTCCCAGCAGGCGGTGGAAATGATCAACAGGTTTGCTTCCTTTAATTTCGAAAAGCTTGGTAATCCTTTCCTGAACCTGTTTCTCTGCTTCTGAAAATTCAGGCAAGTCGGTACTGAACCGTGGAACGTTGATCTGATCGGCCAGGTAATTCTGCATGGTATAAGGCAACACGAAATACCCGTCGGCCAGTCCCTGCATAAGCGCCGAAGCACCCAGGCGGTTTGCGCCGTGGTCGGAGAAATTGGCTTCGCCGGCAACAAATAATCCTGGTACTGTCGACATAAGCTCATAATCAACCCACAGCCCGCCCATGGTGTAATGCACGGCCGGATATATCATCATAGGGTTTTCGTATGGGTTTTCGTCCACAATTTTCTGGTACATCTGGAAAAGATTGCCGTAGCGCTCTTCGATAACATTGCGGCCGAGTCGTTTGATGGAATCAGCAAAATCGAGGAACACTGCCAGACCGGTTTCGCCAACACCAAAGCCTGCATCGCAGCGCTCCTTGGCGGCACGCGAAGCCACATCACGCGGCACCAGGTTTCCGAAAGCCGGGTATCGGCGTTCGAGGTAGTAGTCGCGGTTTTCTTCGGGAATATCTTTGGGTTTAAGTTTATTATGACGAAGCGGTTCAACATCCTCCATACGTTTCGGCACCCATATACGGCCATCGTTACGCAGGCTTTCGCTCATCAGTGTGAGTTTCGACTGAAAGTCGCCGTGAACCGGAATACAGGTTGGGTGTATCTGCGTAAAACAGGGATTCCCGAAAAAGGCACCTTTCTTATAGGCTTTCCATACGGCAGTAGCATTGCTGCCCATGGCATTGGTCGAGAGGAAGAATACATTTCCGTAACCTCCGGTTGCAAGCACTACGGCATGTGCCGAATGTCGTTCAATTTCTCCGCTTACCAGGTTACGGGCAATAATTCCCCTGGCGCGACCATCGATTATAACTACATCAAGCATTTCGTGCCTTATATACGACACTACGTTACCCAGGCTTTCCTGCCGGCTCATGGCACTGTATGCGCCAAGCAATAACTGCTGCCCGGTTTGACCGCGTGCATAAAAGGTGCGCGAAACCTGGGCTCCGCCAAACGATCGGTTATCGAGCAGTCCGCCGTATTCGCGTGCAAAAGGTACACCCAGTGCAACGGATTGATCGATAATATTCCCGCTGACTTCGGCAAGGCGGTACACATTTCCTTCGCGGGCACGGTAATCGCCACCTTTAATTGTATCGTAAAACAAGACGGTAAACGCTGTCGCCGTCGTTCTGATAGTTTTTTGATGCATTGATACCGCCCTGTGCGGCAATACTGTGGGCACGACGAGGGCTGTCCTGGTAACAGAAGGCTTTGACTTTAAATCCCAAAGCGCCTAATGAGGCCGCTGCCGATGCCCCGGCAAGCCCGGTTCCTACAACAATAATATCGAGCTTCCTTTTATTGGCGGGATTTACAAGGCCACTATGATCTTTATAACTGCTCCATTTAGCAGCTACCGGCCCCTGTGGTATTTTTGAATTAAGTTTTGCCATACAAATTATACTTTTATGTGCTGTCAATCAGCCATTTAATATACCTGTTACTTGAAAAATGTGAAAAACAAGGGAATAGATGCATACCCCAGTGGTACCACAATTGAATAAATGGTGCCAAGCACTTTAATAAAAGGTGTGTACTTGGTGTGATTTAACCCCAATGATTGAAATGCCGACTGAAAAGCATGATGCAGGTGAAATCCCAGGAATATCATCAGCACAACATACAAAATGGCATAGAACCTGTCAGCGAAGAGTAAGGTTGCCATACTGTAAAAATCGTGTTCCGAAATACCTTCCGGAGGACTTACCCAGCCCAGTTTTACAAAATAGAAATTAAAGAAATGAACACACAGAAATACAAAAACAATCGCACCGGTATGTATCATATACTTCGAGAAAAACGAAAGATGCGAATATCCTTCGACCTTATACCGCACGGGCCTTGCCATCCAGTTCTGTATCTGAATGATCACTCCTATGAGGATGTGGATAGCGAAGCCACCAAAAAGGAATATCTCCATTATTTTGATCAGGGGATTGGTGGTCATAAACTCAACGGCCACCGAGTAGGCAGCCCCGTCATCGTTGCAAAGCAACAGCAGGTTGATTGCCAGATGGATAACCAGAAAAGTAATCAGAAACAAGCCGGCAAGGGCCATTACCACTTTTTTGGTAATTGAGGAGTAAGAGAATAATTTGTTGCCCATACTATATATGATTTGATATATTTACCGGCAACACTTTTAGCGGCATTGAAAATAATTCATACTTTTGGTTGCCTGTGAGTGGAACAAATATAGAAACAATACTACTTGAATTCAAAACACAGGGGATAAAAATTAATTTTTTTTAAAAGAAAATTCAGGACACCTCCCAACCCGTTAAATGTCAGCAATATGCGTTACCTGCCCATACGTAAAGAAATGTATATCCGCAACCGTGCAAAACTAATACGTAAAATGAAACCCGGTTCGCTTGCCATTGTTAACTCGAATGACGAAATGCCACGCTCGGGAGATCAGACCTTTGGGTTCAGGCAGAATTCGGATATGTTTTACTTAACCGGGCTCGACCAGGAGAAGTGTATATTGACCCTGTGTCCCGATCATCCGACCGAAAGCATGCGTGTGATACTTTTCACTGTTAGGACCAGTGACCTGATGGTAATATGGAACGGCCATAAATATACCCCGGATCAGGTCACCGAAGTTTCGGGCATTAAGCATGTAAAATGGCTCGATGATTTTGAAATTACGCTTCGCGACCTGATGGCTAGGACACAGACAGTTTACCTCAATCAGAATGAGTATCCTAAATTTGTTACCGATGTTCCCGTGCTCGATACACGCTTTGCATCAAAAATGCGTCGCGACTTCCCGGTGCATTCGTACGAAAGGCTAGCCCCTCTTCTTACAGCCTTGCGTTTGGTAAAAGAGCCTGAGGAAATTGTGCAGATTCAGAGAGCCTGTGATATTACGGCAGAGGCATTTCGCCGTGTGCTCAGATTTGTAAAACCGGGAACTCGTTGAATATGAAATTGAGGCTGAGTATACCCATGAATTTATACGGCGGGGAAGTGCAGGACATGCCTATTCGCCCATAATAGCCTCAGGTAGCAGCGCATGTGTGCTTCATTATACCGGAAATGATAATGTATGTTCGGATGGTGAACTGCTGCTTATGGATGTGGGTGCCGAATACGGAAATTATGCATCGGATATGACACGTACTATTCCGGTTAACGGCAAATTCACCGCACGCCAACGCCAGGTTTATGAAGCCGTTCTGCGTATTCTGAAATCAGCAACAAAAATGCTGAAACCGGGTACAACTAACGAAAAATGGCATGCTGAAGTTTGTAAACTCATGGAAAGGGAACTGGTAGGGCTTGGACTCATCAATACCAACGATTTAAAGAACCAAACGGCTGAAGCACCAGCATTTTTTAAATATTATATGCATGGTACCGGCCATTTCCTCGGCCTCGATGTGCATGATGTTGGCTCGCGGCAGGTAGTATTTGAATCAGGGATGGTTATTACCTGCGAACCGGGAATATATATCCCCGATGAAGGTATCGGTATTCGCCTCGAGAACGATATTATGATTGCCGAAGAACCGGTGAACCTTATGGCTCATATCCCGATAGAACCGGATGAGATTGAGGAGTTGATGAGGGGGTAGGGATTGGGAATTCTTGATAAAACGCTTATGCATTTTTTACTATTAATTGCAATAAGCTGAGGCATTTTAAATTCAAAATTCAATCCCGATAGCTATCGGGATCAAAATGCAAAGGTCAAAGTGAAGGCTGATTGGGGAAATTATGCTAAAAAGGCTACTGAGCATTTCAGGTTGTAGCTTTTTTCTCTATAGTAGTAGTAAGGAAAACCTTTCTTAGCGAAATCCTTTACCCTTTATCCTTTAATCCTTATCCTTTTCCTAAACTACAAACACCCGAAATTCTTCATCACATCATCCTTTACTTTAAATCCAAGGGATTTGGCTTTTTGAAGGTCATTGCAGCCATCGGTATCAGGATAGGTGTCAGCAGGTAACTCAAACCATACCGTTGCACGGTTGTAAAAAGCTTCGGCAAAATCAGCTTTCAATGCTATGGCCCGGGTAAAGCAATCGTACGCTTTGGTGTATTCATATTTCTTTGCATGATCAACCCCTTGCTTGTTCCATTCAGCTGCCGTTTGGGCAAAACATGTTGCTGATAACACAAGGAATAACCCGGTTAAAAAAACAATTTTTTTCATAGTTGCGATTTTTAAGATTTAACAAATTTAAGGAAAATTTTAACATTTTGCTGCATTTACTATGGTACAACCAATCGGCCAAAACCTTATATTTGCAATAATTAAGAACCTTTTTTAAATAAATCCAATTCCGTTATGTTCAATCCTGAAATTTATACCGAAAGGCGCAATGCTTTACGTAAACTGATGCCTTCGGGAATTATCCTTTTACCCGGAAATACCGAAGCTGCCTATAATTACCCTGCCAATACCTACACTTTCAGGCAGGACAGCAATTTCTCCTATTTCTTCGGGCTCGAAAACCCCGATTTTGTCGGCATCATAGATGTGGATAATGATATAGATTATATTTTCGGCAACGATTTTGAAATCGATGATATCATCTGGATGGGCCCTCAGCCTGTAATTGCTGACCTCGCAGCTAAAGTCGGCGTAAAAAATACAGCACCGATGAGCGATCTCAGTGTTTTTATTCATAATGCCATTCAGAAACAACGCCCTGTCCATTTCGCCCCTACCTACCGTGCCGAAACAACCCTGCAGCTAAGCGGTTTGCTTGGCATCAACCCGATGCGCATCCGCGATTATGCCTCCATGCCTTTGATCGAGGCCATTGTTAAACTTCGATCGATAAAAGCTGATATCGAGGTTGCCGAAATTGAAAAAGCCGTTGATACAGCATGGAAAATGTTTACAACCGGAATGCGGATGGCTTATCCGGGCCGTAAGGAGCAGGAAATTGTCGGAGCCATGGAAGGAATTTCCATTGCAAACGGAAGGCCGGTTTCATTCCCGGTTATCCTGAGTATTAACGGGCATATTCTGCACAACCACCATCACGAAAATATCCTTAAGGAAGGACGCATGATGGTAATGGATGGCGGAACCGAGACCAGCCTTAATTATGCCAGTGATATTACCCGTACCGTTCCGGTTGGAGGTAAATTCAGCGTGAAGCAGCGCGAAATCTACGAAATAGTGCTTAATGCCAACCTCAACTCCATTGCCGCCACCAAACCAGGTACTTTTTACCGCGATTGCCATATGGTAGCAGCCGAAACCATTGCGAGCGGCTTAAAGGAATTAGGCCTGATGAAAGGCGATGTTAAAGAAGCTGTTGCCGCTGGTGCTCATGCTTTATTCTTTCCTCATGGCCTGGGCCATATGCTGGGAATGGATGTTCACGATATGGAAGGGCTGGGGCAGATACATGTGGGTTACGATAACGAAATACAACCCAGCAAACAATTCGGCACCGCATACCTGCGACTGGGGCGCCGCCTGCAACCCGGCTTTGTTATTACCAATGAGCCCGGCATCTATTTTATCCCCGAACTGATCGATTTATGGAAAGCCGAAAAGAAATACCAGCAGTTCCTCGATTATGATAAAATTGATGCTTACCGCAATTTCGGTGGCATCAGGATAGAGGATGATGTACTGGTAACCGCCGACGGACACCGCGTTTTAGGCAAACCCATACCAAAAACTGTTGCCGAGGTGGAAGCCACTATGGCTGATAAAATTGCTTAATATTTCTGATTTATTGCGTAAAACAGGGGAGAGGTTGTATTTTTGCGGCCTCTTCTTTCTTTTTTTGTCTGCACACCCGCAGGGTGGCTGACACAAAAAGTTCCTAATACCTGAAAAATGAAAAAAACAATTCGCTACCAGGGTAAAAACCTGGTTTACCAAATATCCGGAAGTGGCCCTGCCCTGGTATTACTTCATGGTTTCCTCGAATCAAAAGCTATATGGGACGATTTTACTGAGAAACTTCAGCACGAATTCACCATAATTACTATTGACCTTCCCGGACATGGTGAAAGTGAAGTATTAGCCGAATCGCATACCATGAAATTGATGGCTGAAGGAGTAAAAGAAGTATTTTTAGCCGAAAAAATTGACTCAGCCCTTATTGCGGGACATTCCATGGGAGGTTATGTAGCCGTGCAATTTGCTTCTCAAAACGAGAACCTGTTAAAAGGACTGGTGCTTTTTCATTCGCATGCCAACTCCGATAGTGAAGAAACAAAAGAAAACCGCCGCCGCACCATTAATATTGTCAATCAAAACCGCGGAGGTTTTATACGGCAGTTTATTCCCGAACTTTTCGACCATCGTCATGTGGCTGAGCATACGGAGGCTATCACTAAATTGCAGGACCAGGCTGCGTTATTGACGCCCGAATCAATTATAGCTGCTATTACAGGTATGCGCGATCGTGAGAGCCATATTCAGTATTTACTCTTATCCGAAATCCCGATATTATTTATTATCGGGAAGCAGGACAGCCGTATGCCTTATAACCAGGTAGTCGCCCAGGCAATAATTCCTTCCCACAGCGAAGTCCTTTTGCTCGAAGATGTTGGTCATATGGGTTTTATCGAGGCTCCTGCCAAAACACTGCAGGCATTAAGGCATTTTATGCTAAAGTGTTACGAATAATACCGGAATCCATCAACAATCCAAAACCCCTGAGGGATTTGTCCGCACGGGTATAATAAAAAAGGCCAAAACCATTTTGAATATGGTTTTGGCCTTTTAAAATTTCACTCTGATCTCAGAGCCGAAGCTTTATTTAATAATTACCATTTTGGTAACCATCAACTCCGTATCTGTCATTATTTTAACCAGGTAAGTACCCTGTGGTGAGCTGCTGAGGTCGAACTGGTATTCCGATTCGCCTTTGCAGTTGCGACTGCTTACAGGAGCTCCGTTGGCATCAGTAATAGTTACCTGCATAGCCGGGTATTTCGATTTATCAACAACTATGCTGAAAAGTCCTTTTGCAGGATTAGGATAAATACTTATGCCTTTTAATCCATCTTCCGGAATCGAAGCTGTTTCCTGACCTTGTATCAGTGTAACAACCTGCGTTGTAACGCCGGCTGCATTAACCGAAATTTTGGTGCTGCGGTTTTTCGCAACAGGGTTCCAGGGATAAACAGCGGTTATTGTGCCGTTTCCTGATCCTGATCCGGTTACAACACACCAGGCCGAATCAGCCGAAGCAGTCCAGTCGGTATTCGATGATACTTCAAAATCAATGGATCCGGCATATGCATTTACGTTGTGAACATCAGGAGTTACCGAAAGCTGAGGTGCTGCTCCGGCCTGTGTTACCGTAACAATTACTGTTGAGAGTCCGTTTACATTTACCGAAATACTGGCAACCCTGGTGTTAACAGTTGGGTTGGTGGCATAAGTAGCGGTGATGGTTCCGTTTCCTGAGCCGGGAGTATTTACAGTACACCATGTTTTATCGCTGCTCACAACCCATTCGGCATTAGAAGTAACGGCAAACAATGCACTTCCGGGGAAGTACGAAACATCCTTGTTAGGAGGAGTAACTACCAGCATGGGTGCTGCACCGGCTTGGGTAACTGTTACCTGAACCGAAGGAAGCCCTGCAACTGTGATTGTAATATGAGCCACACGTGCCGAAGCTACCATATTCTCAGTGTAATTGGCTGCCAGGCTGAAGTTACCTGTTCCCGAAGGCGAAACTGTACACCAGGTTTGATCGCTTGTTGCTGTCCAGTCGGTGTTCGATGTAATAACAACAGGAGCGCTGCCTGCCGGTGAGGGAACATTTAAATTTATGGGGTCAACCGAAAGTGTTGGCTGAAAGAAAGTGGTTGCATTGGCATGGATGCCTACCGAGTATTTTACAGTAGCATCTACCGAAAAGGCTTTATAGTAATAAGTGGTTGAAGATGTTAACCCGGTATGCTCGAAAGTGTTTGCAGTTCCGTTGGTAAGCACCACGCCGCCGCCCGGAATAGTTGCTCCGACAGCATAAGGAGTTCCGTTTACCGGTGTGCCAAAAGTATTGTCGGGCGACCATACCAGCATCACATCGTTATTGTCCTGGTTTTTTGTCCAGTTAAGGTTGATAGCTGAACTGCTTACAGCCAATGCCGAAAATGATGCAGGATTTGCGGTAGGCAGAGCCGTGCAAACAATGTCAGCTTCCCATCCCGAAAGATTAACCGTTGAGTTGCTGTGGAAAACAAACAACAAAGCACCTTCGGCATTAGTGGCTGTGAAACTGCCTGGCGAATCGGT
The DNA here is from genome assembly GCA_963714825.1 of uncultured Bacteroidales bacterium. Lineage (GTDB taxonomy): Bacteria > Bacteroidota > Bacteroidia > Bacteroidales > UBA4417 > UBA4417. The sequence continues at coordinate 623,273 of CAVQQF010000012.1, read as the reverse complement.
TCCGCAATAGGTCCCGATAAGCGGGGAAAATACACTTGTTCCGTCATAAATACGGAGGTAATCGTTGTTGCAGTTTGTTTGTGCTTCGAGGTTAAAACTGTTGAAAGTATATTGAAGCATACTTCCAGGTACACCTGGCCTGAATAACATGGTATAATCCTGGTTATTCCCATAATTGGCTGTTGGTCCGCCCGGATCGAAAAATACTGCCAAACAGGTCGAAACGGTGGTATTCGACATGGTAATATTCGGATCAATAACATTGATATATCCAACCTTGGTTTCGGTAGAAATTCCGTTCACCGTCAAGGTAACAGTTTTAAGTCCAACCGTATTGTATGTAACAGTATGTGGCCCCTGGGTGTTTGCTGTTGCTGGTGAAGCGCCGGCTCCGAAATCCCACAACCATGAGGTTGCACTACAGGTGGAAGCATCGGTGAAGGTTGTAGAGTTTTCGACTACTACGGTAGTTGAATTGGCTGAGAAATTAGCATTAGCCTCATTAACCTGAATATAGTCGGTTTTGGTTGAGGTACTGCTTCCCCCGGCATTGGATACAGTTAAAGCTACCGTATAGTTGCCATATTCATTGAAAATTACTTTGGGATTTGTTGAAGTGCTTGTAGTGCCACCGGTAAAGGTAACCGTGTTTGGCGTAAACTCCCATGAATACAGCGTTGGGTTACCCATCGCCTGGCTGGTGAAGTTTACGGTAGTAATATCTTTACAGGGAATGGTGTTACTGGCTGTAAAATCAGCTGTAGGTACAAGAGGCCCGATCTGGAAGGAGGAAATTTTCGTTTTCCTGGCGCTGCCGCTGATATATTGTGTTGTAAACCAGAAAGTTCCGTCATCAGTGGGGTCAACTGAAAGCTGTGAATAGTCGCCCCAGCGTTCAACACCTGTTTGTGAGGATGTACCATTATGGATAACCTCTTCTGCATAATCGAGTATTCCGCTTGCATTGGCATATTCGGCTGCTGTTTGACCGGTATAACGTATGCCGGGATTAATGGTGGAACTCGATATGGAGTAACCTAAACCAATGCTGTTTACTCCGTTTAACATAATGCTACCCATCCAGCGCGAATGTGCATCAGGTGCATAAGTTCCCGATTGGCGGACAACCCAGGTGGTGGCCGGAGGTGTCTTGCGCAGTTCGTACCAGCGAACGCCTGCATGGTCGGTATTGTCAACATCAACGGTATGACAACAAACAATAGTTTGATAGGAACCAAAATTCCTGTACTGGGGTACGTTCATTATTACCTGTGGGATGGCATCCAGTTCCTGGTTAGTACCCAATTGTTTGATATTAGTCCAGTTGTTACCAAAATTACTATCGAAAGGTGTAACATTGAGCTGCTGTACCCTGTTGAAAGTTGAAGCTGAAGTATTAGTCCAGTTAACGGCTAATTCGTATATCCAGAGTTGGTCGACCCCGGCGTTGAAAGCATCGTCGCTCATAGCGATGAAAAGCCCGGGTGATCCGGAAGGAGCAAATGCACCGTCGTTATCAACAGGAGGCACACACATAAAACCATCGATTGAACCCGGACGCCATGCATTGTTAAAACCTACAAATTTTGGACCTGTTGCCCCTATTAACATTTGAGCACGCTCGAAAACATAAATGTCGTTGGATGAGCTGTTGTTGTCGCCCATATAATAACCATCCTGCCAAACACTGAATTTAGGATAATCGGGCATTCCCTGTACATCAAATGAATATGCATACCATGTACCAGTAGGATCGTTGGTGGTAGAAACTGCCATAAGCATCACGTCGTTCGAACCGCAAATCGAAAATTCAGTGGCTACCCATCTGTCGGCCTGCTCATCGTAAAGCATAATCGGGTCACCATCATTACAGTTAGCTCCGGATACTCCATTGAACAACAAGTTCATATTGGTTGGTCCGGCAACTTTTGTTCCTGATTTATTGTAAATAGCATAAGTTGTATTTACAGTTTGCATAAAGTGGTTAGGGCCCACGGTGCCATTACAGTCAGGAGGATAGTATGGTGAATTTTGTCCGTCAACATTAATAATGGGAGCACGGCCTGTAGCAGTTTTGCCCATTGTTTTCTGCCATACGGCATCGGGTCCTTTTGGGAAAGCAACATCAGCAAAAGGATACTCTCTTACACGCAGCTTTTTGTTAAATTGTTTGGCTTCCGCTTTTTGTTTTAGCACCTCCATTTCGGCGGGTGTAATTTCAGGCATATCCCTGAGTGGCTTGGTTTCGCCCAGGAACACACCAGCTCCTATTTCGGTGGGAGTAACCGGAATGTTTTGTTGCGCATTCAACAGCGGCATGCTGCTGCAAAATACAAGTGTAATGAGTAGACTTTTAATTTTCATAAATAGTTTTTTGATTGATTGCCCTTTTCCGGGTAGAAAAAGTGTGAGATTTGATTGGCGTTAAGCGCGCAAAAATACTATATATTTTATAACATTTATAAATTAATAATGTTTATGAAAAACTGTAGTAATATCAATATTCCAAGTTAATAATTTGTTAAAATACTGAAAATATGAATCAGGCACAATTAATTTACTTATATTCTTAACCTTTAGCCAGATACCTGTTTTTTATAAAAATGCATCTCCTGGATATATCTGTATGTTTTTTCAGTTAAAAAATACGACATGTTTTTGCCCTCACGAATAGCTTCCCGGATAAAACTGGCTGAAATTTCGACCATAGGTGCATCGAATATTTTAACCGAAGGGTGGCGGGTAAGTTCATGATCCTGCGAGCCGGGGCGGGGATAAACGTAGAATTTGTATAGTTCGAGCAATGTCTCCCAGTTTTTCCATTTATGAAAGGTGGGGAAAATATCGGTGCCCGAAATGATGATAAATTCACGATCCGGGTACTTATCGTTAAGGTAGGTAAGGGTGTGTATGGTGTACGAAGGTTTTGGCAAACCGAACTCAATGTTACTGGCCCTGAAACGCGGATCGTCCTCAATGGCCAGGTTTACCATTTCCAGCCGGTGATGATCGGCCAGCAGTGATTTCTGGTCTTTCAGCGGATTTTGAGGCGAAACCACAAACCAAAGTTCATCGAGGTCGCTGAACTCGTACATATAACCGGCAATCATCAGGTGCCCGGTATGAACAGGGTTAAATGAACCAAATAAAAGCCCGGTTTTTTTCATTTGTTATATTTTTGTCTCCAGGAAATCCCTTACCAATCTTACAGCCTGATCTAAAGCATTTTCCAGGTTATCGTTAATAATTACCTGGTCGAAATCTTTTTCAAAAGTGAGCTCCCATTGAGCCTTATCCAGTCTTTTCTTGAGGCTTTCCTCACTGTCCGTTGCCCTTGATCGGAGCCTGGCTTCGAGTATTTCGTACGAAGGGGGGCGAATAAAGACTGAGAGCGCATCTTTGCCATACATTTTCTTGACATTAAGCCCCCCAACCACATCCAGATCAAAAACCGGGATTTGCCCTTTTGCGTTCATCCGTGCCACTTCCGAAACCTGCGACCCGTAATAACTTCCCGGGTACACCTCCTGCCATTCGAGCAGTTTTTTTTCCTCTATCATCTGTCGGAACTCATCGGCAGTCATAAAATAATATTCCCGACCGTTTTTTTCGCCTTCACGCATAGGCCGGCTGGTGGCCGAAACCGAGAATGCGAGCTGAGGGAAAGTGGCAAGCAAATGTTTTACAATGGTTGTTTTCCCTGCACCTGAAGGAGCAGAGACGACGATCATTTTACGGGTAGTTGAGTTCAATAGTCTTATGTTTTTTTAATTCGGAATTTCTGGTTACTGGATGCTGGATACTTGTTGCTGGTTGCACTGAGCGGATCCGATAGCTATCGGAACGAAGTGCGGGTTTATAGTGTTGCGGTTTTTGTTCTATCCGATCTTTTTTAATTTAACACTTTCTCGCTAAACTCTTTAAACCCTTCAATCCCCTCAATCCCCTCAATCCCTTCAATCCCCTCAATCCCTTCAATCATTTCAATCCACTCAATCTCCTCAATCATTTCAATCCCCTCAATCCCCTCCTTTACAACACATTACTCACCTGCTCTTTAATCTTTTCCAGTTCATCTTTCATCTGCACCACTATCATCTGTATATCAGCATCATAGGCTTTCGATCCAAGTGTATTGATTTCGCGTCCGATTTCCTGGGTGATAAATGCAAGCTTGCGGCCATTCGATTCGTTCGAATTTAATGTGGCGATAAAATAGTCGCAATGCTTGCGCAGCCTGATTTTCTCCTCGGTGATATCCAGTTTTTCGAGGTACCAGAAGATTTCCTGTTCGAAACGGTTTTCATCAAATTTATCGACTTTGGCGGTTTTTTCGAGGAATTCGTCCTGGTTGCGCTGAAAGCGTTCGCGCAGGTTGTTGATACGGGCAGCTGCCAGGGGTTCAACTTTTAGTAACAGATCCAGTATGATTTGAATGCGGGAGTTCATGTCGTTACCAAGCAGTTCGCCTTCCGAGGCACGGAATTCATCCGTGAGTTTCAAGGCCTCCGATAATGCCAGTTTTACTTCAGCCCATTCCGTTTCGTCAATTGCATCACGTCCGGCTTTAAGCACATCAGGCATTTTGAGGATAGTCGAAAGCACATCATTACCTGTTGTTTCGCCTAATTCTTCAGCAAGTTTGGTGATTTCGGAATAATACTTTCGGGCAAGAGGCATATTAATGGCCAGATCGTTAGCATCGGAATCACCCTCAACGCTGATCGTAAAATCGATTTTACCGCGCTCAAGTATCTTACTTATTTCAGCACGGATTTCGGATTCCTTATCGCGGTATATCATTGGGATGCGGGTATTTACATCCAGTTGTTTGCTGTTAAGCGTTCGTATTTCAATATTTACAGTTCGTCCGCCCGGGTTAGCCGTAGCCTTGCCAAAGCCTGTCATGGATCTGATCATAATTCGGTTTTAATTGAACAAAGATACGATGTTTGGCCATTCCGGCAGTTTCCGGATTATGAAAAGGAGTTGGCGGTGTTGATAAATATCATACATTTGATATATAATTATAAATGCCAATATGTCCCGCCCGTCAGCAAATCTTACAAGCCACAGGTTATTCAGTGAGCCTCCCAGGTTTTATGAAGCTATGTTGCAGGACATCGAACAAGCCCAGCAGTACATATACCTCGAAACGTATAAGTTCGGTAACGATGAAATAGGGCTCCGTTTCCGCGATGCCATTACAAGGGCCGCCGAAAGGGGCGTTCAGGTTAAACTTTTACTCGATTCGTGGGGCGTATCGTACAACGAGACTTTTTTCAGCGAACTGATAAGCCTGGGTGGCGAAGTGAGGTTTTTCAGAAAAATCATTTATACCTTCGATTTTTTTACCAAAAATCACCGCCGCAACCACCGTAAATTTTTGCTTATCGATGATAATATAAGCTATATGGGGTCGGCAAATATTACCGGCTATTCGTTGCAGTGGCGCGAATCGGTGATACGGCTTACCGGTGGTATCACCCTGATGTTTAAAAGGTCGTTTTTCGAAAGTTATAAAATCTATAAAAAGTATATTTTTAATAAGTTAGCCTATAAAAAGTCAAAAATATTAGACCGGTTTGAGCTGGTCGAAGATATGCCATCCATTTACCGGCAAAGGATAAAAACCAAACTCGAACGGTTGATCATCAAAGCGAAAAGTGAGATTATTATCGAAACGCCCTACTTCCTGCCCGGGCACTTTATACGGAAATGCCTGGCCGATGCTGCCAACCGTGGGGTAAAGGTAAAAATAATACTGCCCCGGCATTCGGATGTGCGCGCTATCGACCTGCTGAGCAGCAAATATTACGGATTTTATCATTCAAATAATATTAGTCTTAATTTTTTTACGCTTAATAACCTGCATGCCAAGTTGATATTGATCGACGGGGAGACTTTCGGCATTGGCTCACCTAATATTGATTACCGCAGTTTCAGGTATCAGCACGAGGTAATGCTGTTCGGTACCCATAAAGGAATTGTTGAAGAAGTTAGCCGGCATGTAAACCAAACGCTGTTGAATTGCCTTGAGTTTGATCACGTTAGCTGGTTGCGCAGGCCAAAAATCGAAAAGTTATTCGGATGGTTGTTGATTCCGTTCAGGCATATGTTTTAAGAGAGGAGTTAGGTTTTTGGGGTTGGGTTTTAGGGTACGGTAAATTCACCTTCTCCTTCATTATTCTGATATTCTTATATAACAAATCCGTTTTCGCGTAATCCCGGAAAAACGAATTTTGGAATTATTTCAGAATTATTCAACTGTGATTTTTTCGCTTTTATTTTTTCGCGTTACAAAATATATACCCGCAAAAACCAGCAGGGCACTTACGATTTTAATCCACGAAATGGTTTCGGCAAACATTAATATTCCGATAATAGCAACTATAACCGGTTGTAAATAAGTATAATAAGCTACTACCGAAGCTGATAAGCGCTTCAGTGAATAAGTAATAAAGAAATACGCCCCGAAAGTAGTTCCGATAATAATATACATGATGGAGAACCATGTCCGCATGTCGAACGAGCTGAAATCAATTTCCAGTGCCTGCTTAATGGTAAACGGAAATACCCCGATTAACCCGATCATAAATACCCACTTCATCATAAGCAGGGGATTGTATTTTACCATCAGGGGCTTTGATACTACAAGGTAAAGGCTCCAGGCTGCGGTATTGGCCACAATAAATAAATTTCCGGTAAAATGTCCTTCATTCAGCGAAAGCGGATTGCCTAATAGTATCAGCATCAGCGCACCTGCAGCTCCGAGCAAAATGCCACCCAAACGCGATGCCCTTATCCGGTCCTTCAGTAACCAGGCAGCAAAAACAAGTACCATAATTGGGTTAGCCGAATTTATAATGGCCGCATCCACTGGCGTGGTAAGGTTAAGCCCGCTAAAAAACATGGACTGGTTAATAGCCACGCCCAATAAACTGCTTATTATAAGTCGCGGATAATCGGAACGATCAATCCTCATTTCGCGAAACTCTTTGATGCTTAGTTGAATAATCCATGCAATCAGAAAAGTGCCGGAAACGCGCAGGAAAATAATCTGCATGGGCAACAGGTGGTCGGGCATCAATCCCTTGGCAATCCAGTAATTGGCGCCAAACAATAAGGTTGCCCCGAGCATGGAAAAATGAGCGTTCAGGTTTTGTTTTACCATGCTATGTTTTGCGATTTAATAAGATCGGGAATTGTTTTGCAAAGGTGCGAAAAAACGAAGTGCTATAGTTTAAAAAATTATCCACAGAGAAATGGAGAACACGAAGGAACTCGGAGTATACATTTCTGTTTTATGAGAACTTTAAGACTGCTGTAATCCGGCAAAAGATATATGCTAATGTGCTGAAAAATAGTTTTCTCAGTGTTTCTCAGTGCCCTCCGTGCCTCTGTGGTAAAAGCTTTGGGTTTCAAAAAAAGCTAAATAAACAAAAAAAGCAGCCCTCACGAGCTGCCTTTTCATTCACCAAAAACCTAAATCAATTATCAGGCAATCATTATCTGTTTTACTTCTTTTGCCTGTACTTCTTTTTTAGGAATTGTTACAAGCAGTATTCCGTTTTCAAAAGCTGCGCTGATGTTATCAGCATCCACGGTTTCGGGAAGCTGGAAAGAGCGCTCGTACCTGCTCTTGTAACCAAATTCATTCCAGGTGTATTTCGGGCCCTGTACGTCTTCTTTTGGCTGATGACCAGCGGTTACGGTTAGTACTTCTTCCTCGAAGTTAATGCTGATTTCTTCTTTCGAAAATCCCGGCAATGCCAGTTCAATGGTGTAGCCTTTCTCGTCCTCGCGCACATTGGCGGCAGGTTTGTAGGTTAATTCTGTTTCATTCGACTGACGTTCCATAACTTCGTTCATCAGTGATGGTAAAAACGGGCGGAATCCAAATCTGTAAGCATTCATATTATTTCTCCTTTTTTATTTTAAGTTTAACTTTTTTGGTTTGTGAGATGTCATTTTTCAATTTTTGTGCCAAGCCAAAAAAGCGTGATTTTCAATTAATTAATGCGCCATAATGGCAGCAGTAGTCTAATTACAAATGACATAATGGCCGATTTGCAACAAATTGACATAAAAAAAAGCCGGATAAACCGGCTCTAAAAAATGAAACTTTTATATTCTTAGCCACAATGGAAATACTGCTCAACAACCTCTATGAGTTTTTCTTTATTATGTTCAAGTTCTGAGCGGAGGTCCTGGTCGTTGAACTTTTTCAGTTGAGCGGCAAATCCTTCGATTACCGATTGCGGGAATACATTGTATTTGTTGTAAATGGCACTTTGTTCCAGCAGTCTGTCGGCTGAATCCCAGCACGAAACGGGAAGTTGGCCCAGGCTCGCACTTTTATCCTTATGCTCATCATCAAAAATATTTACATCCACGTAAGTGTTTTTGGCATATTCCAAGAGCATTTTCCATTTCAAGTCCATGTCGGGCTGCAACGGTAAGTCCGGCAAGCAGCAGGTACACATCGGCCGATCCATCGGGGCAACGGAATTCAACAGTCTGCTTATTTGTAAAATCCTTGTGTTCAACAGGTTCCTGCGGGTTGGCATGAAATATCATATTATTGGTCCCTGACCAGCCAAGTGGCACCCGAACAAGAACCGAGCGGTTGCGGTCGCCCCAGCAGATATTGGTTGGTGCTTCCTGGTGCGGCACCAGCCTGAAGTAGGAGGTAGGGTTGGTATTGCCGAAAGCCGTGAGTGATGGCGCCAGTTCGAGGTAACCTGCAATGGCTTTGCGTGCGGTATCACTGAGTTTACCATTGGCAACCATGGCATTTTCGCCATCTTTCATCAGGCGGGTGTGTATATGCATACCGCTGCCGGCTTTGCCAACAGTTATTTTTGGAGCGAATGTTATAGTAACGCCGTACTTATATGCGAGTGTACGAAGTATCCATTTGGCTATAACCAACTGATCAGCAGCATCTTCGAGTTTTACCGGCAGAAACTCGATTTCGTTCTGCTCGTATTCCATCCCGTCGAATTTAAAATTGCCGACTTCGGAATGCCCGTATTTAATCTTACCTCCGGTTTGAGCAATAGCAAACATGGCTTCGGAGCGCAAAGCTTCCCATTTGGCAAACGGGAACGACTCGTGATAGCCTTTCTGATCGGCAGCCTGGAAAAGATCATCTTCAGGACTGATCACATAATACTCGAGTTCACCCATTACTTCGAACGAAAAGCCGGTATGTTCCTTAAGTGCTACATGTGCTTTATGTAAAATATACTCGGGCGAGCTTTCGAGCGGATTGCCATCCTTATCGTAGTAGGAACAAAGGATATCGAGCGTAGGAATTTCGGCAAACGGGTTGACAAAAGCTGTTTTATAACGTGGTATCACATACAAATCGCTCGAGCTGGCTTTTATAAACGGGAAAAGGCTTGAACCATCAACACGTTCACCTGTTGTTAGGATATTATCGAGATGCTCGCGGCTGTTGATTACGAAATTAAGCGATTTCAAACGGCCGTCGCCACCGGTATACCGGAAATTGATCATCGAAATATTATGGTCATCAATATAACGGATCAGGTCGGCTTTGGTAAATTCTTCACTGGGCTTATTAAGATACTGAACCAATGAACTCGGATTCATCTCAGTAAGGCTGTTGGCAAAAGGGTTCTTCATGCGTGAAAATCTTTTATTTCTTTTTAGGAATCAACAATGTTTGATTTTTTTTTCTTCCAGTTCACTTCTAAAATCCAAAATTGTCAATTCTTGCTTGAATATTTTTTTTGTACTTCCGTAAACAAGGTCAACGTTATCGTGTTTTAGCTGTGCTTTCAATTTTTCAGTAAACCTCGTTATGAGTTTTTGTTATAAACAAGATTGCCTGAAAGTTGGGCAAAAGTAGCAACTTTAAATTGTATGAAGCAACATATTTATTGGCATATGCAAAGAAATGAGTAATTTTGAACGCTTCTAAAGAACAAAGGAGCTTACACCTGATTTTATGATTTCACAAGAACATTTGATTTTTGCCGGGTTTCTGTTATTTATTGCAGCTATATTGGCACTCGACCTGGGGATATTCGACCGCAAGAGCCATGTGGTAAAGTTCCGCGAAGCACTCACCTGGACATTCATCTGGGTTGGTTTTGCCATCGGGTTTTATTTCCTGATTCTGTTTTTTGGCGAAAAGATTCATGGACTCGATACCCTTGATGCCATTTACGCTAAGGTGGCGCAGTACAAACATGCAATAAAAATTCCTGCCGGCGCTGATTACGAGCAGGCCGTTACAATTTACAGGCAAAACCTGGCTCTCGAATACATAACGGGTTACCTGATTGAGTATATGCTTTCGGTGGATAATGTATTTGTAATGATACTGGTGTTTCTTTCGTTCGGCGTGCAGGAAATGTATTATAAAAGGGTGCTGATGTGGGGTATTATCGGTGCTGTGGTAATGCGTTTTATTTTTATCTTTTTGAGTGCTGCATTAATTCAGCGTTTCGACTGGATTTTGTATATTTTCGGTGCATTCCTGGTTTTTACAGGTATAAAGATGTATCTCGAACGCAACAAAACCGAGAAGGTTGATCCTGAACATCACCCGGTAGTTAAGTTCTTTTCACGCTTTTTCCCGGTTTCAAAAACGTATTTTCGTCAGCATTTCTGGTTCCGCAATAAGCACGACAACAACCGTATTTATTTCACACCCCTGTTCCTTGTGCTGCTGGTAATTGAGTTTACCGATGTGATTTTCGCCGTCGATTCAGTACCTGCTATCTTTTCCATTACCCAGGATCCGTATATTGTATTCTTCTCCAATATATTTGCTATTATGGGATTACGTTCGTTGTTCTTCGTGGTGGCTCATGTTATAAATATGTTCAGGTTCCTGAAACACGGACTGGCCATTTTATTGTCGTTTATAGGGTTTAAAATGCTGTTGCATGTTCAGCTTCACGAATGGGGCTTTACCACAATGCATTCATTAATAGTGATTGTTGCCATACTGGGAACCAGTATTGGCGCATCGCTCATATGGCCGGTTAACAGCCACAAGAAGAGTAAAGGTGTTGGTGCCCTGACCGGGGAAAAGCCTTTGTAGCCAGTTTTTAGGTCTGTACCTCAATAAAATCTGATTTTTCGGATCCGCAAACCGGGCAAACCCAGTCGTGCGGAAGGTCGGCGAATTTAATTTCTTCCTCCGCCTCATCGTATATATAGCCACAGGCTGTGCATTCGTATTTTTTGTATTCGCCCTCAGGCTTATGGGAACCCAGTTTTGATTTATCTATATACGTCGGGGCATTTTTAGGTGCTACACCTTTGCGGGTTTGCCTGTAATACTGGTAAGTTAATGCTTCTTTGGTATCATCAATAACAGCTGCCTGCACCAACTCGCCTATAAACATATAATGTGTTCCCACATCAATGGTTTTCACAACCCTGCACTCGAGGTATGCTATACAATCGTTCAATACAATAGGCACACCTGTTTCGCCGTATTTTACATTCATTCCGGCCAGTTTGTCCGTATCCTTCCCGCTTTTATAACCAAAGCGACCAATAATATCAGCATCGGTATCGTTATGGATCACCGAAACCGAAAAAGCGCCTGTTTCTTTTATGATTTCAGCAGTAAAGTTGTCCTTATTGCAGCAGGATGCGAATTGAGGCGGCTCCGAAGTAACCTGGAAAAAGGTATTGGAGATAAATCCGTTCCCGCGATCTTTATTACCCGAACTTACGATGTATAAACCGTAGGATATTTTGAAAAGTGCTTCGAACTGTATCATGATTCTAGTATTTAGTGATTAGTTGAATGTTATATTGTTTATAAAGATAAACAGAAAAGGGTGCAAGTGCGATGTTTAAATTTTCATTAAATTGCTTCCCTGCCTGCGACACAGGCAGCGTCTCGCGATAGCTATTGCGTCTTTGCAGTTAAGAATAAAACAACCTCCAGTCTTATTTTACAGTTTCAAAATACTTCTCCAGCAAAACCTGTGCAGCCACATAAGCGCTGATTTTTTCCTCCTGCAATTCCGCATCCACTTTTGCTATAAGCTTTTTAATATCCTGGCGGTTATAAAAATGGTTATGAAGAGCCTGGTCAATAACACTCATCATAATTTGCTTCGACTGTTGCAGCCTTCGCTTGTCGAAATACCCGTTAGCTTTGGTAAATGCAACATACTTGCTGATCATTTCGTTAACTTCCGGAATACCTGCTTTGGTAAGCGATGAACAGGCTTCACATACCGGCTGCCATCCCGAATCGGTAGGAGGGAAGTAGTGAAGCGCACTTCGCAGTTCGGCCATAGCAATATTTACGCGTTTCAGGTTATCGCCATCGGCTTTATTGATAACTACAGCATCAGCCATTTCCATGATTCCCCGTTTAATGCCCTGCAACTCGTCGCCGGCACCACCAATCATAAGCAGCAGGAAAAAATCAACCATAGAGTGCACGGCTATTTCGCTTTGTCCCACGCCGACCGTTTCAACCAGAATAGTATCGAAACCGGCAGCTTCGCACAGAATAATGGTTTCGCGGGTTTTACGTGCAACGCCTCCCAGCGATCCAGCCGAAGGCGAAGGCCTGATAAAAGCATTTTTATCAACCGAAAGCTCTTCCATGCGTGTTTTATCGCCCAGTATGCTTCCGCGCGAACGCGAACTGCTGGGATCAATGGCCAGTACTGCAATTTTTCGCCCCAGGGAGGTATGATGCTTGCCAAAAGCCTCAATAAAAGTGCTTTTTCCTACTCCCGGCACTCCTGTAATACCTATCCTGACTGAATTCCCTGAAAGGGGCAAACAATTACTGATAATGCTTTGAGCCAGTTCCTGGTGAGTGGGCAGCGAACTTTCGATCAGGGTTATTGCCTGGCTTAAAATGGTGCGGTTGCCATTTTGGATGCCATCAACATAGTAATCCGGAGCATACAGTTTGCGACCCGGTTTGCTGAAGTGCTCGGCTGCATCTATATTTAAGGATGGCGGCTGCTCAATGCCGTCGTTTACTTTGAGTGCCGATTTAAATGGTTTGTTGGTTGATGAATCCATAGGCCAAAAATAACAATTTGAAAGCTTACCGGGTTCAATCAAACTGTTAATAGGAAGAAAAAGAATAAATTTTTATCAACAAAAACGAAAAAACCGTACTTTTGCAGCCTTAAATCTCTCCGTAGCTCAGCTGGTAGAGCATCCCGACCTTAGTCGGGAGGGTCACAGCACAGAATTACGAAGTTGAAATAAAAATAGATTACCCTCTCCGTAGCTCAGCTGGTAGAGCATCCCGACTTAAGTCGGGAGGGTCACAGTACAGAGTTGCGTTGTTGAAATAAAAATAAAATACCCTCTCCGTAGCTCAGCTGGTAGAGCATCCCGACTTAAGTCGGGAGGGTCACAGTACAGAGTTGCGTTGTTGAAATAAAAATAGATTACCCTCTCCGTAGCTCAGCTGGTAGAGCATCCCGACCTTAGTCGGGAGGGTCACAGTACAGAGTTGCGTTGTTGAAATAAAAATAAAATACCCTCTCCGTAGCTCAGCTGGTAGAGCATCCCGACCTTAGTCGGGAGGGTCACAGTACAGAGTTGCGTTGTTGAAATAAAAATAAAATACCCTCTCCGTAGCTCAGCTGGTAGAGCATCCCGACTTAAGTCGGGAGGGTCACAGTACAGAGTTGCGTTGTTGAAATAAAAATAAAATACCCTCTCCGTAGCTCAGCTGGTAGAGCATCCCGACCTTAGTCGGGAGGGTCACAGTACAGAGTTGCGTTGTTGAAATAAAAATAAAATACCCTCTCCGTAGCTCAGCTGGTAGAGCATCCCGACCTTAGTCGGGAGGGTCACAGTACAGAGTTGCGTTGTTGAAATAAAAATAGATTACCCTCTCCGTAGCTCAGCTGGTAGAGCATCCCGACCTTAGTCGGGAGGGTCACAGTACAGAATTGCGAAGTTGAAATAAAAATAGAATACCCTCTCCGTAGCTCAGCTGGTAGAGCAATTGACTCTTAATCAATGGGTCACAGGTTCGAATCCTGTCGGGGAGACTAATTGAGGCCTATCTAGTTCTTTATGTGATCGGGATGTAGCGCAGCCTGGTAGCGTGTCCCGCCTTAGGCGGGAAGGCCGTCGGTGAGCAACAAACCAGACAGGAAAGAAAGATAATCGGGATGTAGCGCAGCCTGGTAGCGTGTCCCGCCTTAGGCGGGAAGGCCGTCAGTGAGCTACAAACCAGAAAGATAATCGGGATGTAGCGCAGCCTGGTAGCGTGTCCCGCCTTAGGCGGGAAGGCCGCCGCTGAGCTACAAACCAGGAAAGATAATCGGGATGTAGCGCAGCCTGGTAGCGTGTCCCGCCTTAGGCGGGAAGGCCGTCGGTGAGCAACAAACCAGACAGGAAAGAAAGATAATCGGGATGTAGCGCAGCCTGGTAGCGTGTCCCGCCTTAGGCGGGAAGGCCGTCGGTGAGCAACAAACCAGACAGGAAAGAAAGATAATCGGGATGTAGCGCAGCCTGGTAGCGTGCTTCGTTCGGGACGAAGAGGCCGGAGGTTCGAATCCTCTCATCCCGACTTATCAAAAAGCCTGCTTGCAATCTTCAGGCAGGCTTTTTTGCCACTTTAGCTCAGTTGGTAGAGCAGCTCATTCGTAATGAGCAGGTCGTGGGTTCGAGTCCCATTAGTGGCTCAAAATTGGATAACGATTTGTAATTTAAATAATTACAAGTCGTTATTTTTTTATTCCAATTGTTGATATAATTCTCATTAAATTTGAGCTGTTAAACTCAGCATTATGTTAAATATAGCATTATTTGGCCCGCCAGGTGCGGGAAAAGGAACACAGTCGGAATTCCTGATCAGTAAATACAACCTGTTTTATATTTCAACAGGCGATTTGTTACGTAAGGAAATTGCCGGTAAAACCAGGCTGGGAATGGAGGCGCAGAGCAGTATTGCCTCGGGTGGATTGGTGTCGGACGAAATTATCGTACAGATCATCGAAAATACCATTACCGATAACCCTGATTCCAACGGTTTCCTGTTCGACGGATTTCCGCGTACCTATATACAGGCATATATTCTCGAAGGTCTGATGATTAAGCTTAATACTTCGTTAAATTGCCTGATAAGCCTTGTGGTGCCCGAAGAGGAGTCGGTGGCAAGGTTGCTGAACAGGGGCAAAACATCGGGTAGGAGCGATGATAACGAAAAAGTTATACGCAACCGCCTGAAGGAATACAACGAAAAAACACTTCCGGTTCTACAGTTTTACAAGGATAAAGGCATTTATGTAGAAGTAAACGGCATCGATACCATCGAAAATGTTAACCTTGCCATCACCAATATTATCAGCCAGGAGCTGAGCAAGAGTTTATTTAATATCGTGATTTTCGGATACCCCGGCTCCGGCCGCGGTTCACAAGGGAAGGCAGTTGCAAAGACTTTTGGCCTCGAATATGTTGCTACAGGCGCTATGCTCGAGAACGAAATTGCCGCTAATACCGAAATCGGAAAAAGGATTACAGATTTATACGAAAATGGACAGCTTGTGCCCGACGAAATTGTGGTTCAGCTTATCGAGAAAAAACTGGCCAATTCGAAAGGTGTAAAAGGATTTATTTTTAAAGGCTTCCCCCGAACCCTGGTACAATCGTATATTCTGGATGGATTGCTTAAAAAATATGGCTCTTCTATTTCAAAGATTATCGAAATTGAAGTACCTACGCTCGAATTGATCAGCCGGTTGGATGAAAGAAGCAAAACCGCGAACTGTATGCCTTACGATAACTCAACAGCCAAAATTGTGAAACGCCTGCAGGAACACGAAACCAAAACGGTACCAGTTATCGAGAAATACAACCAGCTGCACGGGGTTATTAAAATTGACGGACTAGGCATTTTCGACGAGGTTTTTAACCGGATTTCGGCCGCTGTTGAAAGTGGGTTTAAAAGTATGCGATAAGCGCTTACTGTGTAAAGTGCACGAACCATTTCATACAACTAGTTACCGGACAGTGCAGGAGATTAATGTCGGATTGATGAATTTATCAGTTTCAGCCTAAAGATTCTGATCGTAATAATCGGCCAGTTTCCGGTACATATGCAGCCTGTCCTTACCGCCAACATTATGCTCGTGGTTGGGATATACGAAATAATCAACCTGTTTGCCTTTCTGAATGCAGGTTTGGATAAACTGCATGCTGTTTTGCCATACAACGGTATTATCCTGTGCTCCGTGCATCACCAGTAATTTACCTTCCAGCTGATCCACATAATTTAAGATGGACGCTTTTTTATATCCTTCCGGATTCTGTTCCGGGGTATCCATATAGCGTTCGCCATACATGATTTCATAGTACTTCCAGTCTATCACCGGTCCGCCGCAGGTTGCCACTTTAAAAATCCCGGGGTTACGCAATGTCAGCGTCAGCGTCATAAATCCGCCATAGCTCCAGCCGTCAATGCCAATCCGCGATGCATCCACATAAGGAAGCGATTTCAGGTAATTGACTCCAACCATCTGGTCATTACTTTCAATATCACCTAAACGGCGGTGTATCGTTTGTTCGAATGCGGCTCCACGGTTGGCGGTTCCGCGATTGTCCAATGTCCAAACAACATATCCTTTGCTTGCCAGGTAATTAAAGTACAGGTTGGCGCCTCCCAGCCAGGTATCGGTAACCAGCTGTGAATGAGGTCCGCCATAAACATAAACCAGCACAGGATATTTTTTCGACACATCGAAACCAACAGGTAAAATTAACCTTCCATATAGATCGCTTCCATCGTCAGCTTTCAGCGTAACAAGTGAGGTTTCGCCTAATTTATAGTCAACCAATGGGTTGACATCCTCCGAAATCGTCCGCAAAGTTTCACCTTTATCGTTACCAAGCGTAATTCGCGATGCAACATTAAGGCTGCTCATCCGGTCAACGAAATATTTCCCGTCGGGAGAAACATAGGTGGTATGTGTTCCTTTGCCAGTAGTATATTTCAGGGTTTTACCGGTTTTCAGCTCCACAGAATACAAATGCCTGCCCAACGGGCTTTCCTGGGTTGATGTATAGAATATTTTGGTTTCTTTAGTGTCGAACCCCTGTAAGTCAGTAACTTCCCATGAACCTTTGGTGAGCTGCCTTATCAGATTTCCTTCAACATCATACAAGTAAAGGTGGTTGAAGCCATCGTGGCGGCTTTGCCAGATAAACTGTGATGGATCGGTTTTAAGGAAAAGCAATCCGTTGAGTGGTTCAACATATTCAGCATCGGTTTCTTCGAAAAGGGTTTTAACAAAATCACCGGTAGCCGCGTCGTATTTATTCAGCCACATATGGTTCTGGTCTCGGTTGAGCACTGCAATAAAAATGAATTTTTCATCGGGGCTCCAGCTGATATTCGTCAGGTATTGCTCGGCAGGTTCACCGGTTTTAAGGAAAATGACCTCGTTCTTATCAGGGTTAAAAACACCAACGGTTACATGGTGACTTGCCATACCGGCCATAGGGTAACGGATATTTTCAACTTTTGCAATGCGTTCGTCAATATCAACCAATGGATATTCAGTTACCATGGTTTCGTCCATACGGTAAAATGCCAGCAGGTTACCTTTCGGTGACCAGTAGGTCCCACCATGTATGCCGAATTCATTGCGATGCACCGTTTGGCCGTTTACAATTCCTTTGTCCGAATCATTGGTAACGGCAATCTTATTTCCGTTTAACGAAACATACAGGTTGTTAGCCAATGTAAAAGCTACCTTGCCGGTGACAGGCTCAAAATCAGCGTTTTCTGCATCCGGATCATAGCTGTTAACCAGGCTGAGTTCTTTTGCCTGCATATTATACCTGAATACCTTAGCATCGTTCGTGTACCTGAACGTATTTTCATCCTCCCATTTCAAAGCAGGCATTCGCCTCAGTTTTTTTTGCTGGTTTTTTTCAACAGCAGCATTGAGATCATCCAACAAAAGAATGGTATCGGTTTGCCCTGATTTTACAATCTGCTGAACAATGCCGTTTTCAGCATTCCATGTAACCTGGTTGTTGTTACGCCATTGGATATTTGATAAGGACGAAGGATACAGTTTGCGGTTCATCAGGTCGTCGAGCGCCAGTTGTTTTTGTTGTGCAAAGGATTGTGAACCAAGGATCAGGATCAGTGATAGGATGGCAGGGATTGATTTTATATTCATATTTTTTTGTTTGTACCGTACCGTAGAGACGCGATGCTTCGCGTCTCATTTTATCGGGTTATTATTGTTTTGAGACGCGAGACATCGCGTCTATTGATGATGTATCGCACCGTGTTGAGAGACGCGAAGCATCGCGTCTTTACACGGTGATGCGGGGTGTCGTTAGTGGTATGTGGAGACGCGAAGCATTGCGTCTGTATATGGTGATGGGTGTGTCATGTCTGTGGTAGGTTGAGACGCGATGCCATCGCGTCTCGATTTATGTTATTATTGTTTTTAGACGCGAGACATCGCGTCTATTGATGATGTATCGCACCGTGTTGAGAGACGCGAAGCATCGCGTCTGTATATGGTGATGTATCGCACCGTGTTGAGAGACGCGAAGCATCGCGTCTTTACACGGTGATGCGGGGTGTCGTTTGTGGTATGTGGAGACGCGAGGCATCGCGTCTGCGCGGGTTAGTGCATGATGTCTTTTTTCCAGTTGGCAGGGTTGTTTTTTATGTATGAGGATATTCGAGTGTATTCGTCATAGTCGCGGATGATATGTTCATAAAAGCGCGGGTGCCAGTTGAAGGTGATATTATTGAACCTGGCATATGTTGTTACCGATGATTTGAAGCCTCGTACAACAGAGGCAAGATTATTTGATTGTGGCCCATATTTGTTTTTTTGCTTTGTTTGGTCAATCATATCCCTTTCGAATTCCGATCCCATTTCTTTATTGCCAAAACCATATCTGATTGCCTCCATTTCATTTTTAGTGTTTCCCAATCCACTATTATCTGAGCTATTATCCTGGTGTTCCGATATGATTTTTGTATTGTGTTGATTTTCACCAATTCCTAATATGGCGTGGAAGTGATTCGGCATTACAATATATTCATCTAACGATAAATTCATATCAGGCCTGATTTCCGGGGTTTTCATCCATTCCATTTCCACTATTTCGCCGATTTCAGTTAATTGCATTTTAAAAAGGGCTCCGTCAGGTTGTTTATTTACTATTTCTCCAAAATAATTCTTCCTGTTTTTAGTAATTATAGTCAGGAAGTACAGGCCCTTTGCTGAATAATCCCAATTCTTCAGTCGGGTTGATGGTATCCGATATTTGTTCCGAAATTTTTCCATTCAAACATCCAATTATAGAGGGTCGTAAATTCAGGCCTGCCGATAGTCAATTTTCGTTCCTACATTATTTCGTTGCCCCATGCACCGCCGCTGCCATTTCGGAAACCAGCCCTGAATTCTGTTCAAAAGCAGTACCCACAACAATAATGTCGGCCCCGGCAAGAGCGGCTTCGCGCGCTTTTTCAGGTATACGGAATCCACCTCCCGCAATAAGCGGAACCTGTATGTTTTGTTTCACCTGTTCGATCATTGGCAATGGAACACTGTTTTGTGCTCCGCTTCCGGCTTCGAGGTATATAAGTTTTAACCCGAGCATTTCGCCTGCCATAGCGGTGCAGATGGCTATATCAAGCTTGTCGTTGGGAATAGGCATGGTATTGCTCATATATTGAACGGCAGTGCTTTTCCCGTTTTCAACAAGCATATAACCGCACGAAATAACTTCGAGCGGGCTGAGCTTGAGGTAGGGTGCAGCAATTACATGCCGGCCGATCAGCATTTCGGCATTGCGTCCGCTGATAAGCGAAAGAAACAGTATGGCATCGGCATTCAGGCTTAGCTGCATATTATTTCCGGGGAAAAGAATAACGGGGATATCGCTGTTGGCCTTCAGCGTCATGATACACTTATCGAGTTCGTTATTTACCAGCAGGCTTCCGCCGACGAAAAAATAATCAACACCCGATCGGGCAGCATTAACAGCAATACGCTCAATATCGTGGTTCAGTAATTTATCAGGATCAATCAGCACTGCAAGCTGTTTGTTGCCTTGTTCGGACTTGCTGAGTATATGCTGATAAATTGACATTTGCCGGGTTTAATGCGCAAATGTAGAAAAAAGAGATTTAATGTTTATCCTTTTCCCGAATTATAGAAACATTTGAGTAAATGAAATCAGAGAATTAAAATACTTCTTTGGCGATTTTACAGATATTATCTGATTTGCCCATGGTATAGAAATGAAGTACCGGAACGCCGAATTTGATCAACTCGCGCGACTGCTGAATAGCCCATTCAACACCTACCTGGCGCACCTGCTGTGTGTCAGTGCATTTTTCAACTTCCTTAACCAAAGCATCAGGAATATCGATGGAAAATGTACGAGGCAATGTCGAAAGTTGCGATTTTAACGAAATAGGCTTTAACCCTGGTATAATCGGGATAGTAATTCCTGTTTCGCGGCAGTTTTTTACAAATTCAAAATATTTTGAATTATCGAAAAACATCTGTGTAACAATATAATCGGCACCGGCATCGACTTTTGCCTTCAGATGCTGAAGATCAGTAGCCAGGTTCGGCGATTCCATATGTTTTTCAGGATAGCCGGCAATGCCGATGCAGAAATTTGTATGTACAGGATTTAATATATCTTCCTCAAGGAAAATCCCGTTGTTCAGTTTAATAACCTGCTGTACCAGTTCGATTGCATACCTGTGCCCGTCGGGTTCAGGTTTGAATCGTTTTTCACCCTGTAGGTTATCGCCCCTGATAAGTAAAATATTGTCGATGCCTAAAAACTGCAGATCGATCAGCGCATTCTCGGTTTCCTCCTGGCTGAATCCTCCACAAATAAGATGCGGAACCACATCAATACCATATTTAAATTTTATGGCAGCGGTAATACCAACTGTGCCGGGCCTTTTGCGAACTGTCCTGCGCTCGAGTAAACCATCGGCACGTTCTTTAAAAATAACCTCTTCGCGGTGATAGGTAACATCAACAAACGAAGGATTGAATTCGATCAGCGGATCGATAGTCTGGTAAATGGATTCTATATTTTCCCCTTTAAGCGGAGGTAGCAATTCGAAGGTAAAAAGCGTACGGCCATTACTTTGCGCGATATAATCGGTTACTTTCATCGTATTCGGTTTCTTGTATTTTTAGTAATTCAGGTTTGAAGCTAACAGCTTCTCCACTTGTTTAACTGAAAGATTTTTACGTACAGCATAATCTTCAGCCTGTTCACGGCTTATACGGCTTATGGCAAAGTATTGTGATTCAGGATTTGCAAAATAATATCCGCTCACTGCTGCAGCCGGGTACATGGCGAAATTTTCCGTTAGTGTAATGCCTGCTTTATTTGCATCGAGCAGCTTGAAAATCGTTCCCTTCTCGCTATGTTCCGGACAGGCGGGATAACCCGGTGCCGGCCTTATGCCCTCATAACCTTCGTGAATTATTTCGTCGACACTCAGGGTTTCATCTTTTGCATATCCCCAATATTCCTTGCGGACTTTTTCGTGAAGAAGTTCTGCAAAAGCTTCAGCAAGCCTGTCGGCCAGTATTTTTACCATTATGGCATTATAGTCGTCGTTATCATCTTCAAAATGTTTCACCCATTTCTCAATACCCAGGCCTGCTGTAACAGCAAATAATCCTATATAATCGGTATAACCCGAAGTTTTTGGTGCGATAAAATCAGCAAGCGAAAGGTTTGGAATTCCGGATTCTTTTTCCTCTTCATTACGCAGGAAATGGAGCATGGTTTTCTCCTGGTTTTCAAGCGTAAGCTCAATACTGTCGCCTGTTGCATTTGCAGGAAAAAATCCGAAAACACCATTGGCCTGAACCATTTTTTCGTCAATAATCCGGTTCAGCATCAATTGAGCATCGTCGAACAATTTGCGGGCTTCCACACCTTTCAACGGATCATTAAAAATGGCCGGGTATTTCCCGCTTATCTTCCAGGCATGGAAAAAGAAAGTCCAGTCGATATAACGGCTTATTTCGTTTAAGGGATAATTTTCGAGATGTTTTACGCCTAAAAATGTTGGCTTTGCAGGAACAAAGCTGCTCCAATCGGTTTTGAAACGGTTGGCACGCGCCTGTTCGAGCGAAAGATAGGTAACTCCTGCCCGTGTGCTTTCGTGTTTGTGCCGTAATTGGGCGTATTTTGTTGTGACAGTATCCAGAAAGGTTTGTTTCGCATCCTTCGACATCAAGGCTGCCACTACGCCGGTAGCTCGTGAAGCATCGCGCACATGAATCACTGCATTTGTATACTCAGGGGCAATTTTAACGGCAGTATGCATTTCGCTGGTGGTTGCGCCTCCTATTAATAAAGGGATGGTAAAACCGCGGCGTTCCATTTCGGAAGCTACAAATGCCATTTCTTCAAGCGAAGGCGTTATTAATCCTGATAAGCCTATAATATCCACTTTTTCTTTTATTGCAGTATCCAGTATTTTTTCGGCATGAACCATCACTCCCAGGTCAATAACTTCATAATTATTGCAACCCAGCACTACACCTACAATATTTTTACCAATATCGTGTACATCGCCTTTTACCGTTGCCATCAGGATTTTGCCTGCTGAACTTCTTGCACCCGAAACTTTTTCAGCTTCGATATATGGCAGAAGCACAGCAACCGCTTTTTTCATTACCCGGGCACTCTTTACCACCTGCGGAAGGAACATTTTGCCGGCACCAAAAAGATCGCCAACCACGTTCATTCCATCCATCAGAGGACCTTCGATAACTTCGAGTGCTTTGGCAAAATGGGGGCGGGCCTCCTCAACATCGGCAGCAACATCGGCATCAAGGCCATGAACCAAGGCATAGGTTAAACGCTCATTTACCGGCAGTCCGCGCCATGCTTTTGCGGCAGCTTCAGTCTTTTCGGTTGCCTTCATGTTCGAAGCGTATGTGATCAGCCTTTCGGTTGAATCGGGCCTGCGGTTAAAAAGAACATCTTCGATAAGTTCCAGCAGATCGGCAGGAATATCATCATAAACAGGGAGGTTGCCGGCGTTCACAATTCCCATATCCATGCCTGCTTTAATGGCGTGATACAGGAAAGCGGAATGCATGGCTTCACGCAGATCGTCGTTGCCACGAAATGAGAAGGAAAGATTGCTTATACCACCGCTAATTTTGGCAAAGGGAAGGTTTTTCTTAATCCAGGTAATAGTATTCAGAAAATCGACAGCGTAGTTATTATGTTCTTCGATGCCGGTAGCAATAGCCAGTATATTGGGATCGAAAATGATATCTTCGGGCGGCACACCTATTTCATCGACAAGTATATGGTAAGCCCGGCTGCAGATTTCGGTCCTTCGTTCGAAAGTGCTGGCCTGACCTTGTTCGTCGAAAGCCATTACCACCATGGCAGCGCCGTAATTCCTGATTTTCCTTGCATGTTCCCTGAAAGCATCTTCACCTTCTTTCATGCTTATCGAATTCACCACGGCTTTGCCTTGCAGGCATTTCAACCCGGCTTCAATTACTTCCCATTTCGAGGAATCGATCATAATGGGTACCCGTGCAATTTCGGGCTCTGCCATCAGCAGGTGGAGGAAGCGTGTCATTTCGCGCTTTGCATCCAGCAGGGCATCGTCCATATTTATATCCAGCACCTGGGCACCTGCTTCTACCTGCTGGCGGGCGATTGAAAGAGCTTCGTCGTATTTTTCCTCACGAATAAGCCGCGCGAATTTTTTCGATCCTGAAACATTGGTGCGCTCACCAATATTAATAAAATTACTGTTCGCAAAAACCAACAAGGGTTCCAGTCCGCTGAGTCGTAAATGTTTATCAACAGCAGGAATTTGCCGTACAACTGATTGTTCGGCAATATTGCACAATTCCCTGATATGTTCGGGCGTTGTTCCGCAACAACCACCGATTATGTTTACTGATTTATTCTGGAGTATCGGTTTTATATGATGTGCCATTTGCAATGGCGACTCATCGTATTCGCCGAACTGGTTTGGTAGCCCGGCATTAGGGTAGGCACTTACGTAGAAAGGTGCTTTCCGCGAAAGTTCTTCAATAAAAGGATTGAGCTGTTCGGCTCCCAGTGAGCAATTAAATCCTACACTCAGCATATCGATATGCGAAACCGAATTCAGAAATGCCTCCACGGTTTGCCCCGAAAGGGTTCGTCCGCTGGCATCCGTAATAGTGCCCGAAATCATAACCGGAAGGCGTAAATTCCGCCCGGCAAGCACTTCGTTAATCGCATATAAGGCGGCTTTGGCGTTAAGCGTGTCGAAAATGGTTTCGACAAGTAAAAGATGAACTCCACCGTCGATCAAACCCTTTACCTGTTCAGCGTACGACTCCTTGAGCTGGTCGTAACTCACCGCACGAAAGCCGGGATCGTTTACATCGGGCGACATACTGGCTGTTTTACTGGTTGGGCCAACGGCACCGGCAACAAAGCGAGGTTTTTGAGGATTCAGACTCGTAAATTTATCGGCTTCGGCAACAGCGATTCTGGCAGCAGCCACATTCATTTCATAAACAATGGGCTCGAGCTGGTAATCGGCCATTGATACCGAAGTAGCATTGAAGGTATTGGTTTCAATGATATCAGCGCCGGCTTCGAGATATGCAGCGTGAATTTCGTGTATAACTTCCGGTTTTGTGAGGCTTAATAAATCGTTACACCCTTTCAGATCGACAGGGTGAGTACTGAATCGCTCTCCCCGGTAATCTGATTCCGTGAGCTTATAGCGCTGAATCATGGTTCCCATGGCACCATCGAGCACTAAAACCCTGTTTTCTAAAACATTATATATTTTGCTTCTTCCTTCCATACCATTCATATATTTAACTTTACCGCATGCTTTTAACAAAGCAGCAGCGCAGATGTTTATACTCAACACATTCAGTATCTCCTGTAAGCAGGAGCAGGAGTGTGTTTCAATTATAATTTCCGTTTAGTACGGATCAGGTATTGGCACCTTACCGCCGGGTGGCGGTGGTTGCCAGGGGTTCGGTGAGCCTGTTCTCTCCCCCCTTCTGTATAATTCAAACCTCCTTGTTTTTACGAAAGGAATATTTGAAGCTGCAAAGATATACGAAATTTTTGATACGATCGGCAAAGAAATTCTAATTATTTGATTGTGACGATTAAACGTTGGTAATTTTCGTTAAAATTTACTCACTACCGCCGTCCAATTAAAAAAAAATCCTACCTTTGCACCCCTAAAAACACAAAGAATATAATGGAAAAACTCACTCTTGATACAAGTATGAAATACAAAGTTCGTGATATAGCGCTGGCCGAATGGGGGCGCAGGGAAATTGAAGTTGCCGAAAAGGAAATGCCGGGTTTAATGAGCATCCGCAGGCAGTATTCAGTCGAAAAGCCACTTAAAGGAGCCCGTATAACAGGTTCGTTACATATGACTATTCAAACCGCTGTTTTAATCGAAACACTGGTTGAACTGGGCGCCGATGTACGCTGGGCCAGTTGTAATATTTTCTCAACCCAGGATCATGCTGCTGCTGCTATTGCTGCAACCGGTATTCCGGTATTTGCCTGGAAAGGCGAAACCCTCGACGAGTACTGGTGGTGTACCAACATGGCACTTACTTTCGAAGGCGGAAAAGGTCCTCATTTGATTGTTGACGATGGTGGCGATGCCACTTTGCTCATTCACAAAGGATTTGCTGCTGAAAAAAATCCGAAACTTCTCGAAATTGAATCATCGAACCTCGAAGAACAGTCAATACTTCGTTTGCTGCGCGAAACTTTCGTTGAATCACCTACGAAATGGCATGGCGTGGTTGAGGATTGGAAAGGTGTTTCGGAAGAAACCACTACCGGTGTTCATCGTTTGTACCAGATGATGGAAAAAGGTGAACTCCTGGTTCCGGCCATCAATGTGAACGATTCGGTTACCAAATCGAAATTCGATAACCTTTACGGCTGCCGCGAATCACTGGCCGACGGAATTAAACGTGCCACTGATGTAATGCTTGCCGGTAAAATAGTTGTTGTTTGCGGCTATGGCGATGTTGGAAAAGGAAGCGCCCGTTCGATGCGTGCCTATGGTGCCCGCGTAATTGTTACCGAAATTGATCCTATCTGCGCTTTACAGGCTGCCATGGAAGGTTTCGAAATTACAACCGTTGAGGATGCCTTACCCGAAGCAAATATATATGTTACCACAACCGGTAATAAAGATGTGATTACCGTTGAGCATATGCTTAAAATGAAAGACCAGGCTATTGTTTGTAATATCGGCCATTTCGACAACGAAATACAGGTTGATAAACTCAACAGTTTTGCCGGTATTCAGAAAATTGAAATCAAACCACAGGTTGATAAATATGTGTTCCCCGACGGACATGCTATTTTCATGCTGGCCGAAGGCCGCCTGGTAAACCTGGGATGCGCAACCGGTCACCCATCGTTTGTAATGAGTAATTCATTTTCGAACCAGACACTGGCTCAACTCGACCTGTGGAAAAATAACTACGAAGTAGGCGTTTACCGTCTGCCTAAATACCTCGACGAAGAAGTGGCTCGTTTGCACCTCGATCAATTGGGTGTAAAACTTACGAAGCTTACGCCGGAGCAGGCATCATATATTTCGGTTCCTGCCGAAGGACCTTACAAACCGGATCATTACCGTTACTAAAATTGATTTGGAAACACAATTAAAAGGCTGTCATTTTATGATGGCCTTTTTTATTGTGAGTCCGTCTAAATTTCTTAATTCTAGAATTAAATAACATTTTCCAAATCATTGGTGTCCGGGTAAAATCCTATATCGTCCCTACGGGACTTTTAATGCATCTGTAATTTGCTTTCTACCAATATCTTGTCCCTACGGGACAGTCCGCCTGAGGCGGACGTAATATTGGTAGAATAAAAAGTAACCCCTTCAGCTATAAAGTCCGCCCGAGGCGGACGAGATATCACAAGCTTTACAGCGTTTTTAATCAAATTTAACCGGACAACAATGTTTCCATATAGAAAATTCTGCTTTTTCTGCCCTTTTTCGGCTCCCAACGGGTCGGGGTCAAACAAAAAAAGGCAGAAGTAAAGTATTATGAAGAACTTTAGACAGTTACTTAGTTATAAATATAAAGAACCTCCCCATTATACGTATACCTGTATTGCATAAGCGAGTAAGGCGATGGTCCGTCATAAGGTGTTCCGTCGAAAAGAATGAATTTCGACATACAGGTCGAGTCAATGCATGTGCTTCCCGATGGATCAACCGTAACTCTTGCATTGGTTTGCTCAGGATCGTAAGGGCAGCATCGCTCGTAAACCATAAACTGATCGGGAAGGAACCGGTAAATCACAATACCCCTGTAGCCGCCATCCTGGTATCTGTATCCGCCTACCGGTATATAATCCAGTGAGTTGGGGTAAAGCTGCAGGCTAACATATACATAAGGTATTAAAGGTTGATTGTCCTTGTTACACGAAGGCGTTATCAATAAAAAAAGAATTATTACGGCAATTACTCGCATATCGGCAATTAAAGCTGGTTTATTTCGTTGTAAAAGTACTGTTTTACACTGTTTAAAACGCAGGAGATTGATTAAAATTGCTTCTGTTTCGGGCAGGGTTTTGCTAAACTTCCGGATAATCATTTTCTTTGCCCTAAATTAAAACAAACGCATATGCCCGGCTTGCAACGCTTTCTGAAATTGTTTACCGTTATTGTGATAGTGCTTTCGTTTACGTTTGCTGGTTCCGGATGCAGGGTATTGAAAAGGGATAAGCAATCGATGGCTGAAAAAAAACAGGCTAAAGAGTCGAAACAAGCTTCAGCCGAATACGAAAAAGCCGTTAAGAAACATCACAAGCGCCAATCGAAGGAAGCTAAAAAAATGATGAAAAAGACCCGTAAGAAGGCAGCCAAATTTAATAAACCAAAGGAACGCAAAGGGCTTTTTAAGAAGAAATGCTACTAGCCGGCTGCCATTACACAGTCATACCATCGATTCCCGGATATTAATATTCAGGGGTTCATTTTGCTGAAATCCGGCAGTTATTCCGACGATAATTATTTTGATTATAATTTGTTTGTGATATTTATTACATAATTTATGTCTAAATTATATTTACTTTTACAAAACTGTTTTAGTTACACAATCCGATGGAAAATTTCCTGTATATAATAATAGGTATAGCCTGGGTAGCATATTCGCTATATTCGGCGCGGCAGAAAGCCCTTAAAAAGCAACAAATGAAAGGGATGCCACCTCAAGGCCCCTCTCATTCATCGCCATTGCCTGTTCCGGGAGGCGAAAGCAGTGGAAAAACCCTTTTCGAGGATATTTTCAGGGAACTGGCCGGTGATCCGAGACCTGTTCCTCAGCCTGCCGAATCAGGTATGCCATACGATGTGGAAGAACAAACCCTGAATGCTCCTCCTGCAAAACCTGTAAAAAAAACAACTGCCTACACAGCATTATTCGACTCACAAAGCGAATCCCTCGATCAGAGAATTACCGCGCAGGAGCCACCCTTACGGGAGATATCCGGTCAAACCATAAAAAATGCCGAAATAGCGAAGAATATTGATCTCAGGCAGGCAGTTATTTTCAGTGAAATACTGAATAAAAAATACTTTTAAAACGCTTGCCAGTTGCTTGATTGAAGCTTACGATTAAATCCTTCTCCGTAGTTTAAGTTTCCATTTTGCTTACTTTTCAATACATTTGTGCCAGGATTAATACCCTGGTACAGCCATTCACTTAATAATTGGCTGAATAACAAAACATTAATCTTAACACTTAAATACTCATTAAATAACCAGGAAAAATACCGATCTGCCCGGGACTTTGGACCGACAACCGCACAGAAAATAATTAATCTTTTTTATCGATTGGCAGGTAGTCATTTTCAGTGATTTACTGAAACCGAATTCTTTTTTGTGAATAATTTTCCTGATTTGCTAATGAAATGTTAACAGAAGTTAAAAATCTTTTTACCTTTACCCGCTTTTTCAAAGGTAGGCTATCATTATATACTACAACATAAAAACAAATCTTTATGGTAAGAAAATTACTATTTCTCCTTGTTTTGCTGCTCGCAGCAAACGCAGCATTGCTTGCCCAGTCGGGAGCGTTGCAAGGCAAAGTTATCGACAAGGTAACCAAGGAGCCTATCCCTTTCACCAACATTATTATTGAAAGTAAAGGGACACAGGCAGGCGGAACAGCATCGGATTTCGATGGCAAGTACACCATTAAGCCCATAACACCGGGTACATATGATGTAAAAGCTTCGTTCCTGGGGTACAAACCGGTTCAGATTACCGACATCCCTATTCGTTCGGGTATCATCGAATACCTGAATATCGAACTTGAGCCCACAGCTACCCAAATCGAAGGTGTTGTAATCACCAAGTACAAAGTCCCTCTTATCGATAAGGACAAAACAGTTTCCGGTGCCACGGTTACTTCGGAGGAAATCTCGAAGATGCCTACCCGTAGTGCTGCTGGTATTGCCACAAGCGTTGGAGGAGTTTTCTCCCGCGACGGTGAGGTGGGTAACGTCCGCGGTCAACGTACCGATGGTAACGTTACTTACATCGACGGTATCAGGGTGCGTGGTTCAGGCGGTTTGCCCGAGTCAGCCATTGAGCAGATTTCGGTTATCCTTGGAGGTGTACCGGCTCAGTACGGCGATGCTACCGGTGGTATTATTAATATCACAACCAAAGGACCCTCAAGGAAATTTGGCGGCGGACTCGAGTTACAGACTTCACAGTTTCTCGATCCTTACGGAAGCCACCGTGTTGGTTTGAACATGACTGGTCCTTTATTCATGAATAAAGATAAATCAGAGGCACTGCTCGGATACTTTGTTGCCGGTGACTTTAATTACCATAAGGATGGAGCAA
The DNA here is from genome assembly GCA_963714825.1 of uncultured Bacteroidales bacterium. Classification (GTDB taxonomy): domain Bacteria; phylum Bacteroidota; class Bacteroidia; order Bacteroidales; family UBA4417; genus UBA4417. The sequence continues at coordinate 593,359 of CAVQQF010000012.1, read as the reverse complement.
CCCTTCCACTTGGTCTTTATAAGGTGAATGATGCCAAACTGGCTGAACTCGAAAAAAACCCTCTGAGGGAATCAGGAACAGGTTTCGGAACATACCAGAATGCTGAGTTTATCCGTGCCAGCGACCTCGAAGCGCTCGAAACATCACTCAACAGCGATGGGTACGATGTAAACGTATCAGGGAAACTCGATGTTAAAACCGGTAAATATACCAACCTTACTTTCGGAGGTTCCTATAATATGTACTCAGGCAATAATTTCAGCCTGTACAACTCCATGTTCAACTACAAACGTAACTCCTTCTCCGAAGGAAACACTTACCGCGTTTTTGGTAGGTTCACACAACGTTTCCCGGCTCCGAAGGAAGGTAATAACCTTATTAAGAATATATATTACTCCATACAGGCCGACTATACCAGCATTAAAAATAAAACAGAAGATCCTGAACTCAAAGACAACCTCTTTGCCTATGGTTATGTTGGGAAATTTGATACCTATAAAGAAAGGGGTTATGATTTTTCTACTGATACTATCGGAGGTAACTTTACTCTTATACAGACCATGAACGGTTTTGCCGATACACTGGTAACTTATGAGCGTGCTGAATATAACCCGGTACTTGCCAACTACACAACAAATTACTATGATCTGTACGATCGCCCTAACAGCACCAACCAAATATACCAGGGCGGTGGTATGCTGAACGGATTCACACCTAACGGCGTTTTTGGTGGTGTTTACAGCTTGTGGTCAGCCCCGGGAAACCAGCAGGCCGGTTACAGCGAAAATTCGACACAGCAGGTAACAGCTAATATGAACCTCTCAGCCGATGTTGGAAATCATGAAATAAAACTTGGTTTTACATTTGAGCGCTACAGCCAGAGTAATTATGCATATGCTCCTATTTCTTTCTGGTCGCAGATGGCTCAGCTGGCGAATGCTCATATCATTCAGCTCGACCTCGACAACCCGATTATTAATGACGGTGAACTTATTGCACAAGGCGATACTTTTAACCTTCGTACAATTGACTATAACAGGCTTTATGACGGTGGTTCACAGAATACCTTCGATAAAAACCTGCGCGCTGCCATGGGATTACCAGGTAATGGTACCGAGTGGATTGATGTAAATTCGTACGATCTGAATTCGAACACTATTTCCTATATCGATGCAAACAGCGTGAGGCATACCGTAAGTATGAGCGAACCGCTTTCGGTTAATTTTTTCAGTGCCGACGAGTATCTGAACAGTGGAAACCAGTTTGCTTCAGCCAGGGGTTACGATTATTATGGAAACAAGCTTACAGCCAACCCCAGTACTATGGATTTCTTTAACAAGAAAAATGCAAACGGCGACTATACCCGCGAAATTGCACCTTTCGAACCCATATACATGGCCGGTTATATTTCCGATAAATTCTCGTTCGACGATTTGGTATTCAACGTTGGTGTACGTGTCGACCGTTTCGATGCTAACCAGAGTGTGCTGAGAGATCCATATTCACTTTACCCTGTGAAAACCGTTGACGAAGTAAGCAACCTCGGCGTACACCCAGCAAGTATGGGAAGCGATTATGCCGTTTATATTGATAACATCAATGAGCCGGGAAAAATTATGGGATACCGTAACGGTACTACCTGGTACGATGCCGAAGGCGCTGTTTTGCTTGATCCTTCGCTCCGCCTCGATGCCGGTAATGGTATATCACCATACCTGTCGGGCGACAGAATTATCGATAATCAGTCATTTTCTGATTACGTACCTCAAATTTCGGTAATGCCCCGTATCTCTTTCTCATTCCCTATTTCGGATGAGGCTCTCTTTTATGCTCACTACGATGTTATTACACAAAGGCCTAAACAGAATGCCATTTTTAACCCGATCAGCTATTTATTCTGGGAATCAGAAGGTAATCCTACCATTACCAATCCAAACCTGAAACCTGAGAAAAATGTGAATTACGAGTTAGGCTTCCAGCAGAAAATCTCAAATTCATCATCCATCAATATTTCAGCCTTCTACATCGAGTCGCGCGACCAGATACAGTCGTTCCGTTATACCGGTGCTTATCCTAAAACCTATTACTCGTATACCAATATCGACTTTGGTACTGTAAAAGGATTAACCGTAGCATACGACCTTCGCCGTACAGGTAATGTACGTATCAGGGCTAACTACACCTTGCAGTTTGCCAATGGAACCGGATCGAACCCCGAAACATCATCGGCGCTTATCCGTTCAGGTCAGCCAAACCTTCGTAACCTAATTCCATTGGATGCCGACCAACGTCATGCCATACAGGTTAACGTCGATTTCCGCTACAGCGAAGGCAAAAATTACAACGGACCTATTATTGCTGGTATAAGAGTATTGGAAAATGCCGGTTTTAACATCACCATGAATGGTGGTTCAGGTACGCCATACACAAGGTCGAGCAAAATCTCGAGCCTGGTATCCCCAACCAATATTATACAGGGATCACTCAACGGATCGAGGCTTCCATGGGCATTCAGGATGGATGGCCGTTTGGACAAGGACTTCACTGTTTCGACAGGAAAAACTGACGATGGCAACAAAAAGAATTACTACCTCAATGTTTACCTGCAGGTGCTAAATATACTTGATGCCAAAAATATATTGAATGTTTATGGTACAACAGGAAATCCTGACGATGACGGATACCTGGCAGCAGCTGAGTATCAGTCGCAGATCTATTCGCAGCTCGATCCTCAATCATTTATCGATATGTACAGTATCAGAGTTAACAGCCCTTATAACTACAGTTCACCTCGTATGATCCGTGTAGGTATAGGCTTAAACTTCTGATCGATTTAAATGCAGTTTAGAAACGAAAAACAAAAAAGTACTATGAAAAATATACTCCGTATTCTGCCGGCGATTATTCTGGGCTTCCTGCTTACGGCCAACATTACCCGTGCAGAGCAGGTTCGCTATAAGTCGGGAACACCGGTTGTTAAACAAACAGCTGCCGGTTGTACCCCCGGAGCCAACTTTAAATGGCTCGAAATTAATAACGTTCGTACCCGTATCAATACCGGTGGTGATATGTGGTGGGACTTTGAAGTTGCACAATATGAGATTCCCAAAGGATCGAAAAAGATGTCGATGTTCTCGGCAGCTCTCTGGATCGGGGGCCTCGATGCTAACGGCCAGCTAAAAATGGCAGCATTGCGCTACAGGCAGATAGGTAACGATTACTGGCCGGGACCACTCACTATTGATGGTACGGCCTCTGTCAGCCCCGACGTGTGTGCAAAACACGATAAACTTCATTATATAACCCGCTCCGAAGTTGATAATTTCCTTGCCTGGTATAATGATAAGGAATCGAATCCGGATTACCAGATTCCATCATCCATATTAAACTACCCTGCTCATGGCGACGAAACCAAAGGACAGAGCTATTACCTCGCTCCATTCTACGATAATAATATCAACGGCGATCCTAACGGTGTTTACGATCCTGCCGGTGATGGCGATTACCCTTACTACGATCTTTCGAACGAGTTATGCGGTACCAAAGCCTTAACTGCCGAAGATATTTATTATAACAAAACCCAAACAGGTAACCTGGTCGACCAGGTGCTTAAAGGTGATGCTACACTTTGGTGGGTTTTCAACGATAAAGGTAATATCCACACCGAGTCGAAAGGCGAGCCTATCGGTCTCGAAATACGTGGACAGGCCTTTGGTTTTTCGACCAACGACGAAATTAATAACATGACTTTTTATAGTTATGAAATTATTAACCGCTCCACTTTCAGGCTTACACAAACCTATTTCAGCCAGTGGGTTGATACTGACCTTGGTTTTGCTCAGGACGACTATGTTGGCTGCGATGTAATGCGTGGTTTAGGGTATTGTTATAACGGTACTGCTGTTGACGGTAGTGGTCAGTCGTGGGCTTATGGAAACCAGCCACCTGCTATTGGCGTTGACTTTTTCCAGGGTCCTTATATTGATGCTGACAAAAACAGCTTCCTTTATGGTGATAATCCTTCACTTGCAGGTGACCCCACCTGGTTCCTCAAAGGCAGCCCCGATCAGAAATTCCTCGGTGGTGCCCAGTTAGTACAATGGGACGGCGATACTATTGCCAAAGCCGTTGCAGCAGGTGATACTATTTATGCTGTTGTAAATTCAGCCGCTATCAACGGTATCAATTTTGGAAACGGTATCGAAGACGACGAGCGTTTTGGTATGCGCAGGTTCGTTTACCACAACAATGGAGGAGCTTTCTACATGCAGGATCCTTCGGTGGCTATCGAGTATTATAACTTCCTCCGCGGAATATGGAAAGACGGAACCAAAATGGAATATGGCGGAAACGGTCACGTTACTGCCGGTGCCTATGGCCCCGAATGCGACTTTATGTTCCCGGGATTAACCGATATTTACGATTGGGGTACAAAGGGCTTAGCACCTAACGGAGCTAAAAACTGGACTGAAGTAACAGCCGGAAATCCTCCCGACGACCGTCGTTTTATGCAATCAGCCGGGCCTTTCGTTCTGGAACCGGGTGCTGTTAACTATATCACTGTTGGTATTCCATGGGCACGTGCTCTCTCCGGAGGACCTCTGGCTTCAGTTGAACTTCTGAAACAGGTTGATGATAAATGTCAGCAGTTATTCGACAATTGTTTCAAGGTTATTTCGGGTCCGAATGCTCCTGACCTTACCATTCGCGAACTTGATAAAGAACTCATTCTTTATATCTCGAACCGCAAAACCAACGATGCAGGTAATAACTTCCAGGAGCAATACAGCGAATACGATCCCCGTATACAAGGTGGTTCGGAAAGCTGGGATTCATTATACCGTTTCGAAGGATACCAGATTTATCAGCTGAAATCGGCTACGGTTTCTGTTGCTGATCTCAAAAATACCGAAGAGGCACGTCTCGTTTTTCAGTGCGATGTGAAAAATAATGTGAGCCGTATGGTAAACTTCTATTTCGATCAGAGCCTGGGCGGAAGTGTTCCTGTTGAAGAAGTGGTTGGTAATAACCAGGGTATTGTTCATTCCGTTAAAATGAGTAAGGATATATTTACAGGCGAAAACCTGGTGAATCACAAGCAATATTACTACCTGGCCGTTTCGTATGCTCATAACAACTACAAAACCTATAACCAAAATGAGCCTACACAGCTCGACGGACAGAAACTACCATACCTTGCCGGACGTAGCAATATCAAAACCTATACCGGTATACCGCATATTCCTGTAGGACTTGTTTCGGCAGGCAGCAATTATGGTGATGGTGTTATCATTACCCGTGTAGCCGGTCAGGGCAACGGTGGCAATTTCCTCGAACTTTCGGAGGAAACTGTTAATGAAATCCTGTCGAAGAAAATGGCCGATTCAGTTACTAATCTTCCGGGTAGCCCTGATTACCCTATAGCTTATAATATCGTTTATAAGAAAGATCGTGGACCCGTTAATGTTAAAGTTGTTGATCCTTTAAATGTTAAGGAAGGCAGCTATTCAATCAAGTTCGATTCCATGCATCTTATCAGAGTTGCAGTGGGCGAATTGGATACTACTATGTTGACTGCACGTTGGTCGCTTACTGATAATGCAACCGGTAAGGTTTACATTTCGGATACTACGGTTGATGTGCGTACCGAACAGCTATTCCTCGATCTTGGACTTTCAGTGTCTATTGAACAGTCGCTGTATCCCGGTCCTTATATTGTATCGAAGAATATTGAAGGCGCAAACGAATACGCTATTCAGCTTGACAAAAACGGATTCCTCGGATCAAGTATAACATACCAGGATTCACTACGTACCTGGCTGAATTTTGTACCCGATGTGGATGCTATTCCTTTACTCGACTGGATTAAAGCGGGGGTAGCTTCAACTGACTGGCAGAATCCGGTTAGGAACTTTGACCCCGATGGCGTATTTGAAACGGTACTGGGTGGAACCTGGACTCCATATATGTTTTCACAGTCGAACGATACCGTATTTGGAATCGGTCACCGTGAAGCACCGGCTAATGATCTGTCGAAAATGAAGAATTATTTCCAGGACATTCCTGGTGTTGACATTGTATTTACCAGTGACAAAACCAAATGGACCCGTTCAGCTGTTATTGAAATGTCGTCGAATGCGAATGAATCAGAAGGAAAAGTGAAAAGACACGACATACGCGCAGGCCGCTCCGTAAACCAGAATGGTGATACAGCTGTTGTAAGCACTGATCCAGCAATGAATTCGGATTTTATCGCTCCTTATGGTATGGGTTGGTTCCCGGGTTATGCTATTAATGTTGAAACCGGCGAACGTCTTAACATTATTTTTGGCGAAGATTCGCGACTGATTGACGATAACGGACGTGATATGAAATTCAATCCAACAAACCGTGTTGCCACAGGACCCGGCAAAACTGTTATGGGTGGACGTCATTATATATATATCATGGCTCATACTGCCAATAAAAAGGATTATGCCAACATTGGATCACCGGCATTTTTAACCGATGTGTATGATAACCCTGCTTACGATGGCTGTGCACACTTTGTGAAAGTTATGAACGCTAAGTACACTACAAACAACACGCGTACTTTCATGAAGGCTTTACAATACTCAAACTGTGCTTGGACTGCTGTTCCGCTTGGACCAGGTAATAACCAGGCACCATGGCTCGACAATGATGTTAGCATAAAAATCAGGATGTCGAAACCTTACCAGAGGTATTTTGCAACCATGCTTAACGGTGAGCAAAATGTGAATAATTACTGGCCGATGTATACTTTCGATACCAAAGGCGTTACAACAAATTTCAATGATGTTGCCAAAGCTGCAACTGACCTTGATATGATCAATGTTGTTCCTAATCCATACTATGCTTATTCGCCTTACGAAGTAAATCAGCTTGATAACCGCGTAAAAATTGTGAATCTGCCTAAACGCTGTACGGTTACCATTTATGCAACCAATGGTAATATTATCCGCCAATACAATAAGGATGAAGATAAAACATCCATCGACTGGGATCTCAAGAATTTTGCCGGAATCTCAATAGCAGGTGGCGTTTATATTATCCATATAAAGAGCGATCAGGGAGAGAAAATAATTAAATGGTTCGGATCACTTCGTCCGGTCGACCTTAACGCTTTCTAAAAAAATCAGGAGAAATAAGTAACTTAAACTCTAAAAATTGACGGTACATATGAAAAATATCTATAAGACGTTAATCGCAGGCCTCCTGACAGCCATAATGGTTCTACCATTGGCTACCATAGCTGGTAATAAAGACCGTTCAGGACAGGCAGGAGCCTCCGAGCTTCTAATTAATCCCTGGGCCCGAAGCTCAGGATGGGGTGGGGTAAATGTTGCCAATAGCTTTGGCCTCGAAAGTATTTATACTAATGTGGCAGGACTGGCATTTACTCAAAAAACCGAACTCATTTTCAGTAATACACAATGGCTGAAAGGCTCAGAAATTGGAATTAATAATTTCGGTTTTTCGCAAAAAGTTGGTGAATCCAGCGTTTTGGGAGTTGCAGTAATGGCGATGAGCTTTGGCGATATCCCCATTACCACCACGCAGCTTCCCGAAGGTGGAGTTGGTACTTTTTCGCCATCGTATATGAATATCAATATTGCGTATGCCAAAGCCTTTTCGAATGCTATATATGGCGGATTTAATTTTAAAATTATTTCCGAATCCATCAGCGACGTGGGAGCACAGGGTGTAGCTATCGATGCAGGTATTCAGTATGTTACAGGAGAAAAGGAAAATATCCATTTCGGTATCTCGCTTAAAAATGTAGGACCAACTATGAAGTTTAAAGGTGATGGTTTATCGATCCGCAGTTTTCTGCCGGGCCAGGAAAGCCAGTTTACCCTCGAGCATCGTTCAGCTGATTTCGAATTGCCATCGCAACTCAATATCGGTGGTTCCTATGCCTTTTTAATCAGCGACATACATACCCTTACACTCGCAGCCGCTTTTACATCGAATGCTTTCAATAAGGATCAGTATATTATTGGTGCTGAGTACAATTTGAAAGATTACCTGATGGTTCGTGGCGGTTATACCTACGAGGATGGTATCAATACCAACGAACGCAGTACTGCGCTCACAGGCCCCAGCGCCGGACTTTCGGTACAGGTGCCAATCAACAGGGAGAATAATTCGATGTTCTCCATCGATTATTCGTACCGTGCTACCAACCCTTTCAAAGGGAGTCACACTATGGCTGTTAGGCTTAGCTTCTAATTAATTAACGCAGTAATTCACTGCATTCTACGTAAGATTTTTACCGGAAAGGACCTTCTTAATTGAGGGTCTTTTCTTCTTATTCAATAAACACTAAATGCCAGTGGTATGACCCAAATATCATATTATACTAAAGAAGGTTTCGAAAAACTGAAAACCGAACTGGAACATCTTATTCATGTCGAGCGTCCAATGATCTCGCAACAAATTGCCGATGCCCGCGATAAAGGCGACCTCTCCGAGAATGCCGAATACGATGCAGCTAAAAATGCACAGGGAATGCTCGAAATGAAAATTTCGAAAGTTCAGGACCTGCTTCGGAATGCCCGCCTTATTGATGAGTCGAAAATGGATGCATCACGAGTTCAGATTTTATCGACTGTAAAGATCAGAAACCTGCAGAATAAAGCTGAAATGACATATACCCTTGTGCCCGAAAATGAAGCCGACCTGAAAGCAGGTAAATTATCAGTTTCGTCGCCTATTGCCAAGGGGCTTTTAGGGAAATCGAAAGGCGATAAAGCTGAAATCGCTATTCCCGCTGGCATAATTACTTTTGAAGTTGTCGAAATAATTGTAAAACTTTAATACTATGGCTGGATTATTTGCACGTATCGCCTCAGGCGAAATTCCGTCGTACAAAATTGCTGAGGACGAAAGGTTTTTTGCTTTCCTGGATATCAACCCGCTGGTTAAAGGCCACACCCTTATTATTCCAAAACAGGAGATTGATTATATCTTCGATATGGATGAAGAAATGTATAAGGACTTCTGGCAATTTGCTATGAAAGTGGCAAAAGCCATAAAGCAGGTTGTTCCTTGTATTAAAGTGGGTGTTGCTGTTATAGGGCTGGAAGTTCCTCATGCACATATTCACCTTGTTCCTTTAAACACGATGGATGATATTAATTTCAGCCTTCCGAAACTCACACTCCCGGCCGAAGAAATGACCCGGATTTCAACCGAAATTGCTGATGCTGTTAAAGAATAATACTGTATTAGCCGATATATAGAGAAACCGCTTTCGATGAAGGCGGTTTTTCTCTTTTTACCGGATTGTATTTATCTGCGTAATCCTAAAACCCTATATTCCCGACAGGAATATCTGAACTTGTTTCAAATGGCAACATTGCATTAATCAAACGGGCCGAATGGAAATTTGTGAGATCGCGGACACGGATATCGTTGACTGAAATCAGATTTTTATGAAGCAGAGAACTCCTCATAGTTCCATTCAGCAAGGGAGCTACTGGTGTTATCCATTCATTGCCTGTATGAAAAATAATGTTCGTATAGCTGGTATCAGTGATCAAACCGTTTTTTACGATCAGAATATCATCATAAGAGCCTCGCTGTGAAAACAGCTGGTTGAGGCTTTCCCTGTTAGTATATTTATGGCTGTAGTCAAGCGTGTCGGCTTCAATTAAACGCAGGCTTTTTATGGATCGTGGCGTATAAGGTTCAAAAGTAATGTCCTCTGTTTTTTCGCCATATAAAACCCTGCATTTGAAAACTCCTTTGCTGTAAGTTTCAGGAATTTTTATCACCCGTTGCAGGTCAATAACATCCGAAGAACCGAACAAGGTCTTCCGGCTTTTATTCATTCGCTGGTTGTGGTACTCTATATTGTGGAGTACTCCATCCTGCAATCGTATTGTTTCAAACAAAAGGGACATACACCTTGTCGATTAACTCGTTGTACTCATTAGCGGAATTACTGTTAACTGTTATGCCTCCACCGCTGCAAAATATCAGTTTTCCGGCCTCTTTCCTTATAAAACGGATCATTACCCCCGAATCGAGCTTTGAGCCATCGAAATAGCCGAAAATACCTGTATAGAAGCCACGCGAATAGGTTTCAGCCTCATGAATAATCTGAACAGTCCTTTTTTTTGGTGCGCCCGAAATGGAGCCGGCAGGTAAAAGTTTCCGGAAAATATTTCCTAACTCCTTTGGTAATCGCCGGGAAGCTTACCGGATATTTCGGAACTCACCTGAAGCAGGGTTTTTTCGTGGGTCACAATTTTTTCGATATACCTGAAACGATTTACTTTAACATCCTTCGCTACCATACTCAGGTCGTTACGTATCAGGTCGACAATGGTATTGTGTTCGGCAGTTTCCTTCGGATCGCGCAGTATGCTTTGCTCAGCATCAGGCAAGGTTGCATCAATGGTTCCTTTCATGGGAAACGAGCGTATAACTCCATCCGAAATCTGAACAAATATTTCGGGCGAAAAAACAACGAACTTATCCCCGAAAAGCAGGCGGTAGCGGGCTTTGCTACGGGCAAACACTTCGGGCAGATCAATATTGAGTTCAACAGGAGTGGGGAAGGTAAGGTTTACCAGGTACGAATTACCGGCAAAAAGATGGCGGTGAACCATTGCGAAAGCATGCTCATATTCCGGTTTTCCTATTGGATTTTTAGTCAAACTTACTGGGTTGTTTCCCTGCAATCCGGGCATGTCATTTCCTGAACCATTGATATTGTAATAAATGCCCGAATCTGCTGCCATTGATGGCTCAACGAAAAACCCATTCCGCACATCGAAATCAATCCCGAACACGAAAGGCTTCGACTGCCTGCCGTAGTCATTCATTCGGTTAAAAACCTCTTCCGCCGGAATTATCATTTTCGGGATGTTTTGTATGCGTACAAAATTATCAATAAACCGGACGTAATAGCTATTTTTGCGCATTCTACAACCGGAATGAAAATACTTTTAATTGATAATTACGATTCATTTACCTGGAACCTGCATCAACTGTTGCTGAATGCAGGCGTTGATGAGATTTGTGTTGTTGAAAATGACAAAGTAAAACCGGAAGATATTATGAAAGCTGATGCCCTTGTTTTCTCTCCCGGACCGGGTTTGCCCGATGAAGCAGGACAAATGAAAGAAATAATTACTAAATATGCCGGTCAGAAAAAAATGCTTGGAATTTGCCTGGGCCATCAGGCTATAGCCGAGGTGTTTGGAGCCCGCTTAATGCATGCCGACGAAATATTTCATGGAACTTCAACAGAGTTGGTAATTAACGAAAACAGGCTATTGTTCAGTGATATGCCCGGCAAAGTCATGGTTGGGCGCTACCATTCGTGGGTAGTAAGCCCCGAAAATTTCCCTGAAAATCTTTATATAACTGCCACTGATCCTAAAGGTGTGATCATGGCTCTGCGTCACAAATCGTACGATATTACCGGAGTTCAATTCCATCCCGAATCTATTTTAACTCCCCTTGGCGAAAAAATAATCCGCAACTGGCTCGCTGGCTGATTTTCTCTTTACTGCTTCCTCTTTTTTGGGTTATTGGTTGCTGGTTGCTGGTTGCTGGTCTCTGGTTGCAATCCATCGCCCCTCGCCCTTTCGCCCTTCGCCCCATCACTCCCTCATCTCGTCCCCTAAAAACTCCTCGTCCCCTCAATAAGCCCTCTCATTCCTTCCTTCAATAAAATTAATAAATGACTTATTCACAACCTTATTTCCACCGGGAGTGGGATACTTACCCGTAAAATACCAGTCGCCGGTATGCTCGGGAATGGCCTGGTGCAGATCCTCTATGGTTTGATAAACTACTGCTATTTCCGATTTGCATCCCGGAGGTGTGACCAGTTGCGCAATTTTTGCTGAAATCTGTTGTGGAGTAAAAAGATCATATATCTCTTTCACATAGTTCACCATCTGCTCTTTCGGGAGTTTTTCCTGTGCTTTGCATTTGTGGTAAACCACATTAAGGGCTTCGGTTTGATGCGTGTCCTTCAACAACTCTATGGTAGCATTAAAGGCAATAAAATCAGTGATCTTGGCCATGTCGATGCCATAGCAGTCGGGATAGCGGATTTGCGGCGCCGACGAAGCAATCACTATTTTTTTAGGACCCAGCCTTTCGAGCATTCGAATGATACTCTGTTTTAGGGTTGTACCCCTTACAATTGAATCGTCGAGCACCACCAGGTTGTCGATGCCGCGGCGAACGGTTCCATAAGTAACATCGTACACATGGGCTACCAGGTCGTTGCGTTGTGAGTCCTGCGTGATAAAAGTCCGAAGCTTGATATCCTTAACAGCCACTTTTTCCATGCGTGGTTTTAACCTGAATATTTGCTGCAATTGCTCCCTTGTTACCGAAGGGCCTGCTTCGAGAATTTTATCGGATTTTATACTATCGCATACATTGTTAAGTTCTTCGACCAGGCCATAAAAAGCTGAGGAAGCTGTATTGGGAATATAACTGAAAACAGTGTTTTGCAGGTCGTGCCCTACTTCAGAGAGTATATTCTTAGTCAGGGCGCTTCCCAGCCGTTTGCGTTCGTTGTAAATGTCCTTATCAGTACCCCGGCTGAAATATATCCTTTCGAAAGAGCACGAACGCCTGATGCCGGGTTGTTTAATAAGAACTTCCTCAATTGATCCGTCGCGGCGCACAATCAGCGCATGCCCGGGTTTTACTTCATGAACATCATCGTAAGTAACATTTAAAGTAGTCTGTATAACGGGTCGTTCCGATGCTGCTACAACAATTTCATCATCCTTGTACCAGTATGCCGGCCGTATCCCGTTCGGATCGCGCAAAATAAAAGCATCGCCATGCCCGAACATGCCGGCGATAGCATACCCACCATCCCAGTGTTCCGACGACTGCGCCAGCAATGCCTGAATATCGAGGTTTTTAGCTATCAGCTCAGTGCTCTGCTGCTTGTTAAAACCTTCTTTTTTGAATTTATGGTAAAGGTTTTCGTTTGACTCGTCGAGGAAATGACCAATTTTTTCAAGAATGGTAACTGTATCGGAAGTTTCAACCGGATACTGCCCGAATTCAACCAGCCGCTTAAAAAGCTCATCAACATTGGTCATATTGAAATTGCCGGCCAGTACCAGGTTACGTGTCATCCAGTTATTATAACGCACCACCGGATGTAATGATTCTATATTATTTTTGCCAAAGGTACCATACCGCAAATGCCCCATAAACACTTCGCCGAAAAAAGGCATTTTACTTTTAAGCCATACTGCATCATTCAGCTTATCAGGGTCAGTGTTTAATACTTCCTGGAATGGTTTGTATATCTCTTTGAAAATGTAGTCGATAGGTGCCGGGGCGTTCGAACGTATACGGTCGATATACCTGCTGCCGGGACTCACATTTAATTTTATGGTTGCCACACCCGCTCCATCCTGTCCGCGGTTATGCTGCTTCTCCATAAGCAGGTGTAACTTATTAATTCCATAAAGTGTGGTGCCATACCTGCTGTAATAGTACTCAAGTGGCTTTAGCAGCCTGATAAATGCAATCCCACATTCATGCTTAATTTGTTCACTCATAGGATAGTAGTTGTGGTGTATGTTTGTGTAGCAGTAAGTTCAATAAAAAGGTTGATCAGTTCGAAATAGCTGTTTCGCCAGGGGAAGAAGGTGCTTTCCTGGTTCGTAGAAATTACATTTAGTACATTGTATTAATTTCAGTTAATCCCGATTAATATTTAATCAGTTTTTTACTCCCGGCTAAGCCTTTGTTAGTGTAAAAAAGCATCAGATAGGTTCCATTAGCCAGGGAGTCTATTTCCAAATTAAGTAGGGTATCCGAAAGTGTGTCGCGGTTTACAATCATTTTGCCATTTAGGCTTACCAATACGATTCGGTTAATATTTTCGGGAATTTCAACCCTTACATAGCTGCTGGCCGGATTGGGATACATTTTCACCAGATCCATTACTGAATTTTCGGGAATACCGAATACACTGCCCTGGTCGTTGTAATAGCAAGTGTAAGTATATTTGTCCTGTTCAACCACCCATACCCTGTTGGGCAGGCCAAACGGGAATTCAACGGTAGAAACATCCCATGAACTGTTAATGCGGAATTTAAACTCAAGGCGATCGCCAACAACGAAACCGGGAATCGTAATGGAGTAAACGGACGAATCGCTACCCGGAACAAGGGATAAAATATGTTTTGTACCTGTATAATTGTTGAATGTTCCGGCCACGTCAACTGTATCAGCCCGCGGATCAAAAACGCTGTCAGCAATATATCTCGACATGTTTACCACAAACGTAAGGCTCACAAATTGAGTAAAATCTTCGGTAACTTTCAGGTCGTCGATAGCAAGTTTATCGCCTCCCGACTGGGTGTTGAGCCTGAATCCTATAAAAACATTCTGATTGGCATATCCCGCAGCAGCAAGGTCGAGTGAGTTTGATTCAAAGGCTGTTGTGTTTGATGAGCTGTATGAACCTGCAGCACCATTAAACAGGCATCCTGAAACGGATTGCTCGGTGGTAGATATAAAAACCTGGTAGGTATCGGTTTTGCCGCTTGTTAATGATAAACTCTTCCACGATAGCTTTGACGCTTCTCCGATTCTGATGGCAGGAGTTATAAACCAGTCGTCAGCTGCTTTGGCAGGATTGTAGTCGGAAGTTGCAATGGCAGCATGATTACCCGCTACTCCTGCAGTGCTTACAAACCAGGGAACACTCGCAAGTGTGTCGTAAGCAGCGTTAGCCGGAATTCCTTTGTCGAGGTTCTTTAACACATAATCCTGGAACAGGCTGGCAGTATCTTCAAACGTTTGGGAATAAATTACCTGCTGGGCATTGGCAGCCACAAAGCTTGTGAGAATAAACAGGAGAGCAATCGAAATTTTTCGCATTGTAGAATAAAAATGAAAAATGTTATGCGTTGGTTAATGCTATAAACGGCTGATTGTCAAATTTATATCATTTATCCAAAACAACAGGGTTTGTTTGAAAGGTGCAAATTTACAAATTCCAAACCAATAAAATGGGTATGAACAAATATAGCATTCATCAGTTATGTGTTATTAGCAATTTTTAACGTTAATTTGCTGCATATTTATCAATTCAGAATAATTTTCACAATGCGCTCAGTTCAGTTTCTTATTTTTTTCAGTATTGTTTTACTGATTTACAGCCTTATTAATTATTATATCTATATACGTGGTATGCAGGCCATACCTCAGAGCTGGGGTATTAAAAACTGGTATCCCTGGATATTCCTCTTTGTAAGCGCATCCTATGTTGTCGGCCGTTTTATGGAGCGGGTATGGATTTCGCCGGTGAGCAGTGTTTTTACTTTTATCGGGTCATTCTGGCTGGCACTGATGGTATATTTCCTGATGGCAGTGATAGTTGTCGATTTAATAAGGCTTGTTTTGTATTTTCTTCCGCAACCCGCCCTGCTTACCGACAACTATGTGGATGTAAAAAAATATATGTTTATCGCAGTAAGCGGTATAGTTGCAGTTATTGTGCTGGCAGGCCATATCAACGCCCTGAATCCCCGCATTAAAAGGCTTGATATTCATATAAATAAAAAGGCCGGTGATATGAAAACCCTGCATATTGCAGCCGCCTCCGACATACATATGGGTACCCTTGTAGGCCCGCGACGTACTGCCAAACTGGTTAGAATGCTGAACGAAACCCAGGCTGATATCATACTGCTTGCAGGCGATATAGTGGATGAGGATTTGGCCCCGGTTATCCGTTACGACCTTGGCCGGTCCTTGCTTAAATTAAAAGCTCCTATGGGTGTTTATGCTGTTACCGGGAATCATGAATATATCGGAGGTGCCAACGCGGCTGTTAAATACCTGGAGGAACATGGTATAACCATGCTACGCGACACTACTATAAAAGTCAATGAAAGCTTCTATTTATCCGGGCGCAACGACCGCGATTCGGGGCGGTTCAGCCAGAAGCCGAGGAAAAGCCTGGATGCCGTGCTCGAAGGTGTCGAATTCTCATACCCTTTGATTATGATGGATCACCAGCCTTTTAAACTCAATGAGGTTGCTGATGCCAATGTCGATTTCCAGTTGTCGGGTCATACACACCACGGACAGTTATGGCCTTTCAATTATATAACAAAAGCGATGTACGAAGTAAGCTGGGGCTATAAACAAAAAGGCAATTCGCATTTTTATGTTTCGAGTGGCTTTGGAGGCTGGGGCCCGCCCGTGCGCACAGGCAACCGGCCTGAGATAGTGGATATTTATATCACATTCGAATAAAATGGATGCTTTAAAACTCGATTCAACCCGAATAAACTCACCTGTTGGCATTATCGAAATTACAGGAAGTGCGGAGGGAGTGCGTTCTGTGATTTTTCAGGATGGAGAATGTGATCCTGCTAATATTCCGGAATGCCTGGTAGAGTGTGTAAATCAACTTAATGAATATTTCGATGGCAAACGAAAGACTTTTAACCTGAAACTCGATCCACAGGGAACGGAATTCCAGCTTAAAGTATGGGAAAAACTGCAAACGATCCCTTTCGGCAAAACCATCCAGCTACCTCGAACTGGCCCGCATGACCGGCAGCGAAACCAACACCCGCGCCGTTGGAAATGCCAATGGAAAAAACCAGATCAATATCATAGTACCCTGCCACAGGGTAATTGGCAGCAACGGTAAACTCACCGGCTATGGAGGCGGCTTATGGCGCAAGGAAATACTTCTCAAATTCGAAATAGGAAGTTCCATGCCGGGATTATTTGCGGAACAACCCGGAACTTAGTTAATCTTTTATCCGTGTTTACTGCTATTTTTTTGCAATTAAAAATCACCACAATCTAAATAACACTTGTCAGGCTGAGCGAAGTCGAAGCCATGCTAAATCCACCTTGTCAGGCTGAGAATCCTGTCCTGCCCATTTTGGCTGGAAAGTCGAAGCCAATTCTTAAAACTTCATTCCCCCTAATTCACTCCTCTCAACAATCCTCCCAACCGGGTACAAATTAAACTGGCTGTCCCAGTAAGGAGTTTTGCTGTAAAACCAATTCAGCATGGCCTGTGGACTGGAGGCGAAATTTTTATCATCAGCCTTTTTCTGTTCAAACTCTGTTTTTAATGCGGGATCTTTTTGCATCATTTCGCGCGCCATGGTTTCCATAACATACGACTCGGAGTATTCCTTCTGCTCCATATAAGCATTGAAGAATCCCCATGCAGCATACGAATCGGGCGATGCCGGCTCAAGAATGTGGGCGATTACCCTGGCTGTACGCTGATTCATATCCACCAGCATGGTTCCGGCCGGGAAAGTCAGTTGTTGCAAAGAATCGCGAAGGTCGTATGTGAGTTTGTGATGCCCCTCGTACGGGCGCTGCTGCCAGCGCACATTGCTGAACCGGCTTGTTTTAACTGTACACCTTATTTCCTGTTTCAGCGGAGTCATCGTAACACCATGTAGCTTTAGTGTTTCGATAACCGATGTGCATTGTGGCGGGATAAGATAGGCTTCGGGTAAACTCACAAATTTATCAGCGATGCAATTCGGGAATATAGTAAGTTGCCACTTGGTTGGCTTTTGATTATCATATTTAAACCATAATCCACCGGTGATATCGCTGGTGTCGGTAGTATAATCGAATCCCAGGAATTCGATTTTCGCGCTGTCAGCTCTTGATTCGGTAAAACTTACCGGAAATTTTTCCTTCCTGAATTGGCTGCCAGCAGTAAAGTTATCAGCCTTTGCCTCGAGTGCCTGCAAGGTTTTATGCTCTTTATTCAGCAGTTCGAGTGTATGTATAAGCATTTGGTATGTGCTGCTAACCCTCACTTTGTAGGGCTTAAGCATATGTGTTTCAATCAGCAGGCCGGGGCGGTTTTGCACGGCTGTATATCCCTGCGAAAGCATGGGCGGAGCAACACCTGTAACCAGCCCGCTGCGCGGATCGTGCCAGCTGCGGAATTGTACGTACGGGAATACAGGAAATCCTGATTTTTCCATTTCACTCACCAGGAATGGTTCACAAATATTCTTTGTCCAGGCTGTCAGTTCTTTTTCCATGCTGCCATTGGTTTCGAGAGCATAGGTGAGGGGGTACTGAAAATCAGCTCCGTCGGTTGAATGGCAATCAACAAAAAATTCAGGTAACCAGGCATTGAAAAGTTTCAGCCAGGCCTGCATTTCGGGTGCTTCGGCTTTAAGGAAGTCGCGGTTAAGGTTCAGGTTCTGAGCCGTGGTACGCCAGCCCATTTCCTCGGGTCCGTTCTGATTAATCCTGTTGTACGGACCAAATCGCTCGTGTCCGTCGGTATTAAAAATGGGGATAAATAAAATGGTAACATGATCGAGCAGGGCTGTATTCTTTTTGTAAATGGCTATATCGCGAAGCAGCATAAGTCCCGCATCCTTTCCATCGCTTTCGCCGGCATGAATGCAGGCTTCGATAAGCAATACAGCATTACCGCTTTTACGCACAGCTTCGGGAGTGAAGTTGCCGTTACGGTCAGCAATAAGCAATGGCAGATCACGCCCCTGCGGACTCCTGCCGAAAGTAGTATAATGTAATACAGGCGAAGCTTTATCAAGTTTTTTACAAAATTCAACTGGTCTCGGCATAGCGCGGAGTTTGGAGGTATTGCGATTTCTCGTAGTGGGTTAAAAAAGCCGGATCCTGGGCCAAAAGCTGAACCGACAGGAACATAATGCAGGAAAGAAAGAGAACAAATTTCATTTTAATATTTTTAAACATTTTTGTCAGGTTAAAAGATATTTCGTCCCTGACGGGACTTTATTATGAATTCTAACATACTTTCTACCAATATATTGTCCCTAAGGGGACAGTCCGCCCAAGGCGGACTGGATATCGGTAGAAAAGAGTGGCCATAGTACAGCATGAGTCCGCCTGTGGCTGACGAGATATACCATGCGGTACAGAGTTTTCTCAGTAATTTGACAGGACAACAGCAATTTTTAAATGCAAAAGTAAACATATAAGCATTGATTGAAATCATAATAATTTATTTGTGTAAACGGAATCATTATTAAGATGGATAATATTAAACAAATTGTACTCTTCCTCCCGTGACGGCTCCTCCCCAATGCTTCGGCTCCCCCGCCAAAATTGGCGGGACAGGCTGCTCAGCATCCAGGGGAGGCAGATTTTTCCCAGCTGCTCCCTCCCGTCAGGCTGAGCGGAGTCGAAGCCAAGGGAGGGCAGTGGGAGGGAACCAAAAAAAATCATTCTTTGTTTATCTTTCCCGATACTCTCATAAAAAATCAAATGATTTTAAACATTTTCCAATGTTATTCTGTTATTTGAGCCACCAGCCTGCCGCCAGTTACCCTGAGTTAATAAAACGTTAAATACTCTTAAACAAAGTTTATCTGTCATGGATTTAATAACTTTGCAAAAAATATAATATTCTTCGTTTTCATCATTAAACTTTTATCGAAGAACGAAGTTTTACCTCTTACCCTATTTATTTAAAAATCAATGCGTCTTCATAATTTTACAAGGTCACTGCTGATACTTTCAATCCTGCTGATCATTAATTCATTACATGCCCAGCAGCCTGGCTCAAAAAATAAAGCGGGTGCTAACGGTGCTGCCCAGGCTTTCGGTGTTATCAGCGGGGCTTTACACGATGAGTCGAACAACGAACATATAGAATACGGAAATATCATACTCTTCAGAGTGAAGGATTCGGCCATGGTATCCGGAGCAATTACCGATTCAAAGGGTCGGTTTGTGTTGGAAAAAATTTCTCCGGGCCGCTATTATGTAAAAGCCAGTTTTATAGGTTACGAGGACAAGTTTTTTCCTGATATCAGCATATCGCAACTGAGTGCCGATGTTAAATTAGGCGACATATCCATCAGTCCTAAACTTTCAACTATTTCGGGCGCCGAAATTGTGGCCGAAAAATCGCTGTTTACCAATAACCTCGATAAAAAAGTGATATCGGTTGATAAAAGCATGGCTCTGTCGGGCGGCACAGCCACCGATATTATGGAAAATGTACCCAGTGTTGCGGTTGATGCCGAAGGCAATGTGAGCCTTCGTGGCAACCCGAATATCACTCTGCTTATCGACGGTAAACCTGCCAGCCAGGCCGGCATCAGCAGCAGCGATATTTTAAACCAGCTGCCTGCAAGCGCTATCGAAAGTATCGAAGTAATCACAAATCCCTCGGTGCGTTACGACCCTGATGGTACTTCGGGCATCATCAATATTGTGTTGAAGAAAAAAGTATTACAGGGATTCAACGGCATGGTTTCCGGAACTTACGGCACAAACGAAAAATACAACGGCTCACTGAACCTGAACTACCGTGCCGATAAGTTTAACGTATTTGCAGGCATCGATGCCAGGTATAATTTAATGAACTCCTCCTCCGAAAGCGTTCGTACCAGCACTTTTGGCGATGTGGTTAATATACTGCAGCAATCGGAAGTTGGCAACAGGCACCGCAATTCGCTAAACTTTAACGGCGGCATCGACTATTTTATCGATACCCGAAATAATATTACCCTTTCGGTACAGCGGCGCGATATGTCGTTCGGCAGCGAAGGAACCATGGTTTACCGGAATTATTATGGTAATGATTCCTTGCTTCGGTATTTCGACAGGTATTCCAATTCCGAACGTAGCTTCGAGTCGGTGAATTATTCCTTATCGTATAAACATACGTTTGCCCAGAAAGGAAGGGAATTTACACAGGATGTTGTGTTTTACGATAATAATATGAATAACGATCAGCAAATTGATCAACAGGATTATGATTTGCTTACATCGGAGCAAAGCGGTTTGCTTCAAAGGCAGTATAATTATGCTGTAAACCGTAACTATTTTTTCACCGCACAGGGAAATTACATTCACCCGTTTTTAAACGGAGCCAGAGTTGAAGCCGGATACAAAGTTGCGATCCGCGATATGGCCATGAACTACGATTATACCAATTATAATTATACCACCGAAAAGTGGGAGAACCAGGAGTTACTGAAAAATCATTACGATTATAATGAACAGCAGTATGCTTTGTATGGTATTTACGGCAATTCGTGGAATAAATTAAAATACCAGGGCGGGCTTAGGTACGAGCAGGTTTATGCTAACTCCAAAGTGGAACAAACCGGTTTAACCTACGATAACACCTACTATAGTTTTTATCCCTCCTTACACACCCAATACGACCTGGGCCGTAAGCGCGAGTTGCAGTTCAGCTACAGCCGCCGTGTCGACCGGCCTTCGCCCCGCCATATGAATCCCTATGTCGATTATTCCGATTCGCTCAATATACGCATGGGAAACCCCGATCTGAAACCCGAATACTCCAACTCCCTCGAATTTGGCCTGATGAAATACTGGGATAATGCTTCCATTACCTCTACTGCATTTTTCAGGAATACCACCGGTATGGTTGAGGATATTATACGTATCGATTCCAGCGGCATTACCTATGAAAAACCTCAGAATATAAATAACAGCAAATCATACGGTTTCGAATTTGTAAATTATCTGAATCCTTACAAATGGCTGAGAATCAATAGCAATTTTTCGTTTTATCAGTATATGGTAAGCGCTGTGCCTGCCGAAAACATAGCGGCAACCGAGCGTTTTAACTGGAGCGGAAGGATCAATGCTTCATTTAATTATTCCAAAGATGGTTCGTTTCAGCTGATTGGTAACTACAGGTCGGCATCGCAGGAACTGCAATCGAAACGAGAAGCCCAATACACATTTGATGCTTCGATGCGACAGGATTTTTTCAAAAACAAACTGACCGTTTCGCTTCGCTTAACTGATATTTTCAATACCCGTAACCACAATTCAACTACAACCGGCACCAACTTTACCTCCATTAATAACCGGTATTTTGAATCGCGTGTATTTT
Source organism: uncultured Bacteroidales bacterium (assembly GCA_963714825.1). Classification (GTDB taxonomy): domain Bacteria; phylum Bacteroidota; class Bacteroidia; order Bacteroidales; family UBA4417; genus UBA4417. Next base: position 571,452 of record CAVQQF010000012.1, on the reverse strand, counting down.
ATATCGGGGCTTCTTTTAAACTCAATAATTACAAGAAAAAATCCGAGCGTGATCAGATAAATGGTGATATGCAGGATGAGGGGTTCTAAGATAGTTGCTTTCTTAATTTTTTTATTTGTTATCATTGGTGTCCGGGGAAAATCTTATATCGTCCCTACGGGACTTTTAACGAATCTGTAATTTGCTTTCTACCAATATTTTGTCCCTATGGGACAGTCCCGTCAGGGACGTAATATTGGTAGAATAAAAAGTAACCCCCTCAGCCATAAAGTCCCGTAGGGACGAGATATACCAATCGTTACAGTATTTTCAATCAAATTTAACCGGACAACAGTGATTTGTTATAAAGATTCAAGAATAAAGCAGACTGTTGTGTTCCGGGTGCCGGGTTCAGTGTGCCATCTGTAATTCAAGGCGTGAATATTTTCAGTAAGCAGCAAGATATTTAACTTTATAGATTCAAAAACTTTTATAAGACATAAGATAAAAGGCAGAAGATAAAAGGAGCAAAACAGAAAAGAACCAATCATAAACTATAATCATTAAAAAATAAATTATTTTTCTATCTTGTAACTGCCTGGTATTCATCCTTATGCATTTGTTTTTTAGCTAAAACGAAAATATTTTTGCCTAAATCGCATTTTTCGGTATTACCTTTTTCCAATTTCTGGATTAAGGGTATAGGTTGGTACTTTTGGCAAGGCTGATTTAGTGCGCCATTGCTATAAGCGCAACCCGCTATTTTTACGCAATAAATATTGCAATGTGAAACATGAGTTTTTGCATTGCCAATTTTGTATTTATATAAAATGCAGATAAACAATCAGATAGAAAGTTGTTGTTATGTCGATTGTTAATAAAATTGTTAATAAGTATTGTAATTTTTTTTTTTACAGAATTAATTATCTGACGTATATTTGTGTTTGGAATACGTTTTTGTTGTTTTTTATTCTAAGATTTTGCAACAAGGTGCAGGAGATTTACATCACTGAATTCTTGCAATTTTTTCCTATGTACAATCTGTAATATAAATTTTAAAGGCATACAAAAGCAATACAATATACATAAACCTTTACATATATGAACTTTGACTTTAGCAAACAGAAACACAAAAAGTTACCCATTAAAGAGAAAACACAAACAAATATTGTGGGTTACGATGAGATAATCTATCTCGAATGTGATAGTAATTTAGTTTATGTGTTCCATACAAAAAACAACACTCCTTATTATTACTCAAAACCACTTATAGAACTTGAAGGCGTACTCGCTGACTTTGGATTTCTACGGATAACCCACAACAGGTTGGTAAATATGCAACATGTTTTGAGCCTGAACTCGAAAAAACATGAAATTCAACTTGTGAATGAAATAATTCTGTCAGTTTCGCGCCGAAAATGGCAAAAAATTAAGGAATTTTTCAATTCGTGATTTACCACTTAAATGTTAAAAACGACCAGTTATAAGCAAAAAGCTACCACTTATAAAGTAAGATGACCATCTGTAATAATTCCGGTATTTCATCACTACTTTAGTACCGGTTTTAGTAACAACTGTTAAATTTGTATTAAGTAACGAAATCGACTACAGGACAAAAACTGCATATTTACTAAAACTTATAATATAAAAGAGTGAAACCTATTTTATATTATAACAAAACAAAAATTATGAAAACCACTTACACAAATTTAAAAACCACTCCTCTAGCATTCTTGTTTTTGCTGATTACTACAATAGTTAGCGCACAACAATGGCAAAGAGTTAGCCCCACTGGTTATAACTATTTTAGTACAGCCAGTTTTATTAATGATAAAGAAGGTTGGATTTGTGCCAGATATGGCGAATGGCCAAATTTTTATACTGATTTGGTGCATACAGATGACGCAGCTCTATCTTTTCAACCAGTTTATTCTTTTCCCGATAATTATTTAGCTTGGTCACTTCAAATGGTTGATAGTGTGAATGGCTATTCATTTGTAGAAGACCGTTCTACATCAGACATTTATTTTTGGAAAACAACTGATGCAGGTATATCCTGGATTGATATAACTGATTCGAGCATGTTTAAACCAAATGGTCCTTTTTATTCAAGCCTGGGATATTTTTTTGTTGATAAGAACAACGGTTTTGAAGGTGGATTCAATTCCATTTTTAAAACTACTGATGGTGGTTTGAGTTGGATTAAGATGAATACACCGACAATAATTGATACAGTTTCTTCTAATTCATATATCCCAAATAAAATATTCTTTTTTGATGAATTATATGGTTGGGCTGCATGTTCCTTGCTATGGGATGCGGGATTTGTTCTTAAAACTACAGATGGGGGTCAAAATTGGATTACATGTAAACCTATAACTGGCAATCTTACAAACATTCACTTTACAGATAGTTTACATGGCGGTACTACTGGTGGGGATTTACTATATTCACGAATAGCTTTATTTACAGATGATAATTTTGACACTATTTCTCATTATTATCTAAACAATTTCCCACAGTTACCTGATGCAATCTATTTTCAAAATGCTTCAACTATATGGATGAGTGGGTGGCCAGCTGTAATTTATAAAAGTACCGATGGCGGTGAATCTTTTGTTGAGTATGATACTACCTATGCGACAGATGATCAAACAGACTGGCTTCACGATTTTCAGTTTTTTGATTCAACAGGATATGCTTTTGCGTATAGTTTTATACTAAAAATAGTTGATACTTTACATACATCAATTAATTCACCGGTTGCTATTAACGCGTTAGATGTTATCCCCAATCCAGCAAGAAGTACTTGTACAGTCAGTTTAGTGTCGGAAAGTGCCGGAAATGCACACGTAAGTCTTTATTCGGTTGAGGGGATTTTGGCTCTGAGCGAACAAAAATATCTGAACAGCGGTAAAAACGAGTTAGTACTTGATATTTCGAAACTCGCACCGGGTATGTATGTTTTAAAAATTAATAATAAATCACATATTTATACAACACGACTTATAAAACAACCCTAAATACAATTCAATTATTTAATTAATGTTTAATTTCTCAATGCACTTTACGCGAATAGCAATAACATTTCCGTTACCACATAACACTACTCATGAAAACCATTTACAAAAATCCTGAATCTGCAATTTTAACATTTTTATTCCTACTGATTTTTACATCAGTCAAGTCACAACAATGGCAAAACGTTAGCCCTACAGGTTATACCTACTTTAGTACAGTAAGTTTTATAAATGAAAATGAAGGCTGGGTGGTGGCTAGAAATGACAATTCAATTTATTATGATCTATTACATACTAATGACGGTGCATACACTTTTGAACCAATTTTTTCATTTCCGGATTATTTTGTTAGCTGGAAAATGCAAATGGTTGACAGTTTGAATGGATTTGCTAGGATTGATAGAACATCTGGGTCAGAAAAATATTTTTGGGCTACCCATGATGGCGGACATTCTTGGATTGATATTACTGATACTACCATGTTTAAACCCGGAGGCCCTCTCAATTCTAGTTATGCATTTTACTTTTTAGACGAAAGTACAGGGTTTGCTGGAAGTTTGAATTCGATCTATAAAACAGAGGATGCAGGAATAACATGGCTAAAAATGACAACCCCAGTAATAATAGACTCAAGTTCTTCTAACTACTATATAGTCAATGACTTGTTCTTTATTGATGAAACCTATGGATGGGCAGCAAATTCACTGCTTTATGACAATGGATTTGTTCTAAAAACTATTGATGGAGGGCAATCTTGGGCCGTTTGTGAACCAATAACAGGTGATTTGTACAAAATACATTTTGCTGATAGTTTGCACGGTGGGGTTACTGGAGGGAATTGGAGTTTTGGTTTGGTTATGTTTACTGAAAACAATTTTGATACAATATCTCATTTTTACAAAAACGAATGGCAACAAATACCTGATGGTTTATTTCATCAGAATGATACAACAATTTGGATGAGTGGATATCCTGCTGTAATATATAAAAGTACTGATGGAGGGGCATCCTTTGTTGAATATGATACTACTTTTGCTACAAACGACCAAACGGATTGGATACATGAGTTTCAGTTTTATAATAATACTGGGTATGCATATGCTTATAGTTTTATTTTAAAAATGGTTGACACATTAAATACGAATATTCAACAAACCAAAACTGTTACCGATAAGTTAATCATATTTCCAAACCCTGTTAATGACCATTTTTCAGTTGAATTATCCACTCAGAAAGAAGAAACTACTCTATTCGAAATTTATTCTGCAAGTGGGATTTTGCTAAAACGAACTGAAATACAGTTGAATGCAGGGTACAATGATATACCAATTAATGTTGCCGAATTAGATTCCGGAGTTTATGTACTTAAGGTTACATGCTGTTTAAAAGTATTCATAACTAAATTTATCAAACAACAATAAATAAAAATTCACTTCTTAATTAACTAACTAATTTTTACTGTATGAAAAAACTACATTTCGTATGTATGGCTATTGCCATGATGTTTGTATTGATTTCTTCCGCTCAAAGTCCAACTGAAGGATATGTGCTATATGATAAGGAAGGTATGCCGCGTTCTGTAATGAATCTTGAAGTGGCTCAATTTTCCGGAACTGACTTTGAAATTGCAAATCAATATCTCCTTGCTAATAAATCTTGGATTTGCGGAGGAGAAAATGGTAATTATGAATTTAGTGGATTTATTGAGAATCCAGCAGGGAGGCATTATTCCTATATTCAAAAAATTTCGGGGATCCCTGTATTAGGGGCAGGGCTTGTAATTAGTGTAAACAACAAGCATTATATTTCTCATATCTATAATGGCTACAAGAAAAGTATTAACGTAAATGGAAATCCTGCAATTACGAGTCAGCAAGCCATTAATTTAGCATTAAGCACATTTGACAACCCCAATATGGCACTTAATGAACCACCTGTATATGATTTGGTAATTTATGAAGATGATAAACATATAGCTTATTTATGCTACAATATTTCCATATACTCATACGATTATGGTTCATACCAGATACTTGTAGATGCAAATAATTCTTCAATTATAAAGAAAACAAGCACCGAAATAAACTATGGTGTGGGTACCGGCAGAGTTTGGGATCCCAATCCAGCTGCCTTAGGTATTCCTATTGTTACCCCTGATTGGGATGGTGACTACCCATCCTATTTGCCGGCATACATGGTTCGCCAGTTACAAGGTCTGAATGCACCCGAAGATGGCATGTTTTCACTCAGGGGGGAATATGCTTCATCTTGGAATTTACAGGCACCACAAGATCCGATAACAACACAATCAACACCTGATTTTATTTTTAACAGGAGCCAAAATGGCTTTGAAGAAACAAATTGTTACTATCATATTGACAAAATACTAAGGTTCGTAAACTCATTAAATATTTATCCAACCTGGGAAAATCAGACTACAGGTTCGAATAAAGATATTGTGTTTGACGCCAGAGCCGGAGGAAGTATTGATTTGCCTGCCTATATAGGTTTTGGAAAGATAAAATATCCGGTTCCTAGCATGGAAACTGATGCTGGGGAAGATGAATCTGTAATTGTTCATGAGGTTGGTCATGCTATACATGATGCTGTTTTGCCATTCGGTATTTATCCTCCAAATGATCAAATCATTGCAATATCAGAAGGGATTGCTAATTTCTTTGGGATAGACCATCGAAGGCAAACGCAATCAATAAAACCCACCTGGGCTTCTACTTGGTATAAACCTGGTGATTTGATTAATCAAACATCAAATTTTACTACAAACTGGGTAATTTTGAGTCCACGTACGTGCAGTGGTGTATGGGCAGGGGCTTTGTTTGATCTGGAATATGTTTCGGCTATTGATCCTGCACAAGGTATAAGATTAGGCCGTGAAGTAGTTACTAAGAATCAACTATCCGCTTTGTCCTATCTAACTGCCACTTCAACAAAAGAGGAAAATGTATTAGCCATGTACCAGGCTGATTTAGATATATACGAAGGCTTGCACCTCCGGGAATATATTGATGTGTACCATAACAGGCAATTATTTACTGCTATGGCAGGGAATGATCAGTTTATTTCGAATAATATAACAGCAAATGCCAACTGGGAAGGGTACAAGAAAATAAATGGGATTATACATGCGATTAGTGGCACTACAATTAATATAGCTGCAAACAGTGTTATTGTAATGGATGGTGAACTGCTTGTTGATCAGGGAGCTACTATAAATATTGGTGCTAATGTAAGATTCATTGGTTACGCTTCAACGCATAAAGTTGTTATTAATGGAAATTCAACTATTGGTAATAATGTAACATTCAAATTTGTTGGAATACCTGAATCAACTGATTATTTTGCAGGGTTAAGTTTGCAGAACCAGAGTCAGTCAGTTACTCTGAATAACGCTACATTTATAAAATCCCGCCTTTTTCACAATGGTGGTGGCTTAACGGTAAATAATTCCACATTTACTGATTGCAATAAAAATATTTCTTATAGAGGGAATATTGTGTACAGTGGCTGTACGTTTACCAAAACCGGTTTGTATTTCGAAAACCAGAATAGTGATGCAAATGCGTTGGTTACAATAAATAATTATTGTACAATGAACGGGCAGCAATATTCTAATGCAATAGATATTACAGGATATAAAAAATTCCTTATTGCCAACAATTCAATTAGGGACTATACAAATGGAATACGAATTTTTAATAGTGGATTAACAGCACCTGCCAACCAGATTATTAATAATAATACGATTTTTAATTGCACTGCAATTGGAATTACATGCTATTATTCATATGCTGATATTACCATGAATCGTATTTTTAATAATGCTGCCGGCATTGGTTTATATAATGCAAGTACAACAAAGATTTATGGTGATCAGTATGCTACAAATGTGCTAGGAACTCAACAAATAATGGATAATAGTAGCTATGAGGTTCTTGTTTCGCGCAGCAGTTTCCCTTCGTTATTTAAATGGAATTATATTTCTGATCCCGACAATTTGGGTGGTGAATCTGATCCATTGATTTGGTATTTACCTCCAACTGGTGGATTCCTTAATAGTCCAAATGTAAGATACAATTGTTGGGGGAGTAATTTCAACGCATCTCAAGATTTGTATTGTACTACCGGTTGTTCATTCTTATATGATCCAGGTTGGTGTCCAACAGGTAAAAAATCTGGAAACACATATGATAATGCAGAGCTAATGTTTAATGAAGCATTAGAATTGATAAATACTGAGAACTATTATGAAGCAAAATCTGCATTGCAATCTGTAGTAAATGAACACCATAATACGATTTTTGCAGAATCCTCGCTAAAAGAGCTATTTCGTGTTGAATCACTGACTTCGGATGATTACCAAGGGCTTAAGGAGTATTATTTGACAAATGATTCAATTAATATTGCCGAAAATCTGTCTGCTCTTGCAAACTATTTGGCAAATAAATGCGATGAAAAACTTGGCAATTACCAGGAATGTATAAGCTGGTACGAAAACATGATTCTTTATTCTGAATCGGAGGAAGACAGTATTTTTGCAGTTATTGACCTCGGATACCTTTATTTACTGATGCAAAATAGTGGGCTTAAGTCAATAGAAAATGGTAATCTGAAGCAATTTGTTCCAGAAAGTAAAAGTAAGTTTGAAGGCCAGCGAGACTATTTACTTACATTATTGCCAGGAAAGACTATTAATAATCCAACAAAAACACAATTAAAAAATCTGGTCTCCGGTAGTCTGCTTCAGAATATTCCTAATCCGTTCATTAATCAAACCGAAATCTGGTATAAAATTGAAAAATCTGCAAATGTGATGATTAGCATATCTGATCAAACTGGCAGAATCATTAAACAACTTAAGTTAGGATTGGTGAATGGAGGAACCAATAAAGTTGATTTTACTTCAGAAGGTCTAGCCTCTGGAATGTACTATTATTCCTTGGTAATAGATGGTAAATTATCGGATACTAAAAAGTTAACAATTATTAAGTAAACAATCTTCTGATTTTAACAAAGGCCTATTTCATTTTTGAAACAGGCCTTTGTTAATTTGGCCATTCAGTAATAAAAAAAATAACAGTTTGCTATAAGTGTACTTGGCTGCATAAATCCCATACTCATTAGGATTTGTAATCTGCTTGGCCTTGTTAATTTAATTTTAGCTTTTTTAAACTATTGCTTAGAAGCCTTTGAGGTATTAGGAAAGAGAATAAATCTTATAGTAAAAAAATTTAATAATGCTTAAAGGAATATTTTTTTTTCAAAGTCATCCATCAACCTTTGCCTTAAGTTATCTACGTATATTCTCAGTACTTCCTATAATGCAAAAAGAGTAAAAAAACGAAAAACTCAATATAAAAACCCAAAAACCCACAAAGGTATCCTGTTTCTGAATCCAATCTCAATATCATCCTGAACCACATAGGCATTGGGAAGAACTGCAATTTGCCTGTTGGTTTTATTTTTTCCTCCTACTTCGAAAATATAGCTGCCATCCACTAAAAAATCGCCTTTTTCGGCCAGGTTAATTGTATGCTTTTCCTTTAGCTGATTTGCGAAAAAAGTTTCTCTTAATGTGCCCGTTTCCGGATTCTGGTTTAATGTAAGGCTATAAAGGAGGGAAGTATTATTTAAATATATTTTTTCGGGCTTGGTAAGGTATCCTGTGGGCGAAGAGTGCTGCCGCAGAGAAATCAATATTTCTGATTTTTCGAGTAAATCAATGATCTTTAGCAATATATCCCTGCTAATCCCGGTTTTGCGGCTCAATTCCGAAATATTCGGTTTAAAAGGGACGCTGTCGGCTATAAGCGCTAACAGGCGTCGGGTATGCACAAGTGTTGCATAGGTGAAATGCTCAATGGCCATCAGATCATTTTCAATAATAACATTCACCGTGCTCAATAAACGCTGCATGAAGGTTGCTGATGATCCGACAAAAAATGGATAGGCGCCCCCTTTCAGGTATTCTTTGAAGATGGGAACAGGTTTAATCCGTTTGGTAAGTTCGTGGGCAATATCTACGTGGTGTTCAAGTATTTCGGTTAAAGTATACGATCGAAATATTTCGCTGTGAGCCAGTTCAATATATTCGCGAAGCGACATAGAGCCAAGTTTGTACATCGAAGCCCTGCGGCTGAGATCCCCTTCAGCTTTATAAATCTGCAATGCCGATGATCCTGAAAACACAATTTTCAGATTTTGAAAAGTATCATAGATGTTTTTTATCTCGCCTGACCACGCAGGATATCGGTGTACTTCATCTATAAAAAGATACTTACCTCCATGTATAGAAAATTCCTCTGCCAGGTCGAAAAGGCTCTTTTTCTGAAAGTAAAAATTATCAAGTGAAACATAAATGGCTTCCTGGCTGTTGCCATAGGAGCGCTTTATACTTTGAAGTAAAAGTGTGGTTTTCCCAATTCCTCTTGCCCCGGTAATGCCTATTAACCTATCGTTCCAATCGATTTGGCCGAATAGATAACGGGTAAATCGCTGATCGGTCTCTGAAACCAGGGCTGCTGAATACCTGAAAAGATTTTGCATATTATGTTGTTTTAATACGGCAAATATAGTTAATAAATGTTGTTTTTTTACAACACATAAAATTATTTTGAACTACTCCGAAACTTTTTGATTTTCTGTTTAGATGGTATGGATGCAATTCCCCGGGATAGAATTCTCTGTTTCATATCCTTTTTTTTCGCCCCTTTGGATGGTACAAGTTGAAAAAGGCAAAAGGATAGTGGAGAAATGAAATTACGCCTCCACTTTATAAATTGATAACCGATGTCCCTTATTCAATAATCATTTACTCGAAAAGAAATAGATTTTCAAAAACACAAATATTAACCCTACACTTTCCTGTCCCCAAAGCATATCCCCATTTTCCTCGATTTTTTAATAATCGGGTGATCGGGTGGCACAAGTTTAAGTTTACCTCCCACCTGCGACAAGGGTATGGAAGTAACCGTTTCGCCATCTTTTGTAACCATTAAGCCAAATTTTCCTTCGGCTATCAGTTCCACGGCATGAGCGCCATAACGGGTGGCGAGTATGCGGTCCATGGGTGTAGGTGAACCGCCGCGTTGTACATAGCCGAGTATGGTTTCGCGTGTTTCGAGCCCGGTTTTCTCCCTTATGGATTGCGATACAAACGAAGCTGCTGATATTCCTTTCGGCCTTTCGATTCCTTCGGCCACAACTACGATAGAATATGGTTTTTTATTTTTAGCCCTCTTTTCGAGATAGCGGGCTACAATATCCATATCGTAAGGAATTTCGGGGATCAGTATCACATCGCCTCCGCCTGCAACTCCCGAATACAGCGATATCCAGCCTGCATTATGCCCCATCAGTTCGATGATCATAATCCGTTTATGTGAGTTCGCCGTCGAATGCAGGCGGTCGATGGCTTCGGTAGCTATGCTTACGGCCGTATCGAACCCAAAAGTAACATCGGTACCAAATACATCGTTATCAATGGTTTTTGGGATTCCGATTATATTCAGTCCTTCTTCCGAAAGTTTGGCGGCGGTTTTCTGGGTGCCGTTTCCACCAATTACCACCAGGGCATCCAGACCAATCTCCTGATAATTCTTCTTAATGATCTTCGACATATTAGTGCCGGTAATCGGGTCGTTTTTATAAGGCTTATCGCGCGAAGTGCCAAGTATAGTGCCACCCAGGGTAAGCATACCCGAAAGTTGAGTTTCCTCAAGTTCTACAAATTCCTTTTCAATAAGCCCGCGAAACCCCGAAGAAATGCCTAGTACCGTCATACCGTATTCGGCAATAGCAGTTTTTCCAACGCCGCGAATAGCCGCATTAATACCGGGGCAATCGCCACCGGCAGTCAGAATCCCGATCTTCATTCCACGTGTTGAAGCTGACATAGTTTTGGATTTTATTTTATTAGTGAACAGTAAAAAAAAATCAAAATTTTGCTAAAAGGTTTAGTTGACGAAGGCTCTAGCCCCTCTCCTATATTTGTGCCATTTTTATTGATATCATTACTATCACACAAAGGTAAGATATTAATTGAGCAGTATCAGCCATTATAAGCAAGTTGTTTTTAGCTGCCGGAATAATAAATCTGATTCATTCAGCCGTGCGGAACAGAAGCGTTTAACAATAGATATTATTTGGTATCATTTTTCCTTCCCGATTGCTATAATCTATACCTGGCTTTGCGGGCTTTGCTTTAACATAGCGTCATGGCGGTTAAAAACACTCTACTCTTTTAGCAAAAACTTACACTAAACCTCTAATTCATTGATCCTGATTGTTGATTTAACCTCAAAACGCAGTAATTTTACACTTCGAAACACTATTTACAAAAATACCGTAATGAAAACCACTTTTTTAACATTCGGAATTATTGTCACAATACTGGCTTCAGCCCTAACTTCGCAGGCCCAGTATCCCAATGTGATGGTTAGTAATGAATACAGCCCAAATGAGACATCCATTTATATTAATCCTAAAAATACCAATACCATCATAGCAGGAGCTAACCTCAAATCATTTTACTTGTCGTATGATGGCGGCCATACCTGGAACCGTAACCCAATGAATTCAACATTCAATGTTTATGGCGATCCCTGCCTGGTAATCGATACCAGCGGGTATTTTTACTTTTTTCACCTCTCGTATCCTCCCGGGTTTTTTATCGACCAGATTGTGTGCCAGCGTTCGGTGAATAACGGTTTGTCGTGGAATAATGGCGCAGGAATTGGCAAAAACGACCCCAAACAACAGGATAAGGAATGGGCCGTTGTAAACCCGTTTAACAACGAAATTCATCTTACCTGGACTCAGTTCGATAGCTACGGTTCCACTAATCCCGACAAAAAATCGAATATTATGTATTCGAAATCCAGCGACCAGGGAATAACCTGGAGCTCGGCCATTGAAATAAACGAAGTTTCGGGTAATTGCATCGACAGCGACAGCACTACCGAAGGTGCGGTGCCGGCAATTGGTCCAAACGGTGAGGTTTATGTTGCATGGGCGGGTCCGGCCGGCCTTGTTTTCGACCGCTCACTCGACGGTGGACTTACCTGGCTCGATAACGATATTTTTGTGAGCGACATTCCCGGTGGCTGGGATTATACCGTACCCGGAATATACCGCAGCAATGGCTTACCGGTTACCTGCTGCGATTTGAGTACCGGCCCCAACCGGGGTACAATATATATTAACTGGACCGACGAGCGAAGCAATATCGGCCAAACCCAGGATGTGGATGTATGGCTCGTAAAATCAACCGATGGCGGCAATACCTGGACTGCTCCCCGCCGGGTAAATGATGATGCTCCCGGCAAACAGCAGTTTTTAACCTGGATGACTATCGACCAGGTTACCGGCTACCTGTGGTTTGTGTTTTACGACCGCCGCAATTACGACGATACCCGCACCGATGTATATATGGCTGTTTCGAAGGACGGAGGCGAGACTTTCGAGAATTTCAAAGTCAGCGAAAGCCCGTTTATCCCTAATTCAAATGTATTTTTTGGCGATTATACCGGAATTTCAGCCCACAACAACATAGTGCGCCCAATCTGGACCCGCCTCGACGATTTCAACCTTTCAGTCTGGACAGCTATTCTCGATCCTTATTTTACCGGTATTCCGGAAGAGGAAAAAATACCGTTTGCCGTTGAGCATTCGTATCCGAATCCTTTTAACGAGAGCACGGTTTTTTCGTATAAACTGCGTTATCCGGCCACGGTAAGCCTATGTGTTTACAACTTGTATGGACACAAAGTGGTAAGCATTTTCGAAAATAAGTTGGTACAGCCCGGTAAGTATATCGAAAAGTTTGAGCCTTCGCGCTATAATCTCCCATCGGGTGTTTATTATTTCACGCTTTCGGGGAATGGAATTAGCAAAAATAGTAAGATGGTGTATCAGAGGTAAAGTATTGATCTGACTTATTATTATGATTTTGCGTAGGTTGAGAAAGCTTTTCTGCTCAGGCGATTATATTTATTGTATTTTTGCGCGGTAAAATAAGTTGCCGCTTTCATGCAGAAAATAAAGCTATTTCACGGTACATTCCAAATTGCTTTCAATACTATCCGAAGCCTTTTAATGTATTTTACTGCTTAAAACATGTAAAGAATTTTTGCAGCAACTGTTTCAGGTATTTACCATGTTTGAATTTCAAGGGTATACAACTTTCCGCTTCTGTTTTGTCCCTTTAATAAAACCTGTAAAAACTCCTGCAAAACCGGCTTATCAATTTCCCGACAGCGGGTATCATTTACTTAATTTAGCTTATGCGCGATCATAACCTGCCTTTGGTTGAAGATGTACGAAAATTAATCTCCGGCTATACTTCCAGCGAATTTTCATTTCAAAAACTATCGGGCGATTTAAACCTGCCAGCCGGCAGGCTCGAGAATACTTTTGGCAGCGAATCGGGATTGGTCGAAGCTATTTTAAATTACGAGCAGCAAAACCTCGAAAATGTTTTTTCGGAATTCGATTTTACAGCTATTAATGCTATCGATGGATTGCTGGCTGTGAGTAAGCAAATCAGCAGGAATTTTGCACGTATATTTCCATGCATTACCTTCGACCTGCGACAGAAGTATCCTGAAGTAAGGCAGAAGTTTGTCGAGAAACGGGTGCGTTTTGTCGATGCAAAAATTAAAATCAATATTGAGAGAGGCATACAACAGGATTTGTATCGCCCCGACCTTAGCCCTGAACTTATTTCGCGAATTTACATCAGCAGGCTAATCGACCTGCATAATCCTGACTTTTTCCCGAACGAAACCATCTCATTTTCGGTACTTTTCGATGTAATGTTCGATACTTTTATCAGGGGAATATGTACCGATAAAGGCCGCGATTATTATGAGGGGAAAGTTAAGTGTATGAAGTTTTAGAGTCTGTTTGAAATTTTATTTTTTGCTTTTTTACCCCCTCTGTCTCTCTCTGAAACCAGGGGGAGGAAGTGCTAAGAATAATTTTCCTTTGTTTCAAAGAACTCCAAATTAGCACAATCTACTCCCTCCAAGTCAGGCTGAGCAGCCTGTCCCGCCCATTTTGGCGGGAGAGTCGAAGCCAGGGAGGGTCGGCTTGCCTGCACAAGGCAGGGGAGGGTACATTATTAAATTTCTAAACAGACTCATAATCAGTAATATTTTTTTTTGCGGCTGCAGAGTATTCCAAAAATTTGCGCATCACGTGTATTTTTAACTTAAAAATTGAATTTGGATATAAATTATTTTAACAATACTCTGATCTACAGTAGTATGCGAATTGAATATTTAGACTGTTTCTAAATATACAAAAGGATTTCCAGGTAAAAAATAATGTACATTTGTACATATGTTAGAGGCTTTTAAAGCATACATTAATTCGGAAAGTTTATTTACACCGGCGGACCGTATACTGCTGGCCGTGAGTGGTGGAGTCGATTCTATTGCTATGGTCAGGTTTTTTGCAGATGCCGGATTCGATTTTGGGATTGCTCATTTTAATTTTGGCTTAAGAGGAGAGGACTCCGATGGCGATGAGAAATTTGTTAAAGACCTTGCCGAAAAAGCAGGTGTTCCTTTTTACGTAAAGCATTTTGACACCAAACAATATGCTGCCGACCAAAAGGTATCCATACAGATGGCGGCACGCGACCTCAGGTACGAATGGTTTGATGAAATAGTAGACGAAAGCGGGTACAACTACATTGCCACGGCACACCACCTCGACGACCAGGCCGAGACTTTTTTTATCAATCTTTTGCGTGGCACCGGTATCAGTGGCATGCACGGTATAAGGCCTAAACAGGGGAAAGTAATCAGGCCGTTGATGTTTACAACCCGCGAAGGTATATTAGCATTTGCAAAAGATGTTAACCTGGTATGGCGCGAAGACCGCTCAAATAAAAGCCGGAAATACCTGCGTAATAAACTCCGGCTCGATGTACTGAGTGAACTGTACAAAATAAATCCGCAATTCAGTGTAAAACTCAATGAGGCAATTTGTAACCTGCGCGATGTCGAAACCATATATAACAGTCATATTGCAGGTATTGCTGCCGACCTGGTGCAACATACACCCGAAGGAATACTGATTTCAATCGATTGGATTTATGAGTATGAACCACACGACACGTATTTGTTCGAGTTGCTGAAACCTTATGGCTTTACTTTCCCGGTAGTAAAAGAGATTGTACGCTCGCTCGACACTTTTTCCGGTAAAATTTTCTATTCGCCAACGCATCGGCTGTTACGCGACCGCGAAAATTTTATTATTCAGCCGCTCGATGAACTTGAAACTGAAAACGAGCAGGTTAAAACCTACACTATCAGTAAAGGTATTTCGCAGCTTGAGCACCCTCTAAGCCTCAATATTCACGAAACTGACGAAATTAAGGACCTGCCGATAGGAAAAGCCCATGTCGCCTGTCTGGATATGGATAAGCTTGTGTTCCCTCTCCAGCTAAGGAAATGGGAGAAAGGCGATTGGTTTATGCCCCTTGGATTAAAAGGCAAAAAGAAACTGAGCGATTTTTTTGTGGATCAGAAAATATCGCGTGCCGATAAGGAAAAAATATGGTTGCTTATATCAGGTAACGATATTGTTTGGGTTATAGGAAAGAGAATTGATAACCGTTTCCGCATCACAACCAAAACCAGGAGGGCCCTGGTAATTACCTGGAACGACGAAAATGCTGAACCCGAGAACCCTAGCTGTGGAGTAAGTTTATTGTTTAGTTAGTTAAGCAAATCAAGAAATGGATTTTTCGTGCCGCCATCGCGATTGCTTCTGCGGATAACACGCTTATATTCAGCAAGATAGTAAGGCTGCAGGATTGTTTATTCGTGTTTCCCTGGCGCTTTTGTTCGCGCGGGGAAAAAAAACAGCAGCTCCATTTTAAAGCCTTACCTGGCACTATAATTATTCTTTTCTATTCGGTTTCTGGTGTTAACAGTTTAAATATTGTGCTATATCAACGATTTTATTAAGCAATTCTGCAATTTTAACGTTATCGCTTATTTAATTATTCCTAATTTTGTCAGCTACCGGAATTGATTTGCTTTAATTCCGCTTTAATCAATTTGTTATCATGACGAAAAAAACTCTTCGCGCTGGCAAAGCGCTGATAATTATTGTTTTACTCAATCTGCTTCCAGGGATTTCAGCTTTCGCGCAAATACTGGAACCTGTAAAATGGTCGTTCCAGGCTAACAGGATCAACGATACCGTTGCTGAACTTCAGTTTACTGCAAAAATAAGCCCACCCTGGCATATGTATTCGATGCAGGTGCCACCTGATGGTCCCCGGCCTACCTTGTTTATTTTCGACAAGCCCAATGGATACAAACTGGATGGTAAGGTTAAGGAGCCTAAGCCTCTCGAAGAGTACGATGAAATGTTCGAGATGAAAGTGAAGTATTTCGCTTTAACAGCTACTTTCACCCAGAAGATAAAAGTACAAAGCAACAGTCCTGTAAAAGTTACCGGCGAAGTCGAGTTTCAGGCTTGCGATGATAAGAGCTGCATTTTCGATGTAAAACCATTCAGTTTCGACCTTGCAGGGTCAAAAACCTATGTGGCGGCCAGGCCTGCCGCTATTCCGGTGGCTGCTAATGTAGAAGAACCTGTAATTGAAGATACCGCCACCCTTGAAACGGCCGGAGCCGACACCACGGCAAAACCAGTGGTTGCTGATGTTGCAAAACCTGTAAAGGATGGTAAAACCCCCTTGTGGATGTTCTTTATTATTGCTTTTGGTGCCGGCTTACTGGCAATCCTGACTCCCTGTGTTTTCCCTATGATTCCCATGACAGTATCCTACTTTATGAAATCAGGCACCCAGGGTAAAATTCAGGCTTCCATCTACGGGTTTTCCATCATTGCCATATATACACTTTTCGGCACTGTACTGGCTGTGCTTTTTGGCGCCGAATTCAGTAACTGGCTAAGCACGCACTGGATACCTAATGTGTTGTTCTTCCTGATCTTTGTGATTTTCGCTGCTTCTTTCTTCGGGTATTTCGAAATAACTATGCCTAACTGGCTTGTAAACAAATCAGTTGCTGCTGAAGATAGGGGTGGTACAATCGGCACTTTATTTATGGCACTCACACTTGTGCTGGTTTCGTTCAGTTGTACAGGTCCCATTGTTGGAGCTATTTTAGTTGAATCAGTTGGTGGAGAAATTATTAAACCCATCATCGGAATGTTTGGTTTTTCGCTGGCCTTTGCCATTCCGTTTACCTTGTTTGCCTTATTCCCGCAGTGGCTCAATAAAATGCCTAAATCAGGCGGCTGGCTTAACTCGGTGAAAGTTGTTCTTGGTTTTATCGAACTTGCTTTTGCGCTCAAATTTCTCAACATCCCTGATCAGACTTACCATTGGGGAATCCTCGACCGCGAAATTTACCTCGGTTTCTGGATAGTAATATTCCTTATGATGGGTTTCTACCTGTTAGGGAAAATCAAATTCCCTCACGACAGCGATTATCCTGTTGTACGTTCATTCCCTCGCCTCATGCTCATAATTGCTACTTTTACCTTTGTTATTTATCTGATCCCCGGTTTGTGGGGCGCTCCGCTGAAAGGTATTTCGGGCTGGTTGCCACCAATGGAAACCCAGGATTTTGATATAACCGATATCGTTCGCGAAAATGCCGGTGGAGGCGGAATAGTAAACAAGGGAAATATTGCCGAAACGCCTGCTTACCTTAATACTGCGTTAAAATTGCCGCATGGATTAAAAGGCTATTTCGATTACGACGAAGCGCTTAAAGCTTCGAAAGCCCTGAATAAACCTGTGTTTGTCGATTTCACCGGCCACGGATGCACCAATTGCCGTGAGATGGAAAACCGTGTGTGGAGCGATCCGGAAGTACTTAAACGCCTGCGCGAGAATTTTGTACTGGTTGCCTTGTACGTTGACGATAAAGTGATTGAAATGCCTGAGGATCAGTGGTACACCAATAAATCAGGTCGCGAGGTGAAACTCCTGGGAAAGAAAAATACTGAAATCCAGATCGAGAAATTCAAGGCTAATGCACAGCCGTTTTACGTGATACTCGATGGTGATGGAAATTCACTCGTTACCCCGCACGCCTACGATCTCGATATTGCTGCCTACATAAAGTTTCTTGATGATGGGGTAGCTGCTTTCAACAACAAGAAATAGAGTTTATTCAGCGTATTTAACTCTCATATTTTAAGCCCGGCAATATTTTTTTTATTGCCGGGTTTTCTATTTATCTGATTTCGAATGATATCAATTGGCTTTTTAATCAGACTTAAAACTATTTTCAAAATACTTTTTTTATTTTTCCAATTGTGGCACAGACTTTGCATCATACTTTATAACAGAATACATGTAACTGCTGTTAATAAAGAGTTAAGTAAATAAAACGTTAAACAACACTACTAAAATCTACTGCCATGAAAAAGATAACCTTATTCCTCATTCTTTCGGTGGTTATAGTATTAAGTGCCGGGGCACACAAATACAAAAAACATAACAAACATATAACCATATCGATTCAGACCTTCTACAACGACCTTTCGCCTTATGGCGACTGGATTTATACTCCCGACTATGGTTATGCCTGGCGTCCTTATTTCGATCGTCCCGAAGCATTCAGGCCATATTCGTCGAACGGTAACTGGGTTTATACCGAATACGGCTGGACCTGGGCATCAAACTACCAGTGGGGCTGGGCCACATTCCACTACGGCCGCTGGGATTACGACAATTACCTGGGTTGGATGTGGATACCCGGTTACGAATGGGCTCCTGCCTGGGTAACCTGGGGCTCGTACAACAACTACTGGGGCTGGGCTCCCATGGGTCCTGACATTTATGCCGGTAGTCACTCCAACTGGTACGCACCTGACCCATGGTGGACTTTCGTTCCTTACAACCATTTCTGTTCAAACAACTGGAACCATTACATATACAACCGCCCGGTTCATGTTACCAACATCACTCATATTACTAATGTGTATGTTAACAACAACAGTAACAACAACAGCTGGTACCACGGGCCACGTGTAAGCGATGTTGAACGCTACGGCAAAAATAAGGTGAGAAGGATGCAAGTTGTTGACAGCGAAAGGCGCGATAATACAGGTGTTCGTAACGACAGGCTCAATGTGTATCGTCCATCGGTCGAAAACAAACGCAACGAAGCCCGCCCAAGCGAGTACCGCAATGTTGAGCAGGCACGCAAGGAAAGCCGCATTCAGCCTACCAATGCCCGTACCAACGATCCCGGTAGCAACCGTATCCGCGAAAACCGGACCGAAAGCCGCAGCACACCACAGCTGCAATCGCCTCGCGGAACTACACAGGCTAAGGAAACCAGGGTCGAACCACGCCCGGCTGTGAGGGTTGATAACACACGTGAAACCAGGGTTGAGCCCCGTGCCACAAACCAGGTTCCTTATTCAAGGATCAACGAAGTTTCGAGGGAAGTAAAGGCAAGCCCGCGCACCACAGCCCAACCTGCACCACGCAACACTTCGGCTACCAGGGAGAATAATACCGAATCCCGTTCCGGTTCACAGGTTACAACTCAAAGGAGTACAACCCCATCGCAAACAGCTACTCAGCGGGCTACAAATCAAGCAGTGCGAATTGCCCCGGCAGGCGACAAAGGAAACTACTCATCGAGTCCTCAGTCCGAACGAAGGGAAACACCCGCAGCGCAACCCGCATCCTCAACGCGTCAACGAACTGCCACTCCCGCAACTAACTCAAGAAACGTGCAAACAGAAAGAAAGCAGGAAGTAAAGCAGGAAGCAAAACCAGCTGATGACAAGAATAGGAGCGAAGCACCAGCAAGAGGATCCTCCGGAAATACTAAACGCAGGTAAAAATATCCTGATAATACAAAAACGGTTGCAGAGAAATCTGCAGCCGTTTTTTTTAATACCAATCCATATGAAGCGGGCTATTCTTAAGAGATTGGTCTACCTATTGGGATTATGATATACAAGCTGCTTTTATCAATACAATCATACATAGCCAAAATTAATATGTATTTCCCGTAATGAAAGCTATATTATATATATTTGTATCGTGAGCAGAATCCAACGTCTGATTTGCTGGAATTGCTGTTCAAACCTCGTCCGATAATCTTATCAATTACACAATTTTATGAACTGGGCTTATTTACATCTAGCAATCAATCACTTCCCAATTGTAGGAGTGTTTATTGCTGCCATGCTAATTGCCGCCGGAATGGTTTTTAAAAACCAGGGTGTTAAAATCAGCGGGCTGGGAACGGTAGTATTTGCGGCATTAACCGCGATAGTGGCATACCTTACCGGCGATCCGGCCGAACATGCCGTTGAGGGGTTGCCCGATGTTGCCAAAAGCCTCGTAAGCCGGCACGAAGATATTGCTGCCGTGGGAATGTACCTGATTATCCCGGCAGGTTTATTGGCAGCCCTCACCTTATACAGCATATGGAAAAAGGAAAAGTCCGAACGATTTATGCTTATCATTACTCTTGTGCTTACACTTGTGAGTTCGGCCGCAATGGTTTATGTAGGACGCACCGGAGGGCAGATAAGGCATAGCGAGTTCAGAAATGATGCTTCAAAACAATATATCATCGAGCATCAGAATGATGTGGGAGGTGATGATTAATTCAATTTAATTGACTGAAAATAATTTCGGATAATAGCCTGATCGCTGCTTTAACAACCATTTATTCCAGTTGAAACAGGCAAAAAAACTCTTGCATATGATTAAAAAGATACTTCTACCGGTTTTCGCCTTTTTTGTGGCTACAGCTTCGTTTTCGCAGGGATTTACCTTTGTGGATGCCGGCATGGTTAGCGTAGGCCGAAGTTCAGTAGCCTGGGGCGATTATGATAACGATGGCGACCTTGATGCTTTGATAACCGGCGACCATGGCACGGGCCCCTACGTTGCCGCGGTTTACAGGAACGATGCCGGTATATTTATCAATATCAATGCCGGATTAACAGGAATTTACAACAGCGCCGTGGCCTGGGGCGATTACGATAACGATGGTGACCTGGATATTGTGGCCTGCGGACGTAACAGCACCGACTCGAAAACCTATATTTACAAGAATAACAATGGCAGTTTTTTGCGCCTCGAAGCCGGCTTACCTGATATTGGGTCGGATGGTGCCGTTGCCTGGGGCGATTACGACGGCGATGGCGACCTCGACTTACTGATTGCCGGAGCTTATAGCTGCCGGATATATAATAACAATGCGGGTGCTTTCGCTGATATAAATGCAGGATTACCCCTTGTATCGAATTGCTGGGTCGATTGGGGTGATTTTGATAACGATGGCGACCTCGATGTTTTTGTTATGGGCGACCGGGGCGGAATATTGATCTCGGCTATTTACAGGAATACGGAAGGTGTTTTCACCGAAATGCCACAGGCCGGCATTGTTGCTTTGGCCGGTGGATCATCGGCCTGGTACGATTACGATCAGGACCGTGACCTGGATTTACTGATCACCGGTTTTAACGAGAACCTTGAGCCTCAAACAACTATTTACCGGAACATGGGAAACATGGAGTTTGTTGACACATACCCCGGTTTGATAGGAGCATCACTCGGCACTGCTGCCTGGGGCGACTACAATAATGATGGCAAAGCCGATATTTTATTGTCGGGGCAAAATGCCGGCTGCGGAATACTGTCAAGTCTGGTGTACCGCAACGATGGCAACAACCAGTTTACTGATATTAATGCGCCACTCGATGGTGCCGAGCGGGGATCAGCTGCCTGGGGCGACTACAATAACGACGGGTACCTTGATATATTGGTCTCCGGCGTTACCGGGGCCGGCACGCCGGGTACACGGCTGTATTCGAATAATGCAGGAAGTAATGTTTTTTCGCCCAACCTGCCACCTTCCATACCCGACGGACAAAGCATTTATATCGACCGGCACCACGTAACTTTAGGTTGGAACAATTCCACCGACGATCATACTCCTATGAACGGAATTACATATAATTTACAGATCACATCGGACCAGGGATTTCAGATTGTACCTTCCATGTCGAATCCTGCTAACGGCAAACGCCTGCTGCCCCAGGCCGGAAATATGGGAAACAGCACCGATTGGCTGCTGAACCTGCCCGACGGGAATTATTTCTGGAGGGTACAGGCTGTCGATCATGCATTTGCTGCTTCCGCTTTCTCCATGAACTATATGTTTACAATTCTTAATGTGGGAATTAACAATAATGATATTGCCGGGTTAAAGGTATTTCCCAACCCTGTTTCGGATGTTTTGTTGATAAATGCTGATAAACCTTTTGAATGCGAAATCAGTTCACTGGATGGGAAAGTGATTGAAAAAGTGCCTTCCGAATGGAATAAGTTGTCATTATCCACAGTAAAATGGACTCCGGGTATTTACACAGTTAGTATTATATGTGGAGATCAAAAAACCTCACATAAAGTGATTAAGAAATAGAAATTCCGGATTTAATCATACCAGTCTATATTCAATAGTCCGTTATTATTTTGTTTCTCGCAAAGCCGCTAAGACGCAAAGTGCTGATTTTATGCGATTTAACGTTAATTGAAAATTTATTTCAACAAACTGAGAATCAAACAATTAAAAATTAGTACCGAAGTATTGTATATTAGAAATGGCGTTTATTCTTCAGATCGGGAAATCCATTCAAGCCTTTCAACAACCCATTCCTGGAGTCTTCGGGCTTTAAAATCGAACCATTGTTGTCGGTATTCACCGGAGTTGTCAATTATAAATTTAAACTCTCTGAAAGGTTTATTCCTGTTCAAAGCATAAATTAATCGGGTTTTGAGATTGTTTGAATCCTCAAGACTCTCGGCAAAAGCGGCCATAATTTTAAATGAGTCTCTCGTTTCTAATTGGTCAATTTCGTGGAAATCAGTTGAATTTGCATCAATTTTTTCTATATCATCTTCCCAGGCTTCCATTTCTATTCCGGCGTGTCTTAATTCGTCAGGAATGAAAATAAGCTCGCCGTTACGCTTATTCCAAAAGCATCGGAATCCACAGTCTAACTCGTCTGCTATTTGCTTTATCTGTTCTTCAGTTAAAGTTGACATATCTGATAAGTTGTTTTTTAACTGATTGTTAACCCGTAACAACAAAAAAAGTAATGATGAATGATTCGTAGCAGATCAAATTCTGTATCCGGATTCATTCATCATTACTGTAATTGAATTTATGTAATTATAATGATCACATTTATAGTGATTTAACGCTTAGCTTAAGCAATTTCATCAGTATAATACTTATAAAACCAGGTAATGGTTTCGATGCCTTTGTAGAAACACTCGAGGTGGTAGTTTTCGTTAGGCGAATGAGCGGCATCTGTGTCAAGCCCAAAGCCCATAAGTAAGGATTTAATGCCCAGCACCTGTTCGAAGGTCGAAATGATAGGAATACTTCCGCCACTACGTACCGGAACCGGTTTAATGCCAAAAGTTTTCTCGTAAGCTTTGCTGGCGGCGCGGTAAGCAGCAGTATCAGTTGGCGAAACATATGGATATCCTCCGTGATGCTCAACTACTTTTACCTTTACATAATCGGGTGCAATTGATTCGAAATAACGCGAGAACAGAGCCGCAATTTTATTCGGATCCTGGTGAGGAACCAAACGCATGCTGATTTTTGCAAAAGCTTTCGCTGGAAGAACTGTTTTTGAACCTTCGCCTGTATAACCGCTCCATATGCCGTTTACATCAAGAGTTGGACGTATGCCGGTACATTCGTTAACCGAATAGCCTTTTTCGCACAGTGTCGATTTAATATCGAGTTTTTTCTTGTATTCGTCGAGGTTGAAAGGTGCACGGGCCATATCGGCGCGTTCTTCAGGCGAAATTTCCAGTACATCATCATAAAATCCCGGAATAGTGATATGGTTATTTTCGTCGTGAAGTGAAGCAATCATTTTGGCAAGAATATTTGCAGGATTAGCCACGGCGCCGCCATACAATCCCGAATGAAGGTCTTTATCAGGACCCGAAACTTCCACTTCCATATAAGCCAGTCCACGCAATCCAACCGTAATGCTTGGTATGTCGAGCGCAATCATGCTGGTATCCGAAACAAGAATCAGATCGGCTTTCAACAGGTCTTTATGACCGGGAAGCCATTTTGCCAAGGCCGGTGATCCCATTTCTTCCTCACCTTCGATCATCCATTTTACGTTTACGGCAAGTTGGTTCGATTTTGCCAGGTATTCAAAAGCCTTCACCTGCATAAAAAGCTGGCCTTTGTCGTCAACAGCACCACGGGCAAATATTTTTCCATCGCGTACTTCCGGCTCAAAGGGCGGCGAATCCCACAGGTTTAGCGGGTCAACAGGCATAACATCGTAATGACCATAAACCAGTATAGTCGGTTTCGATGGATCAATAATTTTTTCGCCATACACTACCGGGTGGCCGGTGGTTGTCATTATTTCGGCTTTGTCGACACCGGCAGCCATAAGTTGATCAACAAGGTATTGGGCGGTTTTTACCATATCCTCTTTATGCGAGCTTTCCGAACTGATCGACGGGATGCGGATTAAACCAAATAATTCGTCGAGGAAACGGCTTTTATTGGTTTCGATGTACGATTTTAAATTTTCCATATGTTATTTATTATTAGTTATGTAATTCAGTTATTAGTTTTTATTGCGATTGATAAACCGGATAAAGAAAAAGCAATAAAGGTAATTAGTGCTTTGGGGCTATCCTTATTAAGTTAATTTATCGTGTTTTTGTTCATTTTTCTCGAAATGCATGATCTCGAATGTTTCCCCGTCGAATTTCCCGTAAGTAAAATGCGTCACCCAGTCGCCCAGGATGATGCAACTGGCCTTTTCGGAGACTTTCATATTGGTAGGAACATGCCTGTGCCCGAATACAAAGTAATCAATTTCAGGTTTTTCAGAAGCCATTTGCCTTGAATATACAAGGAGTTTTTCCTGGTCAGTTTCAAAGAATTTTTCGTCCTGATCCTGTTTGATCATATTTGAAATTCGGCTTCCGCGCGAGAAATACAGTCCCATTTTTGTGCCCAGGTCGGGGTGTAGCCAGCGAAACAGGAATTGATTGAATTTTGAAGTAAATACCTTTTTCAGGAATTTGTATCCATTGTCGCCGGGCCCAAGTCCATCGCCATGCGCAAGGAAAAATTTCTTCCCTTTTATTTCCATTTCCAGGGTATCGTTGTGGATAATAACTCCCGCTTCTTCGTTCAGGTAATCGAAAGCCCATAAATCGTGGTTCCCCCTGAAAAAATGCACGGGGATGCCCTTTTCAGTTAATTCGGCAAGCTTGCTTAACAGTCGGGAGTAGCCTTTAGGGACAACGGTTTTGTATTCGAACCAGAAATCGAAGAGGTCGCCCATCAGGAAAATAACCTCAGCATCGTTTTCGACCATGCTTAGCCAGCGGATCAGCTTCTTTTCACGTTCGAGGCTGCTGAGCCTGTCGGGGATACCCAGGTGAAAATCGCTTGCAAAATATATGTTGGTGGACTGCATTTTGAGTTTAGTTGGTTTGGTTTGAGGGGTTTGGAGGGTTTGAAGAGTTCAAATGCCTGCGGAGTTCAAATGCCTTCGGCGTTCAAAGTTCAATAGGTAATTGGTTCAATTGTTCATTGTTAGTTGTTTATTTGAAATTGTTTGTTCAAGGCGTTTGAAGAGTTTGTTTTGTTTGAAGTGTTTGAAGAGTTCAATTGTTCAATTGTTCGCTTGTTCTACTGTTCAATTATTCCCTGCCAGCTGAGGCAGTCCGGCAGGAAGGAGTAGTTGGTAAGTTTTCTCTTATTTATTTGTTCATTGAAAATTGGTTATTGTTTATTCTTTGTTTAAGGAGTTTCAGGGTTTCAGAGTTTCAGGGTTTCAGAGTTTTGTGAGCAGCGTGTGCATAATTTATATGGCAGTGAATTGAAGTCTTAAGCCTAATTTAACTTTCAGCGACTTGTAAAAGTATTAGTATCCAGGTTTTTACATCCCACATCCCACATCCCACATCCGACATCCCACATCCCACATCATAAATTACTCTTTATCAATTCCTCCAACTCCCCAAACTCCGGGTTACGCGAAATGATATTTCCATTTTTACCGATCAGGACCAGGGCTGGGATAGTGCGTACGGCATATATTTTACAGTACTCCGATTCGAGCCCTTTTTTATCGTTTACATGAATCCAGTATGCTTTGTCGAGCAGGTAAGCTTTTTTCCACAAATCCGGATCCGAATCAATTGAAACGGCGAAAATCTCAAATCCGCCTGCATGATACTTCGTAAAGAGGTTTGTAAGTCTCATATTTGTCTGCCTGCTTAAAGCATTCCAGCTGCCCCAGAAATAAACCAGCGTAAGTTTACCACGCATAGCCGAAAGCCTGATTTCCTTTCCATTTGCATCAGGAAGAATTATCGAAGGTGCTGGCATACCGGGTTTCAGAAGTTCGCTCTTCGTTCTGAAATCATCAGATTGTGCCTTAACCTCAAGCATTTGAGTATGAAAACTTTTTACGAGGCTGTTATCGGGATAAGCGATCATAAGCGTACTATCGAGTTTCAGGAAAAGATCGGGGTGCGATTGTTCCGATAAAAGCGGGTTAGGCCCGAAATTGTTTGATATTGCCAGCAATGAGGCCAGCGATTCAGGGTTATTTTCGACAAATGAAATTACTTTTTGCTTCTGATCGTCGAAAATTGCCATATAAGCCGAATCAAGCCTTTTTTTAAGTTGTTGAAAATCAGGATTCGAACGGATATCAGCAAATACCTGCGATAAAGAATCAACTTTATCGAGGTTGGCCAGTGTAAAAGTATTGTATACAGTATATAATTCGGATTCTTTCGACCCTTCGACATAATAAGTCTGTCGCAGCGATAGGGCATCAGCCCTGATGGTGAGTTCTTCTCCTGGTGTTAATATCAAAGTAATTTCATTCGAATTGTCACTTTGCAAAGAGTAAAATCCGGTTTCTGAAAGCTTTAACGAAAGTCTGAAATCACCATTTTCGTCGGTGTTTAACGAATCAACAAGCGATTTGCTTTCGGGCAGTATCTGGTAGATAAAAAATTTAGTTTTAACAGCGTTCGTAAAATTGCCTTTAACAGTTGTAGTACCTTCATGGCTGTTATCACAACCTTGCAGAGCCCACAATCCCAATAAAAAAATAATACAATACGTTTTAAACTGCATACAAAATACCCGGTTGAGACTACAAATGTCGTAAAAATATCCGTGCTTTCCTACGATAATGCTATTGTAAGTTGATGCTATATTTCGGTATTTTTAACATTTGGGTAAGCAGAATTTGATTAATTTTAAGCGGTATTAATTTATAAGCCGATGAAAATATATTTTCTGTCGATATGTACATTGATTCTTATTCTGCTTTGTCAATCTGTTGATGCACAAAAGGTTTTACTGGTTCAGAAACCGGGAAAAGCAAAACGGTTTATGTACCAGGCAGGCGACAGGATTTCATTTCGTTATGGGATTCCTGAATTTACTGTTGATGGAAAAATTACCTACCTCGATGATTCAGTATGCATTGTTAACAAGGATTTTATCGTTCAGCTCTCAAAAGTGAAAGAGGTAACAATTACCCGGCATTTTTTAAACGGATCGTGGCGGAAATTATACCTGGTTTCGGCTTTATATGCCGGCGGAAGTATGTTAAACAGGGGGTTAAATAAACAGGAACCATTGATCGATAATACCGTTCCAATTGTGAGCGGATCTTTTATTATTCTGGGAACTACTGCAATGTTATTGCGTTACCGTCATTGTAAAATGGAAGATGGATGGAAACTGAAAGTGCTTGATTTTGATATTTTTAAGGAGTAGCCAGGGTTTTAGATATCGATTTTACTGTTTTTTACCACGGAGGCAGGGAGGGCACGGAGGAACGCGGAGAATGTTTTAATTTATGTAGGTATTGAGTGCAGTAAAGGCAGAGCATGTTTTCTTCTCAATAGAATTTTTATGCCTACTTTTGCCACAATCTCTTATTATGGCTTATCTCCACATACTTCAAAAAGCAATACAAGGCGCTCATCTTTCTTTGGATGAAGGCCTTACATTATATACTGAAGCTTCAACTTCTGAACTTATGTTTGCCGCCAACCAGGTTCGCAACAGGCTTCATCCCGATAAAAAAGTTACATGGCTTATCGACCGGAATGTGAATTATACCAATGTTTGTGTGTCCGGATGTCAGTTCTGCAATTTTTACCGGGGAGCAAATCATAAGGAAGCATATATCACCACTGTTGAACAGTATAAGGAAAAAATCGATGAGCTTTTTGCCCGCGGAGGTGAGCAACTGCTTTTCCAGGGCGGCATGCACCCAAAACTGGGACTCGATTTCTATACAGGATTGTTTCGGCAATTGAAAGGACTTTATCCCAAACTTAAACTCCATGCCTTAGGGCCGCCTGAAGTAGTGCATATCTCGCAGCTCGAAGGAATCAGTTATCGTGAAACGCTCGAACAACTTATTGAAGCTGGTCTTGATAGTCTGCCCGGGGCCGGTGCCGAAATTCTTTCCGACAGGGTCCGGAGTAAAATATCACGTAACAAATGCACAGTTGAACAATGGCTGGATGTAATGCGCGAAGCTCATAAACTTGGGCTCACCACTTCGGCCACCATGATGTTCGGACATATTGAAACCCTCGAAGAGCGCATACAGCATATGATCCATATGCGCGACGTTCAGGATGCAAAGCCTGAAGGTGCCACCGGGTTTATTTCTTTTATTCCCTGGCCTTTCCAGGATGAGGGTACAACCCTGCAGAAACTTCACGGTGTTACCAATTCAGTAACTTCCGACGATTATATACGTACACTCGCTCTCAGTCGCCTTATGTTGCCCAATATCAATAACATACAGGCTTCGTGGCTAACTGTTGGCAAGGATACCGCACAGCTATGCCTGCACGGAGGTGCCAATGATTTTGGTTCCATTATGATTGAAGAAAATGTGGTGAGTGTTGCCGGTGCTACTTATGCCTTTGATGAAGAAGGAATTCAGCGTGCCATCCGTGAAGCCGGATTTGAACCTCAGCTTGCGAAACCAGCAGTTTCAGCACCTTTTATTTGCCGGAGGCAAGTAAAGTATTAACAAATTGCATGGTAATACCGGTAGCCCCGCGCCCGTTAGCGACATAATTTTTGCATATGTATGAGGCCTGCTGCAGTTTTTCCCCATCTGCCAATAATTCATTCACGCCTTTTATAAATTCAGTCGGTGTATTTACCTCGAAAGCTCCATTCATTGCGATCAGGTCTTTTGCTTCGCTGAATTTATGGTAATTAGGGCCAAAGAAAACCGGGAGTCCAAAAGTGCAGGCCTCCAATATATTGTGAATTCCAACACCAAATCCCCCGCCAATATATGCAAATGTACCATACTGATAGATTTGCGAAAGCATACCAATTGAATCGATAATCAGAATTTCGGCATTTTTTACTTCTTTACTGTTGGTAGTGGAAAAGCATACCCCTGCTTTCCCGGCTTTTTGCCTGATGGAACCAATATGCCCGGCATTAATTTCGTGTGGAGCTATGATCAAACGCAACTTGTTTGTGTTATTTTCAAGCAGTTTAAAAATAAGTTCTTCATCAGCAGGCCAGGTGCTTCCGGCAACCAAAACAAGATGATTTTCCGAAAAAGCCTTAACAATTTCTATTTCCGCTGGACTATCGGCCAGGCTTCCAACCCTGTCGAAGCGTGTATCGCCGCTTACTTCAACATTATTAATACCAATAAACTGAAGGAGCTCCTTTGAGTTTTCGTTTTGAACGAATATTTTCGTGAACCCTTTTAATATTTTCCTTGGCCACACGGCATATCCCTTAAAAAAATGCTGATCGGGGCGGAAAACTGCCGAAACCAGCAGGGTAGGTATGTTTTTTGACTGTAGATAACTAAGGAAATTGAACCAGAACTCGTACTTCACATAGAATACGATATCAGGTTTAACCGTTTCCACAAATTTGCGCACATTCGATGGGGTGTCGAGCGGAAGGTAAAGCACTGCATCAGCACCTGTATATGCCTTCCGCACTTCGAATCCCGAAGGGCTGAAAAAAGTCAGCAGAACCAGGTATTCAGGATGTTGTTGCCTGAAATCCTCAATTATCGGGCGGCCCTGTTCAAATTCACCCAGAGAAGCACAATGAAACCAGGCCAGTTTCCGGTCGGGCTTATTAAAAGGAGGGGAATCAAATAGAGTTGAAAGAATTGCCCAATACCGTTTCCGGCCTTTGATCCATAATGCGGCTCTGTGGTTAAAAATAGCGGCTATGCGGATAGCAATCCCGTAACAAAAAACCAGAAACGAATAAAACAGTTGCATGATCGGGTTTGGGTGAAGGCAGGTTTAATAATAATAAAACTGCTGTCGCGTTTTTTTGTAGAGTGGCAGGTACCACCCAATCTTCAGGCTGCTGAGCAGATCGATGCGTTTTTCGTCGGGCCGCGACATCTCGTTAAAATAATACGTCCTTCGCGATTGGGTGTATGCCTGTACAAACTCAAGACCGGCAAAACAATTAATTTTCCGTGAATCGCCCATGTACTGGTAACCGATAAACTGTGTAATGGCAGGCCCGTTGCACAGGTGATCGTATCCTTTTTTATAATCACCCGATAGTTGCGGTGCCGAATTGGTAGGAATGTCGATCCTGATTTTATGTTGCATCATTCCTCCGCCGAACTGCAGCAATAACCCTGAGTTAGGATTCGGGCCGGCGATGGGTATCATTTTCCCGACTTTAGCCCATGCGGTAAAACCACGCTGCAACAACATTACGTTTGCAAAAACCCCGCTTTCGTCAATCACAAAACCATCCGAAGTGGTGATGCCCGACAGTATGCTACCCGGGTTTTTAATGCCATCGCGAAAGATATAGTTAGCCTCAAAAGTGATACTCCAGCCATTTGCGCCTTTATGCATGAAACCAGCTCCGATTTGGTTCGAAAAACCGAATCGTTTGGCTAAATCACCGGCCGGAGCGCCAAAACCATAGGTTGGATAGAACATACTAATGCTCAAAGCCGAATCTTTTACGTTAACCTGTGCTGCCACTTCACGGGCGGAAAGCAGTAAGGTTATGATGACGAGGCTTAAAATGCTGTGAAGTTTCATGCTTGTAGCTTAAATTGTGGTGCAAAGATACAAATCGGGCGGAGGTGGGCACGCGATTTAGCGCGGAAATCTCATTTTTAAGAATTCTTATGTCTTTAAATACGTATTAAATGAACATACGTTTACTTTACATGCTTACAATAAATATCTTTGCATGCTAATAATAAAATAACTGTTTAAGAATATGCGAAAAATAGCGATGGTCGATCTGAAGGCTCAGTATGAGAAAATAAAGCCCGAAATCGACGCTGCCATCAGTGATGTGATTAATTCCACCGCCTTTATTAACGGACCGGCCGTAAAAGCTTTCCAGGCTGCGCTCGAAAATTACCTGGGTGTTAAACATGTGATACCATGTGCCAATGGCACCGATGCATTACAGATAAGCATGATGGCACTTGGACTGAAACCCGGCGACGAAGTTATAGCACCTTCATTCACATTTATAGCTACTGCCGAAGTAATCGCCCTGCTGGGACTCACACCTGTATTGGTCGACGTGGAACCTGATACTTTTAATATCAGCCCCGAAGCTATCACAAAGGCTATTACCCCGCGCACCAAAGCTATTGTGCCGGTTCACCTTTTCGGGCAAACAGCCGATATGGACGCAATAATGGCAATAGCCGAAAAGCATAATCTCTTTGTTATTGAGGATGCCTGCCAATCCATTGGCTCCGACTATGTTAATAATTCAGGCGAATGGAAAAAATCGGGGACAATTGGTCATATAGGTTGTACATCATTTTTCCCATCGAAAAACCTGGGATGCTACGGCGACGGTGGTGCAATATTTACCAACGACGATGCGCTGGCAGCAAAAACACGCTCCATTGTTAATCATGGCATGACGGTACGCTATTATCATGATGATATTGGCGTAAACAGCCGGCTGGATAGTATTCAGGCTGCCGTTCTGAAAGTAAAATTGCAGTACCTCGATCAATATGCCCGCGCCCGTCAGCAGGTTGCAGCAGCCTACGACCTGGCATTTAAGGACCGGCCCGAACTCGTAATTCCTGCCAAATATACCCGGTCGACACATGTTTTTCATCAATACACCTTACAGCTTAAAGGTGTCGATCGCGCAAAACTGATCGAATTCCTGGCTGCCCGTGATATCCCGGCTATGATTTACTATCCTGTCCCCATTCACTTGCAGAAAGCATACCTGGATACACGTTATAAATCCGGCGATTTCCCGGTTACCGAAAAACTCAGCGATACAGTCGTTTCATTGCCCATGCATACCGAAATGGAGCGTGAGCAATTGAATTTCATTACTTCGTCGGTGCTTGAGTTTTTAAATACGGATATCTAATAAACCGATAAATATAAGGTTGAAAGGTATCAGGTTTTGTTTTAAAGGTAAATATCAAAATTGTTAAAATTAGAATTATGACTGATAAAGGTTATTTTGCACATTCAAGCGCGGTTATCGACGAAGGATGTAAGATTGGAAACGGTACACGTATATGGCACTTTTCGCATATTATGCCGGGTTGCATTATCGGCGAAAGCTGTAACATCGGACAGAATGTGGTTGTATCGCCTGATGTGGTATTAGGAAAGAATGTGAAAATTCAGAACAATGTGTCAATTTACACGGGTGTTGTGTGCGAGGACGATGTTTTCCTCGGGCCCTCCATGGTTTTCACCAATGTTATAAATCCGCGCAGTGCGGTAAACCGTAAAAACGAATATGCACGTACTTTCGTACGCAAAGGTGCTACTATTGGCGCTAATGCCACTATTGTCTGTGGCATCGAAATAGGAGAATTTGCTTTTATAGGTGCCGGAGCCGTGGTAATAAGGCCGGTGCCTGCGTATGCTTTGGTGGTTGGCAATCCCGCCAGGCAAACAGGATGGATGAGCGAATACGGCCATAAGCTGAAATTCGATAACGAAGGAAATGCCGAGTGTCCTGAAAGTAAAATTATTTACCAGCTCAGGGATGGTGTTGTAAGCAAAGCCGGATAAACAGTAAACTTTCTCCAATCCTTTTTGTTAATTTATTACGTTTTTTTAATTTTTATAAACAGCAATTAAAATATATGAAGAAAATTCTGGTTACCGGAGGCACTGGTTTTATTGGCTCCCATACGGTTGTCGAATTGCAGCAGCATGGATATAATGTAATAATAGTCGACAATCTTTCGAATTCATCGGTTGAGGTTTTGGATAAAATTGAAAAAATTTCGGGCGTTAAGCCTGTTTTCGAGCAATTTGACCTTGCCGAACAGTCGCTTACAGCCGATTTTTTTGAAAGGCACAGCGATATTGATGGGATCATACACTTCGCAGCATTCAAAGCGGTGGGTGAGTCGATGGAAAAGCCACTCAATTATTACCGGAACAACCTGCTTTCGCTGATCAACCTGCTCGAAGGAATGAAAACACATGGCATTTCTAATATTGTATTTTCTTCGTCATGCACAGTTTATGGTCAGCCCGATCAGTTACCTGTCACCGAGTCGGCGCCGCTTAAAACGGCCTGGTCGCCTTACGGCAATACCAAGCAAATGTGTGAGGAAATACTGCGGTTCTCAGCCTCGGCTCATAAACTCAATACCATTGCTTTAAGGTATTTCAACCCGATCGGCGCTCATCATACAGCCCTTATTGGCGAATTGCCTCTGGGTGTTCCTAATAACCTTATCCCTTTTATAACCCAGACCGCCATTGGAAAGCGCGAATGCTTAAGTGTTTTTGGCGACGATTACGATACACCCGACGGAACAGCCATACGCGATTATATTCATGTGGTTGACCTGGCAAAAGCCCATGTAATTGCTGTTGAACGAATGATAAATAAAAAGGGCAAATCGGATTTCGAAATTTTTAACCTGGGAACGGGTAATGGTTTTTCAGTTTTGGAAGTTATTCAGGCATTTGAACGTGTTAGTGGAGTAAAACTGAATTATAAAATTGTACCACGCCGGCCTGGTGATATTGAAAAAGTATGGGCCGATACCCGTTTTGCCAACGATGAACTGGGCTGGAAAGCCGAAAAAGGAATTGACGAAATGATGCTTACAGCCTGGGAATGGGAAAAAGCTCTCAGCCGGAAAGGATAGTATTCATCAGTTAAATATTACTGATGAAGCAAAAAAATGTATTTTTGAAATAAGTTATTACAAATAAACAATCTGTATACTATGAAGAAGATCTTAGTCACCGGAGGCGCCGGTTTTATTGGTTCACACCTGGTAAGGTTATTGGTGAATAAATATCCTGACACACTGTTTGTTAACCTCGACAAGCTAACCTATGCAGGCAACCTGGCAAACCTGACCGATCTGGCCGAAAAACCTAATTACGAATTTGTAAAAGGCGATATTGTTGACGAGGATTTTATAATGGCAACGTTCGAAAAATATGATTTCGATGGTGTTATTCACCTGGCAGCCGAATCGCATGTCGACAGGTCAATTGCCAGTCCCAAGGAGTTTATCATGACCAATATTGTTGGTACGGTCAACCTTTTGAATGCAGCAAAATTTTATTGGAAAGATAATTTCGAAGGTAAGCGCTTTTACCATGTTTCGACTGATGAAGTTTATGGTTCGTTGGGCGACGAAGGCAAATTCCTCGAAACCACTCCCTACGATCCACGGAGTCCGTATTCAGCTTCCAAAGCCAGCAGCGACCATTTGGTAAGAGCATATTTTCATACGTATGGATTGCCGGTAGTAATTTCGAACTGCTCAAATAATTACGGGCCAAACCAGTTTCCTGAAAAGCTTATTCCGCTGATTATTAATAATATATGGCACAACAAACCCTTGCCAGTGTATGGACAGGGCACCAATGTTCGCGACTGGTTATATGTCGAAGACCATGCCAAAGCCATCGACCTTATCTATCAGAAAGGAGAGGTGGGCGAAACCTATAACATAGGTGGTAATAACGAGCGCCAGAATATCGACATCGTAAAAACCTTATGCCGCATCATGGACAGCCGTTTGGGAAGGGCTGAAGGCGATAGCGAAAAACTTATCACTTATGTGAAGGACCGTGCAGGTCACGATTTGCGATATGCAATTGATGCGACGAAGGTTTTTGAAGCTTTGGGCTGGGAGCCGGAAGTGCAGTTTGACGATGGCTTTGAAAAAACAGTTGCCTGGTATCTCGATAATCAGCAATGGCTCGATGAAGTTACTTCGGGCAACTACCTGAAGTATTATGAAAATATGTATGGCGACAGGTAGTAAAGTGATTAAGGCGTTTTTAAATTAATTTAAAGAATCCAAGGCAGATAATTTATCGGGTTAATAATTTCGAATGAAGAATCCGGGTATGCTCTTTCCCACGCTTTTGGGGGGTTGACTTTTTTATCTTTCCACTTAATTTCAATAGCTTTCAGACCATTTGCATTAACTTCTATCAAATCAATCTCTTGTCTGTCATAGGTCCGCCAGAAATAAAAATCAGTGAGCTCTGACCTGTATAATTTCCTTTTGAGTCGTTCAGAAATCAAATAGTTTTCCCAAAGGGAACCAGCATCATGCCTTGTTGCCAAAGGATTAAAATTGCCAATGAGTGCGTTTCGGATACCATTATCGTAGAAATACCATTTAGCACTTTTACTGATCTCTTTTCGCAGATTTGAAGCATAACCGCCTAAACGATAAATAACAAATACTTTTGAAAGCAAATCAAGATATTTTTCAACCGTATTTTTACTCATACTAAGTTGTGATCCCAATTCAGTTAGCGAAACTTCGTTCCCGATCTGATACGCCAGCAAAGTCAATAAATCTCTTAGTTTATTTGCATTACGTAATCCTTCCAAACTCAGTAAATCTTTTAGTAGGTAAGCAGTCACTAATTCCATCAGATATTCTCTTCGCAACAGATTATCTGTCAGCGTTATAACTTCTGGAAAAGAACCATAAATGAGTCTGTTTTCCAGATTTTGCCTTGTTTCCAACATGTTTTCATTTACTGAAAGTTCATTCTGGCTGATAGGTAATAGTCTGAAGGAATGGCTGCGACCTGTGAGAGGCTCGCCTGTTTTATTTAATAAATCAAATGATGACGAACCACTTGCAATAACCTTAATCCCAGCAACTTCATCAACTATAAGTTTTAGGATTTTACCTATATCAGGAATATTTTGCGCTTCATCAATAATTAGCAAATCTATGTTATTCAATAAATTGCTGTAGTTCGCGATGCTTCTTTCGGCTAACAAAGCTAATGCAGTTGAATCTTCTCCATTTAGTAAAAGTGTTTTCCCTTTGAATCTCTTATGTATTTCGCCAATTAGCACCGTTTTCCCCACACGCCTGGGGCCGAAAAGCAAGATAACTTTACCGGCTTGAAGCTTTGCTTCAATTTTTTCAAGCAATTCTCTTTTTATTTGCATTTGTATAAAATTTCAAATACAAATATACGTACTATTTTGCCAAAATAACCAGTAAAACGTTAATACGGTCAATATAATGACTAAATTAACGTTAATACGGTCAATATATTGACTGAATTAATGTTAATATCGTCAATTTCGATTTTTCATATTTACGAAAATCGGCTCTTTGAAGCTCGGGTTTTTTGAGAACGATCATAGATTGTTATTGATGCGATTTTTTCAGACATTTGTAATAATTTGAAAAATATTTAACAAAACACTTTGTGAAATGGAATATCTTGCCAGCTCATCACGCTACGAGCAAATGAAATACCGCCGTTGCGGCAGAAGCGGGATACATTTACCCGAAATTTCGCTCGGATTGTGGCATAACTTTGGTCATGTCGATCGTTATGAAACCGGCAGGCAAATAGTTTTAAAAGCATTTGACTGTGGAGTTACTCATTTCGACCTGGCGAATAATTACGGACCGCCTCCGGGTTCGGCCGAGGAAAATTTTGGCCGCCTCCTGCAGGATGATCTCCGCCCGTACCGCGACGAAATGATCATTTCCACCAAAGCCGGCTACCTCATGTGGCCGGGCCCTTATGGAGAATGGGGATCGAAAAAATACCTGGTTTCGAGCCTCGATCAAAGCCTTAAACGAATGAAACTGGATTATGTGGATATTTTTTACAGCCACCGTCCCGACCCCAATACTCCGCTCGAAGAAACCATGGCAGCCCTCGATCTGATTGTGAAACAGGGAAAAGCTTTATATGTGGGAATTTCGAGTTATACGGCCGAACAAACCCTGCAGGCTGCTGCCATACTTAAGAAAATGGGAACTCCCTGCCTCATTCACCAACCTTCGTACAGCATGTTTAACCGATGGGTCGAAGATGGTTTGATGGATGTAATAGGGCAGGAAGGAATCGGTTGTATCCCATTCTCGCCATTGGCCCAGGGATTACTCAGCGATCGATATCTTACCGACATTCCAAAAGATTCGCGTGCCGCAAAACCACACGGATTTCTTACCGAGGACCGGGTAATACTTATGCTTCCGCAGATAAAGAAACTCAATGAGATTGCTGCCAGGCGGGGACAAAGCCTTGCCCAGATGGCTATAGTCTGGTTGTTAAAAGATAAAAGGGTAACATCAGTGCTTATAGGCGCCAGTTCGGTAGCTCAACTCGAAAACAACCTGGGAGCATTGAATAACACTAAGTTTTCGGCTGAGGAATTACAGGCAATTGAGCAGGTTTTAAAGAGTAGTTAAAACAAATAGATTCAGCATCTTGCAGTTTTCTTCCTCTTATTGAGGTTCCCTCTGTCGTGCATCTTTTTTATATATTCAGTTGCTAAAGGTACTTTACACGCTGTACCTCCCATCTCAACACTTACTTTACCTATGTTTTCGGCAACCTGCATGGCTGTGTCCGACAGGTTTTTGCTGTAACCTCCTGTACAGATCACAAAATTATTCATCGAATAACGAACCCTGTTTTTCTCCGTATGAATAGTGTCCGATACCCGTTTGAGTAAGTTGGAAATCAATTTCTTATCAATTTCCTCATCATTTTTTAACGACATAATGCTAGCGAGTGTTGCCCAGCCTGATGAGGCAATATTTTCTTCATCCGAATCAATCCATTGCAAAGCAAGTTCAGTGCCAAAAGGACTTTCGGAAGCCACCCATGCAACTGTAAACTCGCTGATCATCGACCAGTATGCCTTTTTTACCCAATCATTCAAGTCGTCACGACTCATTTTCGATGGATCGGCTATCAGCCCTGCCAGGTACATAGCATCGGAATTGCCCGTATTATATAACTCCAGCGAAAGCTGATAATCCGATTTTACCTTTTTCTGAATCTTTTTCAGGTCTTCGACCTTAACTCCAAAAAAGGGTTCGCGGGCACCATGCTTCACCAAGTACTTTTTTGGTGTTTTCATTTCCAAACTCCTGGAGTTGTTGCATTATTTCGGTAAGTTTCATAGTAGTCAGGTTATAATAGTTTTTAGTTCTGTTTTAATACATTGTAAGTTTATTATTCACAATAAAAAGTCTCAAGTGCCAGGTTCCCTGCCTGCAGCAGGCAGGCGTGTGCCACCTGCTGACTTCAATTATCTTATCTTTAGGTGCTTATATCTTTTTTTTATCAGGGCAGATCCTATGATCTGTCATTGGAAGCGGGCACTTGGAACCCGGAATTTTTATCTTGTTAGTGATTGTTAATTGATTTTTTTTCTGCAATGTCCTAAAACAGAACCTGGTTTTTCAACATTCAGTTTAGAATAATGTTCAAAAAAAACCCTGATCCTTTTCGGGAACAGGGCTGTTCTTAATTTATCGGAGCAATTACACTCCCATGGCTTCTACTTCAGGGGCAATTTTTTTAACCAATCCCTGCAATACAGTTCCCGGTCCTAATTCAACAAAGCTTGTTCCGCCGTCGGCAACCATATTTTGTACTATCTGGGTCCAACGCACGGGTGAGGTAAGTTGTGCCACCAGGTTCTTCTTAATATCAGCCGGATGGCTATAGGGTTTTGCATCCACGTTCTGATAAACAGGGCAAACAGGCGTGTTTACGGTAGTTGCTTCGATGGCTGCGGCCAGTTCAACGCGGGCAGGTTCCATAAGTGGTGAGTGAAAAGCACCACCAACTTTCAGCGGTAAAGCACGTTTGGCACCTGCAGCTTTCAGAGCCTCGCAGGCAATTTCGATCCCTTTTATCGAACCCGAAATCACCAATTGTCCGGGACTGTTATAATTGGCAGGAACAACTATTTCGGCTATGCCGGCCAATACTTCTTCTGTTTTTGCATCATCGAGGCCAAGAATGGCG
This sequence comes from uncultured Bacteroidales bacterium, assembly GCA_963714825.1. Classification (GTDB taxonomy): domain Bacteria; phylum Bacteroidota; class Bacteroidia; order Bacteroidales; family UBA4417; genus UBA4417. The sequence goes on along the minus strand of CAVQQF010000012.1, from coordinate 532,074 downwards.
GCCATTGTGCTGGGTTCGGCCTCACAGGCTTTCTGCATGGCCATGGCACGGGCGTAAACCAGGCGCAGGCCGTCTTCAAATGACAATGCTTTATTCGCTACCAAAGCCGAAAATTCGCCAAGCGAATGTCCTGCAACCATATCAGGTTTAAAATCGGGCAAAGTTGCCGCCAGAATCACGGAGTGAAGGAAAATAGCAGGCTGTGTAACACGCGTCTGTCGCAGGTCCTCATCAGTACCTGCAAACATCAGGTCGGTAATGCGGAAACCCAGTATTTCGTTCGCTTTTTCGAACATTTCTTTTGCCAGGGCATGATTATCATACAAATCCTTACCCATTCCTACAAACTGTGCTCCCTGACCGGGAAAAATATATGCTTTCATTCGGTAAATATTACGTTAATAATGTTGCAAAGGTATTGAAAAACAGGTAAAAGTTAAGCCCTGTTGAAACTCAGTATGCCTGAATGTTTCCGGATCCCGAACATTTATAAACAGTGTTAATGTAACCTTGATCCAATCAAATGAATAAACTCAGCCCTTGTTTTATCAACCAGGAAAGCGCCTGTAAAATCGGAAGTAGTTGTTACTGAATTCTGCTTCTGAATGCCCCGCATGCTCATGCACATGTGCTGGGCTTCAATAACCACAGCAACTCCAAGTGGTTTCAGCGTATTGTTTATGGCATCCTTAATTTCGGTAGTAAGTCTTTCCTGTACCTGCAGGCGTCGGGCAAACGCATCCACTATTCGGGGTAATTTGCTTAAGCCGACTATATGCCCGTTTGGAATATATGCCACATGTGCTTTCCCGAAAAACGGGATCATATGGTGCTCGCACATCGAATACAACTCAATATCCTTTACGATTACCATTTGTTTATAATCTTCTTTGAACATGGCCGAACGGAGAATTTCCTCAGGGTTGAGGTCGTAACCATGGGTAAGGAACTGCATGGCTTTGGCTACACGCTCCGGCGTTTTTTCCAAACCTTCGCGGGCAGGGTTTTCGCCTATCAGTTTGAGTATTTCGTGGTAATGGAAAGCAAGGTCTTTAATTGTCGACATATTGTAAATGTCGCGCTTCTCGTATCCGTCTTTCAGTTCGTAATCGTCCATGTTGTTCTCAATCATCATGGGTTTTACTATCTCGCTGCTCATGGTATGGTGGGGTTGGGGAGGTTAAATTCAAAATTCAAAGGTCAAAATTCAAAGGTCAAAGTGCAAAGGTCATAGTGCAAAGGGCAAAGTTGAAAAGAAGTTGGAGAGGGGTTTATAGTTAGTTTATTTCGCCCAGGTATTCAACAAAATTATTTTCGGTTTCGTAAAGTTTTATGCTGTGAAGTTGTGCGCCAAGTGTAGCAATTGGGTTATGGAGTTCATCCCATATTCCAATAGCCAGGTTTTCGGTCGAAGCTAATTTCCCTTTCATAAAATCGACTTCCAGGTTAATATTGCGGTGGTCGAGCTTTTCGATTACAAGTTTATCGATCAGAGCGCTGAGGTCTTTCAGGTTCACCAGGAAACCGGTATCCGGATTTACATCACCTTTTACTGTAACAAACAAAGTGTAATTATGCCCGTGCCAGTTTGGGTTCGAACATTTGCCAAAAATCTCCAGGTTTTTGTCGTCGCTGTACTCCGGCCTGAAAAGCCTGTGAGCTGCATTAAATCGTTCGCGACGTGTTATATAAATCATAAATCTGTGATTTTAGACTGTAAAAGTACAATTTTTGAATGGATACAATAATAAAACATATAATTCGCGAAAGTGTTTAATCGTTAGTGAAAATAATTAAACAAATTATTTAGCGCAATGCAGGATAAGAAGAGAAAGAGGCAACTAATCAGTTCGTTTAAGGTATTCACAAACAGATAAATGCCACACTTGCCTGATGCATACCTGCGCTTAGCAGGCAATCGTGTAATCTGCGAAATCCTTGCTTGCATCAGGCAAGTGCGAGATCTGTTGCTAATATCCCATTTATTCAGTCTGATAAGTTACGAAAACAATAGCAGAAGTATTGTAAATTATAGATTATCATACAAATAAAAAAAAACAAACTATTCGTCATTATTCACTATTCACTATTTTTACCCTGAGCGTAGCCGAAGGGCACTTTTCACTATTCACTATGAGTATGATCTGTGAACCTCGCTTATGAATTTATCCAGTTTTTTTTGGTCCAGCTTTCCATCGGTCCTCAATCCACTGCATACATCCACTCCAAAGGGTTGAACTTCGTCGATAGCCTGCCACACATTTCCGGGATTTAAGCCGCCGGCCAGGAATACCGGGATATTTATACTTTCGCAAATTTTACGGCTGAGTTTCCAGTTATGTGTAATACCGGTCCCTCCCAGTATTTTTACTTTCAGATTTGGGTTACCGCTATCAAGCAGAATGGCATCCACATGTTCGGAAACGGCAATTGCCTCATCAACAGAGGCTTCGTTCAAAACGTGAATCACCTGGACCAGTTTAATAGCGGGCAGTGCATTACGGAGTTGATGATAGGTTCCTTCGGGGAGCGAATCAACCAATTGAATAGTATTGGTTAAAGTACGCTTGTGATGGCTGATTATTTTTTCGGCCGATGTTTCGCTTGTCAACAGAAATGTGCCCAGGGGCGGAGGCACCGACCTTGCAATTTGAAAAATCAGCTCATCGGTAATAACTCCCGGGCCGCTGGGCATTGGTCCAACAAGCCCGATAGCTGATGCACCTGCTTCAATTGCCATTGCGGCCTCCCGGAGGCTGCTGATACAACATATTTTTACACGTGTCTTCATTCGGAAGCTGATGGATGGTACTTTGTGAATTATGATAAATACCTTACTATTTTTCCAGCTGTTGCAGTTTCAATAGCCAGATAATTTCGAATATAAGATAGGCGATGTATAAAACGAAAAGTGTGATTGAGAACCTTATTGCATCGAAAGGGAATTTATATGCATAGCCTGCTATAATAATGAGCAGTAACAGGATTTTCAACATGCTGGCAATCATAAAAGTATTGGTAAACCGGCTCGATTTATTTTCGCTTGCAATAAAGAGTAAAGCAACTATTGTTAAAGTAATTCCGGCAAAAAGCAACAGGAGCAGTGCCCAGTATTTAGTGATCAATCCATCGGCCAGAAACGATATCGCGAATCCCAAAGCGGCAACCAGGGCCGTGAAGATGGACAGGTGGCGGATAAATTGATTCAGCAGTTCCTTCATAAGTAAATTGTTCGGTAACTGATAGTGATTTTATTTTTTTAAAAGATCTTTCACAGCGGTATAAATTGCTGCAGCCACCGATATTATGGAGAGTAATACAGTGAATACCGGGAACTTTAACCCGAGCCATTGGTCGAGTTTTACACCTCCGAATATGCCTAATCCAATGATAGCAAACATTTCGAAAGCCAGCCCCGTATAGCGGGCATAGCTTTCGAGCGGAGGCCGTTTTGGTTTAGATGGCTTCTGTTTCGGCTTGTAGTTCTGGTTTTGCATTAAAGTTTTCCTGGTTTCCCATTTTACATGCACCGGTAAACACAGCGCCGGGTTCAATGGCCAGTTTGTTGGTTAATATATCACCGCTAACCGTAGCACTGGCTTTGAGGCTGAGTAATTCCGAAACTTTAATGTGTGCTTTAACATCGCCCGAAATATCAGCATTCTGGCAGATTATTTCGCCTTCCACTTTCCCGGTGTTGCCAACCACTACCTTTCCGGAGGCCTGTATGGTTCCTTTGATAAATCCATCGATCCGCAGGTCGCCGTTCGATTTAATATTACCTTTTATCTCGGTTCCGTTTCCGATAATATTTACCGAAGGTTCTTCGGTTGCAACAATTTTCGCCATTCTCATAATTGATTAGTTTACCAAAAACAAAAATAGTGCATTAATTGTATAATGCACTATCTGTAGATTAAAAAGTAATGATTTTAGGTGATATAAAAAGCCGGATGGCCTTTATCCCTGCTTATCGAGGTAGTTTTTCTTAAAAAAGTTCAGGTAACCGTTATATTTTTTTTCACGGTAAAATATCGGGTAGTTATCAATTGAAATCACCATTTGCTTGAAATCGCTCTTATTGAGTGTAGCTATAACATAATCACTCTGGCTGATGGCATAATAAAAATCGAGGGCTGCCTGGCTGTTGCGAAAGCTGCTGATCGAAATCATTTGCCAGCCGGCATCAAGCACGATGGCATTCACCGATAGGTTGGCATTGTTGAAATTCTTCGAAATAAAATCGGAAATCCTGATTTTGGTAGCATTTACATTCACATTGTTGCCATCAACCATCATGATGTAAAAATGCGTCTGGTTAAGATTTAATTTGTAAATATCGGGTACAGCTGTGTCGCTGCTTTGAACAAAAGGAGCGGGGGTTGTATAAGCAGGTTGACTACCCTGGGTTGCAGCAATTCCGGTACCTGTCCCTGTAGCAGGCTGGGAAATAACCGGCAGGTTTTTGTCGTATTTCTGCAGAATTTCTTTTGCCAATGGCGTAACCTCATGGTTCGGGTGGTTCAGTACCAGTTTATTAAGGGCAAAAACCATGGTATCGGTATTTATGGTTTTACCAAGCGAAACCGCCCGAAGGTACTCGAACCTGGGTATCAGATCCTTATCTTTGTACTCAGCAATGGCCTGGTTGCTGTAAAGTAAAACCATACGGTATTGTTCGCGTTTAAAGGCCTGGTATGTTTCGGCAAAAAGGGAGGCAGCACGGTTTTTACGGGCAAGCACATCCTTGCTGTATTCCGGGTCCTTAATCATCTGGGCATACTCGGTGTCAGGATATTTGCCAAGGATATAATCGCTGTATTTTCGGGCCAGCGCTTCGTCGGGTATTTCCTTGCCGACCAGGTACAACTGGTAGTATATGCGAATAACATCTTTCATTTCGGGGAAGCGGCTTATCAGCTCTTCGAACGATTCAACCGAATGTGGATAATCTTTAAGTCCGTCCTTATAAATATACCCAAGGTTCAGTAATGCAGCAGCTATAAGCTTATTGGAAGCTGCAATGGCTTCGGGTGATTTTGGGAGCTGAGCAATATACGTTTCCACTTTACGCGGATCGGTTGACTTCTTTTTGTCGCCGGCTGCTACCACAGGGTTAAGCGAATCGAGCGGTAATTCAGTATCCGTATCAATATCCTCGAGTTCGATAACAGCCCTTTTGTTACTCAGGCGCCAGTTATCTTCCAATTTTCGGCGGCCCCATTTTCGCAGGAATTCCGAAAACCCGAAACTGATTGCCGAGGGATTGTAAAAATACCATCCTCCGCCTCCAACACCCGTCATGTTTTGATTGCGCATGTTCGGTATGTTGCTGATCATATTCATCTCGTTGCGCTGCTGCTCTTCCAGTTCTTGCTGCTTTTCTTCTTCGGCAATTACTTTATCGATAATTTTCTGAATAATGGCTTTAAGCGCTTCATCGGGCATTTTGGCCAGCTTTTGCAGGCTGTCCTCGTGTTGAACCACCTGAAGATTGCTTACCAGTTCGGTGAGTGTAAGCGTTTTCGAGTTGATAGCAGCGTAATCGGGATGCTCGAGAGGAAGGGTTTGAACCGTAGTATCATAATAGGCAGCTGCCATTTCATAGTTCTGCCTTTTGAAAAACATATCGGCAAGCTGCAACGATGAAGTTGATTTCTGATAATTATTTTTTGTGCTTGTTGCTACCGAAAGCTTAAGGTAATGCATTACGAGCGTATCGTTTTTATCGAGAGCAGCAAGTTCAGCCAGGGCCGAGTATACCTGGTCGAAATATTCCTTATTCTTCGAATCGCGGAGCATTTTCTTGAGTTGCTTTTCGAGGCCAGCCTTATCGCCGGTATAAATATCGAACGAACGGGCAAGATTTATGCGTGCATTGAAAGCCATATCAAAAGGAGCAGGGCTTTTGATAACCTTGGTGTAATACTGTGTAGCAGCAGCATAATTCTTTTCTTTCTGCGCTATCTGCCCAAGTATAAAATTAAGTCGGGCTTTAAGCTTTTGATTCGAGGTTAAAACGATGCCTTGTTTGAGGTTAGTTTTAGCAGCTTCGTAATTGCCTCTGAGTATATAATAGTCAGCATAAAACAAGGGGATTTCACGCCGTATGCGGTAGGGTACTTTTTGTTTTGCTGCGCGTGTTTCGAACTGCTCAATCTGGGCTGCAACATCTTCGAAGCGTTTTTGCTGTAAAAACCCGCGCATATACCATAAATATGCTTCCAGTTCGGTATTGGAGCCGGAATACTGTTTCATAAGATATTCCATGGTACGCCGCGAATTGGCATAATCCTGTTTATAAAACTGGGCCTTGCCTATTAACATGTAACAATCGTCAATCCATTTGTTGTACTCAACATTCCTGAAAAATAAAGAGTGGCGTGGGATTGCTATTCCTGCTTTTTCGATAGCCCTGTCCATACCCGAATAAATTTTTCGAGCTTCGTCGGCAGTACCGTAATTATAAACAGTAAGGATATTGTAATAGTTGTCGACAACATTCTCGTTCAACGAATTGCGCGCACTCTTAAAGCTCTCATTTCCATTCCAGTAAATATTGTAATGTGTGGTTACATTATGAAATGCCCTGCGGGTAAAAGTATTCTTTTTGGTTGAACACGAATGCAGCAAAGCGATACCGGAAACAAGTACCGTAAAGATGATAAATCGGAAAAATACACTAAATTTCAAAGGGTAATATGTATTTGGTTACCTGATTGAGCTTATTCAATACTGTATTAACTCAAAGAGTGCAAAAATATTTCATTTTTTCGAATTTCCTGATAAAATAGGTATTTAATAAGGTTTTTAATGGGTTTGGCTCGATTATACGGGTATTTCCCTTTTTTGTGGGTAATGTATTCTTCTTATAAATACAAGGGTGTTCATTTTCTTTGATATAGTTGAGAATGAATGGTTGGAGAACGAAGGCTTAGCAGAAGCAGAGCTATCATCCAGGTCCTTTTTAATTCCCCTTGCATGGCATTTTTTTACTGAAAAATGGTAAGCGGTGAGGCATTATTTTAAAGCTGTGACTCATTTTGGTGAACCGGCAAATCCTCGAACAGCGAATGTTTTCTGTTCGAAAGGCACATTTTTAATTTATAGAGCGGCGGGGAGCATGCCATAAATTTAAGTACTTTTATGAAATTATATTTCGCCTTGCTGGTGTTGAATTTTCTTATTTTAGGTAGGTTTGCAAAATAATTATATCCTTAGCTGTAAAAATGGATCTTAAATCCGAGAGACGAAGCATCTGGAAGCTGTTATTGAGGCGGATACGCGATCAGTATCGCCTTGTGATTATGAGTGAAGAAACGCTCGAGGAGCGGATTTCGTTCAGGCTGTCGAGGCTCAATGTGTTTATTGCTATTGGTTTGATATCCATTGTCCTGGTTTTTATCACCACCTACATTATTGCCTTCACCCCCTTAAAGGAATACATTCCGGGCTATACCGATGTAACCATGCAACGCCGGATCTACGAATTACAACTTCGTTCCGACTCAGTATCTTTTGCAATGCGTGCACAGGAACATACCTTGCCGATTTAAAAAAAGTACTGGCAGGCAACCTGCCTAATGAGCGTAAAATGACTCCCGTTGATACTGCACAGGCTGTAAAATACCGTAATATCAAGGACAAACGCTCGCCCGAAGATTCATTGCTGCGGGCCGATTACGAAAATATCAGCAAGTACAACCTGTTTAAATCATCAAAAAATGATGGCAAAGGGTCCACGATGCGTAATTTCACATTCTTTCCTCCGATTAAAGGAATTGTTATCGAGTGAATTTGATCCTTTACGCAAACATTTTGGTATCGATATAGTAGCAGCCCGCGACCAGGTAATAAAATCCATTCAGGATGGTACTGTCGTCTTTTCGGGATGGACCGTCGAAACCGGCAACGTGATTGCAGTACAACATCCTGGCAATGTAATTTCGATTTACAAGCACAATTCGGTGTTACTCAAAAAAGAAGGAAACATTGTTCATGCAGGCGAGACCATTGCTATTATTGGCGAAAGCGGTGAGCTGTCAACAGGGCCACATCTGCATCTCGAACTCTGGATTAACGGAATTCCTGTAAACCCTAAAGATTATATTGTGTTCTGACAAAACTATTTTTTTACTGTGTTTCAGCGAATACATGCCCAAAGTTTAGTCAACAAAAAATACCAGTTTCCTGACCCAAGGGTAACGATGGATTCCTGGTCATGAAAGCGTAGCCTGATTTTTAAACCTGAACCTGATTTGAATTCAGTTTCTTTTACCCTCTAAATTAAAATATTTGAAACGACGAATAGCCATACTTGGATCAACCGGGTCAATCGGAACACAGGCTCTCGAAGTGATACGGCAGCATCCTGATAAACTTGATGTGGAAGTGCTTACGGCGCATTCAAACGCACCTTTGCTTATAAGGCAGGCAATAGAATTTATGCCTAACGCTGTGGTAATTTCCAACGAAAGTTTGTATCAGCGTGTTTTCGAAGCCCTCGACCCATACGATGTTAAAGTTTATGCCGGTGCTGCTTCTATGGAGCAGATTGTCGATATGGAAAGCATTGATATGGTGCTGGTGGCACTGGTAGGATGGAGCGGGTTAAAACCCACCTTGCGTGCCATTGAATCGGGCAAGCAGATTGCTTTGGCAAATAAGGAAACCCTGGTTGTAGCCGGCGAAATGGTAACCAAACTTGCCCGCGAAAAGGGTGTTAATATTTATCCTGTCGATTCGGAACATTCAGCCATTTTTCAATGTTTAGCAGGTGAATTTCATAACCCGGTCGAAAAAATAATACTCACTGCTTCGGGAGGTCCTTTCAGGGGAATGAGCCGGGAAAACCTTTTGCAGGTAACCAAAGATCAGGCTTTAAAGCACCCCAACTGGAACATGGGCTGCAAAGTAACCATCGACTCGGCCACACTTATGAATAAAGGCCTGGAGGTTATTGAAGCCAAATGGCTTTTTAACCTAAATATCGATCAGATTGAAGTAGTTGTCCACCCGCAGAGTATCATCCATTCCATGGTTCAGTTTGCCGACGGATCAATAAAAGCACAGATGGGCCTGCCCGATATGCGGCTGCCTATTCAATATGCATTCACCTATCCGAATCGTTTGCCTTCGAAATTTCCAAAATTCAGTTTCGACCAATGCCTGCAGTTTACTTTCGAAAAGCCGGATAATGAAAACTTCCGCTGCCTTTCACTTGCTTACGAAGCAATACGAGCGGGCGGAAACATGCCGTGTATTATGAATGCAGCCGACGAGGTGGCAGTGCATGCTTTCCTGAAAAATGAAATCAGTTTCCTGCAAATTCCCGATCTTATTGAGCAATGTATGGCGAAAGCCAGTTTTGTTAATAATCCTTCGTTAAGTGATTATGAAGCAACAGATCGGGAAACCAGGTTAAATGCAACTGAGTTAATTAGCAATTTTAACATATAAATTCGTAATTCTTGCTATATATAAAAAGTGACAAAAAATTCAATGATTTTGATGTTATGTATTTGAGGATGTCGACAAACAGAATATCTTTACTCTCTATTAGGATTGTACGCTCTTATTATTTACTTTAAAAAGTCTATTTGTGAAAAGCCTGATTTTGAGTATTCTATTGGTATTTATAGCTGTTTTTACATTTAGTCAGAATAAGCCAAATGTGGCAATTGTCAGTACATTTGATGATCGAATGACACACTATCATTATGGACTTACAATTATTACAAATTACATTAATTATTACAACCTCGATTTTGATTGTAATGAATACATGATCGATTACATAAAGAAAAAACTCTCTTATAAATACAACTTTGTTGAATTGCCTACAGGTATTCCGGTGATGGGAATAAAGGAGAAATTCAATTCATATGAAGTCAGCAAAAAATCTTTATACCTGCTTGATACACTCAAAAATCACTCAATTGATTTAGTTATAAGAATTCAAAACTGGCAAGGTTCAGTAGCTGGTATTTTACCTTTTACAGGATGGGGTATACACACTTATAGAGGAAGTTCCTTTGTTTATGCATGTTTCAAACTCACAATATTAAATGTAGGTCAGGCTAAATTTGGTCCGGAGATTTGGTTTGATCCCGAGGAAGATACAATAGGGGTTGCAGAAATAAAGGCTAAGAGTAAGAAAGAAATTCTTTTAACTCCTGAAGAGTTATCCTTTGTACCTGACCCTATAATGCAAATCACTTCAAAGATTTTGGATAGGATATTACCTAAGTGGTAGTAACAGAGAAGATCTTGACATGCTTATTTAGACAATTTAGATTTTAAGACTAAAAAAACAGTAAATTTGCACCCCGATATATTCGGATTAGTACATATATAATCAAAAGATTACGCCTCCTATGGTAATTTTAATTAAAGTAGCCCAACTACTTCTGAGTTTATCCATTCTCGTGATATTCCACGAATTCGGACATTTTCTTGCCGCTCGTATTTTCAAAACAAGGGTTGAGAAATTCTATCTGTTTTTCGATCCCTGGTTTTCGCTTTTCAAATTTAAAAAAGGCGATACCGAGTATGGGGTTGGCTGGCTTCCTTTGGGTGGTTATGTTAAAATTTCGGGCATGATCGACGAATCAATGGACAAGGAGGCGATGAAACTTCCACCCCAACCTCACGAATTCAGGGCGAAGAAATCGTGGCAGCGGCTTATAATCATGCTGGGAGGTGTTTCGGTAAATGTGTTGCTGGCTGTTGGAATATATGTTGTAATGCTTGCCTGGTGGGGCGAAGCATACCTTCCAAACTCCGAAGTAAAATACGGTATAACAGTTGATACCCTGGGGCAGAAAATTGGCCTGCAAAATGGCGATAAGATACTGACCATTGATAATAAGCCGGTTGATGACTTCTTCCGGATTCCGGCTACACTTATCCTCGAAGAAGCGAAAACAATACAGGTTGAACGCGATAATCAACCTACCGAAATTACAATACCTTCGGGACTTATTGCTGATATTGTTAAGCATAAATCACCTGATTTTATCAGCGTTCGGATTCCATTCGAAATTGCTGATTTTGCTCCGGGATCACTTGCTAAAAAAGGAGGTATGGAAGTTGGCGATAAAATAGTAGGCCTCAACGGGCAAACAACCTTATACTTTGACGAATTTAAATCGGCATTACAGCAACATAAAGATCAGGATGTTGAAGTAGCTGTGTTAAGAGGTGTTGATACGGTGCTGCTGTCAGTTCATGTTTCCGACCGGGGACTGATAGGTGTGGCTCCGAAGTCGCCTGCAAGCTATTTCACCTTTAAGGAGCATAAATATAATATTATTCAGGCAATACCAGCCGGAACTGTTAAGGCTTACGAAAAAACGGCCGACTACCTGAAATCGCTTAAATTATTATTCAAACCCGAAGTGAAAGCATACGAGTCAGTTGGTGGTTTTATTACCATTGGCAGTATCTTTCCATCTGTCTGGGATTGGGAATCGTTCTGGAGCCTCACTGCTTTTCTTTCGCTTATGCTTGCTGTTCTGAATATTCTTCCTATTCCGGCACTCGACGGCGGACATGTTATGTTCCTGATGTACGAAATTATCACCGGCCGCAAACCCAGCGATAAATTTATGGAATATGCCCAGGTAACCGGAATGGTTCTGCTGTTTGCTCTGCTCATTTTCGCTAACGGAAATGATATTGTGAAGTTGTTCAGGTAAAAGGCATTATTGCTTAAATTGCTGAATTGCAATCTTTTTCATTGCCCGATCAGGTAGTTTACAATGCTATTTTACCAGCATCAGTTGCCCTCGTAAATTTATTCTTTTTGCTGAATCAGGATACAGAGGATCGGCTGTACGGTAAGTGATAAAGTAAGTATACATACCCGATGGAATATCGCTTCCTTTATGGGTTCCGTCCCATCCTTCCACGAAGTTGTTCGTTTCAAAAATCTTCTGCCCCCAGCGGTTATAAATCAACATAGTGTAATCCAGCAACGCGATACCTCCGGTTACCGGCCTGAAATACTCGTTTTTCCCATCCCGGTTGGGCGAGAATGCGGTTGGGATAAATATTTCGGAGCAGTTTTCGATTGTTACCGAATCCATATTGCTGCACCCGTATTGGTCAGTAGCTTTTACATAATATAATCCAGCATTGTTGGCCGTTAACGTTGGTGAGGTGCTGCCATCGTGCCATAAGTATGCAGTATAATCAGGACCGGGAGTTAATGTGTAAGTGGTTCCGGTACAAAGGCTTGCATGCATTCCCAAATTAACATCAGGGAGATTATGCACCTGCACATCCAGGCTTGCTGTGTCGGTACAGCCGGTAGTTTGATCCGTTGCTATTACATGGTATAATCCCGAATCGTTGGTTGTTGCTTTTGATAAACTCAAATTAGGTGAAGCTGATGTGTTTCCGGAAGGATGTATCCATTCATAAAGTAATGTTGAAGTTGATTCAGCTTGAAGAACTACAGTGTCACCTGTGCAATAGTGTCCGTTTCCAGATGCTGTAATACTCGGTCCTGCTATATTGCTCAGATTGAGCATACCTCTGTTGGCAACACATCCGTTTTCGTCCTTTACCTGTATAGTATAAATTATAGACGCTGATAGCGAATCAAAAACAGGCACATTAACCCATACCGGCGGCGAAAGAATCGAAAAATTTATAATGCCGGTTCCTCCGGTAGTAGAAATAGCAATACTTCCGTTTCGGCCACCACAGCGTTCATTAACTGTATCAAGCTGTGTAATCTCGAGCAGAACCGGTTTCGAAATGCTAATATTATTCGAAGTAGCGGGGCTGCCTGTTGCACAGCTTAAGGAAGAGGATACCCTGGCGAAAAGAATATCACCCTCATTCAACATGCTGCTATAAGTTGCTGATTGTTGCCCGGGCACAAGGCTTCCGTTGAGATACCATTCATAAACAGGTGCTGTTCCTGTGTTGGAAGGGGTGGCAACAACGGTAACAGGATCGATGTTACACAAAACGGGCTGCTGTGCAATGCTGAGGCCAACCACCATTGTCGTGTCTACGTTGAAAGAAAGGAGTGTTGAAGTAGCATCAGGGGGAGAAGCACAATCTAAGTTGGAAAGAACCTTGGCAAAAACCGCATCGCCGTCGTTAGGTATAAATGTATAAATATCGCTTGTTTCCCCTGCCTGAATGTTTCCGTTTTTGAACCATGAATACATAGGGGCGGTGCCTGCGTAATTAGCATCGGCGGTTATAACTGCCGTATCTCCCGGGCAAAATGATGTTGTCGGCGTATTGATATTTATCACCGGAGCAACATTATCCGTTACAGTTAATGTGTATATTCCCGACAGCACGGGATTTGGGAAAGCACAGGGAGAACTTGAGTTTAAACGCACATGTACTTCTTCGCTATTATCTAGCGGATTTGGAATATAGGTATATTCAGCTGAATTCGAATTGGGTCTCTGAATACCGTTTACAAACCATGTGTATTCAGGTGTTGTTCCACCGTTAGTAGGAGTAGCAGTGAATGTAACCTGGGTTCCTCTGCATACCGGGTTGTTGTCGGGTATTATAGAAATGCTTGCTGTGGAAGGTGGGCTTACTATAACACTCAAAGTTACGGGCGTTCCAATACATCCTGCTGAAGTTGTTTCGGTAACGCTTAACACATAAACACCTGCACTTGTCCAGTTGATATTGATCGGATTTGCATTAGTCGGAGTAATGAAAATGCCACCGCCTGATATATTCCAGTTATACTCCGAGCCGGGTGTAGGTGGGGTAATGATATATGGGACACCAGATCCTTCACACACATCCTGACTTGTGCCATTTACATTTTGAGAGCTGATTGCGGGAGTGGTTGGCATAATTCCAACAACAACATAAGTGGAATCTTCGGTTTCAGGGCATCCTCCAGGTATATCACTTACAGTGACTTTATAGAACCCGTTGTTAGCAGGAGTTGGATTGGGGATGGTAGGGTACTGCTCATTTGAATTAAATCCGATTGGCCCTGTCCAGTTATATGAGGCTCCGGAAATGCTTGCTGAAAGTTGGATATCGTCACCATTACAAATTGGTGAATTACTCCCTGCTGAAACTGAGATTGTATTGCTAAACTCAATAGTTACATCATCAAAACTTGTTGGACATATTTCTCCATTACTAATCGTCCAGCGAAAGACGTAAATTCCTGGTAAAAGTACTGTTACTGAACTGTTATAAAGTGAAGTATTACTGAAATTAACTGTGCCGGGCCCTAATTCTTTGCTCCATGTTCCAGTTCCAATAAGTGGATTGTTACCCTCCAGAGTGGTTGTTAAAGCACCACAAACAGCCTGATCATTTCCGGCATAAGATGGAACTGGTGGATAGGTCACTGAAACAGTGACTGAATTGCATAGTGAGTTGCCGCAGTTTGAAGTGCTCCATCGCGCATAATATGTGGTGGTAACATCCGGATTGGCAATTGTCAGACTCCCACCCGTACCTAAAAATGTTCCACCACAGCTGCCGGTAAACCATTCAACAATGTCACCCGATCCACCACTTGCCAACAGAATCATGTTCCCGGGGTCACCAGCGCACAACGCAGTAATATTTGAACTGACTGAAGTTGGGGATATTGGCGATGGGTTTACTGTTATTATAGTTGAATTGGAAGCAGTAGGGCATCCACCCGGTATGCCTGTTACTGTAACATTATAATTGCCTGCTTGCAATAGTGTCGCATTAGTGATGAATGGATTCTGTTCATTGGAAATAAATCCATCCGGCCCAGTCCATGAATATGTAGCTTCTGAAATACTGGATGTTAATTGAATATCTTCACCTGTGCATACAGGCGAATTGCTTCCTGCAACCACTGTAACAGCATTACTGAAAGTTACTGTAACATCATCAGAGCTGGGTGGGCAAGTTGCTCCATTACTGATTGTCCAGCTGAAAATATATGTTCCGGAAACGTCGACACTTACCGTGGTATTATTGATGGATGGATCTCCGAAAGTAACATTTCCCGGTCCGGAAACTGCTGACCATAATCCACTGCCAGTCAACGGGTTGTTGCCGGAAAGTGTTGCAGTAAGCACTCCGCATAGCGATTGAGTTGGTCCAGCATCTGCCACTGTGGGGAGGGTGGGTCCGCTAACGGAGGCAGAACCAAAGTTGGTTTCGTTGTATGCACGGCCCCTGGCAACATCTGTTGAACTTAATGCTGAATTGTCAGCACTGTAACGGTATGTGTAAATCCTGTAATACATGTTCTCACCGCATAAGATAGAAGTATTATCGGTAAATGCTGTTGTAGTTGAAGAAGTTATATTTGCTACTACTGTGGCTGGCCCAATCAGGGCTCCAGCGATATAACTTATACCATCAACCGGATCGGCAAATGAATTGCTTGTGTTTTTAAGAATAATGTATCCTTGAGTGGCATCGGTTGGGTAGGGGTCAACACAGGGATTCCAGGTTAACGTAACCTGGGTGAAAGATCCGTTCGGTGTTGCCGTCAGCAAAGGTGTTATCCAATCAGGTTGCCGTGTGCTTCGCCAAAAGTCAGAATTCTGATCAAGCCAGGTAACATTACTATTTGGCAAACCAAATGAAACATTTGGTGATGTTGTTACGCCAGTTGCAATATTCGTATAAGTTGTTCCAGATAATGGTGTAAGTGTGCCATAGTATGTTATATCTGTGCCTGGCACAATAAAAATGGCACTATTATTGGCTAATGTCGAAGTGTGATTCAACTTTGGACCCGTTATACTGTTAAATGAGCCGGCAGTAGGTACGGTTGAAATATGCCCTAGTGCATGAATATGATTTCCTGCACCATTTTTCAATTGAACCAAGTCTCCGGAATTTGCAATATGAAGAGTATTATTACTAGTAAAGTCACCTCCGGTAAAATATAATGGATCATTTGCCCAAAGTTCAATATATCCATCGTCAGGGCTTATATCTTTTGCATGATCAATCCCGCCGGTATCTTTATTTCGATGCCATATCGTTATTATTGTTCCGGCACGCATTTTACTCCAAAAAGGAATGTTATTAAATGTTATTGGTGTTTGCCATGCAGTTTGATTTCCATTATTATCTCCTAAAGTCCAGTTCCTCATGTCAAGATTATCTTGTACAACAAACAATTCAGTCCATTCGTTACTCTGGCTACTAGTATTAGCTATTGATGAATTATAATAGCTGCTCACCACTGCCTGCTGCGCTGAAACATTAATTGAAACAGAAATAAAAAATAACATGAAAATACTTCGCATCAGCATAGCCTTCTCTTTTACGAAGAAGCTATAAATCTGGCTAATACGAATAAACAAACGCATAACTGCTATGACATTACAAAGAAATGGGTAGCCTGGCAATCGTTATGATTGGTGACCATTGTATTGCCTAAACAATACAAGAATAACAACCGGCCACTTCCAAGTGTTTAACAAAGTTAAGCAAAGTATTAATACACAGGTCAAATGGCAGAAAATATACTTATCAACATTGTTGAAAAGCTATAAAACAAAATAATCTGTTATAACATATTTACCATCAAACATGCATTTATTACACAATAAATATTCAATCTACAAATGTTTCACTTACTCCTTTACCTTCCATGATACTATGAAAAAATTCTGATGTTTTTCGCATCGTAAACTCAGGCGAAAATTCTTCGGGCTGATGCATCCCGTTTTGTTTCAGGTATACTACACTTGTTTCGTTTGCCGCAAGTATACGCCTGTGAATACATAACGCACCATAGGCCGGCACTGCCATGCAGCCAAGGAAATAGCCCTTATCAACAGGCACTGTCGCATCATACATGCCGTGAAAGCTGATAACCGGAATTGCATTAACAGCCGTTATGAGTGTTGAATCGGATATTGCTCCCCATTTGTTGCATATTCCTTTTACGGTATAAGTGCTGGGATAAAAGTTGCCGGCATTATGCAATCCGCCCAATTTTTCGAAAAGCCCGGGTTCCCTCATTTTCACATACTGATCCGTTGTATAACTGCTGTTAAGCGCTATGGCAGCCCCGGCACTTTCGCCTGCAATAAAAATCCAATTGGTATCGATATCGTAAACCTGAGCCTGTGCACTCAGAAAACGCAGGGCTGCATTGGCGTCCTGCATCCCCCTGTATGCTGCTTCTTTGAGTGAAACAGCCGTTTCGTTACAATTTTCATTGTTTCGCCACCCCAGGCGGTACATTATACTTGCAACTATAAAACCTGAATCAGCAAGAATTTTGCATGATGCTGACACCGATTCTTTGTTTCCCGATAAATAACTCCCACCATGTATAAACATCAGCAGCGGGAATTTCTGAACGGAAGTTCTTTTATCTGGTAAATAAATATCCAGCAATAATTGTTGCGGTTGGCCTGCTGTATCATTATTCACTGCATATCCGACATTGTAAAGCACTTTGTGATTTGCCGTGAGAAGTGCCGGGCTTTCATCGTCAGTGCCGCAGGCTGCCAACAGAAATACTACGGCAGCTGCAACAGAGCTTAATAATGTGTTTTTAATTCTGCCAGATGGATACATGAAAAATTAAAAGTTTCGGAGGCTTCAAAATAAACACTAACAAATGAAACGCGCACTTTCACAGGTTTTAATCCTCAAGTTTTTCCTTTAACGATTTAAACCCTTCGCCTAATATTTCGTTGGCTTCGAGCACGGTAAGGAAGGCTTTGGGGTCAATTTCGTGGATGAATTCCTCGAGCACGGCCATTTCCCTGCGGTTTACAACCGTAAAGATAATGGTTTTTTCGGTGCCGTTAAACATCCCTTTCCCCGGTATATATGTTCCCCCACGATTCAGGTCGTTAATAATACGGTCGCGGATTTCGGCATATTTATCCGATATAATAAACAAGGTTTTATCCACGCTTATTCCCTGTAATACCACGTCGATGGTTTTTCCGGTAACGTAAATTACGATCCACGAATACAAGGGTATTTTCCAATCGGCAAATACTAAAAGACCTATTAATACAATGGCCGAATCAACATAAATCATAAGCTGTCCGAGTGGGAGACGGGTATATTTTGCAAAAATCATAGCGACAATATCGGAGCCTCCCGAAGTGGCTTTCGATTTGAATATAAGCCCCAGTCCTATGCCTACCAATACCCCTCCGAATATGGATGAGAGCAGAGCGTCACCTTCAACCAGGGGAGCATCGCCATATAAATAGGTAATGCCATCCATAAAGATGGAGGTCAGTACAAATCCTACCACTGTTTTAACCCCAAACCTGGGTCCCAGTATTTTAATTCCTAAAAAAGTGAGTGGGATATTCAATATTAAACCCATCAAACCGATAGGGAAACCTGAGGGTGCCCACGAAAAAACACCTTCGGTTAAATAGTGAATAACAATGGCAATTCCGTAAACCCCACCCGGAACAATTCTATAGGGTGAAATAAAAAAAACAAAACCGGCTGCCAGTATAATTGAACCTATAACAATGAGGCTGTAGCTGATAAACCATTTTTTAGAAAAAATTTTCTCCGACTTAAGATACATAAAATCAGTGTTTTAACTTTGAAATTAATTTTTTAATAAGGGTGCAAAATTCGTTTATTATTTTCAGAAAACTGTATAAAACCGATTAAATTTATTTGCTATGCCTAAGTACATGAATAGCAGCCTCATACCAAAAGTTTTGAACTGAATTGTATTTAGTTTTGAGCGATGGCACGAAAAACGATAACCTGTTCCTGTTATGCCATATTGATAAGTAGCGAAGATGTTTAACAAGGTATATTATTTCCGCAATAAATACGGACAGCTCACGTTATATCAGCATCAACCAATGAAACAGCCAATTTTTGGTTGGTAATAAATTGTATCAATTTTCAGGATAGTTCTTGGCTATTCCTAAATTTTATTAATTTAGCACGTTTTTCAAAAGCACTTATGTCATTACTAAAAATGCGTACTATTCTGATCGTAATCATGTTGTCAGCCATAGCCTCCGGGCTCAGGGCACAGCAGGACCCTCAGTTTACGCATAATATGTTTAACCATGCATTTGTTAACCCGGGTTCGTATGGATTAAGTGACGGGATAACGGTAACCGGAATATTTCGTGAGCAATGGCTTGGTTTTAAAGACTATAATAATGAAAATGTAGCTCCTGAAACCTTTTTGGTAACTGCCGATGCACCTGTACGTTTTTTGCGTGGCGGAATAGGCTTTGGTATAGCCCAGGATAAAGAGGCTCAGATAAAAAATATGCTAGTGAAACTGGGTTATGCGTACCATATCAATATTGGTACTGCTAAACTTGGAGTCGGTTTAAATGCCAATTTTAACAATAAAACCATCAATAAGGAAAAGCTTAATCCTATCGACGAAAGTGATCCGGTTATTATGAGCCTTTCGGCTGATGGTGTTATGATAAGCGATATGTCGGTAGGCGTATTTTTACAGAAGCCCCGTTATTATATTGCTTTTTCTTCGACCCAGTTGCTTGAAACCACCAAGTCGTCGGGCGAAGCCGATGGAGTAGCATTTTACCAGAACAGGCGTCATTATTATCTCACCGGTGGTCATGATATTGTACTCCCTGCTTTTCAGGGATATGTATTTACGCCCTCGGTTTTTCTGAAAACGGATGCGAATACCGTTCAGGCCGATTTTAATGTTATCGCCAGGTATAATAACAAAATATGGGGCGGTGCATCTTACCGAATCAACGATGCCGTATCACTTATGGTAGGCATGGCATATAAGGATCTGGAGATTGGATACTCGTACGATGTGCCTACAAGCCGCATTGCTGCCACCGGAAGCCACGAAATAATGGCTCGTTACCGGTTTAAGCTCGAAAGGGATAAAACAAGAACAGGATACCGTAATACCAGGTATCTGTAAACATACGATCGGTTTTATTTTAGGTTGTAAGTAAAAATAATTATTAACTTGGATAATAAAGATCATAACTTGTCGTTAATTGCATACTGAAATGATGTCAGCAAATGCCACAGGGCTTGTGAATATGAAATTTTAATCTTAGATTTGATATTGACAGCACGCTTTAATACTATCTGAATTAATATTTCAGTAGGCTTTATCTGACTCAAAACAAACAACACAGCAATGAAAAAACTGCTTTGCATTTCACTGATTGCCATACTCTTTGCCAGCTGCAGTAATAGCGGAAACGGCGAACTGATAGGGGTTCAGAACAGAGAGAAATTTTATCAGCCCGACCCCTTCGGGATGGCATACGTACCTATGGGAAGCTACACTATGGGCTCCGGAGACCAGGATGTGCCTTATGCGCATCTTAACAATCCGCGTACCATAACTGTTACAGCCTTTTATATGGACGAGACCGAAATCACCAACAACGAATACCGTCAGTTCGTGTATTGGGTCAAAGATTCAATAGCCCGCCGCATGCTGGGCGAAATCAACGCGGAACTATTCCTGATATCCGAAAATAAAAAGACAGGCGAAGTATATGATCCTCCCTACCTTAACTGGGAAACCGAATTAAAATGGACCACCGAAGAAAATCGTGATGCTCTGGAACCATTGTTCCTTCCCGAGAATGAACGATATTACAGGAAAAAAGAAATTGACACCCGTAAGTTATTCTACGAATACTACTTTATCGATCTTCTGGCCGCATCAAAAAAGGATTACTCACAATCCGGCGACTCGAAGAATGCAAACTTTGCCAATCGTCCGCAAGGAATGAAGGATCGCTCCGTATATGTCCGTAAAGAGGTTATTAACGTATATCCCGATACACTCGCCTGGCTGCACGATTACGCATACAGTTACAACGATCCGGTTGCCCAGCGTTACTTCTGGCATCCTGCCTACGATAACTACCCTGTTATTGGCGTAAACTGGAAACAGGCATCCGCATTCTGTGTATGGCGTACAAGGCTTCTCGAATCGTTCCTGATGCGCAAAAAATCTGCGGTTCCCAACGAGTTCAGGCTTCCGACCGAAGCCGAATGGGAATGGGCAGCACGCGGTGGCAACACATTTAGTCCATATCCATGGGGCGGCCCCTATACACGTAACGATAAAGGCTGTTTCCTTGCTAACTTCAAGCCATTACGCGGTAATTATATCGACGATGGAGGTGCGCGCACGGTTATCGTAGCACATTATCCGGCCAACGATTTCGGCCTGTACGATATGTCGGGTAATGTATCCGAATGGTGTGCCGACGCATACGACGAATCAGCAAACCAGTTTACCTGGGATATGAACCCAACTTATACTTATAATGCAAAAGAAGATGATCCTCCGTTGTTAAAACGTAAACTCGTCCGGGGAGGATCATGGAAAGATATCGCTTACTATCTCCAGGTGTCAACACGTGCATACGAATACCAGGATTCATCCAAATGTTATATCGGGTTCCGCTGTGTGCAGGATTTCATGGGTCGTCAGAAAGATGATAACCCAGCCAGGGCTTCAAGAATTTATAACTAGTATAAATTGAAATCTTACTAGTTACTTTTCAGGAAATAGTGAATGAATATTAAAACAAAATAATTAATCTTAAAATTTATCACATCATGGGTTTTACAAGTTTTGTAAGCAGTAAAGGTTATAAGAACTTCATGTCGAAAATGTATGGCATTGGTGCTGCTGTTGTTATCGTTGGAGCACTCTTTAAAATTGTTCACATAAAGGGAGCTAATGAAATGCTTTTTGTAGGTTTGATGACCGAAGCTCTTATATTTTTCTTTTCGGCTTTTGAGCCACCACACGTCGAGCCCGACTGGAGCCTGGTATATCCCGAATTAGCTGGTATGTACAGCGATGGTCATCCCGGGTCACCAGGTGGTGCAAAAAGACCCCTTGGCTCAAAAACTGTCACCCAGGAACTGGACGACATGCTTTCAAAAGCTAAAATCGGACCCGAACTTATCGAAAGCCTGGGCGATGGAATGCGCAAAATGAGCGAAAACGTCAGCAAAATGTCGGATGTTACCAATACGGCTGTTGCTACCGATAATTTTGTAAAGAATGTGAACGACGCAGGTAAATCAGCCGGTGAATTATCATCATCCTACAAAAAAGTTACCGAAGTGCTGAACCAGGATGCTGCTACCGTCGGTGAGTTTTCGACCAGCGTTAAATCAGCTGCGGCTTCTGCCGGTACTTTAGCTACCGTGTATAACGATGTTTCAACTGCTATTAAAAAGGAAATGTCGGCTACCGAAAATTTCTCAAACAGTTTGTCAACCGCTACCGAATCAGCCAACAGGCTTGCTGACAAATACAATGCTTCGGCCGAATTGCTGAGCAAATCTGCCGAGATGCTTAATTTCAGTGCTATCGACAGTAAATCATACAACGATCAGTTACAGAAAATTTCAGGAAATCTTGCAGCTCTTAATACTATTTACGAAGTTCAGCTGAAGAGTAGCAATGAGCAA
The DNA here is from genome assembly GCA_963714825.1 of uncultured Bacteroidales bacterium. Classification (GTDB taxonomy): domain Bacteria; phylum Bacteroidota; class Bacteroidia; order Bacteroidales; family UBA4417; genus UBA4417. The sequence goes on along the minus strand of CAVQQF010000012.1, from coordinate 509,658 downwards.
ATAGAAACTACCAACCAACTCAGGTCAACGGTTACCACCTTCCTTAGCAGCATGAATGAGTCATCAAGCAACATGACCAAATACCAGGAGGAAATTGATCAGCTCACCAAGCGCGTAAGTGCTCTCAACCAGGTTTACGGTAATATGCTTACCGCTATGAATGTAAACCCCAATAAGTAATCTGTAAATAACACTATTATCAATTTTCCAACACTGAAAACGCTTAATTATGGCTGGATATAAAGAGACGCCAAGGCAAAAAATGATCGGGATGATGTACCTGGTACTCACCGCTTTGCTGGCACTCAATGTGTCTGTTGAAATTCTGAATGCTTTTCTGGTAGTAAACGAAAGTATGGAAACTACCAACAAGACTTTCAACAGCAAAATTTCCGAGTATTATCAACAATTCGAAGGTGCATACGATAATGACCCTGTTAAGGTTGGTCCTTTTTGGGAAAAAGCAAAGGATGCCAAAAAACTATCCGATGAGCTGAAAGAATATCTTATCAACGTTAAGTATGAAGCCATTGCTGCTTCCGAAAAAATATCGATGGATTCAGCCAGGGTACGACCTCTTTACCGCATGGGCAGTAAGGATAAATACGACGAAACAACAGTATATTTTATTGGCAACTCGATGGATGGTTCCAAGGGGAAAGCCGGTGAAATGAAAGCTAAAATCGCAAAATACAAAACCGATCTGCTAAATTTATTGGATGCCGATGAGCGCTCCCGGATAAAAATCGGACTCGACCTCGAAGGCCCTTTTTACGATGCCGACCATAAGGAGCAGAATTGGGAAATGCATAACTTTTACCATACCATCCTGGCTGCCGATGTCACCATACTGAATAAACTTGTTGCCGAAGTACAAAACGCCGAATTGGATGTTATTACCTTCCTGAAAAGCAGGATTGGAGCAATGGACTTCAAAATCGACCAGGTAGGTGCAACAGTGGTACCAAAGAGTCAGTATGTTTTCATGGGCGAAAATTACGAAGCCGAAGTGTTTGTAACCGCAATGGACAGCAAGCAAAGTTTTACTGCCAATATCGGTGGACTGCGTACCAGTGAAAACGGATTGATAAAAGTAACCCTTCCGGCAACATCGCCAGGACCAAAAGTTGTTACAGGTACCGTAAATTATAAAAAACCCGACGGCACCATGGCCGAAACACCGGTTAAATTCGAATACATCGTAGCACCTCCTTCATTATCAGTATCAGCTACTAAAATGAATGTGTTCTACATTGGTGTTGATAACCCGGTATCAATTTCGGCAGGTGGAGTTTCACCCGACCAGATTAGCGCCAGCATCACCAACGGATCAATCAGCCGTAACGGTGCCGAATGGGTTGTAAGACCCGATTCGCCGGGAAAAGCCTCCGTTTCGGTAAGCGCCAAGCTTGGCGACCGTATGAAACCTATGGGAGCAGTTGAATACCGTGTTAAAAATGTACCCAATCCCGAAGCTTATATTGCCAATACAAGCGGTGGATCAGTACCTAAGGATATCGTAATAGCATCCGGGGCCATTATTCCGCGTATGCCTCCCGATTTTGAGTTTAACCTGAATTTTATTGTTACCTCTTTCAAATTCTCGGGTAACCGTAAAGGTGACATTGTGGATCTGCCGGGTAATGGCAACAGTCTTACAAACGACATGAAAAACTTCATTCGTGATTCGCGCCGTGGCGATAAAGTTATCATCGAAGATATCTTTGCCAAAGGACCTGATGGGAAAAGCCGCAAGCTGAACTCGATTGTACTTACGCTTCAATAAAATACGATTTAAGCCGAAAGGGAAAAGCCTGCAAAATGCAACAATGCAAATGAAGAGTTTATTAATCAGGACGATTGTTCGAACTGATTACTGAATAGGCCCTAAAAGCTGTAAATACTAAATCTAACATGATGAAAAAGAATTTTCTGATCATAGCCACTCTGCTGCTGCTCTTTGTTGTTGCCGGCAATGCACAGCAGATACTCAATACGCCTCCCCGCGATGGTGTGGTTGATAAAAGCGAGAAATTCGAGAAAAAGCCTATCCCGTATCCCTGGATCAGGAATGCTGATTATGTGTGGGAGAAACGCATATGGCGCGTTATTGATATGCGCGAAAAAATGAACCAGCCCATGTATTATCCCGAAACTCCGCACAACAACTGGCGTAGCTTTATGACGATAATGATGGATGCTATTAAGGAAGGCAGCCTCACTGCATACGATGCTTCATCGCCTACCGACGAATTTATTTCGCCCATGTCGTTTAAGGAACTCATGGAAAAGGTGGAGAAAGCTGACTCAATGCAGCTGCAGCGCCCTTACCCTCCATACGATTTTTACGACACCATTATTGTAAAAAAACTGGCTACTACCGACATTAAAAAGTTCAGGGTTAAGGAAGACTGGTTTTTCGATAAACAGCGTTCGATGCTCGAAGTACGTATCATTGGTATTTGTCCGGTTATCGACGTTTTCAACGATGATGGTACCTACCGTGGTCAGAAACCTTTGTTCTGGATCTATTTCCCCGAAGCCAGGCCTATCATGGCTAAATCGGAAGTGTTCAACAGGTTTAACGGTGCTGCCAGGCTAACCTACGACGATTTCTTCTGGAAACGTATGTTCAGCAGTTATATCTACAAAGTCGATAACCAGTACGATCGAAAGATTATGGAATATGCCTCGGGCATTGATGCCATCCTGGAATCGGAACGCATTAAAGAGGAACTGTTCAATTTCGAACAACAACTCTGGGAATACTAATTGAACTGCTAAACCAGTTAAATACACAATTTTAACTGCAAAGTATAAACAAAATCACAGGCAACTCTTCAGATATGGAGAGTTGCTTTTGTTTTTATACATTTGTATTACCGGTGAGCATAAAGGGCGTTACCTTGTGTTCCTTTGTTGAACTGCTTGCCTTACCTGAAAAACAGCTATTATGTCAGTGGATCTTTTACTTACGCCTATTGAGTATCTGAAAGGAGTTGGCCCTAAAAGAGGGCAATTGCTCCGTAAAGATGCTGGTGTAAGTACTTACTATGATTTATTGACCTATTACCCGTTCAGGCATGTTGATCGCAGTCGGTTTATGCCGATAAATGAAATAAATACTGAAAACACCTACCTGCAGATTCGTGGTAAAGTTACTGATGTTCAGCTTGCCGGAAAGGGCCGTGCCTCGAGGCTGGTTGTTACCATCCGCGACAATACAGGTTCCATCGACCTGGTTTGGTTCCAGGGAATAAGCTGGGTGAAGGATAAATTTACACCCGGCAGCGATTGGGTCGTATTCGGGAAGCCAAGCTTGTTTAACGGGCGATACAATATCTCTCATCCCGAAACGGAATCGGTGGCTGAATTTACGGCTCAGCCTGCTGACCCTTTGCACCCGGTTTATAATTCGTCGGAAAAAATGAAACTGAACGGGCTAAGCACCCGCTCAATTTCAAAACTTACCCGTACACTTATATCACAGCTTACCGGCATTATTCCTGAAACTTTAAGTAATGATATTATTCAGGAGCTGAAACTTATGGAACGGGAAGAAGCCCTGATCGACATTCATTTCCCGCCCGATACCGAGAACCTGGAGAAAGCCCGTGCCCGCCTCAAATTTGATGAGTTATTTTTCATTCAGCTCAGGCTTTTGCGCTATAAACTGAACCGCTCCCAAAAAATCAAAGGGAATGTTTTCGGCAGGATTGGTGATTTGTTTAATGGTTTTTACAGTGAGTGTCTCCCATTTGAGCTTACCAATGCCCAGAAAAAAGTAATTCGCGAAATACGTGCCGATATGGGTTCGGGCAGGCAAATGAACCGCTTGCTGCAGGGCGACGTGGGAAGCGGTAAAACCCTGGTAGCATTAATGTGTATGCTTATCGCCCTGGATAACGGTTTCCAGGCCTGCCTGATGGCTCCTACCGAAATACTTGCTAACCAGCATTACAGCACTATAAAAAAGTTCCTCAAGGGATTGGACGTGAAAGTTGACCTGCTCACCGGCAGTACCAAAAAGGCGAGGCGCAAGGAAATTCACCCTATGCTGCAATCGGGCGAACTGCATATTATTATTGGTACTCATGCACTCATTGAGGACACTGTTCAGTTTAGCAAGCTTGGCCTGGTGGTGGTTGATGAGCAACATCGTTTCGGGGTGGCTCAGCGGGCTAAAATGTGGACTAAAAGTGAAGTGCCTCCTCATGTGCTGGTTATGACTGCTACTCCTATTCCACGAACCCTTGCCATGACTGTGTATGGCGATCTCGACCTTTCGGTGATTGATGAAATGCCTCCGGGCCGGAAACCCATTAAAACCTATCACTTTTTCGAAAAAGGCCGTGAGAAAGTGTATAATTTTATCCGGCAGCAGATAGCCGAGGGCAGGCAAATATATATCGTATACCCGCTTATCGAAGAATCGGAGATGCTCGACCTGAAAAACCTGGAGGATGGCTATGATCAACTGAAACAGGTTTTCCCTGCTCCAGAGTACACCTTAAGCATGGTACATGGCCGCATGAAAGCGGATGAAAAAGATGCCGAAATGATGCGTTTCAAGAATGGAGAAACTCAGATAATGGTTGCAACCACTGTAATAGAAGTTGGTGTTGATGTACCTAATGCTTCGGTAATGGTAATTGAGAATGCTGAGCGCTTCGGGCTTTCACAACTTCACCAGCTCAGGGGCAGGGTAGGGCGGGGCGCCGATCAATCGCATTGTATTTTAATGACGGGTTTTAATCTTACCTCCGACGGAAGGGTACGTATCGCCACCATGGTGCGTACTACCGATGGTTTCGAAATATCAGATGTTGATCTTAAATTGCGTGGCCCGGGTGATCTGGAAGGTACAAAACAGAGCGGGATACTCGACCTGAAACTGGCCGACATTGTACGCGATGAGCAACTGCTGAAAGCCGCCCGCAACATTGCACAAAAACTACTCGACGACGATCCTCAGTTGATAAAACCCGAAAATCAACGCATGGTACGTTACCTCCAATACCTGAGCAGTAAAAAATCGGAATGGGCAATGATAAGTTAGCCTGGCCCCCCGGGCTTTTATTTCTACTTCCCGCCTGAAAAGACCATCTTTTTCACATGAATATATTTCCCGGTATTCATAACCAGGTAATATAAACCTGCAGGCAAACTGTCGGGAGACCAGTCGTAAGTATAACTTCCGGCTGGTAGCGCATCATTAACAAGGGTAGCAACCGGTTTGCCATTGATATCGCGGACCTGCATCAGAACTTTTGCGTTTTCTTTGAGAGAATATTTGATATGTGTGGCTCCGGTGAAAGGGTTAGGCATATTCTGCTCCAGTGTGGCGTTACTAATAGTCAGCGGATCGTTTATCCCCGAAGCATCAAGTGAAGGACTGCCGGCCTGCAGCCATGCAGTATAAATTAGTGATGCAAATGCATTCGAGGCCCGCTCGAACAAAGGAATTGTAAAACTTTTACTTTTTAACCAGAGCGCGTTTTTGTATGCCGATGATGAGGTGCTGCTTGATATGGTTTTAGCGTAATTATCAGCCATCATCACTGAGTCGCAATAAGTGAAATTCAGGTAGAGGTAGTCGAAAATATACTGGTTTACATTGCTGATTTCTATTGCATCCTGGCCAGTGTATTGAAACTGCGATATGAAAGCATTGATCATTGTTGACTCATAACGTGAGTGTATGCCAGTATTGCCTGTATACTGCCCGTCGTAATTTCGTGTAATATGTAAAGGCATATGGCCATCGGCAACATAATGCCCCAGGTCGGCTGCGAATAATTGTGCTTTTGCAAAATCACGTCGCTGCATACAGTTCCGCAACGAATCGAAAGTACGTTCAGTTGCCCAAGGCAAGGTTCCGTTATTGTTCACAAAAGTGAGGCCGTAAATGGTAACAACCGAATCGTATGTTTGCGGAATACGACCGCTAGTATTGAAAACACTGTAATTATCAACATCGATGTAGTGTTTTGGCCCTTCGGTAGGATCGGTGCTTTTACGGTAATCGGCATCGGAGGCATGATCGCGGATAAAACTCACCCAGGTTTGGAAGCCCTGCATCTGCTCGTTAAAGGATAAGGACGAGGATTCGCTTATTTTACTATGGCCGGTGGCACCCCAACTCATTAGAAGGACTGAAAGTGAAAGAAGGCTGATTGCTGAAATGAAGAGCTTTTTCAAGGCGAAAGAGTTTTAGTCAGAGTGTATTTCGCGCAAAAATAAACATTTATTAGTATGAATGTTTGAAAATCAGAGAATTTGCAGGAATTATGGCAATTCATCCACCCCGGACTTTAGCACCGTCTTCATAAACTATATTATGTATTAAGTTTTGGCCTTCTGCTTCCTATTATATGATTATCTATTATCAACACCCTTTCTCCTTTAACCTTTGTGTTTCTTGTACCACGGAGGCACGGAGAACACAGAGAACCACAGAGGTTGTTTGCTTTTCAGGTATGATTTTTTATTTGAATTTTGAGTTTACAAGTGACCCCCAACCCCCAAGGGGGCTAACGTGGACGAGCTATTCAATAATTTGCCATATGCTTTTTGACCTACGAATGCTGAGCGTAGGTTGCTGCGTAGGTTGCTGAGTAGTCGATAGCAAGTCGAAGCAAGCCGAAGCATGACCTTTGCATTTTGCATTTTGACATTCCTTTTACCACGGAGGCACGGAGAACACAGAGGACCACAGAGGTTGTTTGCTTTTCAGGTATGATTTTTTATTTGAATTTTGAGTTTACAAGTGACCCCCAACCCCCAAGGGGGCTAACGTGGACAAGCTATTCAATAATCTTGCCATATGCTTTTTGACCTACGAATGCCTGAGCGTGAAGCACGAAGCATGACCTTTGCATTTTGCATTTTGACATTCCTTTTACCACGGAGGCACGGAGAACACAGAGGACCACAGAGGTTGTTTGCTTTTCAGGTATGATTTTTTATTTGAATTTTGAGTTTACAAGTGACCCCCAACCCCCAAGGGGGCTAACGTGGACGAGTTATTCAATAATTTGCCATATGCTTTTTGACCTACGAATGCTGAGCGTAGGTTGCTGAGCGTAGGTCTGAGCGTAGGTGCTTAGCGTAGGTTGCTGATGCTTAGTCGAAGCAAGCCGAAGCATGACCTTTGCATTTTGCATTTTGACTTCTTTTACCACGGAGGCACGGAGAACACAGAGGACCACAGAGGTTGTTTGCTTTTCAGGTATGATTTTTTATTTGAATTTTGAGTTTACAAGTGACCCCCAACCCCCAAGGGGGCTAACGTGGACGAGCTATTCAATAATTTGCCATATGCTTTTTGACCTACGAATGCTGAGCGAAGGTTGCTGAGCGTAGTCGAAGCAAGCCGAAGCATAACCTTTGCATTTTGCATTTTGAATTCCTTTTACCACGGAGGCACGGAGAACACAGAGGACCACAGAGGTCTTTTTCTGTTCAATTTTCTCTTTTCACTTTGCATTTTGCCCTTTGCCCTTTACCCTTTCTCCCCCTCTCACCCATAATCATTTCCTCTTTCCAAAGCCATAATTAACGGCACACACACGAATAGCTTTCCTTAAACCCAAATTATCCCTAAATTTGCACTCCCGTAAAGACAAAAAAATGAAAATCTCATACAACTGGCTTAAGGATTATGTTAATGTCAGTATTTCACCTGTTGAAGTTGCCCGTATCCTCACCGACTGTGGACTAGAAGTTGAGGCAATAGAACCCTATGAATCGGTTAAAGGTGGCCTGAAAGGAATTGTAATAGGTAAGGTTCTCTCGACCCAACGCCATCCGAATGCTGACAAGCTTAGCTGTTGTAAAGTAGAGGTTGGTGAAGGTAAGGTGCTCGATATTGTTTGCGGTGCCCCTAATGTGGCTGCCGGCCAGCATGTTCCGGTTGCTACTATTGGAACTGTGCTGTATAATGGCGATGATTCATTTACCATAAAAGCCGGTAAACTACGTGGTGAGCCAAGCGATGGAATGATATGTGCCGAGGATGAATTAGGCCTTGGGCAGTCGCACGATGGCATAATGGTACTCAGCGAAAACTCAAAGGTCGGAACTCCGGCTGCTGATTATTTTGGTATAGAAACCGATACTATTCTGGAAGTTGCCATAACACCGAACCGGGCCGATGCTACTTCGCATATTGGTGTAGCCCGCGACCTGGCTGCTGCTATTAACAACAGGGAAACACAGCATCCGCCGGTCCGCCTGCTTAAACCTGCTGTCGATCAATTTAAGGTGGATAATAATTCGCTACCCGTTTCGGTAAGCATCGAAAATACAGAGGCATGCAAACGCTACTCCGGAATAACCATCAGTGGCATAAAGGTTGCAGAGTCGCCGGCATGGTTGCAAAACAGGTTAAAGGCAGTAGGCTTACGACCGATCAACAATATTGTGGATATTACCAATTATGTGTTGATGGAAACCGGGCAGCCACTGCATGCTTTTGATGCAGCTCATATTTCGGGTAATAAGGTATTGGTTAAAAAAATGCCGGCCGGCACCAAATTTATATCACTCGATACTATTGAACGTACCCTGGGTGCTGACGACCTGATGATATGTAATGTTTCGGAGCCTATGTGTATAGCCGGTGTTTTCGGTGGAGCAAAGTCAGGCGTTACCGATAAAACCACTTCCATTTTTCTGGAGAGTGCCTATTTTGATGGCACCCATGTGCGGAAGACATCGAAGCTGCACGGTTTAAAAACAGATGCATCATTCCGCTTTGAGCGTGGTGCCGATCCCAATATCACAATTTATGCACTTCAGCGTGCTGCCCTGCTTATAAAGGAAATAGCCGGCGGAACGATTTCATCGGAAATTGTGGATGAATATCCTGAACCTGTTAAGAATTTTGAAGTTGCAATTCAGTACAACCGCATCAACACCCTGATAGGTAAAAATATTGATAAGGCGACGGTAAAAAATATCCTTACTTCACTTGAAATGGATATTATTTCGGAGAATGACGAAGGAATGCAATTATCAATACCTCCTTTTAAGGTTGATGTTACACGCGAGGCCGATGTGGTTGAGGAAATTCTTCGTATTTACGGTTACAACAATATCGATTTCAGCGATTCGCTGCGATCGTCGCTATCGTATAGCCTCAACCCCGATCCTGAAAAGCTTCAGCAAAAGCTGGCTGATTTTATCAGCAGCAACGGCTTTAACGAAATACTTACCAATTCACTTACAAGTTCAGCATATTACGAAAAATCGGACCTATACGGTTTCGAAGAGTGTGTTAAAATTTTGAATCCCTTAAGCGGCGAGCTGGGTGTAATGCGCCAGACTCTGCTTTACAGCGGCCTCGAAAGTATTTCGTACAATATTAACCGCCGCATGCCCGATTTGAAATTTTATGAATTTGGGAATGTGTATAATTATATCGCGGCACAGGCTGCAAGTGATGATGTTACCCGGAAATATAATGAGCGCAAAATGCTCTCGATGTTCGTTACCGGAAGCCAGCAAAGCGAAAGCTGGTATATGCCAGCAGGAAAAACCGATTATCATTTCCTTAAAGCCATTGTTTTTAATACCTTGCGTAAAAGCGGGATCAGCTTGCACAAATTAATTGCTGTACAGGCTGATAATCGTTTATTTGTTGAAGGCGAAGCTTTTGCCCTGAATAACAAGCCTTTACTGAGTATTGGAAAATTGAACGCAGGTATATTGAAGCAATTTGATATAAAGCAGGATATTTTTTATGCCGAACTCGAATGGAATACGCTGTTACGTGCCCTGAAACCTGACAGCGTGAAGTTCAGCGAAATTTCGCGCTTCCCCGAAGTTCGCCGCGACCTGGCCCTGCTGCTCGATAAGGCTGTTAAATTCGCCGATATCGAAGCCCTGGCTTACAAAAACAGTAAGGGGATATTGCGTTCAGTGAACCTCTTCGACGTATACGAAGGCGAAAAGATTGAAGCCGGTAAGAAATCGTATGCTGTTAGTTTTATTATGCAGGATGATAACAAAACACTTACCGAAAATGATATTGAAAAACTGATGAAACGGCTGGCTGAAGTTTTCGAAAAGGAACTTGGCGCTGTAATCAGGAAATAATAACTGCTTCGGCACAAATGCTGAGTAATACCGGTAGTTTAGTTTCCGCTTAAAATCGGGCTCCGCACTATGATACACATCGGCTATTTGAAATAAAAAAACTCCATCTTAAAAGGTGCTCACAAGAGCCCTGATAGATGGAGTTTTTTATTTGCCTTAGTAAGGCAATTCCCTGATATCGGCGAATCAGGAAGGTTTTATTTTAAATTACGGGCAAACAACATCCTGCAAACTATAATCCCAGCAATGCCATGCATTATCCAGGTATTTCTTCGGATCTTTCACACGCCCGTTGTGCAGGGTGCTGCTCCACTCTATGGTGGTCATATTGTTGATTTTCTTCTGATAGATATTGTAGAACCTGTCGAATGAACTGATAACGGAACCATAATAAATGTAGGAACCATTTTCAGGAATCAGCGGCTTGATATTGGTGTACCTGATATCAGCTGTACCGTCAGCGAATTTATTCCAGTCAATGCGCAATAAATTATTGGGGCTTTCGGGGCTTTCAATCAGTGTCCAATGGCCACCTGTTTGCAATATGGATGCCATGCCATGGTACCAAAGGAAATCGGAATAAGCTCCCGCCTTGGTGATCCTCATTTCCCATGAAGTGCTGTCGCCAACAATAGCACCTGTCAATTCAGCCTCGTAAGCAGTAAAACCAACGTTAAAATTGTACGACCATGTCCAGTTGTTAAGGTCGGGATGATAAATGGCTTCGTGTTTAAATGCCTCGATGTACGAAGCAACCGGCACAGCCAGTCCTATTGTCAGCAGGCTGTTCCATACTGCGACATTAAGGTATGAGTAACCCCAGTTACTATAAGTATCGGGCTGCAGTGCCGATTTCAGTGTGTCGCCTGAATCTGAAAAATCATTAAAGTTCATTACAAATCCTGCCTGTGGAGGCAATGTGGGAGCCACTTGTTTATCTTCATCCTTTTTACATCCGGAGAAGGAAAGCAGTCCTGCAATTACAACAAACGACAAAAACAAGCCGGCAGAAAATCTGATGTTTCGCATAAATTATTGATTTAGTGGTTAAGTGTTACGTATTCAAATGGTTGTGTCGTGAAAACGTGTTGTTGGACATTCGTATATTCCGTTTTCGGACTCTAACATAACGGATTAGTGTTCTGTATATTGCGTTTTTAAAAAAACAACTGAGATAATGGAATTGTTTGCACAGCTGTAAATTTATAAAAATTTCTCAGATACTATTTCTGTAACCGATAAGCAGCCTGATTTACCCGCTCATGCATTGTAGAGATTGGATTATCACCAAATTCCTGAATAATTGCCATTTTGTCAGCAATACTGCCAAAAAACGTTAAGCAGATAAAATATCTACCGATTTTAGCGTTAACTTTGCATAGTAAAAGCCGAGGAGGTAAGTATTTGACAATGGATATAATTTCAGTAAAACAACGTTTTGGTATTATAGGCACTTCACCTTTGATTGACAGGGCTATAGATATAGCCCGGCAGGTTGCGCCTACCGATTTAAGTGTATTGATAACCGGCGAAAGCGGTGTCGGGAAGGAGATTTTCCCACAGATAATTCACCACCTGAGTGCGCGCAAGCATGGCTCGTACATTGCTGTAAATTGTGGTGCTATTCCTGAAGGTACCATCGATTCGGAGCTTTTCGGTCACGAGAAAGGATCGTTCACCGGGGCGCACGAAGCCCGTAAGGGATATTTTGAAGTTGCCAACGGAGGAACTATATTTCTTGACGAGGTTGCCGAATTGCCATTATCAACCCAGGTTCGCCTGCTCAGGGTACTTGAGTCGGGTGAGTTTTTTAAAGTAGGATCCTCCAAAAGCCAGAAAACCGATGTGCGGGTTGTGGCTGCTACCAATGTGGATGTGCCTGTTGCAATTGACAATGGTAAATTCAGGCAGGACCTCTTCTACAGGCTGAATTCAGTGCCTATTGCAGTGCCTGCTCTGCGCGAACGAAAAGACGATATCGTGCTGTTGTTCCGTAAGTTTGCATCCGATTTCGCTGAAAAATACCGTATGCCGGCACTCGAACTCGATGAAGAAGCCAGGAATATACTTATGAATTACCGCTGGCCGGGGAATATCAGGCAGTTAAAGAATTTTACCGAACAAATTTCGATCATCGAGCGTAACCGGACTATTTCGGCTGCCACCATACAACACTATCTTCCCGAAACCACACGCCGCGATTTACCGGTACTTTTTAAGGATGTGAATAAAGGAAACGAAATGTCGGAAAGAGAATTGTTGTATAAAGTGCTTTTCGACATGCGCCGTGATATCACCGACCTGAAAAAATTGGTGGGCGAAGTGATAGGTCACGATGAAGTAGCCAACCATTTCAATAATACAAGCACTCATATTCCCGATCATTATTCAAATGAGCCACAGAGGCAGGAATCAAACAAGGTTGTTGTCCGCGAACGGAGCCAACCCGTTGATGAGGAGCCCTTTGTACATAGCGAAGTTATGGAAGAATCACTTTCGCTGCAGGATCGGGAGCTGGAGCTGATACGCCGCGCCCTCGACAAACACGAAGGCCGCCGCCGCAATGCAGCCAAAGAGCTCGGGATTTCGGAAAGAACATTGTATCGTAAGATCAGAGAATATGGAATTAAAGGATAAGGAAATCAGGAAAGTGAAAATTTCGATGGCTCGGCTCATGAGTTTGTTGATAGTGATAAGCATGGTTTATACCCTAAGCCTGATGCAGAGTTGCAGTTACTCGTTTACGGGTGCCAGCATTTCGCCAAGTGTAAAAACAATTTCCATAAGCTACCTGCCTAACAATGCGCTGCTTGTGCAACCAACCCTGAGCCGCAAACTTACCGAAGCAATCAGGGATAAATTTACCGGGCAGTCGAGCCTTTCGCTTGTCGGCTCAAACGGCGACCTGAATATTGAAGGCGAAATAACCTCATATTCAACCGAACCCGTTGCTATTACCGGCAACCAGCAGGCTGCGCTGCAAAGGCTTAAAATTACTGTAAACATACGTTTTACCAATAAACAGGATCCTAAACAGGATTTTGAAAGCAGTTTCTCGCGTTACCAGGACTACGATTCACAGCAACAACTTTCGACGGTTGAAGAATCGCTGATCGATCTTATTAATGAAGAACTGGCACAGGATATTTTTAATAAGGCGGTGGTTAACTGGTAGAATTATTTGAGATGGGAGAAGGGGAGAAATGGCGAAAGGGCGAAGGGAGAAGGGGAGAGTGCAAGAATGGGAGAGGGGTGAATGGAGAATGGGAGAAGGGTATGGATGGTACGCCTTTTTATAAAACAGTAATTACGCTTACAATCAATTTAATGCTTTTTTTGAACCTGATTTTTTCTGTCAAACAGAAGGAATTCACAGCATACAAACAGCAATTTCTTAATGACGCCTGAAACATTTAACCGCTACCTAAAAGATCCATCACTGCTCGATAGCCATTCGGTCGACGAATTGTGGATGTTGGTTAAGGAGTATCCGTATTTCCAGGTGGCGCGAATGTTGCTGGCGCGAAATCTGTACAACACTGAGCACGAGGCTTACCCGCTTTCACTGCGCCTCGCAGCAGCATATGCCGGCGACCGTGGTAAGCTAAAAGCTTTGATCGAAGGAACCCCACATACGGTAAAGGATGTTACTGAAAAAGAAATTTTACCCGAGGTTCATTTCAGGGAAGCCGATGAATCACCTGATGCCGTGCCTGAAACAATTGCTGAACCCATTGCGGAACAGGAGCCGATACAAATAGTCCCATCAGCTATTGTTCCCGATACTCCAAAGCCGGATGCCAGCGTAGAAATGAATTCAGTTGATTCACCCGGGAATTTTTCTTCAACCATACCTGAGCCTTCAGTAATAGTAGAAAACGAAATTTCAGCCGGGGATATAATGCAGAATGAGGCTGAAGATGTTGCTCAATCCGGAAGAGATGAAAATAGTAAACTTCATAACCCGGTAATTGACAATATATTTTCGCGGCTGAGCGTAATTCGTGTTGAGGATACTGTGCCTGAGGAAACTGTGATTCCGGATAGTGATACCGATATTGGTGACGCCGAAGCGGGTTCAATTCCCCTGAAAAACGATTTGGTCGATAAATTTATACGCGAAGAACCCCGTATCAGCGCCCCGAAACGCGAGTTTTATAATCCCGGCGACAAAGCAAGAGAGAGTACAAATTTATCCGACGACCTTGTAAGTGAAACACTGGCAAGCATTTACGAGCAGCAGGGCCTCTATACTATGGCTGAAAAAATTTATGAAAAACTCATGTTGCTTATTCCCGAAAAAAGTAGTTACTTTGCAGCCCGAATTGAAGAAATCGAGAAAAAACGTAAGTAACACATATATAAATACATAAAACACAAGAGAGTATGAATGCTTTTATTTTTGTTTCTGTTTTGATCCTGATCGCCTGTGTGCTCATGATACTTGTTGTATTGGTTCAAAACTCAAAAGGTGGAGGATTGGCTTCCAATTTTTCATCGTCCAATCAGTATATGGGCGTTCGTAAAACTGCTGATTTCCTCGAAAAATTTACATGGGGATTAGCTATTGCTTTATTGGTTCTCAGTCTTTTATCCATTGTTGTTATTCCACGCGCAACTGTTGGCAAGGGAGCTTCGGATACCGAACTCCGTCAGAACATCGACGAAAATGCACAACCTGTTCAGGACTTCCAGGCACCTCCTGCCGAAGAGACCGAGTAACATCTCCTGAAAATATTTAACGAATGTCAGAATGTCACGTGCATTCTGACATTCTTTTTTTTTGTCATTTTTTACAGAAGACTATTTGGTGTTCAAAGTGTATTTTAGTAACGATAACAGTGTGGCAATCAGGCGTTAAGAGTTGTTTATTCCGATTTTCGAACAACTGTCAATTCATAGTTTGGCACGAAATATGACTATACACACATCATTGAATGAAAAATTATTTAATTGTTTAACATAAAAATCAAAAAAAACACATGGCACAGGTAAACGTAAAGCCGTTAGCCGACCGCGTATTGGTTGAGCCGGCAGCAGCCGAACAAAAAACAGCAGGTGGTATTATTATCCCCGACACCGCAAAAGAAAAACCACAAAAAGGAATAGTTGTAGCCATTGGTCCTGGTAAAAAAGATGAGCCACTTACAGTAAAAGTTGGCGATCAGGTATTATACGGAAAGTATTCAGGTACCGAAATCAACATTGAAGGTAAAGATTATCTGATTATGCGCGAATGCGATATTCTGGCTGTGATATAATTAATAACTTAAAATAAAACTTCAGAGATGAAAGGAAAAGAAATAATATTCGAAAGCGAAGCCCGCGACCGTATGAAAAAGGGCGTTGATGCTTTGGCAAATGCAGTTAAAGTTACACTTGGACCTAAAGGTCGTAATGTAATTATTGAAAAAACATATGGCGCACCTCAGATTACCAAGGATGGTGTAACTGTTGCCAAGGAAATTGAACTGAAAGACGCCGTTGAAAACATGGGCGCTCAAATGGTAAAGGAAGTAGCTTCAAAAACCGCTGATGTTGCCGGTGATGGTACAACAACTGCTACCGTTCTTGCACAATCAATTATTACTACCGGTTTGAAAAATGTTACTGCTGGTGCAAATCCAATGGATCTGAAACGTGGTATCGAAAAAGCAGTTGAGCTTGTAGTTGCTGATCTTGAAAAAACAATCGAAAGAAGTTGGCGACAGCATCGAAAAAATTCAGCAGGTTGCAACTATTTCGGCTAATAACGATCAGACTATCGGTAAACTGATTGCCGAAGCAATGGAAAAAGTTAAAAAAGAAGGTGTTATCACCATTGAAGAAGCCAAAGGTATTGAAACATACTGTAAAAGTTGTTGAAGGTATGCAATTCGATCGTGGTTATATTTCACCTTATTTCGTAACCGATACCGAGAAAATGGAAGTTGTTTACGAAAATCCTTATATCCTGATTCACGACAAGAAAATCATCAGTCATGAAAGATTTGCTTCCTGTTCTGGAAAAAGCTGTTCAAACCGGACGTCCACTGCTTATTATTGCCGAAGATGTTGAAGGCGAAGCACTTGCAACACTTGTTGTAAATAAAATCCGTGGTTCACTCAAAATTGCTGCTGTTAAAGCTCCTGGTTTTGGCGATCGTCGAAAGGAAATGCTGGAAGATATCGCCATTCTTACCGGTGGTACCGTTATTTCGGAAGAAAAAGGATACCGCCTCGAAGATGCTGACCTTGAGTTACCTTGGACAAGCAGAAAAAATTACTATCGATAAAGAAAATACAACTGATTGTTAGTGGTAAAGGCGAAAAAGAGGGTATCGTATGCCCGTGTAAGCCAGATCAAAGCACAGATTGAAACTACAACTTCTGATTACGATCGCGAAAAACTGCAGGAACGTCTTGCCAAATTAGCGGTGGTGTTGCTGTAATTTATGTTGGTGCTGCCAGCGAAGTTGAAATGAAAGAAAAGAAAGACCGTTTCGACGATGCTTTGACAGCAACACGTGCAGCCATTGAAGAAGGAATTATTCCTGGTGGTGGTGTTGCTTATTTCGTGCTATCAGCGCACTCGAGAAATGTAAAGGCTGAAAACGAAGACGAAGAACTACAGGTGTTGAGATCGTGAAACGTGCTCTGGAAGAGCCACTTCGTCAGATCGTTGCAAATGCAGGTCTCGAAGGTTCAGTTATTGTTCAGAAAGTAAAAGAAGGAAAGGATGATTTCGGTTTCAATGCACGATACCGAAGTATATCGAAAACCTGTATTCGAACAGGTGTTATTGATCCTACCAAAGTAGCACGTGTTGCTCTCGAAAATGCAGCTTCAATTGCCGGAATGTTGCTCACCACCGAGTGTGTGATTTCCGAAATTAAAGATGATAAAGAACCAGCTATGCCAAATCCGGGTATGGGCGGTATGGGCGGAATGTACTAAGAGTTTATTCCCCTTTCTTCAGATTGTTTCAAAGCCCTGCTTCGGCGGGGCTTTGGCGTTGATGGAGGTTAAAGGTCAAAATGCAAAATGCAAAATGAAATCCAGATAGCTATCGGAACTGCTCAGTGCCTCGTGCTACTCAATAACCTTGTAACCCTTGAACGCCGAAGGCATTTCCTGCCTGACTGCCTGCCTGCTTTGCGCAGGTAAACTGCAGGCAGGGAACAATAGAACAGTAGAACAGTAGAACAGTAGAACAGTAGAACAAAAGAACAAAAGAACAAAAGAACAATCGAACAATCGAACAATCGAACAATCGAACAACTGAACCCTTCAACCCCCTAAAACCCAACCCCAAACCCCTTATAACTTATCAATCCTCATAAACACCTCCCAGTATTTTTCCTTATTCATATCCGACCAGTGTATCTGCATACGGCGGTATTGGTAGGTTTGAATCTGCGAAACGATAATGAGTAAGATAACCAGGCTGAGGAAAATTTTTTTCAGAGTGATATTTTTAATTTGCTGAATGGCTGTTGCCAACAGGATCGCAAAAAACGCGTAGAATTCAATCATCACCCGCTGCGAAAAACTTCCACCATAAAACCACATATGCCACGACGAAAACACATATACCAGTATGATAATAAAGCTGAGAAGTGTAAAAGCCTGGTAACGATTTGACCGGTAAAGAAAAATGAATCCTGTTAAGCTTAGAAACAATAAAGGCGTGTAAACAAACATTCCTTTGCGGTAACTGAAAAGGAAATTTATAATTTCTGGTTTTAAAAAATTAAAACCTTCCTGTTTGTACGAATACACAATAAAATTTCCGGTCGAAAGCTTATAAATTATTAACTGTATCGAAATCAAAGCAATAAATCCAATAAGGGCTGAAAAAAGCAGCCATTTTTTTGCGAACATATTCTTTAACCCGGTAATAAGTTGTTCGCTACTCCCGGCCAAAAATGGAACTGCCAGCACCAGCAGCAGATTAACAGGCCGTATCAGTGCAATTAGCCCCAATAGCAAAGCGCTGTATACAAGGTGTTCAGGTTTTAACGCGGTGAAATATTTTCGTATATAGTAACTAAACCAGGTAATTGCCGCAAATGAATATACATGCGACATGGCAAACTCAGTAACAACATAATAAAACAGGTTAGTCCCCAACACGATGGCAATCAGAACTGCGGCAATAATTTTTTCATCCTGCAGGTAAGTCCGTAATAACTTACGCAGCCCGAATAGTGCCAGCAGCAGGTAAAACAATGCTCCCAGGTGTACCATCAGGGTATAATAGTAACTATATCCGTCGGCAGGAAGTTCGGTCATCAAAGTGATAGCATGTCCTGCGACGAAAAACGGAACCAGGCAAACAGCTGTTCCTGCATAATATTTATTGATGGTTTTATTATTATGCACCCGCAGGTACTGGTAATAAAGGTTCTGATTGTAATACGTTTCCCGCTCTATGTTGTGATAAAAACGGAAATTGAGGTCGTGGTATATAAAAACAGCCGGCAGGTAGGCATAATAACCTTTTGCATCGGCTTCGATAATGCCGGTTTTATAATCTTTTTTAAACGTAGTATTTGCAATAGCCCAAAGTACTATCAGCGTTATTAACCAGGGCGTAAAAGCCGGCCAGCTGCGGAAGTGTGATGTGAGTGAATTGCCTATAGCCATAGCTTGAAATCGGGTTGAATAAATACCGCTGTATTATGCAAAGATATGCTTTACAGCTTCAGAAAATTAAAGGTAAGCAAAGGAATAACAGCTGGGAAAAATTATTTTGTTGATCAGGGATACTTTATAAGCTTTCCTTCGCTCGTGGTTGAACCCGAGATTTCGGTGGGATTTCCTTTATAGTAAATATTGCCAAGGCTGGTGATTTCATATTCGAAATGCTTGGTGACGTTTACATAACAATCGTTGGTACTAGCATTTCGCATAAAGAGGAAAGCTGTTTCGAGGTCGAGGCAATGAAAAGGGCCATACCCGCCCGAGTATATAAAACTTACAGCGCTAATACCCCTGATTTTCATATCAACCGAACCATTGATAATACTGAGTTTGGCTGTACCTGTTTTTATAATCAAATCAATGTATCCCGAACCTCCTGAGGATGAAACACTCAATGAATCTTCGCGGATAGTGTCGGTATTAGTCACCCGGCTTGTAGCTTCGTATTTAATATCCAGAATATGCGGTAGTGTTACGAAAGCGGTTATCTTTTCATCATACGTCCTTACCCAGTTGAAGGTATTATTATTTCGGATGGTAAGTGTGCTGTCAACAATTGAAGTCTCTATCGCGGGAAGCAGGTTCTCGCCACCTTCGAGCCGGATACTATACACATTGCCCTGGGTAATTACCAGGTCAACATCGTCCTTAATGTATATTCGGGTAAAATTATCATTTGCGGGCCGGCTGATCGTTACTTTTTCCCCTGTGCTCTTCGTGAAATCAAAAAAATGGCCCTTTTCGCACGATGCAAATAGCAATACCGTTGCAGTAAGCATGAAAAACAACAGGCTTTTGTGCAGCTTTTGAACTAATGCGGATGTCTTTCGATTTTGCATTATCATTATTTTGATCCGTAAATCCATGGAATTTTATATCCTAAGCCTATTCCCACAAAATCAGCTTGTCCGAAGTGAGTGCGTAGCGTGAGGTTTGCGAACAGGTTTGGGGTTATAAGGTATTGTAAACCAACTTTAAAGTAGGTTTTGGTAGGAGCTAGTTTCCCTTTTACATAATATCCCAGCCCGAAATTATACGAAAGCTTCGACATACTCAACTGGTATGCCGGTCCAATTCCGAAACGCCATAACTCGCCTCGGCGTTCGTATTCCACCTGGTTAAGATCAGCGAAGTAAAAATCCGATTCGTTGTATGTAACATCGAACCCTAAACCGGCACTGCTTTTAAAGGAAAATTGCTTCATCACGTTTCCGAAAATGTTGTAAATCATAAAGGTACGTGCGTATTCACTACCCATATCTTTAACGGCTGCAGTTGCTCCGATTGAGAAATCTATCGATTTTGATTCAGGAAACTCAAATGTGTAGAGTGAAGGCATCAGCTTCTTGCTCAGGTAGGTGTTTTCCTTACTCAGGCGGTAAGCAAAAGCCAGGTTGACAGAAGGAGTATTGATACCGTAATTCGGGGTTTTGGTGGAACCGTTCGAGAAATGCATCAGTGCCACCCCGACGGCGGCGTTCATGCGGGGATTAAAACGCCAGCGGTATTCGGCCATCAGGTTAATGGCTGCATTTACATGCGAACCTATGGCAATGTATTTGTAGTTCTCAAGCCTGTCGAAACGCTTGGTTAAGTAAGCGAGACCAACACCTACACGGAAATTTAGTTCATGTTTCTGGTCGCGGATAATCGGGTAATTAACATAAGGAAATATGGCATTGGCAGTTCCCAGGAATTTCGAATTGCCCATTTGCGAATTCCAGTAGCTTACTCCAATAAATGGATACCCGTACATGGCTTGCCAGCGCTCGCGACCATAGGTTTCTTTGCCCAGGTTAATCTCAAATGAAGGGAAATGGGCATTAAAAATCTTCATTTCGAGGTGGTGGTTTATCATAAACCCGTAATTAACCCGTCCCTTCGAGTAAAAGGTTTGAACCCCACAGTTTATGCTGAGCATACACAGGCACATCGAAAAGTGCAAGTGTAACTATCAGTAAAACAAATGATTTAATTCTCTTGAAGGGCATTAATCAGGGCTTAACAAAAAAGGCCTGTAGCAGGCCGTAATTATAACGCAAAAATACTGCCATTCGTGCAGGTGGCAAAGCTTTTATTTTACAATAAGGCTTTTTTCACCCTTCGATAGTATCCCGGTATTGATTTATGCGTTTTTTAATACACACTTCATCAGTGATTATAAAAGTACCCTACGGATATAAAAACTATTTCCGGATAGCAATCAACCATTATCCCTTAATTTTAAAGAGTTATCAACCTTAATGCCACCCGCCCTCAAGCATTGTTTACCTTTGCAAAAAACAATACAAATGGATCAACGATTGAAAGAATTTGAGAGGCTGCTGAATATTATGGATGATCTCAGGGCTCAGTGTCCGTGGGATAAGGAACAGACTTTCGATTCGCTCCGGCATTTAACCATCGAGGAAACGTACGAACTTTCGGATTCCATACTCGAAAAAAACCTGGACGAAATAAAGAAAGAACTTGGCGACCTGATGCTGCATATGGTTTTTTATGCCAAACTGGGCGAAGAAGCTGGTTCGTTTGATATTTCAGATGTGTTAAAGGGGATTAATGAAAAACTTATTAATCGTCATCCTCATATATATGGTGATGTTAAAGTTACCAATGCCACTGATGTAAAGGACAACTGGGAAAAGATTAAGCTGAAAGAAGGCCGCGAATCCGTTTTGGAAGGTGTACCCATGTCGCTGCCTGCCATGGTAAAGGCCTACCGTATACAGGATAAGGTGCGGGGCATAGGTTTCGACTGGGATAATGTGTCGCAGGTTTGGGAAAAAGTAGAGGAGGAGATGGCCGAATTGAAACACGAAATCGAAAACGGAGCCGATACACTTCGGGTGGAATCAGAGTTTGGTGATGTGCTTTTTGCCCTGGTAAACTATGCCCGCTTTATTGATGTAAATCCAGAAACCGCTCTCGAACGAACCAACCGCAGGTTTATCAGTCGTTTTAAGCATTTGGAAAAAGCGGTTAATGCCGATGGTAAAGATCTTCACAAGATGAACCTTGCCGAAATGGATGTGTATTGGGAGAGGGCGAAAGAGGTGGAAGGCTGATATTAATATATAGTATTGTATCAATTCCCTTTAGTAAATTCAGTAAAATAAAATAAATAAGAAATTTAGATCGTCTCTAAATAAGAGTTGCAGTTAAAAAACTGGTAAATTTCCAGTAATTTTGAAATGGTAGAGTTATATTTTAACTAAGTCAATTTCCTTAATTGATAAGCTAACATTCCATGAATAAAATTGCTCATCGAATTTACCTGGCCGGATTATCACTCATCGTGTTAATTGTTTTGGCTTTTCTTATCAACAAAGGATATTCGTATTATAAAACCAGCATAGAGGAGAGATTCTTCAGTCCGGATCATATTAGTCTTAAGCCTAGTGGAATATGGGGGCATGGCATGGGAATACTGGGATCATTATTTATGATTATGGGCGTTTCCATGTATATGGTCCGAAAAAGATACCGGATATTTTCCCGATTAGGCATTTTGAAACACTGGCTCGAATTTCATATTTTCCTTTGTACATTAGGCCCGATTCTGGTTCTTTTTCATACTTCCTTTAAATTCGGAGGGATTGTCGCAATCAGCTTTTGGAGCATGGTTGCCGTATTTCTGAGCGGAATCATCGGAAGGTTTATATATATCCAAATACCCCGGACCATCGAAGGGCGGGAATTAAGCCTGAGTGAAGTCAGGGGTATGAAAGGTGATATCAGTGAAACATTGAGCAACTTCAATTCAACTGGATGCCGAAAGTCAGAAAGTGATTGCTGATTCCATCAAGATAAAGGTTGAACTTTACCATTCCAATTTCTTTGTTCGTACGTTCAGGAAATATATTTCGATGACAGAAAATCCTTCAGAAAAGTTAAGTCCGTCTTGAAAAAGAATAATCTCGAAAAATCGAAAAGGACAGAAGTTGTTAAACTGGTGGAAAATGAAATTTCGCTTAACCGCCGGATTGAACGGCTTACCCTAATGCAGAACATGTTTAAATACTGGCATGTGGCTCATCTGCCATTTGCATTGGTAATGCTTGTAATTATGATTATTCATGTAGGAGTAACGATTGTTTTTGGTTACAGGTGGATATTTTAGGTATGGAAACACATACTTGAAAAAATTGTAATTTATTCCCTGGCAATACTTCTTATGCCTGATCGTTGTCTTAATTTATCTGCGCAAGCAAAAGAAAGCATCGAAAAAGGTTGAAGCCAAAATTGCCAAAGCAAAGGAAGAAGGCTTGTATGAACCTGTTTCCCTTCATCCTGTTATTGATGAAAACAGTTGCATACGAACAGGAGCTTGCATTGCTGCTTGTCCCGAAAAAGATATAATTGGAATAAAAGACGGAAAAGCAACCACTATCAATGCTTCCAAATGCATCGGGCATGGAGCCTGTTTTCATGCCTGTCCGACCCAGGCCATTACACTTGTGAATCGGCACCGAAAAGCGAGGTGTTGAGCTGCCTCACGTTAACCAGAATTTCGAAACCAATGTACATGGAATTTTTATTGCCGGAGAACTTGGAGGTATGGGCCTGATAAAAAATGCCGTTGAGCAGGGAAAACAGGCCGTTGAAAATATTGCTAAAACGACTACGCAGAGAGCCATCAGGCTGCCTACGATCTCGTAATCGTAGGTGCAGGACCTGCCGGAATTTCTGCTGCGCTTACAGCCAAAAAACATAATATTAAATTTTCTGACCCTTGAGCAGGATACCCTGGGTGGAACAGTTTTTACCTTTCCCCGGCAAAAAATTGTGATGACTTCATCCTATGGATCTGCCTCTTTACGGTAAAGTGAAATTATTTGAAACCAGCAAATCTGCTCTGCTTGATCTATGGAATGCAGCGCTTCAGAAGAATGAGATTACCATTAAGGAAAATACAAAAGTGGAATCAATTACTCGCTGAAAACGGATTTTTCACTATTGAAACGCTTCAGGTGAGACGATTACATCAAAAACTGTATTGCTTGCCATTGGCCGCCGAGGAACGCCCCGAAAACTAGGTGTTCCAGGTGAAATGCAGGAAAAAGTAGCTTATCGCCTGCTCGAACCGGAAGATATAAAAGGTAAAGATATCATGGTTGTCGGTGGAGGCGACTCTGCCATTGAATCGGCCTTATTGCTTGCCGATCAGAATAATGTTACCTTGTCGTACCGTAACGAAGTATTTAACAGGATAAAACCCAAAAACAACGAAAAGATAAAAGAAGCCATAGCATCAGGACTGGTCAAAGTGCTATTTGGTACAAACCCGGTAAGCAGATAACCAGGGATTCTGTTATTCTTGCAACAAACACAGCTGGGGAAGAACTGAAAATTAAAAATGACCTTGTCTACATCTTTGCCGGTGGTGAACTTCCCATTCAATTCCTGCAGAAAGCAGGGATTCATATCACGAAAAAATTCGGAGAAGCTGTTTTAAAACATGAAAATTAGTATAAACCTGGCCAAATCATGAACCTGAAAATCAGACATATTGCCTTTGCTTTTATGCTCGCCCTCGTTTTCGTTGTGCCGGTTTATGCACAGATATCGCCGGGTGAATTAGCCAAAGTGCATTCGCATCTCGAAGGTATTTCGAATTGCACGCAATGTCATACACTGGGAGAGAAGGTGTCGAACGATAAATGCCTGGCCTGCCATACCGAGTTAAAAGTCCGTATTGATCAGAAGAAAGGATACCACGCATCATATCAGGTGAGAGGGAAACAATGTGCCGGTTGCCATAACGACCATCATGGATTAACCTTTCAGATCGTAAGATTCGATAAGGATAAATTTAATCACGACCTGGCAGGATACAGGTTAACCGGAGCGCACGGCAGGAAAAAATGTGACGATTGCCATAAAGCAGAGTTTATTAAGGATACCAAAATCAAAGCTAAAAAATTTACTTACCTCGGCCTGAAAACGGAATGTTTAAATTGTCATGATGATTACCATCAGAAAACTCTTTCAGCTAATTGTACCAATTGCCATAATGACGAAAAGTTTAAACCGGCATCGAAATTCGACCATCAGAAAGCAAAATTCAAGCTCGCTGGTAAACATGAGCAGGTAGCCTGTGCCGATTGCCATAAAACATCTTTAAGAAACGGCCAGAAATTCCAGGAGTTCAAAGGAATTAAAGCTACCAATTGTACAAACTGCCATAAGGACCCGCATGAAAACAAATTCGGTCAAAACTGTTCCGAATGCCACAATAACGAATCATTTACGGTTGTAGGAGGTATAAAGAATTTTGATCACGATAGAACGAGTTTTAAACTCGAAGGCAAACATCAGAACGTAGTCTGCAAATCGTGTCACAAAAATAAACTCACCACACCATTAAATTACAAACGCTGCACCGATTGCCATACTGATTACCACAAGATGCAATTCGCGAAAAACGGAATTTCTCCCGATTGTTCTGCCTGCCATAATGTGAAAGGATTCACTGAATTTTCCTATACTATTGAGCAGCATAATACTGGCGTTTTCCCTTTGAAAGGTGCGCATGTTGCTACGCCATGTTTTGCCTGTCATAAAAAACAGGAAAAGTGGGAATTCAAAGAAATTGGAAAACTGTGCAAAGATTGTCACCTGAATATTCATCAGGATTATATAAGCGATAAGTATTACCCTGAATCGAATTGTGAGGTTTGTCACACAATAAACAGGTGGAATGCTGTTACCTTTGATCATAAAAAAACTCAGTTTGAACTCGAAGGAGCACACGCGAAACAAAGTTGCCGCGATTGTCATTTCAATAATGAAAAAACCGGACATGTAAATCAGAAATTTGCCGGATTAAAAATAAATTGCATCAGTTGTCATAATGATGTACATGCAGCACAATTTGAATCTAACGGAGTTACCGATTGTAAAAAATGTCATAATTCTGAATCGTTTAATCCGGCTTCAAAATTCGATCACAGCAAAACAACGTTTGTGCTGGATGGGAAACACGTGAATGTGGCGTGTAATAAATGCCACGAGGAAGTAACAAAGCAAGGCGTAACTTTTGTATTGTACAAAACAAATAAACTAAAATGCGAAGACTGTCATTTATAATATCTTTTTTGGTGCTTTCATCAGTTATGTTTGCCCAAAAATCGCCGCATGGTGATAGTTTCAGAACTAATTGTGACGATTGTCATAAAACAAGTGGCTGGAAAGTTGACATGAAAACGCTTTCATTTGATCATAGCGGTACGAAATTTACCGCTGATAGGTCAGCACCGTGAGGTTAATTGTAAGGATTGTCACAAATCGCTCGAATTTGCTAAAGCACAAACCGAATGTAATTCGTGTCATACTGATATTCATGAACAGACAGTAGGTAATGAATGTGCAAGGTGTCATACCCCTAATTCCTGGATAGTTACAGGCATTACTCAATTGCACCAGTTGAGCCGTTTCCCCCTTGTTGGTCCACATACAACTGCTGAATGTAAAGATTGCCATACAAATCTTTTGCCTTCAGCTGCTTCGAAAGGAACCGCTTCCCTGCTCCGATTTGATCCGCTGGGTATTGAATGTTTTGATTGCCACAGGAACAATTATCTTACAGCAGCCAATCCAAATCATGTGCAGGGCAATTTTTCAACAAATTGCACTGAATGCCATACCATGAATTCTTTTACCTGGTCTGGTGCCGGTGTAAATCATGACTTTTTCCCACTCTCGGGTGGACATGAAATTAATAACTGCAGCAAATGCCATACTTCAGGCAATTTTTCTGGGCTTTCAACCGAATGTGTAAGCTGTCACCAGCCTGATTACCAGGGGACTTCTAATCCGAATCATAGCTCACTCAGTTTTTCGACCAACTGCAAGGAATGCCATACCACGAATCCTGGCTGGAAACCAGCTGAATACAGAGATCACGACGGCAAATCGTTCCCTATATATACTGGTAAGCACAAAGGAGAATGGAATAGTTGTTCCGATTGCCATACCAATACGGCTAATTATTCAGAATTCACCTGTATAAATTGTCACGAACATAGTAATAAATCGGATGTCGACAAGGAACATGAAGGTGTTAGCGGCTATACGTACAGCAGCACTTCATGTTTTGCATGTCATCCAACAGGTTCGGGAGAAGGAAGTTTCGACCACAGCAAATCAAGCTTTCCCTTAACCGGGGCACATACTACTACAAACTGCACCGATTGTCATACCAGCGGATATGCCGGCACTCCAAATGTATGTTCCAGCTGTCATATCAATAATTATAATCAAACGATCAACCCTAACCATAAAGCAACCGGCAGCAAGTTTAGTGAAGATTGTGCAGCATGCCATACTACAGTGCAAGGCTGGAAACCTGCTACATACCCAACGCATTCAAATCTTGAAGGAGCTCATGTTCCAATTGCCAACGATTGCGCTACCTGCCATCAAGGTAACTATGCGAATTCACCAAATACATGCTTCGTTTGCCATACTGAGAATTTTAACCAGACGACTAATCCCAACCACGTTACATCACAATTCCTTACCACCTGCGAAACCTGTCATTCGCAAAACGCCTGGACACCGGCAACATTCGATCATACTGCAGTTTACCCGCTGACCGGGGCTCATATAAATATTTCCGCTAATTGTGCCTTGTGCCATGCAGGGGGTTATACGAATACTCCAAATACATGTGCAGGATGTCATCAAGCCAATTATAATCAATCAACCAATCCCAACCATAACAATTTAAACTTGTCTGGCGATTGTGCAAGCTGTCATACCACAAATCCCAACTGGGAGCCAGCTTCCTTCCCTACGCATAACAATTATTACGTAATTGCCGGAGCTCATACAGTAATTTCAAACCAATGTGCTGTTTGTCATAATGGAAATTACATCACTACACCAAACACCTGCAACGGATGTCATATCAATAATTATAACCAGACAACCAATCCGAATCATGCAGCTGCACAGTTTCCTGTAACTTGTAGCGACTGTCATACACAATCGGCCTGGACGCCATCAACATTCAACCACGACGGACAATATTTCCCGATCTATTCAGGAAAACACAAGGATGAATGGAGTACTTGTGCCGATTGTCATACAAATCCATCAAACTTTTCGGTTTATACCTGCACGACCTCTTGCCATCCTCAATCGTCAACTAATAATCAGCATCAGGGTGTCAGCGGATATTCCTATAGCAGTAATGCCTGTTTTAGCTGCCACCCTAACGGATCAGGTGATAACAAGATGAATGATACGTTTATCCGGAGTAATTAATAGTATTTTCTATGAAACCTCTACTGACATTTCTGCTATTGATTTTTTCATTCGTAAGCTTGAAAGGGCAGGCATATATTGAGGCTACCGAAGGAACAATCTCTTATGTCACTAAGCAGAATGTGTATGTAAAGTTTCAGTCGACTCAAAATATTTCAGCAGGTGATACCCTTTTTATTGTTCAGGAAGCAATAAAGATTCCTGTTCTGGTTGTGAAAGAGCTTTCTTCCATTTCGTGTGTTTGTGCTACAATATCTGCAAAAAAGTTATCGGTTGGAGATAAAATCAGCACTCAAAAAAAACTTGTTCAGCAGGAAAAAGAAATTGAAATGGTTACAGAACCAGCTGTAAAGCCCGAAATTGCAGTAAAATATTCTGATACAATTAAAAAAGAACTTCCCGTGGAATTAAAACAGTCGATAACGGGGAGAGTAGCTTTGTCGTCGTATTCAAATTTCTCGAATGTCTCCGATTTTTCACAGCGTATGCGATATACGTTTTCACTAAACGCTCAAAACATTTCCAACTCGAAATTATCAGGCGAAACCTATATTTCATTTGTTCATAAGTTGAATGAATGGCCCGAAATAAAGGATAATATTTTTAACGGACTGAAGATTTACAGCCTGGCTCTCAATTATGCTTTCAATAAGAATAATAATTTATGGGTCGGACGGAAGATAAATCCGAGGATTTCAAATGTTGGCGCAATTGATGGCCTTCAGTATGAAACTAAATTCAAGGCTATAACGGCAGGAGTTTTTGCCGGTACAAGACCTGATTATATGGATTACAGTTTCAACGCCAATCTAATGCAATTTGGTGGTTACATTAGTCATGACTATGCAACTGAAAAAGGAAGTATGCAAAGTTCAATTGCCCTGGCTGAACAGAAGAACAATGGAAACACCGACCGCCGATTTGTATACCTTCAGCATTCAAATTCGCTTTTCACTAATCTTTATTTCTTCGGATCCATTGAATTGGATCTGTTCAATAAAGTTATAAATACCCAGGATAGTTCGCTTTCGCAGGATAATAAGCCTAACTTGTCGAACCTTTATGTATCATTGCGTTACAAATTTACCAGGCAATTATCTGTATCTTTATCATACAGTGCCCGGCAAAATATTATCTATTACGAAACCTATAAAACTATAGTTGATCAACTTCTTGAATCAGCCACTATGAAAGGCTACATGCTTCAGTTTTCGTATCGCCCGGTAAAATACCTGTCATTAGGTGCAAATGCAGGTTACCGTTTCACAAAGCAAGATCCACGGTCAACAAAAAATCTTTATACATATATGACCTACAGTAATGTTCCATGGCTTAAAGCATCGGCTACTATTTCGGCCACACTTTTGCAAACCGCTTACATGGATGGGAATATTTACAGTATTGGTGTTTCGCGTGATTTGCTTCCCGGTAAATTATTTGGTGGTATAAACTACAGGTATGTAAAGTACAAATTTGTATATACTGATACACCCCTGATCCAGAACATGGGTGAATTAAACCTTACATGGCGTGTGATGAAAAAACTTTCATGTTCACTGAACTTTGAAGGGACATTAGAAAAGGGAAGAAATTACGACCGTATTTATGTGAATTTAACCCAGCGGTTTTGATATCGTTTTCCTGAACTCGGTTCATTCCTTAATATTCCTCATAAAACAGTTCCCAGGAAGTTTCGCCGATTGAAATGTTGGTTGGATACCTTTCGCTGTTATATGCCTGAATACTAAGAGGACCCGAATAAAGAGGCCAGCCCGGATGATAATAACCATTATCGAGGCAGTTTGATGTTGATTCATTCGGTGAAGGATCCAGTGAACGAATAAAAATATATTCGGCCGGATAATGTATGGCTTTCAGGAAGTTTTTGCCTGAATCATACGAATATTTAACCCCAATGGAATCTATACCACCGGTTGTGTAATTTCTTCTTTTCCAGGAATGTTGTGTGAGATTTCCTGCTTCGTCCCACCATATCCACTCTGATTGATTCTCAGAACTTTCAATTGTTTTTATCCGGCCATTATCGTCGCATGTATAATCGTATTCAGTTTGATTATAATAGCTGAGGTATTTTGTTTTTACTATTTTTCCGCTATTATCATAAATATACAAGGTGGTATCCGTTTCATCTGGCGTATTATTGCTCGTTATCGCCTTGTCAAGACGGCCATTGATATAAAAATACTCGTATTTGCGATATCTATTATCAAAAACTGACTCATACACCGAAAGCTTTCCATCAGATGAATAGGTAAATCGTTCATCAAACCAATTATTCTTGACTTCAACCAATTGGTTGGATGTATTATAATGGTAAGTGGTGGTGGTTGTAGTTCCAGCATAGGTTTTAGTATTAATCTTCAGGAGGCGCATTTCGGGTTTTACCTCATCCTTTGTGCAGGAAATAACCATCAGGCTAATTAAACAGCATATTGAAATCAATTTGAATATTTTCATAATAAGTTTCTTTTATAGATATCTGTATTATATAAGACACCTGAAAACGATTTTACCCCTACAAACGAAAAAAATAAATATTCAATCAGATGCTATCTGGTTGGTTTACAATAGTATAAAATCTAAGTTTTTTTTTGGAATAATCTTCTCAGCCCTGATTGTTTTTATACTTTTACTGCTCATAAAGGAAGAATTCCATAAAATCGTTCCAATTCAAATATTCATTCCGCCAATCTCAAGTGTAATTGAAGAATCAAAACGAAAGAAAAACCAGGTGTACACAGCAGTATGCAATTTTCATAATTGGCTGTTTAATAGTCACCTCTTCGCTTTTAACAAGAGCTGCCGGTAATGATTCTATTGAATACCCTAAACTCAATAAAACCTATATCAAATCATACTGGCATGATACAAAGAGTTTTGTTGTATCGCCGGCAAAATGGCGCACGAAACAATGGATTGAATTTGGAGTTGTTGCTGGTGCAGGTGTTATTGCTTATACACAGGAAGTGAAAATGTGGAATTATTTTGTGGCACATCAATATCCGGCAGCAGAAAATATGTCGAAGTACGTTTTTGAGCCTTTCGGAAATTATAAAGTTTCATCAGTACTTATTGGCAGCTTATACCTTGGAGGCAGGCTTTCAAAGGATAAACGGCTTGCAGGAACCTCACTTGTAGCTGCAAAATCCTTTATTGTGTCAGCAGTGTTTGCAAAAACAATTAAAGAGCTGACGCATCGCCATTATGATTACACAACCGGACTCCCGGTGTGGGATGGCCCGTTTAGTGACTCAAAGTCCAGCAGTTTTCCTTCAGGCCATGCTACTGTTGCCTTCAGTTTTGCGACGGTTTTTGCATCAGAGTATAAAAGTACTATTTGGGTACCTGTACTTATGTATACGCTTGCGACCGGTGCTGCTGTTGAACGACTA
The DNA here is from genome assembly GCA_963714825.1 of uncultured Bacteroidales bacterium. GTDB lineage: Bacteria > Bacteroidota > Bacteroidia > Bacteroidales > UBA4417 > UBA4417. The sequence continues at coordinate 478,189 of CAVQQF010000012.1, read as the reverse complement.
TATAATAATAATCATTGGGCTTCGGAAGTGGTTGTTGGATCAGCTCTGGGGTTTGTTACTGGCAGGTTCATGTGGAAACAGCTTAGGAAAGCAGGCAACAATCTGGTTATTTTACCTACGGCAAGCACTCAATCGGCTTCTGTAACTTTTCTTCTTCGTTTAAATATGCCGAAACAACATATGCCAAATTTCTAAATTCAGAGATTGATACTTATATGAGAATCAATGGCATTCAGGTTATCCAATTAATACTGTGCCTTGAGGGTCGGTTTTTATATCAGGCAGATGTTTCTCTTGCATATGTGATTTTTTGCAATGTATATCTTGTTTGTCATGCATTACCCAAGCAAGTTCTCCTGATAAAAAGCATTTTGTTCACAACTTCGGCATTTAAACCGGATACGTTTTATGATTCCAGGTATTTCTTGGGTGAGAAATTGTTAATCGCATTTGCTGTTATGTCGCGTGAACCTGTGCTTGTTCCTCCAATGGTAAATATTGCTGTGCCGGAGTCTCACAAACTTTATCTGCTTTGTTACGGGCTTTAGAATAACAACCCGTAGAATTTTAATTGCACTGATGAATGGGTTTATCATCGATAGCAAAATAGCAGCAGTTAAAATCCGACTTCGCAGGAAATCTTTCTCTGTTTTATGGAAATCCGAACGAGGGGCAGATCCCATTATTTTCAAAATAAGCTCTTATAAATCATTGCAATAAAAAGGATAGCTTTGCAGAACACAGATGATAGTATGTATTTGGGTTAAATGGATTTTTCTTAAACGCTGAAAGAATGAAGAAATGGTTATTGTTAGTTGTTTTACTCAATATAGCCGGAAGCATGAAGGCCGAAGGGAATGATTCCATCCAATACCCGAAACTCAATAAAACCTACCTTAAATCCTTTTACCACGATTCGAAGAGCTTTATTATATCACCTGCAAAATGGAAGCAGAAACAATGGCTTGAGCTTGGTTTGGTATCAACAGCCGGAGTAATTGCATATACGCAGGACGAAAGGATTCAGAAGTATTTTGTTGAGCATCGGTCCGAAACAGCTGGTAATCTTTCGAAGTATGTTTTTGAGCCTTTCGGAAACGGAATAGGCACATCGGTTGTGGTTGGCAGTTTGTATGCAGGCGGTTTGCTGGCAAAGGATAAACGCCTGGCGGGAACTTCGCTTACGGCCGTAAAATCATTTGCTGTTTCATCAATTTGTGTGCAGGTTGCTAAACAACTGGCTCACCGGCACCGGCCTTACCAGGATGAATTTCCTGATCATACGGTTTGGGATGGTCCCTTCGGCGATTTTGGTTACACCAGTTTCCCGTCGGGGCATTCAACGGCAGCATTCAGCGTGGCAACGGTTTATGCTATGGAATACAGCAGTACAATATGGGTTCCGTTGCTGGCATATACACTGGCAACCGGGGCAGCCGTTTCGCGGCTTTACGATAACAAACACTGGTCATCGGATATAGTAATCGGTTCGGCTCTAGGTTTTGTTACAGGCCGATTTATGTGGAAGCAATCGCGCAAAGGTGCTAACAGGTTGACAATATTGCCTTCGGTGGGCACCGAAACGGCCTCATTAACATTTATTATCCGCATGGCTGAACCATTACGGTGAACCCCTTGTTTGTAATACAGGTTATTATACCTTTGAACCGGGATATTCGTTTCACGGTATTCCTAAATTTCGTTAACTATTTATGAGGATATTCTTCATCGTAACCGGTGTTTTATGTGTAATACTGGCAGGACTAGGAGTACTTTTGCCCGGATTGCCTGCAACGCCGTTTCTTTTACTGGCATCGTTTTCGTTTGCAAAAAGTTCGAAAAAGATGCACGACTGGCTTGTAAACAATAAAATTTTCGGACCTATACTTGCCGATTTCCTCGACAGGAAAGGTATACGCCTTCATATTAAAATTATTTCACTCGTGATGATGTGGAGTATGATGTTATTTTCAGTTTTTTACCTGATCGATAACGATATTATAAAATATATTGCAGTTGGAGGAGCGTTGGTGGGGACGTTTGCTGTGTTAAGGTTTAAGACGATAAGAGACTGATAAGAAGGAATTCAAAAAATAAGTTCAAAGTTCAATCCCGATAGCTATCGGGATCAAAATGCAAAGGGCATGCTTCGGCTGCTTCGACTTGCTTCGACTTGCTTCGACTACGCTCAGCAACCTACGCTCAGCAACCTACGCTCAGCATTCGTAGGTCAAAAAGCATATGGCAAATTATTGAATAGCTCGTCCACGTTAGCCCCCTTGGGGGTTGGGGGTCACTTGTAAACTCAAAATTCAAATAAAATAATCATACCTGAAAAGCAAACAACCTCTGTGGTCCTCTGTGTTCTCCGTGCCTCCGTGGTAAAGGGAATTCAAAATTCAAAATTCAAAATGCAAAGGTCATGCTTCGGCTTGCTTCGACTACGCTCAGCAACCTTCGCTCAGCATTCGTAGGTCAAAAAGCATATGGCAAATTATTGAATAGCTCGTCCACGTTAGCCCCCTTGGGGGTTGGGGGTCACTTGTAAACTCAAAATTCAAATAATAAATCATTCCGGAAAGCAAATAGCCTCTGTGGTCCTCTGTGTTCTCCGTGCCTCCGTGGTAAAGGGAATTCAAAATTCAAAATTCAAAATGCAAAGGTCATGCTTCGGCTTGCTTCGACTACGCTCAGCAACCTTCGCTCAGCATTCGTAGGTCAAAAAGCATATGGCAAATTATTGAATAGCTCGTCCACGTTAGCCCCCTTGGGGGTTGGGGGTCACTTGTAAACTCAAAATTCAAATAATAAATCATATCCGGAAAGCTAATAGCCTCTGTGGTCCTCTGTGTTCTCCGTGCCTCCGTGGAAGAAGTCAAAATGCAAAATGCAATCCCGCTATCGGAATCAAAGTTAAGACAGACTCGTCCACGTTAGCCCCCTTGGGGGTTGGGGGTCACTTGTAAACTCAAAATTCAAATAATAAATCATTCCGGAAAGCTAATAGCCTCTGTGGTCCTCTGTGTTCTCCGTGCCTCCGTGGTAAAAAGAAGTCAAAATGCAAAATGCAATCCCGCTATCGGAATCAAAGTTAAGACAGACTCGTCCTCGTTAGCCCCCTTGGGGGTTGGGGGTCACTTGTAAACTCAAAATTCAAATAAAAAATCATTCCTGAAAAGCAAACAACCTCTGTGGTCCTCTGTGTTCTCCGTGCCTCCGTGGTAAAGGGAATTCAAAATGCAAAAGGTAAAATTCAAAATTATGCTGTGACACTCTTTAACTTTGACTTTTGATCCCGATATCGGGATTGCACTTTGACCTTTAGCCTTTCTCCCATCAATGCGCATCCAGGTTATGAAGCATATAAATGCTATGCCTTAGCGTTGGTAATATTTCAGTCATATATTCATCCACAGCTTTTACGCTTCCCGGTAAGTGTATAAACGAGAGTGCTTCGCATAACACCTGCAATAGCTCTCGAAATAAGTGCATTAGGTTTCAGGCTTCCGTATTTGAAGCGGATCAACTCCATAATTCCTGGTATTTCCTTGTCGATAAAAGGTTTCACCACATCGGGAGTGATATCGCGGGGGCCAATTCCTGTTCCGCCGGTTGTAAAAACCATGTCAATCCCGGCTTCACGGGCTTCGTTGAGTATGGAGTCTAAAGCTTTTTCATCATCTGCAATAAGTTTGCGCTCAATCACATATTTCCAGCCTTCAGTTTCGAAGAAAGCAGATACCAGCTGTTCAATTTTTGGTCCCGACCTGTCGGAATACTCTCCCCGGCTGGCGCGGTCGCTCAGCGTAATTATCAATGTTTTATAAACACGAGGTATATAAATTACCTGGTCGCCGGCTTTAACCTGGCCGTTTTTCAGAACGCGTGCAAAAATCCCTTCCTTTGGCATCACACAATTGCCCACTTCTTTAAAAATGGCGCAGGATGTACCGTGGCATTCCTTGCCAATCTGCGTGATTTCGAGTTCAACATCGCCAATCAGCAATTTGTCGAGCGGATGAGTATTTACCAGTTCGAGACCTTTGGTAGTAATATTTTCGGCAAATTCGCCATATTGTATTTTGCGTCCGGCTGCCTGAGAAAAACGCTCAAAGCTTTCATCAGCCAAAAGACTAACCTGCCGGTGCCAGTCGCCGGCATGTGCATCAGTAGCAACGCCTATTTCGTTGAGTTCAATAACGGGCACGGGTATTTTCACTGTGCCTTTTTTCTCACTTATATTTACTGATACTACCGTAATGTTCGTCATGTATGTGTGGTATTGATTATTTGTTGTAATTAGGTATGTTTGATTTTATTAAAGCGTTCAGACTAATTCAGTTCAGGTTTTATCCATTTCTTTTTCATGTTGCTCAATGTGTAAAGGCTTAGGCTGTAGTGTAAATTGGATTCCTTCGTAAATGTAAAATATCGAGGAGGCAAGCAGCGAAAGCCCCAGCGAAACGAAAAATGTACCCTTGTATAGTTCGGGTATTATTTTCCAGTGGCTTACGAGAATTCCCATCGTAATCATAACTGACATCAGGATGTATCCGCGAAGATCGAAAAAAGCAAACATACAGGGCCTTCGTTGTGGCATATTTTTAATGCGTGTGATATAGCGCAAACTCACTTTACGGAATACCAGCAGGAAGAAAGGAAAAAATCCAAGAATACCTATCAGGTAATTAAGCATGTGATATAATGCATGGCGTTCGATAATGACAAACCCCATTTTCAGTATACGGTAGGCAGCAAATCCCCATAGTGCTGCTCCCAGTGCAATAAGCACCGGTTTGGGAACACCTGGTTTTAAAAATTGAAGGATTTTTGCCTGCATAAATTTCTTTTGGTTAATGTTTTCAGGGTTTTTCCTGTTCGTCAGGCTCATGTTCAGTAACACTGAAAGTAATATTCGCCGGGTTAAAAGCTGATTGTTTATTAAGTTCTTTCATTCGTTTCAATCCATGGCGGTACATAAATACCAGGAACGGGATGAAAAGCAGCAAAAGAACCGGGTGACCCGACATCAACATAAAATCATATGTTCCATGCAAAAGCCAGGGTATAAGAAGCGCCATAAGCAGCCATTTACTCCTGTGTTGAACGCTGAAACGGGCCAGTCCGAGGTAAAAACCCATCACAATCCCGAAAATGGTATGCCCCGGCACAGCTGTGAAAGCCCTGAGCAGACCAACCTGCATGGAGTTGTTTGAGAAAACATAAAAGAGATTTTCGATAGCTGCAAATCCAAGCGATACCGAAACAGCGTAAACAATTCCATCGAATTTCTCGTTAAAATTACTGTTTCGCCAGAAGAGAATAAAAACCACCAGGAATTTGAATATCTCTTCTGTTGCCCCTGCCACAAGAAATCCGTCGAAAGCTGCTTTCGGGATTTTCGCTAAGCCCGTTCCGAAACTTAAAATATAGTTTTCGATCAATCCGACAGGAAAAATAATTATCGCACCGAAAAAGATCCCTTTCAAAATCAGCTTTATTGGCTCTTTCTCATACTTGTCGCGGAAGTACACGTACATCATGAGTATAATTGCGGGAGCTAAAGCTAGCAGAAGGAGATACATTGGTTTTGATTCGGTTTTGAATTTATTCTTTTAAAAGATACCGGGCTTATTTAATATCTGTTTTTGTTTTGCTTAAAAGTTTTATATTGCTGATCTCCATGCTTTTATCAACGGCTTTGCACATGTCGTAAACCGTAAGTAATGATGCCGATACAGCCGTGAGTGCTTCCATTTCAACACCTGTCTGGCCGATGCAATGTACTTCGCTCAGGGCTGTTACTCCGAGCGTATCGAGTGTGAGCTTAACATCAATTTTTGTGATCAGTAGTGTGTGACAAAGCGGAATTATCGATGATGTAAGTTTTGCCGCCTGTATGCCAGCAAGCTGAGCTACCGTAAGCACATCACCTTTTTTCATATTGTTCTCCTGAACAAGTTTCACCGTTTCGGGCCGAAGGCTGATAAACCCTTGTGCCTTAGCTATCCTCAACTGGTTTGTTTTATGTCCGACATCAACCATATTGGCTTTACCGGCTTCATCGGTGTGACTGAGTTTGTTCATGGGTTGGAAGGGTTTCAGGTTGGAAGAGTTCAGTTGTTCTATTGTTCTATTATTCGCTTGTTCAAATGTTCCCTGCCTGCAGTTTACCTGCGCAAAGCAGGCAGGCAGTCAGGCAGGAATTGCCTTCGGCGTTCAGGTTCAAGGTTCACGGGGTAGCTGGTACGTTTTTCCCTATTTATTTTTTTATTGAAAATTGGTTGTTGTTCATTGTTGTTTAAGAGTTTACCTGGGGTGAGCTCGCTACGCTCGGTTCGGGTTTCAACTGTTTGAAGAGTTTCAGGCTTACAGCATTCCAAAGTTTCAGTGAGCAGTTTAATATCCGGGCATTGTTTCCATCGAAGTTTGGACTAACCGATTATTAACTTAATGGTAATTTAGGTCTCCTCGCCCTTCGCCCTTCACCCTTCCCCTTCCCCTCGCCCCTCGCCCCTTCTCCCTTCTCCCCTCGCCCTTCCCCTTTCACCCACTCTCCCCTTCCCTAATCCCCAAAACCCAATCCCTAACTCCCTACTCTTAGCCCCCAATATTATAAAACTCACTGTGCTTATTAATAGTCCCGCACGAAGGTTTATTGCCAAGTGCAAGTTGTAAGGCTTTGTATGCTCCGTGTTCGCGGATATTGTATTCCATATCGTTGAACAGGCATGGTTTTATCATTCCATTGGCTGTGAGCCTCAGCCGGTTGCATGTGGAACAGTCGCCGCCGCTGCCTCCATCCACAACGTAAAATTCGCCTTTTTCGAGATCCATCTGTCGGATGTATCGAACCTGCAATCCAAGTTGTTTGCCATATTCAGCTACTTCAATTGCATCAGGTTCCGAAGGTGATTTTACAATAACGCAATTAATTTTTACAGGCGAAAGTCCTGCTTTTATGCTGGCTTCAATACCTTTTTTTACGTTGTCGATATCACCGCCACGGGTAATATACTTGTATTTTTCGGGGTTTAATGTATCGAGGCTTACATTAATGCGGTGAAGCCCGGCATCGGCAAGTGGTTGAGCAAATTTTCCGAGAAGCTGACCGTTAGTGGTCATTCCCAGGTCCTGAATGCCGGGTTTCGAAGCTATCATCTGAACCAAATCCACAATTCCTTTGCGCACCAGGGGTTCGCCCCCTGTTATCCGCACTTTGTCAACACCCTGCGAAACGGCGGCATCAACCACTTCCATTATTTCCTCAAACGAAAGTATTTCGCTATGCTGCATCAGTGTAATGCCTTCGGCAGGCATACAATAGGTGCAGCGCAGGTTACAGCGGTCGGTAACCGAAATGCGGAGGTAATTTATACGTCGGTTATACGAGTCGAACATTTACTAAAGTTCCTTTTGTGATTTCATTTTCACCCAGTTCAATCACTACTATTCCATCAGCATGGATATAGGAATGAATATGAGCCGAGCCGTGATATTCAACCGGAACGGCTGTTCCTTCTTCCGAAATATAAACAGGAAAGAATGCCTTCCGGGTAGTTCGTTTACGGGTGTAGGTGGTGCCTAGAGGCATCCTGATCTGCATTTCCTTACCTGTAAATCCGGTAAGCAGGTTGATAAGGTGTTTTACCAGCATTTCGAACTGTACAAACGAAGATACCGGATTTCCGGGCAAAGCAACAATATATTTCTCATGCCTGGTGGCGAAAATTACCGGTTTCCCGGGTTGCACCGCAAGGCTTCGGAATTTTATATCAAATCCAGCCTGCTCAATTACGGCCGGTACAAAATCGAAATCCCCGGCTGAAATACCTCCGGTAAGTATAACAATATCACTTTCGGCGGCTGCTTGCTGAATAATTTCCAGGGTGGCTTCTTCAGTATCGCGGGCAATTCCGAAATATGAGGCTTTGCATCCGGCCCGCTGTGCCTGTGCCAGCAACTGGTAGGCATTGCTGTTTCGTATCTGCGATAGGGCAGGGGTTTCGGCTGGTTCAACCAGTTCGTCACCGGTTGAAATAATTCCAATGCGAGGTTGTAAAAACACTTCAGGATTGGCGCAGCCTACCGAAGCCAAGTATGGCAATTTCCTGCGGTCGGATACGGGTTCCTTTTGCAAGAACTTTTTCGCCTTGTTTTATATCTTCGGCACGCAGGCAAAAGTTGGAAGCCGTTCGTGAAGCCGAAAAACGGATGGTGTCGGGGCCGGTAATTTCAACATCTTCAACCATTATCACCGTGTCCGCTCCATCAGGAAGCATTCCGCCTGTCATGAGTTTCGAGCATTCACCCTTACCGATATATTTCGTGGGCGCTGTACCGGCAGGGATAGTTTCCAGTACTTTCAGTTCTTTTTCAAGATCATCGCGACGGCAGGCATAACCATCAACCGCTGATTTGTCGAAAGGAGGCATGTCCATGTCAGAGTACACATCAGTAGCAAGTATCCTGCCCCGGGAGTCTTCCAGCCTTATTTTTTCTGTAGCAAGGAGGCCCGCCGAGCGGGTAATAATCTCCAGTGCTTCTTCAAATTGTATCATTCTAAGCAATTCACTTTAAGGCGCAAAGATAATTATCATTTCGATGCGAATGGACGGTAGATTCAGTTCGGTACATATATTTTCAGGATTTAACATGCCGGCAAAGCACCCATACATTTTGTATGTTTTATTGTTATCTTTGTTGAAAATAGATTCACCATGGCTGATTTCAACCGCAATTCAGGAACAAATACTCCTATGCCCCAAAAGAGTGGCACAATAAAAAGTAAAATCAGGAAATATTTCTATATAACGCTGGCGGTGCTGTTTGTGATTTTCGGATTATTTATTTACTGGAGTTATTTTTTTACATACAGTGATGGTGCCCGTTCGGGATTGCTCCAGAAGTTTTCGCGCAAAGGTGCTATCTTTAAAACTTATGAAGGAGAAATGATTCTGAGCAGTGTTCAGAGTAATAATAATATCGCACTTGCATCGGAAAAATTCCTTTTCTCTGTTGCTGACAAGGATATTGCACAGCAACTCGAAGCCCTGCAGGGTAAAAACGTGGTGGTTTATTATAAAGAAAAGAACAGGCCGTTACCCTGGCGCGGCGAAAGCACGTATATTGTGAGTAGTGTAAAGGTAAGTGAATAAGGAAAGTTACTTAGGAGAGAGATTACTATGATCCGATAGGTGCCGGGTGCCGGGTTTCATGTTCCGGGTTCCATGTTCCGGGTGCCATGTTCCATGTTCCGGGTGCCATGGTTCCGGGTGCCATGTTCCAAGTTCCGGGTGCCATGTTCCAAGTTCCAAGTTCCGGGTCCATCGCCCCATCGCCCCTCGCCCCATCGCCCCTCATCCCTTCTACATCCTCCCACATCCCACATCGTCCCCCGTCCCATTCACTCATCACCCCTTCTCCTGATTTCCCATTCTCCCCTTCGCCCATCTCCCATCGCCCTTCGCCCTCCCTCCCTTCTAAATCGCACATCCGACATCGCACATTCGACATCCGACATCCGACATTCGACATCCCACATCGTCCCCCGTCCCATTCACTCATCGCCCCTTCTCCTGATTTCCCATTCTCCCCTTCGCCCATCTCCCATCGCCCTTCGCCCTCACCCTTCTAAATCGCACATCCGACATCGCACATTCGACATCCGACATCCGACATTCGACATCCCACATCGTCCCCCGTCCCATTCACTCATCGCCCCTTCTCCTGATTTCCCATTCTCCCCTTCGCCCATCTCCCATCGCCCTTCGCCCTCCATCCCTTCTAAATCGCACATCCGACATCGCACATTCGACATCCGACATCCCACATCCCACATCCCACATCGTCCCCCGTCCCATTCACTCATCGCCCCTTCTCCTGATTTCCCATTCTCCCCTTCGCCCATCTCCCATCGCCCTTCGCCCTCATCCCTTCTAAATCGCACATCCGACATCGCACATTCGACATCCGACATCCCACATCCCACATCCCACATCGTCCCCCGTCCCATTCACTCATCGCCCCTTCTCCTGATTTCCCATTCTCCCCTTCGCCCATCTCCCATCGCCCTTCGCCCTCCATCCCTTCTAAATCGCACATCCGACATCGCACATTCGACATCCGACATCCGACATTCGACATCCCACATCGTCCCCCGACCCATTCACCCATCGCCCCTTCTCCTGATTTCCCATTCTCCCCTTCGCCCTTCTCCATCGCCCTTCGCCCTTCGCCCCCTCGTCCCTTTTACCTCGCCCATCCGACATCGCACATCCGACCTTGCACATCCGACATCGCACCCTTCCCCTAAAAAATCTTATCCTTAAAAAACCTATACGTCTCAACCTGCGAATCAATTTTCAGGTTTGGATTCCCTGTAACATACTGGTTCGAGTTTTTTGGAGTGATATGCCTTGCCTTGGTATTATCGCGCAGTTGAATCTGCAGCATGGTCATTATTTCGCGTTGTAATTCGAGATCGAATATGGGGCATGCTACTTCAATACGGTTATCAAAATTGCGTTCCATCCAGTCGGCCGACGAAATATAATACAATTCATTCCCTTCGTTGGCAAAAACCATTACCCGGCTGTGTTCGAGGAAACGGCCTACAATGGTAATAGCCTCAATATTTTCGCTCAATCCGCGAACACCGGGTTCGAGTACGCATATTCCTCGTATGATCAGTTTAATCTTTACCCCCGCATTACTTGCTTCGTAAAATTTCCGTACAATTTTTAAATCGGTAAGGTGATTAAGCTTCAGGATAATCCATGCATCCTTACCTGCCTTGGCATTGCGTATTTCGTTGTTTATCAGTTTAATAAACTGGTTCCGCATATGAAAAGGTGCTACTACCAGTTTCGAAAACCTGGGAGTATTATAAATGGATTCGAAAAGATGAAAAACACTGTTTACATCTCGGACTATTTCTTTATTCACTGTAAAAAGAGTAATATCCGTATATACTTTTGCCGTTGTTTCATTATAATTTCCGGTGCCTACTCCTGCATAATAAACATTTCGTGTACCTTCCTTACGGCGGATCAGCAGCAGTTTTGCATGAACCTTATAACCCGGAATCGATTGTATAACTTTGACTCCTTCTTCCTGCATTTTACCGGCCCAGTATATATTTGCTTCCTCATCAAAGCGTGCCTGCACTTCGAGGAAAACAGTTACTTCCTTACCATTCCGGGCAGCGTTGATCAATGCGTTCACAACATTCGAGTCGCTGGCAACGCGGTAAAGCGTCATTTTTATTGCCCTTACCTGCGGATCAAGCGAAGCTTCACGCAGAAGGTCGATAAGATAGTGGAAGGATTGAAAAGGGTAATGCAAGAGGTAATCGCGTTCGCGGATTCCTGCAAGAATGCTTTTAGTAACCCGCAAACCCTGGTGCTCAAGCGGTGGCATAGGTTTGAATACCATTTTCGGGGAACCGAAATCCGGGAAACTAATAAAATCTTTAAAGTTATGATATACACCTCCGGGTGTAACGGTGTCGCTCTTGCTGATATTTAGTTTGGCGAGTAACTGGCTCAGCAGGCGTTCGGGCATATGCCGGTCGTAAACAAACCTTACCGGGGGTGCAACTTCACGCTGTTTCAGGCTCTCGGTCATAAGCTCAATAAAGCTTTTCGACACATCGTTATCAATATCAAGTTCAGCATCGCGGGTAAACTTTATTGCATAGGCTTTAAATGTATTGAACCCGAAAACCGAAAAAATTTCATGAAGGCAATAACGGATTACATCGTCGAGAAGAATAATATACTGTTTCTCATGTTCGGCTGGCAGGATCAGGAAGCGCGAAAGAGTATTCACAGGCACTTTAACCATGGCATATTTTTCGAGCTCAGGCTGCCCCTTAACCCGAAGGACAACAGCCAGGTAAAGCGAATGATCTCTGAGCGAAGTAGTTTTCAGATTGTCCATTAACAGAGGGAAAAGAATGGGCCTTACATATTCCCTGAAGTAACGTTCAACAAATTTCCCCTGCCCTGGTGAAAGCTCTTTATCGTTGATTACGAAAATATTTTTTGAGGCAAGTTCTTGTATTACCGAAGCATAAATTCTTTGAAATTCGCCCTGCTGTACCTTGGTAATGCGGCTTATTTCGCGGAGCGTTTTACGTGGGTTGATGTATTTATCGCTGAAAGCCGTTTTCTCAACACTTAACATACGGTTTACCGTGGCTACCCTTACCCGGTAAAACTCATCGAGGTTATTGGAATAAATACCCAGGAATTTCATACGGTTTATCAACGGCGTTGCCGGATCTGCCGCTTCCTGAAGTACTCTTTCATTAAAATGAAGCCAACTGATCTCCCTGTTGATAATATTACTTTTAATTCCGGCCATGTGTAAGTGCAATTTTTTATTCCCTATATAGTATGTAATAGTGTGTAAACAGCGTTATAACGGTATTTGTTAGTATAAATGTACAAAAAAAGCGAATAATATTTAAGTAAACAGCAAATATTAACAAATTGGTGATTGATTTGTCAAAGAAATTACAGAAAAGGTATCAGAAAGTTAAATACTAGTAGATTTAACTTTCTGATACCTTCAACAGGCCAATAAGATTTTACTGATCTTAATGGTACTAAAATTCCGGTACTGACTAACTGTGTTTGATAGCAGTATATCCTACAACATTCCGGGCCAAACCGTGAAGTTCTGAATCACTTTCGCTTTTTTCAGATCAACCCATTTTTCGGTATCCAGGTGAACGGATACAACGCCTGTGGTAGGCAGCGAATCGAGTTTAGGGCTGGCAAAATGATTGGCAACCATGGTAATAACCGGGTTGTGTCCCACTATCATCACACTGTTGATCGAATCATCGAGTCCTTGCAGAATATCCAATGCATCAGCATCATCGCCGGTGAATAATTTCTCATCGGTAACAACTTTTTCGGTTGCTATGCCAAGTTTATCAGCAAGAATAAGCGCTGTATCGTATGCTCTCGGAGCCGGACTGGCAACAATATGATCAATTACAGGATTGCTTTCGGCCATGTATATGGCAACTTTCCAGGTACGAGCTACACCGGTATCGGTAAGCAGGCGGTCAGCATCAGCAACATTAACACTTGCCGGAGCGGCTTTTCCATGGCGGACAATATATACAGTCTTCATATCGTGGGATTAAGTTTGGTAATCGGATTTATTATTTAGATTATTTTTCAGGTTATTTTCGGCATAGGGTTCCGGGTGCCGGGTGCCGGGTGCCGCATAATCACTTCCCGCAGCTACCCATTTATTTTTTCAGCAAATCTTCAAAAAAAAAGCGGCACCCAAAAATTTACGGATACCGCCTTAACGTAAAGGATGGTACCCGGTTTTAATAAGCAAATAAAGGGAATTCGCTCATCATTTCATTCACCTGTGCACGAACTTTTTCAATCACTTCTTCATTATCGTGGTTGGCAATTACTTCGTCAATCAAATCAACAATTATTGCCATATGCTGCTCCTTAAGTCCGCGAGTAGTTATAGCGGGAGTGCCAACACGTATGCCTGAAGTTGTAAATGGCGTACGGCTGTCGAAAGGTACCATGTTCTTATTCAGCGTTATATCAGCTTTTACAAGCAGGTTTTCAACCATTTTTCCTGTAATATCGGGGTACTTGGTGCGCAGGTCGATCAGCATCAGGTGGTTATCGGTTCCACCCGAAATAACTTTAAAGCCTTTGTCAACAAAAGCTTTCGCCATAACCTGGGCATTCTTTTTAACCTGGATTGCATAATCCATAAATTCATCCGAAAGGGCTTCGCCGAAAGCAACTGCTTTACTCGCAATTACATGTTCCAGCGGTCCGCCTTGTATGCCCGGAAATACGGCACTGTCGAGCATGGCCGACATCATTTTTATTTCGCCCTTAGGTGTTTTTACTCCCCATGGGTTTTCAAAGTCTTTACCCATCAAAATCAGGCCACCGCGTGGTCCACGAAGGGTTTTATGTGTAGTAGTGGTTATGATATGGCAATAAGGAACAGGATCGTTCAACAATCCGCGTGCTATAAGTCCGGCAGGATGCGCAATATCGGCCATTAGTATAGCACCGATTTTATCAGCTATCTGCCGCATGCGTTTGTAATCCCAGTCGCGGCTGTAAGCCGAAGCGCCGGCAATCATCATTTTGGGTTTTTCGGCAAGAGCCACAGCTTCCATCTTATCATAATCGATGGTTCCTGTTGCTTCTTCAACGCCGTAAGCAATTGGGCGGTAAAGGATGCCCGAAGAGTTTACCGGTGAACCATGCGATAAGTGTCCGCCATGCGAAAGATTGAGACCCATAAAGGTATCGCCCGGATTAAGAACAGTCATCAGCACGGCCATATTGGCCTGTGCTCCTGAGTGAGGCTGCACATTGGCCCATTCGGCGCCAAAAAGTGCTTTGGCACGGTCTATCGCAATTTGTTCGGTTTGATCCACTACCTGGCAACCGCCATAATACCTGCGTCCGGGATACCCTTCGGCATATTTATTGGTTAAAACCGATCCCATCGCTTTTAGTACCTGTTCGCTTACGAAATTCTCGGAAGCAATCAACTCAATACCGTGCATCTGACGGTTTTCTTCCTCACGGATGAGATCAAAAATAACTTTGTCTTTTTTCATTTTTTATATGCAGTGTGTTGTAAACAAACGAATTAGCATTAATCAGAAATATGATAAGGCAAAGGTATAAAATATGATGACACCTACAAGAGGTAATAGAATTTACATGAAAAATGCTTTTGGTTTTAACAAATAATGGGATTGATTTTCCCATTCAGCAATACATTTCCTTCGAAATCCTGCAATCCGGGATCCGGAGCAATAAGCTGGTGTGTTTCTGATTGCACCGATGGTATGATTGCAGCATTTTTCAAGCCCTTTCCCCCTTTTTGTATCACCTGCTGATTTTCACTTAACTTTGCATACCGGCAATAACAATTCATTGTGTGTTGCGTTAATTTAGCAGAGCCTGGTAATTTTAACCGATGGCAACATTCATTTGATAATTTGCACTAATTGGTAAATATGATTTATGATTGATTTTGATCGCTTTACATTGAACAACGGCTTGCGTGTTATCGTTCACCGCGATACCAGTACTCCCATTGTTGCAATGAACATACTGTATAATGTAGGTTCGCGCGACGAGCAACCCGGCCGCACCGGTTTTGCTCATTTGTTCGAGCATCTGATGTTCGGAGGGTCGGTTAATATACCCCGTTACGACGAACCTCTCGAAAGAGTAGGCGGCGAAAACAATGCCTTTACCAACAACGATTTCACTAATTATTACCTCACTTTGCCGGGGCATAACCTCGAAACGGCCTTCTGGCTCGAATCGGACCGCATGCTCAACCTGGCCTTTTCGCCAAAGAGTTTCGATGTGCAACGGAATGTGGTTGTGGAAGAATTCAGGCAGAACTACCTCAATCAACCTTATGGCGATGCCTGGCTTTTATTGAGGCCGTTGGCATATAAGGTTCATCCTTATCGTTGGGCAACCATTGGTGTGGACCCTTCGCATATTGAGCAGGCGCAGATGAACGAAGTGCGCGATTTTTACAAAAGATTCTATAACCCCTGCAATGCTATAATGGTAATTGCCGGCAATGTTAAAACCGACGAAATAAAAGCCCTGGCCGAAAAATGGTTTGGTGTAATTGAAAAGGGAAGTGTTTACCATCGTAACCTCCCGGAAGAACCGCCCCAAACCGAAGCCCGTTCGCAAATTGTAGAGCGCGATGTTCCCTACGATGCCATTTACAAAGCCTGGCATATGTGTGGACGAAGCGATGAAGGGTTTTATGCCGGCGACCTGATTTCGGATCTGCTTTCGGCTGGTCAGTCGGGCAGGCTTTACCAGCAACTGGTCAAAAATCAGCAGCTTTTCAGCGATATTAACGGATTTGTGTCGGGCGATATCGAAGCAGGGTTGTTTGTTGTTACCGGAAAGCTGATCGAAGGTGTTACCATGGAAGTGGCTGAAGCTGCCCTTATGCAGGAGATTGAAAAAATATGCAGTCAGGCAGTGGAGGAAACGGAATTACAAAAAGTAAAAAACAGGGTGGAGGCCCTGACGGAGTTCAGCGAAATACGTGTTCTCGACAGGGCTATGAGCCTTGCTTATTATGAGTTACTGGGTGATGCAGGGATGGTAAACCGACTGGTGCATAAGTATGCGGCAGTTACTGCTGATCAGATTACCGCCGAGGCGAATAAGATTTTCAGGCCCGAAAATTGCTCAACTCTTTATTATTATTCGGTTAAAAAGCCTGACCTGGGCGTATACCAGTCAAACTAAATAAAGCTAAATGTCAATTCTCAACCGTAAAATACAACCCGCTATACAACCTCCCGGAGGCATTACGTTTCCGAAACCCGAAATATTTCATCTGAGTAACGGTATTAAGGTGTACCAGTTTAATTCGGGCACACAGGATGTGCTTTCGGTTGAATTGATGTTTAGCGCCGGCAGCTGGTATCAGCGCAAGCCTTTTATTGCCATGGCAACTAACCTTATGCTTCGCGAAGGCACTCTTAATTATACAGCCAGGAGTTTATCCGAATCACTCGATTATTACGGCGCTCATTTCGAGAATACCGCTGAACGCGACAACGCTTTTGTCTCCTTATATTCCCTCAACAAGCACCTCGATAATACCTTGCCTTTACTGAGCGAAATTATCAAAAACCCGGTTTTCCCCGAAAATGAGTATTTTGTGCTTGCCGGCAAACAAAGGCAAATGCTCGAAGTAAACAGGCAGAAAGTGAATTTTCTGGCACGAACACATTTTAACTCTATCGTTTTTGGCGCAAACCATCCATATGGAATTTATATTGAGCCCGACGATATCGCAAAAGTAACTTTCGCCGACCTGGTCGATTTTCATAAATCACAATACCATTCGGGCAACTGTACCATCATAGTTTCAGGGAAAATTAAGCCAGGGCTGATACCAATGCTTGAAGCTAACTTCGGTGGTGCCGACTGGGACGGAAGTGCAAGCATACGTTCCGACATCGAACCTGCAGGCTCAGCCATCAAAAACCATTTCGTGGCAAAAGAAGGCGCCATGCAGTCGTCCATCCGGATGGGCCGCGTTATGTTTAACCGCAAACATCCTGATTTTGCTGGTATGAAAGTGCTTAATGCCATACTGGGAGGTTATTTCGGGTCGCGATTAATGCACAACCTTCGCGAGGACAAAGGATACACTTATGGAATTGGATCGGCTGTTGTGCCTTTACGACAAGGAGGCTATTTCGTGATATCGGGCGATGTGGGTGCTGATGTTACAAAGAATGCCCTCACCGAAATAAAATCAGAAATTGTTCGTTTATGTGATGAACAGGTGCATGAAAGTGAATTGTCGCTTGTTCGCAGTTACTTGTCAGGCGAAATGCTGAGGGCAGTCGACGGGCCTTTTGCACAGGCTAATCTTTACCGCGAACTGATTGAGGACGGACTCGAAATTTCGCATTTCGAAGGATTGATTGATACGGTTCAACGCATTGATTCGCAGCGGTTGCAGGATCTTGCCATCAAATATTTTAACCCTGACGAATTGTTTACATTGGTGGTAGGGCCGGAAGAGAATTAAAGATTATATTTGTAAAACTCATTATGCTAAAAGGATACATTAAAATTGATATAGCCTTGTTCAGGATAATTTTCCTGTTTTTCGGGTTATCGGTTTACTGTGTAAATTCTTTTGCTGCCGGGATTAATGGTGAAGGCGCTAAGGCATATTATAAAACCATTCCTCCCACCATATCCCTTACCGGACTGAATTTCGAGTCGCGCATTGCGCAATTATCCTGGTCAACTACCGATCCTTTACTGCAGGGAACTTATTCGGTCGAGCGGCAGGTAGCTTCCTCCGGCACCTGGAATGTAATCGGGCAGTTGCCTTATACTGCCATGCTCGAATATAGCGATACTATTTCTCATCCCTATTGCTCAGCTACTGATTTTTCGTACCGCATCAGTTTTGCCGCCCTGGTAGCGGGCAACGATGCAGCGTCGAATACTGTCGACCTGGTGTTGTGGGACCAGACTTCACCTGCCAATGTTACTGATGTAATTGTTAGTATTACCCCAAACAGGTTTCCGGTAATAAACTGGACAAAAGTGACAGGTGATGCTATTTTTGGTTACGAAATCGACCGTTTTAACGGATTCAGCTGGCCGGCAATTACCACTCTTCCGGCTGATTCCAATTCCTACATCGATAATACTGTAATGGATGGCTGTGATAATATCTATTCCTATGTTATAGTAACTGTCGATCGTTGCGGACTGAGAAGTGCTCCGAGTTATAGCCCTGAAAAACAAACTATTAAGCTTACTTTCCCGCCAATAGGTGAATGCGAACGCCTCGCAAAACTATCGTGGAATCCCTACCATGTAATGCCCGGAGGCCTTGGCGGATATAAAATTTTCAGGCTCGTCGATTACGGCACTCCGGTCGAAGTTGCTAACATAACGGATACCTTAATCAATAATTATACCGACGCTTTCCAGTTCGAAAGCGGGCGGAATTACACCTATTATGTGCAGGCATACAGCGCAACCGGTTCGGGAGTTTCAATATCCTGCAAACAAACATGGAAATTCCTGGGCGCCAGTGTACCCGATTCAGTGTATATTGCCCAGGTTAGTGTACAGTCCGATAGTTATATACGCATCAATTACCACAGCTCACCCGACAGTACTGTTAAAAAAATGATTCTCGAACGCTCAGCCGATGGGGGAGCTACCTTTCAGGCTATTGATTCCTTATCAGTTGCCGGCGATTTTGTGCCACAGGATTATTATTTTGACGATACTGAGGCTGATATCCACAGCCAGAGTTATTCGTACAGATTGCTGGCAATAGATTACTGCGGTACCAATACACTTTATTCCAATATCTCTAAATCAATATATTTAAATTGCAGTGCATCCGAAAATCAGAATACTATTGATTGGAACGGCTACGAATCGTGGCTGCAGGGAATCGAAGGATATAAAGTTTACCGCACCGAGTCGGGTGTGCCCGCAGCAGGTGAACTTATAGGGAGCGTTACCCCTGCTACAAATACTTTCCCTGATTTTCTGGCAACCGTCGACCGAACCAAGGAAATATGCTATTGGGTTGTAGGTGCCGAAAACCCCGGGAACCCATATCTGGTAAATGCAATTTCAGTATCGAATGTATGCTGCAATGTAAAAGAAGCCACTCTGTTTATGCCTAATGCCTTCAGGCCGGGAGGCAAAAATAACCGTTTCAGGCCGGTTGCCACTTCGGTTGATACCCAAAGTTTCAGTATGACAATTTTCAGCCGCTGGGGGCAGGTTTTATTCGAAACTGATGATATGGTAAGCGGATGGAACGGATTGATTAACGGGCAGATAGCTCCAGCCGGCTTGTATGCCTATATCCTGAGTTACACTTCCTTATCAGGTCGTGATTTTACCAAACGCGGAACGGTTCTGGTTGTGCGGTAGCCGGAATTTACCATTCTCTTCCCGAAGTTTTATTACGCTTGCGACAGCCTGTTATCCGCTGTTTACAGCCTTATGATTTTTTAACAAAGACTTCCATTAAAATTAGTAAATTTGCAACTCCAAAAAAAAGGCTATGTTCATTGATAGTGAAAAATTTGCGGGTGATGGCCTGACGTACGACGATGTCCTTCTTATCCCCGCCTATTCGGAAGTGCTTCCCCGTGATGTTGATACTTCATCCTGGTTTAGCAGGAAAATAAAAATAAATATACCTATTGTGTCAGCTGCCATGGATACCGTTACGGATTCGAAAATGGCAATTGCAATAGCACAGGAGGGCGGAATCGGTGTGCTGCATAAAAACATGAGCATCTCCGACCAGGCCGCTGAAGTAAGGCGTGTGAAACGCTCGGAAAGTGGCATGATTACCGACCCTATAACTCTTTTCGAAGATGCGCTGGTACTCGATGCTCAAAACATCATGCGTGAGCATAAAATCGGTGGTATTCCCATTATCAACACCAGTGGGATTTTAGTAGGTATTATCACCAACCGCGATCTTCGTTTTGAGCGCAATCCACAGCGTCCGGTTGCCGAGATTATGACCCGCGAGAACCTCATTACTACCAACACCCTCACCGACCTCGAAAAGGCTACCGACATTCTGCAGGAATATAAAATTGAGAAACTGCCTGTTGTTGATTCTAAATACAAACTCGTTGGGCTCATCACCTACAAGGATATTATCAAAATTAAGGCCCGCCCCAACGCTTGCAAGGATGAACTTGGCCGCTTGCGCGTAGCCGCCGGCGTGGGTGTAACCAGCGATGTGCTTGAGCGTGTTACCGAACTCGTTAAAAACGGAGTCGATGCTGTTGTAATCGATACAGCCCATGGCCATTCGAAAGGAGTAATAGAAACCACCAGGCTCGTAAAAAAGCACTTCCCTGATCTTGAACTTGTAGTCGGAAACATTGCTACTGCCGAAGCTGCACGTGCCCTTGCCGATGCAGGCGCCGATGCTGTAAAAGTAGGTATTGGCCCGGGCTCCATTTGCACCACACGGGTTATTGCCGGTATAGGCATCCCGCAACTTTCAGCAATTTATGCAGTTGCACACGAATTACGCGGCACAGGCATACCGGTGATAGCTGACGGAGGAATCCGTTATACAGGCGATATTGTAAAAGCCCTGGCAGCAGGAGCCAGCAGTATTATGGCCGGATCATTATTCGCCGGTGTTGAGGAATCGCCCGGTGAAACCATTATTTACGAAGGGCGGAAATTTAAATCGTACCGTGGTATGGGCTCCATCGAAGCCATGCAAAAAGGATCTAAGGATCGTTATTTCCAGGATGCTGAAGATGATATTAGTAAACTGGTTCCCGAAGGAATAGTAGGCCGGGTTCCTTTTAAAGGTACCCTCTCTGAAGTTATACACCAGATGGTAGGCGGACTGCGTGCCGGAATGGGATACACCGGTTCGGCCAGTATACTGAGCCTTCAGAATGCTAAATTCATCAAAATAACAGCATCAGGTGTACACGAAAGCCATCCGCACGATATTACCATTACCAGCGAAGCCCCAAATTACAGCAGGTAATAACAACTTTAACACAATCAAATCATTAACCTAATTAAAACTGGGGCCCAGGCCTCAGCCGAAAAAACAATAACATCGAAACGACAATGAAACAGACCATGTTAAAAGCCACTATTACTGCTTTGATCAGCATTTTTTCCTTATCAGTTTTCAGTCAGACTAACGACCCGGTGCTGCTGCAGGTTGCAAACGAAAAAGTAACTAAAAATGAGTTCGTCAAAATCTTTGAGAAAAATAACGTTAAAAACGAAAAAGCCGATAAAGAGGCCCTCGAAGAATACCTCGATTTATTTGTCAATTTCCGGTTAAAAGTTACCGAAGCTAAAAGTTTGGGTATGGATACTATAAAATCCTTCCGCGACGAACTTGCCGGTTACCGCAAACAATTGGCTGCTCCGTATTTATCCGACGAACAGGCAAACGATAAATTGATAGAAGAATCGTATGAGCGCCGTCGTTACGATCTGCGTGCCAGTCATATCCTGGTGCGTGTCGACAAGCTTGCATCGGCTGCCGATACCCTAGCAGCCTGGAATAAGATTATGGCTCTCCGTAACCGCATTGTTAAAGGCGAGGATTTTGGCAAGGTTGCCCTGAGCGGCTCCGAAGACCCATCCGCCAAGGATCGCGATGCCGATGGACAAAAAATGAAAGGCAACAGGGGCGACCTGGGTTTCTTCTCGGCATTCGATATGGTGTATCCGTTCGAAACAGCTGCCTACAAAGCTAATCTCAACGAAGTTTCAATGCCTGTACGCACCGATTTCGGTTACCACCTTATAAAAGTCACTGATAAAATTCCATCCATCGGGAAAGTACAATTGGCTCATATTATCCTTGTATTTCCTGCAAATGGATCACTCGAAGACTCTCTTAAAGTTGCCGATTCAGCTAACCGTGCTTTTAAACTCTTAAAAAGTGGCAGCGATTTCGGCGATGTTGCAAAAAAGTTTTCTGACGACCTTTCGACTGCCAACAAAGGCGGAGTATTGCCCTGGTTTGGTGTAAACCGCCTGCTACCCGATTTTGTGTTTGCTGTGCAACGCATGAAAAAAGGCGATTTCTCTGATCCTTTTAAAACCAGTTTTGGATGGCATATCATCAAACTGGTCGATAGCAAACCTTTGGGAACATTAGAAGAAGAAAAGGACGACCTTAAAAAACGTATCTCGCGTAACGACCGCAATATGGTATCGCAAACAGGTTTTATTGCCAAAACCAAAGCTAACTATGGCTTTACTGAGAACCTTGAATCGCTTTACGAATTATCAAAAAAAGTTACCGATTCAATTTTTACTGCAAGCTGGAAAATAGAAGAGGCCGCAGGTTTGGATAAAAAAGTGTTTACCATAGGTGTAAAATCGTTCACACAACAGGATATAGCAAGGCATCTGGCCACTACACAGCGACAGGGCGAAAAACACGATATCATGGCTTATGTTTTACAGCAATACAACGCATTTGTTGATGATGCAGTTATAAAATATGCCGACAGCCAGCTCGAACAGGAGAATCCCGATTTTAAAGCTTTAATAGGCGAATACCATGATGGAATCCTGCTCTTCGATCTTACCGACAAAAAAGTATGGTCAAAAGCGGTGAAAGATACACTCGGGCTGCAGCACTTCTACGATCAAACAAAAAACAATTACCTCTGGGATTCAAGGCTCGATGCTTCGGTACTTACAATTAAAGATCCTTCTATCATTAAAAGCCTGAACAAACAAATCAAAAAAGGAGCTACCGATCAGCAGATACTTGCAAAGTTTAACCGCGATACCATACAGAAAGTTATTATCGAACGTAAAAAATTCGTTAAGGACGAAAATATGTATATCAAAGATATTGAGTGGAAACAGGGCATCTCAAAGCTTATGCCAATGGCTGATAACGAAAATGTACTGGTTGTAGTTCATAAAGTTGTGCCTCCTGAGCCTAAAGAACTCAACGAAATAAGAGGTGCCATTACCGCCGATTATCAGAATTACCTCGAAAAAGAGTGGATCAGCGAATTGCGTAGGAAATACCAGGTAAATGTTAACCGCGAAGTATTCAACACCATTATAAACCAATAGTTGTAAATGATACGTACGGTCGGCAATTTCTTTTTTTCTGATTGTAGTGATGAATTCCTGTAATTTATTGCCCTTTAAAGGGGATAAACATGATGAGGCCATTGCGCGTGCATACGACAAATACCTCTATTTTGACGATCTTAAAGGACTGATTCCGGAAGGCACCAGTGCTACCGATAGTATTGATATTACCACGGCTTATATTAATAACTGGATCAGGCAGGAACTCCTGTTGAAACAGGCTGAGGACAACCTCGAGGATGCAAACCGCGATTTCAGCAAACAGATTGAGCAATACCGCAATTCACTCATAATTTATGCATATGAGTCCGAACTGGTAAACCAGAAACTGGATACCGTTATTTCGATGCAGGAAATCGAGGATTATTACCAGGAAAATCAGAATAATTTTTACCTGCGCGAAAATATTGTTCAGGCCAGCTATGTGATTATCGGCATCGACTCGCCTGTTACCAAACAGCTTAAAGCCTTGCTCCAGAGCAGCCGTGATACGGATAAGGAAAAGCTGCAAACCCTCTGCCAGGAAAATGGCGCCAATTATCTCATTAACGATGGTACCTGGATGAAATTTGCAGATCTTACCCGTAAAATTCCTATTACGGTCGACGACGGGCAGGAATTCCTGAGTAAGAACAAGTATTTTGAAGTAAAGGATTCAACGATGTTGTATTTTGTGGCTATCAATGCTTTTAAAAGTAAGGAAAGCGTTTCGCCACTCAATTTCGAAATTGCCAATATCCGCATCATACTGTTGAACAAACGCAAAGCCTCATTGCTGGCACGTATGGAAAAAGACCTTATCAGCGATGCCGTTAAAAGGAACAAATATGAAATTTATAAAAAGTAATTTCCCGATACATATGATGAAGAGAATGGCAATCGCATTGCTGATCGTGATCACCGGATCAGTGACACAAATACAAGCCCAGAATGAAAAAATAATTGACGAAATAGCTGCCCTTGTCGGAAGCCATCCCATCTATTGGTCGGATGTGGAAGCACAGTTTGCACAGGCCAGGGCCCAGGGAGTCACAGGCGATTCCTATGCCTTGCGATGCGAGATTTTCGAAAGCCTCGTTTTTCAGAAACTACTGGTGTACCAGGCCGAAATCGACAGCCTTGTGGTAGGCGACGATCAGGTGGACGGCGAACTCGACCGCAGGTTGCGGTATTACATTCAGCAGTTTGGCTCGCAACAGAAACTGGAGGAGTTTTACGATAAATCGCTCGACGAATTTAAAAATGAACTTCGCGAACCACTGCGCCTCGAAATACTTTCGCAACAAGCCCAGGGCAAAATTGTTGAGAGTGTTAAAATAACTCCAAACGAAACGAAAGACTACTTCAACAAACTTAAGCAGGACAGCATTCCCATTATTCCCACCGAATACGAAATCGGACAAATTGTAAAAACCCCTGTTGTTGGCACTGAGCAGCTGAAAGAAGCACGCGAAAAACTTCTCACCATCAGGGGGCGGGTTTTGAAAGGCGAAAAGTTTTCGACCCTGGCAGTGCTGTATTCCGAAGATCCGGGCTCGGCATCCAAAGGCGGCGAACTGGGAATGTTCGGCAGGGGGAGTATGGCTCCCGAATTTGAAGCTGCCGCTTTCAGCCTCAAAAATAAAAGTGATATTTCGGAAATAATAAAAACGAAGTTCGGCTATCACCTGCTTCAACTTATCGAACGCAAAGGCGAATTTGTTAATGTGAGGCATATCCTCATCATACCCAAAGTGTCGCCCGAAGACCTGGTTGAAGCAGCCGCCAAACTCGACAGCATTGCTGGTCTTGTCCGAACCGATTCGCTTACTTTTCAGAAAGCTGCATTACTATACAGCGACGATGCTGCAAAAGTGAACGGTGGCCTGATTCAAAGCCAGTCGTCGGGCAATACAAGCCTTGCAGCCGACGAACTCGACCCCAAAGTGTTCTTCGTTATCGATAAAATGCAACCAGGCGAAATATCGGGCAGTGTACCCTATACCACCGAGGACGGAACGCAGGCTTACCGTGTGCTCTACCTCAAATCGCGTACCCAGCCTCATAAAGCTAATATGAAAGAGGATTATAACAAAATACAGGAGTGGGCACTCGAAAACAAAAAGGAAAAAGTTGTCGCTAAATGGATCGAAAATAAATCAAAAACAGCGTATATACGTTTAAGCGACAGGTTTACTGCCTGCGAATTCAAATACAACTGGACCATTTCCGAACAATAGGAATCTGAATCCTGATTTCTAACGAAACACCCCTCCCCGAATTAAAAACACCTATATGATTAATTATAAGTCAGATACCGAAGCTCTCGACGATTTTTTAGTAAAATATAATACCTTACGTTCCGAAATAGGGAAAGTAATTGTTGGACAGGATGAAGTAATAAAGAACCTTCTGATTGCA
Organism: uncultured Bacteroidales bacterium; assembly: GCA_963714825.1. Taxonomy (GTDB): domain Bacteria; phylum Bacteroidota; class Bacteroidia; order Bacteroidales; family UBA4417; genus UBA4417. The sequence goes on along the minus strand of CAVQQF010000012.1, from coordinate 452,585 downwards.
ATTTTTTCGCGCGGACATGGTTTGCTGGTTGGTGTACCCGGACTGGCAAAAACGCTTATGGTTAATACCCTGGCACAGGTGTTGGGGCTTTCGTACAACCGGGTTCAGTTTACGCCCGACCTTATGCCTTCGGATATTATTGGTACCGAAATTCTGGACGAGGATCGGAAATTCCGCTTTATACGCGGCCCTGTTTTTGCCAATATCATACTGGCCGACGAAATAAACCGTACTCCTCCCAAAACACAAAGTGCCCTGCTCGAAGCCATGCAGGAGAAAGCGGTTACAGTAGCCGGAGTAAGGCATAAACTCGAAGAGCCTTTCTTTGTGCTTGCCACTCAAAATCCTATTGAGCAGGAAGGTACTTACCCTTTGCCCGAGGCTCAGCTCGACCGTTTTATGTTTAATATATGGCTGGGATATCCCACTTTCGAACAGGAAATACAGGTAGTAAAAAACACGACTACCATGCATACCACCGAGCTTAAAGTTATTCTTACTGCCGACGAAATTAAATACTTCCAGGATTTGATCCGCCGCATACCCGTTCCCGAGAATGTGTATCAGTATGCCGTAAAATTAGCTTCACACACCCGCCCCGGTACGCCTATGGCACACCCCTGGGCCGATAGTTATTTAACATGGGGTGCCGGTCCGCGTGCATCGCAATACCTCATACTGGGAGCAAAATGCCATGCAGCAGTCACCGGCAAGTATTCACCCGATATTGCCGATGTGCAGGCTGTTGCCACCTCCATCCTTCGCCACCGTATTGTGCGTAATTATAAAGCCGAAGCCGAAGGAATTAAGGAAGAAGATATCGTTAACGAGTTTTTGAAATAAATAAACGCCTTTGGCTTTCAAACAACCGGTATTGCAATAATGCCGGTTTTTTTGTTTTATTACCCTATATAGATTATTGAATAGAGTATTCAGCGCAAGTATATTCAAACGTCAGTTCTTCTAAAAAAAACAAATGCCAGCGATGCAAAAGCGCTTGTTTGATCTGACTAAGAATTTGTTCTCCGAAAATAGCTGATTAATAGTATTTACTGGTTTATATGCATATTTTTTACTTCATGCACATGAACAAATCCTGCTAGTCAGTAGTTTTTATTAAAGCCTGTCATTAAATAGGCCTATTCATGCAAAATGTGTTTATCTTTGCAGGAATTTAGTTAAACCCATTAAAAATAAAACAATAAAATGGCTGTATTAGTAGGAAAAAAAGCACCTCAGTTCGAGGCCGATGCGGTAATAAACGGTGGCGATTTCGTTGAGAAGTTCTCACTCGCCCAGTATATCGGTAAAAAACATGTTGTATTTTTCTTTTACCCACTCGATTTTACATTTGTATGTCCAACCGAAATCATAGCATTTCAGGATAAAATCGCCGAATTCGAAAAACGCAACACGGTTGTGGTTGGTTGTTCGGTCGATAGTAAATTTTCACACTGGGCATGGCTCAATACCGAGAAAAATGCCGGTGGTATCAAAGGCGTTAAATTCCCATTGGTTTCGGACCTTTCAAAAACCATTGCCGAAAACTACGATGTTCTTGCCGGCGAATGGGAATATGATGAAGACGAAGATTATGTGGAATTCAATGGCGATGCTGTTGCATACCGCGGTTTGTTCCTTATCGACAAACAAGGTGTTGTCCGTCACCAGGTTGTTAACGATATGCCTTTGGGCCGCAGCGTTAACGAAGCCCTGCGTATGATCGACGCCCTGCAGTTCTTCGAAGAGAACGGCGAAGTTTGCCCTGCCGATTGGCATAAAGGCGACGACGGTATGAAAGAAACTGCTGCAAGCGTTGCCGATTACCTGAGCAAACACTAAGATTATTTTTGTAGATAAAAAAACCGGACCTGATCCGGTTTTTTTTATGCATTGAATTTTCCGCTTAAAAATTTGCTGCCAGTATTTTAAGCTCTTCCAGTTGCTTGTCGGTAAGCCCATCGGGAACAATATTGGCCGAGCGGCATTGAAAGAAAATACGGGCCGATTTGGCAAGTATATCAATCACATCGAAAGTGTCGAAAACGCTGTCGCCTATGGCAAAAACTCCGTGTTTCTCCCATAAGGCTACATTATGATCCTGTAATGCTTTTAAGGTTTCAACGGCAATATCTTCGGTTCCCGGCAGTACGTAAGGCACAAAACCCACACCTTTAGGCACAAAAACCATGGTTTCGGGATGCATGCTCCACAGTATCCTGTTCAATACTTCCTGATCGCAGAATTCCTTTGCATGGGTTAAGGTTACCAGTTCGTTGGCATGTGTATGCATCACCACTTTTTCGGCACTGCCCCTTTTTGCAATCATCTGGTGTATCCCCAGGTGTGTCGGAAGCTCTGAGGTTGGCAAAAAGTTATCAAAGTCTTTTTTCTGCGAAATTATCCAATAGCCGCTTGCCTCTTCGTTAAGCTTGATAATAAGGGCATTTTTCATGGGTTTCCGCGACAAATCACGCATACGTTTCCCGGTACCGGTCACAAAAAAGTACCCGCCGGCTAACAAAGGATAATCAGTATGAAGCTTAAAAAATGGACATGTATCATATTCCGCCATATCCTGTTGAATTAAATCCCCGATATTTACCGATATATTGCCGGCATTGCGCTCAGCCCATCCACGCTGCCAGAGATATTCGGCTACCTCCGAAGTATCACGTATTACACGCTTGATGGGTTTATTGCTGCTCAAAAATTCTTTCATTTTCATAGGAATAGGTTTATATCACTCGTTATTATATCAAGCACTTTCAGGCATAATCTTTATCAGCAGGAACTACTTCCCCCAGTTTATCGGCCCAGTTTTCGGGAAAAGCATTGAAATAATTTTGCCAGCTGCTGCCGTATTTTCTTTTATACCAACGGCTGTATGCCGCCCGCGCCAGCGAAGGGATACCAACCACCGGCAGGTACAGCGGGCCCAGCATTTTCGACTGCAGCGCATGACCATATTCGTGCATACGGCAGTCATTTTTTAGGTGCGCAAAGCGGTTGCCTGACGGAGTCCAGAAAATAAACCATCCCAGGCTCACCCCGGTTCCGGGCGTTTCAATAAATAAATGGTAAGCATCCTGTTCAGTGTTTACAATCCGGCCTTTGATTTTCATAATCACATACACCACCATTCCCAGCAGGTTCTGCGGTAATTCCCAGATAAACAGGAATAGTATGATCATGACTTTTATTGTTTTTTTCATTGTTTACACTTCTATAAGCAAATTTACACATTTGTAAAGTTTGCTTCTGCAGTATCTGATTAGCGAAAAACAGTTTGTGTATCAGTGATTTTAATTATTCGGGCGTGCCCCTTCGGGTCGGGCTTTCCGCTTCAAGTCCTCGCACTTCGTTCCTCGTGCTGCGGGCTTTCCGCTGCAATCCCTCACGCAACGGAAATTTGTGGCTTCGGTGGGAGCTTATTTAATCTTCATTTCCAGCCATTCCTCGAGCTTTTTAATCACCATTTCGCGTTGTTCAGGGCTCAGTGTTGCAATAGTGGCTCCATGCGTACCTCCCGCCTGTACCATTTTGAGGCTTCCGCTACCGGGTTTTATTTCAGCCGCAGTAGCGCCCCAGGGATCGGCTTCACCATAAATGTATAGCATGCGCTGCGGATTGCTCTCCATGAATTTTTTTAACTTCGTAATATACGATGGGTCCCATACAACGCTGGCATTATCAGGTACAAATGCCGAATTTGGGTAATCCTTATTTTTAAGGTATCTCCTGAAAGGTTTCTCGTTATACTCGTAATACCCAAGCTGGGTATAAAACTGGTAACTGGCTGCCTGGTACACTTTGGCGGCTTCGGTGTACCAGAAAGGGGGAACAACCTGGTATAAGTATTTAGCCATCTGTTCGGGTGTGGTCGATTTAGGATCAGGTAATTTCGATGCATCGGCAGTATATTGCCAGAATGAGAATGGTAACTCAAGCACCGAATAATCGAAGGCCGATTCCTCATCAATAAAAGTGAACTTAAAGCCTACTTTTTTTGCAATGCCAGCCCATTCAGGCAGGACTGTACTTTTATTTTTCAGCAGATATAACTGTATGTTTTTAATTTGCTTACGCTCTTTTTTTGTTCCCACTTTTTTGAAATGCCTGTCAATACGTGGGTCGAGTCTTTCGTAATTTATTGGAGCAACGTAGGGAATAGTAACATCTACATCATTAGGGTAAAATACTTTATATTCCGTAGCTGTCTGTCCGCCTTTACTTACACCGCTGGCAATCCACTTGCCTTTATAAACCTGCCCGAACAAAGTACGGATGTAATGATAATCACCTGCATCCTGCTCGGCAGTAAGGTATTGCCAGTCGCAGGGGCTGGGAACCGAAACCCCGAAATAGCGGTGTTCAACATACAGTTGGTTTGCGTTTAACAAGCGTGTGGGCTCCGACATGGTTTTGGGCGAAACCCATTCGGCGCCGTAACCTTCGGTTTCCATCACCGTTGGACGATCGAACCCCTCATGCCCGACAAAAATGCGCTGTTTGAACGAACCGGCTGCCAAATCCTTATGGTCAACCGCCTGTGGAAGCATTACAATATAAAACTCTTTAAACGCCGAAGTGTCTTTTTTTGTAACATCAGCACCGGGTATCTCTTTCAGGAATTTATAAAGTTCACTATCCTGTGCAAGGGTAAGCAGCGGAAGCAGGAGAAAGGTAAAAATCAGCAGCAATAAGGATTTCATAGCAGAATTAATTAATTTGTGTTTGGCAAAAATATTCATTTCATTTCAAACGTTATTAAAAGAATGCAAAAACACTTTTTTAATAACTTTGCTGGTATTCATTTTTGAATGCCGTAGAATAAAAAAATACCCAACTTACTCTTTTTAACCCCCAACCCCTAATCCCTAACCCCTCACTAAATGCTCCTTCCCCGCACCGAAGCCCTCGATTTGCTTCGCAAGTATGTGAAAAACGAAAAAATGATTGCCCACAGCCTGGCTTCGGAAGCAGTAATGCATGCATTGGCTGTTCGTTTAGGGCGCAATGCTGAGGCCTGGGCACAGGCCGGACTGTTGCACGACCTCGATGTGGAGGTAACCAATGCTGATCCTTATACCCATGGACCCGAAGGCGCAAAATGGCTGTCTGAAATGGGCCTCGATGCCGATGTAGTTGATGCCATTGGTATGCATAACGAAGTGGCTACCGGCAAACCACGTACAACCGAATTCCAGCACGCCCTTGCAGCGGGCGAAACAATTACCGGCCTTGTTATGGCAACAGCCCTGGTATATCCCGATAAAAAATTAGCATCCGTTAAAACCAAATCGGTCGTAAAACGAATGAAGGAAAAAGCCTTTGCCGCTTCCGTAAAACGCGAAAACATACTCGAATGCGAAACCATCGGAATCCCTATCGACGAGTTTGCAGCAATTGCAATTACTGCCATGACGGGTATAGCCGATGAAATCGGACTCTGAGAAATACTAATCACCAAAGCCCAAAATACCCGTTAATATTCACCCAACTATCCACCACTAACCCCTAACTCCCTAACCCCTATTTTCATACCTTTGCCCTGATGATAAAGAAATTCCTCGACCGTATTCCACCCATACTGAAAAACAAATACCTGCTTACGGGCGTGGCTTTTCTGGTATTGATGCTGTTTATCGACCGCAACAATATTATTTCGCAGTTCAGGATGAAAAAAGAACTGAACGGGCTCCGCAAAGAGTTACAGTTCTACCGCGACCAGGCTAAAAACGACAGTATAGAGCTCAGCAGGCTGATGGGCGATTCGCTGGCACTCGAAAAACTCGGGCGCGAGAAATACATGATGAAACGCGACAGTGAAGATATTTACATAATTGTTCGTAAGCCGGCTGTGAAAAAATAAGGTTCTGTTTATGACGATTTTTGAAATTAGCTGGATTAGTAACTTCGACAGGATTAAAGTTCCGGGTTCCAGGTTCCGGGTCCCGGTGGGCCTGCAGCAAAAAGGGTTATTTCATCTCAAACATATTTGCTGTCAATAGTTCTAAAAACAGTTAAAAAAGAAGAAGTGTTATTGATAGCTTTGGCACCCGGCACAGGGCACCCGGCACTTCAGAAATATGTATGCTGTCAACAATTCTAACAACATTTAAATTAAGAAGAAGTTCTTTTAATATCGGTGGCACCCGGCACAGGGCACCTGGCACTTATAAAAATATATATGCTGTCAACAATTCTAAAAACATCTAAATAAGAAGAAGTTTTTTTAATAACGGTGGCACCTGGCACTTCAGATAAAGGAAATATTCCCTCAATATTATAAAACTGAGCTAAAAAAAACTAACGGCACGACTTTTGATTTAATCCATAAAAAAAATAAATTTCATGAAAATATCTTTTATCCCAACACTTACCGTCGCTCTTTTACTTGCGGGTACGAGCCTCGAAGCCCAGGTGGTTAGTAATACGCTGCCAGTTGATACGGATACAAAACTCATTACCTATAAGGAAGTGGTAACGGTTGAAGGCACGCAGAAAGAACTCTTTAACCGTGCCATCGAATGGGTGAATACACAATATAAAAACCCGACCGACGCTACTAAAGTGCGTAACCCGGCAACCGGTTTAATCGATATTATTCATCGTATTGAAATTACTAACGACGACAAAGGCGTTTCGCGGCCGGCGGGTATTGTTGATTATTCGATGAAACTCGAAATGAAAGATGGCCGTTACCGTTATACCATCACCAATTTTAACTTTAAGGAAGTATCGAGGCAACCCATCGAAGTATGGATGAATAAAACAGATAAGGCATACAAGCCTGTGTGGGAGACCTATCTTAAACAGGTTGATGAGGCCACCCGCAAACTGATAGAAACCCTCAGGGAAGGAATGCTGCCACCGGCACCAAAGAAAGCGGATGACTGGTAAAATTTCTATAAAAAATGATTCTGTTTAAGGAGATTGTAGAAAAAAATCAATTAATAACTCCAAACAAGGAAAAGTTCCGGGTTCCAGGTTCCGGGTTCCGTCCCGATATCGGGATCCGGGTTCCAGATTCCAATTACAGATCAAAGATTAGGTCTTGTTAAAAAAAATATGATATAAGCACCTACATATAAGGAACTTGGGGCTGTCTGTTGGCACACGCCTGCCTGCTGCAGGCAGGGAACTAGGCACCCGGAACTTTTTATGGAAAGAAATAAACCCTCAATATTTTGGTTCTACCACGAATTTAATGGAATTGGTTTTATATTGGTCCGAAGTTCGAAGTCCGAAGTAGTTGCTAACCCGAATGTACATAATGATTGGGAAATAAGTTGCATACTGTTAATCGTCTTACAATGTGCTGCTTATGCTGAATAAAATAGTCTTCTATAGTTCTTATGTCTTCCAACTTCCGTCCCGATAGCTATCGGGATCCGACACCTTGAATTGACCCACTAAAATAACAGTAGGACCAATATTTTAAAACAGGACCTAAAATACCAACTATTTTTTCTCAAAAACCCTTCTCGTTCCGGCGTAGTTCACATTTTTTATATCGCCCAGGTAATCGAGCAGGGTTTGTGCGCTGGTGTTATAATTGGTAACACCCGGATCAGTATGATCGAATTTATAGCTGGCCGCAATATAGCTGTTAAGGCCTACCGTGTAGCTTCTCGATGCATCCAGTGGTTTTCCTTCCATATCCATCATCTCAAGCCCGGTGCAAAGGCCTTCGCTGTTTACAGTTATGGTATAGGTCATACCTGACGGAACCAGGTCAATCTGCTTTTCGCGGTTGTATGCATTGCAAATGAGCGATTTAATTTCGTCAAGGGTCATGGTGTAAGTCACAACCTGGTTACCAAAAGGATCGAGTCTGAAAATATCCTTGAGTTTAATATCGCCCTGTGGTAGGCTCGGAATACGTATTCCTCCTCCGTTTTGGAAAGCGAAGTCAACTTTCATTCGCGCAGTAATAGCATCCGTCATCATACACCCAAGTTCTTCCTCGCTGGCAAACTCGGTTTCGGCATACCCAACCACGAGGTTCATCTCCTCGTTGCTGTTGTAATGGTCGATCATTGCCTGTACCTCCTTGTTGGTTTTAGTGATGCTGGCGAGGGGAATCAATTCGTACCTGCGGTCAGTTATTTTCTTTCTTTTAACCTGTAAAGTCGTCATCCCTACATTTTTCAGGCCCGAGCCTGTTTGCACTATCATTACATTATTTACCATCGTCGGCACAGTCATAGTGGTGTGCGAGTGGCCTCCGATGATAAGGTCGAATTGCGGATATGCTTCTGCCAGAGGTACATCGCCTTCAATTCCAAGATGTGTCAGGGCGATTAACATTCCATATTTATCCTTTAGCCATAAAAAGTCTTTTGCTTTCTCAATTCCATTGGTAAATTTAAGCCCTTCGAGTCGCGATGGGTGCGAATCGGGTGTGCCGTTTTCGCCAAGTTGTATGATTCCCAGCACCGGAATTTTAATCTTTCCGGCATGCAAAATAACATAGGGCTCAGGTTGCTTTACTATAGCACCTGTAGCATCGATATTGCAGCTGATAAATGGGAATGTGGCTTGGTCGCGGCGTTTATTCTGCAATTCCTGCCCCATATCGAATTCGTGATTTCCAATGGCTGTTACATCGTAATGCAGCTTGTTCATAAGTTCAATCATGGGAAATCCTTTGTCAGGATACATGTCCACAATGGGATTTCCGGTGAAAATATCGCCTGCAGCTACAAGGAAAACATGTTTATGTAATTTGCGCAGGCTATCGGCAAGGTATGCCAGTTTTCCGAAATTGTCGATTTTTGAATGCATATCGTTGGTATGCAGTATCACTATTTCGGTGGTTTTATTACGCTTCTGCGCCAACAAATCATTATTTGTTGAAAATACCGTAAACACGGCTAAAAACAGGATAATCGCTTTAAGTTTCATAATGTTTTCAGTTTTTTATTCTTCTGTCGGTAAATTTATAAAAAATGGATTGGTAGTAGTAGAAATTTCCGTTGCAATGAATAAAGTTAAAAAAATCTATTTACCGAATTCTCCATTTTAGCCTATGGATATTCCACCCTTTTCAAAAAGAACACCTGCCCATCGTAAATAGGGCCGTCCATTTCGGTAAGATTTCCAAAGCGATCGTAAACGCATAGCTTGTTGTTTTTCAGCATTTTGTAGCTTCGTTCCGAATATGCCAGTACCATATCGCCTACGGTGGCTCCTTTAAAAATTACAACTTCGTTTTTGTTGAGGGTTACTTTCATATACCGGCCGGGATTAGAAGGGTTGAGGTGCTTTCAGGATTAAGTTGTCAAGGTGTGAATATCCACATTTTCGATCTGTACCACGCCTGGTTTTTTGCCTTTTTCGAAACTGCCCAGCGTATTGCCGAGTCCTAAAAATTTAGCGCCGTTCAAGGTTCCCCATTTCAGCAGCTCAGTAAAACTGATGGCTGGAAAATACCGTTGAATGGTTTTTATTTCTTCAAGTATGCTTAATTTATGATTCGAGGCAAGACTGTCGGTACCTAACGTTATATTACATGCATTTGTTCGCAAAAGGTTGATATCGGGCAAGCGTTTTTCGATATACAGGTTGGCATTCGGGCATAAACACCAGGATGCGTTTTTGAAATGTTTTTCCACAAAGTCAATATCATCCTGCTCCGAAACGGTATTGTGAACCAAAAGTAACTGCTGATTGGGGTCAAAATAGCCGGCAATGCTTTCCATAGGTCGTTTCCCTGTTCCATTAAATTCAGGCAAACCGGGATTAAAAGCTTTCCTTCGGGCAGCTAACAATCCGCTTCCATTGGCGAAAAAATGATTTTCGTCCATATTTTCCTGGTGATGAATGCTGAGCAACGATTCACTACCCTCAGCCGCTACCATCCTGAAAAGTTCTTCCGAAAGCGAATAGGTGGCATGAGGCGTGATAGAAACCGTGTCTTTTTGTTGGTGTTCCCTGAAAATATCCCGAATTTGACATGCGTTCTCAAAAATGGCTTCAGCCTTTGCCGGATCCGAGCCAAACACTTCCACAAAAGTGTGAAAAAAATGACTGCTCCTGCTTTTATATCCAAGTGTAAGCGCGCCATTCGCAATATCTGCAGTAGCAACAATGCCCGATTGCTGCATATCTTCAGCCGCTTTTTCAATGGCTGTTGTAATAGTTTTTTCCGATACCGATTTTCTGAATTTTTGCAGTTGCCATATAAAGCGATCAAGTCCTTCACCCTCGGATATCAGCCCTTTGGCCCACGACAATTCGAGGTGGCAATGCGTGTTAACAAAACCAGGGCAGAGAATGCCTTTATAATAACGAATTTCGTAAAGCGGGTCGGTAAGTTCGCTCTTGCTGTAAATTCCATCAATGGTACCATCATCGGCCAAAGCAAGCACTGAGTTGTAGCAGGGCTCACCCGAGACAGGAATAATGCAGTCGGCCGAAAGGTATTGCATAAAAGGGTTTAAAATGATGGATAGACAAAGCTATTGATTTTTTCCGGAGTATCAGTTTATAAATTCATTTATTACGAAAGAGCCCTGCCGTGCTAAAAGCCTCAGGTATTATGGGTTCATTGTTTAAAAGTTTCGGTTTAACAATAAACAAACGCAATTTTAATCTGTTAAATCAAATAGTAAGAACATATACACTGCACTTATGACTAACTTTGCGCCTCAAAATAAAATAATGGCCAATAATAAAATTACAACCGGGTTTTCGCGATTGGACAAGCATCAGAAAATTGACCTGGTTGCCACACATCTTACCGATCCCGAATTTTTCAACCATACCCTACAGGCTTCATTACACCACGATCCGGTAGTACAGAAACTGTATGACGAATTCAGCGAAAACACGCTGGGGAATTATTTTTTCCCTTATGGCGTTGCGCCTAATTTCCTGGTAAACGGCAAGATGTATATGATGCCAATGGTAATTGAGGAAAGTTCGGTGGTGGCAGCGGCATCACGTGCAGCTAAATTCTGGGCCAGCAGGGGAGGGTTCCACAGCGAAGTGATCGGACTCGAAAAAATCGGGCAGGTTCATTTTTCGTGGGATGGTGGGTACGACCTGCTGAAGAAGCATTTTGCCGAAATTCGTAAAAATATGCTGGCCAATACCGCGCGTATCACTTCCAATATGGTTAATCGCGGTGGAGGTATTTTGGATATTGAATTGGTGGATATGACGGATAAAATTCCTGATTATTACCAGGTTAAGGCAACATTCGACACTCGCGACTCCATGGGCGCCAATTTTATCAATTCCTGTCTCGAGGAATTTGCCGATACACTCCGCGATTATGCCGCTGCTAACGAGGCGTTTTCAGCTTACAATCTGCAGGTGATTATGTCGATTCTTTCGAATTATACACCGGGATGCAAAGTACATACCTGGGTGGAAACCGAGATCAGAGACGGCTATCATTTTGACGATCTTTATACCGACCGTGAATTTGTCAAGCGTTTTGAGATGGGTGTGCAGATAGCACAGGTCGATAAGTACCGCGCCACTACTCATAACAAAGGAATTTACAACGGAATTGATGCCGTGGTGCTTGCTACCGGTAACGATTTCAGGGCAGTAGAAGCCTGCGGGCATGCCTATGCTTCGCGTAAGGGCGAATACAGCAGCCTTTCGAAAGTTGAAATATCAGGAAATACCTTCCGTTTCTCACTCGAAGTTCCCATGGCGCTGGGCACGGTAGGGGGGCTTACTGACCTGCATCCGCTGGCAAAACTCTCCTTGCAAATGCTTGGCAACCCTAACGCATCCGAACTCATGATGATTGCCTCGGCAGCCGGGCTGGCAAATAATTTTTCAGCTGTTAAATCGCTGGTTACCAAAGGTATTCAAAAAGGGCATATGAAAATGCACCTGCTCAATATCCTCAATGTATACCAGGCCACTGACGACGAAAAGAAACAAGCTGTCGAATATTTCAAACACGTAAAAGTGTCGCACTCTGCGGTAAATGATTTTCTCGAATCAATCGAAGATAAAAGCGAGGAGCTGAAGAAAACAGCAGCGAGACATAAGTGCTAAGCGATAGATATAGCGAGTGAACGACTTAACGATTGAGAGCTTGCAATGAGAATATCTCATTGAACTCTTTAATCTCAAGCCCAAACCCTCACCCAGGCCCGCACAACTATTGAATGACCATTGAATGGCCACTGAATGACTCAAAGCATCTCTAACCTCTCGTCCACCAACAACTGAATGACAATCGAATGACCACTGAATGACTTTAGTATGACCAATACTTTTTAAACCCTGAACCCTTAAACTCCACAGAGCCCTAAAACTTAAAAATTAGATATGCCCGTACAGAAGCGATGCTCGCGTCTCATCAAAAGCGCTACCTTTAAACCAAAAATTGCCTCAATCATGACCATACAGACGCGATGTTCGCGTCTCTTTTAATAAAATATTTTGCAATTCAATTCTTACTATAACGCCAAACTATTACTCACTGCCGAATACCTTGTACTCAGCGGCGCACAGGCGCTTGCCCTGCCCTTGTGTTTCGGTCAGCGTTTGCAGGTGGCGGAAAACAAGCAGGATCATATAGTCTGGCAGGCAATTGCAAGTGATGGTTCTACCTGGTTCAGCGGGAAATACGATTCAGCCGATTTTCGGATTATCGAAAGCAATGATCCTGACACAGCAAAACATCCGCAACGGCTTTTACGGGCAGCACGAAAACTAAATCCTGATTTTTGCAATAAATCAACGGGTTATCATGTTGTTTCAACCTTGAATTATCCCATACTCTGGGGTTTGGGAAGCAGTTCAACCCTTATTGCTGCTATTGCCGGCTGGGCCGGAATTGACCCCTTTAAACTGCATTTTGAGGTTTCGAAAGGTTCGGGTTACGATATAGCATGTGCTATCAGTAACGGACCGGTTTTGTATACCCTCAGGGATCAGCAGCCGGAAATTGAGCCTGTGAAATTTTCACCTGTATTTGCCGACAGTATTTTCTTTGTTTACCAGGGTAAGAAACAGGATTCGGCCGAAGGAATTAATAATTTTCAGAAAAGAAATTCTGATCCTTCAAAAGAAATGATCGACGAAGCAAACTTACTTACCGGTCGGATGTTACGTGCAGCAACTCTGCCGGAGTTTGAAGCGGTGATCCGTGATCATGAAACGCTGATCAGCAGTGTAACAGGCATGCCTTCCATCAGGCAGACTATTTTTAAAGATCTTCCGGGAGAAGTAAAGTCATTGGGAGCCTGGGGTGGCGACTTTTGCATGCTTACCTGGCGCGAAGATGTGGCTTTGCTTCCTGCCTATCTCAAAAGTAAAAGACTCGAAATAGGATTTAATTTCCACGATATCGTACTTTAGCAACCAAATTGAGCATCCAAATGTCGACTACTGATTTCCAGGGTACTAAATTAACTTCATCTTTATCCGAACCTGTCTCAGTTTCATGGCGGTCGCCAAGTAATATTGCATTGGTGAAATACTGGGGTAAAACCGGGCGTCAACTGCCGGTGAATCCTTCGCTGAGCATGACATTATCCAGGGCTTATTCCGAAACCAAACTCACCGCATTCCCGCGGGATATAGAAGGTGATATTGAACTCGATTTCTGGTTCGAAGGCCGGCAGAAACCTGATTTTGGCGATCGAACCGCCAGGTATTTGCAATCGGTAACCGATATTTTTCCCTGGCTTTCGCAGGTAAAACTTAAACTCGAAACTCATAATACATTCCCACATTCGGCAGGTATTGCCTCATCCGCATCCGCATTCAGCGCACTGGCACTTTGCCTCTGCTCGCTCGAAGCTGAACTTTTGGGAATTATTACGGATGAGAATGAATTCAGGTTCAAAGCTTCCTATGTTGCCCGACTTGGCTCAGGAAGCGCCTGCAGGTCGCTTTTTCCCGGTTTCACGGTGTGGGGATTAACCGAAGCACTTCCCGGTTCAACGGATCTGCTTGCATTACCCGTTTCCGATGTTCATCCTGTTTTCAATACATTAAGGGATACCATAATAATGGTTAACAAGGATCAAAAATCGGTTTCTAGCTCTGAAGGACATAAGCGAATGAACGATCACCCTTTTGCTACAGCAAGAATCATTCAGGCACACGATAACACAACTCAATTGTTAGCTGCTCTTAAATCAGGCGATAAACAATCTTTTATCAGGATTGTTGAAAATGAAGCCTTTACTTTGCATGCGCTTATGATGACTTCGGAAGATGGTTTTATGCTTATGGAGCCTGAAACTGTAAGAATTATCACACGAATACAACAGCTGCGTAAGGAAACCGGCCTTGATATATGTTTCACACTCGATGCAGGTCCGAATGTGCATTTACTCTTTTTTGAAGAACAATTTGAACAAGTTGACAAATTGATTGTTGAAGATATTATAAAAAACATTGAACAGAATACCTGGTTAAACGATTTTTATGGCAGTGGGCCTGAAAAAATCAGTCATACCATACTAAATTGTTAAATAAGAAGTTTTTGTAAAAAGAACGGAATGATCAGCAAATCAGATATATTTTACGGCAAAGTATTGTTATTTGGCGAGTACAGCATACTTTTCAATTCGAAAGGACTCACTATACCTTATACACATTTTACAGGGCAACTGAGTTTTATCAACGACGACAAATACACGGATTACGAATTCGCTGTGCTGTCGAACCAGCGCTTGAAAGAATTTCTCGATTTTATGCTTCAGCTCGAAGCGGATGGTGAAATGCCTTGTAACATTGATTTTAAAACGCTCGCCTATGATATCGAAAGGGGATTGTATTTCGAATCAAACATTCCGCAAGGTTATGGCATCGGCAGCTCCGGTGCATTGGTTGCAGCAATTTATGAAAAGTATTGTACAAATAGGATTGATGCTACTGAATCCATTTCAGGTAAAGATATAAGCAGGCTTCGGGAGATTTTCGCGAAACTGGAATCCTTGTTTCATGGTAAAAGCAGTGGTATCGATCCATTGAATTGTTACCTGCAGCATCCTTTGCTTATTCATTCGCGTGAGGATATTGCCATCACGGGTGTTCCGCGAGCCAAATTCGAGAGCGAAGGCGTTATCTTTTTGGTGGATACCGGGAAAACCGGTAAAACCGGACCATTAGTAAACCATTTCCTGGAGCAAATGCGTTTTAAAGAATATGAAACCATTTTTAAGACCGATTATATTCCCTGGGTAAATCAATGCATCACTGATATCCTGAGTGGAAATATGCGTTCTTTTTTTAAGTCGCTTATCAAAGTGTCGGCTTTTCAGCTTAAATATTTTGCCAATATGATCCCCGAAAATTTTATGCCGGCATGGCAATGGGGGCTCGATAGTGGCAAATTCCAGCTTAAACTATGCGGTTCAGGCGGAGGCGGGTTTTTACTTGGATTTACCACTGATTACCCGGCTGCAAAAAAATATTTTTCGGATATGAAGCATGAATTGGTACCGGTTTATAAGTCGGTATAACTGGTATAAATTCCGCTCACAACAATATTCTCTTTCCCGCTATTACCCTCCGCCAGCCTTGAGCAATCCATGCTAATCTATATTTCTTTTTAACGTATTAATTTTTTTTGTTTTTTGGGATAGAGTAGTATCCATATTGCTTTAATATGTTTATCTTTATTCCTTCCATTTATAATTTATTAGCATGAACCGCACATTTTTCATTTTCCTCATACTTCTTTTTAACCTGGTTTATACCAGTTTTGCCCAGGGCTGGAGCACACCTGTTAATGCATCCAATATGGGCAAGCATTGCAATGCACCCCGAATGATTGTTGACCATAACGGCACCATACATGCAGTATGGAGCATGATGATAACCCAGGGGTACCGAAAAATTATGTATTCCAAATCCGAAAACCAGGGCGATACATGGAGCACACCAATTGCTATTGCTGACAATTCATTACAATGGTTTGCATTACCAGATATAGCATGCGACTTACAAAATTATTTGTATGTATCTTTTGAAGGTGATGCTATGGATCCTGCAAATACTCTTATCTTTATGGTAGTATTTGATGGTACGACCTGGAGTAATCTTTTTGTTGTTTCAGACAACATGTATGGATCAAATAACTCACTTGTAGTGGTTGATAATGCAAATAGATTATACTGCTTTTGGCATGCATGGTATAACAATGAAGTAAAATTGGTATACAAATACCGAGAGAACAATAGCTGGTCGCAGGTGAAAATACCTTATGCCCAGAATGGTGAATTCTTTTGGATAAAGAAAATAGTTGCAGACAGTTCAAATAATTTGCATTGTGTTGGGACTCATCATTATCCCAATGAAAGCAGGTATGATGATAGAGTTATATACTGTTATTTTTACCGGAATACAAATCAATGGGCACCTATTGAAAATATTAGTGACACAACTAATCGATCATGGTGGGGAAATTCAATAGATGTTGACAAGAACTCTATACCCCACTTTTCTTGGGGACAATTTATTCATCCATCGCCTTCCTTGGATAATGCTACTCTTTACCGCTACCCAAGTGAGATTGGTTGGTTACCAGTTGATAGTGTGGAAGTAAATTATAATTCATATTATCACCAACTTGTTATTGATTACAATAGCCTATGTAATATTTCTGTTAGACAATATATTGATTTACCTAATAATGTACATATGAGCTATATAATAAATTACAGAGAAATAAATAATAGCTGGATTGGTGAAATTATAGACTCTGTAAACGGCGTTTTTTTTGAACCCAATTTAATAAAATTAGGCAATAGTGATATCGGAATCATTTATTATAAAGGAAGTGTATCAAGTGATTCTGCCTCGGATATTTATTTCTCAAAATACAACATCTTTACTAAAATAAGACTTAATGAATTACCTGCAAATGAATTGCTTATAACTCCCAATCCTTTTACCGAGCAAACTGAAATATCCTATTCGGTAAATAATAAATGCATCGTAAAACTTGATATTTTTGATTTAAGCGGAAAACTAATTGAACGATTAACCGACCAAACCCAACCACCGGGTAAGTACTGCCACACCTGGCAGTGTAAGGGCTTTAACAGAAAGGAGGTAAAAGCTGGCGTGTATATTGTTCGTTTACAGGCAGGCAGGTACGTGTATTCGCGTAAGGTGGTTAAACTATAGTAATATTAATTAACACTTTAACTCATTTATGATTATGAAAACAAAACACTTTTTAATTCTTTTACTGTTCATGTGTGCCGGTTTGTATGGCACTTTAGCCCAAAACCCCCAAAAGTATGCGGTAATTATTACCGGCGATGCTCCCGGCGATGGCTACCAGGGGCAATTTGCAAACCCCAACAGTAATTACGATGAGTTTTGGAACGACACCTACCTGATGTGGGAAATGCTTGTAACAAAATTTGGATTTGAACATAATAAAGTATTTGTACTTTATGCAGATGGTACTGATTATGCATCTCAAAATCCACGTTATACTGTTGGGAATTCTGGATTATTAATAGATTATATTACCGACTACTCAGCAACCATATCCAATGTGCAGAAAGTACTTGGAGGCTTGGCTAATGGCAGTAATGGTATGCCCCATGTGACAGAGGATGATTTCCTGTTTGTATTTACCTTCGGGCATGGAGTGATGGATACAACGTTAACTCATGGTGCGCTTAAACTTCAGGATGGCATCATGCTTGATTCCGAGTTTGGGCCGTTGGTTAATGCAATACCTGCCAATAAGAGGGTAATATGGATGCAGAATTGCACGGGTGGTGATTTTGTTACGGAATTAACAAATGATAAAAATTACTTTGTCGCTGCGACCATGCCCTATCCTAATGGTGGATTAGCTACCCCTGCTGATGATTGTTACAGGGTTTCGGGTGTAAATTATTGCAATATACCACATCTTGAAAACGAAATTATTAATACAAGGCAATACAACCATGGTGAGTTTATTTTTCACCTCTATTCAAGTGCCAATGGTAAAACTCCTACGGGTATCACTTATTACGTGCAAAGCCCTGCAGGGAATTTTACAAATGTAGATGTAAACAGTGATGGTTATAAATCATTTACTGAATTGTTCAACTATGTTGATGTACAGGATAGTCAGCAACAACCATATGGCCCTGATAATCCAAATGCTACAGATGCAGGTAACATCGGTGACTACACCTCCTTCGAATATCCCACTTTGCTACACGATAACCTTACTCAAACTAACCTTAGCTGCCATGGCTTAATTGGTATTTCGAATAATACAACACTAAAAACAGGCAGTACTTTAACATTAAAAGCAAATTCAAAAGTCCATTTGCTTAATGGAGGAAATTTAACAGTTCAGGCAGGCGCGAACCTGGTTATTGAAAATGGGGTACAGTTTATAAAGGATTATCCGGCATCGGCCAACAAAATTGAAATACAAGGTACATTGAGTGCCTGCAATAATGAACTTTTGATGGTGGTACCGGTCAAATGTTAGAGGTTATTACCAATAATGCAACGGGTAGTATAAGTATAAGCTATTGCAATTTCAATAACTGTGCTTACAAAGGGATTAATGATCAGACAATAATAGAGTACTGCAATTTCACAAAATCATATTGTGACATCAAGGGCAGTACATTTTCTCCGGTAAATCTTGCTTTTATCCGTTACAATGTGTTTCAAGGTAATGGAATAACAACGTTTCCGGCAATTTCATTAGATGGGGTAAAAAGATGGGTTATAATTGATAACACTATCAACCAATATCCTGATGGTGCTAAAGTTTGGAATTCGGGTAAGGTCACTACTCCATACCTGTTTAGTGTAAATACGATTACCAACTGTACCGGCACTGGTGCCATATTTTTTAATTCACGAGCTACCATAAATAATAATACAATGAATGGAAATAATAAAGGAGTTGAAAGCCTGAATAACAGTACACTCTATATGTATGGATTATGCAGTGCAACCAGTGTATCGCAAACGCAGCAAATATCCTTTAATACAACAACACAGGTTGAATCAACCGGGAATTTTCCAATACTATTTACTCACAATGCTATTGAAGCGAACAATACTACTACTGCACGGGTTAAATGCATTAATAGCCCGCCTAATTCAAGTTACAATATTGAAAAGAATTATTGGGGTGCCAATATTTCACCTCAACTATATCCTCTAATTCTGAGCATTACACCTGCTTCTTCAAGTTTTTACTCGAATCCGGTATGGCCGCTTGGCTATGATTGTTCAGGTGGTGGTGGTGGAAGTGAAACTGATCTTAGCCTCAAAGCTGCCGACTCAACTTATCAATTGGGTCTTAGTTATACTGAGGCTGAAGATTACACGATGGCCAAAAGTACATTTTCATCAGTTATTGATCAGTACCCTGCAACTGCGTATGCTCAATCGGCATTGTCGGAATTATATTTTCTTGAAGGAAGCACTGGCGAGGATTTTAATAGTTTGAAAGAGTTTTATGAAACAAATCCTACCATTGCAAATGATACTTCTTTGCATAAAGCTGCTTCATTTAACGCAAACCGGTGCAATATCGAAATGGGAAACTATGTGGAAGCAATTAACTGGTTCGAAAATGTAATTGAGAACCCTGACAACTTCAACGATTCGATATTTGCAATTATCGACTTAGGTTACACCTATCTTTTAGCCGCAGAGGATTCAACAAAAAGCTGCCCCATAGGGCGTTATCAGGAATACAAACCACGGTCACAGCCCGAATTTGTCGTTTATCGCGATTATTTACTATCCCTTGTTAACCAGGAAAAACCGGTTTTCCCAAACGGAGATTCTAAAGTAAAACCGGCCACAATCAAATCCGTTGATCCAAATCCGGCAAACGAATCAGTAAATATCCGCTTCGACCTAATCTCCGAAGGAGACATAACTTTCTCTTTAAGAAATACCCTTGGTCAATCTGTTTTAACTAGTCCGGCTGAATATTTTAGTAAAGGAGCACATTTTAAATCCATTATTATTAGTTCGATCGCGTCAGGTACCTATGTATTGACAATATCAATATGTGGACAATTGTCTGGCTCTCATAAGCTTATAAAATATTGAGATCCTGAATTATTGAACCCCGTCAGAAAATTAGTTTGTCGGGGTTCATTTTTTTTGATCATATCTACAAGTCAGGTCATTTCTTTAGCAATAATCAGTAAGTATGAAAATCATTACTTTTGCTTTTCATTCACATTTCTTTAAAAAATGCTATGCAAAATACCTTTTCACTTTCAGGTCAGATAATTGATGTAGTTGCCGGCAGGATATTCCCCGGTACAATCGGAGTTTCAAATGGTAAAATATCTTCGGTAACGGCAGGCGAAGTTTCCGAAACCCAATATATTCTTCCCGGTTTGATCGATGCCCATGTGCATATCGAAAGTTCTATGCTGGTGCCGGCTGAATTTGCCAGGCTGGCGGTAGTACATGGAACTACAGCAACGGTATCCGATCCGCACGAAATAGCTAATGTGCTGGGTATGGAAGGTGTCGATTTTATGATAAATAACGGGAATCAGTCACCTTTTAAATTTCACTTTGGTGCGCCTTCCTGCGTTCCTGCTACCGGGTTTGAATCGTCGGGAGCAGTGATAGATTCTGCCCAGATCGATCAGTTACTTCAACGTGATGATATTTTTTACCTTTCGGAGATGATGAATTTCCCCGGGGTAATTTATGGGGATGATGAAGTTCATAAAAAGCTGGCTTCCGCTAAAAAATACAGCAAACCGGTTGATGGTCATGCACCCGGTCTGAATGCAGAAAATATTACGAAATATGCTACTGCCGGTATTACAACCGATCACGAGTGTACCAATATAGAAGAGGCTATCGATAAGATAAATGCAGGTATGCATATTCTTATCCGCGAAGGTAGTGCGGCCCGCAATTTCGATGCATTGGTATCGCTTTTGGCTTCGCATCCTGCAAAAGTTATGTTTTGCAGTGACGATAAGCACTCCGACGAACTGGTTGCCGGCCATATAAACCTCCTGGTTACAAGGGCATTAAAAGCAGGATATGACCCAATGGCAGTGCTTAGAGCATGCACACTTAACCCCGCGAAGCATTACAGACTGAAATGCGGACTTCTTCAACCCGGCGATGCAGCCGATATGGTGATTATTGATAACCTGGATGATTTCAGAATTCAAAAAACCTATATTGATGGAAACCTGCTAGCTTCCGAAGGAAAGTCACTTTTAAAGTCAGAGCGTTTTGAAACTCCCAATCGTTTTGTAGCTTCACATATTACAATTTCCGATCTCGAAGTTGCTGTAAGTGTCGGGAAACTGAAAGTGATCCGTGCTTTCGACGGTGATCTTGTTACCGCGCAATTCCTTGTTAACCCTTTGCTTAAGGATGGGAAAGTGGTAAGCGATATTCAGCGTGATATTCTGAAAATAACCGTAATCAACCGCTATCAACCTTCGAAGCCGGCAATAGCCTATATCAGCGGTTTCGGTTTGCAACACGGAGCCATGGCATCAACCGTGGCGCACGACAGTCATAATATTATCTGTATCGGCACCAACGATGCTGATATGGTAGCGGTTATCAACAGCCTGGTCGAAAATAAAGGTGGCATTGCAGTTACCGACGGGCAAACGCTTCATGAGCTACCATTGCCTGTTGCAGGTTTAATGGCCGCCGCCGATGGATACGAAGTTGCCCGCGATTACGAAACTATCAATAACAAAGCACTTGCCCTGGGTGGCCCGTTAAAAGCTCCTTTTATGACTCTTTCGTTTATGGCGCTGCTGGTAATTCCTGAACTGAAACTAAGCGATAAGGGCCTGTTCGACGGAACTGCCTTTGCATTTACTGATTTATTCGAAGGTAAAACATCCGGATAAAATAGCCCGTTTTCATCACAATCCTGATACTTAGTAATTTAACAAATATTTATCATTTTGCATACAGCTGATAATCAGTAAATTAAAAATTATTTTTAAATACGCATGAATAAATTTACATATTTACGCATGGGTAATGTATTTATTTATACTTTTGTAAAAAATTTATAAAAAATGACTGAACAATTGAAACTTGATATTGTAAAACTCGAAGCTGCCGCAAGTAAATTGCGCGCCATGGCTCACCCGATGCGTATAGCAATTATTGAATTGCTGAACAACAACAAAAAACTTAATGTTACCGAAATATACGAATCACTGCATATTGAGCAGGCTGCAGCATCGCATCACCTCAACATACTGAAGAGTAAAGGTATTCTTGCTTCGAAACGTGATGGAAAACAGATTCATTATTCGCTGAAAAACAGCACGCTTCTCGATATTATTACCTGCATTAATAAATGCAACGAAGCACAGTAATTCTTTTAAAGTAGTTATTTGAGCCGGGAGTTTCTTCCCGGCTACAAATCCCATGTTTCTTCCAGTTCCCAATTGGTGCGCACCTCAAATATTTTGGGGTGCACTACTACCTTTTCGGGCTGGATTTTCTTTAAGAATATCCCGGTATCCCACCTGCCATTCGCGTTGGAATCCAAAATGGCCTTCAAACCATATTTACCCGGTGATAATATACCGAAATCAACCCGTTTTTCGCTTGTTATTATTTGCTGGCTTATCACAGCTCCTTTTTCGGTAATAAGTTGTATGATAACAGGATAGCTTTGATCGGGGCGGTTTACAGTTACAGCAAACTTACCGTATTCGTCGAGGGATTTTATTCTGAATGCCACATGTGTTGAGTCGCAGGAATCGCTGTATATATCGGTAAATGCACCTTTCGGGATATAGAGGTCGTAGCTTTCGGCAGGGTTCCAGTTATGCGTTACCAACAAATGCCGGTGGATGCTATCGGTAAATGCTGCCTGTGGTTTCACGATTGTGGTATCTTTTTCAGTCATGACCGTAAGCTGCAGCGAATCATTGAACGCTTCTTTCACCGGGTTAACAAAGCTTATTACCAAAGGAGTGCCATAACCCAATACCCTCGATAGTACCGAAGTGGTAAACCTCAGAGGTGTAGCAGTTTCGGTATTCCGCGACCTGCCGGTTGTTTTCATAGCCGTAGAAATTGTAACGGTATCCAATACTACTCCTTTCTCCGAAACTTCCAGCTTAAGTGTGTCGGGCGTATTTACAAGCCATGCATTTAGTGTATCCTTACCCGGATTCCATTCCTGTACTGACCAGGGCAGTGAGTCGGGGACATTAAGCGCGCGGAAACCCGGCGATTTTACAGGATACCGGAACATCAATGATAGCCTGTTTTTTGAAGCAATTACACTTTTAAGTACCCGCTGTGTCGAATCCGGTTCGGCGAAAAGGTTGATTGAAACCTGGTTCGGTAAATCAGACTGTTTAATTGCATTCGTATCATTCAGATTTACTGTATTATACGAAGGTTCAACAGAGTCGCTGCTGAAGCCTATCTGTTCGGTAGGCAGGTTATACTTGTAATCGCTGTTGCCGTCGAGCAGCGCTACAGCTCGGTATTTGCCCGAAGCCAGGCTGTTAAGGCTGAAACTGCCGTTATCGGTGGTTCGCGATACATAAAGCGGTATCTGTTTCATGGGAACCGAATCGGTAAAATCCGAATACAACATCACAAGCACGCCTTTGGCAGGCAAACGGGTAAAAGCATCGGTAACATTTCCCGAAAGGCTTAACGAATCGATGGTTGGGCCGGTTGAAAAGGCAAAGTTGAAGTTGGGAACAGGGTTACTCTCAGTAATATCAGTTATTGCTTCGCCAAGGTAAAAATTGTAGGTAGTATTAATCCGCAGCGAATCTTCTAATTTTATAATAACGGAACGCCCTTTGACTTTAATATCAGGTGTTTTGCTTAAAGGAGGAGAAATAAGCAGGAATTTTTCAGGCGTTTTCAGCTGAATATATTCATCAAAATTCAGGATAATCCTGTTTCCGTTGAAATTGGTGGAGAGGTTTTTCGGTTGCGAACTCAGTAAATCGGGTGGTTTAATATCTTTTGGCCCTCCTGTAGGCGAAACAATGGTAGCACACGACCATGCATATAAAATCACGCTTACCGTTGTTAATACGCTCAGAATCCGTTTAAATGTTCGTTTCAGGCCCCATGCCATAAGTTCAGTGTATTTGCTTTTGCAAAGATGGGAAAAAATCGGGGAGTAAACGAAATCAACTTTTCTCATTTGCTTTCCGGAGGTGATGATTTCTGAAATAACCGTTAATGCCATTAAACCTTCTCTTGTTCTTTGTATTTGGCTTTTCAGGATTTTATGAATTAATCAGGTTAATTGAATAAGGGAATTACCTGGCAATGAATTTCGGCCTGTTTTGCGATTCCAAGCCTGTAAACGTATCATTATTTTGTTTCAACACCTTTTTCGATTATCTTTGATACAATGAATACCGCAGATTGATACAATTTATTACTATTCTCTGGTATTCCTGCTGATTATCTGATGTATTCATAGCTAGCTGTACTCTCCATTAAGCTACCCTTTGTATTTTCAATGTTCTGAATTGTAGTTCCTCTATCACTTGCCTGCTCAGGATACATATTTTGCTACATGATTTTGAAATTTAATTACAGGATTATGAAACAGGAAAACTCATCACATGACAATTTTTTTCATTTAGGCCTCGACCTTGGCTCTATTTCGCTGAACACGGTTGTTCTGGATAACAACAGAAATATTATCGATAACCGGTATACCTATTGCGAAGGGCGCCCATTTAATGTATTGCATAGCGTTATAGCTGAAATAATTGATCAATACGGAGCCGAAAATATAGGTAGTATTGCATTTACAGGCAGCGGAGGCCAAAAGGCGGCTGAATTGGTAGGTGGACAATTTATCAACGAAATTATTGCGCAGTCAACCTCAGCATCAGAGCTTTATCCGCAGGCCCGAACCATTATCGAAATGGGTGGCGAAGACTCCAAGCTTATTATGATGGAGAATGGCAGGGACAATGACTTTGCCCAACTGTCGGATTTTGCCATGAACAGTCTGTGTGCCGCCGGCACCGGCTCTTTCCTCGATCAGCAGGCAAAACGTATCGGTGTACCCATCGAAATTGAATTTGGCAAGCTGGCATTAATGTCCGAAAATCCGCCACGGATCGCAGGCAGGTGCAGCGTTTTTGCTAAAAGTGATATGATTCACCTCCAGCAGATTGCCACTCCTTTGCACGACATTGTCGCCGGCCTGTGCTTTGCCGTTGCCCGTAATTTTAAAAGTAACCTGGGGCGTGGAAAAAAACTTCATCCACCCTTCTTATTTCAGGGTGGTGTAGCTGCCAATGCCGGTATGGTAAGAGCTTTCCGCGAAGTGTTTGAGTTGGACGAAAGCCAGCTTATTGTACCCGAATACCATGCTTCTATGGGAGCAATAGGGGCTATATACCACGTTTTATCAAATGGTACTGAAACCCTTATCCCTTACAAAGGACTCGAAATACTCGATCATTACCTCGAAAATAAGGAATATGAGAATGTGCATCACGATCAACTCGTAACATCCTCAGCCACATACAATAAAGAGGTTGTGATAAAGAAAATACCGGGCGAAAAAATTAAAGTCTCGCTGGGAGTTGATATTGGTTCACTGAGTACCAATGTGGTTCTGATTGATGCGGAACATAATGTGGTAGCCCGCAGGTACCTTCCAACCGCCAGCAAGCCGCTGAATGCCGTTCAGCTTGGACTGAGGGAAATATTTGATGAGATAGGAGCCGATGTGGAGGTTGTTGCAGCCGGTTCAACAGGCTCAGGCCGATACCTTATCGGCGACTTTATAGGTGCAGATGTTATCCGGAATGAAATTACCGCACAGGCTACAGCAGCCATCGACCACGATCCTACGGTTGATACCATTTTTGAGATTGGCGGGCAGGATTCGAAATACATATCGATCCGCGACGGTGTAATTGTCGATTTTGAGATGAATAAAGTTTGCGCCGCCGGCACAGGATCCTTCCTCGAGGAGCAATCGGAAAAACTCAATATTAATATTATCCGCGAATTTGAAGACCTGGCTCTTTCGGCCACCAAACCCGTCAGGCTCGGCGACCGCTGTACTGTTTTTATGGAGTCCGATCTTAACTCACATCAGCAACGCGGCGCCAATAAAGATAACCTGGTCGGCGGGCTGGCATACTCCATCGTTCAGAACTATATTCAGAAGGTTGTGGGCGATAAACCTATAGGCGATAAAATATTTTTCCAGGGTGGTGTCACCAACAATAAATCGGTGGTAGCTGCTTTCGAGAAAATTACAGGCAAGCAAATCATTATCCCACCGCATTTTGATGTTACCGGTGCCATTGGCGCAGCCATTTTAGCGCAAAAATCAATGGCTGAAGGTCAGAAATCAAGGTTCAAGGGATTTCATATCAGCGATTTGCCTTTTACCACCGATAGTTTTACATGTAAGTCGTGTACCAACCATTGTGAGATACAAAAAGTAAAGATTTCGGGCGAAAAGAAGGCTCTCTTTTATGGCGGCCGTTGCGAATTATACGAAATTGACGACCGCAAAGGCAAGGGTAAAGATATCCCGAATTATTTCGACGAAAGGCTGAAATACCTGTTGGGCGATTTTGTGGAAGAAGCACCCGATACGCGCATCACCATTGGCATTCCACGTGCATTGATGGTTTTCTGGCAGCAGTTCCCCTTCTGGCGTAACTATTTCACCGAACTGGGATTTCAGGGTTGTGCTTTCCGATCCTACCGATTACCAGCTTACCAAAAAGTCGCTCGAACTGATGGTTGCCGAAACATGCTTCCCGGTGGAACTTATTCACGGTCATGTGGATAACCTGCTGGAGAAAAACGTGGATTATATTTTTGTTCCCTTTATTGTAAATGCCAAAGGTGCCAAATCGAATCCTACCAACAATCCCAACTGCCCCTGGATACAGACATACCCGTTTATGCTGCGCAGCGCATTTAAGGATATTAATATCAGGGACAAATTCCTGACTCCGACTTTGCATTTCAGGTATTTCGGACGGGTGTTGAACGAGGAGCTTTCAACCTTTATGAAAGAGAAGTTCGGTACAGCCAAATCGAAAACCAAAAAAGCAATTAAGCTGGCTGATGAGCAGCAAATGGCATTTGAAGCTGTATTGAAATCGAGAGGCCGTGTTATTCTCGAAAATCTGCCTGGCGATAAAAAAGCCATGATCATACTCGGCCGCCCCTATAATGCGGGTGACCCGGCTTTAAACCTACGCCTGGTCGAAAAACTCATTAACCTCGATACCATTCCGATTCCATTGGATTTCCTGCCTCTGCACGAGGAGGATATTTTTGATGATTATAAAATGATGTACTGGCCCAACGGCCAAAAAATATTGTCGGCAACGCGCCTGATCCGTAAAGATAAGAGGCTTTTCGGCGTGTTCCTGGGGAATTTCCGCTGCGGTCCCGACTCCTTTATTACACATTATGTACGCGACGAAATGAAGGGCAAACCTTACCTTCACCTCGAAGTGGACGAACACAGCGCCGACGCTGGAATGGTAACCCGCCTGGAGGCATTCCTCGACAGCCTCGATGGATATATGACAGCCAGTGCTTCGAAAGCGATACCGCCTAAATACATTCATAATGTGATCAATAAAGTGGAAGGACGCACCCTGTACCTTCCTTATGCCCGCGACACCATTCATGCGCTGGCGGCTTCATCGAGGCTATGTGGTATAAAAGCCGAGGTGCTTCCTATGCCCGATGCACATGCTATACAAATTGCACGTAAGCTTACCAACGGGCAGGAATGCTTTCCTTTTATCGCCACCTTAGGAAGTTTTGTTCAAAAATTAATGGAGCCGGGTGCCGATCCCTCGAAAATGACCTTTTTTATGCCCGATCACAACGGGCCGTGTCGCTTTGGCGATTATAACAAACTGCACCGTATTATTTTCGACAGACTGGGATACGTCGAAGCTGAAATACTTACCCCTACCAATGATAATTCGTATGCCGAAATAGCTCCAGGCAAATCGGGCAAATTCAGGCTCAATGCATGGAAGGGAATTGTGGCTACCGACCTGCTGAAAAAAATGGTGCAGGAAAAGCGGCCTTACGAAAAAGTGAAAGGTTCGGCTAACGAACTCTACACATTCTGGCTGAATAAGGTTATTGAATCCATCGAAAACGGATCACGCACCTTACCTAAAACACTCGAAAATGCAGGAAAAGCATTCAGCGAACTCGAGGTGGTGAAAGGAAAGCGGAAGCCGATAGTTGCCATTGTTGGCGAAACGTTTATGCGCGATAATCCGTATTGCAGTGGATTCCTTGTCGAAAAACTCGAAGCCCTGGGAGCCGAAACCATAATGGCGCCGTTTGGAGAGTGGCTTGTGTATTCAACCTACCGCTATTGGCGCGACAGCATGTGGAAAGGCGATATAAAAGGCTTGTTCAAATCGAAAATCCAGGCATGGGGACAGCATTATACAGGAAATAAACTTAAAAATTCGGTGAAGAACTTTGTTGAAATGGAAAGGGATATTGAGCTGGAAGATATGATAAAACACAGCGCTCCGTATGTTCATAAGGATTACGACGGCGATCCGGTAGCTGCTTTGGGATCAGCAGGCGGCCTGGTGCAAACCGATATTTCGGGCGTGGTGTATATTATGCCCTTTACCTGTATGCCCGGAACCCTGGTGGCAACGGTGAGTAACGATTTCCGTAAGGACCATAAAAACATCCCATGGGAAAATATTGCTTACGACGGGCAGGAGGATTCGAGTATCGACTCACGCCTGCAGGCCTTTATGCACCAATGCAAATCGTATGCACGAACTAATAAGTTTGATAAGGAGAGGGTGCTGACGGGTTGATATCGGTGTCCAAAACGTGTGACGAAGCCACTTTTTTAAAACCCTTCAAGGATCATAAACCTTTGAAGGGTTTACACATTGAAAGGGCTTTTCTGACAGTTCGTTCTTTATGTTAAGTATTCTTCAATCACAATTTTTTTCTGCCTCATCATTACCTCCCCTGAATTGGGTTTACTCATCAGTTCGCCTAAATTTGAGGGAATCACCTGCCAGCGAAGTCCGTATTTATCAATACACCAGCCACATTGTGACTCTTCGCCATCGTGTGTGAAATAGTTCCAGAATTTATCAATCTCCTCCTGGCCTTCGCAATGGATAGTGAATGATATCGCGTCATTAAAGGAATGATGTTCTTTTTCCGTGCACATAAACGAATACTTCTGACCGAAAATTTTCACTTCACAAATTTCGGTATTTCCGCCGGGGGTCTTGCCAAGAGGCATAATTACTCCTTCTGTAAAACCAGCGCCAAAAATATTTTTGTAATATTCAACAACTCCTGCTATGTTGCCCCCATCAGCCCTGAACCAAAGGCTGGGGATAATTTTATTGTGAATCATGCCTATTAATTTTAATGTTGCTAAATTTTAGAAAGTGCCATTTTTATACATTCCAAACAAAGAAATCTCTCAGATTGTTTTCACAACTATTCTAAAGAAACGAAGGCTGGGTATCGCCACTTTCAAATAATCAGTGAATTTTATTGATAGTGTTTAAGGGTGAATCTTTGATCCTTAACATATTAATAATTGTATTGAATTGAGGTTGGTGGTATAAAATCGTTGGCATGTTAAAACCCTTCTCAAACCATTGAAACCCATAATGATTATGCAGCATGATACTGCCTGTGCATTTTTATCTATTTGCCAATAATCGAAATAATTCTTCATTAATATAATAATTTCCAGTTCCTAATTTGTCTTTTCGCAACATTTTATCATCAGCCAATTTGTTTAAATAATTTGCCGCTGTTAATCTTGATACT
Source organism: uncultured Bacteroidales bacterium (assembly GCA_963714825.1). Classification (GTDB taxonomy): domain Bacteria; phylum Bacteroidota; class Bacteroidia; order Bacteroidales; family UBA4417; genus UBA4417. The sequence goes on along the minus strand of CAVQQF010000012.1, from coordinate 422,804 downwards.
CCCAAATCATTTACAACAAATTCAATCTTAGTATATGGGTGCTTGAATAAATTATTTAACAAATCCTGACTGTAAAATTTGTAATTACCTCTGAGTCGGTGCTTATAATCAAGCATTAATTCCTTAATTTTAATAATCAGTTCAATCGTCTCTTTAGCAGTTTGTTCAACTCCATTTATCATAAACAATAACCACTCCTCCCACAAATTTTCATCCCGAACTTTTTGCAAAAGCCGATAATAATCAGGTTTGTGTTTAATTATATAGTTGCTCAGATATAGAATCGGTAATGACTGGAGATTTTGCAGAATCAAATATAGTATGTTTATGATCCTGCCTGTCCTGCCATTTCCATCATAAAATGGGTGAATACTCTCAAATTGAAAATGAATAATTGCCATCTTAATCAATGGGTCGCAATCCTGCATTTCTGAATCATTTATATATCGCTCCAAATTTGCCATTAGAGCCATTATTTCCTCATAATCTTGAGGTGGAGTGTAAATAGTCTCAGCAGTTGCAGCATTTTTCAATGCAGTACCGGGCAGTTTTCTGAATCCAGCCTTATTTTCCTCTAATACTTCCTGAATCTGCAGAATGCTATTATTTGTCAGCAGATTGGTCTTTGTAATAAGTTCAAATCCTTTTTTTAAAGCTGAAATATAATTCTGAACCTCCTTTGCCTGAAGCGATTTAAATGCGTCAAAATTCAATTCTGATTTGTATAAATCATCGTGAGTCGTAATTATATTCTCAATCGCAGAACTGTCTTTCGCTTCTTGTAATCCAAGTGTGTTAATCAGGATATTTTGATTGGGAATTGTCGATGCAATTCCTTTTAACTCTGCCAAAGCCGCATGTGCTGAAGGTAAAGCTTTTAATACCTTTTTGGTTTCTAAGTCAATATTTAACGGTAATTCGGGTAATCCCCATGTTGTCATTGTAAAGTATTTTTAAAAATCTATACAAAGATAGTGTCTTTTGTAAAGAAATCGACAAAATCTATACATTTAAAAATCAGTCTGTATAGAAAATGCTCAAATCTATGCAATTGTTCATTTTTAAAATAGCAATGTAAACGCTTAGGATATGATAAGTGCCTGTGGGGACCAAGTTAACTAGTTTTATTCCTTACCCGCCATTTGTTATATCGTTAGTTGGCACAGGTTTTTATTTGAATTCAACATCAATGCCATCATATTTCTCTAATAATTCTGGAATAGACATTGTTTTAATATTCAATTCTCTGCAAATTGCAGGTATTTTCTTAAATAGTTTATTATCGTTGCTACTTTCGGTTTCTTCTGTAACAAGAATTATTTCTTTGTCAACACCATCTTTCATTAAATTTAAACACAATAATATAAGCTTCATGTCAGCATCTTCCAAGAAGTAGTTTTTTTGATTTTCATACTCAACATCAGTCAATTTTCGCTGTTTAAGAACGATTGAATTAACAAATTGATTGTCAACTTGGCGTAAAAACTTTGCAGGTGAAGGAGCAATTAAACTGTCAGTTTTTAATGGAAGTTTTGCTGATTTAAGAAATGATTTGTTTTCCAAATATGAAAGTTTCTGAATAACAAGACCTTTTGAATTGTACGAACATTCTTCTAGCACCTTGTCAATAATAATTATTTCACCTTGTTCAATTTTATATTTAATAAAATCATATAAAACTGAATTTTTATCGAAAGGTAGGTAGTAACGAACCAACGACAAAAGGGAATTTGTGTCGATTATTACTTTCATGGAATATACTTTTCTAATTTATCTGGTTTGATATTTAGTCTTTTACAGACTTCATATTCATTTATAATGCCGCCATAAAATGCTGTCTGAATGGTTGATATTAATAAAGGAGAATTAATTGGTTTTGGTGCGGTTCCTCTTGTCGTAATTCCATTTTGCTTGTCTAATTCTCTTTGCTTTTTTTCTTCTTCTTGCCTAACCCTGAATCGTTCATCAAAGTCAGCTTTAATAGTATTGTAGTTATTTCTTGAAATTTTATTTTGGAACAAAAGTCTAGTAAAAAGTGCGATTTGGCTTAAATGGGTTTTATTGGAAATGGTTTTAATAAGTTCAAAATGATAATCATTTGTATAATCGGCGGTTTCAACTTTTTCTAAAACATTACTCAAGTCGCCTATTAAATAATGATAAGCAAAATCATTACACCATTTTTCAATTGCAGATAAGTTAGTTTTACCTAAACTATTGTAATCTAACTGTTCAATTTCTTCTTCATCAATTAGGAAATGTCCAAGTTCATGGATAAGGGTAAAAATTTCTCTTCTGAAGGATGTTTGCTGACGTTTCAGAACAATTACATTTGGGTTTAGGAAAAAACCATCAATATTGGCTTTTTCTTTTTTATTCCATGTTTCAACAAATTCAAACACAAGAATATTATTTTCAGCTAATTTTGATATTATTGATTTTAGAAATTCTTTTTTATCACTAGTGAATTCCGGGTAAAATTGTTTTCTAATATGTTTAGCGACTTCCTTAGGATTGTCGCTAATTCTAAAAATTGGCAAAGTTCTATCTATATTCAATTCAGCCAGTTTAGCTATTGCTGAAAGTGAAATTTTAAATTCTTCGAATTGATTGACAATCTTCTTTGCCCCAATATTGAGTTCTACATCAAATTTTTGTTTACGAAAAAAAATACTTGCGTCTTTTGATATTTCAGGTGATTTAGGGTCAAGGTAAAAGTGAAGGCCTTTATTAAAAACTTTGTCTATTCTTTTCAAATGACCTAATTCGATTTCATCAGATAGAATATTTTCTTTGATGATTGGCTTCTTCAAACCTTCACTAATAATCAAAAGAAGACTTTCTACTGACATTTTGTATAATGATAGTAGATACTTTAGTCTTTCTATGTTTTGTTCTATTTTCAAGAATTCAGTTTTTTTTCTGTAAAAGTATACAATGTTTAAGTAATGCAAATTATTCTGCCGGAATAAACTTGTGACTAACTTATTCCTCCCAACAAATATAATTCACTTTCCTCCTTATACATCCATCAACCATATATTTATTTTAAATTCTGATACTGTCTTTCCGCTCACGGCCATCATAACAAGCTTTCAATTGTTATATACTGCAGAGTTCATTATCTTTACAGTCGTAATCCACAAATCCACATGCCATGAAATACATAAGTACTTCCATATTTACTCTTCTTATAGCATTCACTTGCTCAGGGTTATTTGCCCAGGCACCTTCGATAAGTAACCTTGAGCTGCTTTCGGGAAGCCGGAAAGCCTCATTCGAAAAGCTGAGGCAGCCCCATGAGCAACTTATTGTAAATAATTACGATTTAAAGTACCACCGGTTTTACTGGTTTGCCGATCCGGCCCAGGCTTATATACGTGGCGCGGTTACTTCTTATTTTGTACCCACACAGCCGGTAATGACAAGCATTCAGTTCGAACTCAATGCCGGTATGTCGGCCGACTCGGCAATGCATCATGGTTTTGTTTACGGCGTTAATCATACCGGCAATGTAATAACGGTTCCATTTGGCCAGATTATACCGGAAGGGACCCTGGACTCAGTTACTGTTTACTATCACGGCAATCCGACAACCAGCGGTTTCGGTTCGTTTGGTAACGCAATTCATGCTGGTGCCCCGGGTATGTGGACGCTGAGCGAACCCTACGGCGCAGCCGATTGGTGGCCTTCGAAAAATGACCTTACCGATAAAATTGATTCCATCGATGTATTCGTGATTACACCAAACGGAAATCATGCAGCCAGTAACGGGGTGCTGATGAGTGAGAAACCCTTCGGTACAAATTTCACCATCGCTCACTGGAAACACCGGTATCCCATCGTTTCGTACCTGATCGCTATTGCATCAACCAATTATGCGCGTTTTTCGGATTATTATATTAAAGGTACCGATTCGCTCGAGATACTTAATTATGTTTATCCCGAAGATTCGCTCGCTTTGCGCGAAAATGCCGCAACGGTTATACCGAGTCTGGCCTTGTTCGAGGAGCTTTTTACTCCTTACCCTTTCCGGGCCGAAAAATACGGGCATGCCCAGTTCGGATGGGGCGGAGGTATGGAGCACCAAACCATGTCATTTATGGGGAAAGGAGCTTTTAATCACGAAATTATTGCTCATGAACTGGCTCATCAATGGTTTGGTGATATGATAACCTGTGGCTCGTGGCACGATATATGGCTTAACGAAGGCTTTGCCACTTACCTGGCAGGGCTTACCTATGAGCATTTGTTCGATGGGTTCTACTGGCCGATCTGGAAAAACAATAATATTTCCTATGTATGTACCCAACCCGCAGGATCGGTGTATTGCGATGATACCACCAGTGTCGGCAGGATTTTTAGTTCGCGCCTTTCGTACGCCAAAGGTGCCACCTTGCTGCATATGCTCCGATGGGTGGTTGGCGACGAAAACTTCTTTAAAGGAATGAATAATTACCTTAAAGACCCGAAGCTTGAGTATGGATTTGCATTAACCTCCGATTTTAAAGGGCATATGGAAACAGTTTCGGGAATGGACCTTACCGGCTTTTTTGCCGATTGGTACACCGGGCAGGGATATCCGACTTATACCGTGAATATTGGTCAATCAGAGGATCATTTTGCTGCGGTAACCATTTACCAGAGCCAGTCGGATGCTTCTGTCGATTTCTTCGAAATGCCTGTCCCCATTCGTTTTTATGGAGGCGGCAACGATACTACCCTGGTTTTTAATCACACTTTCTCGGGCGAAATGTTTACAGTAAACCCCGGCTTCGCCATCGACTCGGTAAAATTCGACCCTGACCTATGGCTGGTATCAGCCAACAACACCGTTGCTTTAGGTAAGGATGATTTACCTGCCGGGAAAAACCTGGTGCTTATGCCAAATCCGGCCAGTGATTTTTTGTACGTACAGCATAACCTGGGAAAAATTAATTCAATCGAAATCCTTTCGATGGAAGGGAAACAGGAGAAAGTACAAATCAGAAACCAGGATGATGCCCGCATAGAGATTGGCATAAAAAATCTGAGTGCCGGGATGTACCTGGTTAGGATTGGATATAATGGTGGGGTTGTTACGCGCAAGGTGGTGGTGAAGAGGTAGGAAAAGTGAAAAGTGCCCTTCGTTCCGATAGCTATCGGAACCGCTCAGGGTAAAAATAGTGAATAGTGCCCTTCGTTCCGATAGCTATCGGAACCGCTCAGGGTAAAAATAGTGAATAGAGAATAATCAAAGGAGACATTTAGCCAGTAACCAGCCACCAGCCACCACTAAATGTATTGCTTAAAAAGAGCTGAAATGTTTTTCTTATTACTTAAGTGTGCTAAAGGAATATCCTTCTTTCAAACAATACTCAATATATAACGGAAGTGCGTATTGCATGCGTTCGCGGGCTTTGATGCTGTCGTGAAAAACGATAATGGAACCGGGTCGGGTGTTTTTTATTGCATTAGCCAGGCATTGTTCCCCGCTGAGTTTCTTGTTATAATCGCCGGATAATGCCGTCCACATTATAATTTTGAAATCGGGACAAAGCTTGCGGGCAATTTTGCGGTTGATTTGGCCGTGCGGAGGTCGGAACAGATTGCTGTTGACTAGCTTGCTACACTCTTCAACTTCCGATAAATAGGTGTTGTAACCTGTTTTCCAGGCTTTTACATGACGAAAGGTATGATTGCCTGTGGTATGTCCGTTTTTACCCAGCATTTCGTAAACTTCCGGGTATTTCTGCACATTCGCGCCTACACAGAAAAAAGTGGCTTTCACATTGTATTTCTTCAGTATTTCAAGTGCCAGCGGTGTGGCTTCGGGTACAGGACCGTCGTCGAAAGTGAGAAAAATCTCACGCTTGTTGGTTGGAATACGCCATATCAGACCTGTGGGGTAAAGCATCCTGATCCATAATGGCGCCGAGTACAAATTCATTCTAATAAATTATCCGGCTAAAATACTTTAAAAATCGGAATTCAGGGATGATGATTATTGAGGGGTGTTAAAATCTGGAAGCCTGGATTGTGAATTTCACTCCATTAACATTCTTTATAAATCACAACAAAATACTACTTGCTCACTACCTCTGAAAATCTTACATTTGCACTATCGTATTTGCAATGCAATTCGATTGACATTCAGATAATTACATATATTAAAACACATAAAGATGAAAAAATTAGTACTGCTTCGCCATGGCGAGAGCGAATGGAACAAAGAAAACCGTTTCACGGGATGGACAGATGTGGATCTTTCGGAGCGTGGTGTAAAAGAAGCCACCGAAGCCGGTAAAGTGTTAAAAGAAAACGGTTTCGATTTCCGTCTGGTCTATACCTCGTACCTTAAAAGGGCAATTAAAACACTGAACCTGGTGCTCGAAGAAATGGACCTCATGTGGATACAGGTCGAAAAAAGCTGGAGGCTGAACGAGAAACATTACGGAAACCTGCAAGGTTTGAACAAAGCTGAAACTGCTCAGAAATACGGCGATGAACAAGTCCTGATCTGGCGTCGCAGCTATGATATTCCACCTACCGAAATTGCAGCCGACGATCCACGCAACCCACGCCTCGATCCCAAATACAAAGCCATTGGAAACGATGCACCTGTAACCGAATCGCTGAAAGATACAGTTGAGCGTATGGTTCCCTATTGGGAAAACGAAATCCGCGAATCGCTGAAACAGCACGACCAAATCCTGGTTGCTGCTCACGGCAACAGCCTTCGTGCAGTAATAAAACATGTTAAAGGCATCAGCGATGAGGATATTGTAAGCCTTAACCTGCCCACCGGTATCCCATATGTTTTCGAGTTCGACGATAAACTGAATTTCGTTAAGGATTATTTCCTGGGCGATCCTGAAGTGATTAAAAAACTAATGGATGAAGTCGCCAACCAGGGCAAATCGAAAAAATAAAAGTAGCGCGGTGTTAAAAAACATTGCGTGATTCGACAATCATTCCCTTTCATGTTAAAATGAAGGGGTATGATTGTTATTCAGTACAATTAATTACTTATATTTGGCTTTAGCCTGGTGATTATTTAAATACATATATAAAACCGGACACTATCATTACTAAATCCTATGCGAACCTGGGTAATACCTGATGTACATGGTTGCTTGATAACACTCCGCACGCTGGTTGAGGACCTGATTGTGTTGCATAAGAATGATGAACTTATCTTTCTTGGCGATATCATCGACCGTGGGCCGGATAGCAAGGGTGTAATGGATTACCTGATGAGTCTCAGCGCAAATGGAACCCCGACTCATGTTATAAGGGGTAACCACGAGGACTATATGGCTAAAGTGTACCGCGAGGAAATGTCGAAAGCAGGATTCCGTAAAATGCTTGGACTTAAATCAGCTTCCTTTCGCGATTGGATGCTTTACGGGGGTGAAGAAACCATGCAGAGTTTCAGTGCCTTTAATGTGAGTGCTATTCCGCTTAAGTACATTGAATGGATCGAATCGCTTGATTATTACATGAAATGGAAAAATTTCCTGATCGTACATGCCGGGTTCAATTTTGAGCTCGACGATATTTTCAGCGATACACAATCGATGATGTGGATACGTGAATATAAAATTGACCCTGTGAAACTCGGCAACAGGAAAATAATTCACGGTCATGTGCCTGTTCCTCTTGATTTTATTCACCAATCCATTACTTCCAGCTCATTTAATTTTATCGATCTCGATAATGGCGTTTATTTAACCGATAAACCCGGGTACGGAAATCTACTAGCATTGGAACTTAATACCATGGAATTGCTGATACAGCCTAACCTCGATTTTTAAATCAATTGTAATCAGTTTGAAGTAAAGGGATATTAGCCACAGATTTCGCAGATTTCGCAGATTTCGCAGATTAATTTTCAGGGTGTAGGGACCGGCCTTATAAAAATTTCACAACAGATGTAGCCGAAGGTAAACAGCGTTGGCACGTGCGTAGCAAAACACAGCTTCACGTGCTGCCAGGATTATGTACTACCGTTATAAGCCTTGTTTTGCGAGATTTACCGAGGCGTACATATGTGTGAAATTTATATTCAGCCTAGACTTTTTGGTCCTTTTGTGTCATGACAAAAGGACAAGAAATTAAATCATAAGAGGATTCTTCATTATATTGACTTTCCAAAATTAACTTGGCGGTTACAAATTTGCTTTTGAAAGTAATTAGATTTTGCATTAACTAACCTTATAAAATAAACTAACTTTAAGTGTTGTTAGTGCGGTAAACATGAGATTTCTCAAATTTATATCACTCAATAACAGTGGCTTACGTTTAGGGCTTTAAGGAAAACCTGAAGGCGTCAGAAGTCAGAATAAATTTACTGCACTATAAACCACAAAGCCCCGGGATAAACCTTTTCCGGGGCTTTGTATTTTGTCATGTTCTCAATTTAGAACAAATTTCCAATATTAATATACAGTCCTTTCGCACCATCCTGCTTGTTCATAGCAAAGCCATAATCAATAGCCAGGATAAAATTTTCGTTCAGCGCAATCCGTAATCCTGCTCCCAGGCTTGGATGCAGCTTGTCGTTATCGTACGAGAAGTCGAAATATTTTTCCTGGTCGGCGGCGCTGATCTTCGATTTATCAATTTTAACCTGCTGCACCACCATTCCGAAATCGGAGAAACCATTCAGTGCGAAATACAGGTTTTGTTTTCCGACACGCGTTTTCAGGAATTTCCAGCGTAATTCGAGGTTTCCATAAGCTATGCCATCACCCACAACCCTGTCGCGCATGATGCCTCGTAAGGTTTTGGCCCCGCCCAGTCCATCCGTTTTTGTGATCGACGAAAATGAACTCAGCATATAGGGTTGCATGAAAAAGGGCGCATCGCCGGCAATGGTTCCCTGGTATCCGAGACGGTAGGCAAACGAAAGTTTGTCCCTGAGTATGGTAAAATACTGCCTGTGTATCAATACCAGCTTGGCATACGAAAATTCAGGGTTAAACAGAAATTCAGGAGCGTAGGTAATCAGCGCTTCGGTCCACATTCCTTTCATGGCATTGGCTTCGTTGTCGCGGGTATCGTAAATTATTCCGCCTTTAAGGAAATTGGCGCTTCCGCCATCTTTTTCATCTTCACCTATAATTCCCCAGTCAACATATCTATCGAAAAGTGTGGTAGTGTCGGTCAACTTATCCGCATCATCCTTGCCTTTATTGATGGCGTCGAAATCAACGCGACCCATCTGCATATTCATAATACCCATGCCGCCGAGCCAACGCAGGTGATCGCCCGCTAGTTTCCCCTGAAGGTCAACCGTAAACCGGAACATTTTGCGCAAATCGCGGTAAAATACACGCGTAATATAATCGTCAGAATCTTTATCGGTGAAATCCGGATTAAAGTTGCTCTGGTACCCGTTAAAACCATAAAAATCGAGTGATTTTTCAGTAAAATAGCTCAAATCGGCCGTCAATCGTAAGTTGTGAGGTAAAAGGTTTTTGGCGTCGTAAAATATCTGGTTGGTACCCGAACCCTTTGTGTAGCGCGATATTTCGACCTTCATCATTTGTTTGTACGATGGATACATGGAGCCATCGCCATAATCATAAATGTTTACCAATCCACCATATTGCAAGCCCAGGTCCGAATCGAACGAAATGGTTGGGAGTGCCCCGAATGAAAATCCGGTGGGCGTTTTAGCTTCTTTTTTTTCTTTCTCCTGCTGAGCTGTTGCCGGATTTTGCTGAAACAATAATCCTGAAAAAACGAAAATTAAAAGTAGAGTTCTCTTCATACAATTAGCTGTTAATGGTGGATTTTATGTGGTCGATTATCTGGTTTCTTTCATTCTGAATGGCAATGTATTGCTCTGAACGGGTCACACGGAGCACAAAAATGCGGAGCTTCCCGAAAAGACATTGCATACGTGTATGGTTGTAAAATGCGAAAAGGCCGGTTATGGGCAGGCTTAAACCGAAAAGAAGAGTGAGGAGTTTTAAATCAGTAATAAAATAAAATACTACTGATAAAATGAGGTAGTAAACAGGGAAAAGAAACAAGCCCACAGCAAATTTTATCGAACTCTTAAAGTGCTCGTCTTTAATATTTGCTGCAATACGTACAGGGATTTTAAAAGGCAGGAAATTCAGAACAACTCCGTATAAATGAACCGGGAGCAACAAAATGCTGATGAGGGTTTCGAATAAGAGTTTCAGGAAATGAGCTGGTTTGCGCTGCAGTTGCCACTCGTGCAACCGCAGTTTTGCCAGGTTGTTGTTGTATGCCGATATTGAATTGCTTAAAAGGGTAGCACTCGCTGGCGTTTTTCCGAATGCTTCCGTAGTTTTCTGTATAATATACTGATCGACAGTGAGTTTGTTAAATGGTTGTCGTTTAATGTTACAGGTATTCCATACATTAGGTTCGTACATTTCGCAAATTTGCGAAGTCAGCTCGTAATGCTCCTCAGGGATATGAATCATGGCATTCCGCATTCGTTCGGCAAGTTCTTTTTTGACGGTATTTAACGCTTTTTGCTCATTTTCGGCAAAATCAGCGGCGTAATCGGCTATTTTAATCGGTTTTCCGATTACAATCAGTAAATCAGATCCTGCGTTGAAATAATTGGAATAGTCGAGCCCGACCGGCACTATATGCAGGTTCAGGTTAAAGGAATTGCTTTCTTCGGCCTGGAAAGCGATACGCAGAAGCCCTTTTTTAAGTGCCCGTAAGCGCTTTTGCCCCTCGTGATTGCCTTCGGGCAGTATGCAAATCGGAAGCCCCGATTTTAATACTTCCACAGTATTGTCGAATACCTCCTGGTTTTGGCCGAGCGACTCAAAGCCATCGCGTATCCTGTAAACAGGTAGCATTTTGAAGGTATTCAGAATTTTGGCGATTAGTGGTTTCCTGAAAATATCAGCCCTTGCAAGGAATACAACCGGCCGCCGCGCTGCATAAAGTATGGCAAGAGCATCCATAAGCGCATTTTGATGGTTGGGGGCAAATATTACAGGGGTATTGGGAGGTATTTTTTCAAAACCCACCACTTTTAACCGCCTGTAATACAAACGGTGAAAAATAAATGTGTACCAAAATAGAATGTTGTAAATAATGGGATTCCGAAATTTAGCTTTTGCTGTCATTTTACTGTTTTGCTGTCAAAAAAATCCGGAAACCGGTTCCGGTAAGCGATTTTCCTTTTTGTCGTCCGAAATTCTGCGATCTGCCGGGGTTAACTTCGATTTTTGTTTTACAGGGCAGGTCACGAAGCAATCGTACCATTTTTTTAAAAAACTTACGGATCATTCCGAAAGTTCGAATGTGTAAATCTATAAAAAAATCAATTTACAAATACAAAACTGTGAATGTATTCAGATTCATTTATTAACAAGGTATTTCTGCTAATTTGTTCCGGCTGATTGGAAGATGCCAATGTTTTTTTAATTTTGATGAAAATAGCACATGTGAAAAATCCGGCTGCCCAACATTTACTATTGCAACTGCTTATTGCGCTTTGTGCAGCCTTGCTGTTTATCCCTTTTGCCGGTGGTGTTCATTTATTCGACTGGGACGAAATTAACTTTGCCGAGTGCGCCCGCGAAATGATTGTCAGCGGTAATTGCCTGAATGTTCAGATCGATTTCAAACCCTTCTGGGAAAAACCGCCGCTCTTTATATGGATGCAGGTGTTGAGCATGAAAGCTTTTGGTATCAATGAGTTTGCCGCCCGTTTCCCAAATGCAGTGAGTGGCATTGTGTCCTTGCTGGTCATATTTAATATCGGGAAAAAGTTATATAATACCAGGTTTGGCTTGTGGTGGGTGGTGGTTTATGCAGGCAGTATATTGCCACATTTCTATTTCCGCTCCGGAATTATCGATCCATGGTTCAACCTTCTGATATTTATAGCTGTATGGTATTTTGTAAGGCTAAATGCCATTGATAGTCTACTCTCTGTGAAACGCAGGATATTTTATGCCGCTATGTGGGGCTCGTTTACCGGGCTCGCAATTTTAACCAAAGGCCCGACTGCATTGCTGATAATCGGGCTGGTGGCCGGTATTGCTTATCTGCCTCACCTATTGCAGCTTATAAATATAAGGAGCAGGTTTTTACCAACTACTCCTTCCTTTAAACTAAAATTCGCTGATATTTCAGTTTTCCTGTTGTTTACACTACTGGTAGGCGGATCGTGGTTCCTGGTGCAGATAATGAGCGGGCATTCCGATATGGTCTGGAAATTTATTCTCTACCAGGTTCGTTTGTTTACTATTCCCGATGCAGGACATGGCGGGCACTGGAGCTATCATTTCGTGGTATTGCTGGTGGGTGTTTTCCCTGCGTCCTTGTTCGCTTTGATGCGGTTTAAACGATCCAAAGATCAGCCAGCATCACAACATCAGTTTCATGGTTTGATGCTTATTTTGTTTTGGGTGGTACTTATTCTGTTCACTATAGTAAAAACCAAAATCGTTCATTACAGTTCATTGTGCTATTTCCCGCTTACTTTTATGGCTGCACTTGCTATACACGATATGCTAAATGGTACTTTGCCCTGGCGGAGATGGCTGAGTGCGCTGCTTATTGCTTTTGCTTCACTTTTTGCAATTCTGGTAACAGCCTTACCGTTAGTCGATAAATATAAAGACAGGATTGTTTCCTCGGGGCTGATAAAAGATGATTTTGCCCTTGCCAACCTGCAGGCTGAAGTTAACTGGACAGGCTACGAATGGCTTTTAGGCTTGCTGTTGATTTCGGCGGTTGTTCTTTCGGTGGTACTAGCCCATCGCAAATTGGTAAGTAAAGCATTGAAAGTGCTTTTTGGAGCGAACAACTGTATTTATCGTACTGCTGATTCTGATTTTCCCTTACCGTATCGAGAAATACTCGCAGCGGGCGGTTATCGATTTTTATATTTCGAAATCGCAGGAGAAATGCTATGTGCTGAATTCAGGATATTTCAGTTATGCACCGCTTTTTTACAAACAAAAAATGCCCGCCGACTGTGTTCGTCCTATGTGGTTGCTCACCGGCAATATCGATCGCCCTTTTTACCTGGTGCTTAAAGAACCTCATTACAATCAATGGAAACATTTAATCCCGGCGATGGATGTTTTGTATAAAAAGAATGGATTTGTATTCCTGGTAAGGTATCCGGCAAATACTTTAGATAAGTTGTAAGTTGAATAATATGTAACTTATCATATTGATTATAAGGTTTTTTGGCCACAGATTACGCGGATTACGCAGATTTGATTTTTGATTAATTTGTCATAAGCTGTAAATATCTGTCTGTGAAATCTGTGTAATCTGTGGCATATATCTGACTGTGAATGCCTTAAGTAAACTTATTAGCTACAATAATTTCAATCAGGCATGTTTTTTCAGAGTGACAAGTCATATTAGATGCCGAAAATTTCAGTAAAGTTTCAGATGTAATCTTTTTATTAATAATTTGCACAAAAATTTGAATATGAAATCATTTTTGCTTTTTGTCACAGTTATTCTATTTGCATGTACGTTCAGCAGTTGCAATACAAAAACTGAGAAACGTCTTGTTGGCATTGATCCCGAGGATATTTCGAGCGATACCACGCTTGAAGGTGAAAGATCCATTTATTCGAAACAGGACAAACTACGGTATACTGTTGAATATAAGAAAGGCCAGGCTAATGGCAGGGTAAGGGAATTTTACGAAGATGGAAAAATGTATATGGAGGCCGAATATAAGGATAGCCAACGAAACGGCAAATGCACTTATTTTTTTAAAAACGGAAGTCCTTTCTCCGATTGTATCTTTAAAGATGGACTCAAGGAAGGGTTAGAAACAAAATATTATGAGGATGGCAAAGTATTTTCGTTAAATACTTTCCAAAAGGGAAAAGTACAACCGGGGCTTATTGAATACAATAAAAAAGGAACAGAGATCCTCGACAAATTAAGTATTGTTGTTACCGAAGTTGATCACTTATCCCTCGACGGGAAATTTTTCCTGCAAATAAGCCTTTCAAATCCGGATAAAGATGCTAATTATTATGCATCAACGCCGGGAGAAACAGGCCCAAGGCAAAAGCTAAAGAAATCAGGCAAAAAGGGTATTCTCGAAATTCCTGTAAATTCGGGTTTTGTGATGAAAAAACTCATATTTGATGCCGAATATAAAACAGCGAGAGGAAACGACAGAAGGCTGCAACGCACCTATAACCTGGCGATCGACGGTTAAAAAGCATTACTTTAACTCACTAAGTTTCTTCTTCAACTCCCAGTTATCCGGCTCATACGTAAGGCCTCCTGACTTCTGACGCCTTCAGATTTCCCCAAAAAACCCTAAGCGTAAGCCGCTGTTGTTGAGTGATATAAATTTGTAAAATCTGATCTTTACCGCACTAAGAGCATTTAGAGTTAGTGTATTTTATAAGGTTAGTTAATGACAAAATCGGATTACTTTCAAAAGTAAAGTTGTAACCGTTAAAGTTTATTTTGGAAAGTCAATATAATGAAGAATCCTCTTATGATTTAATTTCTTGTCCTTTTGTCATGACACAAAAGGACCAAAAAGTCTAGGCTGAATATAAATTTCACACATATGTACGCCTCGGTAAATCTCGCAAAACAAGGCTTAAAACGGTAGTACATAATCCTGGCAGCACGTGAAGCTGTGTTTTGCTACGCACATGCCAGCGCTGTTTACCTTCGGCTACATCTGTTGTGAAATTTCTATTAGGCCGGTCCCTACTCCCTGACAATTACTTAATGACTCAAACCAATGTTTGCCTACCTAATTCTCTATGGTAAACAGCCGCCTACTTTATTCCGCATTGTGGCTTAATGAACGAACTAGCATGGAAAGGACCGGCCTTAGAAAAATACATTAGCGGTTCTTGGCGGAGGTATGTGCGGAAGGCATGTGCGTAGCAATACACGCAACGACAAATGCATGGAATTGTGCCATCTACTATGCCTTGTATTGCGCGAAAATACCTCTGACTTAGAAACGCAATGTATTTTTATAAAGTCTTGAATTTTTGTTACTTTTTGTTCAAGCAAAAAGTAAAAAGAATAAACGGTATATGCACCGCACTAATTGTCAGAAGTCAGAACCGTGGTGTGCAATGTACTTATAATTTGGCTATCGACGGGTAAGAAACATTACTTTAACTCACTGATTTTCTTCTTTAACTCCCAGTTATCCGGCTCATACGCAAGGCCTTTGTTCAGAGCGGCTTTTGCTTTAGCCGTATTCCCTTTTTTGAAATAATACGAACCTGCCAGGCTGCAAGCGTATGCTGGAGTACAATAGTTTTCGGGACCATTTGCTTTAAAGTCAATGAGGTCATATTTCTCAAGCAATTCTTCCCCCAGGGTGGCATCCTTCTGCTTGAACGCATTTTCAGCCAGGTTAACCAGCAGCCTGCAACGGTTATACCTGAATATATTTACCTGCATTAATTTTGGATAAATCTCGGCCAACGAATCGTAAGCTCTCATTCCTTTCAGAGTCAGGGTATATTCATTAGTCATGTTATTAAGCGTTTCCGAAAGTATATTTATGATATTTTGATTTTCGTTGCCTTCGGAGTATAGTTTATACACATAGGCAAAGCGCTTTTCGGGACTAGCCTTTGTTTGCAGATAATACAGGTAATTTGTGGTATATACCTCTTCAAAAACGGCTTTTACATCCTCATCTTTAATGCCGTCCATCATAATTTTGTGAATCAGTTGAATTGAATCGGGCGCCGGAAATGAGCCCGCTAAACATTCATACGTAATCGACTTATAGTCCTCGGCAATAAAGTTCTTTTTATTTGGATTTTTAATGGTGGCGTAAAATTTAACCAAAAGCCTGGCGCGAAGTGTACTGCTGCGATCCGCCTGGTCGATGGAATGGCCTAATAATTCAGTACTAAAAACATTAAGTTCATCGAGAGGCGTAAATATTTTTGCTTTTTCAATGTAATTATATGCTGCCAGGTATTCTTCTTTTGTAAGTTTTGACACAGCCATGTTTACATATTGGTAGCCAATCAAGCCTTTCATTTCCAGATTATTGAGTTTAACGAAATAATTGTCCAGCAAATTGCTCGATTTTTCATTCGGCTTATTGTTCGACAACATATACTGCGCAACTCTCAGGCCCTGGAGCGCTTTGTCCTGAACGGCTTTGCTTAATTCGATAAAACCTCCGTCAGGATCGGTTGTTTCGAAAATATAAGGTACTTCATCGCCATAGGCAATAAGATAAACATGTCCGGGCATAAATTTTATGGTGTGTTTCACCGAGAGTTCATCCAGAAGCAGGGTGTAAAGTATTGTGGCCGTAAGGCAGTTGAATTTACCGGTACTGAACATTTCGGAAAAACCGGCTTCCAGATCATACTGTTTTAAAAACGTACTTTGTACATGATCAAAAACATATTTAAGCTTTTTTGCCGGTTTTTTTATTCCGGCTATATCGGTTTTTAAAAGGTTAGCCTCATTTTTAACGGTTTCCTTTATAGCTTGAAGCTCTTTTGCGCCTGCTGCCGGGTTCACCGCAACCGACATGCTTAGATAATCAGCTTGTTTCCCTGAGCTTAAGGATTGAAATCCTGCCTGTTCAAGATCGCTGTGATATACAAGCTCCCTGCACGAATCAGCTATGCTCATCTGTGAGTAAACATTGGTATTCAGAAGGAAAAACAGTGAGAAAATGATTAGTGGCAAATAGGGCTGACGAAAGTTTTGCATATGGAAAAGTATAGTATTAGTATGGATAGGAAAATGGAACCAAATGTATGAAACACGAATAATATGTGCAAAGAAATTTCAATAAGATTTTATCGATAATTATCGGGTGCCGGCAAAAATATTTTCAGCGCAATAATTACCGAAAAAGTAAAAATCATAGGTATCCGATATTCCTATGCAAGTAGTTTGGGTTTTATTACTTGAAAAATGAGTTAAATTTCCTGTCGGGCGTTAAAAAGGCACGGCTTTGGAGATCAATCAGCAATCCAACCCACTATCGTAGTTCCTGCTCTTCCGAAATAAGCAATTTGCCCGATGAAATTATTTTACCATTCGTACTTATTTGAATTGTGTACATTCCGGATGCAAAACCTTCAGTAGTAATAGTTTTTACAAATTCACCATAAATCGTGTACCGGGTAGCAACTTTATATACGCACTTTCCAATCGAATTATAAACTTCAACCGAAAGCGTTGAAGGCTTTTTAACCATGTATTTAATGGTAGTTTTATCCTTTGCGGGATTTGGATATATGAATAGATCCCCCGGAAACTCTTGCTGCAATTCGTTTATGCTTACATAGGCATTTAAATCATGCTCAAACAGGGTAAATGTTTGGCCACAATCAGCACTGTAGTAAACCTGCATAATTTGCCGCTGTAGTTGCTGGTCGAATTTCCAGTTTACAACATAAAACGAACAGGCATCCCTGCCTCCGGTAAAATCAGTGTACGACGATGATTCCTCAAACTTCAGTTCACTTTTGTAGGAATAGGTTGAACCATAATCAGTTGAATGATATATTTTATATACATGCGGAAATCCGCTTTGCTCAGGCTCAAGTGTAACAAGGTATATTTCGCCGGCTTGCGTGCCATGGCAGACCTTTTGAGCCAGGTTTCCGTTGGGGTTGTAAACAATTGCTGAGTCAATGGGTATGGTATCAATGCTTACTCCGAAATCCTGCGAATGAAGCAAAAAATCCCTGTTGTTGGTATAGGCGTTATTTATACCGTATATCTCGCCCGAAGTTATTCCGATTTCAGGTTTGGTGAAATATGATGTGTACTGAACATTGAGTATATGTGTAGCGAAAAAATCAGTTGTTGATCCTATCCCGAAAAAGAGTGCAGCCAGCCTTTCGGTCATTATTATTTCACCTGCAACCGATCCTCCCAGCAGGGCAACCGGCGGAAGCATTCCTGCAATGTTAATATTCATCAGCTGCCAGCTAATGCCATAATCCGTGCTTTGGTAAATAGGTGTTTCAAGGTTTTCGACCGATGTACAATAAAGCAGGCCGGGCGTTAGGTCCGCAACAAAATTCTTCAGGTTCAGGTCGTTATTAGTTGAAGGATAGGGAATAGTATATTGTACACTTATTTTTTTTCCATGTTCCCATAAATGGTAAAACTGCATTACTGAATTCGAAGTTGCATTTTTACGGCAATAGATATATAAATCGTCGGCGGTATGCCCCCGCTGAATGGAATAGCTTTGTGCACCGGCATTATTGCTGAACAGGGCAAGTAACAACCCTGCTGTTAAGGTTAAAATAGACTTAGCCATTCTGGTATCGTTATCGGTTAGTAATTGTTTTCTGTAATTTGAGTGATGTGGATGGGTCAAACTATCTACTTCGAAATTATCAGGTTGCCTGCTGATAGTATGGTTCCGTTTCCGGTAAGCTGAACAGAATAAAATCCCGGGGCAAGGTTTTTTAAATCAAGTGTTTTAACAAAATCACCTGTTGGCTGCCACTCAGGCAGAGTTTGTAATACGCACTTCCCCAGCGAATTGTAAACCGAAACCGCTAGGGTAGAAGCTTTGGTAAGGTTACAGCTTATTTCGGCATAATCCATAGCCGGATTGGGAAAAATTTGTATTTTATTTTTTAATGAAGGCATTTCTGCTTTTGTGCCCACATCGGGTGTAAGCATATGTTCGTATGTAGTAAATGTTTCGCCGCAGTCGGAACTGAACATAAGCTGTAGTTTGTAATAAGCCGAACCTGTGGTAGTTAACAGATTAGCGATATAAAATTTGCACGCGCCGCGTCCGGCAGTAAACTGCTGCCTGTCCGAATCGAATACTTTGGTGCTTTTTAATTGCCAACTGCTACCATAATTTGTTGAATGATAAATGTAATAATGAATCTCAGTTGCCGAAACAGTTTGCCGTGTAACAAGGAATAATTCGCCCTGGGCTGAACCCCTGCTCAATGCTTTAAAATACAAGCCAGTATTCTCATTAATTATGGTTGTATCAACCGGAATTGTGTCGGATGTTACCCCAAAATCAAGGCTGTGAGTTAAAAATGCATGTTTGTTAAGTACAGGCATCTGAAAAAACTCGCCCGAAACAAGCCCTACCTCACTATTATGACCTCCGTCGCAGGTATCTGCAATCAATGTATAATTTGCAAAGTAGTCTGATGTTTTATAAATCACACCCATCGGATAGGGATATAAGGAAATATCAAAACCCTGTATTATATATTCACCTGGTATTTCACCACCATATAAACCTTCAATTGTAGTATAGTAATTAACAAATGGATAAAGTGCAAAAAACGACTTGCCATAAGAAATACTTTGGCCAAAAGCTCCAGGCGAATGGCCTACCATCATTCCCGGGCCAGGTTCAGCGGTTAATTCAATACTAAAGTATAAATTTGAGTTATTCTGCATGGCAATTTTACTTCCATCCATTGTTAGGTACAAAAGGTACATTCCACTATACGGTTCTTCAATGGAGGTATATACATATATATCATAATCAAAATGGCCTCGGACAAATCTCTCTAGTTGACAATTAGCAGATAATGAAGAGAGAACAATTATTATAACAAGTAGCGAATGTTTTAGAACTGGTGTTTTCATCTTGACTAAGTTTTAAGTTTGGGTGTTTATGGCTAACTTTTTATACGGAACAAAGTGTTGATTTTTATAAAAACTCATATATGTATTCGGCTATCAAAGATATTGGAAATTAGTGTGTTTGGAGGAAGTTTACATATGGAAAAGTATATTAGGAATATGGATAGGAAAGCGGAATCAAATGTATGGAAACTCATGTTATATGTGCAATGAAAATCGAAAAAAAAATTTATCGATAATTACCTGGATGGCGTAAATAAAAATCACAGCGTATTAGTTACCGAAAAAATCAAAAGCCAAGGTATTCAGTATTCTTAGGTGAGTTGTTTGAGGTTTATTGTTCTAATTATAAGCTTTACTCCTTGTCTGGTTTTATAAAGGCACGGCAGCGGTTTTTTTATCATCTCGTTTACAGCTATTACCGAATCAGCATTACCGTTCCTCTCTTCTGCTTTTGCTCGAAACCTGAAACTACATTTGAGTAATATACTAAATATACATATAATCCTGCTGCTGACTGTTGGCCGTTACAAGTGCCATCCCATTCAGGTAAAGCATCTGTACTCTCAAATACTTTCTGTCCCCAACGGTTATAAATTATCATTTGGGTTACAACTGTGTTAATGACAATAGGCCTAAATGAATCATTTTTCCCATCATTATCCGGGGTAAAGGCATTGGGGAAGGAAATCCAGGGAGGGCATTCATCCACAAAAATACTATCGCTTACAGTACCACATCTGAACTGGCTTTGCAGGGTGTAAATCCCACGTTCGTTAACAGTTATTTGCCAGGTAGTATCGCCTGTATTCCATAAATAATTCGGTAATATTGTATTTGAAGTTAATACCACAGGTGTTTCAGTACCAAAGCGGCACATAGTAGTATCGTTTCCTAATTCAATTAAACCTGTTGGAATTGAATCCATTGCTACTTGCAAAGTATCGGTTTGTTGGCCACATCTATCAGTTGTTGTTAATGAATACATTCCTGCCGAAGCAACTACAATGCTTTGTGTTGTATCGCCGGTGCTCCAGCGGTATTTACTGAATCCCGCCTGCGCAGGGATAACTATATTTTCACCTTTACATAGCACTGTATCTTTACCCAATTGGAGCAAAGGAGTATCAAAAGAAATTATTTTTTCATCGTACAACTCACCACAGCCATTAATAATGCATTTAACCCAATATTTACCCTGGTCGGTTGCATCCGTTTCGCGGGTTGTAGCTCCATTGCTCCATTGGTAGGCATCATAACCTGTTGGTGCTGTTAAATGGATTGGCAAGCCACTGCGGCAGATTACAGTATCAAAACCTAAATCGGGTGCTTGTAACCCCATACCAGCTTGTTCAACACCTACATCATCAATGAAATAAGGAAGGTTCATGCCTGCCGGGTTATATTGTACTTTTGTGGTATTCTCCCTAAGAGTGAAATTTCCAATAATAATGTACTTTTCACCTCCATGTGCTTTGTAAAGGCCGCTAATCCTCATCCAGTTAATGGAGTCGGTTAATAGCTGTTGGGAGCGTATTTGAGCCGGCAATTCAATCGTATAGGGTGTCGAAGTACCATAAGGATAATCCACCAGGGTATCGCTTACATAAGCATCCAGGTTTTTAATGGCGCCATCGGCCATATCGATATTGTTTACATAATAGCTTACGCAATATAAAGTATCTTTTTTTAAGGGTTCGGTAAAGATGCCCTCAATATAGCTGCGGTAGTCACTACTCACATCGTAGTAGTAAACCAATACTGAGGCATAAGCATTTCCAGAGCGCGCTTCCTGGTATCCCCAACTGTTTACTGGAACGCCATAACTATAGCTTGGAGCACAGGAATTAAAATAGAGAGAGCTACCACCCACATCATGCCAATCAATTACATACTGATCAAATTCAATAGTGAAAGGACAGTCAATAAATAATTCGAAAGATGGGTTTTTCACCAGGTTTTGCGAAAAAACCATACAAGGCAATGTCAGCAGACATATAATAATCAGTTTTTTCAAAGCCAGTTAATTGGGGAATTAATTAAACCTGTGCTGCTGCTTAAGCAGCACAGGTTTATAAAGAAAGAGTTATTGTTTCGATAGTAGTCCCTTTCGGGTAAATGATGGAGAAACAAGACAGTAAGTGTATATGCCGGGAGGCAGGTCAGCAATATTGAATTCACGGGTTTGCAGGCCAGCCGGTACAAGTTGGTTACTCATTAGATATTTTACATTACGACCGTACATATCGTTGATTATGAGTGAATAATGTTCGTCAATGCTATTATTAATTACAAAAGTAATCATTTCCCCGCTACCGCACGAACTCTCTCACCGAAGGTAATCCTTTCGCGGGGCTCTATAAATCTAAAACGATAACATTAATAAGTAATCCTTTTTCTTCACAAATTTTTTTGAGTAATTTATCCTATGCTGCAACTATCTGTCTGTGAAATCCCTGCTTGCATCAGGCAAGTGTGTAATCAGTGGCATTTATCTGTTTGTGAATGTCTTAAATGAACTTATTAGTTACATTATTTTTAATCTTGTCAATATAGACAAAGGGATAAATAGAATTGCAAATCAACATTTATTTTGGTGAAGTTCTGTGCTTCAGTGTCCTGTTAAGTATCGGGATGCTGTTAAATATATTTTTACCGCGTTAATTGTCGATAAAGCCCAAAAATCAGATACAGGCAATTATCATTTTCCCTGCAAAATATCTTTTATCGAAAAGCTAATAATCGAAAAAGCCTTTTCCTGGTTTAAGGAAAAGGCCTTTTCACTAAATAAAATTCGAATTTATTTCCGGCTGCTGATCAATATTTCGAGCATTTGAATGGCTGCTGCAGGTATTTTGGTTCCCGGTCCAAATATGGCTACAGCGCCGGCTTTATAAAGGAAATCGTAATCCTGCGATGGAATTACTCCACCAACAATCACCATAATATCCTCGCGGCCGAGTTTTTTCAGTTCTTCAATTACCTGGGGAACAAGTGTTTTATGCCCGGCTGCAAGGCTCGAAACGCCCAATACATGAACATCATTTTCAACCGCTTGCCTGGCTGCTTCGGCAGGAGTCTGGAACAATGGGCCCATATCCACGTCGAAGCCTATATCGGCATAACCGGTGGCAACCACTTTTGCGCCGCGGTCGTGACCATCCTGGCCCATTTTTGCAATCATAATTCGTGGGCGACGGCCTTCCAGTGCAGCAAATTCGTCGGCCATAGTGCAGGCTTTCATAAACTGATCATCGCCCTGGCTTTCTGAGGAATAAACTCCTGATATTGATCTGATCACGGCTTTATACCTCCCATATACTTTTTCCAATGCTGATGAAATTTCGCCCAGCGAAGCACGTTTTCGTGCTGCATCAATCGCTAATGCCAGCAAGTTTCCTTCGCCGGTTTCGGCACAATGTGTAATCGCATCCAAAGCAAGTTGAACTTCTTCGTTCGTTGCGTTCGGCACGCAGTTTTTCAAGCCGTTTCAATCTGCGACAGACGAACGGCTGTATTGTCAACCTCAAGAATATCAATCGGGTCTTCCTTTGCTAAACGGTATTTGTTAATACCCACAATGGTATCTCTGCCAGCATCAATTTTAGCTTGCCTGCGTGCAGCAGCTTCTTCGATACGCATTTTTGGAATACCGGTTTCAATGGCTTTCGACATTCCACCCAGTTCTTCCACTTCTTCGATTAATGTCCAGGCTTTTTGAGCAAGTTCATGTGTAAGTGTTTCAACATAATACGAACCTGCCCATGGATCAACTGACTTGCAAATATTCGGTTTCTTCCTGCAGGTAAATCTGCGTATTACGAGCAATTCGTGCCGAGAAATCGGTTGGCAAAGCAATGGCTTCATCAAGTGCATTGGTGTGCAACGACTTGTGTGTGGCCCAATGCTGCAGCCATGGCTTCAACAGCAGGTCGGGCAACATTGTTAAACGGATCCTGCTCGGTAAGGCTCCATCCCGAAGTTTGCGAGTGCGTGCGCAATGCCATCGATTTTGGATCTTTCGGATTGAACTGTTTTACAATTTTTGCCCAAAGCATTCGGGCGGCGCGCATTTTGGCAATTTCCATAAAATGGTTCATGCCAATTCCCCAGAAAAAGGAAAGCGCTGGGTGCAAATGCATCAATGGCAATGCCTGCATTTAATTCCTGTTCGGATGTATTCCAAGTCCATCGGCAAGTGTGTACGCCAATTCAATATCCGCTGTAGCACCGGCTTCCTGCATATGGTAACCGCGATATTGAATTGAATTGAATTTTGGCATGTTTTTCGAAGTAAACTCAAAAATATCGGCAATAATTTGCATGCTTGGCGTCGGGTGGGTAAATGTAGGTGTTGCGCACCATAAACTCTTTCAGAATATCATTTTGGATGGTACCCTCAAGTTTTTCCAGTGTGGAACGCCCTGTTCTTCGGCAGTAACAATATAAAATGCCAGTACCGGTAAAACTGCTCCGTTCATGGTCATCGACACCGACATTTTATCCAATGGGATTTGATCGAACAGGATTTTCATATCCAGAATAGAGTCGATGGCAACACCGGCTTTACCAACATCGCCTTCAACGCGTTCATGGTCAGTGTCGTAACCACGGTGTGTTGCCAGGTCGAATGCCACTGACAAACCCTTTCTGGCCGGCAGCCAGGTTTCGCCTGTAAAAAGCATTTGATTCTTCGGCAGTCGAAAATCCGGCATACTGTCGTATGGTCCAGGGTTTCATTACATACATGGTACTGTATGGTCCGCGCAGGAAATGGAGGCACACCGGCAGCATATTTCAGGTGTTTCAACCCGGCAAGGTCGGAACGGCTGTAAATGGGTTTAACAGGAATTTGTTCGTGAGTCATCCATTCAGTTTGGGCTGAAGGTGCTTTCACGGCTGGATTAATTCGTCCGGCTTTTATATCTATATTTTTAAAATCGGGTCGCATCGTGTGGCGTTGGATTTTGTGAATTCTAAGTTAGTAAAGTGTAGTTATGAAGTTTAGAAAATTCCAAGTTTTTCCTGGAAAGTTTCCAGGGTTTCGAGCAGGTTGCTACGTACATGGATAAATTCGTCAACTCCGGCTTTTTTAAGTACTTCTATTGACTCTTTTGGGTTGCCTGCAACTACAATATTTATCCCTTCATCGGCAGCTTTTAGCTTTTCAGCAATTTCAGGTCCCAGTGTGGCATATTCGTCATCGCTGCTGCAAATAACAATGATCTCTGCTTTTGAATCAATGGCTTCTTTTATACCTTCATCAACCGTGTTAAATCCCGCATTGTCAAAAATTTCGTAGCCCGCACAGCCAAAGAAGTTAGTGGCAAACATAGCCCGTGCTTTGCGCATGGCCAGGTTTCCGATATTAAACAAGAAAACACCAGGTTTTTTATTCCCTTCGGCAACATGTTGTTCGGTTGCAAGCCTTAGTTGGTCGAAAGCATCGGAACCACCGAAAAGGGTAAGCTTCTTATAAGTGGTGGGGGCGTCGTCATCCTCGTCGCCATCAAACTCCGTATCGTCGTCAGCGTATAGTTCTTCTTCCAGCATTTCATCCTCTTCGGCGAAATGTATTTTTGCCAGCATCTCCTCGCCTGGGTTTGGATGCTGGTTGGTCCCCAGCTGAATAATACGGCGGTTGGCAATATCGTTAATCCGCTCTCCGGCTGATTTTTCAACAATATCCTGAACAAATCCTGATTTTACGGCTTCAAGCATTCCGCCTTTTTCTTCAATCTCCAGGAACACTTTCCAGGCTGCTTCGGCAATAAGTTGGGTAAGGTTTTCAATATAGTATGAACCGGCTGAAGGGTCAACAACCTTATCGAGGTAAACTTCTTCTTTCAGAATAATCTGCTGGTTACGAGCCAGGCGGTTCGAAAACTCATCAGGATCCTTGTAAAAAGTGTCAAAAGGCAGAATGCTGAGCGACTGAGTGCCACCGATAATAGCTGACATAGCTTCGGTGGTAGTACGCAACAGGTTTACATAAGGATCAAACAGCGTTTTATTCCAGGCCGAAGCATTGCAGTGAATATGCATTTGCATGGAATCTTCTCTCTGAGGCTTATATTGCTCAACTATTTTAGCCCACAACATACGGGCTGCCCTTAAGCGGGCTATTTCCAAAAAGTAATTTGAACCTATCCCGAACGAGAACATCATACGGCCGGCGGCATCATCAACCTTTACGCCGGCGGAGGTTGCTGCTTCCAGGTATTCGCTGCCTGAAGCCAGGCTGAATCCCAGTTCCTGAACCAAAGTTGCTCCTGCGCTATTTAAATAATGACCGTTAACATTGATCACTTTCATCGAAGGCATCAATTCCATGCCAAGTTTTACCATGGCAGCCACCTGGGCCATATCGCTTTTTTCCGATTTCCAGAATTCACCGTTGAGCAAAACATAGCTGATCGGGTCGAAATCGAAAGAGCCCTTCATTTTATCGGCAGGCAGTTTCATCGATTTGCAATGCGATGCAACCAGTTTAAGCATCTCAGTATACGATGCTGCAGCCCCAAAATGCAGGCTGGCTTCCGAAGGGCAAATATCGTTAAGTAATTCAGCTACGTCGGATTCCGATTCAAGATTGGTAGTAACAAGCCCCAGACCTGTTGCTCCGCGCTTTATAGCATCAATTGCCAGGCGGTTTGCTTCCTGTATATCGTCAGTTTCAATATCCTGGCGTATTTCCCAATCGTTCGAAAGGGTATTATTGCCACGGATAAAAGGGTATTGACCAGGCAATACATCTGTTAAGGTGCTTTCCGGCAGATCGGCAGCCCGGTAATAAGGTTTTACATCGAATCCATCCGTTGTTTTCCAAAAAAGTTTTTTCTGGTAATCGGCTCCTTTCAGGTCATCCGTAATGCGTGCTTCCCACTCCGAAGTAGCTACCGGAGGGAATGTGCCGAAAAGTTTATCATTATTCTGATCCATAGTCAGTTAAAGGTTGGTCAGCATGTTAGCCGGGCAAGGCCGGGTTAGTTAATTGTGCCGCAAAGGTAAATATATTTGAACACATAAGCACTCGTTTGTTAATTGATTAACAATTGAATTGAAAAATTATACGTATTTTTATCCAGGGATATTCAACCATCAATGAGTATAATTGTTTTCATCTTTAAATATTACGGAAATGATAATTGCAATAGCAGGAGCAAGTGGATTTATAGGAAGTAATCTGACGGATTTTTTCGAAAAGAACGGTAACGAGGTGCGGCCTATACCAAGGTTGCAGTCCGAATCGGCTGTGATTGAACTTAAAAGTATTCTTTCGGGTGTTGATGTTGTTATTAACCTGGCGGGTGCACCCGTGGTTGGCCGATGGACAAAGGAATACAAAAAGAAACTGTTCGACAGCCGCATTAACACAACACGAAAATTGGTGGAAGCCATTTATAAGTTGGATAAAAAGCCCGGATTGCTGATTTCCGCTTCAGCCGTTGGTATTTATGCACAGGAAGGTTTGCAGACTGAAACCGATTATACAGCTGCCGATGATTACCTGGGCGAAATATGCCGTGCCTGGGAACAGGAAGCCAAAAAAGCTGTACCTGTTACCCGTGTGGTAATCCCCAGGTTTGGAATTGTGCTGGGCACGGATGGAGGTGCATTAACGCGGATGATTCCAATGTTTAAACTTGGCCTTGGCGGGAAAATAGCTTCAGGGAAACAGGGCGTTTCGTGGATACATATAAATGATGTGGTTCAGGCTGTTAAGTTTTTAATTGATAATGAAAGGTTATCAGGTGAATTTAACTTTACCGCTCCCGAAGTAGTTGATAACAGCGAGTTTACCAGGGTGCTGGCTAAATCAGTTAGAAGGCCTGCGTTTTTCAGCGTGCCCGAGGCTGCATTAACTGTGGCTTTTGGCGAAGGCGCTTTAGCCGTTGCAGGAGGGCAGTTTGCACCTCCCAAACGACTGCTTTCTGAGGGATTTACATTTGCATTTCCTGATCTTAAATCGGCCTTGAAGGATATCGTAAAATAAAAGTCAAAATCAAAAGATCAATAACTTGCGGGTTTTGTTTTTTCCGTCTGAATAAATTACCCGCACAATATATATGCCTGGTGATAAGCTAATTGCAGTGGGATTTAAGATTATATTTGTTTTTCCTTTCAACGGAATAATAGCACGATTAATTCCTTTTACATCGCTGATAAGGATCTGTTCAATAGCCTGCCCGCTTGATTTAATTGTTATAGTTTGATCCGGAGATGAAGGATTTGGAAATATCTCAAAACCTGTTTCAGGAGCCTGAAGTTCTTCGACTGCAGCTGTCGGACATTTAACCACTGCTTTCCATCCCGAAAAAGTTTTGAGGTTATCTGATTTAAATTCCAGGGTGATGGTGTTTCCGCCGGCTATAATTTCTGCCGGAATTACGTTACCCGAAAGAGCCGCCAGCAGAGGAGATAAGGTATCGGTCCCATCATAAATCCAGATTGAATCATATCCCGCCTCCAGGTTCAGGCTTAGGAATTCGAGGCGTAAAACCTGCCCGCTGCTTATCGAAAAAGTTTGAACGTAATGCTCGGAATTTCCGTAGTTAAAAGCCGGTCCACCGCTGTCGTAAAGCGTATCGGTGCATGAAAACACCTTGCAGTCAGTAATTTTATCCTGTATAAGACTCCATAGTTCAGGATATCCGTCGTCGTAACCAAGCGCCCATATGCCTGCTCCCGCCAGTTTGTGCGAGTTTACCTGGTCGTAAGCCAGCCCCAGGCTGTTCGTATCGCCCATAAAGCATTGGTGCCATTTATCCAGGTTATACGAATAATAGGGTGAAAGGCTGTTTGGTTCAAAACGCAGGTTTTCGGGCGAATAGCTTATGTAATTATTCCGAATGGTTTTATACCTCAGGGTGCTGGCACTCCCGGCCGTGTTCGATGGTGCCAGTGGGTTTTCAACAGGCCAGTCCCTGCCATAATAGGGTAATCCCAGTATTAATTTTGAGGGAGGAATGTTCGCTAAATACCAGACAATACTTTGTTTTACGCTGTAATTAAACCCGGCAGTCATAGGATATAATGGAGCAATGGGTCCGGCCTGGCTGCTACCGTTCCAGTAATAATCATAGGTCATAACCATATAATAATCGATGGAATTTTCGAGTAAGGGGAAAAGTAATTCATGATTCCAGTCAACTGCAGGAGCTGCTATCGAAACGATACTTCCGGGAATAGCCTGGTGAACTTTTTCCGCAATATTCACCAGGAAAGCGTTGTACGCATTTATAACCGACGATGGCAGGGCTTCCACATCAATATTTACTCCTATCGCATTCCGTTGCAACATTTTGGATATCACTTGATTGATAAGTGTGTCCTGAGCCGAAGCGGATGTAAAAAACGTATAATGCCCGTCGAAAAGAGTTACACACAAATGAACACGTACTCCATGGGCATGGGCCGAATCAATTACTGCTGCCGTCTCCCAGTTGTTGGTTGTCCGCGGCAACCCTGTAGCAGGCTCAACTTCATACGAAAAATAGCATAAATCGCTTAACAGGTTCCATTCATAATTTACAAATGAATTTCCTCCCCAGTAAGGGTGATACCCAAAAACGATTTTATTTAACTGGCAGTTATCGGAGGATGCAAAAGCAGTTTTAGTAACTAAAACAGGCTCCGGTTTATAATCAGGCTGCTGAAACAATTTACTGTAATAGCCTGATTCCTCGCGGTGAACGGATGTGTTTTGTCCTGACGAAAAGTAGTTCGTTGATAGTAAAACACCTGTAATCAGTACTATGCGAAGATATTTTACCTGAGTATAGATCATTACTGGGTTTATTGTACAATCGTCATTTCGTCGATCAGGCGCTGTGCCCCTGCCATTTTATCAACAATAAAAAGGCAATAACGTATGTCGAGCGAAATATTACGGCACTGATCGGGGTCGTACATCAGGTCGCTCATGGTTCCTTCCCAGCAGCGGTCGAAGTTTATACCTACCAAATGACCATCAGCATTCAGCACCGGGCTGCCGCTGTTGCCGCCTGTAGTATGATTGCTTGCAATAAAGCCGACATGTATGGTTTTATCAGCATCAGCATACCTTCCGTAATCGCGGAGGTTATATAGTTCTTTCAGCTTTGGTTCAACCACATAATCATAAATATCGGGGTTTTCCTTCTGCATAATTCCATCAAGGGTAGTAAACCAATTGTATTCGACCGCATCGGCAGGTTTATAGCCTTTAACCTGCCCGTAACCAACCCTTAAGGTGGAGTTGGCATCGGGGTAAAAGCGCTTGTCGGGCTGCATCTCCATTTGTGCCGCCATATATATCCGTTGTAAGCTATCGGTGGTTGAGTAAAACTTATTTACCAGGGGCGAAAAAGTGTTTTGATAGAAAGCATAAACACCGGCAGCCAGCTCAAAAGCAGGGTCTTTTTCAATTTTGCGCGCATGGCTGCGTTTAAATCCGGAGAGGAATTTATAGAGTTTCACCGAATCGGCAAACAGGGTTTTTGCATAAAAATCGTCGGACCAATCGCTGATATTTCCTTTATAACTGTCGTGCGTTTTAACTATTACATCAGCCTGCAGGCGTTTTTCGCACGATTGGGTGTAGGTGGTCATCATAGCGCCGAAAAGCTGGGTGTCGACCTGCCTGTTGTAATTCCTGTAAAAACCTGCAGCCGAACTTTTCAGTTGTTCAACCAATACGGCAATGTCGGCATCGGTTTTTGATTTATCCTTGCATTGCTTCACAAGGTTATTGTACCCGTATGCAAAACGCATTATTTCAATTCCCAGCAAGCCTTCGGTAAGGTAGGTGAAGGCATTGTTTACAGGAATAAAGTCGTTGTAAGCTTTGCTAAAAGCCGGAAGTAACTGGCCATACCGGGCATTGACATCCGCACTTGATTGAGCCCATTTCTGGAAATCCTGTTCAAAAGCCTGCTTTTTCTCAATACCGTTAAGGCGTTTTATGCCGCGGCTTTCGCCTATCATTTTTTTCCAGTAATTGGCAATTCCTGCAGCTTTGGCCGAATATTGAATGCGGGTTAGCGGATCGTTATCCATTGCCTGATCGATGATGTTGAGGCGTTGCTCCCTGAGGCCGATGGCAATTGGGTTGTGTTGCAGAGCAGTCATATCAACAGCGTAGGAGGGGAGGTATTCCTGGGTGGTGCCGGGGAACCCGTATACAAATGTAAAATCACCTTCTTTTATGCCTTTCAGCGAAATGGTAAGATGTTTGGCCGGGCGGTAAGGCACATTGTCCTTTGAATAATCGGCTGGTTTATTGTCCTTGTTTGCATAGATGCGGAACATCGAAAAATCGCCTGTATGCCTTGGCCACATCCAGTTATCGGTATCGCCGCCGAATTTCCCTATATTCGATGGAGGTGCTCCTACCAGGCGCACATCGGTAAAGGTTTCCATCACAAATAGGTAGTATTGGTTTCCTTCGTAAAAAGGCTTGACCCTGGCCGAATAATGAGTGCCGTTTTTTGCTTCTTTAACCAGGATACTGATATTTGCCTGGGTAATGGAATCGCGTAATTTCTCGCTCATATTCACGTTTACTCCTTTCAATACCTGTATGGTAACGTCTTCCATACGTACCAGGAAAGTTACACTCAGCCCCGGGTTCGGTAATTCCTCCTCGAGGCGCGTTGACCAGAAACCATTGGCCAGGTAATTTTTTTCGAGTGTGCTGTGACGCTGAATATTGCTGTATCCGCAATGATGATTGGTCAGCAACAAGCCTTTATCAGAAATCAATTCGCCTGTGCAGCCACCACCGAACAGAACAATAGCATCCTTTAAACTTGAATGGTTAATGGAATAAATGTCGTCGGCTGTGATCCTCATACCCATATCGCGCATCTCTTTTTCGTTGAGTTGCGAAAGAAGCATGGGTAACCACATGCCTTCGCCGGCGCGACTTATATTTATTGAAAGTGATAAGATTAAAACTAATACCGGGATCTTGATTTTCATAACTGTTGTGTTTTATGTTTTTGTTATACGATAATCGAAAACGATTAAAACTAATAACAATTGGTGTCAATTGTTATTCATGCGTCGAAAATCGCTAATCGACTGATTGTGCGATGTTAAGTGGTAAAATCAAAAATCATTTACCAGAAATTATATCTATCTTCCGGCTATTGTTTCTATTTCGATCAATGCGCCAAGAGGAAGTTTCACAACTCCATAAGCAGCACGTGCCGGGCTGTTTTCGGGATAATATTTGCCATATATTTCGTTCATAGCAGCAAAATTATCCATATCGCTCAGCAGGCAGGTCGATTTTACCACATCGTTAAATGAATAGCCGGCCTCGGCTAAAATTGCCCCGATGTTTTTCATTACCTGCTCGGTTTGCTCTTTTATTCCGCCTTCAACCATTTTCGAAGTTGCAGGATCAATAGGTATTTGTCCCGAAATATAAAGCATTCCGTTTGTTTCGATGGCCTGGCTGTAAGGGCCGATTGCTTTTGGAGCCTTGTCAGTAAAAATTACAGTTTTCATACTATATTTTATCGTTTGAGTGAGTTCAAAAGTATAAAAAATAAGGATAAGCATTAAAAAATATGATTACCCGTTACCGGGATTCGCGTTTTTATTCGTAAATTTACTAGCCCGGTAAACCAACTGCAAGATATTAGTAATTCACTGGCAGAGTTGGGAAATTGGATGTTGTTTTTATATATAATTTCTACACTCGTCCGGTATGCAGGGTGGTTTTTTTACTTGATCTATCTCCTTGTGTATGTGGAGTAAAATAATGGGTTATGAAAAAAACTATTGTTCATAATACTATTTCCCAATCGATTGTTAACAATCCGGCTTTTTCTAATATATTTCCCGGTAAGCCTGTCATTATCTTTGATACAGAGCTGAAAATTATCGAATGCAGTGAAGAGTTCGTGGCTTTAGCGCTGATCAGTCACAGCGATTTACTCAAGGTTGATATTTCGAAACATGCCAGTAACCAGCAATTTACAGCAGCTGCCATTCATGCTTTTACAAAAGGGGTAGGTTCATTCGAAGGGATGTTGTTCATGGGTGATGATTTAGGCTCTTTATACCTCAACGTTGTATTCCTGTTAGTCGGAACAGATCATCAACAGGCTTCATACCTGTCCTGTGTGGTACTCAACAGTAAAAGTACGCTGCTCCGCAGAATACGGATCTGAACATTCGAAAGTGTCATCAATTGCAGGTTTAACCGACTATTTATATGCTTCAGTTACCGTGCATGATATGGATGGAACACCAATTTATGTATCCCCTTCCATTGAGTCGTTACTCGGCTATTCGAGTGTTGAATACAGAAACTCTAAAACCTCAGAACCTATAGTACTTCCTGAGGATTTACCTTTGTGACAAATGTTGTTGAGAAACTTACAAAGGTCACGAGTTTCCAGAATACCGGTACAGAATGATACGTAAAAGTGGTTCGGTTATTTATGTTGAAACCTCAAGCTACCTAATAACAGATGCCTCAGGTCGTAAGTAAAACATTTTGTAAATGTTACCTGGAACCTGAGTTCGCAGGCAAAAATAGAGCGTTCGATTGAGCGTACCGAAAACAAATACTACCAGCTGGTAAAAAATCTGCCTGCCGGGGTGTCGCTGATAAGTACCGAAGGGCAGTTGCTCGAGTTAAATAATGCCATGAAAAGCATTATGGGTATTCCGCCCGATATCCGGATGCCTGTACTGAATTTTTTCAGCATCAATGTTATGAAACGGGCCGGAATCGATAACCGTCTTCGCGAATGCATAAGGAAAAAGGTGAATGTTGATGGCGAAATGTCGTATAAATCAACTCGCCGCGGACAATTAGTAAATCTCAGCTATAGTTTTTTGCCGGTATTAAATCATAAGGGAGAAGTTGAAAATGTTCTGGGTTATGTAACCGATTGCACCGACCAAAAAAAGTTGGAATTACTAAGCAACGAAAGGGCTGAATTCCTGAACCTGGTTATTAATTCGATAAAATCTCCTTTTTTTGTTAAGGATGAAAATCACAATTGGGTTATGCTGAATGATGCCGCTGTCGCAATGATGGGGCAATCGCGTGAAGCTTTGCTAGGTAAATCCGATTACGATCTGTATTCAAAAGAACAGGCTGATGTGTTCTGGAAATACGATGAACTTGTAATTGATACCGGCAGCAGTGAAAATGAAGAGCAAATAACATGGTCGGATGGGTCATTACACACCATTGTTACTCATAAGCAGTTATATGTCGAAAAACCCTCGGGCAGGAAATTTATTGTGGGTACCATTCACGATGTATCGGCCTACCAGAAGTTAGTTGAAGAACTCAGGGAGAGCGAACACAAATACCACGAATTGTTCGATAATGCCAACGATTTCATTATTACCATTGATCTGGAAGGTTTTATTACAAATGCGAACCGTACACTTCTCAGCTACCTTGAAGTCAGCCTCGAAGAAATAACAAAGCTTAATATCTACACTTTTGTGAGTAACGAAAATATGGACTTTGTGCTTGAGATGAAAGATCGTTTGCTCAAAGGAAAACTTGATAATTCGTTCGAAGTGGATGCCAAATCCCTGGATGGAAAGCCTGTTGTTTACGAAATAAAAGCGAGCCTGATAAAGAAACAGTCTGAAGTTGTTGGATATCAATGTGTTTTCAGCGATGTAACCGAACGCCGGGAAGCACACCTGAGTTTGGAGAAATATAATACCAGCCTTATCGAACTTAATAGAACCAAGGATAAATTTTTCAGCATTATTGCCCACGATCTGCGCAACCCATATAGCAGTATGATTGGATTTTCGGAATTATTGCTCGAGGATTTCGAAAAAATGCCGGTCGATGAAATTAGAAATTCCCTTAAAATCATACGGAATTCAGCAAAAAACTCACTCAACCTGCTCGAAAACCTCCTTGCCTGGTCGCGCCTCGAAACCGGACGTATGCCTTTCGAACCTGCAAAAGTTGTGATAACGGATGTGATTGAAGAAGTTGTGAATGTTTTATTCAGCGTGGCGTACCGAAAGAAGATAGAAATTACCAATACCATTGATATAGATGTATTGTTATGGGCCGATAAAAATATGCTGAATTCTATTTTCAATAACCTGATAATGAATGCCATTAAGTTTACCCCAATAGGTGGTAAGGTAAATGTTTCTGCAATCCCCAATCAGGTTTTACCTGGTTCCCATACTGCGTTTGTTAATATTTTAGTAACCGATACCGGTATTGGTATTGAAGCCGCTGATTGTGCGAATTTATTTTCGCTGAGTAAACCGCATTCGAGGACTGGAACAGAAAAAGAGGAAGGAACCGGCCTGGGACTGGTATTAACGCGCGAAATGGTTGAACGGCATGGCGGATTAATTACCGTTGAAAGCACCCCGGGCGTTGGCTCGGTATTTTCAGTTTTTATCCCTGCTTATCAACCTGATGCTGATGCCGGGCAATGATTGGTTTTCGGAAGATTAAATTATTTTTTTGGAAAAATTGTTGATAATATTTTGACTGTACATGCTTTAGGGCACGAAAATATAGTTATTTTTACATTATTGATTTTGGTGTGTGGGAAACACTTATTATCATTAATTTATCAGAGAATCAGAGTTGGTCGGGAATCATTATTCCTGCCCTGGCTTTTTTGTTTGCAGGCAAAATAATGCCATGCTACCGGTACGCCCGGTTGATGAAACGAAGCGGTATTTCCCACAATGTTGTAAGCCATTTATTGATTTTGGGTCAAATGTCCCAAAATGGCAAGCCTTACTAAGGTTACAATGCTCGTATATACAGGTAAAACAATAAATTTATAGTAGTGTAAATCGTTGAAAAATAATGACATATAAGAAGTCTCGAAAAATGAAGAATTATTGGCAGGATTGTTGCTTATTGTTTTCTACTCTTTCCTGATTTAGGAAAACACTTGTGTGCTACATATATCTCGCAGAATGGACGATTTTTACCGTAATCAAAAGCAATCAGCAGTATCAGGAATATCAATTTACCAGTTGGTAAATGTTTTGGCTGATGCTGCTTTCGTTTGTGACCATACCGGGCGTGTCCTGGTTTGTTCCGAACAGGTTATTCCTTTTTTTAATATCAGCAACAAAGCCAAAGTTATTGGTAGCAGCCTGCAATCGTTCTTTAGCAATGAATTTGTTGATGAAGCATATTTTCTGTTGTTAGGTGCTGTTAATGAACCCAATAACAGGAAGTCAGGTCGCCTGGTTGTAAGGAGAGGGGTCAGGGAAACCTTATTGGCCGATGTGTCATTTGCATCAATAGTAAGCGACGATCCGGCTGTAAAATATGTGCTGGTTACATTTCAAAGTGCTCCTGTTACCGATACAAATATTGAATTATTACATAAAAAAGATGGGCGCTTATCGCGTTTATGCGAAACCATCATCACTCATTCCGGCGAGAAGAGCGATCAGGTAAAAGTACTCTTGTCCCAAATTGGCGAAACACTCGGAGCTATCACTTGTTCGTACAGTCAGCTCGAAAACGATAAGCTTGATTTGCTTGCTACATGGGAATCGCCATTTAATAAAGATATTTCTCCACAACTCTGTAACAAACAGCTTTTCGACTACTTATCGGAGCAGAAAGAACAACTGGCACTTATCAGGAAACCGGTATTAACTGCTTTTCTGGCTGCCGAACCTTCGTACAACGAGGAAGCAGGTGTAAAGTCCATCCTTGGATTTACCATCACTAAAAACAACACAATTGCAGGTATAGTTACTGTAGTTTTTGCTGTTAATTACTCCCTTTCGGAACTAGATACGCATTTTCTGCAAACCATTATTGCGATCATCGAGAAAGAAAATCAAATTGAAAATGTTACACATACGCCTTCGGAGCTTTCGGTACGCCAAATTATCGATTGCTTTATCGATCCGGTGTATATACTGTCGCACGATGGTATAATTATGGAAGTAAATCAAAGCCTTTGCAAATGTTTCGGCTACGAACGTGAGGAGTTAATAGGGCAGCCTTATTCTCTTCTTTCGTCGGAGGATAAAAATGACATCGAAATGCTCAGGCCCATGCTCGATAAAGCTTTTATTGGTGAAACCCAGAAATTCGAATGGTGGGGAAAGTGTAAGAAAGGCGAAGCGTTTCCAACGGAAGTTTCGTATAGCAAAAGCTCTTATTATAACCATGATGTGGTAATAGTTATTACCCGCGACCTTACCGAAGCAAAAAAAGTGGAAGATGAGTTGCTGCGCAGTGTTGAGGAACTAAAAGAATCGAATCTGAGCAAGGATAAGTTTTTTGGGATACTGGCGCATGATTTAAAGAATCCTTTCCAGGGATTACTGGGTTTTATTGATCTTTTATACGAGGATATTGATGAACTCACCATCACCCAGGTGAAGGAATACCTTTCGAATGTTCGTACCGCCTCGTACCAGACGTATTCGCTGCTCGAAAGCCTGCTCGAATGGTCGCGCATACAGAGTGGTAAAATGCCTTATACGCCTACAGTATTCAATATCAGTGAGGAGTTTGACTCAGTTATAGCTATCCTCGACAATAATGCATCGCGCAAACAAATAACTCTTGTTAACGAACTCGATCCGCAGCTTAAGGTGCTGGCCGACAGAAATATGATTCACTCGGTGATACAGAATATTATTACCAATGCTATCAAATTCTCTAATAGCAAAGGCAGGGTGGTAATGAGGAGCCGAAAGATTGAGTCATCCAATAAGGAGAATGCAGACGAAGATAGCGACAACCGCGATTGGCTCGAAATAAGTGTGGCTGATAACGGAATCGGAATTCCCGAGGAAATTCTTCCCCGCCTATTTAAACTCGACGGGCAATATTCGCAGATAGGCACGGCCAGCGAACCCGGCACAGGGCTTGGCTTAGTGCTTTGCCACGAAATGGTCGAAAAAAATGGTGGCAAAATATGGGCCGAAAGTGTTGCAGGCCAAGGTACAACCTTCCTGTTTACACTGCCTTTAAGCACTTAATAGTAGCTGATTTTCTTATTTTCAAACTTAGGGGTTTCCATTTGAAATTTTCAGGTGGAACTATTATTTTTTTATACTCCCCTGAACATATACCATATTTCACGGTTATTAGTTAGGAAAGTAAAGCTCGTTTTCCGATATTTGCATAAGGAGAAAGCGAAGAGGGTGTTTGCATTAAAATTATTATTACCAATATAAAAGTATGATAGATAAACCAGAAGGCAAGAAAAGGTATACCGGCATTAATAATGCGAACGAATTTGCTTCACTTCTGGCTCACCCCGACAGTAAGGTGTGGGAACTTATTTTCGATTCATTACCTGATATGGTGGCCCTGATTGATGTCAATAATATTGTGGTAAAGGCAAATAAAAGCATACTTTCGAATCTGAAAATCGGCGATAGAGGTATCGTAGGCTTGCATTGTTTTAACTTAATGCACGAAAACGGGTGTATGACCGAAAACTGCCCACATCTCTCAGTAATTAAAGATCAAAAGCCGCATTCGATTGAATTGTTCGAACCCCGGTTCAATGCTTATTTACATATTATTACAACTCCTATTTTTGATGAAAACAATAACCTTTTAGGCAGCCTTCACATAGCCCGTGATATCACCACCCAAAAGAAATCGGAAGAGAAATTGCAGGAATACAATAATGAACTTAAGGAACTTAATTTAAGTAAGGATAAATTTTTCAGTATTGTAGCACACGACCTGCGAAGCCCTTTTCAGGGTATGCTGGGGTTTACTGACCTGATACTCGACGAACTGGATACGCTGAGCAAAGAAGAGATAAGGGAGTATTTACTAAAAGTACGCGATTCGTCGTACAGCACTTTTACCTTACTCGAAAACCTCCTGAACTGGTCGCGGTTACAGACAGGCAAATTAAAGTTTTCGCCCTCTGATTTTAGTCTTTACGAAGGCGTTGCAGCGATTATCAGCTTATTAAACACCAATGCTCAAAGCAAAAATATTAGTCTGATCAATAACGTTCCTCATAATTCCAATATTAATGCTGATCAAAAGATGATGCATTCAATATTGCTGAATTTAACCACCAATGCTATTAAATTTACAAATTCAGGCGGTAATATTACCATTGATGCAAAAGTAAAGCCTCTTTGCCAGGATAATCCCGATGCTGGGAAACAATGCAGTCACAAATGCCTCGAAATAAGTGTCAGTGATACAGGCATAGGACTATCGCCCGAATCCATTGAAAGACTGTTCAAAACCGAAAATCAGATTTCAGTCGCCGGTACACACAACGAACAAGGAGCAGGGCTTGGATTAATGCTGGTTAAGGAGATGACCGAAAGGCATGGGGGTACCTTAAAAGTAAGCAGCGAGGAGGGAAAAGGCTCGGTATTTTCGTTCACCATTCCGCTCGAATTACACGGTTAACTTACTTTTGGGCCGACATGCAATTTAATTACTCTCCCGAAGCATTATAAATAGCCAGGTATTACTATTATAGTCAATAGCTACAGGTTGTCCCTGAAATCTTTTTTCCTGGTCAGTTTTAAATCCTGTAACAGCGACGATTTGGCATTGATCTGGAAGTTCCAGCTTTTCTGTGTGCCATATGGAATCCAGCTGAAACGCATTTCCCAGCAATGCAGGTTTCGGTATACGGTAATCTGTGTAAAGGCAAAATCCTTTTGTTCGAAGTCGTACCCCGTTTGAGCCGAGAATTTCCATTTTTCGGTCAGGCTGATATCACCCGCCACCCTCAAAGTTTGTATAATATCGCGTTTCAGCTCTTCGGTTGTGAGATCGGGAACACTGGAATACCTGAAATTGTAGTCGAGCCTTAACGACCATGGGTTATCCCAGTCGATATATAAGTTTGG
This sequence comes from uncultured Bacteroidales bacterium, assembly GCA_963714825.1. Classification (GTDB taxonomy): domain Bacteria; phylum Bacteroidota; class Bacteroidia; order Bacteroidales; family UBA4417; genus UBA4417. Next base: position 383,396 of record CAVQQF010000012.1, on the reverse strand, counting down.
GTTATTGCGTACATCATCCATCTCCTGCTCCGAACCGGGCGATGTGTTTGTTTTTTTTGCTTTGTCCTTTTTCGGCGAGAGATCATATCCAACACTCAGGTTCCAGCCTGCATTCAGAAACCTCAACAATTTATTGTTCAACGAATATTCCGAGGTATTTAAAATCGGCCTGGGTAAAGGCGAATAAAAAGGATAGGTATAAGGATCGAGGATTGAATAACCATAAAAAGGTTGTGTGTACAAACCGTAAGGACTGTAAGAGCTTGAATAACTTACCTGTATTTTTTTGAAGAGCGTAGTACGTGCCGATAAATTAATATTCGACCAGCGGAGCGAATCTTTGGCGAGGTCGTAGGAAGTTGAAATAGAGAAATTATCAATCAGCATTACTTTTTTGGTACCTGTAATGGTGTCTTTGAGCGATCGCACCTTCATTTCGAGGTTATTGCCAAGTGAGAAATTTATTGAGCCCGATTTCTGACTGGTCGGAGCACCATACAGGGGCTGAAATGTGCCGGAACTTCCAAAAATGGAATATTTCTCCGTATTTCCGCTGGCATCAGTCTGCACCGTGCGCCAATACCCTAAATTCTCGGTACCAAAATCAGGCAGGAAACTGAAACCTACCGATGGCCGTACAACATGCCTTATTGCCCGAACCGGGCCTTTGTTAAATTGTTTCATGCCATAAACAGTAGTACTCAGCGAGGAATTGAAACTGTAATCGCGTGCCGTTTTAAACCCGGTGATGGTATCAATATCAACATAACCATATTGGGTAATCCCACCGGATGTAATGGTGTCGCCAACCCAGTTTTTAGCTATGGTTCTGGTATACCAGCGTTCGGTATAATTTATGCTGTTACTCCACGAAAAATATTTCATTACCTTAAAAGAGCCGCTAACCGGAATCGAATGTTTTATTCCGTTCGAAAAACGCTCGGCCACATCGCGCTGAAAAACCAGTGAGTCGTATGTACTCAGCTCATTGCGCATATTGGTGTTGTAGGTAACGTTAATCGATTCGTACCATTTCTGACCTCCGGTTTGTGTTTTACGCTTGAAAGGATATATACGGTTAATGCCAAACGAAACTTCGGGCAGTGAGAGTGTAACCAGCTTGCTCGTTGTATTCTGGCTGTGCCTGGCGCTGGTGGTGAGGTTTCCCCATGAGCCAAACCTCATATCGTACGATATGCTCGATGATAATGTATTACTCAGGTAATCGTTTACGGTGGATGGGTTATACGTATTAAAACTGCTGGAACCTGCGTTTACACTGGCCGAAAAAGTTGAGTTGGGACGTGCCTTTGCATCCTGTCGGTGCGACCAGGTAACAAAGAAATCGGTCTTTTTCGAGTAGTCGCTGGCACCTTCGGTTCCCAGTTTTGTAATGGCATATTTAAGGCTGAAATTTCCCGAAAACTTATAGCGTTTTCTGTACGACAGGGCTGGCTTTAAGGCCCAGCTGCCGCGCGAATAAATATCTCCGGTAAGTTTAAGGTCAAAATAATCGTTCAGGCCGAAATAATAACCTCCGTCTTCGAGGAAAAAACCACGGTTAGCCGATTCGCCGTATTTGGGTATTATAAGCCCCGAACTTCGCCCTTTCTTATTCGGGAATAGCCCGAATGGCAGAGCCAGTGGCAAGGGCACTCCTTCTATGCTCATATAGGCAGGCCCTGTTACTATTTTATTGCCGCTTAAAACCTTAGCCCGTGAATATTTGAGCGAAAAGTGCGGGTGGTCTTCAAGATCGCAGGTGGTATATTCGCCGCTTCCTATATTCGAAACGCTGTCGTTGATCTTTTTAATAACGGTTCCGTGCAAATATCCATCACCTTCCCTGGTAACCACATTCTGGATAAGACCTTTTTTGGTGGTAAAATTATATGCAATTTCCTTCGATTTAAAACTTAAAGTCCCCTGTGTAAATTCGGGGGTTCCTATAAGCTTTCCGGTGGAATCTTCGTGTGCATAAGCATGTATGGTGTTGTTATCGAAATCGATGGCAATAATGGCGGCTTTCAGTTTAATATCCTCATACTCGATGTTGGCATTGCCATACATCCATGCCATTTTCTTTTTCAGATCCATACTGAGCGAATCGGCCGAAGAATAATCAATTTTTGCCGTTAGCGTGAACTTATTTGTTTTTGGTTCAGTATTTGTACTGTCGCTCAATACTTTTGTGCTGTCGGGAACGTTTATTATTAATGTGTCAGCTTCCTTTGCAGGTATGGTGTCGGGAACATAATCGACTGCTGCAGAAGTCAATACGGACAGTGAAAGCTTGTTATTACTCCATAATGAGTTGCCAGGGAAATAATCACCTGCCCTGGCAGTAAAAAAAACTACCAGGAGTATACTTATGGTTATTAACCGCTGCTTTGTTTGTAACTTCGGTGCCAATTATGCTGAAAAAGTAGTTAACATGTTAATTTTGTGATAAATTGTACAAACTGCCATAAACTCTTATTTAACTAAATTTCCTGGTTAATAAAGCTAAGCGACTAATAATTAATCACATCCGGTAAATTAATGATGTTGTTAATACGGATGCAAAGCTAATCAAAAACATCTGATGACAGAAAAACGTAATTATATTCGATTTCTTATACTTTTTCTTATACTTTTTGCTGTAAATTTTGTGTTTGCTCAAAAAGTGCGGACCGTAGTGCTCGATGCAGGGCATGGCGGGCACGATACGGGCGCAATTGGTAAAAATTCGCGCGAAAAGGACATCACCTTAGCTATTGTGCTGAAGTTACGCGATTATATCAGTAACAACATGAAGGATGTGAAAGTGGTGCTTACCCGCGATGATGATACCTTTGTTGAGTTACACCGCAGGGCAAAAATTGCCAACGAGAAAAAGGCCGATCTCTTTATTTCCATACATTGTAATTCCACCAAATCGGCTTCGCCTTACGGTGTCGAGACCTTTGTTATGGGACTTCACAAAAGCGATGCTAACCTTGCCGTTGCAAAGGCCGAAAATGCAGCTATCCTGCTCGAAGATGATTATGTGGAGCAATACGATGGTTTCGACCCGAACTCGCCCGAAGGCAATATTTTTTTCAATATGATTCAAAATGCATTTCTCGATCGCAGCCTCGATTATGCAGGCAAGGTTCAGCATCAGCTGGTGAATAACCTGAATATGCTTAACAGGGGCGTTAAACAGGCCGGTTTCCTGGTACTTTACAAAACTGCTATGCCCGGTGTATTGATTGAAACCGGCTTTATCAGTAACGCTAAAGAGGAGCAATTCCTGTTATCGGAAAAAGGGCAGGACCAGGTAGCAATGGCAATTTTTAAAGCTTTGCAGGAATATAAGACACTGCTTGATCAGAAATCACATGCCCGCGAAACTAACGAAACAGTAGCTGCAACTACTCCGGAACCTGATAAAAACAACCCGGAATCGTCAAAAAAGCCAAAAACGGAAATTATTCCGGTTCGTGCAGCCGACGAAATTTCGTTCCGGGTGCAGTTTGCCATGTATCCTGATGATAAGCCCTTGGATTCAAAATTATTTATTGGTATCGACAGGGTTCAGAAGTATTTCCACAGTGGGTCCTATAAATATACGGCCGGCGATTTCGATACGCTCGACGATGCCTTAAGTTTAAGAAGGGCAATGGTTAGTAACGGCTATAAGGATGCATTTATAGTGGCATTTAAAGGGAAAGATCGTATTAGTATCGACGATGCTAAGAAACAAACCGGAAAAAAGTATTAAATTTGCCTAAATTTCCCGGAAAAGATGAAAATAGGTCGCGAAGTTAAAATTGGTGTTTATGGTATTGTTACCATTACGCTCTTCATTATAGGTATTAACTTTATTAAAGGTAAGGATATATTCCACAAATCCCGCACCTTTTATTCTGTATACGAATCTACATCCGGCATTCAGGATGCTGCGCCCGTTACTGTAAATGGTTTGGAAATCGGAAAAGTAACCAATATCAATTTCATCAGTGATAAATCGAATAAGATACTCATTGAATTCACTATTTATAACCCTATAGTAATACCTTCCAATTCAATTGCACGTATCATTAGTCTCGATATACTGGGCACTAAAAATATTGAAATTGAATTCGGCGATTCAAAAACCGGTGCCATGGATGGCGATACCTTAACCGGCGGTTCGCAAATGTCGCTTACCGAAGAAGTTAATAAGCAGGTTGCACCTATTAAAGAAAAGGCCGAAAACCTGATTTCGTCAATGGATACCATGGTTACTGTGCTACAGTCAATTTTTAATTCCGAAACCCGTATAAATATTAATGCTTCGTTCGCAAGTATACGTGCAACCTTAAATAACCTCGAAAGCACAACCTATAACCTCGATACACTGGTATATGGGCAGCGTAAACGCATGGAACGCATCATGTTTAATGTTGAATCCATAACCGAGAACATACGTTCGAACGATAAAAATATTTCGAAAATCCTTACCAACTTTTCGCGCATAAGCGATACCATTGCAAAGGCTAACCTTGCCGGAACGCTGAAAAACGTCAATGTGGTTCTAACACAGGTGGCAGGCATAACAACAAAAATCGAACAGGGAGAAGGCTCGCTGGGACTGCTGATCAACGACCAGAAACTGTACGATAACCTTAATAAATCATCATCACAGCTTAATATGCTGATCGAAGATATGAAAATGAATCCACAGCGTTACGTGAATTTCTCAGTTTTCCCCCCTTCGAAAAAACGCATGGAATATTCAGAGCCTGTTAAAGAATAAATCCTTTTGACAACGGTATTCTCATAATCTTATCAAAAAGTATTTTCTTTTTGTAAAGGTCGAATGTAAATGGATGCGGTTTTGTGCGCCCTGTCACGATATTCTCCGCCCGAATATTGTCCGGCAAAAAGGGGTTGATTATTCCCCTGTTATTGCTGCTTCTTCAGTTGTTGATTCGGCTACCCTGAAAATATCATCCTTATGTCGCGGCCTCAGAGTCTGTCGCCAACTGAACCCTTTTAACAGGCGTTGGTCGGCAGCAACATCTTTGTCGGGCAACATATTGCCGCTGGGCTTGTCGAAATATACAATGCGTTCAATTTTACTGTCGTTAACATAAAGCCGCATCCGGCTTCCCTGTGCTTTATTCACACCTATCAGTGCATTGTCGTCCTCACGCACATAATATACCGTTTCGGCATTGCCGTTTACATCAATGTTCACCAGCTTATTTTCAACAAGGTACCCGATCATATTTTTACCCCTTATCTGGTTAAATGTCCCGTTTGTATCCTTCGAAACAATAAAAGCGGTGCTATACATGTACAACTGTTTAATTGAATTTTTACCGGTCAATATTTTAATGGTATCGGCGGTAATCTGGTTCTGTTCGGCCCATAACACCGGAACACGGTACATGCTTATCAGCGAATCGGCAAAACTATAATGCAGCGAATCGCATACTCCCTGCAGATCTTTCCGGTAAAACCGTGTATTGTGATAAGCAAATAATTCCTTCGTCTCGTTTTTAGTGGTATCGAAAGTTGCCATCAGGGTATCGGCATGCAGATAAAGTGTATCAGTTTTATCGCCCATCACAGCCACAGCCTGCCGGGTGAACAGAGCAAAACCTTTATTACGCCAGTATTCAGCGTAATTGCCTTTAATAAGCACATTCTCAACAGTATCAATCATTACCACATTGCTGACGGCTTTGCCAAATTTGGCTTTCTCGTCATAATACAGGCTGTCGCCGGTAAGGCGTCGGTTATCATCAACCAGCAAGGCATTAATGCTGAAACGCGATTTATTGGTTTCGCGGTTGTATTCGCCGTCCTCGCAATACAGGTAGTTATCTTTCCCGGTAAGAATGGTTGGCCCCAGGAAATAAGATATCCGTGTTACGGTATTGTATTTTAAAGTATCGCACCTGATTTTGTAATCCGGGTTGGTCATTACCACATCGTCGCGGAAATACATCAGTTTCTGATTGGTATAGTAAAAACACCGGCGGCTGGTAAGTACATTATCGCCGTTTACCATTTTGCCTCCCGAGGTATAATTGGCTACTCCTGTTTTGCGGTCGAAAACCATAAAATCAGTAGTGAGTGTGGTTTGCTTATCAACCAGTTTTACATCATCTTTTATGGTAGCAATTTTGGAATTGCCATCGTAATGAAGAAATTTACCGTAAAGATTTAGGGTATCGCTCGATTTCACACGCACATTTCCATAACAATCCAGTATGTTTTGAATTTCGTTGAGCCAGGCGCTGTCGCAATACAAAAAAGCACCCTCATGTTCAAACACAGGCTTCCCGGTAAGGCGCACAATATCAGGCATATTACTTGAGTGTGCAACTGCCCCTGCCGAAACAATACGGATGCGCAATTGCTGCGCTTCTGCCGGCTTGTGAGCCGACAGCAGCATGAACAAGGTTAAACCAGAAACTATAAATAACCGGAGTTTCGACATGTGAGTATTTTAGTAGTTGGCAAAGGTAAGTAATGTATGCAAATTCCTGGCTAAGGATTAGGCGTGTTTATTTTTATTACATGTTTTAAGGAGTGCTTAAAGTTGTCAAAATCCTTCGGAAGCATAAAAATATCAAACAACCATATGCCCTGTTAATAAATTCACAGTAACAATTCAACTATTTATCCGCTGTTAACAAAAGATATTTCTACATTTGAGGCACTTTAAACATACCTTTATAATGGCTCAGCATATAGATCCAAAACTTAACTACGAAAAAACCAAAAATGCGATTGGCTACGTTACCCGTCGTGAATCCACGCAGGCAACCTACGATCGCATCGGCTTTATGTCGGGGCTCGAAGTTCACCAGCAGCTTGATACCAGGCAAAAACTATTCTGCCGCTGCCCTGCCGGTGTATACCAGAAACCCGATGATTTCGATGCCGAAGTCATCAGGCATATGCGCCCTACACTTAGCGAACTGGGTGAATACGACGGTACAGCCCTTATGGAGTTTAAAACCCGTAAGGAAATTATTTACCGCCTTAAAAGCAAAACCACCTGTACCTACGAGGTCGACGATACACCTCCTTTCCCTTTGAACAGGGAAGCATTGGGCATTGCCATAGAGATATCACTGGTATCGAAACTGAATATTGTTGGCGAAGTACATATTACCCGCAAGCAATACCTCGACGGCAGTATCCCGACCGGTTTTCAGCGTACCGCTATTATCGGGGTTGAAGGCGAGATTCCATTAAAAAATAAAAAAATAAGGCTCATCCAGTTGAGTCTCGAAGAAGACTCGTGCCGCGAAGTAAGCGATATCGGACACACCCGTGTGTACCGTACCGACCGCTTAGGCATGCCCCTCATCGAAACTGTTACCTATCCGGATATGACCAATCCCGATGAGGTGAAGGAAGCCTGCAATTATATCCGTTTCCTTGGCCGCAGCACTGGTAAAGTGCGAACCGGCATTGGCGCAGGGCGCGAGGATGTTAACGTGAGTTGCAAAGGCGGTACCCGTGTCGAAATAAAAGGTGTAGCCCATAGCCGCTGGATACCCGAACTTACCCATAACGAATGTTTCCGCCAATGGGCGTTGCTGGCAATTCGCGATGAGCTTAATACACGTTGGCCGGATGTTAAAGCATGGAAACAGGCTCATGTCGCCCTCGATTTGCATAGTTTAAATGCAAAGAATGAATTTGTGAAAGAAGCTAAATCCAGCGATCTGAAAATGGTAGCGGTGAATTTACCGGGGTTTAAAGGGATACTTTCGCATTTCACGCAGCCCGGCAAAATGTTTGCCAACGAGCTAATTGAGAGACTCAAGGTAATTGCCTGTATCGAGCTGCCCAACATGACCCATAGCGAGGAAATAAATCCGTTGTTTTCGGCGTCTGACTGGGAAAAAGTCAGCAGCCTGCTGAAACCGGGCGAAAACGATGCACAGCTTATTATCCGTGGACCCGAAGAAGATATAAAAACAGCCCTCGAAACCGTTGAGGAGCGCTGCCGCATGGCATTTGCAGGTGTTCCGCCCGAAACGCGTAAATCATTCGAAAACGGCACTACCATTTTCGAACGTGTGCTTCCGGGTGCCGACCGCATGTATCCTGATACCGATTCGGCGCCTATTCCCCTCGAAAATGAATATATTGATTCGCTGGGCAAAAACCTGCCCGAAGAAGTGGTCGACCGCTATCACCGCTTGAAAGACTGGAATGTACCCGAGGATTGCTACACCTATATCTTTAAGAAAAATCTTTTCCCGCTTATTGAACGTATTGTAAATGAGTTGGATATGGATCCCGCTTTTGTCGGAAAATTCTTCGGCCATGCTGTTAAATGGGTCGAAGGGCAATATAAACCTGTTGCAGAGTTCGATTACAAGATTATATATGCGCTGCTGCGTTTCCTGAAACAGAGGAATCTTGATATGAGTATTGCACGCCGTATGCTTCCGCTGGTGTATCAACATCCAAAAATGGAATTCGAATCGGTGCTTACCAGTATAAATTTCAAACCGATAAGCAAGGAACAAATTATTTCGAAAATACCATTCCTGAAGAGTAAGCTCGCCGAAATACGCCTGTCGAAAGGCGCTGATGTGGAGCATAACTGGGTTATGGGCGAATTACGCAGGCAGGCTGAAGGCAATATGAGTATGAAAGAACTGCACGAAGCGATAGGGGAGTAGAAAGGATATAAAAATGGATCAGGGAGCCGGCTCTGACAAACTTAGTGATGAGTTTCAGGGTTTGGAATCATAAATTTAAAATAGCAAATACATAATGACTGACGATATTTTTCAAGGATATAAGGGTGCAGCACTCGAAGTACTAAAAAAATTCAATGTGCGTGTATGGGGGCAGGCCGTTGTTAAAACCACCCGTGGCGAATTTACGGGCACCGTGCTTCCGCGTTCCGAAAACGACGACGATAAGCATATTGTGATGAAAATTCCGACCGGTTATAATATAGGGCTCGATATTGCCACTATTACCGGTATGAAAGAAACAGGCTATAAAAAAGCCAATTACAAAATCCCTGAAAAGGAATTTCCATACACCGAGGGATTGCCAAAAGTGAAACTGATAGGTACGGGCGGTACTATTGCTTCGCGGCTCGACTATCGCACCGGCGCTGTTATCCCGGCCTTTTCGCCCGGCGAATTGTATGGGGCTGTTCCCGAACTTGCTTCCATCTGCAACCTTACCACCGAAAAAGTATTCGCCGTTTTCAGCGAAAATATGGCACCTGACAACTATAAAAAATTAGCCATCGCCATTGGGAAAGAAATTGAAGCCGGAGTAGATGGTATTGTTATTGGGCATGGTACTGATACACTGCATCATACGGCTGCAGCGCTTACGTTTATGGTTCAGAATTCGCCGGTTCCTATTGTACTTGTGGGTTCGCAACGATCGAGCGACAGGCCCAGTTCGGATGCTGCGCTTAACCTTATGCATGCCTGTACTGCCGCAGGGCATGGCGATGTTGCCGAGGTAATGGTTTGTATGTTTGGCCCTACCAGCGACGAATACGGATTCATGCACAGGGGAACGCGTGTACGCAAGATGCACTCTTCGTACCGCTCAACTTTCCGTACCATAGGCGATGTGCCTCTGGCTACCATCACCCGAAAGGGGCTTAAACCTATAAAAGATACTTACAACCACAGGCGCAAGGATCGTAAGGTTACTATATTGCCCTATTTCGAGGAAAAAGTTTCGATTGTTTACTATTATCCTAACATGCAACCCGATATTATCGATTCGCTGGTCGAAAAAGGATACAAAGGCATTGTGATTGCCGGAACCGGGCTCGGCCATGTTAACAAACCTCTTTACCCGGCAATCGAAAGAGCAGCCAAAGCAGGTGTTGCTATTTATATGACCGTACAAACACTCTGGGGTTATGTGCATATGTTCGTTTATGATACCGGCCGCGACCTGATGGCCAAAGGTGTTGTGCCTGCCGAAAATATGCTTCCCGAAGTGGCTTATATTAAATTAGGATGGGCGTTAGGTCAGAGCAGCGACCTGGAAGAAGTAAAGCGCCTGATGCTCACCCCGATAAACGACGAAATTACTCCGCGCGAGCCTTATAACGGCTACTTGATTTACCAGGGTGGTGTTAAAGAAGTGGAGGATTTTATACGTAAAGTGCATAAATAGGAGCGGGCGATTTCCCCTTCGAATCTTACGCTTGTGGTAAAAACTTTACTACCTGGCAGGAGTATGTGTTTTTAGTTAATGAGACGCACCGCTTCTCTTTAAGCTGAAATAGAATGTGCTGCCTTTATTCTCCTCGCTTTCGACCCATATCTTTTCGCCGTGCTTTTCGACAAACTCCTTGCATAATATAAGGCCAAGCCCGGTCGAAAGTTCACCCTCAGTGCCTTTTGTCTTATAACCGGCATCGATCGAAAAAATGTGCTCCATCATAGCGGGTTTTATGCCTGTTCCGTTATCTTTTACTGAAACAACGATCTTGTTTTCGGTGTCAACAAATGCTGATATTTGAATTTGGCCACCTCTGGGCGAAAATTTCAACGCATTCGAAAGGATGTTGCGTATTATTGTTTGTAACATATGAGTATCGGCCTCTACTTCAAGTGTTTCGGGGATATCAATCCTGGTTTCAATTTCCTTTTGTCGGGCAGCATCGCTGGTGATTTCGAGGCACTCATTTACCAGGGGCAGAAGGTGTATGGATACAGGCTCATATTTTATTATTCCGCGATGAAACATGGACCACTCAAGCAGGTTTTCGAGCAATTGATACAGGTTTGTAGCTGATTTACGCATCGAACTAACAATTGTGCGCATTTCTTCATCGGGAAGAGTACTGAATTCCTCATCGAGTATCTCGGTAAATCCGAGAAAGGAGTTAAAAGGGCTTCTGAGATCGTGTGCAATGATTGAGAAAAATTTGTCCTTGCTGATATTCAGCATTTTAAGGTCTTCGGCATTCTGCTGCAACTGATCTTCGAACCTTTTCTGTTCTGTTAAATCAATGATGATGCCTCTTGTACCTATGCATTTATCGTCGGCAATAATAGGCACAGTATGAATGGATAAAGGAAAAACTGACCCATCCCTGCTCAAACCGTTTAGTACCGTTTTGTTGGTTTGTTTGCTTCCAAGCACTTTTTGTACGTGCATTGATAAAGCTGCTATGCTTTCGGGTGCTATTAACTTGTTGATAAGGGTTTTGTGAAGTAGCGCGGATAGCGGATACCCGAATAGCCTTGAGCCCATATCGTTCATATAAACAATTAATCCTTCAATGTCTGTTTCGTATACAGTTTCGGGAAGCAGACCGACCAGGTCCTGGTATTTTTGAATGCTATTTCCTAACGCTTTTTCAATCCTTTTACGTTCTAAGATTTCTATTTTAAGCCTTTTATTATGCAAACGTTGCACATTAAACCTGATAAACCCATAAATCAGTGAGCTTAGTATCAGTAATAACAGTACATAAAACCACCATCGCAGGTATATTGGAGGAGTAATGGTGATAGGTGCTGATTTAACAATTTCGCTCCAGTTGCCTGATGCATTTTTAGCCTGGATACAGAAAGTATACTTACCGGGTCGCAGGCCTGAATATCTGACTTTATCAAGCATCGACTGGCCTACTTCCTGCCATTTTGTGTCGTATCCTTCGAGTTTGTATTTATAACTGATATGATTTTCGTCAACGAAAGAAATTCCTCTGAAATGGAAAGTAAGGAAATTGTAAGAAAAATGTATATAACTCTTCTTTAGCAAACTATGCTTGCTACCCTGACTGTCCTCAACACCAAGAAGTCGTATAACCGGAACGGGTATAAAAACCGTATCATACCCCGGTTCGAAACAGGTTACACCCCGGTCAGTTCCTATCCATACAAGCCCTTTCGAATCGAGTATGCCCGCGGCACGGTTGGTCTCCCAGCCCGAAAGGCCATTGTAAATATTATATATCTTCAGGTTAGAACCGCCATCCCATTTATAAACTCCTATATTGGTTCCCAGCCAATACTTCCTTTCTTTATCCTGAAAAATGAAGTAAAGAGGGTTGTTAATCGTAATTCCTTGTTTATTGTATTTAACTATTTTCCCTTCCTCGATCACATGCAATCCGTTGATTGTACCTACAAACTCAACCCCTTTGTCGTCCTTGTAATAGGAGAACACATTATCGGCCGCAGTGCCTGTATTCGAGGGGATTTTGGTAACTTTATCATCCTGTATTTCCCATAATCCGTTTGAACCGGTCAGGTAAATACCCCCTTTCCCGTTCGAAAAAATTTTCCTTATGTTAGAGTTTTGCTTATTAAACGGTTTAAAATCAACAAATTTGTTGTTTTCAAGGTAAAGCAGTGTTGTGTCGGCTCCTACCCATATTCGGCCTTTCTGATCCTGAAAAACAACTGTAATGGTAGGATATTTTTCCGATTTGTACCAGGTAATATTCCCATTGGGATGTAATTGTGCCAGCCCGGTGCTAATGGATGTAAACCAAATGCGGCCTGACTTATCTTTCATAATGTCCGATACCCGCCTGGTATTTAATTTTAAGTCGGTGAATTCGATGGTTTTAATAACACCCTGATCCAATATGGATAATCCCTTGTTGTGGCCAAATACTATTCTCCCATCGTCCATTTCGGCCACAGCTGTGACTTCATCCTCGAGCAGACCGTTTTTTTTGAAATAGTTGGTTACTTCCAGGTTGTTGATTTTATTGATTCCCCGGGTATCTGTAATCCAGATATTTTGTTCGCGGTCAACAAAAGCTGCTGTAGCACCCTCTGATGTGAATCCATTATCAACTTTGAGCGGAATGGGCATATTTTCCCCATTTTGAATGTAATATTTAGCCCAGATGTTGCCAAAAATGATATGGCCTTTGGTGTCGCTTTTTATGAAAGAGTAATAAAAAATGGATGGATGCGGCAAACGGAATTTATTGCTAACAAGTGTAAATTTATTGTTTTGAATATATCCCAGCCAATTTTCAGTCAGCACCCATATTTTTTCATTTGGCGTATTGATGTCACCGAAACTTATTGCAATGATATCTTTTCCAAATGGTTCGATAAGCTTATTTAAACTCCAGTCGGTTTTTCGGCCATCCAGAATACAGATACCGATTTTTGTCGAAAGGTAAAACTTCTGATTATGTGCTATAACAGTATATACATAATTCAATTCCTCGTCAGGCGAAATAGAATGCTGTGTCCAGATGCCATTTTCATAAAGTAAATACCCATAATACGACCCTAAACAAATTACAGGTTTGTCATTTTTATAAATAATATCGAAGGTGTTGATTTCATAATTATCGTGATCGTTAGTTGGAGGCGCTATTTTCTCCCATCGATTGTTTTTATAGTAAACAATGCTGTCAAACTTAAACTGAGGCATTGCCCATAAAACACCTCTTTCGTCAACCTTTATTTTTCGGTAAAGCCGCTCAGGTAAACCGCTCGACCTGTCGAAATTCGTAAAACTGAAACCATCATATTTTGTGATACCTATAGCGGTTGCAAACCACATGATGCCTGAGGTATCCTGGCATGCATCGGTGATATACCTGGTAGGCAAACCATTTTCGAGGGTATAGGTTTTAATGAAATACTGTTGTGAGAAGCCATATTGAAGACAAAATGCCATTAATGCAATCAGAATGAATTTTATTCTAATATTTGTCATTTTCAGCTTACTTTGGTAATATAAAATATAGAGTTAATAAATTGATTATAAATGAGTTTCAAATTTATTTACGGTTCTGAGAAAATAGGTGTCTCACCCCCTTTGCTTTTTCTAAAAGCGTAAACAAATGTAAATAATTAATTAACGTGTAAATACGAATTTTATTCTAATTCTTTATCCTGAACTTCAAACGCGGCTATGTTTCCAAACCTTGTTCGGTAATACAATGGCTTTGACGCGCAATCAGGTCAGATAATTATCACCCGGGTTTACCACAAATTAAGAGTCTGTTTAAAATTATATTTATTAATTCTTAATGAGTGAGGGGTGACAAGGCGAGGGATGAAAGGCTAAAATACCTTAGGGAATTCGATTTTAAATTGATGATTCTTCCCTGCCTGCGTGATGCAGTCAGGCAGGCGTCTCCCGATTTCTATCAGGATCGGACTCCCGTCTTCTGACCTTTTCTTACTTAACTAAGGGGATTTAGTAAGTTTAAACAGTGACTTAATACACGCTTGAAATTTTGCAAGAAAATAAAAAGCATATGCGGAAATATAAGCTTTTAAAATTCAGTCTGTTATGCTTAATAAAATTTCCGAAAAAAAGCTCACTTCTGAATCTCTTCAGGTTTTAGTCGTTCGAAAAATCCTTAACCAGTTTGCGATAGGCTGAAAAAACATTGGCCCGCGACACAAAACCAACATATTTACCATTGCTGATAACCGGAATATTATAATGTGCCGTTTCGGCAAATTTTTGAGCCACTTCTTCCATGTTTGCATCCTTATCAACTATGGTATCGGGCATATACATCAGGTTGCGGATAAAAACCTTGTCGTATTGATCGTGCTCGAATAAAATGTGCCTTATTTCATTCATAAAAACCACCCCCAGGAAGTTGTTGTCCTTGTCAATAACAGGGAACACATTCCGTTGTGACTTGATAACCAGTTTTACAAATTCGCCGAGCGTAGCGTCGGGGTGGGTTGTTAAAAAGTTTTTTTCAATCAGTTTTTCGATCGATAGTCGCGACAGAACGGCTTTGTCTTTATCATGTGTTATAAGTTCGCCTGTTTCGGCCAGTCGTTTGGTATAAATAGAGTGTGGCTCAAAAGGCATTATAGTGAGATAAGCAACCACCGAAGTTATCATCAAAGGGACAAAAAACTGGTAACCTCCTGTTATTTCGGCAATAAGGAAAATAGCCGTAAGCGGCGCATGCATTACTGCAGCCATCACTCCTGCCATTCCTGCCAGGGCAAAATTCTTTTCGGGTAAGCGGTCGTCGAGAAAGAAATTTACAGCCTTACTCATAAAAAAGCCTGTAACACCACCCATAAAGAGCGAAGGAGCAAAAACACCGCCTACACCGCCACCGCCAGTGGTTGCCGACATAGCCACTACTTTAAATATCAAAACCAGTATGAGAAATACCAACAGCAGGAAATAGTTTTCGCCCATTGACGAAAATATACTCCCGTGAAGAACTTTCATGCCATCACCATTCAAAAGGTCTGTAAGCGTTTCGTAGCCTTCGCCAAATAAAGGCGGGAAAAGGAAAATAAGCAAACTGGCTATCAAACCACCGGTTATCATGCGCACAAAACCATTCGGTATCCGTTGAAACTGCTTTTCGATGGATTGATTGGCCTTGGTAAAATAAATGGATACCAATCCACACAGAATGCCTAAAACGATATAAAACGGCAGGTTATTCAGCGTAATAGGGTTTTCGCCAACTACAAAGGAGAAAAGTACTCCGCTTCCCATAAAAAAGTACGCAAGCACAGCGCCGGTTGCCGACGAAATCAGCAGTGGGATAAGGCTTGCCATGGTAAGATCGAGCATTAAAACCTCGAGCCCGAAAATAACAGCAGCGATAGGTGCCTTAAATATACCGGCAATAGCGCCAGCAGCACCACAGCCAACCAGAAGGGTAATGGTTTTATAGTCGAGGCGCAGGTAGCGGCCCAGGTTTGAGCCAAGAGCCGATCCGGTAAGTACAATAGGAGCTTCAAGTCCTACACTGCCACCAAAGCTAACGGTAATAGTACTCGCAACCAGCGAGGTGTACATATTATGCGCCTTAATAATACTGTTGCTTTTCGAAATGGATTGCAAAATACGGCTCACGCCATGCCCGATATTGTCCTTTACAACAAACCGTACATATAAATACGTAAAAAGTATTCCTAAAAAAGGCAGAATAAGGTATAAAAGGTTGAAACTGTCGATTGAGATGACATTCATTACAAGGGTATGGCTCAGGTGTACGGCATTTTTCAGCAACACGGCTGCCAGTCCGCCAAGAGCACCTGCAATAAAGCTAAGTATCAAAACAAAATTCCGTGGAGAGATATGCCTTAATCTCCATGAATGAATTTTCAGATAATATTTATTGCCTTGCATAGAATGCAAAAATATGAATATTAATACACAATAACGACAATGCATACGATACATGGCAATTATTCATATCATCTTTTTTTTCTTGTATTTTATTTGCAGTTGTGCTTGAAGCTGGATATTTTTGTACCGGAAAATGAACAGGCGGCTATCGGAAACAGGATAGTGCAGCCGGGCCGGAAACATCCGGCAACAGGAATTGTTACCCTGTGGGACTTCTTATTGCCCATAGGGATTTTTTTTAATCGCTTTTCCCGATGGTTAACCCATTGTTAATTTAACTGTCATGATTGATAAGAACAGAAAAAAGAGCCGTGTTGCAGCTTTATCGGTGGCATCGAATTCCACGTTGGTCGTTTTTAAAGTTATAGTCGGCCTTTACTCAGGAGCAGTATCCATCCTTTCCGAAGCCATCCACTCAGGGGTTGACCTGGTGGCAGCCATTATTGCTTTTTTTGCTGTGCGCGCCTCGGGGAAACCTGCCGACGAAAAACATACCTTCGGGCACGGAAAATTCGAAAATCTTTCGGCAGCCATCGAGGGCCTGCTCATATTTGTGGCTGCCGGCTGGATCATTTACGAATCCATTCACAAGCTGATATTTCCTGAGCCGGTCGGCAACCTTCAGTGGGGCATACTTGTTATGGGTATTTCGGCCGTTACCAACCTGGTTATTTCGCGAAAGCTTTTTAAAGTGGGGCGCGAAACCGATTCGGCTGCATTAATAGCCGACGGATGGCACCTGCGTACCGACGTATGGACCTCGGCAGGTGTGGCAGTGGGATTGACTTTGTACCTGTTGGGTCGTACCTTTTTTCCCGATCTTAATCTCGACTGGATCGACCCGGTTATAGCCATGGGCGTGGCAGGTCTCATTGTTAAAGCAGCCTGGGAGCTTACATCCGAAGCTGTAACCTATTTACTCGACGCCAGTTTGCCCGAAGAGGAAGAAAAAGCTATCAAGCACATTATTGATCAGATGAATCCACAGGTGCTGAACTTTCACAACTTTAAAACCCGCAAAGCCGGTGCCGAACGTTTTGTTGAGTTTCACCTGGTAGTAAATAAAGACCTTACCGTTAAAAAAGCACACGATATCTGCGACGACATCACCGCTAAAATAAAAATTCAGTACCCCCTTACCGAAGTAATGATACATACCGAGCCCTGCCTCGACCAATGCAATGGCACCTGCCTGGGAACCTGCGAAATATTTGAAGCATAGGTATGGATTGACAATTGTTGATTAATTCTGTAAAACTTATACTTAGCGGGATAATTTGCCCTTGAATATTCATTTAATTTTGCTTTCTAAAAGTAGCTTGAATGAAAATTATTACCTATAACGTAAACGGAATAAGGGCTGCCATTAGCAAAGGATTTATCGAATGGTTGCAGGCTGCTGATCCTGATGTGGTTTGCCTGCAGGAAATAAAAGCACAACCCGATCAGATTCCACTGTTTGAATTCGAAGCCATTGGATATAAAACGTATTGGTTCCCTGCCACTAAAAAAGGATACAGCGGCGTTGGGATACTTTCAAAGACCGAACCCGATAATGTGGTGTATGGAATGGGTATCGAAAAGTACGATTTCGAAGGGCGGATGATACGTGCTGACTATGGCGATAAAAGTATAATTTCTGTTTACCATCCTTCGGGAACTACCGGCGATGAAAGGCAGGCGTTCAAAATGCAATGGCTTGCCGATTTTCAGAATTATATTCTCCAGCTTAAACAAACACGTCCGAACCTCGTTATTTCAGGCGACTACAACATCTGCCACCAGGCAATCGATATTCACGACCCAATACGTAATGCAAAAAGCAGCGGATTCCTCCCCGAGGAGCGCGAATGGCTGACAGGGTTCCTGAACGTTGGTTTTATCGACTCGTTCCGTTACTTCGTGAAAGAGCCTCACCATTATACATGGTGGAGTTATCGTGCCGGCGCCCGCAGCAGGAACCTGGGCTGGCGTATCGATTACAATATGGTCAGCGATGAGCTCGAGAAAAATATGCAGAGGGCAGTCATCATGCCTAAGGCTGTTCATTCCGATCACTGCCCGGCTATGCTCGAAATTAAATTTTAAAATAAATCATTTGTTCAAAATAATATCTGCTCGCTATGAATCATCCTATGTTTATAAAAGCAACACGATTATTGGTGGTAGTATTACTTGCCGGTACTTCGGTGGCATGTGTTTCCACTAAAAAATATAACGCGCTTACTACAAAGTGCAATGAGGAAAGTACCCGTTTAAATTCAAAAGTTGACGAACTTAGTACACAGGTTAATGAACTTACGTTCCAGAATCAGCAATACAAAAAGGATGTAACCAAACTAAAAGCCGACACTTCGCGTATAGGTTCGATGTTGCGAGTGCTTACCGCCGATTATAACGAACTCGACCGCTCCCACGAATTGCTCAAGTCGCAGTATGCTGCCAATTTCGAAGATTCGGAGCAGGTGATGAAAGCTCTTAAAGCTGCGCAGGATAACCTGCTGATTCGTGAAGACAAACTAAAAACACTGCAGAACGAGCTTGATATTAAAGGGAAAAACCTGGCTGATCTGCAGTCGGCCATGCATAAAAAGGATTCTATCACCAATGCTTTGCGCCGCGCTGTTGCCGATGCTCTTATGGGTTTCGAAGGCAAAGGCCTCACCGTTCATATGAAGGATGGTAAAGTGTATGTTTCGCTGGAGGAAAAACTTCTGTTCGCCTCAGGGAAATGGGATGTTAGCAGCGATGGAATCAGCGCCCTCAAAAACCTGGCAAAAGTACTGGAGAGCAACCCTGATATTAATGTACTCATCGAAGGTCATACTGATAATGTTCCATTAACCGGTCAGAACCAGGTGAAGGACAACTGGGATCTGAGTGCCATGCGGGCAACATCTATAGTTAAAATATTACTTGCCAACGGGAAAATTAACCCGATCCGTTTGGTAGCCTCCGGCAGAGGTGAGTTTTTACCCGTTGAGCCTAATAACTCGGCTGCCAACAAAGCCAAAAACCGCAGGACTGAAATTATCCTTTCCCCAAAACTCGACGAACTGATGCAGATCATAGGAACCAAATAAAACGTTGATCTGCAGGATAATACTAAAAATCAATCAGGCATAATTGGGAAAATGCCATGATTACAGAATAAACCGGGGATTGTTGATTATTTCAGCAATCCCTTGCTGTGTGTAAATTGCCGGAGCGAAACAATCAATGCTAAAAAGTTGTTTTAATAAAGAACAGGCAGTCGCCTGAAAAAATTTTGAACGGCGAAGAATGAAGCTGTTGCCAGGTAAAGAAACATATAATATTGAAAAACTCTATAATGGATAAAGAAATCATTGCTAAGCTTATCCTCGAAGATGGAACTGTATTTAATGGTAAATCGTTCGGGTATGAGGATTCTGTTGCCGGAGAAGTTGTTTTCAACACTTCGATGACTGGCTATCCCGAAAGCCTGACCGATCCTTCGTATGCAGGGCAGATTTTAATTGCTACGTATCCGCTCATTGGTAATTACGGTGTACCTGAAGATATAAAATCAAACGGGCTTTCCGATAATTTTGAATCGGAACGCATACAGGTAACTGCACTCATTGTTTCGGATTATTCGGAGCAATACAGCCACTGGAGTGCAACCAAGAGCCTTGGCAGCTGGTTGAAGGAATACAAAATTCCGGGTCTATATGGTATCGATACACGTGAGCTCACCAAAATTATTCGCGAAAAAGGTGCCATGCTGGGCAAAATTGTTTTCGGGGAAAAAGACCCCGGTTTCCTCGATCCAAACCTCGAAAACCTGGTTGCCAATGTAAGTACGGATAAATTGATTACTTATGGCAATGGTTCCACACGTATTTTGCTGGTCGATTGCGGTGTGAAATTCAATATTATCCGCCATTTCCTGAAACGCGATACCACCGTGATTCGTGTTCCCTGGGATTATGATTACTCAAATGAAAAGTTCGATGGATTGTTTATTTCAAATGGCCCCGGTAATCCGAAAATGTGTGGTTCTACTATCAATCACCTTTCGGAATCGTTAAAACAGGATATTCCCATATTTGGGATTTGTCTTGGAAATCAATTGCTTGCGTTGGCATCGGGCGCCGATACCTATAAGCTGAAATACGGTCACCGCAGCCATAACCAGCCGGTACTGCAGGTTGGAACCAACAAAGCATTTGTAACCTCACAGAATCATGGTTTTGCCATAGACACCGAATCACTTTCCGCAGACTGGGAGTCGTTTTTCGTTAACCTGAACGATGGAACCAACGAAGGCATACGTCACAAATCCAGGCCTGTTTTCTCGGTTCAGTTCCATCCCGAAGCCTCAAGCGGACCAACGGACAGTGAATATTTGTTTGATGATTTTTTAAATGTTGTTCGGAAAAATAAATAACCACGGAGGCACGGAGGTCACGGAGAAACACGGAGGTGATGGTTAAAACATCAATATTCATCAATCCGGAACCTAAAAAAACAATTTGAATTCAACTATTTTAAATTAAACGAAATAAAAATGGCAACAAAAAAACTAATTGCAGGTATATCATACGAAATCATTGGCTCAGCTATTGAAGTTCAAAAGCACCTGGGCCCGGGACTTCTGGAGTCAGTTTACCATGCGTGTATGATAGAAGAACTCAAACTAAAAGGATTAAAAGTTCAGTCTCAATTGAGCATTCCGATCTTTTATAAGGGAAAAGATTTGGGCGGTCAACTCAAATTGGATTTATTGGTTGAAGATCTGATTATTGTTGAGCTTAAAGCTGTTGATATAATGTTGCCAATTTATAAGGCTCAATTGCTTTCTTATCTGAAGCTTACAGATAAACCAAAAGGCCTTTTAATTAATTTCCATTGTGAAAATATCAGACGCGAATTGGAGTCAATGGTAACAGATAAATTTGCCTCGCTTCCGGACGAATAAAATGAAAACAGTGGAGGTTAGGACTGAAAAAATGAAGCCGTATAAAGTAATAACGGAACACAGTTCGTAATTAAATTTTTTCTCCGTGTCCCTCCGTGCCCTCCATACCTCCGTGGTAAAAAAAACACACGATCATTGCTGATCACTAATAGTAATACAAATAAAAATGTAAAAATCCTCATGAAACACTTTTTGCAAATACATCATTTCTCCGTGTTCCTCCGTGCCCTCCGTACCTCCGTGGTAAAAAAAACACACGATCATTGCTGATCACTACTAGTATTACAAATAAAAATGTAAAAATCCTTTTGAAACACTGTTTGCAAATACATCATTTCTCCGTGTCCCTCCGTGCCCTCCGTACCTCCGTGGTAAAAAAAACGATCATTGTTGATCACCAATAGCAATACAAATCAAAGTGAAAAACTCCTCACGAAACACTGTTTGCAAATAAATCATACCTCCGTGTTCCTCCGTGCCCTCCGTACCTCCGTGGTAAAAAAACACAATCAATGCTGATCACAAATTGAAACATAAATTATAATGAAAAAAATCCTCGTTTTAGGTTCAGGTGCCCTTAAAATCGGCGAAGCCGGTGAGTTTGATTACAGCGGAACGCAAGCCTTAAAAGCCCTCCGCGAAGAAGGCATTTTCACCATCCTTATTAATCCGAATATTGCCACAGTACAAACATCGGAAGGTATTGCCGATAAAATCTATTTTCTGCCTGTAACCCCGGGTTTTATCGAAAAAGTAATCGAAAAAGAGCGGCCCGAAGGCATTTTGCTTTCCTTCGGTGGTCAGACTGCCCTTAACTGTGGCATCGCTTTGTTTAAATCCGGTTTCCTCGAAAAATACAATGTAAAAGTCCTGGGTACTCCTGTACAATCCATAATTGATACCGAAGACCGTGAGATTTTTGCCGAAAATCTTCGAAAGATCAATATAAAAACCCCGAAAAGCATCGCCGTTACCAGCATTGACGATGCACTGAAAGCATCCGAAACATTAGGCTTCCCCATTATTGTTCGAGCCGCTTTTACACTGGGCGGACAAGGTTCCGGTTTCTGTTATAACCGCGACGAACTTTTAAAACTGGCCGCCAACGCTTTTTCGTATTCATCTCAGATCTTAGTCGAGGAATCGCTTAAAGGCTGGAAAGAAGTTGAATACGAAGTGGTGCGCGACCGTTACGATAACTGCATCACCGTTTGCAATATGGAGAATTTCGACCCGCTCGGAATTCATACCGGCGAAAGCATTGTGGTTGCTCCTTCGCAAACGCTTACCAACCGCGAATATCATAAACTCCGCAGCCTTTCCATCGAAATTGTCCGTAATGTTGGAATCATAGGCGAATGCAATGTGCAGTATGCCCTCGATCCCGATTCGGAGGACTACCGCGTGATTGAAGTGAATGCCAGGCTTTCGCGTTCGTCGGCGCTGGCATCGAAGGCAACCGGTTACCCGCTGGCCTTTGTAGCTGCAAAACTGGCATTAGGTTATGGCCTTCACGAACTGAAAAACTCAGTTACAAAAACCACAACCGCACTGTTTGAGCCTGCACTCGACTATATTGTTGTAAAAATTCCGCGCTGGGACCTGAATAAGTTTATCGGTGTTTCTAAGGAAATTGGCTCCAGTATGAAGAGCGTTGGCGAAATTATGGCAATTGGACGTACGTTCGAAGAAGCCATTCAGAAAGGCCTGCGTATGGTAGGGCAGGGGATGCATGGTTTTGTCGGGAACAACGATATTGAATTCGACGATATCGACCAGGCTCTTTCGGCCCCGACCGATATGCGTATTTATTCCATTGCCAGCGCTTTTGCGAAAGGTTATACCGTTGATCGTATTCATGAACTTACAAAAATCGATAAATGGTTCCTGGTTAAGCTGAAATCCATTTTCGATCATATGGTTATACTGAAATCATATACTGAAATCGAAAATATTCCTGCTGAGCAAATCAGGACTTTCAAACAGAAAGGCTTTTCCGATTTTCAGCTGGCACGGTTTATTCATCAAAAGGCCGGTAACCTGCACGGTGAAATGCTTCATATCCGCAATTACCGAAAATCGCTTGGAATTGTTCCATTTGTCAAGCAAATCGATACTTTGGCAGCCGAATACCCGGCTCAGACCAATTATCTGTACATGACCTATAACGGCTCGGCTCACGATATTGAACCTGAAAAGGATGGTAAATCGGTGATAGTGCTTGGTTCGGGTGCATACCGCATTGGCAGTTCCGTTGAGTTCGACTGGTGTTCGGTTAATGCGCTTACAACAGCCAGGAAGGAAGGTTTTCGCGGTGTGATGATCAATTTTAATCCCGAAACGGTAAGTACCGATTACGATACCTGCGACAGGCTGTTTTTCGAAGAACTCTCGTTCGAACGGACGATGGATATTATAGAACTGGAGCAACCCAAAGGAGTGATTGTAAGCACCGGCGGACAAATAGCCAACAACCTGGCCATGCGCCTGCACGGGCAAAATGTGCCTATCCTCGGTACTTCGCCCGAAAGCATCGACAATGCCGAAAACCGCCATAAATTCTCCTCGCTTCTCGACACCTTAAAAATTGATCAGCCCCGCTGGAAAGAACTTGCGGAGGTACAGGAAATCTACGATTTTGTTGATGTTGTTGGGTTCCCGGTTCTGATCCGTCCTTCGTATGTGCTTTCGGGTGCTGCTATGAACGTGGTTTCAAACCGGCAGGAGCTCGATTTTTTCCTTACACTGGCCGCCAGGGTTTCGAAGGAATTTCCGGTTGTGGTATCGGAATTTATTCAGAATGCCAAGGAAATTGAAATTGATGCCGTTGCCGATAAAGGTGAAATAATGGCCTACGCTATTTCGGAGCATATCGAATTTGCCGGTGTGCATTCGGGCGACGCAACCATTGTGTTTCCGGCGCAAAAAATGTATTTCGAAACAGCCCGCCGCATCAAGCGCATTTCGCGCGATATTGCCCGGGCTTTAAATATCAGCGGACCGTTTAATATGCAGTTCCTGGCACGCGATAATGATATTAAAGTTATTGAGTGTAACCTGCGTGCATCGCGGAGTTTCCCTTTTGTTAGTAAGGTGCTGAAAATCAATTTTATTGAACTGGCAACCAAAATTATGCTTGGTATTGAAGTGGAGAAACCGCATAAATCGGCCTTTGATATGGATTATGTGGGAATTAAAGCATCGCAGTTCTCCTTTTCACGCCTCCAGAAAGCCGATCCGGTGCTGGGTGTTGAAATGGCAAGTACAGGCGAGGTTGGCTGCATAGGCGAAAATTACTACGAAGCGCTTTTAAAAGCCATGTTATCGGTCGGATACAGGGTACCTGAAAAGAATATTCTTTTTTCGACCGGCGATGCACGCTCAAAAATTGAACTGTTGAAAAGCGCACAAATGTTAACTGAGCTTGGATACAATCTTTTTGCCACACCCGGCTCGGCAAAGTATTTTTCCGAAAACAATATTCCTTCAACCGTTTTGTACTGGCCCGACGACGAAACCACTCCCAATACACTCGATTACCTTAAAAACCGGAAGATCGATCTTGTAATTAATATCCCCAAAGACCTTTCGAAGTCAGAACTATCCAACGATTACCAAATCCGGCGTGCCGCGGTTGATTTCAATATACCGCTGATTACGAATGCCCGACTCGCCAGCGCGTTTATTTATGCTATTTGCAAACTGCAGCCTGAGGATATTGCTATTAACAGTTGGGATGAGTATTGATCTGAGAATTATTTTGGTTCTGTTTTAAAACATGTAGGTTTAATGTTTAAAAAGAAAAAGTTCCAAGTGCCAGGTGCCGAGTGCCAGCACTAACTTCAATCATCTTATGTTTCGTTACTTATATCTTTTTTTTGTCAGGACAAATACTTTGATCTGCACATTGGAACCCGGCACATGGAACCCGGCACATGGAACCCGGCACATGGAACCCGGCACATGGAACCCGGCACATGGAACCCGGCACATCGGAACACCGGCACATGGAACCCGGCACATGGAACCCGGCACATGGAACCCGGCACATGGAACCCGGCACATGGAACCCGGCACATGGAACCCGGCACATGGAACCCGGAACCTTTATCTTGTTAGTGTTTATTAATTGATTTCTTTTCTGCAATTTCCTGAAACTGAACCATCTTTTTAGCCACGGAGGCACAGAGGACAAGGAGGGGCACGGAGGTTCAAACAATAAAAGCGCTATTCAATAAATTTATACTTTTAGATAAATAAACTCATCTCACAAAAAAAATCCCATCCGCCTAATTATTAGTGAATGGGATTTGTATTTTAACTTAGCTTTATCAGCCCTTAGCCCTGAAAAGATACCGGAAAATTACCCATAGCATTATTACCATGGTAAAGCCGAAGGTAATCTGGCCGAAGGTTTTGTCGTCGTTCCAAACGATTAGAATAGTTGACGTTATGGCTAGGGCGGTGAGTAACAGTGCCAGTGCTATACGCTGGCTGAAAATACGCATGGCCCTGATAAACGGTTCGTGGTCCTTCAGGCTTATTTCGTGAACTATTTTCCCTTGTTTTATTTTGTAAAGGATTTCATTCACCTGCCCCGGCAGATCGCGGATCAGGTCAACATAATCGGTAATGGCGTCGTAAACACCCGAAGCCAGTTTGCGTGGGTCGTAACGTCGTGCTGCCAGGTCGCGGGCATATGGAAGTATAACCGCTCCCAGGTTAAGGTCGGGGTCGAGGCTGCCGGCGAATTTTTGTATGGTAGCCAGCGCTTTTACCAGCATAAATATACTCGAAGGAATTTTAAGCTTGTATTTGATCATCAGGTTGATACATTCCTGTAGTATCCTCGAAAAATCAAGCTGCTCGAAAGGCAGGTAAGCATTGCTTTTCAGTAACTGATCAATTTCAAATTCCAGGTCATCAACCTCATCGAAAAATTTAATTCCACATAGGGTTACAAGCGATTGTGTAATGGCCTTGGCATCGGAGCGGGAAAAGCCCAATGCGAAGGATGCCAGGAAGTTAAGGTGGTTAGGCTTTAATACACCCACCATACCGAAATCAATAAAACCAATAATATTTCCGGGCAGAATAAAAATATTGCCGGGATGTGGATCGGCATGGAAAAACCCGTGTTTAAGCACCATTTTCAATACCACATCGGCGCCCTGTTCGGCTATTACCAATGGATTAAGGCCATTTTCCATCAGTATTTCGGGGCTGTCGGGCGTAATTCCTTCGATATAATCCATTACAATAACCCGTTTGGTTGTATATTCCAGGAAAACTTTCGGAATACACACCCTGGGATCGTCCTTAAACAATTCGCCAAAACGAAGCAGGTTCGATGATTCGTTGTAATAGTCGAGTTCCTTCATGATACTCTGCCCAAACTCGTCAACAAGCCCTACAATATCAAGAGCGCCCAGTTCGGGGTAGTTTTTCACCGCGCTGTGCGCCAGGTAACGCATCAGGTACAAATCTAGCTTAATCTTGTTTTCGATATGTGGCCGTTGTATTTTGATAATCACATCTTCGCCGGTGAGTAGTTTTGCCCTGTACACCTGCCCAATTGAGGCTGAAGCCAGGCAGTCGAGGTCGATTTCGCTGAAAATATCCTTGATTTCGAGTCCCAGCTCCTTGCTGACAATACGCATGGCTTCACTGTTATCGAAAGGCTGGGCATTCGACTGAAGCTTTTTCAACTCATTGCGGAATCGTTCGGCTACCACATCGGGGCGGTCGGCTAATATCTGCCCGAATTTAATGTAGGTAGGCCCCAGTTCTTCAATGGTTATCTTAATCCGTTCAGGAGTGGTGTAAACCTGCCGTTTGATGGAGGTCTTGCGCCGGAATAATTTTTGCATGAAGCGGCTGCGGTTAACCCACTCCCTGAAAGCGTGTTTTAACAGTACAAATATTATTTCTTTTGCCCTGATCAGTTGCAGGTAAACAATGTAAATTCGGCGTAGTCCTATCATTCTCCAGGGCTTTTTTGTATGTTGTCAACTTTTTTCATCAATTCGCCAAGTACTTCCTTAAGCGAGGCCAGTTCTTCTTTGAGATCGGTATTTTCCTGTTCGGTAGTTTTATTCATGATCTCTTCAACAGTAAGGTAGTTTTTTAGCTCACCCATCTGCGAGAAAAACAAATCGTAAAGCTTCTCCAGTTTCTCCGGATTCTCGAATTTGTCCTTCAACATGTTGGTGAGCTGCTCCTCGAAAGCCTCGCGTTGCATAATTCCGTACGACAGTCCAAGCCGAAGCAACAATTTTGTTGGAATCTTCATATCTTTTCTTCTTCTTTTTACTAATTCTTTTTAATTCATTAATATTCTGTTTTTCAAGAATATAGCATTTCGCATTCTATGAGGTTTCCTGAACGCTTTAGAACAAATCCAGGTGTTCCGTGTGTTAGTGAAAATGAACTCAAAAGGTACAAATTAAATGACAGAAAAGCAAATTATGTCGTTTTTGAGTGATTTTCAACAAATTTGGCATTTATTCAGATACTATTTATATGGCTGATGCCCGATTTATCCGAATAAAATCCCGAACACATCTTCTACTTTCCCAACACCTGTAACTTTAATAGCCCATTTATCCGTTTTCAGCCCTTTCAGGTTATTGCGCGACACCAGTATTTGCCTGAAACCAAGTTTTTCGGCTTCAGCAATGCGTTGTTCCACGCGGTTTACAGGCCGTATTTCGCCCGAAAGACCTACCTCACCGGCAAAACATATCCGCGGGTCGGCAGGAATATCTTCGTTCGACGAAAGTATAGCACTTATCACAGCCATATCAATTGCAGGATCGTCAACACGTATGCCACCGGCTATGTTGAGAAAAACATCTTTGACGCCCAGGCGGAAACCACAACGTTTTTCGAGTACGGCCAATAACATATTCAGGCGGCGGCCATCGAAACCGGTGCTCGACCGTTGTGGCGTACCATATGCCGCCGAACTTACCAATGCCTGTACTTCAATAAGCATGGGGCGCATTCCTTCGATGGTGCTGGCAATTGCTACCCCGCTGGCAGGTTCTTCGCGATGCGAAATTAATATCTCCGATGGATTGGTGACTTCGCGTAAACCGGTATCGCGCATCTCGAAAATACCAAGCTCCGATGCTGAACCGAAACGGTTTTTAACGGTGCGTAAAATCCGGTATCCATAATTCCGGTCACCTTCGAACTGCAGAACGGTATCCACCATATGTTCCAGTATCTTAGGGCCTGCAAGCGCACCATCCTTGGTAATATGACCGATAAGTATCACCGGAACCCCGGTGGTTTTGGCAAAACGCTGCATTTCGGCTGCGGTTTCGCGTATCTGCGATATGCTTCCGGCTGAGGATTCAATAAGGTTTGTTTGAAGCGTTTGTATGGAATCCATGATCACCAAGCCGGGGTTAACCGCTTGAATATGCTGAAAAATATTTTGTGTATTTGTTTCGGTAAGTATGTAACAATCGGCATCGTTGTGCCCGAGCCTGTCGGCACGCATGCGTATCTGTTGTTCGCTTTCCTCGCCTGATACATACAGTACTTTCATGCCCTTTATCTGAATGGCAATCTGAAGCATCAAAGTCGATTTGCCTATTCCGGGTTCGCCGCCTACCAGTATCAACGATCCATCGACCAATCCCCCGCCCAGCACCCGGTCGAGTTCGCCGTTGCCGGTTGTAATCCTTTGTTCGTTGCCTTGCTCTATTTCGCTCAGCTTGTGCGGGCGCGACTCGGTAGTTTTGAAATTACCGCTGTTTTTGGCTGAGGAATCCTCGCGCTGCACCACTTCTTCAACAAACGTATTCCATTCGCCACACGAGGTACACCTGCCCATCCATTTGGCTGATTGAGCACCACAACTCTGGCAGAAAAATACAGTTTTTGTTTTAGCCATTATGTAAGTTCAAATATCGCGGGTCCGATATTATGTAAAAATAAATATTTTATGTGTGGCAAAGATAGTTGAATCAGGGATTTAGCGCAATAAAAACTGCTGAAAACCTAAAAATAGATTAAGCCTGAAACCGAAGCCTGAAATATGTGCTAAAAGCTCTGAAAATAGGCTTTCCACGCAGCTTCTATCAACGTCTCCTAATAAGGAACAAATGAATTGCTGTAATAGTTTGCAGAAGATTTAAAAAATAATAAAAATGATCACCTTCAATTAGACAATTTCCCCATTAATGCCCTAACCCCTAAACCCAATATCCTAACCCCTTTTTCCCAACATCTTATTCTCAATAGCCGTAGTCGAATATCCTTCAAGGAAATCGACAGTAACAATTTCGCCCCCATTATTTTTCACAATATCGTATCCAACAATATCTTCGGGTTTGTAATCGGCTCCTTTAACAAGAATGGCGGGCTGGGTGGTTTTAATAAGTTCGTAGGGTGTATCTTCGCCAAAGAAAACTACGAAATCGACAAAACCCAAGGCTGCCAGAACCATGGCACGCGATATTTCGTCCTGCAAAGGTCGGTTGTTGCCTTTTATCCTTTTAACCGATTCATCGGTATTAAGGCCTACAATAAGCATATTGCCTAGGTCGGCAGCTTTCGATAGGTAATCGATATGGCCCAGGTGCAGGATGTCGAAACATCCGTTGGTAAACACAATTTTTTTACCCTGAAATTGCCATATGGCACACATACGCCTGTAATCATCGTCGGTGTAGGTAAAAATCTTTTTCTGAATTATTTCAAGCTTCGACATTTTTCCGGTTGTTTAAAATCGGTAATAAAAGTAATGAAATAATTCCAACTATTACAATGGTAAGATTTTGTGATGTCCATATAAGCCAGCCCAGTGCATAGCCTTGTGCGCTGGCAACACCATAAAGTACAAGTGTTTCGGCAACAATGGCAGGATAAATGCCAATGCCTCCCTGTACCACCATAAATCCGATGGATCCGAACACCAAAACCGCAAGTCCTGCGTCGATTCCCATTCCACTGCTGGCCGGGATGCTGAAAAATACGATGTAGGCCATAAGCAGGTATAGAGCCCAAATGGAAAAAGTGTAAAATGCGAACAACCATATATTCCTTACATTGAGAAGCGATTTCATCCCCTCAACAAACCCCAGTATTATATTTTTGATCTTAATAAAGAATTTGTTTGCCATTATTTGTTTCCGGAAAACCAGGAATATGGCTCCGGATACTACAATAAAAGCAGTAAACAGGATCAGAAGCGTGCCTGATAAATCGTAACTGAGGTGAAGCTTTTCAGCCAGTGGTTTGTATATTTTCTCGTTGATATATCCTGATAAACGTTCAGCCTGTAGTGCCAGGTTAAGGAAAAACAGAACGATGAAAACCAACATATCTATTACTCTTTCGGTGATAACCGTGCCGAACGATTTGTTGAAAGGCACATTTTCGTATTTGGCAAGTATGGTGCAGCGGCTCACTTCGCCAAGGCGTGGAAGAGCAAGATTGGCAAGATACCCTATCATTACTGCAAAAAATATATTTCGGTTTCCGGGTTTGTAACCCATGGTTGCTATAAGCATTTTCCAGCGGATAGCCCGCACAAAATGGCTCAGTATGCCTAAAGGTATAGCAAGTAATATCCACCAGTAATTGGCATTGCCCATGGAATGCATGATCTCATGCTTTTGTTCGGCAGTGAGATTTCGCAGAAAAATCCAGATGAAAAATACCCCGATTCCCAGGAAGAAGGTGAAACGGATAACATTTTTGAGTTTAGGAGACAATGGCTACTGGCTTAGTTTATTTTGTGAATCAGGGAATACAATGGTCGGTTTGTGCGATTTGGCTTCTTCAAAATCCATTTGGGCGTAGGATACAATAATGATAATGTCGCCGATCTGAACTTTACGGGCAGCAGCTCCATTAAGTGAGATAATGCCGGTATCCCTGTCGCCACGTATAACATAGGTTTCGAATCTTTCACCGTTATTGATATTTAACACCTGAACTTTTTCGAACTCTATCAGGTTGGCCGCTTCCATCAGATTTTCGTCGATAGAAATGGATCCTACATAGTTAAGGCTGGCTTGCGTAACAGTGGCCCTGTGTATTTTTGATTTTAAAATCTCTATTATCATAAGGCTGCAAAATTACAGAATTATCTGTAATGTTATGGTAGTGGGTAATTATTTGAGACCTGTATAATTATAACTGAATTATCGAACTATAAGCTATGCTTGTAAAAAGTCCTGGTCGGGCCGAAAAATATTGAATTGCAGTGCTGTTCAGTTAAAACAACACGATATTATCAATCAGCCTCACCGACCCTATAAATGCTGCCACACATACAACAGCATGTTCCACATCATTCCAATCTTCAAATGGCTGAAGTGTAACAGTATCCACCACATCAACATACTCCACCCTGAAAAGCGGGCTTTCTATGATTTGACCTGTAACCAATTGTTTTACGCCTCCGGGTGTAAACCACGAATAATTCTCGCCGGTTTCGGAGAGAGCTTTATAAATTGCAGTAGCTTCTGAACGTTCGTCGGCCGTAAGAAGCGTGTTACGCGAACTCATGGCAAGTCCGTCGGGCTCTCGTACAATAGGGCAGGAGACAATTTCAACCGGCATGTGAAACATGCTCACCATTTTTTTGATTATAGCCAGCTGTTGAAAATCTTTTTCTCCGAAATAGGCTTTGTGAGGCGTTACAATTTCGAATAGTTTCTTTACTACGATAGCCATGCCATTAAAATGCCCTGGTCGGAAACGGCCTTCCATCACGGTGGCGAGCTGACCGAAATCAAATACTGTGTTATCGGGAACAGGATACATTTCCTCCGCCGATGGTGCAAAAACAAGATTACAGCCTGTTCCTTCGAGTTTTTCGAGGTCCGTATCAAGGGTGCGGGGGTATTTAGCCAGGTCGTCGGGGTTATTGAATTGTATGGGGTTCACAAATATACTCACTACCACATAGTCGTTTTCGCTGGCAGCCTGCCTTATAAGCATCAGGTGCCCTTCGTGAAGTGCTCCCATAGTTGGAACGAATCCAATAGTTTTACCATCAGATTTTTGATTCTTAATTGCTGCCTGGGTTTCGCTGATTGTATGAAGGAGGGTGATCATTATTTTTGGTTTTAAAACGGAAAATTTTTGGGATACAGATTGAGCGGAGCAATTAAGGCAATTCTCACTGCTCAACTAAGCATTTATCGGGTCAAAATTTCAAGCATATTTTTCTCAAGCAAACCTGCCGGAACTTCAATAATTCGTCCGACTTCGGTTTTCTTCCTGTAAAAAATAAAGGTAGGTACAAGTTGTATATCCAGGGATTCGATCCCGGTTCCCGGTGCTTTTTTTGTGCGGTCGACACTGATCAGGGTGATGTTTTTTGATTTATAGTTTAATTCATCCAGTATCCTGTAAAACCGCGGAACCCATTCCTTACTATCGCCACACCATGTTGCCATTACCACGGTAACTTTAACACCTTTAAGCTTTGCGGCCAGTAATTTCATGGTAGGCTCATCCATGTTATAAGCCTGGTAATTGGCCTTATATACCGAATCGAAGTTGCTGTTAATGCTTGCAAATCCTTCGCGGTTGCAATAGCCCACCAGCATTTCATTGTTTTTCTTCGGATCGGTGGTTTTCCGGTTTATTTTCTGAGCGAAAGTTAACATGGGAATAAGTATAAAAGCCAGTAAAACCAGCTTCTTTATTGTTTCTGAATTCATAAATTTATTATTTTTTGTGAACGGTAAAAGCGATTAACTACAGCAAAACAATATGGTTGCGTATGGCGAATTTTACCAGGTCAACGGTGGTTTTGAGTTCGAGCCTTGCCATAATATGATTTTTATGCGACTCAACGGTGCGTATGCTTATAAAAAGTTTATCAGCAATCTCCTGGTTGGTCATGCCTTCGGCAAAAAGCCTGAGCACTTCAATCTCACGTTTCGATAGCAGGCTTTCCTTATTATCAACATCCGTGGTATCGCTTTTGGCTTTTTTTATGTAGCTTTTTAATATCACATTCGAGATGCTCTCGGCAAAATATTCCTCACCCCGGTTTATGGCATAAATAGCCTCAATCAATTCCTTGCGCGATGTGTTTTTTGGCAGGTAGCCGCGGGCCCCGGCGTTTATGGCATTAAAAATAAACTCTTCCGAGGTATGCATCGAGAGGATAAGTATGCGTACACCCGGATAATCGTTATGCAGCTTTTTGGTAATTTCAATACCCGACAAGCCTGGTAAAGCTATGTCGAGCACAGCAATATCGGGTTGCATTTTTTTCAGAAGTTCGTATAACTCCTTCGCATCAGCAGCTTCACCAATTATTTCGAAACTAGGTTCTCCTGCCAGTAAATTAGCTATCCCTGTACGCACAAGCTGGTGGTCATCCACCAATATCATTCTGATCTTTTCCATTACCGGTATTATAAGGTATAGTAACTTTTATTGTCGTTCCTGTACCTGGTTCACTGTTAATTGTAAATTCACCCTGCAGCAATTGTGTACGTTCGCGCATATTCTGCAAACCATTGCGTTGTGCAAAAGAAACCGGGTCAAATATAAAACCTTTTCCGTTGTCGGTAACTTCGAGGGTAACTATATTATTGTCGCGCTTCAGCTTAATCACCACTTCGCTTGCCCTGGCATGCTTGGCAATATTACTGATTGCCTCCTGTGCAATACGGTAAATGTATATCTGCGATTTTTTCGACATACGCTCGAGCGAGCCTTCATTTTCGATGGTAGCATTAAACCCGGCTAAGGATCCTAACTCCGAACTCATAGCCCTGAGTGTTGACAGAATGCCAAATTCGCTGAGTGCAGCCGGTAACAGTGCATTGCAAACCCGGCGTACATCTTCGATGGTGAGGTCGATCATGCTTTTGGCAGCATCAATGCCGGCACGCATCATGGAGTAGTTTTGGGTTTCGGCATTTTCGAGCTGTAGTTTTATGGCTATCAGCGATTGCCCTATGCCATCGTGCAGCTCGCGCGATAAGCGGTTACGCTCCTGGTCCTGTCCGTCAATTACCGACCTTAGCCTGCGGATTTTCTCTCCCTGAAGTTCTCCCTCCTGTTTCCGTATGCGCTGAAAAATATTGGTTAGAGTTTTGTTAAAAGCACTAAATATGCCGGTTCCTTTACTGTCGATGGTGGTTAGAGTTCCGTTTTCGATATCAACCATGTTTTTATAAAGGGAACCCATCCGTTTCGCTGTTCGCAAACCCAATACGATCAGCAGCAAAACCAATGCCAGCGCAACAGTGCTGAGCAAGCCCATCCCGGTTTCCCATACCAGGATTCCCCAGAGTAAAAATGAAATCAATACTATGGGTAGAACAAAATAGAGGTAAAGCTGTTTTAACATTCGGTGTATGTTTTCAGGTCTTTTGGCTTTTGCGTCAAAATTAGTCAGAAAATTAATAGTGCTGCAAAGAAACACTTTTTTTGATTTATCATTAGATTTGCAAAAGCATAAGCCATCAGGTGGATTTGTTTGTAATTACAATCGAAAATTGATTATTGCATAAACTCCGAAAGCGTTGCCGGGTTCCCGCATACTAAGGATAAAAGGGCGTTTGATAGTTCTAAAACGAATCCATCAAACAAAGCGCATGAAAACAACACTGCTGTGCTGGTATAAACTGCATAAAACTTAGGCTAAATTGAATTAAATAAACTGAAATAGTAAAATAAGATGTCAAAAATTGGAATTTTTTTTGGAGGTAAGGACAACGGAAGCACTGCAAAAGTAGCCCGTAAAATACAGGAACTTTTTGGTGCCGGACTTGCCGAAGTGCATAACGTAAGCAATACCACGATAGAGGAGGTTAAAAAATATGATTTCCTGGTATTGGGAACTGCAGCCTGGGGTATTGGCGAAATGCATTCGGATTGGGAACGCTTTATCGACACATTGATTGAAGCAGACCTGGCTAAAAAGAAAATTGCATTATTTGGACTTGGTGACCAGAAATTGTATCCCGAAAGCTTTGTTGATGGAATGGGAACCATTTTTTGCCGTATGCCACATAAGGAAAATGTTGTAGGGTATACCGATACCAAGGGGTATAACTTCTATTATTCCACCGCCGAAAAGGATGGGAAATTTGTAGGCCTTGCCATTGATGATGATACCCAGGCAACTTTAACCGAAAAACGCATTACGGATTGGGTTAAACAAATCCGTAAGGAAGCAAAAATTTAACTGAACCGCCTCACCCGGTGCATTATTTTTTTTATGCACAGCTTTTAGGTTTATTCCTTTGCTCCCGGAAGTATTTTCATGCTGTGAATTAGATTTCTGCCATTCGAAGGGCATAAATCAATTCATCCACTAACTTTTATCTGTGCATGTATTGATATATGTCAATTATTGTTTTATTTTGACGATTTCTTTTAAAAAAAGCGAATTATATGCTTTTATGTCATAAAAAATATACAACTTTGTGCCATATTTTTATTGCAAATGGATTTCCTACGTTCAACCACTTCCGGCATTCGCAAAGCTATCCTTATAGGGTGGGCATTGGCTGTGGTATGGATTTACCTGGGAAACCTTGTTAATTTCCATCAGCATCGTATCTGGGGCAAACAACTGATTCCGGTTGCATGTTCGTCAACCCGTGTGAAGGAAAAAGACGATGCAGCATCAGCGGGAGACGATGCCGCACAGATAAGTTTTAATACAGGGCATCATTTCGATTTTACCACTCCCGATCAACAGTTTTTTCATATTTCTTATCCCGAAATAACATCCGGTTATTTCGCATTACCTGATATCCCTGTTCAAAAACGGGATTCAGAGGCCTTTTTAAACAGAGGCCCTCCAAGCGCTTAGTTTCCGAATACCGGTATTTTCGATGCACAAAATGCAATTTTGTGTGTTTAATTTCCTGTATATACATTCTGTGGCTGATCATTTAACAGCCCGGATTCCATGCACACATTTTCAGCAAACGTTTCTAACAAATTCATACCAATGAAAAACACTTTCTACACTTTTATTGCAATACTTGCAATTACTTTTTCCACCATTTCACCTGCTTCGGCACAAAAAGCGGGCCCGGTTACCGATACCATATTCACCGGCCCCGGCTACCTTAACGAAGTATATTACAGCATGGCTGCAGGCAACAAAGGCACTGTTGACCGCAAACAATGGGACATCGCTTTCCGCACTTCGCGTATGAGCGCCAGCATTCTGACCAACGATGCCGCTAATAACAGCGCACTCGGAGTTAATGGTGTCGAATTATATACCTATCCGGCCAGCGATACCAGCGGATGGGCTGCTGTGGATACAACCGGTTTATCGACCTGGAAACTTATGATTAACTCAACCACCGAATGGGAAACCGGCGCTTTTTGCCAGAATCAGAAAGGCCATCCCGATTATGGATGGGGAAAATATAATGCTTCCTCGCACGACGTTGTGGGCGATTCGCTTTATGTGATTAAACTCCGCGATGGCAGCTACCGTAAGCTCTGGATCATGCGTAAGTATTCGAGCGATAATGTTTTCAAATTTCGTTTTGCCAATCTTGATGGTACCAACGACAATACCGTTATGCTCGACTGCAATCCGTATTCAGCACGGAATTTTGTAGGTTTCTCGCTTATTACTAATGAAGCAGTTAACTTCGA
The DNA here is from genome assembly GCA_963714825.1 of uncultured Bacteroidales bacterium. Lineage (GTDB taxonomy): Bacteria > Bacteroidota > Bacteroidia > Bacteroidales > UBA4417 > UBA4417. Next base: position 346,747 of record CAVQQF010000012.1, on the reverse strand, counting down.
ACCGGTCGATGCCGCTCAGTGGGATATATTGTTTACAAAGTATATGTACACCTATCCTGAAGGTCCGAATTTCGGCGCTATTTATCCTGTAACCGGTGTTCTGAGCAATTACAAGGTAAAAGTGAACCGTTTCGAACACGTTGCTCCCGATTTCCGTATGTTCGACCCGGCTTCCATGGATTCAACCCGCTCGCCCATTGGCTGGGAATGGAAAGTCTTCAATAATTCAACATTCACCTTCCAGGTAGTGGATTCACTGGTACACTTCGTACAGGACAGGGGTGGAAATATTCACAGGCTTGTTTTCAAACATTTTGCAGGCAGTTCGACCGGAAGGATAATTCTTGAAAAAGAAATGATTTCAGCCACAACTGTTGGCGAATTCGAAAAATCGGATATGAATGCCGCTGTTTACCCTAACCCGGTGAGCGATGTTATGAATGTTGTGGTTAATCCTGGAAATGCAAAAAATGTTGCTGTGGCCATGCACGATATGTCGGGGCGCACAGTTTTTGCCAGCCGCTACGATATGCCGGTGCAAACGCTGTCGACCATAAGGATTCCGGTTTCAAATACTCCCCGGGGTATGTATATAGTAAGGATACAGGCTGGCGAAGATTCAAAAACACTAAAAGTGTTGGTAAAATAATTAAATGAGTTTTGTTTATCAGATTATACAGGGATTGATGGAAGCCATGCCGCTGGTTGAAATACGCCGGTTGGCAGGGCGCCATCGAAAAAAAATCACCTGTAACTCTGCGAACGAGAAGTTAATAAGTGTAAATAATATGTTGTTGTTTGTTTGATTACTAGGGTTGAGGACTATGCTGTTGGCCGGGGAACTATATCCGGCCGGCAGCTGACCTCAATAATCGCAGATTCAATTTGTTGCTTTGCACACCCTTAATTTATCCTGTAAATCATGTTCAAAAGTTTGTTTATCAGGTTATTAGGCTTGATGGTGTTACTGCTGACCGGAGGTGAGATCTTCGGCCAGCAAGCCACCGTCAGAATAATTGATGCCAAAACCAAGGAGCCGGTACCTTTTGCACATGTATGTTTCGAGGGTTTTCAATCCACGTATCAGAAACATTCTGTCACCGATATAGATGGCAAAGTGCCTAACGAAATTAAGGAATCATGTCGTGTGGCTATATCCTATGTAGGGTACGAAACCTATACGGATACAATTACTCCCGGGTTAACCAAAACCATTATGCTGATTCCGGCAGTATTGAATATGAGCGAGGTGGTTGTAACCGCACAACTCATACCCGAACGAGCCGATAAATCTATTTATAAAATAAATGTTATCAATAGCCGCCAGATCGAATTGAAAGCGGCCACCAACCTCACTGACCTGCTGAACACCGAAAGCAATATGCGTATTTCGCAGGATGCCGTTATGGGATCGAGCCTTAGCCTCCAGGGTTTGTCGGGCGAAAATGTTAAATTCCTGGTTGATGGTGTTCCGGTTGTAGGTCGCCTCAACGGGAATATCGACCTTAACCAGTTGAACCTGTATAATGTCGACCATGTCGAAATTATCGAAGGCCCTATGTCAGTTATATACGGCAGCAACGCTATTGCCGGTGTGGTAAATATTATCACCAAAGAGAATCGTAATTCAGCACTCACGGCTTATGCCAGCGCTTACCTCGAATCGGTAGGCGTTTATAATTTTAATGGAGGCGCTTCGGTACGCAAAAAAAACAGCAATTTTTCACTCGATTTGTCGCGTAATTTTTTCGACGGATATACTACAGTTGATTCAGTGCGATCGATGCAGTGGAAGCCAAGGCGTCAATATAATGCCGATGCTTTTTACCTTTATTCGGGCAACAAAACACGTATAAAATTGTCGGTGCAGTATTTCGACGAACTGCTTCAGGACAAAGGCGATTTGCAAAAACCATATTACGAAACTGCTATCGACAACCTGTTTCATACCATACGTCACACCTCAAAAGCTGAAGGATCCTATAAAATTTCGGATCACCGGCAAATAAGTATGGTTGGAGCGTATTCAACTTTTTTGCGTAAACGCGAAGTCTATCAAAACGACCTTACCATACTCCAGAAGCAAATAGCAGGAGGCGATACCACAGCAGTAGGCAGTTATTTATTACGCGCATGGTACAACCGCAACTATTCCGAGCAAAAAATCAATTACCAGGCAGGTTTCGATGGAAATCTCGAACGGAATGAAGGACAGCGTATTGAAGGCGGTTCGCAGGAAATTGGCGATTATGCAGGTTTTTTAAGCCTGAAATATGAGCCTTTCAAGCAAATATCGCTACAACCCGGTGCCCGTTTTATTTATAACACCAAATACAAGGCTCCTGTAGTGTATTCATTGAATGTAAAATACAGTCCAACCGATCATACTTCAGTTCGAGCCACCTATGCAAGGGGATTCAGGGCTCCTTCCATCAAGGAACTTTACCTCGATTTTGTGGATATTAACCACAACCTTCACGGTAATCCTGATCTGAAAGCTGAATATTCGCATAACTTCAACCTCAATTTCAGCTATAACCGCGAAACAACCCATGCATATTTAAACTGTGAAATGGGATTGTTTTATAATTATGTCGATAATACCATATGGTTATTCCAGGAAGGCAGCGATATTACTACATACACATATGGAAATGTATCGAAGTTTTTATCACAGGGCATACAGTCGAATGCAACAGTAAGCTTTTACCCGAAACTCACAGTAAAAGGAGGTGTTTCGCTTGTAGGGCGTAAATTCCCTGATAATACTACCGACGAAGCCGATAGCAAATTCCACTACAGCACCGATGTAAATGCCATGACCACCTATAGCTTTGTTAAGCATAATGCTTCGCTCACGGCAAATTATAAATATACAGGCAAGTTCCCGCAGCTGACACCCGAAGGCGAATTTAACAATGATTATATACAGGGCTACTCGAGTCTTGATATTACGCTTATGAAAAGTTTCAGGCAAAACCGGTATTCCATTTCAGTGGGAGGTAAAAACCTGCTGGATGTGAAAGATGTAAAAGCCGGTGTAGTTAACAGCGGAGCGCATACTGGAGGAAGCGATGGCGCTTCGCGCGTGGCATGGGGCCGCACTGCTTTTGTGAAATTAACATACAACTTTAAGAAATTCTGATGCTTCGAACCCTCCTGAATCTATTTATTGCGCTGATGGCAGTACTGCTTACATCCTGTTTTAAAGAGGACGAACGAATAATGCCCCATGTACCGGGTGACTATATCACCGATACAGTTGCTTTAACTGATAACTACAAATTCCAGGTTTACTACAGCCTGAGCGATAGCAGCGCTGTGGCATCCTTGCCCAAAACCAGCTGGGACCTGGGTTTCGAATGCTCCCCCCAGGGATGGCGTGTTATTCTGAATAGCAGCAATTTCATGAAAGCAGCTTACTTTAATGGGAAAGAGTTTGGAAGCAGTGTTGATACTACCGCTGCTCAATGGCTGTACAATCCTTCCGATGGTTTTGCCGATTCATTGGCCATTGGCAAATGGTTTACGGTAAACGACAAGGATACCATCGGGATTAATCGATTGCTGGTAATCGACCGCGGGGTGGATGAAATCGGAAACGAACTTGGATTCAGGCAATTGGTAATCGACAGCCTGGTAAAAGGAACCTATTATTTCAGAATTGCCGACTTAAAAGGAACCAATGCAAAGTCCTATTCTGTTTTTAAAAACAGCAATGTTCAGCATGTACTGTTTTCGATAAGTAACCCTTCCACCGTAGTTGCCGAGCCTGAAAATTCGAAGTGGGACCTGTTGTTCACCCAATATACCACACTCTTATACACTGATGTTGGCGATCCATATCCTTACCTTGTTACCGGGGTTTTATTAAATAAGGAATTTGTTGAGGTAGCTGTTGATTCAATCACGCCCTTCGAAAATATTGACTTTGAAAAAACTCAGTCGATGGCTTTCACCAAAAGAGCCGACCGCATTGGTTACGACTGGAAACAATACGATTTCGACGAAGGCTCTTACACCGTAAACTCCGATATGGTTTATATTATCCGCGACACCAAAGGATACCTGTATAAACTCCGTTTTATTGGTTTTTACAAGTACCTTAACAATAAGCTTAAAAAAGGGTACCCTTCATTCGAATTCCAGAAGTTATAACCCACAACTGCCCGAAGGCTTACACCGGAATAAAACAGGTTGTTCTAATCTGTAATATTAATTCGGCTCTGTAACCCGATTACGCAAAACAGATAATACCAAATCAGTAAATTTTAATAAGTTTGCTTTTCGCAAAAGTTAATACACAACTATGAAACATTCTATAAAGATTTTCCTTCTAAGCGGTCTGCTGATCCTATCATCCACACTGCATGCCCAATACAGCCCTGATATAAGCATTTCCGATTTGCAGAAACAAATGGAATTTTTGGCTTCCGATTCACTCAAGGGGCGCAAGCCCGGAACTCCCGAAGACCTTGTTTCGGCAGCATTTATACGTGATTGTTTCAGCAAAGCTGGACTCAAACTGATGTACGATAAAGGATTTCAGAAATTCGAAATAGTTGCCGATGTTACCCCTGGAGATAAAAACGCTATCTCCTTCGATGGTTATAATGCAAAACAGAATGAGGATTTCACCCCCTTATCCTTTTCGTCATCAACTACGGTTACTGCTCCGGTAGTATTTGCCGGTTATGGCTTCGATCTTGATCTCGATTCGTTGAAATGGAACGATTTTAAAGCGGTGGATGTAAAAGGTAAATGGGCTGTTATTCTTCGGGGCGATCCTGAACCTGATAAGCCAAACAGCTTATTTCTGCCTTACGGTCAGGAGCGAAGTAAAGTACTTACTGCCAAGGATAAAGGCGCTGTTGGTGTGTTCCTGGTATCACCTTCCGACATCGAAAAATCGGATGTAATCATGCATATGCAGTACGACAAATCGCCATCGGATGCCGGTATTCCTGTTTTTAGCATCACAAGGGCGCTGGCTGATAAAATGATGGCTTCCATGAATTATACAGTTGCTGCATTGGAGTCGGAAATGAAGGATAACCATAAACCGACCTCCTTATACCTCGAACCTGCCATAACTGCCACCGCCGACGTTGTGAAAACTCGCGTAACAGCTCAGAATGTAGTTGGGATGATTGAAGGAAATGACCCCCTGCTGAAGAATGAATACGTTGTTATAGGCGCTCATTTCGATCACCTCGGTATGGGTGGCGAAGGCAGCGGCTCGCGAAATCCCGAAACATTGGCAGTTCATAACGGTGCCGACGATAATGCTTCGGGAACCGCCGGTGTAATTGAACTGGCTCAAAAACTCTCAGCCAACCGATCGAAACTGAAACGCAGCATTGTGCTTGTTGCTTTTACCGGCGAAGAAATGGGATTGCTCGGTTCAAAGGAATTTGTAAATAAACCGCCCATCGACCTGAAGAAAGTTAATGCCATGATTAATATGGATATGATCGGAAGGCTCAATCGCGAAACCAATACCATCAGCATAGGCGGAACCGGAACTTCGGTTGAATCGGATTCTATACTTGTTATCCTCGAGGCGAACCGCCCGTTTAAAATTGCCCATTCGACGGATGGCTACGGACCTTCGGACCATGCTCCGTTTTACAGCAGCAATATCCCGGTTTTCTATTTTACTACCGGTGCTCACGACGATTATCATACTCCTGCCGATGATACTGATAAAATAGATTACGTTGGACAGGTTTCGGTTTTAAATATGGTTTACGACCTCTCCGCAATGCTGGCATCAGGCAAACGATTAACTTTCCGCGAATCAGGTTCAAAACAATCGGCAAGGTATGGACGTAATATGAAGGTTACGCTGGGCATTGTTCCCGATATGGTTTCGAACGATAACAACGGACTGAGGGTTGATGGTGTGCGCAAAGGCGGCCCTGCCGACGGTGCCGGTATTATCAAAGGCGATCGTATAATTACCATCGACGGACAGCCGGTTACCAATATTTACGACTATATGGCCAGGCTTGGAAAGCTAAAAGCCGGACAGGTGGCAACGGTTGAAATTATCAGGGAAGGGGCAAAGATGATTTTGATTGTGCAGTTCTGAAACAAGGAATTGAAATCAAATTCTTAGTAAATTATACCAAAAAAATCTTTTTGCGTATCTTCGCGCCCTATGTTGCAATTTTTTACCCAGGAAATCATTTTGAAATTTATGAAGTTCGGGCTGGTAGGGGCCTCGGGCGTTTTTGTTGACTTTGGGTTTACATGGTTCAGCAAAGAGAAAGCAAGGATACAAAAGTATGTAGCCAATGCCATTGGATTTACCATTGCAGCCACCACCAATTATTTTTTAAACCGTTGGTGGACCTTCCACAGCAACAATCCTGAACTGGCCGTTGAATATTCAAAATTCCTTATGTTTTCGCTTATCGGGCTGGGATTGAATACGCTGGTAATATGGTTCCTTGTTAGCAGGTATTCCCGAAACTTTTATATTTCGAAATTATTTGCCATTGGTGTGGTTACATTCTGGAATTTCTTCGCAAACCTTTGGTATACTTTCGTTTAAAACCGCTCCGTTTTACTATTGTGTTTTCGTCATAGTTTCATCAACTACCAATATAAAATTACCTTTTCCTTCTGATTCCTTCTCAAGGCTTTTCAGCTCCTTTTGCTCAACCGATGAAATGGTAACAATTTTCAATGCCGGATTTGCCTGTTTCAGGTACCAGAGAATGCTCTCAAAGTTGTCGCTGTGATAACTGCCGTTATAATGCAGGAAAGTTTTTCCGGGAGTAAAATTTTTCAGGATGAAATAAGCCATGGTCGCGTCTTTCATGGCTTGTGCCTTGGCAATATTTGCGGTAACATGTGCAGGCATATCACCCATCATCTTCACCATATCGGCATAACATGCCAGCGACGAATCATATTGTATCGGTATGGGTGCTATAAACTGCAAGGCGTTTTTATCAAGCGTGTTCAGTATTTCGAATCCACTCTTATTCACCATGGCGGCATAGCGGCGCGGAATATTGGTGGCCACAAAAGTAAGACTGCTGTCGCGGGCAAAATTCAAGAGGCGTTTATAATCGGTTTTGTAATTAGGCCATAGCCTGGCTTCGGCTTCGAAATTCTTTTCTTTAACAAGTCCCGCAACGTATTCGCTTACAATAAGTTGATTGTCAGATTCAAACATTTCGGCTCCCAGCACCAGGTTTTTACCTTTTGCTGCATACAAATCGGCAGTAAGCTCATACTCAAGCCAGTGGCAGATAGGATTATTGTGCAACTCGCCAAAAAATACAATGTCAGCTGCTGATGCTTCTTTCAGCAAATCCTTATACGATGTTTTTTTACCGTTTTGATCAAACAGGCGGTATGCCGGCTTATCATTTTTCATCGAAAGGAGTGTAATAAAGGCTAAGCTAAGTAGAAATATTTTTTTCATAGGAGATTTGGATTAATGATAATGTTGAGTTGAAGGTGATAATTTGAAAAGCAGGCAAATCGCAAAGTTGCAAAGGTTACTGCGATACTTTATTTCACCTGTGGGTCAATTCAAACAATACGGCGGTAAATGTATTACTTGGTGACTGTTGTCATCCGTTCTTCTATTTCTTTAAGTCTCCGCCATGAAACATCAAGGGCAACAGGTTGGCAATGCCATCGAGAATCCATATTTTGTCCGAATTCCCTTGCAGTATAATACGTATAGGCTCTCCCGACAGAGTTTCGTATTCGGCCAATACCTGCCTGCAGGCTCCGCATGGTGTTACGGGAGTCGACCAGGTCAAAAACCTTGGTTTTGGCTACAACAGCAATGCTTTTAATGGCAACACCCGGATGCATGGCTGAGGCTGAAAACACGGCTACTCTTTCGGCACAGATTCCCGAAGGATAGGCCGCGTTCTCCTGGTTATTACCAGTGTAAATCAAGTCATTGGCCAGCCTGAGCGATGCCCCTACATGAAAATTAGAATAAGGTGCATAGGCCGATTCGCAGGCAACCCAGGCCTTGTTTAGCAATGTCCTGTCATCTTCACTAAGATTATCAATTCCTGTAACTTCAGTATATGCTACCGATAATGTATGTTTTATCATAGGATTGCAAAATAGGGTATAAATGTACTTGAAAATTACCAGGTTTCATTTGTATTTAACGAAAAACCGCAATCATTTTGGAATTTCAACCTGATTAGCATAGAAATTGATGCGCTGAATCCGGTAAAATCGCTGAGCAAATCAAACGGATAGTTCTTCCGACGATTCTGTTTTTTCCCTTCCTAAAAGTATCAGTGCAGTAAACAAAACATAAAAAGTAACTCCTTCCTGGCTTTCAATCGTATCTTCGGTAAGCATCGAAAGCATAAAGATGATCCAGAACACCAGGTAAAAATAGTTATTGAAGCTACGGGTTTTCATTCCAGGGTAAAACATAGCGAACATAAACCATAATAGCCCGATAATACCGAAAGCAACAGTTATCGACAGGTATTGGTTATGCGACCTTAGTTGATTCTGGCTGGCGAGTTTGGTGTTCATTTTACGGTATTGATCATTGAAAGCTGTTGGTAAATCACCTGTACCAACGCCAATAACAGGATGCTGCTTTATAATGAGTAACGAACTTCGCCAGTATTCGAACCGCTGCACCATCGACCCCGAATTGGGATCATCTTTATACAGATAACGCTGAAACCCTGCAATAAAATCTTCGATCTGTGTCCGGAAAGCCGGCAGACTTTTGTAGTCGTAACGGTTTACCCCGTTTTCGACATTTTGTATATCATTATCCGAAAGTTGTTGCATTCCATCAGCATCCTTCCTCAATTCTTTTGAAGCAAGGTAGCTGATTAGCGTAAAGCGGCGTACCTGCATTTTTTTGTCGAGGCTATCGAGAGGCAGGCTGCTTCGTTCGGCCCATGCCTGCCGTAACTCCTTATCACAAATGTAAAGCCCTGCCCATTTCCCGTTTTTCGATTTAAAATTTACAGTATCATGATAATACGAATTTCCTCTTGGTGTGTACTTGTCGAGCTTCGAAAACTCCACTGCCGGCGTGTTAAGATATTGATATCCAATAGATACAATATATGCCAGCGGTAGCAGTATCAGGATGCCGGTTGCAACAAGCAATGCGGATTTTAATGCCAGGCTCCTGATTTTCAGGGTGAAGAATACGATAAGCAAAAGGCTGAGGAAAGCAAACAGCAATATTCCGGTTGAGTAGTTCATATACGTCATAAAACCTACAAGCCAAACGGCTGCCGCTACTGCCACAAATTTGGTTCTACTGTTAAGCAAGCTTTTCGACTGTATAAAGAAAAACAAAATGAATACAGCGTACACAGCATTGAGGCTATACCTGATGTGCGATGTGTGGGCGGCCAGGGTACGGCTGTCGGCTACCGGCAGGTTAATGAAAAGTATGAGCCGGTATATACTTCCTCCAATTACTGCAGCAATAAAGGCTGCCATAATCCAGTAAAATGTCCGGGTGTTAATTCGCGGGCCGGTGGCAATAAACAGAGGAAGTATAAATATGGGCAGTTTGGTGCGCAGGTCTTTCATCGCGTAATGAAAATCGGTAGTATAAATCAGCCCGATTACATGCAGCAACAATACCGATGCTATCACCATAGCAGGTTTGTTCCTGAAAAACTCCAAAAACTTATTGAAAAGGGCTATAAAAACCTTTGTAATTGCTTCGCCCAGGAATTTGAGCAGCTTTACCGGATTTATTAAACTGCGTGTAGGATATTTTTCGAGAAATGCAGTATCAACCCCATGCCACAGCCAGAAGAACAGCGTACTGAACTGGAAAAGGCTCATGGTGTACTTCGAAAGGGGTAACGAAACTACAAGCAACGCCAGCGACAAATAATACATGGTAGTATATCGCGGCGGCCATTTCCCTGTGATTAATTGCATTGGTTATCCAGGTTAATTGAGTGTTTTCAATGTTTTTGCTGGTTTTTCGGCTTTCATATAGGTTCCGTCGAGTATCGAAGAGTAAAGAACCGATTTATTGAGGACATCCAGGGCACTCTTCAGTTCTTTGTCATCCTTCAGGTTCGATTCGATACGGCCTCTCTGATAATAATACCTGCTTACAATTTCCTGTTGAAGGATCTCTGCAATTTCGGCCTTATTTTCTGCCAGGTCTTGTTTTTTGTGCAATTCAATAGCTGCCAGCATCGAGGTGTATTGCGTCTGTATATCATCCCAGCAGTTTTCGTATTCAGCCACTTTTTTTACTGTTTCCAGCTCTTTTTCGGCAACCGTTTTAAATTCGAATCCCTTTTTTTCGGTGAAAGCAACAAAATCGTTAAAATCGGCATCATTTAATGAAAATACATCAGCCGGTTGTATAGAGGGGTGAGTAGCGGCATATTGGGTTGCATAGTCGAAAATAATATATTTCGTAATGAGGTTGTAGGCAATGGTACTGAGCCTCGATGTATCGGTCGAAATGTCGGGCGCCACCCCTTTGCCATCGTACACCGTGCGTCCGTGTTTTGTTTTATAGGCGGTAATAAGCGAATCGGGAAAATGGTCAGGATTGCCTGAACCGTTTTTATGAGCGTAATCAATAGCTTGTATGCAGCGCCCACTGGGAATATAGTATTTGGCCACCGTAATTTTAACCTGGGTGTTATAACTCAGAGGGAACACATTTTGAACCAGGCCTTTACCAAAAGTCCTGCGGCCCACAACTACCGCACGGTCGAGGTCCTGTAAGGCTCCGGCAACAATTTCAGAAGCCGAAGCGCTGTTGCCATTAACAAGGATAACCAGCGGAATAGTGGCGTCAAGCGGTTCCATGGTAGTCTGATAGCTGCGGTTTTTGTCCTTTTGCTTTCCCTTGGTCGATACCACCAATTCGTTTTTCTTTACGAACAGATTAACAATATTAACCGCTTCGGTCAACAGTCCGCCTCCGTTATCGCGTAAATCGAGGATAAGCCCGTTCATGGCGTTCTTTTCCTTCAGATCGAGAAATGCTTTTCGTACATCAGCCGATGCCGATTGTGTAAAACTTGTAAGTTTAATATACCCTATGCCGGTACCGGCCATGCCATAATACGGAACAGGGTCGATGGTAATTTTTTCGCGAACAATATCAAATGACAAAGGCTTTGGCTCACTATTGCGTTCAACTAAAAGTTTAAAGGTGGTGCCAGGCTGGCCTTTAAGTATAGAGCTAACGTCTTCTACTGATTTTCCTTCGGTACTTTTATCGTTGATCATCAGTATTTTGTCACCCGCTTTAAGGCCTGATTTTTGAGCAGGGGCATTTTCGTAAGGTTCCGAAATGTAAATATAATCACCATGTTTGTGAATTAGTGAGCCGATTCCGCCATATTCGCCCGTTGTCATAAACCGGTAATCTTCAATTTCGGATTCAGGAATATACACGGTGTAAGGATCCAGTTTGTTGAGCATGGCATCGATACCTGTTTTCATTAACTCTGATGGATTGGCCCCGTCAACATAATTGCTGTTTAGTTCTTTGTATAAAGAAGTCAGGATTTCGAGGTTTTTCGAAATCTCAAAATCCGAAGATGTCTGGGCTTTGAGCGATGTTCCTGCATGAAAAGTCAGCATGAAAGCTGTTAACACTATTATTACGTTCAGTGAAGTGCGGCTTATATAATTCATTACTCTTATTTTATTTGTTTGATGTGTTTTTAACAAAGGTCTTATTCGATTCAACAGGAAAGATAACAAGGTATGCCAGCGATTTGTTTATAACACCTTTAGTATCAATTTCTGAATTAAGTAAATTTTATTCAGGGAACAGGATCATACCCGCTTCCTCCCCAGGGATTGCACGATGCTACTCTTTTTATGGTCAGCCATCCGCCTTTAAAAGGCCCGTGCTTTTTTAACGCTTCAATTCCATAAACCGAACACGATGGAGTGTAGCGGCACGAAGGCGGCAAATAGGGTGAAATAACATACTGATAGAAGCGTATTATACCTATAAAAATTTTATTCAGAATTTTACTCAGAATTTTGGTCATCATGTTGCTCATGTTTTCAGGTTTTTATGGAATGTGAAGCAGCGGGCTTGCTCAATTGCAAAGCGTCAGCCGCCGATCGGCACATCCCTTTCCCTTGATTTTTCAGTTGTTATTAATAAACGATTCAACAATTCATTTATTGCTGTATCTGTTTCCTGTTGCGACACACATTTTTTGCCGGTAAAAATAAATGCAATATCACAATGTTTGTCAAGGGCAGTATACATTTCCGAAATGTCATGTTTACCGTGCCGGTATGCTTCACGCAACAGCCTTTTCATATGGTTGCGGTCAACGGCCAGTTTCAGGTTTTTTTTGGGGACAGCCAGCACCACTTTTACCGGGGGGATTCTCTTCTCATCTGTTTCGAGGTAAACCATCCGGAACTGACCTGAACTCATGGATTTACCCTTGTTAAAAAGCTTTTCTATCTGCCTGGCATTGCATAACTTTTCGGGTTTCCTGAAAGTATTTCGTTTAACAGTAGTGGCCATAATGTATTCTGGGGTTACAAAATTAGTGTTTTCCTGCTAAAGCGTATAAGCTATTCCGTTGGCAGCGCTGAGCATGAATCGAAAAACCCCGTCAATAGTACTATCAACGGGGTTTTTATTGAAAAGCGTATTAACTTTTTTTATGATTTCTTCTGGCACTTTGTTAGAAAAGCATCAATTGCCATGGTCATGGATGGGATATTGGGGCTTGGAGCCGAAAAATTAACCTTGATCCCAAGTTCAGTTGCAGCTTGAGTTGTTGATGCTCCAAAGGTTCCTATTACTATTTCGCCCTGCGAAAAATCAGGCCAGTTATAGAAAAGGGAGCGTATTCCCTGCGGACTGAAAAATACGAGCATATCGAATTTGTTAATATCTACAAGCTCTCTCATATCAGTTGGAACCGTGCGGTATAAAACGGCTTCGCTGTAATTTATTTTTGCAGCATCGAGCAGGTTGGGCAAATCGCGGCTGCGTTTGTCGGAGCAGGGTAAAAGGAAGCGTTCGGATTTGTGTTTCCTTATCAGATCCAATAACTGTGAAACGTCATTCTCCGAAAAGAAAATTTTACGCTTGCGGAACTGAACATATTTCTGCAGATAAAATGCCACAGACTCGGATATACAGAAATACTTCATCGTTTCCGGAATATCGACTCTTACATCCTTGGCAATAGTGAAAAAATGGTCAACCGCATGTTTGCTGTTGAAAATAATGGCTGTGTGCTCGTTGATATAAATCTTCTCATCACGAAATTCACGTACAGTGACACCTTCGATCCGGAAAAATTTATTAAACTCAATGAGGACTCCATGCTTCTTAATTATTTCGCCGTATGGTGATTTTTCCAAATCAGCCGGGACAGGTTGCGAAACCAGAATATTCTTGATTTTAGGCACGGTACCGAAGTGGTTTTTAGACAGGTTGTAAATAAATAGAGGCCAACAATCAAATTTTACTTATTACTTTATAAAGGAGTAACATGGGTAAAATTTCGAGGGTGCAAAGGTACAAAAATAAATAAAACAAATTATAATTCTTATTGGCCAGGCCTGTTAAAATGTTTCTGAAAAAACCATATAGTATTAATAATGTGGTTATTACAACCCCAATTGACAGCAATGCCTTGCTATCCAAATAAAATGCCATGATGGTAAGAGGCAGCAATACTATTCCTATTATGTGATTGAATAACAAAGTGTTAAGCTGATACATGCGGGAAGCTTCACGGGTGTTAAAAATAAATCCTGAGAAATAAATAAATGCCGATCTGATCACTTGAAATAATAATAAAACGCTAAAAATCAGTAGCAGGAAAACCTGCGGGCTGAATACAGGAGGGAGTGAGCCGAAGGTTTTAAAAAGCAGGAATACGAATACCGAAACAATTAATAAAAAGGTAAAGCCAAGCCCCAACGAAATACGCTCACGAAAAAGACTGCCCTCACGCTCGAGCTGGTTAATGAAATAAGGTTGTATGGCTGCCCTGATTATTTGTTTTAAACGCTTTGCGTAGCTTGCCTGTACCCATGCAAAAATAAATAGACAAACCATAAGCAGCATGGTTATCCAATCCATCGAATGTTGGTTAAGGGCTTGAGGACCTTTCGAAACCGGTTTCAGATTGTGAGGAGCGAATACCGATGTGGTTTCCAGAAGCTGCCTTGGCGCAGGGGGTGGAGTTATATAATTATAAACGCTGAAATCGTAAAATTTCTGAAGCGAATCAACCTTTATTAATGAGCTTTCATTTGTAAGAGGAATACAACAATCGAAAAAGCCTACCGTATCGGTAAGCAATGGGTTATGCTGGTATCGGATGCTTGTTGTGTCCATGGATTGCAGGCACAAAAATACAAAAATTGACCTTGCCTCTACTTCCTTTTTTTTAAGCTTGCAGCCTTCCTTTTTTTAAAACTCTAAAAATTCGAACTCTTTGTGAAATTATTAACAATTATCACTTCCTGACAGCTAAATTAATTCTACCTTTGCCCCTGATTTCAACATCACACTATGTAAGCCCTTGCTTCATAAAGTGATAGCCTGTTGTGCAATACAAATTAAGAACACATAATATATTATCAAAATGTCAGAAATTATCGGAAAACTGGAAGATTTCAGTCTCAGCAAAAGTCCTAAGCTGCGTGGCTCCATCCATAAAGTAGGAGTCATCGGATTAGGTTCCATGGGGCAGGAAATTTCGAAAACAATCAGTCAGAATGGCTTCGATGTGGTATGCCTTGATGTTAACGAGGAACGCGTGACAGCTGCTCTCGAAGGGATTACGGGCTTGCTCGACACCGAAATCCGTCATTGGGGGATGACCAATAGTGAAAAACGGCTTATAATGTCGCGAATTAAAGGTACGGTTGACTACAGCGACCTTGCCGACTGCGACATTGTATGCGAAGCTATCAATTCGCGTAAAGCAGGCACCAGCCTCGACATTCGTAAGGAAATTATGCAGAATGCTGAGAAGTATGTTCGCCGCGATACGGTTCTTGCTTCGAATACAGCTACACTTATGATGTCGGACCTCTCGGCAGGTCTCAAATATCCCGATCGTGCCGTTGGCTTGCATTTTATATCACCCACCGATAAAGTTAAAGTGGTTGAAGTGGTGCGCAGTTCAAGAACCTCCGACGAGGCTCTCGAACTGGTTACCCGTTTTGTACGGATGATCGAGAAGAAGCCTATTGCACTTACCGAATCGCCGGGTAATGTTACAACCCGTATGATTTGCGTTGTTATTAACCAGGCATGCGAAATGCTTATGGAAGGGATCGCCTCAACCCACGATATTGATGAGTTAATGAAACAGAGCTTAGGTCATCAGTTTGGACCCTTCGAACTCGCCGATCGCATTGGGTTGGATAAGTTACAGAAATGGATGGATAACCTTTATAACGAATTTGGCGAACGCGGTTACAAAACATCACCGGTGCTGAAACGCCTTGTTCGTGCCAATTATTTAGGTAAAGCATTCGGGCAGGGATTTTATAAATATGATGCTAATGGTAAAATTATCAGCAGCACCATCACCTGTCCTGAATATCGGTAATAATTCTATCCCAATAAAAATAATACAATGAAAATTATAGTTCTGAACTGCGGAAGTTCATCCATCAAATATCAACTCTTCGATATGCCTTCGGCCGAAGTAGTTGCAAAAGGCCTGGTTGATAAAATCGGGCTCAAAGGTGCGTCAATTAAACATAACAAAGCAAATGGCGACGTGCTGAAGCTCGAAGGCGAAATTCTGGATCACCAGGCTGGTATTGAATTCGTTCTTGGTATCCTTACACACAAGGAACACGGTTGTGTCAGCAACCTGAATGAGATTGGTGCCGTTGGTCATCGCGTTGTGCATGCAGGCGAAAAATTTAAAAGCAGTGTTGCCATTACCGACGATGTTGTGGTTGCACTCGAAGAATGTATTGAACTTGCTCCCCTGCACAATCCGCCTAACCTCGAAGGTATTTATGCCATCACAAAACTTCTTCCTGAAGTTCCACAGGTAGGTGTTTTCGATACAGCTTATCATCAAACTATGCCTGAACAGTCGTACCTGTATGGCATTCCTTATTCGCTTTACGAAAAATATAAGGTTCGTCGCTACGGCTTTCATGGATCGAGCCATCGTTTTGTTTCGGAGCGTGCTGTTGAGATACTTGGCAAAAAAATCGAAGACCTTAAAATTATCAGCTGTCACCTGGGCAACGGTGCTTCGATGTGTGCCATTAAAAACGGGGTGTCGTTCGATACTTCCATGGGTATGACGCCGGTTGAAGGACTCGTTATGGGAACCCGCTGCGGCGATGTGGATGCGGGAGCACTTCTGTATATTGCCGATAAGGAAGAAACCAGCATACCTTATACCAGCACTTTACTTAATAAACATAGCGGTATACTTGGCCTTTCGGGTGTATCGAGCGATATGCGCGATGTTGAAACCGCTGCTGCCGAAGGCAATCATAAAGCTCAGGTTGCACTTGATATCTATCACTACAGGATTAAAAAATACCTGGGTGCATATGCTGCCGCCATGGGTGGAGTGGATGTGGTAATTTTTACCGGTGGTGTTGGCGAAAATGGCTGGGAAACCCGCGAAGAAGTATCCAAAGGCCTCGAGTTTCTCGGAATAGAATTTGATATAGAGAAAAACACAAAACTTCGGGGTAAAGAAGCCGTTATCAGCAAAACCAATTCAAAAGTTACCGTTATGGTAGTTCCTACCAACGAGGAACTTGTAATTGCAAAAGATACTTTTGAGATTGTGTCTGCTTAAATATAAGTTTAAGAATCGAATTTAAATGGGTGGCTTTAGCTGCCCTTTTTTTTGATTATACACTAATAGTATTAGAGTCTGTTTAAAATTATATTTTTTTAATTCTTAATGAGTGAGGGGAGACAAGGCGAGGGGAGAAAGGCGAAAATATCGTAGGAAATTTGATTTTAAATTGATGATTCTTCCCTGCCTGCGTGATGCAGTCAGGCAGGCGTCTCCCGATAGCTATCAGGATCGGACTCCCGTCTTCTGACCTTTTCTTACTTAACTAAGGGGATTTAGTAAATTTAAACAGTGACTTAATAAAGTGACTTAATAAATAGAAAAGCCCGGACAGCAAATAGTTGCCATCCGGGCTTTTCCTGTTTCGGATTTTTTAATTATCCAGTTTAAACTTGATTGGCATATTGAACTGAACCCGAACCTCTTCGCCTCTCTGCTTACCGGGCACCCATTTAGGCATGCCCTTTATTACACGCAAAGCTTCCTGGTCGCATTCTTTCCCTATTCCTCTCAGGACTTTCGCATCTTTTATGCTGCCGTCTTTTTCAATAATAAATGATACAAACACAGTGCCTTGCTGACCTTCTTTTTTTGCTGCCTCGGGATACTGAATAGTATTCATCAGGTAAGTCATTCGTGCCTCGTCGCCACCCGGAAATTGAGGCATGGTTTCTACAACCGTAAATACTTCGTTAGGTCCCGTATTTTTTGAAGTTGGTGGAGGTGGAGGCGGTGGAGGTGGTGGCACTCCTTCCCCTGTTTTAATAACTTTCTCATCAACAACAGCTGGAGTCGTAGAATATTCTACCTCGCCGGTACTTGGATCAGCAATATAATTTTCAGAAGTATCAGCCGAACTGATATTTTTCTTTACATCCAATTCAGATTGGTTGCAGCTGACAGCGTAAAACATTACGCTGCAAATGGCCAGTGGCAATACTAAAACTGCTTTTAACCTGGCAAATCGGGTACTCTTTTTGTAAAACATGCTTAGCCTCCTTTTTATGAGTGAGTAATTGAAATTATTGCCCAGTACAACTGCCAGGGCCGTTTTATCATTTTCAAATAAAAGCCGGGTATAGATTACCGGATCGGTACCGGCAAATATTACAGCCTTATCCGCTTCAAATTCGTGAATCTCGCGCAGGGATTTTTCTATAAGCGGTATAAACGGGTTAAACCAGGAAACAATCTGCATGATTTGTATGAATAATATGTCCATGCTGTGGTGTTCCTGAATATGAATTTGTTCGTGCCTTATAATTTTATCCAGCTGGGTTTTACCCTGCAAATTAACAGGCAGATAAATTGTGCGGATAAAAGAAAATGGAGGATTGCCCGAAGCTATCCAGGTAACCGCTGTTTCATTTTCGATAGAACGCGAGCCGCTGCGCACAATTTTTATTATGCTTATCAACCTAATCAGTAAACGTCCGGCAAAAAAAGCCAAACCTATATAGTAGATGAAACCCAACACATTGAATATGGTAATACTACGTCCAGTTTCAGCACTTATTTCAACAGGTGCCAGGGTAATTATATTCATTATTCCCTTACCGGGATTTGCCGATCCCAGGTGCAAATTCATATCCGGGATAAAAATCAGCAAGGGAATCAAAAAGGAGAGAAGTAGTGACAGGAGTAAGTATATCCTGTTAAACCGGAACATGGGTTCCCCGCGAAGGAAAACAGCATACGCGCTATAAAAAATACCCAGCGATACAACCGTAGCTATTGTGTAATTAAGGAGCGCGTTCATGGTTTAGCTTTTTTATGGTTCTTAATCTGTTCCTCGACCAGTAATTTTATTTCTTCAAGCTCCCTGATGCTGAGATCTTCGCCATGAGCGAAAAACGAAGCCAGCGCTTTGTACGAATTGCTGAAATAATTGCGCGTAAAATTATTCAGGTACTCACCTGAGTAATTCTCTTTACTAACCAGTGGAAAATACTCATGGGTACGTCCATAAGCCTTGTGCGCTATAAAACCTTTCTGCTCCAGTATACGTACAATGGTCGAAACTGTGGTATAAGCAGGCTTTGGCTCAGGCAGCAAGGCAACAATATCGTTTACAAATCCTTTCTTTAGTTCCCAAAGAATTTGCATAATCTGCTCTTCGGCTTGGGTTAGTTTTTTCATATCAACTGAATTAGGATACAAAGATACAACTAAAAACATAGTTATACAACTAAAAAGTTAATTTAGGTGAAAATATTTTTTATTTTTTATTAATCATTTCATATAAGACATTCATTAACAGATAAATGCCACAGATTACGCAGATTTCACAGAAAGAGATTTCCAATTTATAATTAAATTAATCTAAGAAATCTAAGAAATCTATTGAAATCTATTGAAATCTGTGAAATCTGCGAAATCTGTGGCCATAAACCCTTTTATTCAGTCTGAATAGGTACTTTATTTTTAACTTTTTGAAGAGAATACATCTATTTTTATTAAATTTGTTAATATAAAACAATCAGCTATGAATAAGATAATTACACTTATCAGTATTTGTGTTCTGGGATTTTTAAACATTTCAGTTGCCGATACCATTTATGCCGAAGTAAATGCCGATACTGCTACCATCTGGCACAAAAACTACCACACGAATTGTGCTTCATTATTTATGATGGAATTCCGGGAGGTTGATAATCATATTTTTGTTTATGAGATTGATACCGGCGATGTAGCCTATTGTTTGTGTTATTTCAATCTCAATACCAAAATTGGTCCTTTGTCGCCCGGTTATTATACGGTTGATGTTTACGGAAAATGGAGAGATTATCCCAACGACAGTGCTTTATTTGGTTCCACTTCATTTACTATCGAAGGAAATATGCCAAATGTTCCTGCTCTGATTGGGAACCATCAAAGTGATTGCTTTCAGAATGTTGGTATAGAGGAACTACCTGGAGCAGGCCTCTCTGCCTTTACTATTGTTTCGATTGATCCAAACCCGGTTTCGGTTAACGCGGCTATTCATATTATAATGTATAATTCTGCTCTGATCGAAATAACTGCCTTCAATTCATTGGGACAGGCTGTGGTGAATGTTTATAAAGGATGGCTTGGTAAAGGAGATCACAGCATAAACTGGAATATTTCTAACCTTAACCCGGGTATTTATTTCCTGGCATTCAGGGCAGGGAATGGAATTATTACAAAAAAAATAATAGTGGCTCGTTAGTTCCCGCGAACTTCAGGTAATTGAAAACCGGCATATAAAATACCCTGGTATTATATGAGTTACCTTCAATGCTGTTGCTACTGAAAAAAATGCCAGAAAGAAGATTTATATAATATCTTGTTTAATGTTCACTAATTAGCTAACTTTGCATGGTGAAGGAAAGATTCGTCAGAAACGTTTTTTACTATAAGAACTTTTATCTTGACTTTTATGCTACTCTAAATCCAGAAGTTAAGAATAAGTTCAACTGGACGTTACAACTAATTTCGGAGATAGAACGTGTTCCTGAAAAATATTTCTCATATATGAAAGGGTCCTCGGGCCTTTTTGAAATTAGGGTTGAGGTCGGCTCTAACATTTATAGGGTTTTCAGCTTCTTTGACGCAGGGAGATTGATTGTGTTGATTAACGGATTTATCAAGAAAACCCGGAAAACACCGAAGAGTGAAATAGACCTTGCAGAAAAACTAAAAAAACAATACTTCGATGAAAAAGATAAATAAAAACCTGACATCATTTGCTGACCATCTGGATTCTGAATATGGAAAACGTGGAACTGAAACACGCGAAAAGTATGAAGAAGGTTTTGAATCATTCAAACTAGGTGTAATGCTTCAGGAATTAAGGAGAGAGCACGGAATGACGCAAGAGCAATTGGCAGCAAAGTGTGGAACAACAAAGACATACATTTCCCGAATTGAAAATGATGCCAGTGACATTCGGCTTTCGACACTTATGAGAATTATCCGTGAAGGATTTGGAAGACATTTAAAATTAAGTGTAGATATCTGAAAATAAAGTACATGACAGTAAAAAAAACTACAGCAAATGGCAGGTATGGAATAAAATTACAAGTTTTGCCGCCAGTAAGTAGTTTTCTTTTGCGAACAGAAATGTGCCCCTCAATCTGACACTTGTCATAACCTGGGTCGAGTATTACATCGCTTCCATCAGTTCGTCAGTAATTTCCAGGTTGTGGTAAACGGCTTGTACATCATCGTCTTCTTCGAACATTTCGATTAGCCGCATTACTTTTTTGGCTGTTTCGAGTTCGAGTTTTGTAGTTTCTTTGGGTATGCGCTGAAGCTCTGCATTTTCAGGTTCTATGCCAAGTTCTTCGAGTTTTTTCATCATGGAACCAAAATTTTCCATTGCCGTAGTAATGGTGAAAAATTCGTCCTCCAGCTGCATGTCCTCGGCCCCGGCTTCAATCATTTCCATCTCGAAATCATCGGCATTAAGCGTGCCTTGCGGAACGGTAAACATTCCTTTGCGGTCGAACAGAAAGCTCAGCGATCCGTTGGTGCCCAGGTTGCCTGCGAACTTATTGAAATACATCCGTACATTCGAAATGGTGCGCTGCTGGTTGTCGGTAGTGGCTTCTATAAAAATAGCAATACCGCCGTTGGCATAACCTTCGAAAGTACACTCAATAAAGTTAGCCGCATCCTTATCGGAACCTTTACTTATAGCACGTTGTATGTTATCCTTAGGCATGCTGGCGCCTTTGGCGTTCGAAATGGCAAGCCTTAGCCGTGGGTTTGCATCCGGATCGGGACCACTTTCTTTTACTGCAACGGTTATTTCCTTAATGATTTTTGAGAAAATTTTCGACCTCTTGGCATCCAATGCCCCTTTTTTGCGTTTAATGGTCGACCATTTATTATGTCCCGACATAGAATTAGGTATTTCAGGTTGTTGTATAAATTGATTATTTAACTGATAATGCGATTGGTTAAGTGCCGGTATTTCTTCCAATAACCGGGATATGACCCTGTTAAATGTAAAGTCAGGATAAAGATTCAACTGCTTTGAAATCCTGAAAAAGAGTAACACTAATTTTCTTTTATCACCAGTTGGGCACAAAGTTAATGCTTTGAAGGTAAAAAAAAACTGCCTCTTTTGGAGGCAGTGTGTCAATCAACTATAGTCCGGAGATTGCAGAAAATAGTACGTTAAATATCTTTTTTTATTCTCAATCCTGATTTTTTTTACTGTTATCAGAATCCTGCCAGGGTAATTCCTATTTCAAAAGGATATACCTCAGGTCCCCTGTTATTACGGAACATTTCGGTGAGTGCATAGGTGCCATACAGATTAATTACTCCCCAGCCGATTTTTGCGATTGCATCCACTTTAAAAGGATTGATATAATAATCGCCCTTATCCTTCGATTTATTGCCGTCGTAAACAACTTTGGTATGCGAGGCCAGCCTCAATGCGCCCACTGCTCCTGCCGACACATGAAAACTGTTTGCTTTCATCTTGCTGTTAGTCTGGTATTCGAGCATTAAAGGAACTTTTAGGTAAGTAACGGTTAGTTTGCTTTTTTCATAATTCTTGCCTGGGTCGGTATCAAAATATCCGTCAAATTCTCCGTCGTCAGTAAGTATTACATTCTTACCAAAGCGATAGTTATTCCATGTTAATCCCATTCCGGTTACAAGTCCGAGCTGCTGGTTTATCAGGTTTACATTCTGTTCGAAGAAGTTGATATTTACGGCCATCGATTTGGTGTAATTCAGATCCATAAATTCATATCCGGCCGGGTAATCAATATTGCTGTTTGCATTCAGTAAGCCGTTAACACCCAGTTCAAAACCTGCCCAGTGGCCGTTAAATTTTGGCTTTTTATCGTGTTTTTTAATTTTAACACCCTCGTCGCTTATTGTATAGTCGCGTTTTCCCAGGTTTACACTTACTGAATCATCGGTTATTACTACAATTTTCTTGTCGTTCATTATCACCGTTACCGAATCATTGTTATCCGAATAATTCCATGACCTTGCAGGGTTTTCTGTAATTTTTTCATCCTCTTCGATAATGACATTTGTTACATTTTCCATACCGTCGAATGTAATCTGGTATTCTCCCTGGCGGGCTATTTTCTTAAGATTATCCTTATCGAAATAGGTAATGCTGCCTGCACCCGACAGATCAGCTTTGAGCATTTTGCGAGCCATAATGCGGGCTGTTCCTGCACCCGATACCTCTGCCATGGTATTATCGGTTATAAATTCCAGGGCTTTAAGACTTCCGGCTCCTGAAACTTCGGTAGTATGCTCTTCAACAGTTCCTTTGAGCGTCATGCTGCCTGCACCGCTGATTTCGGTATTTGCCTTATTGGCAAAAAGGATTATTTTATTGGTTGCAGCTCCGCTGGTTTCGTTGTTAAAAACATCTGCTTCAATAGTCATATCAGTCTTGGCTGCTCCCGAAGTATTGAGTACGAAATTGTCGCTTTTTAAGGGAGTGGTAGCTGTTACTTTCGAGGCACCGCTGGCATCAATTTTCTCGAGGTTTACAGCGGTTACATAAACATCGAGTTTGGTTGCATTCTGCACATTTTCGCAGCTCAGGTTCAGTGTTCCGTTGCTGACTTTGGTTATTAACCGGGCTTGCAGATTTTCGTCGGTGGTCACTTTTACCATTTGCTGGTCGCCCTGCGATAAAATAAGGTTAATGGCACAACTTACCTTGATGGCTTTAAAATCTGAAACCTCGCGTTCCTGGGTAGTTACATTGGCGTTTCCTTTTGTTTGAGCTTTAACATTGCTGAAACTGAATGAAAGTATCATTGTTGCTGCCAATATGAGTGTAGGCGTTTTCATGGGATTTGTTTTTTATGGTTGCTATTATTGTTTTCTGGTAGCTAGACGTGGAGCCAGGTAATTATGTTACAGGCGATAGATAAAAAAGTTAAATTTTTATAGGTTGCTTTTCCGTGCATTCGTGATCCTTTGAGTTTAGTTATAATAACTTTCAGTTTTTTTTAATCTTAAAGCACCTTTCAGTTGTGATTACAAATTTGAATGCATAAAAAAACCGGGACATACCCGGTGTTTGTGAATTGTGGCTCTGTTATTTCTTCAGTTCTTTTTCGAAATCTACGATCCCGTTTTCAAAGCCATAGGCTATAACTTTTCCCTCGTCGTCCTTTTTAAGTTTCAGTTCAAGCTCGCCCGATGTAACCGTATTTATTGTTTGAACGCCAAGCTGAGCAAATGTCCAGAGCGAGATATTTTTATTTTCATCGCGGGGCTCTGGTTTGTTACGGTTAAAGGCAAATAATTCACCCACTTTTTGTGAAGCTGCATTTAATATGGTACGACCCGGATTTTTATCCTCTGCATTCAGTTCAGCATATTGTATCTCTTCAGCGAGTTTAAGGTTATAATAAAACTCCCGGTTTTGATTCATAACCATCTGGCTGCTGCGGATAAATGTAAACTGGGGGTCAACAAACTGCTTTGTTTTAATCACCCTTACCGATTTCGATCCAAGTAATGTGATAGAATGGCGTTCGGCGATGGCAAGCTGGTTTGGTGAATGCGTGTCAACACTTAATTTTTCGGATGCTACGCCTGGTTTTGCCGGTGTGTAGTTATTGGCGACGGCTGCTTCAGCTACAGTTGTGGCAGGATTAGATTTTACTTCAACCTCGCCGGGGATCTGAGTTAAAGGATTTGTACTGTTTTCGATGGTATTTTTAACATTACCTTGTTGAGCAATATTTTGTGGTACTTTATTTACATCAAGCAGGAAATATATGCTGAAAATCAATGCAATGGATGCTGCTGCTGAGAGAGCGTAATATGCAATACGACGTAAAGGTATAACGGATCGCTTAAGGCTGCCTTTGTTTTCAAAAACAATATCTTCGTCAGCTTTAAGAATAGTATGTGTGTAGAGTTGGCGCTCCTTTTCGAGATGCGGATTATACTGCATAAATTCAGCAAGCGCAAGTTGTTCGCCTTGGTTCAGATCGCCTTCGAGTTCGCGGGCCAGGTAGGTTTCGTATGTGTCGGCAGTGATTGCACCTACGGGAATGGCCTTTTTCTTTAGCTGTTCCTTACTTTCGAATACAATTTCATTTTCGGGCGAAAGATGGGCAAGCTTAAATAACTTCCGGTCGGCTTCGCACTGAGGATTCCGGCTGATAAATGCATCGAGCGATTTTATTTCCTGCTTGGTCAGCAAGCCTTCGGTTTCGCGAAGCATAAAGTCTTCACAATTCAGTTCATTGACCTCTGTATCGGCAAACATCTCATTTTTTTTTAACGATGATTTGTTTGCAAAAACTATACTTTCATCAGCCTCAAGCGAAACCGCTTCAAAATCAAAGAAAATGTTTTTAAGATCGGGATTAAGCTCTACAAAAGCCAGAACTTCCTCAGCCATTTCGGGGCTTAACTGCCCTTCGTGGTAGTCGAGGAAATATGCTTCGTAATTATCCCTGTTGATTTTCATTTTATTTAATTTTCAGTTGGTTGAGTTACTTATATGACCATATCGAGGCTTCCGATGTATTGTTTCAGGAAAGTGCGTGCCCTGAATATGTACACTTTAACCTGCGATTCGTTGAGTTTCAGTATTTCGCCAATTTCTTCGTACGAGTATCCTTCGTAGTCGCGGAGCATAATTGCCGATCGCTGAATTTCCGGTAGCTTGTTTACAGCTTCATTTATTACTTCCTTCAGGTCGTTATAACTCCCGGCCGATTCGTCGCGCTGTTCGTTATAACTGTCGTCGATTGAACTCAGGCGCTTGTTCCTGCGGATATGATCGATCATGGTATGATAAGCTGTGGTAAAAAGATAAGAACGTGCTTTTTCGTACGATATATCTTTCACTCTTTCCCACATTCTTACAAACGATTCCTGCACAATATCCTGAGCCGTATCCCTGTCCTTAATGTTTTTGAGGATAAAGCGATATACTCCGTCGGAGTAAAGATCAGCGCATGAATTGTACTCGGTTGATGTCATTTTCCGGGCTATCGGTTGTTACTTTTCGAAGGTAATACGGTTTAAAGGACCCTAAAGTTACAACAGAATGAAAGTTTTTTAATTATTCTTTCAAAAAAATATTGATCACTAAAATATTTGAGAACTGCATATGTTAACCTGATTAATATATAAACTTCAAAATATACAAAAGATAATCCCGATAATTATCGGAACTAAAAACAAATGCATCAAAACATTATGAAGACCGTCATAAAAAACATTTCTACAATAAATTATAAAAATGGTTTGTTATTTGGGCCCCCGGCACCCGGCACCCGGCACAATATCTTATTAGTGTTTATTCATTCTTTCTTTTCCTGCAATTTCCTGAAACAGAAACAGTTTAATCAAGTTTCAGTACAGCAAGGAAAGCACTTTGAGGCACATCGATGTTCCCGATCTGGCGCATGCGTTTCTTCCCTTTCTTTTGTTTTTCGAGCAGTTTACGTTTACGCGAAATATCGCCGCCATAACATTTGGCTATAACATCTTTACGCAAAGGCTTAATGGTTTCGCGCGATATAATTTTAGCACCAATGGCTGCCTGAATAGCAACTTCGTATTGTTGCCTGGGGATCAGTTCTTTGAGTTTTTCGCAGATACGTCGTCCGAAATTGTAAGCATTTTCGCGGTGGATAAGGGTACTCAACGCATCAACCGGGTCGCCGTTCAGCAGAATATCAAGTTTTACAAGGTCGGCCTTGCGGTATTCGGATATATGATAATCGAAGGAAGCGTAGCCTTTCGAAATGCTTTTCAGTTTATCGTAAAAATCGATTACAATCTCACCCAATGGAAGGTCGAAACTTAGTTCAACCCTGTTCTGAGTAAGATAAACCTGGTTTTTCAGGGTTCCCCGTTTATCGAGGCAAAGTTTCATTATGGAGCCCTGGTAGTCGGATTTCGAAATTACCTGTGCCGAAATAAAGGGTTCGTAAATATCGTCGATCCAGGTTGTATCAGGCATGCCCGATGGGTTATGCACTTCAATTTCTTCTCCTTTTGTTGTAATGATCTTATACATTACGTTCGGAACGGTGGTGATCACATCCATATCGAACTCACGGTCGAGGCGTTCCTGAACTATTTCCATATGAAGCAACCCAAGGAAGCCACAACGGAAACCAAATCCCAAAGCCGCCGACGACTCGGGCTCAAAGCTGAGCGAAGCATCATTCAGCTGTAATTTTTCGATAGAAGTACGAAGTTCCTCGTAATCGTCAGCATCAATAGGGTAGATGCCTGCAAAAACCATGGGTTTAACATTGGTAAATCCTTCGATGGCTTTAGCACAAGGCTTGCCTACGTGTGTAATGGTGTCGCCAACTTTAATTTCTTTGGCTGTTTTTATGCCCGAAATAATGTATCCCACATCACCTGCCGAAAGCATGTCCATAGGTTTTTGCGAAAGCTTCAGCAATCCTATTTCCTCGGCATAATACTCTTTACCCGTATTAACGAATTTAACAAAATCGTCCTTTTTAATCTGACCGTTAAAAATCCGGAAATAGGCAACGATTCCCCTGAAGGAATTGAATTTGGAGTCAAATATCAATGCCTGCAGTGGTGCATCCGGATCACCTTAGGAGCAGGAATACGGTTAATGATGGCTTCGAGTATTTCGTCGATACCCATTCCTGAACGGGCACTTGCACGGATAATATCTTCGGGTTTGCAACCAATAAGTTCAACTATCTGGTCTTCAACTTCTTCGGGCATAGCCGAATCCATATCCATTTTATTCATTACCGGGATGATCTCAAGGTCATTTTCGAGAGCCAGGTATAAATTGGAGATGGTTTGAGCCTGTATCCCCTGGGTTGCATCAACAATAAGCAGGGCTCCTTCGCAGGCAGCGATGGCACGTGACACTTCGTAGGAAAAATCAACGTGACCCGGCGTATCGATGAGGTTGAGTTTATAATTGATACCGTTTTTCAGGTAATCCATACGGATAGCATGGCTCTTAATGGTGATGCCACGCTCGCGCTCAAGGTCCATATCATCAAGCACCTGGTTTTGAAGCTGCCGGCTGGTAAGGGTTCCGGTAGTTTCGAGTAATCGGTCGGCCAGGGTGCTTTTGCCATGGTCGATATGTGCTATGATGCAAAAATTTCTGATGTTTTCCATTGCTGCAAAGATATGAAAATCGGATCAGATTTTTAACATATGTCAAACACAGGTTTTCTTATTACTTATAAAGCAAAATTTACCCGGAAATCTCCACGAATAACAACACATTATACCCGTATTACAAACATTCCCCGTCCCCCACAACCGAATGACCACGAATGACCACTCATTACACTCATACAACCAACACCCCCCGTCCACAACAACTGAATGACCACTCCCAAAACCCGTAAAACCAACACTCCCCGTCCCCCACAACCGAATGACCTCTCACCCAACCCGTAAAACCAACACCCCCCGTCCCCCACAACCGAATGACCACGAATGACCACTCATTACACTCATACAACCAACACCCCCCGTCCACAACAACTGAATGACCACTCACTAAACCCGTAAACCCAACCCCCCCGTCCCCCACAACCGAATGACCACTCCCACCTCCCAAAAACTCATGCTTCTCACAATCCTCTCCCCAGCAATTAACATCTTTTCAGTAAAACTTGCATTACCCTTTCATCTTTTATTTGTACTTTTGCATCGCATTTTCAAAAAGCAAAACATCATTTAAAATCAATATATTATGACAAAAATTAAAGTTGGTATCAATGGTTTTGGCCGTATTGGCCGCCTTGTTTTTCGTGCTTCTATACTTCGCGACGATATAGATGTTGTAGCCATCAACGATCTGATCGACGCCGATTATATGGCATATATGCTTAAATACGACACGGTTCACGGACAATTTAAAGGTACTGTTGAGGTTAAGGACGGACACCTTGTTGTGAACGGACAAACTATCCGCGTTACCGCCTGTAAGAATCCTGCCGATATTAAATGGTCGGATGTAGGCGCCGATTATGTTGCTGAATGCACCGGTTTATTCCTTACCAAAGAAACCTGCCAGGCGCACATTGATGGTGGAGCAAAACGCGTAATTATGTCGGCTCCATCGAAGGACGATACACCTATGTTTGTGTATGGCGTTAACCATAAGGAATACGCAGGCCAACAGTTTGCCAGCAATGCATCCTGTACCACTAACTGCCTGGCTCCGCTTGTGAAAGTTATTCACGACAATTTCGGTATTGCTGAAGGACTTATGACAACTGTACATGCTACTACAGCCACACAGAAAACCGTTGACGGACCTTCGGCCAAAGACTGGCGTGGCGGACGTGCTGCTGCCGGCAATATTATCCCTTCATCAACAGGTGCTGCCAAGGCTGCTGCCAAGGTTATTCCTGCTATGAAAGGCAAACTTACCGGTATGTCGTTCCGTGTTCCTACACTCAACGTTTCGGTTGTTGACCTTACCTGCCGTCTCGAAAAGGCAACCACTTACGACGAAATTAAAGCCGTTGTTAAAGCTGCCGCTGATGGCGAAATGAAAGGTGTGCTTGGATATACCGAGGAGTCGGTTGTGTCAAGCGATTTTGTTGGTGATTCCCGCACTTCAATCTTCGATGCAGGAGCAGGAATCATGCTGAATCCAAACTTCGTAAAACTCGTATCCTGGTACGATAACGAATGGGGTTACTCCTGCAAAGTACTTGATATGGTTGCTCATATGGCAACTGTTAAATAGTTTACTGAACTCAAAATAAACAAAAAGAGCTGCCTTCGGGTGGCTCTTTTGCTTTCAGCGGAAGCGTGTTATCAACACATGTTCCGTTAGTTACAGCAGCTGCATATTTTCTCGGTATTCTGTATAAAGAACCGCCTGGCATCGTTTGGAAATTCATGGCTGCACGGGCCTGCAATGCAGCCTCCTTCGCAGGACATTACTTCAATAAGTTGTTCTTCCGGATTTTTTATTTTTTTAGCATAGGAGGAGAGACGTCGAAGTTGCTTTTTATCCAATCCGTTGATTACTTTCGTAGTTATTCCATCCCCGGTCATTGATTGAACAGCTGCAGCCACGCCACCCGAGAGGCAATAGTTACGTGATTGCTGGTCAACCGTTTTACTGATTTCGATATTATTGCATTCCACGACCGAAATTTTCCAGCCGGTAAGCAGGCAGGCCAGTTCTTCGAAAGTCATTACCCAATCGATATCCTTATTATCATGTCCTTCTTTTCGTTTTGCCAGGCAAGGCCCGATAAAAACTACAGGTGTAGTTGGTGCATTGGCTTTGCATTCTCTTGCCGAAATAGCCATAGGCGATGGTGTAGCTGAAACATAGGGGAGGATCTCCGGGATATGCTTCTGTGCAGCCAACATCCATGAGGGGCAACATGAAGTGGTCATAAATCCGGATCCTGATTCCAGTTTATGAATGAGTTCCTGCGATTCCAGCTGTGTGGTCTTGAAGGCACCTTCGGCAGCTTCCACTACATGAGTAAATCCCAATTTGTGTAATGCATCAATAACTGAACCTGGTTCAGCCCTGAATTGCCCGAAAATGGAAGGTGCAACAATAGCCGTTACAGGCATTTCATGTTTTAATATATTCATTATTTCAAACAATTCGGTTGTTTCGATTATGGAACCGAACGGACATGCATTCACGCATTTTCCACAAAGAATACATTTATCAGCATCAATATTTTCAACCCCGTTTTCATCCTTTGTAATAGCGCCAACCGGGCATGATTCCTCGCAAGGAACCGGCACAAATATTATGGAATGATACGGACATAATTCTTTGCAAATACCGCAATTGACGCATTTTTTCGAATCGATACCGGCTTTGCCATCGGGTGTGCGGGCGATCGCATTTTTAGGGCAATTGTTTATGCAAGGCTGAGCTATGCAACCTTTGCATAGGTTAGTAACAACATAGCTGGCTTTTACACAGGAGGTACATGCTTCGTCAGCTACCAAAAGGAACCGCGATTGAGTTTCGTGCCTGTTTAGGGCTTTCCTGGCATAATAAGCGAGCGTATCGAGTTCATCTTTTTCATCAGCCTGGCTAAACCCCAGAATAGCCATTGTTTTGTACTTTACAACCGCCCGCATTTTGTGTATGCAGCAACGTTCGTTGCCCTTCAGGCGGTTACTGATTTCAATCGGAATCCGGTCGATGTTGTCGTATAAGAGGTCTTCCTTATATAATTCAGCCATGCGTGTAATCAAATCACGGCGAATAATCATCACATTGTTTACGAAAGCCATAACATAGATTGATTTTAATTGAAAACAACAAAAACCTGTCCCTTCAGTATCCCGGAAATATGGTTACATAAAGGGACAGGAGTTTAGAATGAGCGATAGTAAAATGGGTTTTAGCTTCGTCCTTCGTATGCTGTACTGTACATTTCTTTTATTTCGGCTATTGAAGGATAGCGGGGATTAGCTCCCGTGCATTGATCATCAAATGCATTCTCTGAGAGTTGATCGAGTTGTGCATAAAACTCTTTTTCCGGCACGCCTGCATCCCTGATACTGGCAGGAATTCCTACTGCTGCCTTCAGTTTATCAATTGCAGCTATCAGGCCCTCCACTTTTTCTCCGGGTGTATTGCCTTGTATTCCCAAATAGTCGGCCATACGGGCATAGCGGTAAATGGCATCGGGGTATTTATACTGAGGGAAAGTTGCCTGTTTGCGAGGTGCATCGGTTGCATTGAAACGTATTACTTCATTTATCAGGAGAGCATTGGCAAGTCCGTGCGGAACATGAAACTCCGAACCCAATTTGTGAGCCATCGAATGGCAAACCCCCAGAAATGCATTGGCAAAAGCAATACCTGCTATGGTTGCAGCATAATGAATTTTTTCGCGGGCTTTCTGGTTTTCACTGCCTTCGTTGACTGATTGTTCGAGGTATTTGAAAATTAAGCGCGAGGCTTCCAATGCGTAAGGGTTGGTGAATTCAGTAGCAAACACCGAAGCCAGTGCTTCAACAGCATGTGTAAGGGCATCAATTCCTGACCAGGCAGCAAGTTTGGAAGGCATGGTCATAACAAATTCAGGATCAATAATGGCCATATTCGGCGTAAGCGCATAATCGGCAATCGGATATTTGATACCTGTTTTTTCGTCGGTAACCACAGCAAAGGGTGTTACTTCGGAACCGGTGCCTGAAGTGGTGGGTATAGCTACCAGGATGGCTTTCTTTCCCAATGGAGGGAATGAATAGATGCGTTTTCGGATATCCATAAACCGGAGTGCCAGTCCTTCGAATTCCATTTCGGGATGCTCGTACATCAGCCACATAATTTTTGCTGCATCCATAGCTGATCCTCCGCCAAGCGCTATAATTACATCGGGCTGAAAAGGAATCATGCGGTCGAGTCCTTTCCTGACATTGGCAAGAGTTGGGTCAGGTTCAACCTCGTAAAAAATATTAGTTTCGATATCCAGATGACTCAGGTGCTGTATTACTTTATCGCAATAACCCAGGTCGTAAATAGGCTTGTCAGTTACAATAAAAGCTTTTTTCTTCCCTTCGAGATCCTGCAATGCTATTGGAAGACAGGCTGTTTTAAAATAGATTTTTTCGGGCATCCTCAACCACAGCATATTTTCTCTTCTTTCGGCGTTTGTTTTTATATTGATAAGGTGTTTGATACCTACATTTTCGCTTACCGAATTACCGCCCCACGATCCACAACCCAATGTTAAGGACGGCTCGAGCCTGAAATTATAGATATCGCCTATGGCTCCCTGCGATGCGGGCATATTCACAAGCAAACGACCGGTTTTTATCAGTGAGCTGAATGATTCAATTCGCTCCTTATTTTTGGGATCAGTATATAGGACTGAAGTATGGCCTATTCCCCCGAATTTTACAAGCCGGGTAGCGATGTATTCAGCTTCCCTGAAGTTTTCGGCCTTGTACAAAGCAAGAATAGGGGATAGTTTTTCGTAGGTAAAAGGTTCGTCGCTGCTTATTTCGACTGTTTCGCCTATAAGCACTTTAGTGTTTTCGGGAACTGTGATGCCCGCCATTAGTGCAATTTTATGAGCCGATTGACCAACAATGGCTGAATTAAGATGGCCATTTACCAACATGGTTTTTCCGACTTTCTGCTTTTCTTCAGCGCTGAGGATGTATGCGTTGTTTTCTTCCAGGATCTTTTTCACCTTATCGTAAACGCTTTCTATTACTACAATCGATTGTTCGGAAGCACAGATCATCCCATTATCAAATGTTTTTGACATCAGCACCGAACTTACGGCCATTTTAAGGTTGGCAGTTTCATCAATAATTGCAGGAGTATTGCCGGCGCCAACACCTATGGCCGGGATGCCAGAAGAATAAGCTGCTTTTACCATTCCCGGGCCACCGGTTGCCAGGATAAGGTTTAAGTCCTTGTGATGCATAAGGTATTGTGACGCTTCTACAGTCGGTGTTTCAATCCAACCGATAATTCCCTCGGGTGCGCCTGCTTCGACAGCAGCTTTTAGAATGATACGGGCTGCTTCGATGGTGGATTTGGCAGCCCTGGGGTGTGGCGAAAAGATTATGCCGTTTCGTGTCTTTAATGTGATCAGAGCTTTGAAAATTGCAGTTGAGGTTGGGTTTGTAGTAGGTATTATTCCTGCAATTACTCCTATAGGTTCCGCATATTTCCGGATTCCGAAAGTGTGATCCTCCTCAATAAGGCCTACAGTTTTTTCGTCCTTATATTTGTTATAGATGTACTCGGATGCGAACTGGTTCTTAATTACTTTATCTTCTATAATACCCATCCCGGTTTCTTCAACGGCCATCCTGGCCAGTTTTATCCTGCTCTGGGCAGCAGCAAAAGCGGCTTTCTGGAAGATTGTATCAACCTGCTTTTGACTGAAGGTGCGGTAAATTTTTTGTGCATTTACAACCTGTTGTATAGTTTCTTCGATGGCCGAAAATCGGTTTGCAGGTATTTCTGCTCTGACATCTTCGTTTCGAACTTGCTTTGCCATTTCTTTCTTCATGATAATACGTTCTTAAGGTTGTTATACCATTTGATTATCCATTGAATACAGGTATTCAATAATATTTTCCCGCGTGGCCTGTGATATTAATTTCCCGTTCACTTCAACATAGGGAGGAAGGGGTTTTGTGTCGAGCTTATCGCAGCCCAGGCAAACAGCTGCTTCAACGTATACTTTATCCTTCAAATCCTCTGGTAGATGATCTTTAATGTCCTTCAGTTCATGGTTACCCATAACATAGCACTGTGTGCCTACGCATATTTTCAACTTCAGTCTCTTTTCCATTTTTATTGATTTATAAATATTGAACATTCACTTGTTTCAGGAATTTTTCTTCGAGTATCCTGATGATTTTTTTGATGACATTTCTCCTGATTTCGAGCTCAACGGGGAGGTTTGGATCCTGGTGAGCTATATTTACACATGTGCCGACCATAAAATCAATTACATCGGCATTCATCATGAACCTGACAATGGCGGCGGCAGGTCCGTCAAGCGGGATATCCTGGTTTTGTATGGTTTTGAGCATCTGGTAAACTTTATCGAGTGTAAGTATTCCTTCCGTTACCAGGTCAATTCCTTCCATTGCAAAAGCAGGGGGTAATCCATAGCCCATTTTATCCAAAGGTTCAGGTACTATTTCCTTGTTAAGTTCCCGTGAGATGATCCGGGAAGTAGTGCCACCGCATAATATTTTATTTCCTTTGAAACTGTCAACCGTATTAGCCAGGAATTTATCCTTTGACGCTGTGTAGGGGGGACCTGAACATATTAAAAGCTGACGCGGTTTGCGACGGAAGAAAACTGCACAACTGGCATCGTCCTGCAATTTGTAGATGTCGTTCTGTGAAGCTTTTTTTACGATTTTTAAAGCCAGTTCGCTTGCCGAGATCAGCATATTTGTTGTTTTCTTTTGAATAACATAATCCTGCAGTTTCTTTTCTCCCCAGCCAAAAGGCATAGAGGCATTACCGATGCCTGATTGGGTAATGCCATCACTTACTAACACCAGGCGATCGTTCTCCAGAAGATGGAAAGTTGAAACTTGCAGTTCTTTCTGTTTGCCCGATTGGGTTATTTGCAAGGTTTCGCGTTCAGGATTCACTATTTTGCCGTCGCGCTCAATAAAAAATGAAGGATTGCCGTATTCGATAACCGTGGATTCGCCTTCAAAATCCACATCTACGATAGTAAATGTTGAATAACTAATTCCTCTTTTACTATCAATGGGCAAGGTATCCATTATCCATTTGGCTGAATTGATTACGGGCTCGTGATGCAAACGGAAATTCAGTGCCATGGAAGCCGTGAGCGACGACAAAACGTTGGCTTTGATCCCACTTCCCAGCCCATCGGATAATACAGCAACATACCTGTTTTCGCCGGTCACTTTTTTCGAAAGGAAAGTGTCGCCACAGATTACATTAGCATGTTTACTTAACTGGTATGAGCCAATTTCGATGATCAGTTTATTATCATCCATTTGCTGATGGTTTTAGCTGTTTTTTATTTCCGGACTTTCAGCTTCGGTTATGAAATTTAGCATCGACTCAGTATAGGAAGCATTTTCACCTAGCAGGAAGGCGATTTTCTGCACTACTGCCATGTTTTTATGAATAACTTCTTTTACCGAATTTTTGATCATGGCATTTCGTACTTCCGGTTCCTGCATATTCTGAATGATGCCACACACTATTTTACCCGGCTGAATGGTAACTACCGAAACATGAAGCGTTAATTCATCAACCCTTATCTTTTGCTCAATCATTTCTTCCCCTGTGTGCAGAACGGATGTAAACATTTTATGAAACGGGACCAGTTTTCGCAGATCAGCATTTTCGAGATTGCTATTCAACTCCCACAAAGCCTCTACTTCGCCTCCCAGGATGTCAGCAAATTTTTTATTCGAATCAATTACCCTGTGCTTATCGTCAACAATAACTACACCGTAAGGAATTCTTTTTAAGAGTACCGAGGCTTTTCCCTGTGCAACATTGCGGGTGTAGGAAACACACATCATACGCTCAGCTTTACCTTCGACCATGGCTTTTGCAAAATCGATACAACTGTCGTATCCGCACCCCCCGCAGTTCATTTCGTCGGCTGGCGAAAATTTTCCGGCAGCGAACATGGCTGCTGAAATCTCATCAGATGAAACTTCCCGTAAATGAATCGGATGAATCTGTTCAAAACTGGCTTCTGTATGAATGTTATTTGGAAGAACTGATCTGGTAGGTTTCAGATTACGGGTTGCAGTGAGTACTTTCTGCCGTTTTAAGGCTGCAGAAGAATGATTGATGGTTCCGGGTCCTTTTACACACCCACCATCACAAGCCAGCAATTCGAGGAAGACTTTCGTATCAGTTTTCCAGTCCTTTAAATCTGTTAATACTTCTTTAATATGATTTACTCCTGAAAATGACATATAAGATAAATCAGTGATCTGCGCCTTCGATTTTAAATTAGCTATCATTCCACCATCCACCGGGAAGAAATTCCCTTTACCTGCTGCAAAAGGAATAAATTCACCGATTTTACTGCTGTCGGTATCATGCCATCCCGGAAGTTCATTTTCAAGCCAGGTGTGCAGATCGCGAAACGTAAGTGCAACGTCAGTATATCCATGGTCAAGCTCTGTTTTTTTTGCAATGCAGGGGCCGAAAAAAGCAATTTTAATTTCAGCGCCATACATATCTCTCAGCATTTGTGCATGCGCCTGCATAGGTGAAACTAAGGGAACCAGGTGCGATTTCAATTCAGGATAGTAGCGACAAATAAATTGCACTACTGAGGGGCAGCAGGATGAAATATAAATTCCATTTGGTTGGTTGTCAATCCATTGGGCGGTTTGTTTCGAAATAATTTCAGCCCCGAGCGCTGTTTCCGAAACACCTGCAAATCCAAGTTTTGAAAAAATAGTGGTGAGTTGCCCTGCATTTAAGCCGGGGAATTCACTCACCCACGATGGTGCTATACATGCTATTATTTTTGCCTTACTGTCGATTAAAGTGTATAAATCCATCATGTCATCCCTCACTTTTTTAGCTTCACTCGGGCATACCTGCACACAATGACCACAATAAATACATTGATCGGGGATGATTGAGGCGCTTCCGTCCTCGATTTTTATTGCTTTTACAGGACACTGCCTGAGGCATTTATAGCAATCCTGGCAGTTGTTCTTTTCGGTATAGATAGGCGGCAGACGATCCATGGGGTGTGTGTTTTCGGTGAAAGCAAAAAGGATTATATTCCAAAACAGCTGTGAAGAATTCTTTCGAGCTTTTGGGTATCCACTTCATTGTACATAATTCCGTCAATTTCAACATTTGGTCCGCTCATGCATTGTTCAATACATAAATGGCCGGCAAAATCAACATTATCCTTAAGGTTGTTTTCGTTCAGAAAACGTTCGATAAATTCAAGGTTACTCTGTTTCGCTTTTGAAAAACAGGAACTGCCCAGGCATATCCTAATCCGGTGCCTGGTGTTTTTAATAGTAGGTTGCAGTGGAAGTTGAGGATTGACGTTTGTTGGCATTGCTTTGATTTTTAAAGATTCATGATCTTGTGCTGTTAATTGAATAACAGTAAAGCAATGAGTATGCCATAAATTATAAATTATTGAATAACAGGATTATAAGAGTCGGTTTGCAGCTTTTGGCTGGTGTTTGCAGTATAAATTCAAAATCTAAATGCAAATTTTTCCGTAAGGTTGTGCCAACTGTTACCAGTTCAATGAATTAGAAAATAGAGTTGTAAGCGTAAATAGTAAAATGTATGGGTCAGAAATAAATAATGTCCTGAGTCAGGACATTATTATGCAATTAGTATTGTTAGAAAACAGGACAGTGTTCAATATTAGTACATACAAATATCAGCTGAATGTTGAAACATGGAGCAGATCGTATTTTTTCATTTTCTGATACAGTGTATTTCTGCTTATGCCTAACGATTCTGCAGATTTTGTAATATTATTCTGAAAGTGTTGGATAGTTCGGAGGATATTGTTCTTTTCATGTTCTTCGAGGCTGAATATTTCATTATTCGCGACAACTGCTTCCTCAGGCTGAGTCATATTGTTAACAGCCGGGATTGAGAAATTAGATATATGATTTTTATCGAGATTTCCTTTAAGTATTACGGCGCGTTCCATCAGGTTTTCGAGTTCCCTGATATTGCCTGGCCAATCGTATTTAATGAGAGCCTCGAGCAATTCCGGTTTAAGTTCGGGTATGGGGATGTCGAACCGGGAAGCATTTCGTTTCAGGAAAAAATGTACCAGGGGCAGAATATCGTCACGTCGCTCACGTAATGGCCGGATTGAAACTTCGAAAACATTGAGCCTATAATACAAATCGAGTCGGAATTTCCCTTCTTTTATCTGTTCCTGGATTTTTTTGTTGGTAGCCGCTATTATGCGAACATCAACAGGGATTGGCTTGTTTCCACCTACCCTGATAACAGCTTTTTCCTGTATGGTACGAAGGAGTTTCACCTGCATTTCCAATGGCATCTCCCCAATTTCATCAAGAAACAGTGTCCCTTTATGCGCCTGTTCAAATTTACCGGGTTTGCCTCCTTTTTTTGCACCGGTAAAAGCTCCATCGGCATATCCGAAAAGTTCACTCTCAATTAGTGAATCAGAAATAGCTCCGCAGTTTATGGCTACAAAAGGTTGGTTTCTTCGTGGACTTGCCTGGTGGATGGATTGAGCAATAATTTCTTTACCTGTACCTGATTCGCCGCTGATTAGCACTGTTGAAGGATTTCGGGCGATGGTTTTGCAATAGCGGATCAATTCCCGGGTTTGACTGCTGTTGCCAATAAA
This sequence comes from uncultured Bacteroidales bacterium, assembly GCA_963714825.1. GTDB lineage: Bacteria > Bacteroidota > Bacteroidia > Bacteroidales > UBA4417 > UBA4417. The sequence goes on along the minus strand of CAVQQF010000012.1, from coordinate 308,133 downwards.
ATCATCAAAGGTATATCGGGTACTGTGATCATTAATTTTATTGATGATCTTAATAATTCCGCTTATTTCCCTGAACGAAAGGAGATATCCGAGAATTTCTTCTTCTTTGGTTTTAATCAGGTAGGCATTGAAAAGATACCGATCCTTAAGTTTTGCAATATTAAACCGGTTTTCCTCGTCGAGGTAAGGTGCATTTTGAAGTATTGTTTCCTTAACCTGCAGCCAGTCGGGGAAAATACTTTCGATAGGCTTATCAACCAAATCAAGGCGCCTGGTATTTATTGAACGGCAGGCAGTGTCGTTAACCCAAAGAATACGATCGCTCATGTCCATGGCAAACAGTCCGTAATTGAGGTTGTTCATCATCGAAAAAGCAAACTGGTTGGAGTTATGCAGCTGTTTCTGTATTTTAAGTGTGTTGATCCTGTATTCGATGGCTGATACTGCCGCCACTACCAAACCTAAAGTATGAGGATGCACAAGCTCGCTTTTCCCGGTAAGGCTTAAAACACCTAAGATGTTTTTCTCCGGATCATGAATAGGCGCTGCTGAACAGGTCCACATATTGAAAATGTCAATAAAATGTTCATCAGCAGTAATTTGAACAGGGCAGTTCTCAGTCAGGGCTGTCCCAACCGAATTGGTCCCAATGCTTTCTTCGTCCATATTAGCACCAAGAACCAGGTTTTGTTTGCTTGCCTCATACAGCGGTTCATGGTCACCGGCTATTTCGATAATGCGGCCGTTTTTATCGGCAAGTAATATAATGAATCCTGAACCCTTCAAAAAATCATTCAGTTCTTCGATTATTGGAGATGTTATATCGATAAACTCGCTGTTCTCCCTTAGTAATTTTTTAACCTGCGATTCGCTTAACAAACGCTTTATGGAAACGTTGTTTTTTTTAAGCCCAAAATTACTGCTTCTGGCATGCGACTTTGAAATAATATCGGTATGCGTTTTCCCCATGAATTATCTTCAACTAATTTGGTGCAAAGGTAAGTTGTTTCCGTTGAAAATAGCCTGGCATTAAACCGGCTGCAATAAAGTAAACTACGAAAAGCAATGTTTATAGTAAATTCAGGATGATCATCCTTTACCTATGCACTATTTGTCAATAAAACACCACATTTGGTACATTGCAAGCCAGAGAATGTAAGATTTTAAATCGGGAAAACAGGCACTTGTTTTGATGAAAACAATATTTAAGAGGAATTATTTATCTGTAAAGGATTTCGGATTGAGAGCGCATATTTTTACCTGAGCACCGTAATACTCCCTTTCAGTGTCCGTTTAACTGTGCCTGCAAGGGTGAGTTCGTAAACATCACATATGTAATAATATACACCATCGGCTACAGGCTGGTTGGTGCCCTGTACTTTGCCATCCCATTTTATGGCCGGGTCCTGTGTCGAAAATATAAGATTTCCCCAGCGGTTAACTATTTGCAGGTCAATTTTTTCAACCGAAGTGTAGGGAAAGGGCACAAAATAGTCATTCCGCTCGTCGCCATTGGGAGTAAATATGTTGGGCAGGCGGTAGGTTCCGCATACATCGCTGTCGATGCACACCGTATCGCTCATTACACTCCGGTTGCCTACCGAATCGACAGCCACAATGGCATAACACCCGGCAATACTCAACAGCCCCGAATGAATATACGATTGTCCCTGTGTTGAGTCGAGTTTTACCATATTCTCGGCCTGTGTTGGCCGGTAATAAATAATGTAGCGGATAATATCAGCCGAACATTCAGGATCGGTATCCATCCAGCTAAGGATGTGTTCGTACTTTTCGCAGTTGGCTTCAACTTCGGGCGTGGGAGGGCAGGGGATTTCGTTGTCGAAAGGAATCCCGCAGGCTTCCTGCGAATAATTAATCAGCGGATCGGTAATGCCTGCTGTTCCGTATGTTCCTATTACTTTTGCCTTATAACAGTACGATTCGCCGTTAACCAGATCAGCATCAATATAATAAGGAAAAATGGATGTGCCTATCGAATCGAATACCTGGGTGGTTTCGTTGAGACGATATACAATATATTCCTCGTTTGTCCACGGAACGTCGGTATTAATTACAATCCTTAGTTTTTTGTCGCCTGCCTCCAAAGTCAGGTAAGGGGACGATGCCTTTTGCGAGGGCCCAACCAGGAAGCGCAGCCCAGGAGTATCATTATACAAATCAACCCTGTAACTAACGCCCTGATCAAAAGTATTTAATGGTGTGTCAATATAAATGGTATCGTTGAGTGTGGCAAGCGAGTCGATCAGGTTAAATGCTGTACCCGTAAGATCGTCGGAACGGTATATAAGATATTTATATGGCCCGGGAGCCTGCACGCTGTCAATCTCGGTTGGTTTCGACCAGGCCAGGTAAACATTTCCATCAACAGCACCTGTATTCTGAATGCTGACATTTGTAATAACAGGCACATCTTTTTTAAGCTGGGCACAGGCTTCGTTCGAAGCATAGCTCTCGGCGCCGTCAGGGTAGGTGGCTACTACCATGTAGCAGTAATCAATGCCCCGCGAAAGATCGTTGTCGGTATACAGGGTATCTGTTGTATTAAGTGTGGCGATAAGCCGGTAACCGGTGTAAAAAGGAACACCCGTTTCGCAGTGCCCGGGTTCGTAACCATAAAATCCGTTTCGCCGGTATATTTTGTACCCACTCACATTTGCACAACGGTTTTTATTCCAGTTTAACTGGATTGTATTTCCAAGAGGTGTTGCTGTAAGGTTTTTGGGTGCCGGCCCAACCACCAGTATGCTCATGCTCTTCAAATCGAAAAGGTTCACAGGTACATCGTCATCAGTAGCTTTGAAATACACCAGGTATGAATTTTTTCGCACATGATTGCAGGTGGTAATCCAACTGAACAACCCCGTGTTGCGGCCGGCTGAATCGGCGGGTGAATAGAATTCAGCAGGGTTGGCGATTTGGAAAGGAGCTCCTGCAGCAGTAAGTGTAATATTATTGTTGTCGATATCGGTGGCTACAACTTTAAACTGCAGCGTATCCCCGGCTTCCACGCAGGTATCGTTAATCGGTTCAATAACCGGGGCATTGTTGTCGCAGGTAACAATGGTGATCTGCATATCACGGGTTATATACCCTATTTTGAGCCCGTTGCGCCATTCTTCGATAAGGAAAGCAATATTATATTCGCCCTGCATCATCGGGTTTTGCCAGAGTATTTCACCGGTAACCGGATTCATGGTAAACGAACTGCCTACGTTGGTACCTACCTGGTTTGGCAATTGAAAACCCGGAATATTTTCGCCATTGGCTCCCTTACAGGTGGTTAAACGAAACGAAAGGCTGTCGCCGTCAGGGTCGTAAGCACCAGGGTTATGAATAAAAGGCTGATCGACGCAACCGAGGTCAATAGGAGGGAGTAATAATTGCGGTGATGAGTTTGCTCCTATAAAAGGATTAATTATTAAAAGGGTTTCAATAAATAAGGGGACTTCAACCGAATTCGGGATGTTTTGTATGCCATAATTCCGGTTTGGGTCTTCGAGGGTAATTTTATAGGTGGAAGCTCCCGGAAACGTGTGGACGCCTGTATAGAGATTCCGTTTCAGGTCGGGGCCTACAATTTCGCCCATGTGGCCCAGTGTTCCGATAGGTCCGTTGTTCCTCAGGAGTACTGTACTTGTATTGTCGCCCCAGTTAATCTCGAGTTCGTACCTGTCGGCAGGGCTGGGAGCATAGGAGTAGGTTACAATGGTTACCTCGTAGGTGAGCCCCGACAGGTATTTGAACGTAATCTCACCGGCACGCTGATGAGTAGCCATTATAGGGCTTGCCAACCAGAGTGTTAAAAATAGTAGGATGAGATATTTTTTCATGATGAGCAGTAATCAGAACCCGGATTTACACGGTTTATTTTAGAACGCTTGTGTCTTTATGCCTCAAAAGTACGAATTATGCATCTATAAGTTTTATTTTAATTGAGGCTTTAGTAATTTTAACAACGGCTAAAAATAAATATTATTACCACTTTTGGTGACACTATTCTCTATTGTTGATCTGGTGGCAAAGCTTCGGTAAAAGTGCAGGGAGCAATTCCTGCAGCAGGATGAATAGAAAAACATCAGTATGAGAGGTTAGCTGCGAATGCCTTTTCCCCTTATGTATTTTAATGCAAGCGAATCAGCCAGAATAGTAAGTCCGTAATACACAGGGCCCATCGTAAAATAAACTATCTGCATCCATAGGGGAGCGTGAATACAGTTACAAAAAGGGAGGCCGATGGGGCTGCCCGACATGGTATCGCGTATTTCGATAACATGAAAAGCATAGGTTTCGATTAAAACCAGCAGTACCCAGAAAACAGGTACGAAAAGTATGAAGTTTAGGAGCGTTCTTTTGGTTTTAAAATGATTGAATATCTCCGAAACTCCTACCAAACCCAGCGACCATGCTGCCAGCGGAAGAGTATTCATTCCTGCTACAGCTATATAATCGTGATTATAACCATAATTGTCGCGGGCTATATATACCCAAAGAACAGCAATAAGCGTGGCCAACATGAGGTGGATCAGGCTCAGGAACCTCTTCGTGAGTGCAGTATACAAAGCAACAATGACCCATGCTGTGAGGAGTACAACATCGGCATGACCGGCAAAAACTGAGATGGCAGTTATTATTCCCGATAAAATTAAAATATCGATAACTATCAGATAAGGTGATGATCGTTGGAGAGTATGAGTAGTCATATGCAGTGTCAGGCTGTTTGCAAATAGGGTCAAAAATACGAGAAAAAGTATTATTTCACAACAATAGGTGTTTTTTTTATAAAATTGAATCAGTATTTACTTACTGAATCTGCCATTGCCCCTTTGCATTCACATCATTCACATACCTGTGTCAGGATCAAAGTATTTTTAGTATTTTTGAGGGGTTAATGGAAGATGGCATTGTGAGTATGTACAATATTGATCCGCAGAAGGAGAAAAAAGAGATTCTGAAAAGGTACCGTGGCTTGTTGCGCTCGTGGCGCGCGAACAAAGGTGTTCAGGCAAATAACGAAGTCCGCAAAGCATTCCTGATGGCATCGGAGGCTCATTTTACCATGCGCAGGCGTACCGGTGAGCCTTATATCTATCATCCCCTGGAGGTTGCGCGCATTGTAGCCGGCGAAATAGGCCTGGGCGAAACAGCCATTATTAGCGCCTTACTGCACGATGTGGTGGAGGACAATCCCGATTATACCATTGATATTATAAAGCGAAATTTTGGCGAGAAGGTAGCTTATATTGTTGACGGCCTCACTAAGATAAAGGATGGGTACGAGCGGCTTGAGTCAACGGCACAGGTCGAAAGTATCAAGAAAATGCTGTTGACCCTCAGCGACGATGTGAGGGTGATATTGATAAAGCTGGCCGATCGCCTGCACAATATGCGTACACTCGATTCGATGCCCCCTTCGAAACAACAGAATATCGCTGCTGAAACCCTTTACCTTTATTCGCCTTTGGCCCACAGGCTGGGATTGTACCTGATAAAGAGTGAACTCGAAGACCTGGCGCTCAAATACAACGAACCCGAAATATACCGTACCATATCCTTAAAACTTCAGGAAACAGAGGTAGAGCGTAAAAGCTTTATCAATAAATTTATTTACCCCATCAAAAAAGCTATGGCAGCCCAGGGTATTGTGTTCGAAATCGACACCAGGGCAAAGTCAGTTTATTCCATTTATAAAAAAATGCAGGTCAAGGAAATTCCTTTCGAGGAGGTGTACGACCTGTTTGCTGTACGTATAATTATTGATTCGCCTCCCGACAAGGAGAAAATTAACTGCCTGCAGGTTTATACGCTGGTTACCGATAAATATGTGCCCAATCAAAACCGCCTGCGCGACTGGATATCGACACCCAAGGCCAATGGGTATGAGTCGTTGCATACAACTGTTATGAGCCCAACCGGGCAATGGGTGGAGGTGCAGATACGTACCCGGCGCATGCACGAAATTGCAGAAAGAGGTTATGCAGCCCACTGGAAATACAAACAAAAAATAGAAAAGGATAAGGCACAGGAGTCAGGTCTCGACGACTGGCTCGAAGAAGTAAGGAAAATTTTAAGCTCACCCGATACCAACACCCTGAATTTTCTCGATGATATCAAGCTCACATTATTCAGCGATGAAGTATTCGTGTGGACTCCCAAAGGCCATCTGAAATCGTTACCCGCCGGCAGTACTGTGCTCGATTTTGCCTATATGGTACATACTGAGCTTGGTACGCATTGCATTGGTGTTAAGGTTAACCGAAACCTGGTTCCTTTGAATCAGAAACTGCGCAGCGGCGACCAGGTGGAGGTAATATCGTCGAAAAAAAGCCAGCCTAAAGAAGAATGGCTCGAATATGTGATTACTCCACGCGCCCGTTTCAGCATAAAGGAATCACTGAAAGAACAACGGAAATCACAGGCTGCCGAAGGCCGGATTATACTGGAGGGTGTTTTCAAGAAAAACGGCATAAAAAACAAAAAGATCAACATCACCCGTTTTAGTGAGTATATGGGTTATAGCAGCCCTGCTGACCTTTTTTACAAAGTTTATCTCGAAGAAATCCCTCTCGAAAGCGTATTGGAATTTCAAAAACTGGAAGAAGAGGAAGTTAAAAGCCAGGCACTGAAACCAGGAAGCATAACTCCTGTTATTGAAACAGAAACTGAAAAACCTAAGCCTAAAAAGGCCGTAGCCTACGAGCTCGATGATTTTATTTTTGGCATTGCTACCTGTTGCCATCCGCTGCCGGGCGACGAAATTATTGCTTATACCCCCGATGGCGTAAACCGTATTGTTCACCGCACCAACTGCCCCGATGCAATTGAACTTATGGCCCGCGTTGCTAACCGTATTATTCATGCCAGCTGGAGCAACAAGGCAATGAGCATGTACCTGGGCGGAATAAAAATCAGTGGTTTCGACCGTAAAAGCATGATTTCGGACATTATAAGGGTTATAAGCGAGGAAATGCGTTTTAATATCCGCTCATTTCATATCGATACTTCGGGTGAATTATTCGAAGCCTATATCAGCTTTTTTGTGCGCGATTCCATCGATATTCATCGTACCATCGAACGTATTAAACATATTGATGGCGTTACAGGCGCCTCGCGAATGGTGAAGTTTATTAAAACTTAGGCCACTTCTTTTCACCTGATTGTTTATTTGAATACGGTGCTGCAAGCTGTTAAAAGGCATGTTTAGGCTGATTTTCAGGCACAAATAGCAAAAAAAATGAAATCTATTTTTATTTATTCTAAATAGCAATAGGAATATTTCATAATTTTACAGCAAATTCCAAGGGTATGATATCTGAATCAAAGAAACTTAATTACGAAACGGTAAAAAAGTTGTTTACTGACTACCTCGAAAAGCAGGGACATCGTAAAACTCCGGAGAGGTTCACTATCCTGAAGGAGATCTATACTACCGAGGGGCATTTTGATATTGAATCGCTCTACATACAAATGAAGAATAATAAATACAGGGTTAGCCGTGCCACCTTGTATAATACCATCGAATTATTGCTTAACTGCAGCCTGGTAACCAAACATCAGTTCGGGAATAACTGTGCACAGTTCGAAAAATCCTTTAAATTTAAACAGCACGATCATTTTATTGATATCGAAAACGGTACGGTACTCGAATTTTGTGATCCCCGTTTACAAGAGATTATTGATTCGGTCGAAAAAACACTGGGATTAAAAGTTTCGCACCATTCGCTAACACTCTATGGAACACGCATTAAGACGGAAGCTGTAAATTAAGCTCCTTTTCCGACGGTTCATTCTTCTTTTTTGGAGTGCTTTCAACTAAATAGTTTTATCTTTGCACTATTGTGAACAGCAACCTCTACAGGGTTGCTTAATTTATGTATAGATGAAGATTGATGTACTGTTAGGCCTGCAATGGGGCGATGAAGGAAAAGGTAAAATTGTGGATGTTCTCACACCTCAATACGATATAATAGCAAGGTTTCAGGGAGGACCAAATGCCGGTCACACACTACAGATTGAAGGCGACAAGCATGTTTTGCATACTATCCCTTCGGGTATTTTTCATCCCGAAAAAATTAATATAATCGGTAATGGCGTTATTGCCGATCCATATATCTTATCGCAGGAACTCGCCAAACTCGTTGCCAAAGGAGTAAATCCGCGGGTTAACCTTCGCATTTCGAAACGGGCACATCTTATTTTACCAACTCACCGTATGCTTGATGCAGCCTATGAACAAGCCATGGGCGCCGGAAAAATCGGTTCAACACTCAAAGGCATAGGACCTTGTTATACCGATAAAACTGCACGCTACGGGTTGCGTTTTGGCGATATACTTGCAGGCGATTTCGCTGAGAAATACAGTAATCTGAAGCAGCGCCATATAAAAATATTAGCATCTTACAATTTTGATTATAAGGAGAATTCTATCGATAAAATGCCTTTCGACGAATACGAGAAAAACTGGTTTGCCGCAATAGATGAATTACGGACATTTCCACTGATCGACAGCGAGTTGTATATCAATAAAGCACTTGCCGAGGGTAAAACCATACTGGCCGAAGGTGCACAAGGTACATTACTGGATGTCGATTTCGGATCGTATCCCTTTGTAACTTCATCCAATACTATTACTGCCGGCGTTTGTTCAGGCTTGGGAGTTCCTCCATCGGCCATTGGAAAGGTCTTCGGTGTTTTCAAGGCATATTGTACCAGGGTTGGCAGTGGTCCGTTCCCTACTGAGTTATTCGATAAAACCGGCGACGATCTGCGCGACAGTGGCAAGGAGTTTGGTTCAACGACCGGTCGTCCGCGGCGTTGTGGCTGGCTCGACCTTCCGGCATTGCGTTATGCCATTATGCTCAACGGTGTTACCGACCTGGTTATGATGAAAGCCGATGTAATGAATGATTTTGATACCATAAACATATGTACCGGCTACGAAGTAAACGGCGAAAAGGTTCAGGACCTGACTTACGAAACTTTAAGCAACCCGGTGCATCCTTTATACCAGTCGTTTAAAGGCTGGAATGCTTCGCTCCAGGGTATAAATGATTATGCAAAGGTGCCCGAAATGCTGAAAGCATACACAAGTTTTATTGAGAAAGATGCCGGGCTTCCGGTGAAAATACTTTCAACAGGCCCGGGAAGGGAAGAGACTATCATTAAATAAGACACTCTTCCGAACGTACTTTAGTGATACGAAGATGTTGAATAATGAAAACCAGCTGAATAATTAATTTTGGATGCAGGTTTCTTTAACATGATAACACTCTTACTGTAAACCAGCTCAGATCCGGTAACTTTAATATGGCACAATAAACTATACAACCGTGAAATTCAGTTTAGGTACCAAACTTAAATCATCACAGCCATAAATTTAATTAATGATACGATCGTCCTTTCCTATAAATCAGGAAAAGCTGGAGTTTTCGAGTGAATCCCGTTTTAACTTATTTGCCTAATTGTTTGGAATTACCACTACAATTCCGAGGTTAATGCATATTCCCGCATACTTATTACTCGAGTCATCGGATGAAGTGGCTCTAACTGCTTCCTCTGGGTTCGACGATTTGTCAGTATATTTCATTGAATCGAAAGCAATCAAAGCATCGAATGCTACATGTTCGGTTAAAAAGTAACTGGCACCGGCACCTAAACTATAACTAAAGATTGCAGATTTGTAATCGTATGACCCGCTCGAGTACTTAGTGGTATTTTTCGAACTGCCAAAACCTACATATGCTTCAGCCATTGGCTTTAGCTTTTCCTGTGCCAGGAAATAGTAACGTGCAAAAGGTCCGGCCATTATCTGGTTACCTGTGTACTCGTCGCTTGAGTTGCTGTTTTTAGTTTTAGAGTGATTGAATTGGATTTTTAATCCAACCGGTAAATTATCGATTACAAAGTACCCTGCTGAGGGACTGAAATCGAAGTAAGTGGATTTGGATGATTCGGTTGTTGTGCTTCCGGACGTGTATGAGTCTTTTTCAGTACTTAAGCCCATGGAGCTTGATCCATACATAAAACAATTACCCTTTTCGAGTTGTCCGTACACTAAAACCGAAGACATAAAAAGCAAAAAGCTTAACACTAATCCTGATTTCATGATAAATGGTTTTTGGGGTTAATAGTGTAAATATACGATCATATTGTGGTTAATGCAATATGGCAACTTAAATATTTTGTATTTTCCCGGTTGTAATTCCCGTATTATGTTTGAGTTTAAGGCTTCAAAACACCTGAAACGATTGAAGAAGTTGCCAGATGCAGGAGGAAGGGTGAATTAGATTTTTTTTACCGTGGTTTAAATTGGATACAAAAAAAACGGCCACCGAAAGGCAGCCGTTAAACTTATATTGAACTTACTTTAAAATTATGCAGAATTAGAGTTTCCGTTTAACTTCCACTTCTTCGTACCCTTCAACAATATCGCCTATTTTGATATCATTAAAGTTGTCGATGTTAAGTCCGCATTCGTAACCGGTGAGAACTTCTTTCACATCGTCCTTGAAACGTTTGAGTGAACCAAGCGATCCGGTATGAATTACAATTCCATCGCGGATGACGCGTATGCGGGTATTACGGGTAACTTTTCCGTCGAGTACCATACAGCCGGCAATAGTACCGACCTTGGTAATATGGAATACCTCACGAATTTCGACGTTACACACAATTTTTTCCTGTATTTCGGGAGCAAGCATTCCTTCGATAGCCTGTTTGATTTCATTGATCGCCGTATAGATAATGGAATACATTCGGATATCAATTTCTTCGCGTTCGGCCAGTTTACGGGCGCTCATGCTCGGCCGTACCTGGAATCCAACAATAATTGCGTTGGATGCAGATGCAAGCAGTACATCGCTTTCGGTAATTGCACCCACGCTCTTGTGAATAACATTTACCTGAACCTGTTGTGTGGAGAGTTTGAGCAATGAATCTGCCAAAGCTTCAACCGAACCATCAACATCGGCTTTCACAATAATATTGAGTTCCTTGAAATCGCCGATGGCAATACGGCGTCCGATTTCGTCGAGGGTAATGTGTTTCTGGGTACGAATGCCTTGCTCGCGCTGCAGTTGCTGACGTTTTGTGGCTATCTGTTTAGCTTCGCGCTCATCGGTCATTACCCTGAATTTATCACCAGCCTGAGGCGCACCTGTAAGACCCAGTAAAAGTACCGGGGCCGAAGGACCTGCTTCTTTAATTGGCAGGTTACGCTCGTTGTACATGGCTTTAACCTTTCCGTACACGGAGCCGGCAAGGATAAAATCACCGATTTGTAAGGTACCGCTTTGTACCAGGAGTTTGGCCACATATCCACGTCCTTTATCTAACGACGATTCAATAACCGTACCGGTAGCCCTGGCATCGGGATTGGCGTGAAGATCGAGCATTTCAGCTTCGAGGAGGACTTTATCGAGCAATTCGGTAACATTTGTTCCCTGCTTGGCCGATATTTCCTGGCTCTGGTATTTTCCACCCCAGTCTTCGACCAGGATATTGAGTTTCGAGAGCTCTTCTTTTATCTTTTCGGGGTTGGCCCCGTTTTTATCAATTTTATTTATGGCAAAAACCATTGGAACGCCTGCCGCCTGTGCATGATTGATTGCTTCCTTGGTTTGAGGCATAACCGTATCGTCGGCAGCCACCACTATAATTACAATGTCAGTAACCTGGGCTCCACGGGCACGCATAGCGGTAAAAGCTTCGTGACCCGGAGTATCGAGGAATGTAATTTTCCGGCCATCTTCGAGTTTAACTTCATAGGCACCAATATGCTGGGTAATTCCACCGGCTTCTCCGGCAATTACGTTAGCGCTTCGGATATGATCGAGAAGTGATGTTTTCCCGTGGTCAACGTGACCCATCACAGTAACAATTGGGTTACGTGGTTTGAGGAGAGCCGGATCTTCGGTTTCATCAGCATTTTCGATAGCTTCCTGTACTTCAACACTTACGAATTCAACGCTGTATCCAAATTCGTCGGCAAGCACCGCGATAGTTTCAGCATCAAGACGCTGATTAATCGAAACAAACATTCCGATAGCCATACAGGTAGCGATGATTTTGGTAACCGGTACATCCATCATCACGGATAAGTCGTTGGCAGTTACAAATTCAGTAACCTTCAATACTTTCTTTTCTTCTTCCTGCTTTGCATGATCATCCTGCATCTGCTGGCTTACAGCATTCCTCTTTTCGCGGCGGTATTTCGATGCTTTCGATTTACCGGTTCCGCTCAGGCGTTGCAGGGTTTCTTTAATTTGTTTCTGGATATCTTCCTCGGTAAGTTCAGGCTTAACATCACTATGACGGGCATGTCCTCTTGCACCAACTTTTACCTTGGGCCTTTCATTTTGTTTGGCATGAGCGCCGGCGCCGGGAGTTCCGGGTGTTGCGCCGGCCGCAGTATCGGTACCGGTTTTCCCCTTATTTAAGCGTTTGCGTTTACGCTTCTTCGATTTACTGTCCTCATCGCTCGACGAAGCAACAGGTTTGCGCGAATCGGGCCGCGATGACTGCGGTAGTTCTATTTTATTTAAAATCTTCGGGCCTTCAAGTTTTGTAAACTTGGTTTGAAGATAGTTGGAATCGGTTTTTTTATACTTTCCATCAACGGAAGGTTGGTCGGAGGAGCGAACACTTTTTTCTTCGGGAGCAACGGCCGTTTCAGCAGGAGCTGCTTCGGGAGCGGTTTCAGTTACCGAAGGGGTTTCAACTGTTTCTGCCTGCTTTTCGTCAGCAGCAGCAGGTGCAGTGGCTTCAGCCTCTTTATCCTCTTTTTTCGTTGCTTTGGTGCTGCCTTTTTCAGGTTTGGCGGCTTTTTCTTTTTTCTTAGGTTTCTTGTCGAATTGCTTCAGATCAATTTTTCCTAATACTTTTGGACCTGTCGATACAACTTCTTCGCTTCCGGATTGCGGTTCAGCCTCAGTAACAGTTTCAACTGCTGCAACTTCGGAATCATCAGGTTTCGATGACACTTCAGGAGCAGTAACTGCTGCCGGGGCTTCGGCTTTTACTGCTTCGGCTTCAACAACAGGCTCGGGCTCTACAGCTTTTTCCTTTTCAGCTTTAGCCTTGGCAGGTTTAACAGCTTCGGCCTCAACTTCAGCGGCAGCCTTCTTCTCAGCGGTTTTCTCGGGAGCAACGGGAGCAACAACCGGCGGTTTTACCTCGGCAGCTGTTTCAACAACAGGGGCAACCTCATCAGCAGGCTTGGCAGCACTTGTTTTTGCAGCTTTCAGATCGTCAGCCTCTTTAGCCAGGGATTTGTTTTCCTCGGCAATAGCGGTTTTCTGAGCCTGGTACTCTAACTCAATATGCTTGGCAATATCTTTTGCCACTTTATCGGGCTGGTATTCTTTTACCAATAGAGAATACATTTCCGGACTTAACTTGGTGTTCGGATTACTATCAACTTTGAACCCCCTCTTGTGAAGGAAGTCAACGATAGTGGATACACCGACATTAAATTCGGTTGCGGCTTTTCCCAGCCTGATTGATATAGGTCCTTCTGACATGCTTTTTTCGAAATTTCGCCTGAAGCTCGGAATAAGTGAGTAAAAGTACGATTTAATTTTCAATCTTTAGTTTATTGATTACGGATACCAATGTTACACTTCAATACTAACGGATGATGATGAACATTGATACCTGTAGCTTTCATTCATCCTGCCGAGGGCTATTCGAACTCGGCTTTCAGAATCCTGTGTACCTCGCGAATAGTCTCCTCTTCGAGTTGCGAACGACGCACCAGTTCTTCGGCACTTAGCTCCAGTACACTTTTTGCGGTATCGCATCCAATGCTTTTCAACTCGTCAATGATCCACTGATCGATTTCATCGTTGAATTCCTGAAGGTCAACATCTTCGTAATCGGAATCGGTATCGCGGTAAACATCAATTTCGTAACCGGTAAGTTTGCCGGCAAGTTTAATATTGTACCCGCCTTTGCCAATGGCAAGGATACCTGGTCGGGTTTCATATATACTTCGGCCCGCTTGGTTTCCTCGTCAAGTGTAATCGATGTGATTTTAGCAGGGCTTAAAGAGCGTTGTATGTAAAGGTTCGAATTTGTTGTGAAATTGATCACATCAATATTTTCGTTGCGCAATTCGCGAACAATGCCATGAATACGCGAACCTTTCATTCCTACGCAGGCGCCAACCGGGTCGATGCGGTCGTCGTACGACTCAACAGCAATTTTTGCCCTTTCGCCGGGAACGCGAACAATGTTTTTGATGGTAATAAGGCCATCGAATATTTCAGGAACTTCGGCCTCGAGCAATCGCTCAAGGAACAGGGGTGAGGTACGCGAAAGAATGATAACCGGTGCGTTTTTCTTCATATCCACCCGGGCCACTACAGCACGGATGGTATCACCTTTACGGTAAAAATCACCGGGGATCTGCTCGTTACGTGGCATGGTTAACTCCAGATCCTCATCGTCAAGAACGAGGATTTCGTTTTTCCATACCTGGTAAACTTCGCCGGTAACCACATCGCCGATGCGATCTTTATATTTCCTGAAGATATTATCTTTTTCGTACTCCTGAACCTTCGATATCAGGTTCTGGCGTACTGTAAGAATTTCCCTCCGGCCAATATCCGAAAGCCTGATGGGTTCCACAACTTCTTCACCCACTTCAAAATCGGGTTCTATCTTAATAGCTTCGGAATACGAAATCTGGAGATTTTCATCTTCCAGTTCAGTATCCTCAACGATGGTACGTTTGCGCCAGATTTCGAGGTCGCCTTTGTCAACATTTACAATGATATCGATGTTTTCGTCGGTACCATTCTTTTTAATCAACATATGCCTGAATACGTCTTCAAGAATACGCATCAGGGTTTCACGGTCAATGTTTTTGAATTCCTTGAATTCAGTAAATGTCTCGACCAGGTTGATGTGCTCCATTTCGCCCATGGCAATTCAATATTTGGGTTTCAGATTTTAATGATTTCTTTGGTTTCCTTTATATCGCTATAAAGAAAGGTATGCGTAGTTTCGGTAATTACTTTTTTTACTTTGGTAACTTCTTTTACGCTGAATTTTTCGTTGTCGGCTGCAATAAGTGTACCATTTATTTTGTTGTTGTCGCTTAACAATACTGATACATCGCGGCCAATATTTTTAATATACTGCCTCGGAAGCTGATAAGGCTGATCGAGACCTGCCGATGATACATTCAGCTCAAAATCCTCTGAATCGCGGTTTAACTGCGACTCAATAAATTTGCTCAGCACAATGCAATGTTCGATAAGTACCTGCGTATCGCTGTCGATAAAAATACGTATCCTGTTGCCTGACCGAACTGCAACGCTAACCACAAACCGATCGGTACCCTCGAGGTGCGCGAGGGTCAGATCTTTTATATGTTGTTCGCTTATCATGCTTGCAATTACTATATGTTTAGCTAAATGTACTTTAATAAAAGAGGGGACATAAGTCCCCTCCACTTGTCTTCGCGTACCAGCGTATCGAGTTGATATACCGGCATTTGCGCCCGCTTCCTGACCAAAGTTAATCTTTTTGGACAAAGAAAACATTTTACCTTGATCTGATAAAAAGTTCTTTTAGTCAGTTGTTTTTTTTGCAGCCTGTTGTCCGACCAGGATTCCCCGCTTTCAGCGGGATAAACTTCTCATCCTGTTCGGACAGAAGTAATCTTAATCCAACATTTCAAATTTATGTTGTCCGACCAGGATTCGAACCTAGACCGAATGGACCAAAACCATTCGTGCTGCCTTTACACCATCGGACAAACTGTTTTTTCTTCCCTTAAAGGACTGCAAAAGTAATATTTTTTTTTTAGATATATAATTTATGTGAAAAAAAAGTAAATAATATGTAAGAGGCTGAGGGTTCAGGCTTATTAAACTCCGTTGGTAAGCATCCTGCCTTCGTATGCTTGCGGGCACATTCCGTAAAAAAAGCAGGGGAGAGGATTACCTTCGGTGAGGAAAGTTCGCCCGGAATCGAAGTAATGACATTAAAACCAATGTTTTATTTGTTTCGCTAAAGTCATGAAGTTTTGACAAATTCTTAACTTTTGCTAAAAAGTACTTAAACTTCGCAATTATTGGTTAATTTCGTCCCTTCAAATTTTCGTTTATTCATTAAACTATACTTTTCATGAAAACATTCAGGAAACTGAATAACCTCCTGGGATGGCTGATTTTTGCACTCTCATCGTGGGTTTATCTTTCAACCGTTGAACCTACCGCCAGCTGGTGGGATTGCGGCGAATACATTTCGACCGCCTTCAAACTACAGGTGGGTCACCCTCCGGGAGCACCCTTATTTCAGTTACTGGGCCGTTTCTTCAGTTTGTTTGCTTTTGGCGACCTAAGCAAGGTAGCCTTAATGGTGAATTATATGTCGGCCTTAAGCAGTTCGGGAACTATTTTATTCCTGTTCTGGAGCATTACCATGCTCGGACTTAAATTTACGAAGGATACGGAAATTTCACAAGGCCGTATGTTTGCCATTTTAGGAAGCGGTTTGGTAGGAGCTTTGGCTTATACATTCAGCGATTCATTCTGGTTTTCGGCTGCCGAAGGTGAGGTATATGCCATGTCGTCGTTTTTTACGGCCATAGTCTTCTGGGCCATTCTTAAATGGGACCAGGTAGCTGAGCAACCGCATTCGCAGCGATGGATAATACTTATTGCCTACCTGATGGGGCTTTCCATCGGAGTCCACCTGCTCAACCTGCTGGCCATACCTGCCATAGCCCTGGTATTTTACTTCAGGAAGTATAAAACCACGTGGAAAGGTGTTGTTTATGCACTCAGTATCTCGTTTTTTATACTTGCGTTTATCATGTTTATGGTAATTCCATATTCAGTAAACCTGGCCGGTAAATACGAAATTCTTTTTGTAAACGATTTTGGTCTTCCGTTTAACTCCGGAACCTTGTTTTATTTCCTTGTTCTTGTTGGAGCCCTGGTGTGGAGCATCAGGTTTACATACCAGTCGAAGCACAGTATGGTTAATTACATAGTTGGTGGAGTATTGCTGCTGCTTTTATCCATATTCTCGTGGACTACATTCCTCGGTTTATTGGTAGTAGCCGGAGCATATTACTGGTATAAAAGTGAACCGGGCAGGTTCGACCGAAGCCAGGTTCGTTCAGCTGCCAACACTGTTTTTCTTTCTATCGCATTCCTTTTAATTGGGTATTCCTCATTCTTCCTTTTGGTTATTCGTGCCAACACTAATACTCCTATTAACGAAAACGATCCCAGCGATGCAGTAAGTCTTTTGTCGTACCTCAATCGTGAGCAGTATGGTACCTGGCCGGTTGCTTATGGTCAATACTACAATTCGCCACAGGACAGGGAACAACCCTATACGGATGGAACTCCTTTTTATGTAAAGGATACAAAAAAGGGCAAGTATGTTATGACGGACGACCGGAAGAATACCATTCCTAATTATGATCCGGCTTTCAGCACTATTTTCCCGCGTATGTGGAGCAATCAGAAGCCCAGTCATATTTCGGCATACAAATCGTGGGGAAAGGTCAAAGGCACGCCACGTGAAGCCATAAACGAAGAAGGAAAAACCGAAACCATTTACAAGCCTACTTTTGTTGAAAATGTGAGGTTCTTTACCAATTACCAGGTAGGGCATATGTATATGCGTTATTTTTTCTGGAATTTTGTCGGACGTCAGAATGATATTGAAGGACACGGTGGAATTCGCTATGGTAACTGGATTAGCGGAATTCCGGCTATTGATAACCCTCGCCTTGGCGATCAGTCAAACCTTCCTGATAGCATGAGTAATGCGGCGCATAACAAATTTTATTTCCTTCCGCTGATATTAGGACTAATCGGTTTGTTCTTCCATCTGAAAAAGCATACTGATGGATTCCTAGTGGTATTGTTACTCTTTTTTATGACCGGCTTAGCCATAGTAATGTACCTTAATATAACGCCCTACCAGCCGCGGGAAAGGGATTATGCCTTTGCCGGGTCATTCTATGCTTTTGCCATATGGATAGGCCTGGGAGTGCTGGCATTATGGGATATGATGAAAAAAATCAACGAAAAGTATATTGCCATTCCCATTACGCTTGCCTGTTTATTGCTGGTGCCGGGTATAATGGCTAAAGAAGGCTGGGACGATCATACACGTGCCAATAAATATGCTGCCCGCGACTTTGCGGTTAACTACCTTAATTCCTGTGCTCCTAATGCCATTTTAATTACCAACGGTGATAACGACACTTTCCCCTTATGGTATGCACAGGAGGTTGAAGGCATACGAACAGATGTGAGGGTTGTAAACTTTATGCTTTCGTCGGGCGACTGGTATGTGCATCAGCTTATGCGCAAAATTTATGATTCGGAGGCTCTACCGTTTACTCTTTCGTACGATCAGTACAATAAGGGCGTAAACGAAGTTTCAGCTTATTCGGGGCAACTTCAGGAGCGCGAAGAGTTGCAGGATCTGATTGATCTGATAGCCAGCGATCATCCTTCGTCGAGGTTTAAATCAGGATCACGGTCTATTGCCATTTATCCTACCAAAAAGGTAAAAATTACCGTTGATACAGCAACCCTTGTAAGGGATGGCATTGTACCGGCCAACCTCGCCGATCGTATTGTTGGCAGTGTTGAATGGGATATAAAATCGAATTACCTGTACAAGAATGATTTGATGTTGCTCGATTTCCTGGCTAAAAACAAGTTTAAACGACCTGTTTATTTCGCCAGCCCTTCGAGTATAAGCGATGCTGTGGATGTAGATAAGTACTGTTACCAGGAAGGTTTTGTGTACCGCTTTATGCCGGTAAGTCCTGATAACCAGGATTTTGTTAAAGGCATAGGAAGCGTAAATGCCGATGCTTCGTACGATATACTTATGAACAAATGCAAATGGGGTAACCTGAATCAGCCGGGTGTATATGTTGACAGGGAAAGCTACCGCAATTCAATGATTCCGAAGCAGAATTTTGCCCGTTTGGCCCGCAAGCTTACCATCGAAGGAAAAAATGACTCAGCTGTTAAAGTGTGTGATTATGTTCAGCAGATATTCCCCGATAATAAGATTCATTTTGATTACTACATGATTCAGTTTGTGGATGTATATTTCAAAGCTGGAGCATTCGAAAAGGGAAATAAGCTGGCAAACCGTTTGATGCAGATTTACGAACAGAATACTGACTATTACCTTTCGCTTAACCCCAAATTCCGTGGCAATTACGATGAGGACCTGAACGAAGCTTTTGGCTTTTTCAATACCTTAAAGCAGATTGCTGATCAGTACGACCAGAAAGAAATATCACAGAAGGTTGATAAATTTATGGATCAGCGGATGGGGGCTATGCAATAAGCACTCAATTTAGATTAAAGAAAAAGGGAGCTTAGGTTCCCTTTTTTTATGAGGAAACAGGGAGGTTGGACCTCACCCTTACCTCTCCTGGGAGGAGAGGGTTGTTGATGGGAAGGGTTTGAGACCTCACCCTGCCCTCTCCTGGGAGGAAAGGGTTGTGGACGGGAAGGGTTTGAGACCTCACCCTGCCTTCTCCTGGGAGGAGAGGGTTGTTGACGGGGAGGGTTTGAGACCTCACCCTGCCCTCTCCTGGGAGGAGAGGGTTGTGGACGGGTATGCTTTGATTACGAGCAGTGGGTTGCTCAAGAAGAACGGGTGTAATAGAATAAGGACTTACTTGGTGATCTTCTGTTTTCGGGCCAGTATTACAATGCCTGCAATTATAAACGGAATCGATAGGAGCTGCCCCATATTCAGTGCCATTGAACTTTCGAAATTTACCTGTGGTTCCTTAACAAATTCGATGATAAGCCTGGCCGTGAAAAGTACTACCAGGAAGATTCCAAAAAGGAATCCGGGTCGTGGCTTTCCGTTTTTTTGAAAATAATACCAGTTAAGGAAAAAGAATAACCCCAGGTAGCATAATGCTTCGTATATCTGCGTCGGGTGCCTTGGCAGGGTTTCGCCGTTGCGCTCAAAAATAAAACCCCAGGGCAGGCCGGTGATATTCCCGTAAATTTCGCTGTTGAAAAGGTTGCCGGTGCGGATAAAAAATCCGGATAAGGCCACCACTATAACGATACGATCAATTACCCAGAGAAAGGGCTGCCGTGTTTTTCGGGCGAAAAGATATAAGGCAACCAGAATTCCGATAGCGGCACCATGACTGGCTAAACCGCCTTCCCAAATCTTTAAAATATCGAGCGGATGAGCCAGGTATGTGGCGGGTTCGTAAAACAATACATGACCGAGCCGCGCGCCGACAACAGTGGCAATAAGCATATACATGCTGAGTTCGTCGAGCATGGCTTCCGGTATTTTTTCCTTACGGAAGATGCGCAGCATGATAAAATAGCCAACTACAAACGACATCGCAAAAAGCAATCCGTACCAACGAACGCTTACCGGTCCTATGCTGAATATGGTTGGACTAATATTCCAGTGTATAAATTGAAGTATCATTATTTTATGATTTATGAGGGTGCAAAAATACTCAGAAAATCCCGGTCAGCAATTATTTCTTTTGCAAACCGGCAATTGCTGCTGCAAGAACTGATTCAGACCGGTATGGTTTAAACCCCGGATAAGTCATGGCTTCCTCTATATCAATTTTCAGATTCATTTCTTCCTGCGATCGGAACCATGCAGTTCCGTTTTGCTGATGCAATTGCGCAAGGTAAATCTGTTCCGTTTGCCCCGGGGTAGGTACAAATAGTGCTTTCGCTCCAAGAGCATTCAGATCCATAATGGATGAATAACCGGATCGGCATATGACCAGGGATGCAGATGTGATTGCTTCCTGAAGCTGATCGGTGGGTAAATGCGGAACGATAGTAATATTACCCGATGTTACTTTTACCTGTTTTGCTTCCGGTTTACCGCTTATAATAGTTACAGGCTGCTGTAACCCTGAAAGCTGTTGCCGAACCAGTTTTTCAAAAATACTGCGTTGAGGCTCAGGGCCGGAGATAATTACTGCAATTTGTTTTGATGGAGATTCATAACCTAAAGGATTATCATTAAAAACAAACCTGGTCAATGGACCAACAAACCTGGCATTCCGTGGCAAGGGATATTTGTGCGAAAGGTCGCCACTCAGCCCCGGCGATTCCTCGGTATCGGGGATCCAGCATTCATCAAAACGGCTTATCAGGTATCCCGAAATGCGATAAAGCGGGTATTCAGCAAATTTCAGCCAGCCGGGAGTTTTAATCATTACCTGGTGGGTGATAAGTATGCTTTTTACCTGTTTATGCCATAGCCCGTATCGGTTATCGGAAATGATGCAATCGATATCATTAGCCCTGATGATTTGCTTTAGCTGTTTGTGCTCAGTAAAAATTTTGATGATAAATTCCGGAAGCAGCAACAAAAGCTTGATAAATACCGGGCCTGAACCGGAGAAAACGGGTGAAAAGCCAGGTAGATCAATACATTCAACCGCTGGGAATTCGTTTTGCAACAGTTTTATTGAACGCCCATGCCCGGCAATGCTAACCTTATGCCCGGCCCCGAGCAATTGCCTTATTACAGGCACACACCTTGTGGCATGGCCCAGGCCCCAGTCGAGCGGACTCACAAGTATATGCAAAGGTTTTTCGGGCATAAGTTATTTTATTACAAATGTATGATTAAGCGGGGTAAAAATATTATTTGAAACGATAAATCAGGATTTTATAAAAAGTTGTAAGTTTGGGCAACGGTATGGACGATTTGATTTATAAGTTAGCGATAACGCTAATTCCGGGCGTTGGCAGTGTAAACGGCAAAAACCTCGTTGCCTATTGCGGAGGTGTGCAGGCTGTTTTCATGGAGAAAAAACGCACCCTGCTCAAAATTCCGGGAATAGGTGAACAAACGGTAAACGCCATCAGCAACCACAATGTATTCGACAGGGCCGAGGAAGAACTTGAATTTATAAAGAAAAACGAGGTGAAACCGTTGTTTTATCTCGATAAAGAATACCCTTCGCGCCTCAAGCATTGCCACGATGGCCCTTTAATGCTTTATTACAAAGGAACGGCTGACCTTAATGTTTCGAAAATTGTGGCCATTGTTGGCACCCGAAAAGCTACCGAATATGGACGCGATATGTGCCGAAAAATCATTGAAGGGCTTGCGGAACTGAATGTGCTGATAATAAGTGGATTGGCATACGGTATTGATACCTGGTCGCATAAAGCAGCACTCGACAGCAGCTTGCTAACGGTGGGGGTGCTTGGTCATGGTCTCGACCGGATTTACCCGTATGCCAACCGTTCGCTGGCCGAAAAAATGACCGAATCAGGCGGCCTGCTATGCGAGTACATGAGTATGACTTTACCCGACCGCGAGAATTTCCCAATGCGAAACCGCATCATTGCGGGTATGAGCGACGCTATTGTTGTAGTTGAAGCAGGCGAAACCGGCGGGGCATTGATAACTGCTGAAATTGCCAATTCGTATAACCGCGATGTGTTTGCGGTTCCTGGCCGCATTGGCGACCCGCACTCCGAAGGCTGTAATAAACTTATAAAAATCAATAAGGCTGCGTTGATACAATCAGCAAAAGATATCAGCTATATCCTCAACTGGGATGAAAACAAGCTTCCGAAAAAAAGCATTCAACGCGAATTGTTTATAAATATGACTCCTGAAGAGGAACTTATTGTCAGTATTCTGAAAGAAAAAGGCGATCTCGAAATAGATACTCTTCTGCAGGAAACAGCCATGCTACCTGCAAAAGCAGCATCGGTGCTGTTGAATATGGAGTTCGGAGGTATTATCCGTTGCCTTCCGGGCAAGGTTTACCGTTTAGTTTAATTCGGCAGGGTGACGGAGTGTCATAATGAAAAGGGATATCCCGGTAAGTACCATACCCGCTACTGCCATATACATCAGCGGGAAATCAGAGGTCAGCAGGCAGAACCTGTAAATACCCTGGAAAATCACTGCCAGAAAAAGCCCTGTAACCAGGTCGGTAAATGGATAATTCCTGCTGATAGCAATTCCGGCAAAATAACCCATCATAATAGCAATAGAAACAAAAACGGGCCCTATGGTAAGTGCATACAACCATACATTTATATAAGGTGGCGCATAAAATAATGCATACACCGAGTACGATGTCGTGAATCCTGCAGCTATAACCAGGCTGTAAAACATCATGTCGATGGGCTTGGTGATATCCTTCGAAGGATAAACAAGCAAGCGCAATACCATAAATATCCAGAGCTCAAAAACACCTCCTGTCAGTACAAATGCATAAAATAAGGTTCTGTTAAGGCTGTGAAGCTGATTCAAGTGCAACTTGATAATGAGTGCATCCACAATAAAAACCGCAACAACACCGGCCAGCCCCAGTAGAAATGATTTATAAAACAGCCCGTATTTGCCGTCAGGATATTTATACCTTACCAGAAGATAGAGAGCCAGCGCAACCACAGGAGCCGGAAGAAGCGATACTATTGAACTAGGTTCCATGTCTTATTTTTTTTCAAAAATAACAATTTTTAGCATAGTAATGAAAATCATTTTTTCGTTTTATTTGTTTAATTAATTTGGCTTTGTACACTGTTTTGTAAAAATGGCCGGTATTATTGGGTGAGCATGCATTACAAACTTCATACCAGGTGAAATGATATAAAAACTGAACCTGATCCATGCGAATTGAGCCTGCACATGTATTTTAACCTGTTATTTTCCCTTACAGATATCGGGATGGTTAACGCAAAGTGTTGATAGTCAGTAGATGTACCTGTATAATTTAAATCCGACCTTAAGTATTGGTCGAAAAGCACTAATTTTACACGGTAATTTTAATTTCTGGTAGTAGTTAAAATCAACGTATCGTTAAAGCTTACCATTAAACAAACAGGAGTTGAAAGGCATAGTAATAAAGTCAACCGGCAGTTGGTACATTATATTGGCTGAGGATCAAAGGATAATTAATTGCAGGCTTAAAGGGCAGTTTCGTATTCATGGTATCCGTACTACTAACCCGGTGGCAGTTGGCGATCATGTAAAATTTGAGTGGGAAGGAGGTAAGGAAACAGGCGTTATCACTGCTATTGAACCCCGTACAAATTATATCATCCGGCGTTCAATAAATTTGTCGAAGTCGTCGCATATCATTGCTTCAAATATCGACAGGTTGTATATTATAGCCAGCATCATGCTGCCTCGAACCTCAACGGGTTTTATCGACAGGCTGCTTGTAACCGCCGAAGCCTACCATATACCGGCTGCGCTGATCTTTAATAAGATCGATATTTATACGGCCGAAGCTATGAAGCGTTGCAACGAACTGATTGAATTGTACAGCTCCCTTGGATACCCGTCCTATGCTGTTTCGGCAGTAGCCGGTGATGGAATTGAGGCTCTCCGTGAAGTGCTGGCCAACAAGGTTAACTTGTTTTCAGGGCATTCAGGAGTAGGCAAGTCGGCTTTAATAAATGCATTGGATCCATTGTTGGCAATAAAAACAGGCATTATATCGGCCTATCATAACAAAGGGATGCATACTACAACATTTGCTGAGATGCATCCACTTTCGTTCGGAGGCTTTCTGATTGATACTCCCGGGATAAAAGAATTCGGGCTTGTTCATTTCGAAAGCCAGGAAATAAGCGAGCGCTTTCCCGAATTCAGGGAATTGCTGCCCGAATGCAGGTATAACAACTGCACCCATGTTCACGAACCGGGTTGTGCAGTGAAAAAAGCACTCGATGAGGGTAAAATTTACCCCGAGCGATATAAAAACTACCTCGGATTACTCAACGACGAAAATCTGGATGCTACTGAGTTTGACTAAAATGATACACAGTAGCTTTCCATTAAATTAAATCAAATATATATTCATTTAAATAAATTAAAATGAGAGCAGTTATTCAAAGAGTTACATCCTGCGTACTGAGTATCGACGGGAAAGAATATAGCCGGATCGGATTCGGATTATTAATATTGTTAGGTGTCGAGGATAATGATACTGTCGAAGATACCGAGTGGCTTTGTTCAAAGATCACGGGCCTGCGGATATTTGTCGATAACCAGGGTGTAATGAACCTCGATATCAGGGATATTGGCGGGGAAATAATGGTGGTAAGCCAGTTTACGCTTCATGCCAGCATCCGTAAGGGAAACAGGCCGTCCTACACAAGAGCTGCCAGGCCGGAACAGGCAAAACCTGCTTACGAAGCTTTTATCGACACTATCGAGCAGGAATTAGGTTACGAAGTTGCTTCCGGAAAGTTTGGTGCCGATATGGAAGTTGCACTGGTAAACAATGGACCGGTTACTTTTATAATTGATACCAAAAACAGGGAATAGGCCTAAAACGACCAGTTCAACCCAATACTTGGCATAACCGGCAGCTGGTAAACCCTTTCATTTGAAATACGATCGACATAGAAAATATTCTGTCGGTCGTAGACATTTGTAATAGTTAATGCTGCTTCGAGTGTGGATGTTTCGTTCAGAAGCATTTTACGCGACAAGCCCAGGTCGAAACGATGATAGGATGAAAGCCGGCCTGTATTATACGATCCGTATATTATGGATAACTGACCATTTTCGCTTGTGATATCCGAGAGTATGCCATTCGGGAACGAGAGCGATTCGTAAAAACCCTGGGTTTGTGTAAACGGAAAACCGGAACCATAATTCCAGCGTGCATTCACCTCCCATAAATCGAGCTTGCCAAACTTATAGGTCGATAGCAGGTTAACATTATGTCGTCTGTCGTAATGAGGCACATAATAATCAATACCATCAAATTTGTTCACATAAGCCAGCGAATAAACGGCCCAGATGTAGAGATTCCTGTATTCGTATTTCAGTGTAAAATCCAGTCCCTTTGCGTTGGCAGTTTCAACAATAAAATCCTTGCGCAGTGATTCGGGCTGGTAGTTTGGCGACGAAGGGTCGTTGTAAGGCGGTTTATCGTCGTACAGCTTATTGCGGTTAATGCTGGTAAGCTGCGAGAAATTCTTGTAATACCCTTCAATATTCACCACCACGTGATTGATGGGTTCAATTTCGGCACCTATTACGATATGCTGCGATTTTTGTAATTTATGTTGTAATGTTTTCCCGTCGAACTCATCAGGAATTTCGTCGGAACCCGAAAGGAACCCGTAAAATAAATTCACCACATCGCGGTCGCTGCTTGCAGCAATCAGGTTTTGGGAATATAGGCCGGCGGCTAATTTAAATCTTACTTTTTCAGTGGCTAGGTATTTCACTGCCAGGCGTGGCTCAGGCGAAGTATTGCTCAGCGAAGCATAATACTGAAGCCTGAAACCGGGCTCGACCAGCCATTTGGCACGCGAAAGTTTAAAGGTGATATAAGGTGCTATTTCGGATGTAAACTGCTCCTGTTGTATAAACCGGTTCGCGCTGTTGGTATAATTGAAATCGGTAGCAAAGCCCAGCATTTCGAATCCGAACTTCAACTGGTCGCGGCCAAGGAAATATGTGATATTAAACCCGCCGTTAAATCCGTTAATGCTGCTGGTACGCGATGGCCTGTTGGTTTCGTCGAGCGAAATTTCGTAACTCGAGTAAGCAATATTCCCTTCGATAAGCACCGGGCTGGCACCCGGAATTACCACAAAATTGGTGCCTCCGCCAGCAGCATTCCATGCAAAATCCGAAACAGCCTTGTACGTTGCACGATCGCTGTAATTGAAGCCGAAGAAGTTTATTTTACTTCCGTTCGAACTGTTTAATGATACCTTACCATAGAAATCGCTGAAATTAAAAGGAAGTCCGTTTTCATCGATGTAGGTATAGAAAATTTTCGAACTCTGTTCGAGGTAGGAGTTTTTGTACGACAGCAGG
This sequence comes from uncultured Bacteroidales bacterium, assembly GCA_963714825.1. Classification (GTDB taxonomy): domain Bacteria; phylum Bacteroidota; class Bacteroidia; order Bacteroidales; family UBA4417; genus UBA4417. Next base: position 281,289 of record CAVQQF010000012.1, on the reverse strand, counting down.
AACGAAGAACTGTTGCCACTGCTTTCCTTTAATTTAACAATCGGTCCTTCGAGTAATATTTTTGATCCGAAAGTGCTGGCTCCGAGTTTTCCGGCAAATCGTTTTTTATTCCCATCGCGGGTGGTCAGATCCATTACCGATGAAATTCGTCCGCCCATTTCGGCGCCAAAACCACCTGAATAAATATCGGCCGAACGTAAAAGATCCGTTTCGAATACCGAGAACAATCCAATGGAATGGAACGGGTTATAAAGTACCATCCCATCGAGCTGTACCTTATTTTGAATGGGTGAGCCACCACGAATATACAATTGCCCTCCCTGGTCGCCCGTAAAAACCACACCCGGCAGTACCTGCAGGTATTGCGCCAAATCGGCCTGTCCTCCGATTGAAGGAATCTGTTTTATTTGTTTGGGCGTTACTTTTACAACCGATGTGCGGGTTTCGGACCTGAGTTCACTATGTTCAGCAGTTATATTTACACCCTCAAGGGCATAGCTGGCTTTGGTAAGATAATACTGCTTGCTTACTACATTGCCACCGCTGATGGTAATATTTTCGGTGAGCGTATCGAATCCCAGGTATGTAATTATAAGGGTGTATTTGCCATCGGGTATCTTCGAAATGGTAAACAACCCGTTAATATCAGTGGCCGCACCATAATTTGTCGATAACAGGTACACACTTGTAAACAGAACGGGTTCGCCGGTTTCTTTTTCGTAAACAAAACCACGGATGGTGCCTTGCTGGGCATAAGCGGCTGTTGATATTATCAATAAAAGCGTAAGTAAACCGGAGAATTTTAAGCGTGATAACATAAGTTGGAATTTCGATATGGGTATTAGCCTGCAAATATAGTTATATCAGCTTTAAGAAAACCCATTTTTGGCTTTTTGTACAATGAATGTGTTTGAAACGATTCAGATACCAAAACATAAAATGAATAAAAGTACCCTGATGTCAGGAAACGAATCGCTTGTAATGTTTACTTCCGTCCGTTAAGCAAAATGCTTTTTTGCCAAACCATTTATAGCGGTTCCGGGCTACAAACCTGTAAATCCTATCGCGCAAACGCTCAGGGATAATACGTAACATGCCCGCCAAATTCCACGGGAACCGAAGGTGGCTGGCTATTTTCAATGCCGCATCCGACGATTCGTAAAGTGTATTGTCCTGCAGAAGCAGCAACGTATCATATTGGTTTGCCGGTTTAGCGGCAGCTTTCATCACCAGTGTCCCGGTTTCCGATTGTAGCGAACAGAAATTCAGGTTAGCTGACTTATTATTCCTCAGTAAAAAACGCACAGAGGCATTACACAAACTACATTCGCCGTCGAATAAAACAACAGCTTGCATATTTGCCAGTTTTTCAGGAATCGCAATTTTTTTCATATGTAAAATATCTCTTGCATTAATAAGAACATTTCGTTAAATTTGTTTGTTCGAATAAATTTTGAATAGTACTGCAATAAATGAAACGCTGGTACAAAACTATTTTTTCATATATGTAGGAAATTCAATGTTTTTTTTATCTTTACAAACAAATAAATCACTTAAAATTATCAAATTATTATGAGTACGGGAAAGATTATTTTTGAGAATGGGAAATTGCAAGTACCGGATTTTCCGGTAATACCATTTATTATTGGCGACGGAATCGGGCCTGATATCTGGAATGCTTCAGTGCGGGTTTTTGATGATGCCGTTCAAAAAGCCTACAAAGGCAGTCGTAAAATCATGTGGAAAGAAGTACTTGCCGGTGAAAAAGCTTACGAAAAAACCGGTAACTGGCTTCCTGACGAAACGCTTGATGCATTCAAGGAATACCTGGTTGGTATAAAAGGGCCTCTTACCACTCCTGTAGGAGGTGGTATCCGCTCGCTGAATGTTGCATTGAGGCAAATCCTCGATCTGTATGTATGCCTTCGTCCTGTAAGGTGGTTCCAGGGAGTACCAAGCCCGGTGAAGCGACCCGATAAAGTGGATATGCACATATTCCGCGAAAATACCGAAGATATTTATGCAGGTATCGAATATATGCATGGCACACCCGAAGCCACAAAAATGATCAGCTTCCTGCAGAATGAAATGGGAGTGGACAAAATCAGGTTTCCTGAAACATCGTCGATCGGTATAAAACCTGTTTCGCTCGAAGGAACCGAGCGGCTGGTTCGGGCTGCTATCGAATATACAATCCGTCATAAGCTTCCTTCGCTAACCCTTGTTCACAAAGGGAATATCATGAAGTTTACCGAAGGAGCCTTCAAGCAATGGGGATACGAATTGGTTGAACGCGAATTTGGCGATAAAACATTTACCTGGGCGCAGTACGACCGTATTGCTGCCGCCGAAGGACGCGAGGCCGCCGACGCTGCACAGTCGAAAGCTGTAGCCAACGGCAAAGTTATTGTTAAGGATGTAATTGCTGATGCCTTTTTACAGCAGATTTTACTCCGCCCTGCCGAATACTCGGTGATTGCAACTTTAAATCTGAATGGCGACTATATTTCCGATGCTCTTGCCGCCATGGTTGGAGGTATTGGAATTGCGCCCGGCGCAAATATCAATTATCAGAATGGATATGCTATTTTCGAAGCTACTCATGGTACTGCTCCAAAATATGCTGACCTCGACCAGGTAAATCCAGGGTCGGTTATTCTTTCGGGTGCACTTATGTTCGAATACCTGGGTTGGGATGAGGTTGCTAAACTGATATACAGCTCGATGGAAAAAACCATTGCACAGAAAACAGTAACCTACGATTTTCACCGGCTGATGGAAGGAGCAACCAAACTCAAAACTTCCGAATTCGGAAACGAAATGATTAAAAACATGTAGAAGATATGCAGAGGGTTTTACCGACCTGGCATTAAAGAATAGAAACAGAATAAATTTTTCACTCCTAAAAAATTATTATTATGTCGTTCAGATTAAAAGACAGACTTCACGAAAAAATATTGGAATGGCGCCCACGAACTGAGAAACTATTAAAGGATTATGGCGATGTGGTTATCGATCAAGTTACCATCGGCCAGGTTATCGGAGGAATGAGGGGTGTTAAAGTTTTACTAACCGATATTTCGTACCTCGATCCTATGGAAGGAATCAGGTATCGCGGCTTAACACTACCCGAAGTCTTCGAAAAGCTTCCCAAACCCAAAGGCGCCGATATGCCCTATGTTGAAGGCTTGTTTTACCTGCTGGTAACCGGCGATATCCCTAATGAGGAAGAACTCCAGGATATTATCGACGAATTTAACAAACGCCGGATACTGCCAAAATATGTTTATGAAGTTATTGATGGAATGCCTTGTTGCAGCCATCCCATGGCCATATTTTCGGCTGTAATTACAACCCTGCAGCGCGAATCGCTGTTTGCAAAAAAGTATGCATCAGGCAAATTGCATAAACTCGACTATTGGGATCCTACGTTCGAGGATGCTCTTAACCTGTTGGCCAAAATGCCGGAGATTGCAACCTATATTTATGCAAAACTTTACCGCGATGGCAAACGCATACAGTCGAACCCGAACCTTGATTTTGGAGCTAACTTCGCCCATATGATGGGAATCGGAAAGCCTTACGATGACGTGAGCCGCATGCATTTTATCATACATGCCGATCACGAAGGCGGTAATGTAAGTGCACATACAGGTCACCTGGTTTCCAGTTCATTATCAGATATTTACCTGAGCATTGCAGCTATGGTAAACGGGCTTGCTGGTCCGTTGCACGGCCTTGCCAACCAGGAAGTTCTGCGCTGGTTACAGGATGTAATGGAGAAAATGGAGGACCGTGTTCCTACCGAAGAGGAAATGAAAAAATTTGTGTGGGATACACTCGAATCGGGGCAGGTAATTCCAGGGTATGGTCACGCCGTATTGCGTAAAACCGATCCTCGGTATACGCTGCAACACAATTTCTCGCAAATCCACCTGAAGGACGACCTCATGTTCAAATATACGGATATGCTCTACAAAGTAGTGCCTGATATTTTACGTGAGCAGGGCAAGGCTAAAAATCCATGGCCAAACGTTGATGCACAGTCAGGTATTATTCAATGGCATTACGGTGTTAAGGAATACGATTTTTATACCGTATTGTTTGGTATCGGTCGTGCATTGGGTATAACTGCCAACATTATATGGGACCGTGCTCTTGGGTATCCGCTCGAAAGGCCAAAATCGGTTACCACCGAAATACTCGAAAACATTGCATCCGGTAAGGAAGTAATTATTGAGGATTGATAATACTTATCGCTTACACTTTAAAAGCCATCCGGGTGCTCTGGATGGCTTTTTTATGTGTCGTCAACACACTATTAGTGCTTGTCGTTAATAATTTTCGGCTACAAAAGCCTGCAGATCAGGGAAAAAACGGGTGAACTCATGCCTGAAATCAGTATACCCGCTACGCAGGCTTACAACTGCATTTTCCATGTTCGATTTAAAAGTTGTTCGTTGCGACATGCCGCTAAACGCCTGCTGCATGCCTTCTTGACTTCTGACGCCTTCAGGTTTTCCTTAAAGTCCTCAAAGTAAGTAACTGTTGTAGGATGTATAATTTTGTGAAATCTCATATTTACCGAACTAACAGCATTTAGATTTAGTGTATTTTATAAGGTTAGTTAATGACAAAATCGGATTACTTTCAAAGGCAAATTTGTAACCGCCCAAGTTAATTTTGGAAAGTCAATATAATGAAGAATCCTCTTATGATTTAATTTCTTGTCCTTTTGTCATGACACAAAAGGACCAAAAAGTCTAGGCTGAATATAAATTTCACACATATGTACGCCTCGGTAAATCTCGCAAAACAAGGCTTAAAACGGTAGTACATAATCCTGGCAGCACGTGAAGCTGTGTTTTGCTACGCACATGCCAGCGCTGTTTACCTTCGGCTACATCTGTTGTGAAATTTCTATTAGGCCGGTCCTACACCCTGAAAATTATTGTAATGACCTGAATCAATGCATGCCTGCCTTCACACTTTAGCAAATAACAGTATAGCTTATCCCGCAATGTTACTTTTTGTTCAAGCAAAAAGTAAAAAGAATATACGTAAAATGCAACACACTAATTATCAGAAGTCAGGAAATAATTATTAGGTTGTCACTGAATAATTTTCAGCGACAAATGCCTGCAGATCAGGGAAAAAACGGGTGAACTCATGCCTGAAATCAGTATACCCGCTACGCAGGCTTACAACTGCATTTTCCATGTTCGATTTAAAAGTTGTTCGTTGCGACATGCCGCTAAACGCCTGCTGCATGCCTTCAAAACTACCATACGATAATAACCAGTTTTGCTTTTCCATAAAAAAAAGAAGCCTTCTCGACCGGTTTGGCAGAATATCGTGAAACGTATTCAGGATATCGTACCGGATTTTTGTAAAAAGCTGGAGATCAATATCTGAATAGTCGTCCCAGTGTGAAGATAAAAAGTGGTCGTAATACATGTCGACCACTACACCTGCATATTTATGGAAATCAGGCCTCAGTCGTATAATGCTCTGTTTCACTACCGGATGCCTGTCGGTAAAAGTATCGATAGCACGATGCATCGAAATTCCCTTTTGCACGGTTTCGGAGTAATTAAGCACATCACTTCCTTTTACATGATCGGCTATAAAATTGCCAACTATCATTTCGGGATTGTTGCCTGCCAGGAAAAGATGCGCTAAATAATTCAAATCAGTATTTTTTAGTATACTTACAAATGTATTAAACATCTTGCAGAGTAAGGTGTTCAATGCTCATTAAATTATACACAAACACAAATCGCTGTATCCCTAAAGCTTACAATTAAATTTTCGAAAGTGCTTGTTATTCAGGTTCAATTCGTGTAGGTTTGTACCATTAATTCAGCTGTTATTTAAATCACAATATGGAACCGAAATTAATGTTACTTGGCGATGAAGCCATTGCCCAGGCTGGCATAGATGCCGGCATGTCAGGTATTTATGCTTATCCGGGTACACCTTCAACCGAAATTACCGAATACGTTATTCAATCAAAAGAAGCTAAGTCAGGGATTGTGAGAGCCGGCTGGTCGACCAACGAAAAAACTGCCATGGAGGCGGCCCTCGGAATGTCGTATGCTGGCAAACGTGCCATGGTTTGCATGAAACATGTAGGCTTAAATGTTGCTGCCGATGCTTTTATTAATTCGGCTATTACAGGGGCCAACGGAGGATTGATTATAGTATCAGCCGATGATCCTTCGATGCACTCTTCGCAAAATGAACAGGATTCGCGTGTTTTCGGCAATTTTGCCATGATGCCAATACTTGAACCTACTAACCAGCAGGATGCATACGATATGGTGCATTATGGTTTCGATATGTCGGAACAATTGGGTATGCCTGTGTTGATGCGTATTACCACCCGCCTTGCGCATTCGCGTGCAGGTGTTGTACGCAAGCCTTTGCGCAAACAAAATGAGATTAAACTTCCGGCCAATCCAAGGCAGTTTATACTTGTTACCGGCCAATGCCCGTAAACAATATAAGGTGTTGTTGCATAAACAGGCTGAATTCGAGAAATACTCAGGCAATTCGGGTTTCAACTCCTATATGGATGGGCGCGATAAATCCATGGGTATTATTACTACAGGAATAGCATATAATTACCTTATGGAAAATTATCCCGATCGTGTTGTCCCTTTTCCTGTATTGAAAATTGCCCAGTATCCCATGCCACACGCCATGGTCGAGAAATTATACAACGAGTGCGACACTCTTCTCATCCTCGAAGAAGGATACCCTGTGGTTGAAGATTCTATCAAAGGCTTCCTTAATAAGGGCAAAACTATACACGGTCGCCTCGACGGTACCGTTCCCCGCGATGGTGAGCTGAACCCCAATATTGTTGCCGTTGCCTTAGGCATGAAGGATACGCGCGGAAAAGATATTCCTGCGATAGTTGCCGGCAGGCCGCCTTCGTTGTGTAAAGGCTGCCCGCATATATATTCGTACAATGCCTTAACCGAAGCCCTTGCCAAATGGACGAAAGGTCGTGTTTTTTCCGATATAGGATGCTATACCCTGGGAGCTCTCGAACCTTTTGATGCCATTAATACCTGCGTTGATATGGGCGCTTCCATTACCATGGCAAAAGGTGCTGCCGATGCAGGTCTTCAGCCTGCTGTTGCCGTAATTGGCGACAGTACTTTCACCCACAGTGGCATTACCGGGCTTATTGACTGTGTGAAGGATAAGAGCAAGGTTACCATTATGATTCTTGATAACGAAACCACTGCCATGACCGGCGGGCAGGATTCCTCTGCTTTTGGACGTATCGAAGATATATGCAAGGGAGTAGGAGTGGACGAAGATCATATTTTTGTTCTCAACCCTTCGCCAAAAATGCATGCCGAAAACCTTGAAATCATACAAAAAGAGCTCAATTACGAAGGCGTATCGGTTATTATACCAAGGCGTGAGTGTATACAAACTGCTGTGAAAAAGCTCAAAAAGCTCAAAAAAACAGAGGCTGCAGGTGCTTAACTGAGTGCTGAAGTTGTATTCATTTGTTTACAACATTTATTGAACAACGGTAGTTTTTGATTTCTATTTACATACCAACTGAATAAAAATATATAAATGAAGAGAGATATTATCCTTGCAGGAGTAGGCGGTCAGGGCATCCTATCCATTGCTACAACCATTGGAATGGCCGCCCTTAAAGGTGGCCTGCACCTGAAACAGGCCGAAGTGCATGGAATGAGCCAGCGCGGAGGTGATGTATCATCGAACCTCCGGATTTCGGATCGGGAGATTGCATCGGATCTGATTCCTTATGGCCAGGCCGACCTTATAATATCGGTCGAACCCATGGAGTCGCTACGTTATCTCCCATTGCTATCGCCCGACGGATGGCTGATTACGAACAAAAAGCCATTTGTCAATATCCCGGATTATCCCGAAATGGATAAGCTCATGGCCGAAATAGAAGCATTCGATAACCATATTGCACTCGATGCCGATGAAATTGCCAAAAACCTGGGTTCAGCCCGATCGGCAAATATGGTGATACTCGGTGCAGCTTCTCCTTTCCTCGAAATCGAATATGCTGAATTAGAGGAAGCTATCCGTAATATCTTTAAACGTAAAGGTGAAGAAGTAGTAAATCTAAACCTTGCTGCTTTAAAAGCCGGGCGCGATTTTGCTGATGCAAACCGGAAATAGTTCTGTTCTTTTATCAATAGAACAAACATCGGGCAGGGGAAACCCTGTTTTTATTAATGTAAATAGCAAATGCAGGTAACCGGGCACTTTTCACCCGTTGACCGTTTGTTAAAAATTCCGTCAAATTAATGATTATCAAAAATAAACGAGTACGCCTGCTTATCGGATTTGCTGTTCTGATTGTAGTTTCGATAGCCGCAGTAATTGCCTTCAAGGATTTTATTTTCGACCCTATTGTTAACCCCCTCGACAAATCGGCACAGACCATTGAATATGGTATTGTTACCGACTCGTTTCAGATTGAACGTACCGAAGTGAAATCGGGCGATAACCTGGGAGGGATTTTTCTGCGGCTGGGGGTTGATCAGCGTATTGTGGGTAACCTGCATACCTATACTGCCGGCATTTTCGATATCAGGAAACTTCGCAGCGGCAATACCTATACAGCCATGATAGGCAACAATGACAATAAAATAAAGTACTTTGTTTATACCATAAACGATACCAGTTATGTGGTATTCGATTTCCGCGACTCCCTGCATGTACATACCGGTGCCAAAGAAGTGGAGCGTAGGCTGAAATCGGTTTCGGGTGTCATTAACTCATCGCTATGGGCTACAATTCAAAAGGCAGGTGGCGATCCGAACCTGGCCGTGGGTATGGCTAATATTTACCAGTGGTCGATCGACTTTTATGCCATTCAGAAAGGGGATGCATTTAAAGTAATATACGAAGAATTGTCAGTTGATGGAAAGCCTTTGAGCATAGGCGAAATCCATTCGGCTATTTTCACGCAAAGCGGCAAGGAGTATTATGCCTTCCGGTTCGAACAGGACAATATAACTGACTATTTTGACGACAAGGGCGAAAATCTGCGGAAAGAATTTCTCAAAGCGCCCTTAAAGTTTTCGCGCATCAGTTCGAAGTTTTCGAATAGTCGGTTACACCCGGTATTGCGTATCAGGCGTCCTCACCATGGGGTTGATTATGCTGCTCCCACCGGAACTCCGGTGCATACTATCGGAAACGGCACAGTAATTAAAGCAGCCTATTCGGGCGGAGCAGGCCGAATGGTTACTGTCAGGCACCGGAATGGATACAAGACTTCGTATTTACACCTCTCAGGATTCGGTCCCGGAATTCGTAATGGCGCCAGCGTTAGCCAGGGTCAGGTTATTGGATATGTCGGAAGTACAGGCTTGTCGACAGGTCCGCATCTCGACTTCAGGGTTTACAAAAACGATGTAGCCATTGACCCGCTTAAAATGGAATCACCTCCTTCACTTCCGGTTAATAAGCAATACAAAGCAAAATTTGATTCAGTAAGGGTATTGTATGAGAAAAACCTGAAGCTGATACAATAGATTGTGCCAGTATAGCTCGGTTTAAATCTGATTCATTGGCTTAAATACAATTTTTTCACCTGATTAATTCCTTTTGTCCAATTGGAGGATTGAATATATCCTTACCTCAGGATTGAAATTCAGCAAGAATTTTTTAATGAAGATTCCGTAGTATTGGCGTTTAATCTGCGCCTCATCCTGCTATGTACCCGAGAGAGTGATACCAATTATACCAGGGTATAACCTTACAGTTTCTGTTTACATAAATTTGGAAAGCACTACAATCCATGTCGGCTCATCCTTCTCCTCTAAGTTATGGTGCTGAAGGCGGATGAGGTTTTGAGAAGCAGAATTGACACAGTCAACTCCTCACCCTGCCCTCTCGGGGAGAGGGTGATGACAAGGTATGCTGAGTTTGACATGAACTTAGCATTTATAAACAGATCTGCAGACTAAAATATTGAGTTGTTCCCAACATAATTTCTCCTTACTCAAGTTTTAAGAATATATACAATCATGTCGGCTCATCCTTCTCCTCTCAGAAGAAGGTGCCGAAGGCGGATGAGGTAAAATCGCCGAAGGAAATAAATTCTAAATACAAAACAAAAGGCTGCCCCTGTTAAAGAGGCAGCCTTTTGTATATCCGATCGGTTGACCGGGAAATCTTTACTGTGATTTAGAATTTATCCCAGAAAAGTTTGGTTGTTAATTTATCACCGCCAATGGCACTTGCAGCTGCTGCATAGTTATCAGGATTCAGAGTCTGCTCATTGATTGGATAAGTAAAGCGAACCGGAATTTCACTCAGGTTGCTGATGGTTGGAGCAATGTTGAACGTTGGAGCATCAAGTCTTCTCCAGCTTGTATATGCTACCAGTCCTCTTACATAATATGCAAGCCATGCCTGTGTTCCGATTTTCTGTTTCCAATTACCGGCTGCAGTTGCGTATGCAACTGATGGTTTTGCCAGGTAATCAGCAACACCATCAACACCCCAGCTTGTGAACGAAGCGGTAATACCGTCAGCATAATACTGGGCAGCGGTTTTACCAACTGAGAAGCCTCTTTCGGCTGCTTCAGCAAGGTAGAAAGCTACTTCGGTACCATCGAGTAAAACGCTTGGATAAGTTGGCTCCTGTATAGGATCAGCTATGTGCGAATACTGTGAAAATGCACTGCTTTCACCATACGAACCACCAATATAAATATCATTGAACATGGTGAAGTAAGCAGGACGGCGAGGATCCTCAAGTCCGTTCATCAGGTCAACAATGGTATTGGCAGGAACAAAATCGTGACGTCCGCTCTGGATCAGATCCTGGTACAGCGGGTTCGAGTTTGTAGCATCCAGGTATACTAACTGGCATACATCGTTTGGCTCAAATGCACCGGCATAAGCTGATTCAACAGCTGCTTTTGCAGTAGCTGCATCGCCGTCGGCAATAGTAATACCAATACGTACTTTGAGCGAACTGGCAAACTTTTTCCACATTGCAACATCACCATGCATGTAAAGATCGGCATCGCCAAAGCTTTCGTACGCAGCATCCATACCTGCGATATCAGCGGTTAAACGCGAAAGAAGGTCTTTGTACACGGTTAATGCATCATCGTATTTAGGATAGATATTATCAGTAACAAGAGCTTCGGTATAAGGTACATCACCAAATGTTTCAAGCAATTGTGCATAAGCATAAACCTCCATAACATCAATGATATGAAGTTTGTTTTTCTTTGCAGCATTTGCATCGGTTCCTTGTACTTCGGTAGCTTCAATTACCATTTTTGCCTCTTGTAAATCTTTGAGGATATCGCGGTAATAAATGCGGAAAACAGTCTGAGCCTGGCTACGGTTAACAATATCGTAGTTAGCCTCATCGGTATATGTAGTTTCGGTCCATTGCTGGGCCCAAAGTTTCCATACATTCAAGTTCACATTGGTGCTCGCTTCCTGGTCGGCAAGCGCTTTTTGAGCATTCGCGAATAAGTTCTCACCTGGTACTTCTACCGGGCGCTTTTTATCCGTATTGAAATCCTCAAAGTTTTTTGTACAGGATGTCGTTATCCCTAACAAAACTATTATGACGAAAAATATTCTTTTCATAGTTTCTTTTTTTTTATTTAGAATTGAAGATTAACACTGAAACCTACATTACGGGTGGTTGGCATAACGCCGCTCTGCCATCCCTGAATGTTACCCGAACTTTGGGTTGCTTCTGGATCAGCATGTGGAAGATCTTTCGAGATAATCCAAAGGTTCGAACCTACCAGGCTGAATGATACGCCATGGAAGAACGAATTAGCAACTATACTTTTTGGCAGGCTGTATGTAAGAACCGCTTCGCGGAGTTTAATAAAGGAAGCTGCATAAACGAAAGCACTGTTTGGATTTCTCGAATACCCCTGTAACCTGTAGTCGGCACCGTTAACACGTTTTGTGTTAGGAGTTCCGTCAGCAAGTACACCGTCGAGAATTACACCACCGCTGGTAGCATCATCGGTAAGATCATTACGTACAGGGTTGCCCAGGTCGTTAATGAAATCTGTTTCAGCATATAATCCAGTAGCCATTCCGTACCACTGATCCAGGGAGAAAATACTTCCACCCTGTTGCATATCAATCAGGAAGCTGAAGGCGAAGTTTTTATAGGAGAACCTGTTATTGATACCACCGGTCCAATCGGGGTTAATGTTACCAATAATTTTGTCGGAGGTGCTTGACCTTTCATAGTATCCGGTTGATAGTATCTGCCTTTTACCGGTAGCTTCGTTGATCACGTAATCGGTACCCTGTATGGTTCCGTAAGGCTCGCCAACGCGTGCATTGATAGTAATACCACCTTGTAAGGCTGCGAGCTGAAGGTTTTGGATATCTCCTTCGAGCGATACTACTTCGTTTACGTTCTTAGCCCAGTTTAAAGTAACATCCCACTGGAAGTCAGCTGATTTTACAGGGGTTCCGAACAGCATTAATTCAATACCGCTATTCTGTACTTCACCGGCGTTAACATATTTTGAGCTGTAACCGGTTGCGAATGAAACGGCAACAGGAATAATCTGGTTTACGGTATTGTCCTTATATAAGGAAACATCGAAACCTAACAGTCCCTGGAAGAATTTCATTTCCAGACCTCCCTCAATACTGGTTGTTAACTCAGGTTTAAGGTCAGCATTGTTTTTTGTGCTGGGCACTGAGAATAAGGCTGTTCCACCAAAAGTAGTATTCTGCGAATAAGTATCTTTTATACTTCCCCAGGGAGCATCATTACCAACCTGTGCATAACCTAGTCGTAATTTACCTAAGTTCAGCCAGTTATTTTTAGCAATAACATTCGAGAAAAGGAAACTTCCGGATACGGATGGGTAATAATATGAATTGTGCTCTTCAGGTAAGGTTGATGACTGATCGCGCCTGATGGTAGCATCGAGGAATAAGAAGTTCCTGTATCCCAGCGAAGCACTGGCGAAAACACCGTCAACACCGATTTCATTCAGTTTTTCTTCGGGTGCGAGCAGCGAGTTGGCGCTGTTAGCTATCGAATATTGACCAGGAACAATTAAACCACCGTTGGTTGAAATATATAGTTGATCAACAACTGATCTCCTGATGTTTGTTCCAACAAGACCGCTGAGGTTAAAATCTTCGGTAAGATTTTTGTTGAATTTCAAGAGAAAATCGATGTTTTTTTCAACAAATGACCTGTTGAAACGTGAATAACCGGCAGTTACATCAGGACGGCCAACACCGAATTCACCTGAAGCTGAACCAACAGCTTTTCTTTCTTCCTGGAGTTCGTTGTAAGTATCAATTGAATAACGGCCCATTAAACTGAAAACGTTATTGAGTTTATAGTCAACCTGGGCGTAACCGACTAAACGGTCGCGTGTATCAGTTTCGAAGTTTTCGTTACGTTGGAAATATGGGTTATCCCAATAAGCTGGTGCAAGATCGAAAGGACTGTTAGGGTTCCAGGTAATATTACGGCCTGTTTGCTCATAAAGATCTTTCTGCATTTTATAATCCACATTGGTTTGCATCCACTGACGGAATCCTGACATTAAGTTATCACTGTATCCTGTGGAGTTACGTCCGCGACCGCTGGTTTTCACATAATTTGCCATAGCTGATACCGTAAGGTTCTTCAGAACATCGTATGAACCATTGAGTGTCAGGCTGTTTTTCTTGATCGAACTGTTTGGCAAAATACCTTTTTCATCCTGGTTAGTATAACCCAGGCGGAAAGTTGAACCTTCGCCACCACCTGCAATTTCTACGCTATTTGTAAAATTGACTGAATTATCAAATAAAGTGATAGGTCCGTTTGGCGAATTTACCCATGGAGTTTTTTTATGATAATTAGGTGAAGCAGGATCGTATGAATCCCACTGGAATAAAGATATGCCTGCATCAAATTTCTGTCCGTAGGAAGCATCATCATAAGTTGGAACAGTGAGGTCGAGCTCGCCGTCGCCATCTACATCGAATACATTCTCAAATCCACCGTATGGAGGATCCCCATAATAATAGGTACCGTAACCAGCACCGTAATTGGTCTGGTACTTAGGGAAAGTGCTTTTGTCAACAAATCCGGTAGTAATACTCGAATTGATAGAAACACCTAACGATTTTTTACCTGCGGTGGTTTTTTTACCTTTTTTGGTTGTAATAAGAATAACACCATTGGCAGCACGTGAGCCATAAAGAGCGGTAGCAGCAGCACCTTTCAGAACGCTCATGGTTTCAATATCGTTAGGATCGATATCGGCAGCAGCATTACCGTAATCATAACCACTGCGGCCTGAGAGCTGGCCTGCGTTGTTGGTATTGTCGTTGTTAACAGGTACTCCGTCGACTACAAACAATGCCTGGTTATTACCGGTAAGTGATGATGAACCGCGGATAACAACGTTGGTGGAACCACCCATGTTACCGTTGGATTTAACTTGCACACCGGCAAGTTTACCCGACAGGTTGTCAACAAAGTTGGTACGCTTTGCATTGTTGATTTCGTCGCCTTTAAGTTCCTGGGTCGAATATCCCAGTGACTTTTTGTCGCGCGTAATACCGAGAGCTGTTACAACAACACCCTCAATATCAGTTGCTTCGCTTGCCAGCACAACATCTACAGTGTTTGATGCGGTGAGAAGAATCTCCTGCGTTGTCATTCCAATAAATGAAAATAACATTGCTTTTGCATCTTTTGAAACGCTAATGCTGTACTTTCCGTCGAGGTCAGTTAAAACGCCATTACTTGTTCCTTTTACAAGAACAGTAACACCGGGAATTCCTCCCCCGTCTTCAGCGCTGGTAACTTTACCCGTGATGGTTCTTTGTGCCAGTACCTGCGTTGCTGAAAGCAGCAGTATTACCAGCAAAAAACTTAGTTTTCTCATAGGTTAATTGATTTGGTTAGTTAGTGTTTAATTGGGTTTGTGTTAATTGGTAAAATTTTTGATGTTTTATTTTTTAAATCATAGGCTGTAATTTATTTTGGCATAGTTTTAGGTTTAGGTTGATGTTTTTTGATTATTTCTCCAAATTTAACAAAAATTATAACATTTCGTGCTAAAACTATTATTTATTTTCTCACATTTTTTTATTAAGCTGTGGATTAATATGGAGAAAGTTAAATTTGTTGTGCCTTTGGGAAAGCGCATATAGTTGATATTGCGTGTTTTAGTCTGAGGTTCCTTGCCTGTTTATGTAAACTCCAATGAGAAGGGTAAAAGTAATAATTTCTTAATATCGAATACAAAATCTTATTTTTTTTTTAATTTTTTTTAGTAGCACTCACTTTTTAGCCTGTTCAGGACGCTTTGTGAAATGTACTCCATACATAATTATCAGAATAGCGGTTAAAATAAGGCTCAAAAAATAAAGATGACTGTAGCCTATAACTATAACAGGAAGGAAGTAAAGAGTAGTTTTTACCAAAAGGTATAAATAAAAACCGTGTTTGTTCATTTTCCACATCATAAAAACTGCTTTCAGACCTAAAGCCAGAAGTACTATTTCGGCAATAATAAATCCAATGCCTGCCCGGTAATAATCCAGGGCTATACCCGGAAATAAAGAGGTTTGAGATTGATCAAAAAATTCGGATTGGATAATAAGGGTCAGGAACATAATGATCCACAATGATCCAACCGTAAAAGAACCCAGGCACAGGTAGGTTAAAAAACGTGGTCGTTTGTTTATTGCTTGAGTATGCATAGTGCGAGGTATTGGTATATAAAATTAAAACATTCTGTCACTATGATGCAACTAAGTTAACTGAAAAAAAAATGAAAGTGAGAAAGCTTTCGGTAATAAGTAAGTAAGGCTATACATTACTTAAAGGGAATTCACCCCTCACGTTTATTTTAATTCTCCAATTGTAACGGATAACCGGAATGATTGTTTAAACATTGTTAAATTGGTAAGGGTATCCTGAGTTTGCTTATCAATATGGATTATTGCTTTGCTTATTTAAAAGGTAAAAAGGAATTAAAGGTTGCCATGTATTAGCATTATATCCTTTTTTAGCTGCTGTTTACCTGTCCGAAGCAGGCTGGCAGGGGAAGGGGCTTAATAAAGTATGGCCTGCCCCATCACAATGCAGGTGTTATTTCATGAGTTTCAAAAAACCACTGTATCCCCAGATAAAAAGCAAGGTGAGGAAAATACTTACTCCCGGCATCGGAAACCCTTTTATGTACGAAAGCGGGAGTATTAATAAAAGGAGTTGCGAGGCTGTATACAGGTGGAAACCGGGTTTGCGCATTCGCCACAGCAGAACGGCACCTGTAAATGAAGCAGCATACAATAAGGCATTAAGGAAAAAAAAGGTTCTTCCGGCTGAAAGCATCAGTTCAATGAGTTCCCGGTTTTGCTCATCAGGAATCAGGGATAAATTCTGCGAGAAAAATTCGTGAATCAATCCAATAATACCATAGGAGATAAAACCTAATCCGCTCCCTATAAACGTGAAAACACAGAGGATTTTCAGCAATATTAAATTAGGACCTGCTTCGCTTTGCAAGGGTTGTTGCTGTTCGTCCATATAATGCATTGTTGGTGTTGAAGTGTGTTAAAATAGGCACCTCATCGTGCCGGAATATCGGTTCCGGTTTTCAAAATTAAGTAATCAGGCACACTCGTGCAAGTTTATAAATGTATTATCCCAGTTTTCCGGTTATCTTTTCAACCTCGTCGAGTATTTCACACGATTTAACCAACGATTTCATGGTATTATGATCAGTATAAAGCGGACGGTCAATTTCGAGGAATTCAACATGCCGGCGGATTACTTCTTTTGCTTTGGTAACCCCGGCACCAAATGAATATTCCCTGAAATCGAGTGCCTGGGCAGCTGCCATAAGTTCGATTCCCAGTATGCCATAGGCATTATCAAGTATCTGGAAGTTTTTAATGGCAGTATTCATACCCATGCTTACAAAATCTTCCTGGTCGGCGGCTGCAGGTATGGATTGTATGCTTGCAGGAGCCGATAATATACGCTGTTCAACTATTTGCATATCAGCAGTATACTGGCTCAGCATAAGCCCCGAAAACATTCCTGCACCTTTGGTAAGGAAGGCAGGTAAGCCAACACTCAGAGCAGGATTGTTGAGGCGGTTCATCCTTCGTTCGCTCAGTACACATACCATCGTTATTACCATTCCGGCCATATCCATGGGTACCGAAACCGGCGATCCCTGGAAATTAGCGCCTGAAAGCTGCATATCTTCTTCGGGGAAGAAAATGGGGTTGTCGCCCACGCCATTCAGTTCAATTTCAACCTGCGAGCGGGCGTATTTGAGTGCATCGTGTGCGGCGCCAATTACCTGCGGCGACGAGCGCATACTGTACGCATCCTGAACCTTACATTTGATGCGTCCTTCCTGCAAATCGCCGCCTGCTACCATTTTACGTATGGCTTCGGCACTGCGCATGGCACCGGCAAAACCCCTGACTTCATGAATCTTTGGTTCATACGGCTTCATATTGGCTTTTAAGGCTTCGAGCGACATGGCGGCTGCAATTTCGGCCTGTTTTAAAAAATTATTGGCATCAACCAGGAAAATAGCACTCATGGCAGTAAGCACGTTCGAACCGTTTATGGTTGCCAGCCCGTCGCGGGCCATTAATCCCGGGATCGGAATTCCGGCATTATCCATCGCTTGTTTGCCATCGAGCAGTTCACCTTTATAATAGGCTTTACCTTCGCCCATCAGCAGCAATGCTATTTGCGACATGGGAGCAAGATCACCGCTGGCGCCAACCGAACCTTTCTGGCATACAAAAGGTGTTACCCCTTTGTTCAGCATTTCGAGCAGGGTGAGCGTTATCTCGGGCCGGCAACCCGAATTTCCGTGAGCATGAACATTGATGCGGCCAAGCATGGCTCCGCGAACATATTCCTCAGGCATAGCGTCGCCGATACCTGCTGCATGGTTATATATAAGGTATTTCTGGAAATCTTTTACCTGGTCATCATTCAGCACAACCTCCGAAAACTCACCGATACCGGTATTAACACCATACATGATCTCATGTGCATCAATCTTACGTTCGAGCATGGCCCGGCATGCAATAATCCGTTTCAAAGCATCGGGATGGAGTTCGACCTTTTGCTGGTTTCGGGCAACATTTACTACATCTTCGATGGTTAGGCCCTGGCCTGAGATAATGTATGTCATTGGTAGAGATTATTAATAGGTGTTATTAATTTTGGGATTTGGCTTTATGTTTTAATTCTGGTTGCTGGATTATGGTTGCTGGTTTGTCAATGCCTAATTAACGTTGAGCGAATTACCCGCAAACCTAATGAAAAAATCATTTGTTGTTATCTGCCCGAGCTGAAAATTAACCTGGAAGATGAAAATTATGGTTCCTGACAAACTGAAGGGAATTGTCGATTAATTCATACATAAGCACATCTTCTTCAACGTAAGGTACTGTTTGGCGGTACTCCTTTATAATAGTCTGCAGGAAAGGTGAAGTGTTGGTTGTTCCCCTGAACTCCAGTGCCTGGCATCCGGCCATAAGCTCTATGGCAAGTATACGTTCAACATTTTTAAGCACCCGTAAAGCCTTGGTAGCTGCATTTGCACCCATGCTTACATGGTCCTCCTGCTCGTTGGATGAGGTAATGCTATCGACCGATGCAGGTGTGCACAGCTGTTTGTTCTGGCTTACCACCGATGCTGCTGCATATTGAGGAATCATGAAACCTGAATTAAGCCCTGGATGTGCCACCAGGAATTCGGGTAATCCGCGTTGACCTGCAATAAGCCTGTAAAGCCTTCTTTCGGCAATATTGCCTAACTCAGCCAAAGCGATAGCTACAAAATCGAGCACAAATGCCAGGGGTTCGCCATGAAAATTGCCACCTGATAATATCAGGTCATCATCGGGGAAAATGGTAGGGTTGTCGGTAACTGAGTTTATTTCGCGCAGTATTACCTGTGCCGCGTAATTTACAGTATCCTTTGCAGCCCCATGCACCTGCGGAATGCAACGGAACGAATAGGGGTCCTGTACAGCTTTGCCTGTTTTTTCGATGAGTTTGCTGCCATGCAAAACTGAGCGTATGTTTTTCGCTGTTTCGATTTGTCCGGGATGTGGCCTGATTTGCTGTAGCTTGCTGTGAAACGGATCCATGCGGCCGTTATAAGCTTCGATCGAAAGTGCTCCGGTAATATCGGCCAACCTGAGCAGTTTAAATGCCCTGAGTAAAATATGAACTCCATGTGCGCTCATAAATTGTGTTCCGTTAAGCAGGGCAAGGCCTTCTTTTGATTGCAGGCTGACAGGCGTGAATCCAAGTTCTGAATTTACTTTGGCTGCAGGCTGCCAGGCATCCTGGTAAAGCACATTTCCCATTCCGAGCAGTGGCAAAACAAGGTGCGCGAGGGGTGCCAGGTCGCCGGATGCACCCAGCGAACCCAGTTGGCGTACTTCGGGGAGAATATTGTTATTGAAAAGGTCGAGCAGGCGTTGAACGGTTTCAGTCTGAACACCGGAATTCCCCAGCGAAAGAGCATGAGCTTTAAGCAGCAGCATCAGTTTAACAATTTCCGGTTCAACGGTATCGCCTATTCCGCAGGCGTGCGAAATTACCAGGTTGACCTGCAGCTGCGAAAGGTCTTCTTTCGAAATGGTACGGTTGCAGAGTGATCCGAAACCTGTGGTTATGCCATAGATAGGATCCTGCTGCGATTCAATTTTATGATCAAGGTAATTCCGGCATTTCTCGATCAGCTCTTTCGACTCAGCTGATAATGCCAGTTTATTATTGTGAAGAAGTATGTTTTCAATTTGCTCAAAGGTAACAGGAGCAGGGGTAATATAAAGTGTTTTGTCGGCCATTATTGTTGTATAGCTTTTTGCACCTTTTTAAGGCACTGGGGTGAAAATAAAAAATAATGATTTCAGGCCCGCCCGGGGCAGGGATGCAGTTAGCTTACCTATAGACAGGTACGGTTGATCTGAATGATGAAATATAAATTCCAGTGCATGGAATGGCGTTTCAGAATGATTGCCAAAAGTACATAAATTTTTAGTGGTGATAAAATGTATTTCTAAAATGCGAATAGCACACTGAATTCCGATAGTGTTATTTTTTGAATTTCTCTTGCGGTAAATCTTCTTGTGTGTTTTTTGTGGTTACACCTTTCTTTGAAACACAAAAGGTACAAAAGTTGGATTGCTCTCATTTCTCCTTTTGTGTTCTTTTGTGGTTACACCTTTCTTTGAAACACAAAAGGTACAAAAGTTGGTTTACTCTCAATTCTCCTTTTGTGTTCTTTTGTGGTTACACCTTAATTTGAAACACAAAAGGTACAAAAGTTGGCTCGCACTGAATTCTCCTTTTGTGTTCTTTTGTGGTTTCCATTTTTTTGAAGCACAATAGGTACAATAGTTGAGATAGCACTCAATTCTCCTTTTGTGTTCTTTTGTGGTTACACCTTAATTTGAAACACAAAAGGTACAAAAGTTGGCTCGCACTGAATTCTCCTTTTGTGTTCTTTTGTGGTTACACCTTTATTTGAAACACAAAAGGTACAAAAGTTGGATTGCTCTCAATTCTCCTTTTGTGTTCTTTTGTGGTTACACTCTTTTTTGAAACACAAAAGGTACAAAAGTTGGCTCGCACTGAATTCTCCTTTTGTGTTCTTTTGTGGTTACACCTTATTTGAAACACAAAAGGTACAAAAGTTGGATTTAGCTGCTCAATTTCTCCTTTTGTGTTCTTTTGTGGTTACACCTTTCTTTGAAACACAAAAGGTACAAAAGTTGGCTCGCACTCAATTCTCCTTTTGTGTTCTTTTGTGGTTACACCTTTATTTGAAACACAAAAGGTACAAAAGTTGGTTTGCTCTCAATTCTCCTTTTGTGTTCTTTTGTGGTTTCCATTTTTTTTGAAGCACAATAGGTACAATATTGAGATAGCACTCAATTCCCCTTTTGTGTTCTTTTGTGGTTAAACTTTTTTTGAAACACATATGGAGCTATGTTACTCAGATATTGATTATTCTCTCAGCTTTCTGAAATATTCATTCACAAAAGTCCATTGGCCATCCTTATAAAGATTCACGCTATGAAAGTTATATAAAATTCCTTTCGGTGCTTCGAGAAGTTTCATGTAGCTGAGAAGCTGAGCCTTATGTATGGGGATTACGTGCTCAACGGCTTTTAGTTCCAATGCGAGGCAGTTTTCGACAAACAAGTCGCATCTTAGTTCCGCCTTAAGGTCAATTCCTTTATAATGTACCGGAACAAAAATTTCGGAAATAAAGTTGATACCCCTGAGCGAAAGTTCATGCATCAGGCATCTCTTATACACACTTTCCAATAAACCGGGACCAAGCGTTTTATGAACCTCAATG
This sequence comes from uncultured Bacteroidales bacterium, assembly GCA_963714825.1. Lineage (GTDB taxonomy): Bacteria > Bacteroidota > Bacteroidia > Bacteroidales > UBA4417 > UBA4417. The sequence goes on along the minus strand of CAVQQF010000012.1, from coordinate 259,885 downwards.
GCAGCTCCGTTAACCCTGAAGGTAAGATCTAATAAGTAAGATTTTGTGGTGTCCATGGTGAAATCTTTTTAGTGTTCGTAATGAACATGAAAGATAACCCAAAATGCCACCAAATGCAAAAGTTTAAACCTTCAACTTCTCCACTATCTCCTCAGCCGAAATCTTATCCTGCTCACCTGTTGACATATTTTTCAACTGGTACATCCCTGATGCTGCTTCGTCGGTTCCTATTATTATAGTATAAGGTATCTTTTTATTATCAGCATAGCTGAATTGTTTCTTCATTTTCAGTGGCTCAGGATACATTTCAGCTGAAATTCCGGCTTTGTGTAATTTATGGAGTAATTTTAAACTCACCAGTTCCTCGTTACCTCCAAAATTTACAAGCAATACCCGAGTGGATTGTTCGGTGTCGGGTGGGAACAGGCTCAGTTCATTCATTACATCGTATATACGGTCGGCACCAAAAGAAATTCCGATTCCAGACATATTTTTTAATCCGAAGATCCCTGTAAGATCGTCGTAACGTCCGCCACCGCTGATGCTGCCCATCTGTACATCGTTGGCTTTTATTTCAATAATGGCGCCGGTATAATAGTTCAGTCCACGGGCAAGCGTAAGGTCGATTTCAACTTTTGCTTCAGGCTGTAATACTTCGATATAATTGAAAATGCTTTGCATTTCTTCAATGCCTTTCAACCCGGTTTCGGATGTTGCCAGGATGACTGAAAGCTGCTGTAGTTTTTCGAAACTGTTTCCCTGCAGGCCAAGTATAGGCTGAAGCTTTTCAATGGTTTCGGCGCTCAGTCCTTTTTCGGCAAGTTCTTTATTTACCCCTTCGGTGCCTATCTTATCAAGTTTATCAATGGCAACGGTAATATCGGTGATACGGGCTGATTCGCCTATCACTTCGGCAATTCCCGAAAGAATTTTACGGTTGTTCATCAGTATGGTAATGCCAATTCCGAGTTTTTTGAAGATTTCGGCCGAGATAGCAACCATTTCGACTTCGTAAAGCAATGAATTGCTGCCTATTACATCCACATCGCATTGGTAAAATTCGCGGTAGCGGCCTTTCTGGGGCCGGTCGGCACGCCAAACGGGTTGAATCTGGTAGCGCTTAAAAGGAAAAGTTATTTCATTGGTATGCTGAACCACAAATCGTGCAAAAGGAACTGTAAGATCATAGCGTAGGCCTTTTTCGGAGATATATTTCATCATTTTACCGGCTTCCTTGCCGGCATATATCTCATCCGAAACACCCGAAAGATAATTGCCCGAATTCAGAACCTTAAAAAGCAGTTTATCACCTTCTTCCCCATATTTTCCCATCAGTGTGCTGAGGTTTTCCATAGCAGGCGTTTCAATAGGCAGGTAGCCATGCAATTTGAATATACTGCGGATGGTATCAAAAATATAGTTGCGCCGCGCCATTTCAACAGGTGTGAAGTCGCGGGTGCCTTTGGGTATGGAGGGAGAGGACATGAATTATTTACGATTTACGATTTACGATTTACGATTTTTGATTTAGGATTTTGAGAAGACGATTTACTATTAACTTTAACATTAACCATTAACGATTAACCATCAATCCAGCACTATTTCCAGCTCAGCAAAAACCTTTGCAAGGAATTGTTTCGCTTCGGGAGTGCCTTCATTCGGAGCCCAGGGAGCCGAACTGCCTTCGGTATGCGGAACAAACGGGCCTTCTTTTATTTCGTACACCACCGATCCGGTTTCGAGGGAGGTAAGCATATGAAAACAGTTTTCTTCGAATTCAATGCCAAGTACACCGGTTTGTTTACTGAGTACGGCGTGATCGCGGATGCTTCCGTCGTCGTTGAAAGCTACAGCCAGAATGGTTCCGCTGAGTAATACAAACGATTCTTCTTTAGTGGTATGTTTATGAGGCCTGATGTACGTCCAGGGTTCAAGTGCATTGAGCAAACGCTGCACCGGATCGCTGAGTTCGGGATGGAAGTTGTAATTCATCCGTAAGCGGGGCGATTTTCGTGCCTGTTCAATTACACTGTCAATCAGTTGGGTTGTTATTTTTTTCATTGGCCTGCATCTTCTCGTGGGTGTCTGCACACCCACAGGGTGTCTGACACCACTCGTTCCACTCGTTCTACCTTCTAAGCAATCAACTTCCTGAATTTAATCCGTTTCGGACCCTCATCGCCCAGTCGTTTCCGTTTATTTTCCTCGTAATCGGTATATCCGCCTTCGAAAAAGTACACCTGCGAATCGCCTTCAAAAGCCAGGATATGAGTTGCCACCCTGTCGAGGAACCAGCGGTCGTGCGAAATAACCACGGCACAGCCTGCAAAGTTTTCGAGTCCTTCTTCGAGTGCCCTGAGTGTATTAACATCAATATCGTTGGTAGGTTCATCGAGCAGCAGAACATTGGCTTCCGATCGCAGCGTGAGCGCGAGGTGCAGTCGGTTGCGTTCGCCACCCGAAAGCACACCGGCTTTTTTACCCTGGTCGGAGCCACCGAAGTTGAAACGCGAAACGTAAGCACGCGAATTTATGAGTTTGCCTCCGAGCTGAATGTTTTCGTTGCCTTCGGAAATAACTTCCCAAACTGATTTCTCAGGATTTATATTGACATGGGCCTGGTCAACGTACCCAACTGTAACGGTTTCGCCAACAATAAATTCGCCCTTGTCGGGTTTGTCGAGACCCATTATAAGCCGGAACAGAGTGGTTTTACCTGCACCGTTAGGGCCGATAATTCCAACAATTCCACCGGGAGGCAGGTTAAAGGTAAGATCGTCGAATAAAATTTTGTCGCCGAAAGCTTTGCTTACGCCTTTCACTTCGATAACCTGGTTGCCCAGGCGCGGGCCGTTCGGAATATAAATTTCGAGTCTTTCTTCCTTTTGTTTTACATCTTCGTTGAGCATTTTCTCGTAGGAGTTCAAACGGGCTTTCCCTTTCGATTGCCTCGCCTTCGGAGCCATACGCACCCATTCCAGCTCATTTTCGAGGGTTTTACGGCGCCGGCTCTCGGTTTTCTCTTCCATCTCCATGCGCTTGGTTTTCTGCTCGAGCCATTCGGTGTAATTGCCTTTCCAGGGGATGCCTTCGCCACGGTCGAGTTCGAGTATCCAACCGGCAACATTATCGAGGAAATACCGGTCGTGAGTAACAGCAATAACAGTACCTTTATATTGTTTCAAAAACAGTTCGAGCCATTCGATCGACTCGGCATCGAGGTGGTTGGTAGGCTCATCGAGCAACAGGATATCGGGTTGCTGAAGCAGCAGCCGGCATAAAGCCACACGTCGGCGTTCGCCTCCCGACAATACTTTAACTGAAGTTTCACCTTCGGGGCAGCGCAAAGCGTCCATGGCTCTTTCGAGCTTGGTATCGAGTTCCCATGCATCGTGCTGCTCAATAAGGTCGGTAAGCTGGCCCTGACGTTCGATGAGTTTATTCATTTCATCGTCGCTCATGGGTTCCATAAAGCGGTTATTCACTTCTTCGTATTCCTTAAGCAGGTTAACAACATCCTGAACGCCTTCCTCAACAATTTCTTTCACGGTTTTGTTTTCGTCGAGGTGAGGCTCCTGTTCGAGCATGCCCACACTATAGCCAGGCGAAAAAACAACCTCGCCGAGGAACGATTTTTCAAGCCCTGCAATAATTCGAAGCAAAGTCGATTTACCCGATCCGTTCAGACCGATGATCCCGATTTTTGCTCCATAATAGAAGGAAAGGTATATGTCCTTTAGTACCTGTTTGTTGGGTGGATGGATTTTTCCGACTCCAACCATCGAGAATATTATTTTTTTGTCATCGCTCATGGTATGTAGTATCTTTTATTTATGTGTATGTGTATGAATTAGTGTGTGTGAAACAGTTTTTCGAGTTCCGAAGTGGAATTTTCCCAATCGAAAACCCTTTTCACAAACAGGTGCCCGTTTTTGGCAAGAGTAGTTGCGTACTCCTCATCTTTCAACATCCTGATAATATGTTTTGCATATTCTTTTGCTGTGGATGCAACAAGTATTTCAGTGTTTTCGGCTGCTCCGAGTGCCTGGTTGGCGAGGTCGGATGTAATGCAGGGCAGTTCCATAGCCATGGCTTCGAGCAGTTTATTCTGCAAACCGGTTCCTATGCGCATGGGGGCAATAAAAATGCGGGAGGAGGCGTAGCTTTCGCGGATATCGGGCAGCCAGCCTGTTACGGTGATGTTTTTTGATTGCAAGGCAAGTACTTTGGCATGAGGAGTTGCACCAGCCAGCAGAAGGTTTGCCTTTGGAAATTTTTTCAGTACAAGCGGAAAAATCTCTTCAGCAATAAAAGCGGCTGCATCAATATTCGGAGGATAACCCATATTGCCAGTAAATACAATATCATGTGTTTTCTCCATTTTCATGGGACTGAAAAAGGTATGATCCACGCCGTTCGGGATAATCACCACATCTTCGAACGAAGGATGCGGCAGTAAGTCGCGATCAGGTTGCGATATAATGGTTTGATGATCGAATTCATCGAAGATAGTAAACTCATACCGTATCAGCCTGCGGTATTCCATCATAAAAAACATTTTCAGCAGCAGCGACGATGATTCGGCGCGTCTTTTGGCACCTATCGAAAAAATATCCTGGTAATCAAGCGTTTTCGGTATTTTGCTGTTTTTTACATATTCCGAAACCCTTATCAGCTGGCAGAAAATATGGTCGGGTTTGCTTTTAGCAATAAGTTTTTTTATTTTTTTATTCACGCTGTAGCGGTAAAAATAACCTACCTGCAGAGGGTTACCCGAAAAGAATGCCTTAATCACATTCCATATCATCCCGGTTTTATGAATAGGGAAAATGTGAACCTCGCTGCAAAATTCGCCCAGTACTTTCACCGCATCGGCATGAACAGGTGCATCGCTCAGGGCGCAAAGTACAATTTCATTGTTTTTTGAAAGACAGCGGATTTGATGAAATGCCCTCAGTTTATCGCCTTTCTCGATAGGGAACGGTACTCGCGAAAGCATAACAAAAATTTTCATAAGCTATCGGGCTTCTTAATTTTAAAGGTATAGCGGCAACTGCAAATATAAATACTTAAAATTATGCAGCAAATTTGAAATTTACTTTTTATTCAGCAATTCGTCATAAAAACCGGTTAGTTTTTGCATCAGCTGGCTGTTGTCATGCTCTTTTGCAATTAGCTTCCGGGCATTGTTACCGAGCGAATCGCGCAACGATTTATCGTTGCACAACCTTTCGATTGCATCGGTAAAAGCTTTGGCATCCTTGGCTATAATAAGGTGCTGGCCGTTTTCGTAGTTAATGCCTTCGGCGCCGGTAACGGTTGTAATTATTGCTTTTCCGGCGGCCATGGCTTCTACAATTTTAATTCGAATCCCACTGCCCGAAAACAAGGGAACCACCATGATGGAATGATTTTGCATGTATTCCCATACGTCGGGAACCTCGCCATCAACAGTGATGCGCTCGACTTTGAGTTTCGTAAGCCATTCGGGCATATACCTGCCTGCGAGGTGCAAATTTATTTCGGGCAGCCTGCGTAATACCTTAGGCCACACTTCCGCGATAAGCCATTTTATCCCTTCTTCGTTAGGAAACCAATTCATGGTTCCGATATGAAAGAGTGAAGCTTTCTCAGGCTGGGCAGGGATTTCGGGGAGTGTTTCGAGGTTAATGCCAAATGGAATTGAAATAATATTGCTGCTGTGCGAAAGCCTGTCGAAATTGCGGGCATCAACCGGGGTTATGGCAACAATGCCATCAATCTTATTTAATATCCTGACCTCAAAACGACGAAGGGCTTTGTATAAATGATTGAGATAAAGCTTTTTAAGAGGATTGGTGCAATTTTCGGCTATTCGTTGCCATATTTTATGCTCAATATTATGTGCCCTCAGTATTACCGGCGCTTTCGAATACTTGCGTATAACATCCAGGTAAGTAGCCATATACAGCATTTCGAGCTGGATGATATCAAAGGTTTCCGCCTGCAATACCTCGGTAAGTTTTTGAGTAAATGCTTTTGTATGGAAACGGCTTACATGATACGACTTACGGGTGAGGAAATTATAAAGTGCACTGAACACATTGAGCGACAAGTCAATATCAATATATTCGATCTGCGTTTTTTCAATAAAGTCTTCAGGAAGTGTAACCGGGTCAACATGATATTTGTTGGTATTCGCAGCAAGTACCTTCACCGTGTGGCCGGCCTGCAACAGACCGCTTATCATAGCATACATTGCAATCGGACCGCCTTCTCGTTTTGGCCATGGCGATTTATTACACAGCATCAATATCTTCATTCTGTCGTTATTTTTTCTTTATTTTCTTTATGATATTCTTAATAAAATGCCGGTAGCTGTCAGCATCCATTATCCCCGAATCGGTGGTGGCCTTGTAAGCCAGGAATATTCCGATAGGCAGAAAAATCATGGTCGACATCCACATTCCTTTCCAGGGATCAGTAACTGCCGAACGTACTGATTTTTCGCCGATAAACGAAATTACATGGTAGGCCACAAACAGCAATACCGATATCACCAGTGGCATACCCAATCCGCCTTTGCGAATGATAGCCCCCAAAGGAGCGCCTATCAGAAAAAGTGCAAAACAAGCAAACGAAAGGGTGAATTTGCGGTGCCATTCGATATCGTAGCGCGCTTTTAACTCAACTTTTTCCTTAAGAAGCTGCCGGTTGTACTCAAACGAGCCTTTGGCATTGCGCGCCATACCAAGTGCATAGGAAGTTATGTTTTTCTGGTCCGAGACCGACAGGTTTTCAAATCCTGATTCTTTTAAAGGAGGAGGCATTTTATTGTAAACGCTGTCGGTAAGTTTAAGCCGTGTAAAATTTGAATAAAAAACCATCAGTGAATTTCGCAGTTCGCCAACCCGTTGGTCTACATCCTTGCCAAGCGAATCGGACGAATAACTGAGCTGCTCCACATTCAGCATATAGTAAGCATTTTTGAAAAACTCGTTATCCGAACGGGTCATTTTAAATTGTGAGAGATCGAATTTTATTACCTCGCTCGTAAAGCTGGTTCGCTGAAAAGGAACCTTGCGTGAATCGACCCGGTTACTGCCTTCTTCGTAATTGGTGCCATTAAATAAGGTCAGCAGCAGGAAATTGCCATCAACGGTCTGCTCCATCCGGCCCGAATCGGCCATAATAAGTACATTGTTTCCCTGCACCTGCGAATGATCATAAATCATCACGTCATTTATACGTGTGCCGTCGGGATCTTTTTTACCGATACGAATAACATAACCCTGAAGACCGTTATAAAAAATTCCATCGCGGATATTGAGCGATAATTTTTTCTGCCTCACATCATACAGGGTCGACCTGAATTTCATGTTGGCGTAAGGAAATATGATGTTGGAATAATAATAAGCTCCCACACTTATCAAAAGTGAAAACAAGCCTAAGGGAAGCATTATTTTCCGAAGCGAAATGCCCGCAGCTTTCATGGCAACCAATTCGTATCTTTCGCCAAGGTTGCCGAAGGTCATAAGTGAAGCCAGCAGGATAGATATTGGCAACGCCATAGGCACAAAGGTGAACGATGCATACACCATCAGCTGGAAAATAATATTCCATTCAAGGCCTTTACCAACCAGTTCGTCGACATAACGCCACAGAAACTGCATTAGCAATACAAACACCACCACAAAAAATGTGGCCAGTGCAGGTCCCGCATACGATCGTAATATAAGCAGATATAGTCTTTTCACCAGAGGCCTTTTTCGTAACCTGCAAAGGTATGAATATTGTGAAAGCCATGGCAGGCTTTTGGTGATTAGTTTGGCATAAAGTGAAATTCAAAATGCATGCTTCGACTCCGCTCAGCATTCGAAGGGCAAAATTCAAAGTGCATGCTTCGACTCCGCTCAGCATTCGAAGGGCAAAATCAGTGCATGCTTCGACTCCGCTCAGCATTCGAAGGGCAAAATTCAAAGTGCATGCTTCGACTCCGCTCAGCATTCGAAGGGCAAAATGCATGCTTCGACTCCGCTCAGCATTCGAAGGGCAAAATGCATGCTTCGACTCCGCTCAGCATTCGAAGGGCAAAATGCATGCTTCGACTCCGCTCAGCATTCGAAGGGCAAAATGCATGCATCTTCGACTCCGCTCAGCATTCGAAGGGCAAAATGCATGCTTCGACTCCGCTCAGCATTCGAAGGGCAAAATGCATGCTTCGACTCAGCATTCAAAGGTCAAAGGGCAAAGGTCAAAATGCAAAGGTCAAAGAGCAAAGTTAAAGGATGAATGAAGGGAAAAGTGCAACTTATTGATAATCTCGTCCACGTTTAGCCCCTCCGGTCCCGATAGCTATCGGGATGGGGTAACTCGTTTACTCAAAATGCAAAATGAATAGGTCAATCCCGATATCGGAATCTAAGTGAAAGGAAGAAAGAGAAAATGCAAGAACATAAATAACCTCTGTGGTTCTCTGTGCTCTCAGTGCCTCCGTGGTTAAAGAAATGCAAAATGCAAAATGCAATCCCGATAGCTATCGGGATCAAAATGCAAAATGCAATCAAGATAATTATCGAGAGCAAAGTGAAGAGTGCACTAATACTGCTCATTGCTCATGAAACCCTGTAACCCTTTGAACGCCGAAGGCATTTCCTGCCTGACTGCCTGCCTGCTTTGCGCAGGTAAACTGCAGGCAGGGAACGCCGAAGGCACTTGAACCCTTTGAACGCCGCAGGCACTTGAACGCCGCAGGCATTGAACCCTTCAAACCCTCAAACCCACCAACCAATCAACCACTTTTATTTTATCTTTGCGCAAAAGTTATCTACCGTCGCAATATGGAATATCGAATAGTTAGTGTCAACAACAAAAATGACCGTGAGCGCTTTCACAAGGTGATGCGAATCATTTATAAAAATGATAAAAATTTTATCTGCCCTCCCGACGATGTAATAGAAGGAATATTCACCCCCGGCAAAAACACATTTTTTACCCATGGTGAAGCAGCCCGCTGGATCCTTCTTGATGAAAACAACAAGCTTTCGGGCAGGGTTGCAGCGTTTATCAACACTAAAAAAGCCTATACTTTCCAGGTGCCGACCGGAGGCATGGGATTTTTCGAATGTGTTAACGATTACAATGCTGCAAAACTGCTGTTCGATACCTGCCATGCCTGGCTGTCCGAAAGAGGGATGGAAGCAATGGATGGCCCTGTTAACTTCGGCGAAAATGATAATTTCTGGGGTTTGCTCGTCGAGGGGTTTATACCACAGAGTTTTGGCATGAACTACAATCCGCCATATTATAAGGAATTGTTCGAAAACTATGGCTTTTCGATATACTTCGAGCAGGTAACAAATTTATTGGATTTGCATAAGCCCTTCCCCGAGCGTTTCTGGAAGATTGCCGACTGGGTGCGCCAAAAACCCATGTACAATTTTAAGCATTTTTCGTACGATGACTCTGAAAAATTTATAGCCGATTTTATAGAAGTATATAACGATGCCTGGCAGTTTCACGAAAATTTCACGCCTACCGAACCGGAAGCAATCCGTATTATGCTGGCCGATATGAAATCGCTGCTTGTGCCTGAATTTATATGGTTTGCTTACTACGGCGACGAACCCATTGCTTTTGAAGTAATGCTGCCTGATATCAACCAGATGTTGCGATTCTTTAACGGGAAAATAAACCTCTGGGGTAAACTGAAAATAGCACTTTATGGTAAAAATCGCGTTTTTTCACGTACCCGCATCACCATTATGGGTGTAAAAACACATTACCAGAAATCAGGAATCGAATCAGCGCTCTTCTGGCACATGAATGAAGTAATGAAAAAACACAGGCAATACACTGAAATAGAACTCTCATGGGTAGGCGATTTTAATCCCAAAATGCGCATGCTGCACGAATCGGTAGGTGCCGATTTTTCGAAAAAACATATAACCTATCGCAAATATTTTGACCAAAAACCCGGAATTGGCCGCTCAACAATCATCCCGCTCAATACCAGGGATAAAGTGGTTGAGTAATAATAAATACTGTTAGTCTAATTTTAAGTAATAGCATATTATTTAATCTTTGTTTATACGGCTCTTGCTGTCGCAACGAAGCTGGTAACACCCTTTATGTATTGTTCGTTTTTTGCATTAACAAATGCTTATATCTGCGCTTTAACTATCTGGTAATTTTAGCTGTTGGTTAGTGAAAGTGTTTTTTAACCCGCTGTAATTTGAGCGAAAATTCTGAATGAAATTCTTAGTTATTCCGGATAATTCCAAAATCCGGTATTTTTATAAGCAATAGCATATATCATAACAATATTTTTACTATATTTGTCCTGCGTCCTTTGGATGAGAATCAACGAATTACAGTCAAATGTTCCAGTTAATCCAATACTAATTTTAAAATTAAATTATGAAAACCTCTCTACTTTTAATTTTCGCACTTGTTTTCGGCATAGCAGTGTCAGCACAAAAAGTTGTGACCAAACAATCAGCTACAGCCAAACCCGATGCCGCTTTGTTTCTGAAACAAACAGTGGATGAAACCACTAACTTTTCAACAGGCTATATTCCCGGTTACCAGCCGGCTAACACCTTTAATAGAACACCCGGTGTAACTGAAGCGCTTATTGGAAATACAAGATACGACAACCAAAGTAACGCTTCGGTTCAAAACCGTATTTACGCCTATCCCGATGGAACCATTGCAGCTACCTGGATTTTCGGTGTTGCCAACCCCGGCTTTTCGGAGCGTGGTACAGGGTATAATTATTTCAATGGGGTGGAATGGCAGGCTGAACCTACTGCCCGTATCGAAAATGCACGCTGTGGCTGGCCTTCGTACGCCCCGCTTGGCGATGGCGAAATCGTTGTAACACATAACGGTTCAACGGCAGCGCTTATAACTACAAGACCCACGCGAGGAACCGGCGCCTGGACAACCACCCAACTTGTTGGTCCTACAGTTGGTGGCACAGCTTTGCTCTGGCCAAGGGTTATGACCTCGGGTAACACCGTTCACCTGCTTGCCTGTACCGACGATGGTACTTATATGGGGCTAAGCAGGGCATTGGTATATTACAGGTCAACTGATGGTGCTACCACCTTTACCGGACCAACAATACTTCCAGGTATGGATGCTGCAGCACTTGGTGTTATTACAGGAGGAAGCTTTTCAGGCTTAGATGGAGATGCTTACAACTTTGCAGCTCCTAAAGGCGATACGGTAGCATTTGTGTTTGGTGATCAGATGGGTGGTTTATGGGTTATGAAATCATTCGATGCCGGCCTTACCTGGGAAAAAGTTACCGTATTTACCGTTCCGGTTACCACAACCGCACCCTACGATATTTTTGCTTCACACGACAATTCCATGTCGATGGCTTTGGATAGTGAGGGTAAAGCACACGTTGTATTTGGCCGCATGAGAGCTTCCGACGATAATTTTGCTGTCGCTGGCAATTCCTATTATCCTTATACCGACGGTCTTATTTACTGGAACGAAACCATGCCTCAACTCGATACTGCCCAGTTGAATAGTTACGATTTGCTCGAAGCTAACGGCAACCTGCTTGCCACCATGCAGGATTACAATAATAATGGAGAAATTGATTTCCCTGAAGTAGGATCGGGCGAATTTGCATTCGGACTTTATGGCTCGTCGCTTACCAGCATGGCCCAGATGGTGATTGATAAGGATGATAACATATTTGTTTCGTATTCATCCTGTCGCGAGGATCTTATTAACTCAGGCGCTGCTCCTAACACCCAATTATACAGGCACCTTTATATGATATCGAAAATGAATGGTTCCGAATGGTCCGAACCGCGCGATTTAACTGACGATATCGAACACTCGTACGACGAGTGCGTATATGCCTCCCTGTCTTACACTACCAACGATATGCTGCATCTGGTATATCAGCTCGATCCCGAGCCAGGCACTGCCGTGGGTTCCGATGTCGATCCTTATGGCGATAACTATCTGAATTACCTTACATTCCCCACTTTTGTAGGGTTAAAGCCCGCTACAATTGTAAAGGATGTGAAAATTTCGCCAAATCCTGCCACCCAATATGCTGATGTACAGGTTTCGGTAATTGATAACACCCCGGTTAATATCCAGGTGTATGATGCAACCGGCCGGATGGTTATAAGCAATAACTATGGTAAACTGAACGTAGGCACCCATGTTTTTAGGGTAAATACACAATTGCTGCCATCGGGTATATACATGTTCACTATACAAACCGGTACAATACAAACTACAAAAAAGGTGATAAAAAAGTAGTTTTTGAAGGTTTCACTGTAATCAGGGCAGATGCAATTTTTGTGTCTGCCTTGATTTTTTTTGATTGTTCCCATTTGTATTTCGAAAGAATGGCCGTGTTTGAAACAAATATTAAAATGCCTGAAGTTTTTTTATTCTGCTGATATTTAGGTGTATAGGCCATTGGCAAATGCTTCTAAGCGCTCATTTTTACCTGGAATAAGCAGAAGTTATAATAATTTCACAAAATTCAAAGTGAATTATTATTTCTGATTTATTTCTATTATATTTGCATACGAATACGATCTTGTTACAAAGTATCGGAAAGAAATAAATCAACAACCATAATCAATCAATGTTTAACAAAACCATTTTAAAATGAAGACAACATTACTCTCTGTTTTTGCTCTAGTGATTGCCTTTTCTTTGTCAGCTCAAAAAGTTGCCAAGATTCCGGCCGATAAAGCAAACATTACATCTGTAGGAACTGACTTGCCAACATTTGCGGATCCTATTGGTTCATCAACCCTCTACCGGCCTGGTGACGGACCCAGATCAACCGGTGTAAATGAAACTGAGATTGGAGCATCGGTTTATGATCTTCAGTCGAATTCAAACATACAAAACCGTATTTATGCATATCCTGACGGAACTGTAGCAGCTACATGGACTATGGGATTTGCCTCAACAGCTTTTGCTGATCGCGGATCAGGCTACAATTATTTTAATGGTGTGAGCTGGGGCGATGCTCCTACCGAGCGCGTTGAAACAGCCGTTCGTACAGGCTGGCCTTCGTATGCTCCGCTTGGTGATGGCGAAATGATAGTTTCACACGGAGGTGGATTAAATTTTTCAAGCAGACCAGTTAGAGGTACAGGCGCATGGACAACCACCACCATCCCTAACACTGCCGGATTTACCTGGCCAAGGGCTATGACCAGTAACGGTAAAATTCACGTTATTACAAACACAAATGCCATTTTCGAAGGTTTGGACTTTGCAGTTGTTTATATGAGTTCTTCCGATAACGGAGCTACCTGGACAACTCCTGCAGTTCCTGCCGGATTAGCCCTAGCCGATTTGAACGGTAATCCTGGATTTGTAGGTTTTGGTGGCGATTGCTACTCATGGGCAGCTCCAATGGGCGATACCATTGGTTTCTGTGTAGTTGATATTTTAGGTGGAGCCTGGGTAATGAAGTCATTCGATAATGGCCTTACCTGGACCAAAGTTACTGTATTCGACTTCCCTAAATTTACAAGTGCGGTGCCTGAAGAAAATGCTGACTGCTGCTACTTTTGATGAAGTTACTTCCTGTGCAATCGACAGGCATGGAATGGCTCATTTTGTAGGCCCTAGGTATAAAATGACAAATCTTGATATAACTGCTCTCTCGTGGAGCTATTTCCCTTATACTGATGGTATAGTCTATTGGAACGAATCAATGCCTGCTATTGATAGCAGCATTTTTAACAATGTTGATTCGCTTGTAGCCCACAAGATGTGGATTGGTTCAATGATGGACATCGATGGAAACGGCGAAATTGATTTCCCCGAAGTTCCTTCAGGAAGTTATCCATGGGGTGAGTTACAGGTTTGCCGCACTTTCGAGTTTTACTCAAATGGCAGTCGATAAAGATGATAACATTTTTGTTTCTTATTCCTCACTCCGCGAAGACCTCGTTAACGCCGGTGCAAATCCTAATGTACAATTGTACTACCATTTGTACCTGACTTCGAAAATGTACAACCAGGAAGATTGGTCGGATCCTATTGATCTGACTGATGATGTTATCCACTCATACGACGAATGTGTTTGGGCTTCGATGTCGTATTCAATGGACGACAGGCTGCATTTCATATACCAGCTTGATCCTGAACCTGGTACCGCTGTTGCAGGAGATGCTGATACATACGGAGATAATTATTTTAACTACCTTACTTTCCCAACTTTTGTAAGCAACAAACCTGTTGATATTTCGAGAGATGTTAAAGTATCACCAAACCCTGCTGATGATTATGCCAATGTTCAGGTTACTCTTAACGCAGCTGGAAAAGTTGATGTAAAAGTGTACGATGTAATGGGTAAACTGGTTGCTACCAATAATTATGGCGTTCAGCCGGTTGGTATTCATGTTTACAAAGTGAACACATCATCACTGCCAAGTGGTATTTACCTGTTTAGTGTACAGGCTGGTTCAAGCCAAACAACCAAAAAGGTAATTGTAAAATAAGCAAATTATAGTGCTGTTTATTGCAGCGCGGGGCTGATGCAAATTTGTATCAGCCCCGCGTTTTTTTTATTGGGTTAATTCATAGAATCACTCTTCTATTTAACTTTTTTACAGTCGATATGCATACACGGTTAATAAAAGTAATTCGATACTGATTCACCTGTGTTTTTTGCAACATGGGTATTAACATTTCCGTTATTCGCCAGAATTACGAATAATTTCCTAAGAAAAAATTAGGTTTTTTCGCTATAGTAAATATAAACCATTATATTTGCAAAGCATAAATAAATGCGGAACACATTATCAAATACAATAAAAAAACACTACAATTCAATAACTGTTTAATAAAATAAATTAAAAATGAAGACTACCTTACTCACTGTTTTTGCGCTGGTTATAGGCATTTCGGTGTCGGCACAAAAAATTGCACAACCTTCACCCGAAAAAGCCAATATCAAGGCTGAAATGCGGAACAAAAAAATCATCGTTGAACCAAGCATTACTACTCCCTTGTTCAACCACAACTATTTCCCACAACGTACAGCAGGTGTTAGCGAAACACCAGTAGGCATGACATTGTATGATCTGCAATCGAATTCAGCAGTACAAAACCGTATTTATGCGTATCCTGACGGAACTGTTGGCGCAGTTTGGACACAAGGACTCGCTGCTACCGGTTTTGCTGATCGTGGTACAGGTTATAACTATTTTGATGGTGTGAGCTGGGGCGAAATCCCAACAGCACGTATCGCTTCCGAAGTTCTCAGGAACGGATGGCCATCATATGCACCGCTTAACGATGGCGAAATGGTTGTTTCACACACCGGTACCGGTCTCTATTTTACAAGCAGGGCTGCCAAAGGAACCGGTACATGGACATCGACCGCAATTCCAGGTGCTGATGGTTATGTATGGCCACGCGCTATTACAAATGGCAACAGCATTCACATTATTGTAAATTCATATGCTCTTTACCAGGGTTTGACCAATGCTATGCTTTATTTCAGATCAACTGATGGTGGAGCAACATTTACTGGCCCAACTATTATACCTGGCCTCGAGGCTGCATCGCTCAACCTGAATGCGAATTTCACCGGTTTTGGTGGTGATGCATACGCATGGGCAGCGCCCAAAGGCGATACCCTCGCATTTGTTGTAACTGACGGATGGGGCGGTGTTTTCGCTTTCAAATCGTTCGATAACGGTACCAACTGGACAAAAGTAACTGCTTTTGAATTTCCTGGAGAACCTGTTGTAGACGTAATTTATTCCACTACCGATGATTTCTCAGCCATTGCTATTGATAAAATGGGAAAAGTACATGTTGCTTTTGGCCGTATGAGAGTATCAGATGATGACCTGGTAACAGCTGGTTCTTCATTTTATCCTTACACTGATGGTTTGATATACTGGAATGAGGATATGCCTGTTCTTGATACTACCCAAATCAGCGACCTCGATCTTCTGTTTGCTAACGGTAACCTGGTTGGATACATGGAAGATTATAACGGAAACGATTTAATTGATTTCCCTGAAGTAGCTTCGGGTTCATTCCCTTTTGGCACGTATTACGCTTCGTTGAGCTCCATGCCTCAGATTGCTGTTGATTATAATGATAACGTATTTATTTCATTCTCCGAATGCCGCGAGGATCTTGTGAATGCTGGTGCAACACCGGTAGCGCAAATTTACCGTCACCTCTTTTTGACTTCAAAAATGAGTGGAGAAGATACATGGTCGCCACAACGCGATTTAACCGAGGACATTGAGCATTCGTACGATGAGTGCGTATTTGCTTCCATGTCGTATTCAATGGATGATAAACTGCACTTCGTTTACCAGTTGGATCCTGAGCCAGGTTTATCCGTAAGGGGCGACGAAGATCCTACATACAACGATAACTACATGAACTACCTCACTTTCCCTACTTTTGTTAGCAACAAACCTGTTGATATTGCAAAAGACGTTATGGTTTCGCCAAACCCTGCAAGCGATTTCGCTAATGTATCGGTTTTGGTAAACAATACCGCCAAAGTTGAAGTTAATGTGTATGATGGTATGGGTAAACTTGTTATTGCCAATAACTACGGCTTACAAACCAACGGTTACCATACTTACAAAGTAAATACTTCGGCTCTCACAAGCGGAATGTATCTGTTCACAGTAAAAATTGGCAACAACCAAACCTCAAGTAAGGTTATTGTTAAATAATTTCCAGCTGAAATTTATTACGGAAGGGCTGCTTTGAAAAAGGCGGCCCTTCTTGTATTATAAAAGATAGGGTCGGGGAGAGAGAACGGCTGTAAAATGCAAATAGTTTTAAATTCAATCTGTATTTCTCGCGTTATCAAACGTTTACTCTATAAGTGCCGTAGGCACGACATTATGGTTGAAAAATAGCAGGCAACCGTAAAAGCCTCGTAGAGGCGACATTATGGATGCTTTAAGTGTGAAAAAAAACAAATAGACTTTTGCATCCTTGTTGTATTCTTACAAAAAATTGATAAACAGCATTGTTGTCAAATAATATGAAATTAAAATCTTGAGTTCCTTTATAAATAATGCTATTTTTGTATAGGCCTACTTAATATATATGTTCTTTGTGGCCGGCTTAAATATCACCGGCAAATTAAATTATCAACTTTTAAAACGTTGCGAAATGAAAACACTATTACTTTTATTGTTGGCTGTTGTTACTGCTATTAATGTACCTGCCCAAAAAATCTGCACAAAACAATCAGATAATAACGATAGAACCGGTAAGCTGGAGAAAACCGTTATCGGAGATATTTCAGATAACCCGGCGGTTTACAAGCCAGGGAATAATGCCTTTTCCACATCTGGTAATTATGCTTCGGTTATCGAAACCCAAGTTGGTAGTACCGTTTATGATTTACAAACCAATAGTGCCGTCGCTAATCGTATTTATGTTTATCCCGATGGTACAATTGGCGGTGTGTGGACCATGGGATTTGCAGCTACCGCTTATGCTGACCGCGGAACCGGTTACAATTATTTTAATGGCGTCAGCTGGGGTGCCGAACCTACCACCCGTATCGAACCGGTTCGCACAGGTTGGCCTTCGTACTGTCCGTTAGGAGCAGGGGAGTTGGTAGTTGCTCATGATTTTGTGAACGGGCTCCAGATTTCGAAAAGACCTGCCAAAGGCACCGGAGCGTGGACTACTACTTTCCTGGCTGCTCCCACAGGGGCAACTAAGGTTTCGTGGCCACGCGCTCTTACTACAGGAAATTCCATCCATATAATTGCCATTTCGGGCGTCGCTTACCAGGGTCTCGACCTTGCGCTGCTGTATTACCGGTCAACTGATGGAGGAGAAACCTGGGAAACTGCCAGAATTTTACCCGGCCTCGAAGCTGATTCGTTAGGAGCAGGTACCGGAAAAAGCTTCAGAGGCTTTAATGCCGATGCTTATTCATGGGCTGCGCCTAAAGGTGATACCATTGCATTTGCCGTTGCCGATGGAATGGGTGGCGCCTGGGTGATGAAATCATATGATAATGGTGTAAGCTGGACAAAAATCACCGTATTTACGATGCCTATATTGACTGATGCTCCAACACCTATTATGGCGTCAACCGATGCTTCTCTATCGGTAGCGTTGGATAGCCAGGGTAAAGCTCATGTTGTATTTGGCCGGATGCGGGTTTCGGATGACGATTTTGTGGTTGCCGGTAACTCCTATTATCCCTATACCGATGGGCTTATTTACTGGAATGAATCAATGCCACAGCTAGATACAACCCAGCTCAGCGACCTCGATTTACTGCAAGCAAACGGTAACCTTATTGGATACATGGAAGATATTAATGGTAGCGGAGAAATTGATTTTCCTGAAGTTGGTGCCAATGAATTTCCTTTTGGGCTTTATGGCTCCTCGTTAAGCAGCATGGGGCAGATAATAATTGATAATGAAGATAAAATTTACGTAACGTATTCATCCTGCCGCGAAGACCTGGTTAATTCAGGTGCAACTCCTAATAGCCAGTTATACCGGCATGTGTATTTGACTTCTAAAGATTTCGGTACAAATAATTGGACAAGTGCAATTGACTTAAATGATGATATTATTCATTCGTATGATGAATGTGTTTATGCTTCATTGGCTTATTCAACCGAGGCAGGTATTTTTAATAAATTTAATATTTTATACCACCTTGATGCCGAACCAGGAACTGCCATTGGAGCCGATGCTGATTCACCTTCCGACAATTATGTAAACTACCTTTCAGTAGCGTCATTCGGTCCTGCAATAAAACCGGTAGATATTGCTAAAGATGTTATGGTTTCGCCAAACCCGGCTATTGATTATACAAATGTTTCGGTGCTGATTAAGGTAGCGGGTAAAGTTGAAGTTAATGTATATGATGGTATGGGTAAACTTATTATCGCCAATAACTACGGCTTACAAAACAACGGTTACCATACATACAAAGTAAACATTTCGGCACTCACAAGCGGAATGTATCTTTTCACAGTAAAAATCGGCAACAGCCAAACCTCACGCAAGGTTATTGTTAAATAATATCTGTTAGCACGTCCCCCTTTTGGTGGTTGAGCGAAGCCGAAACCCAAAGGGGGTGGCTGAAAGCCGGGGGATTTGTTCAATTAAACCAATTTCCTTTTATTCGGAGTAATCAGTGGGAAGTTGCTTTTTTTACCGCAAAGATGAGTCCCAATCTTATCAGTTTTCATCATCCTGAAATGCTATCAGCTTTAATTCAACAAGATATAAAAAACAATTTCTTTGTAAAAAATATTGTCAGATTTCGGTTTTGTCATTGCAAAAAGTTGGTAGTATATTCACCTAACTTTTGACCTTTGAGTTTTATGATCACAGACAGCTATCGGGATTGCATTTTGACCTATTTTTTTTCTACCACCAAGGCGCACTATTCATTATTCACTCTTCTCTTTTCACTATCTGAATCCCCTAAATATTTAAAATCCGAATAACTGCTTTATACATACAGCTTTTTATATCTTTGCACCCTGAAAATACACTAATGCTACTGAGCGAGATCAAATACCTTGTACTGAAAGATATTAAGCTTGAATTCAAGCAGCGCTATGCCATCAATGGTATTTTGCTGTATGTGGTTTCAACCATTTTTGTTTGCTATCTTTCGTTTGCACGGATAATCGATTCAGCTACATGGAACAGCCTTTTCTGGATTATCATGCTGTTTGCTGCGGTTAATGCTGTATCAAAGAGTTTTGTGCAGGAAAGTACATCGCGTCAGTTGTATTACTACACAGTTACCAGTCCACAGGCGATCATTCTGTCGAAAATGATCTACAATTTTATGTTAATGGGAGTGCTTTCGCTGCTGTGTTTGCTGGTATTCACATCGCTGATGGGAGAGTTCGTGGTCAATTACCCATTATTTATCAGCGCTTTGCTGCTGGGAAGTTTCGGATTCGCTTCGGCACTCACCATGATTGCAGCTATAGCATCGCGTACCAACAATAATTTCGCGCTGATGGCCATACTGAGTTTCCCGGTGGTAATGCCCTTGTTGCTTACGTTAATGAAAGTGTCGGCTGCTGCCCTGGATGTAGGAACCTTTTCGGGAAATTTAAAATACCTTGGCGCCCTGTTTATGCTTAATGCCATAGTAATTGCACTGTCATACGTGTTGTTTCCTTACCTGTGGCGCGATTAGTCACATCCTTTCATTCCAAGAAGATACAAATTATAAAAAGTATAATTGCAGAGAAATATGAACGAATTTTTTAAAAAAAACTGGTGGAAACTGCTAGGTGTGGCGCTGGTGCTTTACAGCATTATTGCCGGTTTCCTGATCGAAGTACCTGATTTGCCTATTATCAGGCAGTCCATCCGGAATTTGTTTTTCCACGTGGTAATGTGGTTCAGTATGATGGTAATGTTTGGCACTTCCTTGGTGCGAAGCCTCAGATACCTCTCGACATTCGATTTAAAACATGATGTTTACGCGATACAATCCATTAACGTAGGTTTGTTTTTCGGAGTGATGGGAATTGTCACAGGCATGGAATGGGCTAATTTCACCTGGGGAGCTCCCTGGACAAACGATCCGCAGTTGAACGGTGCCGCCATTACTATACTGGCTTACTTCGCTTATGTGGTGCTCAGGCGCTCCATCGACGAAGATAATAAACGTGCCCGCATAGCTGCTGTGTATAACGTGTTTGCATTCGTAATGCTTATCGTTTTTATCGGCATACTACCCCGCCTGGCGCAGGGATCGCTACATCCGGGTAAAGGGGGCAGCCCTATGACGGTTACCAACCTCGATATTATGATGCGTATGGTGTTTTATCCTGCCATAGCAGGCTGGATTATTATCGGCTACTGGCTTACAGGTATCAGGGTTAAAATGGCCAACATCAGGGTACACCTCGATAATCCAGAGATGTAAAGTGAGTGGTGAATAAGCGATTTTTGAAACAATAAAAGCATTTCTTTGTTTAATTAATACAAAAATATAATGGAAGAGACTAAAACATTTGTGGTGATCACTGTACTTTCAACCATTTTGATCGGTTTGGCAGTGTATCTTTTCTGGATCGACAGGCGGGTAACAAAAATGGAAAAAGAAATAAAAAACAACCGGAACTAAACATGAAAAAAACTCATATATTAATACTTGTATTTGTAGTTGCAGCCGTAGGCGTAATTATAAGCCTTTTTGCAAATACCAGTACCTATTCCGATTTCACTGCTGCTGTTGAAAACCCGGGTAAGGAATTTCACGTTATCGGCAAACTGGTGAAAGAAAAACCCATTGTTTACGATACAAAAGTGGATGCCAACACATTTACTTTTTATATGACCGATGAAAAAGGTGTTGAGCGGCAGGTGAAATACAAGGGTGCCAAACCGCAGGACTTCGAGAAGTCGGAGCAGGTTGTGGTTATTGGTAAAATCGAGAACGACCAGTTTGAGGCAAGCAGCCTCTTGTTAAAATGCCCTTCGAAATATAACGAAGAGGACAAACCTGATTCCTTTGGTGATAAAGAGTTCGGCGCGGTTGAAGGCGCTGTCGAAAAATAAAAAAAAAGAGAAGGTCCGAAATAAACCTTCTCTTTTTTTTGCCTGTTAACAGGTGTTAGTATTCAAAATTGATCTTGAGATCATCGAGATAGATCGGCATTTTCGACTGGTTCCATGCAAAAATCCTGACTTCCTGCTCGGGGTTTATGGGCTTGCGGAAATAGAAATTTGCCGAAAACTCAACCCATTTGCCGGTTTCGGTCAGACTCTCGGTTAAAGGAACAACCATCCATTCGTACTGAACGTTATTTTCGCTGATGTTGCATATAACACCCAACTTAGGTGAAGCAACAGTGGTATAAGCCCATCCGCTTACAGTGGCTTTCACAGGCAGGCCTGTATTGATATTTTTGAAGAGTTCCTGGTAAGCATAGCTGTATTCAATGGTATCGTTGGTTAGGCAGGCAAACTCACCCGAATGTGCCACAGGCTCTTTCATGGCAATAACCGTTTTTTCGTTGATCCACGAAGGGATTACTGCCGAAGCATTTTCCATATCATTGGTTATCTGGATCAGATTTTGTTGCGCCTGCCCATCGGTTTCACTTTTGGGCTTCGAATTGGAACAACCGTAAAAAATAAGGCCGGCAAGGGCAAAAACAATAATTTTTTTCATAGGTATTTATGGGTTTAGGGGATATTTATTCAGCTTTCTGCAAAATTAAATCTTTTTTTTCGTTTAATAATCTCCAATTATAAAATAGAATGATACCACGTTACAAGCTTTTTTAAAAGTGAAGTTTAAATTTTTGTAGCTTTATCGGATTATTACACCGGAATATCAATTAACAAATAACCATGTCATACACAGGTCTTCAGGCATTTATACAAGCACTCGAGCAGGCAGATGAACTGATCAGGATAAAGGAATACGTATCGCCACACCTTCAGATCAGCGAAATCACCGATCGCATGAGTAAAAACGATGGTAAAGCTCTGCTCTTCGAAAACAACGGCACACAGTTCCCTTTGCTCATTAATTCGATGGGTAGCGAAAAACGTATGTGCCTGGCGCTTGGAGTGCAAACCCTCGAAGATACTGCAAAGCAGATCGATGCCCTGATGGCAGGATTGATGACTCCCCGCGATTCGTTTTTCAGTAAACTGGCTCTTTTGCCCACACTTGCCGAAGTTGCGGCTTTTATGCCACGCCGTAAAAAAGGAAAAGGCGCCTGCCAGCAAGTAGTAATGGAAAATCCTGATCTATCGAAATTACCTGTGCTTACCTGCTGGCCTCACGATGGCGGACCTTTTATCACCCTGCCAGTAGTACATACGCGCCATCCCGAAACCGGCGTACGCAATGTGGGTATGTATCGCATGCAGGTATTTGGCCCTGATAAAACAGGCATGCACTGGCACCTGCATAAAAACTCAGCAGCACACTTCCGCGAATATAAGCGTTTGGGCTTAAAAATGCCGGTGGCTGTAGCGCTGGGTGGCGATCCTGCTTACACCTACTGCGCCACAGCTCCACTTCCCGAAAATTTAGATGAATATTTACTGGCAGGTTTCCTTCGTAAAAAGAAAGTGGAACTGGTGAAATGCCTAACCTCGGATATTGAGGTGCCATCCGATGCCGATTTTATTATCGAAGGCTATGTGGATACAGAAGAAGAACTTATTATGGAAGGTCCTTTTGGCGATCATACCGGGTTTTATTCGCTGGCCGATTATTACCCGGTGTTTCATGTTACCTGCATTACGCATCGTAAAAATGCCGTTTACCCGACTACCATCGTTGGCATTCCGCCACAGGAGGACAAATGGCTGGGAAAAGCCACCGAACGGATTTTTCTGCCACTAATAAGGTTAAGCATATTACCCGAAATACTGGATATGGTAATGCCCGACGAAGGCGTTTTTCATAATATCGTTTTGGTAAAAATTAAGAAAACCTATCCGGGACAGGCACAAAAAGTGATGAATGCGTTGTGGGGAGCCGGTCAGTTGATGTTTAACAAGGTTTTGATCGTAACTGATGCCCCTGTTGACCTGAACGATAGCCGTGCCGTTGCTAAACTGATTTGTGAATACGTTCACCCGGTTGAGGATGTTATTTTTAACAGGGGGCCCGGTCGATGTTCTCGATCATTCGAGCAGCAGGTTTGCATTGGGAAGCAAATTGGGAATTGATGCAACTTCGAACTTTGCCGGCGAGGCTCCTTTCGGAGACATTATCAAACCAGCTTTTAAAGAAAATCACCCGGGTCTGGAGGGGTTTACCGCTAATTTTTCGCTCACGCGCGAAAATTTACCGGTACTCGTACTGGGAATCGAAAAGGAAAATGCAAATATCCGGGAGGTACATCAGGAACTGTCCGACTCGGGTGCATTGCATGGCATTCACTGGCTTGTTTATGTTGACCCCGAGGCCGTTCATATACGCATGGAAGATATCGTTTGGCTTGTCGCAAATAATATTGATCCGCTGAGGGATTGTTTTTATGCAACATCGCAAAATGGTCAGCCCACAGCGCCCATGGCTATTGATGGAACCGGTAAGTCGCTTGCTGCCGATGGTTTCAAACGCCAATGGCCCAATGTAGTGGCTATGGACGACGAAACAATTCAATACATTGATGAAAACTGGAAAAAACTTGGACTCGGAAACTTTTTGCCTTCACCATCGCTGAATTATAAAGTACTGGTTAAAAATGACGGGGCAGTTGCGAGGGGGTAGGTTTGGGGTTGAGGAATTTAAAGATTCAGGGAATTACCAGCACTGAGCGGTTCCGATAGCTATCGGAACGAAGTGCGGGTTCAAGGTTCAATTGCCTTCGGCGTTCCCTGCCTGCAGTTTACCTGCGCAAAGCAGGCAGGCAGTCAGGCAGGAATTGGCTGCGCCGTTCAAGGGTTCTAATGTTCTAATGTTCTATTGTTCGTTTGTTCAATTGTTCCCTGCCTGCAGTTTACCTGCGCAAAGCAGGCAGTCAGGCAGGAAATGCCTTCGGTGTTCAAGGATTACAGGGTATCATAAGCAATAATCAGTTTTAGCGCACTCTTCACTTTGCCACCAATAATTGTTGGGATTGCATTTTGTATTTCTTTTACCACGGAGGCACTGAGAACACGGAGGACCACAGAGGTTATTTGCTGTTCCGTTTTCTCTTTCCTCCATTCACTTTGCTCCTGATAATAATCGGGTTCACTATTCACTATTCACTATTTTTACCCTGAGCGTAGCCGAAGGGCACTATTCACTATTTTTACCCTGAGCGGTTCCGATAGCTATCGGAACGAAGGGCACTTTTTCCCCCGGCATTTGCCAGTTCATTTTTAATAGTTACCTTTGCTTCATATTTTAATTTAACACACATTAAATCAATAATTTTATGCTTAACGAAATCCTGAAAGATTTAACATCAGCCAAAGCAATTGAGCTGGAAGACAAATATGGTGCACACAATTATCATCCGTTACCAGTGGTACTGGCCAAAGGCGAAGGCGCCCTTGTGTGGGATGTGGAAGGAAAACAATATTTTGATTTCCTGTCGGCGTATTCGGCCGTTAACCAGGGTCATTGCCATCCAAAAATTGTGGAAGCTATGGTCGATCAGGCTCGCACGCTTACACTTACCTCAAGGGCTTTTTATAACAATATGCTCGGTATATACGAGAAATATATCACCGAATATTTTGGATATGATAAGGTTTTGCCGATGAATTCGGGAGCCGAAGCCGACGAAACTGCATTAAAACTCTGCCGTAAATGGGCTTACAAAGTAAAAGGTATTGAGGATGGAATGGCTAAAATTGTTGTTTGCGAGAATAACTTCCACGGCCGTACCATTACTATTATTTCGATGTCGACCGATCCGGATTCGTACAAAGGCTTTGGACCTTATACTCCTGGTTTTATTACGATACCTTACAACGACCTTGCAGCACTCGAAAATGCGCTGGCTGATAAAAATGTAGCAGGTTTCCTTGTTGAGCCTATTCAGGGCGAGGCCGGTGTTTTTGTACCAGACGAAGGGTATTTGTCGAAAGCATATGATATCTGTAAGAAAAACAATGTATTGTTTATTGCCGACGAAGTTCAGACCGGTATTGCACGTACAGGAAAACTGCTGGCATGCGATCACGAAAATGTTCGTCCTGATATACTTATTTTAGGAAAAGCTCTTTCGGGAGGCGCATTTCCTGTATCAGCGGTTCTGGCCAACGATGAAATTATGCTTACCATAAAACCAGGTGAGCATGGTTCAACCTTTGGTGGAAACCCGATTGCAGCCCGTGTTGCTATTGCAGCCCTCGAAGTGGTAAAAGAGGAAAAACTTGCCGAAAAGGCTGAATACCTTGGAAAAATATTCCGCGATGAACTCAGCGCTTTAAAAAGCGATATGATAGAACTGGTTCGTGGTAAAGGCTTACTCAATGCTATTGTAATCAAGCCTAAAAACGGTTTCGAAGCATGGGATGTATGCGTGAAAATGAAAGATATGGGTGTGCTGGCTAAACCAACGCACGGAAATATCATCAGGTTCGCACCTCCATTGGTTATCAGCGAAAGCCAGTTGCGCGAAGCAATTGATATTATTAAGAAAGCGATCATCTCGTTCGAATAATAATTTCGTAAAAGAATAAAAACACGAAAGCCCGGCAGTAAAAATACTACCGGGCTTTTTCGTTCCCTTTGTTGCCACTATTTATTTGCTTTTTGCCAGCGCTTTTTCGTATTGCTGCTGAACAAAATCCCAGTTTAATACATTCCAGAACGAGGATATATAATCGCCACGTTTATTCTGGTATTTCAGATAATAAGCGTGTTCCCAAACATCGAGGCATAAAACAGGAGTACCCCGTTTTACATCAATATTCATTAAGGGATTATCCTGGTTAGCGGTGGAAGTGATGAAAAGCTTCCCGTCGTCACCAACCACAAGCCATGCCCAACCTGAACCAAAACGTGTTGCACCGGCCTCGGCAAATTGTTTTTTGAAAATGTCGAAGGATCCGAATGTTGAATTAATGGCATCGCTCAGTTTGCCGGTGGGCATGCCTCCGCCATTTGGTTTCATGCAGTTCCAGAACATAGCATGGTTCCAGTAACCTCCCGCATTATTCCGCACACCGACAGGTTGATCAGCAATTTGTGCGAAAATTGTTTCCATTGGCGTTTTCTCCAGATCGCTGCCTTTTACAGCCGCCACGAAGTTGTTGTAATACGACCTGTGATGCCGGTCGTAGTGAATTTCCATGGTTGCGGCATCGATGTTAGGTTCCAGTGCATTGTATGCATAGGGGAGGGGCGCAAATTTGTGGAAAGTTTCCTGCTGGGCCTGTAGCGCAAATGGCAAGGCCAGCAAAGCAATAAAGTAAATAAAGGATTTCATCATCTGAAAATATTTATGGTTATGAATTAGGCTTTTATAGGATTAATCTAATTAAAAGTGCCGGGTGCCATGTACCGTGTGCCGCTTTCTGCTGATAAAAAGAGTGATTAACTGCGTTCATGTTCTGTCGTTCAATGAAAGTAATTACTTCTTGATTGAGGACCGGAACCCGGAACCCTGCACCCGGAACCAGAATTCTGCATAGAATTCAATGAGCCTGGTGAAAATCGGCACACAACAATCCTGTTTATTTAACCAAGGATTCGTACCGTGCCTGAACCACTTCCCAGTTTACTACATTCCAGAAAGCTGAAATATAATCAGGGCGACGGTTTTGAAATTTCAGGTAATAGGCATGTTCCCATACATCGAGTCCGAGTACGGGAGTACCTTTACAATCGGCAGTATCCATTAAGGGATTGTCCTGGTTGGCGCTTGAGCAAACACAGAGGCTTTTGTCAGCTTTCACTGAGAGCCATGCCCATCCGCTACCGAATCGGGTTGCAGCAGCATCATTAAATTTCGTCTTAAAATCTTCGAAAGAGCCGTATTGAGCTTTGATGGCTTCAGCCAGTTTGCCGGTAGGAGCGCCGCCGCCTTTAGGCGACATACTTTCCCAGAAAAGCGAATGATTGTAATAGCCACCGCCATTGTTACGAACTGCCACCGGCATTTTACTCATAACAGCGAAAATATCCTCCATGGAGGCGCCGTTCAACTCATTATCTTTGATAGCAGCTACAAACTTGTCGTAGTATGCTTTATGGTGTTTTGTGTAATGGATCTCCATGGTCATTGCATCGATATGGGGTTCCAGTGCGTTAAATGCGTAAGGTAATTCAGGAAATTGATAGTCCATTTTTAATGTTAATTTAGTAGTTATAAATAATTGTTTAGATTCATTATAAATAACATGAAAAACGGGGAAATGTTCAATGAATTTAACTTTGTTTAACAGCTTTCGAGTGATCCGGGTAGCCGGATTTTTGGATAAAAGAGTAAACTAATACCCGGAAATGAATTTATTAAACTCAGCAACTCCACTCCTAAAAATTAGAGTTCTTTTAGCCTTCGAATCCATTCTTACGATGCGTTCCATCGCAGTAGGGTTTGTTTTTTGATCCTCCGCAACGGCAAAGGGCAGTCACTTTTGATTTGAGTTCTTCGGTTCCATCGTGTTTTTTAACAATAATATCTCCGTGTACCAGTATGGGTCCGTTCTCGGTGATATCAACAACAATGCTGTTTGTTGGGTTGGCTGCTTTGTTTTCGTCAGTTTTCATATGATATGGGGCATTTATTAAATTGTTTTATAGTTTCTTAGGTTAATGAGCCTTCGGCTTTGATCCAGGACTGTAAACTGTTGTTGCTTTATATATATGTAACAAAAAAACATGAGTAAAGTTTATATGAGAAATGATTCGAATTTTAATCAGGATAGATAATTCACTGAAGTATGGAAATTTCAGAATAAATTCTAGAATCGTATGTTGAATTGAAAACAAGAGAAAATCGGAGAAAGAAATTTGCAACTAATCCGTGAAATCTGTGGCTAAAACCCCCTTTAACGAGTATGGTTAGTTACAGAAAGTGTATAATTCTGAATATCAGAACTCAGCCCCGATTTTAATATTTATCTGCCTGGGGGTCAGGTAATTTGGTACACCATACTGGTTGTTGTTGAAGTCGCGCACATAGGTGTACGAAATGGTATTATCGACCTGCAACAGGTTTAAAATTTCGGCTGTGACCCACAGGGCTTTGAACCCGCTGAAGAAACCCTTTTTAGGCTGCAATGCTTCGCCACCGATAATTTGTTTGGATAAACCAATGTCAACCCTGCGATAAGGCGGCAGGCGGAAAGTATGTGTATATAAAGGTGTGTTGGGAGCACCTGTAGGTAACCCGCTACCAAAATATAAACCAATATTCATTTTAAAAGTAGGATTCATGGGCAGGAAATCCTGGAAGAAAAGCCCGAATGTAACCCGCTGATCGGTAGGGCGGGGGATATAGCCCGGTGAAATGATGGCAGAGTCAACAGCCACAGCATCCGTGGTATAACCTATATAAATCACCTCGCCTTCTGCGTTGTAATATTCGGTATACTCATCGTTATACAAATCTTCGGCTGTGCGCATATACGAAAGGCTTGCCCAGGATTCAACGCCTTTCACAAAGTCGCCGTTCACTTTCATATCAATTCCGTAAGCGTAGCCTTTGGAGCCATTAATTCCGAGGTACTGAATCCTAACATTATCCACCTGGTAGGGAACCAGGTCGGTTAAATGTTTATAATACACTTCGGTTACAAACTTAAAAGGCCGGTCCCACGACATGAAATTCCAGTCGCTGCCGGCAACAAATTGTATTGATTTCTGCGCCTTAAGATCGGGATTTATCTCCCCCTGCAGGTTGCGTAATTCGCGGTAAAAGGGAGGCTGGTAATAGTATCCTGCCGAAAATCTGAGCATAATATCTCTCTCCCAACGGGGTTTATACGAGAGGCTCAGCCTGGGGCTTGCAATAAATTGTTTGTTATAGTCCCAGTATTGAAACCGGACTCCTGCCGTAAATGCCAGCTCGGTCGAATCACCGTCAATAGTCCAGGTGTTTTGCGCAAAAGCGGTATAGCGGTTCGAGTTTATTACAGCCGAAGTTTTTAGGTTATAGTTCAGCACAAAATCGGTAAGATTTCCGGGTTCACCGGGTATGCCGGGATTATTAGGAATCGAAAAACCCGCCGAATCAATCAGTTGCCATTCACTGATTTTATCGCTTATCATTTCGCGCTGGTATTTAATTCCCCACATGGCATAGCTATTTCCTTTGGAATACGTATAGCGGTTTTCTGCGTTTACAACAGTCATATCCAACTGGTTGCGTGCATGATTAAAAAATCCGCCTACTCCCTTGGTTTCAACCACTTCAATTGAATCGTTGCTAGCGGGTTGATTGTCGAGCAAAGCGATATAGTATTGAGCAAGGATATCGAACGACTCGGTTTCGCGCGAATCATAGGCCGAAGCTATCCATTTCACCTGCAGGTGTTTGTTGGGTTTATGTGTGAGGGTAATGGCTCCCATACGGCTGTCGTAAGTATCGGCTTCACGCCCGTCGAAATAGATGGTAAGGCGCAATGGCGTGAAAAGGGTTCCGAAATTGGTCTGCCGCGATTCTGGTATAAGGTTATACGTATTTGACGAAACGTAACCTAATACCGAAAGTTCCAGTTTTTCGTTGAGTTTATAGGTCAGCATCGATTGAATATCAAGGAAAACCGGTTTGTAGCTCCCCTTTGTTTCGAGCGCACTCAGCAGGTACTGGTTGGTTTTGTATCGCGCACCTATCAAATAGGTAAAGCGGGTATCGTTGGAAGCACCTTCGGCATGTGCCGATGCTCCCAGCAGGCTAGCTGTTGCCGTGGCTGCGAATTTGGTAGGGCGCTTATATTTTATATCCAATACGCTCGATAATTTGTCGCCATAGCGTGCTTCGAATCCTCCTGCCGAAAACAAAACTGATGAAACCAGGTCGCTGTTCAGGAAACTCAAGCCTTCCTGCTGACCGGAACGTACAAGGAACGGCCGGTAGATTTCGATATCGTTGACATATACCAGGTTTTCGTCGAAGTTGCCGCCGCGAACTGAATACTGTGAACTGAGTTCGTTGTTCGAAACCACTCCCGGCATAGTTTTTAGTAATGCTTCGATACCTCCCGAGGCGGTGGGCAAGGCATTCACCGTACGTGGGTCGATACGCGTAAGGTTGGTTTTACGTATCTGTTTGTCTTCTATCACCACGCTTCCAAGATCGGTTGCAATGCTTGTGATCATTCGGTTCACCCGCAGCTTTTCTCCAGGATTCATCCGGATATAAGCGGTATCGGTTTTATACCCCACAAATGAATAAACGACTTTTATTGGGATTGCTGCCGGAACCTGCAGGCTGTAGCTGCCATCGGGAGCGGTGGTAGTTCCGCCAGGGTACCCGAATATGCTCACGTTTACCAGTTCAACAGGCTGATTTGTTTCGTCGGTCACTTTACCAGTTATCATACCAACCTGCTGAGCAAAGGCAAAATTGCTCATTATCAGAACAATGATTAAAGTCAGTGCTTTTTGATAAAAAGATGATCGAAGGGAAAAAGGATTCAAAATCGTGCCGGTATTGTAAATGTCGATGTAGAAAGCGTATCGCTATTGATGAAGATAACGTGAATTTTACGGAAGTAGTATAATGTGGATGGGAGAAATTTGCGATTTACGATTTACGACTTTTGATTTACGATTTTTGATTTACGATTTACGAATGACAGAGAATAACCCATTAAATCGTAATTCAGCAATCGTAATTCGTAAATATCGTAACAATTAATATTTCTTCTTAAAATCCCCCCTCTTCCATGCCTGTATAAACTTGGCCCAGGCAATTGGGTTGAGCAGGTTGTTTGGCATGGTTTGGCCCTTGTAATATAGCTTATCGGCTTGTGTGCTGGCATAGTTATGATAGCTCTGCCCGGGTGTATATCCGTAGCGCTCGGGATCGTAGTTGCGGCCGTATATTTCGCGCATCTCCATATACGCCATGTTGCGTCGTGCAATTTCAATATCGTCGTCAGGAATGCGGAGGGTTAAAAAGGCATGCCTGAACTGCTCCTTGCTGGGCCAGGGGTAAATTACGGTTTCGGTAAGCATGATGGTGTCCGACGACATAACCTGTATAAGTGAATACCGGTTTGCTGACAGCGTATCGGGTATGCGGAAAGTGCCTGGTTTATAGCCGACTACGGAGAAAGTAATAAGATCGTTTTTATGCACCACAATGGAGAAAAAGCCCCAGTAATCGGAAGTAGTACCACGACCTGAATTCCCAACCGAAATATTGGTAAAGGGCACAGGCCTGAGACTGTCGGCTGTAACTACAACACCCGAAAACTGCACAAGGTCGTTGTATCGCTGAGCCCTGGCATGCGAGGCTGCAATCAATAAAACGAAAAGAGTAAATACCGGTAAAAACGCTTTCATCAGGTGCAAAGATATTTCTTTTACATTGCTAAAGTAAGAAGTAGCGGGAGTGATTTCAAAAATATTGTTAAACCCAGGTTATGCAATAGGAGACGAAGTCGAACTATTTGCGTTAGTTGGGTTAACCCCGGTTCAGCAAATCATTGTTTGTTAGCTGCTTAGATTTGACAAACATTAGATTTGGTATATCGATTACGCCAATGCGTAATCCGGGTTAAAGTGCTTCAAAAGGGCAACAAAAAAAGCTGTCACCCAAAAGGGAAACAGCTCTGGTACTATACATTACAATTGTCTACTTGTTGGCAAGAAAGCCTTTTTCGCGGGCTTCTTTCAGGCATGCGCTGATGCCTTTTTTGTTGATGGTGCGGAGTGCTGAAGTTGATACTTTCAGCGTTATCCACTTGTCTTCTTCAGGAATAAAAAACTTTTTGGTCTGAAGATTAGGGTAAAACCTGCGTTTGGTTTTAATATTTGAGTGGGAAACCATGTTTCCAACTATCATTTTCTTTCCGGTTAATTCACAAATTCTTGACATAGTTTCAGGCTTTTCAAAATGGGAGTGCAAAGGTCTGAATAATTTTATGAAAATCAAAGCAATCTGAAAAAAATCTTCCTGAATGTTCTGATCATTGATTTTATTGGTTTTGGGCGATAGGTATCTGTATGATATTCAGTATTTTGAAGGTCGGATTTTTTTTAGATAAGCCTGATTTCAACTATGCCGTTGGCGAATTAAGAAGTTCCCCTCTCAACATATTTAAGGCCGCTACCGAAGCTTTCCTGATATTCCGTCCACGGTGCTCGCCAAACAAAAACTTGCGGGCAATGGTTCCGGTGGGTGTGGCAATGGCAATCCAGGTGGTGCCAACCGGCTTTTCATCGGTGCCGCCTCCGGGGCCTGCAATACCAGAAACGGCAATGGCATAATCGGTCGAAAAACGTGCCCGTATGCCTTCGGCCATGGCAATAACCGTCTGTTCGCTTACGGCGCCATGCTCAACGAGTGTTTGATGCGGGACATCTAGCATCTGTTCTTTGATTTCGTTCGCATAGGCAACAACGGATCCTTTAAAATAGTCGGAACTTCCGGCAATGCTTGTGATAAGTTGCGCAATATTCCCGCCGGTGCAGCTTTCGGCTGTCGAAAGTGTCATGCCTTTCGCGCGAAGCAAATTACCAACCACCGATTCCATGGTGTCATTATCGAAACCAAAAATATATTTTCCGGCAAAGGGAAATAGGTCATTTTCGGCTTTTGTTATAGCTTCTTGTAATTCATTCCGGTCTGTACCGTAAGCTGTAAGTCGCAGGCGAACCATACCGGGTTGTGGCAGGTAAGCGAGTTTTATATTGGAAGGGAGCGTGTCTTCCCAGGGTTCAATAATAGCTGCCAGGTGCGATTCGCCAATACCTTCGGTAAGAATAGTGCGGTGAATGATCACTTTATTCGAGCCATTAAGCAGCCGTGGGATAATTTCCTGTTCTATTATGGCTTTCATCTCGTAAGGAACGCCGGGCATGGAAACATAAATACAATTGTCTTTTTCGAACCACATGCAGGGAGCCGTACCGTTCGGATTGGGAATTATTGTGCAGTTTGCCGGTACCATGGCTTGTAAGCGGTTCAGCTCGGTAACCGGAAACCCGCGTACAGCAAAAAGTTTTTCTATATTTTTATATGCTTCGTCGCTGAAAATCAATGAAGTGTTAAAATATTTACATAAAGTCTGCTTGGTGATATCATCTTTGGTTGGTCCTAATCCTCCGGTAATAAGTACAATACCGGCACGTGCAGATGCCTCCTTCAAGGTGGTAATAATGTGATTTTCATTATCTGAAATACTCGTAATCTGGTTAACTTTAATTCCAGTAAGATTAAGTTGTTGGGCAATCCAGGCTGAGTTGGTATCAATTATTTGTCCGATAAGGATTTCGTCGCCTATGGTTATTATTTCTGCAAGCATTTTGTTTAAGAAGGGTTTCGGGTTAGAAGAGTTTCAGAGTTTCAGGGTTTCAGGGTTTGAAGGCTTGCCTGCTGCAAGCAGGGTTTGAAGAGTTCAAGTGCCTTCGGCGTTCAAGGGTTACGAGGTTATTGAGTAATACGAGCACTGAGCGGAGCCGAAGTGCGGCGTTCCCTGCCTGCAGTTTACCTGCTGTTTACCTGCGCGAAGCAGGCAGGCAAAGCAGGCAGGCAGTCAGGCAGGAAAGGTTCTCTTGTTCAATGTTCGCTTGTTCTAATGTTCGCTTGTTCTAATGTTCGCTTGTTCTAATGTTCTCTTGTTCTAATGTTCTCTTGTTCTAATGTTCTCTTGTTCTAATGTTCTCTTGTTCTAATGTTCTCTTGTTCTAATGTTCTCTTGTTCTAATGTTCTCTTGTTCTAATGTTCTCTTGTTCTAATGTTCTCTTGTTCTAATGTTCTCTTGTTCTAATGTTCTCTTGTTCTAATGTTCGCTTGTTCTAATGTTCTCTTGTTCTAATGTTCTCTTGTTCTAATGTTCGCTTGTTCTAATGTTCGCTTGTTCTAATGTTCGCTTGTTCTAATGTTCAATTGTTCTACTGTTCATTTGTGTACTCCATTGTTTACTAAAATCTTAAAATCTACCTGAATTTTTCTACGAAAAAATCGAAACAATCCCCAGTTCTTTTGGCACGATCGACATAACGGGTATATCCGATAAACGAAGGAATTCCTGCGCATGCGAGCCTACAAAGTATTCAACTATTCCAATTTCTTGTTGGGTAAGTATGATGATCAGGTCGATATCGGCATGGCCGTTAGCATAATTAAGTATGGAAGGAACCAGCGTTTTTTCGCCGTCCCTGCTTTCAATCACCTCGAAAGTACATTCAATACCAGCCGAAGCAATAAAATTTACCACCTGTTTCCCTTGCTGGTTAATTTTACCAACAATAACCGGATCGTCTTTTGACCATAAAGCAGAGACGACTTTGATTCCTGCCCCGTACGTTTTGGCAATTTCTATAGCCATGGTAACTTTTTGCCTGGTTTCTTTTGTCAGATCAAGCGGTAACAGGATATTCCGGCATCCATGAAAAAGATGCTTGGCGTTGAGGGTTATTACCGGGCAGTTTACCGAGCGGATTACCCTCGAAGTGTTGGCTCCGACCCGCCTTACCGCCGATTCATCCTCATCATCGGTATGAGTGCCCATAACAATAAATTGTACATTCATTTCTTTGGCGACATCGGTGATTTTTGAGTGAATCCTGCCTTTTTCGAGTCGGTACGATACAGGAACCCCCGAAGCTATTGCTGCTTTCCCGGCAAGTTCAGCCAGGCGTTCGTCAATTTTCGAGAGCATTTCATTTTGCTGGTCGTTGCTGAAAAGGCCGGCAAATATTCCGGTTTGCTCATGTACATATAATAAGGTGATCTCAGCCAGCAGCAATTTTGCAAGGTTGTACGATTGCTCCATTGCCATAAGCGATTGCTTCTGAAAATCAATAGGTATAAGTATTTTGTTCATCTTTTTGTTTGTTGGTGGAATGGGTATAGCGGCCGTTGTTCGATATTAACAAGCGAAATCAGGTTTTGCTTTTATACGGTTTTTTCTTCACTCCGATGTTTTGATTACTTTTGTCTGCAAAATTACTTTTTTACTCTTTCATACCCTAATTATGGCCCCGATTGCTGAATCAGAACTTATACTTAACCCTGACGGTAGTGTTTATCATCTGCACCTGAAACCTGAGAATATAGCGGATACTATAATTGTTGTAGGTGATCCCGGACGTGTAAAGGAAATTTCGAAGCATTTCGACAAAATTGATTTCACAGCTCAAAACCGTGAGATATTTACTCATACAGGTTCCATAGGCAGTAGGCGCTTAACAGTTCTTTCAACCGGCATGGGAACCGATAACCTGGATATTGTTATCAATGAACTCGATGCTGTTGTAAATATCGATCTCGCTACCCGCGAACCCAAAGCTGAGCATAAAAAACTGAATATCATCCGCCTGGGTACAGCGGGCGCTTTGCAGGCTGATATTCATCCCGGCGATTTTGTGGCTTCAACACACGGTATGGGAATGGATGGCCTGCTTTATTTTTATGGCAGGGGCAAAAGCGTTATGGATGCTGCTATGGCAGAAGCTTTTGTGAAACATGTGCAATGGGATGGAAATCTTCCGGGAATATATGCCGTGCCTTGTTCGCAGCCGCTAATGGATAAACTTGGCAAAGGACTGGTACACGGAATAACCCTTACCGCACCCGGTTTTTATGGACCACAGGGCAGGGAGTTAAGGCTGAAACTGGCATTTCCCGAAATAAACAACCTGATCGAAAGTTTTAATTATAATGGAAGCCGCATTTCAAATTTCGAAATGGAGACTTCTGCTCTATACGGATTAGGACGCATGCTGGGGCACGATACACTAACCATTTGCACTATAGTGGCAAACCGTGTAAATCAATCCTATGCCACCGATTACCATGGTGATGTTGAAAAACTGATACGGTTGGTGCTCGACAGGCTTACCACCTGAGTTTGAATATCATTTCTATACCCATTTTACTTTATCAAATCCATTACAATCAGCCCCTTACAGAGCTGGAGTAATATATCCGTTTGCCGTATCTGAACCTTTCATCCCATGCATTTGTTTTCAGGTAAACAAATACTTAAATACAAATGGTTAATACTTCAATGTGGATAAAGGCTCTTAGGGTTATACCACAGATAACAAAAGATGAGTGGAATACACTCGATATAATATCGCGCTGGCTTATTGCCACGCGTGCTGCAGTATTTATAATGACGGCGCTTGCTGCTGCTATAGGCGGATTGCTGGCCTATCGCAGCGGTCATTTTTCGTGGGACCTGTTTATACTTTCCCTGCTGGGTATTGTAATGGCCCATGCCAGCAATAACCTGCTGAACGACCTGGTCGATCATAAAAGAGGCATCGACAAGGATAATTATTACCGCTCGCTGTATGGCCCGCAGCCTCTCGAACATGGTTTACTCAGCCTGAGAAAATTCTATGCTTATTTGATTGTTACACTCGGAATAGCACTGGTTATAGGCATTTACCTTATTGCTGTTACCGGTATCGGAGCCTTCTGGTTGCTGGGAGCCGGATTGTTTTTCCTGCTTTTCTATACCTGGCCGCTGAAATACTATGGATTGGGCGAACCTTCGGTAATACTGGTTTGGGGACCACTGATGGTTGGCGGAACCTATTTTGTAGTTTCAGGCGGAATGTGGGATAACTGGGTGGTGCTTCTAAGCCTGGTATATGCGTTAGGGCCAACCACGGTACTCTTTGGTAAACATACCGATAAACTTGTTGAAGATAAAGCAAAAGGTGTACGTACTCTTCCGGTATTAATTGGTCAAAAGGCAGCGCGTTATTCAACCATTGCTTTCTGGATATTGCAATATGCACTAATTATTGGCCTTGTGCTTTCCGGTAGTCTTGGCCCTGCAATGATTATTGTTCTACTGGCTTTACCAAAATTTTTATGGGCAACGAAAATATTTTTAAAACCACGTCCTGCCGTTAAACCCGATGGTCCTTCGGGCGAAGGCTGGCCACTTTACCTGGTTTCGCATGCATTTATTTATAACCGTGTTTTCGGAATGCTCTTCCTGCTCGGTTTAATAATTGATGTGATACTTTACAAACTGGGATTTGTTCTGAATCTCATGTAATTTTTATTGTTTTATAGATGGAGCCCTGGAGAAAATTTACTTCAGGGCTTTTTTAGTGTTACGGTTTGTGGAAAAGAGTCAAATTCAGGGATTGAATCATAGCGCTGAAGGGCATAAATATGGGCACGAAAATTTATTTAACAATAGCCTCTGTCTGAAACTCTTGGTAACCGTACTAATGAAGATATTTCGATTTCAACCTTCGTTTGTTGAAAACTAATTATCAATCACTTAATGGACGAAGAGGAAGCACCGTAAATTTAGGCAACCAAAAACCAATGACACAAGCTCTTAAAATTGATCATCTCGACCTGCTGATTCATTTGCTCGACGATCCCGACCAGGAGGCGTTTGGGCAGGTGTGCGACGAAATTCTTGCAATTGGAGCCAGGGCCATTGAACCTCTCGAGGAAGCATGGTTCAGTACCACCGATCAGCTTACGCGGCGCCGGATTGAGGAAATTGTGAATAACATACAGCACGACAGCCTTTATGGCGAACTGGCAGCCTGGGTAGCTGCGGGCGCTGATGACCTGCTTCATGGCTACGTTATTGCTACACGCTTTCAATATCCTAACCTGGATGAAGATAAACTGCTGGCTGACCTGAATAAGCTGATACGAAGTGTTTGGATCGAACTAAACGACAACCTCACCAGCCTCGAAAAGGTAAAAGTGCTGAATCATGTGCTGTTCGGGGTGAACGA
Organism: uncultured Bacteroidales bacterium; assembly: GCA_963714825.1. Classification (GTDB taxonomy): domain Bacteria; phylum Bacteroidota; class Bacteroidia; order Bacteroidales; family UBA4417; genus UBA4417. The sequence continues at coordinate 221,582 of CAVQQF010000012.1, read as the reverse complement.
AATTAAAGGCAGTGTCAAAAACAGGGTGATACCCGATCACTATTTTTTAAATAACCTGTTGCAGTCGAAACGTGGCAATTCCATTTCCATCGGGATGCTGTACATTATTGTTGCCAACAGGTTACTGCTTCCGGTAAAAGGCGTTGACCTTACCGGGAATTTTATTGCCTGTTTTACTCACCAGCCTTCTGATTTCGAAAATGAATACAAGCCTTTGAGCGAGGTGAAATTTTACATTAACCCCTTTGCAGCAGGTGCTGTATTTACCCGCAAAGAAATTCATTTATACCTCGAAAAGTCAGGAATTGAGCCTGCCGAAAACTGTTTTAAACCCATCGATAATATTGCCATTATGCGGCGCTGGTGCCACGAACTCTCGAAAGCATACAGCGATAGCGGTATGCCGGAGAAAGCAAGGAAATTAAAAGCAATCATAAAGATATTGAGGTAGATTAACCGGAGCAGCTAATTAAATTAAAAAGATCTTGAATTTGATTGCCCGGGTTCATTCTAAATAGCATCATATTACTGGCACAATTTCGCCCGGCACCCGGCACCTCGGCACCCGGCACAATGAATTTCCATCTTACCAATTTCTGACCCTGAATTTTTACCTGTAATACGCCTGCAGAAACTTATTAATATTCCCTTCGACCCTCACCGGCACATTACTTACATCGGCACGATCGAATTTGTCGCCGGTTATTTTCTCGTATAACTCAATATAGCGCTCCGAAACCAGGTTCACGAAATCATCGTCCATTACCGGAATCTGCTGCCCTTCCTTACCCTGGAATCCGTTTTCCATCAGCCATTCGCGCACAAATTCCTTCGAAAGCTGTTTTTGCGGCTCACCCTTTGCCTGCCGGTCAGCATATCCTTCCTTGTAGAAATATCGCGATGAATCGGGAGTATGTATTTCGTCGATGAGGAATATTTCGCCTTTCGATTTCCCGAATTCATATTTGGTATCGACCAATATCAATCCCATATCAGCAGCAATTTCGGTGCCGCGTTGAAAAATTGCAAGGGTGTATTCTTCGAGTCTGGCATAATCGTCGGCACTCACAAGGCCAAGTTTCAGGATTTCTTCTCTCGAAATATCCTCGTCGTGGCCAACGGCTGCTTTGGTAGTAGGTGTAATAAGCGGTTGAGGGAATTTGTCGTTCTCTTTCATGCCTTCGGGCATGGGAATGCCGCATATACTCCGTTTCCCTGATTTATATTCGCGCCATGCATGTCCGCTCATGTATCCGCGTATCACCATCTCTACTTTAAAAGGCTCACAAAGGCGGCCAATGGTAACCATAGGGTCGGGAGTGGCTATTTTCCAGTTTGGAACGATATCGGAGGTGCTGTCGAGGAATTTTGCAGCTATCTGGTTCAAAACCTGCCCTTTGTAAGGAATGGCCCGTGGCAGCACAACGTCAAAGGCCGAAATTCGGTCGCTGGTAACCATAACCAGCAATTCGTCGTCGATATTATACACATCGCGGACTTTACCTACATATAAGTCTTTGAGCCCCGGGAATGTGAAGTTTGTTTTGGTGATGGCGTTTTGCATAGTATCTGGCTTTTTTAACAGGTTTTAGCCTGTATGATAAGTGAATTTTGGAGTGGTAAAATTACAAAACATTTGTATGCTTGAATTTATCAAACAAGCCAGTAAAGCAGAATGTTTTCAACAACGATGTTAATAAGTAAGCCTCAGTGAAAGTGAAATATGCATACAAATCAATGATCTCAGCGCTTTATAAACTTTGTGACTGAAATCTCGTTGCTGCTAAAACTCTTAATAAAATACATGCCTGCCGGATAATCTGAAATATTGAGTTCAGTGATATTATTATCCAATGTTCCATCCCAGGCAATGGCTCCCTGGCTGTTAAAAATAGTAGCTTTTGATGTTCGCCAGGGCATTTCTATACGCAGAATGTCCGATGCCGGGTTCGGGTATACCTTAATAACTGCATTATTTATGCTTTCTATCCCAAATACTCCCGGATTAAGCGAAAAGGCCCTTACCGCTTCAATTATAACCGGTGTTGGCGAATCGTCGGAAACAAACAGGTGTAGCAGGTATTGACCGGGTTTTAATCCTTCAGTATCCCATTCAGCCAGGGTTTCGTTCCGTTTTTCAAGTGTAATTTCAGGTGTGATGGCAATAAGCGAGTCATTTCCCTGTTCGGAGTAATACAGGCGGTACCAGGCCATTTCGGAATTTATACTGCTGGCGGTACGGTCAATCAAAGCATATCCGGAAATGGGAATTATCGAGTTGGTGTTGCCCGACGAAGGCTGGAGTATATTAACATTCCAAACGCTTGCATTGTCGTAGGCAACAGGCTCTTCGGGTAGGGATGACTGAATGGCCATAAGCGTAGAATTTCCAAGTGCTGTGGCGGTTCCCAGGTTGAGAGGCGAATAGGCATAAATCATAATGCCGTTTCGTTCGCTTCGCACATGCGTTGTGAGCGGTGTTGATACAGCAACACTAAAGGAAGTATCCGAAGCCCACATATATCCACCGCTTCCATCAACAAATATGGAGCTGGTGGTGGCCTGCGAAGTTCCCATGGAGCCAATTTCACCGACAATACAACCACTAACACCAATTTTACTTTTTCGCATAGGATACAGGCTCCAGGTTTGCACGGAGCTGTTTCTCAATTTCAGATTCCTGTCGGTGAGCGATGCTGTAAAATCAGTATAATCCGAATTATTGACCAATCCTTTAACAATTACCGAATCAGGAGCGAGGAACCACAGCCCGATTGCACGTATTTCGGAATCAGCGATTTCCACATCCGACCCATCCGAAGGCATAAGCGCCCACATAACATCGGTGCAGTTTTCGAGTTTAATCGTGTAATCAATATTGGCAACACCAGGCATTTGCGGATCGAAAATATAGGATGGCACCGAACCGGCAGGAGGGAAGCTTCCATGAAAAAATCCATCCTGTAATACCTCGTGCCACAGCAAAACGGTTTTGGCGTTTTTAAAATCGAGCTGGCACTGATCGCCGATCACAAATTCACCGGCCAGGTTCGTACCTCTTATAATGTATTGAGCTTTGCCCGTTACCCCGTTAGTTGAAAAACCTATTTTTTTGACGTTCGAAAAATCGATGGTTGATGAATCGGTAGCGACAATATTATGTGAAAGCCCGCTGAAATCGAGTGTTACATTCGTGAATTTTAGCTTCCCTGCCCCGGCGGCAACCAGCGAGCGCTGGTAAAAATATAATTGTGGAATATAAAGTGTGGATGAGTCGGCCGTAATTTCGGCCTTATCGCCCCATACATATACGTTTCCGAGCAGTGTGGCATTTGCGTTTTTAAAACGTAGTATCCCATCGCCGAAAACCAGTATGTCCACAGTACAAAGCCAGTTTCCGGTAACAATCAACGAATCGCCGGGAGTAGCTCCTATAATAAAAATACTGTCCGAATTAAATGCCTTATTACCTAAAAGTTTAGTGAAATCCTGATTTCTGAAATTTTCGAGGTACTGTTTAACCCCACTTTGAAGGGCTGTGTGCTGATCACCGCTTACAATCGGATTGGTATTATTCCAAGCCTGCGTTTGCCGGGCCTGATGATTAAAGTGATTCACAGCTTTCGAAAGTGTGGATTGCTGAGCATTTAAACATAGCAGTTGGTAACAATAGCAGAAGTATAAGAGTAAAGCGGTATTTATTCATATGAGTTCTTTTAGTTATCATTTTTTCTGAGCAACCTTTGAGGATTATTTGTTTTGACCTGACTGCCGGATTTTGAAGATGGGAAGGAAGTTAATGCATATTCTCAACTTGCCAGATATATGGAAATCTACAACTGTAAGTTTTTACTGAATGATTAGTTGTTTTAATTCATAATTTGTACTTCTTCCTCCTGAGGCTTCTTTTTGCAGAATATCTTTTTGAATTAAATCCTGAATGTCCCTGATCGCAGTATCTTTAGAACATTTGGCAATTTTTGCCCATTTTGATGAGGTTAGTTTTCCGTCAAATCCATCTAAAATTTTATTTAGCAATACCTTCTGTCTTTCATTTATAATGGTTTTTGAATGTTTGTTCCAGAAGTCAGCCTTCAATAAAACTTTATTCAAAACAGAATCGGTTGATTTTAATGCATTTATTAAGCAAATTAAAAACCAAAAAACCCATTCAGTAACATCTGAGTTCCCTTTTTGAGTTTTTTCAAGCACTTCATAATATCCTTTTCGCTCAATCCTGATCTGAGCCGACATGCTGTAAAACCGTTGGGAGCTTTTATCTGATTGTGCAAGCATCATATCTGCCAATGCTCTGGCAATTCTTCCATTTCCATCATCAAACGGATGCAATGTTACAAACCATAAATGTGCGATTGCAGCTTTAATCACCAGATCAATTTCGGCTTTCCCGTTAAACCAATCCAGAAATTTTCTCATTTCCTCATCTAGTAAAGAAGAAGCGGGAGCCTCAAAATGAACTTTCTCTTTTCCCATCGCTCCGGATACTACCTGCATGGCACCGTTTTTATCTTTTCGCCAATCGGCTACAGTTATTGGATACATGCCGCTTCTACCTGTTGGAAATAATGCAGCATGCCAATCAAATAGTCTATCAGATGTTAATGGAACAAGACATTTCTGAGTCGCATCCAACATCATTTCAACAATCCCGTCAACGTTGCGGTCAGATTCTACCGAGCCTGCTATCTCCATCCCTAACCTGCGCGCTATCGACGAACGCACTTGTTCCGGGTTTAAATATTCTCCTTCAATCTCGTTGGATTTTAAAATGTCTAAGGTAAGTGTGTCAAGTTCAGCTTCTTTCCTTAATTCAAATCCCAGGGATTCCATCCTGCCCATGAGTTTACCTTGCAGATTCCTTGCTTCACTTAAAGGAATTAAAATCCTTTCGCTATTCCACCAGAAATTTGGCCAATCTTCCTGTTGATAGATGTAGATTTTCATTCGTTGCGTTTTATGCAACGAATATAGGCATTATTCGTTGCAATAAAAAATCATTCGTTGTATATATTGCGTTGATTGAGCGAATTGTTTGTTGCATCCGGCTCAGTAGTGCTTTTAAACTACAAATTTCTAATCCTTTTTCTCGTAGGCTTCAATAATTCGTGTTACCAGTTTATGCCTTACCACATCGCGTATATCGAGTGTGATAAAATCAATGCCTTTCACGTTTTTAAGGATTTTTGTGGCTTCCACCAATCCGGAAGCCTGGTTTCGTGGAAGATCGATTTGGGTAATATCGCCTGTAATTACAAACTTCGATGAACGTCCCATTCGGGTTACAAACATTTTCAACTGGCCCTGGGTGCAGTTTTGTGCTTCGTCGAGTATTGCAAATGCATTTTCGAGTGTGCGTCCGCGCATAAATGCCAGGGGTGCAATTTCTATGGTTCCGTCCTCGAGGTAGCCAACCAGCTTTTGTGTTGGGATCATATCGCGCAAAGCATCGTACAAAGGCTGAAGGTAAGGATCGAGCTTATCTTTAAGGTCGCCGGGCAGGAATCCCAGGTTTTCGCCCGCTTCCACTGCCGGACGGGTGAGTATGATACGCCTTACTTCTTTATTCTTTAATGCCCGCACAGCAAGCGCTACAGCTGTATAGGTTTTCCCGGTTCCGGCGGGGCCTATGGCAAAAATCATGTCGTTTTCGGCTATACTGCTAACCATACGCTCCTGGTTTACGGTGCGGGCACGAATCATCATACCGTTTTTGCCATGTACCAGTACGTCGGCATTGGCTTCGCGGTAAGTGGAAATAACTTCACCGGCATTTCCGTTGCTCACAAGTTTGCGTATGTCGTCAGCATCGAGTTTGCCATAATTATCAAAATACATCAGCATGGAAGTAAATAACTGTGTAAATGTTGCAATTTCCTGCTCATCGCCGCTTATACGCATCAGCTCGTCGCGGGCAACAATTTTAAGTTTTGGGAAAAGCTCCCTCAAAAGGCTGATGTTACGGTCGTTGATACCAAATATTTCGAGTGGGCTGTACGATTCAAGTGAGAAAGTGCTTTCGGTCATGTACTGGGTTCAATTGTTATCACGCATTTTATTGTCACACAAAATTAATGTTAATTCCAGATTATACGGGGATATTTTTTACTTTTGAAGCACTAAAACAGAATGGGAAGTCAGATTAGAAGTGTAAAATGGTTTTCAGGAATCATAATACAGTAAATTAAATTTTATAGCATATACATTTCATGCCAATTATTACATTGCTCAGCGACTGGGGACTCACCGACCATTATGTGGCAGCGGTTAAAGGAGCAATCCTGACCCGGGTTCCGGATGCTGTAATAGTTGACATTTCGCACCAAATACGGCTGTTCGATATTAAACACGCTTCGTTTGTTATGCGAAATTCGTGGCGTAATTTCCCGGCCGGAACCATTCACATTATAGGCGTCGACTCCATAGAGTCGGATAAGCATCCACATGTTATTGTTAAAGCTGAAGGGCATTATTTTATAGGAGCTGATACCGGGTTAATTTCTATAATTCTGGATAGCGCGCCCGAGAAAATCATTTCTATTTCGGTGAACCAGGATTCGGGATATTTTACTTTTCCGGCCCGCGACCGCTTTGTAAAAGTTGCGGCAATGCTGGCACAGGGAACCGATATGGATCAGCTGGGTGAACCTTTGCCATTGCTTAACCTGAAAACATTGCTGGAACCCGATTTCGACGGGAAAACCATTTATGGGAAAGTGATGCATATTGATAATTACGAAAATGTGTTTTTAAATATTACCGAGAAATTTGTGCGCGATTGCATGGGCCGGGCTGAGTACAGCATTTATTTTAAAGATGAAAAGATTGATCGTGTGAAAGCATACGACGATGTACGCGAAGGATATTCGTGCGCTCTTTTCGCCTCCAACGGGTTTTTACAGATAGCCGTGAATCGTGGCCGAGCCGCTTCGTTGCTAGGAATGGAAATGGATTATGAGGTGCTGGTAATCAAAGGCAATGCATAGCATCAGGAATAACTGGTAAGGTTTGTCACCGATTTTATTTTTGAATATTCAATCGCTTCGTTAGCCGGCATTTGCATTTCTTGCTTTTTCCTCCGATTCTGTTGTTATATACAAGCTCAAAATCATTAATTTTGCGCCTCCGAACCGAAAGGCATACAGCATGTACACATTATTACGTAAAGAGATCAGCACATTTTTAAGTTCATTGATAGGGTATGCGGTCATCATCGTATTCCTGCTTGTTAACGGGCTGTTTCTATGGGTTTTCCCGCTGCAGTTCAACATCCTCGACTATGGATTTGCCAGCATCGATAATTATTTTATGCTGGCGCCCTGGGTATTCCTTTTTCTTATTCCGGCTATTACCATGCGTTCCTTTGCCGAAGAGCATAAAACCGGTACCATGGAAATGTTGCTTACCAAACCCGTAACTGATATTGAAATAATACTGGCCAAATACCTGGCAGGCGTTGTACTTGTACTGTTTGCGGTACTGCCAACTATAGTATATTATATAACCGTATATAAACTCGGAATGCCTCCCGGCAATATCGACTCAGGTGGTACCTGGGGATCGTATATAGGCTTAGTATTCCTGGGTGCCGGATTTGTTGCCATTGGTGTTTTCGCTTCCGCGATATCCACAAACCAGATCGTATCCTTTCTGATTGCCGTTTTCCTTTGTGGTTTTATGTATATTGGATTCGAATTTATTTATAACCTCTCGGTTTTTGGTACATTCGGATTGTTTGTGAGCCAGCTGGGGATCAATGCACATTATACCGGGATGAGCCGTGGCGTTATCGACACACGCGATGTATTGTATTTTCTCAGTCTGATTGCTGTATTCCTGATGCTCACCCGTTTCAGGCTCGAACGCAGAAAATGGTAAACCTGGAAAAAAGAAGCAACATGACAGAGAACAGAAAAAATATCAGGCGTAACAGTTTTGTGCAACTTGCAATAGGTTTGGCTTTTATCATCATGCTGAATCTGATCGGATCGTTTGCATTTTACCGGCTCGACCTTACCAGCGAAAAACGCTATACCCTTGCCCCATCAACACGTAAAATGCTGAAGGAATTGAATGATGTGGTTTATTTTAAGGTATACCTCGAAGGCGATTTCCCTGCCGGTTTTCAGCGGCTTCGCAACGAAACACGCGAAATGCTTAACCAGTTCAGGGCATATTCCGACAATGTTCAATATGAGTTTATCGACCCCATCAAAGGCAAGGATAATAAAGAGCTGGAGGCCATGTACACCCAGCTGGCTCAAAGTGGGTTGAATGCCACTGATCTGCAGGTTAAAGAAAAAGACGGGATGTCGAGGAAAATGATTTTCCCCGGGGCAGTTGTTTCGTATCACGGTAAGGAAATGCCACTCGACCTGCTGCTTACCCAGGTCGGAAGGCCACCCGATGAGGTGTTGAATAATTCAGTTCAGAGCCTTGAGTTCGGTCTTATCAATGTTATCCGTAAGCTCAGTGTTACCCATAAACCTAAAATTGCTTTTATCGAAGGCCATGGCGAATTAAGTGCTGAACATACCGCAAGTATCGAAGCTGCCCTGAGCGAATACTACGAAATTGATAAAGTACAGATCGACGGCAAAATATCATCCCTTTCGAAAAGGTCGCCCAAAGGCAAGGATTCGACCGAGTACACCATTAAAAATAAATACGAAGCTATAATTATTGCAAGGCCTACAGTGGCATTTTCGAAAGACGAACGCGATAAGTTTATTATCGACCAGTTTATAATGCGGGGCGGCAAAGTACTATGGATGATCGACGCTGTGCGTGCCGAAATGGACAGCCTGCAGGCCAGTGATCATACGGTGGCTCTTACCAACGAACTGAACCTCGACGATATGTTTTTTAACTACGGTGTGCGGCTTAACAGCAACCTGGTGGTGGATATAAATTCATTGCCGATTCCCGTGGTTATTGATCAGAAAGGAAACCAGAAACTCTTACCCTGGGTGTTTTTCCCTGTCCTGATTCCTACATCCGCTAACCCAATTGTCAGAAACCTGAATGCGGTTAAAACCGAATTTGTCAGCAGTATCGATACCCTCGACACTCCTGAAGTTAAAAAAACCATTTTGCTTACAACATCGCGTTATTCGAGGGTGCTGAATACGCCGGTTATGGTAAGCCTTGGGTTCCTATACCAGCAGCCTGATCCGGCTCAGTTCAACCAGCCTTATCAACCGGTAGCTGTAATGCTCGAAGGGGAGTTCGCATCCCTCTTCCTTAATCGTGTTCCTGCCGAAATAGCAGAGGCCCCCGAGGTAGGCTTTATTGGGAAAAGCTCAAAAACAGCAATGATAGTGGTGGCCGATGGCGATATTATTAAAAATCAACTGCAACCCGGTCCGCAGGGGCCAACACCCTTGCCGCTGGGTTATGATAAGTATACCGGAACCCGTTTTGGGAATAAGGAATTCATTCTTAACGCGATGAACTATCTTTGCGACGACTCAGGATTGCTTTCGGTACGTTCGCGCGAAGTAAAACTGCGCACTCTCGATACAGCCCGTATTGATGCTGAACGAACAAGCTGGCAACTGTTTAACACTATCGTTCCTATTGTCCTGGTATTGGTATTTGCCTTGATACAGGGTTACATACGACGGAGAAAATATACCCGGAGTTTTTAAGGAATAATGTATAATAATCCTGATAGCTATAGGGAGTAAACAGTAATTAATAAGAATATCTACATCCTCGCCCCTCGCCCCTCGCTCCTCGTCCCATTGAAAAATCAAAAACAGATTAGCATAAAATGAAAAAATACAGAATCTCAATTATCTTACTCCTTGTTCTTGCTGTTATTGCAGTGATCGTATTAACTAAAAATACCGGTGACACATTCCGCAACAAAAGCAATGTATTTGCAATTTCGGACACCACAAGTGTTACCAAGTTTTTTTTAGCTGATAAAAATAATAATACTGTAAAGGTTGAGCGAAAAGCTGATGGCAGCTGGTTATTAAATGATAAATACGATGTAAGCCCTGCGATGATACAGGTTATACTGAAGACTTTTATCGGTATTGATGTAAAGGCTCCTGTAACCAAGTCGACCAGGAATACTATCATCCGCCTGATGGCAGGGAAATCGGTTAAAACTGAAATTTACCAGCGTGTTTACCGTATTAATCTCTTTGATAAAATTAAACTGTTTCCGCACGAAAAACTTACGCGTACCTATTATGTAGGAGATGCTACCATGGATAACAGCGGTACCTATATGCTGATGGAAGGAAGTGAGGAACCTTACATCGTAAATTTACCCGGTTTCAGGGGTTTTGTGTCAACGCGCTATTCGGCTCTCGAAGGCGATTGGCGGAGTCATGCAGTGTTCAGATTCAGGGTGCCCGAAATTGCCAGCGTAGGCGTTCAGTTTAACGAAAAACCCGAAAATTCGTTCCTGATAACCAATCCCGATAACCGGTCGTTTACACTTACATCCATGATCGATAACCGTAATATTGAGCGTTTCGATACAGCAAAAGTAGTTGAATACCTTAGTATGTACCGCAACCTGAATTACGAAAGAGTGCTCGATGAGATGGCGAAAACAAAAATGGATTCCATACTTTCATTAACCCCTACTTATGTAATTACTCTTGTTGATAAAGCCGGCAAACAGCATACACTCAAAACCTGGAAACGCAAAGCTGATATTGGCGCTCTCGACCTGAATGGCAACCAGACAGAGTTTGACCTCGAGCGTATGTATGCCGTGATTGATGATTCCGATTACATGGTTTCGGTACAGTATTTTGTGTTTTTTGATGTACTGATGCCTTTGCCGTTTTTTACCCAGTCGGTCAACAGGGAGTAACTTATATTTACCAGCCTTTGAACCTTTAATTTAATTAAGGGTTTTTTATAAGCGGTTGCTTGTCATTGCCGAACCCTTTGACTGCCGGCTTTCAAACGCGAAATTAAATATTACTGATTTTTATTCGAATGTGTTAAGTTATGGACAATATATTGACAAACAGCAGAGTATTGGTGACCGGCGGTGCTGGTTTTATTGGCTCAGCTTTAATTGAATCGTTGCTATCGCAGCATAATGAGGTGGTGTGTCTCGACAATTTAGCTACCGGCAAACGTGAGAATATTAAGGATTTTATAACGGAAAAGAATTTTCGTTTTATTGAAGGCGATATCAGGAATTCAGCTGATTGCAAAAATGCCGCTGAAGGAGTTGATATTGTATTACACCAGGCAGCCCTGGGCTCGGTACCGCGCTCGGTTAAGGATCCGATTACAACCAACGATGTAAACATTTCAGGTTTCCTGAATATGATAACTGCTGCACGCGATGCCGGGGTGAAACGTTTTGTTTATGCCTCGAGTTCGTCAGTGTACGGCGATCACCCGGCATTGCCAAAGTTTGAGGAAAATACAGGCAACCCGCTTTCGCCTTATGCCGTTACCAAAAAAGTAAACGAATTGTATGCCAGGGTTTTTGGTGAATTATACGGGATGGAAACGCTTGGCTTGCGCTATTTTAATGTTTTCGGCCGCCGGCAGGACCCTGACGGACAATACGCAGCGGTAATTCCGCGGTTTGTAAAGTCCTTAATACAGCACGAGGCACCCCGGATTTTTGGCGACGGAAGCCAGACCCGCGATTTTACCTATATCGAAAATGTGGTTCAGGCGAACCTCAAAGCTGCTGTAGCCGATAACCCGGAGGCTTATAATACAGCTTATAACGTGGCCTGTGGCGATCGGGTTACACTGAATGAACTGTATTTGTTTCTGCGTGAAGGGTTGGCTGCATTTGATCCCGAAATTGCCACTATCAATCCCGTTTATACCGATCCCCGCCAAGGTGATATCCCGCATTCGCTGGCATCAATCGAAAAAACTTCCCGCTTATTAGGCTATGAGCCGCAATTTAACCTCAGGCAGGGACTCGAGCACTCGATTAAATGGTATTGGGAACATCTGAAATAATTTTTTTATTGCAATAATCGTTTTTTACTGGCAAAGTGGGCATTGCAAATATGTTGGTTACATTTTGGATTTCCTGAAATATCAATTCTTTTGAGCCGCGAAATGCAAAAAAGAGAACCATTTCTGATCCTCTTTTCCATTCTAACCAAACTTAACCAGGAAAAAATTATAATAAGATACCAACTGTAAGGCTTAATGCTTTTGTACGGTATTCGGCAGGTTGTAATTCGATTTCGGATAATCCCATATCGTACCTGAGGTCGAAACGCACATCCTTCTGACGGATTGGTGTCTGGAAGCCAATCCCCAAGGTTGCGCCCCAGTCGGTGTTTTTGCTGTCCGATAACCGGAACCAGTATTCCGCCCTCTTCATTTTTCGATACCCGTGTCTGTGTATTCAGCACAAAAGCAGCATAAGGACCGCCATGGATATAAAATACGGAGCCCGATTTATTAAGCAACTGATCGTTACGATACTGTAAAAGAACCGGAATCTGCAGGTAATGCAGCATGAAATCAGTTTCCACAGCAGTATTCAATTCAGTGGTTTCGTTACTGCGGCCTTTACGGTTGTAATTTAATTCCGGTTGAAGCGACAAGGATTTATTGAGTGTAAATGTTGAAAAAAGACCTGTAGTGTACGAAAAAGTAACTTCGTTATCGTTGTACAAATCGCCTTTGTCCGATAAAGTGGTAGCTGCAACGCCATGTCGTATTCCGATGTTGGTTTGGGCAAATACAGCTGTCGGAATCAGCACCGTAATTGCCAGCATAAGCATTAATGAATTCTTTGTTTTCATGATTTTACGTTTTTAAATTGTTGATTTTTTAATTTTTACTCGATTGATTTTTTTTACTATTCAGGCTTTTCTATCGCCCCGCTGTTTAGCTAAGGTTTGCGGCTTCCTTATTTATTTTGATTTTAATTATCTTTAATTTTTATTTCTTATATAACTGGGACGAATTATTCATTATTCGTTATTCACTTTTCACTTTTCACTTTGCCCTTTGCATTTCTTTTACCACGGAGGCACTGATTGCACAGAGAGCCACAGAGGTTATTTACTGTTGAATTCTCTCTTTCCTCATTTCATTTTGCCCTTCGAATGCTGAGCGTAGGTTGCTGAGCGTAGTCGAAGTAAGTCGAAGCATGCATTTTGCCCTTTACCCCTTCATCCTTTCCCTGATCACCCTAAACGGCTGTTGTATAAGCTCATCGCGCAGGTGTTCCGATAAATGAACCTGGTAACTATACGCCAGGCATGCTGTAAGGAAATATACTCCGCTCTGAATCCATAATGAAACAATCTCTCTCCTGCTCTCGAAAATGCTGGCGCCCAGTGAGTTCATCTTAATGAATCCAAACATGGCATTTGACGATGGGAATATTTCGCGAACAATCAGCCAGACCGGATCGAAATTCGATAGCGGCCATATTATCCCCGACAGGAAGAGGAGCGGGATGGAAGTGAACAGGTATAGAACCATGGCGCTTTCCCTGTTTTTGAAAACCACCGAAAGTGTCAGACCCAGAAATATGCTCGAAAGGAGGAAAGGAGTTATTAATGCTATTAGCTCAACTAAACTTGCCGATTGTTCGTATCCGAACCAATGAGGGATCATGCCCAGCATATACACACTCAGCAAAGCATAGATGGTGAAATACGCTGCAGTCTTTCCGCTCACCAGCCGGAGTGTTCCCAGGCGTTTTCGGTCAAGCGCTACAAGAGTTCCAAAAGGATGCCGTTCGCGGGCCGTGCCTGCCAGTATGCCGATAGCCAGGATAAGTGTCTGTTGTATGATAAGTATCAATGCGGCCGGAATGCCATAACTGGCAAAGCCTCCGGCCTGGTTAGCCATAGCATTGCCATCAGGTATTATGGGCTCAGCCATAACAGCTGCCTGCTGTTCGCTGAGCCCTTCATTCATCAGGGTATTGATCTGAATTTCTTTGCCCGTTTCCAGAGCCACAAAGCTGGTTCCCGTCATTAATGCTTTGTAATAAAGGAAGAATTGCATGTCGGCATAAGCCGAAATTGTAGTTTGACGTTGTAGTGCAATGTCGGAACTGAAACTTTCAGGTATCTGAACAATACCCCGAACTTCCCTTTTTTTAAACATCTCAATGGCTTCGTCCATCGAAATTCCCTTTATGGTTACCATTATTTCCGGTGTGGCATTTAAATCCCTTACAAACTTCCGGCTGGCCGATGACTGCGACAGATCGACCACTGCTACAGGCAGTTCGCGCACAACCTCAGGATAGTAAATGAGCGAATAAAGCAATGGATACAGAATGGGAACAGCAAAAATAATGATCATTACCCCTACATCAGAATAAATAAGGCTTAACTCACGTCGCCATATCCTGAGCGTATTCATGATTCCCTCCTTTATTTGCCCGGAAAGATTAATATTTTTGTTTTTCATTGTTTTACAATTGTGTTTTAAGCTGTTTCTTCACCTTTAATGGTTCCAGCTGCCTGTTAGTGAGCAGTTGCCGTTTTATGAATATCCTCGATAAAGTTCTGGTAGATAAGTGCTGATTTTAAACGACTTATTATGGTAAAAGGTAAAAGAATAAACAGACCGAGGGCCAGGTACGAAACGAAAGAATATTCAGGATTGAATCCGGCAAGTATCTGGCTTTGAAATATATGCATATAGTGCCTGACGGGGAAACCTTCGGCCCAGTATTGAAATACGGCTGGCATGGATCCGATAGGGAATGAAAATCCACAAAGCGTAAGAGCAAGGATACCGTAAAAAGCAGCCAGGTTTAATGAATGACGCATCAATGGAAGTAAGCCGATAAAAAATACCCCGATTGCCTGGTACGAAAGCACAAACAGCAACGAAACGAACATCAGCCAGCCCAGACCTGTTTGCATGGGAATTCCCATCACCTTATACAACATAAAATTCTGAAACATCATCAACACCAGGAAGATAACTGTATAAGGCAACAGCTTCCCGATGAGTGCTACCACAATTGATTTATCAGCGAGTTTCAGCCATTCGTGCGATGTTTTTTCCTTTATCTCGATGCCTATGCTGTAAACCGTTATCATAAGAATAAAGAGTTGCAGCATAATGGGTAGCACGATGGTTGAAATATAAACCGAATAATTGGCCGTAGGGTTGAAAAGCAGATGCGTACTCAGTTTTATAGGTTGTACCTGCGACAAAATCAAAGCCTCATTCTGACCAAAAGCCTCTCGTTTTTGAATGCTGATTCCACCCGAAAGGGTATGCAGTATATAGGTCAGGTCATTTTGCATAAGCCCTCCGGCTATCAGCAAGCCGTTATGATAATAGTAACTGACAACAACTTGTTTCGAAGCCAGTATATCAGCCTGCAGGTTCCCGGGTATAACCACAAAGCCATAAATATTTCCGGTTCTTAGTTCCGACATGGCTTCCGTTTCCGATTGCAGGTGCATGGTAACCCTGCTGAGTTCAGTCACATCGATAGCCCGGGCCAGATTTCGCGATGCTGCCGTTTGATCAAGATCCACAATAGCGATTGGCATTTTAGTCGGGACACCTTCTTTAAAAAGTGAGCCAAAAAATAAAATCGACAGCATAGGAAATACCAGAACGGCCAGGATATAAATACTACGTGACGACATCCGGTATATCTCCCGTTTCGCTATTTCCCCTATATTATTAAGCAGTGATTTCATTGTTTTATTTTCAAGTAATAGACTTGTTTACTGAACTAATCAGTGGTTTTCTTTTTTTTCTATGGTCAGGATCCAACATCCAACATCTTTCTCCCTTCTCCCTTCTCCTTTCTTTTATACCCACCTCCAGACTTCTGACTTCCGACTTCCAGCCTATTTCAACCTCTCATAATCCACCATCAGGCTCATTCCAGGGCGTAATCCCTCAACCCGGGTAACCGGAATTGCTCTTACCTCGAAGGTTTTTACATCGAAACCGCCATTTGTTTTTGTAGCCTTAAAAGTGGCATAGTCGGCCATAGCCTTTATATAGTTTACCTTCAGCTTAATCCTCTTGTTGCCCAAGGCCGGGACACTGGCTTCAAATTCGTTACCGATTTTTATTTTTGCAAGCATATCTTCACGGATATTGAAAACCACCCACATATCGCTGAGGTCGACAATGTTCATGATAGGTGCTCCTGATCCGAGGAGTTCACCCTGTTTTGGGAAAACATCCGAAACTTCGCCATCGATAGGAGATACCAGCATGGTTTCCGAAAGATAGGATTCAACCTCCGAAACGGCTCCTTTTGCGCGGTTTACCAAGGCTATTGCAGTGAGTTTATCTTCATTCTCCGCACCGTTTTTGGCCATATCGTACTGTGATTTCGCAGCCTTTGCTGTGGCCAGTGATGCCTGGTAGTTAGCATCAGCTTCATCGCGTTTTTGTGCCGGAATAACTCCTTCGGTAAACATATTCTGTACTCTTTTGTATGTTTTCTCAGCCAGTTTCACGCCTACTTCCGCTTTTTGCCACATTTCGTATGCACCAGCAATCTGTTCGGAGCGGGCACCTTTGATAGCTTTCATATTTTGCGCATTTGCTGCATCTTCGGCCGAGTTAGCCTGCATCAGTTTGGCGTTCAGTTCGGGACTGCTGATAAATACCAGGGTATCGCCTTTCGAAACTTTCATTCCTTCCGATACCATGAATTTGTCAATACGTCCGGGTATTTTACCTGATACTCGAACTTCGGTAGCTTCGGCCTGGCCTTGTAAAACCAGCGGCTGCGGTTTAATTACAATCCAGCCTACAAGGCTTACTACTGCAATAACCAACAGCAAGGTTAAAAATGCGATGAGCATTCCCGAATGTCTTTTATTCTGTGTTTTCATTGTTCTTAAATTATAGTTGTGATGATGGTTTTTTATTGATGTAATTAGCGGATATTTGCCAGGTTAAGGTTTCCGGTGGCCTTGTAACATTCGAGCGCCGACTGTCGCTGAGCAAAAACAGCCTGCAGGTATTCGAGTTCGGCATTTTGTGCCTCAGTTTCTGTTGCCAGTCGTTCAGTAATGTTGATGATACCTTCGGCATAGGATTTCTGAGCCAGTTCGAGCGCCATACGGGCAGCCATTCGTTGTTTGTCCTTAAACGCGACCTGCGAAATGCATGACTGGTAATTTGTTGACGACTTGGTTTCATTAAGCTCAAGGAGCTCACGTGCTTCATCCCTGGCATTTTCAGCTTTTTTAACTTCGAGCATCGCTTTCTGAACCTTGGCCGATCCACCGGAACGATCGAACACTTCCCACTTGAAACCGACGCCTACCATAACGGTTGGTCCCAGGCCGATAGAATTGATTTTCATGCCTACAGGTAGGGGATCGCTGAAATCGGCATCGGCTTTAAAAATATTGTCGTAGCGTGCCGATGCAAGTGCCTGAACCTTTGGCAGGTAATGCGATTTTTCGGATTTGAGCATAAATTTTTGCGCCTCTACTCCTGCTGATAAAGCCCGTAACTCAGCCCTGTTGTTTATGGTGGATACTGAGTCGGCATACAACATAAGCTGCAGGTCGGGATGCAGATCAGCAAAACTCTCTGCCGGTTTGCCGGTTAACTGCGATAGCTTCTGAAAGAGCAAAGTTTTGTTGCTTTCGTATTCCGATATTTTTGCATTGAGGCTGGCATCGGCAACAGCAATCCTAAGCGTATCGTACGAGGTGGCAAATCCGTTGTGCAATGCCGAATTTGCATATTTCTTTTCGGCCGCCAGCCTTAGCGCCGATTCGGATAGCACTCGTTTCGACTGGTTCAGTAAAGCCAGCTGATCGTAATAGGTAATCACTTCGCTGATAACATCCGATTTGCTTTTATCTGTCATAGCCTCCTGGGCTTTAATCTTTTCTGCAAGCGCTTTCGAAGCATTCGGAACCTGGCCGCCGCTGTAAAGCAGCATTTTTGCAGTAGCATCAACGCCAGCATAGTTCCCGTATAAGTTACCTGCAAGCTTGTCCGAAACCGAAGGAAGCTGCATGCCTTGCTGTGCCATGAATTGCTGAAGCTGTGTTATTTCGCTGCTTAATCCTGCAAGTGCTGGAAACATTGCTGGGAAAGCCGGATTGGTCATAAATTCCTGAAGTTTGCCTATGCTCTCAAATCCTGTTACCTCGCCAAAATCAGAATTTAGGGATGAGTAAGCAAACATATATTTGCCACCGACTTCTACTTTAGGGATATAGGCCGAGCGTACAGCTTTTTGCTGCACTTCGCTTATACTTTTTTCGATTTCTTTTTCAGCCACTTTCCGGTTTTTGTTGATCGAAAGCCCGATAAGGTCTTTCAACTCAGGCGAAACCTGCAGTGATTGGGCAAAAGCTTCGCAAAACATGCTGCTTAGTACGAATGCCGGGATCAGGAATAGAACTTTGATTTTCATCTGGTAATGTAGTTTTTGATTAGTTTTTGGCCGCCTGATATATTGAGCAGTCATTTTTGGAAGGTTTAAATGGATCAGTTTTAATTTGAATTTTAAAACAGGTTGATTATTGATTATTAGATAATTCGACTAAAATGGTAAAATGGTCGAAAACTAAGTAAAAAAAATTATCGTTTCATTACACCGTTAAAAAGTATATGGATCAGGTGATCGAGCCGGCGTTCGACGTCTTTTTCTTCCACTCCCCAGAAAAGTGGAATCTCCATACCTTTGAGGGCAGTAACAATTGCAATTGCGGCCAGTTTGGTATCGTCAATTTCGAATTTTCCATCGGCAACACCTTTTACCAGGATTTTTTCCATCATCTGTATTTCCTCCTGGTCGTATTTCTTCCTGATTTTCTCGATAAAGTCGAGATTACCCAGGTAATCATCTTTAATGGCACTGTAAAAATTAGCAAGCTTTTCGAGGGTTCGCATGCGCACCAATACGTGTACCTTTAATTTTTCGGCCGGATCATCGGCCTCATTACTGGCTTTAATCAATTCCTGCTTCAGAATAGATGCCTCTTTTTCAACCACCGCCTGAAAAATTTCCTCCTTGCTGGCAAAGTAGTAATAAATGGAACTTTTGCCCTTGCGGCTGGCAATGGCAATTTCGTCCATAGTGGTTTTTTTAAACCCGAAACGCGAGAAAATATGGCGTGCCACATTTACTATCGCTTCTTTTACTTCATCTTTATCAAGCATAAGTCAGAATTTATTAAGTCATTCACTTCGTTTGAAGCGGCAAAATTAATACGCAGTTTTGTGTTTGCCAAATAAAATTCGACTAATTTCGTCGAATAGTCGAAAATATTTTTCAACTTATTTTCTATCAGTACTTTGCAAAGTAAAATAGTATGAACAAGAAAGACCTGATTCAGGTTTTTACTGAAAATAATCCATCGCAATCACTGAAAATGAAGAAAGTATCAGCCTTTTAGTGGATTCCCAACCGCCTATTTTACCATTATTTTACAAGTAAGGACTTCTTTTTTATTCACAATCCTGCAAATGTAAATCCCTGCCGGTACTTTTTGCCCTGAATGGTTGCATAAATTCCAGTCGATACTCCGCGATCCATTTCCTGTTTGGGAATTTACTTTTAACCTTGCCACAGTCCGGCCATTCATATCGAAAACAATAGCGTTAACCGGGGACGAATTGTCATCCAGAATAAAAGTGATGCTTGCCTTATCCCAGGCAGGATTGGGGTAAACAGAAACCGTTCCGGGTAGCTTAATGTTTTCCTTTATTCCGATAGCATCGCGCTTTATGCTAAAAAAATCGAGGTAACTCTGCATCAACTTTGGCTGTGTCGACAGCTCGTTAATCCCCTGCATGGTGCTGAAATTAAACAATCCTCCTATGGTTTTATAGGTGTGAGCATCATTTGCTATAGCGCTGTAATATCCTCCGTCATCAAATATCGTAAATGCAGAGCCAAGCGGTTTTAAATGATACATGCTAACCTGGTATCCTGTATTAACGAATATCATATTTTCAGTAAATGATCCGGGCGAACCGGCCAGGGTATCGAACAGCCTGAACTTATTTACTGTTTGAATATTAAATCGCGGTTGAAGTGAAGTTAAGAGGTCGTCGCGCCAGAAATTAAGGCTTTCGATATACAGGTTTCCTCCTCGGTCGAGAAAATCGGTCAGTATGGCGCCTTCCGTATAACTCAAAATATGCCTGCTGCTGAATTTTCCCAGGTTAATAAATACCGACTGGTACTCATTTATTCCTGCAGTAATAACACTCGTATAATCAGCCAGGTATCCCAGGTCTCTGATCTGTTGATAGATAACAGGCGCTGATTCATGATTAATATCCAGATCAATAACCTGCACCGGGGCTTTGCCTATGCGTATATACAGCGTGTCGGAAAATACAGCTTGCTTTTGTGATAGCACCTTAATTAGTATGGGGATTTGCGTACCCAGGAGTGTTGAATCAGCCACAGTTACCTGGAAGTCGAAGACCGATTTCGCACCGGGTGCTATTTCACCAACCGATTTTGAACTAGCCGTTAAAAGAACTATGCGTGGATCGGTAATACTGATTGAAACATCAACATCCATGGCAGAAGCATGACCAATATTGGCAAATTTATAATACAGCCATCCTGTTTCGCCCGGCCTGAGCAGGGTATTGCCGGGTTTGGAAGTCTTTAACTCTATTGTTTTAAGAACAGGCGCAATTATTTGAACAGGGATCGAACGCTTCCATTCAGAAACGATATTGCTGATTTTGAGATCCATAAGGAAAACATGTTCATCATTCGCAGTAGTTGAAGCTATGAAACGGAAAGCATCAGGGATTGTTAATTCCTGGTATGCGCCTATACTGCCAATCGTTTCGACGGTATCGATAAGTGAAATAAAACTGTCGTCAATCCCCAATCGTGCATCCAGGTTCGAATAAGTAGTATTGCTTATGTTTTTTAACACAAGGTCAGCACTTACTGTTTCGCCGGCTGCAATTATGGAGTCGTTACCCGCATTAATGCGCAATGCAGCTGTTATACCCGAAGAAATAAGAAATGACTTCTCGTCGGAAACATTCAGGTAATCAGTTACCTTGCACGGAATGGTATACATCAGCTGACCTGATTCCGGCAAACATTCAACCAGGCCCGTTTTACTTATTTTAAGGTCATCGGCAACGGAAGCGGGAATGTATTTTGTGTAATTAAACCGGTTAGCTTCGTATTCGCTGTGATAAATTGATAATTCGTAATTCTGCTTATCGCCGTCGGAAATACCCGAATGGAACAACTCATTTGCCGCAACTGAAATGGGACTGTGAATAACAGATATGGATCCATCGGCCGCAAGCGTAGCCTGGCATTCGACAGGGAAATAAACTTCTCCGTTTTTTTTGCTTAGCACCCAACGGAAACTGGCCGAGGTGGAATCAGTTATATACCATGCTCCTTCATCACTTTTATTGGCATTCAGATTCTGATTGCTGAAAGGAACTATCATACGGTAGCTGCGGAACAACAGATTTTCCTCCGAAAAATAGGGCCATGGTATATTATCGGTTGTAAACTGAAGGTAACCATTATTCATATTTACATAAATGGTATCGTATTTCTTGCCGTAAAACGGAAAATCGAAAGGCAGGGGAACCGGCAGTATGCTGTCGGAAGGATGCTGGGCGATTAGTTTTGTGCCATTAA
Organism: uncultured Bacteroidales bacterium; assembly: GCA_963714825.1. Taxonomy (GTDB): domain Bacteria; phylum Bacteroidota; class Bacteroidia; order Bacteroidales; family UBA4417; genus UBA4417. The sequence continues at coordinate 199,978 of CAVQQF010000012.1, read as the reverse complement.
ATGCAGCTAACGGCTGATTGCCTGATAGCCTGGTATAACCGTAGTTTAACGACCACGAATATGGTGGTTGTCCGCCATTAGCCGATAACTGAACCGAATAAGGCAGGCCTGCTGTAATAGGCGGTAAAACTGTATTATTTATCAGTACTTTATTTGCATTGGTTTTTACAACCACCTTTGCATAAGTAATATCGTTATTTGATATTTCGAGAGGAGTGGGTTGGAATTCTGTTATTTTAGGCGATGATTCACTGTAATCAATAACCGAAAAGTATTCGATCCTCCCATTAGCTTGTGAAAAAGGATCGTTTTCGTCGACTATAAGGAATATTGCAGCATCCTTCTGCATCTGCATATAACTTAACAAAGGAGTGATATCCAGCCCGAATTCAATGCTGTTCATTGTATCGGAAGTGCCGGCCCCCTGCATAGGGAAATTACCGCCCTGGAAATTAAAGATGGGAAAATCGATCGTATGTTCAGGAATAAAAGAAGTAGGATCACCCGAAACACCCGCACTGATTTTTATAGCATTCCGACTGCTATGATGAAGTTTTACTTTCATAGTGAGCATAGGAGAATAACCGGGCTTAACTTTTACCACATGAACGGCATTGTTCCAGATTCCTCCATGGGCATAGTCGTCGGCCAGTGTGCGATACATCATATAACAAAATCCACTGTCGGTTGAACCTGAACTGGTAGCACCATAGCTGTTAACAAATTTAAAACCGCCTATTTCCCAGTCTCTTACATCAACAATCCCATCGTTATTGGTGTCGAGGTGGTTGGTATATTGCCCGTCGTTATTATAATCGTACCTGATGCTGTCGTTATAACCCACAATAGTCATGGCATGCGAAGCCGGCACCGAAAATTTTGTCATAACATACTTTCCCTGTTCGGGCGTGCCTGATGGAAGGAAAGTTGCATTCCAGGGCGAACCTGAATAAAAACTGGCCACACCTCCCGTGAGTGACTCGCCCAGGTGATTGTGAATCCAGTTTTTTAATGTTAAAATTCCTTTCGAATCATGTGTTTTTATAGTAAAAACATCTTCAACCCGGTTCGACATGCCACGGTAATACAAATCATAACCACTTATCCAGCGGTTGCCGTTATCGGTTAATCCCCCGTAATCGGCACACATTCATGGTGCCACACTTCTTCAGTATTTCAAAACTGTTGAGATAGCTGACACCGAAATATTCGTAACCCGTATTATCGAAGTTATATGCAAAGTGTGTAGGGTATTGATTCAGGGATGTGTCGGCCGGTAAATTGCGGGCATGATTTATTTCGTAAGTAAAGTTATACCCGACTGATGCTGCTTGCCCGCATGATGCGCCCACCTGGCTGAAAACAGGCCTGAGGTAGGGTAGGGCTGAATTATCGACTATGGCTGGCAGTGCAGCAAACTTCAGGTTTTCGGGCAGGCTGAGTTCTGTAAGTGTGTGATGGTAAAGGCTGTCGAGTACAGTAGGTTCCGGGCCGGCAGGAAATTCATGCCTGTCATACATATTGCGCTGCCCGAATGTTGAAACTATTCCGGCACAGAAAAACAGAAAAAGGAAATACCTATGCATATCGATGATATAGGATTAACGAAAGTACTAAAAAAATAATTGCTATTCTTCCTGCCAATCAGTGGTTGCTGCTAAAAGATAATCCTTGAAAAGCCCATTGTCATTGCAAAAATTAAATATCCTATGGCAAGGCCGCCAGCCATATGAGTAAGCATCTGTTTGTTAGAAGTATAGAATGATTTATTCTTTATAAGGAGTAATATTGAAATCGGCAGAGTGAGCAAAACTGCAGAAATCAAACCCGGAGTATAATGTAAAGTGTATACTGCAACAAAAATATGGGGAATAAATGCATTGAGTAATAAAGCAGTTGCAAATGCTGTTGAAATGAAAAGATAAGTCGATTCCTTTTTCGACTTGAGAGCCACAAAAAACAGAATCAGCGCCAGGAAAGTTAAAACAGATACTGAAAAGAGGAATTCAACGCAACTGGCAGGCTGCACGAACGAAAAAGGATTTTCGACTGTATGGCTGCATATAGTAATGGCTTCTTCTGCATTATGAATGATAAATGCAACTATAAGTAAAATGAATAATGCCCGGGATGTTAAAAGAAATTTCATTGGTCTTCAGGAATGGGTACAACAAAATTAGTACTATTTGAAAAACTTTTTTAACCGATAAAACACAAAAGGCCTCCTTGCGGGAAGCCTTTTGTATCTTTTTGTATTAGTTACTTATACGAGTCCCTGTGCCATCATAGCTTCAGCAACTTTTACAAATCCACCGATATTGGCACCTTTAACATAATTAATGGTTCCGTCAGCTTCTTTGCCGTATTTTTCGCAGGTTTTGTGGATATTTACCATAATGGTATGCAATTCTTCATCCACGCGCTCGCGGGTCCAGTTGAGGCGCATACTGTTTTGGCTCATCTCGAGTCCCGAAGTGGCAACACCACCTGCATTGGCAGCTTTGCCGGGTCCATAAAGGATTTTGGCTTCAACAAACAGGTCGGCGGCTTCGTTGGTCGATGGCATATTGGCGCCTTCCGAAACTACGAAACATCCGTTGGCCAGCAGCATTTTTGCGTCATTTTCGTGAAGTTCGTTTTGTGTAGCACAGGGTAAAGCCACATCGCATTTAACGCTCCATGGAGTTTTACCTTCAACATATTCGCAGTTGTATTTTTTGGCATATTCGCTGATACGTCCGCGTTTAATGTTTTTCAGTTCCATAACATAGGCGAGTTTGGCTACATCAATTCCGTTCGGATCGTAAATGTATCCGCCCGAATCGCTGAGTGTAACTACTTTACCACCCAATTCGGTAACTTTTTGGCAGGCATATTGTGCCACGTTGCCCGAACCTGAAATAACCACTGTTTTGCCGGCAAAACTGTCGCCGCGGGTTTTCATCATTTCCTTTGCAAAATAGGTGGTACCATAACCGGTGGCTTCCGGACGAATAAGGCTTCCGCCCCACTCAAGGCCTTTACCTGTTAAAACACCGGTAAATTCATTACGGATGCGTTTATATTGTCCAAACATGAATCCAATTTCGCGGCCTCCAACACCTATATCACCGGCAGGAACATCCGTATCAGGCCCGATATGGCGCTGTAATTCAGTCATAAACGATTGGGTGAACTTCATTACTTCGTTATCACTCTTTCCTTTTGGATCGAAATCGGAACCGCCCTTGCCACCGCCCATAGGCAGGGTAGTGAGGCTGTTTTTCAATACCTGCTCAAAAGCAAGAAACTTCAGGATTCCAAGATTTACAGTAGGATGGAAGCGTAAACCGCCTTTGTAAGGACCGATAGCGCTGTTCATCTCAATACGGAAACCGCGGTTGATCTGAAATTCGCCCTTGTCGTCGAGCCATGGCACGCGAAACATAATTACTCGCTCAGGTTCAACCATGCGCTCCAGAATTCCCTTGTATTTTGGGTTTTCTTCGATAAAAGGCATGAGCGACTGCACAACTTCCTTTACTGCCTGATGAAATTCAACTTCTCCAGGATTCTTGGCAATAACTTTTGCCATAAATTGTTCAACCTTTTGGTCAATAAAATTGTTCGACATAATGATTAGATATTTAGTTGTTGAGTTCGATATTTTAATGCAACAATATTACTACTATTGGTATGAATAGCAAATTTTTTATCGAATTTTCATGCATTTATAAGTATTTGATATACAATAACATGTATGTTATTTAAATAAAATAAGTATTTTACTGATAAAATTCGGTGAATCACTTAATAATTAGCTTACCGCAAATCAAAGGCAATTGGTTCTTAAACAAATAATTTCGAAACAGCGAATTTGTATAGTGCGTTTTTTTGTGTTAACACAAATCATGTGTTACGGAATCGGATTTCGTATCCGATTTATACTCATATTTGTAAAGTATAAAATTGAATAAATCGAAAAAATGGCAGACGAAAATGAACTGTTGAACGATCCGCGTGAGATCAAGAAACTGATACTTGAGCGTGCCGAACGTCTTAAAGAGCTTTCTGCAATAAATCAAACCAATGATATTTTGCGCGAAGGTAAACCTGTGGATGAAACCTTACAGCAACTGGCTATGCTTTTTCCGGGAGCCTGGCAATATCCTGAGTTTACAGTTTGCCGTATTGTATATAATGGTAAAACCTATCTTTCGCCACGATTCGAGGAATCGCGCTGGATGCAACGCCAGGCCTTCGAGTCAATAGATGGCAATTCGGGATATATCGATATTTTTTATACCCGCGAATTTGTGCTACTCGATGAAGGTCCTTTTTTAATAGAAGAGAGGCATTTAATATCGAACCTGGCAAGCTCCATAACGGGTTACCTGAACAGCCAGGCTGCCAGGGAACTTCTCCGAAAGGGACGCGTGGCAGGCAAAACTCAGGCTGCTGAAGCCCTTCAACGTGAGGTTCAGCCTAGTGGTAAACAACTGCTGCAACGATTCCTGAATAAGAATAACTACGATCGCGATGTTTACCACGACCTGCAACCATTTAAAGTAAAAGAAATATTATTGGTTGCCAACCTTTACGATGCCTATACTATCGAAAAGGAAGGCCGGTTTTCGGAATATGTGCTGGGCGAATACCATCAGCTCAGCCTCACTTCGGTGCCCCGTATCACGGGAGTTTCGTCAGCCGAAGAGGCTTTGATTCAACTCAATGCCAAGCACTACGACCTGGTAATTTTTATGATTGGGGTCGATCACAGTCTCCCGGTTGCCATTTCGGAAACTATCCGTACCGAATTTCCGTACATACCCATTTTTGCATTGCTGAATAACAATTCGGATGTCGCATATTTTACAGGTGTTAGCGACCAATTCAAAAACATCGACCGTGTATTTGTGTGGAATGGCGAAAGCAAGGTGTTTTTTGCCATGATTAAATTGCTTGAGGACAAAATAAACGTTGATAATGATACCCGGGTTGGGCTTGTAAGAGTATTGCTGCTGGTTGAGGACAGCCCGCAATATTACTCACGCTACCTGCCGCTGCTTTATGGTATTGTGATGGAGCAAACCAGGCGTATTATCGACGATGTAAGCACCGACGAATTGTACAAGGTGTTACGGCTCAGGGCGAGGCCAAAAATTATACTGGCATCGTCGTACGAGGAAGCTGTCGGGATAATCGACGATTACCAGGATTTTTTGCTTTGCCTTATTACCGATGTAAAGTTTAACCGGGGCGGAGCGTCATTTTCGGAAGCAGGATTGGAACTGGTAAGCTATGTGCGCGAATCGCACCCTGATCTGCCGGTTATTATTCAGTCGTCGGATCCCGAAAATGCTGACCGGGCCTACGAACTAAGGGCCACGTTTATCAATAAAAATTCCGACAGCCTTTCGCAGGATTTCAAGAGCTTTATTACCCATTATCTTGGTTTCGGAAATTTTATTTACCGGAATAAGGAAGGAGCTCAAATTGCTGTTGCAAAGTCGCTGCGCGAATTTCAGCATCATCTGCGCACTATTCCCGACGAATCGCTGCTGTACCACGCAAAGAAAGATCATTTTTCGCTTTGGTTGATGGCCCGTGGTGAAATACAGGTTGCAAAAATTATCAATCCTGCCAAGGTAACCGATTTTGGAAGCCTCAAAGAGCTGCGGGAGTATCTCATCGATGTTATCAGGCAGTTCCGTAACGAGCAGAACAAAGGAAAAGTCATACCTTTCGAGGAATCAGCACTTCTCGACGAGCACAATATTGTTACGCTTGTGCCCGGATCGCTTGGCGGCAAAGGCAGGGGGCTGGCTTTTATAAACACCCTTATCTACAACTACGAATTTAATAACCATGTTCCGGATATTAATATTAAGTCGCCACTGACTTCGGTTATAGGTACCGATGAATTCGAGTATTTTATCGAGCGTAACAGGATACGCGAAAAAATGAATGAAATAGTGGATTACGCCGAAACGAAAAAATTGTTTATTTCGGGTGTACTCACCGATACGTTGATCCGCAGGTTACGGATATTGCTGAAGATGATGGAAAAACCCCTGGCAGTCCGCTCGTCGGGATTGTTCGAGGACTCGCTAGCACAACCTTTTGCCGGGGTGTTCGAAACATATCTTTTACCCAATAATCATCCCGATATAAACGTACGTTTAACGCAATTGATGGATGCCATAAAACTTGTTTTTGCCTCCGTTTTTTCGCCCGAAGCGCGTGGTTACATCGAAGCAATTAATTATAGCCTCGATGAGGAAAAAATGGCAGTTATTATACAGGAAGTGGTTGGTAGCCAGTATGATGATGTGTATTATCCGCATATAAGCGGGGTAGCGCAATCATATAATTATTATCCTTTTGCACATATGAAACCCGAAGAAGGCTTTTCGATAGCTGCACTCGGACTCGGTAAATATGTTGTCGACGGCGGCAATGCATATCGTTTTTCGCCCGTTTACCCGGCTGTTGAAATTTTAACACCCAAGGACCTGTATAAGAACTCCCAGGTAAATTTCCTTGCTGTCGACCTGGCAAAGAGCGATGTTAACCTGCTTGAAGGTGAACTTGCCGGCTTGCGCGAAATGGATATTGATGTGGCCGAAAAGCATGGTACGCTCCGGCACCTGGCTTCGGTATACGATGATATTAACCAGCGTATGATACCTGGTATCACTTCGGCAGGACCCAGGGTAGTTAATTTCAGCAATGTGTTAAAGTATGATTACTGCCCTATGGCAAAAACCATCGAAACCGTACTCGATATTGTTAAAGAGGCTATGGGTACGCCCGTCGAGATTGAATTTGCCATCGACCTTAACAGGGACGCTGATTATAAAACCACATTTTACCTGCTTCAGATCAAGCCTCTTATCGGTGCCGAGCTCGATTATCATGTAAATATGGATGAGATTGATCGTGACGAAATTGTACTGTTTTCGAATAAAGGCATGGGCAATGGTTTGGTAAGCGGCATTACGGATGTAATATATGTTGATGTTGATGATTTCGATAAGAGCTATACACGCGAAATGGCTGTTGAAATCGAAAATCTGAACAATATGATGAAGAAGGAAAACCGCAAATATATCCTTATCGGTCCCGGGCGCTGGGGAACGCGCGATCGCTGGATAGGGATACCGGTTAACTGGCCACAGATAAGCAATGCCAAAACTATTGTTGAAACCAGTCTCGAAGGCTATCCACTCGACGCATCCTCAGGATCACACTTTTTTCATAATGTAACCTCTATGAATGTTGGATATTTTTCAGTTCAGCCCGAAATGGGAGAGGCGTTTATTGATTATGCCCTGCTGAAACAACAAAAGCTAATCACTAAAACAACCTACTTCCGTCATGTACAGGTTCGACAATGCCTTGAAAATACGCATGGACGGGCGAAAAAGGTTAGCGGTTGTGACGTGGGAGAAGTGAAAAGTGGCCTTCGACATTGCGTCGCATTGAACGCAACGACAGCTCAGTGTGAAAATAGTGAATAGAGGCCTCCGGCTACAGGGTAATTACGGTGCCTTTTTACTGCTCGGTACCCGAAATGCTTTTATACGATCCAACTGTTGAACACAGCAGGCAGGGAAGCTAAATCATGTAACTGTGCAATTTTTATAACCCTGATTACAAAATCCATGGAAAATTCCAAACCCCTAAATAAGAAAACGCTTCTCTACCTTTTGCTGGCAAGCTTTTTTATTACCAATGCCATGATAGCTGAATTTGGAGGGGTAAAGATATTTTCGGTCGAAAAGCTTTTGGGCATTGCCCCTCTGCAACTCAATATTTTTGGTATGATTACCGATCTTAACCTGAGCGTTGGTGTGTTGATATGGCCGATTGTATTTATCTTTTCAGATATTATAAATGAGTATTTCGGGAAAAGAGGGGTTAAGCGGATCAGTTTTATTACCGCGGGAATGATTGCATATGCCTTCCTGGTTATCCTGATGTGGACTGATATGCCTCCGGCTGATTTCTGGCTGCAGCTAAATGGAGTTGACCCCCAGGGACAGCCTTTTAATATCAATTTTGCATATACTACTATTTTCAGGATGGGGCTGGGTATTATTGTGGGTTCACTAACGGCATTCCTTGTAAGCCAGCTGGTCGACGCTTATGTGTTTCACTATTTCAGGAAAATAACAGGGAATAAATACTTATGGCTGCGTGCTACCGGTTCGACAGTGGTATCGCAGGTTATCGACAGTTTTGTAATTCTCTTTATTGCGTTTTATTTCCTGGGTAACTGGAGCCTCGGACAGGTATTCCGCGTGGGGCTTATACAATATATGTACAAAGTTGTTCTTGCTATTGCTTTAACGCCATTGATTTACCTCGTTCATATGCTTATCGATTCGTACCTTGGCAGGGAAGCTTCGGAAATAATTATTGAAGAGGCCGATCAGAACTGGGATAAATAACTCCTTGAAAATAAGTGGAGTTTATTCCGCATAACGGTCTTGTTCAAATGCTGATAGAGCTGATTATTCCTATCCACAGCTAATGTTATTTCTTTGACCTGGGCTTTAGCTGGCAGGCACACTGTCCTGATAATTTCTCGCTGTAATCAATAAGTACCGGTAAACCGGAATGTTCCCAGTCGACCAAACCTCCCGATAGATTAGCAAATTGTCCTTTAAAATCGTTTTCAATCAAAAGCCTGACAGCCTCCGGACTATGTATTCCGCTTGCATCAGCTATGATAAGGGGTTTGTCAGTCGGGAGATTTTGGATTAATTCGCCAAGAGTTTTTTTTGGGCAAAAAATCAATCCGGGAACATCAAAAATCTTGAAACGATTCAGGTATTCCTCGCGTACATCCACCATTACTGCGCCCTCCTGGCAAAGTTTATAAGCCTGCAAAGGCGATACATTATATATTCCGTTTGAATAAGTTGCTTTTCCTTCGAAAAAATTTTCCATTTCAAGTATGTGTTGATTGTATAAATTTTGTGTAAAGGTAGATGTATATTTTTAAGAAATTTTCATCTGCTTTATTGTTATAACAAAAATAATATTACTTTTGTTTCGTTATTTTACGAAATACGAAATGAATGGCATCAAAAACAACATTTTATACTGAGCAACAGGAGAAGATTGCACGCTACAGTAAAGCCATGGCACATCCTGTACGTATGTACATCCTCGATCACCTGGCCGATAATCTCGATAAGTGCTGCTACAGTGGCGACCTGGCCGAACAACTTCCCATTGCAAGGTCAACGCTCTCGGTACATCTGAAAGAACTGAAAAACGCTGGGCTCATTCAGGGTGAAATCAATCCGCCATTTATAAAATACTGCATCAACAGGCAAAACTGGGACGAAGCAAAAGAACTTCTGGCTGAGTTTTTTAACAGGTAGGAATTAAGATAAATAAATATGGTTGCTTTTTATCGTTACCGGTTATAGCTTACTGGTGGTTGGCAACTGTTTAACAGCAACAACTAAAATCACTCCCTTGAACACTGAAAATTGTTTGTTTGACATTGAACATTAAAACAATAATATAAACTAACAATGAACAACGATCAATTTACAATGTACAACAAATTGCCAGAAACCAGAAACCAGCATCCAAATGCACTCAATTAACAATGTGCAACAAATTACCAGCAAACAAAAACACTCAATTAAAAAATAACATTTAAAATAACCAACAATGGAAATTAAAATTCTGGGTACAGGCTGTACCAAATGCAAATCCCTTGAAAAACTTACACAGGAAGTTGTAACTGAAAACGGTATCGACGCCAAAATCACAAAGGTTGAAGATATTATGGAAATCATGAAATATGGTGTAATGTCGACACCGGCACTTGTGGTCGACGAAAAAGTAATGATCAAAGGCCGTATGCCCTCGGCCGAAGAAATCAAACAGGTATTAACCCAATAACACTTACAGTAATGAAAAAAATAGCGAGCATTTTCTGTTTTTTAGTTTTTGTTTTCACTGCAACGGGCAGCAATCCTGTTGCAACCTCCACTCCCGACGATAAATCAGCCCTGGCACCGGGCAGTAAAATTGAAGTGTATTATTTCCATTTTTCGCGCCGTTGTGCCACCTGCAATGCCGTTGAAAGTGTTACCACCGATGCCCTTAAGGCATATTATCCCGAGAAATTTAAAAAAGGAGAAATCACTTTTACAAGTCTGAACCTCGAAGACGACAAAACCAAAGCCATGGCCGATAAACTAAAAGTTGAAGGCCAGCAATTATTGTTCGTTAGCGACGGAAAGATTATTGATATCACCGATAAAGCATTTATGTATGCTTTAAATACTCCTGCAAAGCTTAAAGCAGAAGTTAAAAAAACGGTTGATAAGTTGTTGAAGTAATTTTCGGAAACACAACATGGAATTTCTTCAGAATATTATCGAAAACTCGCAGTACTCCTTTATCACAGCTTTTATGTTAGGGATAATGACTGCTATAAGTCCCTGCCCGCTGGCAACCAATATTACTGCCATTGGTTTTATCAGCCGCGAAATCGAAGATCGTCGCAAGGTATTCTACAAAGGCCTGGTGTACACCCTGGGACGCGCTATTTCCTATACCGGAATCGGGCTGATACTGTACTTTGGTGCCAGTAAAATGAAGATCAGCCTTCTTTTCCAGGGATGGGGCGAAAAACTACTGGGACCGATACTGATACTTATCGGGCTGCTGATGCTCGATATTATAAAGGTCAAATTTCCGGCACTTTCGAAACTTACCGAAAAAGCAGGCGAAAAAAGCCGGAACAGCTACCTCGGCACCCTTTTGCTGGGAATGTTGTTTGCATTGGCCTTCTGCCCATACAGCGGTGTGCTGTTTTTTATGATGCTGATTCCTATGACTATTGCAAGCGCCAGCGGCTTATACCTGCCGGTTGTGTTTGCTTTTGCCACGGGACTGCCGGTAATAATATTTGCCTGGTTACTGGCCTATGCCATGGGTAACGTGGCGGGTGTTTACAACCGTATAAAATCATTCGAATTATGGTTCCGCCGGGTGGTGGCCGTATTATTTATTGGTGTCGGCATTTATTATCTTATAATCTTTTATGCCTGACATAGTGTTGAATACTTTGAAAAAATAGAATGAAATTTAAAAAATTAGCTTTTATCCTTGCCGGAATTGCCCTTTGGTTTTTAGTTTATCTGAACCTAAAACCTGCAACCGATTATTTTATTTACGATTTACTTGGTTTACAGGCAGGCAAGCATCTCACCGAAGCACTATGGTTCTTACTATTCGAAGTTCCAAAGGTGCTTTTACTCCTGGTGCTTATCATTTTCTTTGTTGGTGTAATCCGGACTTTTTTTACGCCCGAACGCACCCGTAAAGCGCTCGAAGGTAAATCGCTTTTTACAGGCAATGTAATGGCGTCACTGTTGGGTATAGTTACTCCGTTTTGCTCCTGTTCAGCTATTCCCTTGTTCCTTGGGTTTATGGAGGCAGGGGTTCCGCTGGGAGTTACATTTTCGTTTTTAATTGCCGCACCCATGATTAACGAGGTAGCAGTGGTTCTCCTATTTGGATTGTTCGGATGGAAAGTTGCTGCCATATATATTGGCACCGGACTGATACTGGCCATAATTTCCGGCTGGTTAATCGGCATTCTGAAACTCGAGAAACATGTCGAAAGCTGGGTTTACCAGGTGAAAAGCAATAACTCAGAAGATACCATACAAAAATATACCCTGAACCAGCGCATCGATTCCGGATGGCAGGCGGTAAAGGAAATTGTCGGGAAAATCTGGATTTATATCGTAATAGGCGTTGGGGTAGGAGCCGCAGCCCATGGATATGTCCCCGAAAGTTTTATGACTGAGCTTATGGGCAAATCAACCTGGTATTCGGTTCCTCTGTCAATTATCATTGGTATACCTTTATACTCTAATGCTGCAGGCATTATTCCCATTGTAAGTGTTTTAATTGAAAAAGGCGTTCCCCTGGGAACAGCCTTAGCATTTATGATGTCGGTTATCGGTTTGTCGCTTCCCGAAATGATCATCCTGCGTAAAGTGCTGAAATTGAAACTGATATTTGCATTTATCGGTATCGTTGCCACAGGCATCATCATTGTAGGGTATATTTTCAACTGGATTTACTAACATCCTGAATGTAAGAACCTGTTCGTGATTTTTGTATCAGGGTAATTACTACACAATACAAAAAGTAAATACCGGACTGAATAAAAAACCGGGGAACCGAATTAGTGATTCGATTCCCCGTTACAGATTCATAAATAGTTATACTGACAACATTCAATACTTTACTGCTCAGGTGTGAAACAAATACTGCCCGGGCCGGTACAATCATAGGTGCCGGTTTTAAGATCAAAACTGTTGTTTACAAACAATCTGATTCAAAAATAATGCCCGCCTCCAACTACCGGAAGCGGGCATCACCATGTAAACAAAAACCCGCGTGAACTGCTTCATTTCCATCATTTATAAAAGCGGGGTTTCTTTATAGTGAGGCTATTCACCTGCACATATGCGGTTATTCATCTTCGGATGATATGTATGCATAGGTTGCTTTTACATAATCGTGGTAGGCTATACCGGCCAGTGTTTTCGGGTTACCATCGGAAGTGTATCCCAGCACAACATTTTTATCGCTTTTCATTATAGAATGTATGCGATTGAATGGAGCCCAAACAAGAGCATAATCGCAATAAAACTTAACATAGCCTGAGGAAGTGACAACAAACTTGAGCTTGTGCCAGCTGTTTGCATAGCAATCAGCCGGTATATATCCTGATGAAATTATCTCATCATTCTCGATCGCCTCATTCCCGGCAAGAAATTCCATTGTTAACCAGGTATGGCCCCGAAGTTTTGCCGGATACCATACTGCATTCGGCCCTATATACACTACCCGCATCGAAATACCTGTTTCAATCTCACCATTTTTTATAACAGGGTTTGTTTCTTTCGAAACAGCTATACCCGGGCAAACGCAGCCGCCCTGCGCATCCAGTATTTTTGCAATAACCTTTGCTTCAACTGTATACCCAAGCCCTTTCCCGATAAGAGCATTCGATACGGCATAATTCTTTACAGGGGAAGGTCCGTTGTTATCGAAAAGCCCTTGCTGACCATAAGCTGACTGAACCCACTTCGGTTGAGGCTTTCCATACAATGCCCAGTTATTCGTTAATGTAAATGGCATAGCAAAGTTTTCGGTCCACACATGACGGTGTTGCGATGGCATAGGTGGTCCTGTTGATTTTAAACTTTTTTCTACACCGGTGTTATCTTCATACTTTGAACACCCGATACATGCAATACTCAGTATCACAGATATCAATAATAATGTTTTAATTGTTTTCATGGTTTTGGTTTTTAATGTAACTTAATGCTTGTATTAAGGCTTTTATTTTATATTAAGTTGATCAAGTTAATCCAACGGAAAACTTAATGGAACTACCTTTGCACTTGAGAGTTTGATTTATTGAGCAAGGGGTTCTATAGTCACCGCTTTAACCCAATTGTGATAAGCCACACCGGCACATGTTTCGGGATTTCCATCGGATGTGTAACCGAGTACTACCTTTTTATCGCTTTTCATTAACGGATGCAGGCGGGCTAACGGAGCCCATACAAGGCTATTGCCGATATAAAACTTTACGCACCTGCTTTGGGTTACTACAATTTTTAATGTTTGCCAGGTATTGGCATATTGGTCGGCCGGAAGATAATCGCTGCTTGTCAGTGCTATTTCCTCTCGATCAGTAAGGTATTCCATGGTGAGCCAGGTATGACCTCTTAAATGGGCAGGGTACCATATTGCATTAGGCCCTACATATACCAGCCGCATCGAAATACCTGTTGCTATTTCGCCGTTTATCATTACAGGGTTTGCATCTCTCGAAACGGCGATACCCGGGCATACACAGCCACCCATGTTGTCAAGTATTTTTACCATTACCTGCGACTCTAAGCTATACCCCAGGCCTTTCCCTACAATGGCGTTGGATACAGCATAATTTTTTGTTGGCGAAGGTCCGTTGTTATCGAACAAGCCTTGTTGCCCGTAATCCGATGAAACCCACTTTGGTTGAGGTTTACCATACAAACTCCAATTGTTCTGAAGTACAAAAGGAGCATCAAAGTTCTCGATCCAGCCTTCATTTACATCCTGGGCAATAAATTGATTGTCAACAATATTGCTGCTCCAGGTTGATGAGGGATCAGTTGTTTTCAGTTGGCTGTTGGCAGGGCTTTCATCTTCATACTTACAACACCCTATGCACGCCACACTCACTGCTACTGTGATCAGTAGAAATAATTTCAGCTTTTTCATGGTGATTGGTTTTGTGTTGTTCCGAACCTTATTATATAGGTTAAAAATGCTAAGTATCACTGAAATAACAGGTTCAATTCAACTGATTAATGATTGAAATTTATTCGCTCTACAAAATTACAGGCCGGCAGTGGTGAACCAAAATGAATATGAACAGTCGAAAATTAATAATTAGTATAAAATACTATTGATCAGCAACGATGAAATTATGCTAAACCATTTATAGCATTTTATACATAACGACTGTTCAAATTATTGGTTTTTGCAAATCTTTCTGTGAGTTAAATGAAAATATTATTAATATATAATTTAATGTATATGAGCTGCTTACAAACGGGTTGTGGATAGATCTGTGTTATTATATAGCTAATTCCCTTTTTAAATATATGTTGGATTTTGGCATACTATTTTGTATCTTTAGTGTCTGTTTTTTCCCTTGGTCAACTCCATGCCTGGGAAGTATTTTCTATATAACGTTTCCAGGTTATACACTCATTCAATATTTGAATTCACTCTGTAAAATGGGATTAAAACAGAATATGAGGGTAGTTTATGGAGTATGTTCCCATATTTCAAAAACTGGATATTTTTCAATGCTGCCACTACCCTGGAATTAATCGTAATATAGGGCCATATTTGGTTTGCTGTATTCCGGTTAAGGCGATCTTACTCCGATCAGTTTTCTGATCATTAAGTTTTAACATCATGACTCAAATTTCTGACACTCCTCCAATACTCTTATTTAAGTAATTTGCAGAAAGTGTACGGAACTCATGTTCCTTATACTTGAAATGCATGTGATACGTGCATTTTTATGTCGAAGGTTAATAATATAGCGGAATGAATGCGAATCAGGGCCGATGGATACAGAAACTGTTTTTTGATATGATCAGGCAACGTTTGCCGGATCATATTTCAGTGGTACACGAAATATCCGAAATTTTAGAAATCAGTTACGACAGTGCTTACCGCCGCTTACGTGGCGATAAGAACCTGACAATTGAGGAATTGAAAGTACTTAGCCAGAAATTTGGAATTTCCATCGATTCTCTTTACGGCCATAAAACTTCTGATATATTATTTCAGCCGTTTACCTTAAATACCCATGCGGATGGTTTTGCCGAATGGCTGGAATTGCGTTTATTGGAAGTGCGGAAAATAAATATGGCCAGGGAAAAGGAAGTAATAATGGTGGCAAGAGATTTACCGATATACTATTATTTCAATTTTCCGGAACTTGTTGCTTTTAAACTTTTTTTCTGGAAAAAGATACTATTCCATCACCCCGATTATCATAATAAGCAATTCGACCCGACCGAACTGCCTTCGGAAATAATGGATGTGGGCCAGCATTTACTTTTACTTTACAACCGGATTCCGACCAACGAAATATGGTGTGTCGAAACATTTACGCGCATTTTGCAGCAAATTGAATTTTGCCGCATATCAGGATTTTTCAGAAACAAAGATGATCCGGATATGCTTTTCGAAAAAATTGAGTTGCTGTTCAGGCATATTCATTACCAGACTGGGCAAGGCTGCAAGTTCAGCTATGAAAACATTGCAGTGAGTGAGGATGAAAATTTTAAGGTTTTTATCAATGAAGTATTGCTAATGGATAATACCGTATTTGTGAAAAGGGAGGACTCTAAAACTGTATTTATGACGCATAATTCACTCGACATTCTGATAACAACAAATCATGTATTTTGCAAGCAGGTTGAACAGTGGCTGCATACCATCATGAAAACAGGATTCCTTATCAGTGGTACTTCGGCATTGGAATGCAATCGTTTTTTTAATGTTATATATGAAAAACTGGAGGAATACAAAAAAGAAACACATGCTAACCGTTATATGATGTAGTTTACCCCAGTTTTATAAATATTGGCTCACAGTTTATTTTATTTATTTGATCAAATGTTTCTCTTTTTCTGATAAATAAGAGAAAAATATCGTACCCGGTTTTTCGAAATTATAACTTGATAAGCACCTAATCATATCCCAATTATTTATTGGCAGCAGGCTGATTTTTCCACTTTTCGGATAAATATTGAATACGTTAACACAATAAACCCATACGTTCAGATAAAATTCCCCGGCGTTAACACAACTGTCAACATTCAGTGCTTTAATTGAAGTAATTTTATACTATACAATAAACCCACTGCTTCAATTTAAATGGCCCGTAATTATGTAGCGTGAAATTATGAAAGCGAATATATGAAAGCGAATAAAGGAAAAGAAATACAGAAATTATTTTTTAACTGCATCAGGCATGCATTGCCAGGGCATATTTCGCTGGTGCACGAAATTGCTGAATTGCTGGAAATAAGTTACGACAGTGCTTACCGCAGGCTCAGGGCTGAAAAGGAGTTAACTATTGACGAAATGAAAATACTGGCCAACCATTTTAATATTTCGACCGACTCAATTTTTGGCGATAGCAGCGACGATATTTTGTTTAAGCCCTTTGCCCTTTCGGTTGAAGCTGATGGATTCGCCGACTGGCTGAAGGTCAGGTTATTGGAGGTTAAAAAGCTGGAGCAGGCAAAAGAAAAGGAAATAATAATGGTAGCCAGGGATCTGCCTATATACTACTATTTTAATTTCCCTGAATTGATTTCTTTTAAAATGTATTTCTGGAAAAAGATGTTCCTTCACCATCCTGACTACCACAACCGGCAATTCAATATTAGTGAGGTTCCCTCAGAAGAACTTGAGGTGGGCATGAAATTGCTAAATCTATATAACACTATCCCGACTGTCGAAATATGGTGCCGCGAAACTTTCACGCGAATATTACAGCAGATTGAGTTTTGCCGTATCTCAGGATTCTTTATGAATAAAAATGATCCGGATATATTGTATGAAAAAATCGAATTACTATACAGGCATATACATTATCAAACTGAACTGGGATGTAAATTCAACTTTCAGAACCAGCCGCCTACCGATGGGGATGAAAACTTTAAAGTTGTCTTTAATGACCTTCTGCTGATTGATAATACTATATTTGTTAAAAGAGACGATTTATCAACTGTATATGTAACGCATAATTCGTACGACATTATGCAAACCGACAACGTTGCCTTTTGCTGCCAGGTTGAACAGGCCCTGCGAACAATAATTAAAACAGGTTCACTTATCAGTGGAACCTCAGCTTTGGAATGCAACCGGTTTTTCAACAGTATTTTCGAAAAACTGAATGACGTACGAATGCAATCCATTCCATACCGGTCCATGGTTTAGCCCCCGTAAAGTTGCAGCGATATCCGATATAAACATTAATGCTTAAATCATCTTTCTCCTTTACTATCTGCTTCGCCAGCAGTTAAAACCGAAATTATTATTCATAATTCATGCCAATTATAATTATTAAAAACCTGGCTTTAAGCCACTTCCATAATTCCGAAAATTATTTTTCAAAAAAACATGCCGTATTTATACGTCATATTAAATTATGTCGTAAATTTGCGTCATAAAAAAATACCTATGGCTAAAACCGAACTTTTCGACGAATCATTGCAGCAGGCTGCTGTTTATTTCAAGGCGTTATCGCACCCTGCCAGGCTTGCCATTATTAATTACCTTATCGAGGCAGGCACCTGTATAACCGGCGATATTACAGAGGAGCTTCCGCTTAGCCGCAGTACCATAAACCAGCATCTGCAGGAACTTAAGGATTGTAACCTTATACAGGGAACAGTTGATGGCGCAAAAGTTAATTATTGCATCAATGCCGAAGGCTTAAAAAATATTACTGACACCTTGCGCGAACTGATCGTAAACCTCGAAAAATCACAAACCTGTAAATGCTAATTATATGAAGATATTAATACTGTGCACCGGAAACTCATGCCGCAGCCAGATGGCTCATGGTTTTTTGCAATCATTTGATAGAAACCTTATGGTTTGTTCGGCAGGCACAGAGGCCTCAGGCAGGTTGAACGAACAGGCCGTGCTGGTAATGAACGAAATCGGGATCGATATCAGCCACCATACTTCTGATTCAGTTGATCTATATCTCAACGAGGAATGGGATTATGTAATTACCGTATGCGGAGGTGCCAACGAAGCCTGCCCGGCATTTTTGGGTAAGGTAAAACATCGGCTTCACATGGGTTTCGACGATCCATCGCATGCTGTCGGCTCGCCCGAATTTATTAGGAGTGAATTTTACCGCGTACGCGACGAAATAAATAGCACATTTCGAAAATTTTACGACAAACATTTAAAACCAGGTAATCATGAATAAATCAGAAAAAGCCCTTGAAATCTTTGATAATTCGTACAATTGTGCCCAATCGGTATTAACTGTTTTTGCTACAGATATGGGTATTACCAAAGATGAATCACTGCGTATTGCCAGTGCTTTTGGTGGTGGAATGGGAAAGCAACAGCATACCTGCGGCGCTGTAACCGGCGCTGCCATGGTATTAGGACTCAAATTCGGCAAAGGTGAAAACGATGAAGACTCCAAAAAGCAATTTACCTATGATAAAACGGTTGAATTTTTCAATGAATTCAGCAAACTGAACGGATCGACCAATTGCCGGAAGTTGCTGAACGACCTGGATATGAATAATGAAAACGATCGCCAAAAAATTATGGAACAAGACCTGTTTCATAACAGCTGCCGGAAATACGTAGCCGATGCAGTGGAAATTACCGAAAGAATGATAAACGAATCTAAATAACGCATGCAATGGAAGATATAAAACAAATTGTTAAGGATAAATACGGCCTGATAGCCAATCAAACCAAAGAGCAAAACGCAGCATCGTGTTGTGGTGCAACCTCTTGCAAATCGGTTGATGACTATTCGGTGTTCAGCGAGAGTTACGACAAATTGCAGGGATATAATCCTGATGCCGACCTGGGGCTGGGTTGCGGACTGCCAACCGAGTTTGCCGGAATAAAGGAAGGTCAAAGTGTGCTCGACCTGGGATCGGG
Source organism: uncultured Bacteroidales bacterium (assembly GCA_963714825.1). Taxonomy (GTDB): domain Bacteria; phylum Bacteroidota; class Bacteroidia; order Bacteroidales; family UBA4417; genus UBA4417. The sequence continues at coordinate 180,712 of CAVQQF010000012.1, read as the reverse complement.
TGCCGGAAACGATTGTTTTGTTGCCCGCGCCCTTGTTGGCGAAAGCGGGTACGTTGCCGGTATCGATTTTACGGAAGCCATGATAGCAAAAGCCCGCGAGAATGCCCGCAAACTGGGCTATTCGAACGTTGATTTTATTCAGGGCGATATTGAAAATATCCCGGTAAAATTCGGCGTGGTAGATGTTGTGATAAGCAATTGTGTATTGAACCTCGTCCCCGACAAAATGAAAGCATTCAGTGAAATCTTCAGGGTGTTGAAACAGGGAGGACATTTCTGTATTTCGGATGTGGTACTGCAGGGCGAATTGCCAATAGGCGTAAAAGAAGATGCCACCATGTATGCCGGATGCGTTTCGGGTGCCTTACCACGTGAGGAATATATCGCCATTATTAAAGAAGCCGGTTTTGTAAATGTTGAGGTAAAAAAAGAAAAGAAAATCGAACTTCCTGACGAGCTGCTTTCACTTTACATGTCACCGGATGAATTGAATAAATTTAAAAACGGCGAATCTGGTATTTTCAGCATAACGCTTACAGGCCATAAACCGGAAGGTTGCGGATGTGGGTGTGCTTGTTCTTAAGTAAAATGAATAGTGCCCATCGGCTGCAGTGCTCGTGAAACCCTGAAACCCTCTAAACCCGCAATTCGTTCCGATAGCTATCGGAACCGCTCGGTGCTCGCGTGAAACCTTGAAACTGCACCTCTTCCGATAGCTATCGGAACCGCTCTCTCGTCAAACTCTGAAACTCTGCTTTGAAACTCTGAAACCCTTCAAACCCTTCAAACCCGAAACATAAACCCCCATGCCCTCAAAAAAGCGTTTAAAATTCCTCGACAGGTATCTTACCTTATGGATATTCCTGGCTATGTTTATCGGTGTTTTTGCCGGTTATTTTTTTCCTTCCATTGCCGGTTTCTGGGATTCGCTGAAAGCCTCACCCGATAGCACTACCAATATCCCAATCGCAATCGGGTTGATACTTATGATGTATCCGCCACTTGCCCGGGTAAAGTATGAGGAGCTGGGTGATGTATTCCGCGACTGGAAAATCCTGCTGCTTTCGCTGGTGCAGAACTGGGTTATAGGGCCGGTGTTGATGTTTATACTGGCTGTTGTTTTCCTTCACAACTATCCGGAATACATGTTTGGATTGATCATGATCGGCCTTGCACGTTGCATTGCCATGGTTATTGTATGGAACGACCTGGCGAAAGGCGATAATGAATATGCTGCAGGACTGGTGGCTTTCAATTCCATTTTCCAGGTGTTGTTTTTTGCGGTGTATGCCTGGGTATTTATAGCCGTATTGCCGGGTTGGTTTGGACTGCCAACAAGCGAAGCAGTCGAAGGCATCACCATTGCACAAATTGCCAAGAGTGTTTTTATTTACCTGGGCATACCCTTTATTGCTGGTTTTATAACCCGGTATGTGTTAATCAGACTTAAAAGCAAGGACTGGTACGAACGCAAGTTTATTCCTAAAATCAGCCCGCTTACCCTGGTAGCTTTATTGTTCACTATTTTTGTAATGTTCTCATTAAAAGGAGAATATATTGTAAAAATACCGCTTCATGTGCTATTGATTGCTGTGCCGCTGGTAATATATTTTGTCATTATGTTCCTGGTATCATTCTTTATGGGAAAGAAAATAGGCGCGAATTATCCGCGTACAGCAACTATTGCATTCACGGCAGCAAGCAATAATTTCGAACTTGCCATTGCGGTGGCTGTAGCTGTTTTCGGGATAAATTCGGGGGTTGCATTTGCAGCGGTAATTGGGCCGTTGGTGGAGGTTCCTGTGTTGATTGCATTAGTGAATGTAGCTTTGCGATTCAGGGATAAATACTTCATACAAAAAGCATGATAGTCTGAAACCGCATCCATAAAGTTTCCGGTATTATTTTTTAATCACATGAACAGAATTCCTGCTTCCTGATCCGAATACAAACAGGTAGATGCCTGCAGGAATATCTGCAATCCGGATTGTTGTATTCGTGCTGCTGAGCCTGCCCGTCATTGCAACCACACCCGATGGGTTGATCAAACTATAATTTACAGGGAAAAGAGTTTTCATCAGCTTTGATAGTTATAAAATCATAAGCCGGATTTGGAAACACTGTAATTTCCTTTTTAGCAGTGAATTCAACCGAATTATAAAAACTGTTTAAATAACCTGAGAGGTAAGGACTCAAATCGAGCGTATGCATTTTTTGGGGAATTACAATTGCTGGTGGCAAAGCAAAGTATTCATTTGATATATAATATTTTAGACCATTTGCAGTGGCAATCCCTTCAAGCTGGTGAAAAGGGAGTGATATCCCAATTTTTCGTTTATTACCTCCGAAAAAGTCGGAGCCGTTAAAATCGTAAAGCAGGTATGCAAAAGGCTGCAGCGCATTACTGTAACCCGACAATACAATAAGATTCTTCGTTTCCATATAAGTTGCGCCCGTTATCAGGCCTTGCACAGTATAGGTTGATTTGAAGTGAGCTGTATAAGTACCGGGAGTTTTGGCAAGTGAATAAACACTGGTATTATTGCTGATCCATTGTTTTGTAAACAAATAAATACTGTCGGTTGAAACAACAAAAGCTTCGCAATCGAAATCTGTATTATTTGAGCCAGCAGGCAAAAAGTTGGTTTGATCCGAATAACTGAAATGTATAATCTCCGTTACCGGCGATCCTGAAAGTATTGAGTTTTTCGAAATCCTGAGTATTTTCAAATCAGTGCGGTTGCCATTTGCATTATTTCCGAAATCGCCGATATAAACGTAATTATCGTCCTGCGATATTTCCTCCCAATCAATATTTTCAGCTCCGCTTATTAAATAAGCACCATTAGTATTGCCATTAGCCGTATCGAGCGAATAAAGATTAATATCCGTATTATCATTATGCGTCCAGATGCGATTGTCCCATTTTATCAGTCCTGATGTTTCGGGTATATTCGCTGAAAGGTTAAAACTCGCCGTAGGTGCAACCGAAATGACATTATACATACAACTCCCGTCGTTGCTGGTGGCTGCGGCGTTATAATTATTAGCCAGGGGATCGGTGCAGCCGCTTACCTGGGCATTTGAGTTATTAAAAAATAAAACAAAGCAAATTAATAGTACAAAGTAAGAAATCTTCATTTTAAATGGAATTAGCTGAACGTGCCAAAACTAAAATTGTACCGGCTATATATTCCAACAAGTGAATTCCCGAAAAGTTATTATTCAGTTCCTTTAGGTTAGTTATGGCTGCTCGTCTCTTGCTTCTGGTTTCTTGTCGCTGGTTTCTCACTCCCCGTCCACAGTCCCTCGTCCCTCATCACTCACCCTTCACCCTTCCCCTCTCACCCTTCACCCTTCTCCTCTCGCCCTTCGCCCTTCGCCCCTCGCCCCTTCGCCCTTCGCCCCCCAGGCTTCAGCAATCTTAGCTCCTGTTCAGGAAAAAATAGGCTGCATTTAGCGCAGCAGCGAAGGATACCCATAACAAATACGGAATATTGATAAATGCTGCAATGGGTTTAAGTTTGTAAAAATGGTAAAGCATTACGATAATCATTAACCAAAGTGCTACAATATCAATCAGCGCGACTCCGATCATTTTGAAGTAGAAAAAGAAAAAGCTCCACCCGAAGTTTAAAAGCAATTGCCCCAGGAAGAAGAAGATTGCCAGGTTTCGCTCCTTCCCGGCTTCAAGTTTCCACACCAGGAACAAGGAAATGCCCATTATGATGTAAAGTGTTGTCCAAACCGGCCCGAACACCCAGTTAGGCGGATTAAAGGATGGCTGGTTGAGTGTGGCATACCATCCGGGAATTGCCTTTGCCGTGAACATTCCTGCAATGGCTCCAATGGCAAGCGGCAAAATAAGTGAGCTGATAAACTTGAAGGTTTGCTTTGCTTTCATAATCGAACTATTTTAATTCTTTAAGAATCCTTAACGCCTCATCCACATGCTTTGTAGCTTCGGACTGCGAATTGAAAATATAAATCACTTTCCCGGTTTTGTCTGCAATATAGGTCACACGGCCAGGCAATAAGCCAAGAAAATTGGTGGGTACACCAAACAACTTCCTGATTTTATTTCCTTCGTCGCTTAGCAAGGTAAACGTAAGTCTATGCTTTTGGGCAAAATCTTTATGGCTTTCGACCGATTGCCCGCTAATACCGATGATAACCGCGTCGGCTTCCTCGAAAACTTCGAACTGATCGCGGAAAGAGCATGCCTGAGCTGTGCATCCGGGAGTGTCGTCTTTCGGATAAAAATAAATAACCAGGTTTTTTTTGCCGAGAACAGAGTTGATGTCGAACATTTTTCCGTTTTGATCCAGTAATGAGAATTCAGGGATTGTGCTTCCGGTTTTAATTTCGCTCATAGTTTTGTTTTGACTAAATGTAAGGTAAGATGTGAATAAAAGAAGGTAAATAACGAGATAGAAACGATAAAAATTTCTGAATTTCAGGTATTTCATATTATCAGGATAAAGGTTTCCAAATAAAGCTTTAAGCTCTTTCCAGAAAACGGGTTTGATGTTAATTGTCCAGCTATCAGTTTGATAAACAAGTTTCCGGAATTTACTCCGGTAATATGTCAGGGGCAACCCCCACGCGACAAAAAGGATAAGCCAGATATTTTCGAGGATGAACATGGAGTTTCGTTTAAATGATTTTAGTTCTGAGGTTCAATGCTTCGCGTTCAAGGGTTCTATTGTTCAAATGTTCTATTGTTCACTTGTTCAAATGCCTTCGGCGTTCAATGCCTTCGGCGTTCAAGGGTTCAAATGCTTCGCGTTCAAGGGTTCTATTGTTCAAATGTTCTATTGTTCACTTGTTCAAATGCCTTCGGCGTTCAATGCCTTCGGCGTTCAATGCCTTCGGCGTTCAAGGGTTCCCTGCCTGCTGAAGCAGTCAGGCAGGAAATGTTCTATTGTTCTATTGTTCTATTGTTCTATTGTTCAACTGTTCTATTGCCTCGACGTTCAAAGGTTCCCTGCCTGCTGACGCAGTCAGGCAGGAAATGCCTTCGGCGTTCAAAGGTTCAATGGTTTAACGTAACGCTTTTCTATTTTTCTATTTTCCATTAACTACTTTTTAAGTTTCAAACGCTAACCCACTTCTCGTCTACGTTAAGCCCCCACGGGGTTTGGGGTAACTCGTAAACTCAAATTCCAAGTCCCAAATTCCAAGTCCCAAATTCCAAATCCCAAGTTCCGCCATCCGCCATTCCTTATTTTCCCGGAAACCAAGGAATAAACGCACTGGTTTTTCTCACATATTCCTGATAACCAGGTTTGGTTGTGTTTAATGTTTTTTCGAGTAAGGCAACTCCTGAGACCTTGATTATTAATGCAGTCATTAAAACGGATCCCAATACAGGCCAGTAACTCCCTGCCGAAAGGCAAATCAATCCATAGCCAAACCAAATGGCAACGTCGCCAAAATAATTGGGATGACGCGTATAACGCCATAAACCGGTGCTCAGCACTTTGCCTTTGTTGGAAGGATCGGCCTTAAACCTTGCCAGTTGAAAATCGCCACCGGCTTCAAATACAAATCCAATAATCCAGATTGCAACACCAATAAAATCAAGTATTCCTAGTTCATTACCTGCGTAATATTGTGCTCCCAGCAAGGGCGCCGAAATAAGCCACATCAGCACACCCTGGAACAGAAAAACCGAAAAGAAACTGTACCACCAGTAGCGGTGTTCTCCAAAATCTTTCCTGAATTTACGGTAACGGAAATCTTCGCCTTTGCCGTGGTTGCGCCATGCCAGGTAAATGGAAAGGCGCAATCCCCATATGGTAACCAGTGTCATTACAAGGATTTTACGTGTTTCAAATCCTTCCGTGCCAATGAAGTAAACCGCACCGGCTACTACAAATCCAAAGCCCCAGAAGAGGTCGACAATGCTTACATTCCTGATTTTAACACTGATAAGCCAAAGGATAGTCATCATCGACATGATGGCAGCAAAAGCAATAATATAGATTTCAAGAAATGGCATACTGTTTTTAATTAGTTTTGAATTAATCAAAGTGATTGAAAATGTTTCCCGAGCCAGAATCGCTTAAAATCCTCACTGGAATTATATAGCGCAATTGTTGCGTACAGGCATGTGATAAAATTCCCTAAAACCATAATTGACAGTATCCACAGAATTGCTGTCTTCCATTTCTCCTCCCGGTAGATCACCCAGGCTGAGAACAGGAAAAATCCGATATAGACGTCAATCAGGCTCACTTTTCCCCATGCCACTGAAAACAGAAAACTGCCTTCCTTAAAGAGATCACCAATGATAAATCCGTAAACAAGGGTGAGGAACACCGTGATGATTCCTGCTATCGCCAATACTTTAGCTGCTTTCATTTTATGGATTGTTCAAATTATTTATACCGGGGGAATGCTGCAGGAAGAGTTGCTGTTTTTTGAAATTAGCTTTATTAGCTCGCTTATCAAAGGTAGGTAAAATAGAATAAAAACAATTTTCCTTTTCCAGCTCCCTATCCTGTCACAATGCGACAGTATAAATCTGCCACAGCCTGCTTGCTGGCCATATCGTGTTTTACAAACACTATCTGAACAGGGCACTTTTCGTATCAAGCAAGGATATATCTTCTGCTGTCAACGAAAAAGTCATTGTGCCGGCATTTTCTTTAGCATGCGATTCTTTTGTAGCACCGGGAATGGCCACCACAGTTTCTCCATGAGAATTGATGAGCCAGTTGAGCGCGATTTGTGATGGTGTAACACCGTATTTGGTTGCAAGTTCCTGAACTGATTTTACAACAGGCCTGCTCTTTTCCAGCCCGGCGGATTTGAAAAGTGAGGAATATTTACGCATGCCAATATTTTGTAACAATTCCGGGTTATCGTGGAACTTCCCTGTTACAAGTCCCTGTGCCAAAGGGGAGTATGCAATAATGGTAATACCAAGCTCTTTCGCAGTTTGCAGTATTCCGTTGGATTCAATCTTGCGATCGAGCAGGTTATACCTCACCTGGTTTGAAACCAGGTTAATATCATGTTTTTGAAGCGTTTCCCATGCGGATCTCATTTGTGCAGCCGAAAAATTACTTACCCCGACATAACGTATCTTTTGTTCTTTTACCAACATGGCCATGGCTTCCATTTCGGCTTTTTCGTTCGAGAAACCCCAGGGCTGATGAACCTGGTACAGATCAATGGGGTAAGGCGAAAGAGCCTCTAGCCGCTGATCAATTGTTTTCACGATATTTGAAGCGAATCTGAACATAGGCCACCATTTGGTAGCCACAATAATTTCACCCGGCTTTTTACCAATATCTTTGAGAGATGCTGCCAACGCTCTTTCGGAAGCACCTTTGCCATATAACTCGGCAGTATCGAACCAGTTGATGCCTCCTTCGAGGGATATTTTTATCATGCGTGGAATCAGTTCATCTTCCAGTTTAGGCCAGAATTTCCCAGCCATATTTTGTTGTTTGCTGAACTGCCAGCATCCTAAACCAATAGGTGTTATCATCAGATCGGAGTTACCCATTGATCGTAGGGGAAGGTTTTGTTTCATGAGTATTATTGTTCAATTACTAGTTTAGTGGATACATTTATTTTGATGGAAGTCAGATCCCGATAGCTATCGGGATCCGACTCCCGACTTACATCTTCCGACTTTTTCATTATAAATTTTAACCGGCTGCTATCTTTCTGATCATACCGTTGAAAATAAAACCGTGAAGGGGTAAAGCCGCATACCAATAAAGCCTGCCGGGCAATCCTAAAGGCCTGAATGTAGCTGTTTGAGTCAGGACATTTTTTTCATCAATTTTAAATTCCAGCCATGCCTCGCCCGGTAATTTCATTTCGGCATACAGCAGTAATCTTTTTTCGTCACGATCCGCATACAATACTCTCCAAAAATCCAATGTATCACCGGCAGCTATTTCGGTACCACTCTTACGGCCTCTTCGCATACCCACTCCTCCAGCCAGTTTATCAATAAATCCCCGGAATACCCATAGCCAATCCCCATAATACCACCCGGTTTTGCCACCTATCGACCATATTTTACTCAACACAGTCTGTACGTTTTTAATTTCGCTTTTACGAACATCTTTGAAACAGCCATTTACAGGGATTTCAATATACTGCGATATACCCTTTTGCAGGAGATCACTCGTTTGTGCATCCTTCCAGCTCGATACTACCTGGTTTTGCTCAATTTTATCGAAAGCCAGCTTAATTGAAGTATCGTAATCAATTAACGAGATCCCCAGCATGGATGCCAGGTTATTTGGGGCGCAAATAACTTCAACTTTCATGCTGTTAACCAGGTTCTTAGCTAAAGCAAACGATGTGGCTGTCACAAAATATAACCAATACGATGATATTTTAGGCGTCATTACCGGAACAACAAATATTCTTCGTTTCAGGCCTCGTATGCCGGCAAAGCGCAACAGCATTTGCTTATAACTTAAAATATCCGGTCCGCCTATATCGTAGCTTTCGTTATAGGTTTCAGCGTTACCAATAACGCCGACTAAAAATTCGATCACATTACGGATAGCTATTGGCTGGCATTTTGTTTCGAGCCAACGTGGTGTTATCATTACGGGAAGTTTCTCAACCAGGTCGCGTATAATTTCGAAGGAAGCACTGCCCGAACCCACTATAATGCCGGCCTTTAAGGTAGTAAGGGCAAAGGTTGACTCCGACAGTATGCTTTCCACATTTTTTCGCGACGACAAATGCTTCGACAGCTCCGTTTCATTTACAATGCCACTTAAGTATATTACCTGCCGGGCATTTGTATTTTGTATTCTTTCGCGGAAATTAACGGCACAAACCTGCTCCATGGTTTCAAAATCACCTGTTTGTGCCGACATGGAATGAATAAGGTAAAAAGCTACATCAATATCGTTCGGAATACTCTGAAGGCTCTCTTTTTTTAGAAAATCAGCTTCAATTACACTTAAATTTTCGGTTGCGTATTTTTTTGAATTGAAACGTTTTTTATCACGTACACAACATACCACATGATGGCCGTTTTGTAGTAATACCGGTAAAAGGCGCTGGGCAATGTATCCTGTAACGCCTGTAAGTAGAATTTTCATCTGTTATTTTTTATTATTACGGGTCAGATGTTATACGCCATGATGAAGCTCAATGTTATCTCGGGTTGGTGCTTTCCAATCATGGCTATTTCATATGTTAAGCTTTAAGTGCCGACTTGTCATATGACACCTTATTCCGGTTTATTTAAAAAATGAGGAATACATCTAAGCAACTCTATCTGAATTTTTATTTAGTTATTCTTTAATGCGTTTTAACCTTCATTATAGAAATACTGCCCGTTCAAAAATCAGTAAAATTGTTCCTTTTGTTATTCGGCTTTCCAATTAACTGAAACAATAATTTCGTTCCTCCTGTTAACGAGCTGGAATGGCGGATTATATCCCAAAAATCGGGCATGCCCATAAGAAGTTATGCCTTTTTGTTCCAGTATATCGTGAAGTTTATCGGAGTAGAATAAAAGATCTTTATCAGATGCAAATCCTCCAAACCGGATTACAGCAACATACTCATCAGCGGTTTTTTTAATAAGCACATTTGGATCATTGGGCTTAGGCAGGTTTTCTTCATTGTACGACGATGGCATAACAAAACTCATGCTCGAAACAGAATCATTGATGTTCATGTGAACAGGTGAAGTCATCGAAATACTTGTATTCGTCTCGTTTCCACCGAAAATATATCCTGCTAATTTCCGAAACCCCGGACCCGACAATTCTTTATATGTTTTTGCGTTCGAATTAATTGTTGCAACAGTTGCAGAGGGGTAAAACCTGATTTCGAAATCTTTATCTTTAAATACAACGGTATATTTTTGTTCTTCGGTTTTATTTGCTGACATGAGAGTGTAAGATTGAAACAGCACTAAAATAATAATTGCGATGACGGTTACTAAAATGAATGTTTTCATATTTACTTCTTGATTTAAAATAATAACAATTTCGAATGGATTATGTTCAACATTTATATTTATATGTTAAACAGTACATGGGTTTTTTAAAAAAGAAATGCGTTTTTTTACACCTGCAGATTAAACCGGCGCAAGCAGTTCAATTCATGATACAGGCAATACAGCTTAAAAATACCCGAAGCAAGTTAATATGATAATAAGGCAAAAAAAAACTCTTTGGGATACAAAGAGTTTTTTAATTGAAATGAAGTTAGGCGAAATTATCTGGGTAGAAGTACTCCGTCAATTACATGAATAACTCCATTGCTGCCTTTAAGGTCAGTTGCTGTAACATAAGCGGAGTTGCCTGACTCGTCGGTTAGTCTTACCTTTTCATTATCCATTGATGCGGTTAATTTACCACCACTTACCGTTGTTAATTCAACTTTGCCATCCCCTTTTTTAATGGCTGCAACTACTGCGGATGCGTCAAGATTGCCACTAACTACATGATAGGTAAGGATTTTGGCGAGCTGGGCTTTGTTTTCAGGTTTCAGCAAACTCTCAACCGTACCGGCCGGAAGTTTATTAAAAGCAGCATTGGTAGGAGCAAAAACAGTGAACGGACCTGCACCTTTTAAAGTTGTTACTAAATCGGCTGCTTTAATTGCGGCCACAAGAGTTGTATGATCTGTCGATCCAATAGCAATATCCACAACATCTTTTTTCTGACTGAAAGCGCTCATTGAAGTAGCAAGAGCTATCATAATTACAAATAGTTTTCTCATAGTTTTTATTGTTTAATGATTTTGTTTAAACATTAAACAGAAATCAGATTATATTGTTCAGCAGTAAAGGAATATTTATATGTTAAAATTCCTTAATTTTGAAGGAATAAAAGTAGTGAACCCGTTATTGTTATTCATAAATATTAAAATCTATATGAAAAAAATAATCTTTTCAATGTTTATGGCATTTATGCTCTTGTGTTGGGCGTCATCCATAAAAGCTCAGGCTCTTATCGATTTGGAATCAGGACTTGTTTTTACAGGGTATAATGATGTTCGCATTCCCGGTGATGAAGGGACTTTCTTTTCATTAAAGGATGACCTGATTCCAAAGCCGGAATTTTTCTACAGGATAAGATTGAATTACACTGTAAAATCGCGTCATACATTTTCAGTACTATACGCTCCGCTCGAAACTAAATCAGAAGGCAGTGTCGCAAATGACATTTTCTTCGAAGGAGTTGTATTTCCTGCTAATACTGAACTTATCGGTACCTATAAATTTAATTCGTACAGGCTGACATACCGATACGATATTGTGCAAAAACCCAGGTTTGAACTTGGTTTAGGGTTCACTGCAAAAATCAGGGATGCTGAAATTGCACTTTCTTCGCCCGGATTAGCTTCTGTGAAAACTAATGTTGGATTTGTACCCATTATTAATTTCAGGCTTTTGTGGAAGACTGGTGATAAGTTTGGTCTTCTTCTGGATGGCGATGCACTTGCCGCACCCCAGGGAAGAGCTGAAGATGTTCTGATTGCTGCAACATATAAGTTGTCTGACAACTTTAATATACGGGCAGGGTACCGTATTCTGGAAGGTGGAGCTGATAATGATGAAGTCTATAATTTTGCTCTGTTTCATTATGCTTCTGCTGGTATATCCTATACTTTTAAAAAATAAAACAAAGTCCAATTAGCTTTTTGAAAATTGCTTTTGAATAAATCGCAATTTAGAAACTATAAGCATCACTTACATTTCCTTTCGGGTCAGGAACTATAACCGGAATTTATTTAAGTGACTTGCACCCTCTTCGAAAAATACCGGCTTGTTTATAGAGATAATGTTATGCTTCAGTTTTTTTTGCAGACTAAAAATCGTTTTACGCAAGCCAGGGAAATGTCTGACAGTTTAGTAAACGTATAAATGATTTGTCTTCAGACTTCCGAAATCCAGGTTTTCAGCAAAGGAATTGGATTGCAGCCCGAAAACGATTTAACAGTTTAAGTTATCACAATAGTAGTTAATCCGAAAGTAATGATGGCAAAGCGGAAAATTTCGCTGAATGCACTTTCTGTAAGAGTTGATTTTACATTGTTGAACCAGTCAATAATAAAGATGTGAAAAGTAAAAGCAATCCGTTTTAGTGCCATAGAGGTAATTGTAAAGCCTTAGATTGCCAGCCTGCTGACATTTTGGAATATGTTGGTGCCGATAAAAGAACAACAAATCACCGACAAAGGCTTTTACAAATGCAGGATTTTGGATTATATTTGATCCCTGTTGGAGCTATCGCGATCATCTCTCGTCCGCTATTGGCGGGATGTGATGACAACTAAGAGCCATGCAGGCTAACGAAGTGAGAAATTTACCACCTGGCAAAAGCCCGGACAGTTGGTAACACTCTGCACTCAATACGATTAAAATTTAAATCCAGAAGAAGACCATGAGAGTGAAGATGTCAATGATTAACAGCGAATTGAGAACTTCCGGAAGGATTTTTAAGCTATTGAACAATACTTTTACTGAATCACGGATACGCATCTTCGCCAGGCTGACCAGGAAATTCCTTCGTGGAAAAACTGATAAAACTATGGACTGCAGTGAAAAGTGGATTTTACGGGATGATAATTCTCAAATGAGGTTATGTATTTTCAGGTCAAAAGAACCATCAGGAAAAGTTCCGGGCATTTTATGGTTTCATGGTGGCGGCTACGGAATGGGCGTTCCCGAGCAGGGTATTGCGATGGCAAAAGCATTCAACAAAAAGAAACAATGTGTGGTGATCGCCCCCGATTACAGGTTATCCGTTGATGCCCCTTACCCTGCTGCATTGTATGATTGTTACTCAGCCTTGCTTTGGATGAAAAATAACGCGGAATTACTGGGAATTAATGCAAGCCAGATTTTTATAGGTGGCGACAGTGCCGGAGGAGGTTTAACCGCAGCGGTTTCCCTTTACGCCCGTGATAAAAATGAAGTCAATATAGCGTTTCAAATGCCTTTATATCCCATGATTGACGATCGGATGCAGACTGAGTCGGCTACGGAGAATAACGCACCGGTATGGAATTCGAAGTCAAATTACTACGGATGGAAGTTATACCTGGGCGAGCTTTTCGGGAAAGAAAGTGTACCGGAATATGCTGCTCCGGCAAGAGCGACTAACTATGCCAGACTGCCGCCAACAGCAACTTTTGTGGGTGACCTTGAACCCTTTCGTGACGAAACTATCAGCTATGTGGAGAATCTTAGGGAAGCTGGAGTGAAAGTTAGCTTCAGGGTATTTGAAGGTTGTTACCATGCCTTTGAACAAATTTGCCCAAAGGCCGAAATAAGTAAAAGTGCTATCGAATTTATAACATCAGAATATGCATTTGCTGTCGAAAACTACTTTGCAGAACAACCGGAATGAAAACCATTTTCGGAGTATAAAAGATAATAGAGAAGAACTGATTTCTTAAAATGTAATCTTTAAAGAACAAGAATCAATGGATGAAATTACTGATAAAAAAATGCTGGATATACCCACAATAAAAGAGTTGTGGTCGCAAACATACAATACTGACGGGAAGCCGGATTGGTCCCATATCCTTCCTTTTTATGACAATAACATTTATTTCAGGGATACCATTCAAGAAATACGCGGAATCGAAGAATTTACAGCAATGACCGAACGGCTGACAAAACGATCAAAAGATTTGAAGATGAAAATTGTGAATGCGGTCATGTCTGAAAATATTGTATTCCTTGAATGGGAAATGACTCTTAGTTTTAAAAAATATCCAAGTTCTGTTTTGTATGGTTCAAGCCGGCTACAAATTAATGACGAAGGGAAAATAATAGAGCAAAGAGATTATTACGACTTATGGGGGGATATTTTTGATAATATTCCAAGATTTGGCAAAGCATACAGGAGATTTATGGTAAAAAAATTCGGATAAAAAGTGGTTATGAAGAACAATAAAAAATTCTTTAAATATTATAAAGAATATCAGTGGTCTAACATCTTTGCAATGATTAAAAATAATCGTTTAGACCCTAACATTTGTAGAGATGATTTTAAAAATAAAATGGTTGTAATTACCGGAGCTACATCAGGAATAGGATACCATACTGCCAGAAAATACGCCGCTCATGGGGCCAACTTACTGTGTATTAATCGAAATACTTCGAAAACCGAAGCTTTTTGCAGGGAAATTAAAAGTGAATTTGGTGTGGAATGCGATTATAAAATTGCAGATTTGAGTAATTTGAAAGACGTATATCGGATTGCGGAAGAAATTGCAGCTTTAGATTTACAAATAGATGTGCTGATACACAATGCAGGTGTTTATCTAACCAAAAAGGAGTTAACTCCCGACGGACTTGAAAAGGTTTTTGTAGTGCACTACCTTTCTACCTTTATCATCAATTACCTGTTAATGGATAAATTAAAATCGCAATCAAAAGCCAGAATTATTATGGTTGGCTCCGAAGGACATCGTTTTGCTGCCTGGGGATTGAGGCTGGATGACTTGAATTGGGAGAAAAGAAGCTATTCTGGTTTAAAAAGCTATGGTTCTGCAAAAATGGCGCAACTTTTATCGATGCTGGTCTTTGACGATAATTTCAAAAACACCGGTGTGACCATTAATACGATGCATCCGGGAGCGGTTAAAACTGAAACTGGGCAGGAAAATGGTTCAGTTTACCGTTGGTTTAAACGGAATTTTTTAGATAAGACATTAAAGTCTCCTCAAATATCAGCAGAAGCATTGTACTATCTTGGAGTTTCAAAAGAAGTGGAAGCTGTAAGCGGGAAATTTTTTAATTTAACAAAGGTAGAAGAACCTGCGCCTCCTGCTTTAGATAAAGAAGTAGCGTATGAGCTTTGGGAAAAAAGTTTGGAATTATCAGGATTGCAGGATTCAAAAAAGTAAATAATTTCGTGGAACTGTTGGTTAATAGTTGGTTTTAAAATTGTTGATTTAACTTTCAGGAAGGGCGAAGAGCGACTTGGCGAGGAGCGATGACCGGAAATACCTGTTAATATGTGAACTTTAAACGTGGGTTCTTCCCTGCCTGAGTGATGCAGTCAGGCAGGCGTCTCCCGTCCCGATATCGGGATCCGTCTTCCGACTTTTAGCTAACTAATTATAATTTACTGGCAAAATTAAACAGTCTTTAAAATTCATGAAATAAAAAGGATATGACTGAAAATAAATACAATACCATCGTTGTTGGAGGAGGGATTGCCGGATTGACAGCCGCAGTGTATCTCTCGCGTGCGGGACAAAAAGTACTGCTCATAGAAAAAAACAAAGAATTTGGAGGACTTGTTAATTCTTTTAAACGGGATGGTTTTCATTTTGAAGCCGGAGTCAGAGCCCTGGAAGATGCAGGCATTATTTTCCCTATGTTAAAGGACTTAGGCATTCAACTCGAAGTGGTTAAAAGTCCGGTTTCACTTGGAATAGGGAAAGATGTTATTAGCATAGAAACGGTAAAAGATTTGGATAAATACAGGGAACTTCTGATAAAATCATTCCCTGAAAGCAAAAGCGAAATTGATAATTTCTTGCGGATTATCCGAAAAATAATGAAACACATGGAGGTGCTGTATGGCATCGAAAATCCTGTTTTTAAAGATTTAATAAGGGACAGGGCTTTCATTTTTAAAAAACTTTTACCCTGGTTGCCACGATTTATTTTTACTGTTGGAAAAATAAACCGCATGAATATGCCTATTGAGGATTATTTAAAAACAGTGGTCAAAAATACTTCTCTTCGTGATATGATTTCACAGCATTTCTTTAAAAACACACCTGCCTTTTTTGCACTGAGCTATTTTTCCTTGTACATTGACTATTTCTATCCAAAAGGAGGTGTCGGAAAACTATCGGATGCATTGAAAAATAAAATTACTGAATTTGGGGGTGAGTTAAAACCAGAAACAAAAATTATTGAAGTTCAGGCTGATAACAACCTTGTCATAGACCAAAACAACCTCAGGTATAAATATGATAATTTGATATGGGCCAACGATTTAAAATCATTTTATAAAATCACATCTACCGAAGGTTTATCACCAAAAATCAAAATAAAATTTGAGGAAACAAAAAGCAGCATGTTGCAAAGCCGGGGAACGGATTCTGTATTCTCTTTATTTCTAGAAGTAGATGAGCCCCTCGAAAGTTTCAGAAAAATTGCTCACGGACATTTCTTTTACACCCCTTCAAAAATAGGATTAGGCGAAACACATCGGGAGGAACTAAATAAACTGCTTAGTGATTTCGGGAATGTCAAAAAAGAAGAAATTATGGCTTGGCTTGACAAATTTACCAAATTAAACACTTACGAAATTTCTATCCCCGGGCTTAAAGACCCAGAATTGGTCCCTCCGGGCCAAACCGGAATGATTATAAGTTTACTGGCAGAATACGACCTTTTTAAAGAAATTCGCAAAGCAGGCTGGCTCGATGAGTTTACAAGTGAGATAGAGAATCGGATGATAAACGTAATCACCGATTCGATTTACCCGATGCTAAAAGATAAAATTATTACCCGTTTTTCATTTACCCCCTTAAACATTGAAAATAGAGTAGGCAGCTCTGAAGGAGCTATTGTTGGTTGGTCATTTCAAAACAAGATGCCTGTTGTAAATAAAATTCAGATATCCGATCGTTCTGTGTTTACCCCAATACCTTCAATTTATCAGGCAGGACAATGGGCTTACAGTCCTGCAGGTGTGCCAATGTCGATACTTACAGGCAAACTGGCAGCGGATAAAGTGCTAAGTAAAAAGGGGAAATAAAAAGTTGAAACGGACACCGGGTGCAGCCGGATTAACTTTTGACTCTGTGAGTAGTCAATCCGTAGGATATTACCTTCCCTGTGTGATAGAAATTGCCAGTTTTAATTCATTAATATCTATAATAGGGTGAACACTTTGAATCGTTGCATTATGGCCGAATGATGCTGCTGATTAAGGGTATGTAATTGATGAAGTGTGCGTTTCAATAACTCATATCGTCTAAAATAACTTTCCCCCTGAAAGTTTTAAAGAGGAAAAGTGTATAAATCAACACAAGTGGTGCGCCTATCAGCACAAAAGTTAAAACTATGCTTAACGATTTATAAGATGCTGCGCTGTTGGCAACTGTCAGGGAATACGCATCACTTATGCTTGAAAGCAAAATGTTGGGATACAGCCCTATCGCAATGGTAATAAGCAGCAACGAAGTTATCAAAGCCGAAGTGAGGAAAGCCAGCCAGTATTTTTTCTTAACAATCAACAGCCTTTCGTTCAGAAGCAACAATAAGGTGACAACCGGAATCAGGAATAAAACCGGATTATCCAGAAATTCGCTGGCAGCATGAGGCACATAAATGAGTGTAGCTATCGAAAGCAGAACGTAACAGGCTGTGAAAATCATACCTGCTATTTTCGAAATGTAAACCAGCCTGTCCGACAAAGTGTCTTTTGTTTTCATAACCAGGTAAACAGAGCCATGCAGGGCAAAAAGCGCCACAACGGTCAGCCCTGTAAGCAAGGCGTAAGGATTAAAAATATCAAGCAGGTTCCCTTTATAAATCATGTTTTCGTCGATAGCTATTCCATGTACTATATTCCCAAGCACTACGCCCAGGGTAAATCCAACCAGTGTGCTTGAAACTGAATATACTATATCCCAGGTTTTCCTCCACCACAGCATAGGTTCTTTGCTCCGGAATTCAATGGCAATCGCTCTAAGAATAAGCAAAACAAGGAACAAAATAAAGGGAGTATAAAAAGCTGAAAGCAAGGTAGCGTAAACTTTCGGAAAACCGGCAAAGAGCGTTCCACCGCCTATTACCAGCCATACTTCGTTGCCGTCCCACACGGGGCCTATAGCATTAAGCGCTATACGCCGGCTTTGTTCTTTGCGCAAAAAAAGGTGAACAGTCCCGGCTCCAAGGTCGAATCCGTCAAGAATAGCGTAACCGCTAAATACAGCTCCAATTACCAGAAACATCCAGCTTCCCAAATCGATAGTTAAAAATGTTTCCATTAATTTGAAGTTAAGTTTGATTGAGTGTTTGTTGATTTTGTTTCTGCATAGTCTAGTCCATGCTGTATTTTTTTATTCAGCAGGTAGATGAATAAAGCAAACAGGATCAGGTAGATAAAGGCGAAAAGAATGAGCGAGAACAACACTTGTCCCGCACTCACATTCTCCGAAAGGGCATCAGAAGTTCGCAATAGACCATAAACAACCCATGGCTGACGGCCTACTTCGGCCGAGTACCATCCAACCTGGTTTGCGATCTGCGGAAGCAATACCGAAAAACCGAATACTATCATCAGCCATCGTTTGTTGAAAAGTTTGTTTTTCCACCATAAAAAGAGTGCAAACAGGGTAAGGCCAATAAGGCCCATACCGATAACAATCATAAGGTGATATGTCTGGAAAACAAAGTTTACCTGGCCGGGCCGGTCGTTTTTATCGAAAGCATTGAGACCTGTAACAGGCGTTGTAAAGTCCTGGTGCAAAAGGAAAGTAAGACCTTTGGGTATTTTAACACCAGTAACCTCTTGTTTTGCGTCGTTCACCCAGCCGAACAAATACATGTCGGCTACTGCAAGGCTGTCGTAATGCCCTTCGAAGGATGCAAGCTTGGCAGGTTGGTTCACTGCCACGCCGTTAGCCGAACTATGACCGGTAGTTAATTGTGCAAGCGCGGAAATACTTGCTATGATCAATACCAGTCCAAAGGCTTTTTTCGATTGTTCAACGAACCTGTTTTTCAGGATATAGTAGGCATGAACACTTAGTACTAAAAAAGATCCTGCCAGGAAAGCACCTATCCATACATGCATAATCCTGTCAACTGATGATGGATTGAAAACCATGGCCCAGAAATCGGTTATTTCGGCTCGTGCATGCATCCCTTCACCAACTATTTTAAAGCCTGCAGGTGTTTGTTGCCAGGAGTTAGCAACCACAATCCATATAGCCGAGAACATGGAACCCAATGTTACCATGATAGTGGAGAAAAAGTGAACCCTTGGGCTGACGCGGTTCCAGCCAAAAAGCAAAACGCCCAGGAAAGTGGATTCAAGTGCAAAGGCAAAAACTCCTTCCGCAGCCAGTGCACTTCCAAAAATATCGCCAACATATCTCGAGTAAGCCGCCCAGTTTGTGCCGAACTCAAATTCCATCACAATACCTGTAGCCACTCCAATCCCGAATATCAGGGCAAATATCCTGATCCAGAATTTAGTTAATTGCTCGTAGTGTTTGTCTTTGGTGCGAAGATACATTCCCTCAAATACCACCAAAGCCACACCTAATCCAATGCTCAGCGGAGGATAGATATAATGGAATGAAATGGTAAAGGCAAATTGCAATCGCGAAAGGATTTCTATATCCATCTTAGTTAAAATTTCGGGATGCTGTTTAATGATTTTATTCAATCGCCTAATAAATCACAATTGAATTAGTTTGGCGAAGCTGTATTTTTAAATTCAGATTATACTCAAAGGTAAAAAAAAGTAAGTAAATCCAGTTCTTTTAGTTAAGATTTATCAGGCGTTATTTTTTTTAATCGTTTTAATTGGGAAAGCCTGAACCTGTAGTGATAACCCGGTTTCTGATTAGTAAATAACGGATTGAAGCTGTTTTAGCAAAATACCGTTTTGATAAAGTGCTGTAAACCTGTTATTTGAGTTTACTCAAATCAATTTCCTGCCCGAACTGTATAATATATTTATTGTTGTCGTAAATCGCGAATTCGCGCATTCCGGTTTCAAAATTATCGATAGGGTATACCACTTCAACTTTGTCCTTGAGTTCGCGCCATATTTTCTCCACATCATCGGTATGAATGTATATTGTGCCGGTAAAATGAGCTTCTTTAAAATCGGGATGATTTTTCGGAACGGCCAGCATAACCTGAACATTATCGCGGCTCAGCGAAGCAAAGCCCATTTTTTCGTTCAGTTCGTCGCATTTAAATTTCAAGAAATTGGTATAAAAACCCACCGTAAGGCTAAGGTGTTTTGTCCAGAGCATGGGCGAAAGTCCGAGTAGTTTCATGATGCAGGTTTATGTTTTTAAATGTTGTTGGTATGATAGGAGTGAATTCCAAGTGTTTTGCTTAGAAACTGTCTAAATTTAACAAATCTATTTAACATTGTGTATTATGGTCGGAAGACGGTTCCCGATAGCTATCGCGACGGGAGACGCCTGCCTGACTGCATCACGCAGGCAGGGAAGAAACCTCAGTCAAAAAACCACAATACGAATGATATTTCTGATATTCGCCCTTCTCTTTTTCGCCCATCGCCCCTTCTGAATTTGTAAAAGTACAATTTCAGACAGCCTCTTAACTTATTTAAGCCTGCTGAGAACTGCCGGATCAACCGCAGCTCCCAGTTGGTTCAAACGTTTTACATCAGCCTGAGCCTGTTGATTGTTGCCCGAATTTAACGAGGCCAATGCCCTGTTATTCAAAAATACAGGATTTTCCTTTAGCTTAACAGCTTTGTCGAAGCTTTCTATTGCTTTTGTGTTTTCGCCCAGGTTCAAATGCGATACTCCAATGGCGTTCCATATATCGCCGTTTTCATCCGGAGTAATCTTCATATGGTGATAAAAATCAGTTATGGCTGCCTGGTGGTTATTTAACAGTTGATGAACCATAGCCCGGTTAGCGTATCCATTTACCGAGTTGGGATTCAACCTGAGCGAACGATCCATATCTGGTAAAGCCAGGTCGTAATTACCGATGGCTGCATTTGCGGCTCCGCGGTTTTCGATCGCAAGTTTATTCAGCGAGTCGATAGCCAGGCATTTATTGTAATCCTCAATGGCCAGTTCGTATTTTTTCTCGTTGAAATATACATTTCCACGGTTCACCAGGGCTTCTTTCTCCGCTTTGTTCAGTTTAATGGCCATCGTATACATCTCGATAGCTTTCGGATACTGGTTTTCCTTTTTATAAATCAAACCCCGGTTGTTGTAAGCTCTGCTGCTTGGTGCCACCGAAATGGCATGATCCCACAACGAAGCGCTGTTTTTCCAGGTCGATGCCTGTTTGTAGGTGAGCAGCGATAGTATAAATGAAACCGCCACCAACAGTGCAATAGCAGCAGGAGCATTTTTCCCGGAATTCGAATCCATCCATTTCTGAAAATAAAATCCGGCTATCATAAAAATACCTATTAAAGGAATGTATGTATACCTATCGGCAATAACGGCACTGCCAACAGGTATAAACTGCAACACAAGGGCGAGGTTGATTAAATAAAATAAAATACCGAAGGCAATAACTTTATTCCTGCGGAAGGTCCTGATGAAAATAACAGCCAGCAGCAAGGTTACAAACGGCGAAATGTAATAAATAACCGGCAGGGAATTATTAACAGGCGGAAACGGATAAAATGTACTCAATCCTAATGGGACTATAGCTTTAACCAGGTACATCATAATACCGTAAAACCCAAAGAAGAACCTGAATTGAAACGAGAATATGGTGCCGTCATCAACCGCTCCCGCTAAGGATTGGCCATGTAAAGTGAGCAATCCAAATATTACTGAAAATACCAGGAAGGGGATTTTTTCAATATAGGTTCCGGTGTTTTTAAGCCTGTCGTAAAAATAGTCGATCGCCAGAAGCACTATCGGGAAAATTATGGCTGCCGGTTTTGATAACAACGACAATACAAAAAGAAGCAAAACAATTGACAAATTCAATACGCTGCGTTTTTCAAGGTAACGCAGATAGTAAATCAGCCCTGCCAGGAAAAACAAGGAATACAGCACATCCTTTCGCTCGGCCACCCAGGCGACCGATTCAACATGCAACGGGTGAATGGCGAAAAGCAAAGCCGTAACAAAGGCCATCCATTGTTTCCTGCCCGAAATTCTGTAAACGAAGAAAAATACCAGTATTACATTCAGCAAATGCAACAGAACATTTACCACATGATACGACTTGGCATCTTTAGCAGAGATTGCGTAATTCATTGCCAGGCTGAGCATGGTAAGCGGATGGTAATTGCCCTGAACAGGGGTGGTTACAATTTCCTTGAAATTGCTGAGTGATTGTATGGCTTTGTTATTACCCACATAATCAGGATCATCCCAGTTCACAAAATCAGCCTTAAAAACCGGTGCAAAAGCAATAAAAGCCAATAGTACACTGAATATGATCATCCAGTAGTAATTCTTTTTCTCCTGAACAGCAACTTTGCCAGCTGTTTTTTTTACTTCTTTGAACCCTTGTTTTTTCGACATACCTGATATGCTATTTAATAGACAAATAACGCACAAAAAATACTGTAAGCAAAAATAGCAAAATTAGTAGCGGAGTAAGTCTGATTTTCTGCTTCCGGAAACAATTCAGTAAGAATAATCAAACAACAGACAAAATATATTTGACTTATACACCTGAGTTCATTGAACAACAGCAACAAAAACCATGTTATATTGTTAATTATGTATATATAATCGATTTAAACCGTTTGGCTATGTCATATGAAAATCTGATTCAATTCGCGAAACCGTCAGTTACAGGTGATTCTGAAGCTCTGCAACAAAATTTTCCACTTATTTACAATGAGTTGTTTGCCATTGCCAAAAACGTACGATTTAATTTTCGTGGAATGGATACTTTTAATACAACGGCTATCATTCACGAAGCCTATATAAAACTTTCGGATGGGAGCAACCGTTGGGAAAGCCAGACTCATTTTTATGCTACGGCGGCAAAAGCCATGCGGCAGATCATGTTAAATGCTGCTCGCGACAAGCAGCGCGAAAAGCGGGGTGGGGGAGTAGTAACTCAAAGCCTCGATGATTTGGAAGGAAAGATAATTTTGTCGCCCCAAGCATCCGAAAAACTTATTGATTTTGAAGATCTTCTGAGTAAACTTGAAGCAAAAGACGGTTTGTATGGCCGGATTGTAGAATGCCGATTTTATTCAGGCTTAAGCATTGCCGAAACTGCGGATGCGCTCAAAGTTTCGCCGGCTACCGTTAAGCGGAAATGGCAGATGGCGCGTGATTGGCTGTTTATTAATCTTCCTCAGTATAATGTTTCCTGATATATGAATTATTCGCTTGAATTGCTTGAGCAACTTTACGAACAATGTTTGAATCTTCCACCCGAGGACCGCGTTTCATTTATTGAGCGCTCGGGCCAGGCTGATAGTGCCCTGAAAAACATTCTGTTGCGGATGCTCAACGAAAACAACAATGCCAAAGAACACTTTCGGAAACTACAGCAAGCTGTACTAAATGGAATTCAGGATGAACCCATTCCCGAACTTGAAACCGGCGAAAATGTGGGCAACTACCGTGTTGTCAGCTTCCTGGCTAAAGGTGGTATGAGTAATGTTTACCTGGCCGAAAGAGCCGACGGACAGTTTGAGCAGCAGGTTGCCATAAAATGCCTTGCAGCCAGCGATTTTCGCGATGATGAGCCTCTGCGCCAGATCGGTGAACAGCAAATACTTGCCAAGCTCCGGCATCCGAATATTGCAACCTTATATGATGCCGGCATAACCTCAGGCAATGTTCCGTATTTTATAATGGAATACATTGATGGCGTTCCGGTGGATGAATTTGTTGAACGCGAAAAGTTTAACCTGGATAAACGCCTGGCGATTTTCGAACAGGTTGCTGACGCAGTTGCTTATGCGCATGCCCACCTCATCCTTCATCTCGACCTCAAACCTACCAATATCCTTGTGGATAAATCAGGTCATGTTAAACTGCTCGATTTCGGTATTGCATCGTCCATCACATCCATTAAACAGGGACAAAAGGCATTTGTTGGTACGCCCGAAATTGCTGCTCCTGAGCAAATTACAGGAGAGTCGCTGACAGCCGCAACCGATGTGTACCAGCTTGGCATATTGTTGCATAAATTAATTACGGGCAAACTTCCTGTTGGCGATGCACCCGAATCCGGAGACGGGATTACCGGGAAAAGGTTAACAGAAACTATTTCGCTAAGGGAGATATCCGGTTCACTAAGTTTTGAACTGAAGGCAATCCTGAAAAAATGCCTCGATACAGAACCTGGGAATCGCTATGCTGGCGTACCCATGCTTTTGCAGGATATAAAGAATTACAGGACCGATTTCCCGGTAACGGCAGTTTCACAGGGTGTACGATATCGCTTGTCAAAATTTGCCCTTCGCAACAAAACTGCTGTTATTAGTTTTCTGCTAATCGTGCTTTCGCTGATTGGTGGCACGGCCGTAAGTTTGTGGCAGGCAAAGCAGGCTCAGCAACAACGTGACCTGGCACAAAAGAGTGAGCAGATTTCGACTGCTACCAAAAATTTTCTTCTCGATTTGTTTATGGCGGCGCATCCTTCAAAAACAAAGGGCGATACAATGACCGTTTTTCAGTTTCTGGATAAAGGATCGGAAGAAGCCGAAGCTTATTCCGGGTCTCCCGAAATAAAACTCGAAATGCTTACTACCATTGGCAAACTTTACCGTTCGTTAGGCGATTACACCAAATCGAAAAAGGTACTGGATAATGCATTTGCCCTGGCACGGGATTCGGGTTTGCAGCTGTCAGTTTCCTATATTTCGGCTGTTGAGCAACTGGCGCTATACCAGCGTGATATTGGCAATTACGATTCGGCTTATGTATTAATGAACCAGGTTTTACGCATGTATTCGGATATCAGTTATCCTGAAAAGGACAGCATATTCACTGCCTCCCTAAAATATCAGTCGTTTATATGCAAATACCTCGAGAAAACGGATAGTGCCATTTTACTTGTTAATAAGGCAATACAGTTGGAAGAGAAATTGTGGCCCGACCACAATAATATTAACCTTGCCGAAAGCTATCATGTGCTTGGTGTGATTTATAAAAATCAATCTCAATATAAGCCTGCTATTGAGAATCTTACCAAGTCGCTAAATTTGTGCGAAGCACTTATGGGAACAAATTTTCCCGGCACTATGGCTAATTTGAATGCGCTTGTCGGGAACCTATAAACTTGGCCGGTGATTACAAGGCTGCACTTAAGCATAGCAAACGGGCTACTGATATTGCCATCACGCTGTTCGGGCACAATCATAAGGAAACGGCTACAGCAATCGATAACCTGGGAGGTGTGTTTTTAAAATTACAGCGTTACGATAGTGCTTATTACTATTATAAATCGGGGCTCGATATACGGCAGAAAATTTATCCGGCACAGGAGAATCAGCACCTTGTGCAATCGAACAACAACCTCTTGTCACTTTTTATTACATCAAACCAGGCCGATTCGGCTAAAAAATACCTGGCTGATGCGCTGCGTATAAGTGCTTCGGCAAAAGTACATGCAAGGCAACGATCCACAACGTATAGCCTTGCCGGGGATTATTATGAGCAATCGGCCAAATTAGATTTGGCAAAATCATATTACCAGAAATCACTGTCCGAAAGTAAAACCTACCTGCCAGCAAGCGACGATAGAATTGTTTCCGTACAGAAAAAGTTAGATAAATTAGCTACAGGCCAATAGATCGCGATAAGCTTATGAAAAAGGCAAACTGCCTGAGCAGTCTGCCTTCGAGAAGAAACCAACCAACCGTCAATGCTACTATGAGAGCATACATTAACAGGTGTTTGGTACAATTTTCTATGTATATAATACCTGTATGGATATCGGTTATTCTTCGTAAGTAACTAATATCACAATTTGTTTCGATAAAATTAAGGTCGAATTCCCTGTTTTGGGCCGAACTACAATTAAAGTAGGAGTAATGTAATAATCAAATTCATAACCAGCATATGAATTGTATGATGAAGGCACAAAATTGCCAGCATCGTCATATTTAACCAGCACGTTAACTGCAAGAAATTTAGTACTGTTTAACCCATGTACAATGTTTGTTGGTGTACCTTGAGTAGCCGATGTTGTACCTGTTAGCTTTTTCATTTTAATGGCAGGTGCATTTGTCCCCAATTTGGCGAATCCGTTAACTACAAATTTTGCGTTAGGTTCAGTAGTTCCTATTCCCACATTACCATTGTTTCTTACAGTTAGTCTAGGTTCATGTCGTGTAGATAAATGAACTGCACTGTTTGTATTAAATTCACCAAAAGTCCCAAAATCAACATCATCAGGGTTTCCGGCTATGCTTCCGATATAACCCAATATAATGCCATTTTCAACAAGTGTTACATACATTCCATCTCCTCCTTCAAAATGAGGCAACATTGTCTGAGGGAGACTTAACATGCAATTTGTAATAGGGTAAGGTAGTGCCAATTCCTACATCTCCAGATTTATTATACATTGTACCATTAGCATTTGTTGCCCATTTATTATCGCCACTATTCAATGCGTATGGTACGCTCAGCAACTGGCTTGTGCCTGTTATGGTATAATTTGTACCACCTGTCGGATCAGTTTCGGTTTTAATATAATAAGTTCCATCTGCCCACTTAATTGCCGAAAAAGCACCCGAAACAACAGTGCCTCCACCAATTTCGAGCGATACAAGCCCATTTACATTGGTTGAAGGTGTATGAGTTTCTACATATACAGGTGTTGATCCTTGCAAAATGCTTATTTTCATTCCAACAATATGATCAGAAACCAAAGTATTGTTGGCATTCCTTACTACAGCCTGGTAACTCATCTTTTGGGGAGCCTGGGCCATAATGCTGCTTGTTAGTAAAATGGCTCCCAAAAGGGTATATAGCTTTCTCATGGTTCTTAGTTTTTAATGATTTTAAATGTTTTGATTTCTCGTGAAGAAGATGCATTTTTTGCGTGTACTATTTTTAAAAAATAGGTTGAAGTTACCAGCTTACTCATATCAATACTTGTTTCGCTGGCTTCAATCGGTATAGTTTTTATTAGCACCCCATTTGTTGTATACAGCAAGGCTGTATACTCACTATGCACTTCACTTTCAACTATAAGTATCAGGAAATCAGTTGTTGGGTTTGGGTATACTGAGCATAATAGCTCAATCCTGTTATCGTTATCAATGCCTGTAACATTCGATATTTCGTACGGTTGCTGAACACCCGTAGCTACAGTGCCATTAGTTCCTGCACTGGTTGTGTACACTAACTGCCCAACAGAATAACTCACCACACCCCCGGCTCCGGCAGCAATGCCACCGGCTCCGGGAATAACCTCCTGTGCTTTGAGTTCTGACAGCCCCAGGGCTATAATCAGAATCGCACATAGTTTCAATTTTTTATATTGCATTTCAGACCTCCTTTTTTAAAATGATGTTTTTATACCTGAATTTATTCAACCTTAACTCAATAATCTGTTTACGAGGAGTCTAAGGTTCAATAAAATCTCTGTTTTTGATGTATATTCTTAGTATGCCCATCATCACCTACCAATACTTGATATATGGAAGGGCTGTAAACATCTTAAATCAGGAGTATTAATCAATCCGTATATTACCCAGCGCATTGTTACTGAATGTGTTATTGCTTTCGTTCAGGATGGCAGAACCAGAGGCTGTCCAGATTCCCCATGTCTGGCTATCGGAAATCGTGCTATTAGTTATAGTGAGTTGCGAACCCGGCGAATCACCGAACATATAGATATTGGCACCACGCCCGCCACTATATCCGCCGTTTGTTATTATAGCTCCATCGATTTTGTTTTTTGGCGAAGGACTATCAATCTCAATACCTGACCATGAGCCGGGCTTTCCGGCCATGCCGTCGAAGGTTATCACTTTTGTCGATGCTACTGCCCTTATAGATCCTTCCTCGGTAACCCAAAGCCGCTTACTAGCAGCAAAGAGATAGGTATTGCCTGAATCAAAGCTAACATCCGATCTGATTTCCAGACTACTATATATGTGAAATGGAATGTTATACCTGGGAATATATCCATTTTTGGTGAAAACAGCATTTGTATTTCCTGATGAAGCGACTTCGATGGCATCGATTCCATTATTATACAAGTTCGAAAGTCCCTCCAGTTCAAGCAGATTATTTGCCCCTATTCGCATGCATGCACCATCATTTTTAGTGAAGCCATTGCCTGAAAATTTTGTGAGAGTTCCATTATCCCCGTCAATATACAAGGCATACCCTGCCGAGAACATAATTGCTGTGGATATAATGCTCATACTACTTTGGGTGTTACTTTGCAGGTAGAGGGCTGCCTTTTTGCCACTGATTTCACTACTGCCGGCATATAAAATCTTCACATATGCTAATTTGTTATTTACATTGTTCGAAGCAATATGTATTGTTTTCCAGCTACCATTCACTTTGTCTATTCCTCTGAAAATGATATTTTTTGAATCGGTGCCTTCTGCTTTCAGGAATGCTGGGTTACCACTTATCCAAATCCTTACATCGGCTCCATTTTCAATTACCACACCAGGCTCCAGGGTTAAGCCGGCAGTAACCGTTATCAATTCAAGCGCATAGTAATCAGGATATTTCTCGTTCGCAAAAAGATCGGGATATACCGTATTGGTGCTGATATTTTTTGGAAGCACACCACCAATTAACAGGGTAGCAATGCCTGAAGCTGTTTTGCCTTTCCCATCATTTGCAGTAACTTCAACCTTGTAAAGTCCTGCAATGGAAGTTTTAAATGTGGCTATAGTCATGCCATTTAATTCAATCACTGGCGTTGAACCGGCAGGCGATTCAATAATTTTCCAGGTAATTTCGAGTACATCGCCATCAGGGTCGGCAGCCTGAATAGCAATATTGTTACTTACACCAGTCATTCCCACAATAGTATCACTTACAGTAAGTGTAGGCAGATTATTGTCGGCATCCGGTTCGTCTTTTTCACATGATGTGAACATTAGCGCTGCTATTAAAAAGCTGGCTGCTAAAATTGTCTTAAATAAATTTTTCATGGTTTTATAAGTTTTGGTTTCTAATATCAATACATACACCCTTTTTATAAAAAGTGGCTCAAACGTGGGCAAGTTTTTTTATTTTTTATCACTAGTTAACGACTAAAAAGTCAGAATTCTGTTGAAATGCTCAGTTTACGGGAGATGTAGCCCCTCTCCTCAAGGAGAGGGGTAGGGGGTGAGGTATTACTTGGAATTCAATCTTTTAACTCGTTTTGCCGTTTAGTAGTGATTTTTTATCGAAAAATAGTTGGCAGGGCATAAAAAAAACCGGCGGGAGATAAACTGCCGCCGGTCGCAAATTGAGTATATCAGAAGTTCTATCTTACAATATGCTTAACCATACTTACCTTGCCATTGGCAATAGTTTTTACGAAATATATACCTGCAGGCAGTTCTTTTTCGACCCGTACGGTATTATTTTCAGGGATTGATTTGTAAACCGACTGCCCGTTGTTGCTGAAAATTTCGAGGGAAGTGGTTCCTTTGGGCACTGAAATATTGAATATTGCAGCCGATGGATTGGGAAATGTATAAAGTTCTTCTGCTGCAATTCCCTCATCTAGGCCTGTAATTAACATTCCGGTGACTATGATATCGTCGATTTTCGAAATACCGCTTGCCGAAACTGATCCGCCATTTACATCGTTGTTTGAGGTCATAACCCAGCGAACATTAATAGTAGCTGATTGATTCTGACAGTCAGCCGGCAGATCAAGATCGGTGATAACACCTGTGAACCAGTCGTTACCAAGGGTTAATTCACTGTTAGGCACATCATTCCAGGTTCCGGTGCTGGTAAACCTGTACTGCAGTTTAAACTCGCCGGGTCCGCCATTGCTGCCACCTGCCCGTTGTTTGTATGAGATTTTAACATTGTCGTAGCCTGTGGTTTTAAATTTTGCCAGCCAGTACTTGGTGTTCATACCATCGTCCCAGTTTGAGGCTGTGGCTGCATAATCGCCGCCGGTCTGCCCGTTGGTCATGGTTATTGGTCCGGCACCCATTACGGTTAATAAGCGCGTTAAATTTAATGGGTTGGTGCCGTTTTGCATGGTGTCACTCAGCTGCCCGGTTGGGAAAGTCCATTTTACAATTTCTTCCTGGGCCTGGGCTGGTTGAAAGAAGGGGAGAAGGAGAAGGATTAAGAGGAGTTTTTTCATCTTTTTTTTGGATTGTTTGGATTGATGGGATTGATGGGATTGAAGGGATTGATAGGATTGAGCGGGATTGATGTGATTGAGGGGATTGACGGGTTGAAGGGTTGATTGGATTGAATGGGATTGAAGGGTTTGAAGGGTTTGAAGAGTTCAAATGGCTGCGCCGTTCCCTGCCTGCTGACGCAGTCAGGCAGGAAGTGCCTTCGGCGTTCCCTGCTCTGCTGACGCTATTGTTCTAGCAGTGTTCTACTGTTCTATTGTTCTATTGTTCTACTGTTCTATTGTTCTACTGTTCTACTGTTCTAGATGTTCTACTGTTCTATTGTTCTACTGTTCTATTGTTCTATTGTTCTAATGTTCTAATGTTCTAATGTTCTATTGTTCATATGTTCTATTATTCTATTGTTCAATTATTCCCTGCCTGCAGTTTACCTGCGCAAAGCAGGCAGGCAGTCAGGCAGTAAATTCCTTCATCATTCAACAGTTTGTTGGTTCTATGTTTCCCATTTATTTTCTCTTTTAAAATGATTTTAAAACCGATAACCAGCTTCCAGCATTATAAACCGGCCCATTCCCAGGTATCCTTTTTTATCGGTGTAAATATTGTTTGTGATGTTTTGTACAGTAAGCGAAAGCGAGTATTTCTGTGCAAAAAGCCGCGAAACTTTTGCATCGATTTTATAGTAGGATGGTTGCTCAACCAAATTCTCATCGTCAATATAAAGCGAGCCGGTATATTCGTATGTCAGCATGGCATTCAAAAATTTCGTTTTCCAGATGGCCTGGGCTGTAAACCGGTTTTTGGGAACTTCCATCAGGAATTTGCCGCTAAGGTCTTTTGCTACAAAACGAATCGTATCGAACGACTTGATCACCGAATGATTGTAAGCATAGGACAACGAAATGCTAAGAGATTTTGCAGGTGTTATCCTCAGCGATGCTTCTGCACCCGTAACGGCGGCTTTGCTAACATTTTCGCGCCTGAGTATCGGCCTGGTTTTTAATTCCGAAAATATAGTATCGCCCGTGCCGACAAAATACTGAAACTGCCTGCCCTGCGAATAATACACTGCCGGCTCAAAACGTATAAAACGATTTACTTCGAACGATCCTCCGATTTCATAATTATTCATAGTCTCAGGCTCCAGGTCGGGATTAGCCATTTTAAAACCTTTCGAAATACTTCCACTGCGGCACATATCGTCGAGTGTTCCGGGCCTGAAACCGACTGAATAATTGGCATAAACCGAATTTGCTTCGCTCAGCGAATATTGAACACCAATTTTCGGGCTGATAGCAAGCCAGCTTTTGTTTTCGTAATCACCAAAATAGTCAGCCATATAACTGTTGGTTGACGAAGGCGCTGCAATAGCAAATGACGCATCCCTGAAATAAATGGCATCGGCTCTTGCTCCGGCAACAACTTTCAGCCTGTTGTTCAGCATACTGAATTCGTCCTGCACAAAAAGTGCATATGTATTGAGGTTCCCGCTGTTGGTAATAGTATCGGTTGCAGTAAAATATACATCTGATTGTTCGCCACTGCTAAATCTTAAGTCGGCCCCATAGGTTATTTTGTGATTTTTACCTGCCCGGGTAGTCGCGGCAAGCCACATTCCGGCATCATTTCGTTGTGCATCCGTAAGGTAGAGAACATACTGCGTAATTGCATAGGGTGGAAGTTTGTCAGTTTTTATCTGCTCCTTCTGGTTCATGTAATTTTCGCTCTGCATATAAGCATTGGCGCTCACCTGTGTGTTGCCAAAGTACCCGTGGTAATTTACAAATGCATGATGAGTCCGGTATTTGTAATAGCCGCCTTCGGGGTCGTAAACCCGTATGCCATCACTTCGTTTATCGTCGAAGTAATTGTAACCGGCTTCCACTTTGCTGCTGTCGTTAACATAATAAACCATTTTACCCCCGGCATTATATTCCCAGAGTTTTGTTTTTACGTCGGTGCTGTTACGCGTTTCTTCTGGTGCAATAATATACCCATCGCCACGGCGGTAAAAGGAATTTATGCTGAAACCCAGTTTTGGCAATGCTTTCGAACGCCCGCTCACAAAGGTCTGAACCGCCTGTGTATTGCACGAAGCCAGCGAAACTTTTACACTTCCGGCAGTTTTAGCCTCAATATCTTTGGAAATCACATTTATAACTCCACCCATTGCATTGCCGCCATACAAAGCCGAGCCCGGGCCTTTTACCACTTCAATCCGTTCGATACTTTCCACATTCAGCCGGTTATAGTTTACACCGCCGCCATCGGCTTTATTTAAAGGCATTCCATCGAGCATTACCAGGGTTCGGGCCGAGCTGTTGAGCCCACGCATATTAATGGATGCATTTTTCGAGAAAATACCATTTTTACGATCCACAATTATAGAAGCATCGGTGGCTAATATATCATCGATAGCCGTTGCCGGGATTTCTTCAATCTGTTCGGATGTAAAGAGCTTTACTGCTGCTGGAATTTCGGTAATATTACGCCGGGTTCGTGTTGCAGTTATTACTGTTTCATCAATCTCAGCAATTTTGGGATTTATTTGAATGATCAGGTTCTTAATGCCTGCCGTCGGAACACTTATGGTTTTAACAACAGTTGAATATCCGATATGGGAAACCACAATTGCCACTCGATCCGTATTGGCAACCATAAGCGTAAAGTGCCCATCATCACCCGAAACGGCTCCCAGGTTTGTTCCTGAAATAAAAATATTGGCATTGGAAACCGCTTCCCCTGTTTTTGCATCAAGGATAAGCCCTTTAATCTCCTGTGAATAGGATTGGGCCGAAAGCAGGCAAAGAAAAACAGCATGTATTGTAAAAAGCCTCATATTGTCTATTTCTGAACTTTAATATCCACATTTATACTCCCGTCGGGTCCATACTGCAAGGAGTTGACTTTTATTAAGCCTCTTTTGCCAGCCGAAAGTCCATTTGTTACCTGGAAAGGTATTACATAACCGCTGCGGACAGATTTAAATTTTCGTTTTCCAACCGTGGTGGAGGTATAATTGGTAATAATAAGGCTGTCGTTGTATGCGGCATCGAAACTTGCATGCGAAATGCTTACACTATCACCCTTATATCGTGTTTCGTTGTATGGCATGGTCCAGTCCGAGATCATTGGATAATATAGGGCAACATCATTATCGCCCGGTGATGATAAGGTTAATTGGGTAGCAGGGACCATCAGCTCGTCCCAGTAAGTGATGATATTGATTTTGGACTGGTTAATACCCGCATTCTCAGTAGTAAACTGCATTCCGTCAGCAAGCGAAAAAAACGACCCGGGAAGTAGGTTGTTTTGAGTACTGAATGTAACCGACGGGTAATATGAAATGGGTCCGAAAGTTGAATTCGTGTCTTTTTTGATAGTGATTGATGTGCTTGCTGATTTCCCGTTCTTATCGCGGATCATAAAAGTCCAGGTTTCGAAAAGGGAAGCTCCATACGAAATGCTGCGTTCATAACTGAAATCCTGTGAGTACATACCGCTGTCGACCGCTGTTGCAAGCCCGTCTTCTGTGGTAAGCGTAACCACCAGGTTGGTAATGGCAGCGCCTCCTTTTTCGGCGGTTGATGCCTATTTTAAATGGAAATCCAATGGCCACAGTTACGGAATCGGAAGTATAACCATTAGCTGTTATCAATTGAATGGAAGGTGGTGTAGTGTCGGTTTCCTTTTTACAGCCAACAATCATTATAAGCATGATAACCGACAGGTAAATGCCGGATTTAAAGATCTTTGATAATGGATATGAATTTGAAATCATAACGAAAGCTTGCGCTACTTGTATTCAGCGCTTTGATTTTTGGAATTAGTTTGAAAATCTTTTAAAAATTGCTGCCCCGGCAAGCGTTCCTATGGCTCCGAAAATAAAATGAAGTGCAAAAGGGTAAAGCAAACCGGTGAATAGTGATGGGAAAGGAATTCCGGTAGTCATCATAATCAGCTGACGGGTTAAAGGTATCGACGAATAAGCAAGTCCGCCGGCAATGGCAGCATACAGGTAATTTGTCTTCCCGCTTTTATTCAGAATTAAATCACCTATAATACCAGGCAGCAGGAAGGTTAGTGGCATAAATGCATTTCCGAAATGGAAAATTGGCAGAAATGCCGATGCCGAAGCGCCAATGGACGAAATTGACATGGCGTAGCGGTGATTACTCAGGGTACGGCCAGCCATAAAAAGCAACATAAACTCAACCCCGTGGTGCCCCGGCATTTTCAACGGAATATTTAAGCGTGTACGCAGAAAAACCGCTACAAAGCCCAGCGACAGCAGAAACCCTAATTTGAGCAGGTCGGTGGTATTGTCAATTTGAAATGCTTTTGATGTAGTCTTTTGGTACATGTTGCCATTTGTATTCTTCATGGTCAGTAGATTTTTCAACAATCAATGTTATTTTTTTATCGCGCATAACCGGCCGTATCCAGCCGTCGGCCATTATTTTATCTTCTGCCGGAATTTCTGAACCGTCCATTGCCGTTATCCTGTCGACACAAAGGCGGTTTTGCAGCTCCTTTGCCCCGAAAATGCCTTCTGTTTCCCTGAGATATGGCAGCCACAGCACCCGGCCATCATTGCCATCATGCCTTAATCCAACCGCTGCAAGCGCGCCTATAACCCCGATTTTGTCACCGGTAAGGCCTTCGAGGAATATATGGTTCATGCCAGCCAGTTCATGGGCAAGTTGTTTATTCAGAACTATCTTTTTCGCATTCTTCCCCCAGTTTTCAATTGACTTTGTTAACGGATTCGAATGAGGCAATACAAAGTCCGGCATCGGAACCAGGCGCTGATTCGCTGAGTAAAAACTCACGGCAGAAAGTTTTCAGTTCGCTTTCTTTAGCCGCATCGCAATCCATCAGCAAGCAGGCTGAACTGTTGTGCGAAGTATACGGAATATCTTGGTGAACCAGCAACTGGTGACGGGTAATGCTAAGCAGCCTGGCAATACCGGCATCCTGCAGCATGGCACCCAGTTGACGGGCACGATGGCCTGTTCCCCGGCTTTCGAGGTTATCGGTATCGTCAATGCCTATATAATATCGCATAGTTTCGATATGATTTGTTTTTCATATCCGGTGCAAATGTATAATACTTCTTCAATAAATAAAGAAGAAATTTCGATGATGGAGTATTTAATTCTGTAAAAAATATTGCCTTGATTTTGCATACGCAGATATAGCTATTTGATTAATTCAAGCCGCACCGGAACAGGATATGGATTTATAAAAGCGATGCTGAATAAGGATGGCCATCAACGAATCAAACATAGCGGCCTGCAAAATGTCCTAAATAATAGGATATATTTGCGGATATTTGTTTGTTATGGTGCAAATAAAAAAACATGAGATACAGATTTCTTATAGCCCTTTTGACAATAATAATTAGTCATGAGTCCTTTTCACAAATTGACTCTAACCATTTTGCGCGCAATGTAATATATTTAGAAGCGGCAGGTGTTGGTGGAAACGGCTCAATTAATTTTGAAAGAATATTGTATGGTAAAGAATATTTGATGTTTACAGTGAGATGTGGAATAAGTACTTATCATATTGTCGATTATTCAAATAAACTGAATCCGGATATACTAATTCCTTTTGCTTTGAATGGTCTTTATGGGCAAAATCATAAAATAGAATTAGGTGTTGGAGAAACATATTCAAATATTGTTCATTCAGACTTAACTGATTTTAAACCCAAAAGAGTATCAAATTTTAACACTATTTTTTCGATTGGATACCGTTATCAAAAAAACACGGGAGGAATAGTATTTCGTTGTGCTTATACTCCAATCGTTGAGTTTAATAAATACCTGAGGCACTGGGCTGGTATTTCTTTTGGCTATTCATTTTGAAATTTTCCATGATGAAAAAAACAATATTATTTTGTCTTACTATTTCAATCTTCTTAGCTTGTGAGAAAGAAGAATTTAATATTGTAAATCTAAATGGAAATAAAATTACGGCATTGGGTCATGGAGGTATGGGCGTAGCTCAAGTCTATCCTATGAACAGTTATGAGTCAATATTGAAATGTTTGAATCTTGGAATGGACGGAACAGAGATTGATGTTCAAATGACTAAAGACAGTATATTAGTCGCATTTCATGGATACGAGCTTTCCGATAAAACAAGACTAAAAGGATTTGTTAATTCTTTGAGCTGGAATGAAATTAAAAATGCACATTACACCTCAGCGCCTTATTTAAATTATTCGATAATTTCATTGGAGCAATTATTTTCTAACATTGAAAATATTCAGAAACATAAGTTTACGTTCGACTGTCAATTATACTCTGATAACAATACTAGCCAATTTCGTGAAACTTATATAAATGCTGTAATTAATCTTATTGAAAAATACCATATAGAAAATAATATTTACATAGAATCTCCAAGTGTCGAATTTCTTGCATTATTAAAAAATAAAAAACCTGATTACAAACTATTTTTATATTCATCCTCATTTGAATCCAGTTTAGATATAGCTTTGTCCTTAAGTTTATACGGTATTACAATTTCAACACGAGACGTTACTAAGGAACAAATAAAAATTGCTCATGATAATAATATATTGATTGCGATATGGAATACACATTCTGAATCGGACAATATTGAGGCAATTAAAAAAAATCCTGATTTTATACAAACTGACAAAGTAAAGAGTTTGATTAAGCTGTTAAAATAATACGCCCCGTAACAGCACCTAAGCCCAATAGCTTATGAAAGTGCAAATTGAAACTTAAAACCACTTAGAAACATTGTAACTGTTGAACGTTATGGAGCCTGCAAAACTGCTACCGGGCATAGGTGCAAACCGTTAATACCCGAAAAAAATAGTACCATAAGCCCCTCAAATTTCAAAAAATGCTTAATTTGTAAGATTCTATTCATTTAAAAAAAATATTATGAAACTCATAACCTTGATTTTTCTTGTACTAACATTTGGCTGGCAAATATGTAATGCACAGCAAATCAGCGAGTGGAGGCCCGAAAACCGCACAGGAGTTTCGGCCGAAACCGGTTTGTTGAAATCGTGGCCTGCCGATGGTCCTGCCCTGTTGTGGTTGTATACTGAGTTGCCAAAAGGTAATTCAACAGTTTCATTTGGTGATAATTCCATTTTTATAAGCGGTACACAGGATTCGCTCGATATTCTTTTCGCATTGGATATGAACGGAAAGCTACGCTGGCAAACCGTTATGGGCCGTGCATGGAACGCTTCGTTTCCCGAAAGCCGCGCCACACCCACTGTTGAAGGAAACAGGGTATACACCTGCAGTGGTTTGGGCGATATTGCCTGCATTGATGCAACTAACGGGCACATAGTCTGGTCGTATAAGGGCAGCGAAATGCACAAAGGCACTTATGGGAAATGGGGCATTGCCGAATCGCTGCTGCTCGATGGCGATAAACTGTATTTTTCGCCGGGAGGACCCGAAACCATGACCATTGCACTTAACAAAACTACCGGAAATCTGATCTGGAAATCTGCCAGCCTCGATGATAAACCGGGCTATGTATCGCCTATACTGGTCGAATATGCAGGTAAAAAAATGATTGTAAATGTCTCGTTGGGCCATGTTTACGCTGTTGATGCTGACAATGGTGAGATATTATGGAAGGCGGCTCATTTGAAGACACGACCGGGACGTGACCTTATTTACTGTGTAACTCCATTATTTCATGAAGGTATGGTTTACGCTACAGCGGGATACGATCTTGGCGCTATGATGGTTAAAATTGCTGATGATGGCAGGAGTGCAGATGTGGCATGGACTGACAGCATTCTGGATGTTCACCACGGTGGAGTGGTGCTGGTAAACGGCTATATTTATGGTTCCAACTGGCTTAACAACGGCAACGGCAACTGGTGCTGCATCGAGTGGAGCACAGGAAAAAAAATGTGGGAAGAACACTGGAATTGCAAAGGTTCTATTATATCAGCCGAAGGAATGCTGTATATTTATGATGAGAAGAAAGGAAATGTTGGTCTATTGAAAGTTAATCCGGAAAAATTTGACCTTGTCAGCAGTTTTCAGGTAACCGAAGGAAATGCCGGGCCCTATTGGGCACACCCGGTGATACGTAACGGAGTTCTTTATCTCAGGCATAACAATGCGTTGATGGCATACGATATAAAAGAAAAGTGATATAGTATTGTAAAATGTACAGTTCGCATTTCATTGCGTGTTCTGAGTTGTAATTCTTTAGGAACAGGAAAATGCTATATCTGATTTTTATAGGGTACTCAAGACAAGATGATTATCTTTTTGTTTGATGATAATAATTGATTTTGTCGGTGGTTACTGGCATTCGGGTGAGGTATCAATTAATCGGTAATCAATGCGTAATGCTTCATATTAACTCCTCGGCTAAATGCAGATTTTACTCATATGAAAAGCAAGTTTCAGCATTTATGTAAGCAAAAAAATCCGGTGAAAGTCTGATCTTCCACCGGATTTTAAATTATTTGAAGAAATACAACTTACAAACTCTTTATCTCAGCAACCAGTTTCTGTAACGAAGCTTTTGCATCGCCAAACAACATACGGTTTTTGGCATGATAGAAAAGGTTATTCGGAATAGCTGCATAACCGGCGGCCATGCTTCGTTTCATAACAATAACGTTACGGGCATCGAGTGCTTTTATAATAGGCATGCCGTAAATCGGGCTCGAAGGATCGTCCTCGGCAGCCGGGTTTACAACATCGTTGGCACCGATAACAATAACCACATCGGTATTCGACATTTCGTTATTGGCATCTTCCATTTCGACCAGTTTTTCGTAAGGAACATCGGCTTCGGCGAGCAATACATTCATATGCCCTGGCATACGTCCGGCCACAGGGTGAATGGCATATTTTACCTCCACACCTTTGCTTGCAAGCAGGTTATCGAGTTCGTGACAAAGATGCTGAGCCTGGGCAACAGCCAATCCGTATCCGGGAACGATAAATACTTTCTGCGAATAGCTTAGTAAAACTGCTGCATCGCTGAGCGAAATTTCTTTTACGGTTTTGTCGCCATCTTCAGTTCCTGCAGCTCCTGCAACACCAAATGCACCTATAATTACGTTAAGCAACGAACGGTTCATGGCATTGCACATCAATATGGTAAGAATGGTTCCTGCCGATCCTACAAGGATACCTCCGGTAAGCATGGCAGTGTTGCCGTAAAGGAAACCGCCCATGGCAGCTGCAACCCCGGTAAAAGAGTTAAGCAGCGAAATTACAACAGGCATATCGGCACCACCAATCGGCATTACGAAAGTAACTCCGTATATCAATGCGGCAATGGCAAACAGGTAAATAGGCAGGTTGTTGCCGGCTTCGGGTTTCATAAAAAGAATAAGAACCAGAGCAACAAGCATAACAACGAGGAAAGTAAGGTTTACAATCCGCAGTATCGGATGTTTGAAATCGCCGATGCGTCCGTCGAGTTTGCCAAAAGCAATCATACTACCGGCAAATGAAACACCCCCGATCATTAATCCCAGCAAAATGGCAATACCTTCGCCGTTGAGCATATGCGAAGCGCCTATTTCGGCCATATGATCCTGCATATGCGGGAATTCCATCAGCGAAATAAGTGCAGCACAGGCACCACCCATACCGTTAAAAATAGAAACCATCTGCGGCATTGCAGTCATTTTTACTTTTACCGATGCATACCATCCGATAAAGGAACCGATAGCGAGGGCTACAACAATCCATAAAATATTGCCGATGCCTTCCGCAGCCATAGTGCCGTCGGGTTGTTCAACATTTATTTTATGAAAAAGGATAGTAAACACAATAGCGGCAGCCATCCCGGCTGCTGCCCACAGGTTTCCGGCACGTGCTGTTGCCGGGTGGCTTAGTTTCTTTAACCCGAGGATAAAGAGAATGGATGCCAGCAGGTACGACATCTCAAGAATTGATACCTGGCTCGAATATTCAATAATTTTTTCGATTGTTTCCATAGTTTATCCCCCTATTTATTCTTTTTCTTAAACATTTCGAGCATACGGTCGGTAACCACAAATCCACCGACAACATTCAGTGTGCCGAGTATAACGGCAATAAATCCGAGGATCAGCGAAAGGGTATTGTCAGCATGACCCATCACAATGATGGCGCCGATTATTACCACACCGTGTATGGCATTACTTCCCGACATAAGGGGTGTGTGCAGCACCGCCGGTACATGCGATATAACTTCTATTCCAAGGAATATCGACAGGATTATGATAAAAATCATATCCTTGTATTCCAGGAAAAATCTTAAAACGTCTTCCATAATTGATTGATTTGGTTAGTTGTTATTTGAGATTATTTTATTTTTTTTAATTATTGGTTGCGATGTTCCGTGTTCCGTGTTCCGTGTTCCTTGTTCCGTGTTCTGATGTTCCGATGTTCCGGGTTCCGAGTTCCGGTGTTCCGGCACTCCGGCACCTTTTTATAAAATTAAGGTATTCATCAGTTTTACGATTTCAGACTTTATTTTTATGCTCAGGCTTCTGATTTCAATGGCTTTCGCTGAAGTGATATAGTTATAATCCTCCGCAAGATAAGTCATACTTCGTACTTCTCCATTAGAAGCTTTTGCAATTTGAAGAAAGCGTTTGAAATCTGCTTTTGAAAATCTCTCGAATCCTTCGGCTGTATTATTCATTACTGATACTGCGGCACTATTAATCTGATTTTTGAAATCATAGTCTTTAAGCTCAAGGAAGGTAAAATGAACAAGATTTGCCTGCTTTCTAGCATCCTGCCATATCACCAATTCTTCGAAACTTTTCGCCATACTTTCAAAAATAAGGTTTAATGTTTTTATTTCAATAATGCTAAACTAGCAAAAGCGTTGTCTTTAAATCGGCACCCGGCACCCGGCACCCGGCACTTTTTGCAGCACCCGGCACATCAGTATCTATCGTTTACCCTATCGCGGTTTTAACTCTTTCGTTAACTATCTCCTTCCCATGAGTAACAGCCGTTCCTTTAACGATATCATCATCCCAGTTCAGGTTCAGATCGCCTTCTTTTGTAATTATAAGTTTCAGGAAGTTGATCATGTTTTTGCCGAACATGCGGCTTGCATCGGTAGGCATATCGGTTGGTAACTGTGAGTTGCCGATAATTTTTACGCCGTTGTGAATAACAGTTTCATCATTTTTACACAATTCGCAGTTTCCACCTGTTGATGCAGCCAGATCGATAATAACCGAACCCGGTTTCATGGCTTCGATGGTTGCTTTTTTAATAAGCAATGGAGCCTTACGGCCAGGTATCTGAGCGGTGCAGATAATTACATCCGATTTGACAGCCTGATCGTGAATAGCCTGGGCCTGCCGGGCTTTAAATTCATCGGTCTGCTCTACGGCATAACCACCGGCGGCTTTATCATCAATGGCACCTTCCACCTCAACAAATTTACCTCCAAGACCCATTACTTCCTCTTTAACGGCAGCACGTACATCAAATACATACACAACTGCTCCGAGTTTACGCGAGGTAGCAATGGCCTGCAATCCGGCAACACCAGCTCCCAATATGAGCATATTGGCGGGTTTTATGGTTCCGGCAGCGGTCATAAACATAGGGAAGAATTTCGGCAAGGTGTTGGCAGCAGTCAGCACGGCTTTGTAGCCCGCAACAGTTGCCATCGACGACAGAATGTCCATTGCCTGCGCACGCGAAGTACGAGGAACAATATCCATGCTGAATCCTGTGATGTTTTTGGCAGCCAGTTGCTTCACCAGCTCGGTTTCGAAATAAGGATTTAACACTGCCAGAATTACCTGCCCGTCTTTCAACAGGGCAATTTCTTCGGGTGTTGGTGGCTGAATTTTGATCAGCAGATCAGCTCCAGCAATTACTTTCGACTTGGTTTCGATGCTTGCACCTGCCTGCTCGTATTCGCTGTCAGCCGCATAAGCCATAAGCCCGGCGCCGGCTTCAACAAGCATGGTAACATTCATTTTCACCAGTGTGGCGACACTTTCGGGAAGCATGGCAACCCGATTTTCGCCCGGAGTTTCTTTAAGTATTCCTATTGTCATAACAGTAGGTTGGTTTTAGGGATTTGTTTGAAGCAAATGTAAATGAATTTTATCCATTATATGCGTGGGTTTTGTATACTTTTTTTAAATTTTCAGTATATCACGGAAAATATGCCCGTTGAAGATGAAATTTGTTCCTGATTTTCACCTGTTCATGAATACAAAAAATGATCAGTAAACTTGTTGATTATTCTTTGTATACGCATGAATGATTTACAAATCACCCTTTCATAAATAATCCAGGTATCGGTTGAAATAATTTTCATTTTTTCTATAAATTTGATGTTCTCAAAGCTTTTATACCAGTGCGATTGAGCAGTTTCGAATTCTTTTCTTTCTGCTTTTTCAAATAATTTAAATGTTTTTAGGTGAGTTCAATTCCAGCCTGAGTTATAGCTGATCAACTAACGAAAGCAATCATTATTTTTCTGAAATTAATGCAACTTCTGCATTTTATTATTGAAGTACTGTGCTTTTAATGGTCAGATAATGAGGATTGTAACAAACTGTATTTTCCCTTTATTGAAAACACTTCAGTGAAATGTATTTTTTTTTACCAACCTCCGTATTACATATATGCTCAAAGGGCTATTAATTTATATGTACATGCTGTGATTATTTATAATTTTATAAATTTTAAGTGTGTAAGTTAAATTAATGCCTTTTTTAGCCAAGAAAATTAACCTCTATGAAAAGAAAATTAATTCTGTTACTGATTTCGGTATTCCTTACCGTTGCTTACGCCCATGCTGCGTATGTCGAAAATCAACCTTACCAGCTTACACAGCCTGATGGTACAGTTGTAAATTGTTTTGTCTCGGGCGATGAGTATTTCAACTGGCTTCACGATGCCGAAGGTTATACCATTATACAGGCAAACGATGGCTTTTTTTATTACGGAATACGGCAAGGTGAACTTGTTGTTCCCTCGCAATATATTGTGAACCAGGTAAATCCGGCAGTGGTTGGTTTGAGGAAATGGGCAAAAGTGTCGAAACAGGAATACGATCGTAGGGTTAGCGTTTACAATGTCAATAACGATAACAACTCTTCGGTTAATGCGCCACATCTGGGAACTATGAATAATATTTCGATATATATCAAATTCTCTGACGATACTGAGTTTACAACCACACGGCAGACCTACGATGACCTTTTTAACCTTCCCACAGGGAATTCGCTGAAAGCGTACTTCAACGAAGTTTCCTACACACAGTTTACTATCAGCACAACGGGTTATCCCGAATGTGCCATGACAACAAACTACTCATACACCGACACACATCCCCGCAGTTATTTTCAACCCTATAACGCCACTACCAACCCTAACGGTTATAACGGCGATAATGAACGGACTTTCCGTGAGCATACACTCTTACATGATGCTGTGGTGTGGGTTAATGCCAATTCGCCGGTTCCGGGAACACTGAACCTCGATGGCGACAACGACGGGAAAGTGGATAATGTTTGTTTTATTGTGCGCGGAGGCAATGGCGCCTGGGCAAGCCTTTTATGGGCACATCGCTGGGCGCTGTATAGTGTCCCTACTTATATCAATGGGAAACAGGTATGGGATTATACCTTTCAGCCCGAGTCGCAGGTTAATGTTAAAACCCTGTGTCATGAAATGTTTCATGCCTTGGGTGCTCCCGATTTATACCATTACGACGATGGCGGGTTAAATATTTCGCCTGTTTCGAGCTGGGACCTTATGCAGTCGGGAGCTGGCCATATGGGAGCCTATATGAAATGGAAATATTCGTCGAACGCATGGATTACTTCCATTCCTGAGATAACAGCAGCTGGTACATACACCCTTCAACCGCTTACCACGGCTACCAACAATTGCTATAAAATAGCCTCGCCAAATTCATCCTCGCAGTATTATATCGTTGAATACCGCAAACAATCAGGTACTTTCGAAAGTACCCTTCCGGGATCGGGGCTCCTGGTTTACCGTATTGATCCTGTTTACAACGGCAATGCCAATGGCCCACCTGATGAAGTATACATTTATCGCCCCAACGGAACAACTACAGTCAACGGGAGTCCTTCAACGGCACATTATTCTTCGGCAACCGGGCGTACTTCTATAAACGACGGTACCAATCCTTCTCCTTTTCTGCAGGATGGCACCCCGGGAGGATTAAATATTTATAATGTAACTGCAGCAGGTTCCACTATTTCATTTACCGTGGGTATGAGCTCGGTTTCGAACCCGGTTACTTTTACTGCCTCACCGGTCAGCACAAGCCAGATTGACCTTGCCTGGCAGAAAAACGGTTCAAATAACAATGTCAT
Source organism: uncultured Bacteroidales bacterium (assembly GCA_963714825.1). Classification (GTDB taxonomy): domain Bacteria; phylum Bacteroidota; class Bacteroidia; order Bacteroidales; family UBA4417; genus UBA4417. Next base: position 136,399 of record CAVQQF010000012.1, on the reverse strand, counting down.
GCTGGCTTTCAACACTACACCCGTATTCGGCATGCCACTGACAGGTACAAACTACACTGCCGGGAATACTATTGCTGGTGGAGGAACCGTGCTTTACAGCGGTAGTGGAAATGCTTTTTCGCATCCCGCCCTTACGGCCGCAACAACATATTATTATAAGCTGTGGTCGGTTGATGGTACCATTGCTTATTCGAACGGACTTGTAGCTAATGCTACAACCCAATGTTTAAACTCAAGCCTGCCATACACCGAAATGTTTGCTGGCGAAATTATGCCTGCCTGCTGGAGCCAGCAGTCGTCGGGAACTAACGTTACAAACAATTGGGCTGCATCGGTAAGCAATAATGCCGGGGGTACAGCCTGCGAAATGAAATCCAACTGGCAACAGGTTAATCCCGGTGCCAACCGTTTGGTTTCACCTGCATTTAATACGGTAGGTATGACGCAGCTCAACCTTAGCTTCCGCCATATGCTCGACGATTATGCTCCGGGCGCTACCCTCAGGATTCAATCCAGCTCGAACGGAACCACCTGGACAAATGAGGCCTGGTCGTTGGCAACGGTTGCAAATAGCAATATAGGGCCGGCAATGGTTAACACTACCATATCATCGAACCTCAATTCAACGTCTACTTACATTGCTTTTACTGTCGAAGGCGATCTTTACCAATATGATTACTGGTATATCGACGAAGTTTCCATTCAAAGTGCAGGAAGCCAGTCGTATGCTATTACCACCTCGTCGAACCCTCCTTCAGGCGGATCGACTACAGGAGGCGGAAACTTTTTAACCGGTCAACCGGTTACCGTAACGGCAACCCCAGCTACCAACTGGAATTTTATGAACTGGACCGATAACGGAAATATTGTCTCTACGCAGGCAGCTTATACATTTAACGCAGCTGCAAACAGGGTGCTTGTTGCTAATTTCAGCATGAACCAGGTTACAGTTTCAACTTTATCGAGCCCTGCAACCGGCGGCACAACTACAGGAGGCGGAACCTACACCGTTGGATCTTCAGTAACCGTAACCGCCACCCCTGCCACTGGTTATAATTTTGTAAGCTGGACCCTCAACGGCAACGTTGTTTCAACTATTCCAACTTATGTTTTTACTGGTAACGCCAGTGTAAACCTGATAGCCAATTTCGCTGTTATGCAATTTACGGTAGCTACCACAGCTGTTCCTGCTGCAGGAGGAGGTGTGAGCGGGAGCGGAACTTATTCGTACAATGCCGCGGTTACTGTTATTGCCACACCATCGCAGGGATGGAATTTTACAGGATGGTTCGAAAACGGAAACATGATTTCGATTAATACGAATCATACCTTTAATGTTCTTGCTAACACCATACTTGAAGCACAATTTGTACAACAGGTACAGGTGTATAACATAAATGTATCGGCTAACCCTGTTGCCGGTGGCACAGTTACAGGAACCACGGCCTCAACCTCAGGAGTGCAGCATACCGTTACAGCTACAGCTAACCAGGGTTGGGAATTTGTTAACTGGACGGAGTCGGGAAATGTAGTTTCAACAAGCGCGGCTTATACTTTTACCGTAACGGCTAACCGCACATTGGTTGCCAATTTTATACAGATGCTCACGGTTACAGCCACTGCCGAACCTCAGATTGGTGGCAGCATAACCGGTGCCGGAAACTATACAGCCAATGCTGTAGTAAGTATGGAGGCATTCCCTAATGCAGGATATGCATTTAACAACTGGAGCGAAAACGGTGTGCTTGTTTCAACACAATCGTTGTATCAGTTTGTGATTACTGGCAACCATATGCTGGTAGCAAGCTTTCTTTCAACCGTTGATATTCCGGAGAGTAAGTTGAATACAGTAAAAATATACCCTAACCCAACCGATGCCGTTGTGAACCTCGAAACTACCGCCTCGTCAATACGCAAAGTGATGGTTACCGATCCTTCGGGCAGGCTTGTATTCCAGATTTTTCCGTCGGATGGCGAATCGCGGGTGCGGATTGATCTGTCGGGCCTTAAAGGTGGTGTTTATGCCATTCAGGTTACTGATTCGAACGAAAATTTAACTACTCGAAAAGTAGTATTGCAGAAATAAAAATTTGTTTTAGTTAAGGTTAATTGAAGTGAATGTCAGCGGATCAGTAATTTCCCGCTGACATTTCTTTTGTTTTGCCGCATGATAACAAACGGGTAAATGCCTTGAGGTAAACTGATAACGTTCAGTTTTTGACTGCCACCGGTTCCTGAGTATTGTTGAATTAAATTTCCGCTGATATTGAAAAGTGATATATCAAATGCTTCGGTAACCGACGTGCTGAAATACAGCATAGCTGATTCGCGTGCCGGGTTTGGGATCAGTACAAAACCCTTTTCCGAATATTCGTAAAAAGGAATACCTATTACCGGGCTGTAACCCTGTCCGCCCAGCTCGAGCCGGTAAAAATTTATAGTGTTACTTGCCGGATTGTCATCAATAAAGTTGTAGGGCACTGCTGTAGATGAGCTTCCGCAAACACCTGGTATGTCGCCAATAATTTCCCAGTTTATTGTATCAGTCGACCGCTGTATAAAGGTGCCGTTACAGGTTTCGCCTGCGCTTATAATCCAGCGCAGTTGTATTTGCTCAGCCTGTGGAACACCAACAAATCCGTCGAGGATAAGGCTTTCCTGTGCACGCGATTGAAGCGAGGCGAATGAAATAAGCAGGGCGGTTATTGAAAACAGAAACTTGGTTGGCATACAACTAAAACAAGAGGAGGGGTATTTGGTTCAGTTTTATAAAATACAACCCTGATATCGGGAGGAGCGTAAACTTCAGAATTTATTTTATTATAATTCTGATTTATATGATATGGGGTTGATTTTTAACACCCCATCCATTGCATTTGCCTCTTTTTTGGCTTAACTTTGTTAGATTCTCGCTTCCTGTTGGTTATTAAGACAATTTGGCTATGAAAATAACACTCTTTCTGTTAGCACTGATTTTATTGAATAGCGAACATCTGATCGCACAGAATACAAGTGTATCGCCGGCAACGCAAGTCCAGCCGTTATCAATTAATGGGGATACAACAATAAATATTATTTTGGATGAAAAGTTGCAGATAGCAAACCCCGGATTCCCAACCGAATACAGTATAAGCAGTTATAAAAATGTCGATTACCTTAAAACAAATCCTCAGCAACTTGAGGCAGCAGGACTCCATCCACAGATTTACATATCAAATACCCACAAAGGTGTTATTATTATTTCTTCTGCTGAATCGAACGAAACACTGAAAAATTTCAATAAAACCCTGGAGCTGAATCCAACTTATTTCGAATCACTTACGAGGCAGGATACGATCATTTTTGCACCTGCCGACAATCAAAAACAGGAATTTGATTTCACAAAAGCCTCATTTATCACGAAGGATTATAAAAACGCTTTTAACAATACTGTTGACCCTCGCACAGGTGTTTTCTGGAGCCAGGGCATACACAAGGATTTTATCCACAATGATATATTAAGCAAGGAGTTGTATGATTTGATAATTGTGTTGCCGAAGAAGTAACTGGAAGTGATGTCAGGAATAATGAATTCGGATCGAAAAGAATCAGGAGTCATTCTGATTGCAGTTATCATTCACTGCTGATTTTAATCAGCTTTTATACTTCTCAGCACATTTTCAACCTTCTTCATCATTTCATCGGTAATATCCAGATGGGTAACAAAACGCACTTCCTGCGGGGCTAAAGCCATTGCATGAATATCGTTTTCACGAAGAGTTTTCAGGAAATGATCTGTTGTCATTTCAGGTTTCAGCCTGAAAAATACAAGGTTGGTTTGAACAGGAATTACAGCTTCAACAAAATGTAATGATTGTAAAAGACTTTCGAGTTGTTTGGCCTTGAGGTGATCTTCTCTCAAACGTTCCACATGATGATCGAGAGCATAAATACAGGCTGCTGCCAGGTAACCGGCCTGCCGCATCCCACCGCCAAATACCTTGCGAATCCGGCGAGCAGCGACGGATAAAATCCTTGCTGCCGATTAGCACCGATCCTACAGGCGCACCCAGGCCTTTGGATATGCATATTGAAATGCTGTCGAATAGGCCGCCGTAATCAAGTGTTGTTTCTTTGGTTTCGACCAGTGCATTGAACAGCCTGGCCCCGTCGAGGTGAAATTTCAGTCCCTTTTCGCGGCAGACTTTGCCAATTTCTACCAGTTCGTTGAAATCGTAGATGGATCCGCCTCCTTTATTCATCGTATTTTCAACTGATACCAGGCGGGTAAGCGGACGGTGCGGATCATTCGGCGGATTAATGTGAGCAGCCACATCAGAGGCGGTAATTCTACCTTGGTCGCCTTCGAGCAGGCAAACTGATGCACCTGAATTCATGGCAATACCACCTCCTTCGTAATAATAAACATGCGAAAGTTTATGGCATATCACCTCGTCGCCAGGCTGAGTATGTGCCTTGATAGCAATCTGGTTGGCCATGGTTCCCGAAGCACAGAAAAGAGCCGCTTCCATGCCGAACATAGAGGCAGCTTTTGCTTCGAGAGCATTTATGGTAGGGTCGTCGCCAAAAACATCATCGCCCACTTGTGCGGCAAACATGGCTTTAAGCATTTCCGGTGTCGGACGGGTAACGGTATCACTTCTGAAATCTATCATTTTTTTTAAGGGTTTAGGCTTTTGGGTTTTGGGAATAGGGGGCTTTGGCCGAACTTGCATCTAACTTTGCATTTTGCATTTTAAACTTTGCATTTTGAACTTTTTGTGCTGAGCACAGCCGAACTAGGACTTTCACACTTCATAATCCACACTTACTTTTTCAACAGAATAATCTTTGTTAAACGCAATAAATTCCTGGTGAGCAGGATGAATGGTATATGAATCTACGTCATTCATAGTATCGAAATCCATTATCAGTACAATATCATACGACCATTTTAAATTACGAATATCAATACCGACTTCACAACTACGAATTAAATCAATTTTTGACGGCAGTTTTTCTATTCGATTCTTTGCTTCCAGAGCGGCAGCCATTTTCTCAGCTTCATTTGAGAATTCACGGAATTTGAACATTACTATATGGCGAATCATTTTTTTTGAAGGGTTTAGGCTTTAGGGTTTTGGGAATAGGGGACAAGGGACGGGTGAAAATGGACAGGCTTAGTGGTCATTGGGATGTGAGGATAGGATTTTTCACTTTCTTGCCTGCTGTGCAGCAAGCAGGGATCTTTGACTTTTGACCTTTGACTTTTATGATTAATATTATCTGTTTTAACTGAATTTCATTTTTCAGAAAAGGCTTCTTTAATCTGGTTGAGTGCCATAATCAATGTAGCCCTCGGACATCCAATATTCATACGCATAAACCCTTCGCCTCCGGCACCGAACATGGCGCCGGGATTCATCCCGACTTTAGCATTGTTCAGGAAAAACTTATTCAGGTCTTCATCATTCAATTCCATTTCACGGCAGTCGAGCCATACCAGGAATGTTGATTCCGGGCGCATCATTTTTATTTTTGGGAGGTATCGATTTATGAAATCTTCAAGCAAATCTAAATTGCCGGCGAGGTATGCCATGAGTTCGTCCACATATCCATCGCCATGCATAAATGCTTCTTCCGATGCAAGGTTGCCGAAAATATTCCCACCGCCAATATGCAAATGATTAAGCGTAGCATTGAATTTTCTGCGCAAGCTGTCGTTTTCAATTATTACGGTTGAGGTTGAAAGTCCCGAAAGGTTAAATGTTTTGCTGGGAGCAACAGCAGTAAGAGTGATCATGCTTATTTCCTTCGAAAGGCTGGCTACAGGTGTATGTTTGTAGGGGTGGTAAACCAGGTCGCAGTGTATTTCATCCGAAAGGATAAGTACATTGTGTTTTACACATATTTCGGCCATCCGCGTAAGCTCCGCAGTTGTCCATACGCTTCCGCCCGGGTTATGCGGGCTCGAAAGGATAAGCATTTTTGCACCCTCCTTTGCAAGCATTTCAAGGTTTTCGAAATCCATACACAGCCGACCGTTTTGCAACAGCAGATTGTTGTATACAAGTGTCCGGTCGTGATCGGTAACTGCTGTGAAAAACGGGAAATATACCGGTGGCTGAACGATTATTTTATCTCCGGGTTGAGTAAATGCAAGTACCGCCATATTTACTGCCGGCACCACTCCGGGACTGAATATCATCCAGTCGTTTTCCACTTTCCATTGATGGCGTCGTTCGAGCCAGGCTGCAAGTGAAGTAAAATAACTCTCTTCCCTAAGCGGATATCCAAAAACACCATGACTGGCACGTTTTATAATTGCTTCCGTAATAAACTCTGGGGTACGAAAATCCATATCAGCCACCCACATGGGCAAAACATTGTCAGCGCCCAGAAACTTCCCAATTCCATCGTATTTGATGCATGAACTGCCTTTCCGATCTATAATCCTGTCAAAATCAAAATTCATAAGTATCCGTTCCATTAAACACCGCCAAAGGTATTGTTTTTTCAGCAGTGAACTTTCTTCGACTTTTCAAAAATATGCCCACTAATCCTCACTAATCAACCACTAATGTCCACCAATGACCACGAATAACCACGAATGACCACTCAACAACCCAATATACTCAACATTCCCGTCTCCAATCACCGAATGACCACCGAATGACCACTCAATCCACTCAAATAACCCAATAACCCCGTCCTCAACCACCGAATGACCACTCAACCCACTCAAAAAACCCAATAACCCCTTCCTCAACCACCGAATGACCACGAATGACCCCTCAACCCACTCAAATAACCCAATAACCCGTCCTCAACCACCGAATGACCACTCAACAACCCAATATACTCAACATTCCCGTCTCCAACCACCGAATGACCACGAATGACCACTCAATCCACTCAAATAACCCAATAACCCCGTCCTCAACCACCGAATGACCACTCCACCCACCCAAATAACCCAATAACCCCGTCCTCAACCACCGAATGACCAACTCATACCACTTACAACCTCTCAATAAACCCGAATAACACTAATATCCCGTCCACTCAATCCACCTCCCCTCTAATATTTGCCCGTCACACCATAAATAGCTATTTTTGTAGTAAATTATCCTGTACTATGATCGAAAAACCTGAATCAGAAGGTCCACGTAAATATTATTTTGACGATACCCCTTTTATTAAGCTGATGCGCAAGCGGATACACAAAGTACTGCTTATTGCCAGCAACTACGATGCGTTTATCCTCGAAAGCGATGGCCGGATTGATGAACATATTTTCAACGAGTATACATCATTAAACCTGAGCAACCCGCCTGAAATTATACAGGTTCCTTCGGAGGAGCAGGCGCTCGAAATACTTGATACCGACAACATCGACCTGGTTATTTGTATGTTAACCCTCGAAGATATTGATTCATTCGACCTGGCGAAACATGTAAAACACAATTATCCTTCAATTCCAATCGTTGTTCTGACGCCATTTTCGCGCGAGGTAACCCTCAGGCTTTCGGGCGACGACCTGAGCATCATCGATTATATATTCAGCTGGCTGGGAAATCCGGAACTTCTGGTGGCTATTATTAAGCTGCTTGAAGATAAAATGAACGTTGAAACCGATGCTCTCGAAGTGGGTGTTCAGGTTGTGTTGCTGGTAGAGGATTCCATTCGTTTTTACTCGAGTTATTTGCCCAATATTTACAAGATTATTTTTCAGCAGACCAATTCGTTTATGACCGAAGGCCTTAACGAGCATCAGCGCATGATGCGCAAACGCGGCAGGCCTAAACTGGTGATGGCGACAACTTACGAGGAAGCTATTACATTATACGATAAATATTCGAAAAACCTGTTGGGTATTATTTCGGATATTACTTACAAAAGGGGAGGAGCTGACGATCAGGAAGCCGGTTTCAGATTACTGGAATATGTACGTGCAAAAACTGAATTCCTGCCTTTCGTGCTCCAATCGTCCGATGCTAAATACGAAGAGGTTGCTAATGGACTCGGCGTTGGTTTCATAAATAAATATTCCAAAACGATGGCTAATGAGCTGCGTAAATTTATGATGGAATATTTTGCCTTCGGCGATTTTGTGTTTGTCGACCCTGTAACACACCTCGAACTGATGCGCGCACCCGATCTGAAAGCACTTACAAAAACGTGTATTCCAGGTTCCTGATGCTTCGCTCGAATATCATATTTACAGAAATCACCTCTCGCGTTGGCTTTTTGCCAGGGCATTGTTTCCGCTTGCCGAATTTTTTCGCGATGTAAGGCCAGGCGATTTTACCGATCTCGACGATATCCGCCGCTTTATTTTCGAATCGATTGCCGGATACAGGCTCAACAAAGCAAAAGGTATCATTGCTCAGTTCAACAGCGAAACATTCGATGAATACATCAGTTTTACACGTATCGGCGAAGGCTCCATAGGAGGGAAAGCCCGTGGCCTGGCATTTCTGGATGCTATTGTAAAACGAAACCGTATGTTCGACAAAATCGATGATGTGGTAATAAACATACCACAGACCGTAGTTTTGTGTACCGATATTTTCGATGAATTTATGGAGGATAACGACCTTTATAAAGTCGGGCTCTCCGACGAGCTGAATGATGAAGAAATCCTTACCAATTTCGTTAACGCCCGATTGCCCTTGCGCCTGCACAACGACCTGCTTAAATTTATACAGCTGGGTAAAAAACCTATTGCGGTGAGGTCGTCGAGTTTGCTCGAAGACTCACATTATCAGCCATTTGCAGGTGTTTATTCAACATACATGGTTCCGGTAATGGTGGAGGATGAGCGTTTTACCCTCGAGTTGGTGAGCAATGCCATAAAAAGCGTATATGCCTCGGTTTTCTTCCACGACAGCAAAGCCTATATGGCCGCAACCAGTAATGTGATCGACCAGGAAAAAATGGCTGTAGTTTTGCAGCATGTTACCGGAACCCAATACGAAGATAGGTTCTATCCTTCTTTTTCGGGTGTGGCGCGTTCGATTAATTTCTATCCTATAGCTCCTGAGAAATCAGAAGATGGTATAGCAAGCATTGCCATGGGCCTGGGTAAATATGTTGTGGATGGAGGAGTGTCGATACGCTTCTCACCCAAATATCCGAAAAAAATCATGCAATTGTCGAATACTGAAATGACATTGCGCGAAACGCAAAAGTATTTTTATGCACTCGACATGGATCCCTATAGTTTTATGCCTTCGGTCGATGACAGTATTAACCTCAAAAAACTAAAAATTGAGGTAGCGGCCGAAGACTCTGCGTTCAAGGATATGGTGTCAACTTTCGATTTCGAAAACCATGTGATTCGCAATGGAATTTTATACGACGGCAAACGGATTGCCACTTTCGCAAATATTTTAAATCACAATACATTTCCATTGGCCGAAATCCTCTCTCTCAGCCTCGATATGGGAGCCCGTGAAATTGGTAAACCGGTTGAAATAGAGTTCTCCGTAGAGCTTAATACACTGAAAGGTGAGCCTTCGGTTTTCAACCTACTGCAAATCAGGCCTATAGTCGAAAGTAAGGAGAGAGTGGATGTTAAAATTGAGGAAATTGCATACGAGGAAACCATCCTCTATTCGCATGCAGCTCTGGGCAATGGCACTGTAAATGACTTGTACGACATAGTGTATGTTAAAACTGCCACTTTCGATCCGGCCCAGAATAATGAAACCGTTCTGCGAATTGCTGCCCTCAACGATATTTTCCTCGAAAACCATAAACAATACATACTGGTTGGCCCCGGCCGTTGGGGTTCCAGCGATCCATGGCTGGGAATTCCGGTTAAATGGCCGCAGATTGCTGCTGCCAGGCTTATTGTTGAGTCGGGCCTCGAAAACTACCGCATCGATCCCAGCCAGGGAACCCATTTCTTCCAAAACCTCACTTCGTTCAGGGTAGGATATTTTACTATTCACCCCTATATCAAAGATGGTTTTTTCGATGTCGATTACCTCGATAGCCTTCCTGCAGAATACGAGGACGAACTGATACGCCATGTACATTTCGACATGCCACTGACTATGATAATTAACGGACGCACAAATTCGGGAGTGCTTATGAGGCCTAAGGAGAACTGCAAACCGAATTCAAAGAAAAAAAAAGTGAAGTAAAATTACAATCGTATACTGGCAATACAATAGGAACTGGCTTTCGCGGTAGAAATACGTGATTTATCATGAAAACAATGCTCTAAAACCAGCATATCGTAAATTACTGTTTTATTGGTCAGTATATTATCGTGAAATTACAAATTCATAGTATCAATATGCTCTCCGTTTGGAGTATAATATTCTTTCATGGCGTGCGCTGTCAGGCATGAATGGACCGGTAAAATGGCCACCATATCGCCCGGTTTCAGGTTGCAGCCATTTTGATTGAGAGCTACGATACCATGTTCCTGCGACAGCCTGCTTACTTTTCCCAATGCATTTGCACAATCCCAGTTCTTTCCATCCCAGCTTACAGCCAGTCCATAAATGATATCCTGATCGGGTGGGAGCAGGGCCTGTTCTTTCGAAAGGTGCACAGCTCCACCATAAATCACGGCTTCTTTACGGCTTTGATGTACGGCAACTACAGGACATACAAGGGCAACAGCAATTTCCTCCAGCATACACGAACCCAACGCAAACTGCATCAGATCGAAAAACACAAAATTGCCGGGTCGTATTTCGTCAATTCCTCCGGCAGGCAGAAGTTGGCTGCATATTGGTGTGTCACCAACCGAAACAATCATATCAGGATATAGCTGCTGGTACTTTTTTTTCAATCGAAGAAGCGCTGCTGTTGTTTCCTGTTGGATACGAATAAGCTCTTCGCGGTTTTTGGCCTGGTATGCATTGCCGTTGTGTACCAGGAATCCTTTAAAGCTTAGCTTAGCAGAAGACGCTGCATTCAGTACTTTATCAATAAGTATATCATTCGACGCCTCAATTCCGGTGCGGTGGTAACCGGTATCGATCTTGATAAAATATCCACAATTTGCAGTTAATTTTTCTGAAAGTAACAGAGCTGTTTCGGTCGATTCAATAAGCAAATAAAGCGAAATTTCAGCAGCTAAGCTGTTAATTTCATCAATTTCATGGATATTTAAAGGAAAAGCAATAGTTATATCCTTCCAGCCGTGTTTCGCAAAATATTGAGCCATGCTAACTGATGAAACCGTAATTGCAGTAACGCCTTCATCCCGAAACCATTCGCCGGTGGCAGCCGACTGATGTGTTTTGAAATGAGGTCTGAATTTTACCTGGTGTTCGCGGGCTTTGCCTGCCATGTTCCGGATATTTTCGCGGCATATATCCGGGTTTAAAACAAGCGTTGGTTTTTTGATACTAAGCATATTGTAACGACGTTATACTGCAAATTTGATACTTTTGCACTGATAAAACACAAATCATGACAAAAATCATTCTCACATCAGCAATTCTGTTGAGTGCTATTTTTACTTTTTCGTGTCGAAACACGAACGAGGACGAGAAAAATATTGTTACCAATCGTATTCAGTATGATGTTCCCATTCATAATACCGAACCTGGTATGGATTGGTGGATGCAGAACCTCGAAGGAAGCAACCGCGAAAAACTGGTAAAGGACATTATACGGCAGGTAACGAATGGTGATGTGCAGGCCTACGATTTTCTGAACAATAAACCCTTAACGGCTGAGGAGGTAAAAAACAGGATGCGACGTGTTGATTCCATAAGCGTTGAACGATCCACTCCCCCCTACGATCTTGTTGATACTGTATTGGTTACCGAAATCAGGCTGAGTGATATTTCGCGTATACGTTTCCTCGAGGAATGGCGGATGAACGAGAAAACCCTCGCATTTTCGAAGAAGGTAGCCGGCATATGCCCTATGGTTGAGCGGCATACCGAAACAGGCGAACTACGGGGTTATATGCCCCTTTTCTGGGTGTTTTTTGACAAAAATTATCCTGCAGATTTTGAACTGAAATAGCCATCCCCTCTACTAACTCTTCCATTTCTCCTCTCCCCGTCGCCCTTTCGCCCCTCGCCCCTTCGCCCCGTCGCCCCCTCGCCCCCTCGCCCCATCGCCCTTCGCCCCACCTCCCCCCAAATCCCCAACCCTAAAAAATGCCCTACCAATACCACGAACTAAAAAACGGAATCCGACTTGTTCACAAACAACACCGCAACGGTGTGGCTCACCTGGGAGTTGTTGTACAGGCGGGTTCGCGCGACGAAACACCTGAACAGCAGGGGATAGCTCATTTTATCGAGCATTTGATTTTTAAAGGCACCCAAAAGCGGAGTAATTTCCAGGTAATAAGCCGATTGGAAAATGTGGGAGCCGATCTAAATGCATTTACCACCAAAGAGGATACCAGCGTTTATGCTTCCATACAGGCAACATATTACCAGCGTGCAGCTGAGTTACTTGCTGATATTGTTTTTCACTCTGTTTTTCCTGCTAAAGAGATAGAAAAGGAGAAATCGGTGGTGATGGATGAAATAAACTCATATAAGGATAATCCTGCTGAATGGATACACGACGAATTTGATGAACTGATATTTAAGGACCATCCCCTGGGGCGCAACATACTTGGAACACAGGCAAAACTGAAACGGTTTACACGAAACGATATACTCAGTTTCCGGGATACAAATTATATACCCTCACAAATGGTAATCACCTCAGTGGGGGCAGCATCCTTTGCAAAGGCTGTTTCAGTTGCCGAAAAGTATTTTTCGGAGACCGAAACGGTGCAATCAACAAGGCAACGGCAGCCTGTTGCAGCTTATGTTCCCGCAACCCTCACCCGAAAGTATTCGCGTCACCAGGCTCATGTTGTTATTGGAAATATTGCATACAGTGCACACCATAAGCAAAGGCTCGGAATGGCATTGCTTAACAACATCCTTGGCGGACCCGCCATGAATTCGAGGCTGAATATTGCTCTGCGCGAACGCAATGGTATAGCTTACAATCTCGAATCAAATTATCAGTCGTTTTCTGATACCGGGTTGTTCAGCATTTATTGTGGTACCGACGATATGCTTATGCCCAGGGCTATTGAATTGATTTATAAGGAGCTGTGGAGGTTAAAGGAAATCAGGCTGACACCTGTGGGTCTGCATACGGCTCAGCGCCAGCTTAAGGGGCAGCTTGCCATTTCGCTCGAATCGCACCAGAATGAAATGCTTGCCATGGGTAAAAATATGCTGGAATATGGTAAGGTTGAAGCGGTTGAGGAAATTTACCGAAAAATCGATAACATCACTTCCGATGATCTTATAAACATTGCCAATGAAATTATGGATACTTCAAGCCTTAGCACACTCATTTTTACCAACCAAAAACAACGCTGATCATGACCGAATCAGAGCAAAGCCTTCATTTGCCAGGCATTGAACGTTACGCGCATAATCATACCTCGCCTGAGTTGCCGGTACTGGCTAAACTTGCCAGGGCTACACACCTGCGCACACACCAGCCTCAAATGCTTTCGGGCCATCTGCAGGGTACATTGTTGCAAATGCTCAGCCATATGGTAAACCCTTCGGCTATACTTGAGATTGGCACTTTCACCGGTTATTCGGCCATTTGCCTGGCACAGGGACTAAAACCGGGGGAATTCTCTACACTGTCGAATGTAATCCTGAAATGGCAGAGTTTGCTTCACCCTATTTTAAAGAAGCAGGCCTTGAAAATAAAATCAAAATGATTACAGGCGATGCTGCCAGTGTGGTTGAGGCGCTTAGCGGGCCATTCGACCTGGTTTTTATTGATGCCGATAAGGAAAATTATATAAAGTACTTCGACCTGGTTTTTCCAAAAGTTACCGCTGGCGGATTTATTCTGGCCGATAATACGTTATGGTATGGAAGGGTTATGGATAAAGATGCTGAAACCGACCGCGAAACTGCCGGAATTGTTGGGTTTAACAACTATATTCAACAATTTGAAGGGATCGAAAATGTACTATTGCCTGTAAGAGACGGGATTACTTTGATGCGGAAAATAAGCGGATAGCCCGCTGTAGATTTTTATATTCGTATGAAAAGCTGATTTGCCTTTCGTTGAAGTATTATAACAAATTGATTTTGATATAAATAAAAATTATGTAATTTTACAACTATCAATAGTAGTTGCTCTAAATATTGCTTGCAATTAACACCCTTATCAGCTGGTTAAAAAAAACAGCGAAACACCGAAGTTTTTGAAAAAATTTAATCCAGCTATTAAGTAAACCACATAAAAAAAAGAGGGAAAAACATGCGTTGATATTGATTCATCTTTTTATCAGGCAGACTCAGTTTTAATCATTTTTTAATGCATCAATAAGCCAAATAATTACATAATTTGTAACTAATCAGACTGAAGAAAAGGGATTTTAGCCGCAGATTTCAATAGATTTTTTAGATTAATTTCATCATCCGCTGTAAATATCTGTCTGTGTAATCCCTGCTTGCATCAGGCAAGTGCGTAATCTGTGGCATATATCTGTCATTGAATGCTTTATATAAACTGATTAGTTGCCATAAATTTTATAAGATGAAATACCCTGAAGTAAAAAATTACATCAATGGTCAGTTTGTTTCGTGCAATAACAAAAGGACGGATGTTGACAGCCCTTTAAACGCTGAAGTTATTTCCACTGTCCCTTTGTCAGTGTATCATGATGTGGATGCTGCTGTGAAAGCTGCCGAAAGCGCGTTTCCTGCATGGTCAGCTATGACATCAAAGATGCGTTCGCAGATTTTGTACACCTACCGGCAAATTGTTGAAGAGAATGTCGAAATGCTTGCGGCCATCATACACGACGAAAATGGTAAAACTATGGATGAGGCCATCGCCGAAGTACGCAAAAGCATTGAGCTTACCGAGTTTGCCTGTTCTGTTCCCCAGATTGCTGTTGGCGATGTGCTCGAAGTAAGTGTAGGCGTTGAATGCCGCACCGAATATGCTCCGCTTGGGGTGGTTGCCTGTATTAACCCCTTTAATTTCCCGCATATGGTACCGCATTGGACTGTTCCAAATGCCCTGGCATTAGGAAATTGCGTGGTATTGAAACCATCGGAACTTACTCCGGTTACAGCAACTAAAATGGCCGAAATGCTGAAACAGGCGGGTTTGCCCGACGGAGTGTTTAACATTGTTAACGGTGCAAAAGATGTGGTCGAAGCTATTTGCGACCATCCGGGCATTAAAGCTGTTTCGTTTGTAGGTTCAACACCTGTAGCACAAATAGTTTACCGACGAGCCACATCAAACCTGAAACGATGCCTTGCCCTTGGGGGAGCCAAAAACCATTTAATTGTGCTTCCCGATGCAAACCTCGAGCTGTCGGCATCGGATATTGCCGCCTCAATGTGTGGCTCGGCAGGCCAAAGGTGCATGGCAGCATCGGTAATGGTTGCAGTTGGCAATGTGAACCCGATCATCGATCAGCTTTGTACTGAAGTCTTAAAATTTATTCCGGGCACTAAAATGCCTCCTATTATTTCGAAACAGTCGAGAGAAAACCTGGTTAATTACATCGCTGAAGCTGAACAAAAAGGGGCTAAATTATTGGTCGACGGACGTAAATTTTCGAACGACCAGAACGCCGACTCCAACGGTTATTATTTAGGCCCTACCATTATCGACTGGCGTGATTCCGGTGCTAAAATGCCTGAAAGCGAAGTTTTCGGACCTGTATTCGAAATAATTTCTGCAAAAAGTGTCGAAGAAGCAATTGCGATACAGCACCAAAGTCCTTTTGGCAATGCCGCTTCAGCATTCACTCAAAACGGAGCTATCGCAAAAATGGTGGCCCAGAATGCAAGTGCCGGAATGATCGGGATAAATATAGGCGTTCCGGTTCCCCGCGAACCTTTCTCATTCGGAGGCTGGAATGCATCCAAATATGGTTCAGGTGATATCACAGGGTATAGTTCACTCGGATTCTGGTCGCAGCTTAAAAAAGTAACATCCAAATGGGCAAAACAGGAAATAACTGATTGGATGAGCTAAATAGTGAAAAGTGAATGGAGAATAATGAAAAGTGAATAATAGTTTGCAGACTTTAAAAAGATTACACAGAAAACTAAATTTATTGATCAAGATATAAATTTGAGAAATGACTGAAAGAGAACAAATTGTAAAAAACAGCCTCGATTATACTTTTTTTTCATGGTCGAAACAGGCCGGATTAAATCCTATCACCGTTAAATCGGCTAAAGGAGTTTATTTCTACGACTACGACGGGAAAAAATACATTGATTTTTCATCGCAATTAATGAATGCCAATGTCGGGCACGGTCATCCGAAAGTGGTTGAAGCCATCAGGAAACAAGCCGAAGAGCTTACTTTTGTAACCTGCTCCATGGCTACCAATGTTCGGGGCGAATTAGGAAAAAAGCTCGCCGAAATCACTCCCGGAAGCTTAACGAAAACTCTTTTCACGCTTGGGGGCTCCGAAGCAGTTGAAAATGCTGTGAAACTTGCCCGCTTATACACAGGCCGGCACAAAATTATTTCCCATTACCGTTCGTATCATGGCGCAACCTATGGTGCTATTTCGGTTGGTGGTGACCCCCGTAAATTTCAATTCGATAACCAGGGTGTTACTAACATTGTACATGTCGAAAATCCGTATTTCTACCGTTGCCCATGGAAAAGCGGAACTATTGAAGAGTGTGGCGAAAGAGCAGCAGCCAATCTCGAACGCATCATTCAGTTCGAAAATCCGGGAAGCATTGCTGCTATTTTGATTGAAGGCGAATCAGGAACCTCCGGCTGCATAAAATACCCGCCTTTTTATTGGAAAAAGGTAAAGGAAATAGCCGACAGGCATGGAATTTTATTGATTGACGACGAAGTAATGAGTGGCTTTGGCCGTACTGGCAAATGGTTTGGTGTTGACCACCACGATGTTACACCTGATATTATGTGTGTGGCAAAGGGTTTAACCTCGGGTTATGCACCATTGGGGGGGATGATTGTAAAATCAGAAATTGCCGCCCATTTTAATGATATTCCGCTTCCTTTGGGTTTAACCTATTCGGCTCATGCGCTGGGCTGTGCTACCGCCCTGGCTTGCATAAGTGTTTACGAAGAAGAAAAATTAGTTGAAAATGCAGCATCCATGGGTATTTACATGGAAGAAAAAGTAAAGCAACTGGCCGAAAAACATCCCTCGATCGGCGATTTCCGCAACACAGGCTTACTCGGAGTAATCGAACTGGTAAAAAACCGTGAAACCAAAGAGCCTCTAACTCCTTTTAATGCCGCAGCTAAGGACATGGAGCCTACAAACCGTATGGCAGCGAAATTACGCGAATTAGGGCTGTTCACTTTCGTGCGATGGAACTGGATTTTTATCGCCCCTCCGCTTACCATCACGAAAAGCGAAATAGATGAAGGCCTGGCCATAATTGAAAAAGCAATCGAAATTGCAGACGAATACTATAAGTAATTGTTTCCGAATTAATTAAATGTGATTTGGCCGAATTATGTAGTTTTTAACTTTAAACCGAAACGTATGTCAATACTTATAAAAAATGGCAGAATAATCACTGCCACCGATGATTACACTGCTGATATTTTCATCGAAGGAGAAACCATTTCAGCGATAGGAAAAAATCTTAATGTTACAGCCGATACCATCATTGATGCGGTCGGCAAACTTGTGCTTCCCGGTGGCATTGACCCTCATGTACATCTCGAGATGCCTTTTATGGGAGCATTTTCGAGCGATAATTACGAAACCGGCACTTTGGCTGCTTTGCACGGTGGCACCACGACGGTTATTGACTTCGTGATTCAGTCGCAGGGCAAATCGCTGCACGATGCACTACACGAGTGGCAGGGGAGGGCAACGGGAAATACTTACGGCGATTATGCTTTTCATATGGCCGTAACCGATTTTAATCCCGAAACCCAAACCGAAATCAAAGATCTGATCGAAAAAGAAGGAATTTCTTCGTTTAAAACCTTTATGGCTTATAAAGGAGCTTTAATGATCGACGACCGCCAAATGGTCGGCCTGATGAACGAAGTGAAAAAACATGGTGGAATTGTGACTGTTCACGCTACAAACGGTGATATTATTGATTACCTGGTTGCAAAAAATAAAGCTGCCGGAAACCTGTCGCCACTATACCACTATTTATCGCAGCCCGAAATTACTGAAACCGAAGCAACCGGACGATTTATTGACATGGCATATCAAACCGGAGCAAATTCCTATATTGTTCACATGACTTCCGAAGGAGGACTTAATAAGGTAAGGGATGCACAAAAACGCAATCAGAAAGTGTTTGTCGAAACCTGTATCCAATACCTGGTTCTTGATGCATCGGTTTACGACCGTGGTTTCGAAAGTGCAAAATGGGTGATGAGTCCGCCTATACGCGAGAAAAAAGACCAGGCAGCGCTTTGGGCTGCTATTAACCAGGGCGTTGTAAATACGCTTGCTACCGACCATTGCCCGTTTATGTGGGACGATAAACGCAAAGGTGAACACGACTTTACAAAAATCCCCAATGGCGCTCCCGGAATAGAACATCGTATGGAATTGATTTTTAGTGAAGGTGTTAAAAAGGGGAAAATCAGCCTGAACAAAATGGTTGATATCAGTTCAACCTCCCCGGCCAAAATATTTGGAATGTTCCCTAAAAAAGGAACCATAGCGGTTGGTACCGATGCCGATATCGTGATTTTCGATACAGCTAAACGACATGTTCTCTCGGCAGAAACCCACCATCATCGGTGCGATTATTCAGCTTACGAAGGACACGAAGTAACAGGGAAGGCTGATACTGTTATCCTGCGCGGAACCGTTGCCATCGAAAATGGAAATGTTAAAATTAATAAAGGCTTTGGTGAGTTTATAAAAAGGGCGAAATCAACCAGCGTTTTGTAAATCTGGTTACTGGTTTATGGTCACTGGTCACTGGTATCTGGTTTTTTGTACCTGGTTACTCTTTAACCATCTTCAATCAACCCATAACCCCATCAACCAATATTAACCACTTAGGCACTCAGATCACTAAGAACCACTAAGATGTCATTAAGCTTGATCTTTGACGCGCGAAGCGCATCGACCATCGACCAGCAACCAGTAAGCAATAATCAACAACTATAAGAACACTCAGGATAAACAATATAAACAAGACCAATACTATGGCACGAAAAATTAAATCAGGTTTGATTCAGATGTCGGTTCCGAAGTCGGAAGGCGAAGGAAGCATTGCCGAAATAAAGGAAGCAATGATTCAGAAACATATCCCATACATCGAAAATGCAGGCAAACAAGGTGTGCAGATTTTGTGTTTACAGGAAATATTTAATGGTCCTTATTTTTGCCCCGGCCAAAACAATGAATGGTACCAGGCCGCCGAATCCATTCCCGGTAAAACAACAGAACTCATGCAGGGGCTTGCGAAAAAATACAACATGGTAATCGTTGTTCCGATTTACGAGCAGGAAATGCCGGGTTTATTGTACAACACGGCTGTGGTAATTGATGCTGATGGAACAATACTGGGGAAATACAGGAAAAATCATATTCCACAGGTGGCACCTGGTTTTTATGAAAAATTCTTTTTTAAACCCGGAAACCTTGGATACCCCGTTTTTCAGACAAAATACGCTAAAGTCGGTGTTTATATCTGCTACGACAGGCATTTCCCTGAAGGAGCAAGGGAACTTGGCTTAAATGGTGCGGAAATAGTTTACAATCCCTCGGCAACGGTTGCAGGTCTTTCGCAATATTTATGGAAGCTGGAACAACCTGCTCATGCTGCCGCAAACGGCTATTTTATGGGTTGTATCAACAGGGTAGGAGTTGAAAAGCCATGGAATATCGGCAAGTTTTACGGATCATCGTATTTTGTTGATCCCCGTGGACAAATATTTGCCCAGGCATCTGAGGACAATGATGAACTCCTGGTTGCTGAATTTGACCTCGATATGGTCACCGAAGTACGTTCAGTATGGCAATTTTACCGCGACCGCCGACCTGAAACTTATAAGCGAACGGTGGAATATTAGGCACTCGCTGGTGGTTTGTGAATTCTCTCATCTTAATAGTTGATTGGTTGAAAGGTTGATTGGTTGAAAGGTTGGTTTGTTGATTGGTTGATGGGTTCATTAGTTGATAGGATTTTTCTTTGAATAGTTAATTGGTTAATATCTAAGAACAATCAAAATTGATGAACATGAAATATGCATTTGAAAATCTGGAAGTTTGGCAAAAGTCAAGAAAGCTTGTAAAAAGTGTATATCAATTAACCAGCACCTTTCCGGATGAAGAAAAATTTGGATTGACAAGTCAACTCCGTCGGGCCAGTATTTCTGTTAGCAGTAATATTGCTGAAGGGAGCACCCGTTGGAGCCCTAAGGATCAGGCGCGATTTTATGAAATTGCCTTTGGTAGTTTAATTGAAGTCCTGAACCAAACAATATTATCAAACGACCTGAATTTTGTTTCGGATGATTCATTAATTAATATTCGGGTTGATATCGATTCTATTGGCCGGATGTTGAATTCACTGTACCACTCCACACAAAAACCAGGCAACAAATAACTCCTCAACTCCTCAACCCCTCAACTTATCAACCCCTCAACTTATCAACCCCTCAATCCCTCATTATCTCAATCCTCTCAATCCTTTCAATCCTGAACATATGCACGAAAAGGAAAACAAATTTGCCCAGATAAAACCACTGATGAATACCTCGGAGGCATATTACGAAAGTTCGCGCTGCCTGTTCTGTTACAATGCGCCGTGTACGCTTGCATGCCCTACCGCTATTGATATTCCCTTGTTTATCAGGCAGATAAATAACGGAAATTTAACTGGTGCAGCCAAAACAATTTACCAGTCGAATTATTTGGGAAATACCTGTGGCAAAGTTTGCCCTACCGAAGTACTTTGCGAAGGAGCCTGCGTATTTACAAAAGTGAATATACAGGCACTTGATATTGGACGGCTGCAAAATTTTGCAACAAACAGTGCCATGCTTTCCAATCAGAAATTTTTCGAAATTCCTGATTTCAACGGAAAATCGGTTGCTGTTATCGGGGCCGGTCCTGCAGGAATTGCCTGTGCATGCGAACTGAGAACCGCCGGTTACAAGGTGGATGTTTTTGAGGCACGCAGCAAGCCCTCGGGCCTGGCCTTGCATGGAGTTGCTCCTTACAAAATTACAAATGAAGAAGCCCTCATGGAAGTTGACTATCTGCAGAAACAATTCGGATTTTCTGTTATTTATAATACACGCATATCGGGCATTTCAGAGCTGAAAAATCTGGAAGCTACATATGATGCCATTTTCCTTGGAATTGGCCTGGGTAATTCGGCCGAAATTAAAATTAAGGGAGAAGATAAACTGAATTGTGTGGGAGCAACCGAATTTATTGAGCAGATTAAAACTAATCCCAGCCATGAAGCTATTGCAAAAAGAGTAATAGTGCTTGGTGGCGGCAATACTGCAATGGATGCAGCTTCGGAATGTGCACACCTTGGAGCCGAAAAAGTAATTCTGGCTTACCGAAGAACGGAAAACGAAATGAAAGCGTACTATTTCGAATACGACCTGGCAAAAGTGACCGGGGTTGAAGGTATGTTTAACATTGCTCCCATCGAAATTGTGGGTGAAACTGCGGCAGCAGGTGTAAAATTTATCCGCACCGAAACTGTAAATGGCAAGCTCCTCAATATTAAAGGCAGCGAGTTTGTTGTGGAATGCGACCTGGTTATTAAAGCAACCGGACAGTTAAAACAAACATCGACACTGGCAAATATTTCAGGATTGAATACTGACGAAACCGGCCGGATTACAGTGAATCCTTCCACAGGCCAGACATCGAATCCAAAATATTTTGCAGGCGGCGATGCCGTAAACGGCGGTGCCGAAGTTGTTAACGCTGCAGCCGAAGGGAAACTTGCCGGCAAAGGAATACACGGGTTTTTAGCTCACCATACTTAAAAAAAAGTTCCTTGGAAACTTGTTCCTTGATTCTGGTAACTTGTTAATTACCCTTTTGAAAGCATTTTAATTATAGCTGAAACTCGTAATTGTCAACCCGGCACCCGGCACCCGGCACCCGGCACCCAAAACTCTAACCCCCACACTCATTCAACAATTCCCTTTAACACCAATTCCTCAAATCGACTCTTATGGCAAATCTTGAAATAAATTTCGCAGGCATAAAATCACCAAATCCATTTTGGCTGGCTTCCGGACCTCCAACAAATTCAGGATACCAGGTTATGAAAGCATTCGACCAGGGTTGGGGCGGAGCCGTATGGAAAACACTCGGAGTGCCGGTAATTAATGTTTCGAGCCGGTACGGTGCTATTAACCATCGCGGAAACCGGATGGTTGGATTAAACAATATTGAACTTATTACCGACAGGCGATTAAGTGATAACCTGCGCGAAATTGAAGAAGTTAAAAAATATTTTCCAGATCATGCCGTAATCGCCTCGCTGATGGTGCAAACCAAAAAGGAATGGCAGCAAATTGTGCAGGATGTTCAAAATGCCGGTGCCGATGGTATTGAACTAAATTTTGGCTGTCCGCATGGCATGTGCGAAAGAGGAATGGGCTCGGCAGTAGGGCAGGAGCCCGAAGTGCTCGAAATAATTACCCGCTGGGTAATGGAAGTTGCAAAAATCCCGGTCATTGTTAAACTTACTCCGAACATTTCGGATATAACCGAGCCGGCCCAGGCTGCACAGCGAGCCGGGGCAAATGCAATTTCATTAATAAACACCATTCAAAGCCTGGTTGGGGTTGATATCGATAAGTTCGTTACCTATCCGATTGTCGAAAACCACAGCTCCAATGGCGGATATTGTGGCCCTGCCGTAAAACCCATTGCGCTTAATATGGTAAAGAATTGTGCACAGCATCCTTTGGTACAAATGCCGATTTCAGGAATCGGGGGAATTGAAAACTGGCGCGATTCGGTTGAATTTATTCTGATGGGTGCATCCTCCTTACAGGTTTGCACTGCTGTAATGCATTATGGTTTCGGAATTATCCGCGAAATGACCGTTGGCCTTGAGCAATATATGGATTCGCATGGCTTCGGAACAATTGATCAGTTTGTAGGAAAAGCACTTCCAAACATTAAACAATGGGAAGACCTCAACCTGAAATACAGTGTTAAAGCACATATAGCCGAGGAAAAATGTATAGGCTGCCAGTTGTGCTACATTGCCTGCGAAGACGGAGCGCATCAGGCCATTGATCTGAAAGAGGATAAAAACAACCGTATTCCGGTTATTAATGAGGAAAATTGCGTGGGATGTAATTTGTGTTCATTAATTTGCCCGGTCGAAAATTGCATTACCATGGTCAGAAAAGACGATGGAAAGCAAAACATTACATGGAAGCAACGTTCAGAGGCTGATAATGTGCCTACAACTTTTAACGACGACATGGCTGGTGGCCTTGCCCATTCTGTTCGGAATCCGGTTGAGGCTTTGAAAAAGTAAACTATTTGCAGTAATAATCAGCGTAATAATTTTCAGATATTTATTTCCTGGTCTGAAATAATTCGCCTTTGCGTGAAGCGAACAGAATAATGGAATAATTATACTTTACCAATGCAAATTATCGGTTTACGGCAAAAAACAACACATTATCAACTTTTTAATTGCTATTTCATGCTTAAAATGTAAATTTGTCGGAAATACAAAAATAATAATGTTGCTATGCCGGATACCTGGAAACTGAAGGATAAACACTTCGATAAATATATACTCAGCCACGAAATACAAGCTAAAGTCAACGATCTCTCAAAGCAAATTAATACCGATCTGGATGGGAAAACTCCCATTTTTATCGTAGTGCTCAATGGGGCATTTATTTTTGCTTCCGATTTAATTAAAGGAATAAGCATTGATTGTGAAATTGCATTTGTAAAACTTTCGTCATACCAGGGAACACAGAGTACCGGCGTAGTGCAGCAGATTATTGGTCTCGACTTAAATATTAAAGGCCGTACGGTTGTTATAGTCGAAGATATTATTGATACAGGCCTTACACTTGAGCGATTCCGTGCCACACTGCGTGAATTGGAACCTGCCGAAGTTAAAGTAGCTACATGTTTGTTAAAACCCGAAGCATTCAAATCGAAATTCCCGGTCGACTACCTTTGTTTCAGTATTCCCAACGAATTTGTTGTGGGATATGGACTCGACTATGATGGACTCGGACGCAATTCAACTGATATTTATAAAATTATTGAAAAATAGATATTCTTATCAGCCTTCACTGACCCATACAAATCAGCAAATAATCTTACATGCGGTTACGAAAAGTAAAATCCGAAACCGTTAGTTTTAAAAAGTGAACAAATGCTCAATATAGCACTCTTTGGACCTCCCGGCGCCGGAAAAGGCACACAATCGGCAATGCTGCTCGAAAAATATAATCTGGCATACATTTCAACCGGCGATCTGCTCAGGCAGGAAATTGCCGATAAAACGGAAACAGGCCTGCAGGTCGAAGACCTGATAAGTCGCGGAGGATTGGTTTCGGATGAGATAATGGTAGAACTTATCGAGAAAAAAATTATTACCAGCTCCGATAAAAAAGGAATTCTGTTTGATGGTTTTCCCCGTACCCTGGTTCAGGCTTATATTCTCGACGGATTATTGTTAAAACTTAACACATCGCTTTCGTGTATGCTTAGCCTCGAAGTGCCTGACGAAGAACTTACACGCAGGCTTATTGAGCGTGGTAAAATTTCAGGTCGTGCCGATGATACCGAGGATGTTATCAAGTTCAGGTTGAATGAATATAAAAATAAAACCTCACCTGTAATAGGTTATTACGAGGAACGTAATTTGTATGTACCCATAAAGGGAGTAGGTCCCATCCCCGAAATCTTTAAAAAACTAACCCAGGCTATTGAACTTACTTTACAGAAAGAATGGTTCAACCTTGTCCTCTCCGGGCCTCCGGGAGCAGGTAAAGGGACACAGGGCAATATGCTTGCCAAAAAGTTCAATCTTTATTACATCTCGACAGGCTCATTACTCAGGAAAGAAATAAAAGCTGAAACTGAATTAGGGCTAAGGGTGAAAGAAACTCTCGAAAAGGGTGACCTGGTTTCGGATGAAATTGTTATCAGGCTTATTGAACGCGAGATGAAAGTCCATAATAATGTTAATGGTTTCATATTCAAAGGATTTCCGCGTACTATTCTGCAGTCGTATATCCTCGATGGCCTGCTGCGACGCATGAGCATGAGCGTTTCCTATGTAGTTGAATTAAATGCACCTACCATTGAACTGATTAAACGCCTCGACAAACGTGGCCGTTCTGATAAACCGCGAATCTACGATGTCTCTACCTCACTAATCATTCACCGGCTTGAAGAATACGATACTAAGACAGCTCCGGTTATGGAATTGTATAAAAAACAAAATAAGCATACAGTTGTAAATGCGATGGGTACAAACGAAGAAATATTCGCCCTGCTTTCGGATACTGTCGAAGCAGCAATGAAAAAAGCACGATAAACCCTGTTGTTTTCAACCTAATAGGCTTATTTTTGTTATACTTTCACCTGGTTTGATTAATAAGGAACTTATTGAGTAATAAAATCCTAACTTTGTCAGAGTTCGTAAAAGTTTAAAATAATCTCATTCAAATAAAATACTATTAAATGGCCAGCTCCAACTTTGTTGATTACGTTAAAATTTATTTACGTTCAGGTAAAGGTGGCGCGGGATCGCATCATTTTCACCGTAGCAAAGCTACTGCAAAAGGTGGTCCCGACGGTGGCGATGGAGGCCGCGGTGGTCATATCATCATTAAGGGCAACCAGCAGTTATGGACAATGCTGCACCTGCGTTACACCAAACATATACTGGCCAGCGATGGTGGAAGTGGCTCAAAGGCATTATCGACAGGTGCAAATGGTGAAGACAGAATTATTGAAGTCCCCCTGGGTACCGTAGTGCGCGATCCCGAAACAGGCGAAGTAATATGCGAAGTAACAGCGCACGACGAAGAGCATATTGTTGTCCCCGGCGGACGTGGCGGTTTGGGTAACGATCATTTTAAAACTTCTACCAACCAGGCTCCCAGGTATGCTCAGCCCGGCGAACCACACACGGAGTGCTGGCGTATTTTTGAACTGAAAATATTAGCCGATGTTGGATTGGTTGGTTTCCCAAATGCCGGGAAATCAACATTGCTGTCGGCATTGTCGGCCGCCAAGCCCGAAATTGCTGACTATCCCTTCACAACTTTGAGGCCGAACCTGGGAATTGTATCGTATTACAACGACCGGTCCTTTGTTATGGCTGATATTCCTGGCATTATTGAAGGCGCACACGAGGGCAAAGGTCTTGGAGTGAGGTTCTTGCGGCATATTGAACGAAATTCGGTATTGCTGTTTATGATACCCGCCGACAGTAAAGACATAAAAAAAGAATATAAAATTCTGCTCAACGAACTCAAGCAGTTCAATCCCGAATTGCTTAATAAAGGCCGTTTGTTAGCTATCACAAAATCCGATATGCTCGATGAAGAAATGATGGGCCTCATGAAAAAAGAACTGCCCAGGGTTCCTTCCATATTTATTTCATCGCATACCAAATTCGGCCTGGCTCAGTTGAAAGATATGTTGTGGAAACAGCTGAATGATATATAAATGAGTAGCACGGTTCCTGTTTAAAATCTACTAGTTTTAGAGCAGTAAAGCCGGAATCATTTTTATTTTTACATTCATACAGGCAAAGGTCATTAATACAACTTTATGAAAAAATTCGAAAACCTGAAGCCGGAATACAAAATCTGGTTTTCAACCTTTTCAGGCGATGGCATTTTAGGTGATGGGAAATGGAAAATACTCAAAACCATCGACGAATGCGGTTCGCTGGTAGCAGCATGTGAACAGATGGGCATTACCTACCGTCGCACCTGGAACGATTTACGGAAAATTGAGAAAATGCTGGGTTTCAACCTGCTCGAAACGGTTCGCGGCGGACAGGAAGGCGGAAGCACAAAACTCTCACCCGAAGGACACCGGCTGGTAAAAAGCTTCGATGTTTTTCACCAACGAATGGATAAAATCATGCAAAAAGAATTTACCCGCCTGCTTAACGATTTAAATCAGTAAATTACTCCTATCCTTTTCCCATATGCTTAAGGTGCCCAATATGATAATGATAGGTGGTAATTCGCGAAATGCCGGCAAAACCACCCTGGCTTGTAACATTATCAGCAAACTGTCAGCCCATCATAAGGTAATTGGATTGAAGGTAACCAGCATCAGGCCCGGAGAAGACGATATGCATGGGAATCATTCAGGTGATAAGGATGAGCCATATACGATACACGAAGAGCTTAATACTGCATCATCGAAGGACACTTCCAGAATGTTGCAGGCAGGTGCAGCTCATGTTTACTACATAAGGGTCAGTGATGATTTTGTGGAACAGGCATTAATGCAATTTTTTTCAGTAGCCGAAAATGATTGTATTATAGTTTGCGAAAGCCGAAGCCTGCGAAAATTGATTGTTCCCGGCCATTTCGTAATGATGATTCGCATGCCTGCAGTAACTAATGAAAAAGATATTAAAACTTACCTCGGGCAGGCTGATAAAGTATTTGATTTTACTGAAAACAGTAATGAAATTGCACAATACATCAATGATTTGCAATTAGTTAATGGTAAAATTACCGCGAATGATTAACTTAAATCAATAATTTTTTATATTTGCCAACAAAATTGCACAATTGAATTAAACTTTAATTTTGCCTGGTTACAGAAGTTTATTTCAAATCCATTGAAAAAATATTTTACAAAATAATAATAATTACATGAAATAAACTTTACCTTTGAACTAACAGAATATTTATCGACAAATAAACTTTGAAACATATGAAAAATTTTTTGCTTATAGCTGTATCAATAATTATGTTTCTTAATCTCCCAAAAGCGCAAGCTCAGCAGGAAGGTTCAAAATGGATCAATGTTATCACAGGGCTTAACAGTACCTGGATCATGAATCAGAATGCCTACGGTAATCCCGAAATTGAGTATGCCACCACATTCGGATTTACCGGTGGATTAGGGCTAACCTATATGATAAACGAGCAATTGGCATTCAACGCAGCTGTTTTAGGCAGCCAGATGGGGCAAAATTACAGCGGAGTGCAACGCGAAGGTGATGCTGACCGCAGGGTCAAATTATCCTATGTTGAAGTTCCGCTTCAGATTATGAAAAGAATTTCGAACACTACAACTCCTACCTGGATTTGTGTGGGTCCCGAGATTATGGTCCTGCTTAAGGCTCAGCAGGAGTATACCCGTAAAGATGGTGATCCTTTGCCAAACCCGGTCGGGATGAAAAATGGCGATATCAGGGAGCGGTTTAATACAACGGATGTAGCAATAAAATTTTCGGTGAATAAAATGTATAAGCTCGATGATTCAGGAAAGACATTTTTCCTGGTAAGTTTTGATTCGTCCCTGGGATTAACCGATATGAACAGCATTGATTGGAAAATACCCAATATGCAGGATGAATATGCAGCTTCGCGAAACTTTTATATTGGTGTAAAAGCAGGATTGATGTTTAAAGCATCCCGCGACTAAAAAATAAATTCAATGTTTAAATGAAAAACGCACCTCTGAGGATGCGTTTTTTTTATTTTAAAGCTATTCGATTGTTACCACCGGCCACGGAGTTGCCGTTTCCCATGCTCCCCTGGTGAAATCGGGTACATCAATAGAATTACCCCTGTTTAGCACACTTTTCTCGCTTAACGGTACAATACAGCTCCAGGCAGCGGCATCATAAACATCCTGATCGAGCGGCAAACCCTTACGCAAACAATAAATCAGCCTGTAATCCATAATAAAATCCATTCCGCCATGTCCACCTACTTTTTTAGCCTTTTCGCCGATTTGGGTGGCCAGGGGATGCTCATATTTTTTCATCAAGGCATCGAAGTCTTCCTTTTTTAAAAACTCATGTGCATTAGGTTCCAGTGCAATATCCTGTTTGGGCCATTTTACGGCCATGCCTTTTGTACCACTAATCAGGTGTATGCGGCTATAGGGGCGCGGACTGGTTGTATCGTGTTGTATCATGATGGTTTTGCCATTTAATGTATGAACAACCGTTGTGTTCATATCGCCCAGTTTGTAAGCATGGGTTGCCTCTGCCGATTCGGGACCAAATTTTTCGTTTGCATATAGCGACATTCCGAATTGATTAGTCGAAACCGATGTCAGGTAATCGAACCTGTCGCCTCGATTGATACCCATAATCTGGGCCACAGGGCCAAGCCCGTGTGTAGGATAAGGATTGCCGGTATGTTTTTTGCTGTAATCAAGCCTCCACATATTCTGATATCCGCCTTCTTTCATAAACTTAAGCCAGCGCAAATCGTGAATATAAGCTCCTTCGGCATGGTATATATCACCAAACACTCCATTACGGGCCATATTCAGGGTATTCAGTTCAAAGAAATCGTAACAGCAGTTCTCGAGCATCATAAAATGCCGCTGGGTTTCTTCAGCTGTATCAACGAGCTGCCAGCATTCTTCCATCGTTACAGCACTAGGCACTTCGCAGGCTGCATGTTTACCGTGTTTCATGGCATACACCGATACGGGTGTGTGAAGCAGCCAGGGTGTGCATTGATATATAAGATCGATATCATCGCGTTCGCAAATCTTTTTCCAGTCTTCCTCACCGGTATATTCAACAGCAGCTTTTAAACCGGCATCAGTTATCTGCTTATTGGCATCTTTTACGGTTTTTGGCACTACATCAGCAATTGCAACCAATTCCGCACCTTCAACCTGTATAAGCCTTCGTACTGCTTCGCTTCCACGCATTCCCAGTCCAATAAGTCCTATCCGAACAGTATTCAATGGTTCACACCTGAGGCCCATTACCGATTTACCTTTGCGTGCCGGACCGTTGTCAGGGGGTAACGATAGCTGCTGTTCGTTGTTGATGGCTGATCCAAATACATTGCTTACCGGTGCAAAGCCCAGGGCTGCGCTTCCTGCAGCGGCTATCTTAATAAAATTTCTGCGGCTGTTCTTGCTTGACATAGTGTTTGAATTTATTTACAAACAAATGTACAGAATTAGGAATATGAATAACTGAGGTTTCTGTTAAAATTTAAAGCCACGATATTATTATGACTATCCAGAATTTGGCGAAATTGGGGTAAAAATAAAAAAGCTGATTTACATATTACTGTAAATCAGCCTATTAGGTAGATTTCTGTACCCGAAGCCGGAATCGAACCGGCACGGCCGCAATGGCCAAAGGATTTTAAGTCCTTCGTGTCTACCTATTTCACCATTCGGGCGCCTGAAAAAAAACCTCCATGTTGGTAACAGGAGGTTCTTTTAAGCAGAGCGGAAAACGAGACTCGAACTCGCGACCCCGACCTTGGCAAGGTCGTGCTCTACCAACTGAGCTACTTCCGCATTATTTTCGTTTAGGGATTGCAAATATACAAACATTTTTTGTTTCCAAAAGCTTACCTAATATTTTTTCAATAAATTTTTTATCTCGTTGAGTTTCATTAATGCTTCTACAGGGGTTAAGGTGTTAATATCCAAAGCCATAATATCATCGCGGATACGCTCTAGCAAAGGATCATCAAGCTGAAAAAAGCTTAACTGTATATCATCCCCTTTCTTGTCAGTTTTTGTGGTAATATTCTCATGGTCCTGATCATCAGTAACATGCTTTTTTTCGAGCTGCGATAGTATATTGGTTGCTCTTTGCAGAACACTTCCGGGCATTCCCGCCATACGGGCAACATGTATTCCAAAACTATGCTCGCTGCCTCCCGGGGTGAGTTTGCGCAAAAAAATCACTTTCTTCCCTATTTCCTTTACAGCAACATGGTAGTTGCGGATACGTGGCTTACTTGTTGTCATTTCGTTGAGCTCATGATAATGAGTGGCAAAAAGTACCTTCGAGCGGTACAAGGGATGGTCGTGAAGATACTCTGTTATAGCCCTGGCTATCGAGATGCCGTCGTAGGTGCTGGTTCCACGCCCGATTTCATCAAGAAGTATCAGGCTTCGGTTCGAAATATTATTCAGTATGCTGGCTGTTTCGTTCATTTCGACCATAAAGGTCGACTCGCCCGAAGTAATATTATCCGATGCTCCTACCCGTGTAAAAATCTTATCAACCATCCCTATGGTTGCAGCATCGGCAGGCACAAAACTTCCTATCTGGGCCATGAGGACAATCAATGCTGTTTGCCTGAGCAGTGCTGATTTACCCGACATATTGGGCCCGGTTAGTATAATGATCTGCTGGCTGTCGTTGTCGAGCATTACATCGTTGGCAATATATTCCTCACCTGTAGGCAGATGCTTTTCAATAACCGGATGGCGGCCATTTTTTATATCCAGGCTAAACGAATCGTTCAATTGAGGCATAACGTACCGGTTGTTTTTGGCAACCCGTGCAAACGACAAAAGGCAATCGAGCCGTGCTATTAACTGAGCGTTAAGTTGTACGGGTTGTACGTACTCAGCCAGGTGTAAAATCAACTCATTGTATAAGCTGTTTTCGATGTCAAATATTTTTTCTTCGGCACCCAGTATTTTTTGTTCGTATTCCTTTAGTTCCTCAGTAATGTAACGCTCGGCATTTACAAGTGTTTGTTTGCGGGTCCATTCGGCAGGTACTTTATCCTTATGTACATTGGTTACCTCGAGGTAATACCCGAAAACATTGTTGAAGCTTACTTTAAGCGAAGTGATCCCCGTTCGTTGAATTTCCCGTTGCTGAAGCTTTACCAGGTAATCTTTCCCTGAATAAGCCATACCTCGGAGTTCATCCAGTTCAGCCGAAACACCGGGTGCAATTACCTGCCCTTTCGAAACCATGGTAGGAGGGTCATCCTGAATGGTTTGCCCGATTTTATCAGCTATCAGTTCACAAGGGTTTATTTGTTCACCCAAATGCCTGAGTATTTCGTGCGATGCGCCCAGGCATGCTGTTTTTATCGGCAAAAGCGACTTTAATGCCCGCCGAATCTGCAATACTTCACGTGGATTTACCCTCGATACAGCAACTTTGGATATCAACCGTTCGAGGTCACCAATGATTTTAATCTGTTGTTCGAGGGTTTCGGTAAAAATTTGGTTTTTGAGGTAATAATCAACAATTTCGTGTCGCTCCGTTACCGGAAGCCTGTCCTTTAAAGGTAGCAAAATCCACCTTCTCAGCAAACGCGAACCCATGGGCGAAATGGTCTGGTCGATGGTCGAAAGTAAGGTATTGGCGCTCTCGTTAGGCGACTGTAACAATTCGAGGTTGCGTATAGTGAATTTATCAAGCCATACATAATGGTCTTCTTCAATACGTGAAATCTTGCAAATATGCTGTACTTTGTCGTGCTGGGTTTCCGACAGGTAGTATAATGCAATGCCTGCTGCAATTACACCGTTTTCGAGTTCACTTATTCCAAATCCTTTAAGCGATGCAGTTCCGAATTGCTTTAAAAGCAGCTCTTTGGTAAATTCGAGGGTAAAAACCCATTCGTCGAAATATGAGAAATAAAATTTATCGCCGAAAGTTTCGATAAACTGCTGCCGTTTATTTTTTTGTACTATAACTTCCGAAGGGCGGAAAGTCTGCAATAGCTTTTCGATATACTCATTCGAACCCTGCGCGACTAAAAACTCCCCGGTGGAGATATCCAGAAAAGCTATTCCCGATGCCTTGGGTAAAAGATGAATACAGGCCAGGAAGTTATTTTCTTTATTCTCTAATATTTTATCGTTATACGATACCCCGGGTGTTACAAGTTCGGTAACTCCCCGTTTTACAATGGTCTTGGTAAGTTTTGGATCTTCCAGCTGATCGCAGATAGCAACCCTGTAGCCGGCTCGAACCAGTTTGGGCAGGTAAGTGTCGAGTGAGTGATGCGGGAATCCTGCTAGCTCAATGTAAGCAGCAGCACCATTAGCCCGGCGGGTAAGCACAATACCCAGTATTTCGGATGTTTTTATGGCATCAGCGCCGAAAGTCTCATAAAAATCGCCAACCCTGAACAATAACAAAGCATCAGGGTATTTTGCCTTAATGGTATTGTATTGCTTCATCAGTGGAGTTACCACTACTTCCTTTTTATCTTTTCCTTTCGCCACTTTATTTATATGTTAACTACGGCAAATATAGGATTATATGTCTGTTTTTTTGCCATCCTGACTGCAGTGTTAATAATTATTAAGTTTTATAAATGCCTTAATTCAGTTAAATTTGCAGTATAATTGCTGTGTATGCGAAAACTTTCTATGGAAGAGTTGAACAGGGTGAGCGTTGAAAAGTTTAACGAACTTAATAAACTGCCTGTGGTTTGTATCCTCGATAACGTGAGGAGCTTACATAATATTGGTTCCATTTTTCGCACCTCCGATGCATTCCGGGTTAACGAATTATACCTGTGTGGTATTACTGCAACACCTCCCAACCGCGAGATAAATAAATCCGCTTTGGGAGCAACCGAATCAGTAAAATGGCAATATTTTGAGGATACCTGCCACGCCATTGAAAAGCTAAAAAGTGAAGGATACAAAATTATTGCCGTCGAACAGGCTTCTGAAAGTGTAATACTCGAAAAATTTAATCCCGGAATAACCGAAAAAATCGCGTTTGTTTTTGGAAACGAGGTTAACGGTGTCAGCGACAAAGTCTTGGAAATGGTTGATGCCTGCGTCGAAATACCACAGTTCGGAACCAAGCACTCATTCAACGTATCCGTTACTGCTGCAATTGTTCTGTATCATATTTACACTTGTTTTAAGAGCCACCTGTCCTAGTGATGTTATAAACCGGTTTTAAGTGCCCTCCTAAAAATGCGCAATATTTTGTGCCGGTTTGGCTTTTAACATTATTGAAAAGAAAAAAAATATATAAATGTTTGGAAATTTGCTTTATTTCATATATTTGTAATCCATTGAGTTTAACAATATATATAAATTTACTTATTATGAGAAGGATAGTTATGCATTTGTCGGTCAGTGTAATGTTAATTCTTGTTTTATCGGGTATCTCGTCCGGTTGTTTCGCGCAGGATGCTGCAGGCAGTATACCTTTTAAAAAGTATTTGTATGTGCAGCCTAATATTGGTGCGTCTCAATATTTTGGTGATTTAAACTACGATAATATCTACAACAAGCATCCGAAAATTGGTTTTGGAGGAGTATTGGGCTTCCAGCTAAATCCGTTGCTCGGTTTTCGTGCCCAGGTTTTAAAAACAACCCTCTATAGTGAACGAGATGATAAGGATCGGAAATTCAGTTCCGATATGCTGGATGGATCAATGCAGGCGACGATCAATATCAACGAATTAACGGGTTGGTATAAAGAGAAACGCCTAATAAATTTATACCTCTTTGGAGGAGTTGGTTATAACTCATTCCAATCGAAACTCGAAGTGCTCTCAACCGGAAGCCTTGTGGACGAACATACTGAGAAGCAGAATGAAATCTTTGTTCCGCTGGGTGCTGGAATTTCTTTCCGGTTAAACTGTAATTCCTCAATCAACATCGAATATGGCGACCATGGCACCTTTAAAAACCGTGCTTTGGATTTTACCAGTGGCGTAAAGAGTTACGACCATTACAGCTATGCTTCAGTCGGATTGAAAATTAAATTAAGCTCAAAAGATTACGATAAAGATGGTGTTAAAGATAAAAATGATCTTTGCCCCGAAATAAGCGGTAAAGCATCATTGGCCGGATGCCCCGACAGGGATAATGACGGAATTGCCGATAATAATGATGATTGTCCGGATGCTGCCGGCAAACCCGCTTTTAAAGGATGTCCCGATTCGGATGGCGATGGAATAATTGATACACAGGATGCATGCCCTGATGTAGCAGGCAAAAAGGAATTCAACGGATGTCCGGATACCGACAACGACGGGATTCCGGATATTGAGGACAAATGCCCTGATGTTTATGGTGTAGCTGAATTCATGGGTTGTCCCGACCGTGACGGCGACAAAGTAATTGACAGCGAAGATTTATGTCCTGATGTAAAAGGACTGGCTGAATTTGGCGGCTGCCCCGATACCGATGGTGATGGTATACCCGACAACCTGGATAAATGCCCTGATGTACCTGGTGTTGCATCCAATAATGGTTGCCCCGAAGTATTAGCGTCAGCATATTTCGAAAAAACTGTCAATTTCGATACCGATGCCAGTGTTGTTTTCGAAAAGAATATTGTTGATCTGGATGAAGTAGTAGCTTTCGTGAAAGAAAACCCTGGAGCCCTTATATCGGTTGCTGGCTTCGCTGATTCGCGTGAATCAGTTGAATACAACCTGCGTCTTTCCGAAAGCCGTGTTGATAATGTTATAAAATACCTGGTTGATATGGGAGTGAAGCCCGAAAATATTGAAAAAGCATTCTTTGGCAAAAGCAATCCGATTGCTGATAATAATACCAAAGAAGGAAGGGCACTCAATCGAAGGGTAGAAATAAAGATCACCAAATAAGAGAGTGTATCAAAAATAGAGGCCGGCATCTTTGCCGGCCTTTTTTGAATTTATACAGTTTCACACCTGGAGCAAAATTGCCTGTTGTTTTCTGTGATAACCTATCTACTCACTTTAATTCAGTATTCATATTATCAGCATGTGGAGGGAAGTTATTTTATCAGCTAATGCACCAAGGAGTTGATACTCCTCCTTAGTCACATAAAAGAAATCATAAAATGAAATTGACCGAAAGTAGTTGGCAGTTGGAATATTTAAATCTCTTTATTATTATTAACTGATAATGAAATTGATTGCTGAATAAAAAAAGAAATTTTACTTTTTAATGTTAGGAGTTTTATTTCATATATTTGTATACCAACTTGTTAAATAATATTTATAATTTTTAAAGTTATGAGCAATTATCTTAAGCGCTTGTCAATAGTTGTAATATCAATTATTGCTTTACAAAGTATTTCATTCAGGGGCTTCGCTCAGGATGAAAATGTCGGTCAACCTTTTAAAAGTTATCTGTATTTGCAACCCAATGTAGGGGTGAGCCAATATTTTGGTGATGTTAATAAGGAAGATTACTGGAATGAAAACCCTAAGTTAGGGTTAGGAGTTGCCTTAGGTTATCAGCTGAGTCCTTTGTTCGGGCTGAGAGGTCAATTTATGAAAACCAATTTAGTTAGTGAAAGGAGTGATCAGAATTCAAAGTTAAATTCCGATTTATGGGATGCAGGGCTTAATCTCACATTTAACATTAACGAGATATTTGCCGATTATAATGAAAAGAGATTTATTAACCTCTATCTCTTTACTGGTGCAGGTATTTCATCTTTCAAATCAGAACTTGCAAACATTACAACTGCTGCGATTATTAATGAACATTCCGCCAGGCAGTCAAGTTTTTTCCTACCACTAGGAGCTGGCGCATCTTTCAGGCTGAGTAATTCAATGTCAATTAATCTTGAGTATGGTGATCGTACAGTTTTTGATGGCGAGATACTTGATTTTAATGATAAAGGTAAGGCAAGTAATGATCATTACAGTTATGGATCAATCGGTTTGCAGATAAAACTTGCTGCTAAAGATACCGATAGGGATGGAGTTAAGGATAAAGATGATCTCTGCCCGGAAATAACTGGTAAGCTTGAGCTGGCCGGTTGTCCTGATAAAGACAACGACGGTATTGCCGATAAAGATGATGCGTGTCCCGATGTTGCCGGAAAACCTGAATTTAAAGGTTGTCCTGATAAAGATGGCGATGGTATAATCGACAGTGAAGATGCCTGTCCCGAAGTTGCAGGTAAAAAAGATATGAATGGATGTCCTGATAAGGACAACGACGGAGTGGCCGATAAAGATGACAAATGCCCTGATATGGCAGGTAAAAAGGAACTTAGCGGTTGCCCTGATCGCGATGGCGACGGATTGGCTGATAACGATGATTTATGCCCTGATATAAAAGGACTTGCTGAATTTAAAGGCTGTCCGGATACCGATGGCGACGGTATTCCCGATAACCTTGACAAATGCCCGGATGTATTTGGTGTAGCTGCCACAAATGGTTGCCCTGAAAAATTAAAGGGAGCTGTACTTGAGAAAATTGTTTATTTCGATACTGATAAAAGCATTGCTCTCGCAAAGAATATTATCGATCTGAATGAGATAGCAGCTTACATGAATGAAAATCCTGATGCGATTATTTCAATTGCTGGTCATGCTGATTGGCGCGAATCAGTAGAGTATAATTTACGTCTCTCAGAAAGGCGCGCTGATTATGTGATAGCATACCTGAAAAAGAAAGGTATGAAATCCGAAAAAATTGAAAAATCATTCTTTGGAGAAAGCAATCCGATTGCTGATAATAATACACGCGAAGGAAGGGCACTCAATCGAAGGGTAGAAATAAAGATCACTAAATAATATAGAGTGTATCAAAAATAAAGGCCGGCATCCATGCCGGCCTTTATTTTGATTATTAACGCTATGCTTTTGAAGTTATTGCTGTATTGCTAACTCCGATTAAGCACTATTACACTTTAACTCCAAATCATGTACTCTGGAATATTCATGCATCAATCCGTTTGCCGACAATTTAATCCTGTTTTTACCTGAAAGCCATCTTGCTTATATAAAACACATTACGCTTATTCGTTTCCAGGTAATTGTTGCGTATAGTTTCGTAGCCGGTGGCTATGAAAAAATCATCATACCAATGTTCGATGGTACCAAGGTATTCATCCAGGTGCTTGTCGGTGCCCCTGATAGGCGGCAGTGTAGTATACGAAGTGTTTTCAACAATTGTATTTCCTTTAATAGTTTTAAAAGCTATCTTATTATTAGCATTATAAAAAAGAGTGGTTTCCTCGTTATCGAACAGGCAATTTAATTTCCGGTTCAGGTATTTGGTTAGTATATCGCGCATCTCCATGCCGTTATTCCAGAGCATGGCACCACTGCTATCGAATCCGGCTACAAAAGCATGTGAGTAACGGAATCCGTCGAAAATCTGGTACGAAGTGGGAAAGGCCCGCCCATAATAGTCGTACGACATTTGAGTATTGGTGTGGTATTCGGGCGAATATGCTTCGGCTGTTATAACAAATTCACCTTTATTAATTAAAACATCGTGTGTTAATAACCTGAGATTTAGAGTCCGGTCATTATCATCAATATTTTCAGTTGGTTCAACATCATTCGATTTATCAGTTTTTCGCGAGGATCTTACTTTAACGCGAAGTGCGTTTACATTAGTTATGTATTTAAATGCATTATTAAATCCGCTGAAATTGAAGTAATTAACATTTCCGGCAACGCCATTAGTTACACTTGCTGTAAAATATCCATCCGAAACAGGAGTTTTATCATCATTAGCATTGTAATTCGATTGCCTCAGGTAATATGGCGAATAATAATTGTAGTAATAGTTATTATAGTAATTGTCGTAATAGTCGTATTGCCGCCTTGTACTGCTGGTATTAAATCCATAGGTGCCTGCTACTAACCCGTTGCCTTCTCCCAAAGGTATAAATTGTGCAGAGTTAAAGTTCCGGCGCTCAACCTGCCCGCTGAAATCGTAAGTATTTATTAGAGCTCCAGGCGAATTATAGCGGTTAACGAATAAATGATTTCGCGAAGAAGAGGTTTGAATTTTATAGGTAGCAAAAATTTCTCTCCGAATGGTGTCAACTGCAATATCGAGCAGCAAAGCATCCTTTTCGGCAGTAATTTCATAACTACGGTTAGCTTCTTTTCCGAGCGACAATCCGATTATTCCGGGTTGGCCTTTCCTGTTGTTATAGCCGATAAAAGCATATGCATTCCAGATATCAAAATCAACAACTTCAGCCTTATCAGGTATCATTCCCCTGAATTCTGTAATCTCTTTTTTCAGGGGTGAAATCACGAATACAAAAATATTACCATCCTTATTCCTTTTTGTATCATGAAACAGTATGTAAATGGCATCGGTAGTGGAAAGACTCTTTAAATAGGTCACATCTTCGTGCAGGGGAACCTGTTGGCGCCAGGCTTCCTTGAGTTTTTCATCAGTCATTATAAACGACCAGCTGATACTATCTTTCCCTGTTTCATTAATAGTAGGGTAAAATATACAAACACCGTTCCTGCCTGCTGTTACATAATTAAATGGATCGCTGGCGTTAGGAGCTGGTATCTCAATCCTAAGGGGATTACTGCTCTGTGACCAAAGCGTAAGAGTGGTCGTTAGAAGCAAAGTAATAAAAAGTATTTTTTTCATTTGTGCGGTTAATTAAAAATGCCTTGACGAAGCCCAATTCAAAAGCTGTAAATGTGGCAGTCATCTTGACGGAAAGTGAGCAGGCTATTTTAGTAAACGATCATCAACTTTCACATTTCACCCTTCAAAAATAACAATTCATGTGCCAATATTATTTTATTTTTTCAATAAAAAGCAAAAGGCTGTCATTTTCCGACAGCCTTTTGCTTTAAAAATGTTTGATAATTTACCTGACAAGCAGTTTGTGAACTTCTTTCAAGCCGTTAACCGTATTTTGAATGTTTACAAAATACAGGCCCGATGGTAAGCCTGCCGTTTCAACTTTTATAAGTTTGTCTGTTGCCTCAATTACTTTTACAACGGAGCCCTGTGCAGTGCTCACGGTAATTGTAAATGTTCCATTATCAGGCATTTCGGCATTAAACCAACCGGTGCTCGGGTTAGGATAAACACGTGTTGTTAACGTAGCTGGCGTATTGTCGCCAATACTTACTCCGGTAGTGCCTGCAATGGTTACTTCATCTATTTCCCAGGTGCGCGAAGCTGCTGCTGTACTGGTATATTTGAAAGCCACGTGTACATTGCCAACATTGTTTACGCCCAGGTTAATATATCCCGAAGGAGTCCATGCCCAGCCACCAGCTGAGAAAACAGCAGATGATGACAGGTCGGTCCAGGTGCCTGAAGTTGTAGGGTCGCCACTGGTATAATCACTCGAAACAAGCACTGAAAGAGGGTCACCATCATAATTATAGGCAGAGTAGAATTGTAATTTGGTATTCGAAATGTTTGTCAGATCAATTACCGGTGAAATAAGCCAGTCCTCGTTAGCGAAACTTGTAGTAGCGAAGCCGCTCATTTTAGCACAACCGCTGCCATTTAAACCATGTATCAGGTCTGGAGTCCATACCTGGTCGCCTGTAACACTAAACTCTGTCCAGGGAGCAAGATCTGTATCGAAATTGGTGGTAAGTATAACTGATTGTGTAACTGCTGTTGCTGAAGGAACAGTTCCGTCAGTTTTATAGTCCACCAGGGTACCTCCATTGGTGTAAGGGAATATTTTTAAGATGTAGGTTGTACCTCCCTGTAAACCACTGAAGGTGTATTGCTGTTGTCCGAAAGCTACATTCTTGGCTCCGCTTCCATCAGTCAGATCGAGATCGTCAGCTTCGAAAACGCCATCAACAGGTGAAGTAATAGTTGAGTTCTTTGTAATCTTAACAAGGTATCCGGCAGGTAATTGAGCGCCTGTAGCATCAACCCAAGTGGTGTTGATGTTAATAGCTGCTGCCGAAGCGGCAAATGTGGTTGGGTAATTGGTTGGTTCAGGATCGGCGGTTACAGCTCCTGTAGTAACTGTCATAACCATGTTGTCGATGGTACAGATACCATCACTGCCCAGGTCATTTACATCCGACCATCGAATCCACAGAGTGGAACCAGCTGTCCAGGTAAGATCACTAAGAGTTGCGCTGATAGCAGTTTGATTTTCGGGGAGATTTCCGTTTTGTGCCTCAGCGGCAATCGATGCGGTTAGTTTTTCAACCAGGTCGAATCCGGTTGCGGCTGTCCATGTACCTGTCGAAAGATCGGTAGCATCAAGGCTGTACTCAAATGCGCTGATCTCGTTAACGGTGTTGTTTGATCCCGAACGCCATTGCTCCATAACTCCGGTAAGATTTACGCCGGTAATTCCTGTTCCCGTATTATTAAGGAACGATGCTCCGAAACGAGGTACGGTAGTTCCCGAACCGAGTGATCCAAACGAACGGTCAGTAGCATCGCGTCTGTGCCTACATTATATATTCCGCCTGAATTTGATGCTCCGTCGGTAACAGCCATAACCAATACTTCGCCAATAGCGCCTGAGCCGGAATACCTGATGGCAGTCCATCCATTGAGATAGGTGGTGCCGGTTGGTCCCATTCCATCAAAAGTTTCGTTATAAGTTAGCTGGCCTGCTGCGAAAGTAAAAGCCTGGGCTTTCACATCTGTGCTCCAGCCTAACAAAATTGCAATTGAAATTAGAGTAATTATTTTTCTCATAGTAATTTGGATTTGTTGTGTTATAAATAGAAGGACTGACATTACAAGTCAATCAGGTGATTTATGACATAACTAATGTCAGTCCTTCTTTTTGATTTATTTTTAGTAAAGTATGGTCTTAAAAATTTGCATTTGCTGATTACTTTTATTGGTAACCCTCACAATGTACAATCCCTTGGTTTTTCCTGAGATATCCACTGAAATTATTTCAGCATCAGAGATACCTGAATACACCATTTTGCCTACAGCTGAAAATACCTCTATTTCCTGGGTAGCCATTTTGGGGTTTGTGATAAAGAGTTTTCCGGTGGTTGGATTTGGATAAACCGAAACAGCGGATGGTAAAGAAGTAATTCCATCAACACCCACGCTGATATAGTCCGTCTTGGTAAGAGTATTGTTTCCAAAAGCATTTGTAGCTTTCAGCGTAACCGAATATACCCCAAACGCATTATATTTTATCAGCGGATTTTGCTCTGTCGATGCATCAGGTGTGCCTCCGTTGAAGGTCCATTCCCATGCTATGGGTGTATTGGTCGATAAATCAGTGAACTGAACATTACCCCCTTCAAAAATAAATGTTGGGTTACCAACAAAATCAGCAATAGTTGGCGGATTAATGCATCCACCCATTGGAGTGGCAAAAATGCTGTCGCCGGCGGCATTTACCGTTACAAATTCGGTTGATGCTTTCCAGAATTCCGGTAAGGCATTATTGCTTGTCGGATCGCATAGAGTAAGTGAAGGCCCCTGTCCGTTTGCCGCTGTTGGCCATGGGGCATTAGGGCTGTATGTAACCTGGTCAATTATATTCCCATAGATATCCTTCAGGGTAATGGTTTCGCCTGAATTACTGAGGCCACCTGAAGTCCATTGCAGAGACGGTTTGCCGAAGGTGCTTTGTATAGCCGCTGATTTAACTGCAACAAGCACATATTGTCCTGAAGCCAGGGTATAGGAAGGGAAAGTAAAAACAAAAGCATCCGAAATATTGAATCCCTGCAGGTTTATGGTATTACCCAGGTTGTATATCTCGACAAATTCCAGTGAATCGGTACCGCTTTCGGGCGAATTATACATAATTTCAGTCATTACAAGGTTTGCCCCTGTTCCACAAGCAGCACCCGGTGAAGCCCATATGGTATCGCCTACTCCATTAATAGCCGCAAATGTCAGCGCAGCCGACCAGCTTTCGGGCAGAGAATTATTACTTGCCGGATCACACAGCACAAGGGAAGGTCCTTCGTTATTTGGCAGAGTTGGCCAGGGAGCTGTAGGGAGGTAATAAACATAATCCTTAACCTGACCGGCCGCATCCTTAAGTTCTATCTCCTGGCCTGCA
Organism: uncultured Bacteroidales bacterium; assembly: GCA_963714825.1. Classification (GTDB taxonomy): domain Bacteria; phylum Bacteroidota; class Bacteroidia; order Bacteroidales; family UBA4417; genus UBA4417. The sequence continues at coordinate 93,749 of CAVQQF010000012.1, read as the reverse complement.
TTGGCTAAAAATCCACTCGTCCATTCAGCTGCAGTCTTATTAAAAGTAATATTGAATGCAACAGCATTCCTTGCAATTAAATAATATCCTCCGGGCTGTATACTAACATCCGGAAAAACATAGGTTGGCCCTTTCGAGAGATACCAGTCTTTCATATTCACAGCAACCGCACCTTTATTGTAGAATTCAATAAATTCGATAGTATCGTTTCCTGCATCAGGTGGATTGTACATAATTTCAGTAATCACGATATTATCACTCGAAACATACTGGAAATCCGAAAGGCTGCGGCTTGTAATATGATCGCCGTCACTTCGTGAATTTGGTATCACAACCACGTCCTGTGTAAATGCAGGAACAGGAGTGTTTATATAATCAACATCATAGAATGTGGTGCGGAAATCAGCTGTTGTGCTATTGTTGTCGGTAACGGGATAGATTGTTCCGTTGGCAAAATTACCGGTCGGATTGGTAAATGTAATGTTTGGAACCTTGATAAGTTCAGCCTCATAATTTTCCCAGTTTCCATATAACTGGGCGAGGGTAACAACTTCGGGGGTTATTGAATTACCGGTTGAAGCAGCTGGTCCAGGATCCGATTCGGGAGTAAACTGGAGCATGCCGTTAAATTCGGCCACTGTACCTGTTATATTGGTAATAGCATCACCCAGGTTATAGGTTGTGGTTAGTTTGCCGCTATTATCATCGATAAGTATGGCTGCAGTTGCATCCTGTATATATTTCTGGTTACGGAAACTTTGTTTAAAGGTAAGGATGCCTTGCCCGGTATAGGTATAGGTAGTACCGGGTGTGCCAGCCCTGAGTTCAGCGAGAGTCGAAAACTGAGGAGGAGGAGGGATGATGCTGAACGTGCCACTAAGTCCGGTGGCAGTTTGCGGTATATCAGTTATCCGTATTTTACAATCAGTACTGAGCGTCTGTCCTGCAGGTATGTTCCATGTCCAGGTTCCGGCACTGGCTGCAATACTGGCATTTAACACCGACCATGTGGGTGTTCCTGCTGATGCATCTGAGCTTAACTCAATTTTTACATTGGCACTGGTATTGCTTGCAACCCAGTTTATGGGATACGAACTGCCTTGTTTCCATTGATTTCCTGTTGCAGGTGAGGTGACAGAAATATTTGGCGATGCAGTAGCAGAAGCTGTAATGGATAAATTATCGATGCTGTACATCCCATCGCTACCTCCATCGTTTACATCCGTCCACCTGATCCACAGGTTGGTGCCTGATGGCCATGAAAGGCCTACCATGGTAGCTGACAAAGCAGTTTGGTTTTCAGGTAGATTTCCATCGAGTGGAGCTGCTGTTGTAGAACTGGTAATTTTTTCAACAAAGTTAAAACCTGTCAAAGCAGTCCATGTACCAGTAAGCAAGTCAGTAGCATCGGTGCTGTATTCGAAAGTACATATTTCATCAATTGTATTTGATGAACCCGAACGCCATTGTTCCATCACGCCGGAGAGAGAAAGTTGGGATATATTGCCTCCTGTATTGTTTGTAAAAAAAGCTCCCATACTAGGAACGGTGGAGCCAGAAGCTAATGTTCCGAATGCTCTGTCAGTAGCAGCATCTGTTCCAACATTATAAACACCACCTGAATTTGCAGAGCCGTTGTTTGCAACCAAGGTTAAAGTAGCTCCAACAGTACCAGAGCCTGATGCTCTGACTGCTGTCCATCCTGTAAGATATGCTGTACCGGTGGCACCCATTCCATCAAAGGCTTCATTATATGTCAATTGGCCCGATGTGAATGTAAATGCCTGGGCAAAAACTGATTGTCCCCAGGATATAAATACGAAGGAAACAATAATTAGTAATAGTTTTTTCATTCTGATTTAAATTAAATTTATAAAAAAGTTTTGAACTACAAATATTACACTTTTTTTGCTTAAAAACCACATTGTTAATTAATAAATCCTTTTATAATCATGATTTTATTGATTTATAAGGTTAAAAAAAGAGGCTGTATCAATTATATTTTGATACAGCCTCTTGAAGATATAGAGGGGTTGTTATTTTACTTCCTCAAAGTCAACATCGGTAACTTCCTGATCGGGTGATTTAGCCTGCTCTGCTTCAGCTTGTCCCTGCTCAGCTCCTGGTTGCCCTTGCTGCGAAGCTTTGTATATTTCTTCGCTTGCAGCCTGCCACACAGTATTTAATTCGGCCATGGCACTGTCAATACCTGCAATATCGCGTTTGGTATGTGCTTCGCGAAGTTTATTCAGCGCTTGCTCAATAGGCTCTTTTTTGTCGGCCGGCAGTTTGTCGCCAAATTCTGTCAACTGGCGTTCGGTCTGAAAAATCAATGAATCGGCCTGGTTGATCTTGTCAATCTCTTCCTTCGCTTTGCGGTCAGCATCCGCATTAAGTTCAGCTTCCTCTTTCATGCGTTTTATTTCGGCGTCTGATAAACCTGACGAGGCTTCGATACGGATTTGCTGCGATTTACCGGTTCCTTTATCTTTAGCTGATACATGAAGAATACCATTGGCATCAATATCAAAGGTAACCTCAACTTGAGGAATACCGCGCTGTGCCGGTGGAATACCATCGAGGTGGAAACGGCCGAGGCTCTTGTTGCCATTTGCCATAGGTCGCTCACCCTGCAGTATGTGTATTTCAACCGAAGGCTGGTTGTCGGATGCCGTGCTGAATGTTTCCGATTTACGGGTTGGTATAGTTGTGTTAGATTCAATAAGTTTTGTCATAACACCACCCAAAGTTTCAATACCCAACGAAAGTGGTGTAACATCGAGCAGAAGCACATCTTTAACTTCGCCGGTGAGCACTCCGCCCTGAATAGCAGCGCCAATAGCAACAACTTCGTCAGGGTTAACTCCTTTTGATGGGGCTTTGCCAAAGAATTCTTCAACCGCTTTCTGAATAACAGGTACACGGGTTGATCCACCTACCAGAATTACTTCGTCAATTTCGGAATTCGAAATTCCTGCATCGCGCATGGCATTGCGGCATGGTTCAATAGTAGCGCGAACGAGGTCGTCGATAAGCTGTTCGAATTTAGCACGACTAAGTGTGCGAACAAGATGCTTCGGCATACCATCAACCGGCATAATATAAGGAAGGTTGATTTCGGTGGATGTTGAACTCGAAAGTTCAATTTTTGCTTTTTCGGCAGCTTCTTTCAAACGCTGCAGAGCCATGGGATCCTTACGAAGATCAATGCCTTCATCTTTTTTGAATTCGTCGGCTAACCAGTCAATAATACGGTGGTCAAAATCATCACCACCCAGGTGGGTATTTCCGTTGGTTGATTTTACTTCGAAAACGCCGTCACCCAATTCGAGTATCGAAATATCGAAAGTACCGCCTCCAAGATCGTAAACAGCAACTTTAATATCTTTGTTCTTTTTGTCGAGGCCATAAGCAAGTGCGGCCGCTGTAGGTTCATTGATAATACGTTTAACAACAAGACCGGCTATTTCGCCTGCTTCTTTGGTTGCCTGACGTTGCGAATCGCTGAAATACGCCGGAACAGTAATAACTGCTTCGGTAACGCTCTGTCCCAGGTAATCTTCAGCTGTTTTCTTCATCTTTTGAAGAATCATAGCTGATATTTCCTGTGGGGTATAAGTGCGGTCGTCAATTTCAACACGGGGTGTATTATTATCGCCTTTTACTACTTTATAAGGCATACGTTTTATCTCCTTTGGTAACCCTGTCGTAGGTTTCACCCATAAACCGCTTGATGGATGAAACCGTTTTGTGAGGATTGGTAATAGCTTGCCTTTTGGCCGGATCACCAACTTTACGTTCGCCGTTTTCGGTAAAAGCAACTATCGAAGGGGTAGTACGTTTTCCTTCACTGTTAGGGATAACTACAGGTTCGTTGCCTTCCATTACGGCTACGCAAGAGTTTGTAGTTCCCAGATCAATACCAATTATTTTTCCCATTATATTCTATTTTTTCAGTTATTAAATTTCTTGATGAATCATGAATGTTTCAATCATTATGCCATTAACGACCTTTTCATGTAGATTAGTTATTATTTTTGAAACACAGGGTGGTGTGAAATCATATTATAAACCAGGTAAAGCACTGATTAGCAAACAGATGTCGGTGTTGAATTGTAGCTGCGATATTAAGCACTAACTTGAAAAGCATGAATGACAGATTGAAATAACTGCTGACAAAACGGCAGAATCTGATTCATGCCGTCATTTCAGCAGGCAAATTCTGGATATTGCCATTGTAAAAGTGGATTTTATCGGGGATAAAAACCTGCTTCACAAAACCGGGAAAATACGATGGAATTGCCGGGGACCGGGGGAATAATTATTTAGTAGGTTTGGCAAATTTCAGCTGAGTGGTCAGCGCAAGGTCCAAAATGGTTTCGGAATTCAATAAAATTGACCGCTGTATTTGTAACCTGCTCGAAAGTAAGCCATACCCGTTAGTAATATTAGTGTACAGAGGTTTCTCCATCAGTACACCGGTTGAAGGGCCGTTAGCTTCGAGGTATGTATTAAATTCATCGCCTATTGCCGTTACTTCAATCACACAGGTTGATGCGAAACGCTTGGCAATATTTTCTTCTGTAGCCAGGTCGCTGTAAGGGATTTTACTTTCGCATACGGTAAAAAATTCTTCATTTGTATAGCTTACATCGCTTTCTCCGGTACCGTCAATTTTTTCGGATGTCTTTTCGGCAAAAACCCAGTCAATCTTCCTGCGCAGGGTGTCGCCTGATAATGTCAGCTCCTTAAAATTAAACTGAAACCTTAATTGGTATCTTTTGCCATTTATGGCATTAGTCCAGGCAAATTTATTGGGCTGGGTAATGGTTCGCTTAAAACTCATGGTTTTGGCCCCCGACGATGGTTTTGTAACACTAAACAGATTAACCAGGCGGGTTTGTCCGCTCATTTCATAGTCTGTCGTTTTATGCGTTACCTTTAGTTCGTAGGTATTTTCCTGGTTTAGTGTTGCGGTTGAATAATAAAAAAGCTGGTTGGGTGAATAAAAATCGCCGGGTGTTTTGTTCGAAAGAGTAACTGTGTCGAAAACAATATCCCTGATAAATGCACCGGTAGCTGATGTTTCGGTAAGAATAACATTAACATTGGCCCCAAAAGTTGATGAATCCGCAACCTGGGCATAGGTAAGTGCATTGCCATTGCCCAGAAAAGCCTTGTTTATCCTGATATAGTGAACCGAATCATTCTGATTAAGCAATCCATAAACTATAGCAACTTCTTTGTAATCAGCTATTACATCGAAATCAGTTTCACACGAAAGCAACATAAACGGTATGAGAAACAACAGGAGAAAACGGAATATCTTTTTCATCAGGCAATACATTCTTTAAAAATTCGAATTGCAAAAGTAAGTATATTTTACTTGCAGGGAAATATCCCACATAAATCATGCAGCATTCATTAGTTTTCTTCGTAATTTTGCCGCTCAAAAATCTTGAAGCTTATTGATTAGCTGTCGGTTTAAAGGGCAGTAAATAAATATGCATCAAATAATATACGAGAGCTTATGACAGCCAAACCAGGAGTTGCTTCGAAAATAACCACCCACGTTCTTCAGGAGATGAAACATAAGGGTGCTAAGATATCAATGCTGACCGGTTACGATTATTCGATGGCCCGGCTGCTCGATTATGCCGGTATTGATATTATCCTTGTTGGTGATTCAGCTTCGAATGTAATGGCAGGATACAGCAGTACCCTGCCTATTACTCTTGATCATATGATTTATCATGCATCTTCAGTTGTCAGGGCGGTAAACCGTGCATTGGTGGTAGTTGATATGCCTTTCGGTACTTACCAGGGAAACTGGAAAGAAGCACTTGCCTGTGCTATTCGTATCATGAAAGAGTCGGGTGCTGATGCCGTAAAACTGGAAGGCGGTGTTGAGATTATCGAATCCGTCGAACGCATTCTTTCGGCAGGCATACCCGTAATGGGGCATTTAGGGTTGACACCTCAATCTATCCATAAGTTTGGTACCTATGTGGTGCGGGCTACCGAGGAGAAAGAAGCGCGTAAGCTTGTTGAAGATTCGCGATTACTCGAAAAAGCAGGGTGTTTCAGTATAGTGCTTGAAAAAATTCCGGCCAGGTTAGGCGAAGAGGTGGCCCGAAATGCTAAAATACCTATAATTGGTATCGGTGCCGGTAAAGGAGTCGACGGACAGGTACTGGTTTTACATGATATGCTTGGTATAACGATGGAATTTTCGCCCAGGTTTTTGCGCAGGTATATGAATTTGAGCGAAGACATTGTGGCCGCTGTCCAGAATTATATTATGGATGTGAAAACACTTGATTTCCCCAATGAAAGGGAACAATATTAAAGCAACCGAATCCTCAGGGCCATTATTGGAAAAGAATATTCTTTTCGAGGATAATCACATTATCATTATTAATAAGCTGCCCTCGCAGATAGTACAAGGCGACAGGACCGGCGACAAACCGCTTGCCGACCTGGTAAAGGACTATTTAAAAGTCAAATACAATAAGCCTGGCGAAGTATTTCTGGGCGTTGTTCACCGCCTCGACAGGCCGGTAAGCGGTGCCGTTATTTTTGCCCGTACCAGCAAATCGCTTACCCGCCTAAATACAATGCTGAAAAACAGGGAAATAAAAAAAACCTATTGGGCGGTGGTGAAAAACAAACCACAGCTTGAAAGCGATACACTTGTAAATTTCCTGCGTCGCGACGAATCAAAAAATAAATCCTTTGTAACTACGGCAAAAAACAGCAATGCAAAGGAAGCTTCACTCTCCTACGAACTGATATCGGGCAGCGACAATTATTATTTACTTCAAATCAACCTTCAAACCGGCCGTCATCATCAAATCAGGGCTCAGCTGGCTGCCATTGGCTGTCCCATAAAGGGAGACCTTAAATATGGATTTCCGCGTTCCAACAGCGACGGGTCTATTCATCTCCATGCCAGGGCTATACAATTTATTCATCCTGTTACGCTCAACACAGTTTCCGTTCTCGCCGATACACCTTCAGACCCTGTATGGGATTTTTTTACAACTTAGTTTTTTTAATTTTTATATGCTGTCACCTGTTTATTGCATTTTAAGGTAAATGGCGCGATTTTGCTCATAAATTTTTCATTTTTGGGCAACAAATGCCTTCATTTTTTCAATATGGGACAGTTATTCCTTTATATAGTAATGCTATAAAAGTTATATAGCTGGTTATCAGTGGGCTAATAAATAGGGCATATTGTTTGTTTACTTTATAGTGGGGAAAATAAAACTCAAACTACTACATCTTCAACGAAGATCCTCGTCCTACAAACATTCGCTAAAAAATAAGACCCACACCATATGCCGATAATACAATGTAAATCAGGTTTTTATACTAAAATTATCATAGTTATAGCTATGATATGTTGCATTGCGCCTGATTCCTTTGGTAGGGAAAGTGTTAAGTTGTATTCAATCGGAAATAATCTGGAGTGGAATTCAGTGGTTTCATGGTCGTTAACAGCAAATGGACCTTCAGCAGGTATTGTTCCACAAGGTAATGATACCATTGTCGTTAACAGCCAGGTAATTCAAAACATCGATTTTTCCTTTTTTGGTCATGGTTTGCTTTCAGTTACAAATACCGGAATTCTAAGGGCAAACAATATGAGCCTGGTTTTTTCAGGTAATTCAAAACTTGAATGTAATGGCGAAATAAAAGTTAAAAATCTGAATTTCTCCGATAATGCTTCACTTAATATCGAAGAAAACGGATTAGTAACGGTTTCAAATTCTTTCAGTAATATTTCGTCGAGCCTTCAGATTATTTCCGGCAAACTGTCAGTTACAGGAAATCTTCTTGTTGCTTCTTCCATGGGTATATCCGGAACAGGATCAGTTGCATCTGCCGATTATACAGGACAGGGAGTAGTTTTCGGAATCAGCCCGGTTTCATCAGTGCCTAAAGGTTCGTTAATTTCCGAAAATAACTGGATCGGAACGATTAACAATGAATGGGATGAGCCTTTAAACTGGTCAAGTGCTATAGTACCTTCCAAAACCGATAATATTTCAATTTTAGCTTCAAATCATAACCCGGAGATTAGCACCAACATTACCTGTGGTAAACTGTATATTAATTCTGAAGCTTCACTCAGCGTTAATCCGGGTGCATTTCTCGAAATATGCGGGTAATCTCACCGTTCTGGGCTCAGGTAAGCTCAGGTTAAAAAATACAACAAGCGAAAAATCATCCCTTATTATTAATGGTTTTTCGACAGGTAAAATACAGAGTGAGTACCAGGTAATTGCCGGTCAGAATACGCTGTTATCTTCGCCTGTCGATATGGCGGTTACAGGAACCTTCCTTAGTATGTATCTTCGCGATTACAACGAACCCACAGCACAATGGGGCGAATATATTTTACCTACCAACGATCCCCTGCAGGTGATGCGTGGATATGAATTATTTTCACTGTTCAGCGAAACCCGCATTTTCGAAGGATATCCTAACCACGATGCCAAAACATTTACTATTTCCAATTCGAATAACGGACTCAACCTTACAGGCAACCCTTATCCATCGTATATCGACTGGGAAAATGAGAACAACAATTCATGGGAACGCAGTTCAATTGCAGCAGCAATATATTACCCTGATCCTTCAGGCTCCGGTAATTTTGCCGTGTATGTACCCGGAGGCGATGATGCCGTTTCGTTAAATAATGGCAGCAGGTATATTCCGCCCATGCAGGGTTTTTTCGTGAAAGCATCGAAACAGGGAACTATTACAGCAAAAGCCAGTTCAAGAGTTCGCACCATTAATGACTCGAAAAATTACATAAAAAACAATTCGATCAAATTCAGGGTAAGCAACAGCGATGGGTTAAGTGATGAAGTGCTGTTCAGGGTAAATGCAAATGCTACATTTGGTTTTGAAGACGATATGGATGCTATTAAAATAAAAGGAAATGGCAATGCCCCTTCGCTTCACCTGCTTTCGGACAATGATATTAAATATGCTGTCAGCACTATACCAACAGTAAATTCCTCACTCGAAATCCCCTTGAACATTGAGTGCACACAAAGTGGTATGTACAAAATTGCTAGCAGTGGCGCTTTTAATTTCGAGTATCGCTACCCGGTAATATTATTTGATAAAGAACTCAATAATTTGATCGATCTGAGGGCCGATTCAGTGTATACATTCTTTCATACTCCCGAAATGAACTCTGACAGGTTCGAGATTCATTTCAGCTCACCTGATGGTATTGCAACTCATCAGGATATTCAAACTGAATTGATTGTTAATAATGGTGAATTAAAAATTACAGGCTCCGAAAAAACTACCTACACTGCCAGGCTGATTACCACCGATGGAAAAATTGTTAATTCGGCAAAAGGCCTCCTTTCCGATGGAATAACTCTGTCAACTTCAAATACTGTACCTGGAATACATCTTGTACAACTATTCAATGAAAAATATTCAATTACTCAAAAAGTATTGATATACTAACTCGTTTACTCTATATACGAAACAACTTAAAATAATGGGAACTTTTGCTAATTTAGATATGATGAGAAAACTTAACATTTTGCTCGCTGAGGATGATGAAATGATAGAAAAAATCACTACTTTTTATCTGAGAAGGAGTGGTCATGAAGTTGATGTGGCAAAAAACGGGAACGAAGCAGTTGACAGGTTTAAAAATAAAGAATATGACCTTATTCTTATGGATATTCAAATGCCCGAGATGGACGGTCTGCAGGCTGTAAAGGAAATAAGGAAGATGGAACTTGAATATCTAAAAAAAGGTCACACTACCATTATAGCAATAACTACTAATCCGGATAAGGCTGAATGCCTGAAAGCCGGAGTTGACGGTTACGCTCAAAAGCCATTTAGTTTCGAAGAATTAAGCACCTTGTTTCGCGACTATAATTTAGTTTAGTTTTCATCTTCTGTTTTCCATCTTAAGTTTTATATGCGGGGGTAAATAATTACTCCCGCTTCTTTTTTTTAAATTTGTGACACTATTGAGCCTGATATGCCTGTAAAAAAAATCATACTGCTTATCCCTTTTCTGATGGTTGTATTCCTTCCGGCCTGGTTATTCGGACAGTATTATAATCTTGGGCAGGATCCGGCATCACTCAAATGGAGGCAGATTGTTACTCCTGAATTCCGAATAATATATCCTGAAACCTTCGAACTGAAAGCGCAGAAAATGGTGCCCTCTCTTAGTACGATATTTGAGCGGGGTTCAAAATCCCTTGATTTCAAACCGAAAAGAGTACCCGTAATATTGCATAATAATACTATCGTTCCTAATGCACTTACCGTATGGGCGCCTAAACGCATCGAGCTTTACACTTGCCCTCCCCAGGATTTGTATGCACAGGACTGGCTTCAGCAACTTATGATTCACGAATACAGGCATGTAGTACAACTCGACCGGACAAACCAGGGTTTTACAAAAGCACTTTCGTGGGTGTTGGGCGAGCAGGCAGCCATCGCTGTAAACGGTTTGTATGTGCCTTCCTGGTTTATGGAAGGTGATGCAGTGTGCGCCGAAACTGTTTTGAGCCAGTCGGGCAGGGGCCGTATTCCCGCTTTCGAAATGCCGCTACGCGCACAATCCATGCAAAAAGGAGCTTACTCCTATGATAAAGCAGTTTTTGGTTCGTACAAAACTTTTGTTCCCAATCAATATACACTGGGTTATGCACTGGTAGCCAATGTGCGGCGGAAATACGGATACCAGGCCTGGGTAACGGCACTCGATAAAGTGGCGCAAAAACCCTATATGCTGACTCCTTTTAACCGCGGGTTAAAACAAGCAACCGGGTTCAGAAAAGAATTACTGTACCGCACAACTATGAATGAAATGGATAGCCTTTGGAACTACCAAAGGGATCATACTACTCTGACAAAATTTAATCAACTTACTGCTATAAGTGCAAAAGGCTATACAAACTTTAAAAATCCTGAATATCTAAACAATAAATCGGTGATTGCTTTGCAGACAAGCCTCGGTGATGTTGCAAGTTTTGTTAGCATCGAGCCCGATGGCGATATTCACAAGATTACCACGCCTGGCTTTTTATCCTCCGACTTATTTTCTGTAATAGCGATTCCAGGTAATGTAAACCACGATTCTGCTACAGTTGATCAAAGTTTAGGTCAAAATTATTTATTAGCCTATACCGAAACCATTAACGATCCGCGCTGGGAGCACAGGAAATATTCGGTACCATTTATATACGACAGCCGAACGGGTAAAACCAGGGAAATCAGCAGGAAGAGCCGCTATTTTGCGCCGGCTTTTTCGCCCGATGGCAAATCGCTGCTTGTGGTGAAAGTTGATACCGATAACCGCTCCTCTGTTTTAGAGCTTGATGTGCAAACCGGAAATGTAATCAATACCTTTATTACATCCGACTCCATTCATTACTTGACTCCTTCCTGGTCAGCCGATGGCAGCATGATTGTATTTGTAAAATTAGATAGTAAAGGGAAGAGTATTGATGTATTCAGCATTAAAGACCGGGTAATCAGTACAGTTGTTCAACCTTCGTTCACCGAAATTTCGAGCCCTGTATTTGCCGGCGACTATATTTTATTTACCGGGTCGTTTTCGGGTATTGATAATATTTATGCAGTAAACAGGATGAATCGAACTGTATTCCAGGTTACTTCGTCCGAGTTTGGAGCCAGCAATGCAAGGCTCAGCCCCGACCATAGCAAAATAGTATACTCCAATTATACTTCGGATGGATTTGGATTGGTTGAAACTGAATATAAGCCTGAAAATTGGGTTAAATTGGATGAGGTTGTTGATTATTCACCTTCATTATATAAATATCTTGTGAAGGAAGAAGAAGCGATTAAGGATTCATACATAAAATACGATACGTCATACACATCGCAGCCTTATAAAAAGGCAGCACACATTTTTAATTTCCACAGCTGGGCACCGGCCTATATTAATTACCTGGCCGGCGAAAACGGAACCGGCATCTCGTTTATGTCGCAAAACGACTTAAGCACTGCTACAACAGTAGTTGGTTATAAATACGATATAGCCGAAAATACAGGCAAGTTTACACTCGATTTCAACTGGCTGGGCTGGTATCCGATTATTGATTTTAATGCTTCTTACGGAGGCCGTGCAGCCTATACCGGAGGCGACACTTCGGTGCAATATCATTTTAACGAAACTATTATCAGTGGCGGTTTGACCTTGCCATTAATTTTCACAGGCGGTAAATATTACAAAGGTATCAGGCTAAAAGCACATACGTCATTATATAGCATTACCAATAACACTTCTCCGCGCGAGAACAAACTGACCGGAACTATTCATTCACTCGATTACAGCTTTTATGCCTACCGCTTTATCAAGCAATCGTACAAAGATCTTTATCCAAGGTGGGGGCAGGTGATAAGCGGAAGTTTCCGCCATTCGCCATTTGGTGACAATGATTTGGGAAGTATTGCATCGGCAGCTGCCCGCCTGTATTTCCCAGGCTTCATTAAACATCATGCTATCAGGATCGATTTAAATATACAGGAGCGGGTTACAGGCAAATACCAATACAGCAACCAGGTTGTTTTACCAAGGGGATATGTTATGGTAAATGAAAAAACACTTTCGCTCGTGGCAGTAAATTATAAATTCCCATTTGCTTATCCCGACTTTTCGTTAGGCCCTCTTGCATATATCAAGCGTTTGAAAGCCAATTTATTTTTCGATAACGGGATAGGCGTAACACATGGCACAAGCCGAAAACTGCAATCTACCGGTATCGAGCTATCATCAGATATTCATTTTCTTCGTTTTGTATTCCCGGTGGATATTGGTTTCAGGGCCGGATACCGCCCTATTGAAAAGCAAAGTTTTGTTGATTTCCTTTTTTCAGTAAATTTGTCGGATTGATAACTAATTAATTTCATGAGACTAATCCTCAAACTACTTGTTTCTTCCCTGGCAGTTTTCTTTGGCGCATACATACTTAATGGCGTTGATCTCGATGGATTCCCTACTGCAATATTGGTAGCCTTGCTGATTGGTTTCCTCAACGCCTTTCTCCGCCCAATACTGGTTATATTAACTATTCCAATAACAATAATTACTTTCGGCCTTTTCCTTCTTGCCATAAATGCCGCAATTATACTGCTCGCCGATTATGCTTTGGATGGTTTTACGGTCGATAGTTTTTTTACCGCCGTCGTATTCTCATTAATAGTATCTGTAATAACCTGGATACTCGAAGCTATTGCTAACCCTAAACCCCGCAATCGCAGGAACGAATAATTTGTGTCGTATTACCTTTCACTAAAACATTCAACAACCTAAACTTCCCATATATGCATCACCGATTTATTACCGACCAGAACGAGATTGATGAAATCATCAAAAAGTGTGAAGTGTGCTACGTAAGCATGGTTGATGAGAATAATCTGCCTTATGTGCTTCCTTTTAATTTTGGGTACCACAGCGGAGTAATATTTTTGCACTCAGCTCAAAAAGGTTTAAAAATCGATATACTGAAGAAAAACCCAGCGGTTTGTATTGCTTTCAGTACCGATCATCAGCTTCGTTACCAGAGCGAAAGGGTGGCATGCAGCTACAGTATGAAATACCGAAGTGTACTAGCCTTTGGAAAGGTTGAGTTTATTGAGGATATGGATAAAAAAGTTGAATTTCTGAACTCAGTAATGCAACATTACACCGATCGCGAATTCACCTATAATGAACCTTCCTTACGCGAGGTTTGCACCTATAAGGTTGTAGTCGAGAAATTTACTGCAAAACTATATGGATATTAAAACCAAATTACGCAATACGTGCCGAAGGTGAACTATTTGTGTTAGTTGGGTTAACCCCTCCCGATAGCAATCGGGATAGTAAATATTTGTTTGTCAAATACTTAGATTTGACATACATGATTTGGTTTATCGCTTAAGATAATGCGTAATCTGGGTTAAACTTTAGCTGAAAAGTATTTTATCCTTAGCTTTTCATGTGCCATCGCAAATCCGGTTCCCAGCAATGCTCCTGTTAATGCACCCACAACAATATCGAGAGGATAATGCACACCCAGGTATATACGGCTGTAAGCTGTTAACAGCGCATAAACCAGTGATATTGGAATAATATACCAGCGTGCGCCTGCCAGGGCTGTTATCATAAATAATGCTACAGCAAAAGCATTCGATGCGTGCCCCGAGTAAAACCCGTACATTCCTCCCCGGTATTCATTTACAATATGAACAACCGTCATTAGGTGCTCTTCGTGCGAGGGCCTTAGCCGCATAAAACTGTTTTTCGAAAGATTGCATAGTTGATCCGTAGTTACAATCATTAAGATAATAACTACAAGCACAGTCCAGAAATGCTGAGGGTAACGCTTATGCAAAAGCCAGAGAAACCATACATATAAAGGCCCCCAGAAAAGCTTTTCGCTGAATAGCCACATCAGAGAGTCGAAAAATGAATTGTTTTGTGCATTCAGAAACAGGAAAAGGCTTTCGTCGAACGCTTTAATGGTTTCAAGCATTGGCTCTTTATTTCTTCAAAAATAATAAAATCAGGCATAAGTAAGCGCAACAGCCTATTTTATTTCTTGCAGCTGCTCAATCGTAACAACTGAACCGGTAATGATTTTATCACTAAAAAGCGTACTTAATATTACCTGGGCAACGTTTTCGGGTTTTGAAAGCTGTCCTTCTGCATGCAATTTAATAAAGTTGCCCCGGTCGGGGAACAGTTCTTCATCCGTATTTCTGATCAACTCCTGCATACCTGTTTCAATGATGCCAGGCGCCAGTGCATAAATTTTCACCGGATTTTGTTCGGCTTTTTGTTCGAGCCCTGCAACCCTGCTAAACATATCAAGTCCGGCTTTCGAACTGCCATACACACTCCACCCGCTGAATGGATAGTTTGATGCACCCGACGAAATGTTTAATATCACCTTAGGGATTTTATGCAAAAGGGTACGAGCCATAAATACAGAACTCAATACTATGGGGGTAAGCAAATTCAGATGCAGATGTTTATCAGCGAGATCAAAATCAATCGATTTAACCGGCGCAACAGGTTCCAGCATTCCGGCATTGTTGATCAATGCAATGCGGTCGTCATCGCATAACTGTATTTTACTGAAAACTTCATGAATAAATGATTCAGCTGCAGCCCGGTTACTCAGGTCAGCTTCATGATAAAACAGTGGTACACTCAACGATGAAGCCAGATCAACGAGGTCTTCGTTCATGGTTCGTGAAACGGCAAAAATGGTATTGCCAGGTTCAACCAGTTTGCGGGCTATCGCTTCTCCTATTCCTCTCGAAGTACCTGTAATGATATAATAATCCATGATTTTTGATTTTGATACATGTAATGGTAACTGTGTTGTAAAATTACAGTAAACAGCAATTTATAATATACTAACAACTGAACAATCTATATGTTTTCTTGTTTTTTTTCAAGCCTCACAATGAAGTTTGATACAACTCCCAATGATTTTTTAATTCAACCTAATAAACTCATATGAATAACGCTGTTTTTGTCTTTGAATATCCTGAAAATGAGAAAGTACGCTCCTATACTCCCGGTTCGCGCGACCGCAAAGAACTGCAGGCCGAGCTCGACAGGCTAAGTTCTTCGCAGATGGAGATTCCCCTGATAATAGGTGGCAAGGAAGTATATACCAACGATACGGATACCGTAACTATGCCTCATGATCACGGTCATGTGTTGGCACGATATCATAAAGCCGGCGAAAAAGAAGTGAAAATGGCTATTGATGCAGCACTCAAAGCTCATCGCGAATGGGAATCTTTTTCGTGGTTCGAAAGGGCTTCGGTGACTTTGAAAGTGGCTGAACTTCTTTCGAAAAAATACCGTATGCTTTTAAATGCCACTACTATGCTGGGGCAGGGAAAAAGCGCTTACCAGGCCGAAATAGATGCTGCATGCGAAACTATTGACTTTCTGCGGTTTAACGCACATTATATTTCCGATATTTACAACGAACAACCCCATAGCGATCCCGGGATAATCAACAGGCTTGAGTACCGGCCGCTCGAAGGATTTGTATTCACGGTAACACCATTCAATTTTACGGCCATCGCTTCCAATTTAAATATGGCTCCGGTGCTCATGGGTAATAGCACTGTGTGGAAACCTGCTACCACTTCCATCCTTTCAAACTATATTTTAATGCAGGTATTTAAGGAAGCAGGATTACCCGATGGTGTAATTAATTTTATCCCTGGCCAGGGTTCAGCAGTAGGAAACCAGGTGATGGCAGATAAATTTTTTGCCGGTCTACATTTTACAGGGAGTAACGGAACGTTCAATAAGCTCTGGCGAAGTGCTTCCGATAACCTCGAACATTACCGCTCTTACCCTCGTATAGTCGGGGAAACCGGTGGTAAAGACTTTGTTCTGGTGCATCCCAGTGCTAATGTCGACGAAGTTTCAACAGCATTGGTGCGCGGAGCCTTCGAATACCAGGGTCAGAAATGCTCAGCCGCTTCACGTGCCTATGTACCCGAAAGCTTGTGGCCTTCTGTTAAAAAGCGTGTTGGCGAAATGCTTGCCGAAATTAAAGTTGGCGATGTGCGCGATTTCAGCAATTTTATGAACGCTGTGATCGATGAAAAATCATTCGATAACATCACCAATTATATAAACAAAGCGAAAAATACATCTGATGCCGAAATTGCTTTCGGCGGACAAGGTGATAAATCAAAAGGATATTTTATACAACCTACAATAATTCAGGCTCATGATCCTCATTTTGTTACTATGACAGAAGAAATTTTCGGGCCGGTTTTAACCATACATGTTTATAAGGATAAAGAATTTGATCAAACAGTCCGGCTTGTTGACGAAACATCGCCTTACGGATTAACCGGGTGTATTTTTGCACAAGATCGTGGTGTATTGGTTAAGGCTGCCGATGTTTTAAAATACGCAGCGGGTAATTTCTATTTTAATGATAAACCCACAGGAGCAGTTGTTGGTCAGCAGCCTTTCGGCGGATCACGCCAAAGCGGCACCAATGATAAAGCCGGAAGCCACCTCAACCTGTTGCGATGGATTAGCCCGCGTACTATCAAGGAAACGCTCATTCCTCCTACCGATTATCGTTACCCTTATATGAAGGAGGATAAATGTCATTAATATTTTTGGATTGATTTGATACAAAAAAAGCTGCTCTTTTCAGAAGCAGCTTTTTTTGTAATGTTCAAATGCTATTAGAATGTATACCTGATGCCTAACTGGGCACCCCAGGTACTTGTTACCGATAATACAGGTGTGTATGTACTGGTAGGAAGTGAGCTTCCGGTATAGTTCATCTGGAAATGAGGAACTCCATCGGCACCGGTTGAACTGTGTTTCAACAGGGTGATATCATAGTTTCCAAGTGTTTGTTTCCTGTAAATTCCCCAGTCGGGATTAAGAAGGTTACCGATATTGAGTAAGTCAAGGCTGATTTGTAATGAGTGTTTGGTTGTACCGAATTTCGAGAAAACATCCTGGAGGATTTTAACATCGAAACGATTAACCCAAGGCATTACCACACCATAACGTTCAGCGTATTCGCCTTTGTGTTCCGAAAGGTAATCATCCTGGTCAACATATTTCCAGAAAGCCGTATTTTGCTCTTCAGCAGTAAATCCTGCAAAATCGCCCTTGGCTGGTATAGCATCAAATATAATTTCAGAAGCATCCTTAGGGATGTACATGAGGTCAGATGAGTTTCCGTCGCCATTCATATCGTTGGAATAAATATAATCAAGCCTGTCCTGGCTGCTTCCCTGGTAAAAAATGGATATGGAAGTTCCCAGATGATTCAGGTATTCCTTATGGTAGGATAATGATGCAACTACCCTGTTAGGAACAGCAAACCTTGAATAACTTAGACCAGGATCATTCTGGCCGTTTACAGCCGGGTTACTTGACCATGCTGATGATGCTGATGAACCCGGGTTTGATGTAAGGTCTTTGGCACTGGTGTATGTATAAGCGATCATACCAGAGAAACCTCTGGAAATTGGTTTTGCCAATTGGAAGGTAAACGAATAGGAATATCCTTCATTTGCATTGGTAAGAACCATTGCGTTGCTGACAGCTGGATTTATCCTGCGAGATGCTGAGAAATATCTTGGACGAGTATCTGGTCCACTAAATGTAGCTGTACTATCTTTTTGGTTTGCATTGTATTGAATCACGGCATTAATATCCTTTGTGTAAATAGCCTCAACAGTCATGATTAAATTCCACCAGGGAAGTTTGAAGTCACTGGCAATATTCGATCTCCACACCTGTGGCATTTTAAAGTCAGGGCTAACAACAGCTATTGATCCTGGTGCTTTGCTCGAAGGAGTTTCCGGGAAAAGCGTGGTGTTGGATAGTTGAGCAAACGGATCTGAACTGAAAGTCATTCCTGCTAAATCGGCTGCTTTGGTAATTTCAACAGTATTCTGCAAAGTACCGCTGTTGGTTGGCTGGTTGGTGAACCAAACAAAAGGTAATCTTCCGGTAAATATACCAGAACCTCCTCTGACCTGTATAGTCTTATCTCCTAAAGCATCCCAGTTAAATCCAAAGCGAGGAGAAACTGTGATTTTTGATTTTGGCCATGCACCTGCATCAAGTTTAATTGGGTTGCCATCCAGATCATTGAATGTAAGTGCTGTTATAGGTGGAGTTGGCTCAAGATCATTTAGATATATAGGCATTTCCATTCTGATACCTGCAGTCAGTTTCAAATTGTCAGTTGCCTGGTACTCATCCTGGGCATAAACACTGGCATAACCAAAGTTCATTTCAGCATAACCTGTACCATCACCATAAGGATAGGTTAAGCCGAAGGTAGTGGGTGTGCCATTGTTCATAAAGTCTTCCATGGAAGCATACCTGTAATAACTGGTTCCATAACGTTTGTAACTGTTGCCAAAAAATAGTTTATCGAACGAAGCTCCTACAGTGATCGTGTGTGCGCCAAGGAAGTAATTGAAATTGTCAGTAAAAGTTAAAACGTTGTTAATTACGTCGTTATCCTTTGTAAACAATTCATATCCAAAGCTCATATAGGGATCACCATCTTTGTAAATGTCAACGAATGGGAAAATATCGCTGTTGCTGTTACGGGTATCCTGAATTTTAGTGTAAGTGAAGAGTAATTTATTGGCTGAACTGTTCCATGTGCTGTTTAACTCGGCAGTTATTGAGCTAACTGTGTTAAGGAAACCATAATTGGCATTACTGAAGGCCATCGACTTTTCGCCGATACGTCCGAAAGGCGACCTGGTGCCTGGAGCACTGGTTGCATTAACCTGCTGATCATTTGTTGAGGTTACATAATTAAACCTGGTAGTGAATTTATTATTTTTATTGATATTCCAGTCAACACGGGCTAAAAATTTTGTATTCTGACTCTCGAAGTTGCCAAAATTCTGGAAACTTCCTGCTTCGTAGCCATAAGTCGACAGAAGGTAATCATGCATTGTCGATAAGTCAGCAACAGTAGTTCTCGAAATACTCTTTGCTGCATCGGCAACTACTCCATTTTCCGGATCACTGGGTCTCCAGGGAATTCCCGGGAAAGAGGATTTTTCTCTTTCAGCATTCATAAAAAGGAAAACCTTATCCTTAACCAGTGGCCCACCAACCCTGAAACCATAACTATTAATGGTTTGGTCGGATAATGATAGTGTCTGATCTTCTACTTTTGTTCCGTTAAAGGCTTTATTGCGATAATAGGTGTAAACGGATCCTTTCCATGTATTATCACCGCTACGGGTAATAGCATTAACGTTAGCACCTGTGAAATTCGATTGCCTGATGTCGTAAGGAGCAATGTTTACATTGATTTCTTCAATAGCATCCAGACTTATAGGCTGAGCATCGCCACCTGGTAGCGATTTGCTGCTTAACCCAAAGTTATTGTTAAAGTTGGCACCGTCGATGGTAATGTTATTGTAACGCCCGTCCTGTCCGCCAAAACTGCTGCCATTCGATTGGGGTGTTAATTTTGTAAAATCCGTGATACTCCGGTTTATAGAAGGTAAATTCTGAATCTGCTGTACATTGATGTTAGTTGAAGCGCCGGTCCTGTTGCCATCCATGATAGCGTTTTTAACCCCGGCTGTAATAACAACGCCACTTATAGCAGCAGCCTCTTCGGTTAAAGTTTGGTTTAAGCTTAATGTTTGACCCAGGCTTAAGTTAATGTCATCTTTAGTAAAAGTGGTATAACCTACATAGGTAACTGATAACTTGTATGGTCCCCCGACTCTCATGTTGGGGATGCGGAAAAAGCCATCGTTGTCGGTTAGTGTGGCATACGAAGTGCCCGAGGGAGTGTGCACTGCCACTACTGTGGCCCCGGGAAGTGTCGATTTATCGGCCCCGTAAATTTTCCCACTCAATCCCGATGTGGTAACCTGGGCATAAAGCATACTGCCGAACGCCAGTAGGCCAATTAGTAGTAATAATCTTTTCATTTTGTTTGGGTTTTGGTTAGTATGGAGATGAAGATTAAGTAATCAAATTGTATGAAGCGAATTTAGTAAAGAATATTTCATTCACATTAAATTTTTCTTACTACATTATTAACAAATTACGGGAAGTTTCGAACAAAATCAGAGCTGGTTTGGCATATTGTTTATCAACTATCGAAGCTATTGTATATTTGTTGCAAGGAAACCAGTACTTTATAAAAAAAATAGTATTCCTGATTACTTAAAACGCTTTATTATTCTTAAGCTATGCGTATATAGGTTGCGCTCGGAATCAAAGATTCCATTATGATCAATTGTATCTGATTTTACTTTTCCTGATGCATGAAGTATTTTGCCAGGACCTGTAATGATACCTACATGAATAATTTCGCCTGCAGTATTATCAAAAAAAGCAAGGTCGCCGGGTACTACCTCATCAACAAAGTCAACAATCTCGCCTTGCTGAGCCTGTTGCGATGAATCACGGGGTAACTCCAACCCACACATGGCATATACTACCTGCACCAGTCCCGAACAATCAATTCCCCAGATACTACGCCCACCCCAAAGATATGGAGTGTTAAGATAGGTTAGAGCCGTGGCTGTGACCCTGGAAGCAATATATTTTTCGGGGATCGGTTTACATTTACTTTTCGTTGAATATTCTGTCTGGCCGATTTCGAATGAACCGTTTGCCAGCAAAGGAATGCGGCTGCCCTTGCTAACCATCATCTGACTGCCATCCGTTTTTCTGGAACAAATCCCGCTTTTATCAGCCATATAGTATGCCTGGCTTTTACTTAACTGCTCAATATACGCATCAGTTACAATAAGTGATTGCTTCTGATCAATCCAGCCTTCATAACTGTCGCTGTGCAAACGGATCAGCTGCCAGTTGCCTCTCTCTTCGAGTATGCTGAAAGTTTCGCCAAATAATAACTGGGTTACCATCTCACTTTTATCCGAAGGATCAATCCTCACAGGGATTAGCGATAAGTTACATATTGCGTTCATAATCAAAGAGATAAAACGTGAATAATATTTTTGGCAGGATCGTGTTCGCCAGGTTCAGCCGAAAGCCAAAGGTAGTAATTGATGTGTTGAAAACAAAAATTCATATATTCGTGATCTCTATTCCGAAACAATGAAGTTAGTTATAACCAAGAAACAGTGGCGAAATTATTACCAGATTAATAAGATATTTCTATTCCTGATCACTCTTGTGATTTTACTGGCTTTATTTCCACGCGAAGTAAAATTCAAGTATGAGTTTCAGCGGGGGAAACCCTGGCAATACGAAGACCTTATTGCACCTTTTGATTTTGCGATTCTAAAACCCCAGCCCGAAATTCAGAAAGAAAGAAAAAACGTGCTTGCCGAAGCCTATCTCTATTTCAGGCTTGATACAACCATGGTCGAAAATGTGAAAAGTGATTTTTTGGCTCGGCTCGACAGAACCAGTGTGCCTGCATTGCAGTCAGGTGAAAAAACAAGCATTATTAACGCAGGATTCGCTCTTATCGACAGTATCTATGCAAAAGGAATCATCGAAATGGTTCCACAACTGGAAAAAAAGAATCCTGATATGATGATTGCAGTGGTAAAGGACCATGCCGCACGGATAGTAAAAATAAACAGTTTGTTCACCATCAGCAGGGCCAATGATTTTTTGCTATCAAACCTTCCGGCAATGATGAACAACAGTGGGAAATTTATTTTGCCACTTATACAGGCATCTCTGCGGCAAAATGTGATTTTCGACGAGCCTTTTACCATTGCTCAGCGCGAACAGGCACTGGCACGCATTTCAATTACAAGGGGAATGGTGCAAAATGGAGAACAAATAATTGCAAAAGGCGAACTTGTTGATGAATCAAATTTCCAGGAACTGGAATCGATGCGGCGCGAATTTGAATCAAAATCAGGTTCGGGTTATAATTTCAGTATGATATTACTTGGGCGGTTTTTACTTATTGCCATGGCGTTGCTCGTATTTGGTCTTTTTATTTATACGTTCAGGTACGAAATCTATAAAGAAAACCGGAACATTGTTTTGTTACTCCTTCTTATTACTATGATGGTGTCCTTCACCACCTTTATAATGAAAATGAATGTAACATACATTATGGCCGTTCCTATCTGCCTTGTTCCTATCATTGTTCGTACCTTCTACGACACCAGGCTTGCTTTAATCGTACACCTTATCACGATCATAATTATTGGTTTTCTGGTCCCCAACAGCTTCGAATTTCTTTTTATGCAGCTTATTACAGGCATTATTACTATCATCAGCATTGTAAATCTGCATCACCGTTCCCAGTTTTTCTTTACTTCTGCAATGATATTGTTATCATACTCAGTGATTTATTTAGGTATAACCCTTATGCAGGAGGGCTCTGTTGACCAGATGCGCACTGCAAATTTTCTGATGTTTGGAATAAGTGCACTTCTCACGCTGTTCTCGTACCCACTGATATACCTTTTCGAACGCATTTTCGGTATGATAACCGATGTCTCGCTGATTGAACTATCGGACACCAATTCGAAACTTCTGCGCGAACTTGCCATTAAAGCACCGGGTACATTCCAGCATTCGTTAATAGTTTCGAATATTGCCGAAGAGGCCGCGCGTGCAATTGGTGCAAATTCGTTACTTGCCCGAACCGGTGCCCTGTATCACGATATCGGGAAAGTGGATATGCCAATGTATTATATCGAAAATCAATCGGGTGGTATAAATCCTCACGATGAACTTTCGTACGAGGAAAGTGCACGAATAATTACCGGTCATGTTATTTATGGAATTGAAAAAGCCCGCCTTTTTAACCTTCCTGAAACAATTATTGATTTTATTCGTACCCATCATGGTACTCGTTTTACCCAGTATTTTTACAATAAACATAAAGCCGAAATGGGTGATGCCCCTTTCGATGAATCCCCTTTCCGCTATCAGGGTCCTGTGCCTCATTCAAAGGAAACATCTTTACTCATGATGGCCGATTCAATCGAAGCCGCTTCCCGTTCACTTAAGGCACCTAACGAGAGCGATGTCAGTGAACTGGTCGAAAAACTTATTGATAATCAAATGGAACACAGGCAGTTTCGTAATTCAGCACTTACACTTAAAGAAATTTCGACGATTAAAAAAATTATCAAGAAAAAATTACTCAGCATTTACCACATACGGGTTGAATATCCTACTGCTCCTTAAAATCAACGGGATTGGAAAATTGAATATTTTTCAGGTAATCAGCTGCTTCGGGGCCAACATTGAATAACAGGTCAATTATACTCAAATCCGGAAGGTAACCGTGTTGCGTTTCGAAAGCCTGCATATACCTGGGCATAGCAGTTGTAATGGATTGTATAGGTTGCTTTTTGCTGTTAAAACTGTTCCTGAAGTCGAAATCTGACTGTTTAGATTCGTAATTTGAAGTATTTGATATCTCTATATGTTTGAAATTCAATATATTTAATAGGGTTTTAATCAGGTTCGTGTTTAAGGTGAGCAGGCTTTCCTGACGGTTAGTATAAAAAGGTTCGAACAGATCACGATAATAGAGGAAGTAAGGTGTGTTATTGTAAGCAGTAATAATCGACCGCCAATGCAGCTGTTGCCAGTTTAGTGAATTATCAATGGCAATATCCCCGGTTTTGGTATGGTTCCCGTTTACCCGTCTTACAGGCACAGTGAGGTTTAAAAGGCCCGAGGAAGTTGCAATTTGGCAACGGTTCCTGAAAGTTTGCTTGGGATAGGTTTCATGGATTTCTATCCTTATAGTTTTTGCATGTGTGGCAATTGCCATCCACGAAATAGGAGGGAGGTAAGCGGTGGCAAGAACAATTGTTTCCATGGTTGGTTTTGGGCAAAAGTACGAAAAAGAAAAGGACAGCCTTTCGGGCTGCCCTTTATCAGTGTCGGTTATGATATTAGTTTGATGCAAGCAATACTTCGTTAATTGCATCTGTCATTGCTTGCTTTGGCAATGCACCGGTAGCCATTTGTGGCTTTCCGTCTTTCGGACAGAAAAGCATCGATGGTATACTCCGGATACCAAATGCAGCAGCAAGTTCCTGCTCAACCTCAGTATCTACTTTATAAATGTTGATTTTACCTTCAAACTCTTTTGAGAGTTCTTCGAGGATAGGAGCAACCATTTTGCAGGGCCCACACCAGTCGGCGTAAAAATCAATTAAACAAGGCAGGTTACCTTCAAATTTCCATTCCTGGTTTTTTTCGAAATTAAATACTTTTTCGAGAAAAGTTTCTTTTGTTAATAATTCCATGATCGTATGTTTTAATGTTTTAAAATTCTTTTAGATTTATTTCTTTAGCAGTACTTCCTTTATAGCCTGCTCGTAGGTTTCTTTCGACATTGCTCCTTGCGCCATTTGCGGATCGCCGGTAGCAGGGCAGAAATACATGGTAGGTATGCTCCTTATGCCAAAAAACTGGGCCAATTCGCGTTCCTGATCTGTGTTTATTTTATATATGGTGATCTGTCCTTTATATTTTTCAGCCAGTTCGTCCATAATAGGCGCTACCATTTTACAGGGTTTGCACCAGTCGGCATAAAAATCGATAATACAGGGCTTGTCGCCTTTGTACGACCATTGTTTTGGGCTTTTCTCAAAATCGTAAACTTTTTCAAGAAACATTGCTTTTGTGAGTTGTATTACAGCTCCACTTTCAGCGGATGCAGGTGCCGGATTAGTTACTGGTTCTTCAGCGTTATTGCTGGCAACTTCCATTGTATTGCTAACAACAGCTTGGTCCGAAACCGGACCCTTGGCCGGATTGGCTGATCCGCCGCAACTGCTTAGCCAAAGAACTGAAAGGAATACGAACCCGATTAATGTGTTTTTCATTGTTTTTGTGTTTAAAGTTTTAACTAAACATTTTACTGGTGCAAAGATATGTTTATTTTTTAATATATCGCATAAATATCACCATTTATTTGTAACTTTGTCAACAAATACCATGCCACTGTAATTTTGTCATGAATTGCGGGAGTATATAAATATTGGATGAGTGAAAAGTAATAATATACTAAATCTTAAAATGCTGATCGGCGAATTAGATACAGCGAAATTTAAGGCTACTTATGCTACACAGGACGAATGCCTGAAAATTCTGGCACATGCCAAATGGGCAGATGGTTTCGTTTGCCGTCATTGCGGGAACGAAAAATACTGTGCCGGCCGCACACCTTATGCACGAAGGTGTACCCGTTGTAAACGTGACGAATCGGCCACAGCGCATACCATATTTCACCACTGCCGGCTCGATTTGCCCAAGGCATTCGAAATAGCGTATATGGTGTGTGGATCTCCCGCAATGCCGGCGTCAGAGATATCGCAGGTACTTGAAACACGGCACATGACTTGCCTTAATTTTAAGAAACGTATACTTCAATGCCTGCAATCGGATGGCAACATTATCACTGAATTAAAAGCCTGAAACTACTCTAACAATCATGCAATCTTTGCATGAAGCGGAAGGTGATGAAAGTCTGTGAAGATTAGTTTGCGCATAAAAAAAGAGGCTAACCAATCGGTTAGCCTCTTTTTTAGCACTATAATTAGTGATTAGTTTACGGTTTTAATTTCAACCCTGCGGTTCAGAGCACGGCCTGCATAGGTTTTGTTATCACCTGCAGGATTAGCTTCGCCGAAGAATTTCTTCACGAGGCGATCTTTTGCAACACCTTTTTTAACGAGGTAATTGATAACATAATCGGCACGTTTTTCTGACAGCCTCATGTTATATGCATCATTACCTTGCGAGTCAGCGTAACCTTCAACAGCAACACTAACATCAGCGTGATCACTCATTATGGTTACAACTTCATCCAGATCCTTGGTGTATTTGGTAATCATAACTGACCTGTCGGTAGCGAAATAAACTACTTTGTAGAATTCGAATTTCTTAACCTCAGGACAACCATTGTTGGCAGCTATTCCGAATACGTCAGGACATTTGTCTAAGTTATCAGGAATACCATCACCATCAGTATCAGGACAGCCTTTGAATTGTGCAAGACCTTTTACATCCGGGCAGTCGTCGTCACCATCAGCTATACCATCACCATCACGGTCAGGGCAACCTGCAAGTTCTTTCATACCAGGAACATCCGGACATTTGTCATCTTTATCAGCAACACCGTCGCCGTCTTTATCAGGACATCCGTTGAGTTCTTTCTTGCCTGCAACTGTAGGACAAGCGTCTTCGCTGTCGATAATACCATCGCCATCTGTATCAGGACAACCTTTAAATTCTGGTTTTCCGGCAACGTCGGGACAAGCATCATCTTTATCGGCAATACCGTCGTTATCTTTATCAGGACAACCGGCGAGTTCAACTTTTCCAGGAATTTCTGGACACAGATCATCTTTATCTTTTACGCCGTCGCCATCAGTATCTTTAGCTCCAAAACGGAACTTAAGGCCCATGTTGTAATGCATATAATCATCGCGTTTATCATCGGTAGTCGATAATTTAGGCGTGATCATATAATCATAAGCTCCCTGGAAGTTAAGACCAACATTTTCGGTGAGCCAGAAATTGAAACCTACTCCGGTAACTTGTTTGAGGTATGTTGTTTTATCAGCTCCAAGATCCTTTATGCTGGAAGCTCCAATTCCTAAATAGATATATGGATCGAACCAGCTTGATTCTTTCATAATGTATCCATTCGCAAATTTATAGGCCAGGTTTAAATCACCGGTCCAAAATTTATCGGAACTAAGTTCTTGTGATAAACTTTTCATCCTGTCGAGTTCGAGCTGGCTGATACCAAATTGTCCGAACACGTTAAAGGAAGGATTTATTGACCTGCCAACTGAAAGTGCGGAAGGGAATTTGTATCCCTGCCATTTGGTGTATTTAAACTGATCGGGTACGCTGAGGTGAACAGCGTTGAAATCTTCAAATTGCCAGTTTACACCAACAGCCCATCTGTAAGTGGTGTTTTGGGCACGAAGGTCAATAGTTGAGGCAATCATCAGAACAATAATTGCAAGAAATGTAAACTTTTTCATAAGTATACGATTTAAATTTAAAATTTGTGTTGCTATTTGGTTTGTTGTTATTTCTTTGATTTATAAGCCTTAACGACAATATAATTGTTTTATTGTACTTTTACTTGACACATTTTATTGCGCTAGGCAAAATTCGTGATAAATATACAAAAAAACAAGGTTTTTCAATAGCTTTTTATGAAAAAAAATGTATTTATATATATATCAGGCAATCAAGTAGTTAGAAAAGGAAAAATTTAATTAATTACTATTTTATGCATTTCTTCTTGTTTACCATCACCAATTATCAAAAAGTATGCCGCTTTCGGCAGGCTTTTTATATTTAGCATAATTTTATTTTGACCTGTTGATATCTTTATTGTTTCGGCAAGTACAGTTTTTGCATTCAAATCAACGATCCTGATATGAACTTTTTGATCATGTACAGAAGTGAAAAATTTTTCAATCGAAATATTTTCATTGGCTGGGTTAGGATAAATCAGGGTTTCGTTCATACACGAATCAATATCCTTTGTCCCCAGAAGTGACGAATGGAATTCACCCGACCATCCCTCTGCATTACCGCTTCCATTGGTCATAAACTGTATCATCATTTTACCGCTTAATGCTATAACAGAAGGCGGGAGTTGGTCTCCGCTGAATGTTCCAAGTACCTCCTGGCTGGTAAGATCGTATATTTTTACAAAATCCAGACTGTCGAAAGTTTCGAATGATGTAAAACTGAATATAACAGGTAACCCATCGGCAGGCTGTATCTTCCACCTGCAAACGGAGTTGTTGCTGTATTTTTTAGTACCGCTGCCATCCTCAATAGTTCCTGATGAAGCCGTTAAAGTAGTTGTACCTGTGCAGTAAACAGGGAAAATGCTTTCATAATCAAACTGCCAGCCGCCCTTTGTAATTGATGAGTTGGTCCGGAACTTAATAAAAACCTTATTTCCGCTACTCGTTATAATGCCGGGGATTGAACTTCCGGTAAAGGCTCCCAGCAGTGGTGCCGATTCATCAACGCCGTTGTATATATATAAGGTATCAGCCCCGGGTTCAGTATCGAAACGTAAAAAGGTAATCCGGATGCTTTTAATGGAATCGTATTCGGCATCCTGGGGCACTATGAGCCACGTGCAATTTGAATTATTCTGATAATTATACCAGCCGCTTCCATCCTCTACCGAACCTCGTAAACCGTTTAAAGTAGTTGTGCCCTGGCAGTAAGCAGGATAGGTGTTTTGAATAGTGTCAGGAAACATAGGTATTACTTCCTGGGCAAAATTGAAGTTATTGCCTCCGGGGGTAAGGTTTGCGGTGTAAAAGTAGCCATCCTGCGATCCACCCCATCCCCAGTTAAAATGATAATAATTGCCGGGCTGATAACCGTCGCAAACAAATGCATGTCCGCTGTTTGACTGCACTCCTGCCCACCCTGCATAATAAAGCGGTTTGCGCTGATCGAGATTTGTTATAAGCAAACTGTCCCAGTCCAGGGTAACGCTGTCGCGGAAATAATACTGTGTTTCGGGGCCATACCTGAAGTGCGTTTTTAGTGAGTAGGCAGCCTTATGATTCCACATTCCACTGCCATCGGGACCGTAGTCCATATCGACCGAAACTCCCTGGTGAAATAACAATTCATCAATGGGATCGTTTGCTTTATTTATGGTTGAAGGCATGCCATCCCACTTATAGGTGGTTGCTCCAAAATCAGCTGAGATGATTCCATAATCCGGATGTGTATACGAATAACTGCTTTGCCCCTGCTGCGGAAACCTGTAATAATAAAGAAGCTGACCCATTGCAGTAGCAACGCATCCTGCGTAGCAATGACCACCCGGTCCGGCAGGATCAGGCGGACACCATAAATTATAGGGCGAATCCTGGTTCCATTTCGACACAAGAAGAGGTGAAACGCTTAACACCGATTTTAAGTTATCATCGGGTGCGAAACCTATGCTGAGAAGCCGCTGCCATTCGCCGGTAATTTTACTCTCGGGTACAATGTTTGACAAAATGGCATATTCGATCTGTTGCCTGTAATGATCCATCCAGGTATTGAAACCGGCAGGAATTTCAGAGTCATTGGCAAACCTGCTTTCGAAGGAGTAGGCCAGAACCGGAATAACTTTGTTGCTGGCGCTTACCACCACGAATCCTTCGGGCTGCATATCGCATACATAGTATACAACAGGGTCGTTCCCGTAAATTCTTGACTGTAAAACATTTATATCGTTAATAGAAACTGTTTTAACCAGATTTATTCGTTCGAAATAAAAGTTTCGTGCAACAGTAGCGGCTTGTTCTTGTGTAATGTTACCGCTTAAAGATAATAGTGGGATAGCCAGAATGACCAGAGTGCAAATAATAGTACGCATACCTTGAGGTTTTTACAAAGATAATGAATGTTATACATTTCCGAAATGCTTCGGGGCTGAAATGATACAGGTTGCTGAAACTGAAAAACAATACTCTGGTCATTACCAAAGTTGAACGAAATCAGCATGACGAAACGATTCCATGTTCATTCGGATTTCAAAGGGCTGTGAATTAACCTGTTTCAGTTACCATTTATTTTTCCGGGAATTTCACCTTTAATTCAAAACCAATTTATGGTATGATGTACCATAGGCTGAATTTAATTGCAAAATATATATCCCTCTTGGAAAGGTGGACACATCAATGGAGCTTTCAATATTTCCTGAAACCGAATTCAATGTTTGAGTAAAAACAGTCGCTCCTTTTGATGATATCAGATTCAATGTGTATTCCCTGTCGGCATTATTAATACTTACTTTCAGCAGGTTTTGCGCCGGGTTAGGGAACAGGGAAATGTTTGCCCCAGCCTTAGACTCGTTCAGCCCTGTTAGTTCCGACGAAATGTAGGAGAAACTCCACCCGCTTGAGCTGTTCTCCTGGTCGGTTACAAATACGATATACAACTTACCTGTACTGAAATTCAGTGTTCCCGGGTTGGTTTGTCCATAAAGTTTATGAAGGAGCGCCTGGTTTTCGAGATTATATATTTCGAGGTAATCGCCTTCACCGGCAGTACTAAACTCGTTGAAAGTAATGCTTATCGACTGAGCCCCGGCAGGTTGCAGTTTGTACCTGCAAATGGATTTATCGCGATAGTTAAAACTTCCGCTGCC
The DNA here is from genome assembly GCA_963714825.1 of uncultured Bacteroidales bacterium. Taxonomy (GTDB): domain Bacteria; phylum Bacteroidota; class Bacteroidia; order Bacteroidales; family UBA4417; genus UBA4417. The sequence continues at coordinate 63,060 of CAVQQF010000012.1, read as the reverse complement.
GTCGGAGAGTGAACCGGAAGGGGCCGTAATATTAGTAACACCGCTGCTGCAAAAAGGCGCCTGCTTGGCATTGTATGATGCAAACCAGCCATTGGTTGTCCCGCTGCCATCCGTAACAAACTGTATAAACATGGAACCTGATGTTGCTGTAACCACACCAGGTGTCTGGTTGCCGGTATAACTCCCAATCAGTGGTGCATCATTTCCCATTCCGTCGTACACGTAGAGGTAATCTTTCCCGGCTTCCAGATCGAAGCGGTGAAATGTAAGTTTGATGTTTTCGAGTGTGTCGCCAGGCATTATTAACCAACTGCAGGCTGAGTTGTTAAAGTAAGGTGAAACGGGGCCGCTGCCATCTTCAATTGTTCCGGCAAGCATGGTAAGTGTGTCAGTAGTTCCGCATTGTACAACATTGTTGTTACCGGCGGGAATAAAGTTTATAATAGCGCCCTGACCTTCGGTAAAAGTATTTCCACCCGGATTCAGGTTAAAAAGATGAAAATACCCGTTATATGAGCTTCCCCATCCCCAGTTGAAATGGAAATACATAGTGTCCTGGTATCCATCCACATTAAATGCATGACCACCTGTTCCAAAGCCATGATAATACATAGGCTGGCCTGCATCGATTTGTGTTGTTAACAGAGACTTCCAGTTTTCATAGGAATAGTCGTTACGGTAAACCAGCTCGAGACTCTGATCATAACCAAAATAGTTTTTCAGGGCAGTGACTGCATCGGTGCTGTAAGCACCTGAACCACTTCCACCGTACATCATATCGACCGATATCCCTAAATGAAGCTGCAGTTGAGCCATCTCAAAATTTGGTGTATTCGAACTGTTTAGCATTTCCTCCCAGTTGTATGTTGTGTTGCCAAAGTCAGCGAACAAGTACCCATAAGGATACCACGAATAACCATGTGATCCTGTTCCCTGCTGTGGAAAACGCCAGTAGTACATAACCTGCGACATAGCTGTAGCCACGCAACCGGCATACACATGTCCGCCCGAACCATTCGGATCAACAGGGCAGAGGTAGTTGTAGGGGTAGCTCTGGTTCCACAAACACGTAAGCAGTGGGCCAACGCTTGTTACTGTTGATGCATTCCTGGTCGTTTTATTAGTAAGATACAACTGCCAGGCAGCTATATCATCAGGGGTTGGATTAACATTTTTTTCCTGCAGATCAGCGATGATTTTAGCATATCCATCCATCCAGTATGAAAAATTTTCGGGTTGATCATACGGTGAATAATTATTTTCGAATGAATACCCCAGAACCGGTGGAGCAGCATCAATAGCAGGAACTATAATAAATCCCTTAGGGTTTAGATTAACTATATAGTAAACAGGGCTATCGTTCAGGCTAACTGTATAATCGGCTGAAGAGGGCAGCAAAGTGGCATTTAAGGAGACCATGCGCGAATGAATAAAACCGGTGGCAACCTGCCGGGCGGTTTGCAGATCAACATTTCCGGCCCTTAAGCCTGTAATTGCTAGTAACAGAAGGATTATAACGTAGATTTTCCTGGCCATGAGCTAAAATTTATTCTCCAAATGTATTGAAAAATAAAACACAATATTGCGAACCGACCAGAATTGATAATCATCTATGGGACTCTGGTTCATGCTATCATGCTTCTCTTCGGTTTACCCGGAATGAATTGTATAGTAGTGATTTTTTATAGAGCCCTGCTGACAAATAAAAACAAAGTATGCCCGCGAAACGTATTTCACGGGCATATTCACCTGATAAAAGTTATATAAGTACTATTGCATCCGGTTAATCCAACCCGATACTTCATTTGCCACTTTCACATTATATTCCAATGCCATTTGCTTGTGATTTATCAGGTCGACTATGGTGCCTATAAAACAAAGTCCGGCTGTAAAAAAGTAGAGTATTCCCATACCCACCTGGTCGGTGAGGAATCGCTGTATGCCTGCCACACCAAGAAACCCTGCAAGTGCTGTAAGCAGGATAAGTTGCGGGTCGCGCCTGCGGCTGCGGTAGAAATTGGCGAAATTTAATATTTGCTCGTCCGTGTAATTTTTAACCAGGGCCTCCACATAATTCATTTCCTGCATATCGAGTTCCGGCATTAATTGGTAAAGTTTTGTGCTCATTTTGTTTAGGGTTTTTGTAGTATGTTTTTAAAAATTCAGTGTTATGGTGCTTTTTATGGAATGATGTTTTTTATTATTCGTACCACCTGTTTAGGGCCTTTGATGAAGCGCCTTTGTTTTAAACTGCTTTCCCTTCGGGCATCCGATTTATCAGTGACAATTGTTTCTGAAGCTTGAAATTATTCCGGAAAACAAAAACAATCCTTAGCACCAGGACAAAAAGTGCAAATATTCCCAGTGGATGCATGCCAAAGGATTCACTGATGTGCCCGTGAAGCAGCAACACCATGGAACGGCCAAGTCCGCAACCCGGACAATGTTCAAATCCGGCCAGGCTTAAAGGGCATATGGTGAAATGTCCTCCTGCATGTATTGGTGAAACCGCAAAGTAAACAATCACGGCTAACCAGATAAATGCTTCCAGGTTTCGGATTACGAATTTTACCGATAATCTGATTTTATGTTGCATTAATTTTTAATTCAATTGCTAGTATGACGCAATCCTAATGGTAAGGTTACACGTATTTCAAATACGAAGATATGAAAAAGTGAAGCATAAAAAAACGCCCTTGATATGTTCAGGAGCGTTTTTTATTAGATAATATGTTGAGCATGAAGTTTTTGTTCAAGCTCGTAATTGTTTTACAATTTAGTTAATGATTATCTTCTGTGTTACTTTACCATCGTTTGATTTCATAGTAAGGAAATACATGCCGGAATTAAAATTGCTTACATCAAGCGATTTTTCAAGGTTGCCTTTCGAAGCTGTAAATGTTTCGTTATAAAGCGTTTTGCCGGTCATGTCAGCAATGGTAAGTTGCATTTGCTGAGCCTTGCTGTTATAAGCGCGAATCATAAGGTAATCACTGGCAGGGTTTGGTGAAATATTGAGACTGCTGATTCCAGGTAATTCTTCTGTTCCAACATTACCAACAGCATAGTTTGCTTTAAAACCACTGGCAGTGTAATATGAATTTGTTTGGAATACAATGTAAAAACCTCCTAAAGGAACCGTAACAGGATCAGGAATAGTACTTCCTGTAAGCGTTGCAAGCAGATCGCCGGTTAAAAGCGAATGAACCAGCAGTACGTCATTCTCCAGAAGGTCAAATTCTTCGAATGATAGTGTGAGGTTCATAGCATAAGCTGGCTGAATCTTATATTTACAAAGTGTATTGTTTTTGTAGTCGTATGGTCCGCTGCCATCAGTAAACGATCCAATGGGATCACTCATGGTTTTGGTTCCACTGCAAAGCGAAGGTAGTGCTGAAGTATATTCTAATAACCATCCGGAATCCTGCACAGTTGTGTTGGTAACAAACTGGAAGAATAATTTATTTCCGGTTGATGATACATTAGCCGGAAGGGTGTTGCCGGAGTATGCTGCCAGCATGGGTGCATTTGCATCGGCTCCATCGTAAAAATAGAGCGAATCGGAACTGCTTAAATCGAACCGTAGGAATGAAACAGTTATGGAGTTAACAGTATCAACAGGAGCAATCAGCCATGAGCAGGCCAGGTTGTTATTGTAAAGTGCTAAGGGACCGCTGCCATCTTCAATACTCCCACGTGATAAGGTGAGTGTTTTTGATGAGCATCCGTAAGGATAACCTGAGGCAGGATAAATGTTACGGATCATGCCCTGGCTGGTAGTAAATCCGTTGGGATTGGATGAAGTATAATACCCGTTATCGTATCCACCCCAACCATAATTGAAATGGAACATCAGCGATGTGCCTATTTTCTGGTATCCGTCACAAATCCAGGCATGGCCTCCATCGGGGCTCTGTCCTGAATAGTAAATCGGGCGGTTAGCATTAAGTTGTTCAACCAGCATGTTTTCCCAATTGGTAACGGTATAGCCTGCACGGGTAATATATTGTACAGCGGGCGAATATTTAAAATAGGTTTTTAGAGCATAAGGAACATCAGCACTGTAAGCCCCTGAAGCGGTAGCACCATATTGCATATTAACTCCAACACCCGCATGGTAAACAAGGGTAGCCTGGGCTGGTATACCCATTCCGCTTGCATTGGTTACTGTATTTTGCATAGCATCCCAATCGTATGTGGTTGCACCGTAATTTACAGTTTGTGTACCGTAACCCATGGCATAATAGCTATGTTGTCCGCTTCCGGTTACAGGATATTTGTAGTAATTCATTATCATACTCATGGCAGTAGCAACACAACCGGTTAAAGCTGTACCACTTGCATTTGAAGGACAAAACTCATTATACGGACTGCCCTGATCCCACATAGTGGTGATGAGTGGCCCGACAGTAATTGTGTCAGCCAGAATCGAGAAGTCTGATTGTCCGTTCATGTAGGTTATCCAGGAATTCTGAACCTCGGACGAAGCTTCCATTGAATTTGTACGCACATATTTAACCTGCTCGATGTATTCATACATTAGTCCGTCGAAATTGAGATTTACTCCCGGACCTGAAAAACTGCCAGTTGAATTGTAACCAAGTACAGGTGTTATGGCATCATCAGCAGCTATAAGTATAAACCCCTGGCCATTGTTCGAGAAAACATAAATTACCGGAATGCCTTCCACTTCATAAGTATAAAGATCAGTAAGATTCATGTTATCGGCATTCCAGCTTACCTGCCGGGCGATAATGCGTTCAGTAAAAAAGTTTTGGGCAACTACACGGGCTTGTTCTTTAGTTACTACACCTGCCAGCAGAATGGGCATAGCTGCAATGCTAAAAGCCAATGTTAAAAAAAGCGTACGGATTTTCATGTTTTTTCGGGATTTAATTATGTTATGACCTCCAAAAATACATAAAATATTTAATATGCCCACAAAAACGATCTGATTTTTAATGATTTGAAATTGCTTGTATCGTGTTAAATATCTGTTATTTAAGCAGTTAAATGATAGAGCCTCAGAAAATCCGATCCTGAGACCTTGATCGACACTAATTAATCACCTCAGCTAATTGAATTTAACTTTATTTTTCATTCTAATTCAAACGCAAATGCTCATGTATAACTGTAAAAATAGAATCGTTGTGGATCACTTTCATTGGGGATACGGAGGGTAAACCATTGAATTTATTATTTGAAGAAATTTGTAAAAGTGCATGGGTTTTAGTCGAAATTAGCGGATAAAAACGATTCCTCACAATTAGATATTGTATTTTTCATTCAATTCAAGTACGTTTGATCCCAAATTTAAACGACCATGAAAATACTAATTCTGAATATAAAAGAACTTGTTGGCATTGACGAAACGCTCAGACCTTATGTAAGCGGACCCGAAATGGGCAAGTTGCAAACCATTAAAAATGCATTCTTATTCATCAGCCGAGGCCGGATTCTTGAATATGGAAGTATGGAGCATCTTTTTATTCCGGATGAGTGGAAGAAAAAGGGTACCAAGGTAATTGATGCTACCGGGAAGCTGGTTTTTCCATCGTTCTGCGATTCGCATACTCATCTCGTTTATGCCGGAAGCCGCGAAGTAGAATATGTTGATAAAATTAAGGGATTGTCATACGAGGAAATTGCCAAAAGAGGAGGCGGTATTTTAAATTCGGCAAAACGCCTGCACGAAGCATCCGAATCGGAACTCATTGCCCAGGCTCTCGAAAGACTGGAGGAAATAACATGGCTGGGTACCGGCGCTGTTGAAATTAAAAGTGGCTATGGGCTTAATACCCATGACGAATTGAAAATGCTCCGGGTGATCCGTGAACTGAAACGATTGTCGCCCCTGACCATAAAAGCAACATTCCTGGGGGCACATGCCATACCGCTCGAATACAGAGGTAAACAACATGAGTTTGTCGATATAGTTATTAACGAAATGATACCCCAGGTAGCAGCTGAAGAACTGGCTGATTATATCGATGTATTTTGTGATAAAGGTTTTTTTACCGTTGAAGATACCGAGCGGATTTTAATGGCCGGAATGAAGTATGGTCTTAAGCCTAAAATTCATGCCAATGAGTTGGATTATTCCGGTGGTATTCAGGTAGGTGTTAAATACGGCGCTTTGTCAGTCGATCACCTCGAATATACCGGCGATGACGAAATTAAAGCACTTAAAGGTTCCGAAACCATGCCTACCATATTGCCGGGAGCGGCTTTTTTCCTGAATATGGTACATTCGCCGGCCCGCAAAATGATAGAAGCCGGGCTACCGGTAGCACTTGCCAGTGACTTTAATCCAGGATCATCTCCTTCAGGGAATATGCAGTTAATACTATCGATGGGTTGTATTATGTATCGCATGACGCCCGAAGAAGCCATCAATGCCACAACCCTGAACACCGCTTATGCTATGGGAGTTGATGATGAACTCGGAAGCATCGCAATCGGGAAAAAGGCCAACCTTTTTATCACAAAACCCATTCCCGGCATTGAATTTATGCCCTATGCGTACGGGAGCAATAAAGTTGATACAGTAATTTTAAACGGTAAAGTGCTGTAAAATCCTGGTTTGCTATACCTTTAAGCCTTAGAAGTAAATAGAAGTGTAAAATATCCGGGTAAGCTTTTCTCGGCAGATAATAATCACACCTGTGATTATTTGTTAATGATAATTTTTTGTACTTCGGTAAACCCATTTATCTGTATTTGAACGAAGTAAAGGCCGTTTATCAGCTTCTTTCCTTTATCTGATTTGCCATCCCAATGGAGCAGGTAAATACCTGTGTTGAATGAATCATTCAATAGCTCCGCCACTTTTTTGCCGTTAGCATCAAACACGCTGATATATGCCTGCGATGGTTTTTCACAGCTGAGTTCTATTGTGGTTGAAGTGTAAAATGGATTTGGGAATATCTTCATATGAGCACCTGCCTTCGATATGTCACCTGTGCCTACACCCAATGGAACCCAATCAGCTACAATATCCTGGTAATAAGTTGCATTTGCAGGAGTAATATGCTGAATGGCCGGTCCTTTTTCAAATTCAACAGTTAAAAACGGTCCGAGGTTACCGTTCGACGCTGAATTAGTGCTTGAATACTCAACCCAAACCTCGTATATGCCATCTGCCATTTCAACACCTGCTGCGTTTTTACCATTCCACGTTATGGTATGTGTTTGATGTGTTGATAGTGTAGCTCCCGTAGTAGCTGAAACAGTATTCCCTGCTGAACTTGCATTCCATTTAACGAGGTGCTGTTTTCGTGAGTTTGCCATAACCTTACGCGAAATCACGAAATGGCCCTGAGAATCTTTGATCCAGATTGCAAGTACATTTTTTGGTGAATAGGTTGTGTTATTGGTAACAGTTTTCACTGTAAAAGTCAGCGTGCCTGGGGTAACTCCCAGCTGATTTTCAGTGTTTTGTGCATGTGATGTTGCAATTGCTGCCAGGTGGAAGATGAGTGTAAAAAATCCGGCAAATTTGAAGAGTGGTGACATCAGAATTAATTTTCGTTACAAACCTTGATCCAAAATCTTAAATGCAGGAATGTACATGTTTATTTAGGCCAAAGATAATACAAATACATAAGGTAAATTGCGACCATAAATATCCCTTCGTCTCGTTTGAGAGTGTACTTTGTTCTGAAAAACGGCAAAAGCAACAATGTGGCACCCAGCATAACAAACAAATCGATTTTACTGATAGCGATGGCCGACAATGGACTAATGACAGAGGTTAATCCAATGATCCCCAGTATATTGAACGTGTTTGAGCCTATTACATTGCCGATGGCAATATCGTATTCCTTACGAAGGCTTGCAACCACTGTCGAAGCCAATTCGGGTAAACTTGTGCCAACGGCAATAATAGTGATACCAATAATGGTTTCGCCAACACCAAGTGACCTTGCAATGTCAACAGCACCCAAAACGAGTAATTCGGATCCGGCAACCAGAACACCGATTCCAACCAGCACCATCCCTGCTGAATAGTACCATTTCAATTTACCAACTGAAATGGATTTTTCAAACTCTTCATGAATCTGCAGGTTTTTTTCGCGGCGTGCCAGGTAAATATTATATACGATGTAAAGAATCAGACCACTCAGAAAAAGTATACCTTCCCATCGGTTGATAACCCTGTCAGCAAATAGCAGCATAAAGCCGATAGTTGCTAAAATAAGAACCGGGATATCCATTTTAAGCAACTGTGAATTGATTTTCAGAGGAACTATTATGGCCGAAATGCCCAGAATTACACATATGTTAAAAAGATTACTACCAATAACATTTCCAATGGCAATATTCCCCTGTCCGGCAAATGCTGTATTTATACTTACAACCAGCTCCGGCGAACTTGTTCCGAAAGCTACCACGGTAAGACCAGCTACCAATGGCGAAATGCCTGCTTTAATAGCTAGTGCCGAGCTTCCTTTTACGAGCCAGCCAGCTCCGAAATACAAAAGGATGAGTGATAATAGAATGTAAAAGACCGAAAGAAGCATAAGTGATGAAATGATTGATGGATTTTACTAAATCGGTAAGAATTTTAATATTTAACACCCAACTGTCTTTATTGTTTTTCCTTCATATGAAGCGCACTGCTCAGCATTAAACATGAGTATCAATAAATAAATTTGAGGTGACTTTTTTTTTGGAATATCTATGGATTTTGTTTTAAGATATCCTCAATAATCCTTTTGTCAGGCATGATGAGATCATAATCAGGAACGGACTCAGAGGATCCCATAGTAACTGAGGGGTTCCTGAAATTCATTTTGCCAGGGGAAAAGGAACGTGCTGAAAGATGAAATTCAGTTGCAAGGGTCTGCTTGGCAATATTTGCAATATTAATTTCATTAACACCGCTTCCCGGCATAATAATAATGCGGTTACCAGCCTTCTGAGTCAATAAAGCCAGTTTTTCAATTCCCTGCATAGCTGTTTGTTGCCCACCCGAAGTAAGTATCCGGGTACATCCTGTATATATTATTGTTTCCAGCGCTTCATCCTGATCAACAGTCATATCAAAAGCCCTGTGAAAAGTAACATTCATGGGTGCTGCCGCATCAACCATGATTGATGTTCTTTTTTCGTCGACAGTACCGTCGGGATTGAGTATTCCGGCCACTATTCCCTCCATTCCAACCATTTTTGCTGCAGCAATATCAAGAAGCATAGCTTCGAATTCGATGGCCGAATAACAGAAATCCCCTTCGCGCGGACGTATCATTACATGAACAGGGATTTTAACATGTTTCCTCACAAGGCGCATGCTGGCTGGTGATGGCGTAAGCCCTCCTTCGGCAGGAGCTGAACATAGTTCAATGCGGTGGGCGCCGTATTTATAGGCAGCCAGGGCCGATTCAATGTTAAAGACGGCTATTTCGATTTTCATGTGTATAATTTCTGGTGCCAAAAATAATATAATCTCAGCTACGACAGGTCATTTTTTCCTGCTGGAATCAATGTAAAATAACAGATGCTTTAATAGTAAATCCTATATCTGTGCCTCGTATTCAAAGATGGAGCATTGATTCTGCAACTTCAGACTTATAATAATATCAACATTTATATAGCTACAAAACTATTTTGTTAATTTTGCAATCCCTTTGGTATACTTGACTTTTTAATACATTGAAAAACAAAAATATATGAAGCAATTAATAGAGTGTGTCCCCAATTTCAGCGAAGGCTGTAATATGGCCATTATTAAACAGATTACTGACCGTATCGAATCCGTTGAAGGCGTTCGTTTGCTTGATGTCGATCCAGGAAAGGCCACCAACCGTACAGTTGTAACTTTTGTCGGAACACCTGATGAAGTAATAGAAGCAGCTTTTCAGGCAATAAAGAAAGCATCCGAACTAATTGATATGCGTTCTCATAAGGGTGAACATCCCCGATTTGGTGCTACTGATGTTTGCCCTCTTATTCCCATTGCTGGTATTACTATGGACGAGGTTGCAGCGTATGCCCGCAAACTTGCCGAACGTATTGGTAATGAGCTTGCAATACCTGTTTATTGTTATGAAAATGCAGCTTTTACCGAAGAGCGACGTAACCTCGCCAATAACAGGTCGGGCGAATATGAAGGTTTGCCAAAAAAACTTATTGATCCACATTGGAAACCCGATTTCGGACCTGCAGAATTTAACGATAAGGTAGCTCTCACAGGCGCTACAGCAGTTGGAGCCCGCGATTTTTTGGTAGCTTATAATGTGAATCTGAATACAACATCAGTACGCCGGGCTAATGCTGTTGCGTTTGATATACGCGAAAAAGGACGCCCGGTGCGCGAAGGGAATCCAATCACCGGTAAAATTGTGAAAGATGCAAACGGCGAATCCTTATATATTCCAGGGAGTCTTAAAGCCTGCAAAGCAATTGGTTGGTTTATCGAAGAATACGGAATTGCCCAGGTTTCGATTAATCTCACCAATATCAGCATTACCCCTGTTCATGTAGCTTTCGAAGAAGCATTGTTAAAAGCACAGGAGCGTGGCATCCGGGTTACAGGTTCGGAGCTGGTTGGATTGATACCTTTGAAAGCATTGACTGATGCCGGGAAATATTTTCTTCGCAAACAGCAACGTTCTGTTGGCGTATCGCAGGACGAACTGGTGAAAATTGCCGTTAAATCTCTTGGACTCGACGACCTTAAACCTTTTAATCCGAATGAAAAAATTATAGAATACCTGCTGGCTGGCGATGCCGATAAAAAACTTATTGGAATGACAGTTCAGAATTTTGCCAACGAAACAGCCTCCGAGTCACCTGCCCCTGGCGGAGGCTCAATAGCAGCTGCCATGGGAGCTTTAGGCATTTCGTTGGCTACTATGGTTGCCAACCTTTCGTCGCATAAACCAGGCTGGGACGATCGCTGGGAAGAGTTCAGCCAATGGGCAGAAAAAGGACAAGCTCTGAAAGATGAGTTATTGATGCTGGTTGATGAGGATACAAGAGCTTTTAACCTCATAATGGATGCTTTTGGATTACCAAAAGGAAATGATCGTGAAAAGGCGGCGCGAACAAATGCCATTCAGGATGCAACGCGTTTTGCAATAGAGGTGCCATTCAGGGTTATGCAGCGCTCATATAGCTGCATGGAAATAATTAAGGCTATGGCCGAAACCGGTAATCCTAATTCAGTAACTGATGCAGGAGTGGGTGCTTTGGCTGCACGTTCGGCTGTTATGGGTGCTTTTTTAAATGTAAAAATCAATGCCATGGGATTGAACGATAAAACATTTGTCGAAAAAATTCTAACCGATGGTACTCAAATACAGGAAAAAGCAATTTCGATGGAAACAGAGATACTCGCAATTGTGAATTCGAAAATTTCCTGATAACTCTTATTATTCGAAAGGCTGCACCGGAATTTAAGTTTCAGTGCAGCCTTTCTTTGTTTTAATCGGGTTGCTTTATCAGCGGAGGGCAATAGGGTGGATTAACCTCTTCAACCAGAAAATTGAGGTAATTGTCGGTATTTAATACTGTGTAAGAGGCTTCGTTATAAGTTTCTGTCCACAGTTTTGGTGGCTTTGGTATTTTTTTGCCCCACTTAAACTCATACCCGAAAAGTCCGCCGTCGCGTTCTTCTATCATATCAATTTCTTTCTGATCGTATGTTCTCCAGAAATACATGTTAGGGTTGTAATTTCGGTATGAATTCCTTTTAATACGTTCCATTACCATGAAGTTTTCCCATAAACTCCCGGTATCATTCCTCATTTGAAATGTGTTAAAATTAGAAATGAGTGCATTCCGTATGCCATTGTCGTAAAAAAAGTATTTGTTTTTTCCACTTAGTTCATTTCGGAGATTGCGGCTGAATGCCGACAACGAATAGATAATGAAGGACTTTTCGAATAAATCAACATACCTTGATACTGTTTTATTGTCAATTTGCAACTGCCTGCCCAGTTCGGAGAATGATACTTCATTCCCAACCTGCAATGCCAGCATTTTCAATAGATTGACAACAGTTTTATGGCTTTTGATCTTATCCATTTCCAATATGTCCTTTAAAAGGTAGGAGCCGGATATTTCGTTAAGAATTTCAATTTTATCAGCTTTATTTTCTGCTAAAAGAACTTCGGGGTATGTACCGTAAATTATTAAATCGCTCAGCTTCTTTTGCAGTTCAGCGGGTGAGTAAACAGCTGAGAGTTCGAGTATGGATACCGGGTACATTTTAAGTGTAACTTTCCGCCCGGTAAGGGGTTCGCCAACCTGACCTGCCAGGGCAAATGACGAGGATCCGGAAGCAATCACTTTCAAATCCGGAATATGATCAACCATAAGCTTCAGGCCATAACCTATATCCTGAATTCGTTGAGCTTCGTCGATGGCAATAATATCAAGCCCGCTGACATAATCGCGTATGAGCTGAAGATCCTGTGATTCGAACACCTCGCGAGTGCGGAAATCATCACCAGTTTCGAACCGGTAGTTAAGTTTCGATTGATTTAGGTATTGCCTGACCAGTGTAGTTTTACCTATACGCCGCGGACCTGTCAGAATAAGGGCTCTTCCTTTTTTCCAGCGTTTATCAATGTCGTCGTATGCTCTGGGCAAATACATGTCAGGTATTATTTTGCCACAAATATACAAAATAAGGAGTTATAATCCCCAAATTAATATAAAAATAATAAATTATAATCCTTAAAATATGCCTAAAATAAGGAAACATAATCCCTAAAAAACACCTAAAATGAGGAGTCAGACTCCTCATTTTAAGAATAATGATGTTTTATGTTATTCCCCGTGCATAGTGAAGACAATATAAATACTCAAAATCTGAGGATTCCAGATTGCCACCGACTTTATTCCGGTAAATGAAGGGGAAAGCTATTGAATAACAAAAAGCTGTGTTACTAATTTTAAGATGACATTTATTTGTTCAAAAGGATTAAGTCACTGTTTTAATTTACTAAATCCCCTTAGTTAAGTAAGAAAAGGTCAGAAGACGGGAGTCCGATCCCGTTAGCTATCAGGAGACGCCTGCCTGACTGCATCACGCAGGCAGGGAAGAATCATCAATTTAAAATCAAATTTCCTAAGATATTTTCGCCTTTCACCCCTCGCCTTGTCTCCCCTCACTGATTAAGAATTTTTAAAATATAATTTTAATCAGACACTAATAGTATGCTACTATTTTCTGCATATATATTTACCCGGTCTATCTTTCATCGTTATAAAGCTGATGCCACATAGGATATGGTATTTCAGGGTTGCTTATTGTATCGAGAAAATTTACATCTTCGGCCGCAAGCGACCAATCGGTAGCTCCTGCATTTTCGGTAAGTTGTTTTAGATTGCGCGATCCTATGATAACACTTGAAACAGCAGGCTTTTGAAGTAACCAGTTAAGAGCAGTTTGAGCAATGGTTTTGTTATAATTACTGCCAATTCTTTCCAATTGCGTTGTAATTTCAAATCCTTTTTCTTCGTTTACCGGCCAGTATTTGAGGCTCGAAGACTGGCGGTTGCTGCGCCGGGCTTCGGTTGGAAGTGCAGCGCCCTTACGGTATTTCCCGGTAAAAAAACCTCCTGAAAGCGGACTCCAGCACAAAACACCAAGTTTCTGATCGATACAAAGCGGAACCAGTTCATGCTCTATATCCCGGGCTCCTATCGAATAATATAGTTGAGTTGTTACAAACTTTTCAAGATTAAGTTTCTCTGATATAGCAAGCGCTTTCATGGTTTGCCAGGCTGTAAGGTTCGAACAGCCAATATAGCGAACTTTGCCGCTTTGTACCAGGTGATCGAGAGCTCGAAGTGTTTCCTCCAGAGGTGTGCCTGGGTCATAACTGTGAATCTGGTATAAATCGATGAAATCGGTTCCCAGGCGGCGTAAGCTGTCATCACAACTTTTTATAATATGAAAACGGGAAAGGCCGGTATCGTTAGGTTTGTTGCTCATCGCAAACCTGGTTTTGGTTGCAACTACAGCTTCTTTCCTCTTGTTTCCTAAAGCTTTTCCGAGTACCGTTTCCGAAACTCCTCCAGAATAAACATCGGCAGTATCGAAAAAATTTATACCCAGCTCAAGCGCCGTGGAGGTGATTTGATTTGCTTCGGCCTGGGATACAGTAGCAATCTCATTATTTATATTGTCACCGCCAAAAGTCATGACTCCGAGGCATATTTCGGAAACTTTCAGACCTGAATTGCCAAGATATCGATATTTCATACCACCATTTTTTAATTAATATTCCTGCTAATAAAGCTTCAAAAGTTATTTTGGCACTAAATTAACTAAAATCAGCTGCCATCCGACTTTTAGGATGTTTCAAAAATAATAATAAGTGAAGAAAAAGCTGGAATTTAACATTTTTTAATAGAAGTTTGATATATTTATCAGTAACATAATTAATCGTTATGTAATTGATATACAAATAATGTGTAATTTTGCCGCCCCTTAGAATGAACTAATCAGGCACAATTATTGTTGTCTGTAGTATGAACCAAAAGTTAATACATGGTAAAAGTAAAATTTGAGAAATTAATTATTATTTCTTTAATTGGATTAAGCGCAATAGTTCTTGTCGGATTGGGCGGCAACATTGCGCTGAAAGCAGGGCTACCTGCAAGAGAATCGAAACCTGAAGTAGATTTTGAAAAACGGCTTCTTATCCTTGAGAACGACATGGCTTCAGGAGTTATATCCCAACATCAATTTGATAGTCTGACTGATTTACTGCGTATCCAAAAGAAACGTCAGGTGGCACTTCAATATGAATCACAGAATGTGGTGAAAATGCCTGCCTGGCTTACACAACTTGGAGTAATCGAACCTGAAGGGTTGAAATTTGACCCGGTTTTTTCGAGTTTTACCTACAAAGAGGATCCTACTGAAGGATTCAATTCTGTTTCATTGGTTTACACTGGTTCGTATGAATCAGCAGTAGCCGAAGCTAACAGGATAGCTGCTCAGGCAAATCTTACCAAGTCGAAAAATCTTATCGCAATTGGAAGCCCTTCGAGAAAAGAAAATAAGGCTGCCAAACAAAGAGTGATCTTTATGAATTACGATCTCGAGAGCGCCGATCAGGATTTTCTGATATCTGTTGAAGTGGAACCATCGGGCAGATTAACGCTCATGGCTACTGATAACAAACAACTAAATGAAAGATTACTCACTTATGAACCATTGAATAATAGATTTAATGGTGCTTCAAAACAGAAAAAGCAGTAAGTTTGGGCTTTGAAAAAGGCCTGCTTTATGTCGTTAAATAATTTTCGTACCGAAACTGATTCGCTGGGACCAATGCAGGTTCCGGCGAATGTTTTTTATGGTATTCACTCCTTGCGTGCAGAGCAAAATTTCCCCGATAAATCTGCGTTTCACCTCGAATGGTATATTGCGCTGGGTACAGTTAAACTCTCATGTTACAAGGCATACCGAAGTTTTTGCCAGGCTGTGGCCGACAGAAGTGATTTAAATGATCTGCCAATTTCGTTAATGGATATAAAAGTACTTGATGCATTGGAAGACGCAGCAACTGAAGTTTCGGAAGGGCTGCATTTTACATCCTTTATTGTTCCGGCCATTAGTGGTGGTGCCGGCACAAGTATCAACATGAATATAAATGAAATCATTGCCAATGTGGCATTACTGAAACTTGGCTTTGAACCGGGAACTTACGAAATGGTCGATCCCATTGAATCGGCAAACATTTATCAATCGACCAACGATGTGGTTCCTACCGCATTAAAAGTTGCTGTTATGCACTTACTTGGCGAACTTGAATCGTCAATTAATTTATTACGTCAAAAAATAGAAATTACAGAAGGTAAATACCGAAACGAACTCCGAATTGCTTACACCCAGATGCAGGAAGCTGTGCCCTCATCATATGGTATGTTATTCAGTACATACAGCGAAGCTTTATCACGCGACTGGTGGAGGGTTTCGAAATGTTTCGAAAGGATAAAAATTGTAAACCTGGGTGGTAGTGCTGTTGGAACAGGAATCGGAGTCCCGAAGTTTTTTCTTATGGAGGTAGTTCCGGCTTTACAGAAACTAACAGGACTTCCGGTTACACGAAGCGAAAACCTATCGGATGCCACCAATAATCTCGATACTTTTGTTGAAGTTCATGCTATTCTCAAAGCACATGCAGTGAACCTGGAGAAGATGGTTTCGGATATCCGGCTGTTGGCATCGGATGTTGCAGGAATTCATGATGTCAGCATCCCACAAAAACAAGTCGGAAGTTCAATTATGCCCGGCAAAGTAAACCCTGTGATTCCGGAATTTGTAATAAGTGCAGCGCATAAGATTTATAGCAACGATATGCTTATCAGCTCATTAAGTGCGCAAGGGTGCCTCGATTTGAATGCATACCTTCCGGCTATAGGGCACGCTTTGCTCGAAAGTATAAAGTTACTTATTGCTGCAGATAAAACAGTTGCTGAAAACCTGATTGAAGGTCTGGTAATTAAATCAGGAACCGGCGCTGAACGTTTATATAAAAGTCCTGCCATTACAACGGCATTGAGCCCATTGATCGGGTATCGGAAATCGGTACTGCTGGCGAAAGAAATGAAAGCTGCTGGCTGTGATGTATTTGATGCTAACAACAAATTAAAATTACTTGATGCTGAAAAGCTGAAAAACGCATTGAAACCTGAAAATCTTTTAAAAACAGGATTTACCTTGAACGATTTGAAATGATGAGGCTGGAAGTTGTTAACTTGCCGCGGACATGAAGTCGGAATAATGAGGTTAGAGCTCAGCAGGCAAAAGCCAGAAATTGAGTAATACACGCTTTAACATCTGTTTAAGAAATATTTTAATGAAAAAGGGTAAAGAGATCAGACCGCATATTGGCATTTTCGGAAAGCGTAACAGTGGTAAAAGCTCTCTGATCAATGCTCTTGCCGGTCAGGAAGTTGCAATTGTATCGGATGTTCCGGGAACAACCACCGATCCGGTTTCGAAAAACATGGAAATCGGGGGGCTGGGTGCTGTGGTTCTTATTGATACTGCCGGGATCGATGACGAAGGAATGCTTGGTGAAAAACGAATCGCCCGGAGTCGCGAAGTAATAAAAACCATTGACCTTGCTATTCTTCTGATAACTGAAAATACACTTGGCGAATTTGAAAACGGACTGATAACCGAATTTAATAAACTGGATGTACCTTATTTTGTGGTTCATAATAAATCGGATTTGCAACCGCTTTCGGCCGAAATCAAATTAAAAGCCAAAAATGAACTTGCTACCGTAGTTCTTGAATTCAGTGCACTCAAAAAATCAAACATTGAGCCATTGATCAAACAAATGCGAAGTTTCCTTCCCGAAACTGCCTGGAAACCCGGCACGCTGGTTGGCGATTTAATTTCGTACGGCGACACAGTATTGCTTATAACTCCTATCGATATTGAAGCACCCGAAGGCAGGCTCATATTGCCACAGGTTCAGGTTATTCGCGATGTGCTCGATCACGATGGCATTGTGGCCATATGCAAGGAGCGCGAAGTTGATGCTTATTTCAAGCGAATGCAGCCTAAGCCCAAATTGGTTATTACCGACAGCCAGGTATTTTTAAAAGCTGATGCATCCATTCCTTCCGAAATTCCATTAACCAGTTTCAGTATTGTACTGGCCAGGCAGAAAGGCGATTTTCAACATTATATAAAAGGTACACCTAAAATTGGTGAGCTAAAGGATGGGGACCGAATCCTTATACTGGAATCGTGCAGCCACCATGTTTCATGCGACGATATCGGGCGAACGAAAATTCCTCGCTGGTTAAGCAACTTTACCGGTAAAAAACTGGAATATGATGTTGTTGCAGGTCTTAACCAGGTTCCGCGCGATATTCATGAATATGCGTTACTAGTTCAATGCGGAGGTTGTATGATTACCCGAAGGCAGTTGATTAACCGATTGAAACCGGCTATTGATGCAGGCATTCCTGTTACCAACTACGGCATGGCAATTGCATATGTTCATGGCATTTATGACAGGGCAATAAAACCTTTTTTAAAAAGCGGGGTCGAAAAGGCGGATTATTTGTAACAGAATAAATTGAATCAAATGATCAGATGATCACACTTTTGATAGTAATTTTACTCGCTTACCCTCTCTTACTAATTTCAATCAGTTCTGCTCTTTTAAGAACCGCTATGTCCTTATCAACCAGTTTGATCAGGCCATCCTTTTCAAATCCTTTCAGCAATTTAACGGTGCTTTCGGTTGATAGCCCGGCAAAATCAGCAATTTCCTTGCGCGATAAATAGCTGAAAATGCTTTCGTCGTTAAAATTTTTAGTATCCAGATATAGAAGTACATCGGCAAGCCTACCGTGCATTTGCTTGTACATCATGCTGCGGATGGTGTCATACATCGAACTATCATTTTCGTAGTAACGGCTTATGAGCCCGTATGCGAAATTTCCGTTACTTTTTATTAATCCTGCTATAGCATCCTTTTCAATCAGGCAAACAAGTGTATCTGAAAGTGCTACAGCCGAATAATCATAGGTATTTTTGCTGAAAGCCGCTGAAAGGCCTATAAATTCGCCGCTGCGGATAATACGAAGGTTGAAGTCGCGGTTTGTGTCGCCAACAATATATTGCCTTGCCAATCCCTCGACTACGAATAATATGCTCGATGCAAAAGCCCCTTGTTTGGTGAGACTCTCGCCCTTACGGAACAAAACCTGTACTTTACTGTCCTTAATTAGTGCCAACTCTTCGGGTTGCAGGTTTGCAAAACAGGGTGCACCTATGCCTCCAAGCACGCAATCGTCAATAGCTGAGTAGGTTTTCATGTTTTATGATATAGTTAAGTCAGGGAATTTGTTGAACTAATTAGTGGGCCGGGAGTCTGAAGTCGGAAGCATTTTTAATTCACAAACTTTAAACAGGTTTTCAGTGGTTTATCGCAAAGATCAGTTAATCAAGTTATAGTTGGCTTGGCTCCGACTCACGACTTCTCAAACAGCAAAAGTAAGAACTATATCAACAATAAACTTGTGCAATCTCAACTAAGTGCTTGTTCATGTTTTCTGAGTTTTCAGTTTTCGCACGATAAGTGAGCGTACCTTTGCATTATAATAAAAACAATAAAAATATGAAACATACTGTAGATACTTTGTGGCAGGGAAATATGAAATTTGATGCTAAGGTCAGTGGCCACCATCTTATTATGGATGCTATGCCTGTTTCGGGTGGAAACGACGAAGGTGTTCGTCCGAAAGAGCTTATGCTGGCTTCTTTGGCTGGCTGCACCGCAATGGATGTTATCTCAATTCTGAAAAAAATGCGCATTGAACCTGAATATTTTAATGTACGGGTCGAAGCCGAAATGACAGAGGAGCATCCTAAACATTATACCTCTATGCACATAGTTTACGAATTTAAAGGTCGAAAACCTTGAAACAGAAAAACTTCAAAAAGCCATTGACCTTTCACAGGAACGCTACTGCGGTGTTTCGGTAGTTTACCGCAAAGCCATGGAGGTTACTCATGAGATTGTAATCCTTTAATAATTTTCAATATACGATTTACGAATTGTCGGACTCATATATTTTCCCGCATAATTTAAATTTACCCAATCGTACTTCGTACCTCGTCATTCGTAAATATTAACCACTAAAACCTAATCCCCATCCCGATTGCTATCGGTACCTAAATCCTTAATAAAATGCTTTACACCAATTTAAAACATATTGAAACCGCTGCCGAACACCAAAAACTTATCAGCGAAAACGAAAACGTAATGATATGCTGCGGCCGTATGGGCCCGATGTGCATCCCTGTTTACGGCATCATGGAAGATCTTGAAAGCCAGTATGCTCATGTTAAATTTGCCGATATGGAATTCGATAGCCCTGAGTCGCACGTTATCCGTAACGTACCCGAAGTACGCGGATTTATGGGAATTCCTTTTACCATGTACTACAAAAACGGTAAGCTTGTAAAAGCCACCTCAAGTATTCAGAATATGAGCCAGGTGAAAAGTATTCTGGACAGTGAATTAGCTAAATAAGAGATGTTTATGGATTTAGGATGGGGTTTTTTCCTGAACGAAAACTAAACCCTTATCATTTCCAGACCTGAAATTTCAAACTTATTATGACTCAACAAAACCATTACGATGCAATAGTGATAGGGGCAGGACCAGCCGGACTCACGGCCGGAATTTACCTTTCACGTGCGCGTTTACGTACCCTTATTTTGAGTGAAGGCACTGTTGGCGGGCAAATGATACTTACGCACGAAATTGCCAATTATCCTGGTGTCGAAAGTATTAGCGGTTACCAGTTATCGATGATTATGAAAAACCAGGCAAAGAAATTCGGTTGCGACATCCGATCAAATATTGAAGTTGCAACTCTGAATCTCGCTGCTGATACCAAAGCGGTTACACTTTCGGATGGTAGTATTTATACTTCTGATTCAGTGATACTGAGCCCGGGAGGACGATCGCGCACCATTGGTGCTAAAGGTGAAGATAAATTAAAAGGCAAAGGTATTTCGTACTGTGCAACCTGTGATGGCGATTTTTTTACTGACAAGGAAATTATGGTTGTAGGTGGTGGAAATTCGGCTCTCGAAGAAGCTGTTTCGCTTACTAAATATGCCAGCAAAGTTACCATTGTCCATCAGTTCGATCATTTCCAGGCATTTGAGTATGCTGTTGAGGAAGCCCGCAGCAATCCTAAAATAAATTTCATGATGCAATCAGCCATAACGGAATTTCATGGTGATGAAAAACTTTCCGGGGTTGAAATAACCGACCTGAAAAGTGGACTGAAGCAAAACCATCCGATTGATGGAGTTTTTATTTTCATAGGATATGTACCCAATACTGAGTTCCTCGATGGTGAAATTGAACTCAACCAATGGAAGGAAATTGTTGTGGACTCCGATATGCAAACCAGTATTAAAGGTATATTTGCTGCAGGCGATTCAGTTGCAAAACGCTACCGACAGGTTACAACAGCAGTAGCTGATGGAACCATAGCTGCAATGGCAGCATCTAAGTATTTACATGAAAAACAAAAAAACAAAACACTTCAATACGTATAAATTATGACAACAGCACTTATAGTTACAACACTTCTTTTTGCCGGATTAGGCGCCTATATGTATTATACCTACAAACGCATTAAAAACACTCCTGAGGTGGATCCTCACTCAGCGATCAAGGAACTTAACGATAAGAATTTCCAGTCACAGGTAAAATCAGGGGTTACGCTTGTTGATTTTTGGGCTGCATGGTGCATGCCTTGTAAAATGATGGCACCTATTCTCAACGATGTAGCAACCGATATAGGCGATACAGCAACTGTTGCTAAACTTGATGTTGAAACTAACCGCGCGGCTTCGGCAACTTACGGTGTAAGGAATATTCCAACCATGATTTTGTTTAAGAATGGTAAAGAAGTAAATCGCTTCGTGGGTGTAAAACAGAGAGACTTCCTGGTAAAGGAAATAAGGAAGGTATTGTAAATTTAACCCGCAAAAGCCAGGTATTTATTGCCAAAGAGTATATTTACACTTATGACTCAAATTATTTAAATTAATTTTTAAAATCCAAAATGAAAGAATCCTGCGAAACTGATAACAGACCCAAATCATTCAACGAATTAATCAGATCATCCTATTTCTGGAAACCGGTGTCCGGCGTTATAGTCGGAGGAATTTTAGGCTACTTGTACTATTATTTTGTAGGTTGTGCTTCGGGTACCTGCGGAATTACAAGTAATCCGATATCAAGCGTTATCTTTGGTGGGGTAATGGGTCTTTTTATTGTAAACAGGCCTTGCAAAACATGCTGATTTTTTGCATAACTTTGAAATGTTAGAAATGGAAGTTAAAGAAATAAATACGCGATACAGCGAATTAGCTGAGTCGGATTGCTGCCTTTCGTGTGGCGGTGCCATTGATTATGCAAAACCCTTGAGCGGTGAAGTATGTGTCGATCTGGGTAGTGGCCGTGGTACGGATGTATTGCGTATGGCCGAATCAGTCGGAGAAAATGGTTTTGTTTATGGAATAGATATTTCGGACGGAATGCTTGAAAAAGCCCGTCGCAACGCTGAAAAATTTGGCGTTACCAATGTGCGTTTTATTCGGTGCGAACTCGAAAACCTGGAACTGCCCGACAAAACTGCTGACCTGGTAATTTCGAATTGTACCCTCAATCATGCTGCCGACAAACAAGCTGTTTGGAACGAAATATACCGCATTCTGAAAAAAGGCGGACGATTTGTTATAAGCGATATTTATGCCACCACGGCTATTGCCGATGAATACCGTAACGACCCTGTGGCTGTAGCCGAATGCTGGGCGGGCTCGGTAACACGTGCCGAATATATGCAACAGCTCGAAAAAGCAGGTTTTACCTCAGTCGAAATAATCGAGGAGTCAGCCCCTTATGCCAAAGGAAATGCCGAAGTGGCGAGTTTTACTATTGCTGGTAAAAGAGAAGCAGGATGTGGTTGTGCAAATTAATTTCCGATTATAATCCGGAATAACAATAAGAGAACATAATTAAATATTTCCTTCATTTATTGATTACACAAAAGTTGAAATTATGAAAAGCCTCGTTAAGAAAAAATCAGAAAAAACAAGTACTAAAAAAGTAGCCCAATGTTGTGCGAAAACATCAAAAACTGTTGTTGGCTGTCACGATTAAGTGATACTGTTACAATGCTCTTCCCTTGAAAATACCAAAGGTTTTTCAATACTAAACTTCAAATCGAGCTCTTAAATGATTTATTCAAAGCATAATATTTTCTCCAGGATCAAAGAGTCGGAAAACTATTTTATAGTTAACCTTCTCAGCGGAAGCGCGGATATATTATCACCTGCCGAAGGAAATATGCTTAATGGATTTCTTCATGGTAAAGAGATTAAAAAGGATTTTCACGCCAATTTGATAGAGCAGGGATATCTGGTCGATGAAAAAGAGGAGGAGCGTCTATACCGCGGGAAATACCTCGATTTTATCGATACCCGTGAGGAAGATGAGGTGCAGCTATTCTTTGTGCCGAATTACAGTTGTAATTTTGCCTGTACTTATTGCTACCAGGATGAATATTCGAATACAGAGACCGGGTTAACTACCGATGTAATTGATGCTTTTTTCAGGTATGTAAGCACCGAATTTGCCGGGCGTAAAAAATACCTGACGGTATTCGGAGGAGAGCCTTTGCTGAGTTCGCCAAGGCAAAAGGAAATGATTACATACCTGCTTAAGCTGGCTAATGATACCATGCTCGAAGTTTGCTTTGTTACCAATGGCTTTGCGCTGGCCGATTACATCGATATTTTAAAACAAAGCCGCATTCGCGAAATACAGGTCACACTCGATGGCGTTGGCAGTATTCACGATAAGCGCCGTTTCCTTAAGAGTGGAGGTGCTACCTTCGATAAGATTGTAAAAGGGATAGATGCATGCCTTTCGAATAGCCTTCCGGTTAATCTGCGAATGGTTGTTGATAAGGAAAATATCGAAGGTTTGCCTGAAATGGCTCAGTTCGCCATTGATAAAGGATGGACAAAAAGTGAATTTTTCAAAACGCAACTCGGTCGGAATTACGAATTGCATCATTGCCAGGCAACATCCGAAAAACTATTCAGCCGTATTTCGCTCTACGAAACAATTTACGAGCAGGTAAAGCAGCACCCGCATATAGTTGAATTTTACAAGCCAGCCTATTCCATTTCGAAATTCCTGGCCGAAAACGGCGATTTGCCCGATCCCCTGTTCGATGCATGCCCTGCCTGTAAAACCGAATGGGCGTTTGATTATACCGGCCATATCTTTTCGTGTACCGCTACAGTTGGCAAGGCAGAGGAATCGCTGGGAACTTTTTACCCTGAGGTTTCACACAAAGCAGAAATGATTGCTGCATGGGAAAATCGCGATGTTACAGCTATTGCCGAATGCAGCACCTGCAACCTGCAACTGGCTTGTGGTGGTGGTTGTGGTTCAGTTGCTAAAAACAGAACCGGCAGTGTGTGCTCAACCGATTGCAGGCCTGTAAAGGAATTGCTGGAGTTGGGATTCGCGGCTTATTTTGAACATAATTTAGCCGAAATCCAAAGTTAAATGCATCAACCAATCAATAATAACCACTGAATGACAACTCGTATGTCTCAGAAACTCACTAACCTCAACCTTCAACCACTGAATGACAACTAAAACTTCTCATCCACTCAAATATACTCAATCATCAACATCCGATCAAAATATCCAAATGAAAGAAATAACATCAACCGAATTCGAAACTGAAGTACTTAAAGGTGGTAAAGTTGTGCTCGATTTTTACTCAACCGAATGCCCTCCCTGTGATGCACTGGCTCCAAAATTTGATGGATTAGCCGGTCTTTATGGCAATGATATAAAGTTTGTAAAGATGTTTCGGCAGCAAAATAAGCCGCTGGCTGAAAGCCTGGGCGTAAAATCGTCGCCAACTTTATTGTTTTTTGAGAATGGTAAACAACTCCCCGAAATTCTCACCGGAGGCATAAAGCGAAGTGAAATTATCGAAAAACTCGATAGCATGTTACCGGCCGAAAGAGTGAGTGAGATTAAAAGGAATATAAAACCCTCCGTTTCCGAATTTGACGTGCTAATTCTTGGCGCTGGTCCGGGTGGGCTTACAGCAGGTTTGTACCTGTGCCAGTCGAAAGTTAATACTGTACTTATTGATACCGGTCTGCCCGGAGGACATGTTTCAACTACTCACGAAGTGTCGAATTATCCGGGTTTTATTGACCCGCAGCCAGGCTATATGCTTTCGCATAATATGTCGGAGCAAACAAAACTTTGTGGCACAGTTTATAAAGTGGCTGTTGATGTAACTAACATTGACCTCGAAAAGAAAGAAGTTGTAATTGATGAATTCGAAACTGTTAAGGCAAAAAAAATAATTATTGCAACAGGAACTTCACCAAACCTTATGGGGATAGCTGGTGAAAGAGAGTTGAAAGGCAGAGGCATTTCCTATTGCGCCACCTGCGATGCCAAATATTATGTTGATAAAGAAGTAGTAGTAATAGGCGGAGGTAATTCAGCTGTTGAAGAAGCCGATTTTATCAGCAGGTTTGCCAGCAAAATCACTATGGTTCACCAGTTCGATGCATTTACAGCCAACAAGCAGGCCCAGGAGAAATTGTTTGCGAATCCTAAAATAAGTATGCTTTTTCAGCACGAACCACGCTCATTCGTTCGCGAAGGCGATAAAATTATTACTGAAATAGAGGACCTGAAAACCAATCAAAAAACAAAACTTGTGAGTGATGGTGTATTTGTATTTATTGGTATGAAACCCAATATTGATATGTTCAGGGATAAGGTAGAGCTCGACGACTGGGGTTATATAAATACCGATGAGGATATGCGTACCAGTATGCCGGGAGTTTACGCGGTTGGTGATGTTATCAGTAAAAAATACAGGCAGATTACCACTGCTGTTGCTGATGGAACCATAGCCGCAATTGCAATTGCAAAAGAATTAAGTTAACCAGAAAAAGAACAGGATATGAACACAAACCAATTTCTAGTAGAGCAGGTTAGCCCCTTTGACGTGGCAACCACAGTTGAAAAGCTTATTGCAGTTGCAACTGAAAAAGAATGGCAGAATCCTGCTGTGCATAACCTGCAGCAATCCCTTGCCAAATCAGGTAAGGATGTAAGGCCCGTGCAGGTAGTTGAAATATGCAAGCCTGAATATTCGGGGCAAATGCTTGAGCGAAACCACGAAAGAATAGTTTCTATCTTGATGCCTTGTCGCATTTCGGTTTACGAAAAAGAAGATCATAAAACCTATGTTGCTTTATTGAACACAGCAGCAATGGCTGCCGGAATGCCGTCAACAATAGCTGAAGCCATGCAGGGGGCATCCGACGAAACCTTCGAAATAGTAAAATCGGTTATCGGACCGTTCTGAATAGCCTGAAAAAGTAAAGTTCTAATGCTGATATCATCACCTTAACTATTGATGATACTGAAAGGCAATCCTGATGTTACTCAATCGGATTGTTTTAATTGAGGCTCATGCTGAACCTGAAGTTCAAATCGATTTCTTCCTTTTTGCTTCTGTAATTGAGCCAGTTTTCTGAATTTCTGATGTAAAAACTATCGCCTGAAAGAGTCGGGAGGCTAAAACTTTGCCTTAGGTTCAGCCTCTTTTACGTGAAATTTCATTTGATAAAACGGGCATAGGAAACATTATCAATAAAACATACACTTAAATTTATGCGGAATCTGCTAAAATTACTTGTCGATAAACGAATACTTATACTATCGTTACTTGCCGGATCGCTTTACTACGTGGTAACACAGTATCATATTTCACTATGGTATGTGTTGCTTGCCGGTGCAATACTTGGGGTGGTATTCGGTAAGGTATTCTGCAGGTGGGTTTGTCCCTTGGGCTTAATGATGGAGTTCCTGATGGGAGCCAACTCCGACGGAAAAATAAAGGCGATGTACCAATACCATAAAATAGGATGCCCGATAGCCTGGATATCAGGATGGCTGAACAAGTATTCGTTTTTCCGTATAAAACTCAATGATGACAGTTGTAAAAACTGCGGCATTTGCGACAAGGAATGCTATATTGTTGCCATGGAACCTGTAAAATACAGTCTGTATAAACCGAAAATGACAAGGCCCGGCGAAAGTTTCACCTGCTCAAAATGCCTTAAATGTGTGGCAACCTGCCCCAATGGTAGTTTAACCTACAAAGTTTAGTTTTTAAACATTCCGGGATTCTTTTATTTTGCGAATAATCTCAGTTTTTTCCTGCCTAAGTTCTACCTTTGCAGCTGAATTTGATGTGGCATGAGCAAACCTATTTCTCACGAAGGTATTATTGATCGTATCGAAAACGATGTGATTTTTGTGCGGATACTGAATAAATCGGCTTGTGCATCGTGTCACTCAAATGGTGTGTGCAGTGTATCCGAAATGGCTGAGAAACTTATAGAAGTACATGATAAAGGCTCCAAATACACTACAGGCCAAACTGTAAATGTTATTCTCGATCGCACACTTGGCAACAAGGCAGTGGTTTTAGGTTATTTATTGCCTTTTATAATCCTTATGATAACGCTAATTACGGCCAGCTCATTTATGAATGAACTATTGGCTGGCTTAGCAGCTGTCGCAATATTGATTCCATATTATTTGTTTCTGTTTTTATTTAAGGAAAGGCTGAGTAAGACCTTTTCATTTCGTATTGGAAATAGTTGATTATTCAATTTGCTTTCCTTCACCTTAATAATTTTAACTTTAATCACGCATAACCTGCATTTTGCGCTCATAGCTGGTTTTTACAAACTAATGTTTGCAAATAATAGTTTCCTTATTATTCGGACCGGTAATTTATAATCATTCTACAAATAGGCCTCAAACCCATACGAACACTGTTATTTGATTAACAATATCTGTTTGGGAGTAAAATAACCAAATTTATTCTGTTGATAATCAGCCGTATAGAAGAACGGTAAAATGTGGCTTTTCTTGTTGTAAATCTTTTATTGTTTTTACATTTGTACCCAGTAAAATAAGCGTTATTGTTCAGTAATATTAAAGTCCGGGCCACGCTTTTTACTACTTGTTTTACTTTAAGTTAACTGACTAAATAGTTGATCTGTGAACCAGTTTATTCTTTTTGCCATTCTTGCACTATCCGGTATTGGAGTTCTTGCAGCCATAATTTTATATTTTGTTGCCCGAAAGTTCAGGGTAATCGAAGATCCCCGCATCGATATTGTTAACGAACTGCTCCCTGCTTCTAATTGTGGCGGATGTGGATTTGCAGGCTGCCGAAATTTTGCCGAAACCATTGTAAAATCAGGAAGTCTCGAAGATCTTAATTGTCCGGTAGGAGGGAATGATGTAATGAAACAGATTGCTTCGGCTCTCGGACTCAATGCCGAAGAAAAGGATCCTATGGTTGCAGTATTGCGCTGCAATGGATCATTTGCTCATGCTCCTGCCAAAGTACAATACGATGGAGCTACGAGTTGTGCTTTTGCCCATAATCTTTATAGCGGAGGCAGCGGTTGCCCCAACGGTTGCTTAGGCCTTGCCGATTGCGTGGAAGCCTGCCTGTTCGATGCCATGTATATGGATACAGAAACAGGTCTGCCGGTTATTATCGAATCGAAATGTGTTGCGTGTGGAGCCTGCGTTAAAGCATGTCCCCGTGTAATTATTGAAATGCGGTTGGTTGGCCCTAAGAGCAAAAGGATATACGTTGAATGTGTGAATACTGAAAAAGGTGCTGTTTCGCGTAAAAATTGTGAAGTTGCCTGTATTGGTTGTGGTAAATGTGTAAAAATTTGTCCGCACGACGCTATTGTGATGGAAAAGAACCTGGCATATATCAGTGATGAGAAGTGCAAGCTTTGCCGCAAATGTGTTGAGGAATGCCCTACCCATGCAATTGTTGAACTGAATTTTCCTAAGCGAAAACCCAAAGAAGGGACCGAAAAAAGCGAGCCTGTTCAGGCCTGACATTTTTCGTGCTGGCAAAAGACTCTCAAAAAAAAATAATTTAATACCATATACGGCATACCATGATGCTGAAAACATTTATAAAAGGAGGAGTTCACCCGGAAGAGAATAAACTTTCGTCGGGCAGCTCTATCCAAACCATACCGGTACCTGCCGAAGTTCAGGTTCCACTCGGGCAAAGCCTCGGAGCTCCTGCTACGGCTATTGTGGCCAAAGGCGATTCAGTTAAAACCGGTCAGCTTATTGCAAACGGCGAAGCTTTTATTTCGGCCAATGTTCATTCCCCGGTATCAGGAAAAGTGTTAAAAATCGAAGATTTCGATAACCAAAGCGGGTACAGGCGTTATGCAATAATAATTGCTACTGATGGCGACGAATGGATGGAAACCATCGACCGAAGCACCGATCTGAAAAAGGAATGTTTGCTTTCGCAGGAAGAAATTATTGCCAAAATACACGATATGGGTGTGGTAGGATTGGGTGGAGCTACTTTCCCTACCAAAGTAAAAATGATGGTTCCCCGCGGTAAAAAAGCAGAAGTATTGATACTGAATGGCGTGGAATGCGAACCTTATCTTACTGCTGATCACCGCCTGATGGTCGAAAAAGGGGAGGAGATACTGGTAGGAGCTACCATTCTGATGAAAGCCCTGGATGTTAAGAGAGGCAGTTATCGGCATTGAGAATAATAAACCTGATGCCATTGAAAATATGAACCGGCTGGTTAAAAATTATACCGGCATCGAAATTATAGCTTTAGAAGTTAAGTATCCGCAAGGTGCTGAAAAACAATTGATAAAAGCAGTTACAGGCCGGGAAGTTCCTTCGATGAAGCTGCCGATAGAGGTTGGATGTGTGGTAAATAACGTGGGTACTGCATTTGCTGTGTACGAAGCTGTTCAAAAAAACAAACCACTTATCGAAAGAGTGGTGACGGTTACAGGTAAAAAGTTTCCGAAACCAGCTAATTACCTGGTCAGGATAGGAACGCCAATTACAGAACTTATTCAACACGCCGGCGGTCTTCCTGATGGTACCGGAAAAGTTATAAGCGGTGGCCCCATGATGGGAAAAGCATTGAATTCGCTCAAAGCTCCTGTGGTTAAAGGCACGTCGGGGATATTGCTTTTTGATGAAAGTGAAACAAAGCGCACCCCGGCAAGCAATTGCATTCGGTGTGCGCGATGTGTTACAGCCTGTCCGATGGGATTGGAACCATACCTGCTCGAAAAACTGGTTCATAACCAGATGTGGGATGAAGCCGAAGAAAACCTGATTATGGACTGTATGGAATGTGGCTGTTGCCAGTATACCTGTCCGTCGGCGCGGCCATTGCTCGACTATCTGAGGTTAGGAAAAGGAAAAATAGGTCAAATAAAGAGAACCAGAGTAAATAATTAATATATGCAGCTTTTAACTGTTTCGGGATCGCCGCATGTGCACAACAACCAGTCAGTCCCCAAAATTATGTGGGGAGTTGTTATTGCGCTGATCCCAGCCTTGTTGGTTTCATTTTGGTATTTTGGGCTTGGAGCTCTTATTACCACTGCCATCGCAGTACTTTCGTGCGTAATTATTGAGTATGCTATAGCCAGGTTTATGTTAAAAGAGCCACCTGTTATTACCGATGGCTCAGCTGTAATTACCGGGATATTACTGGCTTTTAATGTTCCATCTTCAATACCCTGGTGGCAGCTTGTACTTGGAAGTATGGTTGCCATTGGAGTTGCAAAAATGTCGTTCGGTGGCCTGGGACGAAATCCTTTTAATCCGGCATTGGTAGGGCGTATTTTTTTGCTGATTTCATTCCCGGTAGATATGACTCTTTGGCCACTGCCGATACAAAACCGTTTTACATTGGTTGATGCTTTAACCGGTCCTACTTCATTGGGTATTGTTAAGGATGGTATCAAAAGTGGTGAGACCATCACCCAGCTAGCCTCTAAAATCCCGGATTATACCCATATGTTAATAGGTGGTATTGGTGGTTCCCTCGGCGAAGTGTCGGCTGCAGCGCTTATCCTGGGAGGATTGTATATGATTTACAGGCGTATTATCACCTGGCATATCCCCGTATCGTACCTGCTCACGGTATTTGTTTTTACCGGAATTCTGTGGATGGTGAATCCTGATATTTATATCGATCCTGTTTTTCACATGCTTGCCGGAGGACTGATGCTGGGAGCTATTTTTATGGCTACCGATATGGTAACCTCGCCCATGAACTGGAAAGGAATGCTGCTTTTTGGGTTTGGATGCGGAGTGTTCACTGTAATTATCAGGATTTGGGGCGCTTACCCTGAGGGCGTTTCCTTTGCCATACTGATTATGAATGCGTTCACGCCGCTTATTAATAAAGGAATAAGGCCAGGTCGTTTTGGTGAAGAGGTAAATGCATAACATTCAAATACTAACGGAATAGTTCAACGTTAAAAAATATAGTTGCAATGGCTAAAAAGCTTGATTCAACACTCATAAATATGATACTCTCATTACTGCTTATTTCGGCGGTAATGGCTGCTGCCCTGGGATTTGTATACGGTGTCACCAAAGGACCTATCGAACAGGCCAACAAGAAAAAGGAAGTGCAGGCAGTGCGTGATGTTTTACCGGCTTTTGATAATGATCCGACATCGGATGCAAGAATTATTGATGGCTTAACTTTTTATGTAGGAACTAAGGATGGGCACCCGGTTGGCTGCGCTGTAAAAACATTTACTGATATTGGTTACAGTGGCAGGTTCGATCTTATGGTTGGCTTTAAGCCCGATGGCTCTGTAAACCAGATTGTTGTGCTTGAGCAGAAAGAAACTCCGGGGCTGGGGACCAAAATGAAAGAACCAAAATTCATGAGGCAGTTTGCATCCCTCAACATAGCCGATTTAACGGGCCAGGAGGTAAAGGTTACAAAGGATGGTGGCAGCATCGATGCTATTTCGGCCGCTACCATTACATCGCGAGCCTTTTGCGACGGGGTGCAAAAAGCTTACACTCTCTACCTGAAAAATTATAGTGATGATATTACTGCCACGGCTGATACAACATCAAATGCGAAAGGAGAAACGAAATGAGTAATCTGAAATATTTCACAAAAGGCCTGGTTAAGGAAAACCCTTCGCTTGTGCTGATACTGGGCGCATGCCCTGCCTTGGCTGTAACTACTTCGGCCATAAACGGATTGGGAATGGGTACTGCTACCACATTTGTGCTATTATGCTCGAACGTACTTATATCACTGCTTCAAAACTTTATTCCGACTAAGGTTCGTATCGTGGCCTTTATTGTAATTATTGCCACTTTTGTTACCATAGTTGACCTGGTGATGAAAGCTTTCACACCTGAATTATACCTTTCGCTCGGAATATTTATACCTCTTATCGTTGTGAACTGTATTATATTAGGCCGGGCCGAAGCTTTTGCCCAAAAGAATACGGTTACACTTGCTTTTCTTGACGGACTTGGTATGGGTATTGGATTTACGCTTGCTCTTGCCATTATGGGTGGCGTTCGCGAAATTCTGGGCAATGGCAGTATTTTCGATATCAGGCTTGTTTCGCAGGAATCAAAAACCATGCTTTTGTTTATTTTGCCCCCGGGTGCTTTTATCACCTATGGCTACCTGATCGCCATTATGAACAGCATGAAACGGAAATTTCATATTTAATCCGGAAAACAGAACATCATTAACAGCTTAAACCTGAATTATGGACTTAATTAAAATAGTAATACTCGCGATTATAGTCAATAATGTTGTATTGGCTCAGTTCCTGGGAATTTGCCCTTTTTTAGGGGTTTCCAATAAGGTTTCCACTTCACTGGGAATGGGAGCAGCGGTTGTATTTGTAATGGCGCTGGCCAACCTGGTTACTTTCCTCATTCAGAATTATATTTTAGCTCCTTTGCATATTGAGTTTATGCAGACCATCACTTTTATCCTTGTAATAGCATTCCTGGTGCAGGTGGTTGAAATTGTTCTTAAAAAAGCGGCTCCTTCGCTTTACCAGGCGCTTGGTATTTACCTCCCTTTGATTACCACTAATTGTGCGGTACTTGGTGTTGCAATTATCGCAGTTCAGCAACAATACACCCTCGTTTCGAGTGTGGTTTTTGCTTCGGCAACGGCTGTAGGATTTACACTGGCACTGGTTTTACTGGCTGGTATCCGCGAGCAGCTCGAACTTAACGGCACGCCTAAAGGGATGAAAGGCTTTCCTATTACCCTGATTACTGCCGGACTGCTTTCGTTAGCGTTTATGGGGTTTACGGGGTTGGTGAAGTAGGAGGAACAGAGTGCAAAATTCAAAATTCAAAGTGCAAAATTCAAAGTTAAATTTAATTTATTCTGATAATTTAATGATGAATGTGAGAATGTGAGAATGAGTGAATGTGAGAATGAGTGAATGAGTGAATGGGAGAATGAGAGAATGAGTGAATGTGAGAATGAGTGAATGTGAGAATGAGTGAATGAGTGAATGAGTGAATGGGAGAATGAGTGAATGGAGAAGATTCTATATTTTCGGAAGGTAGTTTTAACAGTTGTGGGTAAATAAGTTATTTTTGCAGAACATTTACTACATAACTGTTTTTTATGGCTATCGATTCCATCATTGCTCTTGAAGGTGTTTCCATTTTTCAACGTGATAATCTTATTTTATCTGAAGTATCACTCAATATCCACAAAAGTGAGTTTGTTTACCTGGTGGGTAAAACGGGTACCGGTAAGAGTAGCCTGATGAAGACTTTATACGCCGATTTGCCACTCCGCGAAGGTAAAGCCGAAGTTGCAGGGTTTAGTATTCCGGAATTGAAACATAAAGAAATCCCCTTTCTGAGGCGTAAAATTGGTATCGTTTTCCAGGATTTTCAATTGCTGAACGATCGTACCATAAACGATAACCTTATTTTTGTGATGAAAGCTACCGGCTGGAAAGACCCTGATGCCATGCGCCACCGCATGAACGAAGTGCTCGATAAAGTTGGATTGATTACCAAAGGGTTTAAAATGCCACATCAGATTTCGGGTGGAGAGCAGCAGCGTGTTTCCATTGCCAGGGCGCTGATTAACGATCCTGAACTACTCCTTGCCGATGAGCCTACCGGGAACCTCGATCCCGAAACTTCGGATGGTATTATGCAACTGCTGTTTGATATCAGCAAATCAGGCCGGGCTGTATTTATGGCTACACACAACTATGCGCTGCTTCGGAAATACCCTTCACGGATCATCAAATGCGAAAAAGGGAAACTCATCGAAGTTGGTGCCGGTATGATTGGAATAGGAGAGGAGTAAGCATATGGCTGCAAAGTGCTTAAACCGGTGTTGGTAACCTTAAAGTAATCTCCCTGTAATTTTTAATTATTTGACATTTAGTCAGTTGATATTATTATTTACATCGGATTAAACAACATAAAATCAGTGTTTTACGTCTTGTTGCCTCTGTCTGCTGCCAGTCAGGTTGGAGGGTCATTAAATAATAACAGACTATAAAATCTTAGTTATCTGTAACTATTTTTGGTTTAGGATTAAATCGTAAAATTACATACCCAATAATTGCGGAAAGCAATGAGCCAATCAGGATTCCGATTTTGGCTGAGTCGATAAACTGAGGGCTGTTTTCGAAAGCCAGAACCGCTATGAAAATGGCCATAGTAAACCCTATACCTGCTAAAAATGACACTCCGATGATTTGCCTGTTACTAATATCCTGAGGCACTTCAATAAGTTTTAACTTTTTAGCCGTTAATATTAAAGCTGAAATACCCAGGCTCTTGCCTAAAATCAGGCTTATTATCAATGTTCGTATCAGCAATGTGTCCAATTCGATATCACTGTTTATTAGCACTCCTGCATTTGCAAAAGCGAAAACAGGTATAATGAAATATGCTATCCATCCATGTAATTTATGTTCCAGATGCTGAAGTGGTGATTGGTATTTATGGGTCCAGTCTTCCAGATAGTCGATTTGTTCAATTTGTTCGTTCGATAGTATTGGCTTTTGCAGAATGGTTGCCTGCTTGATTTTGTCAGAGATACTTACAAGATTTGCGAGGAATTCGGGGGTGTCGATTCGTTGACGAAGCGGTACAGCAAAAGCGAGCAATATACCTGCAACAGTTGGATGAATGCCCGACCTGAGAAACAAAACCCAGATGATGATTCCAATAAAAATATTTAAATATTTTGAGTAAAGTCCTTTCATTGATAGGAAATACAGTATTCCCAATAATACCAGTGCTGTAAGCAACAAACCTATGTTTAAATGCCCACTGTAAAAGACAGCAATTACCAGTACAGCTCCTAAATCATCGACAATTGCAAAAGCGGTAAGGAAAATTTTAAGGCTTAACGGCACTCTTTTACCCAGGAGGTTCAGAATTGCCAGCGAAAAAGCAATATCAGTAGCCATTGGGATACCCCAGCCATGAATCGTTTCAGGATTTTGATTTAAACTGAAGAAGATAAAAACAGGAACCAACATTCCGCCCAGGGCCCCAACCAGCGGGAAAGCCATTTTTTTAAATGAGTTTAGCTCCCCTATAACAAGTTCTCTTTTAATTTCTAAACCAATCAGGAAAAAGAAAATGGCCATTAAACCATCATTTATCCATAGTATCAAAGGCTTATTGAGTGCAAAACCCTCGGTCGAAATGCCGATTTTATATTGCCATAGTGCCTGGTAATGCTCACCGTAGGGTGAATTTGCCCAAATAAGGGCTACCAAAGTTGTAAGCATCAGCAGTATTCCGCTCAGGCTTTCAATCTTAACAAATTTCTGAAAAGGTGTGAGTAATTCTCTTTTGATCATGATATTTTGAACTGTTTTTTTGAAGTAAAGTGCAGGCAGTAGCTGAAATCACCTTTATTAACAACTGAAATCGGAAAATAGTGTATAAAACTACAAAAGTTTTAGCAAACACAGTCTTTTTCTACATTAACAACTACATGGCAAAATTAAGCAAAGCTGATATTCAATTAAATTTCCTTCGAAAACCATTTAACCCTCAAGTATTATAACTTGTGTGGTAAGTTTTTGATTTACTCACTCATTGATTTATTATAAATTACCGGCATTTGCCCTTTCCATTTGTTCCACAATTCATTTTCGGCAATCAGCCTGGCCATAAAATTACCAACATTTATTCGGCTGGTTTTGCCAGGATTAAAAAGAGCACTCCTTGTAGGTGAAGCATAAAGTTGGTATCCGGTTACATGGTTTTCGTTTATTAAAGTATCGGGCCGTACAGCCACCCATTCAATAAATTTATTATTTTGCCCAATGTTCACTCGCAGAAAGTCGGCAGCTTTTTCATTATCCGATTGCGGTGGTACAAGTACACTGATTAAGCCTATCAGTAGTTTTTGAGTGCCCGAAATAGGTTCATTTAAATCCCGGTTCCGGTTTCCGGTGGTATTCATCAATACAAACCGTACAGGTTTTTCGGGCGAATTGTTCTGAATTGCAGTACAAAGCAATTTAACGGCATCAGTTACTAATTTTTTAGGTTTCCCGAAAATACCTTTCATGGTCAGATTATGACCAAGACAAGAAGCAACCGACTGACAATCATTTATGTAAGCTGTCATTTCGTCGACGCTAATTTCCAAAATACCGGTCCTGATGATTGAGATTTTGTCATTATTCTTCCAGGTGTCGGGTATAATTGCAGTCGGACGTATAACCACCTTGACTTTTTGTCCCATGGTTAACAATTGATCTACCAAATGCTGTCCTGTTGCACCGCTTGCGCCTACTACCAATGTTGTCATAGCGTTGATTTATTAATCGTGTCTTGGGTTTATCAATAGCCTGCAGCCGGGGTTTGGGTCATGTGGCGGATTATCCGGCTGCTTCACCTTAGCATTTCGCTAAGTTAGGTGATATTTGCTGAAAATCCATGTGCCTAAGGCCGTTGGGTGGCGATACTGATAAATATTGGGATTCCAGAATTTTCCAGAACCTTTCAGTTGTAATGGTTTATTAGCTGCGGCTTTTCTTATTCAATCGTAGCATTAATTCGTCAAGTGTTATTGCCTGGTCGGGATAAAGTCGTAGCAGAGTCAGCTCAACGCTTAACCAATTATATGATTTCATTGAGTTTCATTGTTGCTAAGCAGTCAGATTCCAGATTTTAAACTTGCCATAAAGGTAGTTTGTATACGTAGTGGCAGATTGTGCGGCACATTCCTGTGAAACCGGGATGAAGGTTGAGCGCAAAACCGCTGGTAGACTGGGTCAATAAAAGTTGATTTTTATCACTTTCCATGCCAATACTTATGCAAATTGTTATGAGCTTTTTTCTCTTCGCAGTATTTTAACAATACGCTTGTAAATAATTTCTGACAGATTCCAGTTGTATCCCTCAAAATCAGTGGTATTCAAAAATTGGATAACAACCGTGTCGATGTCTTCGTGATATTTGGCAATACTCTGATAGCCGGGGATTAATCCAGTATGCTGATATTCGTAAATGGAAGAATAGATTTCCTGTTCTCCTTTTTTAAACAATGACCCATCGTTTAATGCCCGCACGAAAATGCCCACGTCCTCTGCTGTAGCGATCATTGAGCCATAATCAGCAGTCTTTATATCCTCTTCTATGCCAACGTAATAACCACTCATCACATCGTTTATATTCACCTCATGAATCGATCCGAAAGTATTTTTAAGCCCGAGAGGGATCAATATTTCTTCCCTGATGTATTGGAATTTACTATAACCCACTACCTTTTCAATAAGTTCGGAAAGCAACAAATAATTTGTATTCGAATACTTATACTTTTTACCTGGTTCAAAGTCGGCCGGTAAATCAAGAACTAGTTCAAGCGTTTCTTTACTGCTTTTTGGTGGGGCTGTCCAAAAGTTGGGGGTATCCGTAAAATTGGGAATGCCACTCCTATGCTGTACCATCATTCGCAAGGTGATTCTTTCGGCATTTTCAATTCGTCCCCTAAGTTCCGGAAAGTAATGAGCGAGCGTTTTATCCAACGACAATTGTTTGTTATGTACCAATCGTGTAATAGCAACAGCATCGTATAACTTGCTGATACTGGCAATCTTGAACAAGGATTTTGGATCGGCGGGTATTTTGTTTTCCTTGTTTTTCCATCCTGCGGTGTAAAATTCCGGTTCCTTTCCTCCCTGATCAACATAAACAATCATTCCATCGAACCCAAGCCCAATTGTTTCATTTACCTGTTCCTGAACTGTATCAGGTAGTGGCGCTAACCATGCCCTTACCAAAATCCATGGTACGAAAAACATGGAGATTATGGTTGCAACAAGCAATACTATTCTGAGTATCAGTTTTATTTGTTTTTTCGTCATAACGGCATATTTTTTGAGGAGGATGCACGTATTTTGAAATGCTCACGACGGTTTGCATACGGTGCGTTTATCGTTTTTAAACGCTTCGTTTTCTAAACGGGCACTTTTATTATTCAAGCCACAAGTGTTCATGTTTTACCCGAATTGTCAATGCACTTTTTTTTCGCAATGGCTGAATTTTCAGGGTACAAACTTATTGAATATCTCTTTTAGTTTCCCTCTCCAATTCTTTCTCCCATTTTAACAGTTGTTTCATAGCCCTTTGCTGTATTGATCAATAAATCCTCATCAATGTGGATTTTACTTTTTTCGAACAGCAGCACTACCGTTGAGCCTCCAAATTTAAAGTAACCTTTCTCTTCGCCTTTATTTACAGAACTTCCCTTATAAGTTTGTTCGATGCTTCCTACCATGGTGGCACCAACTTCGGCCATAACAACATCACCAAACAAAGGATTTGAAAGGATTGCTATATTCCCGTTTGTTCAGACAGAATATTTCAGCCTTTTTACGCAAAGCAAAGGGATTGACTGAATAATAGTCACCATCAATCTTTTTGTTTGGAGATAAATTTCCGCTGACAGGAAAATGAAAACGATGGTAATCGACCGGGGCCAGCCTGATGA
Source organism: uncultured Bacteroidales bacterium (assembly GCA_963714825.1). Taxonomy (GTDB): domain Bacteria; phylum Bacteroidota; class Bacteroidia; order Bacteroidales; family UBA4417; genus UBA4417. The sequence continues at coordinate 24,585 of CAVQQF010000012.1, read as the reverse complement.
TAAGCAGGGCACCATCATGGTACTTTTGTGCAAGATCAGGATTATCCAAAAAGGAGGATACATCAAAGCGATATCCTTTTATGATAAAATCGGAGTTGCTAATATCGGCATAAGCCAGAATTTTTCCATCGGCAGGTGATACAACAATAGTAGAGCTGGTATCAATTGGTCTTGCATCATCCTTTAGTTTTCGGGTAAAAAAATCGTTGAAATTGTTGAACTCCTGTTTTTGAGCAACACTCATATCAATATCAAAATCCTCAATAAAAGGATGTATTTTTTTCGCTGAAGAAGTGCGATCCATCATATTGCCATAGATCGATGAAACCAGCTTTCTTTTCGCCAACGCCCATAAGGTTGCTTCTCCAACCGGATTGTAATACAACCATACCAACCACTTTTCTCCGGCCACCTTTTCGGTTTTTATTTGCCCGCTTTCTCTTTCATAATATTGAATGGGATCCTGAGGCGGTAGTGGATAAAAGGCCAGGCTGATAGCTATTGCAAGCAACAGCAAAATGATGCCCCACCTCTTTTTAGTTTTTGTTATTTTCATGTTTGCTATGTTTGCCTTGAGAAGCAAAAATAATAGAATGTACTGAATTGTACCCCGTTTCCCATCAATCAATTAACTTTCAATAAAATTTCAATTGCTGTCCGGTCGCAGACGCTTAATATTATTCGCTTTTTTGTTGCGATAGAATATTGAACCCGCGATATTATTTTTGCATACTCTCTGAAGGATAGCGGTATGAAAAATTGCGCATTTTCGAACACAAACATATCAGCCGCTTAGTCGTTGATTAAATTATATTTCTTCAAATTTAGCGTTTTCCGCCCTGTTTTTTTGTGTAGCCTTTGTTGAGGCGTCGATTTCTGTTTCAAATAGTTATTAGATTCACTTGTATTGTCCGCCAATAGCTTTTATAACTTTTATTGTTGTAGCAAATTGAAGTTTTGCTCCGTTGGACAGTGTTTTTTATAATCTCGGTCTGCTCGAACCGGTTTCTGCCGCATTTTTCTCCGCCAATAGCGCCAACAGTTGTTTAATAATAACTCCCAGAACCGGCTTTATTTACATTGCCTGCAGGGATGTAGTTCAAGCGGGAACCGAGGACGAAGGACGAGCTCAGCGTAAGCTAACAAACGCTGGGCGCGATAGCTATCTGAATTGCACGCCGCTCATATTCCTGATTTATTGTAGTTCGTTATTTTTCAAGTATTTTTTTATACGAATCAAGAAATCCATTGCCAATATTCTTGCTTCCAAAATTACGCAGGAAGAACCCCAAAAAACCTGGAGCTACAAGGTTGCGAATCTCAATATGGAGTTCAATATTGTCATTTCTCGCTTCAAATTTTTCCACAAAATGCGAATTGGTTGTTATTTTACTGGTGCTATATTCTTCATCAAATTCGACTAATATCTTATTTTCTGAAATATCGACCGAAATGTTGGTTCTTTTCATAGTACCTTCATTCGTTTTTATAGTTACAAAGTCCACTCCTTGTTTAATTAGTTCAACTGTTGTCATTCCAGGATACATACTTAGCAGATCCTTGTAGTGCTCTCCAATATTATCAAATAACTTGTTAACATATTCGATGTTGCAGCTAATCATTATTGAGTCTTGAAACCAAATGTTTTTTTTTGTATTATCCATAATCGTTGCGTTTGTAAATATTAAAGAGATACGTGTAAATGTTTTCACTAATTACTTTTACATTGGCATTTTTTTAAATGAATTACAACGGTCCACAGCTACCCAAAGTAGACGGCTTAGAATCGCAAATCTGTATTGGCAGCATAATTATGAAAAGCAATACTTGCATTCACTTTTTTACCATCACGCCTATGGTGGGTAGGTGGTGTGTGTGCCTTGCATGCGCAGTACACACCCACCTCTATGCTTGAGCGAAAACTCGAAGATACAAATTTTTTTTTAGTAATGGAAGTGGGTGTAATTTTTCCAGAGAATGTAATTCCCTTGTGCGCCTAGGTAATAACGGGAAGCATTAGTCCCGCCGACGGGACTTAATTTAAGTTTGCTTATGATAATTATGATATTTTATCTTTTAATAACTTTTTTTGAAACAAGCTGACCATGTGTAAAGATTTCAATAAAATGGATACCTTCACTACCTGAAAGATTGACTTGATGAAGTGGAGTATTTATGCTTTCTTGAAAATAAATCAATTGTCCGTTCGCTGAATACACTTTAATGGTAACATCTTTCAGATGGTTTAAACCGATATTGACCCAGTCATTCGTTGGGTTAGGGTAGATGAGAACACTTGTACCTGCCACATTTTCTTCTATTCCGACAGGAGCAGGATTCCATTTAAGAAGATAGGAATCATTACCAAAAAATGAAGTTAAATTGTATATTCCTGTTCCGGGATCAAAATCTGTAGTATTCCTAAATTGTCCATAAGAATAAATGTTCGAAGCAGCATCAAGTGCTACAGCAACTCCATAATCTTGAAATGTATCTCCAAAAGGATATGCCCATAGGTAGTTTCCTGAAGTGTCGAACTTGGCCAAAAACGCGTCAAATCCTCCTGCAGCAGTTAACAGCGCTGTAGAGGCGCTTGGGTCAAAATCAACACTGTTTCTGAATGAGCCGGCAACATAAACGTTCCCGCCAACATCAACCGCGACTGAATGTGCATTCGCATTGGATCCTGTCAATAGATGGCCCCATAAAATGTTTCCCATAGCGTCAAGCTTACATAACGCCATGCCGGGCCCGCCGCCACCAACAAAAATATTACCTGACCCATCAATAGCTAGAGTGTTTCCAGTAACATCATCCGGCAAGGATAGCTGGGTTGCCCAATAAAAGTTTCCTGCATGGCTTAGTTTGAGTATAAAACAATTTCGCGATGTGGCTGAGCATGTCAGGTTAAAAACAGATGTGCCTGGGTCGAAATCAACAGTTCCTGTAAAGCTTCCGGTTAAGAAAACATTGGATGAATTATCTAATACTATAGCATTGCCATAGTCGTCATCAGTTGATCCGAAGTGCTGTGCCCATTGAAAGTTGCCTGACGAATTGAGCTTACACAAAAATAGATCGTCCATCCCGTTAGACGTCAAATTTGCGATCCCGGCACCGGGATCAAAATCAACAGTCCCATAAAAATTGCCTGTAAAATAGACGCCGGAAGCATCTACAGCAATTCCATTCCCTTCATCATATGAGGTGCCGCCCACTTGCTTTGCCCAAACAAAATCACCATTAGCATCAAGTTTGCAAACAAAAATATCTCTACCACCCGGTTGAGCAGTCAAATTATATACTCCTGATCCCGGATCAAAATCTGCCACTCCATTAAAGTATCCGGTGAAGTACACATTTCCGGAATCATCAACGGCCATAGCCCTTCCCTGATCATCATCAATACCCCCGAATCTTTTAGCCCAAATGAAATTCTTAGCTGAATCCAGTTTGCTGATATAAATGTCATTTCCTCCGGCAGTAGTTAAATTGAATGTACCCGGCCCGGGATCAAAGTCCGTTGGGCCATTACTAAAATCACCTAAATGATAAATGTTGCCTGCATTATCCAGTACCATATCAACGGCGTACAAGTTTGAGTTATTTCCAATTTGTAAAGTCCAATCGAAAATGGGAGTTTGTGCATGACCAACGCCACAAATGAAGGACAAGGCTAAAATATTAATGTATAACTTCATGTTTTTTTTTTAAATAAAAGCAATTTACTTTTTCGAAAGAAACCCAAGGCGTGTGAAAACGGTTTTCTGATTCGCGTACTTCTCACTGCTAGTGTGCATTAGGAGAAAAGACTTTCTGTCCCGACATAATTCTGTGCAATTTAGAACCCACACCTTCTGTGTTGTTGATGATATCATCTGCTTTTATTCAGATGTTATGAATTTAACAAAATACATCTCTATTTGTTCTTTTCAGTTCGTTTCAATTTTACCTTGACTTTTAATTGATATGATTTTCCATTATAAAGTTGCCATGTGGCTGACATGTTAAAAATTGGGTCATATTGCACAGCATCCCATTTTCCGCTTGTATGAGGTTGAAAATATATGTACTCAAAGTTGGTAAGTGAACCAATCCGAAAAACAATCCCTAAATACGTTTATGCGAAGGTGAATATAAATCGCACTCAATTATTCCATTTTGAAAATCTATTCCATGCAGATATGCCATTCCGGTTCTATCCGAAATACATGTGGATAATTTCGAATCAAACTCTTTTACCTCTGCAGAGCCTAATTTCTTCCAATCATTTGATGAAAAATCAATGTCTATAGTACCTTTTAGCGCTAAACAAATGTTTGTGCTTATAATTAGAAATAGGATTGTAATTGATTTGCACTTTATTTTATTTCCGTTTTTAAAATTGGATTTTAGTCAGTTTTAGCTTGAAATTAATTAATATTTTTCATCAGTCAATTTGTTATAGAATACGTTTTCCTGCGTTGCCTATAACGTTTTCGGGCTTGGCGAAGGTGTCGATTTTCATAACAAATGTTGATGCGGAGAAGCAAAGTTTGATTAATCTCCGCCAGCTGGCGGACTGCGGAGTACTGAACCGCCACTTTTGCCAAAGCTGTTTTAGCACCAGTTTTTCTTTCTTTCGTTAATTGGTTTGTTTTGTTCTGCATGAACATTCGTTATGCTTACTGATGTATTTAATTGATTCAATGCAAAGTTCTTTCAATGCTGAAATATTGATATCGGAAAGTTTTTTTACATAGATGCAAGCTTTACTCATTTTGAATTTACCGAGGTCGGCTAATACTAATTTGCTTCTATCAGTGTCAGAATATACATAAAGCGTAAGAGCTGGTTTTCTTGGCGAAAATCCTAGAACTGGTGCATCTCCTTCGTGTCCGCTTGCATATTTATAATGATAATTACCAAAACCAATTATGCTCGGTCCCCACATTTTAGGTTCAGAGTCAGACCATTCTTGCATTAGCTCTATAAGTCGATAACTGTCTGCCTTTTTCTGTTCGTTATCAACGTATGAGTTTATAAAATCTGTTACGTTTTCTCCTGTGTAAGTTGTCTTTGTTTTTGCCATAATTCCGATTTTGATTATTGCCTTAAAATCTTTTCCATCTTTCGCCCTTTAGCTAATTCATCAATCAACTTTTCCATACGCCTGCATTGTTTATACAATTCAAATTCATCCTCTATATCTTCAATTCGATAACCACAAACAACTCCTTTAATCATGTGAGCATTGGGATGGATTTTTGCTTTTTCGAAAAACGTTCTGAACGTTACTTTCTCTTCGATAAATGATTGTACTTTTTTTTCATCAAAACCGGTTAACCATTCTATAACCTGATGGAATTCTTCTTTGGTTCTTCCATGCTTTTCCAATCTATCCCAATAAAGGGGGTAAATAGTGGCAAATATCATATTACCAACTTTTTCATTTTTTTCTGCTGTAACTTTCATTTTTATTTGATTTTTGACTTAATTGGTGATAACGGTTTGGCGCTAGGCGCAGTGGCGGATTTGCAGTACAAAAGTTCATTAGAAGCACAATACCAGAACCTTGCACTAAACTGTCATAGAGGCACTTAACCCGTCATTGAGCCAAACGCCTGTTACCTGTGGTTTTTATTTGTCTGTCAATGAGTATTTTACAGTTTTATTGAAAGTTCCAAATGTCCACCAAGACCAAGTTCAACTATTTTTTGAAGTGTCGAGATTCTAACTTCTTTTATGTTGTTCTCAATTTTAGAAATGTAACCTTTATTAGTTCCACATTTTACAGCTAGTTCTTCTTGTGTCATTCCTTTCTCAAGTCTGGCTTGTTGAATAAGAAAGCCGAGCTTAAATGCTTCAAATCCTTTCTCAAACTTGACTCTTTTTGCAGTCCCTTTTTTACCATATTCTTCGTCAATGAATTGGTCAAGTGGTTTTATATTATTTTTCATTTTCATAATCCTTTTTAATTTTTAATGCTTTGTCAATTTCAGACTTTGGTGTTTTCTGGGTCTTTTTTTGAAAGCAGTTAGCTAAAACAACAAGTTTGCCTTCATCAAAAAAACAGAAAATGCGAAATATATCACTACTCTGTTGAACCCTTATTTCATATAGTCCGTCCGTTCCTTCTATATGTTTCAAATAGTCGGTTGGTATTTGTTGTTGAGTTTCAATAATCCTAAATGTCCAGATGATTTTGTCTTTCACTTTCTGCTTCTGTTTATTGTAGAAGTCAGTAAAGTAGTCTCTATACAATAACACAGTCCTGTGTTTTTTTTCATTCATAATTTGCAAAGATAATTAAAGTTGTCCGAAAGCGCAACATAATTTTTAATAGACATTGAAAAAAGTCTTATTTTATCGGTTTTGTTGCATTGCATATAATGGATGGCACTATGGTAAGTGCGGGAATAAATTGTTGCTCAACTGTTTGTCAGCACTACTTGTCCCGATTTATCGGGAAATGTATGTAAAGATTTCATATGTTTCAACCTACACGCAACTTAGCGAAGCGGTCTCTTGAGCGCAGCTCAAAAACCCGCATTTGCTATAGCGTTTGTGTGTGCACTGCATGAGCAGTGCACACCCGTCGTAAGCTTTAGAAAAAGATGAAAATTACAAATTTTTCTTTATAAGCTAACAACGGGTGATATTTTCCCAGAGGGTGCAAGGCCCTTATACACCGGGGTAACAACCGGAAGTATTAGCAAGTCGCAAGGTGGTTTACTGTGAAGTATTCACTGAAGGAAGCGAGACTGCAAAATCCGGTACTGACGAACAGGAACGGTATATGAGGCATAGCTGTTTGGGTAAGCAAGCACATCTTTGCAACGCCCTAAGACTACAAGAAAAGCAGTTATGTAGATACCGCAGGCATCGGAGGAAGGAAGAAGCTCTTACCAGGGGAGATCTTGGAATAGATTCGTTTTCTATGCGCCAAGAAGTCAGCAGAAGCCATAGTAGGTAAGCATAGTATGAACTGAATGATAGTAACGCGGTGGTCGAGCGAACTGAACCAACCGGGCTATCCGACACCAGAGATGCACAGTGAAGGGCTGAACGTTAGTTTGTCTCGAATTCGCTAAAGAGGTTCAAATTTCGAATTTGCTAGCCTTGCCTTAAACACAGACAAAGGTATCATTGGTGTAAAGAGCGATGATGCTGATACCTGACGAACCGCTGTATACGAGAACCGTACGGGAATTTATCCCGCTAAAAGCGGGAGTGGTGTGAGAGGCCCCCCCGTCAGTCCCGATAGCTATCGGGATGCTGGCGGGGCCGTCTACTCGATTACCGCCAGGTTTTCTTTCTGTCAGGCAAGTTTAACTTTCTGATTGAGCAATTCAACGTTAAAATTAACCTTAGCGTTCAATGCTTTAAATACTTTAATTATTGTCTCAAATCGAGCGTCTGTCAGGCTATTCTCTAACTTAGAGATTTGAGCTTTCTTTACACCAACCAATTGCCCAAGTTCAGCTTGAGTCAAATGGCGTTCCTTTCTAGCTCGTTTGATTGCTTCACCTAGCAAGTCAATACGTAATTCGTGTTCAAATGCTTCTCGATTTGGTGTTCCCACTTTACCGACATGCTTATCTATCATTTCATCTAAACTGTATGTTTTCATGGCTTCCTTTTTCATAATTCTTAACTTTTTTGTTCAAAATAAAACTTTCTCAATCTCTCCGCTTTTTCCAATTCAGCGACTGGCGTTTTGTCTGTCTTTTTAATTAGCCCATGTGTAGAAATTACAACTGTTTCCGAGTTACCTACCTTATCCCAAAATGCAAAAAGTCTATAATGTGTCTTATTAAACAAAGTCCTAAACTCCCAAATTTCATTATTCAATTTTTTGAATAACTCTCTATCATTTGTCAATTGAGCTTTCTTAATGTTATAGTAAATCTTTTCTCTTGCCTTTTCTTCCAGGTTGTCTAAAAAGTCAGCTGCATCTTCTAAAAACTGAACTTGAAATTTCTCAGTCATATTGTAAAAGTTTATGCAAAGATAAATGTTTCTTTAACAGGAAACAAGTAATATTTTTAACGCGGTCCAATAAACTTGGCGCTAACGGTTACGATATGACAGGTGGCGGCCTTCGGAGCGCTTTTATGTCTGCCGACAGAAAACTACCTGCGGGCACTAAGTTAGCTAGTTTTAACCTTAACCAGCCATTTATTATATCGTTTGTTGGCAATAGTTGTTGATTCTATTTTATTCTCAAATCTGTAGGATTTTGTCTGCTGTCCCAAAGTGTATGGACAATTATCATTTCAGAAGTCACTTCGTAGAACAAGATAAACTCTTCAACGATTAATCCGCGAACTGCTTCTAATTCAGTCTTTATGCCAATTTCTGGTTGATTAAGGAGAAGCGATAATTCCTTATTAAATTTCGTATATAGTTTTTTAGAATAGGTCTTACTCTTATTTCGTTCAGTATAGAATTCAAGAATCATTAACAGTTTAATTCTGGCTCTATGAGACCAGACTATTTTCTGCTTAGCCATTTATTAAATTCTTTGTCAAGTTCAACTTGTTCAACGAAAAGTCCTGATTCAATTTCTTTCTGGGATTCCATTATTTCAAACCGTTGTTCAGGCGTCAGTGAAAGTGTCTGAGTCTGAGTTTTGGTGTCCAGAATAGTCTTTATAGCATTTAAAAATGACACGTCATTTATCTCTGCTATCCTGTTTATCAATAATTTTTTTAATGCAATTGTTGTCATATTTCGATGGCTTTCATACTGTAAAGGTAAGATATTTTTTGCTAAATAATTCGCGTATGTCGATTTGTCTTATACTGAAATAGGTTGACCTTTTTTGATGGTTAAATAAAAAGTAAATTTAGAGGTTTCTGCGAAGAACATAATGTTGAAGCTTACATCCCCAACTTCGGACTGTACAAACCTACCCGCGAAGGATTTGATTACAAGCCCGAACTGGACCGGTACGAATGCACCCGGGGCAACAAAGCCCAATTGCCATTCCGCAAACTGGAAACCGACAAAAAGGGATATATAAAAAAAATTTACCGCTCCAATAACAGCAAATGTAAGAATTGCCCATTACGAAGCAGTTGCATTGGTAAAAGCGATTTCAAGGTGCTGAGCGACAGCATTGACAAACCGTATTATGACCGGATGCACGAACGAATGCAAACGCCCTATGCCCGGAAAATAAGTAAAATACGCAGTTCAACGGTAGAACCTGTTTTGGGCACCCTGATCAATTTCCTGAATATGAAACGTGTTAATACCCGGGGGATAAGCCAGGCAACAAAACATGTGCTGATGGCAGCACTATGCTATAATCTTAAAAAATATATGAAGTTTCAAGGGAAAAGGGCACGAATTGAAGCTAAATCCCTGTCCAATCACAAAAATGGCCCTTTTCAGGTCCTTTTTGAAGCTATTCGAGGCTTTTTGAGCCATGTCCTTTTTCATTTAGTAAGCGCCAATCCGAAATTCACCTGAGCCGTTATGGCATCCAATTGAGTCATTTTTCAAACTTGCCTGCTACTTTTCAATCTTTTGAGAGGGTTGTGCAACGGCTACGTGTGTTACCGCCTGTGTTTCTTTCTCTGAATATAAAGTTGTCTGATTAACAATTGATTATATTGCATTTTTGCATAAAATGTTATAAGTACTTTCTTCTTGTTTGAATGATTTTTACCTTACCACCGTCACCAGCCCCCGCTTTTCCCTCTCCGCCCCCGATGGATTTCCATATTTTAACACATACACATAACCACCAATTTGAGCCGGATTGCCGTTTATGGTTCCATCCCAGCCCAACGAAATATCATTGGTGAAGAACACCTGTTGTCCCCAGCGGTCGTATATATACATGCTGAAGGAAGTTATCTTTTCGGGTAAGGTAACAGGCCGGAAAACATCATTTAAACCATCGCCATCGGGTGTAAAGGCATTGGGCATGGTAAGGGGAACAAAGGCATAAAGCATCATTACCGAATCGGTTGTGGTACAGCCTTCTGGTGTTGAAATGGTTACTTTGTACCAGCCTTCGGTGGTTACAAGTATGCTGTTGGTGGTGTCGCCGGTATTCCAGGTATAGCTGTCATAACCCTGGGTGGCTTCAAACTGGATGCGTTCGTCGAAATAAAGGGTGTCGCTGTTGGTGGGGAAGCCGGAAACGGGTATCGGGACTACTGTAACCAGTTGCGACGAAGTATCGGCGCATTGAAGGGTATCGGTAACAATGAGTTCGTACAGTCCGTTATCAGCTAAAGTGGCCATGCTGATAATGCTTTCCTGTGCGGTGGGGCCGGTCGGAGTTTGCCATAGGTAGCTGAGCGGACCGGTTCCGTTCTGCACGGTTGCCGAAACCCACAACAGTTCTCCTTCACAAACCTTTTGTTCGGGAGCTGGAAGAATTTTTGGCGGATTGCTGATCAATATTGTTCCCAGCGTATAATCCACGTTCAGCGTATCGCCGCCGGGACCTAAGAAATTGCTTATAGCCGGGCTGATTTCCCACAACAACAAAGCATTACCGGGCAGCAACGAATTAAACACAAGCTGCACAATCTCCGTGCTGTCGGGCAGGGTAAGCGGTGCTGTTCCATTCCAGCGGGTTAGTATTTTCCCGCTTGCGGGTAGAGTTACTTCGAGTGAACCGCCAAACAGGGGATGTGGATTGTTGAAACCAAGGCAAGTGACAAAAAGCGGATCGTAATTCAGAATGGTTTCGAAGGATTGTACATCTTTGAAATTACTTACAACTATCGGTGCTTTGGCTTCCTTGCCCAGGCAGGCAAAGCCGTTTCCGGCAATAGCCGACAGCACTATGCCTGATTCGTTAGCAACCGAAATGGTAAATGTAGTATCGCAACCGGCAGTATTAGTAACCGTAACGGAATAACTGCCTGCCGAGAGCCCGGTGAAATGACCCGTGTTTACAGGCGTAGCACCATTCAATGAGTAGGTTAAATCAATACCCAGAGCATTAACTGTTATGGTTCCGTCGGCGGCAGAGCCGGTTTCGGGCGAGGAAGTGGCTGTAAGGATTTCGGGTGCTGTAAGTTTATCAATTTGCAATACGCTGGCATACACCGAGCTGCAACCGCTCGAATCGGTTACCCACACATAATACGCTCCGCCCGGCAGGCCGGTAAACTGCCCGTTGCTCCATTGTGAAAGCGTATCGCTACCGGTTTTGATAAAATACTGCAACATGCTGCCAAGGCCGGAAACAGCCGTTATTGAAAGCGTTCCATCGTTATTCCCGCAATACGCCGGTGTAACCGAAGCGGTATCAATTAAAATATTTCCTGCGTCGCTGATGGCATAGGATGCTACGGTATTTGTGCAGCCAAAACCATCGGTAATATGAAGTTCGTATAATCCGGTTCCGAGGTGATACATATCCAGCGAATCGCTGATGGGCGTGCCTGAGGCTGTCCATTGAATGCTGTACGGAGGCTGTCCATTGATTTGCAATCCGGTAATGGCGCCGGTAGTTCCCCCGCAGGTGGTGGGTGCAATATTAAGGTTGGTTTCGTTTAAAGCAGGCGCCGGGCGTTGCAATACTCTAATTGTATCTGCATTAAAACAGCCGAGGTTGTTTTTTACGCGAACAATATAGGTGCCGGTATCACTGGCAAGATATGTGGGGTTGCCGGGCACGATAGAGCCGTTCCAGTAATAACCTGCATAGCCGCTGCCGGGAGTTAAGGTAACATTTGTATTAGCACAAACTAGTGTATCCGGCCCAAGGTTGGGGTATGGTTTGGGTAATACTTCCACCTCGCGGCTGGTTTCCTCGATGCGGCCGTTTGGGTATTTTACATAGGTGTACACTACGTACGTACCGCCTGCCGAAAACACATGCGTTGGGTTATGTACCGTGCTGAAATTGGCTGCCCCGCTGCCCGGATCGCCAAAATCCCAGTGGATGCTATCGGGCTCGGGAATAAAACGGTGATGAAAGTTAAAGGGAACACCGGCACAGGGGCCACCGGACCAGACGAAGCGGTAAAGGAGGTCTTGAGGGAAGTTGGGGAGATTGGAATACGCTTTGCGGTTTTGAAGGTTTACGACATAAGACTCAAAATTACAGGCTGTACCACGTTTCCATACATCATGAATTACATCCAAATAATAAAACAATGTATCATTTTGGGGATATATATATCTTATCCCGTAAATCTTACCATCAGGTGCTAATTGTAGACCCGCTGAACGGGCAGCGGTATCAATAATGATACAGGAATTGAAAAATGCCAGAGAATCAGTAAGTCTAAGATCGTATTGCAGCAGCGACTCGCCAGTAATATTTGGATACCCATGAGTGGCCACATATAATATTTTTGAATCTGGTGAAATATCACATCCTAATATGCAAAATGAAGTGGTATTTGATTGCTTGATGATAAACCTGGTAAAAATTTCACCGGTTTGGTCATTGAAATCACAGACTTCAAATGACCCATCAGAATATCCGCTATATGAACGACAACAAGATATAAGTTTTTTTCTATCAGGAGTAAATTTTGCTGGACCATACCATGAAATACTCGTTTGTTTGGAAATACTTATAACCGGTGTTGGATTTATTCCAGTAGATGAAAGAAGATAGGTATGAAAATTCCCATTTAACCTATCCTTGGCGATAATCCAATAGTCTTTGCTATTCCTATGCCTAACAGATGTTAATTTATCTCGAGCCCATACCGATGCTAACATTCTTTGGTTTTTGGTCATTACGGAACCATTACCAGCATCTTCATTCATATCTATTATGCTGTATGCCAAACCATATTCCTGATATCTGCTACCAACTGTAAAGAGATAGTACAGGTTTTGTGATCCGGGCTTTTGAACAATCAAAGCGGGCTGGGAGGCTGAGTTGTCGCCTTCCAGCCCGCTTCCATTCTGCATTATCTGATGATTCCTGTTCCAGACAGTTTCACCATTAGTATAGAATAGCAGGTTGCCCAGTGTATCGGATACACATGCAGTTCCTCCATCACTATTGTATTGGTTAGCGCCATTTATAAGAGTTATTGGTACTCCTAAATTAAAATTCACCCCTGCTTGTTTGCTACCAATATACCAATTATTTGCCTGGTTCTGGCAATAAAGTGCATTGTCAATAATAATAAAAAATAGAAGAAGGCAAAGATTGGCAATTACCCGAAATTTGATCATTCCTTAATTCAAGGTTATAGTTCCAACCAATATCTGGGTATTCCAAAAATCATCACAAGATTTTAATTCCCCATAGGTCAATTTTTGGCTACAAATAATACTTGGCGGACTTAGATAAACCTTGGCAGCTTCCACATGTATTTTGTACTTCTTGGTGTTATCGGCTGTGCAGAACTGGTCAAGATTCACAATAATATCTACCGGGGTTCCATAATTGGTAGTTAGTGTTGTAGAAGTTTCCGTTTCAACTATTGTGTTTGTTTGTGTGTTTTCAACGTCCACTTTCACAACATAATATGTGTTTTGGTCTGGAGTTACACAGGAGCCTTCGAGCCGGACTTTAACCTGAAAAACCTGTGAAAAAGTGAAAGTCGCAGTAAGCAACAAAGCAATCGAAATTAATATCTTTTTCATTTCAATATTGGTTGTCGTTTATTGATGGATGATTATTTTATAAAGTTACCAGTATTACTAAAATTTAAGGCGGGTGTTCGTCCTTGCACAATTCTATTAGAAAGCTGCTCGCATATTTTTTATCAGAATTTTTCATTTAAAAAATTTATTCAAAAATCAAGATCAAATATACTACAAATAAATGAAGAATGGTTAAATATTTTATTAGGGAACTGTCTATTCTTTCATTATTGATACTTAGTAGATAATAATTGTGTAACTGTCATACTAAGTTAGAATCTTGCCCTTCAGATTTCGTAGTCGGTGTTTCAATATTGGCGGTAACGGTTACGATATGACAAGTGGCGGCCTGCGGAGCACTTTTCTGTCTAACGACAGAAAACTGCCTGCGGGCACTAAGTTAACTAGTTTTCAACTCAACCCGCCATATATCGTGTGTTAGCAACTGCTTGTTTATCTTGTCAGGTAATTTCTCTTAGGCTGAGACATCTGGCATAATCAGGGCAAAGAACGAAATAATAGACTACCTAACCAACGTCACCATCCCCCTCAGCACCCTTTCCTTCTTATTTAAAGTAGCCGATTTACTTCCATATTTCACCACATACGTATAAGCACCAGCCGGACAAGGGGCGCCGCTGCAGTGCCCGTCCCAGCCTTCGGAAGGATTATGCGATTCGAAGATAAGCCCGCCCCAGCGATTGTAAATGTACATGCTGTAAGCTGTAAGCTGGTCGGGATTGGTAACAGGGCGGAAACTGTCGTTCAGCCCGTCGGCATCGGGCGTAAAAGCGTTGGGAAGGAAAAGCGGTGCGTATGGAGTTGTAATATACGTAGAATCCGTTGCCGAGCATTTTCCATCTTTCAAAGTAACTGCATACCAGCCTTCTTCGACCCGGTGCGGATTATTTGGGTACTGTCGCCTGTATTCCAGGCATAGTTGTCAAACCCTTGGCCTGCATCGAGGTCGCTGCCGGGATCGAGGTACAAGGTGTCCTGCCCGGCAAACGATGCTTTGGGTGTGGGAACAATCATTGCTTCAGCAGTTATTATGCTGGTGCAGTGGTTGGTATCGCTCAAGGTAATCGTGTATGTTCCCGACTGATCAGCTGTGGTTACGGGGAAATAAACTAACTGTTTGTCACTGGTAAATCCTTCCGGGCCTGTCCATGTCCAGGTAATGTTCCCCGTTGCCGGTTCCGGTCTGGTAGGTGGGCATAATAAGCAGATCACCGCCTTCGCAAACGGGTTTCGGGTTGCTCACGCTTGCCTTTGGAATACTGTAAACCTTTACCTGTCCGGGTAACAAGGCTGCGGGTATGCTGCTGCCCAGACTGTCAATAAACCGGCATATCCCCGGCGACTGTTTCCCAGCTCACATAACTCTGTCCTGTAAGCACGGAAGCAAAACTCAGTTCGGTTAAAACAGAGCCGTTGGTTAAGGAAACAGCTTTGTTTCCGTTCCACGAAATATTCACCTGACCCAGGGCTGGGATAAGGTCCACACTCAGCGAATCGCGCAGCAAAGGATCGGTATTCAAGGTATTCTGGCAGGTAACAATGGCCGGATCGTAATACAGCGTGGCGCTGAACGACTGCACCCCGTCGAAATTATTGGCCAGCAAAGGAACCACAGCCACATTGCCCAGGCAGGCGCTGCCGTCGCCGGCAATGGCTTCGAGGTGTATCAGTGGCAGATTGGTTACGATTACCGTAAAAGTGGTATCGCAGCCAAAAGCATCAGCTACTGTGAGAGAATAACTGCCTGCTGACAGGTTGTTGAACAAATCCATTGTCCGGCTGGGGTGTGCCGCCGTTGATTGAATACCAAACGGTATCACCTGCTGATGTGGCGGTTATGCTGATACTTCCGTTGCCTTGCCCGCCGGTTTCGGGCACAACTGTGGGTGGTTGCACCACCGGGCCGGGAATATTTGAAATCACCACAGGGTTGCCATCGTACACCTTTTTGCATCCCAGCGAATCTTTTACCCACACCTGGTAACTACCGGGAGCCACCTGGCTGAATAAGCCGCCATTTGAAAACCAGTCGGTGCCGTTGAGCGAATACTGCAACATATCCGTAAGCCCCGAAGTGGCGTTTATTTGTATGCTTCCATCGGGCCGGGCGCAATGAGCCGCGGAATTATCTACCGAAAGGATCAGCGTATCGCCGACATTATGAATGGTAAAGGTTTTAACAGGCGTATTGCAGCCTGCCGAATCGCTTACCCACAAGGTATAATTATCCACGGGCAGGTGGTACAGGTCGGGTGTTGTTCCCAGAATGGAGCCGCTGCCGTTTTTCCAGGTAAGGGTATAGGGTTGCAAGGCGTTTACCTGTAAGCCGGTAATAGCGCCGGTGCTTTGGTTGCAGGTGGTGGGTGCAACGGTAAGGTTGGTTTCGTCAAGGCTGGGTTGTGCAAACCACTGCAATTGAAGTGTATCGCGGTTTATGCAGCCGGTATCGTTTACCACTTCAACCCAATACTGGCCGGAATCGGCAACGGTAATAGTTGGCCCCAGGGTGCCGTTACTCCATGTATAAGAAGCAAAGCTGCCGGGATTCAGCGTTACGCTTGTGCCTTTGCAAACGGTAATATCCGGGCCAAGGTTTGGTGAAGGTAAACCAGCCACGGTTACAATGCGCGAGGTTTGCTCGGTGCGCCCATCCGGGTATCGGACAAATACGCTTACTGTATAACTGCCTCCCTGCGCGAACACATGAACCGGGCTTAGCTGTGTGGTAGTATCGTTTGTACCGCTTGCCGGATCACCAAAGTTCCAGTGGATGCTGTCGGGCTCAGGGTTAAAGTTGGGGGTAAACGTAAAAGGGGAACCGGCGCAAGCACCGATGTAATCGAAACGGAGGAAGTAGGATTGGATGAAGGAGGATAAGGAGTTCAAACAATTTCTACCTGCAAGGTCAACTGCGTTGAGTTGCAAATCACATGCTAATCCTCTGTCGTTGGGTTTATTAATTACAGCCAGATAGGGCTCCTCTAATTGACAACTATATATTTTTCCATCAGGGCCTAATTGCATCATACCGCTACCCGTTTTATCTGGGCTCGCTAACCCAAGTTGAATAGCAGAATTAATAAAATCAGTTTTATCAAGTATCGTAAAATCCAATTGATATATATATGTATCCCATACTACGCTGCCTTTAGTATAAAAAAGTTGAGAATCAGGGGAGAACTCTGCTCCCAGGTTGTCACCAAAATTATAAAACCAGTATAGAAATTCAACATGTCCTGTTTCATTGTTGAATGTACATCGTTCATTCTTGCTTCCAACATTAATATTCATAAATCCCGTTCCGTCAGGGGTAATTTTTATACATCCATCATTAGCCGTGTTTGATGGATAATTATTTCCGGTAGAACTTAGAACCGGAGTTTCAATGCCATTTTGAGTTAGCAAATAAGCAATATACCTGTCATCGTCGTAAAGACGGGATACTATCCAAATGTCGTGTCGGTTTTTGTGAAAGGTTGCAGCAATTCTTCCATAGGCTTGCAGACCATAAGGGAGTGGAATATTTTTCTTGTTAGTTATAATATCGCCTAAGCCATTATTCAATCCCATATCGACAACTGAATAACAAATACCTGCTTTGGTATATGGATACTGAAAGTGGTTATCAACTGTAAAAATATAGTAGATTTCAGGATCATCTGGCTTAGGAATAATTAATCCCGTTTGGTAACTCATACTCCCTGTTGATCCATTACTTGACAATAGTCCATAACCGTTGGGCATTTGCTGGTGATTCCGGTTCCAAACCTGAATACCATCAGTATAAAAAAGTAGGCTACCCGTTGAATCACTGATTACACCATTGCCAAAAGATGCGTGCATGGCTGAATTGGAAAGTGCGACAGGTATGCCGGTGCTAAAGTTAACACCGGCATAGTCGCCAAAATACCAGTTCCACGCTTCTTTTTGGGCAAAGAGCAGATTATTCCCGCAAACGATTATTAAAAATAAACACAAGTTTCCGAGTTTGAGAAAGAAGGCGTTCGTATTATACTTGGAAGACATATTAAATTAATTAATCGCAAGAGCATGTAACATATACATCCTCAAGTTGATACAAATCATAACATGTCATTACTGTTCTGGAACTTCCTTCACAGATTGTCTGTCCGTTCCTCTTGAGCTTCACATTTGCTATTACCATATATTGTGCCTGTGAATCATAACAAGATTGATCAACATAAAATCCCTTTTCTCTGGCACTGTAATCAGGTACAATAGCTGGATTAGGGTCACATATCCAAAAAGCACTTAAGGAAGGGTAATGAACAATAGCTAATGTGACTTCCCAGGTATCCCCAGTATATAATGGATTACAGTTAGTAGTCCAATTCACTGTAATTGAACCTATATCTGTTGCTTTTACTGTTAAAGTGGAAACAGTAAAGATTAATAGGACAGCTGCAATTTTAATCATATTTTTTTTTATGGCTTTGTCTTTTGGATGATTGAAAATATGAATCGTATCAATAGTTTGATAAGTGTGAACAAGCATATCTAGAAATCATAAATACAAATCAACACTAAGGTGGGTGGTCATCCTCCCGGTGCCGATAGCTATCGGCATCAAATTTAAATCCGTTTGTTTTAGTGTCAGTTTTAGAATACATTTTCTCAGACCTTCAACAACATAAATAAGTAAATTCATAAGTACAAATATACGACATAAAAAGAGGAAATGGGAAATTATAAAAGGCTGGTAAAGAAAGACAGAGAGTTACAACTCCTAACCACAATAAGGGTATTGCATCTCTAAAACAGGGATATTACTATCTTTGAAATGCCAGATATGCTGAAGTATAGAGGTTCATTTGCACAATTGTGGTTAGCTGCGACTGAATTAGTATTCGTTCAGAACTTGTCAGCTATATTTCCGATAAAATTCTCCTCCCGGATTTGATAAACTGCCAGCCGTTAAAATGTCTTGACCACTGAAAACTCTTTTTCCCTCATTTCTACGCGAAGCGTTTGTTAAAGATTCGCTGTCAGTTTCGCGTTGCTCTACTTTCATTTTTGTCGCAAAATCCAAATCAATTCAACCAGTCAGAATCCTCTCAATCCTTACTCATCTCGCTTGCTTACAACTAGTTGCTAACGGTTACGATATGACAAGTGGCGGCCTGCGGAGCACTTTTCTGTCTACCGACAGAAAACTGCCTGCGGGCACTAAGTTAACTAGTTTTCACCTTAACCCGCCATTTGTTATATCGTTTGTTATGTGGCGTTTTTCTTTTCCCCCCTAATAATTCTAAATTTCATTACTTTTTTTTATATGCATCTTTAGATTTCTAGGTATTTTAAACTTAATTGTTACTTTCATGTAACCAGAAGCATGTCTATGATTTATGATTGCAGGATGCCAGTTTTCTACAGATTTAACAAGGCGTTTAGCTTCCTCCGTAAAACCTTCCCCATCAGATTCATGAACAGTTATATCTGAAAGTTCTCCATTTTCATTTATTTTAAGACCCAACTTTACTTTTCCTTCTTTTCCTATAGAGATTTTATCAAAAGAATAACATAAGTTTTTCTTGAAATAGTTTGACATTTTTAACTTTCCTCCAGGAAAATATGGTTTCGCATTTTTTCTAAAATGCCAAATGCCTTTTTTAGTATTCTTCGGAATAGTAATATCTTCTATGTAAACATCATCAATAATAACTGTCGGATATTGAGGTTTTATGAAATTAACTTTCAAAATATAGTCTGATGAAATTGTATTGCAAGCAGAATCTTTTGCTGGAAGAAATTTTAAAAGTTCTGCCAATCGAATAGCTTCCTCATCAATTCCTAATCCTACTCCGCGTAAAATATTTGAGCCAAGGACTTTCCCGGTTGAATCAATTAGGAGTTTCAGATAAACAATTCCTTCAATACTTTCGTAATATTTGTGTCTTTTGTATGAATTATTCAAATCAAGAAATACTAATAATTCTTGTTCACCACCCGGATAAGAAACAGGCTCAGGATTGCAATACATGATTCTTGAGGGATTAATAACTTTAGTCTTTTGAATTTTGATAGATTGATTATGTATTGTATTTATAATCTTGTCTTCCTGTTTATATAATTTCGGTGATTGGATTTTCTCTTCGCTTGTCAAGTTTACGGTATCTGTTTTTGAAATTTCCGAAACATTATATTTCTCAGGTTCAACACCGGATTTTTTCTGGCACGCCAATAGAAATAATAAAGGAATTAAAGTGACAATTACAGACTGAAATAGAATATGAATAGTTTTCTTCATGGTTGTTGATCTGCTGTCATAAAATGCCACATAACGGTTACGATATGACAAGTGGCGGCCTGCGGAGCGCTTTTCTGTCTACCGACAGAAAACTGCCTGCGGGCACTAAGTTAACTAGTTTTCACCTTAACCCGCCATTTGTTATATCGTTTGTTGGCAACCGTATTTATATTCTTTAGTGATTTTGAAGTGTTCAAGACTAAAAAAATCATATGTTTCACCTATTCTGAATTTATCATCCAATCCACTATAAATTGCTTCTTTGTATCCACAAATGTCTGTCACAAAAATTGTCAAAGTATAATTTCCTTTTCTTCTGGTCTTTTTTCTCTTTTCTTTTACAATTCCAGTAACGAAACAATTAGGAGTTTCATATAGAGCAGGATATTTTTGAATCCTATAAATCCAAACGTTTTTTCCTTGCACACTAACTTTATACTCTATCTTTATTGTATCTCCTATTTCAAAGGTTTCAAATTCTCTCTCACTTTCATTATTTGTCAAATTTTCGATTGAATCATTTCTTGCTTTTGCTTTTTCCCAATACTGTTTATAGGATTCAATCTGCTTATCCAAATCAATAGATTTACTATTTAGTTTTCTATGAAATGATGTAAGAATGATAGAAGAAATATCATCAGGATGGTAAATGCCAAGTCTATTAAAGTATTTTACAAGCGATGTTTTCCTTTTCCCCCAAAGTCCCCAATCATTTCTAATCGCTTGTCCTGTACCAAAGTGTAATTCTGATACTGCATCATCTTCATTTTTATTTCTAAATTCTTCCTTGTCTTTCTCTGACCACCTACAATCAAGATATATTAAAGCATCGTTTAAATTTTTGGGAATATAATTGTCTGAGTATTTTTCACAATTAGTCTGTGAATAAGTAAACCCAAAACTCAAAATAAATATTTTCAGTATTATAATTGCTCTCATTTATGGGTGTTGTCTTAATATGGTTGCCAACGGTTACGATATGACAAGTGGCGGCCTGCGGAGCACTTTTCTGTCTACCGACAGAAAACTGCCTGCGGGCACTAAGTTAACTAGTTTTCACCTTAACCCGCCATTTGTTATATCGTTTGTTGTAAAGCGGCTTTCTTCTCAATCGTCTGAATTCGTCTTGTAATTCTCGCTGAATGAGAAGCCAAAGAAATCACGTCTCTTCGCTCGTTGGTGACTGTTTCGGCGAACAACTCTGTCATTCCCAAATTCTTGTGCGGATTTCGTCAAATCTGTCAAGGACGCCGAAAAAGTCTGAATTCTCAAAGAACTAAAGTATGATTGGCTTCGGTCTAATCTTCGCTATTTTGTCCTCGATTTTGGTTTCTTAAGCTGCTTTACAACGGTTACGATATGACAAGTGGCGGCCTGCGGAGCACTTTTCTGTCTACCGACAGAAAACTGCCTGCGGGCACTAAGTTAACTAGTTTTCACCTTAACCCGCCATTTGTTATATCGTTTGTGCTTGTTGCACAACTACAAATATAATTATTTATTCTTTATGTGTTATTAACCTTAAAATGTTGGTAAATAATTGTATGTCAGGTGTATAGGTGATAATTATTTTGTATTTTTATAGTATGCAAGGACGAAAAGATTATATCCCAAAAATGATGTACCAGTTCCATCTGGATGAACTGGTACCCAAGGATAACTTTTACAGGCAACTTGATGCTGCATTGGATCTTCATTTCCTGTTTAAAGCCACTAAAGCCTATTATGGTGACGAAGGGCAGGAATCCATTGATCCGGTAGTGTTTTTCAAGATATGCCTGGTTGGTTACCTCAACAATATCAACTCCGACCGGAAGCTGATAGAGTATTGTTCAAACTGCCTTGATGTAAGGCTGTTTATTCGTTACGATCTGGATGAACCGCTTCCCTGGCACAGTACAATCAGCCGTACACGACAGTTGTATGGGGAAGAAGTATTTCTGGAACTGTTTCGCAAAGTGCTGAGTATGTGTGTACAGAAAGGCATGGTTCGCGGCAAGCGCCAGGCTGTTGATTCGGCCTTTATAAAAGCGAATGCAAGCATGGATTCACTTCTTGAAAAGGATGTAGTAGAGGATGCTGAACTATACGCTGATGAGCTAAACGAAGGCTCAGAGTTCAAAGTGAGCAAAACCCGTAAAGCGCAGGTTGAAAGCCACCATGCCTGGAAAGTGAAAGCTTACAAGGACCAACCTTCCAATCAAAGCACAAAACAAATAAATGCTTTCGGAGAAGAAATCCGGCCCAGATATTTGAGTAACCACACTCATTATTCACCCACCGACCCCGATGCCCGCATCAGCACAAAGGTTGGCAAGGCGCGTCAGTTTAACTATTACGGACAGATTTCGGTTGACGATGCTCATCATGTAATTACCGCTGCCAAGGGCGATCATGCCGATAAAAAAGACAGCCAATGTCTGCCTGCTCTGCTTGACCAGGTTATTGAAAACCTGAACGAAAACGAAATGCAGCTTGAACAGGTAGCCGCCGATACCGGTTACAGCAGTGGTGAAGCACTGCGGTACTGCGAAGAACATAATGTTGAAGCTTACATCCCCAACTTCGGACTGTATAAACCTACCCGCGAAGGATTTGATTACAAGCCCGAACTGGACCGGTACGAATGCACCCGGGGCAACAAAGCCCAATTGCCATTCCGCAAACTGGAAACCGACAAAAAGGGATATATAAAAAAAATTTACCGCTCCAATAACAGCAAATGTAAGAATTGCCCATTACGAAGCAGTTGCATTGGTAAAAGCGATTTCAAGGTGCTGAGCGACAGCATTGACAAACCGTATTATGACCGGATGCACGAACGAATGCAAACGCCCTATGCCCGGAAAATTAGTAAAATACGCAGTTCAACGGTAGAACCTGTTTTGGGCACCCTGATCAATTTCCTGAATATGAAACGTGTTAATACCCGGGGGATAAGCCAGGCAACAAAACATGTGCTGATGGCAGCACTATGCTATAATCTTAAAAAATATATGAAGTTTCAAGGGAAAAGGGCACGAATTGAAGCTAAATCCCTGTCCAATCACAAAAATGGCCCTTTTCAGGTCCTTTTTGAAGCTATTCGAGGCTTATTATGCGATGTTCTTTTTCAGATAGTAAGTGTCAATCCGAAATTCACCTGAGCCAGTATTAGAGTCTATAGAGTCATTTTTTATAACTTGCCTCTACTTTTCAATCTTTTGAGAGGGTTGTGCAACGGCTACGTTTGTTGTAGTGCGTTTTTTATTTAAATTCAAAATTAATTCTTTGTTTAGGATAAAATATTGAAGGTTCATAAATGCTTTTCAGGGTGTCATTGAGTTCAATATATCCTCTTCCTTTGAATGAAAAGTTTTCAAAGTATGCTGTATCCCATGTTAAAATTGCGTTTGCATTAAAGAAGTTTTCGAAAACACTGGAACTGGCAAGAATTATTGAATCAATGGTTATTGAACTTTTCTGGAAAAAGTCCTCAGGTTTAACGAATTTAGTAAAAATGTCAAACTCAACATGTTTTCCTTTGCTGCCCAGCGTATCAATGAAGGTCATTACAAGTACATTTTGATTTGTAGTCGGTTTGTATGAATAATAATACGCTTCTATTCGATTGAATTGATAAATACTGTCACTGATATTGATTGTAGAGTTTGTTTCACTTTGAACTACCTGTGTATAGGGTACATATAGTCCTCCAACAATAATTTTTGGGTCAGGAATTTCAGGACTTTCTTTATTACATGCAGATAAAAATAATGTAGTCACAAAAAGGAAGGTTAATGTAGTTTTCATCGTTTTCATTTTTGATCGTTTCATATTTTATTCAGATTTCAAAATCTCGTTTACTCTGTTGTCTTAAAATGCACTACAACGGTTACGATATGACAAGTGGCGGCCTGCGGAGCACTTTTCTGTCTACCGACAGAAAACTGCCTGCGGGCACTAAGTTAACTAGTTTTCACCTTAACCCGCCATTTGTTATATCGTTTGTTGGCAGTAGGTTTTCATTTCTAATCGAGTCAAATTTGTCTTAAAAGTATAAATTTTCTGGTTTAGTTAGTTAAAAGTTTTTCTGATAATTTCTGTCAGGTTTGTCAAAGTTGTCTGGTAAAAAAGTCGAGCCGAACTGGTCAAACTTAGAAGTCAAAATTGTCAAGGTCGAGATTCAAAATTGTCAAAATGGAATTTCTGTCGGGATAAACTTTCAAGGAACGCTAAATTGTCTTAATATTTTGATTATCTGTAGTTTGCCGTTATTTTTAAACTTACTGCCAACGGTTGCGTGTATGAAACGTTGGGGATTGCGGGCTACGTCACTATCCGCCAACACAAACGTCGAAGCGGGGCAGAACGTTTGATTAACCACTTAAACCCCAATGTTTTATACACGATTTTAGCGAGCGTAAATTGTTCATCCTGTTTCATTTAAGTATTTTTTTAAAGGGAAATATATCAAACCAATTACAAATCCACTTACTAATCCGCCAAGATGAGCGGAATTATCAGAAGGTGTAACTAATCCCATCAATAAGGTAGAACCAACAACTGCCGGACCATTTTTTCTAATTGTTTATCCATAATCATCATCCTGTCATTGCGAGCCGCTGCAAGCGACGTCGCAATCTCACGGTAAAAGAAGATTGCTCACCTGCACCTGCACCGAAGCGCTGTGAGGTGCAAGTGTCGGTCGCTGACGAAGCGCTCCCTCGCAATGACCCCTATTAATT
>CAVQQF010000011.1:0-7580 GCA_963714825.1 uncultured Bacteroidales bacterium | reverse complement strand
CAAAATAATATGTAACCCTCATACTTAATATCTTCCTATATTCGCATCTCAAAAATCAGTCCGATGAAGAAAATACTCAGCCTTTCAGTAATTATAACTCTATTTGTATCTATGGCCTTTCGCGGCCACGCTCAGGAAGCCGAAATGGCAATGAGTGCGGCAGAAAATCTGAAGCAGGTCAATAAAATAGAAATGGCAAACCAGGTAAAAGCCGAGTTTATGCATGCCTGGAAGGGTTATAAAAAATATGCCTGGGGCTATGATGCCCTGCAACCGCTTACAAAAAAACCTCACAACTGGTATAAGAAATCGCTGCTTATGACCCCGGTTGATGCTTTCGACACCATGATACTGATGGATCTGACGGACGAAGCTAACGAGACTAAAGAACTTATTTTCAAAGAACTTGATTTCGATGTGGATATGGATGTTCAGAATTTTGAAGTCTCCATCCGTATTTTAGGCGGACTTCTTTCGGCCTTTGAGCTCGATGGCGACCGCCGTTTTCTTTCACTGGCCGAAGACCTTGGCAACCGCCTGATGAAATCCTTCGATTCGCCTACCGGTATGCCTTATCGTTATGTAAATCTTAAAACAGGAGCTACATCCGGCGCTGTTTCGAACCCTGCCGAAATAGGCACATATATTATCGAATACGGAACACTGAGCAAACATACCGGCAATGCCATTTACTATGAAACTGCCATGAAAGCAATGACGGCTCTTTATGCGCTTCGCTCGCCCATAAACCTTACTGCCGAAGGAATTAATATTGAAACCGGCAAAGTAACCAACCCAGTGAGTCATATTTCGGGCTGTATCGATTCCGTACCTCGAGTATATGCTGAAAGGTTCAATCCTTTTTAACGACAGCCAGCTTACCGAAATGTGGACTCCAACCATTGAAGCCGTAAATAAATACCTGTCCGACGAAACTCCGGATGGTTTATGGTACGGACAATCCGATATGTACACCGGCAAACGCACAGGAACCAATTATGGCTCGCTGGATGCTTTTTTTGCCGGCACACTGGCAATGGATAATGACCTGAAACGTGCAGCAGCCCTGCAAAACTCAAACTTCACTATGTGGATGCTTCATGGCATTGAGCCTGAAAGCATGAATTACAAAACCATGAAAGTGGTGAATGGTTCGTATATACTGAGACCCGAAAATCTGGAAAGCGCCTATTACCTTTACCAATACACTGGCGACGAACGCTACCTCGAAATGGGAAAAACCATGTTCGAAAACCTTGTAAAATACTGCCGCACCGACGATGCCTATGCAGCCCTGAAAGATGTTGTTACCAAGGAAAAACGCGATTATATGGAAAGCTTTTTCTTTGCCGAAACCCTCAAATATGCCTTTTTACTTTTCGACGAATCGGATAAGCTTAATTTCCATAAAGTGATATTTAATACGGAGGCACATCCGTATAGGAGGGGTTAGAGGAAAGGATTTAGAGATTGGGTTTTAGGGGTTAGGGGTTATCAAACTAGTGCTGAGCAGGTGAGACTTTTATTTGGAATCAGGAACAATTCGCACCTTTCTCACTTCATCATTCCCATACATTAACGGCAGATACATAGGTTCAACCTTGGCTGGATTTATGGTGAAACTCCCGGTATATCTCGGCATCAACTCTATTTCAAAGGTATAGAAACCTTTTCGAAGGTTATTCATATAAATATTTACCTGGTTTCGGTAATATTCGCGATGTGCTTCATGGTAGTTGCTTTTTGCTTTAATGTCGTATGAACATCCGGCAGGAATCGGCACTTCAATCATGACATAATCGGCGGTCTTTTTTACATCAACCCGCACCTGGAAAGTCACTTTCTGCCCGGCTACAAGATTTTTGCCTTTCAGGCCTTCGGGGAATTCGGTCGTTACTTTGAAATAATCTGTTTTAGCAACCGGAGTTTTCACTTTTATTCTTTGATACGTGCTTATGTACACCGGGGTATTTCCGGTTTTGTGCATGGTGAACCGGGCATCAGGTTTAACTTTTATTTTGTATGGAAACGTTTCAATATACCTGGTTATATCCCCGATTAAAAATACTTCGTTTTTCGAATAGGCTCCCTGCTCTAAATCGGGGAGTATTGTTTCAATTATGCTTATCGATTCATATGTATTCATCCATGTCCCAGCCCTCCTGGTTTCGAAAAAATAATTTCTTAACAATGGGAGGACTTGAGGGTACTTGTCGCTGTTTCGTATAATACGGTAGGCAATAAGTGTAGCAGAAGTTACATTATCGTAAGTATAATAATACGAATAGGTATTAGGAACATACAAGTTGCCATAAAGTGTTGTATCAAATGATCGGACAAGGCTGTCGAGATTGTAGCTCAGCCCCAGCGACTGACGTAATTCAAGGATAAACATTTGTTCGGTGACTGAAGGCGATTTTCTATTTTCAAGTTTTTCCACCACATCCCGTAAATCAACTAAACCGGAGTTTAACGAAAGCATTTTAGCGATAATGAAATAGTCCTTTTTCAAAACATCACTTGCATGTAAAATAAGGTATTGCGATGTCAGATAGCTTTTATAGTTTACTTTATAACCAGCTTTTTGGGCGGAAGACAGTGCTTCGATCACATGCCTGCTGATCCAGAGTGATGTGGTGCTTTTATTCCACCAACCCCACATACCATCATCGTTTTGATTTTGCTGTAGCAAGCCTATCAACTTGTTTATTTCCTTATCCTGATCATAAGGCTCTTCTTTCAACTGCTGAATATATTTCCGGGAAATGAGAGCTTTCAGTTTAGAAGCCATCTGTTCGTTGCAATCGTGTACATATTTGATTACTTTTTCGGCTTCATCCATAAGCACGGCTAATTCGCTGATATCTATATTAATAACAACACTGTCAGTTCCTGATTCAAACACGGGTGAAATAACCATGGTATCTGACGACAGAACGAAAAACTGCCCTTTATTCAGATCGGCTCCCATAGGAATTATTTCAAGGTTGCGCGACTCACCGTCGAAATAACCTTTATCGGACCTGAAACTATAGATAATATTCACTGAATCACTCGTTGGAGCAACAAAGGGCAATGTATCAATAACCACATCGGTACAGGCAATGCTGTGACTAAATTTCGTTATTCCGTTTATTTTAAGTTCCGAATTACCCTTGATAGTTTCAGCATCATAATTAATCACTTTACCTAATGCATAAAGGCTGTCGCCTTCGACCAGGAAGCGTGGCATAGCAATTTGAGCCGACAATGGCTTATATGCCTTAACAGTACTATTTGCCTGTCCGGTTTTTCGCTTATCGCTTACAGCAATTGCCGTTGTTTGCCAGCTGGTGATATCATCAGGAAACTTTGCGCTGAAGCTTGCTATACCCTGATTATTTGTCCGTAACTTTGGTTGCCAGTATGCATAATCTGAAAAATTGGTCCTGAGCGAAACCGTGTTTCTGGCTGCTTCAGCAAAAGCATCATCAAATGAGGCTCCTTTGTCATTACGGGCAAATCCTTTATGCGTGATAACCAGCAAAGCTCCGTTCACGGCTTTTTCCCCAAATTGGGCAACAGCCAGTTCACCTGATAATTCTTCGGTGTGATGTATCTGTGATTTATCGAAATCACTCCAGTTACCATAGAAAACAGTACCGTCAACAACAATTAGGTTTTCCCGGTTCTGATTACTAACCCCAGGTTCCGAACGATTACCAGAGCCCATAGCAAGAACTCCTGCCAAACTAGCCGAACCTCTCACCCTGACTGATACAATCTCCTCACTTGTAACTGTAGCACCCGAAACAGTTTTATCTTTATCTGTCATAGGCATCTTATAGGCCTTTACAACAACTCCTTGAATTTCAACGGAATTCGATTTCAGAAAGATTTCCAGTTGGTTAATTGTTCCTGCTTCAATTACCTGGGTTTCCATACCAATAAATGAAAACTGAAGTTCTGTGATTCCAAAAGGAACTTTAATGCGAAAATTACCATCAAGGTCGGTTAATGTGCCATTAGATGTACCTTTAATTAAGACTGTAACTCCCGGTATAGGCTCCTTATCATCGGCCGTCTTGACTGAGCCTGTTATAAACCGGCCTTCACCTGGAAACTGCATGAAAGATGCATACGTACGTTCGAGATACTGATAGTCTCTTTTTTTATCGCGGCTGTATGAGTTAGCAGCAATCATTTCGTCGTATATAATAGCACATAGTTTCCGGCTTAACGAATCAGCAGGAAGAATTTCAGCCAAATTATTTGCATTCAAAACTGTGGTTTGGCGTGAACGGATTTCAACAGAGTCGTTTTTCATATACCTGAATCCCGGGAATATGCTGATAACATCGTAATACCCGGGATCCAGTTTTCGGGTTGAATTTATGCCGGCATGCTGAATGGAACAATAACCCGGATCGCCACGACGGAAAAGTATTTGAAAAAGAGGTTTAACTCCTGGAAACTCAAGTTCGCCCTGGTACAACAATATCAGGTTGCCGGTTTGATCCGAAGGGAAAGCTGTTTTACTAGGGAACCCGTAGTAGCTGGCTATCTGCATCAACTTCAGTTTTTCCCACATGGCGAGTATGTTATTCTCAGTCAATACGCTGTCGCTCAGCCGGATACTTCCCGGATAAACAAAGTTGAGTTCTGGCTGGTTTTTTTTATCAAACGAGCGCATTTTTATGAGTGAGGGCAAAAACTCATACTCAAAACCAGGCTCAAAAACCATTTTCCATCCTCCCTTATCAATTTGCTTAAAGTCAAATTCATCCAACCGCAAAGGGCCTGCAATTGTGGCATCGGTGGTATTAATATTTAAATCATGGCTTAGAAGATATACATTATCGCGTTGTTTCAGGTAAGCAATTGTATTAGGAAATTTATTCCTGTAAGGCATTAAAAAATTCAAAAGGTATTTCTTCTCTTCATCCGAAAACCTTGAGTGTTCCATTTCCTTAATGGAAACGTTAGAAAGATTTGCCTCATCACTGATACTGAAAATGGTTTTATACCCCGGTTTAAGATAGGCTTTCCTTATCTGTATCAGTTTTGTAGAAGTTCGAAGTGTAATGGTATTTATACCCCCACGAGCAGGAAACGAGTATGGCTCAATGTTAAGTTTATCATTGGCTACATAAACAGGTACTTCATTTAAATAAATTGCCTGTAAAGGTTCAATATGCCCCCTGTGAGTTACAAAGGGAGAGAATTGCGTTATACTATCCGGCGCCGGCATACAATAGCTGTAAATACTATCCAGGGGATATGCAAAACGGAAATATTCAATTGTGTCCATTTGTTTGGGGACGATCCAGTTAGTGTAGAGCGAATCCTTTCCTGCGAAAGGAATGTTCTTGGCTTCCCTTTTTTCATGAAATGTGTTAATCATCCTGCGCTGAGGCTGTCTTTCAAAAATAAAATCTTTAACCAAAGGTAAAGGCTTATTGAATTTTGAAGTGTAGGCCATTGCCGTTATATCAGCATCAGCAACCGGTTTTCCGTCGGCATCTTCAACCAGAATATCAATGGTGATCTCCTGCCCCGGAATAACCATCTGCGGCTGCTTTACTTTTACCTGTAAGTGATTTTTCCGGTATGGAATTGTGTACTCATCGTTTTGTACCTTTCCTGCCCACAGGTATTGCAGCGAAACATAATAATCGTTCCTATCGTGCCTGGGCTGATTATATTCAAATTGTGTATTGTAACCTCTCAGTATTTGCGTATTGTTCCGGTACAGATAATATGTAAAAGGAAGTTTCCTGGGATTATAAATCCGGATGGAAATTCTACCATTTTCGCGGCTTGAGGTACATAATATTTGAGCATCCTGATCGCTCATCATGGTTATCTTTCGTGAACTTCCGGCTTCAGCCTCAAGAGAATTGATAAGCGGATCGAGAGCAATGGAATACGGAAATTGAACCTGCCTGCTAAAAACAATATTGCCAAATCCATCAATGCCTTTCAGAATCCCTGATTTGCCGGTCTTAGTGCCATTTAAACTGTACGAAAAAGTTATAGAATCGCCATCTATTAATGAATGAATATCTTCTTCCTGATAAAGATAAGGAACGGTAATGGTTTGCTCTTTTGTCTCATAATCTGATGTTTGCATTACCATTCTGACAACATAATCCATTCGCCGCCCTAAAAAGATGGAATCGGGTATTACCACAGTTGTCTCGCCGGAAGTTGCCAGAGGCAGCTTTGTATCCAACAAAGTATCAGCAATAAAAGTACAGTTTTCGTGTGTCTCATAGATGTTTCCTGGTGTTATTATCACTCTCAGGTTTGCGTCAAGAAGGTTCAACCCGTTATCATCAGTACCTTTCACAAAAAACTGAAAAGGAACACCGGCAACATGTTTATCTGATGGCTGCCTGACCTCAAATTTTGATTTTACCAATTCATAATCCTCAATTCTCAGTTCTCCACCCGTAATAAAGGCCTTATCCCAAAATAAACTTAACCAATAGGATTTATCAATTTTTAGATTCAGTGATTCGTTAAGCACAAATTCATAGCTAAAGCCACCTGCACGATATGGGGCTACGCCACCCAAAAATTTATCATCCATAGTGCTTCTATTGTTACCAATATAAAGAGCCAAAAGCCTGTCGTATGGTTTCCCTTTATGATCAGTAACATATGCCTTGAAGCGGACCGTATCACCCGGTTTATATATGGGCTTGTTGAATACAAAAAATTGGCTATGGTTCGAATAGCGTTTAGGATTATCAAATATATTCACAACTCCCCATCTGAAATACCTCCAGGACCGATTATAGTACCTGTAGGGATAAAACATTGACCTTACGGCGTCATATGGCAACCTGACCAGGTTATAGACTGGTCGTATTATATATTTTAGCGGCGAATAATAAATGAGTTTCCGGCTGAATCTTTTAACCCCTGAATTATTCAGGTTCCGGCTAAGATTAATATACTGTGTACACCCTTGCCATTTAACTTTAAGCAATCCTTTGCGGTTGCTTTTATGTATACGATAAGTCTGTGATATTTTATCAAAACGTATGGTTCGGTTATTGATTTTCACATTGGCATTATTTATAATTTTCCCTTGAAAATCAATAACTTCAATGCAAAGGTCAGTACTGTTATTTTTAATATTTACAATAGCGTTTTTTACCGTATAGGGTTCAATCTCAAGGTTATCTTCCTTCACAAAAATCTTCATATAATTACCGGGCGATAATTTGCCTTTATAATTGCTAATCGTTGGAAATGAGTCTACCAGAGTGTGAAAAACGGACCTGGTAATTTCGGTTTTCCATTCCGGTTTATTATCCCAGAAACGCGATGCTTCTTTATCACTTATTTTATAGATGTAAGTATAGGGTGAAACCCTTGGGCTGGTTAATAAGTTTTGTGATTTAATAAAAATTGAAGGAAAGAATAGTAAAAATAATCCAAGGATAAGAGTTTTCATCTATCATAATTTAATGCTGCAATATAGCAAAATAAACTGCTTGCAACATTAAAATAATTGTAGATAAATTCAGGAGTTAA
This sequence comes from uncultured Bacteroidales bacterium, assembly GCA_963714825.1. GTDB lineage: Bacteria > Bacteroidota > Bacteroidia > Bacteroidales > UBA4417 > UBA4417. The sequence goes on along the minus strand of CAVQQF010000011.1, from coordinate 53 downwards.
CCTAAAAGTCAATCCTTAAAAAAGACTCCGAATGAGTGTTAAAACCAACAATC
>CAVQQF010000010.1:0-141050 GCA_963714825.1 uncultured Bacteroidales bacterium | reverse complement strand
ATATCCTTTAGTATTCAGCCAGCTCTCAATTTATAATTTCATGAATCAGTAACTTAACACCCACATCCATTCGCCTGCTAATAAACCCTTCCACAATATGAAGATCAGAAGCATTAAAACCAGGTTTTAAAACAGCAAAATAAATACAATCGTAAAACACAGCATATCAACAGTATAGAGTATAAATTACAAAATAGTGGTAAAAATATGCTCAAAACAGTATGACTTTTCAGTATAAACGCTATAAACAGATAGCGATGATACACTATTCGGACGAAGCCATATTAGAAGGACTGAGATTAAGGAGCGATTACATCATTAATTTCACGTACAAGGAGTTTTACCCCCTGGTAGATTTCTTGTGACCGGTAATGGGAGGAGCCGATGAGGATGCGGAGGATATATTTCAGGATGGCATTGTTACGCTTTATAATAAGATCAGCTTAAATCAACTGACATTAAACAGTTCGTTTAAAACCTATATTTATACCGTTTGCCGCAATTTATGGCTGCAAAAGCTTAAAAAACGAAAAGCCATTTATGATCAACTTGCTGATGTGGGAAGAGTATATCGATCTGCCAAACGATATGCTTACCGAAGCAAGCATGGAAGAAACCGAACTGCAAAGGATAATTCAGACACACTTTTTGAACATGCCCGACGACTGCCAGAAAGTGCTAAGACTTTTTATACAAAAGGTTCCTGTACAGCAAATTGCCGGAATTATGGGTTTTAAGACCGGAAAATATACCAGAGCCAGGAAAGATCTGTGCAAGGAAAATTTGAAAACTCGTATTGCTAATGACCCTCGTAACACTAAATTTCTCACACATGAAAAACCCAATTAACTCGCCGGTTTCACTTGAGCAAAAAATTGCCAATGAACTGGTCCCTCCAAAGCGAAATGCTTTCAGCACGGAACCGCAATCAGGTTCCCAAAATGCAAACGCGTTGGCCTCCACAAAGTATTGATGACGCACTTGAGCGGGATGATATTATTGATTTACGCCGCAAGTTGATTGCGGCAATCAATGCAGGCCGCACAGTGAAGGAAGAAGTACCTGTGGTACGCATGTACACCCGCAAATGGTGGTACGCTGCTGCTTCGATGCTGGTACTTTGCGCAGTTGCTGCAACTTTGTATCTGCAAACACCACGTAATATTACTAACGATTCACTTTTCTCACAGTTTTACACAGCCGAGAATATTGTCGATCAAACCCGTGGCGACCAGGATATAATAGAAGCAGTGATCAAATTCCAGCAAAAGGACTTCACAAAAGCCTCTGTTTTATTCAAAAACATTCTCGATGAAGATAAATCGAATATTGCACTCTGGTTTTATTACGGGATTTCAAACATTGAAACTCAAGATTTTGAAAACTCTATACAAGCCTTTACCACAATAATCGAACATAACGATAATCTGTATATCGAACATGCTGAATGGTACCTGGGCCTTTGCTACCTCAAAAACAATCAGAACGATAAAGCCATCGCACAGTTCACTGATGTTGCTTCGAACCCTGATAATTTTCATAGCCAGGAAAGTAAAAGAATATCTTAGAAAAATTGCACAACTCAAATAAACGCTTACTGTACATTTTTAACGTAAAAGAGGCTTTCCCGCTACGGGATGGCCTCTTTTTGCGTTACATCCCGGTTAAAAGTGCGCAAATGTGATTGAACTTATAAAAGTATATAACGGCTATGTTTATAAACACTTAACGCACGTACCAGATAAAAAGTGTAAAATAAGCAGCAAGTGGTATTTTGGGCAAGGCTTATACTGAAGCTTAAGTGTAAAATCACTTTCCGGTTCTTTAATAGCGTCAGTTGGGGACATGGAAAAAGGTAAATTCTATAATAGTAAGTATGGAAAACCGGGTTGGTTTACTTTGTTAAAAAAACATGTCCAGTTTGTTTTTAAAAAACTGACAGGTTTCAAGATGCAGGAAACAAATTGATTGTATAATTTATCAATAGGCACAACCGGATCAAAATCATAAATATTCTGATATTGCAGAATCAGCCCCAGGTGTCCTGACTTCTGACGATTAGTGCGGTGCATACGTTTATTCTATTTACTTTTTGCTTGAACAAAAAGTAACAAAATCCCGATAGCTATCGGGACAAGGCTTTATAAAAATACATTGCGTTTCTATGTCGGAGGTATTTTCGCGCAATACAAGGCATAGTAAATGGCACAATTCCGTGCATTTGTCGTTGCTGTGTATTGCTACGCACATGCCTTCCGCACTACCTGTCCCGCTCTTGCGGGATACCTCCTCCAAGAACCGCTAATGTATTTTTCTAAGGCCGATCCTTTCTAAGCAAAGTTGCACATAAAGGAACAATGCGGGATAGGCTTACCTGCTGTTTACTAAGGTGCAGCAGATATGCAAGCATGGATTCGAGTTATTACAGTAATTTTCAGGGTGTAGGGACCGGCCTTATAGAAATTTCACAACAGATGTAGCCGAAGGTAAACAGCGTTGGCACGTGCGTAGCAAAACACAGCTTCACGTGCTGCCAGGATTATGTACTACCGTTTTAAGCCTTGTTTTGCGAGATTTACCGAGGCGTACATATGTGTGAAATTTATATTCAGCCTAGACTTTTTGGTCCTTTTGTGTCATGACAAAAGGACAAGAAATTAAATCATAAGAGGATTCTTCATTATATTGACTTTCCAAAATTAACTTGGGCGGTTACAAATTTGCTTTTGAAAGTAATTAGATTTTGCATTAACTAACCTTATAAAATAAACTAACTTTAAGTGTTGTTAGTGCGGTAAACATGAGATTTCTCAAATTCATATCACTCAATAACAGTGGCTTACGTTTAGGGCTTTAAGGAAAACCTGAAGGCGTCAGAAGTCAGGAAATAAGCAGCAAGTGGTTTTTGGGCAAGGCTTATACAGAAGCTTAAAGTAAAATCACTTTTCGGGTTCCAAAAACGCTTAGTTGGGGACATGAAAAGGTAAATTCTATAATAGTAAGCAAGGAAAACCGGGTTGGTTAACTTTGTTAAAAAGCATGGAATTTTAGATTAGTTCTAAAACGAAACTTCAATGGAGGAAACAAATTGATTGTATAATTTATCAATAGGCACAACCGGATCAAAGTCGTAAATATTCTGATATTGCAGAATCAGCCCCAGGTGTTCGGTGAAATTATATTTCACACTCGAACTGCTTGCCAGGCGGGGAGCATTTACAAAGTTGTCGAATGCACTCTGATGGTATACACTGAAATCAAAATCGAAATTGAAGTCGGTTTTCCATTTATAACTTACATAAGTACCCAGTTTAATTTTTTCAGTCACAATGTCTCCGGCATTTGCAGGGACTAAATGATCCTTAACACCATCATAATTCCATTTTTCGTACTCATAAAAAGGCCCGCTTCCCACATAAAACCCGATTTTATTGGGAGGTATAAATCCGGTACCTGAGATTAACGCCACCGGCATATTTAAATGCCAATCCCCTTACTTCCGACCAATGCAGCTGCGAAAAGGGTTCCATAACAAATTTATTTTCAAAAATTTTGCGGTATTCTACATACAAAAACCCACCACTCAATAAAACCTCATCGCCGTATTTCTCTTAAAAGTTCAATTTTATTGGCAACAGTTATCGCACTCTTCTTTATTCGGAACGAAATATCCGTTGTATTTTCGAATTCCAGAAAATCTTCTTTCAGGTTCTGAAATTTGAAATCAGGAACGATGTTTCCCTTAATAATTCTATTTGTATCGAGTATTACTGCAAAACTTTTGGTATGAAGTATCTGTGCGCACCGAAAAGTGCAGTTTGTAGTAATAAAAATCAGTACTAATAATTTATTTAATTTCATATGAAGTGGTTTTGAAAGGTTCTGTTTTATAACATTGCAGGATTATTATTTAAAGTTACTAATCTTCCCAATTTTTCTTTTTTCCCAAAAGAAGGCTTAAGGTAATTCAGTCAATCACCTCCAGGGCAATTTATTCAGGAACAAAAATAAGTTGATTTTAACTGCAAATACGAATACGCTTAAACTTGTTATAAAATTTTACCACACGTGTTAATATTTCACTACTAAACGGCAAAACGAGTTAAAAGATTGAATTCCAGGTAAAGCACCCCACCCCTACCCCTCTCCCTAGGCCACAGCACCCGTAAACTATACCTTTCAGCAGAACCTGACTTTTTAGTCGTACACTAGTGTTAGATATCATTGATTCACATGGTTAGTAACTGCCTGAAAGGGATATTAGCCAGAGATAACGCAGATTTCTATAGATTTAATAGATTAATTTATCATAAGCTTGCAATACGTGTCTGGTGTAATCCCTGCCTGCAGTTTACCTGCGCAAAGCAGGCAGGCAGGCAGGTGCGCAATTTGCGGCACATATGTATGTGAATAATTTAAATGAACTGATCAGTTACAATAGAGGAATTTAAGACAGGCTCATTTTTTTACAAAAAAAAAGACTACCCGAAGATAGCCTTAATTCTGGGGTGGACAAGGGGGTTCGAACCCCCGACCTTCGGAACCACAATCCGACGCTCTAACCAGCTGAGCTATGACCACCATGTTCAATTGGAGTGCAAAAGTAATCTTTAATTTTATATTATAAAAGTGTTGATAAAAAAATTGCAGTTTTGAATAGCAGCATTATTTTGATGACTCATTTTAATTAGCTTTGCATAAGAGCTGACAACAGGCGCTCAAATCCGCATTTCTTTTTTTTACAAAACAAGTGTCATATTTAATTCAAAGAACAATGGCTGATAAATTGACTATAAAATTTATGGCGACGATATGCAAATCGTTGAAATAGAGCTCGATCCTTCCGAAGGCGTTCGTGCCGAAGTAGGTGCCATGATGTTTATGGAGGAAGGAATACAGATGCAGACAGGTACCGGAGGCGGAATTTTTAAAGGCTTTAAACGTATGCTTACCGGCGATGGTTTCTTTATTTCCACCTTTTATAATACGGCTGCTGTTAAACGCTGTGTATCATTCGGGGCACCTTATCCGGGTAAAATAATCGCTCTCGATCTGAAGCAGGTTGGCGGTACCTTTATCTGCCAGAAAGATTCCTTTCTGTGCGCTGCCAATGGAATTGATATCGATATCGCTTTTACCAAAAAGATAGGGGCTGGTTTGTTCGGGGGCGAAGGTTTTATACTGCAACGCCTCTCGGGCGATGGACTGGCTTTTGTTCATGCCGGCGGAATGATTATAAAACGTGAGTTACGCGAACGCGAAACCTTGCGGGTTCGACACCGGCTGCATTGTAGCAATGGCGCCCTCGGTGAATTACGATATTCAATTCGTGGGCGGATTTAAAAACGCTCTTTTCGGTGGCGAAGGTTTATTCCTGGCAAGTCTTACAGGACCGGGAACCATTTACCTGCAAAGCCTGCCGCTGTCGCGATTGGCTGACCGCATTATTTCGTCATCACGCTCCAACCGCGAAGAATCACGTGGCGTGGGCGGAATCGGTGGCAATTTACTGGGTGGATTGCTGGGTGGCGATAAAAAGTTCTGATCAGTTTCATACTAATTTCACATTTATACCCTTCGAAAAAGCAAATTGTTCCTCCGCAAAAAGATATACGAAAGTACCGGCTCCCTGGGCAAACTGGCATGGATACGCTTCCGCAGGAACCCGGTATCGTTTGGTGCATTTCTGTTTATTGTATTTGTTGCTCTTGTAAGTGTATTCGGCTATTGGATCACGCCTGACAAATCGCCATTGGTAAATGAGCAAAACCTGCTGCTTGCAACCCTGAAACCCGGAAAGAAGGTTAGCATCCTTAAAGTATTCAAAAACCAGGATATCCCCGACAGGAATATATTTTACCGCTTACTTTACGGACAGGAAAGCAGGTATACCGATATTCCGCTTACAGCATACCGTTTTTCGGGCGATTCAATTTTTATCACTGAGTACAGCGATGATTCAAGCGGCCTTGAAATACCGTTTCACCTGGCCGATGTTTGCTTCCCTCTTGCCGAACAAAGCAGCCTGAGGCTTTTCGGCGATACCCTGTCGTTAACACCTCGTAATGGCATGGAAACCACTGTCTCGCTTTCGGAGCTGAAAAACCGTGTTGCGACAGATCACCTTAAAACAAAGCGATTTATACTGGGTACCGACCGCTATGGGCGCGATGTGCTCAGCCAGTTGATTATCGGCACAAGAGTGAGCCTTTCGGTAGGATTTATTTCGGTTGCCATTTCGCTGTTGATAGGCATATTCCTGGGTGCCATAGCAGGCTATTTTGGAGGAAAAACCGATGCCTTTATTTCGTGGCTTATCAATGTGGTATGGGCCGTCCCGACTTTATTACTCGTGATTGCTATTACATTTGCGCTGGGCAAAGGTTTCTGGCAGGTGTTTGTAGCCGTAGGACTTACCATGTGGGTTGAAGTTGCCCGCGTGGTGCGTGGACAGTTTATGAGCCTGCGCGAAAAAGAATTTGTTGAAGCTGCCAGAGCCCTCGGATACCGGAATTTCAGGATTATTTTCAGGCATATACTGCCCAATGCCATGGCACCGGTAATTGTAATTTCAGCCGCCAACTTTGCTTCGGCCATTTTACTCGAAGCAGGGTTAAGTTTCCTGGGAATTGGCGTTCAGCCTCCTGTTCCTTCGTGGGGAAGCATGATAAAGGAAAATTATGCCTATATCATACTCGATTATGCGTACCTCGCCATACTTCCCGGCATAGCAATAATGGTAGTGGTTCTTGCTTTTATGCTGATTGGCAATGGGTTGAGGGATGCGATGGATGTGAGGATGGTGGAGAAGTGATCCCGATAGCAATCGGGAGTGCCCTTCGACGAAAAGCTCAGGGTAAAAATAGTGAAAAGAGAAAAGTGAAAAGAGAATAGCGAATAGCGAATAGTGATCCTGATTGCTATGGGAAGTGTAGAAAAACTCGTCCACGTCTGCCCCCTTGGGTAAGGGGGTTACTTGTCAACTCAAAGGTCAAAGTTTAAAGGGCAAAGGTCATGCTTCGGCTTACTTCGACTTGCTTCGACTTGCTTCGACTTGCTTCGACTCGCTCAGCAACCTACGCTCAGCAACCTACGCTCAGCAACCTACGCTCAGCAACCTACGCTCAGCAACCTACGCTCAGCAACCTCCGCTCAGCATTCGGAGGTAATTGGACAAAAGGCAATCCCGAGCTATCAGGATAAAAGTTATTTCATACTCGTCCACGTCTGCCCCCTTGGGGGAAGGGGGTTACTTGTCAACTCAAAGGGAAAATTGGGGATCGTATCAATACACTTAGTCACTGTTTATATTTACTAAATACCCTTAGTTAAGTAAGAAGAGGCCAGAAGACGGAAGAATCATCAATTTAAAATCATTGTTGTCCGGGTAAAATCCTATATCGTCCCTACGGGACTTTTAACGCATCTGTAATTTGCTTTCTACCAATATCTTGTCCCTACGGGACAGTCCGCCTGAGGCGGACGTAATATTGGTAGAATAAAAAGTAACCCCTTCAGCTATAAAGTCCGCCCGAGGCGGACGAGATATCACAAGCTTTACAGCGTTTTTAATCAAATTTAACCGGACAACAATGATTTAAAATCAAATTTCCTAAAATATTTTCGCCTTTCACCCCTCGCCTTGTCTCCCCTCACTCATTAAGAATTAAAAAATATAATTTTAAACAGACTCTTAATGTATCCCCAGTACTTTTGAGGTAAAATACGATAAAATTAATCTGCCAGTCGCCTGTTTCTTGGCCTTAGCTGCCGGCCTTGTTTCTGATATTCTTTGTATTCTTCCTGTCCGCAGTTATCATCAGGAGTGCTGCCCCGGCAATTGCCTTTGCGTAACGATAATTTCAGACCGAAATAGAAATCAATTCCTGTAAAATCGGTGAAATGAAAGAATCCGCTTAGCTTTTCGGTTCCAATAAAAAATCCACGGTACCTTGCATTAAGCCCGATGCGGGGTTTTGTCCAGTCGAGAAGGCTTATGGGCATTCCGGCTTCGAAATTAACGGTCTGGTAACGAGGCGAAACCGCCAACAAAGCCGGTCGGCGTAAGCCCGATGTCGAAAACTGAACAGGGTACACCAGCGTGCCGTTCACATACCAGTTATCCATATAATTATAGTCAGCCTGTATGCTGATAGCAGTAGGCAAAGCGATCTTCATTTCATTGCCCTTAACAATTTCCGTATTGTTGCCATAAAACTGGTTACTTAAAAGTTGAGTCAGGTTATCGAGATTCGTATAGTTTGTCGAACTAATCCCCGGCCAGTAAGTTGATCCGTTTTCGAGTGAAATCATTTCGGTATTTTGGGTAAACTTCACTCTTCCGATATCGAGCAGCGAAACGCCGATTTTATATTTATAGGGAACATAATTCTGGGCACATAACTTATCAACGTCGCGGTCCTGAACCACACGCTGCTTTTTCTGATAAATAACACCCAGGTCCACTCCTATTCCCTTACCTTTAAAAAACGGGTTTAAATCAACGGCATTACCCCTGTAATCAAGCGGCAGCGAATAACCACCCTCGAGGTTCACATTGCGCACAATAAGTGTATCCTTATCAAGCATTACATAATCGGCATTATCAAGGTACATATATGCGCCACCGAATCCTCTCAGGTCTTTGACAGTAATACCGGCTGACCACGAATCCAGTCCCCGTTTTATAAACATATACGAGTAGTTGATTCCGTTCTCGGCCCAGGCCATTTCAGCATTGTAAACATCCTGGTTATCAACATAATTAATATCATACTGAGGCGGGAATTCAAGTTGCTCGAAAACGAATTTTGCCATTTCGTAAGGCACATTTTTTGTCGACATAAAAGCCCTTGCACCCGTAACCATGCCAAATGAATGCCTTCCGACTGTTACAGCAAACGAAGGCCCGAGCAAACGGACATTGGCAAATCCTTTTTTATTCTTTCGGTTATAATAATCGTAAACTATAAGGTTATCATCCTCGCCATGAGTCGGAAATTCGGGGTTTTTCTCAAAAAATCGTTTGAAGCGGTATTCGTCCTTTGCCAGGTATATGTTATTGTTCTCAAAAAACACATTGGCAGCCACAATATTAATATCAATATAAAACGGCGAAGCTACCGTATTGGCCGGATTGATTGTGGTACCGCTGATTCCTGAATACGTGCTGTTAACTATACCAAGCATTTCCTGGGCGTGCAGCGGGCCTGAAGCCATAATTACCAACACAAAAACAAAACGTTTAAGTATGCAGGGCACTTTTACATGAAATAATCTCTTTATTTGCTTCACCGGTATTAAACTATGTGTTGGATAGTATTATAACAAACGAAAAAACACTTTGGATATTTCCTGCAAGCTTAACAACTACAAAAAAAATATATTGCTGATTCAGCATATTTGCAATGATATATTAAAATAATGAGATATTTTTGCCTTTCAAAAATAAGTTGACTGTTATGAGTAATACCCTTAAATCAATCCTTTGGTGGGCATTTGCAGTTGTTTTCACCGTTGCAATGGCTAGTTATCAGAAAAAAACGGGACCCACCTACCCTATTTCAGGCAAAACTACTTTAAACGGTAAAGAGATCAAATACAAGCTGATACGAACAGCCGAAAATGATAAAGATGCTGAAATTGCCATACAGGTTCCCGATACAGGTATTACAGGCACCATTACCTATAAACGTTTTAAAAGTAACGATACTTTAACAACTGTTCCCTTATCCCGCCGTAACGATACCTTATTTTTTATGATGCCTACGCAGCCTGCTGCCGGTAAAATGATGTACGAAATAATCCTGAGCAGTGGCAGTCAGCAGGTTGTGCTAAAAGCAAAAGACGATGAATTTGTGGTAATGCGCTTTAAAGGTCCGGTTCCGGCTTCGGTATTGATTCCTCATGTGTTGCTGATGTTTTTAGGCTTATTGTTCAGCACCCGCACGGCTGTTGAGGCACTAATAAATGGTTCGCGCACCTTTAAACTAGCGTTATGGACACTTGGATTCCTGGTTGTGGGTGGACTCATATTCGGTCCTATTGTTCAAAAATATGCTTTTGGCGCTTACTGGACCGGCTGGCCCTTTGCTGACGGCACTGCGATAAACCTTTTTAAAATGGGCGATCTGACCGATAACAAGACATTGATCATGGTTTTGGCCTGGGTAATTGCTGTATTAAAACTCCGGAAAGACCCTGCCAACAAATTATGGCCTGTTCTCGCTGCTGTAATGGTACTGATAGTTTACCTGATTCCGCACAGTATGCTGGGTTCCGAAATCGACCATACAAAAACACCTAAACCTTAATTTGTAAATGACGGTTACAATCATAATCATTTTAGTTACTGCCGTTGTATCGGTAGTGGCATTTAATAAGCGCGAAGTATTCCGCCGCCTGGCTTTTAATGCATATGATATCAAGCATTTTAAGAACGGGTACCGCTTTGTATCGTATGCTCTTATTCATGCCGACTGGGTTCACCTGTTTATAAATATGCTGGTGCTGTATTCGTTTGGCCGGGTGGTCGAAGCTGGTTATGCTTACTATTTCGGTGCCAAAGGAATACTATACTACATACTCTTATATATCGGAGGTATTGCACTTTCGACCTTGCCATCGTACGGAAAATATAAGGATGATTATACCTATACAGCGGTAGGCGCATCAGGAGCAGTATCGGCAGTGGTGTTTGCCAGTATAATTTTCGATCCGCTGGGTAAAATTTATCTTTTCCTGATCCCCATTGGGATACCTGCCATACTTTTTGGTTTTCTTTACCTGGCTTACTCCTGGTATATGGGTAAGAAAAATATCGACAATGTAGGCCACGATGTGCATTTCTGGGGCGCTATTTTTGGATTTGTTTTCACCATAGTGCTTAAACCTTCACTTTTCACTAACCTGCTGTCGATATTACTTCCAGGCATGTAAGGTTCGCCGGTGCCGGCTTTCGGTTTAATTCATATTCGGATCGTACGGATAATTAATCCAGGGTGCATATTCGTCGCCCAGTTTTAAAACAATTTTCTTCCATAAACTATTGGGCCTCAGGCCAAATACGTAGCGTTTTTGTCCGTCGAGTACGATCCACGAATTTTCTTTCATCTCATCGTCAAGCTGTTTGGGCTGCCAGCCCGAATAACCGGCATAAAACCTGATGTCGTTGCTGGTAAGTTCGCCCGAAGCTATCAAGCGCCGTATATCATCAATGCTTCCTCCCCAATACACGCCTTCCATAATTTTAAGACTGTCGCTTATGATATCGCCTTTCGAATGTACATAAAAAAGGTTGTTAACATGCACTGGCCCACCGAGGTAAAGCTCCATGTCGAAATCACCAAATTCAGCGGTAACTTTGCTCAACTTGATCCTGGCAGGCTTATTGGTAATAAAACCAAAGCTCCCATCGGGCCCGTGTTCGGCCAGCATAACAACCGATCGGCTGAAAAACCTGTCCTTGAGTGAAGGCTGACTTACAAGAATGCGCCCTCCGGCGGGCTTTTGATCAGGAATAAGCATCGTTACGTTTAAATTTATTCAACTAATATAGGAAAAATGTTGACGCCGTTTACTAAAGTAACGTAAAAATTTGTGCCAGATTGTACGATTGTCATATCTTTGGCGAAAGGTTCACTGCTATTTTTATTTAGATTCTATTACCGAAACTACAATGAATACACATGATAACGTATCGCGGCAGGATAAATTTTTACAACTGCGTGAAGAATATCCTTTTATGGAATATGCCGGCAGCACTACCCGCGTTGACCAGGCAGGTTTACATGTGAGCTATGAATTTAACCTGTCAGGCAAATATACGTTCCGGCCCGGATTCACAATCCCTTACAAAAAGTTTATAAAAACTTTCCCTTCACAGGATGCAGTTAACAGTCCTTTATTCCAGAACCTGGTCTTCCATATAGGGATGATTGAACTGATAAGTTACTGGAAATCAGCATGCCCGCCTGCAGTGATAATCCGTAACCGGAAACTGGATGAAAAACAGGTACAATGGTGGAAAAATATTTATTTCCAGGGGCTTGGCGAATTTTTTTATACCAATAAGATTGATTGCTCATCACACGATTTTATGAGCATTACCTCCGAAGGTGCCGCCATAACTCCCGAAAAAGTGCATCTCGACGAAACTGTGATAGTACCCGTTGGCGGTGGAAAAGATTCGGTTGTTACCCTCGAACTATTGAATTACGGCAACAATATCAGGCCTTTTATTATGAATCCAAGGGGTGCAACGCTCGAATGTGTAAGGGTTGCAGGTTTTGGGAAAGACGAATTTATTGAAGTAAACCGAAGGCTCGACCCCTTACTTCTCGAGCTGAATGCACAGGGTTTCCTGAACGGGCACACGCCTTTTTCGGCCTTGCTGGCGTTTTACAGCCTGCTTGTTTCGGCTATTACAGGGCACAGGCATATTGCTCTTTCGAACGAATCGAGCGCCAACGAACCCACCGTAGCAGGTACCGATGTGAATCATCAATACTCAAAATCATTTGCCTTCGAGACTGATTTCCGCAAGTATGTGAGCGAGTACATTTCGCCCGACTTTAATTATTTCAGCTTTTTAAGGCCGCTGAATGAACTTCAGATAGCCCGCTTATTTGCTGAACAGGTAAAATACTACCCTGTATTTAAAAGTTGTAATGCAGGAAGCAAAACCGATGTCTGGTGCTGTAACTGTCCTAAATGCCTGTTTGCTTTTACCATCCTCAGCCCGTTTATTCCTATGATGGAACTGGTTCATATTTTCGGAAAAAATCTCTTCGAAATGCCTCAGATGCTGGGTTATCTGAAAGAACTGACCGGGATTGATGAAGTAAAACCATTCGAATGTGTAGGAACCATCGACGAAGTTAATGCAGCGCTACAGTTGTTTATTACAAAAAACCGGCACACCAAGCTTCCTTTGCTGATCGATTATTACAGCAATACCAGCAGTTTTATGAAATACAGCCCTGAACATGCCGGCAGCTTACTCAACGAATTTAATACCGATCATTTCGTGGAGGACGGATTCCTGAAAATCATTAAACAACGCATGGCATGAAGCAGATGCTGATTGAACTTTTTGAGCATAAGAGCATAGCGCTTTTAGGTTTTGGTAAGGAAGGGAGCGCCACCTATACCCTTTTCAGGAAAGTATTTCCGACAAAAGAACTCACAATTATCGATAAAAATGAAGCCGTCAGGGCTGATGCTATCCTGAAAGATGATCAGTACCTGAATTTCATTACCGGTATTGATGCCTTGAAAGCAATTGATAATTTCGATGTAGCCATAAAATCGCCGGGTATACCTTCAAATATTTTACCCTCCACATTTAACAGGGTTGTAATAACCTCCCAGACTGATATTTTCCTGCAATGCTGTGGCAAACAGGTAATTGGCATTACAGGAACAAAAGGAAAAAGCACAACCGCGAGCCTGGTGTATCATATTTTAAAAAAGGCCGGTAAAAATGCTTTGCTTGTCGGAAACATCGGTACTCCCCCATTCGATATCATCGATGCTATAACTCCCGATTCGGTTATTGTAATGGAATTATCATCGCATCAGCTCGAATATATTTCGCACTCACCGCATATAGCGGTTCTGCTTAATATTTTCCAGGAACATCTCGATCATTACCACAGTTATTCCGACTACCAGAAGGCCAAATTGAACATAGGTAAATACCAGGAGTCCGGCGATTTTTTCATTTATAATTCCGACAATAAAACACTTATGGACCTCATCCGGCTTACGCCCGGGTTAGCACACACCAACCTCCCCTTTTCACTCGAGCAGGGCTCAGCAGCTGACATTTATTTTGAGGATACATGGATAGGACTCAGATCCGAAGCAAAAACAAGCAGGCTTTATAATACGGCAAACGGCCAGCCCTTGAAAGGTCATCATAACCTTTACAATATTATGGCATCAGCGGCGGCCTGTTACCTGGCCGGAGTAACTCCCGATGGTATAGATAAGGGAATAAAATCGTTTAACGGGCTGGAGCATCGCATCGAACTGCTTGGCGAATACGACGGCATACTCTGGTATAACGATTCCATAGCAACCATTCCGGAAGCCACCATCGAAGCCGTCAGAACACTTCAGGTGGTTGATACTTTGATACTCGGCGGATTCGACAGGGGAATTGAATACGGCATTTTGTATCCATTCCTGAATTCATCGGGCATACAGAACATTATATTTGTGGGGGAAGCAGGAACACGTATGATGAATGAATTTAAAAAATATGGTGTCAATACTATTAAAATGTTCCCCGCTATCGATTATAAGCACGTGATCGAAATTGCCAGGAAGGTGACCATGCGAAATAAAATATGTTTGCTATCGCCTGCAGCTGCAAGTTATGATATGTTTAAGAATTTTGAGGAAAGAGGGAATGTATTCAAAAAAAATGTGAGGAGCATTGACCCCTCACATCATGAATAAACGGTATAGTAAAGATTTTATTCCTTTTCAGCCTTTTTTTCGGTTTTGGCTTTTTTAACTGTTTTAACGGCTTTTTCAGCTTTTTCAGCCGTTTCAGCCTTGACTGCTTTAACAGCTTTTTCCGCTTTTGCTGGCTTTTCTGCTTTTTCAGCTTTTGCTTCTTTCACAGCTTTTACTTCTTTCACTGCTTTTACCGCTTTTACTTCCTTCACTTCTTTTACTTCTTTTACTTCCTTCTCTTCTATTTTTACTGCTGCTTTTACTTCTTTAACAGGAGTTGGAGTTTCAACTGCTTCTTTTGCAACAACTGGTTCAGCAACTTCGGCCGCGATTTTTGGTTCCGTTTCGGGTTTTTCAATAACCTTTTTTGCTTTCTTGGCTACTTCTGCAGGAGCAGCTACAATTTTAGCCAAACCTTTCTTTTTAGAAGATTTTGGCCTGCGAACGCCATGGGATCCTATTATAATTTTACCCCTGCGTGATTTTTTATCTCCTTTTCCCATAATTTATATAGATTAGTTATTGTTAGGTCGTGCCGTAAAATTAATTAAAAATGTGTATCAAAGCAAAATTTATTTTATTTTAATTTTTTTTTCACACCCTGCATCTTCCTGAAACAGGGAACTTGATTACACTTTTAAATCGGAGGCGAAATTGTATGCTCCCTTCACGATTCGATAAAAATACAGATTTAGTACCTGCTATCAATTAGCAGATAAGGGTTGATTTTCAAGAAAGTAAGCAAATTTACTACGGGTGATAGTCAGCCAGGAATTTTCGTTCTATCATTTCGCTGTTGGTAGTGGTTGAGCGCAGCCAGTTAAGATATACATCCAGCTGGTCTTCGTCCGAAAGTTCCCAGTCAAGGTTCTCGCGGCGGATACGTTCGGTAAAATGAAACAGGCATAACGAAACCGAAACTGAAATATTAAAACTTTCGGTAAAGCCATACATGGGAATACGGATAAATTCGTCAGCCATATCGCAGGCTTCGGGTGTTAGTCCGAATTTTTCGGTCCCAAAAAGCAGGGCAAATTTCCCTTTTGTAACATCAAAATCATGAATGGACACAGCACGGTCATCAGGTGTGGTTGCCACCAGCCTGTATCCCTCCTTTTTGAGTTGAGCCAGGCAGGCGGGGGTGTTATTTGCCGTTGTATTATACCTGTGAAGGGTAAGCCATTGTGCCGATCCCAGCGAAACCTGCGGGTTAAATTCATACTGGTATTCGTTCTCGATAATATGTACATCCTGTATCCCGAAACAATCGCACGAACGCAATACCGCACTGGCATTATGTGGCTGGTATATATTTTCGAGGCCCACGGTGATGTAACGGGTGCGGTCTTTCAACACCTTATCCATCAGCTCATTCCGCTTGTCGAGTTTCAAACTCCTCATAAAATCGCGAAGGCTGGCTTTGTAGGCATAATCGGATCCGGTATTATTCATAATCGTCGTAATATTGCTCGTCGGTATTGTTTTTTCGTACAAGCCATTTATCGAGTGTAACCTCCTTACATAAAGCAGGAACACCGAACTCGTATGCCGGCAGCTTTTTTTGTTCCACCTGGTTCACCTGCCATTCCGAACGAAATCCATCCTGGAAAATATATCGGCGCAGCACCAGTCCGTTTTTTATCATATCCAGGTATGTTTCGCTGGCCATATACCTGGTGGTTTTGTCTTCGGGCTCAAGCAGATAGACATATTTTAAAAACACACCCATATCCATGTCTGCCGAAATATCGACATCTGTTGTAAAAAAGAATTCTTCCTTTTTAAGCCCGTTTTCAGAAAAATTAAATTTTGCAGTCTGGTAGCCCAGTAATTTCGAAGTATCGGGCAGTGCTGTTATGCTTAACGAATGGCCCGGGGTAATGCTAAGAAAAACATCCTGTTCAATTTCTGCCCTATACTTCCTTTCGTATTCCATTTTCTGATCGTCGGGTATAAGTCCGAGCAGTTCGTTAAGCCTTTTGATCTTAATGTCCTTCATTTTTGCCGAATAGGCTTTGAAGCTGGTTTTTGTATAAACCAGGTTCTCGGGATCGACCAGGATAATATTTTCTGTTTTCAGATTTATGGAATAGATAAGGTTATACCTTTCGACTTTTACATCATCATCCTGTATAAAGTATCGCTTAAATGTGGTATTCCCTTCGCGGTCGATATAGCGCCCGGTTATAACCCAGCCGGCGGTTAACTGGAACGGCAGCATTATCAGCACTAAAAAAGTAAGGGTAAGCAGGGATTTCATCAGCAATTGGTTTTTATAATTAATTTAAATGCCGGCGGGAGTGAAATTTATCTCCCAATAAGTGTGTAACCGACGTGTTAATGACATGTTTTTTTTTATTCAGTCTAAGGCCTGAATAAAATTAAACAAGGCAATATTAGGTTATTAATATACAGATGTTAGTAAAAAATGCACACTATGATTAATAATTCCTAAAAAAAAACTACTTTTGCGCCTCAAAAATAAGAATTATGGCCAAGAAAATTGACAATACCGAAGAGAAAATTCACGCCGTTGAAGAAGCGCTGTCGAAATCAGAGAAATTTATTGAGAACAATCAAAAGATTCTGACCATCGTTGTAAGTGCAGCAATATTAATAGTATTGGGTGTATTTGCATTCCAGAAACTGTATGTCGCTCCCCGCGAAAAAGCGGCACAGGGACAAATGTTTGCTGCTCAGAAATATTTCGAACAGGATTCGCTTAACAAAGCGCTGAATGGTGATGGAAATAACCTTGGTTTCCTGGATATCATCGACGATTATGGCATGACCAAAGCTGCAAACCTGTCGAAATACTATGCTGGCATCATTATGCTTAAGCAGGGAAAATACGAGGATGCTATTACTTACCTCAAGAAATTCGACAGCGATGATGAATTTGTCGGGCCTATGGCTACCGGCAGTATAGGCGATGCTTATCTTGAACTTGATCAGAAGGAAAAGGCTGTTGATTACTATCTCGACGCTGCTAAAATGCAGATTAATGATTTAACCTCTCCTTTGTATATGATGAGAGCAGCCTTTGTTTACGAAGACCTCGGCAAATTTGACAAGGCAGTTGATCTTTACATAAAAATTCAGAAAGAGCATACAAAAAGCACCGAAGCCCGCGATATTGAAAAGTATATTGCTCAGGCACAGGCAAAAACATCGAAATAATACATATTATCATATAAAAAATACCTGGATAGTATCCGGGTATTTTTTATTTACACCCACCGATGATGAACAGGGAATTACGTATTATATATATGGGTACACCCGAGTTTGCGGTTGAACCTTTGCGTGTTATCCATGAAGCCGGGTACAATATCGTGGCAGTTATCACCAGCCCCGACAAACCTGCAGGACGTGGGCAGCGACTACAGGCATCGCCTGTTAAGGAATTTGCATTGTCAAAAAACTTAAAGGTATTGCAACCGCTTAGTCTTAAGAACCCCGGTTTTATTGATGAGTTAAGGGGATTTAATGCTAACCTCCAGGTGGTTGTGGCTTTCAGGATGCTTCCGGAAGTTGTATGGCAGATGCCCGAATACGGAACCCTGAACCTGCATGCATCACTGCTCCCACAATACAGGGGCGCAGCGCCGATAAATCATGCCATTATCAACGGCGAAACAGAAACAGGCCTCACAACTTTTTTCATCGAAAAAGAAATTGATACCGGAAATATTATACTGCAGAAAAAAATGCAGATACAGCCTTCTGATGATGCGGGAGCACTTCACGACCGATTGATGGCAGCAGGAGGCGAACTTGTATCAGACACGCTTAAAATGATTGTGACAGGGAATACAAAACCTCAAAGCCAGGCAAGTTTACTTTCGGGAAATGAGGTACTCAAACCTGCCCCAAAAATATTCAGGAACGACTGCCGCATAAACTGGCAATCCGATTGCATAAGCATTCATAATTTTGTCAGGGGGTTGTCGCCATATCCGGGTGCTTTTACCACACTTCTTCCGGAAACGGGAATTGCGAAGCAACTGAAAGTGTATAAAACCTCGTATGAGGTTAAACCTGTTAATGAAATTGCAGGCAGCATTGTCCTAAGCATGCCCGATGCTCTTTCGGTCGTATGCAATAATGGAATTTTACATATTGAAGAGTTAAAAATGGAAGGAAAAAAGCGTATGAACGCTAATGAATTCCTGAGGGGAGCTAATTTAAACAGCCGTTCCCGCCTAGAATAGGGTGTATTTCATGTAAAAAAAAGCATAAAAGCACCGTTATTATTGCAAAGTTATTAACAAAACGCCGGCTTTATTAACAATTCCGAGTGTTTTTCTCTTGTATATGTTGATATCACTGATTTATGCACTATATTTGTATTGAATAAAAAATTATTATTAACCTAAAATTAACAAAAATGAACAAAGCAGAATTAATTGAATCAATGGCTGCTGAAGCCGGCATGACAAAAGCTGATGCTAAAAGGGCTCTCGATGCTTTTATTGCCTCTACAAATAAAGCATTAAAAAAAGGTGACCGCGTAGCTTTGGTTGGCTTTGGATCGTTCTCAGTTTCGAAACGTGCTGCCCGTAAGGGACGTAACCCACAGACCGGTAAAGAAATTAAGATTGCTGCTAAAAAAGTAGTAAAATTTAAAGCTGGAACCGATTTAGCTAAAAACGTTAAATAAGCCAAACCTGTCTTATTTATCCAATAGAGCTCCCTCAAAGGAGCTCTATTGTTTTTTAAGCCACTGATACCGGTAAGGCAATAAAACGTCCTCAGCGGCATACGCAATGCCTATACGGGGACCTGTTTTTATTTCATCATCCGGCACTATTATTCCTTCATCCTGTATCCATATTTTTCGTTCATCCGAAATGCCGGGTTCTAAACTTTTGCCGCTGTCGGCAATACAAATCCCTAAAAGTTTCGACACATTCCCGGGTCCTATCCCGTTCTTATCCAGCAGCTTTGGCTTTCCGGAGCGCATTTTCATACGATCAACACCATGCAATGGCCTTATTCCACGAACGAGCACTGCCTTCGGATCGTCGTTTACTGAAGTTACAATATTAAACAGTGCGTGAATTCCATAACAAAGGTACACATAGGCATGTCCACCTTCCATATACATTGTTTCGGTGCGGGCAGTGCGGCGGTTGTTGTAGGCATGCGATGCCTTGTCGGTGATACCCGCATATGCCTCGGTTTCAACAATTATTCCGGCTGTTATATCATTACCCGAAGCAGTATACAGAATTTTACCCAACAATTCGCGTGCTACCACAACTACATCGGTTCGGGTGTAAAATTTGCCCGGCAACGGGTTAAATGAGTTTAATGGCATGTAACTATCGTTATTTCAAATCGGGGTGGAAATACAAGATCTAAAGCAGGTCGCAGATTGTTTCCAGTAACCTGGCACTCGCTATAGGTTTAAGAACAGCTGCATCGAAGGCACCGTTGCGGAGTGTAACTTCAAGCTCATCGCCCGACGAAGCCGTACATGCAATTATAGGAACGGAGGGCCTGATCTTTTTTATAAAGCGTGCTGCTTCGTGACCCGACATTTCGGGCATGCGTAAATCCATTATAATGATATCGAATTCCTGATCCGACTGGCATTTAATTATAGCCTGGTTACCATTTATACACCTTTCGGTAGTAGCCCCGGCCTGTGTAAGCAGCCTGTTCACATACAAATATCCGAAATCATCGTCCTCACAGATCAATATGTTACAATTATCAAGGCATGACCGGCTTTCATGAAAATCGCGCTGAATCACATTTTTTTGAGCCACGGCATCATAGGGTAATGTAAAATAAAACATCGATCCTTTCCCCAGGTCGGAATCGGCATAAATTTCGCCACCCATCATTTCAATAAAAGCTTTCGAAATGGGAAGCCCGAGACCGGAACCACCGAATTTGCGGGTAAGCGTATCTTCAACCTGAACAAAGCGTTCGAAAATCAACTCCATATTTTCGGGTAAAATCCCTATGCCGGTATCTTTCACATAAAAAAGTAACTTTTTACCATCAAGCCGGCACCCGAAATCGATGGAACCGTCGAGCGTGAATTTAACCGCATTGTTCAGCAGATGTGTTAACACCTGCGTGATACGGGAGCCATCGCCAATCACCTGGACCTGATCATCCTGCAGATCAAGGTGCAGGCTGAGTTGCAGTTCTTTTTCTTTTGCCGCCTTGGTGAAACTTTGGTGCAGTTTGTTTAAAATCTGTTTGATATTGATTTGCGAAGGGTTAATTTTTATCTGGTTAGTTTCTATTTTCGAAATCTCAAGTATATCATTTACAATTGACAGCAACTGACCCGATAGATTATGTATGAGTGTTGAATAATGTAGTTTGTCACTTTTGGAGATATCGTGTTCGAGGAGAATATCGGCAAAACCCAGGATTCCATTCAGGGGTGTACGTATTTCATGACTTATATTGGCCAGGAAAGCTGTTTTGAGCTTATCACTTTGTTCAGCTCTTTGTTTTTCTTCGAGTAAATGTTGTTCCGAATATTTGCGATGCGTAATATCCATAACCATTCCCGATATAATTTCGCCTCTTAACGTGGCACTTATAACAACAGTAATTTCCTTGTTATTTTTTGTTATCCAAACAAGTTCATAATCATCTAATTTGCCATGCTGCTGCATCAGTTTCAGCATTTGCACGCGGTCGTCCTGATTTTTGTAAACTAAATTTACATTTTTTACTGCTAATAATTCTTCAATGGAACCGAATTCGAGCAGCCTCACCAGGGCCTGGTTACTCATGAGCAAATCACCACTAATAGTTGTTGAATAAACGCCTACCAAAGCATTTTCCACCAGGTTACGGTATTCTTCTTCTGATTCGGAAAGCGCTATTTCGGTATGTTTGCGGTCGGTTATATCCCTGATAAATCCTTCGAGTGCGATGGTTTCGCCATAAATGTTGTAAAGTGCCTGACCTTGCTCCCAAACCCATTTCTTTTCTCCCGATGCTGTAATTATCTGGTATTCACCGGTGTAAGTACTCTTTTCAGCGATTGATTGCTGCCAATCGCTCCAAACCTTTTCGCGGAATTCGGGTACAATGATATCGTTAAACGAAAGAGTTTTATTCCCGATTAAATCCCCGGGTTGATAACCGGTAAGATCACTGCACCCCAGGCTTACAAACTCCATGGTCCAGTCTTTATCATTCTTACACCTGTACACCAGGCCGGGAAGGTTCGATAGCAGCGCCGAAAGCATCCTTTCGCTTTCGCGCAGTGACTCCTCTGTTAGTTTCTGGTCATGAATATCTCGCCCAACACCCAAAAAGGAAATTTTTGATCCGTTATCCTCGTTTATTGTACTGAGCGACCAGCTAAACCAGCGCCAACTACTGCTTGTTAATACCCTGTACTCCAATTTATTAGCAAATCCCGGGAGATTAGGTTTCTCAATCAGTTGCAATACCTTCGCTTTGTCGTCGGCATGAACCAGCGATACTAAAGATTTACCTGTTAATTCAGATTCCGATTTTGCCAGAAGTTGACAGAATGAGGGGCTTACATTGATAAACCGTCCCTGATCATCAATTTTAATGATCATATCTGTCTGGTATTCACTCAGAAAATGATGTTTTTCTTTTAAAACAGCCAGCTGTTCCTGTGTTGATGTAAATCCTGAAATATGTTCACCATTTTCGAATACTCCACAAAAATTTCCTTCCTCATCATAAGCCGGACTGGCCGAAACCTGCCACAGCCTTCCATCGGCAGCAATTATTTCGGATCTGATATTAAGTTTCTGATCAAAAGCTTTCTCAATGGGGCAATTGCTGCAGTGTCCATCGTTCATTTTCAGCAATGTACAACATGTTTTATAAGAGGGATTCGCGATATACGAGGTTTGTGCATTATCATAATAAAGATTCGACCATTTAACCTTGCGATCAATACCAATAAAAGATACATATTTTCGGAGAAGAGTATGTTCAGTCAACACAGTCATATTAAAAAAACATAAATGTTAAGCTTTTATTTATTGCTATCAGAACAGTAACCAAGCGAAGGGATGCTATTGTTGCAGGGCTGAATAATTTTATAAAAATACACAAAAAGCCAATGGTAATACTGTGAATGGCATTTATTTTTCGGGAAAGCCCGCTTTTGTACTATCTTGGAAAACACAATTATTATTTCTTACCTACTTTTAGCAGGAGCAGCAATATTTTTTTAAACAGCATGAACCCAATCAGGTATTCAAATTGTGGTTCAAGGACCAACTATTTTAACAATGCCTGTTACAATTATCAAACTTTCTTTTTTTGACAGCTGTATCTTACATTATTAACTATTGATTCGCGATCATATCACCTTCGCATTGTACATGTCCCTTCTTCGATAAGCCACCGAAGTACTGGCAACACATCGTTCTCCCTGTATTTATTCATTTTAACGACAATATCACTGATCGAAATGGCCTTTTCACCAAGCAGGCCAAGGATTCCTTTTTCAATTTCTTTCCATTTTATTTCCGATAATTCGCTTCTTTTTCTTTTTAAACACACATCGCAAACTCCGCAATCCGAGAGCTTCTGTTCGCCGAAATAGGAAACCAACATCCGGCTGCGGCATTCGGTGCTGGAGGTGGCATAGTTAATAATGCTTTCGAGCATGGCAAATGCTTCCTTTTTACGCTGGGTATAGAAAGTTTTTGAAAGCGAAATATCGGTAGGGTCCAGACGCTCGGTGGCAAAAATAAGCTGCGGACAGGTTTTTCCCGGAAGGTATTCGATAATACCCAGTTTCTGCATACGGTGAAGCAGCTCTTTTACTTTCGGTGAATCAATTCCCGAACGTTGCGCAATATCATTTTCGCTGATACGTGTGAAATCGGTAAAAACACCGCTGTACGACCTGAGGATTATGCGCAGAATTTTATCTGCCAGCGGATTTTCGAGCTGGTAGCGGTACAAATCTTCCTTAGAGCACATAAATAAAAGGCGCGAAGGGTCGTTCCAGGCATCATTTAACAAAATATATCCGTCGCGCTCGAGTATTTTCAGTGCGCTGTAAATAGTGACAGGCTTCAGGTTATATACTTTACTGAATTTTTCGAATTCGAAGTCGAACGAAATATCTTTGCCGGCACCCACCGGAAGCTGAAGATAGTTGCCCAAAGCCTGGTAAACCTGCCTTACTGTTTCGGGAGGTGGCCAGGCCAGTTCGAGATGGTGGCGGCTGTTTACGATATCGTGATCATTAAACAGCATTACTGCGTACGACTTTTCGCCGTCGCGGCCAACCCTGCCGGCTTCCTGGTAATAGGCTTCGAGCGTATCGGGCAAGTCGAGATGCACCACCAGCCTTACGTCAGGTTTATCAATACCCATTCCGAAAGCATTGGTAGCCACTATTATACGCGTTCGTCCCTGCATCCAGTCGTGCTGTCGGTTCAAACGTGTTGCCGGATCGAGCCCTGCATGGTAGTAGCTTGCCGAAATACCATGATGTGTGAGTAATTCGGCTGTTTCTTTCGTCAGCCTGCGGTTGCGCACATAAATAATACCACAGCCTTTAACACCGGCACAAATCCTCAGAAGTTTCTTTATTTTATCGTCCTCCTTCGAAACCACGTACGCAAGGTTCGAACGCACAAAGCTCTTGCTGAATACGTTAGAAGTGCTGAACTCAAGTTTCTGTTGAATATCGGTAACCACCCTCGGAACTGCTGTGGCGGTAAGTGCCAGCACCGGTATTTTCGGGAAAATAGTACGTACTTCGGCAATCCGTAAATAAGGCGGTCGGAAATCGTAGCCCCACTGCGAAATACAATGTGCTTCGTCAACAGCTATCAACTTTACGTTAATACCCCTGAGCATTTCACGGAACTTCCTGGTCTCGAGCCGCTCGGGCGAAAGGTACAGGAATTTCGCCCGTCCATCGGCAGCTTTCTCGAATGCCATTTCAATTTCGCGGGGATGCATGCCTGAGTGCATTTCGACAGCAATAATTCCACGTTTCTTCAGATTTTCGACCTGGTCGGTCATTAATGCAACCAGGGGAGTTACAACAAGGCAGAGTCCTTCAGCGCACATGGCCGGAACCTGGAAACATATCGATTTCCCTCCCCCGGTAGGTAATAAGGCAAGTGTATCTTTCCCTTCCAATACCGAATTAATAATCTCCTCCTGTAGCGGACGAAAAGCATCAAAACCCCAGTATTTCTTAAGGATTTCGTGTGTTTTTTCGGATGTGGAGTTGGGTGGGTTCACGGGATTTGAAGGGTTTCGGGTTACATGTTCACGAGCACCGAGCGGAGCCGAGGTGCAGAGTTCTCGAGCACCGAGCGGTTCCGATAGCTATCGGAACAAGGTGCAGAGTTCACGAGCACCGGGCGTTCGGATTGCTATCGGAAAGAGGTGAAGGGTTTCAAGGGCATAGAGGAGTTGAGGGATTTATGAGATACTTGTTATAGGTTATTGGTTTCTGTTTACTGGTTACTGGTTGCTGGTTGCTGGGAATGGTTCATTATCAAGTGTTTAATAAGTATTGTTTAATGTAATGATACTATCCTGAGAACAAGACAATTTTAGAGCTCTGAATAATTAATTTATTTCAGGAGAGTTTCACTAATCCTGTGCAGCCTGACTCCAAAATTAGTGTAAAACATTAAAAGCGCACTATAAATGCACAGAATTCGCAAAGAGAATTAACTTTGCTGTATGAGAATTTACCTGGTCGGTTATATGGGAAGCGGAAAGAGCACTTTGGGCCGCGATCTGTCAGAAGCCATGGGAGTATCATGGATCGACTGCGATGACGAATTTGAATCGAGGTTCAAAATCAGCATTGCCAGTTTTTTTCAGAAATACGGTGAAGATGCTTTCAGGGAACTGGAGCATAAAATACTGACTGATATATCATTAACTAACAATATTGTTGTGTCAACCGGCGGCGGAGCCCCCTGCTTTAAAGGTAACATGCAGCTGATGAACACGAGTGGTATAACCGTTTACCTGGAAGCACCGGCCGAGGTGTTGTATGCAAGGATAAGGCAATCGTACCGGAAAAGGCCGGTTTTTGGCCCTATGAAAGGGAAAGAGGCCTTACAGAGACTGAAACAGCATCTCGAATCACGACAGGCTTGCTACAAACAGGCACAAATAACCATTGATGCTGTAAATCCGGATATTAAGAAGCTTATACGTGAGATTTCGGGCAATAATCAGCGCATTAACGGATAGTCAGCAACACCACATTCTCAACATGATGTGTATGCGGGAACATATCGACAGGCTGAACCGCAGCAACCTCATATTTCCCCATCATTAAGGCAATATCACGAGCCTGGGTTGCAGGATTGCAACTTACATACACTACTTTACGGGGTGCAATCTCAAGTATTTGTTTAACTACATTTTCGTGCATACCTGAGCGTGGCGGATCGGTAATTATAACATCGGGGCGGCCATTTTGCAATACAAATTCTGCATTCAGCACTTTTGCCAGGTCGCCGGCATAATACACGGTGTTATTAATCCCGTTTAATTCCGAATTAATATGTGCATCGTCAATGGCCGAGGGTACATACTCCACTCCTACTGCCTTTTTAACGTAAGGTGCCACAAAATTGGTGATTGTGCCTGTACCGCAATACAAATCATACAGCAGTTCGTCGCCGGTAAAAGCGGCAAGGTCGAATGCTGTTTTATACAGATTGTATGCCTGTAGCGGATTAGTTTGATAAAATGAAACCGGCCCTATACGGAATTGCAGTTGCTTGCCACCCGATACAGGCGCATCCATGGTTTCGGTAATGTAGGTATCGCCCTTCCACAACAACATCTCCTGGTCCGTAATCACATCGTTATGTTTTGTATTTACCACATATATAAGTGAAGTGATCTGGGGGAAAGTGTCCGCAATAAAATCCATCAGCTGAGCAATATCCTCTTTGTTTTCGAAAGCAAAAACAACGATCACCATCCAGTCGCCCGAAATAGTGTTGCGAATCAGGAGGTTGCGCAAAAAGCCCTCGTGGCTGCGGGGGTTGTAAAAACTCCATCCTTTTTGCAGCGTGAAATCCCTAACCGCCAGTCGAATAGCATTCGAAGGCTCAGGCTGATGGTAACAATGATTTATATCAAGCACACGGTCGAAAAGCTGCGGCATATGGAAACCCAGTCCGTTGGTCTGCCGCTGATCGTCAGGTAAGGCCATATCCTCTGCATTGAGCCATCGCCTGTCGGAGAATGTATACTCCAGCTTATTCCGGTATCCCCGGGTTAGCGGTGAAGGTAAAATCGGAAGGATATCGGGGTAAGCGAATTTGCCTATCCTTGTAAAATGGTCGTCGATTTGCTTTTGTTTAAACTTTAACTGCTGCTCATACGACATGTTCTGCCATCGGCAACCACCGCAGGTTCCGAAATGTTCGCAAAAAGGCTCAACACGCAGTTCGCTGTAGTGGTGAAACTTAACAGCTTTGCCTTCGCTGTAACTTTTTCGTTTCGAAATAACCTGAATATCAACCACATCGCCCGGAACACAAAAGGGAACAAATACAACCAGGTCGTTTACCCGGGCAACAGCTTTGCCTTCGGCTCCGGCATCAATAATGGTAACGTTTTCGAAAAAAGGAAGGGGACGACGGGGCATAGGGTTCAGGATTTTGGGATGTGCGATGTGCGATGTGCGATGTGGGATGTGCGATGTGGGATTAACTATTTGGGTATAAGGATACAAGTAAAAATTGGTAAGCTTGGCAATTGAAAAAAATGCTGTGAAGCGGCGGCAAAGATACAACGAATGATTGAAAGCATGCCTGCCTGCAGGCAGGGATTGATAGGATTGAGGAGATTGAGGAGATTGATGGGATTGAGGGCTTGCCTGCTTTGCGCAGGTAAACTGCAGGCAGGGATTGATAGGATTGATGAGATTGAGGAGATTGAGGGGATTGAAGAGATTGATGGCATACCTTCTGATTAAATGGATTGATGGGATTGAGGGCTTGCCTGCCTGCCTGCTTTGCGCAGGTAAACTGCAGGCAGGGATTGAGGGATGTTGGTTGTTCAAAAAACATAAAGATTAATGGTTGTAATGCCATGGCTTTTGTAACTTTGATAATAATTTGAAAACGTATGATAAAAATATTTTCGCCCGAACAGGTTCGAAGAGCCGATGCATATACCATTGAAAATGAACCGGTTTTGTCTACCGATCTGATGGAACGTGCGGCGGCTGCCTGTGTTGATTGGTTGTTAAACTCCGGGAATATATCGGATAAAAAAGTGCTGATCTATTGCGGTCCGGGAAATAACGGCGGCGACGGAATTGCCATAGCACGTATGCTTCATATGCAAAATTTTGAAGTTACAGCTTTTGTACCTGATGCGGAAACAAAGGTTTCGGATGATTTTTCGGTGAATCTGCAAAGAGCCCGCGAGTGTGGAACTGATATTAAACCGTACCTTTTTCCGGAAGCAGAAACCAATAACCCCAATTCGATAATTATTGATGCTTTATTCGGTTCCGGATTATCGAAACCGCTCGAAGGTATTTATAATGATCTGGTCTTACAGATCAACAAAAGCATTGCCGTAACTATTGCCATCGATATTCCTTCGGGTCTTTTTGCCGGGAAACCGCTTGATATTTCGAAAAACACTGTTGTTAAAGCCGATTATACACTTAGTTTCGAGTTTCCGAAACTTGCGTTTTTATTCCCTGAGAATGAATATTTTACAGGTAACTGGCATATACTTCCCATAGGGCTCCACCCCCAATTTATTAACAGCGAGCCCTGTCGCGATTTGCTGGTAGTGCATACTGATGTGAGCGGAATATTAAAACCCCGCTCCCGCTTTGCACATAAGGGCACCTTCGGCCATGCGCTGCTGATTGGCGGAAGCAAAGGAAAAGCCGGCGCTGCCGTGCTGATGGGTAAAGCCTGCTTACGATCAGGAGCCGGACTCGTAACGGTGCATATACCTGAATGTGCTTACCAGGTTGTACAAACTGCTGTGCCCGAACTCATGGTTTCTGTTGATCCCGATAATAATGAATGTACCCAGTTGCCTCACCTGGATGCATATTCGTCAGTTGCATGCGGCCCGGGACTGGGAACAGGAAAAGGAGCCTCTAATATGCTCAAGCATCTTATACAGCAGGCCCAGGTGCCTTTGCTGCTCGATGCCGATGCTTTGAATATACTGGCCGATAATCCTACCTGGCTGGCATTTTTACCTAAAGGCACAGTACTTACGCCACATCCCGGTGAATTTGGACGATTGGCCGGCAAAACGTCGAACAGCTTCGACCGGCTCGAGAGTTTACGTGCTATGTGTATTAAATACGGGATTAACATTGTGCTTAAAGGAGCATATACCATAGTATGCTCGCCCCTCGGCAACTGCTATTTTAATACTACCGGAAACCCCGGAATGGCTACAGCTGGCAGTGGCGATGCACTCACAGGCGTGATTACCGGTCTGTTGGCTCAGGGATACAATTCTACAGAGGCCTGTATTTTAGGCGTTTACATCCATGGGTTAGCAGGTGATATAGCCACGGAAGAAACCGGATCGGAAGCACTTATTGCCGGAGATATAATTGAGAACCTGGGAAAGGCTTTCGGGGAGTTGTATTAGAAGGTTATATTGTTCAATGCCTGCGGCGTTCTATTGTTCAAATGTTCAAATGCCTTCGGCGTTCGATGGTTCGATTGTTCGGATGTTCTATTGTTCTATTGTTCTGCATTGTTCAATGCCTGCAGCGTTCGATGGTTCGAATGTTCGATGGTTCGATTGTTCTATTGTTCTATTGTTCAATGCCTGGCGTTCCATGGTTCGAATATTCGCATGTTTATCTGCATTGTTCTATTGTTCTATTGTTCAGTGTTCATGTTCAATGCCTGCGGCGTTCAATGCCTTCGGTGTTCGATGGTTCGAATGTTCGATGGTTCGATTGTTCGGATGTTCTATTGTTCTATTGTTCCCTGCCTGCAATTTACCTGCGCAAAGCAGGCAGTCAGTCAGGCAGGAAATGTTCTATTGTTCGCTTGTTCTATTGCTCATTACCAATCGCTCATTACTGAAATTTCAGTAGCTGAAAAATATTCTTCGATAATTTTCCATATATTTGAGATCAAATTCCAGTTCAACTTTTATAGTTAACTTAACTGTACTGCAGAGCATAAGTAAAGTGGTTTTGCAGGGTAACATTGTATTTTTATGGCATCAAATCAGGAATATGTAGATTTTGTGGTCGGTCAGATTGTAAATACCGGTGAAATTACCGCAAAAAAAATGTTCGGCGAATATGGCGTATTTTGCAACGGTAAAATATTCGGTCTTATTTGCGACAATAAACTCTTTATTAAGCCTACCGAAGGAGGACGACAATTTATTCAGCACGTTGTAGAGGCACCTCCCTACGAAGGAGCAAAAAATAGTTTTTTGATCGGCGAGCAGATTGACGATCGTGACTGGATAAGCAAACTTGTAGAAATTACCCTGAAGGAATTACCCGAACCGAAACCTAAAAAGAAGAAAATTAAAAAAAATCCATCCAAATGAAACCAATTGTAAGAAACATTTTAGCTCCTGTAGCCGGAATTATTGTTGGCAGCGTTGTAAATATGGGAATTGTAACGATAAGCGGTTCCGTAATCCCGCCTCCCGAAGGCGCCGATGTTACTACCATGGAAGGCCTAAAGGAATCGCTGCACCTGTTTCAGCCCAGGCATTTCATAATGCCTTTTCTGGCTCATGCAATTGGTACCCTGGCCGGTGCCAGCCTTGCTGCCCTGATTGCCGCAACACATAAAATGACATTCGCTCTTGCCATCGGAATCTTTTTCCTTATCGGAGGAATTGCCAATACCTTTATGCTGCCTTCGCCAACATGGTTTACTATAGTGGACCTGGTCGGAGCTTACATACCAATGGGATACCTCGCGGGTGCATTGGTTATAAAGAAAAAATAATACCTCATACTATCAGGATGCAAAAAGCAGCGATTGCTTTCGTGCTACTGCCGGGTTGTGGTGCTTAATCTGTTGCTCAAATATTATCCCTTCAAAAGACAAGAAGCTGATTATTATTTATCAACATATTTCGCCTGCTTAACTTATGTACTCTCAATTACCCTAATCGCAATGATGCAGGTTCGAATCGGTCTCCTTTGTTAAACTGAATTTACAAATACAATTAAATAAATTCAGCACCCGGAACAACAGGTATTCAGATAATTTTCGTATATTGCAAGTTGATTTGCAACAATAATTCTTACATTTTATACACATACAAATTTAAACAAATGATAATTGACGCACACGTTCATATTAATAACTATCACGAGGACAGGGTTGTATCTCTTGAAGATTGCCTGAACCTGCTTACCGACACCATGGCTGAAAACAGTGTGGATTATGCACTGATTCTGACCTCATATGCGGTAAACGAAAACAGGCCTGGCATAAAAAAAGTAGTGGAAGCTACCCGCGACCGGAAAAATCTTGGCGTAATTGCAGGTATCAGTTATTTCGAATTACAAGGAAAAGGATCTGCGCGAAATGAGTGATTACCTGAAGGACGGACTTATTAAAGGCCTTAAGTTATATCCCGGCTACGAGCCCTTTTATCCTTACGACAACCGCTTGAAAGTAGTTTACGACCTGGCTGTCGAATTCGATGTGCCGGTTATGTTCCATTCAGGCGACACCTACACGCCTAAAGGCCGTATCCGCTTTGCCCACCCTATTCATATTGATGATGTGGCGGTTGATAATCCCGATATGAAAATTGTGATATGCCATGTGGGTAACCCCTGGATAAAGGATTGCATGGAAGTAGTTTACAAAAACAAGAACGTTTACACCGATTTTTCGGGACTGGTATTAGGCGATTTTACCGAAAAGTTCGAAAAATACATGAAAAGCCAGCTCGAAGAAATGATTCTTTATGCCGGTGAACCCGAATACCTGCTATATGGAACCGACTGGCCTATCTCGACCATGAAATCGTATCTCAATTTCATGAAACAACTGGATTTGCCCGAAGACAAAAAGGAGCTTATTTTGTGGCAGAACGCAGCTAAACTGTTTAAGATTGATGTCACTGATCTGTAAGCTGAAAATCAGGGTTTAACCATGATAAGTGAAGCAAAAGATGTAACGGAATATTTAAAAAGTGTTCCTGCCAAACGGCGCGAAGCACTAATCCGCCTGCGCAAACTCTGTACTGAAATTCTAACTGCTTACGAGGAAAGTATGGCCTATAAAATGCCTTGTTACAGCATCGATGGTAAAGTTGCAATTGCTTTTGCCCACCAAAAAAATCATATCAGTTTTTATTGCCTTATTCATGAGGTGATGCTCAACAATGCGGCATTACTCGACGGGCTTAATCATGGTAAAGGCTGTATCCGTTTTTCAAATCCCGATAAAATTGATTTTGATGTGATTAAAAAACTATTAACCGAAACACTTAAATCGGCGCATAACCCTTGCTGAGTAGTTATTTGGCACTGCTTACAGGAGTTGATCTGCTTTTGCAATGAAGGAACAAAAGAGAATGATTGAATACAGCTACAACAAATTTATGAATGCGTGAAATAAAATACCTGGTAATATTATTGTTGGCAAGCCTTTCCGGATATTCGCAAACTATTATTAATGCTGAGCGGCTTATAGGAGGAAAAGACTCGACCATTTATGCCATATCACTTTCGTATAGCGGAACGCGGGGTAATTCAAATACCGACAAAGTGGATATTTCGCCTGCCATAGTTTTCGTACGACCAATGAATGAATATTATGTGTTTGGCGGATACAATGTTCTCGCCAAATCGGGGCAGGGAATTTTAAACAGTGGATTTGTGCATTTACGGCATAATCATAAACTTACCGAAAGGATAAAAACCTTCGCCTTCTACCAGTTGCAATACAACGATGTTTTGTTACTGAATAAAAGAGAAGTTTTTGGTGCCGGATTCCGGTTCGAAGTAATAAAAAAAGAAAGCGTCGCCTCGGCTGTTAATATTGGAATTATGAGGGAAGCGGAGTTTCTTGACAAAACCAGGTTAATGCCTGGCGAAGCAGCCGACAGCCGCATAATAAGGGCCACTTGTGTACATAGTATTAGCCTCATTACCAATAAAACAGTGAAATTTGATAACGTATTTTATTACCAGCCTTACCTGGGCGATTTCAACGACTACCGACTGCTGAATGATTTCAGTATGACAATTTCAATAAGTGAACATTTTAAAACCACCACTACAATAACTACCCGCTTCGACAGCAAACCGCCTGAATCCTTAAAAAAAACGGATTTGGCTGTCAGTTACGGGTTTAACCTACTATTTTAAAAATCAACGGAAATGAAAATCAAATCCCTGGCAGTAATTGTTATTGTATTAGTAAGCTTCAATTGCTCTTTCGGACAAAAAGGCCCAACATCAGCTCATTATTTTGGAGAGCCTCTTGTAGTTGATTCATCCTCAACTATTATTATCCCTACCCATTATAATTCCGACTTTATAAGGACGAATAAAATTGCACTCTGGGGTGTCTTTTATGCCAATATTGTTTTTTATGATTTCACAAGCGATACCAGTAAAAAACTATTTGCTGACGACACCTTTATTATTGGTTTCGGGCCAGCTAATAACTACGACAGGTACAACCTGAAACGAACAAATAATAACTATACTTCGCAGTGGATATTTTACCAGGTTAAAAATATGGATCGCAATAAAAACGGGCGAATTGATAATAAAGATCCGGCTATTCTTTATGTTTCGGATATTCGTGGTGATAACCTCAGGCCCCTGACTTCGGGAAATGAGAACGTGGTTGGCATCGATATTTTCGAAAAACAAGGTTTTGCTCTCATAAAAGTGCAACGCGATCGCAACCAGGATGGTAATTTCGAAAACGACGATAAAGATTTTTATTATACCAGGCTTGACCTGAAAACTCTCACATTTGGTAAAAACATCGAATTGTAACCTTTCGTCAGCTTCCCTGAAAACTTTCGGCAGCTTTAAGTCGTTTGAATTTGCAAATTTCATCGCTTTCAAACCTAAATATCCGGATTTTCACTATATTTGTATTCACAGGTATTGACCAGCCTGAATTTCATAATAGTCATAGTATCAGATGCAAACAAACAAAAGGAGCTTTTTATGAACACACAAACGGAACCCGAAGCCATTTGCTGCCCCGAGTTTGATCCGACTCCATGGGACGACAAAACTTTTGAATGGCAGGACAAGAAATTTATCAGGGAAAAGGTTTTTACGTTTTTCTATATGCCGGTCAACTTTGGGAAAGCCATGAAAAAGCTTGACGAACGGGTGACCCGCGCCGGAGCCAAAATGCCTGATTACCTTTGCCTTTCGGAGCATACCTCAAAATGGAATATGGACCTTTACCTGGCCGTGGATAAGGAAATACCCGGTACTGAGAATGCAACCTTAAGCGGTAAGTTTTTCAGCAAAGTTTACGAAGGCAATTTTAAGGACACCGGAAAATGGAATGCCGACTTCGATAAAACGGTTAAAGCAAAAGGATTCAAACCTGCAAAAAGGTTCATGTGGTACACCACCTGTCCGAAATGTGCCAGGAAATACGGCAAAAACTACGTTGCCATCCTGTCGCAGGTAGATTAAAATTTAAAGAAATGCTATTCTAAATTGAAACACGCAGTTTTCACCGCGTTTCTGTTTGTGTATTTTGTGAGGGTAGAAATCCTTTTTGATTCAGTCGTCCATAATCCCGGATCTTTCGGAAATCCGGGTTTTTCATACTCTATACTCCGCAACATACACCCATTGACAGCACTCCACATTTCGCAAAAACCCGTTAACAGGCTTTGGGTTTAAACACCAGATACTAATTCTAAAACATTGAACCACAAGGGTCGCAGGATTTTATACGCGCTTAATAAACAACATAAGTCAAATACTGTTACTATTGTACGGTTCAATTCGCCGCCCGATACGGGTCCGGACTTATTTTTATCAAACAGAATGAAGAGTTAATGAGTAATAATCAGCACACACACGGGCACGGAGCTACCCATTTGCAACATATAAACAGGGCATTTTTTATTGGTATTATACTGAATGTAGTTTTTACCATTGCTGAATTTATAGTTGGATATGCGTATAATTCGCTGGCACTGATTGCTGATGCTAGTCACAACCTGAGCGATGTTGCCGGGCTTATTATTTCGTTGCTCGGGATGCGCCTGGCACAAAAGGCTGCAACCTACGCATATACATACGGTTATAAGAAAGCCTCGATACTTGCTTCGCTGATTAATTCGGTGCTGCTTATCACTGTTGTGGTTAATATTTTTATCGAAGCATATGGGCGATTGGCTTCGCCACCCGAGGTAGCCGGCAAGGTTATTATTATAATGGCGTTGTTGGGCGTTGTTATCAATAGCTTGTCGGCATTACTGTTTTTTAAAGGGCAAAAGAAAGATATTAACATAAAAGGAGCATTCCTGCACCTGCTTGTCGATGCATTGGTTTCGGTGGGTGTAGTATTTTCGGGGATAATAATTTATTATACAAACTGGAGTATTGTCGACCCCATTATCAGCTTCATTATCGGGATAGTAATATTAATATCAACCTGGGGCCTGCTGCGCGAAAGCCTGAGACTTACGCTGGATGGTGTTCCTAAAAACATTGACGTCGACAAGGCACAGGCAATTTTATCGGGAAATAAGGCGATAAAAGAGGTTCATCATATACATATATGGGCATTAAGCAGTTCCGAAAATGCATTAACAGCGCATATCACACTAACTAACGATGCTTATAAACCCGACGAAATAATGAGTATAAAAAATACCATTAAGGAGCAGCTCAAACGCGAAAACATCCATCATTCGACTATCGAAGTTGACAGTGATGTTTCGCATTGTAATGAAAATAAATGTTAGCAGCTGATTGCTTTTCCACAGAGTAAATGCTGAGTTTTCATTAAAACCGAGGTCTTTTCGCTGAAAACTGCTAAATTTGCGGGTCTTTCCCGAACACATCATCTGATAGGTTTCAGCCGAAAAAAATGAAAGTATTGTTTTTCAGTCAACGTTACAAACCCATAGGATCTACTAATTTAAATAACATCATGGTGAAAAAAGCAGCATATATTTCAGGGGCATTATTCAGTTCAATCACAGTTTTGGCAGTATTATTTAAACTGCTGCATTTAACGGGAGCTACTGAGTTATTGGCAACAGGGCTTATAGGCTTTGCCGTAGTATTTATTCCTATGTACGCCAAATACAAATACGACCAGAGTAAATAGCTGTATTCCCGGTTTAACGGATATTTTAATGACTAGTATCCATTATCAGTGCTTTTTTTGCATTTTCTGAATTTCTTCATCATTCATTAAATTTTCTTTTTGAGTATTCCCCTGACAGGTATTAAATTTACCCTGAGCAGTATTTTTTAAAAGATATTCAATCTCCTACCCTTCCGGGCATAAATTAACGCCATAATAAGCCTCGCATGTCAAAAAAAGCTTGAATTTATTGACGAAATATAGCGATACATATGCATTTATATACCTATGTATTATGTTATATTATAATACGAATTACAGTGGTTACAGGGCGTCACTATTTTAATTAAGCATAAATACGTTTTCGATACTAACAGCTAATACATAAACAATTATATTTGCATACTCTCAAAAAACTGATCTTACAGCATAATGGAAATTGACATAAGGACCATAACATTAATACTTGGCACAACTCACTTACTGCAGGTACTGGTATTTTATTACCAGTATCTACTCAATAAATCAATTAAGGGGCCCGGCTGGTGGTTAGCCTGGAGCGCAGCCGAAACCCTGGCGTTTGTGTTTATTCTGTTGCGTGGAGTTCCCTCATTACTGCCTTATATGATAGTATTGCAAAATACGGCCATGCTATCGGGTACATTATTTCTATACATTGGTATCCTTAAGTTTTTCGATAAAAAAATCAACCTGAAATTTATTCTTTCATTTTTCCTGCTTTTCCTTTTCATTCATTTATATTTCATCTTCGTTAATAATGACATTTCAATCCGCTCCCTTAATATCGCGGCTTTCCTGTCGATAATCGCTTTTATAACTGCTTTCAGTCTGAATAAATACAAATATGAATCAATTGCTCTGACGGCAAATTTCAACACGGCAATTTTCATTTTGTACGGCAGTATTTTTTCGTACCGTGCTATAATGATAGGTACGGGCACTCAGGTTACCGATGTATTTGCTGCTTCCCTGTTTAACTATCTCCCGTATTTTGCTGCTCTCATCGTCAGTCTTTTATGGACTTTTGGTTTTATTATGATGGTGAATCAACGCCTGAACTCAGGGATTAGTGAAGCAAAGACACATTTTGAGCTGATTTTTAATACCAGCCCCGATGCGATGGTTATCAGCCGGATAAGCGACGGCCATTTTGTTGATTGTAACGAAAATTTCCTTCGTTTAACCGGGTATACCCGTGAGGAAATTTCGGCAGATTCGCCCATACGGATAAATATCTGGCAAAACCCGGACGACCGTATTACAATGATACGAATGGTAAAATCCAAGGGGATTTGCGAGAATTTCGAGTCAAATTTTGTACGGAAAAACGGAACAGTTGTTACAGGCTTAATGTCGGCACAAAAATTAGTACTCAAAGGGGTACCGCATCTGATAACCTTAACACGCGATATTACTGAACGCAAGCAGATTGAAGAGGAAATAAAACTCAAAAACGAAGAGCTTCATCAGTTAAATGCCGAAAAGGACAAATTCTTCTCGATTATTGCGCACGATCTGCGAAGCCCTTTCAGCGGATTTTTAGGACTAACCGAGTTCCTTGTCGAAAACCTGCCTCAAATGACACTGGCTAAAGTGAGGCAAATTGCAACACAGATGAGCGAATCGGCCACCAACATTTTCCGACTCATCGAAAACCTTCTCGAATGGGCGCGCATGGAACAGGGAACAATACCCATTAACCCGGTGCTGGTTCATTTGCTGCCTATGCTGGAGGAAAGCCTCGCTATTGTTGCTGCTCCTGCCAAAGAAAAATCGATACGCATCGAATATGATATTGCCGATAACCTGGAGATATTTGCCGATAAAAATATTTTACAAACCGTTACCAGGAACCTGGTTTCAAATGCAGTGAAATTTACACCTCATAACGGTAAAATCACACTCTCCACCAAGCATAATCCCGGAAAATCAGTTGAAATATCCGTAAGTGACTCAGGAATAGGAATGAATGCGGAACTCGTAGAAAAACTATTTAAAATCGATATTCAAACCAAACGGCCCGGAACCGACAAAGAATCAGGAACCGGACTCGGGCTTATACTTTGTAAAATGCTTATCGAGAAACATGGCGGTAAAATATGGGTTGAGAGTGAAGAGGGAAAAGGCTCGGTATTTCGTTTTACCATTCCTAACTACTTTAATACCATCGAAAAATCGACACCCCTCTGATTAGGTCCTGTCTTTCGGCTATAGCAAGAGTAACCCTATGAAAAGCAGTTTGCTGTAAAAAGGTATCCTGCTTCTGATACGCATAATATTAATTTGCATAGAAATGGTCAGAAAGTATTACATTTGATTATCAAAACCACGATGGCCTTCTACAGCATTTATTCATATGTCAGTAAACACTGGATAGAGAGGTTTATCCTATTGTAGTGGTACGTTTAATACTCAATACCAATTAGTTAATGGATTATCACGACGAAATTGAGAATCAAAAAAAAATAGCCTATACCGCCGGTTTATTGCAGGGTGATATTACTATTAAAACCTTACTCGAATCCCTGGCCGAAGGGGTAGTTATAATCAATGAATTCGGACATATCATCCTGATCAACGACCGGCTTTCAGGTTTTACCGGTTACGAGAAGCATGAAGTTATGGGCGAACATCTCAATTTGCTGATACCCGGAAAAATTCATGAAAAACATAATGCGCACATTTCGGGATATTTTGAAAACCCGCATATTCGTCCTATGGGTTCAGGAATGAATCTGAATGTAAAACGTAAGGACAATACAATATTCCCTGTCGAAATCAGCCTGAGTTTTATTATTACTGAATCGGGGCAGTTGGGCATTGGATTTATTACCGATATCACATCAAGAAAAAATATCGAAAACGAGTTGCGCGAACGAAACACTGAACTCGATGCATATGCTCATACCGTTGCGCATGACCTGAGCAGCACTTTATCGGGTGTGGTGGGCTTTGCCGAATTACTCCTTGATTCGAAAGGCGAAATTAAGCAGGAAGAACAGGATTATTTCCTCAAAGAAATTGCTCAGAACGGGCGAAAAATGCTGAACATTGTCAGGGAACTGCTGATTTTTGCAAGCATGCGCAAAGAGGATGTGGTTCTGGCTGAAGTGGATATGGATACCATAATCAAAAATGTGCTGACCAGGTTACGATTTCAGATTGAAGAAAAAGATGCCCGGATTATCCTTCCCGAAAGTACACTTAACTGCCAGGGGTATTCGCCCTGGGTTGAAGAAATATGGCTGAATTTTATCAGTAATGCAATAAAATACGGAGGACACCCTCCGGTTATAACGCTGGACTGCACAAAAACACCTGACGGATACATTAAATACAGTGTTACCGATAACGGAGCCGGCATTACGGATGAGTTTAAAACCGGACTTTTTAATGAATCAACAAAAGTGAAAGAAGGACTTATTAAAGGATTCGGACTGGGCTTGGGAATCGTTAAAAGGTTTGTTGAAAAACTCGATGGGTATGTAACCGTTGATTCCGAATTAAACAAAGGCAGCAAATTCTGTTTCTACCTGAAGGCATAAAACTGCCGTTGAAAGCCACAACAGCCCTCAGACTATATACAGTTGTTCCATTAAATAGTACATTTTCGTGCTAAAACATGCGCTCGGGCCCCAGCGCTAGGCTACCTCATCAAGTATTTCCTGTTCATTTTCGGCTTCAGCAGCTGCAGCCTCGGCTGCGGCTAGAATCTCGGCTTCATTTCGCAGGTTATTGATAATAAACATCTGTCTTTCGGGCGTATTGCTGCCCATATAGAACGAAAGTACTTTATCGATATCGGATAGGTGTTTCAGTATGACCGGATCGAGGCGGATGGAAGCACCTATAAAATGCCGGAACTCGTCAGGCGAAATTTCACCAAGTCCTTTAAAACGAGTTATTTCCGGATTTACACCTAATTCCTTCAGAGCATCCTGACGTTCCTTTTCGGAATAGCAGTAAATTGTTTTTTTCTTATTCCTCACCCTGAAAAGCGGGGTTTGAAGAATATACACATGACCCGATTTAACAAGGTCGGGGAAAAACTGCAGGAAAAATGTAAGCAACAGCAGCCTGATATGCATACCATCCACATCGGCATCGGTGGCTATCACAATGTTGTTATAACGAAGGTTCTCGATATCATCCTCAATATTCAACGCTGCCTGCAGAAGGTTAAATTCTTCATTTTCGTACACTACCTTTTTGCTTTTGCCATAACAGTTCAGAGGCTTTCCCTTGAGGCTGAAAACAGCCTGGGTGTTTACGTCGCGCGATTTGGTAATCGATCCGCTTGCCGAATCACCCTCAGTAATAAAAAGGGTGGTTTCGAGGCGGCGATCGTCGTTCGAATTATAATGCAGGCGGCAATCGCGCAGCTTTTTATTATGAAGGCTTACTTTTTTAACGCTTTCCCTGGCAAGTTTTTTAATATTTGCCATTTCCTTGCGCTCTTTTTCCGATTGCAGTATTTTGCGGTAGAGTGCTTCGGCCGTGTCCGAATTCATATGCAGGAAGTTGTCGAGCTTCTTTTTCAGTATATCGGTAATAAACTTATTGATGGTAACACCACCCGGTTCAATATGCTGCGACCCCAGTTTTGTTTTTGTCTGCGACTCGAATAAAGGTTCACTTACTTTGATACTTACTGCAGCGATAATGCTTGAGCGTATATCGCTGTATTCAAAATCCTTGCCGAAAAATTCGCGTATGGTTTTTACCAGTGCATCGCGGAAGGCTGCAAGGTGAGTCCCGCCCTGGGTAGTGTGCTGTCCGTTAACAAACGAATAGTACTCCTCGCCGTATTGCTTGGCGCTGTGGGTAAATGCACATTCGAAATCCTCGTCTAAAATATGTATGATTGGATAAATAACAGGGTTGCCGTTATTTGATTTTTCAAGCATATCGAGCAGTCCGTTCTTAGCCTGGAAACGCTGTCCATTAAAAACGATCGTCAACCCATTGTTAAGGAAACAGTAATTCCAAAGCATCTGCTCAATGTATTCCTTCAAAAAATGGTAATTGCCAAACAACTGCTCGTCGGGGGTAAAACTGATAAGGGTACCGTTGCGCAGGTCGGCAGGCTGTTCACCTGTTTCGCTGATTAATTCGCCCTGCCTGAACTCAACTATATTGGTATGTCCATCGCGGATAGCCTGGGCGGTAAAAAAACTCGATAGTGCATTCACTGCTTTCGACCCTACCCCGTTGAGCCCTACGGCTTTTTTAAATACTTTCGAATCGTATTTGGCACCCGTATTTATCTGCGAAACGCATTCAACAAGCTTACCAAGCGGTATACCCCGCCCGTAATCGCGCACCGTGACCAGGTGTTCCTTAATGGTAACCTCAATAGTGCGTCCATGGCCCATGGTGAATTCATCGATACAATTATCAATTACTTCCTTAATGAGCACATAAATACCGTCGTCGTGCGATGCTCCGTCGCCCAACTTACCTATATACATTCCGGGCCGAAGCCTGATGTGTTCTTTCCAGTCGAGAGACCTGATGCTCTCTTCGTTGTATTTTTCTACTGTGTCCATAATGCGGTCGCAAATATATATGAATCCTGAATAATAAATCAGGATTTCATCAAGAAGTTATGAATGAGTTTTGCACAGGTTAACTAACAGATTACAGCATATTAAAAATGGCGATAAAGCAGGCTTAATAATATGTAATAAAGTATGATTATTGCTTAAAAACCCAGATTCCCGGGAACTTTGTTCTTAACTGGTTGAGCCTGGCACGGGCTTTTTGCTCCGAATCAAATTTACCGATTGATATCCTATACAGTGTTTCGCTGCTTAAAATAAAAGCATCAGGATATCCTTTCGATTTAATGCGTTTAAGTTCCGATTGTGCCGACTCGGGTGTTGTCAGGCTCGCAACAATCAAATAATAACCAGGCCCTGTTTTCACACT
This sequence comes from uncultured Bacteroidales bacterium, assembly GCA_963714825.1. Lineage (GTDB taxonomy): Bacteria > Bacteroidota > Bacteroidia > Bacteroidales > UBA4417 > UBA4417. The sequence goes on along the minus strand of CAVQQF010000010.1, from coordinate 99,357 downwards.
GGCTTTTGATTCGTCACTTCCCTGTTCATCATACGAAAGGCTGTTAATCGCGTTATTCTCCTGTTTGTTTTTTTCGACAGGTATTTTTACTGATGTACCTCCTTTTTGAATTTTCGGATTAACTAAGGTTGAGGTATTTACCTGTAGTGAAACCGGCTTTTTATCTGCTTTATCACCCAGCCATAATACGGCATAACCATCCTTCATGCCAATGCCTAAAGCTTTCCAATGGTAGGCTTTCCATTTTCCGCGGCTTAATATCATATTTGCCGAAGCGTCGACCTGTTGCCACAATTCAGCAACTTCAGCAGGCGTAGCTCTTTGCTCTTCCCAGTATATTAATTCGTATCCATTGCCCTGGTATCCGGTAATTTCACTGGGTTTTAAGGTCATACACTGTATATCGGATTTCTCCCTGGTATTGCAGCAGGCAACCCAGTTACCGGCGCTACTCCAGCTTTGCAGGTTACAACCATAATCCTGTGGCCTGTTGGTAATCAAATCGTTAATATGTGTGTGTGCCACAACACATAAATCGGGCGATAAAGGCAGAGTAGGCAACATATTCTTCACCCTTATATCGTTTATCATATTATACAGTATGGTTTCTTCCTGCGTGAGGGCCTGTATAACGGAATCATTCTCAAAATCCTTAGCATCCAACGGCAAGGCAAAAGCCGTGAAGGTTGCTAACGATAGTGTAACCAGAAGAAATAATGCTTTAAACCGAAGCATATCTTATTATACGAAATTTTAATTGTTGGGCTAAATTACTAAAAATATAGCAAAGTTCCTCACAAAGGCATATAAAACCTATGTAAAAATACAATTCATTCCCTTTTTCGACCTATGCTAAAAAATGTAAAGAAAGCATAAAAATACTTTAACTCCACTTTCATTTTTTTTCGGAAGATGATGAAATCGAATACTATCAATATTACCACCGAAAGCAAACAACATCATGAAACATGCAGTGCAATCGATGGAAATTTAATACGTATCTGACAAGGCTCTTGTTTTTCAGCTAAGCCTGGAAAAAAGAATAATCATATGAAGGGATTAGCCAACGATTCGTTAAGTTTGCAAAAATTGTCGGTACATGAAACTAAAACCCGGATATATGCTCTTTAACTATCTGCGGCTGCTGCAGCTTGATTTGCATATGTTAATGATGCACAATAAATTAGAAAAATTAAGGCCTTCAATAAAAGGTAGTTGGCTCGATATTGGTGCCGGCGACCAACCGTATAAAAAATATTTTTCAGGGGCGGATAAATATCTTACCACTAACACAAAACGACATTACGACGATAAGGGTTTTGAAGCGATTGACAGTAAAACTACCTACTGGATTGAAGATGGAACCCACTTACCGCTTGCCGACAAATCCCTGGATGGAGTTGCATGTTTCCAGGTGCTGTCGGTCATTGAAAAACCGAGTAATTTTTTTCGCGAAATAAACCGTGTGCTAAAACCTGGAGGCCGGTTAATACTTACAACTGATTTCCTGTATCCGGTTTGGAGCAACGAAGACAGGTACCGGCACACTGCTTACAGCTTAAAGCAATTATGTGCATTAAATGGCTTCGAACCAGCAAGCATCGAAAGCTTCGGCGGCTTTGGGTCAACCATTTACGCTTTGTTTATGCGTTATATGCGCTCGTTTCCTGATTTGTGGAAGCAAAAAAGTATGATCGGAAAATTACTATCTGCCCCGGCTTACCTGTTTTTACTATTAATAATTCCGTTAGCCAGTGTTATCGGATTTATTGTTTATTTAATCGAAATGAGCACCAAATCAAATACCGGATTTACGTTTAATATAATGCTTACTGCAGAGAAAATCAGGTAAAATAGCTTGCCCGATTTTTTTAGTATTCGTTATTACTGAACGACAAACTCAAACTTTTTAAGTTCGGATGCTGCAATTTATTCCTGCTGTTTTTTAAAAGCTGAGAAAATCAGATGGCTTCAAAATTCAAAGCACCGCAACTTGCTGCATTATACTTCCTTTTTCTTTATTCTTTTGCCTTGTATTTATCTTTATTTTGCTGAATACCAGGCTAAAAAGTCTTAAGGTACGCCTTGGTATGCTGCAATGCGTTTACTTTATGAAAGGGGATTTCGGGTATGGCTTCGGCTGATCGCATAAACTGCCTGATAAAAGCTACTATCTCTGCCATTCCGGCAAAATTAATCAGCTCGGTATCGTCGGCCGGTGTGTGATATTCGGGATGCAGCCCGGTGGTAAAATACATAACCGGAATACCTTTCTTCAAAAACGGCGAGTGATCCGAAAAGGGTGGTGCGCCTTTTATCCGTTTTATTGCAAATCCGGGGTACTCAACATTATCGAGCACGCTATTCCATACCTGCGACGATCCTACGCCCAGCGCATTAATTGTATCGCCCTGGCAACCAAGCCTGCCTACCATATCCATATTGAGCATGTAAGCAATATTATCGTTGTTAACCCAGGGCTGAGTACAGAAGGCTTTTGACCCAAACAGGCCTTTTTCTTCGGCACTGAAGGCAATAAACAAGTAGTTGTACTTCAGCGATTCATTGTTAACAGCCCAGCGGGCGAGTTCGAGCAGGGCAGCGGTACCACTCGCGTTATCGTCGGCACCATTAAAAACCTGCGGAGGCCTGTCCTCATCAGGTTTGCCTTGCTTTACACCCAAATGATCGAAATGCGCACCTATTACAACCGTTTGCTTCGATTTATTGTCGATCCAGCCTGCAACATTTGCCGGTTTCAGAATGGTACGGTCAATTTCTACTGACAGGGTGCATTCGGCAGTCTTTATTTTTCTGATTTTATTGTAGGGCAGTCGGGCAATATACACAACAGGAACATCCAGAGCTTCGGTAAAAGGTGAACCGAAGAGAACATCCTCTACCGGCTGCCGCGAACTGTTATGCAGTATTACGCCTTTTGCACCCCAAATTACAATCGTTTTTACACGGCTAATTATTTCGTTTCGAATACTTTCGGTATCGTTATTCCTGTAATTGCCTGCAATATCAAGTACTGCAATTTTACCGTATATTTCGGAATTACTCTTATCAAATCCTGACACTTCAACCGACTGGGCGATTCCTTTTCCAACATTTATGATTGGTGCCGAAATATTACCAGCTGCCGAAAGATCACAGGCTCCGAACTCTTCGATGTGTTTAAATTCAATATCGCCAACACTCAGCTTTGCTTCCTCGAAAATTACAGGAAAGCTCATGCGGAATTCGCTAAGGTAAGAGCCTGCGGTATTTCCTTTTGGGAGCAGCCCGATCTGAGCCATACTTTTAGCGATATAATCCGCTGCCATTTGCCCACCCAAAGCACCAGCCTCGCGGCCCTGCAACGAATCGGAGGCGAGTATGGTAACATCGTGCCGCATCCTCGACTCCGAAGTATTTTCATGATCCGGGTTTTGCGCAAAGGTAGCGCTGCACAATGCAAGACTTAAGGATATCAGCAATAATGAGTACTTCATTTTTATCATAAACTTTATCTTAGTATTTTATTAATTTTTCCGCTCAGCTTCCTCGCAAAAGCCTGCCATATAAACAGTTCGCGCTTGCCATCAACAATAACCGCACCATCGGATACACAGAATGTATGCATACCGTCGCGGTATTTCGAGTGTGGCGATGGGTTTACAATGGCATAGGGTATTTCAACAAACTCGTCTGCCGAAAGTTTTATAAGCTGGTTGAGAACTATCCTTCTCCCCGACCGGACTGAGCAATCCTGGGCCGGACGCAATAGTTTTCCATCAAGGTAAAAAGGTTTACCTGCCGGCCGCGATGACCTTACATCCGTTTTTACAGGGTTATTACGATGCGAAATGTAGGGTCCGGTGAATTCGTCGGAATACCAAATATGCAAACGTTCGTTGGTTGAAGCGGTATCGGTGAAAAACAACCACCATTTGCCCTCATGAAAAAACAGGGATGGATCAACAGCTTTCAGGCCCGGGATAAGTGTTTGAACAAAAATAAGTTTGCCGCTTGTGGTATCAAAGCGGTACAAATCAACATCCCCGGCTTTCGAATTCTCAGGAATGCAGTAGTATTCACCCTTGTAATCAAACAAATACGGATATGCGAGATGGTACTCTTTGTGCAGGGCAATTGTTTGCGCAGAGGGAGTATTATTTTGGGTTCCGACGCGGAAGGATGTTAAAATTCCCTTTGCATTTTTATAGTCGAATTGTTCGCAAATAATGTGGAAGTAACCGTCTTTATTAAATCCGAAAGCATCAGCATGGTAAAGTGATTTTTCGTCGCTTAAATTTAACCACTGTGGCTCTGGAATATCATTATTTCCTTCTTTAACAAAGGCTTCAACCGCTTGTGGAATGATTCCAATGTTCCATTTTTCGGTAAGAAACAAATCACGGTAATGGAACCTTATTTTATTGGCTGCCACTTTTAAGAGGAACCGAATCATTTTCAGGTTTCCCGGCAGGTGGTAAAGAGCCGATTCAGGTGAGTTTTCAACAGCCAGAAATTCGGAATGACCGTTTTCAATGTCGGCGCAAACCTGTAGCGGCCACGCGGTAGTTTGGTGTAAAAGATTGTTCAGGTTTGCTTCCCAGGAGTGGTTGATGGTGGCGAAATAACCCTTACGGAGAATAACGCCACTGTCGAGCCTGCTGGTGAGCCGCTGCAGTATAGCAGCGTTAATGGGATCGTCAAACATAATTTCCCAAAAACCGGTAGGTACTCCGCGGTATTTACGATCGTCGTCGTGATGGTACGACCATATTCCATAACGTGCACAATCGAGGATTTCGCCTTTTAATATCCCGAATCCAAAGCGCAACACAAAATCGAGGGTATAACTCCTGATTTTCGCCACATCATCGCTGCTGAAATATTCGGCATACCCTTTACGGAGTGTAATACACGAAATAGAAGGCAAATCAGTAGCATAATCGCGAATATCGCCACTATTTTTAGCTTCAGGCTTCATCATATAGCGGAACCAGATGCGGTACAGCAGCTTCGAATAGGGATAAGCAGCCCATTTCTCAATAAATCCCGGCTTGAGAACAGGGTTGGCATTTACGATAAGTAATTCGCAGGTATGTCCGCCCGAAATCAGCAAACTAACAGTATCGAGCTGCCATTGCTGAAATTGATTACCGTTGCAGAGTATGCCGAATTTCATATCAGGATTTTAAGAATCAGGAAGCAGCGAAGCCATATAGCTCCTTGAGTTTATCAATAACAGCCTGTTTGCCAAAGTTATGGACAGCAGTTTGCCTGAGATGGCCGGGATCAAAAACATGGTAGTGATCGAGCATAAAAACCAGCGCATCCACCAAGGCATTTTCATCGCCAGGCGGAACAAGAATCCCGTTTTCGTTTGTTATGTATTCAGGAATACCTCCAACCGAAGTAGCAACAACGGGCAAACCGCATGCAAGACTTTCACTTATTACTACGGGCATATTTTCGTAATTGCTGAACATTACCATAAAATCGGCACTTTGATACGCTGCAATAAGTTTCTCATTTTCGAGCAAACCGGTAAATGTGAGTTGAGGCTCTTTCAATCCCAGGTTGGTAGCAAGGGTTTTCATTTTTCCGAGGTCAATCCCCTCCCCCACCATAATACACTCGAAATCATCCCTTTGCTTTGATAATAAACTTAAGGAACGTAAAAGTCCGCTGATGTTTTTCGACCGGTCCTCGAAACAGGAAATATGAATTAAACGCTTTACTTCTCTATCGGCTTCCGCGGCAAGGGGAAAAAATGCATCCATATCCACCACATTGGGTAATACCATATAATTCCTGTTATGTAACCCATGCTGCTGCATGGCTTCAGCCAGGTTTTCGGAAACGGTGCTAACGGCAGCAGCATTTTTTACAACCAGCTTAGTGGTAATTTTGCGCAACCAACCCTTAAATGTTCCCGTTACAGGCAAATACCTCGACCAATGCTCAGTAATAACGTATTTCACCCCGCCAAACCATTTAAGCCACAGTGCAAATAAACCAAGGCGGGTCAGCACATTAACATGAATAATACCAGGCTTTCCCCAGGTTTTTAACAAGGAAGAATATCCTTTTACAAAAGCCATAATGAACATGAAACCGGCAAAAGGCTTCATGATGAAAGCAGGAAGTTTTGATTTCGTTCCGTAATATACAATAATGGTTTTCAAGTTGTTATCGGCATGCTGCTCAATTTCGTATCCACAAGGCTTATCGGGTGCAGCCCGCAGGTATAAAACCGCCACATCAGTAAGTTCAGTTGCAACTTCAGCATGTCTTTTGATAAACAAACCGGTCATAGGATCGTATCGGTCGGGATACCATCGGGCAAGGAAGAGAACTTTGGGCGTGTTTTTCAATACCGAAGCGTTTAGAATTGGTATCAAAAGTAAAAATTCCTTTTATATCAAACAGAATAAAAACGGCAAACAAATACTTGTTACCTTTACGATTCCATATTTAATTCAAACTCCGAACCATTAAATTATGAAAATCATCAGGTTAGCACTTTTACAAACTGCATTGTCACTCGTATTATTTATTCTACCGGCCTTGCTTTATGCCCAGGCCGAAGTTTCGCATGCCATAAACTGGCTGACTTTCGAACAGGTTAATTCGTTGCACCAGAAAAGTCCGAAGCCAATCATGGTATTTTTCTATAAGGCAGATGATGATTCGTCGCAGCTTATGCTAAAATCGGCATTTACACGCAAAGAGGTTTGCATGTATACCAACAATAAATTTTATGCCGTAAAGGTGGATGTAAGCAGCAAAGCCGATATCACTTTTCTGGATGGCAAGGTTTACAAGAAAGACCCGTCGCGGCCCTACCACGACCTGGCAATACTGCTTATGGGCGGCAATCCCGATGTACCTTCCATTCTTATGTACGACGATCAAAACAACGGCTTTTCATTTAAAGGCTATAAGGAATACTACGATTTGCTCTGCATGCTGGTTTATATATCGGAGGATGTTCAAAAAACCACGCGCTACGACATTTGGGCACCGGCCTATTTCCGTACTTTCCCTCCCGATAAAAAGGTAAACCGTATTCCGCTGGTTGTCGATTGGCTGCCACTGAACGAAGCCTTAACGAAAAACCAGGAGAACCCAAAAGGGATTTTCCTCACTTTTTACTCGAAGAGCAATGCAGCCTCATCGGTTATGCTGGTAAATGCATTCAGTCACAGCGAGGTGGCAAAATATTTGAACGAGCATTTTTATTGTGTAAGGCTCGATGCGCAAACAACCGATACCCTTGTGTGGGATAAGAAATATATGAACAGCAAAGATGAAGGAAATTACCACGAACTGGCAAAAACGATGATGAAAGGCAACATGCAGTTTCCGGCGATATTTTTCTTCGACACCCATAACAGGCTTATCATTACCGAGAACCTGTACCTGAGCCCCGAAGCGCTTTTCCTGCTTTCGAATTACGTTGTAAGCGAAACTTATAAAACAAAGCCTTTCGCGGAGTTTATCAAGACATTTAAATTCGAATTCAACGATATTGTACCCCGCGAACATTTAAACGCTGATCCTGCAGCGAAACCTGAATAATTTTCAGATACCCGCAAGGAATGCGTCAACATAACGGATAGCATTCTGCAGTCGTTGTGTACCTGTACCACTCACGATACGGAAATTAAACTTATTACTTTCGAGCATGGTACGGTACATTCCAAATAATTCGGAACGCATATCAGGGTGTTCGCGCATAGGATCGTACTCCCATGGCAGATCGATATCGCACAACAGGTAAAGGTTGTAATGATTCTCCTCCAGTTTATGGGTGATCCAATCGTGGCACTTTCCGTATTTAACATTACACCAGATGCTTGTTACGCAGAAATCGGTATCGCAGAAAAGCAGGTTTGAGCTTTCAGCCGCTGCATTCTCCAGTTCATACTGTTTTTGTGCTATGTGCAAAATATCATCAAAGGTATAAGGCCTGTTAATTTCCTCGAAATATTGCCGGGCAAATTCAGGTACCCAGGGAGTATTATAATGCTCAGCAAGTTGTTGAGCTAACCACGATTTGCCGGTCGATTCAGGACCTGTTATTGATATTTTAATCATGAAGGCTCTTTTGAAAGTAAACGTTTCCGCCATTCGATATAACCCATTACCGCCAGCACAAGGAACACGATGTATTGTATGCTGGTAAATACAAGTCCTTTCATGGCAAATAAAGGGATTACCAGCAAATCGCCAAGTATCCAGAGCAGCCAGTTTTCAATCTTCTTTACAGCCATAAGCCACATACCGGCAATAAACAAGGATGTGGTAAACGAATCGAAAACAGCAACGGTGCTATCGGTATAATGAGTAAGCACATAATGTATAACGCCAAAGGATACAGCAATTAGTGTTACGATATACAACCATTGCATGCTGCTCAGTTTGCTGATGGGCACATGATGCATATTTTCGTCACGCCTCGACCAGTTGTACCAGCCAAAAACACTCATTACAAAGTAAAAGGCATTGATGCCCATATCGGCATAGAGCCCGGCAAAAAAGCAGAGGTAAACATAAATCAGTACATTAACGATACCGGTCGGGTAAACCCATATATTTTCTTTGCGGGCAAACCAAACACTGAGTATTCCGAATATTACAGCAACAACTTCGAGCCAGGAGGTATTAAGGATATTGGAATATAGCTGGCTAAGGATTTCAGACATTTTTTTATTTTAGAAGCCGCAAAGATAATGAAATGATGATGCTGATTAATTGCTGATACGGTTAGCATCATTTTAATTTAATGTGCTGGACAAAGAATTCTCCTACTTCCATCCTCTGCTTTTGTATAATTTTCTTGTCCTTTTTTCTTGATAAAAAAGGACCAAAAAATCAAGACTCTATAAAGTTTTAATGATTTTCTACGTCAGGTTTTTGCCACGCCACGCAAGCCGTTCGCCATGAAAAGGCAAACCATTGCTGAACATTGAAACTGGCTCACTTCTGCATGGCTTGCTTATGCCCTGCGCTCAAAAACCTTCCTTGAAAAACTATTAAAACTTTATAAGGTCAGTCCCTACTAAGTAAAATCTTACTTCTGGCAACATTGGGGGACAACCTTGCCTGATGCAAGCGGGGATAAGGCTTATGAGGCAGATTTTCAGGGTGCAGGGGCCGACATAATAGAAATTTCTCAACAGATGTAGCCGAAGGTAAACAGCGCTGGCATGAGTGTAGCAAAACACCAGCTTCACGTGCCGCCAGGATAATGTACTACCGTTTTAAGCCTTTCCCGATATCGGGATTGCGAGATTTACCAAGGCGTACAGATGTGTGAAATTTCTATTGAGCCTAGACCTCTTAAGCACGACTTTCCTATTTTTATTCCTGTGCATGAGATCGCTTCGCTAAGTTGTTTCTTTTGGGTCATGCCAAAAGAAAAGAAAAATGAAAAGAAAAATTGATAATCTATTGCCTGGGAACTAATCCAGCACATTAAAACAATATAATGTCATACGGTTTCGCATCAGGCAAATATCACGAAAAAAGATAAAAAGCTGATTGGTTTATTTTTATACTTTTGCAGGTAAATCAATACAAACCCATGCGCGGGATAAAGAAGACACTACAAATACTCATACTTATCGTTGTCGCGGTAAGCATTTCCGGTTGCCTTACCTGCGAGAAAAAAGAGTATGTTTTTAAACTTACCGGTGCAAATTCGGGGAAACTCACTATTAAATATGTAAATATTTTTTCGAGCCTTATTGACTCAACAGGCGAGTTAGCAGTGGATTACGACGAACTGATAAATATGTGGCTGCTGGGCGAAAAAATTGAAAGAGATTTCCCCGGGGCGAAAAAATTTAAGAAGAAGCTTTATAAGGAGAACGGAACCTTATGCGGCGAAGTTACGATGGAGTTTGATGATTTATCGAAAGTGAACCTATACAGGCATATGGGTAAAGGCCCTTATATGTTCAGTATGTCGGGCGTTAACGACGACAGCGAGGTATTCCTGCAAAGCAACGGCGAATTTGGCGGCGAAAAAATGCCTGTGATTTTCTGGCCCGAGGATACACGTACCCTGAGGTTCAGCACTAAAGTTGCTACTCCCGACAGCACTTGTGTAAGCATGCTCGATCGCTGGGAAAACGATACGTATTAAACTGAATATCTGCACTTTATACTATTTTCTGATTTCAGAACCGGACGTTTTTCTCCCATTCTTTTCCAGAAAATAACTTAGAATTGAGATAATTCTTCAGCAAATTCCCTCACATTCAATCCGTCGTAGTTACCTGAGCTCATTAAAAGCAGGTTCGAATCCTGCCATTTCTGAGCCTGAAGAAATTCCTGAAACTGCCTGGTATCCGAAAAAACAAGCAATCCCTCTTTTTGAAAGGAATGTTTAATGTCCTCAGGTGAGAGCATAGGGAGTTTCTTCAATTCCAGCGCATGAGGCGAAAAATAGACAACGGCTGTATCAGCTTTATCCATAGCGTTGGCATACTGATCGAGGAAATCCTTATTCAGGCTGCTGTAAGTATGCAGCTCAAAACAGGCTACCAGTCTCCTGCCGGGGTATTGCTCCTTCACGGCATCGATGGTAGCTTTCAGCTTTGAGGGAGCGTGAGCAAAATCGCGGTAAGCATTAAACTGTGGTTTTTCAGCAAGCAGTTCCAGTCGGTTCGATGCTCCTTTGAAACTTATAGCCTCGTAAAAATCGCGATTACTGATATTCAACTGATTGCAGACAAGCCTTGCACCTTCGAGATTCATAAGGTTATGCCTTCCAAAAATCATCAGCGGAAATTCTCCTTCGGGAGTGATAAGAATTGTTTTTCCTTCCAACACACGATGATCGGGAACACCATAAGGAAATTTCTTCATCTTACCATTTACTGTTTCTGCAACTTTCCGAACCTCTGGGTCTTGATTACAATAGATCAAAGCTCCCGAACCAGGTATCATTTGCATGAAAATTTGAAACTGTTCGATGTAATTATCAAATGTTGGAAAAACATTCATATGATCCCAGGCGATACCGCTAACCAAAGCAATATCAGGTTTATAGAGGTGGAATTTAGGTCGCAGGTCGAGTGCTGAGGTAAGGTACTCATCGCCTTCGAATACCATAAGCCGGGCTTCTTCTGTCAATCGTACCATTACATCAAAACCTTCGAGTTTGGCGCCAACCATATAATCGGCATCAATTCCGCGACAGTGCAGAACATGCAGTATCATAGCTGTAATGGTTGTTTTACCATGACTGCCTCCAATTACCACCCTGAGTTTATCCTTACTCTGTTCGTATAGAAATTCGGGGTACGAAAATATTTTCAATCCAAGCTCCTTTGCCCTTGCCAGTTCAGGATTATCGCCCCGGGCATGCATTCCCAGAATTATGGAATCAATGTTTTCATCCAGTTTTTCGGGGAACCAGCCAAAGTTTTCGGGTAATAAACCATACGATTCGAGTCGTGCGCGTGCAGGATCGAATATTTCATCGTCCGAACCACTTACCTTATATCCCTTCAAATGTAATGCAATGGCCAGGTTATGCATAGCGCTGCCGCCAATGGCTATAAAATGAATCCGGTTATTTTTCATAAAAAATATTTGCTTTTCTTTGGTGCGAAGGTAAAACAGAAAATTGAATGATAGAATTGAAACCAAAAGAAAAAGCTGCCCGCGTTAGCAGAGCAGCTTCTTCGAACTAGTCATACAAGTTATTTTTTAAGTAATACCTTAAATTGCTCGGTTTTTTCGGTGCCGATAATTTTTACAAGGTACATTCCAGGTGCGCAATCACTCAAATTGAAATTATAGATATTATCAGCTTTCTCAGGAATATTCAATGATCTGACCGGCTTTCCGCTGGCATCGCAAACAACAATCTGCTTCATAGCATCAAAACCACTGCTTGCTTCAACACTGATCTGACCATTTGTCGGATTTGGATACACCTGGTATTCGGGTCCGCTTTCTTCGATCCCTTCAGCTGCTTTGGCAGTTGTGTATTTATACCTTAAGGAAGTACTTGTAGTATTTGTACCGCATCCATACACAGTAGTAACAAGCTTTACAGTTCCTGTAAAAGTGGCTGTCCATATAATTTTTGCATCATCGCCACAGTAGTCATCCGAATAGGCTATAAATGCATCGGTGGTAAAATTCCGTAAAGTCAGCTCCGAATCATACGAGGCACTGGCACCGTCAGTGGAACAATACGAAAAATTATAGACCCTTCCCGAAACAACACTGAATACAGCATATTCGCCGGCATAAATAGAGCTTTGTGTTTTCCAGGTAGTCTTTGGCGATAAAGTAGTACTCGGATAACGGGTTGTGCTGTTGCACCCCTGAGTAGTTGTGGGAACCGTTATGGCTACGGAACCAACATTATTAGTCTCGCTACTTTCGGTTACCTGCAAATCGGCATCGGCAAAAAACAGAATATACCAGGTGCCCGAAGCAGTATTAGCCGGTATGGTGAGCGCTTTGCTGAATGCAGATGATGCATTGGCTGCAAGTGAACCTACTGCATCGGTAGCAAGGTACACATCGCCGGCACTGTATGCATTATCAGCCGAGAGGTAATATTTTAGTGAGGATGCAGCAGCTATTGCAGTACCCTGGTTTTTAACGCTGCACGAAGCCGTTGTTACAGCCCCGGCATTAACGGTTGTTGGTGTGGTTGCAGGGCTTAGAATAACCAGGTCGGGAGTGCCGGCCGAAGAAGTAACGGTTAGCTGTACGCTTCCAACATTATTGGTTTCGTTGGTTTCGGTAACCTGGGCATCGGCGTCAGCATAAAACAGCATATAGTAGGTTCCGGGAGTGGTTCCGGCAGGAATGGTAACCGTTTTACCCGCGGCAACTGAGGCTCCTGCACCAAGTGCTGCAATAGCGTCAGTTCCAAGCAGTATATCGCCAACACTGTATGTATTGTCAGTTGATAGATAGTATTTCAGATTAGAGGTTCCCGAAGCACTTGTTCCCTGGTTCTTTACAGAGCAGGAAGTAGTGGTTGTTTGTCCATCGTTTACAGTTACAGGATTCACGGCAGGGCTGAGTACAACAAGATCAATTCCTGCAGGAGCTGTTCCTACCTGGAAGGAGGCAACTCTTGTTTTGCGTGCCCCGCCCGAGCCAATATATTCTGTTGTAAACCAAAATGTTTTATCATCCGAAGGATCAACACATATGGATGCATAATCGCCCCAGCGGTTATAGGTTGTCTGCGAATAGGCTCCTGTAACCACGGTTTGTTCAGCCAGGTCGAGCACACCGGCACCGGTGGCATAAGCAGAAGCTGATTGACCTGTATACCTGATTCCAGGGTAAACGGTAGTACTCGAGATAGAATATCCTAAACCTAATTCATTTTGTCCGTTAAGTGATATACTTCCCATCCATCGCGAATGTGCATCAGGTGCATAAGTACCCGACTGCCTCAGCGACCATGTTCCGCTTGTTCTGCGTAGTTCGTACCAGCGAACACCCGCATGATCAGTATTATCAACATCAACGGTATGGCAACAGACCAAAGTCTGGTACGATCCGAAATTCCGGTACTGAGGAGCATTCATAATAACCATGGGTATGGCATCAAGCTCTTTGGTAGTACCGGGCTGTTTGATATTGTCCCAGTTTGCACCAAAATTACTGTCGAATGCCGGAACTCCTAATTGCTGCGACCTTGTAAAAGTGGATGAAGTCGGGGTAGTCCAGTTTACGGCCAGTTCATAAATCCATAATTGATCGGATCCTCCGGCAATAGCATCGTCGTTAATTGTTATAAACAGACCAGGACTTCCGGCAGGTGCAAAAGCGCCATCATTATCCACCGGGGGCACACACATAAACCCATCGATGGTTGTTGGCCTCCATGCGTTGTCAAATCCAACCATTTGTGCGGTGAGACCGTTCAGCATTTTCGATCTTTCAACCACATAAATATCCTTTTTTCCGGTTCCCGATGTATTAGTTCCCATATAGTACCCATCAGCCCATATACCAATCTTCTCATAATCAGGCATATCGTCAACATCAAATGAATACCTATGCCATGCGCCTGTAGGATCGTTAGTTTGTGAAACAGCAAAAAGCATATAATCGTTGGTTCCGCATACCGAGAATTCAACAACTAACCATCTGTCGGCTTGTTCGTCGTAAAGTACGATAGGGTCGCCATCGTTGCAGGTTGCTCCTGTAACACTTCCAAAAAGAAGGTTCAGGTTGGTAGGACCGGCAACAAGCGCTCCTGTTTTCGTATAAATAGCATAAACCGAATTTATGGTCTGCATAAAATGATTTGGTCCTGCAGCTCCGTTACAATCGGGAGGAAAATAAGGAGATGATTGACCATCAAATGATACAATAGGAGCCCTTGGAGGCTGAACTGTTCCCATTTCTCTTTGCCATGCAGCATCATCACCTTTTGGCAATGCCGATGACTCGAACGGATAAAGTCTCTCTCTTAATTCTTCATTACGTGGTTTAGCGGCATCAATTTCCATTTTCTCATACTCCCCGGCTGTCATTGCCGGAATATCGCGTAATGGTTTTGATAATCCATGATATTGGCCTACACCAACATATGACGGACTAAGAGGTTGATCCTGAGCTTTCGAGGCGAAAGCAATAGCAAACACAAAAACTAGCAAAAGGTAATTTTTTTTCATACAGTTTAATTTTGGTTTACATGGGTTTACATTTGGTTAATAGCTGAATCGAAACAAGGAGTTTCAATTCATTTCTGAGACTTAATCCAAAATTATGAAAAAGGTAATCTGTTTTTGGAAGAAACTTATTAACAATTTCGATATTTTTTTTTAACCGAAGCTTATAGCGTCAGTTAACAAAGGATGATTTTGCCGGGAAAGGCCAAAAACATTACCTTTGCAACATCAACGTATCGTAAAATATGGAACTTTTGCCTTTGATTGCTGATAAGTGGAAAATGGATGGTGGAGTGGCTTTTGGCGTTGTTCCAAAATCAATCTGGTCGCGGACAAACAAGGCCGACGAAAATAATGCGATCGATATTGCCACCCGTTGCCTTCTGATCATTCAAAATGACCGGAAAATACTGGTCGATACAGGACTTGGCGACAAGCGCCCTGAAAAATACTATGCGGTTCGTTACCGGCAGCCGGGAGTGAGTATATTAAACTCGCTGAAGGATGCTGGCTTTCATGCTGATGATATTACTGATGTTCTGTTCACACATCTTCACGATGATCATGTGGGGGCAGCTACACTAACAAACGATAACGGAGAGGTTTCCTGTGTTTTTGCTAATGCTCAGTATTGGGTTTCGCGCTCGCATTGGGATTGGGCAATAAGCCCCAATAAACGCGAGGGAGCAGCATTTTTCAGCGATAACCTATTCCCACTGAAGGAAAGCGGCCGGCTTCACCTGCTGGAAGAGGGAATGCAGCCGTTTGAAAATATTACGCTCAAAATTTTTAACGGACATACACGGGGGCAGATTATCCCGTTTATTCATACCAATACTAAGACGGTTGTTTTTTTAGGCGATTTTATACCCTCTCTTCATAATATCCCTATCCCGTTTATACCTTCGGTGGATATTGAGCCATTGGTAACACTGGCCGAAAAGGAGGATTTTTTGAAAGAAGCTGCAGCAAATGAGTATATTTTGTTTTTCGAACATGATGCTGTTAATGAATGTTGTACCGTAAAGCAATCAGAAAAAGGAGTTGTTGTTAAACAATCTTTTAAATTGAACGAAATAGAACTGTAAAATTATGAATACAAAATACAATATCGAAAGGCTCAATGAGCAATGGGCAAACCTGGAAGCACAGGAAATACTCGAAAAAGCCCTTGCTTTATTTGGCGGCAAAATCACTTTCGCAACCAGCCTCGGAGCTGAGGACCAGGTTATTACCTTTTTATTGTCAAATACCAACAAATCAGCAAGCATATTTACACTTGATACCGGCAGGGTTTTCCCCGAAACTTACGATTTGCTGCATCGTACCGTGAACAGGTATGGCCTTAATATTAAAGCTTACTACCCTGATACAAACCAGGTAGAAGAAATGGTGAATACAAAAGGGATAAACCTTTTTTACGAAAGTGTTGAAAACCGTAAACTCTGCTGCCATGTGCGTAAAGTTATGCCTCTGAGGAGAGCAATAACCGGCATGGATGCATGGATAACAGGGTTGCGCCGCGAGCAATCGGTAACCCGCACCGATCTTCGGATTGTTGAATGGGATGCATCCAACGAAATGATAAAAATAAACCCTCTCCTCGAATGGAGCGAAGAACAGGTATGGGATTTTATTAAGGCCAACGATATTCCGTTTAATAAACTTCACGAGCAGGGCTTTCCCAGCATCGGGTGCCAGCCATGTACACGCGCCATACAAAAAGGCGAAGACCTTCGTGCCGGACGCTGGTGGTGGGAAATGCCGGATAGCAAGGAGTGTGGACTGCATGGGGGGAAATGAAGGGAGGATTTAGGGGTTAGGTTTTAGGGGTTAGGGTTCAGGAGTTGGGGTTTAGGAGTTGGGGTTTAGGGTCCGATAGCTCGGGATAGGGTTTAGGGATTAGGGGTTGGAAGAGATATAGCTATAATATATTATGAGTACCGGGAAAAATAAACAAAGATAGTTTTTTTATAAAGTACCCTCCCCCGCCCTGAAAACAGTGGCGGGATTGGTTTTGTATAAGCGTTAGGGCTTATTGCTCTGCTAGTAAGAATCTGCCTCCCCTAATTTTAGGGGAGGTGCCGACAGGCAGAGGGGTACAATTTGTTTAAAAAAAACCATCTTATTAATGATTCCGGATAGTCAAATAATCCATTATAAAAAGCTAAAGGTTGCAAGCAATGCATAGCGTTTTCAGCTCCTGGCTATGATTTTAAAATCCGGAATTTCGATTACAGTGCCTCAATTGCCAAATGCTGGGCAATCATACTAGTCATAATTCCAGCTACTTATAATATAATGTAGAATTATTCCAAATAATATATTATTTTTGCACCGCTTTTCGAAGCATTTATATGTTTAACCAATATTATTAAGTAATGATTGAGAAACGTCAATTTCTGAAAACCAAACCTGTTTGTAAAGTAACATTTAAATTCAAAACCGAAGCCGAAAATCTTTCACTTGTCGGCGATTTCAATAGCTGGAACGAAACTTCCACTCCAATGAAAAAGTCCAAAGACGGCACTTTTTCGGTTTCAGTTGATATGGAAAGCGGTCGTGAGCAACAATTCCGGTATTTAGCCGATGGTAAAAAATGGCTTAACGATGATGCTGCCGATAAATATGTAACTACCGCGCTGGGAAGCGAAAATTCGGTGGTTATATTGTAACAGACAATATTCTTTTAAATATCCTGCAGTGTTTTAATACTGCGGGATATTTTTTTGATATGACGATCAAATATTCCTTTTCATACGACAAGTTCAAACCACCTCACTTCAACCCGAATCATCCGAGGGGTAGCAATGAATAAAAATGAGAAAATAGCAGAGATTAATCAAACCTGATGGCCTTTACCGGGTTAATGCGTGCAATAATAAACGAAGGCAAAACCAGCATCAGGGTGCAGGCTGCCAGTGTTCCTGCGTTTAGCAGTAATAAGTGAAAAATATCCAGATTTATCGGCACCACCGACATAAAATAGGATTCCTGCGGCAGGCTGACAAGCCCTAAATATTTTTGCAATAAACACAGGCTGATACCGGCAATATTGCCATATAACAAGCCTTTGCCAACAATGTAAGCTGCATTATACATAAATATACGGCGTATACTCAGGTTCCGCGCCCCCATTGCTTTTAATACACCAATCATATTGGTCCGTTCCAGTATCAGGATCAGAAGAGTGGAAATCATTGCCATTCCCGAAACCAGTACCATCAACACCAGGATAATTATTACATTCATATCCTGCAGTTCGAGCCAATCGAACATCTGCGGGTAAAGATCGCGTATAGTACGTGCATTCAGATCGAAGCCGGCTTCGTTGTAAACCAGTTCACCCATTTTATCCAGCTCATCAAAATCATGGATGTAAATATCAAACCCCGATACCATATCCTCACTCCAGCCATTTAATTTCTGTATCTGCCTGATATCACCAAAAATAAATTTCAGGTCAAACTCGCCAAGTCCCGTATTATAAATTCCAGAAACGGTAAATTTCCGGGCCCGGGCTTTGTTGTCGATAATAAAATACATGCGCAGGGGGTCCCCGGTTTTAATCTTTAAAAGATCGGCCAGGTTTTGCGAAATAATAACCGATTCATCGGCAGCCGAATCGCGGGTCGAAAACAACTTTCCCGAAACAAGTTTATCGTTAAAATACGACCAGTCGAAATCAGAACCCACCCCTTTAAAAACCACACCCTGTATCTGATCAGTTGTTTTGATAATACCGGCTTTGGTTGCAAATACCTGTATGTGTTTGATACCGGCATTATTTTCGAGTTTTTGCACAAAGGCCTGGTTTTTACTGATAGGTTCAAACTCGAAGGAGTTATTCGAGTCGAACCTGGCGATTTGAACATGTGAGCCGAAACCCACAATTTTATCCCTTATCTGCCTCTGAAAACCGGTTACAATCGCCACTGAAACTATCATCACGGCAAGTCCCAAAGCAACGCTAATAATAGCAATCCTGATCACAGGTGCCGAAAAACTTCCGGGACCTCCTTTGATCAAACGACGGGCTATAAATTGTTCGGTATTCATTGGTATGCAAAAATACTTTTTTTTATCCGTTGTTTACACTTCAATCTTTACTGTAGGAGCCATAAGTGGAAAAGATCTGGCAATTTCATGATTTTACATCATTTTACATTACTATTGTACGATATTTGTTAACCATCGAATACATTTGAAAGCGAAAAACACACCATGCATATGTTGAAGTATTTATTTATACCGGCAATAATTCTTGTATCCTTATTAAGCTGTGGCCAGGATTCCCACACCCTGACAGTGAATTCAGCAGCGAAAGAAACAATACTTCCGGGAGCTTACCAGGTATCAGAATATTTGCCCCTGTTGAAAGGTAAAAATGTGGGTATAGTTGCTAATCATACTTCCCTGCTTAATTCCACACATATTGTAGATTCAATGCTTTCGCTCGGGATAAAAGTTGTAAAAGCTTTCGGGCCTGAGCATGGTTTCCGTGGCGATCAACCCGACGGAAAGGAAATCAACAGCGGTATGGATAAAAAAACGGGTGTAAACGTAATTTCGCTTTACGGAAATCATAAAAAGCCCACCAAAGCTGACCTTGAAGGTATTGATATTATGATTTTCGATATACAGGATGTCGGGGCGCGGTTTTATACTTATATTTCAACGCTTACATACGTGATGGAAGCCTGTGCCGAAAATAATATCCCGCTTATTGTTACCGACAGGCCCAACCCTCATGGCTATTATGTGGATGGCCCGGTATTGGATCCGGCTTTTTCCTCATTTGTAGGACTGCATTCTGTTCCGGTGGTTTATGGCATGACAATAGGCGAATATGCTACCATGGTAAACGGCGAAAAGTGGTTAAAAGGAGGAATATCATGCAAATTAACCGTTATAGAATGTGCAAATTATAATCACAATTCACGGTACCAGCTGCCCGTAAGGCCTTCGCCAAATTTGCAGGATATGAAAGCTATTTACCTTTATCCTTCCTTATGCCTTTTTGAAGGGACAGTGGTAAGCGTTGGCCGTGGTACTGATAGTCCGTTTAAAATTTACGGACATCCAAAATTCGGTATTGGTTCGTATGTATTTATACCCAAACCGATACCGGGAGTGAGTGAGAATCCTCCATTAAAAGGACAGCAATGCTTTGGGCAAAACCTTTCGGGAGCTGCTGAACTTATTAAAAATGACGGACAGCTCGAATTAGCCTGGCTTTTAGAAACGTATAAGATGCTGCATACACAAACAGAGTTTTTCTCTGCCTATTTCGATAAACTTGCTGGCAGCAGTAAACTTCGTGAACAGATCATTGCCGGAAAAACCGAAACCGAAATCCGCGATTCGTGGCAAGCGGATCTCGATAAATTCAAGAAAATACGGAAAAAATATTTGCTTTACCCGGATTTTGAGTAGAGAGGGGTTAGGTTTTGGTCTCGATAGCTATCGGGATAGTTTAGGGTTTAGAGAAATCAAAATTGTAATGAAAAGTCTCGTTATCTCCCTTTCGCCATTCCCCCTTCGCCCTTCGCCCCTTCTCCATTTCACCCTTCTCCCCTCGCCTTTCTCCCCTCGCCTTTCTCCCCTCGCCCTTCTCCCCTCGCCCTTCTCCCTTCTCCCCTTCGTCACATCAAACTCTACCCGGATACACAAGCAGCGCTTCTTCCAAACACTTAACCGCATTCCGCAGATCGTCTATTTTCAGAACATAAGCAATCCGCACTTCAGTCTTACCTAATCCCGCTGTAGCATAAAATCCTGAAGCAGGCGCCAGCATTACAGTCTGGTTCTGGTAATTGAAATCCTCGAGCAGCCATTGGCAGAATTTGTCGCTATCGTCAACAGGTAAATCTACTATGGCATAAAAGGCACCTTTGGGCTTGGGTGCAAAAACACCCGGAATCTTATTCAATTCTTCGATAACAAAATCGCGGCGGACAATATACTCGTCGTAAACCTCGGTAAAATACTCGGGTGGGGTTTGAAGCGAGGCTTCGCCTACAATCTGCCCTAACGATGGCGGGCTGAGCCTTGCCTGTGCATATTTAAGTGCCGAATTTATTAATCCGCAGTTGCGGCTTACCAGAGCTCCGATTCGCACACCACATTCGCTGTAACGTTTCGAAACCGAATCAATCATAACAACATTATCATCAATACCTTCGAGTTTCATAACCGAAAAGTGATCTTCCCCGTCATAACAAAATTCCCTGTAAACTTCGTCAGCAAACAGGTACAGGTCGTGCTTCAAAACAAGATCGCGGAGTTGCAGCAATTCATCCTTACTGTAAAGGTAACCTGTTGGATTGTTAGGGTTACAGATCATGATTGCCTTGGTATCGGGAGTAATCGACTTCTCAAATTCACTTATAGCAGGCAGTGCAAAACCATTTTTAATATTCGAAGTAATAGGTTTTACAACAACTCCGGCTGTTTGAGCAAAGGCATTATAATTGGTATAAAATGGCTCGGGTATTATAATTTCATCACCCGGGTTAAGGCACGAAAACATGGCAAACAGAATCGCTTCGGAGCCTCCGGTAGTTATAAGTATCTGGTTATGATCGACATCAATACCCTGGCTGCGGTAATTTTCGGCCAAAGCTTTTCGGTACGATTCATTACCGGCCGAATGACTATATTCAATCACTTTCCCATCGTAATTGCGGATTGCATCAATAGCAACCTGAGGGGTTTTTATATCGGGCTGACCGATATTGAGATGGTATACTGTAACTCCTCTTTTCTTGGCGGCTTCGGCAAAAGGAACAAGTTTACGGATAGGTGATGCAGGCATTTTAAGGCCACGTTGCGAAATTTTTGGCATTGCAATTAAATTAAATTGTGAATCGAATAACGATACAAATGTATATAATTTTTTAGGCTGTAATGGATAAATTTTTCAGATTATTTCCTTAATTCCGCTTTATTTATTATCAGTTTTCTGCATTTTTATTGGGTAAATGGCGAATATAGATTTCTTGTTTCATGTTATTCTCAAGAGTAAACCAGTGTAAAAAACTCATAAGCAGGCAGTACGTGGATTTTGTTTTCATCGCTCACAAGCGTATCTTTTTGGTCGAGGGTAAGGATATAACCTTCCTGTATATTGAAGAACTTCATGGCTTCCATCAGACCCTCGGTTTCCCGGTTCAGATTATCATGATTCAGCGTTTCACAAACCTGTATCAGCCATTTGCATTTCTTTTTTTCAAAAACCACAAAATCACATTCCCCCTGATTACGAAAATAATACAAATTGAACCTGTTTCGCCTCAAATGCATAAAAACCGCATTTTCGAGCAGCCTGCCACGGTCATCAGTAAAGCTAAGGGTGTTTGCGTTCACCAATCCATTGTCGACCGCATACACTTTTCGGGGATTCGCAGCTATACTTTTGGCCGACCAACTAAACCGGGGCATATAAAAAAGCAGGTATGCATCGCCAAGCCAGGTCAGATAGTCGGAGACTGTATTTGCCGAACCAACTTTGAAAGTCTTTCGGATATTGTTGTAAGAGATTTCCTTTCCAATATTCGACAACAAATAGAGTGTTATATCCATCAGGATACCCGTGTTCCGGATGGAGTACCTGATCGCGATATCCCTGAAAACTATGTCTTTAAGTATATTTTGCAACACATCGGGGTTCTCAGTATCAAGGTATTCGGGAAAACCGCCCTTCAAAAGATAGTGACTAAATGTAACTGCATTGGCTTCGAGATGCTTGTAGCGGAGAAATTCGTGATACGAAAACGGAAAAAGTTCGTGTCGTATATGCCTGCCAGTGAGCCTGGTACCAAGCTCTTTACTTAACAAAGTGGCATTCGATCCTGTGATATAAACTTTTTCACCGCGGTCGTGCAGCTGCCTGGCAAACACTTCCCAGGATGTAACATTCTGAATTTCATCAAAGAAATAGGCATCCACCCCACGGCCTATCACCTCGTCTAACTTTGTAAAATCGCTTACTTCGAAACCATATACCCTGGCATCTTCAAAATTGAAATAGGCTGTTTTTTGATACCTGTCCTGAATAATTTGTTTCATCAAAGTGCTTTTCCCACACCTTCGTATCCCCGAAATAACTTCAATATGGCTGCCTGTAGGTTTAAACTTTTCCAAAAAGTCCCGGGCAATGGTACCACTTTTGATTCCCAAATACTCATGTTGAGCTTCGAATGCCTGTTCAATCTCATTTTTAAGTATCATGCGATCAGCATTATAAGTTTACATTACAAATATACGAATGTTTATATTACTAACGTTAACTTTATTTTATCAATCCTTATTTGCCGATTACAGATAACTATAATATCGCCCCCCGGGGCTCTGATTTTACACTGTATCTTTCTACTGTAATAGCGACTCTTTTATAATTACTTTAAACAGCTTCCACCTTTAACAATAATGGAATTTTAATGCCTTTTTGCAAAATATTGGGCATTGCAATTAAATTAGATTGTGAATCAAATAACCGTGCAAATGTATATAAATATGTAGGAACTTTAAATTAAAAAGTCGTATAAATTTTGACTTCCTGAGCATTTTCAAACAAAATTATGCAGGATCAGATCAGCAGCTAAATTTTTTCTTTTTACTGCTTAATCAGCCTTTGATTATACCGAATTTATTCGAAAAGAATAATAAATAGACAGGGCATGTTCTATGCAAATATATAGTTGTATCTATAAACCTTTGTTCACTTACCATTTGAATCTATCGTGACGCACAAATTCAGGCATGATTTTTGACAAATAATAGCTACTTTTGTCCAACAATAATCAACACATTATATAAATGAATCTACTTCGAAACAAATTCCTGCTTATACTACTAGCAACATTTTTATATACGATTACCCAGGCTCAAAAAGCAAAGGATCCGGTTGTTATCACCGGTAATATAGCCCAGCCGGGAGCTTACAAACAAATTTACCTCGATACCTTAAATGGTAATAATCCATGGATTTTTGTTACTTCGGAAATCGACAGCGAAGGTAATTTTCAGCTTACGGCTCCGATAACTGCCACCGATATATTCAGGTTACGGCTCGACGATAAAAATTTCATGATGGTCATACTTACTCCGGGCGAAAATATTTCGATTAAAACTTCTGGCTCAAAACTTGGCGGTGATGCATTAGTTGCAGGGTCCATCCACACCCAGTTGTTGTATAATGCCATGAACGAATCACAGCAGTTCGAAGGCCGTAAAGCCGCATTAAATCAGCAATATTCCGAAATTCAGTCTTCCCCACATAAGGATTCGCTATCAGCCATTATCATCAGTAAATTCCACCAGAACGACTCCTTGCAGAAATCTGCATTAAAAGCACAAATCGCTAAACATCCTGCATCACTGGCATGGATTTTCTTCCAGGACCGCCTGGATATGGTTAACGATTTCGATATTATCGACAAGGCCGAAGCAGCCATGTACAAAGCCTATCCCGAAAATAATTTTGTTAAGCAATACCACCAGATGGTTGAAGTTGAGCGTAAAACAGCCATTGGTTCCATGGCTCCTGATATCGCGCTTGCTGATCCCCAGGGAAAAATCCGTAAGCTGTCGGACCTGAAAGGGAAAGTTGTTCTGGTCGACTTCTGGGCCTCATGGTGCGGTCCCTGCCGTAAAGAAAATCCCCATGTTGTATCCATGTACAATAAATACCATGATAAAGGTTTTGAAATTTACAGCGTTTCGCTCGATAAGGACCGCGACGGATGGTTAAAAGCCATTGCCAAGGACAACCTTATATGGCCCGACCATGTGAGCGATTTAAAATACTGGAAATCAGAAGGTGCTGCCGCATATGGTGTTACTGCTATACCTTATACTGTACTGATTGATAAAAAAGGCAGGATAGTTGCTAAAAAGCTTCGTGGAGAAGAGCTTGAGAATAAGGTGAAGGAGCTTTGTAAGTAGAGTGAAAAGTGAAGAGTGAAGAGTGAAGAGTGAAGAGTGAGTCTGGTAGCGATCGAAGGTGAAGAGTGTTGATGATCTCGTCCACGTCTGCCCCCTCAGGGGGAAGGGGGTTACCTGTCAACTCAAAGTGCAATCCCGATAGCTATCGGGAGCAAAATGCAAAGGTCATGCTTCGGCTCCGCTCAGCATTCGGAGGTCAGAAGGCAAAGGGCATGCTTCGGCTTCCGCTCAGCATTCGGATCGCTCAGCAAGGGTAAGGGCAATCCTCGCTCAGCATTCGGATCAAAAGGCAAAGGACATGCTTCGGCTCCGCTCAGGATCGGATGCAACTCAAAGGCAATCCCGATGCTATCGGGAGAAAGGGGTTACCTGTCAACTCAGATAGTGCAATCCCGATAGCTATCGGGAGCAAAGCAAAGGTCATGCTTCGGCTCCGCTCAGCATTCGGAGGTCAGAAGGCAAAGGGCATGCTTCGGCTCCGCTCAGCATTCGGAGGCAAAAGGGCAAAGGATCAAAGGTCATGCTTCGGCTCCGCTCAGCATTCGAAGGTCAAAGTTACCTGTTCTTTTTATCAGATGGTGAAAACCAGTATTGAATTTCTTGATGAAAAATCCTCTTACCTGATTTATAATTATTCAACCATTGCCACCGCCCGTATCAATGATGCCTCGGCCTGAATTTTTAGAGGGAAAGCCATAAACGTTATATTTTCTTTTCCGGCAATCTGATCAAGGTTTGCCAGGTTTTCGACCAGGAATCTATTGTCTTTCAGAAATATAGTATGAAACGCAAAAGGGAGTTTTGTCGGGTGATGGCGAATCGAAACCTGCAATCCTTACTCCGCTCCTCACCAGGGCTTCAGCTATTTCAGCATCGAATTCGGGATAATCATAATAGTATCCTTCTGTTCCCCAGGTTTTACTGTATCCTGTATAAAACAACACAAGCGGGTATTTCCTGAAAAGCTGTTCCCAACCCGCCTGCATGCCAATTACTAATTTACCCCTCACATCAATAACAACTGCCTGTCCTGAAAACGTTTCAACCGGGTATTGATCGATAGTTACCGAATCGCTTTTTATATGAAAAGGAGCGTCGATATGCGTTCCGGTATGCAAATTGGTTTCGAGGCGGTGCGTAACATATCCGGCTTCATCGGGCAGCAGGTCACGCAAAATGGAAGGTGCTTTTTCACCAGGGAAAACGGGCATCTGATGAATGATGGTTTGGCTAAGGTCAATTAATTTCATAATGCTTTCTTATTATTCCTGTAATAGAACATCCTGTTCAGCCTGTGTTATTTTTTTCCAGCACACACCCCTGAAATCGCAGGGATAGGGCTTCATGCAATGTGATCCGGGGAAAATATCAGGCGATTTATCCCGTTTCATCACCTCAAGCATCTCACCAATATTCGAGTGAACAGCTTCTTCATGTGCTTCGCATGCAGCGGTAACATCGGTAAAGATAAACATGCTGTTTATGTCAGCAGTTTCGGTAACTTCAACTTCGGCATTGCGGTGGACAAGGAAGAATTTTTCAGGTTTCAGCCCCGAAGCTTTTAATACATGGTATTGCAAAAAGGCATCGTTGTAATACACTTCGCTCAGGGCTATACTACTCTTCACCTCATAAGCGTTCCAGCCAACTTCCTGTTTTACAAGTATATCGAGTGCCACAATTACGTTATCCGAAATAAAACAGGCTTCGTATATAACCGGGAATCCCTCGCTGATCAGTTGGGCGGTCTTATCAGCCGATGATTTTCCCGGCCTCGATACCTGCACACCTCCCGGAAAAAGTTGCTGAGCAACCTTACCCACGGCATGTCCCCGGGCAAATTTAGCCAGCTGCTCCTCACTCATTTTGTCGCGCAGGTAGGGCCTGAATTTATGAAGATACAACGACTTGTGACACTGCAAACCACGTATAAATGTTGATTTCGAAAGTATGTAATCAGGCATAGGTTGGCTATTTTAGCTGGGACGATAAAAGTATTGAAAATTATCATTTGTTTTATGATTGAACAAAGTTGTTGCTGCTTTGATCAAAATACAATATGGAAGCCAATTTCAAAAAAAGATAAATTCTTCAAATTTGATTTGTATTTTTACAATTCAAAATGCTATTTAAACTCATAATGATTCGTGCACGAAAGTAAATCACTTATAATTCCGAAATGCATTGACAATTTTTACCAAACAAGAATATTATCCTCAAATAATAAAACAAAATGATTTATAATAAGCTATACCATTATCTTAAAAAGAATATCAATTACGAGGATGAAATTATTCCGGTAGACGAATTATCAGATATACATAATTTCAGTTTCAATTCATTATCATATACCATTTTACTGGGTAAAGAAACATACAAGTGCGACAAGCATTTAAATTCATTTAACGAAATTGACATCCGGAATTCAAAAATTGAAAGTATAGACAGGAATATGGATATCAAGGATATTCAACTGGAAGAAAACCGAAACTTCAGGTATCATATTTTTAAACCAAAAAATGTTGATAAATCTAAAGATGTTGTTTTATTGCTGCATGGGTTTAACGAAAAATACTGGGATAAGTATCTGCCATGGGCTAAAAAAATTGCTGACGATACCGGCAAATTGGTGGTGCTCTTCCCTATTGCATTTCATATGAACAGGGCGCCGCATTTATGGAGCGACACCAGGAAAATGTTTGCTCTCAGCAATCATCGGGCAGAGGTTTTTCCTGATGTTATTGATTCATCGCTTTCGAATGTTGCCATCAGCTCACGCCTGCATGCATGTCCGCAGCGATTTATATGGTCGGGCTTACAGACTTATTACGATGTAATTCAGTTTGTTGAGGATTGCAAAGCCGGTAATCATCCTTTGATTGACAAAGATTTTAAACTCGATTTCTTTTCGTATTCCATTGGAAGTTTCCTGGCCGAAATACTGAAGCTCACCAATTACAACAATTATTTTGCTCAATCGAAGTTGGTAATGTTTTGTGGCGGCCCGGTTTTCAACCGATTATCGCCGGTTTCAAAATTTATTATCGACAGCGAAGCCAACCTGTCAATGTATAGTTTCCTTGTGGAGCATTTGAGCAATCATATTCAGAACAGTCCGCGTTTGAAGCACTTTCTTGGCGAGGAGCATCCCGAAGGCATCACATTTCGTTGCATGCTTAATTATGCCGTTATGCGCGACCACCGCGAAAAATTACTGCGTGGAGCCGCTGATCAGATTATGGCAATTGCACTGGAGAAAGACACGGTAATTCCCTTCTACGAAATCATTAATACCCTGCAAGGATCAAAAAGAGATATTCCGATCGATGTACAGGTATACGATTTCGAATATGAATACAGGCACGAGGACCCCTTCCCTCCTGCTGAAAGCATCAGCAAGGATGTTGATAGTGCATTTAATCGTGTATTCGGTAAAGTTGCTGATTTCCTGCAATCATAACCTTTACCAAAAAATAAAAAAGCCTTGTTCTGCATTCGAAAGCAAAACAAGGCTTATTTTTTTAAAGGTTCTGTTTTAAACATTGTAGGTTTATAAT
The DNA here is from genome assembly GCA_963714825.1 of uncultured Bacteroidales bacterium. GTDB lineage: Bacteria > Bacteroidota > Bacteroidia > Bacteroidales > UBA4417 > UBA4417. The sequence continues at coordinate 71,183 of CAVQQF010000010.1, read as the reverse complement.
TACCCCACAAAAGTTCCATGTTCCTGGTTCCCTGCCTGCAGCAGGTAAGCGTGTGCCAACTGCTAACTTCAATTATCTTATAGCTGGGTTTCTCAACCAATTTCTGTCATGACAGAATCTTTGATCTGTCATTGGAACCCGGCACTTGGAACCCGGAACTTGGAACCCGGAACTTGCTTGCCTGCTTCAGGCAGGGAACCCGGCACTTCAATCCTGTAAGTGTTTATTATTTGATTTCTTTTCACCAATTCCCTAAAACAGGACCTTTTAAAATAATGACTGCTTATTTCAATCCCCGGCGCTTGAGCAAAGGATCGAGCGAAGGCTCCTGCCCCCTGAATTTTTCGTATTGCACCATACCCGCATCATCGCCAGCTTCGGCCAAACAATGCTTCCGGAATTTAGCAGCCAGGTCGCGATTGAAGATATCGCCCGAGCTTTTGAAATAATCAAATGCATCAGCATCAAGCACTGCAGCCCATATATACACATAGTATCCTGCAGCATATCCGCCGCTGAAAATATGAGCAAAATAGGTGGAGCGGTATCGGGGAATGATTTCATCAATTAAACCGATCTTAGCCATAGCATCTTTTTCGAAAGCAGCTGCTTCGACCTTTGCAGGCGAGGTAAGTTTATGATAATCGAGGTCGAGTATAGAAGCTGCCAGGTATTCAACCGTTACAAATCCCTGGTTGAACAGACCACTTTTCTCAATTTTTTCGATCAGGTTATCAGGAATTACTTCCCCGGTTTTATAATGTTTGGCGTACATACGAAGCACTTCAGGCTCAGCTGCCCAGTTTTCCATGATCTGCGATGGTAATTCAACATAATCCTGGGGCACATTGCCGGCGGTACGGCTGTATTTTCCCTGAGTGAAAAGCCCGTGCAGGCCATGACCGAATTCGTGGAACAGGGTTGATGTTTCATCCCAGTTGAGCAGGGCAGGAAGATCGCCCGTAGGAGGAGTAAAATTACAGACGATTGAAATTACCGGATCGACTTTTTTACCGTTTTCCCAGCCAGCCGACTGAAAATCAGTACACCAGGCGCCACCGCGTTTTTCGGCACGCGGGTAATAGTCGAGGTACATTACACCGAGGTGCGATCCGTCAGCTTCCTTTACCACATAGGTTTCAACATCCTTATGATAAACCGGGAGGTTTGTGACTTTCGAAAATGTTATGCCATAAAGTTTTCCGGCAACATCAAACATGCCGTTTCTTACATTTTCGAGGCTGAAATAGGGTTTCAGCTCATTTTCATCCAGGTCGAATTTCTGTTTACGGAGTTTTTCGGCATAGTACCACCAATCCCACGATTGCAGTTTGAAGTTGCCACCTTCTTTATCAGCAATTTTCTGCATTTCCGCCAACTCGGCTTTTGCTACCGGAAGCGCTGCAACCATCAGTTTACTGAGAAAAGCATCGACATTGGCCGGCGTTTTGGCCATATTTTCATCAATTACATAGGCGGCAAAGTTCTCAAAACCAAGCAGCTTTGCTTTATCAGCCCTCAGGCGGACCATATCGGCAAGTATAGCTTTGTTATCGTTAGCATTATCATTATTGCCACGCATAAAATAGCCGCGGTATATTTTTTCGCGCAAATCGCGGTTATTTGCATACTGCAGGAAGGGGATCAGGCTGGGCTTAGCCAAGGTAAATACCCATTTATCTTTCATATCAGCATTTGCCGCAGCTTCGGCAGCGGCCGAAATAGCATCATCGGGTAATCCATCGAGGTCGGCTTTGTTATCAACAACAAGTTGAAAGTTTTTATTGGTTTCGGCAAGCTGGTTTTCGCCGAACCTGAGCGAAAGCATAGAGAGTTCTTCGTTAATCTTCCGTAGCTCATCCTGCTGCTCATTCGATAAATTGGCTCCCTGACGTTCGAAATCGCGGTAGTATTTTTCAACAACCCTGATCTGCTGCGCATCGAAGTCTGATTCGTTGCGTTTATCGTAAATAGCCTTTATACGTCCAAAAAGCTTTGCATTCATAGCTATATCGTCGCTGTGCTTCGAAAGTATTGGCGACATGGTGTTAGCAATACTTTTTAACTGATCGTTGGTATGAGCCTCCATCACGTTAAAGAACACTTTACCTACACGCGTTAGCATTTTGCCTGATTTATCAAAAGGAAGAATGGTGTTGTCGAATGTAGGCTCTTCAGTATTGTCGGCAATAGCAGCTATTTCAGCATTATGCTGTTTTATACCTTCCATAAATGCCGGCAAATAATGGGTAGTATCAATATTGTCGAAATCAGGCACCTGGAAAGGCGTTGCAAACTCCGAAAAGAAGGGATTGTCACTCGTTTTGTTGCTGGTACATGCCGATACCAGCAAAAGAGAAAGTGCCGAAAGCAGCACAAAAGCATTTTTCATAATTTACTGATTTTTAAATGTATATTGATTTCTATTTGATTTTCGAGAGGCAAATTTAGGCTCTTATACAGAATAGGCAAGTTATTTTTATGAAAAATATTGATAAGCAGCTTCCGGGTGCTATCCGATGGTAAGCCTGAATTTGGATATTTATGGAAAGAAAAGTGTGGATTGTTATAGCCGGAATGGCTTACTCTTAACTGGCCTTTGTCGTTTTAATATAGCCTTGGTTCCTGTGCTGTAAAAATGTTGGTAATAAATGGTAAATAAAACACTTGCTTTTGTTCAGGTGATTCACAGAAATATTCAAAAACCGATTTGCAGTTTTCGCTTACCGCTATACCGGCACTCATTTACTATTTTGAAAAGATCGGCAATATACTGGTTCACAGTTATGTTTCGCTGTTTGAAAAGACAAAAAGCAACGAAATCAATGATATTTATTCTATCATCAAAAAAAAATGTGATCAGTTAAAAAAAAAATTACTTTTGCAGCCTGCTGAGAATCAAAATCTAACAAAAATTTAGTAATTTTGACGTTTCTGATGGCTTGCTACTTCAATGTAGCGTTGTTGAAAACCAGTTTGAGTTACCAATTTATTCAGGCACACTGATTGAGGTATACACCTTTTGAGTTAACTGGATTAATGTAGATGATAGTTTTAATTTAAAATTCACAACAACCTCCGAACGAGTAACGAAAAAAGTATGTTGTTTAACAAAGCCTGGTTTTCAAAATTTATGGTTTTTTTTGGCTACCTGATGGCATTCGTTTATATTGGGTTAGGCGGTATGCTTTTTATGCCCGAATTATATCCTGATGTCCCGAATGTACTCAAATTTGCATTTGCATTATTTTTTATTTCCTATGGTCTTTTCAGACTTGTAAAAATGATAACAAAGAAGCGTGAACTTAATGATTAAAGGAGGATTACAAATGAAACGCCCGATACTTCACACCTTATTCCCTGCCTTTTTTGTGCTTGCCCTGCTCCTTGTGTCGTGTCGCAATCCAATGGGAGTGCAACCCCTCGACGAAGCACCTACCCGCGGAAATATCAGCATAAGCATCGACGAATCGTTTCAGTTATTATACGATACGCAACTATACACCTTCCAGGCCTTATATGTAAATGCCAAAATAACACCACAATACAAACCCGAAGCGGATGTACTTGCCGATTTTATGAATGATTCGGTCCGTACCATTGTACTCACCCGCGACCTTACCAAGGAAGAAAAAGAATACCTGCTGGCTAATAAATTTGTTGCACGTACAACCAAAGTTGCACATGATGCATTGGCCCTGATTGTAAACCAGGGAAACATGGACACATCTCTGTCGGAAAGCCAGCTGTCAGATATTTTAAGTGGTAAAATAACTACCTGGAAACAAATTAATCCAAAATCAGCCGATAAAACCATTAATGTTGTTTTTGATAATAATAAATCAGGGAATGTGCGTTATTTCAGGGAACGCTTTTCGCTTACCTCGAAATTCCCGTCGAATTGCTTTGCCGTAAATACCAACGAGGAAGTAATCAGGTATGTTAAAAGCAATCCGAGCTCACTTGGCATTATCAGTGTAAACTGGATCAGTGATAAGCACGACAGTTTAACCGAAAGATTTATGGATTCCATAAGGGTGGTTGAGGTTGGCAACGATTTATACGACTATTGTAAACCTTACCAGGGATATATAGCCGAAGGTTCGTATCCGTTTATCAGGGATGTATACATGATCAGCCGCGAGACGTTTGCAGGCCTTGGCACGGGATTTGTTACTTTTGTTGCCGGTGATCAGGGACAAAGGATCATACTAAAATCGGGACTTGTACCTGCCACCATGCCCATACGACTTATTGAAGTAAAAAGAAATTAATATAACCAATACAGAAAGAAAACACGATGCTACAAATTTCGAGAACGATTAAGAGAATTCTGGGAGGATTTGCCATACTTGCGATTTCGGGTGCTGCTGTTGCACAGGATTTAGAATCAGCGCTTAACCTGACCTACCAGGAGCAGTTTGAAGCTGCTGACAACGCATTTAGTGCACTGATCAAAAGCGATCCCACTAATGGTACCTATTACTATTACAGCGGCGAAAATCAATTGGCATCCTATTTTGTGGATACAGCGAATGTTTCGTTCAAAGTTATTGCAAAAAACGCAGTGGAGCGATTTAACAAAGGGCTTGAAGCAAACCCTAACGAACCACTCAATTATGTCGGGCTTGGAAAAATAGCACTAATACAGAACGACAAGGTTAAAGCGGATGAGTATTTTGCCAAGGCACTTACATTTATGCCTGCCCGAAGGGTAAAATCCATTCTTTCGAAACCGGAGCAAGCTACACTGCTTATTCGTATTGCCGAAGCTTATGTACAGGTAGGAAGCCGCGATACAGCTGCCGTATTCAGCAATTTACGCAAAGCCGAGGAGATCGACTATAGAAACCCCGAATTATACCTCGTTCGTGGCGATTACTGGATTAACACCTTTAATAACGGCAGCCGTGCAGCCGAAAACTACAAACGATCACAGGATTTCTCACCTCAGTCGAAAAGGGCACGCGTTCGCCTGGGTCAGCTGTATACCCGCATCAGAAGTTACCAGGATGCACTCACCTACTACCAGGATGCGCTGGCAATAGACCCTTCATTCGCACCGGCATACCTTGCCATGGGATTCCTGTATGCCAAAACCGAACAACCTGAAGAATCAAAAGCAAATTTCAAGAAATACCTCGATTTGAGTAGCAGTAATATTGCAGCAAAGCGCAGGTACGCCAACATGCTGATTCAAACCGAAGATTATGCCGGAGCCATTGAGCAGATTAAACAAATTCTGGCCATGGATTCCATTACTTATAACGACCTGAACCGTGCGTTGGCTTACTCATATTTCGAAGAGAAGAACTATCAGCAGGCCGATTATTATATTACTAAATTCTTTAAGAATGCCCCTGCCGAAAAAGTTACATCCAAGGATTTTCTTTACAAAGGGCGCATCCTTATTAAAAACGACCAGGATTCCACAGGTATTATCAACCTTACCACAGCGTTTGAGATGGATACCACCGACGTTGATTTGTTAAATGAAATTGCTTCGGTTTATCTGAAAGCCAAAAAATCGCAGGAAGCAGGTGATACCTATAAACTAAGGATTAAATATGCTCCCGGTGGTGTGAACGATTACTATAAAATGGCACGTGCTTATTACGATGCCAAAAACTGGTCGGAAGCTGACACAGCCTTTGCGATTGTAAACAAACTCAGTCCTGATTTTGAGCCTGCCTATTTATTCAGAGCCAGGGTATACTCCAATCTCGATCCTGAAACCAAAGAAGGACTTGCAAAGCCTCATTATGAGCTACTTATTGAAAAGGCAAGTGCCGATTCGGTTAAATACAGCAAGGATATTCTGGAAGCATACAATTACCTGGGATACTATTACCTTGTTAACAGGCAGTATTGCGAGTCGCTGATGTATTGGGATAAAATTGCTATCCTGGATCCAACCAACGAAAATGCAAAAAGTGCAATGAAGGACCTGAAATCCCGTTGTCCAGAATTCAAGTCTGCAGCAATTATTGAAGAGCAATAGTTGATATTTAAATGAATATCAAGAAAATACAGCTTTTTAATTTCATCTTGAAATAAGAATATGTCATCAGTCGAGAATTAATTATGCCTGAACCTTGCAAAGAATTTTAAAATTGAGAAATTCTATTATCTTTGCATGAAATTTAGAATTAAAATCTAATAAAAATCAATCAATACAATTCACTAATCCTAAATCTTAATAACAATGAGCAAAAACGGTCAATCGTTGAAAGAAGCACTACGTTCAGCTTTCGCAACTGGAGCCATTCTGATTGCTTTGGCAATCGCATTCCTGATTTACTTTTACATCTTAGGGAATCCTGTTAACTTTGAAGGAGGCAATCCTGCTGGCCATCCGATTCCAGGCAACTATCTTGCTATGGTTTACAAGGGAGGTTACGTTGTACCCATCCTGATTACCTGTGTTCTTGTAGTACTGATTTTCGCTATCGAAAGAGCTCTTACCCTGCGCAAAGCAAAAGGTACCGGTTCAGCAAATGTTTTCGTAAGCACCCTGCAGAACCATTTGAAAAACAACCAGATTGACCAGGCTATTGTTGCCTGCGACAAGCAGAAAGGATCAATCGGTAATGTTATGAGGGCTGGATTATTAAAGTACAAAGAGCTTGAGGGCGATACTCAGTTAGATAAGGACCAGAAACTTCTTTCGTTACAAAAGGAATTTGAAGAAGCAACTGCACTTGAATTACCGATGATGTCGCGTAACCTGGTTATTATTTCCACCTTAGCTTCAATTTCAGTACTTATTGGTCTTATTGGTACTGTATTGGGTATGATCCGCGCATTTGCTGCTCTTGCACAAGCCGGTGCTCCTGATGCACTTGCACTTGCAACCGGTATTTCAGAAGCTCTTATCAATACCGCTTTTGGTATCACAGGTTCAACCATCGCCATCATTTTCTACAATTATTTTTCGACGAAAATTGATGCTATGACCTACAAAATTGACGAAGCCGGATTCAGTCTTACCCAGACTTTTGCAGCTAAATCAAAAGGCAAATAATAGTACGTTTGCACCTGATATCAAGTGCAATATGGCGCATAGCGCCCGGTTTTAAACTACTAAATAAGATATCATGCCAAAAATTAAAGCACCGGTAAGGACTCCGCATATAGACATGACGCCTATGGTGGATTTATTTGCCCTATTGCTTACCTTCTTCATGCTTACAACATCATTTCGCCCCCAGGAAGCTGCTGTAATTGATACGCCGAACTCTATCAGCGAAAAAGTTGCACCCGACAGAGATGTTATCACTATACTGGTTGGCAAGGATAACCTGGTTTTCCTGAATTTTGATGAAGGCAACGACACTTCCGTGTCGGTTAGAGCCGAAGTTTTGAAAAAAATGGCTGAACAAAAAAATCTGAAATTTTCTGATAAGGAATTAAAAACCTTTGCGATGTGGTCATCATTTGGTATGCCGGCTGAAAAAATGAAAGCCTGGTTAAACACACCCGATTCGAAAGACCGAGAAGTATTTCAGACAGGTATTCCGATGGATTCTACGGATAATCAGTTGAATCTCTGGGTTCGGCTTATCCGTATTCAAAATCCGAATGCCGTTGTCGCCATCAAAGGCGATGGTGATGCTGATTTCAAAACTGTAAAGCATGTAATGGACATTCTACAGGATAATCAGGTTAATAAATTTAACCTAACTACGAACCTCCTTAAGGAAGAAGCAATACTGGAAGAATAGTACTTTTAATGTTAATAATTTAAAGAAATCATCATATGGCTGAAATTATTCAAGCGGAAGGCAAAAAAAAGGGTGGCAAAAGGAAAGCTAAAAAGTTTTCGACCCACATCGATATGACCCCAATGGTCGATCTGATGTGTTTGCTTATCACCTTTTTTATGCTTACCACAGCTTTCGCAAAGCCTAAAGCAATGGAAATTACCATGCCTGAAAAGGATGACACAAAAGATCAAAAGGAGGCTCCAAAAATTGAAGCTGACAGAACTATCAACATCCTGATTTCGGGTAACGACCAGATTTATTATTATCTTGGAGTTGCTGATCCTAAATTACCCCTTCCTGAATTGATCAAAACTGATTACAGTAAAGACGGAATCCGTAAATTATTGCTCCAACGCAATAAAACTGTTTTTAAAGCAGTTTCGGAACTCAAGGAAAAAGTAATAAAGGGAGAAGAGGTAATGGCCGATTCGACTCTTACCCGGCGCATTAAAGAATTGAAGAAAACTGATAAGAAAGCGCCCATTGTCCTGATAAAGGCTGATGAACTGGCAAAATACAAAAACCTTGTTGACATTATTGATGAAATGGCCATTACAACTGTTGCCAATTATGCAGTTGTTGATATTTCGGACACTGAAAAGCAAATGCTTGCTGGAACAGCAGCTCCAACTCCGGCTGTTAAATAAATTAATTCGTGTTAACAAAAGTTATTGTTCAAATTTAACGCTAAACGAAAAATGACAAAGCAAGAAGTTTATACCGCTCCAATGGACGAAATCGTCTTTGAGCATAGGAACAAAACTTATGGAGCGTACATTTTGCGTAAGTTGTATCCCAGAAACGTAACCAAGGCTTTGATACTTGCAATTATCATTATGCTTGCAGGTTTGGCTTACCCACTGGCGTCAAGTTATGTTGCTCAGAAAAGGTCAAAATATATCGAGAAAGCAGCAAGTGCTGAGTTTATCGATATGGATAAACCTAAAGAAGAAGCTCCTCCTCCTCCGCCGCCACCACCTCCACCACCAGCAGAACTTGAGCAAAAAGTAAAATTTGTTGCTCCTGTTGTTACTACCGAAGAGGTTGTTGAAGATGCCGATATTTTCAACCAGGATGACCTGAGTAAAAACACAACAAACGAAGCCGTGCAAATCGAAGAAGTTGTTGTAGCTGTTGCAAAAGTGGAAGTTATTGAGGTTGAAGAATCGAAAAAAGAGGTTTTCACTATTGTTGAAGAAATGCCTTCATTCCCAGGTGGTGATTCAGAACGTATTAAATTCCTTGCCGATAATATCCAATATCCCCAGCAGGCAACCGAAAACGGGATTCAGGGTACTGTATATGTATCCTTTGTGGTAGATTCGAAAGGAAATATTACCGATGCAAAAATCCTCCGTGGTATTGGCGGTGGTTGCGACGAAGAAGCGCTGCGTGTTGTTAAAATGATGCCTAAATGGCATCCCGGTAAACAAAACGGTAAACAAGTACGCGTTCTTTTCAATATGCCGATTTACTTTAAACTTCAGGGTTAATAAGAAGTTAAACTATATAAAAAACGCCTTCAGGAAATCCTGTAGGCGTTTTTTTTTATTCCATGAAGCAAATCAATAGGGTACCATTTCGAAAGAACCTGTTTATTGTAATCAGGTAGGTCGCTGATTTTTTATTGGATCAAAATATTTGTTTTCAACCTTATATCTTCAGAAGAAGCTCCTATTTGAAATTCATATGTTCCGGGCGCTATCGAATAATCATTTATCAACCCGTTATAATGTCGCAGCCTGGCAAGCGGGATTTTCAACTCAACTAATTTAGATTCACCTTTTCGGAAATTCACTCTCTCAAACGATAACAGCGATTTTATCGGCTGATCGTTAACATTGTGTGGCTGTTTTACATAAACCTGTATTACTTCATCGCCATCGAAATTTCCACTGTTTGTGATGGTAACTGATAGCACAATTGAATCCGTTTCCGAAAATTGAGCTGCATTTATTGATACACTATTATACTTGAATGAAGTATAGCTGAGGCCGTGCCCAAAAGCATACAAGGGCGTTCCTTTAAAATACCTGTAAGTGCGATTACTCATCGAATAATCATCGAAGGCCGGAATATCGTCAACTGATTTATAAAAAGTTACCGGAAGCCGGCCGGCAGGGTTATAGTCGCCAAACAGTACATCGGCAACTGCATTACCACCTTCCTGTCCGGGATACCAGGCTTCGACTATGGCAGCGGCATTAAGCTGAGCCCAGTTTACGGAAAGAGCACTTCCATTGGTAAGAACCAGCACTATGGGTTTACCGGTTGCTTTGAGAGCTTCGAGAAGCAGCTGCTGATTATGCGGAAGATCCAATGTTGTGCGGTCGCCTGCCAAAAAGCCCGGAACTTTTACATCCATCTCCTCCCCTTCGAGCTTGGGCGAGATACCTCCTGAAAAAATAATTACATCAGCCCCTCGTGCAACGGAAACAGCCTCAATAAATCCCGGGTCGGCCCTCAGGTTATAATTTTCGGAACGGAGTGCAAAAATTTCCGGCTTTTCAAGCCCGGGACTGAAATTAACCCTGATTTTTTTACCGGCCCTGTTCTTTATTCCTTCGAGTAAGGTTACAGGATGCGAAGGAATACCGTTATAATTACCAAGTAAAACAGAAGTATCATTTGCATATGGCCCGACGACTGGCTATATTTTTTATTTTGTTTGAGAAAGGAAGAATCATATTCTCGTTTTTCAATAACACAATGCTTTGCTGAGCTACTTTTCGTGCCATCAAACTATGTGCTTCAGTATCGTATTCGCCTGGAGAAATAGAGGAGTATTTAACTTTTGCCGGGGGATCGAACAATCCCAGTTTCATGCGTGCTTCAAACAGGCGCCTGACCGAAATATCAAGTTCATATTCGGTGATATATCCCAGTTTTACTGCTTCACCCAGGTGTTCGTATTCGACCCCGCAGGCAAGGTCGCAACCGGCTTTTACAGCCAAAGTAGAGGCTTTCGCTGCATCAGGAACAAAGTTATGAAAGTTATAAAAATCGGAAACAGCCCAGCAGTCAGAAACGACATAACCTTTAAAGCCCCATTTCTTCCTCAGAATTTCTTCAAGCAAAAAATCACTGGCGCAACAAGGTGTGCCGTATAAGCGATTGTACGCCCCCATTACTGAGTACACACCTGCTTCACTGATCAATGCTTCGAAAGCCGGCAGGTATGTATCATACAAATCGCGTTGGCTGGGCCAGGCATCGAATTTATGCCTTTCGGGTTCAGGACCGCTGTGTACAGCAAAATGCTTGGCGGTAGCAATTACTTTATAATAATCCGGATCGTTTCCCTGCAATCCTCGCACAAAAGCTTTCCCGATCAGTGCTGTGAGAAATGGATCTTCGCCGTAAGTTTCCTGGCCCCGCCCCCAGCGGGGATCGCGAAAAATATTAATATTAGGCGACCAGAAGGTAAGCCCCTGGTATATGTCGCGACTGCCTTTGTTTACAGCCTCATAATATTTAGCCCTGGCCTCGGTTGAAATAATATCGGCTTCTGCAAATATCAATTCAGGATTAAAAGTGGCAGCCATACCGATAGCCTGTGGAAAAACCGTGGCAATACCGTTGCGGGCGACACCATGAAGGCATTCGTTCCACCAGTTGTATCGGGGAATTCCAAGGCGTTCAACCGCCGGAGCTGAGTGTTGCATCTGCAGGATTTTTTCTTCCAGGGTAAGACGCGAAACCAGGTCGTTGACCCTTTCCTGCATCGGCAACTTGTAATTCATGAAAGGCAGATTATCATACTCAACTTTATTTTGCCCCCTGGCATTCAACACTGCTAAAAGGAATAGCAACACTGTGAGATGTAAACGGCAGGCTGCATAAAAGGAAGTTTTCATAGAATAATGTTTAATAATTATTTTATAAAGTTACGGAAGCTAATTAAATAATATGCATTAAAAATCAAATGAGCTATACAAATTTAAAATATTTGCTGAATAAGGAAGAGTAGATTACTTTTACCATGAAATCCGCAGTTTATATACACAATCGGCTAATATAAAGTCCTTTAATACGGAATCATGAAAGTGTCAAGCGAACAATCCGGAATTTTGCCTGATTCACGGGAAGTTCAGTTGTTTACCATTGAGAACGATAAAAACATCACTATCAAAATCAGCAATTTAGGTGGGACTATTGTTTCGCTTTGCGTTCCTGATAAAGCCGGATCGATTGCTGATGTTGTTTTGGGTTACTCAGAATGGAAGGACTGGATCGAAAATCCTGCTTATTTTAATTGCATTGTCGGACGCACCTGCAACCGCATTGGGGGTGCGAAATTCAGTATTGATGGCACCGAATATAAAGTTTCAGCCAATCAGGATGGTTTTCAATTGCATGGTGGTTTCGAGGGATTTCATCAAAAAATATGGGATGCTGCTCCTTTCAGCACGTCTGATGAAGCAGGAGTTGAGTTTGAATACCGTAGTGCCGATGGCGAAGAGGGATTCCCGGGGAATTTACACGTGAAAGCCAGGTATACTTTAAATAATAATAATGAAATAAGTTTGTCCTTTTGGGCTGTTACTGATAAACCAACTCCCGTAAACCTTACCAATCACACCTATTTCAACCTTGGTGGTGAAGGTTCAGGGAATATTTACGCACACCAACTCAGCATTTCGGCTGATTATATAACTGCCACCGACGCTGACAGTATCCCGACAGGTGCACGTATCCCCGTTTCGGGAACTGCTTACGATTTTACTGATTCTCATGCTATTGGCGAGCGAATTGAGCAGTTAAACAAAGGTTACGATACAAATTTCGAATTGCGAAACCAATCGGGAGAACTTGCCCTGGCAGCAACAGCTTATGATCCGCATTCGGGCAGGGTACTCGAAGTTTTTACTACTGAGCCGGGAGTACAGTTATACACATCAAACTGGTTCGACGGATCTTTAACGGGTCGCTGTGGAAAACCCCATCTGAACCATTGTGCTTTTTGCCTGGAGACACAACATTATCCTGACTCCATGAATCATCCCGGCTTTCCGGATGTAATACTGAGGCCTGGTGAAGAATTTAATTCGACAACTGTATGGAAATTCAGCCATCAGTAATCCGGATTTATGTTATTTTGCAATACACGGAAGTAACAGGAATTATCCATTAAAACAAAACAAATGCCTTCACTGATTATAAAACATACAACCCTGATATTAGTATGAGCCTAAACTGGATTGACTGGAGTATAATAATTGCGCTTTTTTTACTCATGCTTGGGATGGTATTTCTGAGTAAAAGCCTGATGCGGAGTGTGAGTGATTTTTTAGCAACGGGTCGTACCGGCGGACGCTATATTATCAGTATGTTTCACGGAACGGCAGCACTTGGAGCAATAACGGTGGTTGGAGCACTGGAACAGAATTACAATGCCGGGTTTAATTCGCGTTGGTGGGAAATGCCCACGGCTGTAATACTGGTAACAATAAGCGTTACCGGCTGGGTTGTATATCGCTTCCGGCAGACGCGTGCCCTTACCATGGCACAATTTTTTGAAATGCGCTACAGCCGGTCGTTCCGCATTTTTGCCGGAATGCTTGCTTTTGTTTCAGGCATCGTAAATATGATCATTTTCCCGGCGGTAAGTGCCAAATTCTTTATCTACTTCTGTGGAATTCCCGAGATAGGTTTCCTGGCCGGCTATTCGATAACCTACATACTAACGGCAGGTGTGATGGTGCTTGTTCCACTTTATTTTATTTTCATAGGTGGGCACATAGCCGTTATGTTCACTGATTTTATACAAGGTGTTTTTGTTAACATTGTGTTTGTGATAATAGTTATCTTACTGCTTGTTCAGGTTGGCTGGACCGATATAGGGGAAGCAGTAAAAGCGGCTCCAACCGGACAATCACTAATAAATCCTTTTGATGCCGGCGAAGTGCAGGACTTTAACCCCTGGTTCTTTTTTATAGGAATGTTCGGACTGATTTATACCAAGCTCTCATGGCAGGGAAATTCGTCGTTTAACATTGCAGCCAAAAGTGCTCATGAAGCTAAAATGGCCGATGTACTTACCAACTGGCGCCTGGTTCCTCAATGGGGGCTATTCCTGATGATTGTTCCCATTATCGCCTACACCATTTTTCATCACGAAAATTATAAGGTAATAGCTGATAATATAAACCTGATGCTCGAGAGTTTCGCACCTGCCGATCAGAGCCAGTTGCGGGTACCCATGGTATTAAATTACCTGCTTCCGGTTGGGTTGAAAGGTGCTTTCGCGGCGATTATGCTTGCGGCTGCAATTACATGTCATAATACGTATATGCATTCGTGGGGAAGCATTTTAATTCAGGATGTGGTGATGCCTATCCGTAAAAAGCCCTTTGCACCTAAAGAACATATGAAATACCTCAAGTTATCAATATTGGGCGTTGGAATCACCATATTTTTACTCAGCATAGTATTTCAGCAAACTGAAAAGGTATTTCTGTTCCTCAATATTTCAGGAGCTATTTTTGTGGGAGGTTCCGGTGCTGCCATTATAGGGGGGCTTTACTGGAAGAAAGGCACCACCCCTGCTGCATGGGCTGCCATGATTACCGGTGCACTTACTGCAGGTTTAAACATATTGCTGAAACAATATGTACCGGGTTATCCTATTAACGGTCAGTGGGGTTGGTTTATGGCAATGGTGCTGGCTTCGGTGGTATATTTTTTGGTTTCATTGCTTACACCCGGCAAAGCGTTTAATCTCGACAAACTTCTGCACAGGGGCGAGTATGCCGTAAAAGATGATGCAATAAAAGGAAGCGAAGAGGTGGTGAAAGGCTGGAAAGTACTGGCACCAACCAAGGAGTTTACTCTGGGCGACAAGGCAATATACTGGGTAACAACAGGCTGGACGGCCGCCTGGGTGGTTGTTTTCGTGATTGGCACATTGTTCTATTTCTTTGTCAAACCATTTACCAACGAACAGTGGATGACCTTCTGGCAGATATACACCTACCTGTTCCTGGCCGCTTCCATTATCGTAACCGTATGGTTTACAATTGGAGGCTTTAAAAACCTGTTTGAAATGATTCACGCACTGAAACATAATATCCGCGACCATAAGGACGACGGTTTTGTAGAAAGAGAAGATAATTGAGATTTGCAATAAAATCCTTCTGTCAGCTATCGCTCAAAACCTCGTTCCGATATAGAAAATAGCTTAAAATAACCTATAGTAACATTTGAAAATGAATTACGGACATTTCTCCGACGACGGAAAAGAATATATTATCACAAACCCGAAAACTCCGAGTCCATGGATAAATTATATCTATAATGGCCGGTATTTTTCGACCATCTCGAACAATGGCGGTGGAATAAGCTATTACAAAAGTCCGCTTCATGGTCGTATCACACGTTATCGTATCAACGAAGTTCCGCCCGACAGACCCGGGAAATATATTTATGTAAAAGACCGAGAAACGGGTGAAGTATGGAGCCTTACCTGGCAACCCGTGGGCAAAACACCCGAAGCATACATGGTAGCACATGGTTTTGGCTATACACGAGCCGAAGCTTCGGTAAACGGAATAGATTCATCGGTTCTGTTTTTCGTACCAGCTGATGATGACCAGGAAATATGGAAGACCATTTTAACAAATACCGGCGATAAGCCGCGGAAATTATCGGTTTATGGCTATGTTGAACTTGCTTTAGGTCATGCGCTGGTCGATTTGATTAATCAATGCGACGATCAGCATTTTAACCGCGCTCATTTCGATACGGGTGATAATGCATTGTTTTCGACCAAAACATACTGGGTTACTCAAACCAAAGGAACGCAGCAGCAGGAAAACAAGGAATGGGATCAGTGGACATTTTTTACTGTAAACAAGCCGGTTGCAGCTTACGAAACTGTGAGAGAGCGTTTTTTAGGATTGTACCGAAACGAAAACAATCCCGAAAGTATTGAGCAGGAAAAACTGTCGTGCCTCGATACCGATTTTGGAAACGTGGTCAGTGCCCTGCAGGTCGACATTGAGCTTCAGCCGGGTGAAAGCACTGATCTGATATTCTCCCTGGGTGTGATCGAAAAAACACGTTTCGATGAATTAAAAAGCTCTGCAGCTAATAAGTATAAGGACATCGCAATAGTTGATAAAGCTTTTGCGGCAGTTATAAAGCAATGGGACGATTATTTCGCCTATACAACAGCCAAAACTCCTGACGAAAATGTAAATATTTTCATGAAATACTGGTTGCCTTACCAGGCGAAGGTTGCCTTTGATGTGGGGCGCGTTATCAGTTTTTATTATTGGGGAATAGGCCGTGGCTTTGGATTCCGCGATACGGCACAGGATACCATTGCAGTTACTATTTCGAACCCCAAAAAGGCGAAAGAACGTATTCAGTTGCTGTCGAGGCAAATGCGTGTGGATGGTAAAGTTTATCATCACTTTCATGGCGACGGACAAGGAGAATTTACACAACATTGCGACGATCCATTATGGTTTATGCTTGCCGTAACCGAATACCTTAAGGAAACCGGTGATTTCAGCCTTTTGGAAAACGTACAGCCTTTTATTGATGAAGGAAAATCGGGAAGTATCTTCGGGCATATGATGGCTGTTGTTTCCTATGCAAAAAACAACCTGGGAAAACATGGACTCCCCATTTTTGGTCGAGGCGACTGGAACGATACACTTGATTATATTGGAGGTGACGATGGGGGCGAAAGCGTTTGGGGCGGAATGTTTTATGCAGCCATGCTCAATCTTTTTGCCGAATTGCTGGTACAACTTGGAAAGAAGGATGAATTAGCTGAGGTCTGCAGCATTCGGGATGCATTATATAAAGCCGTTGACGATCATTGCTGGGATGGAGAATGGTATATACGAGCTTTTGGCGAAAACGACCGACGGGTAGGATCCAAAGACAATACATACGGTAAAATATTCCTTAACACGCAGATATGGCCTGTTCTGGCCGGATTCCCTGACAGGGAGAGACTGGAAACAGCGATGAACAGTGTTAGTAAATACCTCGATTCGCCCGAAGGACCCAAGAAATGCACACCCGCCTGGCGCGAGATCGATCCTAACATCGGCCTGGTAACCCGCTGTGTATGGGGTAAAAAAGAGAACGGTGCTGTATTTTGCCATCCAACCACCTGGGTTATACAGGCAGAAACCATGCTTGGCCATAGTAACCGGGCTTTTGACTATTTCAGTAAAATGCTACCAAACCGTATTGACAGTGATATTTTTGTTGCCGAGCCTTATGTTTACTCACAGTACATAACAAGTAACGAGCACTCATCTCCGGGAAGGGCAAGCCATTCGTGGCAGACCGGATCAGCTGCCTGGATGTACAGAGTCGGATACGATTATATGCTGGGCATACGCCCGACCTATAATGGTTTAATGGTTGACCCTGCAATTCCATCGCATTGGAAGTCCTTTCATGCTGAAAGAGTTTACCGCGGAACCCGATACATTATTCATGTAGATAATTCAGGAGGCTTTGAGAAAGGTGTGAAGGAGATATTTGTTGATGATGAGAGGATTACGGGAAATATTCTTCCGCTTTCTGAAAAAGAAGTTTGTGAGGTAAGGGTGATAATGGGATAATGGAGATGGGACGGGGGACGGGATTGGGACGAGGGACAGGGACGGTTTGATGACAAGGGACAAGAGACGAGGGGCGAAAAGGTGAGGGGGCGAGAGGGTGGAAAAGTGAAAAGTGAAGAGAGAAGAGTGAAGAGAGAAGAGAGATCCTGATAGCAATCGGGAGTGTAGAGTGAAGTGATTGGGAGATAAAAATTGAGAAAGATTTTTATTCGGATAGAATTCTCGGTAAGAGTTGTAAGGGCTGATGAATATTGAGAAGTACGGAGATGGTAGTATTGTTTTTCCTTTATTCTGAAAGTATAAAAAACAATACTTCGGTACTAATTTTTAATTGTTTGATTCTCAGTTTGTTGGAATAATTTTTCAATTAACGTTAAATCGCACAAAATCAGCACTTTGCGTCTTAGCGGCTTTGCGAGAATCAAAATATTAACGGACTATTGAAAAAGTGAATTGATAAAAAAACGACAGAGATGAAAAGACATCAGATAAACCCGATTTTAACCCGTAACAGCATCCCTCCTATTCCGCCTGAATTGGTGGATGTTACAAGTGTTTTTAATCCCGGAGCTATTAAGGATGGCGACACCTACCGTCTTATGCTCAGGGTACAGAGCCGTTCGCGGGAAACTTTCCTGGTTATGGCCGAAAGTGTTGATGGGGTGAATTTCACGGTTGAGAATAAAATCGTTGACTTTAAAGGGATTGAGAAGGTTAAAGATAAAGTATTTCATATTTACGATGCCCGCATTACCCGGCTCGAAGGCCGCTTCTATATCATGTTTGCCATGGATATGCAGGATGGATGCCAGTTAGGATTGGGTGTGACAGATGATTTTAAATCGTTTGAATTCCTGGGCATAACATCGAATGAAGATATCCGTAACGGAGTGCTTTTCCCGGAGAAAATAAACGGCAAGTATTACCGTATGGACAGGCCCAACAAATCGAGGCACAGCGGAGGACCCACATCGGGAAGCACAATCTGGCTAAGTGAATCGGATAACCTGCTTGAGTGGACTCCAACGGCACCGCTTATCGACGGTCGATTTCACTATTGGGATGAGTATATTGGTTCGGGGCCTCCACCGGTAAAAACACGTAAAGGCTGGCTTCATGTGTATCATGGTGTGGCCGGCCATTTCGGGAGTTCGAATATTTACCAGGGAGGTGTTATGCTGCTCGATTTAAACGACCCTTCGAAGGTACTTGGCCGCTGCCGTTGCAATATACTGGAACCAAGGGAAATATGGGAGCTTGCAGGACAGGTTCCAAATGTAACTTTTCCCAGCGGAATGATTGTTGAAGAATTTGATGCCGAAGGTTTTGCTTTAGAAAACAGTGAAGTGAAAATTTATTATGGCGCTGCAGATACTTCGGTTGGCCTTATGATTACAACTATCTCCGAACTGATTGAGGCTGCCATGGAAGGTGATATTCCATAATAAATGCAAATCAAAGCATGACTAAGGATTCTGACTGAATTTACACATTACTTATTATCCAATAAATTAAACTCCGCTGTCCCCGGAGTTTTTTTTTGCTCTTATTGAAATAGATATGTTGCATCAATCATATAATAAGTTTTCACGATTTTGATGCTTTAAAAATAATCTCCGAAACAAAGAAATTTAGCTACCCAACCTATGAAATACTAAGGCTATTATGCCACTTTACACTAAAATCAGGCGAAACACATTATATTTATGATAATCAGATGACTGCAGCAAAAATCAAATCATTTATTTTTTAAAATTATTTTTGCAAGTTTTTATAATATTGATAATTATTATCTACCTTCGAAATCGATTTCAATTCAGTACAAAAGCCCCAAAAAAGGACAAAAATCTAAAATTGCACTCACATTACTAAGCCATACATGCCTGATTATCAGTATACATACATATTTGGCATGATATTTTATGTATCATTGATACTCAAGAAAAACTTTTCATCTCTCGTCGACTGCCATTTTCTATTATCACCCGCTCGTATACTCCTATAACACTATTATTCAACAAAGTATGACTACACCAACTCTCAAGAACTGCTCGTTTCCCTTAGTGTTAACACCATCGGCTTTTCCCGCATCGGGACAAAAAGCCACGAATTGCCCACAGCTCTTCTTTTGGCAATTCCCGCTCTTAAAAATTAATAGCAATATTAATTTCTCTTCAGGCGGTTATCCAGTTCAATTAGAATTATCAGCAAACCATGCATCGGGGATTTCACTTTCGGGTGGATTATACCTTATGCATGATTTTGTGTGTTCAAATTCTAACGTCTACTCTTCCCAAACTTCCAGTATTTCGATTATTAAAATCACTCAAAATGAAAAACTCTACTTCATTTTTCAATCCGATCCTGATTATCACGATCCTACTCATTTTCCTCAATATTTCAAGCCAGGCACAATCGACTTCTAAAATTACAGAACACGGTCGGAAGTATCCACCAGGCGAGCTATACGAAACCACAGCACCGGGCAGTAGTAATACTGATGCCCCGGCAGGTTCAATTTCAGTTAATGAAAACCCGGTTTATACCGTTATGTCGCCACAACAACTGGTGCAAAATGTATTGGTAACAGGCTGTTTGCAGACGAGTAATATCAAATTTGGGTATTATAAAAAAGTGGGTAGTATCTGGACCTGGGTAGACCACATCTGGTCATCAACTCCCGGTGACAGGCAGTTGGGGTATTTTGAAAAAGCAACATCAAATTTTCCTATCGACAGAGGGTTAATACTTTCAACTGGCAAAGTTTCATCGGCCATGGGGCCAAATAATACGGGAAGTAAATCTGATCAATTAGTTAGTTTAGCAAATGATCCTGACTTACAAAGCATTACCGGGAGAACCATGTATGATGCATCAACACTCGAATTTGATTTTATACCTGCAGGAAATACGCTGGAATTCAAATACGTATTCACATCAGAAGAATATATTGAATATTGCGAAACTGAATTTAATGATGCATTTGGTTTTTTCCTTAGTGGCCCTGGTATCAGTGGAACATACACAAATAACGCGGTTAACTTAGCGACCATACCCGGAAATATTCCGGTATCAATAAATACCATACACCCTGCCGGCACCAATGTGAATAATGTTTCTTTCCCTGCTGAAAATGCTGCTTATTATTATGACAACCCTGCAGGTTCACTGACAATGCAATACGATGGAGGTACAGTTACCTTAACAGCCACTTACACAGTTAGTGCCTGCTCAACCTATCATATTAAATTAAGTGTTGCTGATGCTTCGGATCAAAAGTGGGATGGGGCAGTTTTCCTACAGGCAAAAAGTTTTAACTCGGAACCTGTTACTATTACCAATATAAACCCGGATTATGGTCCTACTGATTTTAGCAATATTTTCGAAGGTTGTCCTTTAATGCAATTAAAATTTGAACGCGACAATTCCTATTTAAGCGAACCCCTTATTTTGCAATTGCAATATTCGGGTACAGCTATAAATGGCGTGGATGTGGTAACAACTGCAGGTAATCCTTTACCCTCGCAAATCACAATTCCCGCAGGTCAAACAACATTTATAATTAATTATCATGCTGTTGAGGATGGAGTTACTGAAGGATCGGAAACATTCAAAATTGAAACACTACAATCCTGTCCCTGTGATCCGAATGCAGTTTACATCATGAAAGAAGTTTTTATTCATGAAACAACATTAACTATTAATACCACCTCCAGCAATATTTTGTGTAATGGTTCCAGTATTGGTGTTATTACAGCTAATGTAAGCGGTGGCTCAGGAAACTTTCTCTATTCCCTCAACGGAACAAGCTGGCAAAGTGCTAATTTATTTACCGGCTTAACCATGGGCACATATACAGTTTATGTGAAGGATATAGGAAGCTGTTTCCCTCCAACAACCCGTGGAAATATTGTTTTAAGCACACCTACTGTTATACAGGCTAATGCAGGAAATGATGTTACTATTTGTACAGGAACTACTACTCAATTGAATGGTTCAGGTGGTATTATTTATTCCTGGATGCCCAGGATAGGCATTAGTAACTATAATATCCCTAACCCCATTGTTTACCCGAGTTCAACAACAACCTATACATTAACTGTAACTGATGCGGCTGGTATTTGCACTTCTACTGATGAAGTTGTTGTAACAGTTATTCCTAGTCCGACCATCAATGTCTCG
Source organism: uncultured Bacteroidales bacterium (assembly GCA_963714825.1). GTDB lineage: Bacteria > Bacteroidota > Bacteroidia > Bacteroidales > UBA4417 > UBA4417. Next base: position 49,645 of record CAVQQF010000010.1, on the reverse strand, counting down.
CCACTGAATTCTGAAATTTGCGCAGGATCAAGCCTGACGCTCACAGCTAGCGGTGGAAGCAGTTACCTTTGGAATCCGGGTGGTGCAACTACTCCGGCAATTACGGTATCACCGGCCTCAAATTCTTCATATACTGTTGTAGGAACATCTTCGAATGGATGCACCGGCTCTGCAACAGCAGTGGTTGTAGTAAAACCATCCCCTCTAAATGTGAATGCAGGCCCTGACGCTTCCATAGGGCTGTGTCAGACCCATCAATTACAAGGCACTGCTACAAGTGGCAATGGTGGGGCAATAACCTACCAATGGAGTCCTGCTGCCGGCCTCAGCAATGCGAATATTTCCAATCCATTGTTTACTCCGTCAGTTTCAGGAAGTTTCACCTATACATTAACTGTTACCGGCAACAATGGCTGTTCCAGTAGTGATCAGGTCGTGATTAATGTGGCCCCTGCACTTAACGCATCAATTTCAGCCCAGACTAATGTGAGTTGTTTTGGTACAAATACGGGTGCTGCAACATCATCAGCTACCGGAGGGACTTCACCATATACCTATTCATGGAATACTAGTCCTGTTCAGACTTCAGCCACAGCAACCGGGTTAGCAGCAGGTACATATACAGTTGTTGTTACCGATGCAAAAAACTGTACTTCAACCGCCCAGGTTGTAATTTCTGGTCCGGCATCCGGCATAACATTTTCAACACCTGTAGTTACAAATGTGAGTTGTAATGGATATACCAATGGGCAAATAATAATTAGTGCAAGCGGAGGAACCGGGATTAAAACCTATTCGATAAACCCCAATATTGGCACACAATCTCCTTCCGGGACATTCAGTAATCTTTCAGCGCAAGCCTATATAATAACTGCCAAGGATCAGAATAACTGTACAAACTCAATTAATGTAACAGTTGGTACAGCAACAGACAATACACCTCCGGTAATTGTCAGCTGTGCCCCGGCTCAGTCGGCTTCTGCCAATGCAAGTTGTAAGGCTGCTGTTCCGAATTTCACATCAAATGTAACTGCCACTGATAATTGTACTGCAACTGCCTCTCTCTGTATTACCCAGTCGCCTGCTGTCGGAACGCTTGTTTCAACAGGAGTTACCACCGTAACTATTACTGTGAAGGATGCTGCCAACAATACTGCTACCTGTAATACTACGTTTACGGTTACTGATAATACACCTCCGGTTATTGTCAGCTGTGCTCCGGCTCAATCGGCCTCTGCCAATGCAGGTTGCCAGGCCAGTGTTCCAAATTTCGCAGCCAATGTAACTGCCACAGATAATTGTACTGCTGCTGCTTCACTCACAATTACCCAGTCGCCTGCTGTCGGAACGCTTGTTTCAACAGGGGTTACAACCGTAATTCTTACCGTGAAGGATGCTGCCAACAATACTGCTACCTGCAGTACCACTTTTACAGTTACCGATAATACACCTCCGGTAATTGTCAGTTGTGCCCCGGCTCTATCGGCTTTTGCCAATGCTAGTTGCCAGACCAGTGTTCCAAATTTCGCAGCCAATGTAACTGCCACGGATAATTGTACTGCTGCTGCTTCACTCACTATTACTCAGACACCTCTGGCAGGTGCGCTTGTTTCAACAGGAGTTACCACCGTAACTATTACTGTGAAGGATGCTGCCAACAACACTTCTACCTGCAATACCACTTTTACAGTTACCGATAATACACCACCGGTTATTGTCAGCTGCGCCCCGGCTCAGTCGGCTTTTGCCAATGCTAGTTGCCAGGCTGCTGTTCCAAATTTCGCAGCCAATGTAACTGCCACGGATAATTGTACTGCTGCTGCTTCACTCATTATTACTCAGACACCTCTGGCAGGTACGCTTGTTTCAACAGGAGTTACCACCGTAATTATTACTGTGAAGGATGCTGCCAACAATACTGCTACCTGTAATACTACGTTTACAGTTACTGATAATACACCCCCGGTTATTGTCAGCTGTGCACCGGCTCAGTCGGCTTCTGCCAATGCTAGTTGCCAGGCTGCTATTCCCAATTTCAAAGCTAATGTAACTGCTACTGATAATTGTACTGCCACTGCTTCACTCACTATTACCCAGTCGCCTGCTGTCGGAACGCTTGTTTCAACAGGGGTTACAACCGTAATTCTTACCGTGAAGGATGCTGCCAACAATACTGCTACCTGTAGTACCACTTTTACGGTTACTGATAATACACCTCCGGTAATTGTCAGCTGTGCCACTGCTCAGTCGGCTTTTGCCAATGCTAGTTGCCAGGCTGCTGTGCCAAATTTCGCAGCCAATGTAACTGCCACGGATAATTGTACCTCTGCTGCTTCACTCACTATTACTCAGACACCTCTGGCAGGTACGCTTGTTTCAACAGGAGTTACCACCGTAACTATTACTGTGAAGGATGCTGCCAACAATACTGCTACCTGTAATACTACGTTTACGGTTACCGACAATACACCTCCGGTTATTGTCAGCTGTGCCCCGGCTCTATCGGCTTTTGCCAATGCTAGTTGTCAGGCTGCTATTCCCAATTTCAAAGCTAATGTAACTGCTACTGATAATTGTACTGCCGCTGCTTCACTCACTATTACCCAGTCGCCTGCTGTCGGAACGCTTGTTTCAACAGGGGTTACAACCGTAATTCTTACTGTGAAGGATGCTGCCAACAATACTGCTACCTGTAGTACCACTTTTACAGTTACCGATAATACACCTCCGGTAATTGTCAGCTGTGCCCCGGCTCTAGTCGGCTTTTGCCAATGCTAGTTGCCAGGCTGCTGTTCCAAATTTCGCAGCCAATGTAACTGCCACGGATAATTGTACTGCTGCTGCTTCACTCATTATTACTCAGACACCTCTGGCAGGTGCGCTTGTTTCAACAGGAGTTACCACCGTAACTATTACTGTGAAGGATGCTGCCAACAATACTGCTACCTGTAGTACCACTTTTACAGTTACCGATAATACACCTCCGGTAATTGTCAGCTGTGCCCCGGCTCAGTCGGCTTCTGCCAATGCAAGTTGCCAGGCGGCTGTTCCAAATTTCGCAGCCAATGTAACTGCCACGGATAATTGTACTGCTGCTGCTTCACTCATTATTACTCAGACACCTCTGGCAGGTGCGCTTGTTTCAACAGGAGTTACCACCGTAACTCTTACCGTGAAGGATGCTGCCAACAATACTGCTACCTGTAATACTACGTTTACGGTTACTGATAATACACCTCCGGTAATTGTCAGCTGTGCCCCGGCTCAGTCGGCTTTTGCCAATGCAAGTTGTAAGGCTGCTGTTCCAAATTTCGCAGCCAATGTAACTGCCACGGATAATTGTACTGCTGCTGCTTCACTCATTATTACTCAGACACCTCTGGCAGGTGCGCTTGTTTCAACAGGAGTTACCACCGTAACTATTACCGTAAAGGATGCTGCCAACAATACTGCTACCTGCAATACTACGTTTACGGTTACTGATAATACACCTCCGGTGATTGTCAGCTGTGCCCCGGCTCAGTCGGCTTTTGCCAATGCTAGTTGCCAGGCTGCTGTTCCAAATTTCGCAGCCAATGTAACTGCCACGGATAATTGTACTGCCGCTGCTTCACTCACTATTACTCAGACACCTCTGGCAGGTGCGCTTGTTTCAACAGGAGTTACAACCGTAACTATTACTGTGAAGGATGCTGCCAACAACACTGCTACCTGCAGTACCACTTTTACGGTTACCGATAATACACCTCCGGTAATTGTCAGCTGTGCCCCGGCTCAGTCGGCTTCTGCCAATGCAAGTTGCCAGGCCGCTGTTCCAAATTTCGCAGCCAATGTAACTGCCACAGATAATTGTACTGCTGCTGCTTCACTCACTATTACCCAGTCGCCTGCTGTCGGAACGCTTGTTTCAACAGGAGTTACCACCGTAACTCTTACCGTGAAGGATGCTGCCAACAATACTGCTACCTGTAGTACCACGTTTACGGTTACTGATAATACACCTCCGGTAATTGTCAGCTGTGCCCCGGCTCATCGGCTTTTGCCAATGCAAGTTGCCAGGCTGCTGTTCCAAATTTCGCAGCCAATGTAACTGCCACGGATAATTGTACTGCTGCTGCTTCACTCACTATTACTCAGACACCTCTGGCAGGTGCGCTTGTTTCAACAGGAGTTACCACCGTAACTATTACTGTGAAGGATGCTGCCAACAACACTGCTACCTGCAGTACCACTTTTACAGTTACCGATAATACACCCCCGGTAATTGTCAGCTGTGCCCCGGCTTTATCGGCTTTTGCCAATGCTAGTTGCCAGGCTGCTATTCCCAATTTCAAAGCTAATGTAACTGCTACTGATAATTGCACTGCCGCTGCTTCACTCACTATTACCCAGTCGCCTGCTGTCGGAACGCTTGTTTCAACAGGAGTTACCACCGTAACTCTTACTGTGAAGGATGCTGCCAATAACACTTCTACCTGCAGTACCACTTTTACAGTTACCGATAATACACCACCGGTAATTGTCAGCTGCGCCCCGGCTCAGTCGGCTTCTGCCAATGCAAGTTGCCAGGCTGCTGTTCCAAATTTCGCAGCCAATGTAACTGCCACAGATAATTGTACTGCCGCTGCTTCACTCACTATTACCCAGTCGCCTGCTGTCGGAACGCTTGTTTCAACAGGAGTTACCACCGTAACTATTACTGTGAAGGATGCTGCCAACAATACTGCTACCTGTAGCACCACATTTACGGTTACAGATAATACACCTCCGGTTCTTTCAGGCCAAGGTGCTTCAACCACCATTAATTGTCCTGCAACACCTGTATTTACGGCTCCGGTTGCCTATGATGCATGCGATGAAACACCAATTATCAGCTTTACTGATAATTCTGTTCCTGGTACTTGTTCTGGAACATATACAACCACCAGAACCTGGGTAGCGACAGATGTTTCTGGTAATACTTCGCTTTCCGTAAGCCAGGCAATAACTGTTCAGGATATTACACCTCCTGTGATAACATGTCCGGCATCAATTGTAGTCCAAACAGATCCAGGGCTTAACACTGCAACAGTAACTGTTGGCCAACCGATTGTTTCGGATAACTGCGGAACAGTTACTTTCACCAATAACTTTAACAATACTAACAATGCAAGCGGGATTTACAACCTGGGAATTAATTATGTAACCTGGACAGCTATTGATGAATGTGGAAATACATCCATTTGTAATATGACTGTTACTGTTAATGATAATGAAGGTCCAACAATGAACTGCCCGGAGACCATCAGCGTAAGTTGTGCTGCCGAAGTTCCTGCATCCTATAATTCTTTGGCTGAATTTATTAGTGCCGGAGGATTTGCAGAAGATAACAATGGACTGAATGCATCAAGTTTTACCATGTTGAGCCAGACAAGTGACAACCTTAGTTGTCCGGAAACGATTTCAAGAGTTTACAGCATTGCCGATAATGACGGGAATACCAGTACATGTATCCAACAAATCATAGTAAATGATTTAATTGTTCCGGTGTTTGAACCCTTACCTGCTTCTACAACGATAAATTGTCCATTAACTCCTTCTTTCACGAATGCTGTTGTGACTGACAATTGCGGAAGCACAACATTAACCTTTAATGACGTAACAATCAATGGTGCTTGTGCCGGTTCGTACAGCGTCACCCGTACCTGGACTGCAACCGATAATTGCGGAAACATTTCTACTGCTTCGCAAACTATAAATGTGCAGGATGTTTCGGCACCTGTTATTGATGCTTTGCCTGCTCCATATACCATCGTCTGCCCGGCAGTACCTGAATTTGAAGTACCTACGGCTACTGATGCATGCGGAAGTACAATCACATTTACTTCGGTTGATGTTACTACTCCTGGTGCGTGTTCAGGATTATACAGTGTTACACGCACCTGGACAGCCAGCGATGCATGTGGAAACAGCTCGACGGCTTCGCAGACTATTCATGTTCAGGATCTTTCGGCTCCAATAATCGATCCGCTTCCTGCCGTTTCAAATGTATATTGTCCTTATACTCCGCTATTTGCTGTTGCTACGGCAACTGATGCATGCGGAAGTATTTACATTCTGACTTATAACGATGTTACAACACCAGGCGATTGTGCCGGTTCGTATAGCGTTACCCGCACCTGGACTGCTACCGATGCATGTGGAAACAGTTCAACTGCATCTCAGACCATAAATGTTCTGGATATTTCGGCACCTGTAATTGCACCCTTGCCTGCCCCTGTTACCATCAACTGCCCCGCAGTACCGGTCTTTGAAGTAGCTACTGCTACCGACGAATGTGCAAGTGCTTTCACTCTGACTTCGAACGATGTTACTTCTCCAGGCGATTGTGCCGGTTCGTACAGCGTTACCCGCACCTGGACTGCTACCGATGCCTGTGGAAACAGTTCAACGGCTTCGCAAACCATACTTGTTCAGGATGTTACCGCTCCCGTAATAACACCGCTGCCTGCTCCTACCACCATCAACTGCCCCGCAGTACCGGTATTTGAGGTAGCTACAGCTATCGATGCCTGTGCAAGTGCTTTCAACCTGACTTCGAACGATGTTACAACTCCAGGCGATTGTGCCGGTTCGTACAGCGTTACCCGTACCTGGACTGCTACTGATGCATGTGGAAACAGTTCAACTGCATCTCAGACCATAAATGTTTTGGATATCTCGGCACCGGTTATAGCACCCTTGCCTGCTCCTTATACCATCAATTGCCCTGCAGTGCCGGTATTCGAAGTTGCGACTGCTACCGACGCATGTGGAAGTGCTTTCACACTGACTTCGAACGATGTTACAACTCCAGGCGATTGTGCCGGTTCGTATAGCGTTACCCGCACCTGGACAGCTACCGATGCCTGTGGAAACAGTTCAACGGCTTCGCAGATCATAAATGTACAGGATGTTACCGCTCCCGTAATAGCACCGCTACCTGCTCCTTCTACCATCAATTGCCCGGCATTACCGGTATTTGAAGTTGCTACAGCTATCGACCTATGCGGAAGTACGTTCACCCTGACTTCGAATGATATTACGATACCGGGCGATTGTGCCGGTTCGTACAGTGTTACCCGCACCTGGACAGCAACCGATAATTGCGGAAACAGTTCAACAGCCTCGCAAACAATAAATGTGCAGGATGTTTCGGCACCCGTTATTGATGTGTTGCCTGCTCCATATACCATCGTCTGCCCGGCAGTACCTGAATTTGAAGTACCTACGGCTACCGATGCATGCGGAAGCACAATCACATTTACTTCGGTTGATGTCACTACTCCTGGTGCATGTTCAGGATTATACAGTGTTACACGCACCTGGACAGCCAGCGATGCATGTGGAAACAGCTCGACTGCTTCACAGACTATTCATGTTCAGGATCTTTCGGCTCCAATAATTGATCCGCTTCCTGCCGTTTCAGATGTATATTGTCCTTATACTCCGCTATTTGCTGTGGCTACGGCAACTGATGCATGCGGAAGTGTTTTTATATTAACCTATAACGATGTAACAACTCCAGGTGCATGTGCAGGTTCGTACAGCGTTACCCGCACCTGGACTGCTACCGATGCCTGTGGTAACAGTTCAACTGCATCTCAGACCATAAATGTTCTGGATATTTCGGCACCTGTAATTGCACCCTTGCCTGCCCCTGTTACCATCAACTGCCCTGCAGTGCCGGTCTTTGAAGTTGCGACTGCTACCGACGAATGCGGAAGTGCTTTCACACTGACTCCGAACGATGTTACTTCTCCAGGCGATTGTGCCGGTTCGTACAGCGTTACCCGCACCTGGACTGCTACCGATGCCTGTGGAAACAGTTCAACGGCTTCTCAAACTATCAATGTCCAGGATATTACTGCGCCGGAATTAGTATGCCCACCACAATTTGAAGTTACAACTAATGTATTGAACACTTATGTGGGAGCAATAGGTATAGCTTCTGCAACAGATAATTGTGATGCCAGTGTTTCCATTACTAATAATGCCCCGGCAGTATTTCCTTTGGGAACAACAATAGTAACATGGACTGCTACTGATGAATGCGGCAATATTTCAACATGTCAGCAAAATGTTATTGTATCTTCAACTCCGATAATAGCCAACGACGATACCGGCGCTTCCGTTAACGGATATGATGGTGGCACCAGTGTTACCAATGTACTGGCTAACGATGAGCTGAACGGCAATCCGGTGAATCCGGCCGAAGTAAACCTTACTGAGCTTTCTTCCACCCATCCGGGTATTTCATTAAACGGCGCTGCTGTGGTGGTAGCTCCGGGAACTCCCGCAGGAACCTATACCCTCACCTACCAGATTTGTGAAATCCTTAACCCGCTGAACTGCGACCAGGCCACCGTTAGTGTGACTGTTGGTTCGGCATCCATAGTTGCCAACGACGATACCGGCGCTTCCGTTAACGGATATGATGGTGGCACCAGTGTTACCAATGTGCTGGCTAACGATGAGTTGAACGGCAATCCTGTGAATCCGGCTGAAGTGAACCTTACTGAACTTTCTTCTACCAACCCGGGTATTTCATTAAATGGTGCTGCTGTGGTGGTAGCTCCGGGAACTCCCGCAGGAACCTATACCCTCACCTACCAGATTTGTGAAATCCTTAACCCGCTGAACTGCGACCAGGCCACCGTTAGCGTGACTGTTGGTTCGGCATCCATAGTAGCCAACGACGATACCGGCGCTTCCGTTAACGGATATAATGGTGGCACCAGCGTTACCAATGTGCTGGCTAACGATGAGTTGAACGGCAATCCGGTGAATCCGGCCGAAGTGAACCTCACTGAACTTTCGTCTACCCACCCGGGTATTTCATTAAATGGCGCTGCTGTGGTGGTAGCTCCGGGAACTCCCGCAGGAACCTATACCCTCACCTACCAGATTTGTGAAATCCTCAACCCGCTGAACTGCGACCAGGCCACCGTTAGCGTGACCGTTGGTTCGGCATCCATAGTTGCCAACGACGATACCGGCGCTTCCGTTAACGGATATGATGGTGGCACCAGTGTTACCAATGTGCTGGCTAACGATGAGCTGAACGGCAATCCGGTGAATCCGGCTGAAGTAAACCTTACTGAACTTTCTTCCACCAACCCGGGTATTTCATTAAACGGTGCTGCTGTGGTGGTAGCTCCGGGAACTCCCGCAGGAACCTATACCCTCACCTACCAGATTTGTGAAATCCTTAACCCGCTGAACTGCGACCAGGCCACCGTTAGTGTGACTGTTGGTTCGGCATCCATAGTTGCCAACGACGATACCGGCACTTCCGTTAACGGATATGATGGTGGGCACCAGCGTTACCAACGTACTGGCTAACGATGAGCTGAACGGCAATCCTGTGAATCCGGCCGAAGTGAACCTTACTGAGCTTTCGTCCACCAACCCGGGTATTTCATTAAACGGTGCTGCTGTGGTGGTAGCTCCGGGAACTCCCGCAGGAACCTATACCCTCACCTACCAGATTTGTGAAATCCTTAACCCGCTGAACTGCGACCAGGCCAACGTTAGTGTGACTGTTGGTCGGCTTCCATAGTTGCCAACGACGATACCGGCGCTTCCGTTAACGGATATGATGGTGGCACCAGTGTTACCAATGTATTGGCTAACGATGAGTTGAACGGCAATCCAGTGAATCCGGCCGAAGTAAACCTTACTGAGCTTTCGTCCACCCACCCGGGAATTTCATTAAATGGCGCTGCTGTGGTGGTAGCTCCGGGAACTCCCGCAGGAACCTATACCCTCACCTACCAGATTTGTGAAATCCTCAACCCACTGAACTGCGACCAGGCCACCGTTACGGTACCGTTGCCGAGGCTTCGATTGTGGCCAACGATGAGCCGGCAGTCCCGTGAACGGATACGACTGGAGGCACTTCGTTTACCAATGTGCTGGCCAACGACCTGCTGAACGGGCTCCTGTCATCCCGGCCGATGTAAACCTTACTACGGTTAGCTCGACCAACCCGGGAGTAACATTAAGCGGTCGGATGTGGTAGTAGCCCCGGGAACCCCGGCTGGAAACTACATCCTCACCTACCAGATCTGTGAGAACCTCAATCCTGCCAATTGCGACCAGGCGGAGGTAACTGTACCAGTGACTGCTCCTGTGATCGATGCAGTTCCGGATGCCGGCTCAGCCAATGGTATGTCCGGCGGTGTCGCCGTGGCCAATGTACTAGCTAATGACCTGCTGAACGGTGTTGCGGTAATCCCATCGGAAGTCACCATGACACAGGTAAGCACCACCAATCCAAATGTCACACTGAACCCCTCCACGGGAGCCGTAAGTGTTGCCGCGGGAACACCGGCAGGAACCTATACAGTAACCTACCAGATTTGTGAAAACCTCAACCCAACCAACTGTGACCAGACTGAGGTGACGGTAACTGTCACCGCGGCGCCAATTGTGGCAAACAATGACGCAGGCAGTCCCGTGAACGGATACACCGGAGGCACTTCGTTTACCAATGTGCTGGCGGATGATCTGCTCAACGGGTTACCTGTCGTTCCGGCAGATGTAACACTACGCAGGTCAGCTCAACCAACCCGGGTGTAAGCCTGAGTGGCTCGGATGTGGTAGTAGCCCCGGGAACCCCGGCAGGAAACTACATCCTCACCTACCAGATCTGTGAGAACCTCAATCCTACCAATTGCGACCAGGCCAGTAAGGTCACTGTTCCCGCGGCTATAGCTCCTGCGATCGACGCAGTACCGGATGCCGGATCAGCCAATGGTATGTCCGGTGGTGTCGCCGTGTGCCAATGTGCTAACTAACGACCTGCTGAACGGTGTAGCGGTAATCCCATCGGAAGTCACCATGACACAGGTAAGCACCACCAATCCTATGTCACGCTGAACCCCTCACTGGAGCTGTAAGCGTTGCCCCGGGAACACCGGCTGGCACCTACACAGTAATCTACCAGATTTGTGAAAACCTCAACCCATCAACTGCGACCAGACCACTGTGAGCGTGACTGTTGCCGCGGCTCCGATTGTGGCAAACGACGAGCAGGCGCTACCGTTAACGGATACACCGGGGGCACCAGCGTTACCAACGTGCTGGCTAACGATGAGCTGAACGGCGATCCTGTGATCCGGCCGAAGTAAACTTCACTGAGCTTTCTTCCACCCACCCGGGTGTTTCATTAAGCGGTGCTGCTGTGGTGGTAGCTCCGGGAACTCCCGCAGGAACCTATACCCTCACCTACCAGATTTGTGAAATCCTCAACCCGCTGAACTGCGACCAGGCCACCGTTAGTGTGACTATTGGTTCGGCATCTATAGTTGCCAACGACGATACAGGCACTTCCGTTAACGGATATGATGGTGGCACCAGTGTTACCAATGTGCTGACTAACGATGAGTTGAACGGCAATCCGGTGAATCCGGCCGAAGTGATCCTAACTGAGCTTTCTTCCACCCACCCGGGTATTTCATTAAACGGTGCTGCTGTGTTGGTAGCTCCGGGTACTCCCGCAGGAACCTATACCCTTACTTACCAGATTTGTGAAATCCTCAACCCGCTGAACTGCGACCAGGCCACCGTTAGTGTGACTGTTGGTTCGGCATCCATAGTTGCCAACGACGATACCGGCGCTAGCGTTAACGGTTATAATGGTGGCACCAGTGTTACCAATGTGCTGGCTAACGATGAGTTGAACGGCAATCCGGTGAATCCGGCCGAAGTGAACCTTACTGAGCTTTCGTCCACCCACCCGGGTATTTCATTAAACGGTGCTGCTGTGGTGGTAGCTCCGGGAACTCCCGCAGGGACCTATACCCTCACCTACCAGATTTGTGAAATCCTCAACCCGCTGAACTGCGACCAGGCCACCGTTAGCGTGACTGTTGGTTCGGCATCCATAGTTGCCAACGACGATACCGGCGCTTCCGTTAACGGATATAATGGTGGCACCAGTGTTACCAATGTGCTGGCTAACGATGAGCTGAACGGCAATCCTGTGAATCCGGCCGAAGTGAACCTTACTGAGCTTTCTTCCACCCACCCGGGTATTTCATTAAACGGTGCTGCTGTGGTGGTAGCTCCGGGAACTCCCGCTGGAACCTATACCCTCACCTACCAGATTTGTGAAATCCTTAACCCGCTGAACTGCGACCAGGCCACCGTTAGTGTGACCGTTGGTTCGGCATCCATAGTTGCCAACGACGATACCGGCGCTTCCGTTAACGGATATGATGGTGGCACCAGTGTTACCAATGTGCTGGCTAACGATGAGCTGAACGGCAATCCGGTGAATCCGGCCGAAGTGAACCTTACTGAAGCTTTCTTCCACCCACCCGGGTATTTCATTAAATGGTGCTGCTGTGGTGGTAGCTCCGGGAACTCCCGCAGGAACCTATACCCTCACCTACCAGATTTGTGAAATCCTCAACCCGCTGAACTGCGACCAGGCCACCGTTAGTGTGACTGTTGGTTCGGCATCCATAGTTGCCAACGACGATACCGGCGCTTCCGTTAACGGTTATGATGGTGGCACCAGTGTTACCAATGTACTGGCTAACGATGAGTTGAACGGCAATCCTGTGAATCCGGCCGAAGTGAACCTTACTGAGCTTTCTTCCACCCACCCGGGTATTTCATTAAATGGTGCTGCTGTGGTGGTAGCTCCGGGAACTCCCGCAGGAACCTATACCCTCACCTACCAGATTTGTGAAATCCTTAACCCGCTGAACTGCGACCAGGCCACCGTTAGCGTGACTGTTGGTTCGGCATCCATAGTTGCCAACGACGATACCGGCGCTTCCGTTAACGGATATGATGGTGGCACCAGTGTTACCAATGTGCTGGCTAACGATGAGTTGAACGGCGATCCGGTGAATCCGGCCGAAGTGAACCTTACTGAGCTTTCGTCCACCCACCCGGGTATTTCATTAAACGGTGCTGCTGTGGTGGTAGCTCCGGGAACTCCCGCAGGGACCTATACCCTTACCTACCAGATTTGTGAAATCCTTAACCCGCTGAACTGCGACCAGGCCACCGTTAGTGTGACTGTTGGTTCGGCATCCATAGTTGCCAACGACGATACCGGCGCTTCCGTTAACGGATATGATGGTGGCACCAGTGTTACCAATGTGCTGGCTAACGATGAGTTGAACGGCGATCCTGTGAATCCGGCCGAAGTAAACCTTACTGAAGTTTCTTCTACCCACCCGGGTATTTCATTAAATGGTGCTGCTGTGGTGGTAGCTCCGGGAACTCCCGCAGGAACCTATACCCTCACCTACCAGATTTGTGAAATCCTCAACCCATTGAACTGCGACCAGGCCACCGTTAGTGTGACTGTTGGTTCGGCATCCATAGTTGCCAACGACGATACCGGCGCTTCCGTTAACGGTTATACCGGAGGCACCAGCGTTACCAATGTATTGGCTAACGATGAGTTGAACGGCAATCCGTTGAATCCGGCCGAAGTGAACCTCACTGAGCTTTCGTCCACCAACCCGGGAATTTCATTAAATGGCGCTGCTGTGGTGGTAGCTCCGGGAACTCCCGCAGGAACCTATACCCTCACCTACCAGATTTGTGAAATCCTTAACCCGCTGAACTGCGACCAGGCCACCGTTAGCGTGACTGTTGCCGCGGCTTCTATTGTTGCCAACGACGATACCGGCGCTTCCGTTAACGGATATGATGGTGGCACCAGTGTTACCAATGTACTGGCTAACGATGAGTTGAACGGCGATCCGGTGAATCCGGCCGAAGTGAACCTTACTGAAGCTTTCGTCCACCAACCCGGGTATTTCATTAAATGGCGCTGCTGTGGTGGTAGCTCCGGGAACTCCCGCAGGAACCTATACCCTCACCTACCAGATTTGTGAAATCCTTAACCCGCTGAACTGCGACCAGGCCACCGTTAGCGTGACTGTTGGTTCGGCATCCATAGTTGCCAACGACGATACCGGCGCTTCCGTTAACGGATATGATGGTGGCACCAGTGTTACCAATGTGCTGGCTAACGATGAGTTGAACGGCAATCCTGTGAATCCGGCCGAAGTGAACCTTACTGAGCTTTCTTCCACCCACCCGGGAATTTCATTAAACGGTGCTGCTGTGGTGGTAGCTCCGGGAACTCCCGCAGGAACCTATACCCTCACCTACCAGATTTGTGAAATCCTTAACCCGCTGAACTGCGACCAGGCCACCGTTAGTGTGACTGTTGGTTCGGCATCCATAGTTGCCAACGACGATACCGGCGCTTCCGTTAACGGATATGATGGTGGCACCAGTGTTACCAATGTGCTGGCTAACGATGAGCTGAACGGCAATCCGGTGAATCCGGCCGAAGTGAACCTTACTGAGCTTTCTTCCACCAACCCGGGTATTTCATTAAACGGTGCTGCTGTGGTGGTAGCTCCGGGAACTCCCGCAGGAACCTATACCCTCACCTACCAGATTTGTGAAATCCTCAACCCATTGAACTGCGACCAGGCCACCGTTAGCGTGACTGTTGCCGCGGCTTCTATAGTTGCCAACGACGATACCGGCGCTTCCGTTAACGGATATGATGGTGGCACCAGTGTTACCAATGTGCTGGCTAACGATGAGTTGAACGGCGATCCGGTGAATCCGGCCGAAGTGAACCTTACTGAGCTTTCTTCCACCCACCCGGGTATTTCATTAAATGGCGCTGCTGTGGTGGTAGCTCCGGGAACTCCCGCTGGAACCTATACCCTCACCTACCAGATTTGTGAAATCCTTAACCCGCTGAACTGCGACCAGGCCACCGTTAGCGTGACTGTTGCCGCGGCATCCATAGTTGCCAACGACGATACAGGCGCTTCCGTTAACGGATATGATGGTGGCACCAGTGTTACCAATGTGCTGGCTAACGATGAGTTGAACGGCAATCCGGTGAATCCGGCCGAAGTAAACCTTACTGAGCTTTCTTCCACCCACCCGGGTATTTCATTAAATGGTGCTGCTGTGGTGGTAGCTCCGGGAACTCCCGCTGGAACCTATACCCTCACCTACCAGATTTGTGAAATCCTCAACCCGCTGAACTGCGACCAGGCCACCGTTAGTGTGACTGTTGGTTCGGCTTCCATTGTTGCCAACGACGATACCGGCGCTTCCGTTAACGGATATGATGGTGGCACCAGTGTTACCAATGTGCTGGCTAACGATGAGTTGAACGGCGATCCGGTGAATCCGGCCGAAGTAAACCTTACTGAGCTTTCTTCCACCAACCCGGGTATTTCATTAAACGGTGCTGCTGTGGTGGTAGCTCCGGGAACTCCCGCAGGAACCTATACCCTCACCTACCAGATTTGTGAAATCCTCAACCCACTGAACTGCGACCAGGCCACCGTTAGCGTGACTGTTGCCGCGGCTTCTATTGTTGCCAACGACGATACCGGCGCTTCCGTTAACGGATATAATGGTGGCACCAGTGTTACCAATGTACTGGCTAACGATGAGTTGAACAGCAATCCTGTGAATCCGGCCGAAGTGAACCTTACTGAGCTTTCTTCCACCAACCCGGGTATTTCATTAAACGGTGCTGCTGTGGTGGTAGCTCCGGGAACTTATGCAGGAAATTATTTTCTGACATACCAAATTTGTGAAATCCTGAATCCGTTAAATTGCGATCAAGCAGTTGTTACTGTTGTTGTTACAGATGATGAAGACCCAACAATCAACTGTCCACCAAATATATTAGCAAATTGTAATTCAGAGACAGAAATTCCAGCTCCATTTACAACCCTTTTGGAATTTATTTCCGCAGGAGGTTTCGCTTATGATTACAATGGTATTGATTCTGCAAGTTTTACTATGGTTAGTCAGACAAGCGATAACTTAAGCTGTCCGGAAACTATTTCCAGAGTTTACAGTATTTCAGATCTTTCTGGAAACTCCGCTTCTTGTACCCAACTAATTATAATTCATGATACAATTGAGCCGGTTATTGACCCGCTTCCGGCTGTATCAACAATTAATTGTCCAGCTATTCCAACGTTTATAATGGCAACGGCTACTGATAATTGTAATCTTCCGTTAACATTAGACTATGCCGATATTTCGACTCCCGGTGATTGTGCAGGTTCATATAGTATTACCCGCACCTGGACTGCGACAGATAATTGCGGAAACATTTCCACTGCTTCACAGACTATTAATGTCCAGGATATCACCGCTCCTGATATCACAACCCTGGCTTCGGATCTCACCGTTGAATGCGACGGTGCCGGAAACGCAGCTGAACTGAATGCATGGCTCGCTGCCAACGGTGGTGCTGTGGCTTCGGATATCTGCTCGGGCAGCGTGGTATGGACCAACAACTTCACAACCCTCAGCGACCTCTGTGGTGCTACCGGATCGGCATTGGTGGTATTTACTGCTACCGATGACTGTGGAAATACTTCTACCACTTCGGCTACCTTCACCATTGAAGATACTACTGCTCCTGATATCACAACCCTGGCTTCGGATCTTACTGTTGAATGCGACGGTGCAGGAAACGCAGCTGAACTGAATGCATGGCTCGCTGCCAACGGTGGTGCTGTGGCTTCGGATATCTGCTCGGGATCTGTGGTCTGGACCAACAACTTCACAACCCTCAGCGACCTCTGTGGCGCTACCGGATCGGCCTTGGTGGTATTTACCGCTACCGATGACTGTGGAAATACGTCTACTACCTCGGCTACCTTCACCATTGAAGATACTACTGCTCCTGATATCACAACCCTGGCTTCGGATCTGACTGTTGAATGCGACGGTGCCGGAAACGTAGCTGAACTGAATGCATGGCTCGCTGCCAACGGTGGTGCTGTGGCTTCGGATATCTGCTCGGGAAGCGTGGTATGGACCAATGACTTTACAACCCTCAGCGACCTTTGTGGCGCTACCGGATCAGCATTGGTGGTATTTACTGCTACTGATGACTGTGGAAATACGTCTACCACTTCGGCTACCTTCACCATTGAAGATACTACTGCTCCTGGCATCACTACCCTGGCTTCGGATCTGACCGTGGAATGCGACGGTGCCGGAAACGCAGCTGAACTGAACGCATGGCTCGCTGCCAACGGTGGTGCTGTGGCTTCGGATATCTGCTCGGGATCGGTGGTATGGACCAACAACTTTACAACCCTCAGCGACCTCTGTGGTGCTACCGGATCAGCATTGGTGGTATTTACCGCTACCGATGACTGTGGAAATACGTCTACCACTTCGGCTACCTTCACCATCGAAGATACTACTGCTCCTGATATCACAACACTTGCTTCGGACCTCACTGTTGAATGCGACGGTGCCGGAAACGTAGCTGAACTGAATGCATGGCTCGCTGCCAACGGTGGTGCTGTGGCTTCGGATATCTGCTCGGGATCTGTGGTCTGGACCAACGACTTTACAACCCTCAGCGACCTTTGTGGTGCTACCGGATCGGCTTTGGTGGTATTTACCGCTACCGATGACTGTGGAAATACGTCTACTACCTCGGCTACCTTCACCATTGAAGATACTACTGCTCCTGATATCACCACCCTGGCTTCGGATCTCACTGTTGAATGCGACGGTGCCGGAAACGCAGCTGAACTGAACGCATGGCTCGCTGCCAACGGTGGCGCTGTGGCTTCGGATATCTGCTCGGGATCTGTGGTATGGACCAACAACTTTACTACCCTCAGCGACCTTTGTGGTGCTACCGGATCGGCTTTGGTGGTATTTACCGCAACCGATGACTGTGGAAATACGTCTACTACTTCGGCTACCTTCAGCATTGAAGATACTACCGCTCCGGTTTTAACTTGCCCTGAAAACATTACTATCAATAATGATCCGGGAGTTTGTGGTGCTGATATTGTGATTGCTCAACCTCTGGTTATCGAAGATTGCAGTCCGGTGACACTTACAAATAGTATAAATCAAACAGCCAATGCTTCAGGATATTATCCTGTTGGAACCACTACTATTGAATGGACAGCGACTGACGAATGTGGCAATATTTCAACCTGTACGATGACTGTTACAGTGAACGATAATGAAGCACCGGTAATAACTTGTCCGGAAAACATTTTGATTTGTTCAACGGAACAAGTGGTTCTCGGAATGGCTACAGCTACTGATAATTGTGAAGTTGCCAGCATAACAAATAATGCCCCTTCGGCTTTCCCTCAGGGAATTACGATAGTGATATGGACTGCGACTGATATTCATGGAAATACTTCAAGTTGCAGTCAGACTGTTGAAATTACCCCAATGGCAATAGCTGACGCTGGTCCTGATGACCTTGTTTGTGAAGGACAGAGTTTTACAATTACCGCAGCATCAGCTCAGAATTATTCATCAGTGTTATGGACTACTAACGGACTTGGTTCTCTGCAAAACGCTACTACTCTTTCACCAACCTATGTTCCTTTAGTTGGCGAAACAGGTAATGTGTATATCACGTTAACAGCGAATGGAAATGTTCCTTGTGCAGCTGATACGGATGAAATGTTGCTCACATTGCTTCCTGCACCTTTGGCTATTGCCGGACCGGATGAAACCATATGTGAAGGACAAAGCATTACCACCACCAATGCATTTGCTGCATATACAACCAGTGTGATGTGGACCAGTAGCGGGACAGGTACATTTAACGATCCTACTCTTGTAGTAACCACATATTCCCCAAGCAATGCGGATATTACTAACGGCAGCGTTACTCTTACTATTACCAGCACAGGTACGGTTCCTTGTCAGAACGCAAGTGACAATATGCTTGTAACTATTAATCAAGGGACTGTGGCAAATGCAGGGGATGACGCTTCGGTATGTGAGAACACTCCTTACCTGGTAAAAGATGCCTCTGCACAAAACTACGTTTCTGTTGAGTGGACTCATAATGGACTTGGAACTCTGACTGGTGCCAATACACTCACACCTGTTTATACTCCCTTTCTTAATGAAACAGGTGAAGTAAATCTGACCCTGACAGCTCTGGGAATTGAGCCCTGCGGAAACTCAGTTGATGTAAAAATCCTGACAATTTATGCTGATCCAACAGCATCTGCCGGACCAGATTTCGCAAGTTGCGATGTATCGTCTTTCACTCTGACAAATGCATCAGCAGGTGGCGCGGCCAGTGTTCAATGGACATCATCGGGAACAGGATTATTCGATGATGCAACCCTGGTTAATGCTACATACACTCCAAGTGTAACTGATTTGCAGAATGGAACTGTAACTCTCACACTAACGGTAAACGGCAATCAACCATGTGGCTCAGTATCTGACCAGGTTATTGTTACGCTATTCCCATTACCTGTAGTATATGCAGGGGAAAGCATTACTATTTGCAGTTACCCATCCTACCTAATCGGTGATGCTACTGTAAGCGGAGCTGTTTCTGTTAACTGGACACACGACGGACTTGGAACATTAGAAGATGCAGGAACAATAAACGCAACTTATATTCCGGCTATCGGAGAATCAGGATATATACATTTGTTCGTAACCGCTACAGGTCAGTTGCCTTGCGGCACAGTATCGGATAGTCTGACACTTTATATTGTTCCGGCTGCAACAGCTTATGCAGGTGAAGATATAGCTTCATGCTTGTCAGTTGATGTGCAACTTGAAGGTGCCCAGGCTACTTTCTATACTTCACTGGAATGGACAACCTCAGGTACAGGAACTTTTAGCGATAACACAATTCTAGATCCTGTTTATACTCCAAGCCCACTTGATATCACCAATGGTTTTGTTGACCTGAGCCTGAAAGCAGGTGGCAGCTTGCCATGCAGCGACGCGATTGATATTGTACGTATTGATTTCATCAAAGCCCCGCTTGCTAATGCAGGGCAGGATGCAACGGTCTGCTCGATACAAGCATTTACTCTCGCACAGGCAACTGCTGCACACTACAACTCAGTTTACTGGACTCATAATGGTACCGGAAGTTTATCGGATCAAGGTACACTTAACCCAACCTACACTCCAGGTGCTGGTGAAACAGGTGCTGTTGAATTTAAACTGAATGCATACGGAACCTCGGCTTGTGGAAATATGATAATTTCGGACTTTGTAATCCTTACATTCTATAATGACATAACTGCAGATGCCGGTACTGATCAAGAAATAGCGACAGGAACATCAACTACCCTCAGCGGCAATGCTGCCGGAGGCACAGGTGTATTTTCCTATACATGGACACCATCGGAACTTCTGGTAACTAACAATATCCTGAATCCGAATACATTGATTCTGAACAACGAAACTGTGTTTACCTTTACGGTTACTGATGTTATAAGTGGATGTAAAGCAAGCGATGACGTACTAATACGTATCGGTGGAATTCCAAGACCAATTGCAGTTGACGACTACGATACAACAGGACTTAACGCATCTATCCTGGTTAATGTACTTTCGAACGACTCTGACCCGATCGGTCTGGGTTTAACTTACACCATAACTTCCAATCCAAACAATGGTACAGCGACATTCACCGAAGATGGTTTTATATTATATACTCCATTCTTTAACTTCACCGGCAATGACACGCTTACGTATATGATTTGCGATAAGGGATTACCATCAAAATGTGCCACTGCCAAGGTTATTATAACCATATTCCCGATTCGTGATTACATCGAAATATACAACCTGGTTACACCAAACGGTGACGGGAATAACGATTACTGGCATATCAGGGGAATTGAGGAATACCCAAATAATAATGTTACTATCTTTAATCGCTGGGGAGATGTTGTGCGCAAATTTGAAGGTTACAATAATGATGACAAGAGGTGGTACGGCACAAATGAGAAGAATGAGTTTCTCCCTGATGGAGTATACTATTACATATTAGCAATCAAAAACCTGCAAAACTATACCGGGTGGATTTATGTTCGTGGCAAAGGGGACAATTAGTGGAACGCCGGCAGTAATAATAAATTTACTGCCGGCTATCCCGGTTAATCTCTTTTAACGAAAAAATAATCTTTGATTTTGCTCACTAGAATTTAATACAGAAAAACCATGAAAAAGCTACTAACCGCCCTGATGATATTGATGGCAAGCTCATTATTTGCCCAGCAAGATGCTTTGTTCAGTCAATATATGTTCAATAAACTGGCTGTGAACCCCGGTTATGCCGGAAGTCGTGAGCTAATGACTGCTGACGTGCTGTACCGCTATCAATGGGTAAATATTGATGGCGCTCCCAAAACACTGAGCGCTTCACTTCATTCGCCTCTTAATAATCCTCACCTTGCACTGGGATTTAATATGTATAACGACAGGATAGGCCCATTATCGTACACCGGAGCTATGGCAACATTTGCCTACCGTATATTATTCCCAAATGGGAAACTGTCGTTTGGCCTACAGGCAGGGGTTAAAAACAACGGTATTATCTGGAATGACTTCAATGTTTACAATGAAGAAGACCCGTTTCTGGTAAACCAGGTCAAGAAAACACTTATTCCTGATGCCAATTTCGGAATTTATTACTATAATGATAAGTTCTATGCAGGCCTTTCGTCGAAGCAGCTTTTGCAAAATCAATCATTAGCCACTGAAGATACATCGGGAAATACACAGTTCACCAAGCTGTTGATGCATTTTTATGGAATGACAGGTGTCGCCGTCCCGATAAGTGACAATGTTGTATTCCGGCCTTCGATCCTGGCTAAATTTGTAAAGAATGCGCCCCTTCAAATCGATTTGAATGCAAGTTTCCTTTTTGCAAATACACTGTGGTTAGGAGCATCGTACCGAACCGAAAGGGCTGTTTCATTAATTACTGAAATAAACGTAGCTCAAAACCTGCGAATCGGATATTCGTATGATATCTGGCTGAACGAGTTGAAAGTTTACAATAAAGGATCGCATGAAATACGCTTGAGTTATGACTTCAACGTTAAGCATCGATTGCTCACACCAAGGTATTTCTAAGCTTGATAAGGTTAGCAGTAGTTCAATTCCATCGATTCAGTTATTGCTTTCGATGAAGGAATGACAAATAACTTGGTGTTAGAGGTTCTCAGAAATTGGTAAGTTATAAAAAACAGAGTAAATTTGCGCAATCCGGGTTCAGAGCTCAGGAATGTGATGGTAATAATAATTTTTATTTCAACAGCCTTAGGCCTTCTGCACCACACCTTTAATTTTTATCAGCGTAAAGAACAAAACAAATAATTACTATGAAAATATTTTTCCTTTCTATCGTTATCAGCCTCATAGGTGCAGGCATTACTCAGGCACAGTCACTCGACAAGGCTCAAAAAAAGATGGATAAATACGATTATGCCAAAGCTATAGAAATCCTGAAAAAGGCCGCCGATGATACAAAATCGCACAACTCAGCCATAAAGATGCTGGCCGAATGTTACCGTATGCAACAGGATTTAGAAAATACAAAAGCTACTTATGCTCAGGTCGTAAACTTTCCTGATGCCAAACCTATTTCGTTTTTTTATTATGCACAGGCTTTACAAACCTCGGGGGATTATACCAGGGCACGTGAGATGTTCATAAAATATGCCGAGAAAGACCCAACCGATACAAGGGGCGCACGGTATGTGGCTCATTGCGATAGTGTTCTTGGACCTTGGAAAGGAATAAAACGCGATTATGAAATAAAATTGGCAAATAATATCAATACCGACCAGAGTGATTTCGGGCCTGCGTTTTGTGACGGGGAACTTGTATTTGCATCTGATTTTAACGATACACCAGGAGAAGGAAAAAAATACGGATGGACAGGGCGGGGCTACCTGAATATTAAGAAGGCTCGTCCATTATCAGGCGGCGATTTCTGGGGCAGTATGGGAGCAGCGCAGGATTTCGACAGCAAATTCAACACTGCTTACCACGATGGCCCGGCTGCATTCAGTACCGATGGAAATACTATTTATTTTACACGTTCATACATTGGAAAAGCTAAACGGGAAGGTATTTATAAAACCAACCTTCTAAAAATTTATTTTGCTGATAAAATTGAAGGTAACTGGAGCGAAGTAAAGCCTTTCTTCCTTAACAGTGTTGATTATTCAGTAGGACATCCAACCTTATCACCCGACGGGCTTACACTGTATTTTGTTAGCGATATGCCCGGAGGACTGGGTGGTACCGATATATGGATGTGTAACCGCGAAGGTGACAAATGGAGTAATCCTATAAATCTGGGCCCGGTTGTAAATACAGAAGAAAACGAAATGTTCCCCTCTATGCCTGTGGATGATGTGCTTTATTTTGCCAGTGCCGGACATGCAGGATACGGTGCGCTTGATATATTCGAAAGTCATACCGGAAATGGCGATTGGTCGGCCCCACAAAACCTTCATCCTCCTATAAACAGTTCGTACGACGATTTTGCCATTGCTTTTGTTCCCGGAACTGATAACGGTTTTTTCTCAACGAACCGGCCGGGAGGAAAAGGAAGTGATGATATTTATGCTTTCCGCGAAAAGATTGAACCTGAGCTTCCTTCGTATATCAGCGGGTTTGTAAAAGATAAAACCACTATGAAACCGCTGGCGGGTGCAAGCGTATTTGTGTATAACACATCGAGTGGATCCGTTAAAATAGTGAAGACAGATGCTGATGGAATGTATAAAACCCTTGTTGATAATCCTGCTGATTACAGTATCAAAGCCATGATGCCGAATTTTATTGCAGATTGCAGTCCATTATCAGTAAAAACAATTAATCCCGGATCAACCATTGATGCTCCGCGTGATTTGTTACTCGACAAACTGGTTATTGCAAAAACCTTCAAGGTTGACAATATTTATTACAACTTCGACAAATACGCTATACGTGATGATGCCAAACCCGAACTCGACAAGTTGGTTACCATTATGAAGGAAAACAGGATAAATGTTGAGTTGGGCTCACATACTGATAGCCGCGGATCGGGAACTTATAATGATAAGCTTTCGCAAAAACGAGCCGAATCAGCTGTTGAATATATTATAAGTGCAGGTATTGATGCCAGCCGGATTTCAGCCAAAGGCTATGGTGAGCGCGAACTTACCAACCATTGTTCGGATGGAGTGAAGTGTACCCCCGCCGAGCACCAGGCAAACCGCCGTACCGAGTTTAAAGTTACCGGTTTTACTGCCCCAGTGCAGGATACCGACGTATTCGACCATGCAAAATTTAACGACGGCGACGAAATGGAATTCCATTTGCTGCCAGCGGGATTTTTCATGCAGTGTAAATAGGATTTCTTTTATCGAAATTTGATTTAGTTTTTAAACCAGAACCATGTCCGAAAGGGCATGGTTCTTTGTTTTTACCAGGTTCCTTCGTTTGTTCATAAAGAATTTCTCATGCTACAATAAGATTGCTATTTAAATATTAATCTTCACATAATGCTGATTATCATATTATTATAAGCTTTTTGTTTATTTACAGACTTTATTATTTTTTTTAAACGGTACAAATCACAACCAAAATGAACCACCATTCCCAATATGGGACAATCGAAACTGCATTTTATATCGGCATATCGTACATAATTTTGTTTATCAGACACTTAAAAACTTTGGCATGATATTTTATGTATTATCTCACAGGAACAGCAACTGAAAACTTGCCAACCCACCACAAGCACAAGCTAAACAACTCGTAAAACTCAAAATATCAACAACATATGACTAACACTACTACATATAACTGCTTGTCCCTCCTACAAAATTCGCAGAATATTGTTTCCAAAACAGGACATACGGTAATTATTTGTCGTAATGCTTCGGTTATATATTACTTATCATCACAAGACCTATTAATAGTATCGAATCTTGTGAAATAAGTTAAATTGTTACATTATTTATCAACAGCCCCACTGCTCTTAAAACACTCGTTACAACTTGACCCAACTCACAACAACTAACAATATGAATAAGCTACTTACTATACTCTTTATACTCTTCACCTTTACGCTTTCAGCTCAGCAGACTGAATTATTCAGTCAGTATATGTTCAACAAACTGGCAATTAACCCGGGATACGCTGGTAGCCGCGAAGTACTTACCGCTGATATTGTTTACCGCAACCAATGGGTAAATATTGATGGAGCACCTAAAACCATAAGTGCTTCGATGCACTCGCCATTAAAAAATCAACACCTTGCTTTAGGTGTAAATGTTACTAACGATCAGTTAGGCCCTTTATCGAATACCAATGCTATGGCAACTTTTGCTTATCGCATTATTTTTCCAAAAAGCAGCCTATCGTTTGGCCTGCAGGCAGGAGTTAAAAACAGCACTATTAATTGGAGGAATAACAAAATATACGATGAGTCGGATCCGTTTTTAAGCAGCCCGATGAATAATACTTTGGTTCCTGATGCCAATTTCGGAATATACTATAGTGCAAAAAACTTTTACGCCGGATTCTCTTCGAGGCAGCTTTTACAAAATCAAAACCTGATGGTTACTGATTCGACCGGTGGCACCCAGTTTAACAAACTTATGACCCATTTTTACGGCATGGCCGGTGTGGCTGTTCCTGTGGGCGACAATGTTATATTCCGTCCTTCGGTTCTCGCTAAGTTTGTGAAAAATGCACCTCCTCAAATCGACCTCAATGCTAGTTTCCTTTTTGCAAACCTTATTTGGTTAGGTGCTTCGTACCGCACCGAAAAAGCGGTTTCGTTCATGACCGAGATCAATGTGTCGCAAAACCTTCGCATAGGTTATTCATACGACATCTGGCTTAACGAACTTAAGGCCTACAATAAAGGTTCACACGAAATCCGTATCAGCTACGATTTCAATATCTACAAACGTCTGCTCTCTCCAAGGTATTTCTAATTACCGAACAAGCTGGTAGTTGAAATAAAGTAATCCTTCCCGGAGAATTTTAAAACACCACAGTTTTTCCAGGCAGTATGTTGTATGAATACTCTCCCGTTTTCATTCTTAGCTCTCAAAATCAGCGGAAAAAACCATTGCCGAAAATTGCGATGTTTCTCCAACATACCAAGTAATAATGCAATTTCAATATTGATGTGGCGTAATTTAATCTGCAGTTAACGCAACGGATTTGATAAAACTATTTGCAGATTGCTGTCGGTAGTTTTTTTAGAATAAAAAACACAGGATTCATCCTCAAAATAAAAAAAATAATTTGTACACCGAAGCCATACCCATCAATAGGTATGGCTTTTTGGTTTTCAACAAATCATTTAGTTCATGCATTTTTGACTACTACACATAATATGCTAGTTATTAACTATTTACCTGCAGACCAAACAAGGTCGCTATGAGCAAAATAAACAGCTAAGAATGGAAAATAATATACCGGTAAATCTACAGGATTGAAATTATTGCAGGCATAAATCGCAAAATATTTCGGAATATCCTAATAATAGGTGAATCGGCGTATTACTTTTTAAACTTTTGTTAATTAACATATACTATTATAATGCTCTGTACCGCTCTGAAAACCAATTGCAATAACAAAACAAAGACCAAACCACAAAGAATAAAATTAAAAATATGGTATCGGAATCACAATTTCAGAAAGTGGCTATCGCCAATCATGCTGCTGATTTCAAGTTCTTTACCACTATTTTTAATCGAACTAACGGAACTCTCGGCCCTATGGAAATGATTTACAAATTTAGTACGGCAACTATTAAATATCTGTTAATAGCAACACTTGCTTTTATTTTGGTTTCGCATTTCAATGCTTCCATAATGGCACAAACGGTGACCAAGCAGCTCTACCTTTCGGATCCGGCACAGGCTCTTGACAGGGTTCACCCTGGAATGATTTCTCCGGTTGATCTCACAACCGCTTCTTCCGCCTATCTTTCGACATCTTCAGTTATTGCCTTGGATAATATCAGCCAAACCTCAGCAGGTAACGTAATTAGTGTAAGCGTTTCGCATACAACAGGCACCGGAATAAACCGGCTTATGTTAGTTGGTGTATCGTTTCAGGCCCGCAACGTAAATGATGAGATTAGTTCAGTTACATACGGTGGCGTTCCATTGGTGCGCGTAGGTATTCAGAAAAATGCGACCAACCCCGACCGGGGACAGGTCGAAATTTATAGCCTGGTGAATCCCAATTCAGGCAATGCGAATGTAGTGGTTACTTTTGGGGAAGCAGTTAACGAAGGCGTTGTTTTGGGAGTAGTAACTTATACCGGAGTACATCAAACCAGCACCTTTGGCCCTTTTGCAGGAAGCTCCGGAACAAGCATAAATCCATCGCTTACAGGTATTGTATCCGCCACAGGCGAAGTAGTTTTTGATGTACTTTATGGGAGAAGGACAGCGTCGGCTGTTCCGGGTGCAGGGCAAACAGAATTATGGGATATACGATCCAGTGGACAATCACAAGGGTCGGCCAGTATTAAATCAGGAGCTGCAACTGTTAGTACCAGCTGGACCATGGATGGTTCAGATACCTGGGCCATGGGAGCAGTATCAATTAAACCCGCACCCATTATCACAACCGCAACTTTTACACAAAGTCCGGCACTATGCAGTTCATTAACAATAAAGGCAGGAGCCATAAGTGTTACGAATTTCGTAACCATCGGATCGGGAACTATGCCTGCCAATCCTAATATTACGGCGGTATTAAAATATGGTGCAACAACTATTGCAACACTTATTAACCCTGTTTATAACAGCGGCACAGGCCTTTTAACCTGGACAGGTGCACTCGGAGCTGATATTACAGTACCAGCCGGACAGGCAATAGTACTTGAAATAACCACAGCCCAGGCAGGTGTAGCTTTTACTATCAATTACGACAGTCAGAGCAAACCTTCAAAAATTGAGCTTTTAACATCTACTTATATTGATATCACTTCTTACGCAGTATATAACGCTCCATATCCCGGAGGCAGTATAATTACAGCTTCCGCTCCCGGAACAACAGTTTATCTGCGTGCTGTGGTAACTGATCCTTTTGGATTTGATGATATTACAGGATTAAGCATAAATATTTCAGGCAGCCCTGTTACAG
The DNA here is from genome assembly GCA_963714825.1 of uncultured Bacteroidales bacterium. Lineage (GTDB taxonomy): Bacteria > Bacteroidota > Bacteroidia > Bacteroidales > UBA4417 > UBA4417. The sequence continues at coordinate 21,658 of CAVQQF010000010.1, read as the reverse complement.
CTACTTCAGTTGCTACAGCAGCTTGTACCCGTACATACGAATATACATGGGTTACTCCGGCTACGGGTGGCACCTATGCTATACCCGCCACCGCATTTGAGGGATATGAAAACACTGTTACAAGTGTAAAAGCTCTCAGTTTCGACCTATGCAGCCCAACCATTGGCTTACCTGTTTTTACATTAGGTGCAACTTCGACCCGTTGTCAGAGTGGCGGTAATGTAACCTATTCGGCAACATCAACCAACTCAACAGGTATTACTTACAGCCTCGATGCTGCCAGCTTAGCAGCAGGCCTTACCATAAATGCTGCAACCGGCCAGGTTTCGTATATTCCCGGCTGGAGCGGAAGTACCATAATAACAGCTTCGGCTGCAGGTTGTGGTGGACCCCGCACATCGACACATACAGTAACCATCACCCCAACTGTCGGCTCCCCGGTATTTGCCTTAGGGGCAACCTCCAGTCGGTGCCAGGGTGCAGGAACTGAAACTTACACAGCAACTGCCTCTAACTCAACCGGCATAACCTACAGCCTTGATGCAGCAAGTTTAGGCGCGGGTAACACTATTAATCCAACTACAGGACAGGTTACTTATGTTGCCGGATGGGTAAGCAGTTCAGTTATTACAGCAAGTGCAGCCGGATGCAGTGGACCGGCTACGGCGACGCATGTTGCCACTTGTATTTCTTCAGTTACAACGCCGGTTTTTGCATTGGGTGCCACAACTACCCGTTGCCAGGCTGCCGGCAGTGTAACGTATCTGGCTGCTGCTTCATTCTCGACAGGTATGACCTATAGCCTCGACGCAGCAAGTATTGCCGCCGGTAATACTATAAATTCGACCACAGGGGCCGTAACATATGTTGCAGGATGGTATGGAACTACGACCATCACTGCCAGTGCGGCTGGTTGTAACGGGCCCAAAACTTCAGCGCATTCTGTTACGATTACCCCCGATGGTACTCCTGCATTTGTTTTAGGTTCTGTTTCAGCACGGCCGAATGGAGCAGGAAGTGTTACATATACAGCTATTGCCAGTAATGGCGCAACAGTAACTTACAGCTTAGATGCTACAAGCATTGCGGCCGGGAATACAATAAATTCCTCAACCGGAGCTGTAACTTATACCGCAGCATGGCTTGGAACTTCCACAATTACTGCCACTGTATCAGGCTGTGCCGGTAATAAATCGTCAACCCATACTGCACAAACGAAAATTTTTAAACAACTATACTTGTCTGACCCGGGTCTGAGTTTGGATAGAATTGACCCTGTAGCGACTGGAGATGCAACAACCTCACAAACCAGTTTATTAGGTTATGGAATTACAAGCTTTTCCGCAGACCTGATTGCGGAGAAAGACAACTATGTAATGCAGAAATCTCCAGCAAACAACTTTGGCTCATGCTCCTCCCTTGTTATTGATCGAGAATCTACAGATCTTCAAAGAGCACTTTTTCAATTTGACCTTTCATCTATACCAGCAGGAGCATCTATTACTTCAGCTGAATTAAAATTGTTTAGTACAAATATTGGTGGATTACTAAATATCAGTGTATTTCCACTTGGAGCAACAGAGTACTGGAATGAAGGTACTGAATGTGGGAGCGCAGGTCAATCAAACTGGACACAAAGAACAAGCACATCCAATTGGGATAATATTGGAGTAATTGGTGATCCGGGAATTGGAACTCCAGCTGCAACTATTAATACCAGTTCAACTGGCCTGCATACCTGGACGGTAACGTCGACTGGTTCAAAACTGGATTTCAGGCACCACCAATAATGGTATAATGGTAGGAAGCCAGGACGGTGGCGGTAACAGAACGGTTACCTATAATAGTCGTGAATCGGCAACAAATAAGCCTTTATTGAGCGTAAGTTTTACTGTTTCTGAAAACTATATCATTTACACAAGCCCCTGCCCTTTGCAGTCCATTAACTATAAAAGCGGGAACGATAACAATTAGTAATTACCTGAGTATTGTAAGCGGGACAATGCCTGCCAATCCTAGTATCAGTGCTGTGTTAAAGTATGGCGCAACTAATATTATCACACTTAGCAACCCAACTTACACAAGTGGCACCGGCCTGCTGACCTGGACAGGGGTGCTTGGATCGGATGTTACAATACCGGCAGGCGAGTCGATAGTCATGGAAATTTCAACTACCCAGGCAGGAGTTAATTTTAGAATTAATTACGACAGCCAGACCAAACCTTCAAAAATTGAATTCTCAACATCAACATATATTAATATTGATGACCTGGGTATATTTTCCACGGCATACCCTGGAAGTGGGAATATTACCCAAATGGTATCCACTGTATCCAATTTCATTCGGGTGGCAGTGAGTGATCCTTTTGGAGTTACTGATATTAATGGTGTTAACCTGGCCTTTACCGATAACTTGCTGAACACCACCAATGTTTCGCTCGGATCTGCAAATGTTGTAAATACAAGTGGCTGTGTAAAAACGTATGAATACGCTTTTATTCCAGCTGCAACCGCTTTAAGTTACACTATTATAGCCACTGCAAAAGAAGGTTATGAAAATATGGTTACGCATACCGCTCAATTAACCAATGTGCCTGTTAATGGCATTGACGCTTATGATGATGAGGCAACAGGCGAAACCGGTATTCCATTAATTATAAATGTATTGGCAAATGACCTGGGAAGCCTGGATATATCCTCATTAAGCATAATATCACAGCCGCAAAGCGGTTCGTTACAGGTAAATACCATTACCGGTCAGATAACCTACCTCCCGAATGGAAGTTTTACAGGTAACGATCAATTCCTCTATCAGATATGCAACACAGCCTTACCTGCAGCCTGCGATATCGCAGTTGTAACAGTTACCATTTTACCCGATTACACCAATTCATGCAGCGAGGCCATTGTTTCGAAAACCTTTTACATGCCTTTCCCCGAAGAAACGACAAAATTAAGGCAGGCATTAATAAATGCTTCGAGCGGAACCGGTTGGACGAATGTGGTAAGAAATATTACCAGTATTACTGTACCTTACCCAGGAACAATTATTACTTATGATCAGTGGGAAGACGGTTACGAAGCTGATATTACCACCCCTTTACAATCGAGTACAAAAGTATGGGGCGACGGGATACTTACCAACGGAGTAGCTCCCGGATATCCACTTGATATTATACCTCCAGGTGGCGGACTTGTTCTGGATAATATGTTTATTTATAATCCACGTAATCCGGCTAATATATATTTCGATGCCAATGATAAGATTTATTCAACCGGCGACATTGCTGTTTCAAAAGTAACCGGTGATGATGCATTTTTTGCAGTACAGGCAGTAAAAGCTGATGTGCCTGATATTACCCGTTACGGTAAATCCTTTACCGTTGGTTTAGGTGAGATAACAGGGGTTCCCTATTTTTCATATGCTTCGCTCTTCATTGCAGCAGCAAATGACGGGACGGTTGTAAATATTGATTTGGACGGAAACGGTACTATCGATGCAACCCAGACCATAAACCAGGGTCAAACCTGGTTTTACGAAGGCGACCCTGTGAATATTGCCACGGCAAGTGATGTAAAACCTGGTACCATAATAACAGCCTCCCAACCTGTGGGAGTTGATGTGCTTTTTGGCGGTAAGGACCGCATGGGTACACGTAACATCAACGTTTTGCCCAGCAAATTTTATGGTAACACCTATTATTCACCTGTGCCTACGGTGCGAAACGATGCTCCTGCCGAAGTATATTTTACAAACAGCTTATCAACGCCTATTACAGTAAACTGGCAATCGGGAGTTCCGGCCTCGGGCTCGGTTGTTATTCCGGCCAACGGATATGCAAGTTTAACTTTAGCCAATTCGGCAACAGCTGCATATAAATTCTGGAGTGTCGGAGGCGAATCATTTACAGCTGTCGAAGTTATGGATGCTGATGCAACCGGTTCAACCTACGATTGGGCGATAACTCTTATTGCATCAAGCCGGTTAACCAACTATACAACCACAGCATGGGCTCCAGGTTCACTCGATGGGAGTGCGAATTACAACCCTATATGGGTAACCCCTACGGCAAATACTACTATTTACATTAAATACGATGGCGACCTTACCACTCCTACTCCTACAATGAGCCCTTGTAATATTCCGTTCGATATTGCAGTTTCGGTGAACCAGCTTAATTATTACAGAATATTTGATCCTTCGGATAACGACCAAAGCCGCATAGCAATTTATACCTGCGACAATACTCCGTTTGCGGCAGTTTATGGCGAAGATGCTTCTGTAGCAACCACTGCATCACCAGCAATGGATGTAGGTACCATACTCACGCCCAAATGTCTTCAATTCTCGATAAACGCCATTGACGATTACGAAACAACAGATTTAAACACCCCGATTATAATCGGAGTTGCCTCCAATGATTTTGGATTTTTGTGCACGGCTAACCCTTTATCTATTATCGTTACTTTTCAACCTGCCAATGGCACGGTGGTGGTAAATGCAAATGGCACCATTACGTATACTCCGAATCCTGGTTATACAGGCAATGATATTTTTCAATACAGTATTTGTGCGGTTGAATATCCGGCAACCTGCGATGTGGCACAAGTACATATTAAAGTAACTGATTGTGATGCACTGGAAAGTGAAAATATCATTTCCGGAAAGGTGTTCCTTGAAACATTACCTGATGATGCCACCTTTACTGATGAAGGATTCGTAGCAGGCGTAAGAGTTGATTTATATGCCGATGTAAATTGTAATGGAGTTATCGATGCAGGAGAAATTACAACCAAATCTACCGTATCCGATTTATCGGGTAATTACGAATTCAAAACCTTGAACGGTTATTTTGCCAGGGACGATTTTGATCCTACTGCAGCTTTTGATGGAAATGATGGCTCGGTATCCTGGAGTTCAAACTGGGTTGAACAAGGAGATGATAATAACCTTGCAAGTGGCGATGTACGGATATTTCTGGACCCGGCACCTGGTAGCAATGGAAACGCTATAAGGTTAGCTGGTAATACTAACGGGATTTCACGTTCACGTACATTCACTAATGTTACTGCAGCAATTCTGAACTTCAGCTTCAGAAGGCAAAACCTTAATAACCAGGGAGAAGCTGTAAGGGTTCAGATAAACGGAACAACCATTTACATTATCGATGACGGCGACGATGTAGGTACCGATAATTATTACAACGAAGTATCAATCGTCATTCCACCGGCTAATTTCGTTGCTAACGGGTCCAATACGGTGCAGTTTCTCACCAATAATATTGTTTCAAGCTTTGATTATTTCTGGCTTGATAATGTGGAACTGGTATATTTTACCGATCCGGTTTGTTTTATTGCCAAAGTAAATCCAAGCAATACCAACGGTGCCTATTCCGCTTCACTATTAAATCAGCAAACATCTACTTTTTCAACTCTTGGTTTATGTGATAAATTAAACTATTTAGGTGTTATTGCTAATTTAGTCGCTACCAATGATGTTAGTAATACTGCCACTGACATCCCTGTAATTATTAATGTGCTTGCCAACGATGTAGTCGGAATACCCAATTCAACTACGGTAACAACTGCAGGCCTTGCTATACAACCGGCAAATGGTACGGTTACCGTTAATGCTGACGGCACAATTACGTATATACCCAATGCAGGATATATAGGAAATGACAGTTTCCAATACAAGGTATGCAGCCTCGAAGATCCATTAGTATGCTCCATTGCCCTGGTTACAGTTACAGTATCCTGTATTTCTATACCAAAACAAAATACCCTTACGGGAATGGTTTTCCTTGATCTGAATTCGAACGGTGTCCTTAATACCGGTGAAGGTGGAAAATCAGGAGTCGGGGTTAATTTGTATTTAGATTCTAACGGAAACGGAGCGCTCGATACAGGCGAACCCCTCGTTATGACCAAAACAACGCCTTTAGATGGAAACTACCAGTTTGATATTACGCCACCTTCTGTCACCAATACATTACTTGACCAGTTTAATGTCAATACCACAGCAAATCAAAGCAACGGTACTGTTTCATGGACAGCTAATGCGTGGAACGAAGTAAATGAAGCTGACGGCTTCGGAGCAGGAGACATTACTATTACCAGTGCAAACGGATTGCGAATACGTAACAACAACGAGGGAGCCCGCCGTACTGCAAACCTGTCAACCGCCATAGCGGCTACTTTATCGTTTAAGTACACCGAGGTTGGGCTCAACCTTGAACCCGGTGATTATGTGGATGTCGAAATAGCCACAACGGCAACACCTGCCAGTTGGACACTGCTCAAACGATACACCGGAGGCGACGGCAATCAAACCGGAACCGATTCGTACGATATCACACCTTATATTTCAGGTACAACAACCATAAGGTTCATATCATCGAATACGGGTAGCATGACCTCTTCCAACATGGTTTATTTTGATAATGTTCAGATCAGTTATCTTACTCCAACAGCAGCAAAATATATTATACAATTAGCACAGCCCATTCCAACCGGGTTTACATTAACAACTCCAACACCCTCACCCACCGGTATCCGTGCAGCTTCGTTCGCAGGAGCGGGAGCGGGTATATGTGCGAATCATTTTGGATTAGCAGGAGCTGACCTTTCAGTTACCAAGAGTGCAGCCCCTTCGCCAGTCATAGCAGGAACAGCGCTAACTTATACAATTGTTGTAACCAATGTTGGCCCAAGTGCTGCTGTTAATACTGTGTTAACAGATGCTATTTCAGCTTCCCTCACGGGTGTTACCTACCGGGTAAACGGAGGTGCATCAAATCCCTGGACAGGATCGGTAAATTTAGGCACAATTCCTCCGTCAGGCCCTACAAGTATTCAAACTGTGACTATTACAGGTACCGTTAACATCAATACCTGTAACCCAATCAGCAATGTAGCAACAATAAGCAGTTCAACTTCTGATCCTGATCCTGCAAATAACACTAGTGCAACAATATTAACAACAGTTATCGATCAAACTTTGCCAACCATTACCTGTCCTGCAAATGTAAATGCAACAACCAATACCGGGTGTACTGCAACAGCTGTGGCTCTTGGAACTCCGGTAACTGCCGACAACTGTGGTGTGGCATCAGTTACCAACAACGCTCCTGCTGCATTTCCTCTCGGAGCAACCACCGTAAGATGGACAGTAACTGACAACAGCGGCAATACCGCAACCTGCAACCAAACTGTAACAATAACCGATAATACTCCTCCAACCATCACATGCCCGACCAATGTTACAGCATCAACTACTTCGGGATGTACAGCAACTGGTGTGGCACTTGGAACCCCTGTAACTGCCGATAACTGTGGCGTGGCAACGGTAACCAATAATGCACCCGCTACTTATGTACTGGGCGCAAATACAGTGACATGGACAGTTACTGATAACAGTGGTAATACTGCAACCTGCAACCAGGTTGTAACCATTACTGACAACGAACCACCTACCATCAGTTGCCCGGCCAATGTAAATGCATTTACGAATACAGCTTGTACCGCAACAGGAGTAAGTCTTGGAACGCCTACTACCAGCGATAATTGTGGTGTGGCATCAGTAACCAATAACGCTCCAGCAGCTTTCCCGCTGGGAGTAACCATTGTTACCTGGACTGCAACCGACAACAGCGGCAATACTGAAACATGTAACCAGATTGTTATTGTTACTGATAATGTGAATCCAACCATTACATGTCCTGCAAACGTTGCAACTGTTACCAATACGGGTTGCACAGCAACTGGTGTAGCCCTCGGAACACCGGTGACTGCCGACAACTGCGGCGTATCCACAGTAACCAACAATGCTCCGGCATCATTCCCGTTAGGAGTAACAACAGTTACCTGGACAGTTGCTGATAACAGCGGAAATTCTGCAACATGCAATCAAACTGTGACGGTTACGGATAATGTTAATCCAACCATTACTTGCCCTGCAAACATAGTTACAGTAACCAATACAGCTTGTACCGCAACAGGTGTTGCACTCGGAACACCGGTAACTGCCGACAACTGCGGTGTGGCTTCCGTTTCGAATAATGCTCCGGCAGCTTTCCCACTGGGAGTTACTACAGTTACCTGGACGGTTACTGATAACAATGGTAATACCGCGACATGCAATCAAACTGTGACGGTTACTGATAATGTTAATCCAACTATCACTTGCCCTGCAAACGTTGCAACAGTTACTAATACAGCTTGTACTGCAACCGGTGTTGCACTCGGAACACCTGTGACTGCCGACAACTGCGGTGTGGCTTCGGTTACTAACAATGCTCCTGCTGTTTTCCCACTTGGAGTAACTACAGTTACATGGACGGTTACTGACAATAGCGGTAATACTGCTACCTGCAATCAAACTGTGACGGTTACTGATAATGTTAATCCAACGATTACTTGCCCTGCAAACGTAGTTACAGTTACCAATACTGCTTGTACCGCAACAGGTATTGCTCTCGGAACACCGGTAACTGCCGACAACTGCGGTGTAGCTTCGGTTTTGAATAATGCCCCGGCTGCCTTCCCGCTGGGAGTTACAACCGTTACATGGACTGTTACTGATAATAGCGGTAATACTGCTACCTGTAATCAAACTGTTACTGTTACTGATAATGTTAATCCAACTATCACTTGCCCTGCAAACGTAGTTACAGTTACCAATACTGCTTGTACCGCAACAGGTGTTGCTCTCGGAACACCGGTAACTGCTGACAACTGCGGTGTGGCTTCGGTTTCGAATAATGCCCCGGCTGCCTTCCCACTGGGAGTTACAACCGTTACATGGACTGTTACTGATAATAGTGGTAATACCGCAACATGCAATCAAACTGTTACTGTTACTGATAATGTTAATCCAACGATCACTTGCCCTGCAAACGTAGTTACAGTTACCAATACTGCTTGTACCGCAACAGGTGTTGCTCTCGGAACTCCGGTAACTGCTGACAACTGCGGTGTGGCATCGGTTACAAATAATGCCCCGGCAGCCTTCCCACTGGGAGTTACAACCGTTACATGGACTGTTACTGATAATAGTGGTAATACTGCTACCTGCAATCAAACCGTTACGGTTACTGATAATGTTAATCCAACGATCACTTGCCCTGCAAACGTAGTTACAGTTACTAATACAGCTTGTACTGCAACAGGTGTTGCTCTCGGAACACCGGTAACCTCCGACAACTGCGGTGTGGCTTCGGTTACCAATAATGCTCCTGCTGCTTTCCCACTTGGAGTTACTACAGTTACCTGGACGGTTACTGACAACAGCGGCAATACTGCAACATGCAATCAAACTGTTACGGTTACTGATAATGTTAATCCAACGATTACTTGCCCTGCAAACGTAGTTACAGTTACCAATACTGCTTGTACCGCAACAGGTGTTGCTCTCGGAACACCGGTAACTGCCGACAACTGCGGTGTGGCTTCGGTTTTGAATAATGCCCCGGCTGCCTTTCCATTGGGAGTTACAACCGTTACATGGACTGTTACTGATAATAGCGGCAATACCGCAACATGCAATCAAACAGTTACTGTTACTGATAATGTTAATCCAACGATTACTTGCCCTGCAAACGTAGTTACAGTTACTAATACTGCTTGTACCGCAACAGGTGTTGCTCTCGGAACTCCGGTAACTGCTGACAACTGCGGTGTGGCGTCTGTTTTGAATAATGCCCCGGCAACTTTCCCGCTGGGAGTAACCACAGTTACCTGGACAGTTACTGACAATAGCGGCAATACCGCAACATGCAATCAAACCGTTACGGTTACTGACAATGTACCTCCTTCCATTACTTGTCCGGCTACCGTAAATGTAAATACCGATCCTGGTTTTTCGTATGCAAGTGGTGTTGTTCTTGGCGCTCCGATTACCTCCGATAATTGTGGAGTTGCTGCGGTTGTAAATAATGCTCCGGCGCAATTCGCCATTGGAGCAACATCAGTTACCTGGACAGTAACTGATGTGAATGGCCTCACTGCTACATGCACACAAACTGTAAATGTTACTGATAACCAGGCTCCGGTAATAAATTGTCCTGCCACTATTACTGTAAGCTGTATAGCTGATGTTCCGGTTGAATATTCAACTTTAGCTGAATTTCTTGCTGCCGGAGGATCGGCATCCGATAATGATGGTATTAATGCTTCAAGCTTTACCTTGGTTAGTGAAAACTCTGATGGCATGTCGTGCCCGCAAGTTATCACCCGGATCTACACAGTTGCTGATAACAGTAATAATTTCAGCACCTGTACACAACTCATAATAATAGATGACAACCTTGCACCAATAATTGCTGCCTTACCAGCAACAAGCACAATATATTGCCCGTTTACACCGGTATTTGCCGTAGCAACAGCTACAGACAATTGTATAAGTTTCACTTTAACTTATAATGACGTTACTACTCCGGGTGTATGTGCAGGTTCATATAGCGTAACACGTACATGGACAGCGACCGATCTTTGTGGAAATACATCAACAGCTTCACAAACCATTAACGTTCTGGATATTTCAGGTCCGGTATTTGATCCTTTACCTGCGATTTCGACCATTAACTGTCCGGCTACTCCTGTATTTGCAGTGGCAACGGCAACGGATGCCTGCGGAAGTGCTTTCACACTGACTTCAAATGATATTACTACACCTGGTGCCTGTGCAGGAACATACAGCGTTACACGCACATGGACGGCAACTGATGCTTGTGGAAATACTTCAACTGCTTCGCAGACCATCAATGTTCAAGATATTACTGCTCCGGTAATTGATCCGTTACCTGCTGTTTCTACAATCAGCTGCCCTTTAACTCCTGTATTCGCAGTAGCTACAGCAACTGATAATTGCGGAAGTGCATTTACTTTAACATACAATGATATTACTACTCCGGGCGCCTGTGCAGGAACCTACAGTGTTACCCGCACATGGACAGCTACCGATGCTTGTGGAAACAGCTCAACTGCTTCGCAAACCATTAATGTTCAGGATATTTCAGCTCCGGTAATTAATGCATTACCTGCAGTTTCGACTATTAACTGTCCGGCTACTCCTGCATTTGCTTTAGCTACAGCAACTGATGCATGCGGAAGTGCTTTCACACTTACTTCAAATGATATTACTACTCCTGGTGCCTGTGCAGGTTCATACAGCGTTACCCGCACCTGGACTGCAACTGATGCTTGTGGAAATAGCTCAACTGCTTCGCAAACCATTAACGTTCAGGATATTTCGGCTCCGGTAATTAATGCATTACCTGCAGTTTCGACAATTAACTGTCCTGCTACTCCTGTATTTGCTGTAGCTACAGCAACTGATGCTTGCGGAAGTGCATTTACCCTAACTTCTAATGATATTACTACTAACGGTGCCTGTGCAGGAACCTACAGCGTTACCCGCACATGGACAGCTACCGATGCTTGCGGAAACAGCTCAACAGCTTCACAAACCATTAACGTTCAGGATATTTCAGCTCCGGTAATTGATCCGCTGCCTGCTATTTCGACCATTAACTGTCCGGCTACTCCTGTATTTGCAGTGGCAACAGCAACTGATGCTTGCGGAAGTGCTTTCACACTTACTTCAAATGATATTACTACTCCTGGTGCCTGTGCAGGTTCGTACAGTGTAACCCGCACATGGACAGCTACTGATGCTTGTGGAAACAGCTCAACTGCTTCGCAAACCATCAATGTTCAGGATATTTCAGCTCCGGTAATTAATGCATTACCTGCAGTTTCAACAATTAACTGTCCTGCTACTCCGGTATTTGCAGTAGCTACAGCAACTGATAATTGCGGAAGTGCATTTACGCTTACTTCTAATGATGTTACTACTACCGGTGCCTGTGCAGGTACATACAGTGTAACCCGCACATGGACAGCTACTGATGCTTGTGGAAACAGCTCAACTGCTTCGCAAACGATTAATGTTCAGGATATTTCGGCTCCGGTAATTGATCCGCTGCCTGCAGTTTCGACCATTAACTGTCCCGCTACTCCTGTATTTGCAGTAGCTACAGCTACTGATGCTTGCGGAAGTGCTTTCACACTTACTTCACAATGATATTACTACTCCGGGTGCCTGTGCAGGAACCTACAGCGTTACCCGCACATGGACAGCTACTGATGCCTGTGGAAACAGCTCAACTGCTTCGCAAACCATCAATGTTCAGGATATATCAGCTCCGGTAATTAATCCGCTACCTGCGGTTTCGACCATTAACTGTCCGGCTACTCCTGTATTTGCAGTGGCAACGGCAACTGATGCTTGCGGAAGTGCTTTCACACTCACTTCAAATGATATTACTACTCCAGGTGCCTGTGCAGGTATCTACAGCGTTACCCGCACCTGGACTGCTACCGATGCATGTGGAAACAGCTCAACAGCTTCGCAAACCATTAATGTTCAGGATATTTCGGCTCCGGTAATTAATGCATTACCTGCAGTTTCAACAATTAACTGTCCTGCTACTCCGGTATTTGCAGTGGCAACGGCTACTGATGCTTGCGGAAGTGCTTTCACACTCACTTCAAATGATATTACTACTCCGGGTGCCTGTGCAGGTACATACAGTGTAACCCGCACATGGACGGCTACTGATGCCTGTGGAAACAGCTCAACAGCTTCGCAAACCATTAATGTTCAGGACATTTCAGCTCCGGTAATTAATGCATTACCTGCAGTTTCAACAATTAACTGTCCTGCTACTCCGGTATTTGCAGTGGCTACAGCTACCGATGCCTGCGGAAGTGCTTTCACACTCACTTCAAATGATATTACTACCCCGGGTGCCTGTGCAGGAACCTACAGCGTTACCCGCACATGGACGGCTACTGATGCTTGTGGAAACAGCTCAACTGCTTCACAAACCATCAATGTTCAGGATATTTCGGCTCCGGTAATTAATGCATTACCTGCAGTTTCGACGATTAACTGTCCGGCTACTCCTGTATTTGCAGTAGCTACAGCAACTGATGCATGCGGAAGTGCTTTCACACTTACTTCAAATGATATTACTACTCCTGGTGCCTGTGCAGGTACCTACAGTGTTACCCGCACATGGACTGCTACTGATGCCTGTGGAAACAGCTCAACTGCTTCGCAAACCATTAATGTTCAGGATATTTCAGCTCCGGTAATTGATGCATTACCTGCAGTTTCAACAATCGACTGTCCAGCTACTCCTGTATTCGCAGTAGCTACAGCTACTGATGCTTGCGGAAGTGCTTTCACACTTACTTCGAATGATGTAACTACTCCTGGTGCCTGTGCAGGTTCGTACAGCGTAACCCGCACATGGACAGCTACTGACGCTTGTGGAAACAGTTCAACAGCTTCGCAAACTATCAATGTTCAGGATATATCAGCACCGGTAATTGATCCGCTGCCTGCGATTTCGACCATTAACTGTCCGGCTACTCCTGTATTTGCAGTGGCTACAGCAACTGATGCTTGCGGAAGTGCTTTCACACTCACTTCAAATGATATTACTACTCCGGGTGCCTGTGCAGGTACCTACAGCGTTACCCGCACATGGACAGCTACCGATGCCTGTGGAAATAGCTCAACTGCTTCGCAAACCATTAATGTTCAGGATATTTCGCTCCGGTTATAAATGCATTACCAGCGATTTCAACAATAAATTGCCCTGCTACTCCGGTATTCGCAGTAGCTACAGCAACTGATGCTTGCGGAAGTGCTTTCACACTTACTTCAAATGATGTTACTACTACCGGGTGCCTGTGCAGGTTCATACAGCGTTACCCGCACCTGGACTGCTACTGATGCTTGTGGAAACAGCTCAACTGCTTCGCAAACCATTAATGTTCAGGATATTTCAGCTCCGGTTATTGATCCGCTGCCTGCGGTTTCGACCATCAACTGTCCGCTACTCCTGTATTTGCAGTGGCTACAGCAACTGATGCCTGCGGAAGTGCTTTCACACTAACTTCAAATGATATTACTACTCCGGGCGCCTGTGCAGGAACATACAGCGTTACACGCACATGGACGGCAACTGATGCCTGTGGAAACAGCTCAACTGCTTCGCAAACCATTAATGTTCAGGATATATCAGCTCCGGTAATTAATGCATTACCTGCAGTTTCAACAATTAACTGTCCTGCTACTCCGGTATTTGCAGTAGCTACAGCAACTGATAATTGCGGAAGTGCATTTACGCTTACATTTAACGATGTTACCACTAACGGTGCCTGTGCAGGAACCTACAGCGTTACCCGCACATGGACAGCTACTGATGCTTGTGGAAATAGCTCAACTGCTTCGCAAACTATCAATGTTCAGGATATTTCGGCTCCGGTAATTAATGCATTACCTGCAGTTTCGACCATCAACTGTCCGCTACTCCTGTATTTGCAGTAGCTACAGCTACTGATGCATGCGGAAGTGCTTTCACACTTACTTCAAATGATATTACTACTCCTGGTGCCTGTGCAGGAACCTACAGCGTTACCCGCACCTGGACTGCAACTGATGCTTGTGGAAACAGCTCAACGGCTTCGCAAACGATCAATGTTCAGGATATTTCGCTCCGGTTATTGATGCGTTACCAGCAGTTTCAACCATTAGATTGTCCTGCTACTCCGGTATTTGCAGTGGCTACAGCTACCGATGCCTGCGGAAGTGCTTTCACACTTACTTCAAATGATATTACTACTCCGGGTGCCTGTGCAGGAACTTACAGTGTTACCCGCACATGGACTGCTACTGATGCCTGTGGAAACAGCTCAACTGCTTCGCAAACCATAAATGTTCAGGATATTTCGGCTCCGGTTATAAATGCATTACCAGCGATTTCAACAATAAATTGCCCAGCTACTCCGGCATTTGCAATAGCTACAGCAACTGATAATTGCGGAAGTGCTTTCACACTCACTTCAAATGATATTACTACTCCTGGTGCTTGTGCAGGTTCGTACAGCGTAACCCGCACCTGGACTGCTACTGATGCTTGTGGAAATAGCTCAACAGCATCACAAACGATTAATGTACAGGATATTTCGGCTCCGGTAATAACATGTCCTGCTTCAATAGTTGTTCAAACAGATCCTAGCCTTAATACTGCTACTGTTACTGTTGGCCAGCCTGTAGTAACCGACATTTGTGGAACCGTAACATTCACCAATAACTTTAATAATACTAATAACGCCAGCGGAATTTATAACCTGGGAGTTACAAGCATTGTATGGACTGCTACTGATGAATGTGGAAATACTGCAACATGTCAAATGACAGTTACGGTTACTGATAATGAAGGTCCGACAATGAGTTGTCCACCAACCATCAGCCTTAATTGCATTGAAGAAGTTCCTGCTGCATATGCTTCGCTGGCTGCGTTTATTGCTGCCGGTGGTTTGGCAGATGATAATAACGGTATTGATGCCGCAAGTTTCACAATGGTTAACCAGACGAGCAATAATTTAAGCTGTCCTGAAACTATTTCACGCATTTACAGCATTGCTGATAATGATGGAAATGTAAGTACTTGTACTCAATTAATTATTGTTCATGATATTATTGCTCCTGTAATTGCAGCTTTACCAGCAACAAACACAATTGATTGTCCTGCTACTCCGGTATTCGCAGTAGCAACAGCAACTGATAATTGCGGAAGTGCATTCACACTCACATACAATGATGTTACTACTCCTGGTGCTTGTGCAGGTTCATACAGCGTGACCCGCACCTGGACAGCTACTGATGCTTGTGGAAACAGCTCAACAGCTTCGCAAACCATAAGCGTGCAGGATATTACTGCTCCGGTAATTGATGCATTGCCTGCAACTTCAACAATCAGATTGTCCGGCTACTCCGGTATTCGCAGTAGCTACAGCAACTGATAATTGCGGAAGTGCATTTACACTAACATTCAATGATGTTACTACTCCTGGTGCTTGTGCAGGTTCATATAGCGTGACCCGCACCTGGACTGCTACTGATGCTTGTGGAAACAGCTCAACAGCTTCACAAACCATTAATGTTCAGGATATTTCGGCTCCGGTAATTAATGCATTACCTGCAGTTTCAACGATAGATTGCCCTGCTACTCCGGTATTCGCAGTAGCTACAGCAACTGATAATTGCGGAAGTGCTTTCACACTCACTTCAAATGATATTACTACTCCGGGTGCCTGTGCCGGTACATACAGCGTGACCCGCACCTGGACTGCTACTGATGCTTGTGGAAATAGCTCAACGGCTTCACAAACCATTAATGTTCAGGATATTTCAGCTCCGGTAATTAATGCATTACCTGCGGTTTCAACAATTAACTGTCCGGCTACTCCTGTATTCGCAGTAGCTACAGCAACTGATAATTGCGGAAGTGCTTTCACACTTACTTCAAATGATATTACCACTCCGGGCGCCTGTGCAGGAACCTACAGCGTTACCCGCACATGGACTGCAACCGATGCTTGTGGAAATAGCTCAACGGCTTCACAAACGATTAATGTACAGGATATTACTGCACCAGCAATAACATGTCCTGCTTCAATAGTTGTTCAAACAGATCCTAGCCTTAATACTGCAACTGTTACTGTTGGCCAGCCTGTAGTAACCGACATTTGTGGAACCGTAACATTCACCAATAACTTTAATAATACAAATAACGCCAGCGGAATTTATAACCTGGGAGTTACAAGCATTATATGGACTGCTACTGATGAATGTGGAAATACTGCAACATGTCAAATGACAGTTACGGTTACTGATAATGAAGGTCCGACAATGAGTTGTCCACCAACCATCAGCCTTAATTGCATTGAAGAAGTTCCTGCTGCATATGCTTCGCTGGCTGCGTTTATTGCTGCCGGTGGTTTGGCAGATGATAATAACGGTATTGATGCCGCAAGTTTCACAATGGTTAGCCAGACGAGCAATAATCTAAGCTGTCCGGAAACAATTTCACGCATTTACAGCATTGCTGATAATGATGGAAATGTAAGTACATGTACACAATTAATTATTGTTCATGATATTATAGCTCCTGTAATTGCAGCTTTACCAGCAACAAGCACAATTGATTGTCCTGCTACTCCGGTATTTGCTGTTGCAACAGCTACTGATAACTGCCTAAGTGCGCTCACTCTCACTTTTAATGATGTTACCACTAACGGCGCCTGTGCAGGAACTTACAGTGTAACCCGCACATGGACAGCTACCGATGCTTGCGGAAACAGTTCAACTGCTTCCCAAACCATAAGCGTGCAGGATATTACTGCTCCTGTGATTGATGCTTTGCCTGCAACTACAACAATCGATTGTCCAGCTACTCCGGTATTCGCAATAGCTACAGCAACTGATAATTGCGGAAGTGCATTTACATTAACATACAATGATGTTACTACTCCTGGTACTTGTGCAGGTTCATATAGCGTGACCCGCACCTGGACTGCAAATGATGCTTGTGGAAATAGCTCAACAGCTTCGCAAACCATCAATGTTCAGGATATTTCGGCTCCGGTAATTAATGCATTACCAGCAGTTTCAACGATAGATTGTCCTGCTACTCCAGTATTCGCAGTAGCTACAGCAACTGATAATTGTGGAAGTGCATTTACATTAACATACAATGATGTTACTACTCCTGGTGCTTGTGCAGGTTCATATAGCGTAACCCGCACCTGGACTGCAACTGATGCTTGTGGAAACAGCTCAACTGCTTCGCAAACCATTAATGTTCAGGAT
This sequence comes from uncultured Bacteroidales bacterium, assembly GCA_963714825.1. Classification (GTDB taxonomy): domain Bacteria; phylum Bacteroidota; class Bacteroidia; order Bacteroidales; family UBA4417; genus UBA4417. Next base: position 3,927 of record CAVQQF010000010.1, on the reverse strand, counting down.
ATATCAGCTCCGGTTATAGATGCATTACCAGCAGTTTCAACGATAGATTGCCCTGCTACTCCGGTATTCGCAGTAGCTACAGCAACTGATAATTGTGGAAGTGCTTTCACCCTTACTTCGAATGATGTAACTACCCCTGGTACTTGTGCAGGTTCGTACAGCGTAACCCGCACCTGGACTGCTACTGATGCTTGTGGAAACAGTTCAACGGCTTCACAAACGATCATTGTTCAGGATATTTCGGCTCCGGTTATTAATGCATTACCTGCGGTTTCAACAATTAACTGTCCGGCTACTCCGACATTCGCAGTAGCTACAGCAACGGATAATTGCGGAAGTGCATTTACGCTTACATTTAACGATGTTACCACTAACGGTGCCTGTGTCGGTTCATATAGCGTTACCCGCACATGGACAGCTACCGATGCTTGTGGAAATTCGTCAACTGCCTCGCAAACCATAAATGTTCAGGATATTGCGGCTCCGGTTATAAATGCATTACCAGCGATTTCAACAATAAATTGCCCTGCTACTCCGGTATTTGCAGTGGCAACGGCAACTGATGCTTGCGGAAGCGCATTTACTCTGACTTACAATGATATTACTACACCGGGTGCCTGTGCAGGAACTTACAGTGTTACACGCACATGGACGGCTACTGATGCCTGTGGAAACAGCTCAACTGCTTCGCAAACCATAAATGTTCAGGATATTTCGGCTCCGGTTATAAATGCATTACCAGCGATTTCAACAATAAATTGCCCAGGTACTCCTGCATTTGCTTTAGCTACAGCAACTGATAATTGCGGAAGTGCTTTCACCCTTACTTCGAATGATGTAACTACTCCAGGTACTTGTGCAGGTTCGTACAGCGTAACCCGCACATGGACTGCTACTGATGCTTGTGGAAATAGCTCTACAGCATCACAAACGATTAATGTACAGGATATTACTGCACCGGCAATAACATGTCCTGCTTCAATAGTTGTTCAAAGCAGATCCTAGCCTTAATACTGCTACTGTTACTGTTGGCCAGCCTGTAGTAACCGACATTTGTGGAACCGTAACATTCACCAATAACTTTAATAATACTAATAACGCCAGCGGAATTTATAATCTGGGAGTTACAAGCATTATATGGACTGCTACTGATGAATGTGGAAATACTGCTACCTGTCAAATGACAGTTACTGCTGACTGATAATGAAGGTCCGACAATGAGTTGTCCACCAACCATCAGCGTTAATTGCATTGAAGAAGTTCCTGCTGCATATGCTTCGCTGCCTGCGTTTATTGCTGCCGGTGGATTGGCAGATGATAATAACGGTATTGATGCCGCAAGTTTCACAATGGTTAGCCAGACGAGCAATAATTTGAGCTGTCCTGAAACTATTTCACGCATTTACAGCATTGCTGATAATGATGGAAATGTAAGTACTTGTACTCAATTAATTATTGTTCATGATATTATTGCTCCTATAATTGCAGCTTTGCCGGCAACAAGCACAATTGATTGTCCTGCTACTCCGGTATTCGCAGTAGCTACAGCAACTGATAATTGCCGAAGTGCATTTACATTAAAATATCAATGATGTTACTACTCCTGGTGCCTGTGCCGGTTCATACAGCGTGACCCGCACCTGGACTGCTAATGATGCTTGTGGAAACAGCTCAACAGCTTCCCAAACCATAAGCGTGCAGGATATTACTGCTCCGGTAATTGATCCACTGCCTGCTATTTCGACCATTAACTGTCCGGCTACTCCTGTATTTGCAGTGGCTACAGCAACTGATGCTTGCGGAAGTGCTTTCACCCTTACTTCGAATGATGTAACTACTCCAGGTACTTGTGCAGGTTCATATAGCGTGACCCGCACCTGGACTGCTACTGATGCTTGTGGAAACAGCTCAACAGCTTCGCAAACCATTAATGTTCAGGATATTTCGGCTCCGATTATAGATGCATTACCAGCAGTTTCAACGATAGATTGCCCTGCTACTCCTGTATTTGCAGTGGCTACGGCAACTGATGCTTGCGGAAGTGCATTTACGCTTACGTCAAACGATATTACTACTCCAGGTGCCTGTGCAGGAACATACAGCGTGACACGCACCTGGACTGCAACTGATGCTTGTGGAAATAGCTCAACGGCTTCACAAACCATTAATGTTCAGGATATTTCAGCTCCGGTAATTAATGCATTACCTGCAGTTTCAACAATTAACTGTCCGGCTACTCCTGTATTTGCAGTGGCTACAGCAACTGATAATTGCGGAAGTGCTTTCACATTGACTTCAAATGATATTACAACTCCGGGTGCCTGTGCAGGACCTACAGCGTTACCCGCACATGGACAGCTACCGATGCTTGTGGAAATAGCTCAACGGCTTCGCAAACCATAAATGTTCAGGATATTTCAGCACCGGTTATTGATCCGCTGCCTGCGGTTTCGACCATCAACTGTCCCGCTACTCCTGTATTTGCAGTAGCTACAGCTACCGATGCCTGCGGAAGTGCTTTCACACTTACGTCAAATGATATTACTACTCCAGGTGCCTGTGCAGGGACCTACAGTGTTACACGCACATGGACAGCTATCGATGCTTGTGGAAATTCGTCAACTGCCTCGCAAACCATCAATGTTCAAGATATTACTGCTCCGGTAATTGATCCACTGCCTGCTAATTCCGACCATTAACTGTCCGGCTACTCCTGTATTTGCAGTGGCTACAGCAACTGATGCTTGCGGAAGTGCTTTCACCCTTACTTCGAATGATGTAACTACTCCAGGTGCTTGTGCAGGTTCATATAGCGTGACCCGCACCTGGACTGCTACTGATGCCTGTGGAAACAGCTCAACAGCTTCGCAAACAATTAACGTTCAGGATATTTCGGCTCCAGTAATTAATGCATTACCTGCTGTTTCAACTATTAACTGTCCCGCTACTCCTGTATTCGCAGTAGCTACAGCAACTGATAATTGCGGAAGTGCTTTCACCCTCACTTCGAATGATGTAACTACTCCAGGTACTTGTGCACGTTCGTACAGCGTAACCCGCACATGGACTGCTACTGATGCTTGTGGAAATAGCTCTACAGCATCACAAACGATTAATGTACAGGATATTACTGCACCGGCAATAACATGTCCTGCTTCAATAGTTGTTCAAACAGATCCTAGCCTTAATACAGCTACAGTTACTGTTGGTCAACCTGTAGTAAGCGATATCTGTGGAACTGTTACTTTCACTAAGTAACTTTAATAATACTAATAACGCCAGCGGAGTTTATAATCTGGGAGTTACAAGCATTATATGGACTGCTACTGATGAATGTGGAAATACTGCTACCTGTCAAATGACAGTTACTGTGACTGATAATGAAGGTCCGACAATGAGTTGTCCACCAACCATCAGCCTTAATTGCATTGAAGAAGTTCCTGCTGCATATGCTTCGCTGCCTGCGTTTATTGCTGCCGGTGGTTTGGCAGATGATAATAACGGTATCTGATGCCGCAAGTTTCACAATGGTTAACCAGACGAGCAATAATTTAAGCTGTCCTGAAACTATTTCACGCATTTACAGCATTGCTGATAATGATGGAAATGTAAGCACATGTACTCAATTAATTATTGTTCATGATATTATTGCTCCTGTAATTACAGCTTTACAAGCAACAAGCACAATTGATTGTCCTGCTACTCCGGTATTTGCTGTTGCTACGGCTACTGATAACTGTATAAGCGCGCTCACTCTCACTTTTAACGATGTTACTACTAACGGTGCTTGTGCCGGTTCATACAGCGTGACCCGCACCTGGACAGCTACCGATGCATGTGGAAACAGCTCAACAGCTTCCCAAACCATAAGCGTGCAGGATATTACTGCTCCTGTGATTGATGCTTTGCCTGCAACTACAACAATCG
>CAVQQF010000009.1:0-272363 GCA_963714825.1 uncultured Bacteroidales bacterium | reverse complement strand
TATTTGCAGTGGAACCACGACATTGTTGTCAGTTACCGCTACGGATGGTACCCCTTTCCTCACTTATCAGTGGCAGTCGAATGCCACCGGCTGTGCAGGAGCATGGGCTAATATTCCAGGAGAAACCGGAAGTAGTTATACTACAGCAGCACTTACTCAGACTACCTATTATAGGGTTCGGGTTTTTGCATCGGGCAGTGGCTGCAATACAGTAAATTCAAATTGTGCGATTGTTTATGTCCCACGAATTACAACTCAACCGGCTTCTTCAACTATTTGCACTGGTGGTACAGTAAGTTCATTATCAATTACAGTCGATGGCGGTGCCGCAACTCTAGGTTATCAATGGCAGTCGAGTCCCGACAATTCGACCTGGGTTAATGTAAGTGGGGGCAGCGGAGCTAATACAGCTGCTTATACTACAGATGTGCTTACATCAACCACCTATTTCCGTTGTATAGTAACAGTGACATCACCAAATTGTGCTGATCTCATTTCGAACAGCTCAACAATTACAGTAGTTCCTGATCCTACTATTAATACACAACCCATTAGCCCAGCCGATATATGCGTGGGCGGCACAACGGCGAATATGACTATCGCCGCATCGGGTGGAACCCCTTCACTGAACTATCAGTGGCAATACTATAACGGTGTAACCTGGAACAATGTGGTAAACGGAACACCCGCCGGATCAACATATACTGGAGGTGCAACAGCCACTTTCTCAGTTGCAGGAATATCAGCAGCAGGGAGTTACCAGTATCACTGCCTTGTTACAGCAACAGGTAATGATTGTAATACGGCTACTTCAAATGCAGTGACAGTTACAGTTGTTGCGGATCCAACACTTACCCTGCCGACATTCACCAATACCTCCATTTGTTCAGGCGGAAGCACAGTTGTGAGCAGCACCATCAGTGGCGGAACCGGCATTCCTACCTACCAATGGCAATACTATAACGGAGCTACCTGGAATAATGTAGTAAATGGCACCCCAGCCGGAACTAATTATACCAATGCAACCACTCTTACTATGACTGTTTCGGGCGCTACCGGGGCAGGAGTTTATCAATACAGGCTTAGTACCAATAATACATCCGGTTGTAACTTTATAAGCGCAGGAGCATCCTACACGGTTGTTGCTGACCCAAACATTACAACTCAACCTACAAGTCCGGCTGCAATTTGTGTTGGCGGAACAACTTCCAATATCACTCTTGTTGCTGCAGGAGGAAGTCCTTCCCTTGTTTACCAATGGGAATACTACGACGGAGCAGTATGGAGCAGCGTGGCAAATGGAACACCCTCCGGATCCGTTTATACAGGTGGCAATGGTAATACTTTTTCAGTAGCTGGCATCAACGTTGCAGGCAACTACCTGTACAGGTGTTTTATTTCTGCAACCGGAAACGGGTGTGGAACGGTAACATCAGGATCAATTACTATTACAGTCACAACCGATCCATCCATAACAACTCAACCAGCGAATACTACTATTTGTGCCGGTTCAACCACTATTCTTAGCGTTAATGCAACAGGTGGAACACCCTCACTTGCTTACCAGTGGCAGAGTGCCAGCGCTCTCGCAGGGCCCTATGCGAATGTCGTGGGCGGATCAGGTGCTAACTCAGCAAGTTATACCACTCCTGCACTTGCATCCACCACTTACTACCAGGTGATAATTTCGGCTGCCGGGGATGGATGTGGTCCGGTAATATCAAACCAGGTAACTGTAACGGTAAATAACACGGCAACGGCTGATGCAGGCGGAAATAATGCTATCTGCAGTACCGGAACCTATAGCTTCAGCACTGCTACTGCTACAAATTATACAAGCCTGCTCTGGACAACCTCCGGAACAGGAACTTTTGATGACGATACAGCTCTAAATCCTTTGTATACTCCAGGAGCAGCTGATATTGCCGCAGGGACAGTTGACCTGACTTTAACAGCTTATAGTGCTGCTCCCTGTGCAAATACAAGCAATAGCATGACACTGACCATTTTCCTTGCTCCTTTATCAAATGCAGGCCCTGACCAGTCATTTTGCGGACTTACAACCGCAACTATGGCAGCTAACACTCCGCTGCATGGAACTGGTACATGGACTCAGATTTCAGGACCTAATTCAGCTGTAATAGCAAATGTTGCAAACCCGACATCTTCAGTATCAGGATTAATTCAGGGTATATATGTTTTCGATTGGACTATTACAAATGGAACCTGTACTCCATCATCGTCAAATGTAACTATAACTGTTTTAAACTGTCAGCCTGTTGCAGTAGTTGATTACGAAACCACCCCTGAAGATACCCCGGTTACTACCAGTGTACTTGGTAATGATTACGATATCGACGGAACAATCGATCCTACCTCAGTTACAATCACTTCTCCTCCAGCCAATGGTCTGTTAAGTGTAAATCCTGTTACCGGCGCCATCACCTATACTCCGAATCCGAATTTCAACGGAACCGACAGTTATATCTACCAGGTATGCGACAACGGTATGCCGGTACTATGCGATACAGCCATTGTTTATATCACGGTAACAGCGGTAAATGATCCTCCTGTTGCAGTAGTTGATTACGACACCACCCCTGAAGATACCCCGGTTACTACCAGTGTACTTGATAATGATTACGATATCGACGGAACAATCGATCCTACCTCAGTTACAATCACTTCTCCTCCAGCCAATGGTATGTTAAGTGTAAATCCTGTCACCGGAGCCATCACCTATACTCCGAATCCGAATTTCAACGGAACCGACAGTTATATCTACCAGGTATGCGACAACGGTATGCCTGTGCTTTGCGATACAGCCATTGTTTATATCACGGTAACAGCGGTAAATGATCCTCCTGTTGCAGTAGTTGATTACGACACCACCCCGGAAGATACCCCGGTTACTACCAGTGTACTTGGTAATGATTACGATATCGACGGAATAATCGATCCTACCTCAGTTACAATCACTTCTCCTCCAGCCAATGGTCTGTTAAGTGTAAATCCTGTTACCGGAGCCATCACCTATACTCCGAATCCGAATTTCAACGGAACCGACAGTTATATCTACCAGGTATGCGACAACGGTATGCCTGTGCTTTGCGATACAGCCATTGTTTATATCACGGTAACAGCGGTAAATGATCCTCCTGTTGCAGTAGTTGATTACGACACCACCCCGGAAGATACCCCGGTTACTACCAGTGTACTTGGTAATGATTACGATATCGACGGAACAATCGATCCTACCTCAGTTACAATCACTTCTCCTCCAGCCAATGGTCTGTTAAGTGTAAATCCTGTTACCGGCGCCATCACTTATACGCCTGATCCGAATTTCAACGGAACCGACAGTTATATCTACCAGGTATGCGACAACGGTATGCCTGTGCTTTGCGATACAGCCATTGTTTATATCACGGTAACAGCGGTAAATGATCCTCCTGTTGCAGTAGTTGATTACGACACCACCCCGGAAGATACCCCGGTTACTACCAGTGTACTTGGTAATGATTACGATATCGACGGAATAATCGATCCGACCTCAGTTACAATCACTTCTCCTCCAGCCAATGGTATGTTAAGTGTAAATCCTGTTACCGGAGCCATCACCTATACTCCGAATCCGAATTTCAACGGAACCGACAGTTATATCTACCAGGTATGCGACAACGGTATGCCTGTGCTTTGCGATACAGCCATTGTTTATATCACGGTAACAGCGGTAAATGATCCTCCTGTTGCAGTAGTTGATTACGACACCACCCCGGAAGATACCCCGGTTACTACCAGTGTACTTGGTAATGATTACGATATCGACGGAACAATCGATCCTACCTCAGTTACAATCACTTCTCCTCCAGCCAATGGTATGTTAAGTGTAAATCCTGTTACCGGTGCCATCACCTATACGCCGAATCCGAATTTCAACGGAACCGACAGTTATATCTACCAGGTATGCGACAACGGTATGCCGGTGCTTTGCGATACAGCCATTGTTTATATCACGGTAACAGCGGTAAATGATCCTCCTGTTGCAGTAGTTGATTACGACACCACCCCGGAAGATACCCCGGTTACTACCAGTGTACTTGGTAATGATTACGATATCGACGGAATAATCGATCCGACCTCAGTTACAATCACTTCTCCTCCAGCCAATGGTCTGTTAAGTGTAAATCCTGTTACCGGAGCCATCACCTATACTCCGAATCCGAATTTCAACGGAACCGACAGTTATATCTACCAGGTATGCGACAACGGTATGCCGGTACTATGCGATACGGCCATTGTTTATATCACGGTAACAGCGGTAAATGATCCTCCTGTTGCAGTAGTTGATTACGACACCACCCCGGAAGATACCCCGGTTACTACCAGTGTACTTGGTAATGATTACGATATCGACGGAATAATCGATCCGACCTCAGTTACAATCACTTCTCCTCCAGCCAATGGTATGTTAAGTGTAAATCCTGTTACCGGCGCTATCACTTATACGCCGAATCCGAATTTCAACGGAACCGACAGTTATATCTACCAGGTATGCGACAACGGTATGCCTGTGCTTTGCGATACAGCCATTGTTTATATCACGGTAACAGCGGTAAATGATCCTCCTGTTGCAGTAGTTGATTACGACACCACCCCGGAAGATACCCCGGTTACTACCAGTGTACTTGGTAATGATTACGATATCGACGGAACAATCGATCCTACCTCAGTTACAATCACTTCTCCTCCAGCCAATGGTATGTTAAGTGTAAATCCTGTTACCGGCGCTATCACTTATACGCCTGATCCGAATTTCAACGGAACCGACAGTTATATCTACCAGGTATGCGACAACGGTATGCCTGTGCTTTGCGATACAGCCATTGTTTATATCACGGTAACAGCGGTAAATGATCCTCCTGTTGCAGTAGTTGATTACGAAACCACCCCGGAAGATACCCCGGTTACTACCAGTGTACTTGATAATGATTACGATATCGACGGAATAATTGATCCGACCTCCGTAACCATAAGCTCACCTGCATCTAATGGTACCTTAAGTATCAACCCAGTCACCGGAGCCATCACCTATACTCCGAATCCGAATTTCAACGGAACCGACAGTTATATCTACCAGGTATGCGACAACGGTATGCCTGTGCTTTGCGATACAGCCATTGTTTATATCACAATAACAGCGGTAAATGATCCTCCTGTTGCAGTAGTTGATTACGACACCACCCCTGAAGATACCCCGGTTACTACCAGTGTACTTGGTAATGATTACGATATCGACGGAATAATCGATCCGACCTCAGTTACAATCACTTCTCCTCCAGCCAATGGTATGTTAAGTGTAAATCCTGTTACCGGCGCTATCACTTATACGCCTGATCCGAATTTCAACGGAACCGACAGTTATATCTACCAGGTATGCGACAACGGTATGCCTGTGCTTTGCGATACAGCCATTGTTTATATCACGGTAACAGCGGTAAATGATCCTCCTGTTGCAGTAGTTGATTACGACACCACCCCGGAAGATACCCCGGTTACTACCAGTGTACTTGGTAATGATTACGATATCGACGGAATAATTGATCCGACCTCCGTAACCATAAGCTCACCTGCATCTAATGGTACCTTAAGTATCAACCCAGTCACCGGAGCCATCACCTATACTCCGAATCCGAATTTCAACGGAACCGACAGTTATATCTACCAGGTATGCGACAACGGTATGCCTGTGCTTTGCGATACAGCCATTGTTTATATCACAGTAACAGCGGTAAATGATCCTCCTGTTGCAGTAGTTGATTACGACACCACCCCGGAAGATACCCCGGTTACTACCAGTGTACTTGGTAATGATTACGATATCGACGGAACAATCGATCCTACCTCAGTTACAATCACTTCTCCTCCAGCCAATGGTATGTTAAGTGTAAATCCTGTTACCGGCGCCATCACCTATACGCCGAATCCGAATTTCAACGGAACCGACAGTTATATCTACCAGGTATGCGACAACGGTATGCCGGTGCTTTGCGATACGGCCATTGTTTATATCACGGTAACAGCGGTAAATGATCCTCCTGTTGCAGTAGTTGATTACGACACCACCCCGGAAGATACCCCGGTTACTACCAGTGTACTTGGTAATGATTACGATATCGACGGAATAATTGATCCGACCTCCGTAACCATCAGCTTCACCTGCATCTAATGGTACCTTAAGTGTCAATCCTGTCACCGGAGCCATCACCTATACTCCGAATCCGAATTTCAACGGAACCGACAGTTATATCTACCAGGTATGCGACAACGGTATGCCTGTGCTTTGCGATACAGCCATTGTTTATATCACGGTAACAGCGGTAAATGATCCTCCTGTTGCAGTAGTTGATTACGACACCACCCCGGAAGATACCCCGGTTACTACCAGTGTACTTGGTAATGATTACGATATCGACGGAATAATTGATCCGACCTCCGTTACAATCAGCTTCTCCTCCAGCCAATGGTACTGTTAAGTGTAAATCCTGTTACCGGAGCCATCACCTATACTCCGAATCCGAATTTCAACGGAACCGACAGTTATATCTACCAGGTATGCGACAACGGTATGCCTGTGCTTTGCGATACAGCCATTGTTTATATCACGATAACAGCGGTAAATGATCCTCCTGTTGCAGTAGTTGATTACGACACCACCCCGGAAGATACCCCGGTTACTACCAGTGTACTTGATAATGATTACGATATCGACGGAACAATCGATCCTACCTCAGTTACAATCACTTCTCCTCCAGCCAATGGTCTGTTAAGTGTAAATCCTGTTACCGGTGCCATCACCTATACTCCGAATCCGAATTTCAACGGAACCGACAGTTATATCTACCAGGTATGCGACAACGGTATGCCGGTGCTTTGCGATACAGCCATTGTTTATATCACGGTAACAGCGGTAAATGATCCTCCTGTTGCAGTAGTTGATTACGAAACCACCCCGGAAGATACCCCGGTTACTACCAGTGTACTTGGTAATGATTACGATATCGACGGAATAATTGATCCGACCTCCGTAACCATAAGCTCACCTGCATCTAATGGTACCTTAAGTATCAACCCTGTCACCGGAGCCATCACCTATACTCCGAATCCGAATTTCAACGGAACCGACAGTTATATCTACCAGGTATGCGACAACGGTATGCCTGTGCTTTGCGATACAGCCATTGTTTATATCACGGTAACAGCGGTAAATGATCCTCCTGTTGCAGTAGTTGATTACGACACCACCCCGGAAGATACCCCGGTTACCACCAATGTACTTGGTAATGATTACGATATCGACGGAATAATCGATCCTACCTCAGTTACAATCACTTCTCCTCCAGCCAATGGTATGTTAAGTGTAAATCCTGTTACCGGCGCTATCACTTATACGCCAGATCCGAATTTCAACGGAACCGACAGTTATATCTACCAGGTATGCGACAACGGTATGCCGGTTCTTTGTGATACGGCAATTGTATACATTACAATAACTCCGGTCAACGATCCGCCTGTCATCACGGGAACCACCGAAACTACTCCTGAGGATACGCCAATTACCATCTGTCTTCCGATAACCGATCCGGATGCAGGCTCGGTATTTACGGCCAGCATCTGCGGCACTGCTACCAACGGCACCCTCAGTGTTCCGGTAGTAACCGGCAGCACAGTATGTGTTACTTATACACCAAATGCCAATTTCAATGGTACCGACCAGTTCTGTATCGAAGTATGCGATAACGGCACCCCTGTACTCTGCGACACGGCCATGATAACGGTAAATGTGACCCCGGTCAACGATCCGCCTGTCATCACGGGAACCACCGAAACTACTCCTGAGGATACGCCAATTACCATCTGTCTTCCGATAACCGATCCGGATGCAGGCTCGGTATTTACGGCCAGCATCTGCGGTAATCCAGGCAATGGAACTCTGGGTGTTCCGGTAGTAACCGGCAGCACAGTATGTGTTACCTATACACCAAATGCCAATTTCAATGGTACCGACCAGTTCTGTATCGAAGTATGCGATAACGGCACCCCTGTACTTTGCGACACGGCCATGATAACGGTAAATGTGACCCCGGTCAACGATCCGCCTGTCATCACGGGAACCACCGAAACTACTCCTGAGGATACTCCGATAACCATCTGTCTTCCGATAACCGATCCGGATGCAGGCTCAGTATTTACGGCCAGTATCTGCGGCACTGCTACCAACGGCACCCTCAGTGTTCCGGTAGTAACCGGCAGCACAGTATGTGTTACTTATACACCAAATGCCAATTTCAATGGTACCGACCAGTTCTGTATCGAAGTATGCGATAACGGCACCCCTGTACTCTGCGACACGGCCATGATAACGGTAAATGTGACCCCGGTCAACGATCCGCCTGTCATCACGGGAACCACCGAAACTACTCCTGAGGATACGCCAATTACCATCTGTCTTCCGATAACCGATCCGGATGCAGGCTCAGTATTTACGGCCAGTATCTGCGGCACTGCTACCAACGGCACCCTCAGTGTTCCGGTAGTAACCGGCAGCACAGTATGTGTTACTTATACGCCAGACCCGAATTTCAACGGCACAGATCAGTTCTGTATCGAAGTATGCGATAACGGCATCCCTGTACTCTGCGACACGGCCATGATCACGGTAAATGTGACCCCGGTCAACGATCCGCCTGTCATCACGGGAATCACCGTAACTACTCCTGAGGATACTCCGATTACCATCTGTCTTCCGATAACCGATCCGGATGCAGGCTCGGTATTTACGGCCAGTATCTGCGGTAATCCAGGCAACGGCACTCTCGGTGTTCCGGTAGTAAGCGGCAGCACAGTATGTGTTACATACACCCCGAATCCTTTCTACAATGGGACAGATCAGTTTTGTATTGAGGTATGCGACAATGGTGTCCCAGTGTTATGCGACACTGCGATAGTAACTATTATTGTTCAGCCGGTCAGCAATCCACCCGTTGTAACAGGGGTTATAACAACCACTCCCGAAGATACCCCGATCACCATCTGTCTTCCGATAACCGATCCGGATGCAGGCTCGGTATTTACTGCAAGCATATGCGGCGATCCGGCTAACGGAACTATTAGTGCTCCGGTAGTAACAGGTAACCTGGTATGCGTGACCTATACCCCTGATCCTGATTATAATGGTAACGATGTGTTCTGTATAATGGTGTGCGATAATGGTACACCGGCATTGTGCGACACAGCCATAATAACAATCATCAATTCACCGGTAAATGATGCGCCCGTTGTTTTCAACGAAAATGTATCAACCTGTAACAACAGCACCCTTACCGGAAATATTCTTGACAATGGCGATTATGATCCCGACTTTACTGCATTATCGGTGAATACAACTCCAGTGGTTGGACCGTTGAACGGGATTTTCGCCATACAAACCAATGGTGATTATTCCTATACTCCTGCAGTATCTTTTACCGGAACCGAAACTATTGTAGTGGCTTTATGTGATAATGGTACTCCTTTACCCTCGATATGTGTAAACGATACTATCACAATAAATGTTCTGCCGCAGGTTACAATCACTGCAGGGCCCGATATCACCATATGTGCTACAACAGGAAGTGTTCAGTTAACCGGAGCTTCGGCTCAAAACGCAAGCGGGTATTTATGGACAAGCAGTGGAACCGGTTCATTTGACAATCCAAACCTCCTGAACCCGGTTTATACTCCTAGTGTGGCCGATTTGTCAGCAGGCAGCGTTATACTGAGCCTTACTGCTTATGCTGTTGCTCCTTGTATTGATGCCGTTGATGACATGGTACTGGGTATTTCACCACAGGCCACTGCCGATGCAGGGCCTGACGATATCTCGTGCCAGGGACAATCCTTTACCATATTGAACGCAACTGCTCAAAATTACACATCACTCCTATGGACTACAAGCGGACTCGGAACACTACAAAATTCCAATACTTTAACACCTGCTTATGTGCCTCTGCCTGGCGAAACCGGGAATATATTCCTGACTTTAACGGCGACAGGTCTTGCCAGCTGTGAATCTGCAGTTGATCAGATGTTACTTACCATTTTACCAGCTCCATTTGCAATCGCAGGTTCGGATGAGACAATCTGCGAAAACCAGACCTATTCAACCTCCGGCGCTATTGCAGGGTATTATAACAGCCTGCTATGGACAAGCAGCGGTACAGGAGTTTTTGCAGATGCAACGCAGCTAATTACTACCTACACGCCAAGTGCGGGTGATATTAATTCCGGTAGTGTAACATTAACTCTTACCGCTTATGGAAGTTCGCCTTGTGGCAATTCCGGTGATGACCTGGTTCTGACCTTTGAGAAAGCTCCGGTGGCCAACAGCGGTGGAGATGCCTCCACTTGCCAGGGTACTCCTTATACGGTAGCAGGAGCCAGTGCTTCCAACTATGTTTCCTTATTATGGACACATACCGGGTCAGGCACATTAACAGGGGCCACTTCACTTGCGCCGGTTTATACTCCGACACCCAATGAAACAGGTGTTATCACTCTTACTTTAACGGCAACAGGTTCGCAAACCTGCGGTAACGCCATTTCAAGCATGAACCTGACTATTCACCCGACACCGCTTGCTTTTGCCGGTAATGATGACTCAGGTTGTGGTACTATTCCGTTTGTTCTGGCAAATGCCTCAGCAACAGGAGCAAATACCTTGTTATGGACAAGCTCGGGAACCGGCACATTTGCTGATGCTACTTTACTGAATGCTGTTTATACGCCGAGTCTGGCTGATGTGAATGCAGGTTCGGTTGTACTCACCTTACTTGTAAATGGCTTTGAATCATGTGGCACGGCTACGGATAATCTGACACTTTTATTATCCATTCCGCCTTCCGCCAATGCCGGGCCTGACAGAAGCAGCTGCAATTCGTCAGCTGTAACAATCGGGGATGCAACAGCACTTGGATATTCATCATTCGTATGGACACATAACGGACAGGGTGCTCTTGCAGGAGCCAATACGCTCTCGCCTACCTATACACCTTCACCCGGTGAAAGCGGGCAGGTAACGCTCACCCTCAATGTTACGGCTATCAGCCCTTGTGGAAATATAAGCGATGCGATGACTCTTACCATTAGTCCTGCTGCCACTGCCTCGGCCGGAGGAGATCTAGAAACATGCCAGCAAACCGCTGTTGAAATAACCGGAGCAACTGCAATGCAATACAGTTCCATTCTCTGGACAAGCAGCGGAACAGGCACTTTTAACGATCCTTCGATGGTGAATCCTACTTATACACCAAGCCTTGCTGATGTAAATGCCGCGGAAGTTATTCTTATAATGAACGTATCGGGCATTTCACCTTGCAGTGATCATGTTGATTCGCTCATACTTGTAATTGCAGGTGTTCCTTTTGCCAATGCCGGAAATGATCTGACTATCTGTAATGGTGCTCCTTTTGTTCTCGAGAGCGCTTCAGCAGGGAATTATTCTAATCTGTTGTGGGAGTTTCAACCTCCGAGTGCCGGTTCACTTTCGAATGCAACAACGCTGACACCAACCTTTACCCCGGCCCCCGGATATACCGGCAATGTGCAAATAACATTAAAGGCATACGGCAATCCAATCTGTGGCGTTTTTGTGGTTAACGATTATATGAATCTGACCTTAATTGCAGGTGTAAATGTGAATGCCGGAATCGACCAGAATATCTCACCTGGTGCGGTAACAACTCTGAATGGAACCGTTAGCGGTGGGTCAGGTGCCTATACATGGAGTTGGGAACCTGCCACATTGCTCGAAAACAACAATGTGTCAAATCCTGTTACCAAACCCATAAACCAGGAAACTGTTTTCACTCTTACTGTTCTCGATAACGAATCATTATGTACGGCCCAGGATCAGGTAGTTATTTCGGTTGGTGGTATCAATCACCCACCTGTGGCTATTGACGACTATGATACAATATTTGTAAACACATCTGTCACAGTCAATGTTCTGTCAAATGACTATGATCCCGATGGTGATCCGCTGAGTGTTTCAGTGTGTGGAAATCCTGCCCATGGTTTTGTCCAGGTAAATCCTGACAATACCATCACCTATACCCCTGATGATAAGTTTGTTGGTGATGATAAGTTCTGTTACATGATCTGCGATAACGGAAACCCGGCTCTATGTGATACTGCCACGGTATTTATCCATATTTATGCCAGGATTGATGACCTGATAATTCACAACCTGCTTACACCTAATGGTGATAACAGTAACGATATCTGGATCATCCGCGGCATCGAAGATTATCCGGATAATACAGTGTTGATATTTAACCGTTGGGGCGATAAAATCCTGGATTTGGAAAGGTATGATAATAAAAATGTCTTCTGGGACGGAACCAATAAGAAAGGAGAGATTTTACCCTCCGGCACTTATTACTACATACTTACCATTAAGGATATCGGTACCCGGACCGGGTGGATATTCCTTCGCGGAAGCAAAGACTAAATCAGCATGATTGGGAGTAGCTTCATCGTGAAGCTACTCCCTGTATTGTAGAGCAAAATGAGTTGAAATTGAAATGCAATCATAAAACAACTCAACGGAAATTAAAACAAACTTTGAATCAAACAGTGCATTGCCGATAGCTGAGTTTAGGATTTATATACTTCAACTCAGCATTCAAAAAACAATAAATAACAAAGGATTCCCTATGAAAAAGATACTTGCAGCCCTCGTATTATTAATTTCAACCTCTGTGTTTGCACAGCAGGACCCGCTTTTCAGTCAGTATATGTTCAATAAGCTGGCAGTGAACCCAGGGTATGCCGGCAGCCGCGAGCTACTTACAGCCGATATGCTTTACCGTAATCAATGGGTAAATATTGATGGTGCACCAAAAACCCTGAGTGCCTCCATCCATTCGCCATTAAACAACCCACACCTGGCTTTGGGGCTCAATATTTATAACGACAATATAGGGCCGATGAATTACAATGGAGCGATGGCAACTTTTGCTTACCGGATTCTATTTCCCAAAGGCAAGCTTTCCTTTGGCATACAGGCCGGATACAAATTCAGCGGTATTAATTACAGCAGATTTAATTCGTTTGACGACACAGACCCGTTTTTGATTTACCAGGTAAAAAATAAAATTGTACCTGATGCCAATTTCGGGATTTACTACTATTCGCCCAAGTTCTATGCCGGATTGTCATCGCGTCAGCTTCTGCAAAACGAAACAATTATTGTTACAGATACGGCTGGTAATACCCAGTTTTCGAAATTGTTAACTCATTTTTACGGAATGACAGGTGTGGCTATTCCTTTGAGCGAAAATGTGGTTTTCCGCCCATCGCTGTTAGTGAAATTTGTACAGAATGCTCCCCCGCAACTCGACCTCAATGCCAGTTTCCTGTTTGCCAACATTTTATGGTTAGGGGCATCGTATCGCACCGAAAAAGCTGTTTCGCTGATAACTGAGGTTAATATAGCTCAAAACCTGCGAATAGGATATTCGTATGATATCTGGCTTAACGAGTTGAAAGCGTACAACAAAGGCTCACACGAAATCCGCCTGAGTTACGATTTTAACGTGAAAAAAAGAATCCTTACACCCCGATATTTTTAGTTCATAATAATTTCTATCTTTAGGAGTTTAAATAAAACCATATTATAGCCATGAGCAACAGAATACATACAACCCGAAATGATTATTCTATGGTCTCTCAAAGAATAATTCGAACCATCAGCCCGAATTACTAAAATTTTAAAACAGGTGAATATGAAACGATATATATTGATTTTCGCTGTCGGCCTGATGATGCCTATGTTTTTGAATGCCCAGTCGTTGAAAAAGGCAAAAAAACAGATGGATAAATATAATTATGCCAGGGCGGTGACAATTTTGAAAAAAGCCACTACCGACAAGAAAAACCGCAACAAAGCCATTCCGATGCTTGCTGAATGCTACCGTTTGCAGCGTGATATTTTTAATACCAAGGCAACCTATGCGCAGGCTGTAAACCTCCCCGATGCCAAGCCCGAGTCATTTTTCTACTATGCACAGGCATTACAGGCTACCGGCGATTATGTGAAAGCCCGCGAAATGTTTAAAAAATATGCTCAAAAAAATCCTTCCGATCCCAGGGGAGAGCTGTTTGCTGCCCATTGCGACAGTGTGCTGGGGCCCTGGAAAAAGATTACTCCGGCCATAGAAGTGAAAATTGCCAAAAATATAAATACGTATCAGAGTGATTTTGGTGCATCATTTTACGATGGCGGACTTGTTTTTGCATCCGATTTCAGCGACGAACAGGGCGAATCAAAAGAATACGGCTGGACCGGGCGTGGCTTCCTTAATATCATGAAATCAAGGCCTTTGAAAAAAGACGATTTCTGGGGAAGCATGACTTCACCCGAAGACTTTGGTGGTAAATTTAATCAGCCTTACCACGATGGCCCGGCAACATTCAGTATCGATGGCAGCAGTATTTACTTCACCCGATCCGATTACGGAAAGGCCAAGCGGAAAGGTATTTATAAAACCAACCTGCTCAAGATATACTACGCTTCACAAACCGATGGCGAATGGAGCGATATAAAACCATTCTTCCTGAACAGCACTTCCTATTCCGTGGGTCATCCCGCGCTTTCGGTTGATGGTGATACTTTGTATTTCGTCAGCAATATGCCCGGCGGATTCGGAGGCACCGATATTTGGATGTGCGAACGGCAGGGCAATGAATGGAGTCAGCCTCTTAACCTGGGTCCTGTTATCAATACTGCGGAAAATGAAATGTTTCCCAGCATACGCGAAAATGGTGTAATGTATTTTTCAAGCGAAGGTCATCCGGGTTACGGAGCCCTCGATATTTTTATAACAAGCAGGGTAAACGGTGAGTGGACGACACCGGTTAATCTTCACCCGCCTATTAACGGGTCATTCGACGATTTTGCATTGGCTTATGCTCCCGGCGCCGATAACGGGTTTTTCTCGTCGAACCGCCCCGGTGGTGTTGGCAGCGACGATATTTATGCGTTCAGAGCTAAAGATATTACCATACTGCCAACCTTAATTACTGGCGTTGTAAGGGATAACACCACCATGAAACCCATTGCGGATGCAACGGTATTTATACTTAACCCAACCACAGGCAAAGTGAAAATACTCAAAACCACTGCTGACGGGAAATACGAAACAAAAGTCGAAAATCCGGGCGATTTTATTGTAAAAGCCATGCAGTCGAATTTTATCGCCGACTGTATCCCCTTCTCCTTAGCAGCCTTGCAGCCAGGCACAACAGTTTCGGCTCCGCGCGACCTGTTTCTCGATAAACTTGTGCTCGATAAAACTTTCAGGGTCGAGAATATATATTACGATTTCGACAGGTTTAACATACGCAAAGATGCAAGGCCTGAACTCGACCGGCTGGTGCGTATTATGAAAGAAAATGCCATTGATGTTGAACTTGGTTCGCATACCGACAGCCGCGGAACCCTGGCGTATAACGACCGGCTTTCGCAGCGCCGTGCCGAAGCGGCCGTAGTATATATTATCGAAGCCGGGATTGATAACAACCGTATCACTGCCAAAGGTTATGGCGAACGTATGCTTACCAACCACTGTGTGGATGGGGTTAAATGTTCGCCCGAAGAGCACCAGGCTAACAGGCGTACCGAATTCAGGGTTACAAGTGTTGAAACAGCACAACCCACTTCGCAATATGCTCTAAGCAATTTTAACGAAGGTGACGAAATATCGGTGTTTATGTTCGAACGCGAATTCTTCAACAGCTGTTTGCTCGAGAATATTAACGAAAACAATACCGGTTATGCACGAAAAACAGCAAGCGGTAGGGATGCAACCGAACAATCCGCCATATCGCCCGACGACATGGAAGAGCCCACTGATTTGAGCTGGATAAATTCAAACATTGATGTGTACAAGGTTCAGCTTTTTGCCCTGAGCCGTAAAATATCGTTAACATCACCTGATTTCCAGGGTCTTCGCGATATACAAATGTATGCCGATAATAATATGTTCAAGTATACATCGGGCAGTTTTAAAACTCATGCTCAGGCACTCGATTACCGCAGCAAGCTTGTAAAAATGGGCTTTGCCGATGCTTTTGTGGTAGTATATTCGAATGGGAAACTTCGCCTGGTTTCGGATAAAAAATAAACTCAGCTTTCTTGTAATACTTCTCACTAAAACACTAAACTCCCTTACTATCAGGGAGTTTGGTGTTTATATTCTATCCAAGAAATGGATTATTCAGCTTTTCGTAGCCTATAGTTGTTTCGGGTCCGTGACCGGGATACACAATATAATCGTCGGGCAGAGTGAATAATTTCGTGGTAATATTGTGATGAAGCATATCGAAATTTCCTGTCGGAAGGTCGGTACGCCCTATGCTGTCGCGAAACAAAACATCACCCGAAATCACATACCTTTCAGCATGGTTAACCAGGCATATGCTTCCATCGGCATGGCCGGGTGTGTATAAAATCTGCACTTCAGCATTCCCGAAAGTTATAACATCACCTTCGGCGATAAAATCAACGGGAACGATCAGGTTATCAACTTTAATCCCGAAAACGGAACCAAATTCGGCAGCCGTTTCCCAAAACATCTTGCTCTCCTTATGGCAATATGGCTTTAATCCAAAAGTATTGCATACATAGGTGTTGCCTACAATATGATCGATATGGAAATGCGTGTTTATCATTTTTACCGGCTTAAGGCTGTTACCGGAAATAAAGCCGGAAAGTTCATTCTCTTCGCTGCCATCCATACAGGCCGGGTCAATAATAAGGCAACTGCCGCTATCGTCGGTGAGCACATACGTGTTTACACCGAATGAATTAAAAATAAATCTGTTTACTTTCTTTATCATGGACATACTAATTTTAACGGGATAAAGTTATCAATTTACACCATATGCAGATACATAAACAATGAAACACGTATTTTTGTTACTTTAGCGGGTTGAAATCAGAATTAGTATTAATGAAAATGCCTTCCAGTTTTCTGTGGTTTAAAACAATCAGGTTATCCGGTATAATTCTGATGGTGTGGCTGTTTTCAAATCCGGCTGCAGCCCAGTTCTATAACGGTTCGCAGCTTACTTTTGGCAAAAACAGGGTTCAGTACAACGATTTCCAGTGGACGTATTTCCGTTTTAATAACCTCGATGTTTACTATTACCTCAACGGCAAGGAGCTGGCACAGCATGTGGCCGATTATGCAGGCAAATACATTCCCGAAATTGAACGAAAACTCGAAACTACCCTCGACCGTAAAACCCAGTTTATTGTTTACAATACCTATTCCGATCTGAAACAGAGCAACATAGGCCTCATGAACCAGGCCGAATACAATACCGGTGGCATTACACATATTATAGGCACCAAAGTATTCCTGTATTTCGATGGCGACCTGAACCATTTCGACAGGCAGATACGGGCAGGTATCAGCCGGCTGATGCTCGAAAATATTATTTATGGTGGCTCCATTGGCTCGCAGGTGAAAAACAGCACCCTTATCAACCTGCCGTCGTGGTATATTGACGGGCTTGTTTCGTATTACAGCCGCAACTGGGATACCGAGCTCGATAATAAAGTAAAGGATGGCATACTCAGCGGTAAGTACCGTAAATTTAACCACCTTCTCGACGAAGATGCTGTATTGGCAGGCCATTCGCTCTGGCGGTATGTTACCGAGAAGTATGGAGAGGAAAACATTGCCAATATCGCGTACATGACCCGTGTGAACCGCAGTGTCGAAAGCGGATTCCTTTATGTGCTTGGCGTTTCTTTTAAAAAAATTATTGAAGATTGGAACAACTGGTACACCGATGTTTATAACCAGGAAAACAAAGATTTCAGCCCGTATAATCCGAAACTGGCGCTTAAAATAAAGCGCGACCGCATGTACGACAATATGCGCATTAGCCCCGATGGCGAAAAGATGCTTTACACCGTTAACGACAAAGGTTTATACAAGGTGTATATTTACGACCTGGCTACAGGTAAGAAAAAACGCATATTCCGTAAAGGCTATCGCACCGACGAAAAAGTCGATTATTCGTACCCGCTCATTGCCTGGCATCCCTCAGGGAATGTTATTGCCATGTTTATGGAACATAAGGGTTTGATTTACCTGTATTTCTACGATATGGAAACCCGTAAGTGGCAGAATCAGAATATTTTCAGTTTTCAGAAAATCCTCGACTTCTCCTATTCGCCCGACGGACGGCTGTTTGCCATGTCGGCAATCCAGCGCGGGCAGTCGGATATTTATATATACAATATAGCTACCAATACTGCCGAACCTGTTACACAGGATGTTTACAACGACATGAATCCGCGCTTCCTGGCGAAGAGTAACCGCATTATTTTCAGCTCAAACCGGCCCGACGATACCATAAGGTTTACACGCGAAAATGTGAAATCGTATGACGGAATGCCCAATTACGATCTTTTTATGTACGAAAAAGGATCGAAAAGCAATGTACTTAGCAGGGTTACCAATACCAGGCTTGCCAACGAAATACAGCCTGCTTCATACAGCCCCGGCTATTTTACATACCTGAGCGACGAAAACGGAGTATATAACCGGTATGCCGCAAAATTCGACAGCGCCGTAGCCTATGTCGATACCACGGTGCATTACCGGTATTTCACTCAATCGTTCCCCATAAGCAATTACTCCCGAAGCATTCTTTCGCAGGATATCAGCTACCTGGGACGCAAATCGGCCGAGCTTGTTTTCGAAGATAATAAATACCATCTCTACCTGGGCGATGTGCCTTCCGGGAAAATATCCCCTTTACAATCGCTTGCCACAACAAAATATATGCAGAGTGTGGAGGAAAAGGCTGAAAAGGACAAGGAAATTAAAGCACTGGAAAAAGAGCAGCCTCAGCTTGTTGTGAAGCGAAAGCGATTTGTACCCGTTTACGAAAATGATATACCGCCGCTTAAGTCCGATACGACAGGGATTGATATTAATAATTACCAGATTTCACAAAATATACTGGCAGGCAAGCCGGCACTGGGTCGCACTTATATTCTGCAAGCAGGTGGTGCCGGTGATATTATCAAACTGCCAAAACCACGGAATTACAATGTCGAATTTTCGGTCAACCAATTGGTTAGCCAACTCGACTTTTCGTACCTGAATCTCAGTTACCAGCCTTATCTTGGATACTCGGGCCCAATATATCAAAACTCGCCTACCAATGCGCTTTTCGTGGTAGGAGCCACCGATCTGCTCGAAGATTACCGCATAATGGGAGGTGTTCGGCTAAACTCGAGCCTGGTGCATAACGAATACCTGTTCGGGTATTCGAACCTGAAACACCGCCTCGATCGCGAATTTTACTTCCACCGCACCGGTTTTGATGTTTCGTATACCAATGCCTATGTGCGTCACCGGATTCACGAACTGCATTATGTGCTGCGTTATCCGATTACCGAAGTGTTGGCTGTTAAAGGTACCGCATCAATACAATACGATCATCCTTTCGTGCTGGCCTACGATTATCCAACAGCCAATCTGAATGCCGAAGGCGATGTATGGACTATCGGTAAAGGCGAACTGGTTTTCGACAATACCCGCCAACTGGGTGTTAACCTTATGCAGGGGCTCAGGTATAAAGTTTTTGGCGAATACTATCAACTTGTTGATAAGCAATCAGTTAATATGATTGTTTTTGGTTTCGATTTCAGGCATTATACACGCATACACCGTTCATTTATATGGGCTAACCGCCTTGCAGGAAGTACATCCTTTGGTAAAAACAAGTTGCTTTATTATATGGGTGGCGTCGATAACTGGCTGGCACCTAAGTTTAATACCGAATACCAGATTGATTATACACAGAACTATGCTTTTCAAACCCTGGCTACCAGCATGCGTGGATTTCAGCAAAATGTGCGAAGTGGAAACACATTTGCCCTTCTAAGTTCGGAATTACGTTTCCCGGTGTTCAGGTATTTTTTCAATAAACCTTTACGCTCCGAATTCTTTAACAATTTTCAGCTCATAGGGTTTTCCGATATAGGCTCGGCATGGCAAGGTCTTAACCCGCTTACCGAAGACAATACGTATTATACCCGTTACATCAGCAGCCCGCCGCTTGAAATAACGGTACAGGTGCAGAAAAACCCGTTAATTGCCGGTTATGGTTTTGGATTGCGGAGCACACTTTTCGGTTATTTCCTTCGTGCCGACTGGGCATGGGGAATAGAGGACAATGTGGTGCAACCCCGTATATTTTACCTTTCGCTGAGTCTCGATTTTTAACCCGCATCTTTTGCATTTAACCCTGAATGATAGTGTTCCCGGCCGGCTTTTTAGTTTATTATCATACTGCCAGCCTCCAGCCCAATTCCTGATTTATGACCCTTCCCGAAAAACGAATAACTGATTTTATTCAAAAACATCATATTTTCACCCTGGCTACTTCGGCTCATAATATTCCTTACACCTGCACCTGTTTTTATGTGTATGTAATTGATATTAATATGTTTGTGTTTACATCCGACCACGGAACAAGGCATGTTGACGAAATGCTCGTTCAGCCCCGTATAGCCGGGGCCGTAGCTCTGGAAACCACTATGGTTGGAAAAATACAGGGGATACAATTTACCGGCGAATCGCAAGAGCTGAAAGATGAGATGTATGAATCGGCTTTAAAGGCATACCTCAACAAATTTCCGCTTGCCAACTTTAAAAAGCTGGTGCTTTGGGGCATACAACCCGATTTTATTAAAATGACACATAACAGGCTGGGGTTTGGCACCAAGCTTATCTGGAAGCAGGAATAAGATCAACGAATCAAATGCATTTTCCGCTTGACATCGAAGCGAAAAAAAGACATATTATTGCAAGCCAACATTATAACGGGTTTTTTCTTGCCTTTATATGTTAATTTTTATATTCTTATAACCCACTGTTTTTAGGCATTCTGAAACCCTTTATTCATAGGGGTTTCGATACTTATTAAGGGTTTAAACGGCAGATATGCAGTAACTTAATACTTTATAACGCTGTTTTTGTTAATAACTGGGTTTGAATATTACGAATTGCATAGTGTAAATTTGTAAATCCTGACTTTTACCACCAAAACAAGTCAATTGTATTGGCTTTCAGGATATTCTTATTATTATTAACTGGGAACAATGAGCATTATGGATGTAAATCTATTTTCACAAATCAATCCTTCGGTTGAAGAAGGTGTCGAAAACGATTTTTATGGTAAAGTACTTGAACAACGCCAGCGTCCAGCAATACCGCAGTCCGATGTTAACGAACCGGCCCATGATGAAAATAGTGCTAACAACCCTGAACCGGGCCAGGCGTTAGCGGATTTACCGAAAACCGAAAAACCTGCTTTACGATCAATGAAAAAATACAATCATGAGGAAGTGCTGGAAGCTGCCACCACATATTTCGAAGGTGATAAGCTTGCAGCCAGTGTGTGGATGAATAAATATGCGCTGAAGGACAGCGACGGCAACATCTATGAGCTAACGCCCGACGATATGCACCGCCGCCTCGCTTCGGAGGTAGCCCGTATCGAGACGAAATATCCTAACCCCCTGAGCGAAGAGGAGGTTTTTGAACTCTTCCGTAACTTCCGCTATATCGTTCCTCAAGGCAGCCCAATGGCGGGTATTGGTAACGATTTCCAGATTTCGTCCCTTTCGAACTGCTTCGTAATTGGCAGCGATGGCAACCAGGACTCATACGGCGGCATTATGAAAGTGGACCAGGAACAGGTTCAGCTGATGAAACGCCGCGGAGGTGTTGGTCACGACTTATCGCACATCAGGCCGGCTGGAAGCCAGGTAAAAAACAGCGCGCTTACATCAACCGGCATTGTGCCGTTTATGGAGCGTTTCAGCAACTCAACCCGCGAAGTGGCACAGGATGGCCGCCGCGGTGCCCTGATGCTCTCCATATCGATAAAACACCCCGACAGCGAGAACTTTGTTGATGCCAAGATGGAGCAGGGCAAGGTAACCGGCGCCAATGTGTCGGTTAAAATCGACGATGATTTTATGCGTGCCGTAAAATCCAAAGGCACATACAACCAGCAATACCCTATCGATTCGGCTAGTCCGACCAAAGTACAGGAGATTAATGCGCGTGGCCTATGGGATAAAATAATACATAACGCCTGGAAATCGGCTGAGCCCGGAATCCTTTTCTGGGATACCATTATCCGCGAATCGGTGCCCGATTGTTATGCCGATCTCGGATTCAAAACCCTTTCGACCAATCCATGCGGCGAAATTCCGCTTTGTGCTTACGACAGCTGCCGGCTTATAGCCATCAATCTTTTTAGCTACGTCGAAAATCCATACACTCCCCAGGCTTCGTTTAACGCAAAGCTTTTTGCCGAACATTCGCGTTATGCGCTCCGTATCATGGACGATATCATCGACCTCGAAATGGAGAAAATCGAAGGGATACTCACTAAAATTAAAACCGATCCCGAGGACGAAGAAACCAAACGTACCGAGCGTATCCTTTGGGAGAAAATCCGCGAAAAAACACTTCAGGGCCGTCGCACCGGTATCGGCATAACAGCCGAAGGCGATATGCTGGCAGCACTCAATATGCGCTATGGAACTGACGAAGCTACCAACTTCAGCGTAAATGTGCATAAAACGCTGGCTATCGAAGCTTACAGCGCTTCAGCCGACCTGGCAGCCGAACGCGGCGCTTTCCCTATCTTCGATATAGAGCGCGAACGCAACAACCCGCTGCTTAACCGTATACGCGAAGCAGCCCCCGAGGTATATGCCAAAATCGAAAAACACGGACGCCGCAATATCAGCATGCTCACCATTGCGCCCACCGGAAGCGTAAGTATCTGTACACAAACCACATCGGGTATTGAGCCTGTATTTATGGTAAGCTACAAACGCCGCCGCAAGGTTAATCCGAACGATAAAAATGTACATGTTACTTTCGTGGATGAAGTAGGTGATTCGTGGGAAGAGTACAATGTGTTCCATCCCCGATTTCTCGAATGGATGAAAACGAATGGCTACGATACGGGAAATGCCGTTACCATGAGCGATGAAGCCTTACAGGCTATCATCGAAAAATCACCGTATTACAAAGCCACCAGCAACGATATCGACTGGGTTGCGAAAGTTCAGATGCAGGGCGCCATTCAGAAATGGGTTGATCACTCCATCAGCGTTACCGTTAACCTTCCGGCCGATGCCACCGAAGAACTCGTCAGCGATGTTTACCTCACAGCATGGGAAAGTGGTTGCAAAGGAATGACCATTTACCGCGACGGCTCCCGCTCGGGTGTGCTGGTAAGCAACGATACCAAAAAGGATGAAATCGACGAATTCCAGGAAACCAAAGCCCCGCCACGCCCCAAAGAACTGGAAGTCGAAATTGTGCGTTTTATGAACGGCGACGAACGCTGGATTGCCTTTGTAGGTCTGCTCAACAATAAACCCTACGAAATATTTACCGGTAAAAGCACCGACTTTTACATACCCGACTATGTTAAAAAGGGCTGGGTATTACGCATAAAGGACGACGAAAACACTCCCGCCCGTTATGATTTTGAATACGAGGATAGCTATGGTTACAGGGTAACTCACCGCGGACTTTCGCGTTCGTTTAAAAAAGAGTACTGGAACTATGCCAAGCTTATATCCGGAATCCTGAGGCATGGTATGCCGCTGCCATACGTGGTGGAGTTAATTGATAACCTCAGCTTCGACAATGTGAGTATCACCACCTGGAAAAACGGCGTTATCCGTGGTCTTAAAAAGTTTATACCCGACGGAACCCAAACCGGCCACAGTTGCCCCCAATGCAAAGAAAAAAATTCAATTGTATATAAAGAAGGATGCATGACCTGTACCATATGTGGTTACAGCAAATGCGGATAAATATACCTTTTTTAACTTCATACTGAACCACGGTCAAATGGCCGTGGTTTTTTTGTGTTCTGATTAATGCATGAAATAGCCGTGATTGGAAAACACCAACTGAAAAAGATGATATTATACTTCATCATGGCGAACCTTTAGCTCACGAACACCGATTAAAACAGCAATATGGGACCACTATCAACCCATAAAAAATACCTGCAAAGCAAGCGTTATATGGCTGAAAACAAGCAATGAATTAATAAATCCTTAAAGAGGCGGTTGAAACGCTGAACCTTGTGAAAGAAGGTAAACTAAAAGCCCGGCCTGCCAACGAATTGCTCCATGAAATCTAGTGTTTTTACTATACCTCCATTCGACAGGCAACTCAAACGCTTATCCAAAAAACTCCCTTCATTAAAATCGGAATATGCCAGATTGATTGAGGAGCTGGAAAACAATCCTGAAAAGGGAACCACACTGCTTAATCAATGTTATAAAACTCGTATTGCAATTGCCAGTAAAGGAAAAGGTAAATCCGGCGGCGCAAGAATTATCACTCATTTTCAGCTTATTGATAATTCAGTTTTCCTGCTAAGTATTTACGACAAATCAGAACAGGAGAATATTTCAGATAAACAAATCAAATATTTGTTAGCGTTTATCCGGTAAAATCTTAGGGTAAGTCAATAAAAAAAATGAAAAGAAAAAGGAGATTTTTTGCCGTTATATTATTGTAAAAGGCAGAAAAATTTATCCCAGAAATAAGAGATGTTTCCATTTCTTTATATAAATTCACGAAAGGGTGTGTTAATGGACACACCCTTTTGGTTTCAAAAGTTTTTCTTATGATGATCGTATGTCTGATTATCGCGGAAAGCAATAAGCTTGCGGGCGATCAAGAGGAAGATTTTCAGGTTACTCCGTTAGAGACGGTCAATAGTTTCAGACTTGACATTGCAAGTTGCCGCCAGAATAGCCGGTAAAAGCAAATCTGTTTTTCTGCAATCCGGCATAAAAAATTAAGTACCTTTACATAAAACTATTTACAATGAGTACAATTGAACTTAGAGAGATGATTATTAATCAACTAGCTCATATTAATGACACTTCTTTCCTTAAGGCCATCAAAACGTTGGTTGATTCAAAAGCGGAAGCTGAAGTCTATAAACTTTCAGATTATCAGAAAGAAAGAATTCATCTGAGCAGAGAACAACTAATTAAAGGTCAGACTATTTCACATAATGAAATACAAAAAGAAATAGATGAATGGCTGGAATCAAAGTAGAATGGTCGGCTGAAGCCAAATCTGATATAAAAGATATATTGGATTTTTATATAAAGCGCAATGGGAATGCTATTTATAGTAAAAAACTTTACTCCCGAATAAATAAGAGCATTGCGTTATTGGCAAAAAAACCTTTCTTGGGTAAACAAACTGAGGAGGTGCCTGTCAGGGCCTTGATAACAGGTGATTATCATATACTTTATGAGGTTTTTGATAAATTGATCCTTATAATTATGATTTGGGATTGTAGAAGAGCTCCGGAAGATAGAGTGATTGATACAAGGAAAAAGTGATTTCCAACTTTTAGGAAAACAATAGAATTAGTAAAAACGGCCACGGCTAAATTCTAGTCTTGTTTTTTTATATATGTAATAAGAAAGCAGATTAGGTCAGATTTGTAATCTACTCAAATCGTATTACATTATATTCCAAAACAGATACTACGGAAAATAAATCTAAATTTGCCCATTGTAAATCAACTTATTAAATGCAAAAGTATAATAAACAATTTGATGTAATCTGGGCTGATCTGGATCCAAACCGTCATATGCGTCATACTGCCTACAACAATTATGCAGCTCAGGTTCGGGTCGCCTTTATGGATGATAACGGGCTTAGTTTCGAAGAACTGGAAAAACTAATGCTTGGGCCGGTGCTTTTTAAAGAGGAAACACGATTTTTGTCGGAGGTTCGAATGGGCGATCGGATTACTATTGATTTGCAAATTGCCGGTCTCTCTTCCGATGGCGAACGATGGAAAATGGTTCACCAGGTTTTTAAAAGTGATGGTACACTTTCAGCTGTTATAACCGTTGAAGGAGCCTGGATTGACATGGTAAAACGCAAACTCAAACGACCACCTCAGGAACTTGTCGAAAAGCTTAATGAACTCCCTAAAACTGCGGGTTTTCAGGAGATTGTTAAAGGAGAGAAGGGCTAACCCGTGAAAAAGCTGAATTTATTTTCCAGCTTCAGAACAATCAGGAAGTCATCGAATTGTATGATATGATCAACCAGAGAAATGTTCAGATATACTACTATGACAGTATTCCATCTTTGCCTTTAAGTGCTCTTCCTGTTATTAGAAGTTTTTCTTATGATGATCGTATGTCTGGTTATCGCGGAAAGCAATAAATTTGCGGGCAATAAGCAGGAAAATCGGGAGATTATTCCGGTTAAAATATTCAATAGCCTCTGGTTTTGCATGGCAGGCATCGGCCAGTATAGCCAATAACTGGTGATCATTTTTCTGCAGCCACATATAGGCTTTCGGGTCACCATCAATTGCCCGGTCGAGTGCCCCGAAATGTATGAAACCGTTTTTCATCAGCCAAGTGAACGCCTGCTCGCTGCCCCGCATACACATACTCAGCGCTCCCAGCTCGGGATAGCCGTTTTTCATCAGCCAGTCGAATATCTCCTTATTCCCGCCCAGGGTCTCGGCGAAAGCAAGCAGTATTTTGGGTTCGTATTCCAGCATTGGGGGTGTTGGGGTTTAGGGTTTTGGGACGAGGGACGAGGGACGATAAGTTGACGAGGGGTTTATGGTTGACGAGGGGATGGGGAGAGTGGGAGAGGGGCGAATCGGCGAATAGGAGAGGGGCGTAAATTCTTGTTTTAATTTTTCATTGTTCAAAGTTACGAATTACCGGTATGATTAACCACATTGTTTTGTTATAAACTTTTGCTAAGAGGTAATTTATGCAAGAGAATCGAAGGAGTTTTAAAAATAACACGGCACTTCGGCCCAGTGCTCGTGAAACCCTGAAACTATGAACCGACCGAAGGGAGCTCAGCGCAGCTAAACCCTTGAACACTATGAACGCCGCACTTCGTTCCGATAGCTATCGGAACCGCTCACTGCTCGTTATACCCTGAAACTCTGTAACCCTTTGAACGCCGCAGGCATCTGAACGCCGCACTTCGGCTACGCTCAGTGCTCGTTATACCCTGAAACTCTGAACCGACCGAAGGGAGCTCAGCGAAGCTAAACCCTTTGAACGCCGCAGGCCCTTGAACGCGCAGCTATTGAACGCCGCAGGCAATTGAACGCCGCAGGCATCTGAACGCGAAGCCCTTGAACTAATTTCCCTAATAAAAAACCTCCGCCTTAATCCCTACCCCTTCAATCCGCTCAGCTAATGCCCTGAATTCCAACGCCGGAACTTTTTCGAGTGTGCCGTAAGGCGTTTGCCGGTCGATAGGGTACAGCATTACAAGCTTTGGATTAATTTCCTGAATATGCTTTAACCATAGCGAAAGTTCTTCTTCCGTGGTATTATCCACAGTTTTTCCGTCGACTTCGCCGCGGATCAGCATGGTTTGTATCACCAGGTTCCCGCCGAAATTCTTCAATTCCTGTATAACTTTTTCAATCGTTATCGGGCTTGTAGGGCGGTTAATAGCCATAAAAGTGGACTGGGTGCCGGCATCGAGTTTTAGCACATTATTATCAATCCGCAAAAGGGCGCGTTTTACATTTTCCCTGTCGAGGCGGGTGGCATTCGACAAAACGGTAATCATTGCTTTCGGGAAATATGTGTCGCGCAGGCGGATGGTATTATCGATAATGGTTTCAAAATCAGGATGCAGCGTAGGCTCGCCGTTGCCTGCAAAAGTTATATTGTCGGGATTGAGTCCGCCTTCTTTCAATGCTACGAAACGGCTTTGGAGGGAAGCAGAAATTTCGGCTGCTGAAAAAAGTGGCTGTTTCTTCTTCTTACTCTCAACCGTAAGCCCGCATTCGCAGTAAATACAATTGAAGGAGCACATTTTACCATGCAAGGGCAATAAATTAATCCCCAGCGAAACCCCGAACCTACGACTTTTAACAGGGCCAAAAACAATTTCATCGAACAATATACCTGACATAATGAGTTATTAATATTCCTGCAAAAGTACATTAAGTTATGAACTGGCAAAAATAGGGTGGAAGAGGAGTGCGTTTTTGTAAATATGGATGTGAACTTTTGTTTTGTGCCGGGTGCCGGGTGCCGTGTTCCTCCATGCCTCCGTGGTAATTAAAAATAACTGCAATTTTAAAAGGAATTTTCCACCCTGCCGATTATTCGCCGATAAATACTACTTTTGAGTACTTAAATCCATATTCATCTGCCAGAACCGGGTAAAAAGAAGGTCAAAATGCAAAATGCAAAATGCAAAAGTCAAAGTAAAGTGATTAAAGTAACTGATTCATCCTAACTTTTATCAAATATCTTTACCCTTTGCCCTCTGCCCTTTACCCTTTGACCCTTGAATTTTACCCTTTGCCCTTTGCCCTTTTCCCTTTGCCCTTTGCCTTATGCCTTCTAAACGATTAAATTCTGATAACTAGGCACAGAACATCACAATAAAAGCTACCTAACGAATGCTCACCATCGACCAGATTAAAGCTCCTATAGCTTCATATATCGAAGAGTTTGAGGAACATTTCCGCGACTCAATGAAAAGCCCCGTTCCCCTGCTTACTACCATTACGCGATATATTATCAAGCGTAAAGGCAAGCAGATGAGGCCCATGTTTGTTTTCCTTTCGGCCAAGGTGTGTGGCGAGGTGAACCAAAGCACTCATCATGCCGCTTCGCTGATCGAACTGCTTCATACGGCCACACTTATTCACGATGATGTGGTTGACGACTCCAACGAACGCCGTGGATTTTTCTCGCTAAATGCACTGTGGAAGAACAAAATTGCTGTGCTTGTCGGCGATTATCTTCTCTCACGTGGATTACTTCTCTCGCTTGAACACGAGGAATATCACCTGCTGAAAATTGTTTCGAACGCTACCCGCGAAATGAGTGAAGGCGAACTGTTACAGATCGAAAAAGCGCGTAAACTCGATATCGAAGAACCGGTATATTTCGAAATTATCCGCAAAAAAACTGCTTCGCTAATCGCATCCTGTTGTGCTGCCGGAGCTTCTTCGGTGGGTGCTGATGCCGAGACTATCGAGAAAATGCGCCTCTTTGGCGAATATGTGGGAATCGCTTTCCAGATCAAAGACGATTTATTCGATTACGAGAAAAACCTGGCTACCGGCAAACCCAATGGCATCGATATAAAAGAAAAAAAAATGACCCTGCCGCTGATTCATATGCTTAATAAAATGAGCTGGATCGAGAAGAAACGCGCCATGAATATAGTTCGCAATCATAACAACGAGCCGCATAAAGTTGCCGAACTTATCACCAAAGTGAACGACAGCGGAGGTATCGAATACGCAGCAGGTAAAATGCACGAATACCAGCAAAAAGCCATGGACCTGCTCTACACCATGCCGGCCAGCGAATCGCGCAATTCGCTCGAGCAACTTGTTATTTTTACAACGGAGCGAAAGCACTAAAAGGCTTGAATATGAATTGATCAGATAAAGCATAAGTGGTGCCCGGTTCCGTCCCGATAGCTATCGGGATCCGGGTGCCGGGTGCCATGTTCCGGGGGCAGAACTTAAATTACATTCAACGTTTCTCTGAATTGAAGTGTCCTCAAATTAATACGAAATATGTCAATACCAATGAAAAAAAGTCTCACCTTCCTGATTGCCATTCTGTTTTCAGCCTCAGCCTTTTCGCAGTTAACCACCGAAACCTATTCGAATGGTCTTAAAAAATCCGAAGGTACTTTGGTAAACGGGCAGCGCGAAGGCCTCTGGTATGAGTTCAATCTCAAAGGCATGAAATTTGCCGAAGGAAACTATTTACATGGTGTAAAGGACGGGAAGTACACCGAGTGGTATCCGAACGGTAAAAAGCAGTTCGAAGGAAATTTTAAGTACGGAAAACTCAACAGCCATGTTACTTTCTGGCGTATGGATGGCACCCCTGAGGAAAAAGGTCATATTACCGACGATCTGCGCGACAGCACCTGGGTTTTTTATCATCCTAACGGAGCCGTAGGAAGCACCGGTTTGTTTGTAAAAGGGAAAATGGAGGGCAAATGGCAGTATTTTTACGAGAACGGTGAAAAATGGAAAGAAGGAACCTACAGCAGCGACGACAGAACCGGCTCCTGGACATACTTTTATAACGACGGTCATATACACCACCGTGGCGAATTTATCAACAATAAGGAAACCGGTACCTGGAAAGGTTGGTTTACAAACGGTCAGCTGAAAGATTCGGGAATGTACAATAACGGTAAGATGCAGGGACAGTGGAGAGGCTGGTTCGAAAACGGAAGAAAGCAATACATAGGATATTATGTGGATGGTAACCTCGATAGCACCTATAATGTATGGTTTCCCGATGGCAAGAAACGCTCCGAAGGAAGCTATAAACTGGGTGTAAAAACCGGGCCATGGAAGGATTGGTACGACAACGGACAGCTGAGCGAAGCTGGCAACTGGCTCGATGGCGAACGCCACGGGTACTTTGTATATTTCGATGCCGACGGATTTAAAATTAAGGAAGAAAATTTTGTTAGCGGCAGGCCCGACGGCGCCTGGAAATCATATTATGCCAATGGAAAAGTATCCGGATCAGGGCAATATGTTAATAAAATCAGGGAAGGCACCTGGCAGTATTTCGATACAAAAGGTAAACCGATGGTGAAATCGGAATTTCTGAACGGGAAAAAAGTGAAAGAGAAACGATACGGGAAAGCAGGCAAGGAACTTCAACCGGGGAAGTAGCACAATTATTCCGGGCTGACAGAGTTATTAATATAAACCACTTTCTATGTTCCGCTTACTTTCCGCTTTTTTAATGCTTGTTTTGTTAATGCCGGCAGTTTACCCCCAAAGTTCGACTGGTGTTAAGCCTCTGCCTGCTACTTGTGTTACACAAACCGAGGTTGAGCTATTTAAACTCATTAACGAGTACCGCGCGCAAAAAGGCTTGCCGGCGGTAAAATTGTCGGCATCGCTCAGCTATGTGGCACGCACCCATTCTCAGGATCAAACGGAAAACTATAAGAAAAGCAGCCGTTGCAATATGCATAGCTGGTCAAATAAAGGCAAATGGTCGTCGTGCTGCTATACCGAGGATCATAAAAAGGCCAGCTGCATGTGGGATAAACCACGCGAGCTCACCAATTACACAGGCGATGGCTATGAAATTTCATTCTGGTCGACCTATACGTACGATTCGCCAAAAGCTGCCGCAAAAGCCATACTCGACGGCTGGAAAAAGAGCCCGCATCATAACGAAGTAATCATTAATAAAAGCATCTGGAAAAATACAAGCTGGCAGGCTATGGGCGTTGGTATTTATGGCGAGTATTATAATGTTTGGTTTGGTAAGGAAGTGGATGGTGCCGGTGAGCCGGAGGTGTGTGAGTAAGAGGCCTCCTGAATGATTCCATCATTTGGTTGCAGTTGAATTGTCCTTACAGTAAAAGTATTTTGAAACACCTTGCTAAATCTGTTCCTTTCTATCAATTTGGTAAAATAGAATGTTGTTTACTTTATAAATTATGCTAAATTTGTAAAGTTAACTTTACAAATTTCAGATGTATAAACGGGAAATGGCCGGAATTATCGGCAAGCAATTGTTTAAAGGCAAAGTGGTTATTGTGTTTGGACCGAGGAGGGTTGGTAAAACTACCTTATCGAAAAGTATGATCGACGGTATTAAAAATAGCCGTTACCTCAACTGTGAACTCTTAGAAAATAAAACTGCGCTCGAAACAACCAATAGCATCGCATTAAAAAACTACCTGGGTAATTACGAACTTATAGTGCTTGATGAAGCCCAGCACATCAGCGATATTGGCCGAACACTTAAAGTATTGGTCGATACTTTTCCCGAATTGCAGATTATTGCTACCGGTTCATCAAGTTTTGAGCTGGGTAACCGGCTGGCTGAGCCATTAACCGGGCGCTCACGTGAATACCTGCTTCTTCCTCTTTCGGTAAGGGAATTACTCCAGCAGGAAGATAAAATTACACTAAAAGCCAATTTAGACCGGATTCTCAGGTTTGGATTATACCCCGAAGTGTATGGCCGCACCGATGAAGATGCAAAAGAAGAATTGGTTCAGATCGCAAGCAATTATTTGTATCGAGATGTATTACAATTTGAACAGATCAAACGACCTGCACTTTTACAAAATCTGCTTTCAGCTCTCGCACTTCAGATTGGGCAGGAAGTATCAATCAATGAGTTGTCGCGGCTTTTAGGCGAAACTGTTCCTACACTTCAGCGTTATATCGAGTTACTCGAAAAATCATTTGTAATCTTTCGTTTGCGTTCGTTTAGCCGTAACCTCAGGAAAGAAATAGGGAAGGGGCAAAAAATCTATTTTTATGACCTGGGTATTCGCAACGCACTGATTCGCAATTTCAATACTATGCAACTCCGGCAGGACACAGGAGGTTTGTGGGAAAATTTCTGTATTGTTGAGCGGATGAAGTATAATATGGTGAATCGTCGCTTTGTAAACAGCTATTTCTGGAGGACATACGACCAGAAAGAAATTGATTATATCGAAGAGGAAGGAGGAAATATCAGTGCATTCGAGTTTAAGTATAGCAGTTCGAAGCAACCAGGCCTCCCGGCTGAATTTGCGGTGTCGTATCCAAACTCCTCGTACAAGCATATTAATTCTGAAAATTTCTGGTCATTTCTCACCTGATATTTAAATGCCTTTAAAAAGTTGATCCTGAATAATAAAGTTATGAGGGACTTGTATTCACTGCGAAACATTAATCTTGCTTTTATTCACACCATTGCTGACTTATTGGGCCTAACCAAACCTAAAAGCTTGTTCGTCATCTACAAACCATAAATGTTTAGTATCTTTCATCGATAAAAGAACAAATCCTCTTTAATACCGTTGATTAACATGATGAAGCCAATATACATAACAACCGTACTGTTTATCTTTAGTTTAGCATCGGCGGCTCAACAGTTTCAGGGCGGCCTGGCCGCCGGTTTAGTCGGCAGCCAGGTAGCCGGCGACACCTATTCGGGCTTTCGCAAAGCGGGTGTATATACCGGTCTTTGGGTGCGTTACGAAATGGACGACCGGCATTCGGTGCAAACCGAGATCAGCTATTTTCAAAAAGGAAGCCGCCATAATCCTGACGAAAAACGACAGGATTTTACCTTTTACCTGATGCGGCTTGGTTATATCGAAATGCCTTTCCTGTACCAGTACCACCTAAAAAACCAGATAATTCTCGAAGCCGGGCTTTCCTTTTCGTACCTGCTTCACAGCTACGAAGCGCTCGATTACGAAGAAGTTTCATATGGGAATTTCAGCATTATCAATCCTTCGTTTATGGCCGGTATCGAATACCCTGTAAATGAGCGGCTGAGCGTTCATTTACGTTTTAATAATTCGATTTTAAGCATCCGCAGCGATGCGGTGAACGGTGCACGCTATCGCCTTTTCGATCGTGGGCAGTATAACGATTGTGTAGTGCTTTTCGTGGGATACAAGCTGTAAATCATTATCCCCCTTACTTTTAATTCAGTATTATGAACCCTGATAAACTCAAAATTATTGTTGGCGTAAGCGGTGCCAGTGGTGCCATATATGCAAAAGTGCTCTTCGATAGCCTGCTGCAGCAAAAAGATCAGCTTGGTGAAGTTGCTGTTTTATTTTCGGATAATGCCAAAGGAGTCTGGAAATACGAACTGGGGAATTCGGATTATGAAAAATTACCTTTTTCCTTTTATAGACAAGGATGATTTCTATTCGCCGGTAGCCTCGGGATCGGCCGGTTACGATGCCATGATTATATGCCCGTGCAGCATGGGAACCCTGGGCCGCATTGCTTCCGGCGTCTCAAACGATCTTATGACACGTGCCGCCGATGTTATGCTTAAAGAGCGCAAAAAGCTGGTGCTGGTAGCCCGCGAAACCCCGCTGAGCCTTATCCATATCAATAATATGAAAACGCTTACCGAAGCCGGAGGCGTGATTTGCCCCGCCACGCCATCATTTTACAGCCGCCCCGAAACCATGGAACAACTGGCTGCAACGGTTACCAACCGGGCATTATCGCTGATAGGAATTGAGGTGAAGGGGTTTAAGTGGGGGGAGGAATAGAATATTGAGGAAATAAAATTTCTGGTATTAGCAGGCCCGTATTACGAATCATTCTAAATTATATAAAACCGTATTAACTTTTTCCAATTTCTGGATTAAGTATATAGGTTGTTACTTATTGCAAGGCTGATTTAGTGCGCTATTGCGATTAAACGCAACACGCTATTTTTACACAAAAATATTGCAATGTGAAACATAAGTTTTTGCATTGCCGATTTTGTATTTACATAAAGTTCAGATAAACAATAAGATAGAAAGTTGTTATTATGTCGATTGTTAATAAAACTGTTAATAAGTATTGATTGATTTTATTTTTACAGATGTAAGTTAGTGATGTATATTTGCGTTTCTAATACGTTTTATCATTTAAGCCTTTCTTGAAGTTTTTACTAATCTGAATTCAACATAAAATAATCGGAGCAGCAATCTTTACTTTTTTTTCGGACAATTTTTTACAAGAATACTATACCTCAGCAATCAAAAATATACCTTTTGCCATGTAATTACGATTAAAAACCTACCCTTAAACGAAAGGAGCAGAACCCCGGCAGGCCATCCGTTACCCCTGTTTGCATAGGGCAAGCATAATGAGTAACTATTTACAAAGCAACAGGAATAAACAAATCAATATGTTTCACCGCCACTTATTACCGGCCTGGGGGAGGGTTGCCCAAACCTTAGCAAGTTATACAGCAACCTTTCCCCCTGCCACCGGTAACGAGTGCTAATTTACGAATAAATGAGAACAATTAAACAATTAACAATAGCGTTAGCTATAATTGCGATTTTATTTACAGGATGCAAAAAGGACGAAAACCGAACACCGGTTACTTCCCCCGTAGCACTAAAAAGTGCTAAAACCACAGCTCAACTGCTTGCTTTCCGCAGCAATCTGAAATTGAAAAGCGGTACTTCATTACCAACTGACAGTGCTACCTGGTACCTCGAAGGATTGTTAAATTATGAAAATGCCAATAACAATCACCAATTTGGAGGGCTTACATTTTATTATGATACGCTTGTGTTGAATACTTCCGGCAGTTCGCTAACATTCACCGAATTAAATGAAGCTTATACTTATTTTACGAATAAGTTGAGCGCGATAGTCCAATCGCAAAACATACCTGATTTCGCTTTCGATGCGGTAGATATAGATATACCTACAACCGGATTTAAAAGTGGAGAAACCCTACTGACTATGGTCGTAGGAGGTGGCCCCAATACGGTAGGATTTTATACGGCTTTTGGGTCAACTGATTATTGGATATGGGGGCTGCAGGGTGGTAAATGCGGTGCATATGCCGGGCAAGGAGGATTATCAGATGCCGCTCAGGAGTTGAATTACCGATTCACTCATCCCTGGGCTGCACCTGCCGGATATATTACGGGTTTGTTCTATGTGCCAGCTTATGGTCAGGAGTTTCCAGATGCCGCTAATCCTGGACCGTATTGCGACTACAAGATATTTTATTTTGATGCCACAAATACCGGGATATGGCCATGTTTGGGGCCTGCAGAGTTAAATTATTATCTTGCAAAAATGCCCGAAATTATTGCTGCCAAAAAACCTGCAGGTAAGACGTTTGCGTATTCAAACGCATTTGCTAGGTTCTACCCAAATATTGGCGAGAATAAATATTTCCACGAATATTATTTATGGTATGGAGATCTTACCATAAATGATCCAATTGACTAAACATACACAATAAGGGCATTCAATTCTCGAGGCAATTTCTCAATTTGATTGAATGCCCTTCTTATATTCTTATAGAATGAAAATCATATCACTAATAATGTTAATGTTAGCTGTTGAGACTTCACTAGCCCAGTGTAATTTCTTTAAAACTTATTTGAGGCCATCGCATGAAAGGGCATTCAGCGCTGTGGAGATGCCGGATGGCAGTTTCCTTTTGGCTGGTGAGATTCGACAATCTGGATACAATGATGTTAATGAAGGATATCTCGTCAAACTAACATCAGCAGGTGAAGTTGATCAGGAAAAAATTATAAATCCGGCGAATGCAGCCCGCCTATGTTTGCTTATACCTTACCAGTACGAAAATGCCTCATACCTTTGCATTGGATCATCCGATTCCCTTGTCGGAGATGAAGCTTTTGGGAATAAGATTTTTTATGGATTGGATGAGAATTTAAATGTAACTTATTATAAATATGCCGGGTATCAATATAATTACAAGACCTATCCCATGCAATATATTACTTATAATGATACAATTATGTATTTAATGAGTGATAATAGCAAGATTAAGCAAGTTAGCAGCTTAGCATCCTTTGTGGATGTGGTGAAATACCGGTTGCCTTTTGACAGCCTTAGTTCATATACCACCCCTAACTATTCGATTGTGGGTGATCTTATTATAAAAAGTAATGATACAATTCTGGATTTATATGTATTTCCTTCAAACAGAAGAATCACATTGAACGAGAACCTCATTTATCTGAAAACTTCCAATTATCCACTTGATTTTAGATCAAATATATGTACAACTCT
Source organism: uncultured Bacteroidales bacterium (assembly GCA_963714825.1). Lineage (GTDB taxonomy): Bacteria > Bacteroidota > Bacteroidia > Bacteroidales > UBA4417 > UBA4417. The sequence goes on along the minus strand of CAVQQF010000009.1, from coordinate 235,610 downwards.
ATTGGATGAGAATGGATATCTTATTGCCGGTGAATATTTCGACCCTTATGCTGGGATTGATAAGCTTGGCTGTTTAAAGATGAGCAATGTTGATGATCCCATTGATTCACTGATATATAATCCCAGCGAAGACACAAATTTTTATGGCGGCGCCCGCGAAAATACTGCCATTAATGGAAATTATATCTATATTACTGGCTTTTATAACGTTAATGCAATGTGGTTTCCCTATAACTACAATCCATCATGGGTAACGGTTACAAAGGCCGATCTTGAATTAAATATGATCAGCACCCATTTTTATGGGGGTGATGCCCAGTATTGTCCTTACAGCATCATACCAACATCCGATGGTGGCTGTTTCATTACCGGTTATAGCTATGATTATATAAACAACCTGCCTATTGGCAATTATGAATTGGATATATTCGCCCTTAAAACGGATGCCAATGGCCTTATTACCGAACTTCCCGATCAACCCCAGGCCAAAGCCCACGATGCCATTCTTTACCCCAACCCCGGCCGCGAAAATATAAACATACAATCAGGCCCACAGATAAATGGAGCCCTATTTACCTTATACGATATGCAGGGGCGGGCGGTACTTTCCGAAACCATTACCAATACACAACTCCGGCTTAGTGCCGCACACCTGCCGGCGGGTATTTATCCCTGGCAAATTGTGTTTAAAAACAAGGAAATTGAGAGTGGGAAATGGATAAAGGAATAATTACAGGTTGGTGGGAAGAAATGGTGGGGGATTCGCCGCACGCGTCAGAAAGGGAGAAGTGCGCGAACGGGGAACCAATCTTGAGCTATAATCATTTAAAAAAATAAAATTATTTATCTGACTTGTAACTTCCTGGTATTCAACTTTATACACTTGTTTTTTAGCTAAAACGAAAATATTTTTGCCTAAAACGCATTTTTCGGTATTACCTTTTTCCAATTTCTGGATTAAGGTTATAGGTTGGTACTTTTGGCAAGGCTGATTTAGTGCGCCATTGCTATAAGCGCAACCCACTATCTTTATGTAAAAAATATTGCAATGCAAAACACTAATTTTTGCATTGCCGATTTTGTATTTGTATAATATGCAGATAAACAATTAGATAGATAGTTGTTGTTATGTCGATTGTTAATAAAATTGTTAATAAGTATTGTGATTTTTTTTTTTACAGATGTAATTATCTGATGTATATTTGCGTTTATAATACGTTTTATTGTTTAAACCTTTCCTGAAGTTTTTAATAATCTGAATTCAACATAAAATAACCGGAGCAGCATACATTTCTTTTTTCTCGGACATTTTTTTACAAGAAAACTATACTTCAGCAATCAAAAATATACCTTTTGCCATGTAATTACGATTAAAAACCTACCCTTAAACGAAAGGAGCAGAACCCCGGTAGGCCATCCGTTACCCCTGTTTGCATAGGGCAAACATAATGAGTAACTATTTACAAAGCAACAGGAATAAACAAATCAATATGTTTCACCGCCACGTATTACCGGCCTGGGGGAGATGGCTGCCTTAACCTTAGCAAGTTATACAGCAACCTTTCCCCCTGCCACCGGTAACGGCACAAAATTAAACTAAAATGTATAAACTTAAACATGTATTTTGGGCGTTATTAACAATAACCCTGGCAGTAAGTGGGTGTAAGAAAGAATCTTCCCTACAGAATGTGCAATCTTTATCCGCTTCCGATCTGAAATTTGCACAAATGGTCTCTAGTTTTACTGATGCTGGTAGCAGCAATTTTAAAAGTGGAGAGAAAATGAGCATTGATAGTGCAGTATGGTATATTGAGGCCACTGCAAATTATACTTATGGCGATGGTTCAAAAGAAATTGAAGAAACCTCAGTTGATTCAACTTTTATTCTTTTGCCGATAGATTTCGAAAACAAGGCTTTAATAAGTGATGTCTGGAATTCTTATGTTCAAATGATTGAAAGCATACGCACCTATTATCAGTCATTAACCCAAAGCGAAAAACAACTGATTTCAACCGATGTTGAAGCAGTAGGGATATCCGGGTCAAATCTCGTACTTAAAGCAACTTCTACTTTTGCTGTAGGCACTTTTTTGCCAACGTATCAATGTTCCTTCGATCCTAATGGCCCAGGGTGGAAACCTGTTGGCGCCTGGGGAGGCCCTAATGGCGGCACTTGTGACGGACAATATCTGGATAGGGATGCTGCTACTGAGATACAGCGAAAAATAACACAGTGTATGCCTGTACCGGCAGGTAATGTTGTTTATTCTGAAGTAGAAACCCCTAGTTATTTTGGTGGATTTCCCGTTCCGGGATTTACTGGGAATACTAACTTTATGGGGTTTTATCTGTATACAAGTATAAGTTGGCTGCCTGGATTTAACCATTGTCTCACGCCTGAAGAGTGTAATTTCTACTTAAATGGAACAAAACATGTGATCAATGATACTCCTGCAAATGGAGGTGTCAGGCCTGAGGAAAAGGTATTAATAGGAGTTCAGGTGAGAGGTTGGATTGATCTTTCAATACCTAGTACTGATGTTCATCTAGTGCAACCAACATATGGAATACCCCATATTTCAATCAATCCTCCTACACCTCTATAGATTTTTAATACAAATCCCTGGAAGAAATAAGCTTAAAGTGAGTTTCCATCCAGGGATTTAATTTTTTGCACTTAACCTTTTTAAATCAATAATTCATGAAACAAAAACTCCTTATCTCAATCTTCTTATTGACTCTTGCTGTTCAATTATTTAGCCAGAATAGCTATCAGTTAGTTATCAACAGCAATAATGATGAAATTTGCCGCGATTTCGCCATTTTGCCTGATGGTGGTCTTATTATGTCTTATATATCACGGCCTGAATATTCTTCTGCATTTTCCTGTCATTTTATAAGGGTAAATGCTTTTGGTGAGATAATAAATGATTTTTCCATATCAAACCCCGATGGAGATTGCATTATCCATAATATCCTTTCAATAAATGAGAATAGTTTTGTTGGAATTGGCGAGTGGAAGCATCAAGGAGGAAATTCTGAAATATGGTATATTGGTTTCGATACAGATCTATTCATTCAATGGGAAAAAAAATACCTGATTCAAGGTAATTGGATAGCGAGATTGCATTCTTTTATTGATACTAACGGTGACATTAATTAGTGGGGCACAGGTATCACCTGTACAATGGATTCTAAATAGTGGAATGTTATTTATAAAAGCAACTCCAAGTGGTGATACTTTGCAAACAGCTTACAAGTATTCCGGCGATTTTTATCCAATATTTGATTTTTTTAAACAGGGTTCATATTACAAGGCATTAGCCAGAGAAAATATTTACTCTTTGTCGAGCATTCTTACTTTAGATAGTGTTTTAAATATTATTTCCTCAGATCCGATTCCTTATCAAATCTCAAATTGCATGACAGGTAAACCAATATCTGATACATCCATGTATATTTCTGGAAATGGAATTTTTGGCATTGCGAGTGATGATATTGGCATTATAAAGATTAATAACCCTAATACCCTTTCGTTATCCAACCATTTAGGAATGCTGAGCGATACCGTTGATTATGGAGGAGCTGATCAAAGTATGGATTTTATAGATGCAAACAATATTTTTGTTGCAGGTACATCTAATATTGACTTAACTTATGGTTATTATAGTTCAGCGCCAGCATGGTATAACCTTAGTAACCTCGATTCATCACTAAACATCCGTTGGACAAAATATTATTTTGGCGACGCCTGTTATGTATTGCGCAATGTAACCGCAACTTCTGATGGAGGTGTAATACTTTCAGGAACTCGTTACGACTATAACAACCCGGGTAACAAACTTGATATCTGTATTCTTAAAGTTGATCAGGATGGCCTCTACACAGGATTGGAAGAAAAGCCGCTTGTAAAAGCCCACGACGCCATCCTTTACCCCAACCCCGGCCGCGAAAATATAACCATTACAATCAGGCCCACAGATAAATGGCGCTATATTTACCTTATACGATATGCAGGGGCGGGCGGTACTTTCCGAAACAATAACTAACACACAAGTCCGTATTAATACTGCTTACCTGCCGGCGGGTATTTATCCCTGGCAAATCGTGTTTAAAAACAAGGTAATTGAAAGTGGGAAATGGATAAAGGAATAATTACAGGTTGGTAGGGAAGAAATGGTGGGGGATTCGCCGCACGCGTCTGAAAAAAGACGCGCGTGAACAGGGGCGGAGATTAGCTGTTATATTTCCTGCTTTGTCCCAAACCCTCGCCTTCGCCTTGTCTCATATCTCCATAAATCCCGATCCCTTCCTCCTACCAATCCACCGCCTTCCTTCTTACCGGCATAGTCATACAGCGGCAGCCGCCGCCTCCGCGCGAAAGTTCTGATCCATCAATAGTTACAACGTATTTGTTGTAATCGTTGATATTTACTTTATTCTGTACCACATCATTGGCTTTGATCACGGCATACCCATGGCGGTTCATTTCTTCGATGGTATTTACATTGCGGCCATAACCTATCACTTTACCGGGTGCAATGGCGAAAAAGTTAGCCCCGCTGTGCCATTGCTCACGTTCCTGTATCATACTGTCGCGGCGGCCGCCACAATAGAGGGTTTCCATTTCCATTCCTAATTCCTTCAGTATGATAGGTATATTTGCTACCTCTTTAATTGATTTCACTATACCATTGTCAATATTAATATGAATGGTAAGGTAGCGGTTAGGTTGGAGAATCAGTGGTTCGTAAACCATGCATTGGTTGCGATCGAGGAAAGTAAATACCATATCCAGGTGGATAAATGATTCGGGAGTGTAAGGCAATTCCTGGATGATGATATGCCGTTGAACTTTCTTCTCTTTATAGTATTCCATTATAAAATCGATACCCTGTGGAGTGGTTCGGGTGCCTGTTCCTATGAGCAGAATATCTTCACGTGCCATTAAAAAATCACCGCCTTCGAAACTGAATTCTTTATTGTCGTAACGGCTTAAATCGGGTTGTATGGTTTTTACGCCAAAAAAAGGATGATTTCGGAAAATGGCATCCATGATTATACTTTCACGGTCACGTATCCGGCTGTACATTCGGCTGATAAGTACTTTGTTGAGCATTGCCACCGAAGCATCGCGGGTAAAGAAGAAATTATGCAGAGGTTCAATCGTATAGCGGTCCTTCGAAAGAAAGCGGGTAAGGTTGTCCTTACGCATTTCGAGCCCTTCGATCAGCGTTGTCGAAAGCTTTTCGGGCTTAATATCCATCAACTCGGCAAGGGTGTATTCGTTCAATCGCTCTTTTACGGCAATGGTTTGTAATAATTCAGCCCTGTGATCCTGGTTTTGCAATACGGTAGCCAAAAGGTCCTTCACCTGGAAAGTTTTAGTTACTTTCGAAAGGAAACCTTTAAACTGGTTAAACTCCTTAAGCGCTACCGACAGGTTAAGTATATCGCTGTACAGTGCTTTTTGCGCACTGTCGGGAGTCATATTTTCGACCTCCGGGCCGGGAGTGTGGATTATAACACCTTCCAGTTCACCTATTTCGGAGCGGATATCAACTTTAAATGAGTTTTCCTGTGAATGCATTGTACTAATATTTTGGTTCTTTTTTATAAATTGTGCCGGGTTCCGGGTGCCAGGTTCCGGGTTCCGGCGTGCCGGTTCCGGGTTCCGGCACTTCGGCACCCGGCACTTGGCACATTTTTCTTATTCTCCTTCCGATAGAAATTCAATATTCCTCTTCAGCCCGGCAAATTTAGCTCTTTTTACGGCTGATTTCCTGAAAATGCTGCTGTATTGATCTTTATCCAGTTTCAACCAGTCTTCTTTACTTAATTCCATCAATAGGGGAGGAGGTTCAAAAGCGGGTTCGTTATGTGGTGTGGAGTAGCGGTTCCACGGGCAAACCTGCTGGCAGATGTCGCAGCCAAATATCCATTGTTTGTATTTTCCTTTGAAAGATTCCGGTATTTCACCTTTGTTTTCGATGGTAAGATATGAAATGCATTTGTTGGCATCCACAACCCTTAAATCAGTAATAGCGGAGGTAGGGCACGCATCTATGCAACGGCTGCAATCGCCGCAGTAATTTCCGCCCATGGGTGTGTCGTATTCCAGTTCGCAATCGGTAATCAGCTCGCTGATAAAGAAATACGAACCGTTACGCTTACTGATTAGCATGCTGTTTTTACCAATCCAGCCCAGGCCGGCACGGGTAGCCCAGGCGCGTTCGAGCACAGGAGCAGAGTCAACAAACCCCCGTATCGAAATACCCGGAACCTGTTCCTTTAGTTTTGAAATTAAAATATTCAGTTTTTCGCGAATCACTTCATGATAATCCTTGCCATACGCATATGCCGAAACCAGGTAGGGCGAATTTTCGGCCATCATTTGCGAAGGGAAATAGTTGTAAAGAAAAACAATCACCGACCTTGCATTTTCAACCAAAGTGGACGGATCCACACGAAGGTCGGCATGTTTAGGCATATAAGCCATATCGGCATGATAGCCTTTCTGCAGCCAGTTTTGCAAATGAATTTCATCCTCTTCGAGTCGTGCCGAGGGTGCAATGCCACAGGCCGAAAATCCCAGCAAAGCAGCTTCTGCTTTTATAAATGCTGAGAGTTGGGCTGGCTGGTTCATGGGGGTTTAGTGATGTAAATACCTCATCCTCTTATCCTTCTCCTTGAGGAGAAGGACGATAGATTGTGCATGTATTTGGGTTTGTAGCCTGATTTGAGATGACATCATTCTGTATCCTGTTTTAGACCTCATCCTCTTATCCTTCTCCTTTGAGGAGAAGGACGATAGAATGTGCTCATATTTAGATTTGTTAGGTCGAAAAAGCTAACTTATCCTATCGCCCTTTCTCCCTTTCTCCCCTTCTCCTTTCACCCCTTCGCCCTTCTCCCCCTCTCCCCTTCGCCCTTCACCTTATCCTCTTGTAGCTCCCGTCCCCTCGACCCCCGCCCCTCGTCCTTCTAAAAAAGCTTCCCCACATCCGGCCCTTTAAACTTCCCCAGGTGTGCATAGGCTTTTTCGGTAACTTCCCTTCCGCGCGGTGTACGCATCATATAACCCTCCTGTATGAGGAAAGGTTCATAAACTTCTTCGATGGTTCCGGAGTCTTCGCCAACGGCGGTTGAAATGGTAGTAAGTCCTACAGGGCCGCCTTTAAATTTCTGAATAATGGTGCTTAGAATGCGGTTATCCATTTCGTCGAGGCCGTTTTTATCGACCTGTAAGGCTGCGAGTGCATATTGTGCTATTTCGAGGTCGATGGTCCCGCTGCCTTTTATCTCGGCAAAATCGCGGAGGCGGCGGAGTAATAAATTAGCAATACGGGGTGTTCCACGGCTGCGGCGTGATATTTCAATGGCAGCATCATCGTGCAGAGGCACTTTGAGAATTCCTGCTGAGCGGATAATAATTTTTTTCAGGGTTTCGGCATCGTAGTATTGCAGGCGTGAGTTTATGCCGAAGCGCGACCGGAGCGGAGCCGTTAACAAGCCTGAGCGTGTGGTAGCGCCAATCAGGGTAAACGGGTTCAGCGTTATTTGTACACTTCGGGCATTGGGACCCGATTCAATCATGATATCAATCTTGAAATCCTCCATGGCCGAATACAGGTATTCCTCCACCACAGCACTCAGCCTGTGTATTTCGTCGATAAAAAGTACATCGTTGGTTTCGAGGTTGGTAAGCAGCCCGGCAAGGTCGCCGGGTTTATCGAGTACCGGCCCTGAGGTTACCCTTATGTTTACACCCATTTCGTTGGCAATAATATTCGAAAGGGTTGTTTTGCCAAGACCCGGAGGACCATGAAGCAGCACGTGGTCCAAGGCTTCGCCACGGCGTGAAGCAGCGGCAACAAAAACTTTGAGGTTTTCAACTACACCGGGCTGTCCTGCGAAACTGCCAAAATCGAGCGGGCGAAGTACCTGTTCAATTTCTTTTTCGGCAGGGGTAAGATGTTCGGGAGCTGCGTCAAGGTTCTTGTTCAGAGTCATAATAAAACATAAGGAGGTGATCAGCAAAGTTATAAAAAAGCATCCGAAGTGGAGGTAAATATCTGATAATGGCTATTCATACCATATTGTCTCTTTGCTTTAACACACTATTGGATCAATTTCGCGGACCAATAGGGCAAAATCTTTTCTCAAGATAGTGTAAAAATTACACGATTCAGGCCAGGGCTACAAATAACTCATTTAAAGCGGCTTCGTTAAATCCGTTTTATAGGTTCCATGCTCAGGTTTTTAAATTCACATTCAGCCGGATTCGATTTAAAGCAAATAACAACCACCAAAGTGTCGGCCCTACGATAATTATTTATAAATTAGCTGAGAATTTTAAAACCACTGTGGCCATGAAAGACATAGTAGTTGCTATCGATTTTTCGAAAGGATCGTTGCATGCTCTTGAATATGCAATCGAACTTGCCAACCTGACACATGTGGGCGTTAACATGGTGTGGGTTGATAATATTAGCGGAAACGAAACAGTATTTGCAGGCGAATCGAAAGACATACGAACAGAAGCCAAAGGCAATTTTGACGAGGTACTTGCCACTTACAAGCAAAAACTTTTGTATGGTAAACTTACTGCAAAGGTGCGCAAAGGCCGTGTTTACCAGGAGCTTGCTGCCGTTGCTTCGCCTGCCAATTGTTGTTTGCTTATTGTAGGCGCGCATGGTACATCCGGATTTGAAGAATTCTGGATTGGCACCAACGCTTTCAGGATTGTTTCGAGTGCATCGGGTCCTGTAATCACTGTTAAACATAATTTCGAGGTTAAACGCGGAATACGTAAAATACTTCTGCCTGTTTACCACACTGCCCAAACCTTGCTGAAAGTTCCGTTTACCGCACAACTGGCAAAAGCCACCGGCGCTGATGTAAATATACTGGCATTAAACTCCAGCGGACTCAAGTCGATGCAAAGAGTGGTCGAAAGCAATGTGGCCAAAGTTGAAAAGATGTTGGAAAAGGAAGGCATCAATTACATAGTTGATACCGCCAACAGTAAAAATATAGCCGGCGATATTATCGAGCATGCCCTCCTGGTCGAAGCCGATCTTATTTCAATTATGACACATGTTCAGGATCATGCAACCGATATATTATTAGGACCTTTCGCCCAGCAATTGGTTAATTATTCGCCTGTTCCGGTATTAAGTATTAATCCTAAAAATGTTAACGTTCTTTAAAATATTCGGATAATGCTTAAATATATTCTGGTAATTGGTATTTTGGTGCTCTTGATCAGCAACAATAGTATAGCCCAGCAACTATCAGCGGCTCCAGGTAAAGTTGAAGTGGTTCAGGATGAAAAAATCACACAGCTGACCGAGCAATACCGCAAAATGAGCATCAATAATCCCGAAACCGACGGGTTCAGGGTGCAGATATTTTTTGATTCGGGCAGTAATTCCAAAAATGCTGCAGCCACGGCTAAAGCCGAATTTGAAATTGCTTACCCCGGAGTGAGAACTTATTTATCCTATAAAGAACCTTATTACCGTGTCAGGGCCGGCGATTTCCGCACCTTACTCGAAGCTGTTGGTTTCCAGAAAAAAATTTCAGGCGAATACCCTAATTCCTTTGCTGTTAAAGATAAAATACTTCAGTAAATTTTTTATTTTTATCCCTTTAAGGAGGTAAAATGATAATTGTTAAAACAGAAGTTATATGCATATTTCATACACTCCACTTTAGCCAGGTATCATGAAACGCTGAATTTTATTTATAAAATATTGATATTTAAACTAACACAAAAAAATATTATGAAATACTTGCATACTTTTATTGGAAAATTTTCGTTAATTTTATCAACCGCTAACAAAGCGCTTGCTTTGCCGGTCGCTTTTCAGTATCTTAGCCTGCCAAAATTTTTGTAAAACCTGTAATTTTGTAAATATATGGCCAATATCATTGCAGCAATTGATTTTTCCGACTGTTCGATAAATGCACTTGAACATACTGTTTCAATTGCCTCACGTGGTGCTCTCGATGTACATATGATCTGGGTTAACAATCCGAGTATTACCAAAGCAACTATTTATTCCGATTCATCCTCCGACCTGATTGATGAAACAAGGAAACAGTTTGCCAAACTTATTGAAAAATATTCACCTTTACTGCCCGACTCATCCATTGATTTTGTAATTCGCGAAGGCAAAATTTACCGCGAAATTATTGATGAGGCCAAAGAAATGGAGAGCCTTTGCATTATAATGGGTACACATGGTATATCGGGGTTCGAGCAGTTTTGGATTGGTAGCAATGCCAACAAACTCATCTCGGTATCGCCCTGCCCGGTTATTACCCTCAGGGCCGGCATAAGCGTGAAACTCGATTTGCGCGTTATCCTTATGCCTATCGACAGTACACTCGATACCCGGCAGAAAGTACCGTTTACAGCATACCTGGCCCGACTTTTTGATGCTGAGATCTACGTATTGTCAATCTATGCATCCAAATACAAAACCATTCAGAACCGTGTAAACATTTATACCGACCAGGTTTGTAAATATATGGAGGACGAAGGGATAAAATACCACCGCGACGTGCTTACCTGCGATAATCTCACTACCGGCACCATTGAATATGCAAAACGCGTGAGGGCGAACCTTATCAGCATTATGACCGAGCAGGAAACCAGTCCTTTTAACCTGCTTGTAGGGCCGTATGCCCAGCAAATGGTTAATAATTCGCCTTACCCGGTACTCAGCATTAACCCATACGAAACTATGCAGGTATCAACACGATAACCTCAATGTTTTTAAACATAAAAAAAGCTCCGTAAAGGAGCTTTTTTAGTATCAGGTAATTGGGATAATTAATTCCTGTCAATACAATTCAGGTCGGTAAATGCTTCTTTCAGGCGGGTGACAAGTGATTTTTGACCTTCGTTTAGCCATTTACGCGGATCGTAGAATTTTTTATTCGGTTTGTCCTCACCATCCGGGTTACCGATCTGGCTTTGAAGGTACCCTTCGTTTTTCTTGTAAAAATCCATGATGCCTTTCCATGTTGCCCATTGGGTGTCGGTGTCAATATTCATTTTCACAACGCCATAGGAAATGCCTTCGCGAATTTCGTCCTGGGTTGATCCTGAACCACCATGGAATACGAAATTGAGAGGTTGTTTGGCGGTATTGAATTTTTTCTCAACGTATTTCTGTGAGTTGGCCAGGATAATGGGCTGAAGTTTTACATTGCCTGGTTTGTAAACACCGTGAACATTACCAAACGAAGCTGCAATAGTAAATTTATCGCTAACTTTTAGAAGTTCCTCGTATGCATAGGCAACATCTTCGGGCTGTGTATAAAGTTTGGAGCTGTCGATATCCGAATTGTCAACACCATCTTCTTCGCCACCGGTAACGCCGAGTTCAATCTCAAGTGTCATACCTATTTTGCTCATGCGGGCCAGGTATTTTTTACAGATTTCGATATTTTCGTGCAGCGGCTCTTCCGACAGATCGAGCATATGCGAACTGAAAAGTGGCTTTCCATAGGTTGCGAAATGTTTTTCTCCTTCAGCTAGCAAACCATCAATCCAGGGTAAGAGTTTTTTAGCAGCGTGATCGGTATGCACAATCACCGGCACTCCGTACAAAGGAGCCATGGCATGAATGTGTTTTGCACCCGAAATAGCACCTGCAATCGTAGCCTGCTCGCCCTCATTACCCAGGAATTTGCCTGCGTAAAAATGAGCTCCGCCGTTCGAAAACTGTATAATAACAGGTGAATTTACCTCGCGTGCTGCTGCAAGTACAGCATTTACCGAATCGGTTCCTACTACGTTAACTGCAGGTAATGCGAAATGGTTCTGTTTTGCAATCCTGAATACTTCCTGTACATCGTCGCCGGTAACAACACCGGGGGCGACTTTTTGTAACACTTTGTCTGACATATCGTTATGATTTAAATGATCGTATAATATTATTTTGCAAAGATACTGTTTTTTTATGGAAATGGGTTTTTGGCTGAAGCAATTTATTGAAGTTTACCCGTTTTATGCTATGGATTTCTGTGACCTCACATGTCTGAAGGAAAGGCGCACGCTAACGGGGGCGAAAGAAGATAAGCCAAAACCGATGAAACAAATTACAGTTTCATAAAAAAAACAGCCGGAAAGCCCGGCTGTTATAATGACTGACTAAATTTCTAAATTTAGACTTTTTAAGCTTGTTAATGACTCAATCTACTGTCAGGCTGAGCGGAGTCGAAGCCCACTCAATTTTCAATTAATGCACAGTTAGAGTGAGACGAGTGCATTTCGTTCCGGTAGCTATCGGAATCGCTCAATGAGCCAGCAATACAAGTTTTTATCTTTGAAAATCATTTTTAGCAAATTCTAGACAGATACTTGATTTTCAAAAATGATTCATTATGCAGGTGCTCAGTTGCTTACAGCCGGGTAATCAGTATATCCAGCTGCTTCGGCCGAATAAAACAGGTCCATTTTAAGATCCTGCGCCATAGGAAGCCCGTTTTTCATTCGCTTTGGCAGGTCCGGATTATTTATAAACGGACGACCAAATGCAATAATGTCGCCAAGCCCGCTTTTTAAATCAGCTTCGGCTCTGTCCTTTTCGTAGCCCCCCGAAAGAATGATTGTGTTTTTAAAATTATGGCGAATCTTCTTTTTCATTTCCAAAGGCACTGCCGGGGATCCCATAGCCGAATGGTCGACCAGGTGAATATAGGTCAAGCCAATTTTGTTAAGCTGTTCGGACAGGTAGGCGTAAGTTGCATCGATTTCGGGATAATGCGGCATATCACTGGCTACTCCGTAAGGCGATAAACGGATGCCGGTTTTCTCATTTCCGATTGCTTCAGCTACGGCAGCAGCTACTTCGATAACAAACCGGCAGCGGTTTTCGATGCTTCCGCCATAAGTATCAGTGCGGATATTGCTCACCGGCGAAAGGAATTGCTCGAGTAAATACCCGTTGGCGCCGTGCAGCTCCACACCGTCGAAACCGGCTTCGATGGCGTTTAAGGCGGCAGTAACATATTCGGTTTTAGTATTCACAAGATCTTCTGCTGTCATGGCTTTTGGCTCGGGAAAATCCTGCATCATTTGAGCGTCGGTCCACATCTGGCCGGCAGGTTTAACAGCCGAAGGTGCAAGTACCTGGGCGCCTTCGGGCATATTAAGCGGGTGGCTTATTCTGCCTGTATGCATAAGCTGAACAAATATTTTAGCGCCACCGCTGTGAGCAGCAGCAGTAACTTTCTGCCAGCCGGCAACCTGAGCCTTATTAAATAAGCCGGGTATACGTGCATATCCCAGTCCGTTAGGTGATGGCGAAGTGCCTTCGGTTATAATTAACCCGGCGCCGGAACGCTGTTTGTAATATTCGGCAACTAATTCGTTGGGAATATTTCCGATGGACCTGCACCGTGTCATGGGCGCCATGGCAATGCGGTTATTTACTTCTATTGAGCCTATTTTAAAAGGTGAAAACAAATTGTATTCTTGCATATTTAATTTTATTGATTAGGGTAATAACAACAAGCAGGAAGGGCGAAATGTTTCCTTAATTTTGAATTGTTTATGTTTCAAGAAAGTGAAATAAGAAGTGCCTTTAAGAAGTCAGGACAGGGTGGAGAGAGCAATGTTTATGCCTATTATCTTCCGAAACAACAGTAAAGTACGGAAAAATGTCAGGTTCCCTGTAAATTCCTAAGATAAATAAAAAAGCCGTAATTCACTGAATTACAGCTCTGTTATATGCGTAAAAGTGACCCCATCGGGATTCGAACCCAAATCTTCAGAACCGGAATCTGAAATTCTATCCATTGAACTATGGGGCCGGCCGGTAGTGAGCTGCAAAAGTAAGGATATTTCGGGATATTTTATAACATAAGCCCGTTTAGGATTATCCTGCTGCATTCCTTTCCGTAACCGGCCTTTCCGCAACAAGCTGTTTCATCAATATCAGCCGCACACTTGCAAAACGTATGAGTTTTAATGTAACTTTGTGAATCAGGTTAAACCTTAACTTCATGCATGCTGTAAAGTTACGCTTCCTTCTTCTATCGCTTGCACTTATCGTGATTATTGGTCGCGCTGAAGCGCAAATGATCATTAATACCGGTGTAACGCCTGATCAGATGGTTCAGATGCTTGTAGGTTCAGGTGTTACTTACAGTAATGTTACCTACAATGGTGGACCACTTTCACGGGGCACTTTCACAGGTACAAACAACATCGGTATCTCTTCGGGGGTGGTGCTTTCGACCGGTAACGCAAACACGATCCCACAGTCTCCTGGCGGTTCAATGGGGAATTCTTCTACATCTGCCGTTCAGAATGATCCTGATATGAATTCTATATGCGGGGGGACAACAAATAATGGCAGCATTCTGGAGTTTGACTTTATACCACAGGGCAGCCAGTTGGTATTTAAATATGTTTTTGCATCGGAGGAATATCCTGAATTTGCCCCTCCTTGTAATTCGGGCTATAACGATGGTTTTGGTTTTTTTATGAGTGGACCCGGCATTGCCGGCACATATTCAAACAGCGCAATAAACATTGCTTTGTTGCCTGCATCCACAACTCCCGTTTCAATTAACAATGTCAATTGCATTACCAATAGCGAGTACTATATTACAAATTATACTGGAGCGGGAGGATGCGCCGGTTGTGGTACTGCCGGCAAAATTACTGACCCCGATTTTGTTTTTGATGCGTATACCACTGTATTTGAGGCAACTATTACACTTACTCCCTGTACCACTTATCATATAAAACTTGGTGTTGCCAACAGGCAGGACCAGGGTCTGCAATCAGGAGTATTCCTTCAGGCGAGTAGTTTTTCGAGCAATCCGATTAGTGTAACTCCTGTTTACACTATACCTTCGCTTGATACCACCATGATTGAAGGGTGCAATAATATTTCCCTTACCTTCGGAATTGATAGTATCCCAACACTACCGGTTACCATTCCCCTGGTTTACGGTGGTACAGCTACTAATGGGGTTGATTTTCCGATTTTGCCTGCCAATCTGGTAATTCCTGCCGGCAGCCAGTCTGCAACTTTGCTTATTTCCCCATTTGCGGATGGCATAGTTGAACCTACCGAAACATTGACTATTACCTACTCAAATGTTACCTGCAGCGGCACTCAAAATGAGACGGCCACTTTTTATATAAACGACTATCCGCCATTAACAGCTGTGGCTTCGAACGATGTTTCGGTGAATTGCAGCGAAGCTGTCACCCTAAGCGCTGCGCCCAATGGGGGTATTGTGCCTTTTCACTATTTGTGGAGTACAGGCGATACTACCGCGGCTTTTACCATTTCACCGCTTGCAACTACCACATATTATGTTCAGATCAGCGATGGTTGTGGTTCGGTTTCAAGTGATTCTGTCAAAGTTACTGTTCTTACGCCTGCAGTAGATGCAGGTCCTGATCTTAACACCTGTTCGGCTACTCCGATAATAATTAACGGTAACGCGCTGAACTACCTCACCGGCTCTCAGCAATGGGTTCATTTCGGTTCAGGTTCCTTATCGGGTCCAACTACCTTTACTCCAACCTATACCCCCGGCGCCGGCGAAAGCGGTCTGGTGAAAATAAAATTATCGGTTGGCGGAATGGGAGGTTGTGCAGGAATTACCTATAGCGACAGCCTGTATCTTCAGATTGATCCTATGCCCCAGCCAGATGCAGGTTTCGATGCCAGTGCCTGTTCGGCAATTAATTATTCATTCAGTGCTTCGGCCCTTAATTATAATCCCGCTTCAATAGTATGGACACATACCGGGCTGGGAACATTAACGGGAGGAACAACACTAACACCCACTTACAGCCCTTCGGTAGGTCAACTGGGCATTGTAACCTTTACTCTTACTATTATGGGAACCGGCACTTGTGCCTCGCAATCGGTAAGCGACGAGGTACAGCTTAATTTTGAACCACCACCTACCGTACAGGCTGGTCCAGCCGCTACCATCTGTGCAAATGCAACCTATACCATCGGGGCTTCCCAGGCTTTAAATTGTCAAACTGTTACCTGGAGCACTTCCGGTGATGGAACGTTCAGTAACCCTGATATTCTCCATCCGGTTTACACTCCCGGGGCTGGCGATAAAACAGCGGGTTCGGTTTTGCTTACTGTTATCGGCCAGGGTTCAGCTACCTGTGCTGTACTGCAATCAACGGATGTATTCACACTCACCATTAACCCTTTGCCTACGGCAAATGCCGGCCCTTCGGGTGCTACCTGCCAGGGAGTGAATTATACAGTTACCGGAGCTTCAGCACTTAATTATTCATCCGTTTTATGGACCGAAAATGGCCCCGGATCCCTGTTAACTCCCAATACTCTTAACCCAACCTATGTGCCTTTGCCGGGCGAAACGGGTACTCTTACCCTTACCATGACGGCACAAGGCTCCTTCACATGCAGTGGTGAAGTGGCAGTTTCGACACGTACCTTAACGGTAAATCCTTTGCCCGATGTGGATGCCGGGGCTGATGCCACTATATGTGCAGCCAATACTGTTACGCTGAGCGGAACACAGCAATTCTGCAACCCATGGATTTGGTCGAAGCCAGCAGGCAGCGACGGAACTTTCAATAATCCAAACCTGTTGAACGCCGTTTTTACTCCCGGTCCGATTGATATTGCCAATGGCAGCGTTATTCTTACCCTTACCGGGAATGGAACCGGTGCCTGCCTTGGCCTTACCGATGTTGACCAGATGACATTGTTTATTGATCCTATGCCAACAGTTTATGCGGGTATTGATGATGCTTTTTGTGTATTGAACGCTATAAATGTGAGCGGCGCCACAGCCACCAATTATACCGGTTTATTATGGACAGGCGGAACCGGGGTTTTCAATAACCCGAATATTTTGTCGCCTACGTATATGCCCGGGAATGTCGATTTTAATAATGGAACCGTAACATTAACGTTAAGGGCGCAGGGGCGGCTTTCCTGCTCCAGCCAGTTTGTTTTCGATAGCCGGGTATTTAGTGTTTCGCCTTATCCGGTTGTAAATGCCGGACCCGACGATTATATCTGCAGCAACACTACTCAATACCCTCTTGCCGGGATGGGTAATAATTATGCAGCGGCAAATATACAATGGACTTTTAGCGGAGGCGACGGGTTTTTGAGTAATCCGAATATTCTGAACCCGGTTTACTTTGCCGGACCTATCGACCTGAGTACGCCCAATCGGAATATCACGTTCACCTTAACGCTCCAGGGAATAGGAAATTGCAGCGGAATATTTGTAAACGACCAGATAGTTTTAAAAATTGATCCCACACCCATCAGTAATGCCGGTCCAGATGGTGAAATCTGCGGCCAGCTGCCGTTTCAGCTTAACCCGACCGCCTTGTATCAGAATACGCTGTTTTGGAGCACATCAGGAAGCGGCATATTCAGTAATCCCAATATACTGAATCCGACCTATACTCCCGGCCTCACCGATGTGGGGAATATCGTGGTACTTACGCTTAACCTGTCCGGATGTCAGAGCATCACCGGCAACGACTTTTTATGGCTTACCGTGCATCCCGATCCTGGTGCTGACATAAGCGGAACAACAGGTATTTGCGAGGGACAATCAACACCTGTTAGCATAGCATTTACAGGCACTCCGCCCTGGAGCGTTACTTACACTAATGGTATTACCCCGGTTACGGTAAATAATATAATGGCTTCGCCCTATATATTTAATGTGAGTCCGCTGAATTCTACGAATTGGTGGGTAACCGCTGCCAATGATGCGTTTTGCCCGGCTCCGGCGGCTTCTCTAACCGGGCTTGCCTCGGTAACGGTATTTGCTTTACCTTTTAAATATACAAGCTGGGCTACCAATAATGGTGTTTTCTGCGAAGGCACACCAGGAGTGAATATCGGGATTAACGGCTCACAAACTGGTATGAATTACAACCTGTTGCGCAATGGATTAACCACAGGAGTTACTTTAGCAGGTAATGGAGCTCCTTTAAACTTCGGGTTATTCACCATACCGGGTCAGTATTCGGTACAAGGAGTAAACCCGCTTGGTAACTGCATTGCCATGATGCGCGACACCATCAATGTGATTATGAATCCTATTCCGGTGGTTGATTTTACAGCTACCAATGCCTGCGCCGGCGACACAACCTACTTTACATTAACAGGCAGTTATCTGATGGCCACCAGTTCCTGGTTCTGGACTTTCGGCGATGGCACCTTTGCCACTTACAATGCGCCTTTCAGCCCGAAACATGTATATCCGACTTTTGGAACTTACAATGTTACCTTAAGCGTAGTCGATACCAACGGCTGTCAATACACTGTTACCCATCCCGTAGAAGTACGTCCGCATCCTACCGCTTTTTTCAGTTTTACTACGCCTAACTGCCTGGATGGCATTACACAGTTTACCGATCTGAGTTCCAACCCGGCCGGGCAGGGTTACCTGCAGCAATGGATCTGGACGTTTGGTGACGGAACTCCGGCTGTAACCATTAACTTCCCTGCCAGCCCGAATGTTACACATACCTATGGCTGCAGCTGGCAACTACACGGTTACCCTTACGGTTTTGAACAGCCGTGGATGTACATCGGTATACCAGGCGGTAGTATCGGTATTTAACAAACCAATCGCTGATTTCAATTTCTGGAGCAGCTGCCAGAACCTGGCCACCACCTTTACCGATAACTCCTTACCTAACCAGGGCGGACAGATTTCGGGCTGGCTGTGGAACTTTGGTGACCCTGCTTCCGGCGCTTTGAATGCCAGCATCCTCCAAAACCCGGTGCATACCTATGCCACTGCAGGTAATTTTACGGTTCGCCTGATTGTTACCAACCTCAACGGCTGCAAGGACACAACCGAAAGAACAGTTACGGTAAAAGCAGCTCCCGTTGCCGATTTCTTCAGCAGCCCCGGCTGCCTGAACAGCGCTACCCTGTTTTTTGCCGACAGCATTACCATAAATATTCCTGCCACGGCAAGCTACCTGTGGAACTTTGGCGATGGAGGCACGGCAAGCAGCCGTAACACTTCACATATTTATCTCGCAGCCGGCACATTTACCGTTACTCTTACTATTACTGATACTGCAGGCTGTGAAGGCGTAAAAACCCGCCAGGTCACTGTAAATCCTCCGCCTACAGCTCTTTTCTCGGCCAATACCGATAACTGCCAGGGGCAGTCGGTGGCATTTTTTAACCAGAGTACCAGCACTACCGGGTTTATCAACAAATGGATATGGAACTACGGAGATGGCATTATTGATACCATTACTTTCCCTGCCAATCCGAATGTGAACCATATTTATACAACCGCCGGCACCTTCAGTGTAACGCTCCAGGTGATCAACAGCGAAGGCTGCAGCGACATAAAAACCATTCTTATCAATATGCTCGGGGCACCGACCTCTGATTTTATATCGGCAGGGCAGTGTGAGGGTTCAAGTGTTGTGTTTACTGATTTAACTACCGTAACAGGCATACAAAGCATCAGCAGCTGGAACTGGAATTTCGGCGATCCTACTTCGGGCGTTTTCAATACCAGCACACTGCAAAATCCATCGCATACCTATGCGGCTGCAGGAACTTATAATGTAAGGCTGATCACTTTTACCGGTAACAATTGTTCGGATACCCTTATCAAACCGGTTACCATCAAAGCCAAGCCCACCGTAGATTTCACTACCCAGAGCGCATGTGCCAATAATGCAGCGGCATTTACTCCCACAGGAATGGCGGTTAACACCATTTCGGCCTGGAACTGGACTTTCGGCGACGGCGGCACTTCCAATGCACAGGCGCCAACGCACATTTACACTTCAGCAGGCACCTATTCGGTTACTCTTACCGTTACCGATACCGCCGGTTGCAGCAATACCCGCACCAAACCGATTGTAATTACGCCGGTTCCTGTTGCCAACTTCGGGTACAGCACCCCCACCTGCCAGGGCGATGCAGTAAATTTCTCGGATATGAGCACCACAGCCTCCGGTTTTGTGGCACGCTGGGTATGGAATTTTGGCGATGGAAACACACAAACCATCCTTTTCCCGGCAAGTCCCAATGTAACACACCAATATGCAAATGCTGGCACTTTCAATGTCACCCTTACGGTAAAAACCAGCGACAGCTGCAGCAACTTTATCACACGCGTGGTAACCATCTTACCCAAACCTACGGCCGACTTTATGCATGGCTCTGCCTGCCAGGGCAATACGGTTACCTTTAACGATTTAAGCATCAGCAATACCACGGGAACCGTCAGCGGCTGGACCTGGAATTTTGGCGATCCTACTTCGGGAACAGCCAATACTTCTGCTTTGCAGCATCCTACACATATTTACAATACGGCCGGAACCTATCCCGTTTCGCTGATCGTGTCCCTGCCCGGCGGTTGCAGCGATACCGTTACAAAACAAGTGGTGGTAAGTGCCCCGCCAACGGTTGATTTTACTCCGGTGGCAGGATGCAACGGCGATACCACTTCGTTTACCTCCACGGTGAATGCGGCTGCCACACAGGGTTTTTACTGGCAGTTTGGCGACGGAACAACTTCCTTTGTAGCAAACCCGATTCATATTTATGCCACCGCCGGAACCTATACCGTTACCCTTACCATTACCGATACTGCAGGTTGCACCAACACCAAAGTAAAACCAGTTATAGTGATCCCGGGACCACTGGCTTCTTTCAGCGCCGGCACCCCAGCCTGTTCGGGAATGCCCGTAACACTTACCGACCTGAGCAATGCCAACGGTGGCAGCATAACAAGCTGGCACTGGACTTTTGGGGATGGTACGGATACCACTTATACCAGTTCCCTAGCCAGTTTTACCCATACCTACACACAACCCGGCACATTCATTGTCACTTTGCAGGTAACCACAGCCATGGGCTGCGAGAGCGTTACGCAGAAAACCGTAAGTATATCACCTTCGCCTATCGCGAATTTCGCCTATGCCAATACCTGCCAGGGGCAGAGCACACAATTTACCGATCAAACCAGCCTGAACGGAGGCAATTCGCTAACCCAGCGCGCATGGAATTTCGGTGACCCTGGATCGGGCGTTCTGAATACATCCACGCTGACCAATCCAAGCCATAACTTTGCACTGCCCGGGACGTATACGGTTACGCTTTCAACCATCAATGGGAACGGATGCATGGATACGGTTCAGAAAAATGTGCTGATTGTACCCAAGCCAGGTGTTGACTTTTACAACGACAGCCTTACCTGCCTGGGAAGTACAACTACTTTGTTTACCGATACGATTGCGACCAACATAGCCACCATTTTAACCTACGAATGGGATTTCGGTGACGGAAGTCCGCATGCTTTTACGCGCAATGTTTCGCATACCTATGCATTGGCAGGAACGTTTATGGTAACCCTCACGGTGCAGGATACTTCCGGATGCCAGAATATAAAAGCACGACCGCTTACCATCCATAATGCACCGCTTTCCCTGTTTTCGTTCAGCGGTATTTGTGAGGATGCACCTACGCAGTTTACCGATCTGAGTACCCCGCCGGCAGGCGAAACCATTGTAAGCTGGGCCTGGGATTTTGGTGTAGCCTCATTAACTACCGATACGTCGAGCCTTGAAAAACCCGGCATACACCTACACCCAGCCGGGAACCTATATTGTAAGCCTCACCACCGCCACAGCGAACGGTTGCTCACATACCAAAACCTCGCCGGTGCAGGTGTGGAATGCGCCTACGGCTTTTTTCAAATACACCGCAAGTCCGTGTGCTAATGGTCTGGTGCAATTCCAGGATTCGTCGTGGAGCTACCAGGGAACTGTAAACAGCTGGCAGTGGGAGTTTGAGCCCTACCAGTATGGAACAGGTAAAAACCCCACCCACCAGTATTATGCAGTCGACAGTTGTTACGATGTAAAACTGATGATCAAGGACCTGAGAGGATGTGTGGATACGGTTATTCAGGCTATCTGCGTTCCGCCGCCTTTAACGGTTGATTTTAACACCAACCTCACCTGTTTTGGCACAGCGGTAACCTTTACACCGCAACTTCTAACGCCTGCAGCCCCGGCCGATTCGCTGATCACATTCAGCTGGAACTTTGGCGATCCTACCACCGGAACCAACAATGTTTCAGTCAAAAAACAACCGGATCACCTGTTCAGCAAAACCGGGTTTTATACCGTAAGCTTCAGTACGACTGATAAATACGGATGTACTGCCACTGCCTTTAAACAGGTTCAGGTAAATGCCTTACCTGTGGCGGCTTTCAGCTATACCACCGGGTTATGCGACAGCACCCTGGTATTCAGCAGTACCAGTGTGGACACCTCCTCGCTTATAAACACATACATCTGGCAATACGGCGATGGCACTTCGGATACGCTTACGGTTCCAACCAGCATACATAAATACGGTATACCAGGTGAGTACCTGGCTACGCTTACGGTTGTGAATGCCAATGGCTGCACCGATAGTTTTACCGATACCGTAACCCGTTCATCCTGCCTGGTAGCTGCTTACCTAACAGCGGACGATCTGCTTTGCCAGAACCAGGAGCTTACCTTTACGGATATGAGCACCTGCGACGGCACCATCACCCAATGGAACTGGAACTTTGGCGACGGATCGCCACCAATCACCTACGCTACCTACAAACCTTCGGTAACGCATACATTTACTACTTCAGGTACTTTTACCATCAGCCTGAAAGTCAGCACGATTGTGGGCACATCCACCATCAGCGACAGTACGAGTGTGGATATACTGGTAAAACCAGCGCCTTTGGCAGGATTTACGGTAAACCCGGTTTGCCTGGGCACCAAAGCTGTTTTTACTGATACAACGCATGCCAACGGAGCCACAGCCCTGAGTTTCCGCTGGGAGTTTGGCGATGCGGGCATAGCCGATACCTCGAACCTGCGAAACCCGAAATACCTGTATTCCGTTCCCGGAACCTACAGCACGGAGTTGATAGTAAAAAACCAGTTTGGATGCAGCGATACAGCTATCAACGATATTTTGGTGCACGGTCTGCCCGATGCTCATGTTTGCCAACAGCCTGGCATGTGCCGGGCAAAAAACGTATTTCTTTGATGGTTCGCAACCTTACATTGAATCACTTAACGACTGGCGATGGCGGGTGAGCGACAGCCTGGGCTCAATTGGCAGTATGCAGGGTGAACAACCTTCCTTTTTGTTTTCTGCAGCTGGTAATTACCAGGTTCTGCTTACTGTTTATGATATGAATGGTTGCGCTGATACTGTAAAACAAATGGTTTCGGTTATTGCTGCGCCGATAAGTGCATTCACCTATACCGAAAACGTGGATAACATACAGGGTCAGGTAGAGTTTACCAACGGAAGCATTGGCGCTAAGGAATATTTCTGGGATTTTGGAAACGGGGAGTTTTCATATGAAGAGTCGCCAATGATCACGTACGCTGAGGATGGAATTTACCAGGTGCTGCTGGTAACCGTGAATGCCCAGGGATGCCAGGATACGGCGATGATCGCATACGATATGCTTTTCAAAGGCTTATATGTACCTAACGCTTTTGCCCCCGGCGGAACCGTGCAGGCAACACGCTACTGGAAACCGGTGGGAGTGAACCTGGCACGTACCGAGTTGAAATATACAACAGCTATGGCGCCAAACTATGGAGCAGCACCAAACTCGACGAAAATGGCACTCCCACCGAAAGCTGGGATGGCACTTTCAACCAGAAACCCTGCCAGCAGGATGTATATGTGTGGAAAATACTGGCGATATTCCGCGACGGAACCATATGGACTAACCAGGATGTAGGCGAACGCGAAGGGATGCCGGAAACAAAATGGGGGACTATTTCGCTGATACGATAACAGACTATGAATTAGTAAAGCATTTGATGCAAAAACCTAACTAAGTTTTAAAGCCTTTCTTTTTTCAAACCGGTAATAAAAGTAAGCACTGGCAATGCCAATCATTGCGCCGGCTAGTACATCCGTCGGGAAATGGACTCCCAGGCACATCCGCGAGTAGCCAACAAAACCGGCCCAAACCAGAGCCGGAATCATAAAGTACCATTTCGGAAATACCAAACCCAGTGCCACTGCAAAGGCAAAAGCATCAGCTGTATGTCCCGATGGGAAAGAAGGACTTCCACCGCTACTCAGTTTCTGAATAAAAGGATATATCTCATATGGGCGGGGCAAATCGATAGTGTATTTTAATAAATTGGCTACAACTGCCGAAATTGCGACAGCTACAAGTATATTTAAGGCTTTGCGACGCAGAATTGTATTTTTTTTAACCCATGCAATGATAATAAGTACCAACGGTAAGCCGAATGCAATCACAGCAGCGGTGTCGGTAATTACAATAAAGGTTGAGTCAAACAAAGGGTTCCTGCTTTCATAGATCCCCTTTAAAACACGGATATCCAGGTCATGAAAATAAAGCATAAAGGGAGATAATAGTACCAAGGATATTAATCTCATTTTATGGTCTTTAAGTTTGAAGTCATAAGTGCTGCCTGCTGGTTAGGAAGGTGTAAAATTAACCCTATCAGGTGAATAATTATTAGTTGAGCGAAAATAAAAGCAGAAAATGAAAAGGGTAGTGGATTGAAAATACTGCTTCTTGTTATATTTTGATGTTCCAGTATTTATTAAATGGAAATGTTTGTGATAATAAAACCCTGCTGTCATCATTATTTTAGGAAACAATCATAAGAAATTCAAAAAAAACTCCCGGATACCATATCGATTCCGGGAGATTTTTAGATGATGAACACCTGAATGATCATCCAACAGCGACGTAAATGGAAACCAGGTTTTTATGTGTTGTATTACAATTTGAAAATCAACTTCCTAATTTATCGAGCGATACATTCACATCCACCTTAATGGCTTCCGAAATATTTTTAATAACAGCTTTCGGGATTGCTATATCATAATCCTTGGGAGCTACATTAAAAGTTGCATTGCCCAATACCTTTCCGCCTTTAACCTCGAGTGTGCCATTCACTTTAACCTTATTGGTTACCCCGTGTATGGACAGATCACCTTCAATCACCACTTTGTAAACGCCGTCCTTTCCTAAATTTACTTCGGCGATATTTGTTATTTTCCCGTTAAAAGTGGAATTCGGAAATTTTTCCGATTCCATATAATTCTCGTTAAAATGCTCCTGCATCAGGGCTTTTTCGAATTCGAACCCGCGGATCAGAACTTTAAATACAAAATTACCTGTGGCGAAATCGAGGGCACTGTTAACCTGCCGGTTTTCAGCTTGAATTTTCTCAACGGGAGTTTCCGAAAAGAAAGAGATGTTTCCACCTTTGGTCATATATTTCTGTGCATTGGCCAGCGAGGCGGCAAAGAGCAAGACCGACAGAACTGCAGTTGTTTTTTTCATCGTATCAGTTGTTTAATGTTGTGTTTAAGTAAATAAACAATAATCATACCCATATTGTTTAGGTACTTTGACTGCACGATACAAAATGCTTTCGAACCAGGCATTTTGATAATGCGAATCTGAAATGAGATGGATAACAATTATCACGAATTAAAAAACTGGTGTAACTTTGGGGCCAATAATTAAAGTAAGCAGATGCAGAAAATCATTCTTTCACTGGTAATCACCTTTGCCCTCACGGCTTTATATTCAACTTCCTTCGCTCAGCAGCCTGTCGCCATAAAACAAGGACCCTCGGGCATTTTTATTTTCCCGGGCGATGATATCCCTTCGGGTAAATCCATCGGCAGTTATAGTATTGAGAGATCCGAAGATAACACTAACTGGAAAACTATAGCCGAGCTAAAAACTCCTTCGACTTTCGACGCATTTAAAAAGGCTCTCGACAAATCGAAGGTTTTCTTCCCAACCCAGCCCTTGCCACAGGGTGATAAACTCAGCCAGCTTTATAACAAGGCTGTAAATTCGGGAAATACCGATTCGCTGAAAGGCATGCGCCTGCTGTTCCCCATAAGGGTGGCTCTTGGCATCATGTATTACGATACTACAGCCAGCAAACATATTGCCTACCGGTACAGGGTAAACGCTGTTAAAGCGCCCGGGGATATTGTGTATAAGTCAACATCCGATACTGTTTCGCTGCCGTTTAAAATTAAGTTCGATTCCATTACCCTGAGCGAAACCAGTTTTAACCGTAACGAGGTTATGGTAAAATGGAAATCGGCCGGAAACAATCCCGCTCCTTTATTTTCGGTATATAAGTTCAGGTTTGGAGCTCCCGTTCCGGCACGCGGTAGTGTATCGCGCTACGCAATGAACGATACCGCATATTATGTTTATACCGAAACTGTCCAGGGTAGTGAGGCTGAGAGAGAAATGCAGTTTTTTGTTTCGCCCTACGACCATTATGGAAATTCAGGCCAATCGTCGCAGATCGCTATCATATCGCGTGATAATTTTAATAAGGCCGGATTTGTAAAAAATCATATTGCATTCAAACCGAAGAAATCGGGTATTGAAGTCTGCTGGCATTTTACCGATCCGGTTACCGTAAAAACAGTCGAAATATTCAGAAGTGAAAATGAAGCCTCAGGTTTCCGTAAATTAACGGAAGTACCTGTTTCCGACACCTCCTACCTTGATCAGCAGATATGGCCCGAAAAATCGTATTATTATTATGTTCAGGCTGTTGCAAAAGCAGGCAACCGCACCAAGCAAAGCACGGTTATGATGGCCGATGTTCCGGCAGTGACCCCTGTAAGTGTAAAAATTGGTCCACCCGTTTTAAGGCAGGTGGCGGTTGTAAATAACCATATCCGCCTGCTTATTGAAGTGAACGATACCATCGCAACTCATGTTAGGGTTTACCGTGGTGTTAAGGATGGGCTGGTGGCGCTACCAACCTTATTGCAGACTGATGGTGCCGCTTTTGTATCATTTACTGATTTAACACTGAAGCCCGGGGACAGGAAAGATATGGTTTATGCCGTTCGTAACGAAAAACCAAATGTGGGAATCAGCAGTTTATCCGCCGAACTTCCTGTTACTATTCATGCCACGCCTGATGATATTGCTTATTTTTTCGCTTTCAGTCCGAAAGGCAACATTGAACTCTATTGGGATGATGCCGTAAGCGAAAACAGTAATACTGCATCGTACACGATTGCCCGGAAAAACGGCCCGGCCAACAGCAGATCACCTCAAAGGATTTTGGCTGAGAATATAAGCAGCAACAGCTATATCGACAGGGACGCCCAGGCAGGGAATCAATATACTTATATACTCAGCCTGCACGATAAATCGGGCAACAGCAGTGAAAAAACTTTTAAAGTTACCATTCCGCCTGAAAAATAAAGACTCAGTGTAAGTCACTGTTTAAATTTACTAAATTCCCTTAGTTAAGTAAGAAAAGGTCAGAAGACGGAAGAATCATCAATTTAAAATCAAATTCCCTAAGATGTTTTCGCCTTTCACCCCTCGCCTTGTCTCCCCTCACTCACTAAGAATTGAAAAAATATAATTGTAAACAGACTCTAAATTTCCCTGCCACACTTCTTTCTCTTCCTATCCATTAATTTGCGAATCCGTATGCCAAAACCCAACAAATCAATTTTTACAGGCAGTTTCGCATGGGTGTTTTTTGCCAGCTTGCTTATGTTTACGGCTTTTTATATGCTGTTGCCTACGCTGCCGGTTTTTCTTACTGCCAAGCTAGGGATTGATGAGGGGCAAACCGGTATAATCCTGGCGGTTTATACGCTGGCAGCCTTGCTCATCAGGCCATTTACCGGGTATGTTATCGACAGGTTTGGAAGGAAGTATTTTTACATTCCTTCACTCTTACTGTTTGCATGTATGTTTGTTGCTTACCCTATGGCAGCTGTTTTTGTATGGATGCTGGTGGTAAGGTTTATACACGGCGTTATCTGGGGTGTTGCCACCACTACCGGCAGCACGCTTATTGTGGATATTATTCCAGCCGAAAGGCGGGGCGAAGGCATTGGTTTGTATGGTATTGCCATGACTATTCCTATGGCTATAGGTCCTTTTATTGGCATTGAGCTGTCGAAGGACAGCGATTACACCCTTATGTTCTATTCGGCCGGGGTACTGGCTTTTGCAGGATTCCTGTTAACCATGCTTATCCGTTACCCAAAAATCACTGCCGGAGCGCATCATTTATTTTCGTGGCGTAACCTGTTCGAAAAAACAGCCCTTCCTGTTACTTTTAACCTGCTGCTGATAAATATAAGCTACGGAGGGCTGGTTTCGTTTATTTCGCTGTATGCCATTAATACCGGGATTGGAAATACCGGCCTGTTTTTCATTGTTTTTGCCTGCGGTATAACCCTGTCGCGTATTTATATGGGTAAATTTTTCGACCGTAACGGACCGAAAATGCTGGCCGTTGCCGGAATACTACTGCTGGTTACCGGCCATGCAATACTTGGGCTGTTACTTAATATCTATGGGTTTATGGCTGCTGCCACCTTGCTGGGATTAGGAAGCGGGATTGTTTTCCCTACCTTCCAGGCCATGGTCAATAACCTGGTGCCTCCCCAACGAAGGGGTGCGGCGAACTCAACACTTTTCTCGGGCCTCGATATGGGCATTGGCCTGGGGATGCTTTTTACCGGCATACTGGCCCTGCGAATCGGGCTTCCGGCTACATACCTTATATATGGAGTCTTAAATATAGCGGCTTTGATTTACTTTCTTTCCGTTTCACTCATACATTACCAGAATAAACTCAGGACAGGAATTACATAAAACAGTTGTAAAAGAATCAGACAGGCCCTGGTAACAGGTTATATTCCATCGGATTGCCGGCGTCATTTATTGCATTTGCGTAATTTTTGGAGAGCAAACCATACATATATATATAGCAGGGCAGAATAAAAAAGTATTACATCAGGGTTTGTAAAATAATTTTGTAACTTAGCGCCCCGTTTTGAGGACTAAAAACGGGATGATTTTTATTGACAATTACACTGGAGAGATGGCCGAGTTGGTCGATGGCGCACGCCTGGAAAGTGTGTATACGCCAAAAGCGTATCATGGGTTCGAATCCCATTCTCTCCGCGCTTAACAAGTATATTAAAAGGATCAATTCACTAAAAAACAAAAATCAATAAGTGACACCATGAAAAAAGTAATTGCTTTCATTTCCATAGCTTTAATGCTATCCATCGGGTTATCGAAATTTACTATTGCTCAGGATCAGCCTGCTGCAACCGATACGAATGCTACCGAACAAGTTGAAACAACTGTTCCTGCTACCGAAACGGCCGATCTCGATGTTGAAGAAACCCAATCGTTCCACCAGGTATTGAAAACAAAATTTATCCAGGGAAATGCTTCGTGGATGTTTCCTATCCTTATTTGTTTGATCATTGGTTTAGGCCTTTGTATCGAGCGGATTATCTATCTGAACCTTTCAACCACCAACACTACTAAATTACTGAATAGTGTTGAAACCGAACTGGAGTCGAAAGGCATAGTTGCTGCTAAAGAAGTTTGTAAAAACACCCGCGGCCCTGTTGCTTCTATCTTTTTCCAGGGGTTGGACCGTTACAACGAAGGACTTGAAATGGTTGAAAAATCAGTTATTTCGTATGGTGGTGTTATGATGGCACGCCTCGAAACCAACCTTTCGTGGATAACCTTATTTATTGCCCTTGCACCTATGCTCGGATTCCTTGGTACTGTTGTAGGTATGGTTCAGGCTTTCGATTCAATCGAAGCAGCCGGTGATATTTCACCTACCGTTGTTGCCGGAGGTATGAAAGTAGCTCTTCTAACCACAGTATTCGGTTTGATCGTTGCTATTATTCTGCAGGTATTTTATAACTACCTGGTTGCAAAAGTTGAATCGCTTGTTAATTCCATGGAAGATGCAACCATCAGTTTCATGGACATCCTCGTTAAAAACAAAAACGTTAAAAACTAATAACTATGAATAGCTTTATCAATATCGGGCTATATGTAGCTTATTTTGCGCTGTTTATAGCTATCGCTGCCCTCGTCATTTTTCCGGTGGTTTCCATGTTGAAAGGGAACATCAAAAATGCTAAAGGCACACTTATTGGAGTTGCTGTTCTTGCCGCTGTTATCCTGTTTGCGTATATCATTTCCCCTGCTGACCAGGGATTGTTTTATACAAAAATGAATATCTCGGCCGGATTATCGAAACTCATAGGTGCCGGACTTTTAACAACCTATATTACGTTATCCGCGCTTATACTTATTACGGTATATTCGTCGGTTTCAAAATGGTTTAAATAAACCATAAAAAATTTATTGCTATGGCAAGAATAAGTCCTGAATTAAATACAGGGTCAATGGCGGATATTTCGTTCCTGCTGCTTACCTTCTTTCTGTTGACATCGTCGATTGATACAGATCAGGGTATTACCAGGAAACTTCCACCGCCTCTGGACCCGAATAACCCACCTCCCGATATCGATATCAAAGAGCGCAATGTGCTCAAGGTTTTGGTAAGTAAGAGTAATGCTCTTCTTGTTCAAGGCAGGTATATCGACATCAGGGATCTGAAAGAAGCAGCCAAAGATTTCCTTGCAAACCCACAGAATCGCCAGGACCTTCCCGAAATGGAAGAAAAGGAAATTCCGGGGCTTGGAAAAATAATGGTTTCAAAAGGTGTTATCTCGTTGAAAAACGACCGCGGAACATCGTACGAAACCTATATTCATGTTCAAAACGAACTGGCTGCCGCTATCAGCGAGCTGCGCGATGAGCTCTCGAGGCAAAAATACGGCGTTAAGTTTGCTGACCTCGATGAGGATAAGAGCGATGCTGTTTCGAAAGCTGTACCGGTTGCTATTTCAGAAGCTGAACCCGAAAATATAGGAGATAAATAGGATGGCACGTTTTAAGAAAGCAGGCGGACGAAAAGTCCCCGGAATTAATACCGGCTCCATGTCGGATATTATCTTTATGTTTCTGTTCTTTTTTATGGTAATTACTACCATTCGCGAGGTTACGCTACTTGTTAGGATACAGCCACCACAAGCTACCGAAGTTCAGAAACTCCAAAAGAAAGCCCTTGTCAGCTATATCTATATCGGACAACCTGCACAGGCGAAATTTGGAACCGAGTCGCGTATACAACTGAATAATTCGTTCAGTTCGGTAAATAATATACAGGCTTTTGTGGCCGCCGAAAGGCAGTCGCGTAACGAATCGGACCGTAAAATGCTTACCACATCGCTAAAAGTTGACGGCGAAACAAAAATGGGCATTGTTACTGATGTTAAACAGGAACTACGCCAGGCCAGTGCTTTTAAAATTAATTATTCGACCCGTAAAAAAGGAAGAGTAACTGAGTAAACGGTGAAAATTACTTTTATAAAAAAGAGATTGTCGAATCAGGCGATCTCTTTTTTTTTGACCTGTTTGTAAATTTACTTTGATTCCATAGTCCTTATTTTTAGTGAAAAACTATTCAAATAACATATATATCATATAGCATATAATTGCATATCACCAAATTATATCGTATCTTTATACTCCCATGAAGCCTGCATACTGACTTGCTCGTATACAGGATTATTTTCTTTTTAATCCGCATGATATTTTCTTTTCCGCAGCGCTTCCATCCCGGAGGACGACGTTTTCTAATTCATTAACGAGAACTACTTCAATATTTACCGTGTGGGGAGAGTATACTACATGAAAGTTTTAATGTAACCCCTATAAATGTTTAATTATGAAAAAACTTATTTTGTTATTAGCAAGTATGCTTGTCACAAACTCTTTTGCCTTTTCACAGGGTTGTTTGCCCGGAGGTATCATGTTTACAACCCAGGCCGGAATTGATAATTTCCAGGCCAACCATCCCGGTTGCAACGAAATAGAAGGTGATGTTACAATAACAGGAAACAACATCACGAATCTGAACGGTTTATCGGTTGTGAATTTAATCGGTGGGAGCCTGGCAATCAAAAACTGCAATATGCTCGCCGATCTGTCGGGGCTCGACAACCTGGAATATATCGGCGCTGATCTGCGGATCGAACGGAACGATTCAATTACAAGCCTCGAAGGACTCGGAAGCCTGTCAATGGTCGAAGGGAGTGTATATTTAGGTGATTTATATTATTCAACTTATCCTTATACAACCGGCAACTTTTCGTTGGCAACATTATCAGGACTCAACAGTCTTACAACCATTAATGGCAACCTTAAGATTTACGAAAACGTTCACCTTCTCACCTTATCAGGACTTGAAAACCTGGATGAAATTGGAGGAGATCTGGTTATTGGTGGATATGATTATACCTATGGCTTTAAGTTTGGGAACCGCTTCCTTACCGATTTTACCGGTTTAAACAACTTGTCTTCTGTCGGGGGAAGCTTATATGTGGCAGGAAACATTCGCCTGGTAAATTTCAATGGTTTACAAAACCTCGCTTCCATAGGGGGGAACTTTGGCATTTTGTTAAACGATTCACTGGTCAGCTTCACCGGATTGGACCAGGTTGCATCGATAGGGGGAAACCTGGATATCCGGAGCAGCAAATCACTGCTAAGCTTTTCGGGCCTGGATATGGTTAACAGTATAGGTGGTGATTTAAAAATAGGGAGTTACTGGGCCGGGAATCATTTGCTTACCGATTTAACTGGCTTAAACAATCTCACAAGCATTGGAGGGGCACTCGAAATAATAGATAATGAGCTGCTTACAAACTTATCAGGCCTCGATAATATAGTGCCGGGCAGTATCGCAGAATTAAAAATCCAGGAGAACGATTTATTATCCGCCTGCGCGGTGCAAAGCATCTGCGATTACCTGCTCAGCCCGAACGGAACAATTTCAATTTATGATAATGCTCCCGGCTGCAACAGCCAGGCAGAAGTGGAAGAAGCATGCCTGCTATTATCTGTGGATAAACCAAGTGTTAAAGACAGATTTTCAGTTTACCCTAACCCTTTCAGTAATTCAGTAACCTTCGAATACGAACTAACAAAACCCTCAACCGTTCAACTCACCATTTACGATTACCTGGGCAAACAGCTTGAGGTAATTGAAAAAAAGCAAGCGCAGGGAAAGCAGCAAATTATCTGGAATGCTGAAGGATTGCCGGCAGGGGTTTATTTTGTAAAACTCACAACCGCTAATGCCTCTGCCACCCATAAAATTGTTTTGGCCAGGTAGAAAAAGCAGGAAACAGGGTTAGACTAGAACATAGTACAAGCCGATAATCTTTTTGGGTTACTCATTGATATACAGTGGCATATATTGTTATCTGAGTTTTTGTAGCTCTGATTTCTTTCCATTAAACACCTTTTTTAAGAATAAATCCCCAACTAGTAAAAAGGCGATTTGAAAATTATACCCTGGATCCTTGAATTTATTTCTTAACTTTAAAGTGCAAAAAATCCTTCACCAATCCCTATATCATGAAAAAACATATAACTCTCATCTCTTTTTTTGTATACCTACTGCTCCAGAATCCAGTGCCCGCCAAAGCACAGGAGTCCGGTGATTCACCTCAAAGCTGGTCAATCGTGGCTTCGTATACTATCCCGGGTAAGGCATCAGGGCTGGCATGGGATGGTACGTATATTTACTTCGGCATTTATGGTTCGAACGGCGAAAAGATATATAAATTCAACCCTGCAAACGGTACAAACACCCTGCAATGTTCAGGCACCTTCGGCGACGCCTATGGCCTGACGTACAAAAGCCCGAACCTGGTTACCATCGATCAGCCATCATCCTCTGCAGTACCTGCCAACGCACTGGAATTCAGTATGGCAGGAGCCACCCTTTCAACCCTGGCGCTCCCTAACCATTATATGTCGGGAATTGCATGGGATAACGGCGATTGGTGGGTTTGTACCTACTACCCCGACCCGGGCACTGTGTATAAGCTAAATAGCTCAGGTACCATTCTGTCGCAGTTTACACCACCTGCTAACCAGCCCTGGGATATCTGCAAACAGGGGAACGACCTCTGGATAGCCGATTATTATGCCAATATGTTGTACAAGGTAACTGCTTCGGGAACACTAATCGAAAGCCATGCTTCCAATAACCTTAAACCCTCCGGAGTGGTGTTCGACGGCACTTACCTCTGGTATTGCGATGGTGAGCTTGGGGGCAACAGCACCTTATACAAGGTCGACCTGGCAGGTACAGGTACCCCGGTTATCAATGTACCGGTAACATTACATAATTACGGGGCTGTTACCATTGGGTCGTTCGCTACTTGGAATTGCCAGGTGCAAAATACAGGAACAGCCAACCTCACTATCACCAATGTTGCTATACCTGCGGGGCAGCCTGTTACCACAACATTTAGCCCTCCTCAGACCATCGCCCCCGGCAACAGCATAAATATTCCTTTAAAATACACTCCAACCGCTTCCGTGGTCATGAACACCCAGGTTACCATCAGTTCGAGTGACCCTATTCATTCGCAGGTGCCGGTTACATTAAAAGGCGTGGGTGTTTTTCCAGGGGCGCATATCAAGATTCCTGTAACCAGCCATGATTATAATATCCGGAGAGCAGGAGCGTTTTCGCGCTGGTATCTTCCGATAACAAATGACGGCAATCAGAATCTGATAATAACCGACCTTGCAATGAGCAGCCCGCATTTTATCGTGGATGAATCAGTGGTTTTGCCTCTTACCATAGCCTCTCTTACCACCAAAAATGTGGGTATATGGTTTCATCCAACCGAAGGTATAAACTATAACGAACTGCTTACCATCACATCCAATGCTACCAACCAGGGCTCATTGGTTTTTGATCTTAACGGTACAGGTGAAGAGGCTGACTATCCTGTGGGTACCGAATTATGGTCGTACCGCATTGATGGCGGATTTGATAACAGCCCTAAGTCAATAGTGCCTGGTGCTGATATTACCGGCGATGGCGTTGCCGATGTGATAGTTGGATCCGAAGATTATTTCATTCGCTGCTTCAACGGAAATGCTTCGGTTGACGGTGATGTGTTATGGCAATTCGAAATACCCTCAGGATCGGTATACCAGCAGAACTGTATCTCAATCATTAACGATATTAATAGTGATGGGTATAAGGATGTAATTGTAGGGACTGCCTGGGGCGATAAGTCCATTATTGCATTATCCGGCAAAACCGGACAGCAGCTCTGGAAGCACGATACCCATGAATATGGCGATGGGGGATGGGTGTACCAGGTTGACAGTAAGTTTGATTATAACAACGATGGAATTCCGGATGTACTGGCAGCTACAGGTAATGATGGTAACAATACAGGCCCGGTCAGGGTATATTGCCTTAATGGTATAAATGGTGTATCCATATGGGAGCGCTTTATCGGAGGCCCTGTTTTTTCGGTACTTGGTGTCGAGGATATTACCGGCGATTCAAAACCTGATGTTGTGGCTGGTGCCAGCAACCAGCAGGAAACCATGGGTCGTGTTTATGGAATAGACGGCGTTACAGGTAGTGTGAAGTGGTCGTATATCACCCCCGGCAGTTCGGTATGGGGGCTTATGCAGTTGGATGATATTACCGGCGACGGCAGAAGAGATATCGCCGCCGGCGACTTTAGCGGCACCCTGGTGTTTCTTAATGCGGCCAATGGCAGTAAAATCAATGATCGAAGCCTGGGTTCAGTTCTGATTCTGAGACTCGTCGATATAGGAGATGCCAACAACAACGGCTATCGTGATATCCTGGTCGCTCACAGCGGAACCAATGGGGTTATTATTGATGGCAATACTTGCACAACAGTTTGGACAAAACCGCTTTCCGATAAATCGTGGTGTGTTGCCAATATCGGCGATGTAACCTGGGACGGAACCAGCGACGCCATTATTGGAACCTTATACCAGGATAACAAAGCTTATTTCCTCGATGGTACAAACGGAACTGTTCTGAACTCTTACCCTTCGGCATACCCTGTTGATGCACTCAATGCCATACCTGATATTGTGGGCGACAGTACCATGGAAATGTTGTTTGGCGACCGTAACGGATTACTTACCTGCCTCTCGGGTGGTTACGACACCACATCCATTCATGTGGGAATTCATTCTATTGAGGCCCTTTCCATGCTTTTGTATCCCAATCCCAGCTCCGGCTTATTCGAGGTAAGGGTAATGAGTAATGAAGAGTTGAATGCCGATTTCAGCATCATCGACCTGCAGGGAAGGGTTGTGAAAAATTTGTACAGCAGGCATCTGAATCGGGGAATCAGTATTGTTGAATTTCAGCTTAAGAATATCCTCACACCCGGAATGTATTACCTGGAAGTAAAAACGCGAAAAGGATATAAGCGCGAAAAGCTGATTATCAAAGAGTAAACGGATGTTGGAACTTCGGTTCTTTTTGTGAATTTTCCTTGTACAGAAATAGAATTACGTAAAAAGAAAAGCCAGGGAAGATCAAAATTAAACCCGTTATGTTCTGTTTACAAAGAAGGATTACACTATATTCTTCTTTGTGACAGTTTGTGCATAAAAGTAATAAAATACGGCTGCTACTCCTAAAATGCTGAAAGCAGTCAACCATGCAGCATTCTCCATACCGAAATTTTCAGCATTGGAAGTGATTATCCCCCTGCGGAACAGGAATTCGATAATTACCGAAAGGAAGTTATTGGCGAAATGTGCAGCTATTGGCAGCCAAAGGCTTCCACTCCAGAAGAAAAGATATCCCATGGCCATTCCCAATAAAAACCGTGGCAGGAAACCGTAAAACTGAAGATGTATAGCCGCAAAGATCAGGGATGAAATAAAAACCGCGATATGCGTATTTTTTGTCCAGTCCTTAAACAATCCTGCCAAAGCACCCCTGAATAAAAGCTCTTCTGCAAAAGCAGGTAATATGGCAATCATAAAAATATTTAGCAGCAAACCACTAATGCTTGTGGTCGAAAGGAATGCTTCGGTGATTTTTTCGCCCTGCCTTTCAGCATTTTGCATCCATTGTTCGATCGCAAAAAGGCTATCGGGTAATTTTAACTGGCCGTTCAGCTCGTTTGCCCAACCGATCAGGGGTTGAGCAATTATAATAACAGCAAACGAAAGAAATACATTCAGTAAAGTAACGGGTTTGTTGATATGTATCCCGGTTTGATCTTCGGGCAGGCAAAGCCATAAATAAATAAATGCGGGCAGCAGCAATCCCCCGGCCATATTGAGTATTTGCATGGCTTTCAAGGCGTTTACCATGGAGCCATTCGTGTAATCGGGCGATGCGACCAGGTTTAAAATATCCCTACCATACCAGGGAACCAATGCTAATATGCCCAGCAGCGACGAAAACAACAGGAAGCTGAATACCAGGATTATGAGCAGGATAAACTTGCTGAAATGATTAAGATCGCTGTAAATGCCTCGAAGCATGGGTTGAAATTTGGGGCAAAAGTAATGAATAAGGCCGTATGCCGAACCGTAAAGAAACTTGCTACTTTTGCAGGGCGAAAATTTTAACCGATGATAATTGGAAAAACTGACCTGGGGAAATTTCCGGTAATACTTGCACCTTTGGAGG
Organism: uncultured Bacteroidales bacterium; assembly: GCA_963714825.1. Taxonomy (GTDB): domain Bacteria; phylum Bacteroidota; class Bacteroidia; order Bacteroidales; family UBA4417; genus UBA4417. The sequence goes on along the minus strand of CAVQQF010000009.1, from coordinate 198,139 downwards.
ATGTTACCGATTCGGCATTCCGCAACATTTGCCGGAAGTATGGCGCTGATATGGTATATACCGAATTTGTTTCGTCCGAAGCCCTTGTGAGGTCAGCTTTGAAAAGCAGTAACAAAATGGTTTTCGATCCTGCCGAAAGACCCATAGGCATTCAGATTTTCGGTAATAATCCGGAGGCCATGCGCAACGCTGCTATTATGGCAAGGGAAAATAACCCGGAACTGATTGATATTAATTTCGGCTGCCCTGTTCGCAAAGTGGCTATGAAAGGTGCAGGTGCTGCATTGCTGAAAGATATTCCCCTGATGGTAGCCATCACCCGCGAGGTGGTAAATGCGGTAAATTTACCTGTAACCGTAAAAACCAGGCTGGGTTGGGACGAGGACTCCAAAATAATTGTTGACGTTGCCGAAAGACTTCAGGATGTTGGGTATACAGGCCATAACCATTCATGGTCGCACACGTGCACAAATGTATGCCGGGCTGGCCGACTGGCAGCTGATAGGCGAAGTGAAAAATAATCCGCGGATGCATATACCGGTTATAGGAAACGGCGATATCGACAGTGCTGAAAAAGCCGCTGAAATGTACAACCGCTATGGAGTTGACGGCATAATGATAGGTAGGGCGGCAATCGGAAATCCATGGATTTTCAAACAGGCGAAAACCTTTCTCAGCAAGGGCGAACTGATACCTTTACCCGAATTGTCAGAACGGATAGCGGTGAGCCTTCAGCATTTGCAGCTGGCAGTACTAAAAAAAGGAGAGCACAAAGGAATTATCGAGATGCGAAAGCACTATGCAGGGTATTTCAAAGGGCTTCCCGGGTTTAAGAAAGTACGGATGGAAATTCTTACCCGTAGAACATATGCCGAAATAGAAGATATTCTGGCTCAATTGTTGTAGAAGCGCCTGGAAAAATGAAATAATATCCGATTTTTTATTTTGTCACGAAATTTGCAGGTGTAGTACAGTACCTCCGATGAACTTATATTTGTATTGCAATAATTTGGGATAAATTCGATCAACGGAATATGAAGGCCCAAAATAAGCCGAAAAAAAACAAATTAGTTTACAGATCTGAGAGTAGGGCTAAAAAAGAGAGTCTATGTAAATAAATGATAATCAGGTTAATGAATTTAATTATGCTGCAAGTTTGATTCGCACGGATTTATTTTTTTTCGGTACTGATTAAATCACTTTCAATGACTTGCTGCTAAATAAATATGTTTTAAAACGGTACAAATGCTAAAATGCCTTCCTGAATTGAAAAAACAAGTCCCGAAACGGGAAATGTATTTATTTTTTTAATAATTTAGTTACTTTTCCGTATTTGGGAAATTAACGTATACAAAAGATATACTAAAATATGGATGCGTTTAAGATTTTTATTGTTGAGGATGATTTGATGTACGCAAAAGTACTCTCGTATCATTTGTCGCAAAATCCTGATTACGATGTATCAGTATATACATCAGGTAAGGACTTGCTGGCCAATTTGTTCAAAGGGCCTTCGGCTATTTCGCTCGATTTTAACCTTCCGGATATGACTGGCTTTGATGTGCTGAAACGTATCAGGGAGTTTGACCCTGAGCTTCCGGTAGTGATAGTATCGGGGCAGCAGGATATTTCGACAGCTGTTGAGTTACTGAAAAAAGGCGTGTACGATTATGTGCTTAAAGATCCGGATACCAAGGACCGTATATGGTCGGTAATGCGCAATATCAAATCAAATTTCAACCTCAAACAACGCATTTCGAACCTTGAGGATGAAATAGGCAAGAAATACGAGTACAATAACCTTATAAAAGGCGACAGCCCGGCTATTAATACTATTTTCCGGCTTATCGAAAAGGCGACAAAGACAAATATCTCGGTATCCATTCAAGGCGAAACAGGTACCGGTAAGGAGCTGGTTGCCAAAGCCATACATTTTAATTCGAAAAAGAAAAATAAACCTTTTGTGCCGGTAAATGTTACCGCCATACCCCGCGAACTGATCGAGAGCGAAATGTTCGGACACGAAAAAGGAGCATTCACCGGAGCCAATAACCAGCGCATAGGCCGTTTCGAAGAAGCCAACCACGGCACCCTGTTTCTCGATGAGATTGGTGACATGGATTTAAATATGCAGTCGAAACTGCTCAGGGTGCTGCAGGAAGAGGAAGTTGTGAAAGTAGGTTCGAACAAGGCCATCAAACTGGACGTCAGAGTTATAGTAGCCACACACAAAAATTTACTCGAAGAGGTTAAAAAAGGAAATTTCAGAGAAGATTTGTACTACAGGCTACTGGGATTGCCTATCGATTTGCCGCCACTGAGGAGCAGGGGGAATGATATTTTCCTGCTTGCCCGCCATTTCCTGGATGAGTTTTGTGCTAAAAACAGTATGCCCAAGCTGGTATTGTCGGCTGAGGCCATGGAGAAATTCCGCAAATACCCTTTCCCCGGCAATGTGCGCGAGTTAAAAGCTATTGTTGAGCTGGCAGCTGTTATGACCAATACCAACACCATTCATGCCGAGGACATAAAATTACCGAACACCTCGGCTATGCTTGATTTTGTAAACGAAGAAGCTACCCTCGACGATTACATCCGCATCATTATCACTCATTACCTTGAGAAATATGATAATAAAGTGCGGCTGGTTGCCGATAAGCTGAATATTGGTAAGACTACCATTTACCGAATGCTCAAGGATAAAGTGGTGGAGGATGATGATTAAATCCTAAAGATCCAGGTATCCATCCCCGATTTAAAAACCTTGCCGGATTTCGTCCGTCAGACCATGACTTTCAGTATTCCGTTTTCGAAGCAGGAAGTAACATCCATCGCGTCCTTTACCTGAATACCTGCAATGCCAAGCGCAGCAGCAGCTTCAATGTTTGGCAGTAAATCGTCGAAAAACAGACTCTCGTCGGGCCGTATTCCGCCTTGTTGAAGCAGGTGGGTATAAATTCCTGCATCCGGCTTATGTATACCGATTTCGAACGAAAGAAACATGCGGTCGAACAGGCTGCCCATCTCTATTCCGTAAGTTTCATAAAAATCACTGGTGTATTTTTCGAAATGTATGATATTGGTATTCGATAAAAGGAAAATCCTATAATTTTTTTGTAATTGCTGTAACATCTGAACTCTTGCCTGCGGGAAATCAAGTAGCAGTAAGTTCCATACCCTGTCAATTTCGGTATTGCTTATTTTTTTGCCCATAACAGTGCATAATTCGTTCCTGAATTGGTCAGGGCTCAGGTTTCCGGTGTCGAATTTTTCGAATATTCCTGAATTGGTTAGCCGCTGTTTTATCTCTGGCTGGCTGAACCCGCTTATTTTAACAAGTTCATTCAGTGAGAGTAAAGGGTTGATATTCAGCAAAACACCGCCTAAGTCGAAGATAATATTACGGATTTCGGAACTCTGTTTTTCGGGCATAAAAAAAATATTAGAAACAAGCTGTGAATTTGACTGCAAAAGTGTAAATTTGCACCCACAAATCCAACTACCGTATGGTATTTCGATTAAAGGGCCTATAGCTCAGATGGTTAGAGCAACTGACTCATAATCAGTAGGTCCCTGGTTCAAGTCCAGGTGGGCCCACAAAAAATAAAGGCTGATTTCTAACAGGATCAGTCTTTTTTAATTTTAAAAACGATAGCAATTCTTAGAATTTTTGAGATCAGCTTCTGAAGTTGTGGAGGTCTTTGGTTGAAAATTTGTCCGGTCTACAAGAACAAATCCTCTCAATTAATGCTGTTCCACTAAACTATCAGAGTTAATCTCTTTATTATATTCCTCCTCTGATTCTTTTTTCCTGATTTCATAGTTTTTGTTATCCAGGTAAGTTATTGAAATATAAGCATCCTGAACTTCAACAGTTATATACCCTGCAGCTGTAATGTACCTGGTGAAATCTCCTTCCCTTAGTTGCCTGGCGAGTGCAGGTTCGTTAAACATAAACCTTTCCGGGTTTCGGTATTGTTTAAATCTGGTTTTCCCGATTCCGTATTCTGCTGAGTAAAGCCTTTGTATTTTTTCGAAACTCAGCTGAAGTGAATCCTGAACTTCTGCCGGCAGGTTGACTCTGACTTTATAGGTGTTTTTGTTTTTCTTTGTCGCATATACATAAATCTCACAATTCTTTTCTAAAAATACACCATTCAGCTTAACCTGATTTTCTTCCACCAACTGCGGTTCGGTATATCCCAGTTTAATCAACTTATTTACAAACTTATCAAGATTGCCATTGATTGGTATATCCTCAAATTCGATATGCCCTATTGGTGAACAGCCATTTAATAAAATTACAATAAGTAAAAAGATGAGTTTTTTTATTTTCATTCTATAAGGTTTTGATGTCCTAAAAATACAATTTTTATCGATGAAAGAAAAGAGGAGTAGTTTAAAACAGAACGAAACGCTTTTCCATGGCTGGAATTTTAAGTTTGCTGTTATTGTACGATTGTTAAGACGATTGCAATCAGAAAGGAAATGCAACTTTTCCATATCTGACTCTGTTCTTTAAGTGTATAACCCTCAGCAGGCATAGTTTAGGGCGTTAATGTTGTTTTCTAAATGGAAGATCAGGTGAAAATTACATTTAGTATGCATACCTGAACTTAAACCTAGCTATTATTGTTATATCTTTATTCTATAAATACAGAACTATGAAGTCTAAATATAATCAAAGGATATACAAATTTTCCCGTTATTTCCTGCTTGCCATATTGATCGCCAGCCTTTTCTCAACACCCGGATGTAAAAAGGAGAGTGTGGATACTGAACCTGTAAATGAAGTTCTGGTATCGTACCAACTGATTCTGAATCACCCTATTGAAACTATTAAGCAACAAATTGGCGTTTGGCAGAATCTTTATCCCGAAGCAGTTTCACTGGTTAACAATACTGCTTATGCAGTTGATGTATATAAGGTCACCTATAAATCAATGTATAAAGGCGAATCTGTGATGGCATCAGGCCTGGTATGCCTGCCTAAATCGCAGGAGTCGTTCCCGGTAATAAGTTTTCAAAACGGAACCAATACACTGAAAAAGGCTTGTCCCAGCGAAAATCCGACCAGCTACTATTTCTCGCTGATGGAATATATGGCAGGGAATGGGTATATCATCGCTTTGCCCGATTACATCGGGTTTGGCGCATCGGCACAGTATCTTCACCCGTATTATGAAAGGGAAACTACTGACAGGGCAGTGATAGATTTACTGAGAGCGTGCCACGAAATGCTGGCTGAAAAGGACATACAGGTTCAATCGAATGGCGATCATTTCCTTATGGGTTACTCACAGGGTGGCTGGGCAACACTTTCGGCTTTGAATAACATTGAAACAAACTACAAAACATCCATTTCAGTAAAAGCAACATCGTGTGGCGCAGGGGCTTACGATATGATGGCTATGTCGGACTACGTGCTTGAACAAACGGTTTTTCCCGGCCCCTTGTACCTTCCGTATTTTATTTATTCGCAGCAGTTATTCGGAGCGCATGCTGACCCGCTGAGCAAATTCTTCAACGAACCTTATGCCACCCGCATCCCGGAAATTTTTAACGGAACCTATACCAACGACCAGGTGAACGCCCGACTCAACGATACCATTCCTGTGCTGCTTAATAGCAGTATGATAGCCGGTTTCAGCAGCGGTGCTGATTTTGAACAACTTAGATCCCTGCTCACTAAAAATAGTGTAACAGCCTGGGTGCCAACTTCAAAAATTAATTTTTACCATGGTTCGGCCGACCTTAATGTGCCTCCTGTACAATCGCAGCTTATTTATAACAGTTTCGTAAACCTAGGTGTAGGACAGGATAAAATACAACTCATTAACCTGCCCGATACCGATCACGAATTCAGTTTGTTACCCTGGGGGCTTAAAACTATAAGTTGGTTTAATGAGTTAAAGAAATAGAGGAAACCGAATGATATAAGTGCTTCATCAAAAGAATTTCATCACTTATGAAGTGTTTATATTGATTATTAAGTAACATTTTAAATTCACATTAGTATGAAAATCAGGCACATTTTTGCAGTTCTTTTACTGTTATCCGGTTTTATGGCAACAGCCCAAAATTCCGGTATTAACAATCCTCCGGTTATGATTGAAAATCAGAGCCAGTTTGGCTTCGATGAAACCATAGTGAAATTATCGAAGGATATTCTTGAAAATGGGTGGAAAATCACAATAACGCACGATCTGCAGGAAACCATGAAAAAGAATAGTAAAGAAGTATTACCCGTTAAGGTGATTGAATTATGTAATCCCAATCATGCCTTCCAGATACTTTCGAAGGACGAACTTCGCAACGTATCACCTATGCTTCCGTGCCGTATATCGGTTTACGAAAAATCGGATGGTAATACCTATATTTCGCGTATGAATGCCCCTGCTTTTGCCGGTATGATTGGTGGTGATGCAGCCAAGGCTATAGTTCAGGCTTTTGATGAGACTGAAGTGTTTATAAAGGCTGTGGCTAAATAGAATCAGGAAAATCTTCCTGTTGCCATTATGTATCCTATCATACTCTAAAATTATTTTTAGATTGTAAATGGGTTAGTATTGCGGTGGTTTACTTACGCATAGAATCAGAATATGGTTTAGAAAAGAACGGATGAATTTATCCGAAAATCGGAACTGGAAGACACTATACTTATTAAGTCCGGCAGCGGGATCGCCTATTCTTAAGTGTAACCAACAGTAAGAGTTAAAGCTAATTTTTCGCATATTAGTAATTCTTAACATTTACAAATTTATGCCTAACCTTCTATAAACCGCTTTTTACATTATCTTTGCTTTTGAAAAAAACATATTCAATGAAACGTACCCTGTTTTTATTTATCACACTTCTGGCAATTACCGCCACTTCTTTTGCACAAAAACCCTCGGCCGAGTCCATACGCAAGCGACTGAGCCTTGGTTTCGGAGTCTATAACGATTTCTGGCAAAAAGTTCCTGATTCGATCAGCCCCCGTACTGTAAACCAGGGTGTTGATGTATTTATTAACTATTCGTTTCCGATGGATAAGAAGGGTCACCTGGCCTTTTTTATAGGAGCGGGTCTGGGTGCACATAATTTTTACAGCCAGGCATTGCTGGGCGTTGGCAAATACAATGCTTACGGAGTTGAACTAAGCGATAACTCCACCGAATCATACTTTTACAATGCTCCTGCCGAGGTTGATGGCAGCACAATTGATGTAAAAAAGAGCAAGCTTTCCATTACATACCTCGATGTGCCTTTTGGTTTTCAATACAAAGCAACCAATAAAATACACGGGACTCTCGGTTTCAAAGTTGGCTGGAGTTTAAACGACCACACCAAATACAAAGGCAGCGACCTTGCAGGCAGTGGCTTGCAGGTAAAAGAAAAAGAGCTGAATTTACGGAATATTGATAATTTCCATTACGGCCCTTATGCTGTTATCGGGTATAAATGGTTCGGTGTTTCGGCATTCTACCAGCTTTCGTCAGTTTTCGAAAAAGACCTGGGACCACAAATTTATCCGATTTCGGTAGGACTGGTTTTTAAACCTTTCTAATCATACCAGCATAGTTATCAGTACAATAACTCCAATGCCTGCAACATATCCCAGATATACCTGGGCCGTGGTGTGGGCATTTTGTTTGAGTCGGGCATAACCGACAATTCCTGATAGTAGCGAGGAAACAACAATATAATTCAGTAAAGGCATCCCCAGCTTTATGGATACAACAATAAAAGTTGCCAGCAGGGCACCCCAGCCGAGCGTGTGCAGGCTGATTTTATAAAACAGGTTTATAAGCAGACCTCCGAGCAGTGCAAACGTAGCCGAATACAGTACATAAAGAAAAACCGGCGGCATATTGGTGGTTTTAATCGTAAAAAGCATAGCCATAAAGGATGTGCTGGCGATAAGCAGCGGAATGGTGCGTTCAGTCCTTTGTTCCATCTCCAGCGAATCAATAGCTTTAAACTTTAACAATAAAAGCATCCCCGTTACCGGAACCAGCAGTGTAAAAATAAAAACCACCGAAATAAACCAGGTATTCAAGGCAAACGGAATGATTATGGGATACAGGCCGGGCTGCATCATAAGAGCTGCAGTTGCCAAAGTCGGAATCAGAAGGGGATGAAGGATATAGGAAACTATCTTCGAAAAGGTGAAATCATTTTTATGCATTGAAATGACAGGGTAATGAATGTGGGAATTTGAAAATAAACTGTTCAGCAGGGGAAATGCCGAAAACAGAACTGACGGTTGTGAAAAAGGATTAGAAAACTCTTAACACTGCCGCTCAACATGATTACATCATTTTACGAAGTCGGGCAACAGGGATGTTAAGCTGCTCGCGGTATTTAGCCACTGTACGCCGGGCGATAGGGTAGCCTTTTTTCTTGAGGAGCTTAGTAATGGCATCGTCAGTCATGGGTTTGCTCTTATCTTCATTTTCGATGCAATCGGATAATATCTTCTTAATTTCACGTGTCGATACTTCTTCGCCTTTATCGTTTTGAATGGATTCGGAGAAAAAGCTTTTTAAAAGGAATGTTCCGAAAGGTGTTTGAACATATTTGCTGTTGGCCACACGCGAGATAGTTGAAATATCGAGCCCGACAATTTCGGCAATATCCTTCAGTATCATCGGCCGAAGTTGTGTTTCGTCGCCCTCGAGGAAATACATATACTGGTATTCCATAATAGTTTTCATGGTCACGAAGAGCGTTTCCTGCCGTTGTTTTATGGCTTCAATAAACCACCGCGCCGAGTCAATTTTCTGCTTGATGAAAATAACAGCTTCGCGCTGTGAATCGTTTCTCTCGCTTTTGTTTTTATTTTCGGAATAGGTTTCAAGCATCTGGGTGTAAGTCCGGCTAAGCCTGAGCTCGGGCATGTTACGCTGGTTGAGGTATAACTCAAGAGTGCCATCTTTGTTTTCGATAATAAAATCGGGGATTACATAGTGATTACCCCCGCCTGTCGAACCAAAAGCACTGCCGGGCTTAGGATTAAGCTTTAATATTTCGTTGATGGCATCGCGAAGATCTTCTTCTTCGGCATGCGCACGCTTAAGGATTTTGTCGTAATGTTTACGGGTAAAGTCATCGAAGTACCTGTCGATGATCACCGAAGCAAGAGTTACGGATGGGGATGCTTCCATACGGCTGAGCTGCAGCAGCAGGCATTCCTGCAAACTACGGGCTGCTACTCCGGCGGGTTCAAAACGCTGTATTACTGTGAGCATCTGCTCAATTTCATCGATGGTGGCGGTTACTCCCTGCGTAAAGGCCAGATCGTCGACCATGGCGCTGAGGTCGCGTTGCAGGTATCCGGCTTCATCAATATTACCAATAATAGTTACGCCTATAGTGTTTTTGTGAGGCGGGAAATTTTTTATTGCCAACTGCGTCATCAACGATTCGTGGAACCCTGCATCCGAAGCCAGGGGCATTTGCTTGCGCTCGTCGTTAGCCGAAGTATTGCCGGCATTCAGGCGGTAGGAGGGGATGTCGTCGGCATTCAGGTAATCGTTAACATCAACATCCTGTTGCGTATCCTGGTTGTTTTCCTTAGCGGTTTCAGCATCCAGGTTCTGATCATACTCTTCTTCAATTTCAAGAACCGGATTCTCTTCTATTTCCTGTTTTATGCGCTGTTCAAGTGCCATCGAAGGAATCTGCAATAGTTTCATCAGCAATATCTGCTGAGGCGAAAGTTTTTGCAGGAGTTTCTGTTGAAGGCGTTGGTTTAGCATGCTTTTAAATTGTAGTGGGTACGATGTTTAACTCAAAGATAAACATTTTGCTAATGCAAGCGGTGTGGATGAAAACAAATCAGATGAGAACTTAAGTTTAAAATTCGGCTGACTGGGGTGTACGCGGAAAGGGTATTACGTCGCGGATATTGGCCATTCCCGTTACAAACAGTATCAGCCTTTCGAATCCCAATCCGAAACCTGCATGCGGTGCTGTACCGAATTTACGCGTCTCGAGGTACCACCACATATCCTTTTCGGGGATATCAAGTTCGTGAATGCGGCTAAGCAGTTTGTCGTAATCCTCCTCGCGCTGCGAACCTCCGATAATTTCGCCAATGCGGGGGAAAAGTACATCCATCGCCCTTACGGTTTTGCCATCGTCGTTCTGTTTCATATAAAAAGCCTTTATCTCCTTAGGATAATCAATAAGGATAACAGGTTTTTTATAAACTTTTTCAACCAGGTAGCGTTCGTGCTCCGATTGCAGGTCGACTCCCCATTCGACAGGGAACTCGAATTTTTGATCTGAGGCTACCAATATTTCGATAGCACGTGTATATGTCAGGCGTTCGAATTCATTGTTAAGCACAAAGTTGAGCCGTTCGATCAGCTCATTGTCATACATCTTTTGCAGGAATTCGAGGTCGTCGTAGCAATGATCAACGGCATAGCGGATGAGGTATTTGAGGAAATCTTCCGCAAGGTCCATATTATCGACGATATCGTAAAAGGCCATTTCGGGCTCTATCATCCAGAACTCGGCCAGGTGGCGGGGAGTATTGCTGTTTTCGGCCCTGAAAGTGGGGCCAAAAGTATAAATTTCGGATAAGGAAAGGGCAGCCAGTTCGCCGTTCAGCTGGCCCGAAACGGTAAGGTTGGTGCTTTTGCCAAAGAAATCCTGGGTATAATCAATATCACCGGTTTCGGTCTTTGGCAGGTTATTCATATCCAGGGTTGTGACCCTGAACATGGCTCCTGCACCTTCGGCATCGGAACCCGTAATAATCGGGGTATGTATGTAATAGAAGCCTTTATCGTTGAAATATTTATGAATGGCATAGGCCATGTTGTGCCTGATACGGAAAATGGCTCCGAAAGTATTGGTACGAGGGCGCAGGTGAGCTATCTCGCGCAGGAATTCGAGGGTGTGGCCTTTCTTCTGTAAAGGGTATAGTTCGGGATCGGCACTTCCGTAAACTTCAATCTGTGTTGCGTGTACTTCGACCGACTGACCGGCTCCCGGCGATTCGACCAATGTGCCGGTAACCGAAATACAGGCTCCGGTATTTACGAGTTTCAGAAGTTCTTCGTCGAAATTTGCGAGGTCAACCACAACCTGAATGCTGTGTATTATCGAACCGTCGTTGAGGGCAATAAAAGCTACGTTTTTGTTTCCGCGTTTGGTACGAACCCATCCTTTAATGGTTACTGTATTTCCCACACCTGTTTTTTCAGGTGTTTTCAGAAGATCTATTATTTTTATTCTTTTAGTCTCAGGCATAAAAGCTTTACTGTTAGGTATTTACGATATTGGTATGGATGTAGTGTGCAAAGATAAGGAAATATTCAAGTACCAACCTTCGATAATTGCGGCGCTTTAGACCTTCGAATTATAAAAGATTGAACTGATAAACTTTGGAACGCTTGTTTTGTTTATTTTTACCGATTATATTCATGGAAAAACAATTCGATTTTTTACCGCTCAGCGAATGGGCTCCAACGGAAGATTTCCCATTGGTTATCAGTGGGCCATGCAGTGCCGAAACGTACGAACAGGTGATGGGCACAGCCCGGAAACTGGCAGTAATACCCCAGGTTAAAATATTCAGGGCAGGAATCTGGAAACCACGTACCCGTCCCTCGGCATTCGAGGGCGTAGGCAATGCCGGTCTCGAATGGCTAAAGGATGTTCAGCGCGAAACAGGCCTGAAGACGGCTGTGGAAGTTGCACGCCCCGAACACGTTGAAGCATGCCTTAAGAACAATGTCGATATTTTGTGGTTGGGTGCGCGTACGGTGGTTAATCCTTTCTCGGTGCAGGAGCTTTCGGAGGTTTTAAAAGGTGTAGATATACCGGTTATGGTGAAAAACCCGCTTAATCCCGATATTTCGTTGTGGCTGGGCGCTCTCGAAAGGTTGAATAAATCGGGGATCCGAAAAATTGCAGCCATTCACCGCGGGTTTTATTATTATCATCATGCTCTGTACCGCAACCAGCCGATGTGGGAAATACCCATTGAGTTACAGCGACTTGTACCGGGCTTGCCTGTAATTTGCGACCCGAGCCATATCAGCGGTCGCCGCGACCTATTGCTGCAGGTTAGCCAGAAAGCACTCGACCTTGAAATGGCCGGACTGATGATTGAGTCGCATTTTGATCCTGAAAACGCACTTACCGATGCCAATCAGCAGATAACACCTGAAGAACTTGAAAAACTTATTTCTTCTCTGGTTGTACGTCAAACCAAAGGTGATACTGAGTTTGAAACCCGCCTGGAGCTGCTGCGTCGCGAAATTGACAAGATGGATGCCGAACTGCTTGATATCCTGAGCAAACGCATGAAAATTGTGGACGAAATAGGACAGTATAAATTGGAAAACAATATCACCATACTTCAGATACGCCGTTGGAGCGATATTATTTACGACCGCCTCAACCTGGGTTCGCGCATAGGCCTGAGCCACGATTTTTTAATCAACATGCTTCAGTTGGTCCACGAGGAATCCATCCGCAGGCAGGAAGAAATTATGAGTAGCAACAAAAATGATTCTCCGATAGAATAGCACTATATTTTCTCATATCTTACGGATTCGCTTCAATACAAATATCAGATTTTGAGATAAATAATCAGTCAATAATTGTGCCCTGAGCGGTTCCGATAGCTATCGGAACGAAGGGCATTATTCACTATTTTCACCCTGAGCTTTTCGTCGAAGGGCACTATTAGTTATTCACTAATTTTCTACATCCACTTCTTCCACTTGAACATATAAATAAAGCCTCCTGAAATTACCAGCATTGCTACCATAAGTGCCCAGAAAGTATCGGTATTATTCATAAATGGTAATTTCACATTCATGCCATAGAGGCTTGCGATAAAGGTAAGCGGCAGCAAAATGGATGAAATAAGTGTGAGCGTTTTCATGATCTCGTTGCTGCGGTTGGTCTGCATGGAGTCGAATGTTTTCGAAAGGCCTTCGATCAGTTCTTCGTAGTCTTCGATCATATCCCACATTTTCTGGTAATAATCGAGGATATTGCCCCAGTATTCTTCCATATTTTCGGCGTAACCTTCAATCTGGCCCGATTCGAATTTCTGGAAAAGCCTGAGTTGTGGTTTAAAAATAGTATTGAGCAATATCATGTTTCGCCGTCGTGAGCGAGATACGTTCGATGGTTTTATCGGCTTTTTTGCCAAACAATTCGCGGTTGATAAGTTCGAGTTCGATACCCAGTTTGCTGATAAGCGAAAGGGTTTCCTGCATCAGTTTTTCCAGCACTTTATAAAGGAGTGTATCGGACGTACCTGCCTGGAGGATTTCGTAAGGGTCGCTCATTTCCTTAGCACTGTTGAAAAGGCTACTCACCACCCAATGCGGTTTGCCGATGGTGATAATATAGTCCTCGCCCCAGAAGATTTTTACTTCTTTGGTCTTGAGGAAACGGTTCCAACGGTCGTAATGCGGGAAATGCAGGATCAGGAAATAGTAATCGTCGTAAATATCGATCTTAGGTCGTTGATTCACACTCCGGCAGTCTTCAATATCGAGTGGGTGGAAGTGAAAATTGTCTTTCAGAAATCCGAGATCATCGTCAGATGGATCTTCAATATAATGCCACTTAAGCGTGCCTATCTTAATAGTCTGAATCATAGGTTGCCCTTCTTTATGATCGTAAATACTAGTGAATTTTACATTCCTGCGTTTGTTTTGAAATCGGTTGCAAAGGTAAGCCAAATATCCTTGCAATCAGAATTTTTTCATGCATACTGTGTAAACTTCATGAATGTGAAAAACCCTTAGCAAATCGAGGTATGCTAAGGGTTTTGTTTAAAATTCCGGTTCCACCTTAGCCAATCATTTTCGAAGGATCGACCCATTCGCTGAATTGCTCGTCGGTAAGCAATCCCAGTGCCATGGCCGCTTCGCGGAGTGTTGAGCCTTCGTGATGGGCTTTTTTAGCGATTTTTGCGGCGTTTTCGTACCCTATATGCGTGTTGAGAGCAGTGACAAGCATCAATGAGTTTTCGAGGTTTTTGCCAATAAAAGCCAGGTTTGCCTCTATACCCACGGCACAGTTATCGTTAAACGAAACACATCCATCGCCGATAAGGCGGGCTGCCAGCAGGAAATTATAGATGATAACCGGTTTGAAAACATTAAGCTGGAAATGCCCGTGCGTATTGGCAACGGTAATGGCAGCATCGCAACCGATCACCTGGGCGCATATCATGGTAAGTGATTCATTTTGAGTTGGATTTACTTTTCCCGGCATAATGGATGATCCCGGTTCATTCTCAGGCAGATGCAATTCGCCGATGCCACAGCGCGGACCTGATGCCAGCAGCCGGATATTGCCGGAAATATGCATAAGGCTGGTAGCAAGCATTTTAAGTGCGCCTGAAGCTTCCACAATATTGTCGTGGCTCGAAAGGGCTTCAAATTTATTTTCGGCAGTAACGAACGGAAGGCCGGTAAGTGAAGCAATATGCTCAGCAACTTTTACGTCGTAACCCTTTGGCGTATTTATACCTGTTCCTACAGCAGTGCCTCCGAGTGCCAGTTCGGCAAGGTGTGGCAGGGTGTTTTTAACGGCTCTTATACCATGATCCAGTTGCGAAACATATCCCGAAAATTCCTGTCCTAAAGTAAGCGGTGTAGCATCCATTAAATGTGTGCGGCCAATTTTTACGATAGAGGAAAACTCTTTAGCTTTTGCATCCAGCGTATTGCGCAGTTTCTGAACACCCGGAAGTGTAACCTCGAGCAGCATTTTGTATGCAGCTATCGACATGGCAGTAGGGAAAGTGTCGTTACTGCTCTGCGATTTATTTACATCATCGTTGGGATGCAGTGGGCTTTTGCCTTCGCCAAGCACTCCGCCTGCAATAACATGTGCACGGTTGCTAACCACTTCGTTTACATTCATGTTACTTTGTGTACCCGAACCGGTTTGCCATACTACCAGCGGAAACTGATCATCGAGTTTGCCATCGCTGATTTCGTCGCATGCTTTGCCTATCAGGTCGCATTTTTCGGCCGAAAGCACTCCACAATCCCGATTGGTAAGAGCTGCGGCTTTTTTAAGTATGGCAAATGCTTTAATGATTTCCAAAGGCATATGCCCGTCGCCGATACGGAAATTATCCTTTGAACGCTGTGTTTGAGCGCCCCAGTATTTATCGGCAGGAACCTCAACCGGTCCCATGGTGTCTTTTTCGATGCGGTATTTCATGATAAGAGGAGTTTTAAATGATTGGGTTATTGGATTGTGGAGGATAGAGTTTTAGTGGATGGTTGGGATGGATGAGTTGGCATTCGTGGTCACTCGTTGTCATTCAGTTGTTGAAGATAGGGTTTATTGAGGTGTTTGAGATGGATGAGTGGTCATTCGGTTGTGGAGGATTGGGTTTTGGTGGGCTGATTGAGTTGGATAAGTTGTCACTCGTGGTCATTCGGTTGTTGAGGGTTGGGTTTTGGTGGATGATTGAGTTGGATGAGTTGTCACTCGTTGTCACTCGTGGTCATTCGGTTGTGGAGGGTTGGGTTTAATGGGGTGATTGAGAAGGATAGGTTGTCACTCGTTGTCACTCGTGGTCATTCGGTTGTGGAGGATTGGGTTTAATGGGGTGATTGAGAAGGATAAGTTGTCACTCGTGGTCACTCGTGGTCATTCGGTTGTTGAGGGTTGGGTTTAATGGGGTGATTGAGAAGGATAGGTTGTCACTCGTGGTCACTCGTGGTCATTCGTGGTTACTTGTGGTTGTTGGAGGTTATTTTTGGGTGAATTATGGCTAATTTGTAGTTTAGGTGAGTTATTTTTTTTCAGGGGATTTACCAATTGTGTTGATGTAATTATTGAGTTTTATGCTCAGGTCGTGGATATCTGTGCTTAGTTCAGTGAATTCTTCCGGGGTGATTAGTTTTCGGTTATGTGCTTTTATGGTCCAGGTGCGGGTTTCGTATAATGAGCCACGCGAATAGTAAAGGAAATTTTTGGAATCTTTAAAATGAAACCTGCCAAAACCTTCGCTAATATTTGCTCCAATTGAATCGGCAGCTTCAGTGTATTGTTTCCCAAGCGAATATTTTTCGAATGCCGCCCATTTAATTACGATATTCCATATTTTTTCAGCCAGTTGCATTGCCAGTTGGTAAACTCTTAAATCTTCAATATCCATGACTCTGAAAATTAAAATCTCACTTCAACTATTTATAAAACACATTAATTGACCCTATTAAGCCGAATGACCACCGAATGACCATCGAATGACCACTCCCTCATCCTGTCCAGCTATAACCCCTCGTCCCCACAATCGAATGACCATCGAATGACCACCGAATGACCACTCATCCAACTAAAACCCTCTCAACCCACCAAAACCCTCTCATCCCCCTCAATCCTACTAAAACCTCTCCGTCCTCCACAACCGAATGACCATTGAATGACCATCGAATGACATTTATTCCAACTCAAACCTCTCAAACTTCAAAACCTTCTCAATCCTACAGCAGCCTGTCAATCTCCTCAACCGGTTGGCCCAAAACAGCCTTATTATCTCGCACAACTATAGGTCGTTGTATTAATTTCGGATTTTCCAGTAGAATTGTGATCCATTCCTCATCCGTAAAATGCTTGCCTTTTAATTTTTCCTTGTATGCATCTTCCTGCGTGCGCACAATATCCTCAGGTTTCTTGTTGAGTTTCATCAGTACATCTTGCAGCTGCTTTCGCGAAAACGGAACCTTAAGATATTCTACAACAGTACATTCAAGACCTTTATCCTTCAGATATTGCAGTCCTGACCTCGATTTACGGCATTTCGGATTGTGGTAAATGGTTATCATAGCTTTTTTCTCTCTGAAAAGTTGATTTCTTTTCAAAGATATAAAAGTTTCTCTCCGAAAACAGAGATTCAGGGAAGATAAAACCTGATTGTTTTAAATTTTAGGATTAAAAAGGACCGGATTACATATCGCTCCTGCCAAATTCCATCAGGTATGTTTTGATAAAATCGTTCAGATCGCCATCGAGAACTTCGTAAGCGTTTGAAGTTTCGTAGCCGGTGCGGATATCTTTTACCATTTTATAAGGATGCAGCACATAGTTGCGGATTTGCGATCCCCACTCTATCTTTTTCTTATTGCCTTCAATTTCGGCCTGGGCTTCCTTTTTCTTACGCAATTCAATTTCGTACAATTGCGATTTAAGCATTTGTATGGCTTTTTCGCGGTTTTGCTGCTGCGAACGGGTAACCTGGCATTCCACCACTATGCCAGTAGGTTCGTGGTACAGGCGCACTGCTGTTTCTACCTTGTTAACATTTTGTCCTCCCGGGCCGCTGCTGCGGAAGGTATCCCAGCTGATATCGGCTGCACTGATCTGAATATCAATATTATCGTCAACCACAGGGTAAACATACACCGAAGCAAAGGATGTATGCCTGCGGTTAGCCGAGTCGAAAGGGGAGAGGCGCACCAGGCGGTGAACACCGTTTTCGCCTTTCAGGTAACCGAAAGCATGATCGCCTTCAATTTCGAGAGAAACGGATTTTATACCGGCGCCGTCGCCTTCGTTTAAATCGAGTTCACGAACTTTAAAATTGTTTCGTTCGGCATAGCGGATATACATGCGCATTAGCATCTGCGCCCAGTCCTGGCTTTCGGTACCACCGGCACCTGAGTTTATCTGAAGGATAGCGCTAAGCCCGTCTTCTTCGTTACTGAGCATATTGCGGAATTCGAGATCGTCGAAAAGCTTTTCAGTTTTACGAAAATGTTCCTCAACTTCCTGCTCGGTAGCTTCGCCAGCCTGGAAAAATTCAAACAGTACCTGGATATCAGCAAGTGAAACCTCGGCATTGGCAAATGCATTGGTCCAGCTTTTCTTTTCCTGTATCGATTTAAGTACGACTTCGGCTTTTTTGGGATCGTCCCAGAAACCCGGTGCCAGGGTTATTTTTTCTTCCTCAGCTATGAGTTCCAGTTTTTCGTCAAGGTCAAAGGAACCTCCTCAGCGCTTCGAGTCGCTTTGATAGTTCTTTAAGTGATTCAATATTAATCATATAATTATGGTATTATTTAGTCAAGGGGTTCAATATCGCTTAGTGTGGATGCTATAAGTCCCTGTTCAAAACCCCGGGAAGCAGCAAAAAAAAATGCTTTCTGGCGGTTCGGCAAGGTGTCGCCACCAATCTGCTTAAGTTTTTTCTGCAATAACTTTTCAAGGCACAGTTTATATTCCCCGTTATCAATAGTGGCCAGAGCATTTTGTATGAGGTCATTGGGAATAGACCGGCTCCTTAAGCCTGCAGCAATTTTTATTTTCCCCCACCCGTTAATTCTGAACTTGCCGCCTGCATAATTTAAAGCAAATCGCTTTTCGTTGATGAATCCTTCGGCCAGCAACTGGTTCATTATTTTGCTGAAAAAACTCCTGTCGATTTGCCAGGCTTTGAGCCTGGTAAGCATCTCGCTTTTACAGCGATCCTGTATGGCACAATAATCAGCAGCTTTCCGATAGGCCTGACCGTAATCAAGGAAGGAGCCGTGGGTTCGAGGTGACATCGTTGCTAATAAAATTCAACCAGCTCAACATCAAATATTAACACCGAGTTAGCGGGAATTAGAGTTTTGGCCGTTGAGCTGTATCCTAAGGCTGAGGGAATTAGAAGTTTGATTTTTCCTTTTACACCAATAAATTGAAGCCCCTCTTTCCATCCCGCAATCACAGAGCTGAGTGCAAAAGTTGAGGGCTGCCCGTTGGAATAGGATTCGTCGAAAACAGTACCATCAACAAGATAGCCTTTGTAATTGGCTGTTACTATCGAATTTATATTCGGATGATTTGCTCCCCCCGTTTTTTCGATGATATAATAGAGTCCTGATGAGGTGGATTGAGCTGTAAGATCATTGGCCAGCAGGTAATCTTCGATAATTTTTTTATCGATAGGGCCGTAATCCGTAACATCGGTGCTGCATGATGTGGCAATAACGAGTGTAATAACAAAGGCAAGAAGCTTACGAAACATGTTTATTGTTTTATTAGGAGTGCAAAGTTAAGGCTTTGAAGCATTCCATATCTTGTTTTTATGGATTTTTAATAATCTCCGGATTAACAAGTGCTGGATTTGTGTATTTGATTGTATGAAATCACATCATATTATACGATAACCGGATTTCCTGTTAATTTACCTTTTCATGAACATAAAAGTAAAAGTTAATTCGGTGCCTCTGATCTATATTTATGAGAGGTGACAACAACCTGCCTAATTTGATAATATTTTTTTTTTGAAATGATTATTGTGATGTTTTTCATAATGTTCATATCCTTTTATTTTTTGTCTTATTTGGTGCTTATGAATTAATCAGGTTAAAATAATTCTTTTATCATATCGAAAAAAATAAATATTTAAATGCACAGAACTTTTCGACTGGAGTTTTTGTTATGGTAAAGTTTAATAGTGCAACCATATTTTTTAAAAGTGAACTAAATACCTACATTATGGAAGTGGAAGTAAAAACAATTGAAAATACCGACAAAGTTAAAAACAGTGCCTGCGGATGTGGATCAGGAGGTTGTGGCAGTCATTCCGACAGCCATGAACATTCCGAAATAAACCCTGATCTGCCTTCGCGCTTTCAGCTCCTGCAGGAAGGCGATCGTGTGGTCGAATTTGGTTCAGGAACAGGAAACGACTGCATATCGGCTGCAAGCGTTGTTGGCCCCAAAGGGAAAGTGATAGGAATTGATTTATCCGAACAAAACATCAACACCGCACGTGGTATTGTGGATTCGATGAAGATAAGCAATGTCGAATTCCGCCAGGGTGATATTAATGCAGCCCCTGTTCCCAGCGAATTTGCCGATGTTATTTACTCCTCGTGTGTATTTAACCTGCAGGCTGATAAGCAAAAGGTTGCCGACGAAATGTACAGGGTGTGCAACCACAACGGTTATGTGTGTGTGTCGGATTTTGTGATTATTAATGACATACCGGATGAACTCCGGAAAGAAGCTTCAGCTATCGCTGGTTGTATTGCCGGTGCCGAGAAGGTTGACCAATTTATGGAGTATTTCCGTAAAACCGGTTTTGCACAGGGCGGTGTTGTTGAAGTGAACAAGGTAAAACTGCCTGATGAGTTGCTGCAGAAATACCTTTCGGACGAAATGATTAAAAATTACAGCGATATAAACTCCGATGATGGTATTTTCAGTGTGGTGCTGGTTGTCGAAAAACCCGAAACCTGTGAGGCCGAAACCTGTTGTCATAATGCGGACAAGCATAAAAACTGATGCTGAGCCTGTTGAAAAACAAGGCAATTGAATCTGATTTACGTGGATCTGACAGCCTTCGGATCTTGTAACTCTATATAAAAATTAATCCCGAAGTATTAAGCTGCCTTTTAAAAAAACGGGCAGGTAATGCTTCGGGATGTTTTATTTCAAACAAATGATTTCGCGAAAACCGAAATCCTTTATCTCCTCTCCAGTAGTTTGAAAAACTGGTCGAGCTGTGGCAGAATAACGATGCGTGTTCTGCGGTTAGCGGCTTTTTCGCTATCGGTTGTGTTAGCCGTTAATGGCTGATATTCGCTGCGGCCGGCGGCAATCATTTTTGATGGATCAAGTCCGTATTGAGTCTGCAGCAGTCGAACTATGGTGGTTGAGCGTTTTACGCTTAAATCCCAGTTGTCGGTCAGTTCGCCACGCTGAAAAGGAACATTGTCGGTATGCCCTTCGACCATAAATTCAAAATTGGGTTGGTTTTTGAGTACCTGGGCTACTTTTCCCAGTACTTCCTTTGCCTGATCGGTTACCACAAAACTGCCGCTTTTAAACAGTAGTTTGTCCGAAATATCAATAACAACAACCTCTTTATCGATTTTTATGTTAATATCTTTATCGTCGATGTTGCCAATGGCTCCTTTCAGTCGCATTACCATGGCCATATTCAGTGAGTCCTTTTGTGCCAGCGATTTTTGAAGACCTTGTATGTAGGCATCTTTCGAGCCCATATTTTCCATCGATTTTTTAATACTTTCAGCCTGTGAACTCGATAGCACCGATAGTGCTTCGAGCTGACTCATCATCTGGGAATTGTTCTTTTTCAGGTACGCCTGCTCCCTGGCCATTTCATCGAGCTGCTTGTTCAGGTCTTCATTTTGTTTCAGGTAATTGGCTTTTGCTGTTTCACAGGCATTCAAATCACCCTGCTTTTGGGCGAACTGAACATTCAACGTATCATAAAGTGAAACCTGTGCTTTGTATTTTTTCGGGCTGATGCAGGATGAGCCTGAAATTAAAACAGCAAGTCCGATAACTAAAAAGAGTTTTGTGTGCATGACAATATTTGTTAATTCATTTCTTATTTTACAGTATTGATGCTTGCTAAGCGGGTATTTTTAAGGGTCAGACTGAACGGCAGGTTGACTGTATCCCCTGTAAGATCATCTGCCGGAAGCAGATCATTTTCAATGCCTGTTATTTGCCTGTGCGAAGCAGTCAGTCAGGCAGGGATTAGTGTTTAATCAATCATTGTTCTTTGTTTTGCTTTTTTCAAAAAAGTAACGGGATAAAATTAATGATTTGAAACGTTCTGATTTTTTCGCGGCAGCTGAACTTAATTTATACTGTTTCATATGATTATGCGCTGTAAAATTAGGAAAGATTCTTGTAAATCCTAAAACCTGGTAATGCCAACTTTCATTTGAGGTCATTTTTTGCGTAAAACAATCAGACTTATCCATTTTTACATTGATTTTTCAATATTTTGCCATTGAATTTGACTTAAAAAATCCATGCCTTTAGTTATAACAAACAGTACATTTTTTTTATGCTTTAATATTTCACTACTTCTTTTACAAAAGTCTACTCAGTCAATTCATTTGAAGTCTTTTTCATTGGTGATTATAGCAATAATCACTGCCTTCAACAGTGTCGGTTTTACGATATTCCGATCTGCCCCGAAGAGTATTGAAATCCATCTCCTTCAAAATACCCTTAATCGTTTGATATACAGAAGTATGGTTGTTAATAAATCGTTTAATAACTTATTTGTATTCCCTTGAACCCGGTTTTTTTTTGTAATAACTTGCACTTGGATTAAGATATTAACGGGAATAATGGCTTTCCTGCTACTGAACACTATGCTGAATCTCAAAAATCTAACCTGCTGATACCACTCCTGCCATTATTTCTGCCGAATACCGGGATAACCGGTTTTCCTTATTCCGGAACAATCAAGCACAGGTTTAAAAATACCCTTATGAAGAAAACTTTATATATCCGAAATTTGACGAGGTCATCCATCCTGATTGTTTTCCTGATGACTCTCTTTTCCGGTGTAAAAGCGCTGCCCGTTTCCGGGCCCTACAATACGGATTTCGGTTCAATTGTCCCTGAATCTGCGGTTTCGGGCATTCATAATTCAGGTGATTCTTATCTTGAAAAGTATCATGTCGATCATGCCAGCCCATTACCGGCACCACCAGTTATCAGTTGCCCAGGAAATAGTATCAGCTCAACGGATCCCGGGCTCTGTAGTGCTTCTGTTTCAGGTCTGGCAGCAATTATAAGCGATCCCGACGGCGATATCACAAGCCTTACCTGGACTATGACGGGAGCTACTGTTGCTGCATCGCCGCTTACAGGGATTAATAACATTTCAACACCCTACACCTTCAACCGAGGAATAACAACCATAACCTATATAGTAACCGATGCCACACTCACTTCAGCATCGTGTAGCTTTACCGTAACTGTTAATGATACACAGCTTCCGGTAATAACTTGCCCTGCGAATATAAACGAAACCTATGGCGAAGGCATTTGTAATACAAGTATCACAGTGGGCACGCCTGTAGCAACCGACAATTGTGGGATACCTGTTGTTGTTGGTGTGAGGAGTGATGGTCTTGCTATTAATGTTCCCTATCCTTCAGGTGTTACAACAATTACATGGACAGCAACCGATGCCAGCGGGAATTCCGCTTCTTGTTTGCAAACCATTACAGTAACCCAGGCAGTGCTGCTGGTAAACTATAATTTTATCGGAGCGACTTCATACCCTATCAGTCCAAACCAGGTAGCGGGTGGTATTACCTGCCAGGCAACTTCGTCGGAACCCTTTTTCGTTAATGATACCGAAGGTACTGTAACAGGAGCTCTGTCGTTTGTCGATAACAGCGTTGCTTTTCCATCTATTTATATGGATCCATCCAACTTTACTAATACCCGATACTTCCAGTTTCAGGTAAGCGGTGATAGCTTATATAAATACCGGAAATTCAAAATATATGTACAGGCCCGCCGGGGAAATCGTGCCGCACAAACCATCAACTTCGCCTATAGCACTGACCCCGTTACTTTCACAGTTAATGGTTCAATGTCACTGCTATCAACAGGCGTATGGTACGAAAAAGTAGTTGACTGGTCGAATGTGGCTTTGATTAATAACCGGTCAAACCTCTATATCAGGCTTTTTGCAAGCAACGGAACCGGGGGGATTGGCGACAACCGCCTGTTTATTGATAACTTTCAGGTGGTAGGTGTGGATGGACCACTGGCCAGACCCAACGATGCAATAACTCCTGAGAATACTCCTGTTGTCATCCCGGTAATAGGTAACGATTATTATGGGTGCAACGGTCCGGCAGCTGTAAATCCCATTACTTTAATCTCCCTGCCTTCACAGGGGTTTGCCTTCCTTAACCCTGATGGCACTTTCACATACACTCCCAATGCCAATGTAAACGGCACGGATAGTTTCATCTACCAGATATGTGATGCAAGCGGTAGCTGCGATACCAGTATTGTACGAATTACAATTACACCTGTAATTTACCCGCCTGTTATCAACTGCCCGGGTAATATTAATTCGGGTTCCGATATAGGCTTGTGCGGAGCGCAGCAAAACGATCTGGCTGCAACTTATTTTGACCTCGACAATAATGTTACCACACTCACCTGGACAATGACAGGTGCCAATAATGATGCGTCGCCTCCAACCGGGATCAACTACCTCACGACTTATTTCTTTGATTACGGAACATCAACTATTACTTACGAAGTTACTGACTCCGATAACCTTACTGCCACTTGTAGCTTTACTGTTACTGTTAACGACAGTGAAAACCCCGCGATCAATTGCCCGTACGACACAGTGCTGGTAATTGGCGACTGTGCATCAATCACGGGACCTATTTCACTTATTCCCCCACAAACCAGCGATAACTGCGGTATATTGGGAATAACAAACGATGCTCCTGCACAATTTCCATTAGGAACCACATCTGTTATCTGGACTGTTTTTGATATCAACGGGAATTCGAGTGATTGCGAACAACTTGTAATTGTAATTCAAGCTGCACCCTTAAGCCTTGCCACCGGCACAACACCTGTAAATTGCTTTGAAGGGAGTGATGGCACTGCCACTGTTACTGTTTCGGGAGGAACTGAGCCATATACATACTCATGGAATACTGTGCCGGTTCAGAATACGGCTACAGCCACTAATTTAATCGCCGGCACATACACGGTTATTGTGATTGATGCTGATAGTTGTTCTGTTTCCACATCGGTAACGGTTACTCAACCTTCCGATTCTCTTACTGTTTCTGTTACCGGTTCGGTTAATGTACTTTGTAGGGGTGAGTCAACAGGATCAGTTACTGTTGCAGGCAATGGGGGAACATTGCCCTATACATACAGCATCGATGGAGTAACATTTCAACCTGGAGGGACTTTTTCAACCCTGTCTGCTGGCACTTTACACCCTTACCATACTGGATATAAATAACTGTACAAATACCACAACTGTTAACATAACTGAACCAGATTCGGTAGTTACCGTCAGCATAACCAATGTGGACACTGTTAACTGTGCCGGACAGGCAACAGCCACAGCTACCGCACTGGCTATAGGGGGAGTTGCACCCTATACTTATTCGTGGAACACGGTACCAGTGCAGAATACACCTACTGCCACAGGCCTGGCTGCCGGAACTTACACTGTTTCGGTAACCGATGCAAACGGGTGTGGACCTGTGACGGCAATAGCTACCATAACAGAACTTCTGCCACTCTCTGCTTCAGCTGCTATGTCAGGAGTTATAACCTGCTCCGGAGATACAACAAGTGTAACCATAACCGCCACAGGAGGAACAGCGCCCTATACTTATACTTTTAACGGTGTTACACAGGCTGGAAATGGTTTCTTTAACGGCATTTTTGCCGGGGTGGCTTACCCTTGGAGTGTAACCGATGCAAACGGATGCGGTCCGTTTACAGGAACGCTCGATGTTACCGAACCTGATCCTTTAACAGTAACAGCTGCTGTTACAACTCCTGTACCATGTATAGGCGGAACAGCTACAATTACTTTAACCGCTAACGGAGGCAACGCCCCGTATTCGTACACTTTTAATGGTGTAACACAGCTTGGTAACGGAGTCTTCACATCTATTCCTGTTGGCAACGGATACGCGTGGAGTGTTGACGATGCTAACGGATGTGGCCCGGTTACCGGTACAATTAACGTTACAGAGCCTGCTGTGCTTTCAGCCATAGCTGTAATTTCATCAGCCATACCATGTATTGGAGGCACTTCTACAGTTACAATAATAGCATCAGGAGGAACTGCTCCTTATACCTATACTTTTAATGGTGTTACCCAGGTTGGAAACGGTGTATTCAGCGGAATTCCTGCAGGAATAGCCTACGCCTGGAGTGTTAATGATGTAAATGGTTGCGGGCCGGTTAGCGGTACAATCAGTGTTATTGCTCCCCCGGTTCCAATGGCATCAGCATCGGTTACCTCACCAGTGCCCTGCGCCGGTGGAACTGCTACTGTGACAATAGTAGGATCCAACGGAGCGCCGCCTTACACCTATACGCTCAATGGTGTTACCCAGGTTGGAAACGGTGTATTTACAGGCATTCCTGCCGGAACAGGATATTCCTGGACTGTTTTCGATAATAACGGTTGCGGACCTGTTACCGGAACAATATCTGTAACTCAACCCAATCCGCTTCTGGCATTGGCCATTGTTTTAGCTCCTATTCCATGCGTAGGAGGAACAGCTATCGTTCTTATTCTTACTGCCGGTGGAACCGCGCCTTTTACCTATACTTTTAATGGAGTTACCCAGGTTGGAAACGGATTCTTCTTTGGGATTCCTTCAGGAAATGCTTATGCCTGGAGTGTAACCGATGCCAACGCTTGTGGCCCGGTAAGTGGAACTCTGAATGTAATTGAGCCTGTGGCACCTACAGCAACTGCTTCGGTAACTTCGCCTATAGTATGTGCTGGTGGCACTGCAACTGTAACTATTACAGGAGCTGGCGGAGCTTTGCCTTATACTTATACTTTTAACGGGGTAACCCAGGTGGGTAATGGTGTATTTACAGGAATTCCTGCCGGTTCAGCTTATAGCTGGACTATGTTCGATGCTTACGGATGCGGACCTGTTACAGGCACCATAAATGTTACTGAACCAGCAGCCCTTACAGCAAGCGCTGCAGTTTCAACTCCTATCCCTTGTATAGGCGGAACGGCTACTGTTACTTTAACCGCTACAGGGGGCACTCCCCCTTATTCGTACACCTTTAATGGCGTTACCCAGGTTGGAAATGGCGTTTTTACTGGTATCCCCGCTGGGATAGCATATGCATGGAGTGTTAACGATAGCAACGGCTGCGGGCCGGTTAACGGCACCCTCGATGTAGTCAACCCTCCATTGTTAACAGCTTCGGCTACAGTTACAACACCGGTGCCCTGTACAGGAGGTACAGCAACAGTTACGCTAACCGCTTCCAATGGCACCGCTCCTTATACCTATACTTTTAATGGTGTTACCCAGGTTGGGAACGGGGTATTCACCGGAATACCTGCCGGAACGGCATATGCCTGGTCAGTTACCGATAGTAACGGATGTGCTCCGGTTACCGGAACAATAACTGTAACTCAACCCAATCCGGTTCTTGCACTGGCCATTGTTTTGGCTCCAATTCCATGCGTAGGAGGAACAGCTATCGTTCTTATTCTAACTGCTGGTGGTACAGCACCTTTTACCTATACTTTTAACGGGGTTACCCAGGTTGGAAGCGGGTTTTTCTTTGGAATTCCTTCCGGCAGTGGTTACGCCTGGAGTGTAACCGATGCCAACGGTTGCGGACCGGTATCGGGAACACTTAATGTTCTTGAACCAACCCCTCCAACTGCCACAGCTTCTGTTACCTCACCGATACTTTGTGCCGGGGGCACAGCAACGGTATCTATCGTTGGTGCCGGCGGGGCATTGCCTTATACATTCACATTAAATGGTGTAACTCAGGTTGGTAATGGTACCTTTACCGGTGTTGCTGCAGGAACAGCATATTCCTGGACCATGTTCGATGCTTACGGATGTGGCCCTGTAAGCGGAACCATTGATGTAACCGAACCAGCAGTGCTTGCTGCCTCAGCTTCGGTTACAACACCTGCATTATGCAGCGGTGGTACTTCTACTGTAACAATTGTTGCGACAGGCGGAATTCCTCCGTACATCATTTACTTTCAACGGTGTAACACAGGCAGGGGATGGCGTTTTCACCGGTATTCCAGCCGGTACAGGATATGCCTGGAGTGTGACCGATGCTAATGCCTGTGGCCCCGTAACCGGAACACTCGACGTAACGGATCCTCCTTTACCTGCAGCAACTGCAGCCATTACATCGCCGGTACCCTGTTTCGGCGGAACTGCTACTGTAACAATATCAGCCAGCAGTGGAATAGCACCCTATACCTATACCTTTAATGGCATAACCCAGGTTGGTGACAGCATTTTTGCTGGTATACCTGCCGGTACAGGATATTTGTGGAGTGTTACTGATGCAAATGGTTGCGGACCAGTAACAGGTACACTCGATATAACCGAACCTGTTGAATTTACTGCTGTGGCCGTTGTTTTAGCTCCCATACCATGTGTGGGCGGAACTGCAACAGTAATTATTCTCGAAACAGGCGGAACAGCTCCATACACCTATACTTTTAATGGTGTAACCCAGGTGGGCAATAATATTTTCACAGGAATCCCGGCGGGGACAGGTTATATTTGGAGTGTAAACGATGCTGGCGGTTGCGGACCCGTATCCTCTACACTTGATGTTACTGAACCTCCTATACCTTCAGCCTCAGCCTCTGTAACAG
Source organism: uncultured Bacteroidales bacterium (assembly GCA_963714825.1). Taxonomy (GTDB): domain Bacteria; phylum Bacteroidota; class Bacteroidia; order Bacteroidales; family UBA4417; genus UBA4417. The sequence continues at coordinate 169,983 of CAVQQF010000009.1, read as the reverse complement.
TTCCTGTTCTGTGTGCTGGTGACCTGGCTACTGTTACTATTGTAGCAGCAAATGGTGTAGCACCCTACACGTATATATTTAATGGAATTACCCAGGTTGGCAATGGGGTATTCACCGGTATTGCTGCCGGAGCCGGGTATGCATGGAGTGTATTTGACAATAATGGCTGCGGACCTGTTACCGGTTTACTCGACGTTGACGGACCAGGGGTGCTCCTTGGGTCTGTTTCTGTCACATCCCCTATACAATGTTTTGGCGGAACCGCAACTATTACAATGATTGCTATGGGTGGAACCGCACCCTTTACCTTTACTTTTAATGGCGTAACACAAGTAGGAGATGGTGTGTTTACAGGTATCCCGGCAGGCAGTGCGTATGTTTGGAGTATTAACGATGCCAACGGATGTGGACCGGTACCGGGAATTTTGAACGTTTCTGAACCAGGCCTGTTTTCGGCAAACGCTATAATATCGGCACCTGTTGCTTGTGCCGGAGGTTCCGCCACTGTTACTATTCAGTCGAATGGAGGAACCGCACCCAATACTTACACCTTTAATGGTATTACACAGGTAGGCGACAGCGTTTTCGCGGGTATTCCGGCTGGCATAGGTTATATCTGGAGTGTTAATGATGCCAATGGTTGCGGACCTGTTTCTGATACTATTGATATTATTGAACCAAGCCCGCTTACCGCTTTAATATCGGCCCAGACAGTTGGATTATGCATTGGTGATACAACTGGTTTTGCCACTGTTTCTGTCGCGGGCGGAACACCTTCCTATACTTACTTGTGGAATACAACTCCTGCTCAAACAACACCTACGGCAATTAATCTTTCGCCAGGCACCTATATTGTTACTGTAACGGATACCAACGGATGTACAACTACTGCCACCGCAGTTATTACAGGAGCTCTGCCAATAACTTCCAATGCAGGTCCTGATCAGATGTTGTGTAATGCTGATGTTACCTTCCTGGTTGGTAATTCCCCGGTTCCTGGTGTCGGAAGTTGGTCATTCGTTTCGGGACCTAACATTCCCGGCCTCTTCCCACCGGTAGGAAGTGTAGCTGTAGCAACCGGACTCATACCAAGTCCTGTTACCTATATGTTCAGCTATTCAATTGATAATGCTGGATGTGTAACCTCCGACACTATGAGCGTGATTAATTATAATCCGCCTACACCAGCGTATGCCGGAATCGATCAGAAGTTTTGCAGTGCTTCGGGTGTTGTGGTTACTAACCTTTCAGCTAATACCCCGGTATTCGGAACAGGTACCTGGACTCAAATAGCCGGACCAACTACAGCTGTAATTATGGATCCTGCCGATCCAAATACTGCAGTTTCGGGCCTTACATATGGGGTTTATGCTTTCCAGTGGACAATAACCAACGGAGTATGCCAGGCCGATGCCGATGTTGTGAATATATATGTTTCCGAGCCGGCGGTTGTTGATGCCGGATTTAATGCTACTATCTGCGAAGGTGATACGTACGAGTTGTTCAGTGCTTCAGCAACTAATTATACCAGCCTTTTATGGACATCAACCGGCACCGGGACGTTTCAGTAATACCGGTATGATAAACCCGGTTTATACTCCAAGTGCTACCGATATTACCAATGGGTTGGTGATTCTGACCCTTACAGCTACTGCAAATGATCCTTGCCCTATTGTTTCCGATCAAATGACGCTTATCATAAACCGCTCACCCCAGGTATATGCCGGAGCTGATGCTGTTATTTGTGGTAATACGCCCTACACAGTTACCGATGCAACCGTTCAAAATTCCAGCAGTTTCCTTTGGATTACTACCGGTTCAGGTACATTAAGCGGCAATACAACACTTACTCCGACTTATGCACCAGCAACTGGTGAAACCGGACAAGTTCTGCTAATACTGAATGTAACCGCCATCAGCCCTTGTTCCAATACGTCCGATACATTAGTGATAAGTATTTTTGGAGAGATAACTGTGTCGGCCGGACCCGATACAACTATTTGTGAAAGTGTATCGTATGAGGTTACCGGAAGCTCAGCCACCAATCAAATAAGTTTGGAGTGGTCAACTTCGGGTACAGGCACTTTTAGTAATACCGCTATACTGAACCCTAAGTATACGCCAAGCCCGAATGATATTATTGATGGTTTTGTTTTCCTTACTTTAACGGCCATTGGTAATCCATTATGTGCGGATGCAAGTGATGTTATGAAACTAAGCATTGCCCGTTTGCCTATAGTTAATGCCGGCCCTGATGCCAGTATTTGCCAGTCATCGGTTTTCAATGTTACAGGAGCGAGTGCTCAAAACTATAGTGCTCTTAGTTGGACAAGCAACGGTGCCGGCATTCTGACAGGTGAAAACACTTTAACTCCGACCTATACTCCGGCGGTGGGAGAATCAGGAACTATCACCCTCACCCTTAGTGCCTCCGGGAATATTGCTTGCGGACCGGCTTCGGATGATATGTCGCTTCTCATTCAACCTGAAGTTACTCTAAATGCAGGGATCGATTTAGCTACCTGCGAATTATCGCCTGTTCAGATTTCCGGATCCGATGTACAAAACAACTCATCCATCTTCTGGACAACCAATGGTAATGGCACCTTCAGCGACAGCTCTTTAATTGACCCAATATATACTCCTGGTGCGCTGGATGCTGTTTTGGGAGTTGTTACCTTAACGCTTCATGCAGGCGGCTTTAGTCCATGTGCGGATGTAACTGATGAGGCAATACTGGCAATAAATAAAGCTCCTTACGCATCAGCAGGTCCTAATGCAAGCATATGCAAAGGAATGAGCTATTCAATAATGCTGTCGGAAGCATCGAATTACAGCACATTGATCTGGAGTGTAACACCTGCTTCGGCCGGTACCCTTTCGGATCCGGCAGCACTCCATCCTGTATTTACACCTGCACCGGGTTTTGCAGGGACTGCCATACTCACCTTAAAGGTGCAAGGCCTGGAATCGTGCGGCGATATAGTGGTGTCCTCGGCAACTAATATTTACGTTAATTCCGATATGACAGCCAATGCAGGACCCGATCAAACCATTTATCCCGGCATGTCGGCAATGTTGACTGGCACTGCTTCTGGTGGATCAGGATTTTATTCCTGGAGCTGGGAACCTGCAGATAAACTCGTAAACCCTACAGAACAGTATCCCACTACCGTATCTCTGGATGTAACAACAACATTTACGCTTACTGTTATCGATATTCTTACTGGGTGTACTGATGATGATTCCGTTGAAATTATAATAGGAAGCAACGAGAACCAGATTGTAGCCATTGCTGATTACGATACTACACTTTTCAACACTGCAATTACAATCGATGTGCTGGAAAATGATATTAATCCCGATGGTGATCCGCTTATTGTGAGTTTGTGCGGGAATCCTTCGAATGGTATGATAGTTCTTAATTCGGACAAAACCATTACATACACCCCTTACACCGATTTTGAAGGCACGGATTTCTTCTGCTACAGGATATGTAACGTGTTAAAGCCAACCATGTGTTCGGATACACTAGTGTATATAACTGTAAAGCGCCCCACGCTGGAGGATCTTTTTGTTTACAACGGTGTTTCGCCTAATAATGATGGTATTAATGATACATGGAAGATCAGAGGTATTGAGCGATATCCTGCGAACAGCGTACTTATTTTCAACCGCTGGGGCGATAAGGTGCGCGAATTTGCAGGCTACAACAATACTACCAAGGTCTGGGATGGAATGAACGAAAATGGTGATCCTCTTCCAAACGGAACCTATTTTTATATCCTCGATATTAAAGAAGTCGGGGTGTTGAAAGGATGGATATTCTTAAGAGGAGGGAACTAAATCGATACAAATCAGATGCCCTGGAAACAGATTTCAGGATTTTAGTGTTTCGCTTTAAAGGGGGTTCTGAACATAATTTAATTGACATAAACATGAAGAAGCTGATTTTAATAATTGTTCTGTTCGCAGGCCTTAACGGTTTTGCCCAGCAGGACGCACTCTTTAGCCAGTATATGTTCAACAAACTCACTGTTAACCCGGGATATGCCGGCAGCCGTGAAGTGTTAAGTGCCGATATGGTATACCGCTACCAATGGGTGGGAATCCCGGGCTCGCCAAAAACCGCTACGCTTAGCGTGCATGCGCCTATGCGTAACAAACACGTGGGAGTGGGAGGCTATATTTACAGCGATCAAATAGGCCCTGTTATCGACCAGGGAGCTCTTGCTACCTATGCTTACCGTATAAATCTGCCTAAGGGAAAACTTTCGTTTGGCGTGCAGGCTGGTGTTAAGTATTTTAATATCGATATGAATATGATCCAGGTCGAAGATCCTGATTATGTATTCAGCGGAGAGCAGAAAAGCAGGTTTACCCCCGATGCCAATTTCGGGATTTACTACTATTCGAATCATGCTTATGCTGGCATCTCATCGAAACAGCTGCTCGAAAACGAATATGGAATGGTTACCGTTGATGGCAAGAAGACTTACTCAAAACTGTTGAGGCATTTTTATGGTATTGCCGGGCTTGCACTGCCAATATCCGATCGTATTATTTTCCGTCCTTCGACATTAGTTAAATATGTTAATAATGCTCCCTGGCAGCTCGACCTCAATGCAAGTTTCCTCTTTAATGATCTTTTCTGGCTGGGCATGACTTACCGAACCGATGGTGACATTGTGTTTTTAACTGAATTCAATATCGGCCGGAACTACCGACTGGGGTATTCCTACGATATTAATGTGAAGGATATGATCCATTATAATTCAGGATCGCACGAAATAAGGCTGGGCCTCGACCTGGATCTGTTGAAAGACAGAATGCTTACACCGAGGTATTTCTAGTCAATTGTACAACCTATCATCTAATGAACTACATATGAACAAGCGATTTTTAGTATTAGTTATAGCTTTTGTCTTTGCCGGATCACTGGCTTCGGGGCAGGTAAAGCAGGCCGACAAGCTTTTTATGAGTTATAGTTATTCGTCGGCCATACCTTACTACCTGAAAATTGCTCAGCAACGTGGTGCGCGCGACCGCAACTATGCCATTGTGAGGCTTGCTGACTGCTACCGCCTGGTTAACGATCAGCTGAATGCAAAAACCTGGTATGCCAGGGCTGTTAAACTGCCTAATAATCAAAGTATTAATTGGTTCTACTATGGCGAAGCTTTGCGATGTGCTCAGGATTATACCCTGGCAAAAGAAGCATTTGAAAAGTATGCCGCATTAAACCCCGATGATCCGCGTGGAAAGGCATATGCCGCTTTTTGCAGTGATATTGACAGATTAAACAAGATTCCGGCCGGATACGAAATTAAAGCAGCAAGCATTTTGAACTCCAAAGGATCCGATTTTGGGGCTGTTTTTTATGATGAAGGTATTATATTTGTTTCCGACAGGCGGCAGAATTTTATGGATAATAACAGGTACGAATGGACAAACTTTAATTACCTCGACCTTTTCTACACTTCGCCCCGCTATATAGGTGAGTTTTTCGGCGAGATGAATGAACCCAAAGCCTTTACAGGGAAATTTAACCAGACTTATCACGATGGCCCTGCAAGCTTTGGTCGCCACGATAGCCTTATCTATTTTACCCGCACCGAAAAGGGCAAAGAAAAAAAGGATAATGAGAATTTCCGCACCAATAAGCTTAAGATTTTCTGGTCGCAACTTGAGGGTTCGTGGTCGAATCCGAAGGAGTTCTTTATGAATTCGCCTGAATATTCAGTTGGTCACCCGGTACTTACTCCCGACGGTAACACCTTGTATTTTGTATCGGATATGCCTGGTGGAATGGGAGGAACCGACATTTACAGCTGTATATGGGAAGACGGCCAATGGAGCCAGCCATTCAACCTGGGAACTGCCATTAACTCGTTTGGTAACGAAATGTTTCCTTCCCTCCATGGCGATCAGCTTTATTTTGCCTCGAATGGATGGGCCGGATTCGGAGGCCTTGATATATTCAAATCTACCCTGGTGGGCGAAAATTGGACAAAAGCTGAAAACCTGGGCAAACCTGTCAACTCCTCGTTCGATGACTTTGCCATGGTGCTCGATACGCGTGGTAAAACCGGCTTCATTAGCTCGAACCGACCCGGAGGCATGGGTGGCGATGATTTGTATGCTATAAAAATAAGTGATATCAAACCAAAATCATCCGACGATGATGAACTCCTTGCCGAAAAGTTAAGAGATTCGCTCACAACGGTTATTACCGGGTTTGTTAAGGATAAACACACTCTGAAACCAATGGCCCGAAGTACTGTGTTTTTGTTAAATGCACAAACTGATAAAGTGGAGGTGATAAAAACTGACGAAAATGGCCAGTTTAAAGCAAGAGTCGATAAAGGTGTTTTCTACGTGGTAAAGGGAATGGAGAATAATTATTTATCCGACTGTTTTAATTTTAAGATTCAAACCACTGATACATCACATCTTGTAAAAACACCGCGCGATCTGCTTCTCGACCTGTTCGAAGTGAACAAGATTTTCTCAATCAACGAATCAGGCTCTGATGCCGACATCATTTATTATGATTTCGATAAATGGGTTATTCGTCCCGATGCAGCCAAGGAACTGGATAAACTGGTTCAGATAATGAAGGAAAATCCTGTTTTGGTTGAAATTGGCTCACATACCGACAGCCGTGGGAGTTCCGATTACAATCTCGAACTTTCGCAAAAACGTGCCGAATCGGCCGTGCGTTATATTGTATTGCAGGGTATAGAAGCAAACCGTATTTCGGCTAAAGGCTACGGCGAATCAAAAATTATGAACCATTGCAGCAACGGGGTGCCTTGTACGCCTGCCGAGCACCAGGCCAACAGGCGTAGCGTATTTAAAGTTACCGGTATTACAAATACCGAATCAGGAACAAAATACGATATGCAGAAATTCGAAGGAAACGAAGAAATACCTGTCTACCTTTTCGATCGCGATTTCTTTATCAATTGCCTTCCTGATAAAAGAAAATTTGCCGGCGAATCAAACGGGGATTCAGGTAAGGGCATAGCGAATCCGCAACCGGGTAGCAAACCGAACGCTAACGAAGTTAAGCAGGATAACACCAGGATGTATCCTTCGGATGAGGTTGTAAATACAGGAAAAGGGGCACTAACATACAGGGTTCAGCTTTATGCTCTCAGCCGTGAACTTTCCTTGCTCGATCCTGAATTTGAAATTCTCGACGATGTACAGATGTATGTTGAAGATGGGCTGTATAAATATACCTCTGGTGTGTTCAATACCCACGACGAAGCAATCAATTACCGCAGTAAAATGGTACGACTGGGTTATTCCGATTCATTTGTGGTTACTTTTTCGAATGGCAAACGCGTTTACCTGAGCCCCTCGCACTAATATTTCCTTGACTTAATACTGCTCGTTTATTTACAAAAACACGGGATGGCTGATAGGCATTCCGTGTTTTTTCGAATATCAGGATTCCATTTCCAAAAGTTGATTTACCAGTTTTGGTACTCCTGTGCCTGCAGGTTCGCAGAATATAGTAAGGTTGCTGATTCCTGATATCATTTCGGCTTTCGGATCGACCAGGTACACCGGTATACCTTTTTTTACATAATACACCAGCCCTGCCGCCGGGTACACATTTAACGAGGTGCCAATCACAATCAATATATCAGCTTCCGCTGAAAGGTGCATGGCGGGCTCAATCATGGGTACCGCTTCGCCGAACCAAACGATATGAGGCCTCAATTGTGATCCCTTTTCACAAAGATCACCTTTTTTCAATTCCCATCCCTTGAGTTCATATACCAGGCTTTCATCACGGGTACTTCGTACTTTCCTGAGTTCGCCATGCAAATGCAAAACCTTTCCCGATCCTGCCTGTTCGTGCAAATCGTCGACATTCTGTGTAATAATCTGCACATCGAATTTTTTTTCGAGCTCAACCAGCGAGGTATGGCCGGCGTTGGGTTTAACCTCAAATAATTGTTTTCGTCTTTGATTATAGAAATCCAATACCAGGTCAGGATTTCGCTGCCATGCATCGTATGTAGCAACATCTTCGATGCGGTGCTCTTCCCATAATCCGTTCGAATCGCGAAAGGTTCGTATGCCACTTTCGGCACTTATGCCGGCGCCGGTTAGTACTACTATTTTTTTCATATTGCTGTAAATATATTTTTCAGAAGTATCCCTGTATTTTTATGCCGAATAATTTATCCGAAAGCAAAAGCGATAAAAAAATGCACTCCCCACGAATGAAGAGTGCATTAAAAGTAGTATAAACCTGAGATTTATCCTAGAAAATGTTCATTGAATCGAGGGTATCCATCATGCTCTTAACCGATGCAGCTGATTCTTCGAGTGCTTTTTTCTCGGCTTTGTCGAGCTGTAATTCGATTACCTCTTCAACTCCTCCAGCTCCCAGGCGTACAGGTACACCAAGGAAAACGTCTTTCAGTCCGTATTCTCCATTCAGCCTTGTACATACAGGGAAAATCCGTTTCTGGTCATCGACAATAGCTTCAACCATTTGAGCGGCAGCAGCACCGGGGGCATACCATGCGGAGGTTCCCATAAGGTTTACTAATTCACCGCCACCTTTTCGGGTGCGTTCAACAATTTTATCAATTTCTTCCTTGTTCAGCAATTCAGTAATAGGAATACCTCCAACCGAAGTGTAGCGTGGCAAAGGAACCATGGTGTCGCCATGGCCGCCTAACAACATCGAGTGCACATCTTTTGGCGAAAGACTCAAAGCCTGTGCTATAAAACTGCGGTATCTTCCTGTATCTAAAATACCGGCCATTCCAAAAACTTTACGCTCATCTTTAAATGCTGCCCTATAAGCGCAATAAGTCATTACATCAAGAGGATTTGATACAATGATAATGACAGCTTCGGGCGAATATTTGATTACCTTTTCGGTAACATCCTTAACAATGAGCGCATTGGTCTTAATTAAATCGTCGCGGCTCATACCCGGTTTACGTGGCAGCCCCGAGGTTATAACCACCACACCCGATCCTTTTGTTTTAAGGTAGTCGTTGGTGCTACCAACCACTTGTGTATTGAAGTTGTTAATTGAAGATGTTTGCCAGATGTCAAGTGCTTTACCCTCGGCAATGCCTTCCTTGATATCAACTAATACCACTTCACGTGAAAGATCTTTGTGGGCAACTACATTGGCAACTGTGGCACCTACGTTTCCGGCTCCGATAACAGTTATCTTTTTCATGTTATTATAATTTTCAGTGTTACATAATAAAATTCGACGACAGCTAAATTACTAAACATTTAGATAATTATATATCTGGGAGCGGAAAATATTTTTTATTTTATTTATAAAATTGCCAACATGCTACACAACAGCATGTTGGCAATTATAATTTATAAGTTTTCTTTCTCAACTAATTGAGCATCAATTACGGCTATGGCAGTCATGTTTACAATTTCGTTTACACTCGATCCCATTTGCAGCACATGAATGGATTTGTTAAGGCCTGTAAGTATAGGTCCTATTGCCTCGGCGCCGGCAAGCTCCTGAATAAGTTTATAGGCTATATTCCCGGCTGTTAGATAAGGGAAAATAAGGGTGTTGGCCGGTGCGCCTGCTAACTTACTGAATGGGAAGTGTTCGGTGAGCATTTCATTATTAATGGCAAAATTAGCCTGCAAATCGCCATCAACAATCAAATCGGGGTGATCGCGGTGTAATATTGCTACCGCTTCGCGCACCTTAATGGGGATATTTCCGTCAACTGATCCGAAATTGGAATAGGAGAGCAAGGCGATACGGGGCTCAATGTTAAATGCTTTTACGGCATGTGCGGCGTGAAGGGCTATTTCCACCAGCGTGTCTACCGTCGGGTTCATATTTACTGTGGTGTCAGCAAAAAAGAAAGGTCCTTTTTTGGTGAGCATAATGTAAATTCCCGATATAATATTTGCATTTTTGCGTTTACCAATAATTCGTAAGGCGGGTCTTATCGTTTCGGGGTAACTGGTGGTTAAGCCTGAGATCATCGCATCGGCAAATCCGTTTTCGACCATGCTGGGAGCATAATAATTCCGGTGTGTCATAAAATCGAGAGCTGCCTGCATATTAACACCCCGCCTCTGCCTCTTTTTATAGTACTGGTTGGCATATAACTGCCGCATTTCCAATTGTCCTTCTTCCGTTGGGTCAATAATTTCAACATCAGGCAACTCAAGGTCGAACTGTGCAATCATTTGAGTAATTGAAGCTCTATTACCCAGCAGAATAGGGATGGCAATTCCTTCGTCGAGTACAATCTCGGCTGCTTTCAGAACTTTATAATGCTCGGCTTCGGCAAATACAACTCTTTTTGGATTTGCCCTGGCGCGGGCTTTAATCTGTTTGATCAGCGGATTGGTTAACCCCAGCCGCTTGTTCAACTCGGTTTCGTAGGCAGCCCAATCGGTGATAGGTTTACGGGCTACACCGGTTTCGATTGCTGCCTTTGCTACAGCTGTGGCAACGTACACTATGAGGCGCGGATCGCTGGGCTTAGGAATGATATATTCGTTTCCGAATTTGAGGTTGGTTGCATTGTAGGCTATATTTACCTCTTCAGGTACCGGCATCTTGGCCAGGTCGGCAAGAGCATATGCAGCGGCCAGTTTCATTTCTTCGTTTATGGCCCGGGCTCGTACATCGAGAGCGCCACGGAATACGTAAGGGAACCCAAGTACGTTGTTAACCTGGTTGGGGAAATCGCTGCGGCCGGTACCCATAATAATATCAGGGCGGGCTGTTGTGGCTTCGGGATACGATATTTCCGGAACAGGATTGGCAAGAGCGAAAACAATAGGATGAGGAGCCATTTTCATAAGGTATTCCACTTTTAATGCTCCTGCTACTGATAAGCCAAGAAACATATCAGCACCTTCCATAGCTTCTTCCAGGGTATCTATATCATGATCAGTGACAAACTCAGCTTTGTATTTATTAATGTCAGTCCGCTTACGGTTCAGCACACCCTTGCTGTCGAGCATTATTATGTTTTCCTTTTTAGCTCCGAGTTTTACATAGAGCTTGGTGCACGAAACAGCCGCAGCACCTGCCCCGTTGACAACAATCTTTAGATCCTCAATTTTTTTCCCGTTAAGTAACAAAGCATTCAGCAGCCCGGCCGAGGTAATGATGGCAGTTCCATGCTGGTCGTCGTGCATTACCGGTATATCAAGTTCGGCTTTTAGCCTCTCTTCAATCTCAAAACATTCAGGAGCCTTTATATCCTCAAGATTTATGCCTCCAAAAGTTGGAGAAATAGCTTTCACGGTAGCAATTACCTTTTCGATGTCTTTTTCATTTATTTCAATATCAAATACATCAATATCAGCATAAATTTTAAAAAGCAGTCCTTTGCCTTCCATTACCGGTTTCCCTGCTTCGGCCCCTATGTCGCCCAGACCCAATACAGCAGTGCCATTCGAAATTACAGCAACGAGGTTACCTTTAGCAGTGTATTTGTAAACATCCTCCGGGTTTGCCTGGATTTCGAGGCATGGTTCAGCAACTCCCGGCGAATAGGCTAGCGAGAGATCACGTTGTGTACTATGCGGTTTAGTAGGGATCACTTCGATTTTACCGGGACGTCCTTCGGAGTGATAAGCAAGAGCGTTTTTTTGGCTGAGGGTTTTCATATGGTTAATGTTTATTATTGTTATTTTTTTAACATCGGATGAAACACAAGGAGGATGATGACAAAATCATCCTTCGGATGAATTACTGCTTTGATTAATTCATAATAACATTTTGTTAATCAAAAAAATAAATAGTAGTAAATTCATCTGCAAAGTAACAAACAATTGATCGGTAATAGCATAGAAAATAGCATAAAACTTACTGTTGAAACGCTATTTGAAATGTGTCTAAATTAAATATGAATACGATCTTGGCGATATGATATATTTTGAGCTGAATAATAGTTATGTAGCCTCAAATTCAATTTAAATGCGGTTTTATGTTATTCCTTTAATTGTTACTTTTGCAAGCAAATTTTTCCGGAAAAATTGAAAAAATGCGGATGGAATAAATCAATTGCTTACTCCATCTTATGTTTTTCCTGATGTCAGAAATTGGCATTCATGAAAATTTCCGGCCATTACACATCAATTCGTTTAACTATGTATTCCTTTATTGAAGGTAAAATTGCTGAACTTAACCCGACAACAGCCATAATAGCTTGCCAGGGTATTGGTTACAATATCAATATCTCTCTTAATACTTTTACCCAGATTAATGGTAAGGAATCGTGCCGGCTGCATACGCACCTGGTTGTGCGCGAAGATGCACTTATCCTTTATGGTTTTGCCGATACCAGCGAACGGCATGTTTTTCAGCAGCTTATATCAGTTTCAGGCGTCGGGCCCAATACGGCCAGGCTTATATTATCCGCATTAACTCCTGCCGAAGTAGCCGATTCCATTGCGACCGAAAATGTAAAATTGCTCCAGTCCATAAAAGGCATCGGCGGCAAATCGGCCTTGCGTATTATTATTGATTTGAAGGATAAGATTATGAAAGACCTGCCGGCGAGTGAAAATTTAATCGCTTCGCACAATACCGGCAAACATGAAGCGTTATCTGCTTTAGTAATGTTAGGTTTTAACAGGCCTATTGCCGAAAAAGCTTTAGACCAGGTTATTAAAGCAAACGGGGGCACATTACCGGTAGATCAATTAATCAAAAATGCACTGAAAATACTGTAAATTGAACTTTCAGAAGTATAATTGGTGATATTTTCAATAAAACTAATCAGCTTACCTTAACTGGTTAGCAATAATAGGTAAAGAATTCAGCGGTTTGAAGCGATATATCAGATACTTTTTCCGACTTTCATTTTTCACTCTTCTCATTTCCCTGGTCTGGGGTGTAAGTGCTTCGAGTGGTTTGTCGCTTGCTGAATTGGGCCCGGGCCATTTTATTCCACCTCCCGATTCGACCCGACCCGATACCACCCTGCGGTTTCCTTTAAACCAAAGCCAGAATCCCTATGAAGTAAATCCTACCGGCGGACTTTACCTGAATAATCCTTCCAACCTTAAAGAGGATGTTATTTACGACCCGGTAAATAATGAATATACTATCACCAATAAGATAGGGGAAATCGATTACCGCAAACCGGCCTCTTTTTCGTTCGACGAATACCGTGAGTACGATACCCGCCGTGCACTCGATAATTACTGGCGCGAACGTGCCAACAGTGCTGCAGGGCCTACCAGGCTGGGCGTTATTCCACAATTGCGTGTTGGCGGCGAACTCTTCGACCGGGTATTCGGTGGCAATACTATCGATGTAAGGCCACAGGGGAGCACCGAACTTATTTTCGGCGTTATTTCCAACCGCCGCGACGATCCTTTTATCAGCCAGCGCCTGCGCCGTACCACGAATTTCGATTTCGATATGAAAATCCAGATGAGCGTGCTTGCTAAAATCGGTGATAAAATTGAATTCAATACCAACTATAATACCGAGGCGACCTTCGATTTTGAGAATAAACTGAAACTCAAATACGAAGGCAAAGAAGACGAAATTATTAAACTGGTTGAGGCCGGAAATGTTAATATGCCGCTTAACAGCTCACTGATTACCGGCAGCCAGAGTTTGTTCGGATTAAAAACACAACTGCAGTTCGGAAAAGCTACTGTTACTTCTGTTTTCTCGCAGCAGCAAAGCCAGGTTCAGAATATTACTGTTCAGGGTGGAGCTCAAACCCAGGATTTCTCGACCCGCGCCCTCGATTACGAGGAAAACAGGCACTTCTTTATCGGGCAGTATTTCCGTGGACAGTACCAGGATGCATTATCAACCCTGCCTGTTATAACCTCAAATATCAACATCACAAAAATTGAAGTCTGGATTACCAATATAGGGGCTGCCATTACCGAAAACCGTAACCTGGTTGCATTTCAGGATATCGGCGAGCGAAATCCATATAATCCCAACATACATCCTTCGTCGCAGTTGCCCTATCCCTCGAACCTGGCCAACGACCTTTTATTCCTGCTCGATACCATACAGGTGCGAAACATTAATACCGCCACCAACTACCTGACAACACAAAAAGGATTTACACCTGGTGTCGATTTCGAAAAAATTGAAAGTGCCCGTAAACTCAACAGCTCGGAATTTATGTACAACAGCAGGCTGGGTTTTATTTCGTTAAACACGGCTATAAATCCGGATCAGACATTGGCAATTGCTTATCAATATACAGTTCTGGGCGATGATCAAGTATACCAGGTAGGCGAATTTTCCGATCAGGGTATTGCTTCGAAAAGCTGCCTGATGGTGAAACTGCTGAAAAGCACCGCGGTGAACACACGCATTCCTATGTGGAACCTGATGATGAAAAACGTTTACAACCTGGGTGCTTACAATATTAACCGCGACGACTTCCTCCTTAATATTCTGTATACAGGCAACAGCAGTGCCGTTCCTACAGGTTTTTTCTCCGACGGCCCCGAAGGTATAAAAGGGATTCCCCTTATCCGACTTTTCGGTTTCGATAACCTCGATCCGCAGATGAACCCGCCACACGACGGTGTTTTCGACTTTATCGATGAAGCAGCACGCAACGGCGGTACTATTCAGGCTTCAAACGGAAGGGTGTTTTTCCCTGTGCTCGAACCTTTCGGCAGCTACCTTCGCGAAAAGATTAACGATAAGGCCTGGGCCGATAAATATTGCTACGATTCGCTGTATACCATGACAAAAACCGGGGCTCAGCAATACCCCGATAAAAATAAATACCTGCTCGAAGGGCAGTATAAGTCAGAATCAGGTTCCGAAATTTCGCTCAACGCCCTCAACGTGCCTCAAGGCTCGGTTAAAGTTACGGCCGGAGGAGTGCAGCTGACAGAAAACTCCGATTATACTGTCGATTATACGCTGGGTCGTGTTAAAATTATCAACGAAGGTGTTCTTAATTCCGGAACGCCCATCAATATTCAGATGGAAAACAATTCCATGTTCAATGTCTTTAGCCAGACTTTGATTGGAACACATGTTGACTATAAGGTAAATAAGGATCTTTTGCTGGGTGCTACCGTTCTTCACCTTTACGAAAGGCCTATTACCCAAAAGACAAATTATGGCGATGAGCCTATTTCCAATACCATTTGGGGTGCAAGCGTAAACTACCAGAAAAATTCAGGTTTCATAACAAAAATGGTTGATAAGCTGCCATTTTACAGCACCAAAACACCTTCGAAACTGCGTGTTGATGCTGAATTTGCTCATTTTATCCCCGGCCATTCAAAGGCTGTAGGCAGTGCCGGTACATCGTATATCGACGATTTCGAAGGTGCCAAATCAACCATTTCGCTTACCAACATTGCATCCTGGTCAATAGCAAGTACACCACAGGGCCAAACCACAGGTACCATGTTCCCCGAGGCAGCTCCGGGTACTGAACTGGAATATGGGTACAACCGGGCTTTGCTGTCGTGGTACACCATTGATCCTTCGGTGTTTTATGATAAATCAAATACACGAAAACCCTCGAATATCTCCAAGGATGAGCTTTCGCGAAACTCAACCCGAGTGGTGTACGAAAATGAGCTTTTCCCCAACAAAGAGAATCAGTACAACCAGCCGCTGAATATTAATATTTTCAATGTTGCTTATTTCCCGTATGAGCGGGGTCCTTATAATTATGATGTTACTCCCGGATCATATTCGCGTGGAATAACTGAACAGGGCAAACTGGTTGATCCTTATACCCGCTGGGGAGGTATTATGCGAAAAATGGAAACTTCCGATTTCGAAGCTTCCAATGTCGAGTATATCACCTTCTGGCTGATGGATCCGTTTGCCGAATCAAAGACTTCCATTGCACAAAAAGGTGGTGAATTGTATTTCAACCTGGGTGATATTTCTGAAGATATTTTGCGCGATGGTCGTAAATCATACGAAAACGGTTTGCCTACTTCCGAACTTGTAACCGATGTTGATACAACCTTCTGGGGAAGAGTGCCCACGCAACAGGCCCTCACACAGTCGTTCGACACCAAGGCGGGATCACGGCCATTTCAGGATGTAGGCTACGACGGTTTGCGTACACTCGATGAGCAGGGTTTCTTTTACACCAAGTTTTTACAAAAAATTATTGCCCGTTACGGCGAATCGTCAGCAGCATTTGTTCAGGCTAACAACGATCCCTCAGCTGATAATTTCCATTCCTTTGTAGGTACCGATTACGATGAACTTGCAGAATTCAGCAGCGTGGTAGCGCGTTATAAGTTTTATAACGGCCCCGACGGCAACTCACCCGAAAACGAAACTAACAGTACCAATTCCATAGGTCAGCGTAATCCGAATGTTGAAGATATCAATAACGACAATACACTGAGCGATCAGGAGCGGTATTTCCAGTATGTAATACAACTGAGGCCTGAGAATATGGTTGTGGGCGAGAATTATATTACCGATATGTACGAATCGGGTGTTGACAACCCGTTTAAACTCGAAAATGGTAAAGCAGGAGGCGTGAAATGGTACCAGTTTAAAATCCCGGTTCAGCAGCCCGATAAAGTTGTGGGTGGAATACAGGATTACAAATCGATACGTTTTATCCGTATGTTTTTTAAGGACTGGGATACAGCTGTGGTATGCCGCTTTGCTTCACTTGAACTCGAGCGTGGCGAATGGCGCAAATACTACAACAGTCTGCTTACACCCGGCGAATATGTTCCCGATCCAAACCAGGATGGAACTACTTTCGATATCTCAACCCTCAGCATCGAAGAAAACGGTAGCCGTACACCAATACCTTATGTTATTCCGCCTGGCATTGACCGCGAAATAAATGTGGCCACCACCAATTACCAGCAGCTGAATGAGCAATCGATGGTTATCAGGGTATGCAACCTGTTGGATGGCGATGCCCGGGGTGCATATAAAACCACCGACTTCGATTTCCGCGATTACCAGAACCTTAAAATGTATATACATGCCGAAAAGGTAATTGAATCGCAGGAGCTACTAAAAGGCGATCTTACCGCATTTGTAAGGATAGGTTCCGATTTCACAAGCAATTATTACGAATACGAAATACCGCTGAATTTTACACAATGGTTTACCTCGGCAAGCGACCAAAACGGTATTTGGCCGGCAGCCAATATAATGGATATTGAACTTGCAAAACTTGTTGATGCCAAACGTATCCGCAACGAGGAGCTAAACCGCCCCGGTTCGGTTATAAGTGTTATCACACCTTTCAGTATTCCCGACGGAGAAAATAAAATTACCATAGTAGGATCGCCCAGTATGAGCGATGTGCGGGGCATGATGATAGGACTTCGCAATCCGAAGCGTAACCCGAACCTGGTTAGCAGCGATGATGGCAAGGCTAAATGTGCCGAAATATGGGTAAACGAATTACGACTCACCGATTTTAACGAAAAATCGGGCTGGGCTGCCAATGCCAGGGTTGCCACCAACCTTGCCGACCTCGGCAATGTGATGATATCGGGTGCTTACAGCTCGCCTGGTTTCGGAAGTATCGAAAAGAAAGTGAACGAGCGGCAGAAAGAAGCTATTACACAGGTTGATATTGCCACTAACCTCGAACTGGGTAAATTCCTTCCCGAGAAATCGGGCATACGTATCCCTGCTCACTACGATTATTCACAAACCATTAGCAATCCTCAATACAATCCCCTCGATCCTGATGTTCTGTATGCCGAACAAACAAAGGATATGAATAAGTTTGAGCGGGATTCGCTGAAGCAGCTTACTACCGATGTAATACAGAGGCAGAACGTGAATTTTATGAACGTGCGTAAGGACCGTGTTGGTGCTGTTACCAAACCGCAGCTATGGGATATCGAAAACTTCGATCTTTCGTATGCATATTCCGAAGTCAACCTCCATAACAACGACATCGAATCCGATAAAAAGAAAACCTACAGGGGAGGATTGGGATATAATTATGCCATCAACCCCAAAAGTATAAAGCCTTTCCAGAAAGCAGTCAAGTCAAAATCGCTGGCTTTGATACGTGATTTTAATTTTACCTACCTTCCGAAGTTGCTTTCGTTCCGTACCGATATGTACCGCGATTATCAGAGGCGCTTGCTGCGAAACAAGAGCGCTGCACTTATTATCATCGAACCCAATTATACAAAGCAGTGGGAGTGGAACCGTATTTATGATGTGCGTTACGATTTCTCGCAATCACTTAAATTCGATTTCAGTGCCAATGCCAACGCATACATACTTGAACCTCCCGGAGGGTTTGAGAAACAAAACAGCAATTACGAGCAATACCGCGATACGGTTTGGAATTCGATCATGAGTTTTGGCTCCATGAACCGTTTCAACCAGATGGCCAACGTAAATTACGCTGTGCCTTTCAACAAAGTGCCCATGCTTAACTGGGTTACCATGAATGCCCGTTACGGAGTAAAATACCGTTGGGAAGCATCGCCAAGCTCATTACAAACGCGATTTGGCAATACCATCGAAAATTCACGCGATATACAGCTCAACGGGGGTATGCGTTTCGCTTCGCTTTATGACAAAGTTCCGTTTCTGAAGAAAACCCGTATCGATTTGCAGAATATGGGACAGACTGGTCCGGGCAAAATGCCGGGACGCGAAATGGAGAAACCTAAAGGGCGTGAAAATGCCAAGGATAATCCTGACGACCCTAAGCTGGCAGAAGCAGCAGCAAAAAAAGCAGCCGCCGACAGCCTTGAGAAACCGAAGAATGAATACCTGAAGATAGCCGGAAAGTATACGCTGGGTATATTAATGTCAGTGAAAGACGCTAATATTACCTATTCGAAAACCAACGGAATATTACTGCCTGGATTTACTCCCGAGCCTGGTCCGCTGGGTAATAGCTGGAGTAATGATGCCCCGGGGCTTGGTTTTATTTTCGGGAGTCAGAAGGATATCAGGTATTCAGCCGCAAATTCGAACTGGCTTACCAGCGATACCCTGCTTAATAATCCGTATATCACCCGGGCATCTGAAAATTTGACCTTAAGGTCAACGCTTGAGCCGGTGCGTAACCTGAAGATTGATGTTACTGCCGACAGGGCCTATTCAACTAACTACCAGGCCTATTTTAAAGCTAATTCGAATGGGGAGTTCGAAGAATCGGCAGCCACCGAGCGCGGAAATTTCAGTATGTCGTATATTATGTGGCCAACCGCTTTTGCTAAAGATAATACAGATAATGAAAGCCCGGTTTTCGAGCAAATGCTTGATTACCGTAAACCTATTGCCGAGCGCCTTGCCAGTCAAAATCCTAACTCTGTGGGAGTCGATTCAATCGGTTTCCCGAATGGGTATGGCCCCACACAGCCCCAGGTGCTCACGGCAGCTTTCCTTGCTGCATACGGAGGAAAGGATCCGGATAAAGTCAATTTTAATTCGTTCCCCAAAATACCTTATCCTAACTGGCGTATTACGTATAATGCAAACCAGGGCATTAAAGCCTTGCGCAAATACTTCCAGTCGTTTAACATCTCACATGCCTACCGCTCGTCGTATTCGGTAGGTGGATTCCAGTCGGATATTAATTTCGAAGATGTAGGAGGCTTCCCTGCAGCTATTGATGATGCCCGTAATTTTATTCCCGAAAAGCGGACGGATGTGATTTCGGTTACCGAGCAGTTCGGGCCATTTATCGGCTTCGATGTGACCATGAAAAACTCTATGCTGGCCAGGCTCGAATACAAAAAAACACGAAACCTTTCGTTGAGCTTTGTCAATAACCAGCTTACCGAAATGCGCAGCAACGAGTTTGTAATAGGAACCGGTTACCGTTTTAAGAGCGTTCCTTTTAAAGTACGTTCGCTGGCCACAGGTAAAACCGTTAATTTAAAAAGCGACCTTAATGTGAAACTGGATTTCTCGGTGCGCGATAATAAAACTATTTTACGCCGTATTGAGGAAAATAACAACCAGATTTCGACAGGTACCAGGCAGATATCAATCAATGCTTCGGCCGATTATATGGTAAGCCAGAAACTGAATGTAAGGTTGTTCTACGACCAGACTATAAGTAAGCCCTATGTTTCGGCTCAGATTCCCACATCAAATACCAATGCCGGTATTTCGCTCAGGTTTACACTTACACAATAAAAAACTTGTAACGATTGTGCCTTTAGCGGCAATACATTCAACAGATTATTCAGATTCATTCTAATTTGAATATATTGTTTTATGCAATCTATACATTGCTTAATTTTGCCCCTGAAAAAAATCTATAACAATGAATATTCCTGAAAATCTTTTTTACACCAGCGATCACGAATGGATCAAAATTGAAGGCAATACAGGCCTCGTAGGCGTTACCGATTATGCTCAACAACAGTTGGGCGATATTGTTTTTGTTGACGTAGCCGTTGTTGGCGAAACCCTTAACGAAGGCGATACATTTGGAACCATCGAAGCCGTGAAAACAGTTTCCGATCTTTTTATGCCGCTCACTTGCGAAGTACTTGAGTTTAACGAAGCATTGAATGATGAGCCTGAGCTTATCAACAAGGATCCTTATGGAGCCGGATGGATTGTAAAAGTTAATATTGCAGATCTTTCACAACTGTCGTCCCTGCTTACTACTGAGCAATACAAAGCCCACCTTGAAGCTTAAGTTACTGCCGCACTCACCCATGAATGGTGAGGCAAACAAGTATATTTCCTGAACCCGGTTCATGCTTTGCTTTCAGAACATAGGTTAGCATGCTTTCTGGAATGTGTAACCGGGCGTTTAATAATGTATTTAAGGCATACCTGGTGCTTTTGTAAACCCCTGGTAATACATGGTGTTAAAGCTGTTAGTGTATGCAGTTCGGGAATAAAAATGTAACGGGCTTACATTTGATTAAGAAATTGTTGTAACTTAGCGAGTTCAAATTAAAAAAGCTAAGTATCACATACATAATAATATAGGTTATGGAACTTAAGAAATCAGAGAAGGCAGACCTGGAAAGCAAGAGAGGAATTTTCCTGCAGATTGGTCTTATCTTTGCGATGGCGGTTATATTTGTCGCCTTCGAATGGAAAAGTTATGATAAACTCGATGTAAGTACTTTTGGAAAACAGAAGGTAGTTACCGAAGTGGAGGAAATGGTGCAGATTACACAGCAGAACACACCACCGCCACCACCGCCACCACCTGCACCTTCACTCACGCTGAATATTGTTGACAATACTGCCGAAATCAACGATGTTATTTCCATTGATGCTGAAGCCGACCAGAATACCCAGGTTGAGGAGTATAAAGCACCTCCGGCATTTCGCCAGGCCGAGGAAAAAGAAGTAGAAGAACAGCAGATATTTATGGTTGTTGAAAATGCACCTGCTTTCCCCGGTGGTGATGCAGCCCGTATGAAATTCCTGCAGGATAACATAAAATATCCTCAAATGGCCCGTGAAAGCGGAATACAGGGTACAGTTTATGTAACCTTTGTAGTCGAACGTAGTGGTGCTGTAAGCGATGTGAAGATATTACGCGGTATAGGCGGCGGTTGCGACGAAGAAGCCGTGCGCGTTGTGCAGAATATGCCAAAATGGGAACCCGGGAAACAACGCGGTAAACCTGTACGTGTACAGTTCAATATGCCGATCAAATTTACACTTGCCGGCTAAATCCCCATAAAACTCAAGCCCATCCTGCCGGATGGGTTTTTTATTGTGCAACATAAATCCATTTTAATTTTTTCAATAGAGAATTGTGGCGGAATAACAATGGAATTTTTAATTTGACTGTTATTATTAGTAAACAATTTTTTTTCATTTTCCGAACCCGGTGTAAACTGTTCCGATTTTGAATTGTTAAACGGTAATACTTTTTTATGAATGTTTTCAAACCTGAAGTATTTCAGGGTAATTTAGAAAAGAAACGATACTTCGAGGGATGGTACTTTAAACATGTTTCGAAAAACATGGATCAAGTGTACTCATTTATTCCTGGTATTTCGTTAAATCCCGAGAATCCGCATGCTTTTATACAGGTTATTAACGGGCTCACGGGCATTACATACTATGTGGAGTATCCTGTTTCAGAATTTAAATCTGATAAAAATTCCTTTAAAGTTCAGATTGGTGAATCGGTTTTTACGGCTGATTCCATGCTTCTGAACATAAAGTCACCCCTTGTTAACGTGAGCGGGCGCTTAAGTTATTCGGCAAGTGTTAAATACCCGGCTTCAATGCTGTCGCCCGGAATTATGGGCTGGTATTCTTTTGTTCCTTTCATGGAGTGCAAACATGGTGTGGTTTCGGTAACGCATCGCATCGATGGCAGTTTATCAATAAACGACGAGCCGATCAATTTTTCGGGTGGCAAAGGCTATATCGAAAAGGATTGGGGGAAATCGTTCCCTGAATCGTGGATATGGCTGCAGAGCAATAATTTTGCGAATTCCGATGCATGCATTATGATGAGCATTGCTAAAATCCCCTGGCTAGGAAGCTATTTCACCGGGTTCCTTGGGTTTTTATACCACGAAGGAACATTTTATCCGTTCAGCACCTATAACAAGTCCGAAATCACTGCCTTCAGCCTTGCTGATGATAAACTCACCCTTGCATTTAAAAGTAAAAAACATCAGCTCAATATCACTGCTACACTTAAACAATCGGGAATATTGCTGGCACCAAAATCCGGTGAAATGAGCCGCAGGATCAAGGAAAGCGTTGATTCGGAACTTGATGTTGTATTACTTGATACCAGTGGGAATGAAATATTGAGGGATAAGGCATCTCGTGCCGGCCTCGAGGTAATAGACGGGATTTTTGATATTGTAAAAATAAAACCTGCAAAGTAGCTTCAAATGCCTCAGGCTTATATAATTGTATTTAAAATGCACTTTTACTCTTTCGTTTCCGGGTGAAAATATTCAAATACAATTTTTCCTTTGGCCAGGCCAGCCACCTTTTGAACATCCTCCAGCGAAGCTTCTTTAATAGCTTTCACCGAGCGGAATTTTCGCAACAAGAGGGTTGATGTTGATTCGCCCACGCCCGTTATATCAGTAAGTTCCGTTTTAATGGTTCCTTTTTCACGGCGTTTGCGGTGGTGGGTTATTCCAAATCGGTGAGCCTCGTCGCGCAACTGCTGTATAATGCGAAGGGTTTCCGATTTCTTGTCGATGTACAAGGGAAGTGTGTCGCCCGGATAATAAATTTCTTCGAGCTTTTTGGCAATGCCAATCACGGCTATTTTGCCGTACAATCCCAGCTTTTTAATGCTTAATACAGCCGAACTCAGCTGCCCTTTACCACCATCGACTATAATAAGTTGCGGAAGAGGCTGGTTTTCGTCCATTACGCGTTTATAGCGGCGGTATATCACTTCTTCCATAGAGGCAAAGTCGTTAGGGCCTTCTACCGTTTTTATATTAAAGTGCCGGTATTCTTTTTTGTCAGGCCGGCCATTGGTAAATACAACCATGGCTGCCACAGGATAGGCTCCCTGTATGTTCGAGTTATCGAAACAATCGATGCGAACGGGATGTTCCTTAAGCCTCAGGTCGGCCTGCATCTGCGCCATAATACGTTTGGTATGGCGCTCAGGGTCAACACGTTCGAGTTGTTTGTGTTTATCGAGCTGGTAAAATTTGGCATTACGCTCCGAGAGTTCGAGCAGGTTTTTTTTCTCGCCACGGATAGGAACTGTATAAATAACCCCAGGGAATTCAACCTCGGGTTTAAACGGAACTATCATTTCGGGTGCATTGGAGTCAAATCGTTCGCGCAACTCGGTAATGGCAAGTAACAGTAATTCCTCGGGCGACTCGTCCAGCTTTTTCCTGATCTCTACCGTATGAGCCTGTATTATGCTTCCGCTTATCACTTTCATGAAATTGATATAGGCAGCCGAGGGCTCATCGATATACGAGAAAATATCAACATTATGTATGGTTGGGCTTACTATCAGCGACTTGCTCTGATACCTGTCGAGCAATACTATTTTCTCTTTTACAACATGCGCTTTTTCATACTGAAATGTTTCGGCGTATTCCTTCATCATTCCTGCCAGATGCTGACGTACGGCCGAAATATTCCCTTTCAGAATATTCCTGATCTCCTGCAGCGATATATCGTAATCCTCTTCAGTCTGCAGGCCTTCGCATGGCCCGAGGCAGTTATTTATATGGTATTCGAGGCATACCTTATATTTACCCGAACGGATATTGGAAGCACTCAGGTTGAGGCTGCAGCTGCGGATCTGGTATAACTGCCTGATTAAATCGAGCAGGGTATGCATCATTTTGCCTGATGCATAAGGGCCGAAATAATCGGAACCATCGTTTATGCGGTGCCGGGTAGGGAATATGCGCGGGAATGCCTCTTTTTTAATGCAGATCCAGGGGTAGGTTTTATCGTCCTTCAGCATCACGTTGTAACGCGGCTGGTATTTTTTTATCAGGTTGTTTTCGAGCAGCAGGGCATCGAGCTCAGTATCAACAACAACAATCTGGATATCAGCTATTTTCTGAACCAGTATCCGAAGTTTGCCCACCAGCGATTCGTCGCGCCTGAAATACGAAGCCACTCGTTTTTTCAGGTTTTTGGCTTTGCCAACATACAGAATTTTCCCATCCTTATCGTAATACTGGTAAACCCCCGGCCTGCCGGGCAGGTCGCGGACAATGTTTTCGATATGTGATGAGTGTTTTGACACGGATGTTGAAAAGGATTTGGAGTCTGTTTAAAATTATATTTTTTAAATTCTTAATGAGAGAGGGGAGACAAGGCGAGGGGTGAAAGGCGAAAATATCTTAGGAAATTTGATTTTAAATTGATGATGCTTCCGTCTTCTGACCTTTTCTTACTTAACTAAGGCAATTTAGCAAATTTAAACAGTGACTTAGTGTTTTTAAACCAGTTAATGTGTTGTGAAAATAAAATTTCAGAGGTCAATACTTCACTTTGCCACCAATAATTATCGGGATTGACCTTTGCCTTTTGACCTTTGACCTTTGACCTTTGCCTTTTGCATTTTAACCTTATATGGTTAATGTATCGCAAAAACTATCTTTTACTTACTCATCCTCCCTCATATGATTCCACCCCATCGCTTCAATTTTAATCAGCGGCCCATTATTGCTGGCCATAAAAACGCCGGCATTGGGTTCGGTCATATGCCCGATAATGCTGATCCCTTCGAGGCCTTTCAGTTTTTCGAAATCGTTCATGCTGATGGTAAACAGGAGTTCGTAATCTTCGCCTCCGTTCATGGCAGCGGTAACAGGTTGAATGTTAAACTCTTCGGCAGTAGCAATGGTCATGGCGTCGAGCGGGATTTTATCCTCAAATATCCGGCATCCTAATCCTGAATCTTCGCATAAATGCAGCACCTCCGAAGCCAGCCCGTCGGAAATATCAATCATGGAAGTAGGTTTTATTCCTGCTTTTTTCAGAATTTCGATAATATCGGTGCGCGTTTCGGGCTTCAGCTGGCGTTCGAGAATATAGTCGTAGCCTTCGAGGTCGGGCTGCATATCAGGATTGGCCTGGTACACCTTTTTTTCGCGTTCGAGCATTAACAAACCCATATAAGCACTTCCCAGGTCGCCGCTTACACATACCAGGTCGTTTTCTTTGGCCGTATTTCTGTATACAACATCTTCCCTGGCTGCTTCGCCTGTAACGGTAAGCGACAAAAACAATCCATGAACCGATGAGGTGGTATCGCCACCTGCCAGGTCGACTTTATAGCGTTTGCAGGCAAGTTTTATACCTTCGTACAGCTCCTCCAATGCCTCAACCGGGAAACGATTGGATACTGAAATTCCGACAAACAACTGCCGGGGTGTGCCGTTCATGGCCACAATATCGGAGAAATTTACAACTGCGCATTTATACCCCAGGTGCTTCAGAGGCGTGTACGAAAGGTCGAAATGAACCCCTTCAACCAGCAGGTCGGTCGAAACAAGGGTAAGGTTTTCGCCATAATCGATAACGGCAGCATCGTCGCCAATACCCTTTATTGTTGAAGGCTGTTCGATCGAAAATGATTCAGTGAGGTGTTTGATCAGCCCGAATTCGCCCAGCTCGCCGAGCTCGGTACGTTTTGATTCTGGATTATGGAGCATAGTTTAAATTTTGTGCAAAGTTAATCAACAGGCAATATCAATGGCGGCATTTTTTTTAAGTACCAATAAAGAACATACAATCAGCAGTATAGCAAAGAATTTATTCCTGTATAACATGGTCGCTATAATTTTTTCAGGCTGTTTACAAATAAATCACATTAATATTTATCATGGGGTTAAACTTTTGTATGCTATAGTCATCTAATTTTGAGTTCACTCAAAAATACGATTATGATTTATTTTTTCAGGATTAAGTTTTTTGCACCTGTTTTAGTGTTGAGCATGCTGTTTTCGTCGGTACAAGCTCAGGATTTGCGGTTAAAAGGCACTTTGATAAATGCAACTGATAATACCACACTGGTTGGAGCCACGGTTAAACTATCCGCTGTGCGCGATACTACGCGCCCTAAATATACAACCAGCGATGCCAAAGGAAATTTTATCTTCACTGGCCTGAAAAAGGAACCGCAAATTTTAAGCGTAACATTTGTAGGCTTTAATACTTATACCCAAACGATAGAGCTGAAGGAAAAGCAAACCGATCTTGGGAAATTAATTATCGAAGCCTCTGTAACGACTCTCTCGGAAGTTGATGTTGTTGCACAGGCTGTAAGAGCTGAACAGAAAGGCGATACCACTCAATACAATGCCGCTGCGTTTAAGGTAGCTCAGGATGCCAGTACCGAGGACCTTATTAAGAAAATGCCCGGGATAACTGTCGAAAACGGAACCGTAAAAGCACATGGTGAAGAGGTGAAAAAAGTACTGGTCGATGGCAAAACCTTTTTTGGTGACGACGCTTCGGCAACCTTAAAAAACCTTCCGGCGGAGGTTGTGGATAAGATACAGGTGTTCGATAAACTCTCCGATCAGGCTGCATGGACAGGTTTTGACGATGGAAATTCGCAAAAAACACTGAATATTGTTACCCGTAATAGTAAAAACCAGGGCACTTTTGGCAAAATGACCGCCGGCTATGGTGTAATTAACCAGGAATCGCTGGCCGAAAACCCATACCAGGCCAGTGTTAATCTGAACATATTTAAAAACCAGCGCAGGATAACCCTCATTGGAGCCAGTAACAATATAAATGATCAGAATTTTGGCAGCGGCGATTTCCTGGGTTCGGGCAGGAGTTTTGGCGGTGGTGGTATGAGGAGTTTCGGATCGGGTGGAGGTGGCGATGGTATTACCACCACCAATGCTTTGGGTGTTAATTTTTCCGACAACCTGGGAACAAAGATATCAGTAAGCGGCAGCTATTTTTACAACAATACGAATTCGAAATCGTATTCCACTTCCGAACGTGAATACATAATTGAAACCCTTCCATATAAATTTTTTACGCAGGAAAGCAATTCCGACAACCTGAATCAAAACCACCGCATGAATCTCAGGCTCGAATACTCAATAAACGACCGTAACAGCTTGATATGGACACCACGCTTCAACATACAATCCTCGGAGACCGAAAGCGTTAACAGGCAAAATTTCCTTACCTCGGGCGAGCTTCCCTATGGTTACAACTACCTGTCGAATACTGCCCTGGCTGACGGAATTAACCTGAACAACGATATTTTATACCGCTATAAGTTCGCCAAAAAAGGAAGAACTATTTCGCTAAACCTCTCCAATGCTGTAAACGACCGTATACGTAAAAGTTACCTCGATAATCTCGAACTCGACAAAACTGATACCACCAAACAATACAGTAAAACAATTACCGATGGCTCAAGCCTGTCGTCGAACCTCGTTTATACCGAGCCGTTAAGTGCTTACAGTCAATTGCAGGTTAATTATAATGTGTCCTATTCGAAAAATAATAATGATAAAAAAACCTATAACTATGTTTACGACGGGCAGCAGGACTACACCGATTTTAACCCCCTGTTATCGAATTATTACAACAACGACTATATTACCCACAAACCCGGAATAGGTTACCTGTTTAAAAAGCCTAAGGTTACACTGAATGCCGGCATGTCGTACCAGTATGCAACATTAAAAGGGGAACAAACATTTCCGGTACCGGCAAATGCAAATAAAAGCTTCCACAGCATATTGCCTTCGTTTATGCTCAATTACAAATTCACCGATTATAAAAACCTGAAAACAGTTTACCGTGCCAGCAGCAATTCGCCTTCGGTTACCCAGCTTCAGGAGGTGGTTGATAACAGCGATCCTATGTTTATATCGGCTGGTAATCCTGATTTAAAACAGGAAGTACGGCATTTTTCGATGGCACGGTTTTCATTGTCGAACAAAACAAAAACGTCGAATTTTTTCGCGATGGTGTTTCTTTCACGTACCCTCGATGCCATCAGTAATTCAATATTCTATGCTGCATCCGATACCAGCATACTCGGTGTCGACCTTATAAAAGGAGGCCAGCTCACCAAGCCGGTAAATCTCGATGGTTCATGGAGTGCACGTACACTTGTAACTTATGGATTCCCTGTAGCCATCATTAAGAGTAACCTGAATTTTAACACAGGCTTCAGTTACAACAATACCCCAAGCATGATAAACTTTGAAAAGAATATTTCGGGCACTTATGGCATTAACGAGGGAGTCGTACTCAGCAGCAACATAAGCGAAAATCTTGATTTTACTCTCACCTATAATTTCACCTACAACCTGGTTAAGAATTCTCTTCAAACCAAAAGCAACAATAATTACATTTTTCAGATTGCGTCGTCAGCATTCCGCTGGCAGTTCTGGAAAACACTTTTTGTTCAAACCAACCTAACCTATCAGAATTATAATACAATAGCTACCGGCGATATAACTTCCTATACCCTGTGGAATGCCAGTATGGGGTCCAAATTGTTTAAAAATAATGCCGGCGAAATTAAAATCACCGCATTCGATATGTTAAAACAGAATACCAGTTTCAGCCATAATGTTACCGATCAGTATATCGAAGATTTAAATTCAATGGTTCTGAACCAATATGTTATATTAACTTTTACCTATAATCTGCGCAAATTTACGGGCGAAATGCCGAAGGAAAAGGATGGTTTCGACCCCGAAAGGAGAGAGCGTATGCGCAACAGCGGGATGAGACCTCCTGGCTCACCTCCCGGTATGCGCGTGGAATAATCAACAATACAGGATTTTGCTCACAGCGGAATCATGTTTCGTTTAATTCGGTATTAAAAGTCCGAAATATGCTGACTTGATAAACATTCAGTCATTTTAACTGTTTTTATTAGCAATAAAAGCTGATGCGAGTACTTAAAAATAGTAACTTTGCCGTCTGTTTTTATTTAAACTAAATAAGAATCAAGTCTAAAACCAGGCAATGGAAAAGGAACAGAACAGCATACTCGAAGAGGTAACCAACAGCGATTATAAGTATGGTTTTCATACGGATATCGAAATGGATTTTGCGCCTGTCGGGCTGAATGAGGATACAGTACGATTTATATCAGCAAAGAAAAATGAACCTGAATGGATGCTCGAATTCAGACTTAGTGCTTACCGCCACTGGCTTACACTTACTGAACCTACCTGGGCTCACCTGCATCATCCGCCAATCAAATACGAGGATATCATTTACTATGCTGCTCCCAAAAAGAAAAAAGAACTAGCCAGCCTCGACGAAGTTGATCCTGAGTTAATTGATACGTTTAATAAATTGGGAATTTCGCTCGATGAGCAAAAAATGCTTAGCGGGGTTGCCGTGGATGCTGTTATCGACAGTGTATCGGTTAAAACAACCTTTACTGAAACCCTTTCGAAATACGGTATCATTTTTTGTTCGTTCAGCGATGCCGTTCAAAATCATCCTGAGCTTGTTAAACAATACATGGGAAGTGTTGTGCCAAGTAACGATAACTATTTTGCCGCACTCAATTCGGCAGTTTTCAGCGATGGCTCATTTTGCTACATTCCTAAAGGGGTGCGTTGCCCGGTTGAGTTATCCACTTACTTCCGGATTAATGCCGCCAATACCGGTCAGTTCGAGCGCACGCTGATTGTTGCCGACGAGGGAGCCTATGTGAGCTATATGGAAGGCTGCACCGCACCCATGCGCGACGAAAACCAGTTGCACGCAGCCATCGTCGAAATTGTGGCTATGAAAGATGCCGAAGTGAAATACAGTACCGTGCAGAACTGGTATCCCGGAAATAAAAAGGGTGAAGGCGGAATTTATAATTTCGTTACCAAACGTGGCATTTGCAAAGGCAGTCATTCAAAAATATCGTGGACACAGGTCGAAACCGGATCAGCCATTACCTGGAAATATCCGAGTGTAGTGCTGATGGGCGATCATTCGATCGGGGAATTTTATTCGGTGGCTGTCACCAATAATTTTCAACAGGCCGATACCGGTTCGAAAATGATTCACCTTGGTAAGAATACCAAAAGTACTATTATCTCCAAAGGTATTTCGGCAGGGCAAAGCAACAACAGCTACCGCGGATTGGTAAAAGTGATAAAACGCGCTTCCAATGCACGAAATTTTTCGCAATGCGATTCACTGCTGCTGGGCGATAAATGCGGTGCACATACTTATCCATACATAAAGGCCGAAAATCAATCATCAATCATTGAGCACGAAGCCACTACATCAAAAATATCGGACGACCAGCTGTTTTATTGCAAACAGCGCGGAATCAGCACCGAAAGTGCTATTGGATTAATAGTTAATGGATATGCCAAAGAAGTGCTGAAGCAGCTACCCATGGAATTTGCCGTTGAAGCACAAAAACTTCTGGCTATCAGTCTCGAAGGCAGTGTCGGCTAGAGACACAATGCTTTGCGTCTCCTGCCAACACCTGAAACAAGAACATTACACACCACAACAATCAACAAATGTTAAGCATAAAAAACCTGAAGGTTTCCATTAATGGGAAACAGATTTTAAAAGGCATTAACCTCGACGTAAAAGCCGGTGAAGTACACGCTATTATGGGACCGAACGGTACCGGTAAAAGTACACTGGCATATGTAATTGCAGGCCGCGAAGGATATGATGTCGACGAAGGCGAAATAATTTTCAGAGGCCGCAACATACTGGATCTCTCAGCCGAGGAGCGTGCCTGCGAAGGCCTGTTTTTGGGTTTTCAATACCCGGTTGAAATTCCTGGTGTTTCGATCACCAATTTTTTGCGTACTGCCCTTAACGAGCAGCGTAAATACCGTGGTCTCGATCCGGTTCCTGCAACCGAATTCCTGGCCCGTATGGAAGCAAAAAAGAAAATGCTCGACATTCACGAGAAACTTGCCAGCCGCTCGGTAAATGAAGGCTTTTCGGGTGGTGAGAAGAAAAAGAACGAGATTTTTCAGATGGCAATGCTTGAGCCGGCTCTTGCTATACTCGACGAAACCGATTCGGGCCTCGATATCGATGCGCTTCGCATAGTAGCTTCAGGAGTCAACAAACTCCGCCGGCCTGATAATGCAACCATCGTGATTACCCACTACCAGCGCTTACTCGATTATATTGTGCCCGATGTGGTTCATGTACTTTTCGATGGGTGTATTGTAAAATCAGGCGGTAAAGATCTTGCCCTTCAGCTCGAAGAAAAAGGCTACGAATGGATTAAAAATGAATCCTGATTACAGGAAAACAAAACCGAATAAATTATGGAAGCTGGATTAGTTCCTACACTATACGATCTAAAAGAACACCTGGTGCAAATGTTTGCTGTTCATCAGCAGGATATTACCAGGAACGACACACCGTTTATTGCCGCTAAACGCAAACAGGCATATGCTTTATTTAACAAAGCAGGTTTTCCGCATGCAGCCCTCGAACGCTGGCGAAGTACCGACCTTACCCGTGCTTTGAATCATGAGTACCATGCTTTCCCCGAGCCGCCATCAGCCGACCTCGATATTGATAAAATTTTCAAATGCGATGTTCCGCATTTCGAAACCTTGCTGGTGTCGCAGCTCAACGGCTGGTATGCCGACAGGAAAAACCTCATCAATGTTTATCCGAATGGGATGATCATTGGTAGCCTGGCTGCAGCATTCAGCAGGTATCCCGAAATTATCAGTGAACACTTCGGGAAATATGCCGACGATTCAGCCGAAAGCCTCACAGCTTTAAATACGGCCATGGCTCAGGATGGTATTTTTATATATGTCCCTGATAATGTTACCGTTGAACAGAATGTTCAAATGGTGAATATCACCGATTTTAAACAAAACCTGTTTCTGAATACCCGAAACCTGGTTATTTTAGGCGAAAACAGCCACCTGCGACTGGTACAGTGCGACGATTCCATCAATCATGATGTTTCGTTTATCAATACAGTTACCGAAGTAAAAATCGGGCGTAATTCCTCGCTCGATCATTATAAAATGCAGAATAAGGATGATCACACCACGCTGATCAATTCCATGTATTTTTACCAGGACGAAGGCAGTAACCTGTCGACCAATGCTATCAGCCTCAACGGAGGATTGATCCGGAATCTTTCGCATGTTACTATGAGCGGGAAACACAGCAATGCCGAAGTGTATGGATTGTACCTGATGGATCGCTACCAGCATGTTGATAACCAGGTGTATATAAATCATGCGGCACCACAATGCGAAAGCCGGGAGCTGTTCAAAGGTGTGCTCGACGATCATGCAAGCGGAGTATTCAACGGTCATATCAACGTGCACCGCGATGCGCAGCAAACCAATGCT
Source organism: uncultured Bacteroidales bacterium (assembly GCA_963714825.1). Classification (GTDB taxonomy): domain Bacteria; phylum Bacteroidota; class Bacteroidia; order Bacteroidales; family UBA4417; genus UBA4417. The sequence goes on along the minus strand of CAVQQF010000009.1, from coordinate 137,256 downwards.
TTTCAGACCAATAAAAACATATTGCTTACCGATAAGGCGAGTATCGATACCAAACCCTTCCTCGAAATTTATGCCGACGATGTAAAATGCAGTCATGGAGCAACTATCGGACAGCTTGATACCGAGGCATTGTTTTACATCCGCTCCCGGGGTATCAGCGAGGTAAATGCAAAAATTCTGCTGATGTATGCTTTCGCAGCGGAGGTTATTAACAAAATATCTATACCCGAATTGCGTTTGCGCATGGACGATATGGTAAAGAAACGCCTGCGTGGCGAACTTTCGCAATGCGAACAATGTGTGTTGAATTGCAGCACGCACGAACATCAGAAAGTTGAATTTGCCATTGATATTACTAAAATTTGATAGCAGGCCCTGATGGATACAATTTCAGCACAAAAAATTCAATCGGTTAGGGATGATTTCCCTATACTGTCGCGTAGTGTATATGGTAAGCCACTCGTTTACTTCGATAATGCCGCCACTACTCAGAAACCAAAATCTGTAATTGAAGCCATCAGCAATTATTACCTCAACGATAATGCCAATGTACACCGCGGAGTTCATTATCTTAGCCAATCAGCAACTGAAGCTTTTGAAAATGTGCGTAAAAAAGCTAGCCACTTTTGTAAATGCGGGCAATGCCAGAGAAATTATTTTTACGCGTGGAGCAACCGAAGCCATAAACCTGGTTGCCTGTTCGTTTACCGAAACTTTTCTGAAAGCCGGCGACGAAATTATTATTTCCGAACTCGATCATCATTCCAATATTGTTCCCTGGCAAATGGCCTGCGAACGTAAAGGGAGCACATCTCAAAGTAATTCCTGTAACACCCGAAGGTGAATTAAACCTCGAAATGCTTGGCTGAACTTATGAATGAGCATACAAAAATGATTGCCATCAGTCATATTTCCAATACATTGGGCACAATTAACCCTATCCGGAAAATTGTTGATATGGCGCAAGTCTTGAATATCCCCGTTTTTGTGGATGGAGCCCAGGGATTATCGCACGGACCTGTTGATGTACAGGCGCTTGGTTGCGATTTTTATGCCTTTTCGTCGCATAAAATGTATGGTCCTATGGGTATTGGCGGTTTGTATGGGAAAAGCTCGTGGCTTGAACAAATGCAGCCTTACCAGCTGGGTGGCGAAATGATTGAGAAGGTTACTTTTGCAAAAACAACTTTCAACGAAATACCGTATAAATTCGAAGCCGGAACGCCCAATGTTGCCGATGTTATGGGGCTCGGTGCTGCTATCGATTACCTCGAACATGTAGGTTGGGATTTTATTACTTCGCAGGAAAATGATCTTCTGCATTATGCCACATCGCGCCTGATGGAGATTGAAGGCATGAAAATTGTCGGAACATCGGCTCATAAGGCAGCCATAGTTTCGTTTCTGATCGATGGAATTCACTTTTACGATGCCGGAACCATCCTCGATCATATGGGCATAGCCGTAAGAACAGGTACACATTGTACACAACCTTTAATGGATATTTTCGGAATAAGTGGTACCTTGCGTGCTTCAATGGCTTTTTATAATACCCGGCAGGAAATCGATAATATGATCGAAGCTATTCGTCGGGTGAAAACGCTTTTTGCATAACTTTGATTCAAAACAGAACGATATCCATGACTATCACCGAAAATATAGAGCAGATTATCACTGAATTTAACCAGTTCGACGACTGGATGGACAAATACAATTACCTGATCGAAATGGGTCGCTCGGTACCTTTGATTGATGAAACACAAAAGACCGATGCTAACCTTATCGTAGGCTGTCAGTCGAGGGTTTGGCTCAGTTCCGAATACCGCGATGGTCTTATCTATTTTACTGCCGACAGCGATGCCGTAATAACCAAAGGCATTGCCTACCTGCTCATTCGTGTATTTTCGGGGCATACGCCAACCGAAATTGTCGAAGCCGAAACTACTTTCCTCGATAAACTTGGCTTGCGCGAAAATCTTTCACCCACCCGGAGCAACGGGCTTCTTTCGATGGTAAAACAAATTAAACTGTATGCTTTTGCCTACCAGGTAAAGGAAAAAAATTCCTGATTTTGACTATAAAGTTGATATGATTTTCAACCCCTAAAGCCCATCCCGATAGCTATCGGGACCCAACCCCTTAAGAAAATGCGCAAACAAATAGAAAAAGACATACTTTCCGAAAGAATTGTTCAGGTTATAAAAACCATTTACGACCCCGAAATCCCTGTGAATATTTATGACCTCGGGCTTATTTATACCATCGAGATCGACGATGATTTTGTGGCACATATCCGCATGACACTTACTTCGCCGAATTGCCCGGTAGCCGAAAGCATGCCCATAGAAGTGCACGAAAAAGTTAAAAATACCGAGGGCGTTACCGATGCTAAAATCACCCTTACTTTTGAGCCTCCCTGGGAAAGGGAAATGATCAGCGAATCGGGAATGCTGGAATTAGGATTCTTATAATAGAAATTTGCCCACATATAAAGGCCGGATTGTCAAATTGATAGTCCGGTTTTTTTATTGTTATTTAGAAACAAAAAAAATAGCACCTTTCGGTTGGATTTTATGGAATTAGTAATATTTTTGCAATAAGGAAAACAAGTACTACTATACCTAAATTATGAAATTATTTTACACAATCTTCATGGCAGTCGTATTGCTGCCTTTAGCAGGAATAGCACAAACGTTCGAAATGAACGGTCAGGTCAGGCCCAGGGCCGAATACAGGAATGGATACCATTCGCTGATAGGCGATAATGTTGAACCCGCTTTTTCCACCACACAGCGAACCAGGTTGAATTTGAACTATTCATCAAAAATCTTCAAATCGGTGATTTCCGTTCAGGATGTCAGGGTATGGGGTGACGTATCAACAGCTAATAAATCCGATTTAAATGGTATGATGGTTCACCAGGCATGGGGCGAGTTATTTCTTTCCAAAAAATTCTCAGTAAAAGCAGGCCGACAGGGTATTGTGTATGACGACCAACGGCTGTTTGGTGGTTCAGAGTGGAATCAGCAGGCCCGCAGCCACGAAGCATTATTGCTGAAATATACGCCATCAAAAACAACTTCAGTTCATGCCGGTTTTGCTTACAACCAGAATATCGATAAGGATACCGGTAATTTTTATTCGCTGAATAATTATAAGGCTCTTCAATATGTATGGGCTCATCACGAGTTTAAAAACCTGGCGGTCAGCATGCTCTTTGCAAATACCGGATTTCCTTTTATGGTTAATGTTGGCGAAAATGATCCTAAGCAGGAAATCAGGTACACCCAGACTTTTGGACCTTACCTTACCTATAAAAAGAACAATCTGAAAATAAACCTGGCTTCCTATTACCAGCTTGGTAAAAATGCTAAAAATATCGATAAAGAAGCCTGGTATGCAGGTGGCGACCTGGGATATTCGTTAAACAAGTTTACCGTTGGTGCCGGGTTCCAGTATTTTACAGGCAACGACCAGCTAAATGCTGATGCAAAGGATCACGAATTCTCGACACTGTTCGGAACCGGGCATAAATTTAACGGATGGATGGATTATTTCTATGCCGGTAGCTCACACAAAGGAGTTGGATTAATCGATGTATATTTACCTGTAAATTATAAAAAGGATAAGCTTTCAGCCGAGTTTCAGCTGCATTATTACCAGGCAGCAGCAAATGTTAAAGATGCCGCCAACCCAACAAAAACAATGAGTGCCGGACTTGGCACCGAAGCAGGAATTCTGCTTTCGTATGCTGTTACGCCCGAAATGAGCATAGCCTGCGGCTATTCACAAATGTTTGCAACCGAAACCCTGCAGGCACTCAAAGGCGGTAACCGTGATAATATACAGAACTGGACATGGATTATGCTTACCTTTAATCCGGTGTTCTTCAAATCAGAGAAATAATACTTTATGGTATGATAAAAAAAATCATTTTCAGTTTAATACCACCCGGCGAATGGAAATTGACCGTTATTGTGCTTCTGGGTGTTATAGTGGGGATGGGATTCTACATTTTCAAAATAGCTAACGCTGCATCGTATCTCTCCGACGATCCCGAAACCTGTATCAACTGTCATGTAATGAATTCGCAGTATGCATCGTGGCAACACAGTTCGCACCGCGAGGTTGCCAATTGCAACGATTGCCATGTTCCGCACAACAATGTTTTCAACAAGTACTTTTTTAAGGCTAAGGATGGCATGCGCCACTCCTATATGTTTACCTTACGACTTGAGCCACAGGTTATTCAAATCAAGGATGCCGGCCGCGAGGTAGTGCACAAAAACTGCGTCCGTTGCCACGGGAAGTTGCTCGAAGACCCGCAGATGCAGACAATATTTCATTCCTATTACTATACCACCCGCACCGGGCGCGAATGTTGGGATTGCCATCGCGAAACACCGCATGGAAGGGTTAACAGCCTTTCGGCTACACCGAATGCAAGGGTACCACAACTTGAGAATCCCGTGCCCCAATGGCTTCGTAATTTTATGGACAAACAAAACAACAAATAATTCAAACTATCATGGAAAACAACAAACGTCGACCCCTGTTTTACTGGCTTCTCTTTATCGGAACCGTAGTAGTAGTATTCCTTTTAGGTATGCTGGCTTCGTCAATTACGAACCGTCGTGCCGAAAAAGAATTCGTTTATAAACCTATGGTTGAGCTGAAGCAAGGCGAACCACGCAACGCTGAATGGGGTAAGAATTTCCCCCGCCAATATCAATCGTACATCCAGACTCTTGATACAAGTTTCCGTAGCAAGTACAACGGGAGCGCTGTAATCGATATGCTTGAGGTCGATCCGCGACTGGTGGTTTTATGGGCAGGATATGGTTTTTCGAAGGACTATAAACAAGGACGCGGGCATTACTATGCTGTTGAGGATATTACGAATACGCTGCGCACCGGAGCACCCTCTGAGGGTAATCCAAGCCCTATGCCTAATACCTGCTGGAGCTGTAAAAGTCCTGATGTAACCCGTTTATTAGGCAAAATGACTCCTTCCGAATTTTATAAAGGCGGATGGGAAACAAAAGGTCCCGAAATTGTTAATCCAATTGGCTGCGCCGATTGCCACGATCCCCAAACCATGAACCTGGCAATTACCCGCCCTGCACTTATCGAGGCTTTCGAACGACAGGGTAAGGATATCACCAAAGCCACTCACCAGGAAATGCGATCGCTGGTTTGTGCTCAATGCCATGTCGAATATTATTTCGATAAAACAAAAGTGGAGGGAACACCCTACCTGACATTCCCCTGGGATAAGGGATTTACTGCCGAACAAATCGAAGAGTATTACGATAGTTACAACTTCACCGACTGGACACATAGTATCAGCAAAGCACCCATGCTCAAAGCCCAGCATCCTGAATACGAAACATTTATGCTGGGTATCCATGGTCAGAGGGGTGTAGCCTGTGCCGATTGCCATATGCCATATAAAAGCGAAGGAGGTCAGAAATTTACCGATCATCATATCCAAAGCCCGCTCAACAACATAGCCAATTCGTGCCAGGTATGCCATCGCGAAGAGGCTGCTACATTAATTGCAAATGTTTTCGATCGGCAGGATAAAATTATTGAAAACCGTGATAAACTTGAAGAACTGCTGGTTCGTGCGCATGTTGAAGCCGGCAAAGCCTGGTCGCTGGGCGCAACGGATGCTGAAATGAAAGCTATTCTGCAGGATATCAGGAAATCGCAATGGCGCTGGGATTTTGTGGCAGCCAGTCATGGCGGCTCCTTCCATGCTCCAATCGAAATGGGTAGGGTGCTGGGCCACGGATTAACCTATGCCCAGGAGGCAAGGATTAAACTTGCCAGGTTATTAGCTCAGAAAGGATTCAACCAGGAAGTTCCATATCCTGATATTACTACCAAAGCAAAAGCTCAAAAATACATTGGTCTCGATATGGCTAAGCTTAATGCCGATAAAGATGTTTTCAAGAAAACCGTATTGGTCGACTGGATGCGTCAGGCTAAGGAAAGAGAAGCTAAATACTGATAAAATTAAATATTGCTTTGGGGTTTCTGTTTTTTTTGAAGGACGGTTTTCCAACCTAAGCTATTAACCATCTGTATGCCACGAAAACCGGGTTCACTCCACTGAATCCGGTTTTCTTGTTAACATGCCAAAAACACAATAATATCGCGTAAGCAGTCACGTTAAAGAAGGAAAACCGTACTTTTACACTTCAAAAAACGGAATATGACACCCGCACAGGGCACGCTCCTATCAAATATCAATTCACCCGACGATCTGCGAAAACTCGAGATAGAAGAGTTACCGCTGGTGTGTAAAGATATCCGTCAGTTTATACTCGAAGTTATTTCGCGCAACCCGGGTCACCTGGGTGCAAGCCTGGGCGTGATCGAACTCACTGCTGCAATACATTATGCTTATAATACGCCTGTTGATAAACTGATATGGGATGTCGGCCACCAGGCCTATGCCCACAAAATTCTTACCGGCCGCAAGGATATTTTTTTTACTAACCGCACCTATAAAGGGATAAGCGGCTTCCCACGCATATCCGAAAGTGAATATGATGCCTTCGGTACCGGCCATTCGTCAACCAGTATATCGGCAGCATTTGGCATGGCTGTAGCTTCGGAGTTGCTCGGCAATACAAGCCAGCGGCATATTGCCGTTATAGGCGATGGATCCATGACCGCAGGCATGGCTATGGAAGCCCTGAATAATGCCGGTGTTTCAAAAGCTAATCTGCTTGTAATTCTGAACGATAACGGTATCGCTATTGACAAAAATGTAGGCGGCCTTTCGCGCTACCTTACTGATATAACTACCTCGAGGGCTTATAATAAACTTAAAGATAAGGTGTGGTGGGCCATGGGTGGAAAAACACCCTATGGTGCCAACTCAAGGGCTGTTGTCAAACAAATAGGAAATGCCGTAAAAGCTACACTGCTTAAAGAAAGTAATCTTTTCGAAGCATTCGGGTTCAGGTATTTCGGGCCTGTCGACGGGCACGATGTGGTTAAACTTGTTCACCTGATGCGTGATATGCAGAATATCCCGGGTCCTAAGCTTTTGCATGTGGTAACAGTAAAAGGCAAAGGATACGAAAAAGCCGAAAAGGACCAGACTTTATTTCATGCTCCCGGAATCTTCGATATGGAAACCGGCGAACTGAAAGAATCGCAATGTAAAAACCAGGCTCCAAAATACCAGGTAGTATTTGGTAAAACCATCATCGAACTGGCTGAAATGAATGATAAAATTGTGGGTGTTACACCCGCGATGCCTACCGGATGCTCCTTAAACCTTATGATGGCTAAAATGCCCGATCGCGCTTTCGATGTGGGAATCGCCGAGCAACATGCCGTAACATTTTCGGCAGGAATGGCTGCCGGCGGGCTGGTGCCATTCTGCAATATTTATTCCAGTTTTATGCAACGTGCCTACGACCAGGTAATTCATGATGTGGCATTACAGAACCTGCAGGTGGTTTTTTGCCTCGACAGGGGCGGACTGGTTGGTGAAGATGGCGCCACACATCATGGCGTTTACGACCTGGCATACCTCAGGGCAATACCTGGCATTACAATATGCTCGCCTATGAACGAGGAAGAGCTGCGTAATATGATGTACACGGCTCAACTCGAAGGTATGGGCCCGTTTGCCATCCGTTATCCCCGCGGCCGGGGTGTGATGCACCAATGGAAAACACCTTTCGAGGCATTGCCTGTTGGCAAAGGGCGTATGGTGCGCGACGGGAAAAATATGGCCATAATTACCATAGGGCACTTGGGAAATGTAGCTCTTGATGCATGTGCTCAGCTAGCGGAACAGGGTATTGAAGCAGCTCTTTACGATATCCGCTTTCTGAAACCAATCGATGAAGAATTACTGCATAGCATATTCAAAAAATTTACAAAAATTATTACCATTGAGGATGCTGCAAAAATCGGAGGCCTGGGAAGTGCTGTAACTGAATTTGCCACTGATAACGCTTACCGCAATGCTTATATTCACCGGCTTGGCATTCCTGATCATTTTGTTGAACAGGGTACAGTCGAGGAACTGCATCATGAATGTGGAATAGATATGGCAGGAATAGTAAAAGCCTGTGAACAAATCATGATATTATAACAGCACACAGGCTGATAAGCACTGCATTTTTCAATAGTATTTTTGTTTCCATTATCACCCGGATATATAAGAAAAAAGTATTCTGTTTTCACTTGCCTGCGGTTTGTTTCCGCAACTCTTAGCAGCGAAATTTAACCAGCGAAAATTTATGCCTACCCGGGGTTTTCCTGGAATTATAATACCCTGACGATGATCTTTTCATCGTTCTGGCTTGTAATACGGGCCATTATGTATTAACTTTGTAATCAAGTGGTTGGTGCAAGATGCGAAAATAAAGCATCGTTTGCAAAGTATGCATTCCTTTATTAAAGGTATGTATTGCGTCTGTTTTTTTTCTTCAACTAAAACCAAATATTATGAAACCAAACGTATTAAAAATCACCTTTGGGATCTTCATTAGTATTGGGATTCTGTTTTTTCTGTTTCCTTCGTGTGAAGCGATCAAAGAAGCTACTCAGGTTAATGTGAATCATGATCTGCCTGATAGTTACTTTTCAGTTGATTCGCTGTCACTCTTGAAATCTGAAAAGCTGCTGTTCTCACAAACTTTTACTGTTAATATCGACAGTATTATTGATGCTAATGGCGGTTCGCTTGATGGAGTAAGTTTCTACATGGTGCAACTATCAGTAGTTACTCCTGATTGGATTACATTTGACTGGCTAACCTCGGCCAGGGCTACCATAACACCCCTTGGTGGCTCACCTATCCAGGTAGCTGCCTCAACATCTGTAAATTCACTTACCCGTACTGTCGACTTTGTGGTTCAGAACCTGGATGTAGCCTCATCGGTTGAAGGCCCATTCCTGTTAAATATCTATGGCGACCTCAATGGGCCTTTGCCTGCAAAATCCATTCAGATGCTTCTTAGGAGTGGATTCAAAATTACGGTCAATACCATATAGGCGGGGACATTTTTATAGAGCTAGTCTCAGAATCATCCGTTACTATAATACTCAAAAAACGGAATTTAAAAGCATAATGCATTAATGTTTTTATTTTCTTCTTTGGGGTTCCGGCTTTTGTCAAGTACACAGAGGCAAGGGTTTTTATATAGTTAAGGAACATGATTTATATAAGTATCAATGGAATCATTACTAAATCGTAAACGCCTTTTCATTTTCGAAACATGCTGCAAAAACTTCTGCCACAGATTCGTATTAGCCGCTTTCAGCATTTTTCCTGAAAGTTTCATGTGTTGAAACTGTATAGTTATAAGGATTGAGTGCTTTTTTATTCTTTTAAAGCAGTTACGTATTAAACTTTAGTTTATTAACTATAAACTGATTAGTCTGTTTGATAACAAACAGTATGAATAATCAATTCTTCGATAAAAAGTTTACCGAATTTATATCTTCAAGTACTAACCACAATAACTATGAGAACTACATCAACCTGGTTTACTTTACTCCTGATACTGGGTGCTGCAGCAGCATTCAGCCTTCTACAGTCATGCGAAGAATTACAGGAAGCAACCACTTTTAAAATAAAATACGACCTGCCCGATGCTCATTATTCAATTGATTCGGTAGCTTTGTTTAAAACGGAATTGGAGCTGTTCTCACAATCATTTTCAATCCCGATCGACAGCATTGCCGATTCAAGTGGCCTGGTCGAAAGTGTCAGTTTTTATAAAATAAAGCTTAATATAGTATCGCCCGAAACGGCCTCATTCAATTGGTTAAGTTCAGCACGTATTACGTTAACTCCCGAAGGAAGCGGATTACCACTCGGGATAGGAAACATTGATGCAATCGATCCTGAATCCCGTTCCCTGAACTTCCTGGTAAAAGATGTTGATATCCTGTCAGCAAGCAAGAAACCGTTTATTGTTTCCGTTTATGGTAACCTGAACGGGAATATACCCACTTTACCTATGGAAGTGTTGATGGAAAGTGGCATTGAACTCACCATCAGTCCTTTTCATTGATTCAATGATTTTGCGAACTCTTTTACTGAACAATTCCTTGCCGGTATTTAACGCTGACAAAGTGTTGAATTCCTGTTGTTTTCCGGATAGTTTAACAAACCGGCTAAAAACCAAAAGGTTGTATTACAATGTAGCTGCTGTTTATAAAGGTTGCAAGGAGAATTTTTTAAAAATATTGATTTGTCATACTTTCAGCCAAGAACTGATTTGTGATTATTAAATTTATTGATTACTGCCATCTTTTTCGACTATTCCTTACATTTACGGCGGTAAATGCAATCCATGCAAAATCTTTTCAGGAAAAAATCTATTGAAATGATCCTTCGTCATGCCGACGAGGGAAGTCCTGATTTGATGAAGCGCCGCCTTGGAGTACGTGATCTCACGGCGATGGGAATAGCCGCCATAATTGGTGCCGGAATATTCAGTACCATTGGCACTGCTGCCGCCAGCGGTGGCCCTGCTGTATCCTTATTGTTCGTTTTTACGGCTATTGCATGTGGATTATCAGCCATGTGCTATGCCGAATTTGCATCAGCCATTCCTATCAGCGGAAGCGCTTATACCTATGCGTATGCAAGTTTTGGTGAACTTATTGCATGGATCATTGGCTGGGACCTGATTATGGAATATGCCATTGGTAATATTGCCGTTGCCATTTCGTGGTCGGGGTATTTTGTAGGATTGATGAACGGTCTTCATATTCATATTCCTGAATACCTGGCTATTGATTACCTGAGTGCTGCCAAAGGATTTAAAATCGCCACGGAACAACTTCAGTCGGGAATTACACTAGCCGGCCTTGACTCAAACCTTCGTGAAGCCTACCTTGCATGGGTTTCGGCACCCCAATTCGGAAGCATCCGCATAATAGCCGATATCCCGGCATTGGGAATCGTTTTTTTTATAACCTGGCTGGTGTACAAAGGTATTTACGAAACCAAAATGGCCGGAAATATCATGGTGCTGATTAAAATCGGGATACTGATGCTGGTTATTGCGGTAGGCTCTTTTTATGTGGATACCGAAAACTGGAGCCCTTTTGCTCCAAACGGATTAGGAGGAGTGCTGAAAGGTGTTTCGGGTGTTTTCTTTGCTTATATCGGCTTCGATGCCATTTCGACCACGGCCGAAGAATGCCGTAATCCCCGCCGCGATTTGCCCCGCTCTATGATTTATGCCCTTCTTATTACCACAGTCCTCTATGTGGCAATAAGCCTGGTTCTCACCGGGATGGTTAATTACAGTTACCTGGGAGTAGCCGATCCATTGGCTTATGCTTTTGAGAAACTACATCTTACAAAGCTTTCGGGTATCATTGCACTCGGAGCTGTAATAGCCATGGCAGGTGTATTGCTGGTGTTCCAGGTGGGGCAACCACGTATATGGATGAGTATGAGCCGCGATGGATTGTTGCCTCCGCGCTTCGCAAAGCTGCATAAAAAATACAGGACACCGGCTTTTGCCACCATCGTTACCGGCTTTGTGGTTGCCATTCCCGCTTTGTTTTTAAACCTCACGGAAGTTACTGATCTCACAAGTATAGGCACTTTGTTCGCTTTTATTCTGGTTTCGGGCGGAGTATTGATTCTGCATCCGCGGGGGAATCAAAGTGCCGATAAAAAAGGCTTTTATGTACCCTATGTCAACAGCAGGTACTACCTGCTTCCGTTGTGGGGGCTCATTTTACTGATAGTTTTTTATTCGAATCCTGCTTTTCTTACAGGATTATTTGATTTCAGCAGCCATGTTTCGAAAGGAGTCCATAACCAGGTGCCCGTTTTTGTTTTTATGGCTGTTGCTGTAATCACTACTTTTTATGCTTTTATCAGGCAATGGTCGCTGATCCCGGTTCTGGGACTTCTAACCAATTTATACCTGATGAGCGAACTGGGCATCACCAACTGGATGCGGTTCCTGGTATGGCTGGCCATAGGACTGGTTCTCTACTTTTTTTATGGTATGAGACATAGTAAATTAAGAGCACAGAGTGAGGGTTAAAACATAAAATACCGTGTATTCGGCAAAAGCTTAAACAGGAAATATTGATATGACGTGGTTGATAGTTCTGGTTCTGATAGTCTCCGGCATATTTGTCGGATTCATTAACACCCTGGCAGGTGGAGGAACCATTATTTCCCTTTCAATCTTTATGTTCCTTGGATTACCTGCCGGTATAGCTAATGGAACCAACCGCGTGGCAGTCATACTTCAGAATATGACTTCGGTTAACGAATTCCGCCGTAAGAAAGTGCTGGATTTCAAAAAAGCCAATAAACTGGCTATCCCAACTATGATTGGTGCCATAGTCGGCGCACAGATTGCTTCGGATATTAACGAGGCAGTATTCCGCAAAGCTATAGGCGTGGTTATGATCGTGATGATGTATTTTATCCTTACCAAGCCTTCGCAGTGGCTTCGGGGCACAGAATCGCTGATGGAGAAACCTGTTTCGTGGATACAGGTGGTGATTTTCTTTGCCATTGGCGTATATGGCGGTTTTGTGCAGGTAGGGGTAGGGTATTTTATTCTGGCAGGTGTTGTGCTGGGCGCCGGTTACGACCTGGTAAAAGCCAATGCGATAAAAGTATGGATTGTGCTGTTATACACACCTTTAGCACTGGTAGTTTTTATCCTGAACGACCAGGTCCGCTGGGATTATGGCTTAATACATGCCATTGGCAATATTATAGGAGCTTACGTAGCATCACGGTTTGCAGTTTCATGGGGTGCCAATTTTGTGCGTTGGGTGGTGATAGTAGTAATAGTGATTTTTGCTTCCGACTTGCTTGGAATAATTAATATTAAGGAATTTGTGACAAATTCGTTTTGATAAAAGACCTCTTTTAAAAAACCTCAATAGATTTCTCTAATTCAAATTTACACACTCAGAACCTGTAATATGAAAATTGTTTTCACCATTTTAACAGCTATAGTCTTTTCCCTGGGTTTCTCAGCACATGCCCAAACATCAGGCACTTACACCCTGGTTATACACGGAGGCGCCGGGAACATCACCCCGGAAAACCTGCCGGCAGATATTGCTGCCCGATACGAAGCTGAACTCCTTGAAGTTTTAAAGCTTGGCGATTCCATTCTAAAATCAGGTGGAACAAGCCTGGATGCTGTTGAATCATGCATACGCAGGATGGAAGACTGCCCGCTTTTTAATGCCGGCAAAGGTGCTGTGTTTAATGCCGAAGGAAAAAATGAACTCGATGCCAGTATTATGGATGGGAAAACAGGGATGGCAGGAGCTGTAGCCGGAGTTTCTGCCATTCGGCACCCGATAAGTGCTGCACGGGCTGTTATGAGCAAATCAGCTCATGTGATGCTTACAGGAAAAGGTGCCGAAACCTTTGCAACTGAGCAGGGACTCGAAATGGTATCGCCTGAATATTTTTTCACCCAGCAACGCTGGAACGATTACCTGAAAGTAAAAGCCCGTTTGGATTCAATCGAAAATACAGATAAAAAGCATGGAACGGTAGGTTGTGTGGCTCTTGATACCTATGGAAACCTGGCGGCCGGAACTTCAACGGGAGGCATGACCTATAAAAAGTATGGCCGTGTGGGCGATTCACCCGTTATCGGTGCCGGAACCTATGCCGACAACAATACCTGTGCGGTTTCAGCAACCGGTCATGGCGAATTTTTTATACGCAATGTGGTTGCTTATGATATTTCGGCACTTATGAAATACAAAGGACTTTCAATCACAGATGCTGCAAATGAAGTGGTTATGAATAAGCTGCAGAAACTAGGCGGTACAGGCGGAATTATAGCCGTTGATAATAAGGGTAATATTGCCATGCCTTTTAATACTGCCGGGATGTTCAGGGGCTATGTTAAATCGGGGGGAGAGACTAGGGCAGCTATGTTCGGCGTGGAATAACCCTGTGGTGATCGGAATAGAGTATTTTAAAGAAATTAGACTAATTTGGCTGATCCGGAATACCAGGAGTCATAATAATTAATATTGCAATCATGTCAGAAGATAAAGATTCCCAATACATACGCCCCACCTGGGACGAGTACTTTATGGAAGTTGCACGTACCATTGCAAAGCGTGCTACCTGCGACCGCGGTCGAAGCGGATGCGTGATTGCCCGCAACAAACAGATACTTGTTACCGGGTATGTGGGTTCCCCTGTTGGTTTGCCGCATTGCGACGATGTGGGCCATCTTTTCAAACAGCTTACCCATGAAGATGGTAAGGTAACAAACCATTGCGTTCGTACCGTACATGCCGAGCAAAATGCCATTTGCCAGGCTGCCAGGCTCGGTATCCCATTGCAGGGAAGCACATTATACTGCCGCATGACGCCCTGCCGTACCTGCGCCATGCTGATTATCAATTGCGGGATCGAACGTGTGGTTTGTGAATTTAAATACCATTCGGGAACTGAGTCGGAGGAAATGTTTAAGCAGGCCGGTATCGAACTGCTGTATGTGAACAGCGAAGTGTTGCAGTACGCTAAACAACAGGTTGATAATATTGATACTGCTGAGGCTGGGAAGTAATTCTTGTATCAGCTTGCAATAAGTTTCACCGACGAGGCCTTAAAGTGAACCCATATCTTTTGACCGGCACTAAGTTTTAGCCTTTGGGCTGATTCGCGGCTTACCTGTGCATGCAGTAGTATGCCGATACCCAAAACCACCTCCATGCCTGCACGCGAAGGGAATATATCCACCACTTCACCTTCAAAATTATTCAGCGCACTGCTCTCGAAAGCATGGGGTGAAAGGAGAATATCTTCGTTCCGGATTAAAATATAGCCTGAATTATTTTCAGTTAAATCGCCAATGGCAATAGGAATGTTTTTCTCAGGAAGTGCAATGCATATGCCATTCCGGTTTTTTATTTCCACTTTAAAAAAGTTACGGATACCGGCAAAATGTGCTACAAAACCATTTACCGGGTTGCCAAATACTTCCTGTGGCGTACCCGATTGCACTATGCTTCCCTTGTTCATAATGGCTATGTGGTCGGCTAGCGAGACGGCTTCATCGAAATCGTGCGTAACATGAATAATGGTTTGTCCCATTCGGTTAATTTGCCGGAGTAAGGCACGCAGACTGGAACGCAGTTTACTGTCGGTTGCCGAGAGTGGCTCGTCGAGCAATAATATCTTTGGTTTCTGAACAAGCGCCCTGGCAAGTGCTACCCGCTGTAATTCGCCACCCGAAAGTGTTGCCGGCCTGCGATTCAGCAGATGTGGGATTTGTAAGGTGGCTGTGATTTCCTTAATAACCTGATCCTTTTCCTTAGCTGATAAATGCTTGCCTTTCAAAGGGTAAGTGATATTTTCTTTAACCGAAAGATGAGGAAAAACAGCCTGGTCCTGGAACACAAGACCTACGCCACGTTGTTGTATTTTTTCGTCAGTAATTTCTTTGCCGTCAAGAATCAGGTTCCCGCTTTTCACTTTGTTAAGGCCGGCAATAGCTTCGAGTAAAAGGGATTTCCCTGCTCCCGACTCGCCTAACAGAATAAAATATTCGCCATCGGCCACGCTGAAACTGATATTGTTCAGGCTGAATCCCGGAAAGGAAACTGATACGTTGCGGAGCTCAAGCATGGGGAATGAATTTTTGGTCTTTTTTTCGTGCCAGCCACCTGAGAGCAATAAATACAGCTAACGAAATAAGGATAAATAATACCGAAACCGGCCGGGCGTATTTCATGCCAAATGCACCAAAGCGTTCGTATATCAGGATTGGTGTTATCATCGGGTGGTAGGCAACCATAATAACAGCTCCGAATTCGCTCATTCCGCGGGCAAACATCATGATTAGCCCCGAAACAATATTGCGCCAGGCCAATGGCAACGAAATGGTAAAAAACACCCTTGCCGGGGAGGCTCCGAGCGTAAGTGCAGCTTTTTCGAGACGTACCGGAACACCGGTGAAACCGTCGCGGGCAGCATTAATAAGGAATGGAAGGCTTACAAATGCCATGGCTATTGCAATTCCGGCCGGGTGCCCGACAAAATTCAGACCTACGGCCGAACCCATTTTGCCAAGCACCGAATCGCGCGATACAAATCCCAGTATTGCAATACCTGCTGCCGAATGTGGAATTACCACAGGCAAATCAATAATCCCTGATACTATGGCTTTTAAGGGAAATTCTTTGCGTGCAAGCAGATAGGACAAAGGGATAGCGGCAACCGAGAATATTACGGTAGCAGCAAGCGAAACCCATAACGTGAGTTTAATGCTTTGCTGTACTTCCACATCACGGGCAGTTTCGAATAAATCGGATGGGCTTGTTGATATAAACATCCCTGCCAAAGGCGCAACAATAAACAGCAGTATAAGGGCAGAAGCCAGTGTTATTGCGAGTTGGAAGGGCGAAAATTGCTTCATTTATGAAAGTAGAAAAGGTAGAAGTCGAAGTGAAGGCATAGGGATTTTCAAGGTGAAAGAGCAGGTTATTTTTTAACAAAAGGCTTGAGTGGAGCCGGGACTTTTTCATAATTATTGACTTCCATCGGCACTACCGAAGGTTGTCCATTCCTTATCATTATGGCCTGTCCATTATTTTTACTTAACAGGAATTCGGCAAATGCTATGGCAGCCGCTCTATTGGGTGCATTTCGCAAAATGGTAAAGCTGTAAATCATTGGTTCGCCGGTCATGGTTTGTTTTTCGCCGGGTTTGCTGCCATTTATTTCAACTTTTACCGCAGCGTATTGCTGAGCGAATGTTGCGCTTTTTAAGTTTATGGCATCCGGAAGTACCAGGTATTTAAGTTTATGCTGAACGGCAACACTACGGTAAAGGAAAATATAATCAATGGTGTTGGTTTCGAGCAGGGCGAGTAAATCGGTTTCCTTTGGTCGCATGTATATTTTGTCCTTGGCAGCGAAGGTGCTGTACATCCCTGTTTTTTTGTAATGCTTTTCGGCCAGTTGAAACATCATTTCGGTGCGGTAACCGCAGGGATCACTGTTTGGATCGGAGCGGCCGTAAGCCACATCAGGTTTTAAAAGTATATCCATCCAGTTTTTGGCATTAATCTGGTTTGCATACCTCGACTTTTCGGAATAAACCACGCAAAGCTCGTTACTGGCAAATTTGATGTTATAATCAGCAAAGGTCGGTATCAGCATTTTATCGATAATCGCGTAATCGGCCGAGGCCATGATATCGCAAGGTTTGCCCAGGTCAGTAATTTTGCGTGCCGAGGCTACAGAGCCTGCCGCTTCCATCCTAACATTAACATCAGGATATAACTTATTAAATTCCCTGGCTATTTCTTTAAAAGGCATGGAGAGGCTGCCTGCATGAAAAATAACCAGGTTTCCCGAAACAGATGGCTTTGTCTGACTGAGTGCTGCCAGCGAAATAGTAATCAGCAGGGCGAGGAGTGCAAAAATTCTGAGGGCAGTGATTTTAAATAATGTCATTCAAATGATTTTTTGCAAAAATAGATAAACGACATGAATATATATGCATATCGAAATCATGATTGTACAACACGCAATCCTGATTCCCTTGAACTGAGAATATTTTTTTGAGGAAGATCTTACGTAGGTTATTGGTTGTCAGTGAGTCAGCTTCTTTCGCCGCATCTTTTAAGTTTAAAAGGAAATTGTCCGGAATTGATTATAAAAGGCCTGAAATTACAGTTTATAGCCTGATTTTCAAAGTCTATAACCAACATTTATCCCCTTTGGTTCCGCCTGATTATTTCTTTTACTTTCTCAATCTGGTCAGGGGTTCCGAGTACAAACAATTTTGCATTTTTTACCATTACGGTATCGCCGCCCGGATTAATAATATATTGTCCTTCGGGCGTTCGGAAACCAACAATGTTAGCTCCGGTGAGGCGCCTGATGCTCATGTCGTGAATGGTATGGTCCTGGAATTCGGATGGCAGATCGGAACATACCACTTCCACCAGGTTTACTCCTTCATTCCCTTCGATGGAGAGTTGGTGAAAGAATTCGGCCAGGTCGGGTTTTGCTACCAGGCTGGCCATAAAAGTGCCACCAACTTTTTCGGGCATCACCACATGGGAAGCTCCGGCGGTAATAAGTTTTTTATGCGACGATTCGTGCGATGCGCGCGAAATAATCTGAAGATCAGGATTTAAGGAACGTGCTGTAAGTACCACGTACAGGTTATCAGCATCGATAGGAAGTGTAGTAATAAGTGCACCAGCCTTATTTATTCCTGCCAGTTCGAGAAACTCATCCTCGGTTGCATCGCCTTCAACAAAAATTACTTTCTCATTCTGATGTGCAAGAATCAGTTCGTGTTTTTTTTCAATAACAACAACTTTTTTGTTTTGTGCCTGCAAATCGCGTGTGGTTTGTAAGCCCGTTACGGCCAAACCCTACAATTATTATATGATCTTTCATCTTAGTAATTCCTTTTGTTTTTCTATTGCCTTTAAATAATGATTTGAGCCTTCGTTCAACAACATGCGAAGTAATGGTGGAAAGTGAATAAGCAAAGATACTGAAGCTGAAAACAATCAGAAACATCGTAAAAATCTTTCCGTTATCCGATAGCTGACGGACTTCTTTAAATCCAACCGTTGCAACTGTAATTACCGTCATATACAATGCTTCCAGGGGGGTATAGTCCTCGAGGAACATATACCCTGAAACACCAATTAATCCAATCAGTAACAACAGGATTACAGCTATAAAGACATTTATATTGTGATGACTCTGGGACATTCAGGTATAATTTTCAGTTG
This sequence comes from uncultured Bacteroidales bacterium, assembly GCA_963714825.1. Classification (GTDB taxonomy): domain Bacteria; phylum Bacteroidota; class Bacteroidia; order Bacteroidales; family UBA4417; genus UBA4417. The sequence continues at coordinate 118,482 of CAVQQF010000009.1, read as the reverse complement.
TTCAGTTGTTTGACGGTACAATATAGAAAAAAATTACTGTCTCAACTTACTTGTGCTACAAAAAGTTGGCCTTGGACTGCGCTCATGATGAAATGGCCAGCTTTCCCAAAATGGCTGAAACCTGTTCGGTAAGCTCGGTTATTGAATCGTTATTTGTTAAAACGAAATCAGCCATTTGAATACAGCGATGTAAATTCTGCTTGTTCGGATCATCTGAATTCATCTCACGTTTTTCATTTTCCAGGAAAGTATCGTATGAAATTTTATCAGTTTCCGAATTCCGGATTACAATGCGTTCGTAACGTAATTCGGGTGATGCATCCACTGCCAGCAGCACGAAATTTCCTTTCAGGCGGAGCGATTCCACCTCGCCAGGTGTGCGGATGCTTTCGATGATGCAGTTTTTACCAGTCAGTATGGCCTGATTATAAAGCTGATCGGTAATAAACGAAGGGGAATTGGTGGCGCGGAGGTTATTGGCAACGGTAACCATGCTGTCGCGGTTTACGGGTAATCCCAGGCGAATAATTTCTTCGGTTATATAGCCGCGTACCGAAAAGTGTACAAATCCCTTTTCGAGAACCAGGTAATCGACAATGGTTCCTTTCCCTGCGCCTAGCGTTCCGGTAATTCCTATGATGAGCATACTATTGTTTAGAATTTTAATGCAAAGGTCTTACTAAAATTTGAAAACTATTTTAATTTTTTATTTTCTTTGGCTTCTTTTACTCTTTTGGCATTGCGGGGGCTTTAATTTTCAAAGCGTTACAATTTGTAACGGTTTCATTTCCCTCGGCAAGAAGCCTTTTTTTGAAACCGCCAATACACTTACGGATTAATGCTGTCTGTTAACACTTCAATAATGTCAACAATAGAAAAATACCATTTCTCTTGTTCATTATCTCAATTAGAACGTATTTTCTTATTTTCGAAAAGTTTTATGTCTTTCATCGCGTTTTATTTTAATAAGTAGTTCAAAATGCAAAGGTTAAAGTTCAAAATGCAAAATTTTATACCAAGAAGTAGCTTTGGGATTATTTAATGAATAGTTTGATAATGTCGTCCAAGAAAATTGTTTTAAGTTATTTACTTCAATACTGCTAATTTTGAACTTTGCATTTTGAACTTTGCATTTTGAATTATTACTCTTTATGGTTTTGGCTTGACCAGGTTAGATTAATGAGCATTAAATTGCTATACCATTTATAATTTATTCTCCTTCAGCTCCTTAATCCACTTCCCCCCATCCACTTTTATTGGATTATAATTTAGAACTTTTTCGAGAAGTATATTTTCATCACTTTCCGCAATCAGGTTTTGCCGGTGCTCGGTTTTTACAAAATGCTGGTCCACCGAATGATTCAGGAACGAAAGCAATTGATCGTAATAACCGCTTATGTTAAATAACGCCAAAGGTTTGCTTATCAGCTCAAGCTGGTTCCAGCTCATTACCTCGAACAACTCATCCAAAGTACCTATGCCGCCGGGCATGGCAATAAAGCCATCCGAAAGCTGTTCCATCATAGCCTTGCGTTCGGCCATGGTATTTACCACATGAAAAACACTGATATTTTTATGAGCCACTTCGCGGTCAATCAGCGTATGCGGCATGATGCCAACCACTTTCCCTCCGGCTTCCATCATGGTATCGGCAATTACACGCATTAGCCCGACATTGCTTCCGCCATAGATAAGTGTTATATTTTTTTTGACAAGTAAAATTCCGAGGTCTTTTGCTTTTGAAGTGTATTCGGGGTTGCTTCCGCTGGACGAGCCGCAGAAAACGCAGATGGATTTGATTTGGGACATAGGGGGATGGTTAATAGTTGTTTGATTTTGGTTGCTGGTTGCTGGTTTCTGGTTGCTGGTGGTTGCTTGTATCTGGTTATTTAAAATTGAAAATATTTTTCGTGTTTCAGACCCTTCAAGGGTTAAATTGCTCACGACAATTCCATCCCTAAAACCTCAGCCAGTTTCTCCTTCAACACTGATTTAACAGCATTCAGATACATTTCCTTACCTGATTTATTTAGCAACGAAGTTACTTTTTTATCATTAAATCCACAAGGGCTTACCAGGTTGTAATACGATTAACCGGTATTTATTTTTAAACGGGTACCGGGAACGGTTAACAGAGATTTATTTTTTTAATGTACCCTCCCAAGCGCTTTCGGATGTTTGATCTTCAGGCAGTCGGGTTTGAGCGTATTTTTATCAGTTTTTAGCGACATGAATCTGGTTTGATTCAGCAAAAGTGCATTTTTTAGATATTCGCCCAATTTCCTTAAACCTAATGGCATTTATACTTTGCCGTAACCGTATATTATTGTACTTTTGGCAGCTGTAAATGATCAGTGATGTTATTTAATACGCTGATAAATAAAGATTTGGAGTTTTAAAATGAACGAATTATATCCGCTGAAATTCAATCCCATTTTTAAGGAAAAAATATGGGGAGGCGATAAGATACATACTGTGTTCGGGATGGATTACACTCCTTTGCCAAATTGTGGCGAAGCCTGGGTGTTGTCGGGCCATGGCGATGAAATCAGTACCGTGAAAAACGGTTTCCTTACCGGGAATCAGCTCGATGAGTTGATAGAGGTTTATATGGGCGACCTGGTTGGCGAGGCTGTTTATGAGCAATATGGCAACAAATTCCCCTTACTCATCAAAATCCTCAACTCAAGCGACTGGCTTTCCATTCAGGTTCACCCCGATGATAAGCTTGCCGAAAGCCGCCATAACGACCTGGGGAAAACCGAAATGTGGTACATTGCCGATGCCGATCCCGGTGCACAACTTATCAGTGGTTTCAACCAGGAAATGACGCCTGAGTTATACCTGTCGAACCTGGATAATGGAACTATTAAGGACATTATGAATTATGAGCAGGTGCATAAAGGGGATGTTTACTTTATTCCCGCCGGCAGGGTTCATGCTTTAGGCCCCGGACTGCTGTCTATTCGAAATTCAGCAAACAAGCGATTTAACATACCGCATTTACGATTTCGACCGGGTCGACGAGCAGGGAAACGCGAGGCAACTGCATACCGAACAGGCCCTCGAAGCCCTCGATTTCACCAAACACAATACATACCGGACCGAATACCAGGAGCAGTTCAATAAAACAGTCCCGGTAGTGGAGAGTACTTATTTCAACACAAGCCTGATTCATTTTGGCACGGCTGTTGTTAAAGACTACAGCGGTATCGATTCATTCGTGATACTGCAATGCGCCGAAGGGAAATGCATTGTCGAGTACGATGCAGGCTCCGAAGTACTTAATGCTGGCGAAGTAATGCTGGTGCCGGCGGTGATGGAACGCATTCGCATCGTTCCACAGCAGGAAACAAAAATTCTGGAAGTTCATTACCCTCAAAAATAATACATTAGTAAAACCCTGTAAAAAACTTATCACTTATGAAGAACATCCTGATTACAGCTGTGCTGATTTTAATTGGAACCACATTACTCGCACAGGAAACCGCTACCGACAAAGTGCTTTTTAAACTTCCCAATGTAACGGTTACCGATATGAAAGGCGTAAAAATAGATACCGACAAACTTTCGAACGACGGCAAACCCATTATCATCAGTTTCTGGGCAACCTGGTGCAAGCCTTGTATTAAGGAACTAACTACCATTGCTGATGTGTACGAGGACTGGCAGGAAGAAACCGGCGTTAAACTGTATGCCGTTTCCATCGACGATTCGCGCTCATCGGCCCAGGTGAAAACTCTTGTAAGCGGTAAAGGCTGGGAATATGAAATTCTGCTCGACAAAAATGCTGATTTCAAACGTGCCATGAACGTAAATGCTGTGCCGCACACTTTTGTTGTAAACGGAAACGGCGAAATTGTATGGCAGCATACCAGTTTCAGCGAAGGTGCCGAACTTGATCTTATTAACGTTGTACGCAGGCTGAATGCAGGCGAGCCGGTAGCACACTAAAAACTCCTTAATCTCCGGATGGTTTTTAACGTATAGTTGAACCGAAATGCTTCTCCTCCTGAAAAATATGTAATCAGTGCATTACAATTCTTCCGGAGGCTTTTTTTTTAATCAGAAATATGTAGATTTGCCTATCGTTTTGTTCAACCTCCACTCAAAACCAAATACCTTGAAAACTCAAATTTTCACACTCGCAGCTTTGCTGCTTGCATGTTTCTCCCTTTCACCCTCCCTGGTATCGGCTCAAAACAACTCACTGGGAAGCCAGGTAAATGGCAATTTCCAGATGGACGCACAATACTATCGTGTCGACTCTGCCATTGGAGCATTACCTGTACCCGAAAAAATGCAGATGAACTCCTGGACCAATATCACCTATTCGGCCGGTAATTTTAATGCCGGACTGCGTTACGAAACGTATCTTAACCCTGTAAATGGTTACGATCCGCGCTATAAGGGAACAGGTGTGCCTTATTGGTTTGTCGATTATAAAACCGGGCAGTTCCAGGTAACGGCAGGCCATATTTACGAGCAATTTGGAAGTGGAACCGTATTCCGCACCTATGAGGAGCATAACCTCGGGATATGATAATTCACTGAATGGCATCCGCCTGAAATTCAAGCCTGTGGATGGAATTGAATTAAAAGGAATTTACGGAACACAGCGGTATTTCTGGGATCAGGGCCCCGGTATTGTGCGCGGAGGTGATGCCGATATTAATGTGAACGACCTTTTCAAACCACTCGAAAACAGTAAGTTCCGAATGCAGATTGGCGGAAGTTTCGTAAGCAAATACCAGGCTAACGAGGTGATTTACAACAGCAATCAGGAAGAATTAATTCTCCCTTTAAATGTTGCTTCCGGTGCCGGACGATTTAATATGAGCTATGGTAATTTTGGGCTGGGTGGCGAATATGCCCAAAAAATAAATGATCCTAATGCCATGAATAATTTCATTTATAAAAAGGGCGAATCGCTGTTGCTTTCGGCATCCTATAACCAGAAAGGACTCGGAATACTAGTACAGGCCAAGCGGCTCGATAATATGGGATATAAATCGAAGCGTACCGAAACCGGAAATGTGCTGGATATAAACTACCTGCCTGCCATCACAAAACAGCAAACCTATACACTTGCTGCATTTTACCCATATGCAACCCAACCCGGCAGTGAAATGGGATTACAGGCACAGCTGAATTATAAAATCCCTAAAAACACACTGCTCGGAGGTAAATATGGAACTGATATTGCCGTTAACTTTTCGGCCATCAATTCAATTGCTAAAGAACAACTTAACGATTCAACTTCCCTGGGCGAGTCAGGCACACTTGGGTACAAATCATCGTTTTTTAAAGTGGGCGACACCAAATACTTTCGTGATTTTAATATAGAGATAGGCCATAAATTCAGCAAAAGTTTCAAGATGCTGTTTACTTACATGTACGAGGATTACAACATCGATGTGATAGAAGGCCATACCGGCGAACCCATGGTTCATGCCGATATTTTTATTGCTGAAATGACCTATAAACTCACTCAAAACAAAGCCATCCGCCTCGAAACACAGGCCTTGCTTACCAAAGAAGACGAAGGCGACTGGGTGATGGGCATACTCGAATACACGGTGGCTCCCAAATGGTTTGTGAGCGTTGCCGACCAGTGGAATTATGGCAATGAGGATGCCGACAAACGGTTTCATTACCCCTTGGTAGCTGTAGCTTATAATAACGATGCTAACCGCATTCAGCTTTCGTATGGCAAACAGCGCGAAGGTATTGTCTGCGTGGGAGGCGTTTGCCGCAATGTGCCGGCTTCCAATGGTTTTACATTAACGGTTACAACCAGTTTCTAAAACAAACGAATTATGACAAAACTGAATTTTCTTACTTCCCTGATAATAGCTGCTGTTTCGGTATTTGTAGTTTCTTCCTGCGATAAAATTGACGGACAGTATGTAATCCCCAATATTCCTGTTGATACAGCAGCATGCCCCGTTCCTGAATTTCCGGTGGTAACAGCTCATTTTAAAAGAGCCCTGCTCGAAGACTATACCGGACATACCTGTGTTAATTGCCCGCGTGCCGGGCTTATTGCACACGACTTAAAGACACAGTACCAGGATTCGCTGGTGGTAATAGCTGTACATGCCGGTTACTACGCCAAGCCAAGCGCTTCGAACCCGGTGTGGGCGTATGATTTCCGCACACCCGAAGGCACCACCTGGGACGACTTTTTTAAGGTAGGCCTTATCGGAAATCCCAACGGGATGGTAAGCCGCAAGGGTTATCCTGCCAACCAGCAGGTGTTGTCGCCTCCGGCATGGGCAAATGCTGTTAAAAATACGGTTTCCGAAGCACCTTTGATGGACCTGCAACTGATTACTGAGTACAATGCCGCTGAGGATAAACTTTGCATCCATACCAAGACATCGTTCCTGCAGGCTGTTTCAGGCCGCTCGCTAAATATCTCGCTTATTATTACCGAGGACAGCATTGTAAAGGCTCAGAAAAACAACGATCCCCTCGTAGGAGCAACACCCGATATACTGGATTATGTGCATATGCATGTAATGCGTGGCGCAGTAAACGGCACCTGGGGAACCTCCTTGTTAACGAAGGAGCAGACTTCATCAGTTCCTGTTATTAATACATTTCAAACCCAGTTTGCCGGCTTCAACCTGAATACCCTGATCCCTAAAAACTGCCGTGTAGTAGCTTTTGTATACGATGTTGATACAAAGGAAATATTGCAGGTGGCCGAACAGCATATTTTAGAATAAAACAGCCATCAATTAACCAACCCGAAAGCCTGTGGTATAATGCTGCGGGCTTTTTGCTTTTTGTAAGTGATTATTTCCAAAGAAATTCCAGATCCTCGAGAAGTGAAATTGCTGGTGAAAATAAATATCGGGTTTTTCGATGTGTTGGAAGAAAAGGTGGGTATATTTGTATATAGATTCTAGTCGCTACCAATGCTAAAAAAAACAGACAACACAGCGAGACAATAACGAAAAATAGAAATACAAAGCTAACTTGATTTAAATCTATAAACTTGATTTTGAAAAATTAGTGAATGGCAAAAAAGAGAAAAATAAATGTTATGGTAGCCTCTACGGTGTATCAAAACCGTGATTTGCTTTTGCAAATTTGCGGTATTTTGAATGCCTATGGTTACCACGTTATCAATTCGGAATATGGCACACTTCATCCACCTTTAGGATTGAACAACACTGATGCTTGTATAGCCGCAGTTGCTGAATGCGATATTTTCTTTGGTATCATAAACCCAATGTACAGCACTGGAATTACACATTTAGAGTTTCAAAGAGCTATTGCTATCGACAAACCACGGAGATTCATTGCTCATAGTTTTGTCACTTTCTCAAGAAAATTGCTTGCTCAATATATGTATGCCGATGCTGCCAAAACCCAACGTAACGATTTTGAAATTCAGTCAACTTCAGTACTGGATAGCGTTAAGGTGATTGATATGTATAACGATGCTGTGCAAATAAATTTGGCCTATGAAGAACGGAAATATCATTGGGTACAAGAATTTTTTAGACCTGATGAAGCGTTAAGACACGTTGAAACTTTATTCCGTGATATTAAGCGTGTAGAACGGGAATTAGCCAATTTAAATAATCCAGCACAATGAAAACAGAACAACTCATAAAAGACCTGTTAAAACAGGTCGAAAGCGGACAGCTTGAGTTTAAAGAAGTTGTTCGTAAAGATGCTATTGGAAAAACTATTTGTGGTTTTTTAAATAACGAAGGCGGTCAGATACTCATTGGAATTGCCGATAACAAAGAAATTAAAGGAATTAATGATGCATATAAATGGCAGTATGAAATTGAACAATACCTGATTAAAGAATTAGTGCCCGAAGCACCTGTAATGGTTTCGGTTGAAAATTATGGCGATAAACAATTATTGCTTATAAAGGTTTGGGAAGGTTCAAAAAAACCTTACATTTTTAACGGCAGTATTTATTACCGCAGAACTGACAGAACCATTCAGGCCTCTTCAAAAGAAATTTCTGAGCTTATTCATAAAAGACAGGAAACCGAAATCCATTGGGAACGACAAGCCGCCTTAGGTGTGGAGTTGGAAGATTTGGATATAGAAGAAATCAAAAAAACTATGGATGCGGCATTGTCTGACAATAAAATGAAGGACATTAAAAAAGAGCCTCTTGAGTTTCTATCCTATTATGGGCTTTTTCAAAATGGAAATTTCACGAATGCAGCTGTCATCCTATTTGCTAAGAAACCGTCTCGGTTTATTCCACAAGCAAGAGTTCGTGTCGCTTTTCTCGACTACGGAAAAACTGGCGATATCTTTAAAGATGATCAATTATTAGAAGGTAATTTATTTAAGAATATTGAAACCATTCAAAATTTCTTTGAAAAGCATTTATTATTCAGCCGAAAATTTGAAAATAATAATTGGAAACGAACAGATGATTATGTTTTCCCAATGGCTGCTCTGCGTGAAGGCGTTATGAATGCTTTAGTGCATAGAGAATATGGTTTGGTTTCAAGTGCATTATCCATTATTATATATCCCGATAAATTAGAAATTACAAATAGCGGCAAATCTCCTTTCAAACAAAGTGAATTAAAGAAGAACCATTTATCAATGCCATACAATCCTGAGATAGCACATATAGTTTTTCTAAGAGGTTATATCGAAAAGATAGGCAGAGGAACATTAAAGATTATTGATGCTTGTAAACAAGCTGGCATTAAAGCACCCGCATGGGAAATAGGAGAACGAACTGTTAAACTTACTTTCTTTAGTGACGTTAAACTTGGTGGAGCAATTGAAGGTGCTACTAAAGGAGCAAATGAGGGTGCAAATGAGGGTGCAAATGAGGGAGCTATTGAGGGAGCTGTTGAGGGAGCTATTGATGGAGTAACTAAAGGAGTTAAAGATAAACTAGCCATTCTATTAAGTGCTATTGCCGCAAATGAAGGTAAAAGAGTTCCTGATTATAAAGAAGCGACTGGTTTACCAGATAGTAGCATGGAAAGATATATAAAACAATTAAAAGATGGTGGTCTAATAGAATTCAGAGGAGAAGCAGCTCATACAGGAGGTTATTATTTGACAAAGAAAATGAAATCAAAATTGAAATAGCTGAAAAACAAGGAAGCACTGGTGGTAACGCGCGGTATAGTTAATTGCCGGTGCAGTGATTAATCGAGAGGCACCGCTCGTATCAGAAGTAGTTGTAACTTGATAGGAACATGCGTCGAAATCGGCAACTAACCATACCATCCACCGCCAACTAATCTCTTTCGTCGACGATTTTTTCAATTATATCCTGCATGCACGATATCCCATCCTATTTTAGAATATTCGATAGTGAATCAGGTAAAGACGTTTATTATAAGGTGCGCTGGTCATCAGGAGGTTGGGGCACGGAATTGTGCATAGTGGAATCCCCAGCCTGCGGTTTGTTTGCTATAATGCCAAAACTGATGTATCCCAAGGCCAGTATAAAACCCAGCCATCCCTTATAAGGGATTTCAAAGTCTGTTGCCCATATAAGCGAGGCTATAATGGCTACCGGGGTAATGGCTATCATTGAAATATACAATAGGGAGGTATAATCGAGGTTCACTTTCATAAACGAGCTGATGATTAAGCCGAGCAAAGCGTTGAAAGCAGCCTGTACCAGGCGGTAGATGGCAAAAAACATCAGCATTGCAATAAATATGATGAGATACACAATCCAGGCATAATCGAACCAGTTGATAATTTTTCCGGCATTAAGGGTGAAGTTCTGCACATCCGAAAGCTTATAGGTACGGGTTTCGTTTTCCTTTTGCTGGGCTATTAATTTATCCTTTGTCAGCAGCACCTTTGCACTTCCTTGTAACTCCGTAATAGCAGCCGAATCCGAAAGGTCAATTACAAAAAGCGTTTCGCCTTGTTTCGATTTTATATAATAAGGTGATTCCTTATCCATGGATGCAATTCCATTCTTAAATGTAATCTCAGGAACCTGCTCAACAATAAATTTCCCATCGTCAGCCATAAAATTGTTGCCTCCATTTACTATGGCAATCATAAGTGGAACCATGCATAGTAAAACCAATAACAGCAGGTATCCGAAAGTACGACCCTTCATTTTGATAACAGCATCGCGGTATGTTTCAGGATTGTAAAATGAACCGATCAGAGTAAGGAAGAAATTATTCATGTTGCAAGGTTTTAGTTTGGATAAACAAATATAAAAATGTTTAATATGCAATGGAAATGTTTTAACAAAAAACTTTACGGGGCACTGCACAAAAAAAGCCACCAGGAATCCTGATGGCTTTCATAATCATAATTAAACCCTTATCGGCTGACAGCAATCTTTTTAACAATTCGCTGCTCATCAGTAACTATGGTTACAAAATAAACGCCCTCTGCTAATCCCTTCAGGTTAAGCGTGTAAGGCTGCTTCGAATCGATTTGACTTTTGCTGAGCAATAATTTACCCATTGCATCATTCAGCTGAATTTCAACAGTGCCGGTAAGGCTTCCGAACGAAACGGAGGCATAATCCGAAGCCGGGTTAGGATAAACGCTAACCGTATTGCTGCGGCTATCATTCATATCGGTACAATAGGCAACCCATACATAGTCGTTTTTCGAAAGTGTATCGCTGAACATACCGTTAGAAGCAATAAGTGTAACGTTGTACAGGCCGGTTGCATCGTAGGTAACCGTTGGATTTTGCTCGGTACTGCTTTCGGGAACGCCGCCAGGGAAGGTCCATTCCCATGAAGTGGTTCCGGCTGTTGAATAATCGCTGAACGATACGGAACCGCCTTCGCAGATACTGATAGGATTACCCATAAAATTAACGGTATATGGCGACGAAAGAATTTCGAAAAATTCGATGATCCTGCGCATATATTCATTGCGGGTCGAAGGGAAACTGCCATTTGAAAGCCCGCCAAACTCGAAAGCGGAAGCAATGGTGCGATAGGTTCCGGCATCGTAAGCAACAGCAGTAATATACAAAGGAGTGGCGTTTTTGAACAGGTTAAAAGCAGGTGATGTGGCCGAAACGTGGTCGATAAACTCGTTATCGCCGGTATAGGTAAAGCTCAGTCCATCGGCGAATTGTCCAACCTGTCCGTTTTCAATGTTCAGGTCGTTGCCGCCATCCATTACACCGTTTGTTTTAAATTTCGGGTGAACAGCTGTTTTAGGGTCGTAGTACCAGGTGTCGCCGCCTTCCATATACAAACGTCCGCCTGCATCAAGAAAAGCCGCAAGCATCTGGCCCTGGTTTGTGGTAAGTACGTGTTTCTGGGTACTCACACCGAGCGAAACAAACAATGTGGTATATACGCTCAGATCCGTGGGCATCGAAGTTTTATACTCGGCATATACACTGTTGGCAGCTAAAGCAGCTTGTATGGCAGGCCCTGAGTTGTGGTTTCCATCCAGGTCGATAACGGCAACCGGAATCTGGCCAACCACCAGGTTGAAATTCGATAAAGTCTGTAACCCCAGGTCGGCAGTCATGAGAAATGTTACCGGAACAACATGCCCGTTGGGTGTATTGGCATCGGCCTGCATGGTAAAAGTACGCGAGGTGGATTGAAAGGGTGTGAGGTTGCCATAATTCTGTGCCGGCGACGACAGCAACGTGACATACACATCATTAAAGGATAGCTGTCCGCTGACATTGGAAACAGGAGCTGAACCTGTATTCTTTATACTCACCGAAACAATAAAAGTTTCACCCGGGTCAGCTTTACCGTTTCCATTGCCCGATTGCGAATCGTCGATGGTAAAACCGGAATATTTCAACACCCCGGCATGAGCTGTTACAGTAAAATTCCCCTGCCATACATTACTTCCCGAAACCGCTGTGAAATGGAAAGGTATCACATACATATCTGGAATATCGGCTGCAAGTGAAAAACTAAAGCTATTAGTCATAGCAACCGTATCCTGGGCAGGGATTGAAGTGTAAATATCGGTTGAATCAATAATCGTAATAAAAGGATCAGTGCTCGAAACAGTAACTTCAACACTATCAGCATCCAATACGCCAATATTTGTAAAAGCCACGTCTAAAAATACAGTTTCACCAAAATCAGCCCGCCCGTTGTTATTTGCCAGGGTATCGCTTATGGTATTGCTGTAATACAAAAGGTAGGGCCCGTTGTTGGGAATAACCGCTATATTAACCATATACGGAATGTGGTTATAGGCGGTAAGCACCAGTTGAACCGTATCGGGAGTTTGAAATGCCGGGAAATTCAAAGTTACAATCCCATTGTTAACAAATCCTGACGACAGGAACTGATTATCGTTACTTAAAGCAGCCAGTGCTCCTTCAACGGGTGAGTTTATCGCAAGCGTAGTAGTTCCGAGAAATATCATACTCTCGTGTGTTGCTGTTATGGCCGTAGGCATTGCCGTGCGAATCATCACCGAAGGGTCGCCGAAAATTGTCCAGGTATCGGTCATTTCATCACCAGCGGATCCGTAGGTTTCATTCATTTTATAACATCCGTTCATGGATATTCCGCCAAATGTGCGCTTGATATTGGTAGGATAGGATTCAACAAGAATGTCGTCCATTTCATCCTGCCCGTCCATAGGTGGATTCCAGCTCTGGTTTATCGTCGACATAAGCGTAGCAACAGCTCCTGTTGGTCCGTTTGTGTTTTTAGCACGCAGCCAGGCTTCGGCAAAGCAGGTACCACCCACGAAATTACCATTCACGCATGCTACGCTGAATATAAACGGCCACATATGGTTATTGCTGAGTGCATTCACATTGTTACTCGAAAATCCGGTAGTACTCCACGCATTGTCGCTGCCATGTCCTACATAATTAATGATTGATCTGCCGGCATTTACTTCAGCCGAAACCATGGCAGAGGTGGGATTCCCGGCAAGGTCTTCACCGCCCTGTGAGCCATCGTACAATTCGGAAACCATGGAGTAGGTGTAACCTACCAAATCGGTGCGGATGTTACGCATATGCTGGTAGTCCATCTCGTTATCATCGCCCGGGCCTTCGCTCGAGGCAATGCCGACACCCTTATCAAACCATGCTGTTGTAGTGAGAGGTTGCTTCTCATATTCGAGTGTACGCTGAACCATTGTGTTTACATGATCTACTGTTTCGGCCGAAAAGCGTCCTACAAAAATATCAGGGTAGTGATCGTTACCTACCAGGTAGCCATAAGCATTATCGGAAGGGCCGCCCAGCGATCCTGTAGTATTGGTCGGAACCTGGGGTCCATCACCTACCAGCAGAAGGAAAGTTAAGCCATTGGCAGTATAGTAATTCTGAACAAAGGTTTTAATGGCTGCCGATGTGGTTCCTATGCTTGCCAGATCCACCATTTCGGTTTTAATACCCATGCTGTTTTTCCAGTCAACAAAAGGCTGCATGGCCTGCAGGTAATTGGTATGGCTTATAATAAGCATACGGCCATAGTCGTTCAGGGGAGTGTAATCGTTAGAGGTGGTATTCAGGAATACACGGCTGTATGCCTGGCCGAAATCAGGGTCGACATGAGTGGGGACCTGGTTGCGGCTTAGGATATTGTAACCGCTGCTATTGGCAACTTTTAGTTTGAGGGTAATATCGGTGTAAACCCTTAGCACTTTTGTTACCGGGTTGTACCTGAATGGATATGCAATCACGGTTTGTCCGCGGTAATCGCGCAGTATAAAAGGGTCGCGCAAGCCTGAAACAGAAGCCGGATAAAATTTGTTTTCGTTATACGGACGTCCATACTCGTAGGCTACTGATGCCGGATCAATATCCCGGGTGAGATTTCCTTTTGAAGGAGCAATTTCGATATCAGTATATTCAACCCATGATGATGACATTTCTTCTATCTCCATCATAGCCATATCGGGAATAATTACCGATGCGGTCATTTTTGTGAGATCGGGTGCATTTTTATCCAGCAAAGGAGTTGAATTCCCAAGGGAGATGGTGAACGCATTTCCCCTCGAAGTCTTAACCGGATTTAGGAAGAATCCATCGAGTTTGAAATGAATCACCGAGGTCGAAATGTCGGACGAAACCAGTTCGGCTGAAGCCGCAACCGGCTGTTGCGATCGGATGGCCATCCATTCCTGGGCTGTGGATGTAATTGCCAGGGATAGTATCAGGAATAGTGTAAGGATTGTTTGTTTCATAATTTACTATGGTTTTTAACGTATGCTGTGTCGATTATTTATTTTTTAACCACTTTGGCAACATGAACACTGTCGCCAATATATATTTTGCAGTAGTAAATGCCTGCCGGCAAATGATTTCCATTAAATACAGCCTTGTGAGTACCAACAGTTTTATCGCTTTCTTCGATAATACCTACTTCGTTACCAATGGAATTATAAAGGCTTACTGTTACATGACCCGCTGTTTTTAATGTATAAGCTATATTCAGGCTGTGGCTGAATGGATTTGGGAATACAGCCACATTGTTTTCGGTAAGAATTTTATCAGCGGTAAACCCGAATACAACTTCGTTGGATGCTGCCGACTCGCAACCGGTTGAATTTGTTACAACAACGTGGTAGGTATTTGTACTGGTCGGATAAAAAATCTGATCAGTGGCTCCGGGTATAGGCCCCTGTATATTATACCACTGGTAGCCATCGGCAGCAGTTGAAACAAGGTGGTCGCCCGACACGGTTACAACGGGTGCTGCAGGAGCCTGCTCAACACTTACTGTAACATTTGCGTTTGCCGAGAAAAATGAACTGCTGACAAAAACATTGTATGTTGTGGTTTCGGCAGGTGTAGCTATGGGATTAAAAATTGACGCGTTGTTAAGTGTTGCAGACGGTGACCAGTTATAACTGTAAACACCGGTTCCGCCTGTAGCAAAAATGTAAAGTTGTGATGGGTCGCCGGCACATATTGCCGCTGGCGATGCAAGTGCATTTACCGTTAAAGCACCTGTAAGTATGGGGCTGAATGGCGGAAATTTGATATAGTCGACCCAGGCGGCATCTTGTCCTGCCATGGTAGCTTCATCTTTTTCGTAAACCCAGCTGAAACGATGTGTGCCTGCAGGTATGGGGTACTTTACCCTGGCCCAGTCCTTATTACCGCTCCAGCTTCCCAATTCATTGCCATCAACATAAAACCTCAGGTAATCGTAACCGCTCTCCGACGAAACTTTGCGATAGAAAGAGATGGTATCGTTAGAAAGAACCTGCCCGTCGATATACATTTCGCTTTGCTGCGAATTATTGATAGCACCCGAAACGGCTCCGTTCAATCCTTCGTAAATGGTTGTCTGGCTTATTTTCCATGGTTTGGCACCTTTCATACGCCAGTTGAATTTCAGGAAATTACCGGTTTCAAAATCTTCGAGCTGTGGTCCGATAAAAGGAGTAAGATTCGAAATTGAGTTATAAGGTCCTGATGTTGCCGTAAGGTATAGCGAAAAAGAAGTGCCGTTTACTGCATTGGCATTAACGGTAAAACTGAATGTTGCATTTGCCGTTTCGCCCGGTGCCAGGGCTCCCAGGTTTTGCGGCAGCGAATTGGAGGTAATATAGTTGCCGAACACAAACATTTGGGCAATAACATCTGCTGAATTGCAGTGGCCTGTATTGGTGGTTGGCACGGTAATATAAATTGTTTCGCCCGGATCAATCTGTCCGTTTCCGTTTCCTGCAGTGGTATCGTCGATGGTTACAAGCCCGTTGACCAGTTTTGGTGCATACACAATCACATTAAACCCGGATGTAAAAGTGCTGGTATCAGCCTGGGTTGTGATAGTAAAATACGTATTATGCATATCGGGTATATAATCGTTTACCTGTATGGTAAAAGCGTTTGAAACCGATGCCGACCCGTTGCTGGCGATCAGTGGCCAGGTATGTGTATTTAAAGGTATGGTAACATAAGGATCGTTGGTGCTGAGTGTCGAAATGGCATTCACCGCATCAGCATTGCCGTAATTGTCGAATGCTAAATCAACGCTTAATGGTTCGCCGAATTCAGGTACCTGGTTGTTATTGCCGCCCATATCATATACCATGTAATTATCGAGTACCAGGTAAGGTCCTTCGGGAGAAGCTACCATCACACTGTCGATATAGGGTTCCCTGTTTTGTTTCGTGATTACAACGTGGGCAAAACCCGGTTCCGCGAAAGGTTGCAGGTTTAAGGTAGCCAGTCCGTTTACATTGGCTTCGGCCACACCATGCAATACATTGTTTTTGCTGATGGCTACATAAGCGTAAGGCTCGGTTTGTATTTCAAAAGTTGGCGATCCCAACGGAAGTATGGGGTTGTAGTCAACAGTTAAGGCAGGAGGCACCGAGAAATATACCATAGTCGAAGGGTCGCCCATCAGGCAATAAATTTCCCAGTAATATTGTTTCATACTCGAATTGGATTCCTGCACGGCAAGGTTTCCTGCAAATATCATTTGATCCATGGTGCTGTACCAATCCGTAACAGGCTCACCATGATCGTGAAAGGTGCGGTCGTATGCTCCCAGGCCGGAGGCTTCATAGGTTTGATTTGCCACAATTTGCCCATTACCGACTCCCCACCAGTAATCTTCGTCCCAGTAACTGTAATCCGATGCGCCAATGTATCCTAAAGCGCCTTTGTTCTCGGCCCTCAGCAATGCCTCGCCAAAGGTGTTCTGGTTATAAGTATTGGTCTGGCAACAGTTGCCAACCATCAGGCAGTATTTATCGGCATTTGTGAGACTGGCAATATCTGAAATGGAAAATGAAGGGTCGGCCCATCCATTTGCGCTGCCGTGTGCGGTATAATTGGCATAGGAAACACCGTTGCTTACATTGTTTTTTATACTTTGCGAGTAGTTGGCCCCGCTTGGTTCAGGTTGAAGATATGTATGCGAAAGCAGGTTATGAGCTGCATTGAAATAATATGTAGTACCGTAATTTATTTGCCCGTTTCCCCATACTGCCTGGTAGGTAGCATCAGCGCCAGCTATCATAACCACTTCATTAAGGTACGAAGGATCGGGCATCAGGTACTGCTCATATTGCAGGGTTTTATTTATCTGTGGAAGCAATTCAGCTACATTATTAGCCGAAAATCGTCCGTAATAAACTTCAGGCAGGTAATCGCCTGTGTATTCGCAATAGTAAAGATCGCTTACATGAGCACCGCAGTTGAAAGCGGGCACCTGTGCCACATCACCTACAAACAATACAAAGGTAGGCGCCGGATCGGCTGTGGTTGCTGTAGTATAGAGATTCTGAAGGTAAGCTTTTATCGAATTGTTGGTTGTACCTACATCCGGATTGTTGGTGTATGCTTCGATAACCTTGAAACCACGTTTTGTTTTCCATTTGATAAAAGGCTGTAGTGTGCTTTGAAACATGGGGTCCGAAACAATTACATACTTCACCGGAACATTCGAGATAGTATCGAGTGGAGCATCACCTGCCCTGTAATTTAACACGCTGCCGAAAACACTGTTAAAATAGGCAGATCTTGTTTTGGCTTTAATCTCATCTGTTTTTGCTTTATCGGCTCCGTTGAAATTCACCTCAACCACCAGGTTGTTATAAACCCTGATGGTATTGGTTACCGGGTTGTATTCAACCGGCGAAATAACAAGGTTGGCCAACTGAACACTGCGCAGCATGCCCGCTATTTCGACTCTTGCCAGTGTTTCGCCGTAAAAGCTGTTGGTTTCGTAAAGTTGCTGGTCGAAGGCAAAAGGCTCTTTTTTTGTGCTGCTTTTAGCCTGGGGTGGCTGTGCAGGGAATAATTTCTGAGTAATTCCGAAATCCGAAAGTTTGTACTCTTTTACATCGTAACTGATAATTTTAATTTCAGGAGTTGCCCCGGCCGGAATTTCAATCAGTTTGCTTAAAACAGGAAGTTGTGGTGCGCCAATCGCATTGCTTTTCGAATAGGATGGAGCGAGTAATTCAACAAACTCGCCTTTTTCGGTGTTAAGCCATAAAGTGTTGAAGCTGCTTATGGTATTTGATACCTGTAAGCGGTAAAATGTATTCTCGATTACATTGGTAGCGGTAGTCCCCGAAGGGATAAGTGTGATTTGGTTGCCTGCAATAACATGTAGCCCTGTGATCAGTAATATTGCCACCACGGCTGAGGTTAATTTTTTTTGTAAAGAAATAAACATCCGGAGATTTGATTAAGTGGGTTTTTGTTTTCCAAAAGCAAAGTTATATTTTTATTTAAACCATATGCAAAAAAATATCTATAATAAGGGGAAACTAAGAGATTTTTTTCATTAAGATGAAATGACTAGGCATCTGCTGTAAAACGGAATGTGATCAGTGTGTAATGCGCTGACCAGCAACCTAATATTGTTTAAAAGTAATCGGTTCCCAGGCGAGTTAAACCGGTTTGCGAAGTTTGGCGGCTATGCGGTTAACCGGTATCCAGGCTGCTATCGTGCCTATTAAGCCTATGGTTATAAAAACATAAATAAAGTCAGTGGCAATCATTTTAACAGGATATGCACTCATAATAAAGGATCCGCCTCCCTGTAACTTTATTATTCCGAACTCCTGCTGAAGGATACAAACGCTTAAGCCAAGGATAAGCCCGGCGAAGGCTCCGGTAAGAGTAATCAGGAGACCTTCGAGGAAGAAAATCTGCCTGATGCTTACATCCCGCGCTCCCAGGCTGCGAAGGATGCTGATATCTTTTTGCTTGTCGAGGATAAGCATGGTAAGCGAACCTATTACATTGAACGATGCAACAATAAGTATAAATGTAAGAATAAGGAAAACTGCCCATTTCTCGGATTTCATGATTTTATAGAGCATTTCCTGTTGTTGAAAACGGTTTTGGATCTTAAATCCCGGGCCTGCAATAGCCGAAATCTGTTCCTGTAACTTATCGGTATTTGCGCCTTTGCCCAGCCTTATTTCGATACCGGTAACTTCGTCGGTATAATCGAGTAAACGGCGCGCAAAACGAAGGGGAACAAGCATATACTTATCGTCGAAATCCTGCTGTATCGAAAAAATACCTGTAGGTCTGATGAGTTCGCTCGTGAAGGATTCCTGCGGTAATCCCGATATATTTCCTTTCCGTTTGGGAATGTAAACCGAAATATAATTATCCGGCGCATTCATATCCAGGTTCAGGAAATACGCGATTCCATATCCGGGAATTGCGAAATCAAGACTGTCATTTTGAAGCATCATTTCGCCTGTCACCAGCAGGCTGTCGATTGGGCTTTTGTGCTGAAAACCTGAGTCTACGCCCTTGATAGTAGCCAGGTATTGCTGCTTTTTGTAATGAAGCAAAGCGTTTTCCTCCACAACCTCGGTATAGCTTATTACGCCCGGCAGCGATCGGATTTTATCAGCATCAATGTCGTGGCTGTGAAATGTTTTTCCCTGTAGTACTGAAATTTCGATATCGGGATCGAAAACCGAAAACAGCGATTTTACCACCGACTCGAATCCGTTAAAAACGCTCAGCACAATAATCAGTGCGGCCGTTCCAACCGCAACCCCTATCATCGAAATGCCTGATATCAGGTTGATGATATTATGCGATTTCTTCGAAATCAGGTATCGGCGTGCTATGAAAAACGGGAGATTCAAAAGCGTATCTGTTTAGTTTAAGTTAGCATTAATTGCCCCGAGTTTATCTGATTGAGGTATAGACTGATAAAAAAGTTTGATAATTATTGTAAATCTTTAGACCCTCTCCTTTTTCAGGAGTGGGGTTGGGGTGAGATTAATTACTTCCAGGCTTTTACCACCAGGCCGGTACCGGTTTTGTGTGTAATGGTAGCATCAAAATAATTTAATACCAGGCAAACCGGGAAGGTAAGCAGGTAATAGAAAGGCAGCACGACAAAGAAAAGCTTGGTTTTGCCCAGTGCAAGAATGGGATATTTCATCGAAAGGCGCCAACTGATCTGCCCGGGTTTGCCATACTGGTAGCGTGCTTCGGTGCGGCTGAAACCGGCCAGTTTAAGCTTTTCCTGTATCTCGTTAATGTTATACCCATCGCGGACATGCTCTTCGATAAACGATTCCTCGTCGTGATCGTGCACATCGCTTCCACCCTGGTCCGAAGGTGTTGAAATTAAAACCATGCCACCGGGCTGCAGTGAAGCATGAAAGTTGCGGAATACCTGTACGTCCTCAAGTATATGTTCCATTACATCCACCGAAAGGATCAAGTTGTATGCCGAAGCATCAGTAAAAGCGGTAAGATCGGCATAGCCAAAGGTTACATTTTTTCGACCAATGCGACTGAAAAAAGCGGTGCAATCGGCTATCTGCTCTTCTTTTACATCCACGCCACGGATTTTCCATCCCGGATTTTTCGACGACATATAAAAGTCGTATTGTCCGAAACCCATGCCGGCATCCAGTATGCTTGCATCTTTTGGTGCGGTGGAGGCCCATTTTTTAACTTCCCGCCTTACATGCCACGAGCGCAGCAAAAGCAGGTCGAGCAAGCGGTAGAATACTTTCCGTAAAAAAGGGGTGCTGTTGAAAACGCTGCCGAGCGAACGTTTGATGGGATCGTATTGCATGTTTATTTCAGGATAATTAGAGTAAATTTATCATTATGAGTGGGCGTGAAGGGCGAAGGGCGAAGGATATCAATTGGAATTACATTCTGCAGATTGTATATACTTCCGACTTTGTGTACTTCCGTCCCGATAGCTATCGGGATATGACTTCGACCTGATTCTAACCTTTCAAAAGATTATCAATATTCTCAATATAATCGAGCGAGTCATCAATAAAAAAATCGAATTCCGGGATGGAGCGAACCTGGTTGTGAATCCGGTTGCCAAGTTTAAACCTTATTTCGCTTTTATGATCCTTTATCGTTGCAAGAAGTTCCTGTTTATCGGTTTTCCCGAAAAGACTGAGGTACATTTTTGCAAGGAAAAGATCGGGCGAAATATGCACCTTAGTAACGGTGATCATATTGCCCGGAAAATTATCACGGCCCATCAGCTGGAAAATTTCTCCCAGGTCCTTTTGTAAAAGTCGGGCTATTTTATGTTGGCGTGTTGTATCCATGCGGCAAAGGTACTGATTTTATAAATAATACATAGTTTAGCCTTATAAGCTTTGATCCGAAATATTGCTGATTAAACTCATTTAATGTTAATTTTGCGAATTAATCAAATAATAAACGGCTTATCTCTTTTAAAAACTGATTTGTGAGAAAATTCTTAAAACTAATGCTTTATGCTAAACCTTATTGGGGTTATGCCGTAATCAATATAATCTGCAATATTATTGTTATCCTTTTTTCGATTGTTTCATTTGCGGCACTGATACCCATACTGCAGATACTTTTTAAAATGTCGAAACCGGCTACTTCGGCTCCACCGCTGGCGTTAACTCAAGATTCCATTATGCAGAACTTGAATTTCTACGTTAGCAGTCTTATTACACAGTATGGCCCGCTTCAGGTGCTGGGTTATATCTGTGCACTACTTATTGGGTTGTATTTTTTAAAGAACCTTTTCCGGTACCTTGCTATGTTTTTTATAGCGGTTTTGCGCAACGGTGTTGTGAAAGATCTGCGTAACGCGATATATTACAAGGCTTTAATTCTGCCATTGTCGTATTTTAACGAGCAGCGGAAAGGTGATATTATTTCGCGCATTACGGGCGATGTGCAGGAAGTGGAATGGTCGATACTTCAAATGATAGAGATCATTTTCCGTCAGCCGGTTACGCTGCTTGCTTACCTCATATTTCTTTTCATTTTAAGCCCTCAACTTACGGTTTTTGTTTTAATTGTTTTACCTATATCCGGGTTTATAATTGGCAGGATTGGCCGTTCACTCCGCAGAACCTCCGATAAAGTGCAATCAAAAATGGGCGGGATGGTTTCGCTTATTGAAGAAACCATCTCGGGCCTCAGGATCATAAAAGCATTTAATGCCATTGACTTCAGTTATAATAACTTTGTTAAAACCAACAATGATTATGCCCGTGTTGCAACCCGGATGATCCGGAAACGCGACCTGGCTTCGCCCCTGAGTGAATTTTTGGGAATTATGGTTACGGCAATTATTTTATGGTATGGCGGAGGTCTAATTCTTGCTCATGACAATTCACTTGATGCCACACTTTTTATCGTTTACCTTGGCGTTTTTTCACAGATACTACCACCGGCAAAAGATATTTCGCAGGCAGCAGCCTATATTCAGAAAGGGGCTTCATCACTCGATCGTATTGATTATATACTTCAGGCCGAAGAAGTTATTGTTGAAAAACCTGATCCTATCCATCTGGGCGACCTGGAACATAGCATCGAATATCGGAATGTATCGTTTAAATATAATACCGAGCCAGTATTAACCAGTATCAATCTTGTTGTGCCGAAAGGCAAAACTATCGCGCTGGTTGGGCCATCAGGCGGAGGTAAATCAACCATGGTTGACCTGTTGCCACGTTTTTATGATATCACAGGCGGGCAATTACTGATTGATGGCAATGATGTCAGGGATATGGCCATTGCCGATGTACGTGGATTGATGGGAATAGTAAACCAGGAAACAATACTTTTCAACGGATCAGTTTATGATAACATTTCATTTGGGATGAAGAATGTTACCATGGAAAAAGTTGTCTCGGCTGCAAAAGTGGCTAATGCTCACGAATTTATTGAGAAACTGGATAAAGGTTACGATACGAATATAGGCGACCGCGGGCTGAAACTTTCGGGTGGTCAACGTCAGCGCATCAGCATTGCAAGGGCAGTGCTAAAAAATCCTCCTGTTCTCATTCTCGATGAAGCAACATCAGCACTGGATACCGAAAGCGAACGGCTGGTTCAGGACGCTTTGGTTAAACTAATGGAAAACCGCACCTCGCTGGTTATAGCGCACCGGTTGTCGACCATTCAGCATGCCGATGAAATTATTGTACTAAATGCCGGCCAGATTGTACAACGCGGAAACCACCAGGAATTAATTGCAGTAGAAGGGATTTACAAGAAACTTTGCGATATGCAGTCGTTTGCATGAGAAAAAAGTTCCGGGTGCCATGTTCCATGTGCCGGTGTTCGACAAGCATAACTCAACCCAAAACAAATTAAACAATGCTACTTGAACTCTTGAATAATTAAAACAAACCTACGGTTTCATATACTACAAGGCTCTTTTTTATCCCTCGTCCCACTTCCCAATGCTACGCTCCGGAACCCGGCACACGGAACCCGGCACACGGAACCCGGCACACGGAACAGGTACTAAATGCTAACTTTTCACATTATGACCAATCCACTTATCGAAAAAATAAAAACACTTTCTGCCCAATACGCACCGGATATTGTTCAGATTCGCAGGCATTTACACGCCAATCCCGAATTGTCGGAAAAGGAATTCAAAACGGCTGATTATATCTGCAATACTCTCGATGCTTATGGAATTCAATATACCCGGAATATAGGAGGGAATGGCATTGTGGCTAAAATAGAAGGTCAACAACCACAGACTACCACCCTGGCGCTTCGTGCCGATATGGATGCTTTGCCAATTAATGAGCTGAATGAATGTGAGTATAAATCGCTGAATCCCGGTGTGATGCATGCCTGCGGTCACGATGTGCATATGGCTTCGTTGCTGGGAGCGTCAAGAATTCTGAATGAGTTACGAAACGAATTTGAAGGCACGCTGCGCTTGATTTTTCAACCTTCGGAAGAAAAGTTTCCAGGCGGAGCCCTGGCTATGATAAAAGATGGAGTGCTCAAAAACCCGGTTCCTGGGCGAATTTACGGTCAGCACGTGCTGCCTACACTCGAAGTCGGAAAAGTAGGATTTAAGCCGGGACGTTATATGGCATCAACTGACGAGGTTTATTTAACCGTTAAAGGCAAAGGGGGCCATGCCGCTACTCCCGAACTCAATATTGACCCGATAGTAATTGCTTCGCACATTATTGTTTCGCTGCAACAGGTGGTAAGCCGTTCGGCGCCTCCGGGAGTTCCTACGGTTCTCTCCTTTGGCCGAGTTATTGCGGATGGACGCACCAATATCATTCCGTCGGAAGTTAAAATCGACGGTACTTTCCGCACATTCGACGAAACCTGGCGCGCCGCTGCCCACGAAAAAATTACCTCCATTGCCAAAGGAATAGCCGAAAGCATGGGTGGTACCTGCAATGTGTTTATCGATAAAGGATATCCATTCCTGGTAAATGACGACCTGGCAACATCTGAAGCAAAAGCTTTGGCACAGCAGTACCTGGGTCCCGAAAATGTAGTGGATCTCGAACAACGCATGACAGCCGAAGATTTTGCTTATTATTCGCATATTATTCCCGCTTGTTTTTACCGTTTGGGTGTGAAAAATCCTGAATGGGAAAACATTAGAAACCTTCATACCCCTGAGTTTGATGCCGATGAGCGCAGCCTGGAGACTGGCATGGGGTTAATGGCCTGGCTGGCTGTGAGCAAGCAGAAATGGACTAGTTGAAATTGCTTTTTCTGTTAAAGAAGGAGACCATAAGTCCAACAATTCAAAGAATAACACTCGTTTCAATCGTAATGTAAATATAATTAAATATAGAATAATATTCTATTATAACAGAAATAAACTTAAATTTGCACAAATTTTCGATCATGAAAGATTTGCCACTGCAATTTGTGAATTTCATACCACGGCTCTTGTATATTGAAAAAACGGAGCCCTACATTGATACACCGGTTATTAAAGTGCTTACCGGGCAAAGGCGCGTTGGCAAGAGCTATCTGCTTTTTCAGCTTATGACTGCTATCCGGAAAAGAAATCCGGAAGCACAAATTATATATATCAATATGGAATTGAGGGAGTTCAGCCATTTGAAGGATGATGAATTATTATATGATTTCATTAAAAAAGAAAGTCCTACAGGAAAGCGCATATATTTATTTATTGATGAAATACAGGAGATCCTGCATTTTGAAAAAGCAATACGAAGCCTTTTTGCTGAAGGTAATTACGATATTTATTGCACCGGAAGCAACTCTCAACTTATGTCGGGCGAGTTGGCAACATACCTGAGTGGTCGTTATATCGAGATTCACGTACATAGCCTTACTTATCCCGAATTTATGGAGTTTCATCACCTCGAAAACACCTCTGCTGCCCTGGATAAATATATAAACTGGGGTGGATTGCCTGCAATAGCACAGTTTCCCGATAATGACCATGTGATCAAACAGTTTATCTCCAGTGTTAAAGATACCATTCTGCTGCGTGATATTGTTCAGCGTTATAATGTGCGCAATGTTACATTTCTTAAGAACCTATTGTTTTTTCTGGCTGATAATACCGGCAGCCTGCTTTCAGCCAAACGAATAAGCGATTATTTAAAATCACAACAGATCAATGTGAATGTCCAAACTGTTATTGATTACCTGAGCTTTATTGATAGTTCGTTCCTGGTGCAGAAAGTAAGGAGGTTCGAAATAAGTGGAAGAAAAATATTTGAAGTGGGTGAAAAGTATTATTTTGAAGATATTGGGATCAGAAATATTTATACTCCCTACAATCGTAAGGACCTGGGTAAGGTGCTTGAAAATTTGGTGTTCCATCATCTGAGAGCTCACGATTACCAGGTATACGTTGGGAAATCAGGTGCAGCCGAAATTGATTTCGTAGCGCAGAAACTGGATAAGACCCTCTATTTCCAGGTTGCCATGCAATTAACAAACAAGGAAACCATAGCACGTGAATACGGGAATCTTATTAATATTAAAGACAATTTCCCTAAATATCTGATTACATATGATGAAATCGGATCTGCCGATTATAAAGGCATTCAGCACCTTCAAATCAGGGATTTCCTTCTTCAGCAATGGTAAAATAATGTTATGGTGTATTAAGTTGCTTTTCTAACCGGATTTACCTGGTAAAACTCTAAGCCGTAACGCCATTTAATTAGATGATTTTTAATAATGTAATCCTGTTTCAGATGAAAGTTAAAGACAAACACTATCGTACTATCTGGATGAATAACCTGACCGGAGTGGTGAGTATGGTCGACCAGAATGCACTCCCTTTTGAGTTTAAAATCTTTGAAGCACAGGATTACAGGGAAACATGTCATGCTATTGTTACCATGATTACCCGTGGTGCCGGAGCTATAGGTGCTGCCGCTGGGTTTGCTATGGCACAGGCGTTTGTTGAAGGGACGAGGGGAGAAGGGGCGAAAGGAGATGGGAGAGGGGAGAACTATACAACTAAAGAACTTCAGTTTTTTGAAAATGCGCGCAACGAAATAGAAGCAACCCGCCCCACCGCCCGAAACCTGTTTTATGCTACCGAAAGAGTATATTATGCTGGTTTAAAAAGTGCTGAAGCCGCTTTACATGAAGCGCAATTGCTTGCAGATGAGAATATTGCCGATGCAAAAAAGATTGGAGAAAATGGGAGTGTTTTAATTAAGAATGGAAGCCGGATTTTAACCCATTGCAATGCCGGATGGCTTGGATTTTGTTGATTACGGAAGTGCGCTTGCTCCTTTGTATATCGCAAAAGAACAGGGTAAGGATTTTTTTGTTTATGCCGACGAAACACGTCCGCGTAACCAGGGAGCCCGCCTTACCGCCTGGGAATTACAGAATGAAGGCATTCAGCATTTAATAGTCCCCGACAATGCCGGTGCCCACCTGATGAGTCGTGGAATGATTGATTTCGTAATAGTCGGAGCCGACCGTATTGCTGCCAACGGCGATACAGCCAATAAAATCGGTACCTTTGAAAAAGCGATTGTGGCTAAGGAATTCGGAATACCGTTTTATGTGGCAGTTCCGTTTTCGACCATTGATTTTTCACTTCCGGATGGAATCAAAAATACCAATTGAGGAACGTAGCGAAGATGAAGTTCTTTATTATTCAGGACCCGACTCTGAAGGCGTTATGCGCACCATCCGCATGGCTTCACCCGGCTCGCATGCCTTAAATCCGGCATTTGATGTTACGCCGGCAAGGTTTATAACAGGATTTATAACCGAAAGAGGTATAATTTCACCCGGAGAAATCAGCTATCTTAAGTAATCTTACTAACCCACACCCGGCACCCGGCATCCGGCACCCGGCACTCAGTTTTCAAATCTTTTTAAATATCTTCCCATGCAAACCCCCAACACCTGCAACTGGCCCGGCAACGATCCGCTGATGATAGCCTACCACGATACCGAATGGGGTGTTCCCCTGCACGACGACCGCAAACTGTTCGAGTTTATGATACTTGATGCTTTCCAGGCGGGGTTGAGCTGGAAAACCATACTGCATCGCCGCGAAGGATTCCGAAAGGCATTTGATAATTTTGATGCGGTGAAAATTGCTGCATACGACGAAACAAAAATCCAGCAATTGATGCAGGATACTTCAATTATCCGGAATCAACTAAAAATCAGGTCAACAGTTACCAATGCGCAGGCTTTTCTCAAAGTTCAGAAGGAATACGGCACCTTCGACAAGTATATCTGGCAGTTTACCGGGGGCACCACCATCTGCAATAAATGGACTGAGTTAACCCAGCTACCGGCCACATCGGCCGAGTCGGATGCCATGAGTAAAGACCTGATTAAGAGAGGCTTTAAATTTGTGGGCTCAACCATTTGTTATGCGTTTATGCAGGCGGCGGGGATGATTAATGATCATATGGTGTATTGTTCGAGGTATAAAACGATGGCCGAAAAGTAGTTAAAGAGTATATTTGGCAGGGGGTTCAGGATCATCATCATATTTGCTTTGATTCATATGCCCAAGCACCATTCGCAATTCTCCGTAACTTACCGTTTCGCCCAACTCAGCTTTTGCTTCTGTTAGTGAGGTGCTACCGGCATCAAGAAAATAGCTTGTTATACGTTCAAGTTTTTCAGTAGTAACAAACTGTGCGATATCCAACTCGCCACTTGCAACGTACCGTGATAAATGGGTTTCGATTGTAGTGGCTGATAATGAGCGCTCCCGGGCTATTTCTTCAATCGTTTTCCCTGATTTATACATCTCGAAACTAAGCCTCTGTGTTTGCCCTTTAATGGTTTTTTTCTTTCGTACAGTTTCCTCTTCGGGCATCTCCACTTCAAGTTTATCAAGGTGGTTCACCTGCAGGTAGTTGCGGATAATTCCAAGCAATTCGCTGCCGTATTTTTTTAGCTTTTTCTTGCCAAAGCCTTTTATAGCAGCCAGTTCTTTTTCTGTAACCGGCATGGTTTCACAAACCTCGTACATGGTTTTTTGTGGCAACACCATATAAACCGGCAGGCCTTCTTCTTCAGCCATATCGTGCCGCCAGGCTTTAATTTCGCGGGCCAGCGTTGTATCACCAACTCCTGCCGCAGGGCTGTATTCTTTTTTCTGAACTTCCTTTTTGAGTTGTACTTTTTCGATGGCTGCCCTGGCTTTGGCGCCGAGATAACTTTTTACTGTAAATCCATTTATGCATGTTTTAAAACATTCGGATTTTATCAAGGCCTCCTGGAGCAGGTTTTCGATACTGTCGCGCAGTAGTTTACGGATGGCTTTGTTGTCGGTTTCCACATCCGTATTCTGGAGTACCTGGCAAATGCCCTGCTCTGTTTTTTCGAAAAAATAGGCGCTTGCTTTCTTAATTCTTTCCTGCAAGGCTTCGTGGCCTTCGATCATGGGATTGGCAGCCAGAAACTGCCCGATCTGTGGCTTGAATTTACTGGCTATACCAATCAACTCAGTGTTTACCAGGTCATTTATGGTGGTAAATGTTGCTGACACTTCAGGAAGCAATACATTTGAGTTTTCTTTGATCAGTTTCTGACAGTAGTATAAACGGCGCTGCAGCTGCGAAAAATCAAGCAGCTCGACCAGCAATGTCTGCTGATAAGCAATTTTGGATGCCAGGAGTTCTTTTTCGCCGGGATGCTTTAATTCCGCATCGTCCGAAAAGCCCTTCACATTCGAATCGCTTTTAATACAATCGGGCGAAATGCGCGAGCTCAGCACCATACCTTCAAAAGTCTTGCAGCGGCTCAGCGCCACATACACCTGCCCGTGGGCAAAAGCTGCATTGGCATCAATTATGGCTTTTTCGAAAGTTAATCCCTGGCTTTTATGAATGGTAATGGCCCAGGCAAGTTTCAGCGGATACTGTACAAAACTGCCAACAGGCGTTGCCGTAATTTCCTTTGTTTCTTCGTCGATGGCATATTTGTTATTGGTCCACTCAGCAGGTTCAACCGGGATAATGGCATAATCGCCCTCACATTTTACAAAAATGGTTTCGTCTTCTATCTCTACGATTTTACCGATTTTACCGTTATAAAACAATTTTTCGCGCGAGGTATCATTTTTCACAAACATTACCTGAGCGCCTTCTTTTAACGAGAGTTCAAAATCGGTAGGATAGCTGTATTCAGGGAAATCGCCTTGCACCACTGCCGTAAATTGATGCTCAGGGCTTTTCAACTGTTTAAGTTTTGTTTCGTTGATGGCCTTCGACTGCATATTATGCGTGGTAAGGGTGATGTAGCCTTCGTCGTTGCCGGGGTTAAAACCCGGAATAAACCGTTGGTTTAAATCGTCGAGCGCCTGTTTGTCAATTAAATTATCACGTACCTTGTTCAGCAGTCGTATAAAAGTTTCGTCGCTCTGACGGTAAATATGTTTCAGTTCGATGGTGGTGAAAGCGGTTTTTTGCAGCGCTCTGCTTCCGAAAAAGAAAATAGTGTCGTAATACGGCCGAAGCATAGCCCATTCATCGTCCTTGGCAACCGGTGCGAGTTGCTGCAGGTCGCCGATCATTAGCAACTGCACTCCGCCAAAAGGTTTGTCGCGGTCCTTAAACCTTCGTAAAACCTCATCGATGGCATCCAGCAGATCAGCACGTACCATGCTTATTTCATCAATCACCAGCAGGTCGAGGCTGCGCATAATATTGATTTTCTCGCGGCTGAAACGCTGTGAACGATCAAAATTACTCTTATGCGTATCGGATGAATCGCTTCCCTGCGTTGTTGCATGCCCCGGAATATGCGGCCCGAAGTGCATCTGGAAAAATGAATGTATGGTAACACCTCCGGCATTAATGGCAGCCACACCGGTTGGCGCTACTACAATCATGCGTTTGGGCGAAATGGTTTTCAGATTTCGTAAAAACGTAGTCTTACCCGTTCCCGCTTTCCCGGTAAGGAAAAGGTTTGTATTGGTCTGTTCGACAAAGTCAAAAGCCAGTTGCAGTTCGGGATTAGGGATTTCCTGGGTCATTCTGAAAATAAATTTTATGTATAGATTTGGTGTTATTTTTAAACAAACAGCATATGGGTTCTCAACGATCAAAAGTAATAACTTGCTTTGAATAATGCTAACTTATTGCGTGTTCAGTAATCTGCCAAAGAAGATTTTTCGGATTTTCAGCTTGCGAATTATTAAGTTTATCTTTAGAAGGTAATTTCCTCCTTTTTTAAAAACAAATAATCCGCTATAACGCTGTTTACACAGCATTATAGCGGAAAATAAACTTTCTATTTGTTTGATCAGGCGAAAGCTATGATTCTCTTGTTACTGAAATATGCTTTTTGATGATGCCTTTAGAAGTTTCGATTATTAAATAATAGATACCGGTTTTACAGTAGTATGGTAGCGACACCCTGCTATCATTACTAGTTTGATCCACAACTTTTTGACCCTTTGAGTCAAACACCTGTATTCGGTTAATTAACAGACTATTACCCAGAATTTCAAAATTCCCGGTATTGGGATTAGGAGCAATGATAACGTGGTTTTCGCTGGAGTTTCGCTGGCTTGTTATTACCTGCGATGCAAGAACATCCCTGCAAATAGTATCGGAGCATTTAATTGTGGTTCCGGGCAGATAAGCATCTACAATAAGACATACCAGGTATATGCCGGGAGCCGTATAAATATGAATGGGATTCTGTAAGGTACTCACATTATTAGCGCCTGAAGCAGGATCGCCGAAATTCCAATTCCAGCCCGAAACCACCAATCCTCCTCCTGCAGTGGATAAATCGTTGAATGTAACAGTAAGATTTCCGGAAGCTGTAAACCAAGCCATTAAGCTATCGCATGGATTGGAAGCAGATCCTTGTATCCACACGTCCTTGCATAGGGTGTCATAACAGTTAAGCCCATCGCTGGTAACAACTGAAATGTACAGGCAAACGAAATAAAAACCGGGAGCCGAGAAGGTGTGCACAGGGTTTTGCAAAGTTGAGGTGTTATTAGCGCCTGAAGCAGGATCGCCAAAATTCCATGACCAGCCTGATATGGATGCCCCGGCAGGAAGCAGAGATTGGTCCGTAAAATTGCCATTCAGGCCTGTTGAAGTATAGGTGAAATATGCTACAACACTATCGCAGGGTGACGAAGTTGGTACATATACATCCATGCATATTGTATCGTAGCATGGCACAGTGCCTGGCACACCCGCTGAAATATACAGACAAACCAGGTGCCATCCAGGGTTCGAAAATACATGCACCGGGTTTTGTAACGAAGATGAATTATTTGCACCCGAAGGCGGATCGCCAAAATCCCAGGACCATCCCAGTATAGGCAGGCTCGTCGCAGAACTTGACAGATCAGTGAACGTTACCGTAGTTCCTGATGCTGAATAAGTAAAAGCAGCCTGAAGACTATCGCATGGATCGGTTGGTGCGATATAAATATCCATACAAAGCGTATCGTAACAATAACCAGTTGAAGCCTGGCCAGCTGCTATATATAAACAAACATAAAACCATCCCGAAGATGAAAATACATGGATGGGATTCTGCAATGTAGAGGTGTTATTAGCGCCTGTTGAAGGATCACCGAAATCCCACGACCATGAAGAAATCGGAAAACTTAAACCTGAGGTCGAAAGATCAGTGAATTGAGTTATCAGACCGGGCGCAGTTGAATATGAATATGCAGCCTGTGTGCTGTCGCATGGGTTGGCAGCGCAAGGGAGACGCGACTCAAGGCATACATTATCAACCCTGATATCAGAACCCAACACTCCAAATGTCTCATTAATAATAACAAATCCTGTAAAATTACCTGTTGCTTTAAATGATCCCGGGCAACGCTGATAAGCCGGGAACTGTGTAGTAATAACATAGGAATCTAAAATTTGCGCCTGTGACGCTGTAAAAGAACCCGACAGAAGCTGTGCCTGTGTTACCGAGGATGTTATAGCCGCCACTGTAACCTTGGTGTTTCCACCTGTATTAGGCGATTCAATACAGTAGCAAAGATCATAACATGTATCCTTGTACATGGTTACAGTTTGAATTACTCCCGAATTACTATTGTTAGTGGCGGGCATAACAAGGCTGGTTGAAATGCACCCTGAGGAAATTGGAAGCACCATGGCGTTAACATTGCCATACTGCGACCAAAAAAGAGAGACCTGACGAAAAATCGCCATTAAATAAGTGGTTGTTTGGGCAAATCTGTGCCTCGACGTTGGTGTTAAAAATAGTGACTGACAGCACTATTAGGAAGAATGAGTAGATTTTGTCTTTCATATAGCAAAGTTTAGATGTGATGCGAAAACAATAATGTTTACGTATTGTTCAAACCGCATCAATAAAAGCAAAATGACGATTTTAGCAATACTTTAAAAAACCTGAATTTTAAAGTCTGATAGTGTGGTGAACTGTCCGGCTGGCATAACTAAGCCATACGCCTGGCATATTCAAGCAAGTGGTTCGTTCCCTCGAAATGTGAAATAATGATTAACTCAATAGTATTTGAGGATGTTGATTCTATATTTTCATGAATGGGTTAATCTTTTTGTTCAATAGAATAGTAAGCAGCAGCAGGAAGTAAATGATTGAGGTTGGCAATTCCGAGAACAACTATGGCTGTTACAACAGAGGTATGCTCCTGGTATTCAGGAATACTTTTATTGTAAAGATCCCTTTCGGTATGCCATATTTCGCCATAACTGAAGTTGTATCCTTTGGTATCCTCGGTGCCGAAAGTCATGGTCGGAACGCCTTCCACGGCAAATGGTCCGCTATCGGTTCCCCATGCAACTTTGGGCTGTGGCCTGGCTTCACGTTTTTTTAGGGTAAACGGGAAATCAGGATTGATGCTGCTTAAGGGTTCGCATATTTTTTCCATATCGTCCCACCAGGCATCAGGCACACTCAGGCTATTGGCAACCGTAGGACCTCCGTCGCGGTTAAACATATTCGAAATTTTAGGCAGTTTTTCCTTGTTTCGGTCCACCCAGCTTTTTGACCCCAGCAGTCCGAACTCTTCGCCTGCCCACAAACAAACAAGAATGGTGCGTTTCGGTTTTCCACCTGCTTTCATAATCAGTCGGGCGGCTTCCATGGCAGGTGTAGCTCCCGAGCCATCGTCAACGCCGCCGGTTCCAACATCGTAAGCATCGAGGTGGCCGCCCATTAGTACATATTCATCGGGATATTTTGTTCCGGGAATAATTCCGATTACACTGTGATATTTTACAGGTCCCATCTTAAAATGATTGCGGATATCGAATTCGAGGAAAAAATTCCTGCGTTCTTTTGCCATTTGTTCAATTATAGCATACTGATGTTCGTCCAGTTTGATATCGGGCAGGTCGGGCAGGGTTTCGAAAGTCATGCTGTTGATATTTTTCCGGTCGTACATTACCCGGATAGGAACGGGTGTTGACTGTATAATACCCAGTATCCCGGCATCTTTCATCTGTTTGTAGAAGAGTGCAGGCTCATCGTTGATAGCGATAAACTCTTTTTGTGGCAGGCTGTCGCCGGCTTTTTCGTTTTCGGATTCTATCATGCGGTTTTTCTTCCTTATGTCGATGTTTGCTGCAATAAGGGAATCTCTGCGGTGGTTTGCCTTTTCCGAATAATCGATAGGCCATCCGTTGTTTTTACCGCTTATCAGCACCCATGCGCCTTTCAGCCGGCCTTTCATGCGGTCGAATTCGTCCTGTGTTTTTGGCTCCAACAAAACATGGCCTGTTTGTAGTCCTTTTGTTCCGGCTGTGTACGAGGGAGTTGCAAAATGAAGGTCCATACCGTTTTCGGCCAGCATTTTCCCGAACCAGGGACCGCGGTTAAAACCCACTGGTACAGTTCCGGCTTCGTCCATTTGTACCTGCATTCCCCATTCTTTAAATTTCGAAGCTGCCCATTCAGCGGCATTTTCATACGCATCGGAACCTACCAAACGACCGCCAAAGCGATTGCACAGCACATCGAGGTGTTGCATGGTCTGGTTATCGGTTTTGCCGATTTCGATAATTTTGTTGACTACGTCCTTTTGGGAAAATGATTGGCCGGAAAGCAGAATGCATCCGGATAATAGTAGGTATGTAAAGAGTTTTTGCATCAGAAAGTCTCCCTGAAATTGGATTTATTTATTTTTGAATACTGCAAATGAAAAGATTTTTTCTATGCAAAAGCATCAAATGGGTGTATTTCTTTGAATCAAAGATGCAAATTCAGTTTTTATAAAGAATAGCAGGAAAATTTACGCAAAATTCAGGCAGACTATTGTATCTTTTCCATAAAAATTATTCTCTGATAATTGATGTCAATATTACCCATAGTTGATATAAAATCAGGCATATACATCTAATTGATCACCACTTATTATAAAGTTGAAACAACTATTTATTCTCAATCTGTAACTTTTTTAACCAATTCCCGATTAACTGTAGTATGACGAAGGACGATTTCATTACCTGCGCGAAGCAATATACCCCAAACCTTTTGAGGTTCTCGAAGCGCATAGCAGGAAATGCAATTGAAGCGGGTGATATCGTTCAGGAGTGTTTTGAGGTTCTTTGGAAGAATAAGGAAAAAGTGGAAATGAAGTCGGCCAAGTCTTATTTGTTCTCTGTTGCGCACAAAAGGATCATTGATACCTTCAGGTCGGATGTAAAAATGCAGGACATTGACTCAGTTTCTTTTGAGCTGACTTATAAACCAGCTGATACTGATGATAAACAGCTAATTCAACTTGCTATAAACCAGCTACCGGCTTTATACAAAGAATTACTCACACTTCGTGATCTGGAATGCTACACATACAAAGAGATTGAAGAAATTACCCATTTAAAGGAATCGCAGGTAAAAGTGTACCTCTTCAGAGCCAGGAAATCCATTAAAGAAAAGATTTTAGAATTGGAAACGATATGAAAATAAACATAGATAATTACGAAGAAATCATGTTCCGCCTGGTGGAAGATGATTTTGATAAACCAACCAGGATTGATTTGCTTCGGCAGATTGAATCTGACGAGCTTTTTAAATTTGAATGGGAATCGTGGCAAAAAACCCGGTTCGTCGATCCACTCGAAAATTATGCAAACGAAAGCCGCGAATTGACTGATAAAATCATTCTGATTGCTGAGCCCAAAGTTGCTGGCCGTAAAATATATTTCTACTATTGGGCGGCCGCAGCCTCAATACTTGTGCTGGTTGCAAGTATGTTTTTTATTGACTGCTGATTTTAATTCCAAACCCAAACAAGATAGTGCAGAAGTAGTTTCAAAACCTCAAACTCCTGCAACAAATTTAATCTCACCAGTTCAAAACCAGGCTGAAACTATTGCAATTACTGATCGGAAACAATCCCGAAATCAGAAAAGTGAAAATAAAATCATGCCTGTTGCTATCGATTCCAACACGAGTGTTCCTGCCGAAAATACGTTAGCTGAAATCCCGCATGTAATTGATTCAGTTCCGCTTAAAACCAATGAATTGGCAAAAGCTCCGGAGAAAAAACCACGCTTTACAATCACAATTGAAACTTCGGATATTGCAGGCTTAAATCAACAAAACAATGATATCGCGAGAAATGAAAATTTTAAATTCAGCAAAGTATTTACAAATACAAAAATGTTGCTAAGCCGTAAGCCAAACGGGGAGCCTGATAAAATCTACATCATTGGAGATGATAACAGCTATTTATGCATAAATATTAACTACTGACAAAATGAAAAATCTAAACAAATTCTTAGTTTTAATTATTGGGCTTTCAGCCTTCACAACGGTAGCGCAAAACGCAGATTCGGTAATAGTAATCTATGATAACCAAAAGACGATAATTCCGTTACCTGCATTTGGAAGCCAGACATCGGTCAGCTTTGCTGATACAAATAAGGTTGTTGAAATTGGTGTATGGCTGCGAAAACCGGGTGAAACTTCACCGTTTCCCTCAGCTGCAAACTAATGAAGTGACCGCAGGAAATCCTAAAAAGCAAATCGAAATGGTTTTCGCAGGTTGAAGCGGGTTATATAAAAGGAGTTACTTCTTCTCAGAGAATGGCATTTCCTGGCTCCACATACTTGAGTAATGGGGTCACCAACCACATTTACAGAGACTTATTCGAGGTCGTATAGAAAGGGATATCAAATAAGGCTTTCAATTATAGAGGGTGAGTTTGATTTAAATGAAAAATTTTTCAATCATATCAGGTTTTAATTTAGGGTTTGCACAATCCTTTTTACAGACCAAATCTCTTGTTACATGTATCTGATACATCCGGCATTCAAATGAACTAAGATCATTCGATAATAATTATGACTTTAGGGTGAACAGTTTTCAGTTTCTATATCAAATTGGACTCAGCTATCATTTTAATACAGGACAATTACCGGCAAGAATTAACATTGGCAATAGACTGGGCATTATAAGAACGAATGTAAGAACTAACAATCAGGGCACATCCGGCGGTTTTTTGTATACTAGTTTATTACAACCCTACTTAGGTATGGAGATTGGGAAAATGGGGGTACTGCTTTCTGCAGATTTTGCAGTACCCACTTAGTCATACTATATTTTACCTTATGTGCCCCTGGGTGGCAATATTGGAATTGCACTGACGTATAGTATTTTTTGAGAGAAAGATTTTTATGGAAAGCAAATAATTGATGTGTAGAAACTTAAATGATAAATAAATGAAAGCAATCAGCATATTTTTAGGTTTGATAATTGGGATTACAACATAACAATGGCACAGGAAGCAGATTCCATAGTTGTAACTTACGATAACCAGCATACTACAATTCCGGTACCGCATTCGGCAAACAAACCACTATTAAAATGGCTGATTCAGTCCAAATGATTGAAATTAGCGTTTCGCGACGGGGAATTCAGTGATGTTTCGCAAGCTGGCTCCTTATCCGCAAATATTGGTACTGCCCAAAAGACTAAAAAATAAGGCAAAATGGTTTTCCCAGGTTGAAGCGGGCTATACGATAGCGTTCCAACACAAAATCACTCCGATTTTTGGTTTTATTCAGAACCTTGTACCTACAGAGCACGTAACTTTCAAGGATATAAACTTGGCTTTTCGGTTCGTGAAAAAGAGACGTCAGCATCAACAGTAAAACGACATTGGTAACCGGATTTAAACTTGGGATATGAGCAATCATTCAGGAAATTTAAAACATACCAGATAACAGGAGCATAGCACCGGTTTATAGAAGTACAGCTTCTACCTACAGATGCTGTTTCCGATTGCTGGTAAAGACAAATTTCTGCATTTGGTTTACCTGCAAATGTTACTTTTGGAGCAAACTTTATTGTTGGTTATTCTTTTGTTACAAGTAAGCGTAATTATAATACTGAATCTGTGTATGATAAGGACTGTTCTTTTTAGAACCATTTTTAGGAATCGAAATTAATAAAATAGGTCTGCGAATTGCCAGCAGTAGGAATTTCAGCCCCGGATATGAGTTTATATAACCCTGTAAAAGCGGTTAACAGTATTTCGATTACGGTATAGATTATATTAACTTGCCTGATTAATTTATAAGCTTTAACCTTTCAAACAATTCCTGATTAACCAAAGATAAAAATGAAGAGTGTAATTTTCGAATGTAATCCCAAAATTTACACTCTTTCATTTCACACTTCTGCTCACTTTCTTTTTTAATTTCTTCCGCCCAGAACTGTTACGAAAACCACCTCATAAAAAACTTCAGCGCCTTCATTTTATCCCGGTAGGGTGCATAGCGCACAGGCAGGTCGAGCCAGTTGTAGCGTGTGGTAAGGCCTTTTTCGAACGTAAAAGTATCGAACGAATGCTTGCCATGATATGCCCCAATACCGCTAAAACCTACACCGCCAAATGGCATGCGGTGGTTGGCAAAATGCACCAGCGTATCATTTATTGTTCCGCCTCCGAATGAGTGATTTGCAATGAGTCTCCGAATAAAATGCAAATGGTTCGAAAAAACATAAAAAGCCAGCGGTTTCTCAAAGGAGTTCAGAATAGTATTTATTTCTTTTTCCGTTTTATAACCGATAATGGGTAATATCGGCCCGAAGATTTCATGCTTCATAATTTCACTGTCAAGTCCGGGATTATCAAGCAATGTAGGAGAGATATACAGGTCGTTGATATCGGTGATTCCGCCCATAATTACATTTTCGGCCGGAATGCTGCGTTGCATTACTTCAAAGTTGTGCTGATTGATGATGCGGCTGTAATCAGGCGATAGTTGTGCATTTTCCCCATATGTGAGAATGATCTCTTTTTTACAGAGTTCAATAAAATCAGCTTTAACACTTTCATGAACGAGGATATAATCGGGAGCGATGCATGTTTGCCCGCAATTTACAAACTTGCCCCAAACTATTCGCCTGGCAGCCAGTTTAATATTGGCTGTTTCGTCGACGATACAAGGGTTTTTGCCACCAAGTTCCAGGGTAGCAGGAGTCAGATGTTCGGCAGCTGCCTTTGCCACTATTTTCCCGACGGCAATACTGCCTGTAAAAAAAATATAATCCCAACGCTCATGCAGCATTTTGGCTGCAACAGCAATTCCACCTTCAACCACGCTAACATGAGCCGGATCAAAAACTTTGGCAATAATTTCGGTAACAACCCTGCTGGTATTGGCTGAGTGCTCCGAAGGTTTTATCACTACCGTATTGCCGGCAGCAATGGCACCGATGAGAGGTGAAAAAACCAGTTGAAAAGGGTAATTCCACGGAGCAATGATCAAAACGGTTCCGTAAGGTTCCTTGTATATCCTGCTGGTGGAAGGAAAATTGACCATTACCGATCGAACGTAACGGGATCTTGTCCAGGAACGAAGTTTGCGGATGGCAAGGTTCAGTTCGTTGATAACAATTCCGGTTTCGGTCATCACCGATTCAAATTCAGGCTTCCTGAAATCGTCGTACATAGCCTTTACTATGTCTTTCTCACGTTTCATTAACTCTTCAAGAAGTTTCTTTAACGATTCTTTTCTGAATGCTATTTCCTTGGTTTTATGACTTTTGAAAAACGCTCTCTGCTGCTCAACTAATGCAGGAATATTCATATGCAGTAAAAATAATTTTGATTTTTATTAATTCTTTTGTGTTGATGGGTTGATGTGGTGATGTGTTGATGTGCTGATGTGGTGATGTGGTGATGTGGTTGATGGGTTGATGGGTGATGTGCTGATGGGTTGATGGGTTGATGGGTTGATGGGTTGATGTGGTCCGATGTGCTGATGTGCTGATGTGGTGATGGGTTGATGTGTTGAGTGCCGGGTGCCGGAGTGCCGGGTGCCGGAGTGCCGGGAGCCGAATTGTCATTTCTATGTTAGCAGGTGGAACCCGGAACCAACCCCGTATTCCTAAAATCTTCTCAACCTCCCGTCAATCCTTCTGAACCCGGAACCAACCTAGTACCCTAACTCATTTCCTCCTCAACCTCCCGTCAATCCCGGAACCCGGAACCAACCTCGTACTCCTAAAATCTCCCTAACCTCCCGTCAATCCCTGAACCCTGAACCAACCCCGTATTCCTAAAATCTTCTCAACCTCCCGTCAACCTTTGAACCCTGAACCCTGAACCAACTATACCCTCTCATTTCCCCTCAACCTCCCGTTAATCCCGGAACCCGGAACGGACTCTTCCATCTCAAAACGATCTCAATCCCTTGTCAACCAAGGAACCCGGCACCAACCCAATCCTCCAAAAGAACTCAACCTCCCGTCTTCTCGTTAATTTTACTCATCCCTCTTTCTGTGATTGCCGTAATCGTCAACGATGGATTTACTCCAGGATTGGCAGAAATCATAGAGCCATCAAAAACATACATATTTTTATACCCGAACACTCTGTTTTCGCTGTCGATAACACCTTCTTCGGGTGATTCTCCCATGCAGGCGCCACCCAGGATATGAGCAGTTGAAGGAATTCCTGCTAAAAATTCATTGAACATTACCTGTGGTTTGCCTTTTATAATTGCCGAAAGTGCATGAGCCATACTGTAGGCTTCAGGGATAAACGGCGTAGGCGCTTTCCCTTTTTCAATGCTTGTTTTGGTTCGTAATAATCCTTTCCGAAGTTTCAATGTGCTGTCGAGGTGCTGCATAAATAAAAGGATTGAACTGCTCCGGGAAAAGTCGCGGACAAACACCACTTTAAACCACACTAAGGGCGATTTTAAATATACCGCTAAAAGTTTCACTATCCGTACGAAGAGATTCCGCCCGGCGACCATTGGCAGAAGTGTTATCCGCCAGAAACCTGATCCCTTGCCATAACGAACCGGTTCAATATGGCTGTTTTCGTCCATTTCGAGGATGGAGCCTATGGCAAGGCCTTTGTGCAATTCAAGTGTTTTGTCAGTGCTTGTATTTACAATCAATGCCTCATTATTGGTTCTTACCATATCCCCAACCCTGCGACTTAATCCCGGAAGCGTTGTTTCTTTGAGTTTCAGCAATAGGGGTATTGTGCCCAGTACGCCTCCTGAAAAAACAAGACCCTTGGTTTTCAGGGTTTTTATTTTCGAAAAATACGATGTTGATTTCCGGAAACTGAGTATATATCCATCACTGCCATTGTCGCCTGAGGGTTTTACCGAAGTAACTTTATGTTCGGCCAATATTGCAACTCCAAGTTGCTGAGCCAGGTGAAGATAATTTCTATCCAGGGTGTTTTTGGCATTATTCCTGCAGCCGGTCATACAGGCTCCGCAATGGATACATCCTGTGCGGTCGGGACCTTTGCCATCAAAATACGGGTCTTTTACGGTAACTTCAGCCTGCCCGAAATAAACGGCAGCAACCGTTGGGGCGAAGAATCCGGATCTGCCGATTTGCTGAGCCAGTTTCTGCATAGCAAGGTCGCTTTCGGCAAGCAGCGGATTTTCGGTAGCGCCCAGCATTTTTAAGGCTGTATCATAAAAAGGAGTTAATTCCTTTTCCCAGTCCGCTAATCCTACCCATGAGCCCTTGTTGAAAAAGGCTGGTTTTGGCCTGGGTAATGTATTTGCATAAACCAACGATCCGCCACCAACACCAACGCCACTCAGCACATTGATATGCCGCAGGAATGTAAGCTTCTGAATTCCGAAAAGTTTCAATCCCGGGAGCCAAAGCCAATTCCGAAGGTTCCAGTTGGTTTTTGGAAAGTCTTCAGTTTTAAACCATTTTCCTTTTTCAATCACCAAAACCGAGTACCCTTTTTCGGCTAACCGAAGTGCAGAGACTGAACCGCCAAATCCGGAGCCGATGACTATATAATCGTACTTGTCCTTTAGTTGCATGTGGTTAGTATTGTTGTTTGAAGGGTTTACATGCGGTGAGCTCGCTACGCTCGGTTCGGGTTGGGATGAATGAGTTTATTTGGTAAGGTTGGTTGGTTGGGTTGTTTCGGGTTAACCCCTCAATTCTTCTTCAATCTCCATCAATCCTATCAATCCCCTCCCTCCCCCATCTCCCTCAACCTTTCCCCCGTAACCCTGTGCACTGTCCATTCATCCTGTTTAACAGCGCCAAGTTTTTTATAGAAACGGATGGCAGGTTCATTCCAGTTGAGGCAGGCCCATTCGAGGCGGCCACAGTCGCGTTCAACGGCCAGTTTAGCCAGGTGTTTTAACATGCTTTTGCCAAAACCTTTTCCCCGCATCTCAGGTTTTATATAAAGGTCTTCGAGGTAAATTCCGGCCTGGCCTAAAAAGGTTGAATAGTTATGGAAAAACAAGGCAAAACCTACCGGTTCGCCCTGGTATTCGCCTATTATTACCTCCGCCATTTTTTGTTGAAACAAGGTTTTTCGTAGTTTCTCCCCGGTAGCCACTACTTCATGCCCGAGTTTTTCGTATTCGCCAAGTTCGGTGATAAACTGAAGAATAAGTGGCACATCGCTTTCGTTGGCAGAGCGGATTATAAATTCACTTATATGTGACCGGGAGTTTTGAATCATCAATTAAAGGTATTGATTGTAAAGCTCAATTGTTCCTGTTTATAAGGTTTATGATAACTTTTATCAAGGTCTCTTTTTCTTGAGGTCTGCTGACTGCTATCATAAGTGTTAATGCTACCAGAGCATTATCGGCAATTCTTTTTTGTTTGTTCGGTTTGTACAGTATGCCGTTTTTTTCTAGAAAGTATAGAAACAGAAAAGCAGCAATTCTCTTATTCCCATCAGTAAAAGAATGATTTTTGGTAACAAAATAAAGAAGATAAGCGGCCTTTTCTTCTATACTTGGATATAAATCGCTGCCATCAAAAGTTTGATAGATCGTTGAAATGGAACTTTTAAATGATTCATCTTTTTGGCGGCCAAATAAATCACTGGTCGAAAATTTTTCTTTTACCAATTGTATTTGCCTTATGGCTTCATTGTAAGTTAATTTATAGACTTCTTTTTCTGATATGCCTGAAACCTCAAGTGTTTGATAATCATATTGGTCCAGAATATCAAGTGCATAGGAGTAATCGGTAATGATGTTTAAAAGGCCCAGGCTTTCATCTTTAGTCAGATCACTGCTATCTAAAACCTCACCCAGGATTTTTACGGATTTCTGAAGGTCACTTAATAGTTGATTTTGTTGCGTTAACCGCCTTTCATTCAGGGCATATCCTTTTGCCAGATAATCTTTAATAATTTGGGTTGACCAAATGCGAAAAAGAATACCTCTTTTTGAGTTAAC
Organism: uncultured Bacteroidales bacterium; assembly: GCA_963714825.1. Classification (GTDB taxonomy): domain Bacteria; phylum Bacteroidota; class Bacteroidia; order Bacteroidales; family UBA4417; genus UBA4417. Next base: position 75,677 of record CAVQQF010000009.1, on the reverse strand, counting down.
CCGGTACCCCACTGAAATTATCGCATCGAGATTATAATACCTGATCTTCCGCTTTACATTTCTCTGGCCTTCCTTTTGAACTACCGAGAATTCCTCGGTAGTTGAAGCTTCTTCCAGTTCCCCTGATTCAAAAATATTTTTCAAATGCAGGCCAATAGAATCAGAGTCTTTATCAAATAATTCTGCCATTTGCCTTTGCGACAGCCATACAGTATCATTCTCAAGCTTAACCTGAATCTCCGTTTTACCATCCTCAAGCTGATAAATTTTTACCTCCGAAGTGGTCATAACTCATATTTCTTCAAAAATAGCAATTTTTTCAGAATAAAACTATCTATCCTGGAGCTAAGCGATTGTTTATGCTTAATCAGAAATTTACCCGATATTCATCCATTCCGTATCTTTGCATGAAAATTCAAAAACTCAATGGATCAACTTCCCCTTAAAGCCTGGCTTCCGATTACCCGCGACGAAATGCTCGCCCGTGGCTGGGAGGAAGTGGATGTTGTGATTATTTCGGGCGATGCATATGTCGATCACCCTGCATTTGGAACAGCTGTGATAGCAAGGGTTATCGAAAATGCCGGCTTCACTGTTGCCATCGTTCCCCAACCCAATTGGCAGGACGATCTGCGCGATTTCCGTAAGTTCGGTAAACCCCGCCTTTGCTTTGCCGTGGCTGCCGGCAATATGGACAGCATGGTAAATCATTATACCGCGGGCAAACGCCTGCGATCGGATGATGCATATACTCCGGGAGGTAAAGCGGGCTTCCGCCCTGATTATGCGACGGTTGTTTACACTCAGATACTCAAAAAGATATATCCCGAGGTTCCTGTAATTATCGGTGGCATCGAAGCCAGTATGCGCCGACTGGCTCATTACGATTACTGGTCGGATACACTTAAGCCCTCCATACTTATTGATTCAGGAGCCGATCTGATTGTTTACGGTATGGCCGAAAAAGCAATTGTTGAGGTTTTAAAGAGGCTGCATGATAATCCTGAAATCGGATGGATTACTGATGTGCCGCAAACAGGTTTCGTGGTTCCCGAAACTGCTGTTAAAGATTTTGAGGATAAGAAAAACTCCATAACTATTCCTTCATTCACCGCCTGCCTGAACGACAAAAAGGCTTTTGGTGAGTCATTTAAACATATTGAAGAGGAGAGTAATAAAGCAACAGCTAAAAGACTCATTCAGCATACCGGCGAAAAGGCTGTTATTGTTAATCCTCCTTATGAGCTAATGACATCGAAGGAACTGGATGCTGTATATGCTATGCCGTATACCCGCCTGCCACACCCGAAATATAAAAAGCGTGGAACGGTACCTGCCTACGAAATGATACGCCACTCGGTAACCATGCACCGCGGATGTTTCGGTGGTTGCGCTTTTTGCACTTTGAGTGCGCACCAGGGGAAATTTATCTCCAGCCGTTCGGAGAAATCCATTCTCACGGAAGTGGAATCGATTGCTAAAATGCCCGACTTCAGCGGCAATGTTTCCGACCTGGGCGGACCCTCGGCCAATATGTATAAAATGCAGGGTTTCGACCTCGATATGTGCGCCAAATGCAAGCGGCCATCCTGTATTTTCCCCTCCGTGTGTCACAACCTGAATACCGATCACAAACCGCTTACCAATTTGTATAAAAAGGCAGCAGCGATTAAAGGCATTAAGAAAATTTATATTGGAAGCGGAATCCGTTATGATATGCTTATCGGCCGCAGCCCTGAGGATGATAAGCGTTTCGGCTTAACCGAATATACCCGCAACCTGGTGCAAAACCATGTTTCGGGCAGGCTTAAAGTAGCGCCGGAGCATACCAGCGATCATATCCTTAAAATAATGCGGAAGCCAACTTTCAAACTTTTTCACCAGTTTAAGCAGACTTTTGATAAACTGAACCAGCAGGAAGGCCTGCGCCAACAGATAATCCCTTATTTTATATCGAGTCACCCCGGCAGCAACCTCAGCGATATGGCGCATCTGGCCTGCGAAACACGGGAACTGGGCTTTCAGCTGGAGCAGGTGCAGGATTTTACCCCAACCCCATTAACATTGGCAAGTACCATTTATTATACTGGCATTCATCCCTATACCGGCGAAAAGGTTTTTACCGCCCGCAACCGCCAGGAAAAGGAAGATCAGCGAAAGTTTTTCTTCTGGTATAAGTCCGAAAACAGGCAATGGATCAGGCAATCGCTTACCCGGATGGGAGAGGCTGCTTTAGCGGATCGCTTGTTGGGAGGAAAAGGTCGGTAATTTTTTGGTTAATCGATCAAAAACCTTATTATAATGTTGCCAGGATGGAGTTAATATTCGTCGTATAATATTTTAGTGCTAAAAAAATGCTGTAGTGCCTCTGAACAGATTGCCATAGGCGCGACATTATAATTATCATATACAAAACAGTATTTTTGGCTCAAGCTTTTAGATTAGAGAATAACCCTTATTATTTATCCGGAATTATCATTACAGGGCAATGTGTGTTTTTGATCACACCTGTACTTACACTCCCTATAAATGCCCTGTAAAGGAAGCCATGGTTATGCGAACCCATAATAATAAGGTCAGCATTATAATCTTTGGCTTTCTCGATTATCGATTCAATTACGGGGCCTTTTACCAGCTCATAATCAGCTTCAACGCCTCTATGTTTCAGGTAATCAGCCATTGCTGCGAGATCCAGCCTTATCCTTTCAAGCTCTTCTTTGTTCTCAACCGGAATCACAGGCGGAACAATTTCATTCCCGATATACGAAGGTATGGGCGCTTCCACATGCAAAATGTGAACATGACTTTTAAAAGCCCCTGCCAGCATAGCAGCATGATCAACAGCCACACTTGCAAGATCTGATAAGTCGACGGCAACTATTATCTTATCCATTTTATACAGTTTTTCCATTTATGCTTCCGGTTTTTGTTACTACAAATATACTGAATAAAATGCATAAATGCAAGCTTTCTGCAAATGAAGATGTCGTTTGAGCAAAATTATCTTACCTGATAACCAGCTTTGTTGAAAAATCAGAAGTATTACCACGGATACGGACAATGTAGAATCCAGCCGGCAACATGCTCACGTCAACGCTGGTAGCCAGTGAATTTGCCATATCGCCTTTTAACATCGGCTTTCCCGAAATGTCAGAAATCAGGTAATGAGCATTATCATGTTTGTTATCCTGGTTCACAATGGAAATTACATCATCCGCAGGGTTTGGCCAGATAGCAAACGCGAGTGGCACTTCCGTTTCATCTATTCCTATTAAAAGGCATACTTTCGGGTAAATAGCTGTTGAAATAATAAATTCCGGACCACCCTGTGGTGTCCAGAGTGCCTGGGCTGATTCCCACACATTGTCGCTTTGTTGTATCCAGGTTGTGTTTACCGGAAGTTTGCCCGACGATGTTGACCATAAGCAAACCGTATCGCCTGTAATAACAGGTAATGTTATGCCCATAAAAAACGAACTGCCGGGTTGTATATGATCAGCAAATCCGAGCGAAGTAAATTTGTTGCCGGCAACGTCATTCACAACGGTTGAGAGCTTAAGCGAATCTGATCCCAGCAGTATTCCAGGTTTGCCGGTTCCACCATCCAGTTTCCAGACATTAACACTAAGTGTTTCGTTATTCCCCGGCATTTGTTTTGCCTTGCTGAATTCGCATAATAAACCAGTTATTACCAGGTTGGGCTGCATATTATCGAAATAGTCGCATATGGCTTTGTCAGCGTAAGTATTGTTGCCGGTAACGTATCCTTTCCCGGTGATAGTGTAATAAGTAAGCGGTTCAGGGAGCGGATATTGAAGCGTATCGCAATTCGCATAATTGTGCGAAACACTTATGTAGTCCTTCTTTTCCAGGGCAAAACTATTGGTGCCGTCCGAAACTACTAATTTAACGGTAAAAACGCCTGTTGAGGTGTAAATATGTGCCGGATTTTGCGACAGGCTGCTGTCGCCATCGCCAAAAGTCCATTTCCAGGATAACGGATTTCCGGTCGACTGATCAGTAAACTGAACGCTAAGGGGTGCTGAGCCTTGTGTGACGTCAGCAGTAAATTTAGCTTCGAGATTTTTTAGGGATGAAACAGGAGATGTATGGTAAAAAGGAGTCAATATATCAGCTCGTTGCTGTGCAAAACCTAACACCATTGAGAACGATAAAACAAATGCTAAAAATATTTTCATACTGACCGAATAAGAACTCAAAGGTACTGCAAGTGGCTTAAAAATCAAACTTCATCCCTGTTTTAAAACCAAGGGTGAGTTCGTCGGTAGCCTGGTTTTCCATGGTAAGCACCGGTTTGAAATACCAGCGGCTCACAGGTGTAAAACTGATGCTGAGCCTGTTGAGGATCTTATAATTGAAATCGATACCGGTAACAAAGTTCACATTTACATTGTTATAAACCGGTTGTTCGGCATTAACACTGGTAATTTGTGCATTATACCTGTTTTTAATCGATTTCTCGGTTGCCGATACAAGGTCAGGATTATTTAATCTCAATCCAAACCCGGCACCTGCGTTAAACCAGGTCGAAAACTTCCCGTAGCTGAATAATCGCCTACCTATACCCAGCTGATATGTAAAATACTGATGTTTTTCGGTACCCTGGTACTGCGATTCCATTTTTGCAACGCTGTAACCCACGGTATCGAGCTGTCCGCCGGGCCCGGGAGCCGTTACCGGTGTGTTGATGTCGTAATTCATTTCAAATACCAGTTGTTCCTCGTTATAGGCCATACCCACACTGGTGTTGAATCTCACTTTTTCCTTGTTATAACTTGCTGTTATATCCACATTGTGGAAGAGGGAGTTGTCAGTACCATTATTAACATTTTCGGGCAGGTAATTCATGGCCAGTGCAAAATTGCTGATTTTATTGCCAGGCCTGGGCTCTTTCGGGGTATAGTATTTTGGGGTCCGGATGGCGGCAACACTCACGTCGTCAACAGCCAGTTCAATAATTGGTAAATTATTTACTGTGATTTGGTATTTTGGTTAGCTGCGGAAGTGTTGCATGCAGAGTTGATTTTTGTGTTATAGCAGCTAATTCAACACCTTCCCCAACAGTGGTATCAATAGTATGGGCTACCATAACAGGTTGCGATACCTGTGCCATGTTATTTACATCAGACCCAACATTTGGATCTTTTTGGATGACCGCAGTAAAAGTTTTTGCTTTACGAATAGAGCCAGCGGCAACTTGTTTTTGTGTTGCGTTGGCGATGGTATTATCCTGGTTATTATTTAAGTCAGAGGGATTATCGGGAGTTTCCACAAAAGCTGTTTGAGGCACAACAGGCTTATCCTGGTAAAAATCAGAAATGCGCGATACGGAGAAAAATAACAGCAAGCCTGCAGCAGCCATAAGAGCTATGCGCTTTGTGGTTTTGATATATGCAACACGGTTAAGCCTTTGCGCAATCATGCCCCAGGTAGCTGGGTCGGGCGAATATACCGGCAGCTGTTCCAGCTTTTCATGGAAGGCAGCATCGGCATCAAGCGCATCGAGCTTTGCCGAAAGCTGCTGCCACGACCCGTCATCGGGCTTATGTGTTGGCAGCTGATCGGTCAGCCGGTTTGGGGTTGGTTTTTTAAAATTGTCCATGTTCAATCCATCAATGCTGAAATTCGTGTCTTAAGCATTTTTTTTGCGTGATGAAGCTGCGACTTCGAAGTGCCTGTTGAAATACCCAGCATTTTACCGGTTTCTTCATGCGTATATCCTTCAACTTCGGTGAGCAGGAAAACGGTTCTGTAGCCATCAGGCAGCGATAAAATAACCTTTTCGAGGTATTCGCTGTCGAGGGTATCGGGTATCAGAATCATTTCATCACTCTTTACATCATCCATATCGGCAAAAGCCAGGTTTCGGTTTTTCGAAAGCTGCCTTAGCGAGGTGCGAACCACTATGGTCTTTATCCAGGCGCCCAGGGTTGAATCGAACCGGTATTGCCCGATATCGCGGAATACCTGTATAAAGGAATCCTGCAGGGCATCGTGGGCGTCGTCGCGGTTGTTCGCAATACGGAAAGCAATGGTGAACATGGCATCGCAATACTTATGGTAGAGGTCGCGTTGGGCAATACGATCGTTGCGGATGCAGCCTTGTACAAGCTCCCGCTCAATTTCGCTCTTATTACCGGTAAATAGTCTTACAACGTTCCTCAATGAAGTAGTGTTTTAGCCTTTCACAAAAGTACAACAATCTATGCAATGTTCTAACTTTTGAGATATTGCTTCGCATTCTTCAGCTTAACTTTACTAAAGGGAAGCATATCAATCAAATGGTTGCATAGGGTCGGATAATAACTTTAAAATCAATTTATTGCTTTGCCGTGTGCCGTGTGCCAGTGGCCATGTGCCGGGTGCAAGGTGTCAGTGCAAAGTGCCATGTGCCAAGTGCCGGGTATTGAATCATATTGCATTAAAGTATTTCGCAATACGTTAAAAAAGCTGATTGAATGACAAGCACCCAGGAACCCGGCACCCGGCACATGGCACTATTATTTCATGAGGGCAATACTTATTATCTTTTCTGCAGGTTCGTTAATCATAACCTTCCAGCCTGACTTTAAGAGTACAATGGATTAGAATAAACTATACACAAGCGTGGCATCTGCCTGTTGATTCCACCAGAGGATTGTTACCTTCCCGGGGTCGCCCGTTTGGCACTTTATACGTAAACCTGTTCTGGTTTAACCTGAATTCACCATTAAAAGTGAAGCTGAGCCTTAGCTTTTCCGACAGGTAATAATAAGCATTCAATTGAGGGCCTGTGTAAGTATAAAAGCTATTCTGAAAATCGCTTTTATCCGAACGCGTTGTTCCTTCCAGTTGTTTGTCCCAACCGGATAGTAACCACCAGTTAAAAGTGAGCCAGGTCCGCGAATTCGGGTAATATCCTATCCCATAATTGGCTTCAAGTTGCATGGAAGGCAATGCTTCGGTGAAGTTTTCTGATTTCGAACTGCTTACCTGGTTGTTTATTGTTTCCTGGCTCCCGCTGATTTGTCGCATTCCGATTCCTGCTTTAATACTCGCCGAATTCTGCCGTTTGAGGCTTACAGCCTTTTCAAATGCACCTCCAACTACAAAAAACAACCCGCTTGAGTTCTGTTCTTCGATTGCTTCGTTGGTAAGGTAGTCGGGTAAAATATCGTGACGGTAATTTTTTTTGTACCCATATCCGTAGCTCACTTCGAACCCGGTAAATAACCTGTTGCCGTTAAGCCTTACGGGATTGTTCGAATAATTCCAGTTATCGGCGAGAGAAGTGAAATAAGTCGCATCAGTTACGCCGGCAATGCCACTAAGCTGCATAAACGAATCAATGGCCGTTATTTCTGCAATTTTACGCAGCCGATTGTCGAAAAACCGTTTGTATTTAAGCTGGGTGATTAGTTTTGCAAGATTAAGCACATCTTCGTTGGAGGCCGTTTTCGCCAGGCGGTTGAGTTTTTGTAAATCCTCGAGCAGGTACAGCGCCAGTCGCGCATCCTGAACCTGTTCGATACGCCCTTTCCCCGTAAGGAATGAGCTGTTTATATTGGTATGGAAATTTGTAAGGCGTGTTTCATCCGATGAAGTGGCAGCGCCTGAAAGATACGATTTGCCGGATCCGGTATTGCCCTGGAAAAATGCTGTCAGCTTCGCATTTACTTCAAAATAATACTGTTTCTGGTTAAAGGATCTTTTTGCTGCTGATACCACCAGGTTTTCGAAATGGCTGAACAAACGCATACTGTTTTCGACTTTACCACTGTTGTAACCGGAACTTGTATTGTTGGTGTTCGAACCTATGCCTGTATTAAACGATATGTATTTTTCGTTTTGATATTTAGGCGAGTTGGAATACTTTGTAAAGCTTGCCCCGGCACCCGAATTGAGCGAAAAAGCATCCGAAAGATAATCAACCGTACTGACCTCCTTATTGGTAAAAAAGCCGCTGTTGAGCCCAAAATCCAGATCCAGGGCCCGGTAAACATACTCCGGGTTTTTGTACCCGGAAAGCATGAAATTATTGTTTTGTGCCCTTGCTGTATCAACGATTAATAATATGACAATGAGGGAAAGAAATGAAGTGATTAAAGAGTTTTTCATACGCAATAGTATCAAACATTGTTTTTGTAAATGATGTATAGTGAGTAAAATGATAGCCTGCTGTATTTCAACGTATATAAGCCTGAAGTATGTTAGTAACGCATATTTGTTGCTGATATTTTAACAGCGCTTATAAAAGTTTTACCGTTTACAATTGCCATTTTGCATATTTAATGCTGTTTTTTACCCTCAATAAAAAATAAAATTCCATCTTTGTTATTGATTAACGTGTTTTTTAAATGCGGTTTGAAATTACAATCTTTCATCAAACTAAAATTATAAATTTTATGAGAAAAACCTCACTCACCATTTTCAGGAGTATGCTGCTTGCCTTAACGCTTGTTGCCATACTGTTTTCGGGCTTCGAAGCGCAGGCTCAAAAGTCGAAAGCAAAGAAAGAATCATCAAAGTCGGATGCCAAATCCGATACATTAAAGTCGTCAACCTTCGGTGGTTTACAATGGCGTTCCATAGGCCCTGCCTTTGCATCGGGTCGAATTGCCGATTTAGCTGTAAATCCTAACAACCACAGCGAGTGGTTTGTAGCTGTAGCATCGGGTCATGTATGGAAAACCACTAACAACGGAACTACATTCAGCCCGGTTTTCGATGGTCAGAAATCCTATTCGATAGGCGTTGTGGTTCTCGACCCAAACAATCCGAATGTGGTATGGGTAGGTACGGGCGAAAATAACCATCAGCGTGCCTTAGGTTATGGCGATGGTGTTTATAAAAGCCAGGATGGTGGCAAGTCGTGGAAAAACATGGGACTCAAGGATTCGCGCCATATAGGCACTATACTTATCGATCCTAAAAACAGCGATATCGTTTATGTTGCAGCCGAAGGTTCGGTATGGGGTCCGGGTGGCGAACGCGGACTTTATAAAACCACCGACGGGGGCAAAACATGGAAAAAAATCCTGGAGATAAGCGAAAACACAGGCGTTAACAACATACTTATGGATCCCCGCGATTCCAATGTTTTATACGCAAGCAGCGAGCAACGCCGCCGTCATGTGTTCACCAAAATCGGGGGTGGTCCCGAGACTGCAATTTATAAATCGACTAATGCAGGCGAAAGCTGGGACAAGCTGAAAAGCGGGCTTCCGGGAGCCGATATGGGCGGTATGGGCCTGGCTATTTCGCCGGTAAACCCTGATTATATTTTTGCTATTATCGAAGCTGCCGACGATGCCGGTGGTTTTTACCGCAGTACCAACCGCGGTGCCAGCTGGCAGAAAATGAGCGATCATACCGCTCAGGGGCAGTATTACAATAAGATTTTTTGCGATCCTAAGGATGTTGATAAGGTCTATTCGGTCGAAACAGTTTCGCAATATACTACCGATGGCGGCAAAACCTGGCAGCGGGTTGGCAACAACAAACGCCATGTCGACGATCATGCCCTGTGGATCGATCCTACCGATACACAGCACTTCCTTATTGGAGGCGACGGTGGTGTTTACGAAACATTCGACGGAGGTAAAGAGTATGTTTTTAAATCGAATCTGCCTGTTACCCAGTTATACCGTGTTCAGGTCGATAATTCGGAACCCTTCTATTATGTGTATGGTGGCACCCAGGATAATAACAGTTTCGGAGGCCCGTCGCGCAATACCAGCGGTTCGGGAGTGGTAAGCGACGAGTGGTTTGTCACCAATGGCGGCGATGGTTTCTGGTCGCAGATCGATCCGGAAGATCCTAATATTGTTTATGCCGAGTCGCAGTATGGTGGAATGGTGCGTTACGACCGTAAAAACCAGGAATCTGTCGACATCAGGCCTGAGCCACGCAAAGGCGAACTTACCTACCGCTGGAACTGGAATACACCGCTTATCATAAGCCCGCATTCGCATACCCGCCTGTATTGTGCTGCCAATAAAGTTTTCCGCAGCGACGACCGTGGTAACACCTGGCAGGTGATAAGCGATGATATTACCGCGCAAATCGACCGCAATACCTGGCCTGTAATGGGTAAATACTGGAGTTATGATGCCGTGGTAAAAGATGTTTCAACTTCGTTGTATGGCACTATTGTTTCGATGGACGAATCGCCTGTAAAAGAAAATCTTCTCTATGCAGGTACCGACGATGGATTGATACAGGTTACTGAGGATGCCGGTAAAACATGGAGAAAAGCAGATAAATTCCCCGGCTTGCCCGAATTCACTTATGTAAGCGACCTGATGGCTTCGCGATTCGACGAAAATGTGGTGTTTGCAGCGTTCGATAATATTTTACGCGACGATTTCGCCCCTTATGTATATAAAAGTTCCGATAAGGGTCGCACCTGGTCATCCATAGCAGGCAACCTGCCAAAGAATGAGACTGTGCATAGCATTCAGCAGGATTTTATCAACCCTGATCTGCTCTTTGCAGGAACTGAATTCAGCTTTTACTTCAGTAACGATGGCGGAAAAATATGGGTTCAGCTAAAAGGCGGTTTGCCTTCTATCCCGGTACGCGACATAGCTATACAGAAACGCGAAAGCGACCTGGCGGTTGCCACTTTCGGTCGAGGATTTTATATTATGGACGATTACTCGCCATTACGCCTGGTGAATAAAGAGCTGCTTGAAAAAGATGCATATGTATTCCCTGTTAAAGATGCCCTTATGTTCGTGCCTTCGCGCACAAAATACGGACAGGGATCAACTTATTTCATAGCTAAAAACCCTGATTTCGGTGCTGTTTTTACCTATTACCTGAAAGATACACCCAAAACCCTGAAAGCGATGCGACAGGAGCGTGAATCGAAATTATTCGAAAAAGGCGAACGCATCCCACAGCCTACAGATGCCGAACTCCGTGCCGAACGCGAGGAAATACCAGCATACCTCACCTTTACCATTACCGATGAGTCGGGCAACGAGATTTGCCGAATTAACAAATCGCCATCCTCGGGCATAAACCGTATGAACTGGGATTTGCGTTACCGCGATTATTCCCCTGTTGAAGGGCAGGAAAAATACGATGCTTTTGCTGCTTCCAGGAGCGGAATCCCTGTAATGCCTGGGAAATACAAAGTGAGCCTTTCGCTTACCGTGCGCGATACCGTTAAGCAACTGGCCGGACCTGTTGAGTTTAATGCAGTAACTCTGAACAATTCATCGTTACCGGCACCTGACCGGGCTGCTGTGGTTGATTTCCAGAAAAAAGTAGCTGAGCTCACACGTGTTATGCGTGGTACCGACGATTACACCGACGATTTGTTGAAACGTACGTATGCTCTGCAGGTGGCATTAAATGCAGTACCGGGAGCAAATGCCGATTTGCGGGCACGTATCAGCAAGGTATCGGATCAACTCGAAGATATTAAGTTAAAATTCAATAATGTAAGTAACAAGCCTAGCGATGAGGAAAATCCACCGGCACCTGTAACGTTGTACGGCCGCTTATGGAAAATTGCCTGGGCTCACTGGGGCTCAACAGGCGCTCCTACTAATACCCAGAAGGATGCCTACGCTATACTGATGGAAGAATTCCCACCCGTTTACGACCAGATCAAACGCATTGGCGAAACTGACCTCAGGCAACTTGAAGCTGAAGTTGAAAAACTGGGCGCACCCGCTACACCTGGCAGATTACCGGTTTGGAAAAAGTAGGCTGGTGTCTGCACACCTGTTCTGTGTCTGCACACCCGCAGGGGTGTCTGACACAGAACACTTTAACCCTTTTAAAAAAAAACACCCTATTTTGAGGGTGTTTTTTTTATTAACTCGCCTTAGTATTGCAACCGATTTTATTTGCTGTAAAGGCTGCTTTCCTTAACAAATATCAATTTGCCATACGTGCTAAGCTTCTTCATGTCAATTTTACTCTTATCGCCAACAATGCATATTGCAACAGGTTTGGCAGCAAGGTTTTTACTATAAAATGCCTGTATATTTTCAAAACTCATATTCTCATATGCATCTCTTTTATACTGTGCCGGATCAACTGTATATCCCTGATTTTCCCATTTTACTATTTGTTCGCTTAAGCTCCTGAAATGAGGACGGTTACTAATTGATGATTGCAATAGATATTGCTTTATCATGGTAACACGTTCTGGTTTTGCAGGCATATATCGGATTAGGGTGTCGAAAACTTCAACGGCTTCTAACGTTTTGTCGGCCTGAGTGCCAACATATCCTGCAAAATAAGCTTCCTTACTCTTTAAGGCAGGAGTAGTAAATTTTGCTGCTGCAGTATATGCCAGCGAACGGAATTCTCGTATTTCCTGCAAAACCAACCCTGAAAAATCGCCACCGAAATACAGGTTAAATGCATCCATATCAGCTTGTACTTCAGGATTATAAGCTGACCCATTTACAAGGAAGAAGACCTTGCTCTGCGTAGCTTTTTTCTTATTAACAAAGAAAATTGTATTTTCATTACAAGGCTTAATATCTAAAACAACAGGGAATTCAACTTTCTCGTTACCAATGTAATTAAATGTAGTTTTACATAATTCCGAAATAGTAACTGAATTTATATTACCCGCATAGTGGATTTCGACACCATAATCGGCTATTGTTTTGAAAGCATTGATTAATCGATCTGCCTGCAGCTTTTTTGTTTCTGCAAGGCTTAACCTGTCGATATAATCTGACTTTTTATCATAACGCACCCATGCATACAAGGCTTCAGCTACCTCATCGGGCTCACTTCGCTCAAACTTGCGGTTTGTTTTTTCGCCCTCATGCAAAATATCCACTTTTGGCTGGTCAAGAACCGGGTTCTTTAGCAATTTACTAACCAGGATTATTGCTTCATTAAAACTATTGTCAAATCCTGTAATTTCAACGATAGTATAGCTTTCGTTGCACGAAATGTTATATGTACTTCCAATATCAGCAAATTCTGCTTTAAAACTATCTAAACTCATGCCTTCAGGATATGCATAATTCATTACATCAGCTGCATATATGAGATCAGGATTGGATTTATTGCCAATTTTGAATTTTAGTTTTAAGGTAAAAATATTATTTGCAGGATTTTTTACGCAATACACATCCATGTTATCCGAAACAGCTATATGCTCAACATCTTTGTTGAAGTTGACAAAACTTGGATTTAGCTTTATTTCGGGTACACCCTGGAATTTTTTGGCATACTCGGAAATTGCATTTGTATTGACAATCACAGGCTTGTAGCCTGGTTTTTCGATTTTTTTCTTTTTAGGGAATCCCATTTTCGAATAGAAAGAAAGGTAGTTATCACCATAATATTGGCGGGCTACTTTTATAACATCATCTTTGGTAATACTCATCAATTGCTCAGGATACTGTAACATATCATCAATCGATTGATTGCGCGAAAAAGCAGTTGCAAGCATATTTGTTTTAAAACTGTTCGATTCTAATTTCAACTGGTATTCCCTGAAGAGCTCCATTTTTATGTTTTCGACAAATGTTGAATCAAAATCACCTGATTTTAACTTAACTAACTCACCCAGAACTAATTTTTCGGCAGCACCAAGCTTTTGACCTATTACTTTCGGAATAATAAATATCAGGCTGACACCCTGGTCGTTGTAAGGGATACTCGTGCTTTGTGCAGCTATTAGTTTATTGTCGAGCATCAGTTTATCGAGTAAGCCTGTTTTACTGTTGTTGGAGAGAATGGCTTCACATATTTTAAACGCAGTTTCATCAGGATGCCCGGCCGGAATGGTGCGGAAGCCCAGAATAGCAATTTTGACAGGGGTAAGTTTCATTTCAGCAAATTCCCGGCCATTAAATGGTTTCTCTTCATAGCTGATACGTTCGGGCAGTTCTTTCCTTTGCCATTTGCCGAATTTATCTTCAACCAGTTGTTTTACCTTGTTTTTATCAAAATCACCTACAATAATCAACGCCATGTTGTTTGGCACATACCAGGTTGTAAAGAAATCATACATTTTTGAAAGAGAAGGGTTTTTCAGATCTTCGACAGTGCCAATCAAAGTTTGCTGGCCATAGGGGTGATTTTTGAAAAACTGCTTTCTGAAATTGTCTAACAGAGCGAATTGAAACATATCGGAGTGCATGTTTTTTTCTTCGTAAACTACTTCCAGTTCTGCCTGGAACGAGCGGAATACTGGCTTTTCGAATCTGTGGCTGTATAAATCCAGCCATTTCTCTATTTGTGTGGGAGGAAATGAATTGTAAAAAATAGTGTGATCCGGACCGGTGCCGGCATTCATATTCGCTCCGCCTATGCTTCTGACAAGGTTCCACATCTCGTTCGGAATAGCATATTCATTCGCTTTTACTGATTCCTCATTAATCTGCTTTTGAATAATGGCTCTTTCAGTATTGTCGCTCGTTTTCCCGAGTTCATCGTAAAGTCTGAAAATAGCTTCGATATGTGGTTTTTCGGCTTCCCAATTTGTGGTTCCCAGTTCCTCAGTTCCTTTAAAGAGCATATGCTCCATATAATGCGCCATGCCGGTTGCATCTTTTGGGTCGTCCTTCCCGCCGGCACGCACAACAATGCCTCCAAAAACCTGTGGCGTGTTATGATCTTCGTTAAGGATGACTGTAAGCCCGTTGTCGAGTTGATATACTTCAACGTCAATTGCTTTGTAATCAATTCCCTGGGCTGAGGCTGCAATGTAAAATAAACCAATGGCAATACTTAGAATGATGTTTTTCATAGGAAATAGATTTAGTTGAATACTGAATATTTTATATCAAATGTACATGTGTTTTTAGAAATTACAAAAAGATTATTTATTTGGATAAATTGCTTATAAGTGTCTGCAAACCCTGCGGGTGTCTGACACTTATATACTCGCAGGGCGAGTTCCTTTTTGTTAAACTTTATTCAGGCTGCAGAATTAACTCCTGTAAAACTTTGCAATCGCATCCACCACCATTTCAATCTGCTCCCCGGTAAGTTCATAGTAAAACGGAAGCCTCAGCAGGCAATCGGCATAGCGTTCAGCCTGCTGCAGTGGCAAGCCTTTGTATCTGTTTTTAAAAAAATCGCTCTGGTGTAAAGGAAGATAGTGGAATACAGCCTGTATTCCTTTTTCGTTCAGGTAGTTAATAAGTTGATCGCGCTTTGCCGGTTTTTGGGTTACTATATAAAACAGGTGGCCGTTGTGCGAGGCATATCCGGGGATAAGCGGGAGTTGCAGATCGCCGGATTGTTCAAGGGGTTTTAATTGCTCGAAATAGGAATTAAAAATCGTCTTCCTCTTTTGCTGTATTTCGTCCAGCATATCGAGTTGCCCTAATAAATAGGCAGCCGCCAGGTCCGAGGGCAGGAATGATGAACCCACATCGACCCATCCGTATTTATCCACTTCGCCACGGTAAAAGGCCGCCCTGTTAGTTCCTTTTTCCCATATAATTTCAGCACGCGGTGCCAGGCTCATTTCATTCACAACCAGCATACCGCCTTCGCCACAGCTGACATTTTTAGTTTCGTGAAACGAAAATGCAGCCATATGCCCGATGCTGCCCAGCGGACGATCGTTATAATACGAATCAATGGCATGAGCCGCATCTTCGATTACAAGCAGGTTATAACGCGCTGAAAGTTGCATTACCGTATCCATATCGCACGCAATACCGGCATAATGAACAACCACAATTGCTTTTGTACGTTTGGTTATCAGGCTCTCCAGTTTAGCTGTGTCAATATTCGGGTTTTCAGGGCTGCTGTCGGCAAAAACTATTGTGGCACCCCTCAGTATAAAAGCATTGGCAGTTGAAACAAACGTATAGGAAGGCATAATTACCTCATCACCGGGCTCGATGCGTGCCAGCAGGGCGGTCATTTCGAGTGCATCGGTGCAGGAAGTGGTAAGCAATACTTTACCAAAGCCGTAACGCTGCTGAAAATAATCGTGGCATTTACGTGTAAATAAACCATTACCCGATATTTTACCGGTGGCACCTGCCGCTGCAATATGCCTGGCTTCGTGCCCGGTAAAAAAGGGTTTGTTAAACGGGATCTTCATACTATACAGGATTGTAATGCGGCTAATGTCGGCCAATGTGGAAGTAACTGTTCATGATGTGCTATATTTTTATACTTTTGAAAGCGCAAAAACCGAACATTTTATTCCGCCTCAAAAGTACACATTTGCCGGAAAAAATGAATAACAGCCTTTTTAACTTTTCTACATGCCTTTAATTCAAGATAAACAGAAACTGCAAGAACTCCCGATGTTTTTTATCTTGGGCCGCCCACGGTCGGGCACTACATTGCTTCGTACCCTTTTTGATGCTCACCCCAATGTTGCCATACCCCTCGAATGCGCCTTTATAATAAATATGGAGTCGAAGTATGGTAACGTAAAAAACTGGGACGAAGAAAAGCTGCTTTCTTTTTTTACTGATGTTCAGTTGCATATCAAGTTCGATACATGGAAACTGAATCTTGATGATCTGAAAGCTGATCTGCTTCTGTATAAAGGTGAATATACTTTCCAGGATATATGTAAGGTAGTTTACCTCAACTACAATTCAATTTTTAACAAAGAAAAAATAGCCTGGATCGGTGATAAAAACCCAGTGTATGCAACCTACACTCCGAAACTGCTGAAACTTTTCCCCGATGCGAAATTTATACACCTGATGCGTGATCCGCGTGATAATATCATTTCGCTCAAGAATGTCGATTTCGAAGGCCCTTTTGTTGCTTTACTGGCTTATCGCTGGGTGCATTCGGCCAAAAGAATATTCAGGCTTAAACAAAAATATCCGGAGCGCTTTTATACCATTCGCTACGAAGACCTGGTTAAGGACCCCCATCGTTATTACCGGGAAATGTGTGATTTTCTGAACGTACCTTTTAACAGCCTGGTTTTTGATTTTTACAAGCGGGGGCCCGAGGTTCTGAAAGCATATAATGTTGAATTGGTGATGAAATACCATAAAAGCCTGCTTTCGCCAATCAATGCCGACAAAGTTGATGTTTGGAAAAAACAGCTACCTGAAACTGATATCCGTGTAACCGAAAATGTTGCCGGTGGCTGGCTCGAGAAGTATGGCTACGAGCGGAGGTTCCGAAAAACAGATCCGGTAGCATTTATGCGGTCGGTTCCATGGCTGCTTTACGGATGGGCACTTTATTTTGTGCGTGATGTTATTGATTTATTTCCGTTTCATACAAAAATCAGAATCAAAAACAACGGTCCAATGCTGGCGCGACTTTTCGTTAAAGTCCGTAATGCCGATACTTAAACCCTGGAAAGGTGCCTGGTTATGAAATCACTACATTTTTTAAAGCTTAAGTTTTAATCTTTGTGTCTGATAAAAGGACTTAGCCCTTATCCGGCAATCAAAAAACATAAGTATTGTTATTCTACCTGACTTTTTTGTTGTAAAAATCGCTTACAACATAAATGTAAAATTTTACGGATAGCAATAGATGTGAATGAAACAATTTGATATACAAATAATTACTGACATTTAGCATTAAAATGCCTCAACGGAGTCTTACCCGCGATATTACAGGTGTATTGAGCAGCAATGTTTTTGCTGTGATCAATAGCTTTATTATTGATGTGGTGATTTCGCGATACCTGGGTCCCGAAGGACGCGGCATGTACACATCACTGCTTATTGTTCCCTTGATTGCTGTTAGTTTCACTATGATGGGTATCAGGCGGTCGGCAGTATTCCACCTGGGTCAGAAACTTTTTGATTCTGACCGGGTTGTTTCGGGAGTTGTGCAGTTGCTGCTGCTGACTTCTTTTCTGGCCATGCTTCTCAGTTCTGTAGGTTTTCTTTTTTTTACGCCCGAAGGTGCTGATATTTATATGATACTAATTTCAATCCTTACAATTCCTGTAAAGCTTGCTCTTATTTATTCCGCTGGCGTTTTTCTTGGGAAGCAGCAATTCCGGCGATCGAACCTTACCAACTGGCTGCCTTTGTTGTTAAATTTAGCTGGTGTAGTGATTTTTGTCATTTTACTTCGGATGACTGTTTTAGGTGCTTTGTTTGCTTTATTTATTTCGAATCTGGCAGTAGCGTATATTTCAATCAGAACATTGGCAAAAGAATACCATATTTCATTTCATCCTGACAAAAAGGTTATTGGCAGCCTGGTTAATTTGGGTGTTATATACGCGGTCGCAGTCATGGTAATGCAACTTAATTACCGCATTGATATTCTTTTTCTTCAGAAGCTTTCATCTTTACAACAGGTTGGCTATTATTCGCTGGGCGTTGCAATAAGCGAACAATTATGGCAATTGCCAACAGCTATAGGTATTGTGGTATTGAGCCGCACTGCAAACTCTGCCGACGAAACGGTGCTGAATGCCGATGTGGCCCGGTTAATCAGGCTTTCATTCCTGGCGATTTTATTGCTGGGCATTGCATTATATTTTGTAATCCCCTTTCTGCTACCTTTCATTTATGGTGGGATGTTTATTCCTAGTGTGAGTATAGTGCGTACGATGTTGCCCGGAATCATATTTTTTGTCATACCACGAATACTCAACAGTCGGTTTGCGGGTGTTGGAAAGCCACAACTTCTTTTATGGGTTTTTATTCCCGCATTACTGGTAAATGCTGCACTTAATTTTTGGCTGGTACCTCTATATGGAGGGATTGGAGCCGCATTGGCCAGCAATGTAAGTTATATTGGTGGAGCAATCGCTTTAATTGTTCTTTTTTCGGTTAAGATGAATATCCCGCTTCATGAAATTATTACGTACAGATCATCTGATTTTGCTATTTTTATCAAGTATTTGCCTAAAAGAAGCTAAGCATGTTGCAGAAAATTCCGGATATTGATAAAATAGCAGCCACGCCCATGTTTTTCATCCTGGGCCGCCCCCGAACCGGCTCCACGCTGCTACGCACTTTATTCGATGCCCATCCCAATATTATTATACCTCAGGAGTGGCCTATGCTGCTGTTGCTTCATTTCCAGTTTGGGAAAGTTTCGCTGTGGGATAAGCCAAAACTCGAAGCTTTTTACCAGGCCTTGTTTCAACCGCTGAGGATACCGTTCTGGTCGATTAAAAACTGGCCGGGTATTGATCCCGAGCTGCTTCACAGTAATATTTTACAATGCGAGGGTCAGCACTCTCTCGAAACGCTGCTTAAAGTGGTTTATTCTCACTACAATTCTTTTTTTGATAAAAAGGAAATTGTCCTTTTCGGTGATAAAAACCCCGCTATTTCGAACCATCCTGAACTACTGGCCCGTATTTTCCCGACCGCCAAATTTATCCATCTCGTGCGCGATTACCGCGATAACCTGGTGTCGATGCTGGATGTTGATTTCGAGATGCCAAATGTTAGCCTGCTCACTTACCGCTGGAAATATTCGTACCGTGTAATTGAAAAGGCAGCCGCATTACATCCTGATCGGTTTGCAACTATCCGGTACGAGGATTTTGTTCGAAATCCTGAGGATAAGTTTGCGCTAGTATGCAACTTTCTGAACATTCCGGAAGACCCGTCAATATTTGGTTTTCACCACAGGAAAAAAGAACTGGAAGCTTCGTTCCCCCCCGAAATCCTCGATCGTTATTTTAAAAGCCTTATGCACCCCATCAACGATCGCAGGGTTGGTATTTATAAGCAAAAACTTACACCGCGGCAGATTCGCATCGCCGACCTGGTTGCAGGGGATTTGGCTGAAAAGGCAGGATATAAAAGAGATGTTACCCGGTTTTCAATTTTCGATTACCTGTGGGTAGCACCGGCCATAGCTTATACACAGGGGCTTTATGTTATTGGCAAAGCAGTAAAAATACTACCTTACAAATGGATGCTTTATATAGTAAATAAGCCTTCGTTAATTGTGAGAATCTACACCCGTTTATTCGGCTCCAAACTAACAGGCCGAGGTGTCTGCACACCCAAAGGGGGTCTGACACCTTTTCTTGTCTCCTTACCTGAAATACTTCCTGCTCCCCGCTTCCCCTCGCCTGTGGAGGTTAATTCCGGCTTCGGTAAAGTAATTTTCGATCTGCTGAGCCAGGCCCGATTCATAATCAAAAGGCTCGAGCAACAGGAAACCTTCTCCCGATTTATCGTCAATAAATGCCCGGGCGGCTTTCTGAATTTTCTTGCCTTTGGTCTCGAAGAGCTCACGGGTGAGAAAATATAACTGGTTTTGTTTATCCTCCTGACCTTCGGCCATTACATAACCCAGGCTGTTCACATATTCGAGCGCCTTTGGATTATCGCGCAGGACTTTTATATGTGAGGTATTCCAGTTGAGGTAATAAAAACCGACTTCGAGCAGGCAGAGTGAAGCGAGTACAGGTACAATGGTATCGATGTACGATTCGTCCCATAAAAACAGGCCCGATTCGGATGTACGGGCTTTCCAGTCCATATTTTTATCGTTCAGAAGACCGATTTTAGCACCCTTGTATTCAATTATATAATAGAAATTTTCGAAGTTGTCGATGCTTTCAAACCATTTTTGCTGCATCTCCGGGGTGATTTCTTCGCGGAATTCCATAACCCTTCTAACTTCGTCCGAATTACGTTTCTCGCGAACAAATTCAATATCTTCCTGCCTGAGGCGGTTCAGGGTAATGCCGTATTTGCTTATTTTCATTTCAGTATTTTCCTGATTGAATAAGGTGGTTTTTTATTTTGTACCTGGTAAATACGTGTCAGGTATTCGCCTATTAATCCCAGGCATAGCATGATGATACTGGTCGAAAACAGTATAGCCACTATCAGCGATGTGTAGCCCAGGGGAACATCGTGCACCATTTTGCTTATGATAAACCGTATGCCGATAATAAAACTCAGCACCGATAATATGAATCCGCCGTAAGTCATAATGCGCAGAGGAACAGCGGTATAGTAAATGACGATATTGGCCGAAAGCTGAAAAAGTTTCCAGGTCGAATACCCCGACCGGTGAGTTGTCCTTTTCTGGTGTTGTACCTCGGTAAATCCAATATTGCTGGTGTACCATAGCAGTAGCTCGTCGATATACATAAAGTGCTGCTGATGTTTCAGGATATTGGCTACCAGTCCGGCAGTGATCAGCCTGAAGGAGGATCCTTCGCCGGGTGAATGCATGAGTATGCGCGACGATTTCTTTATGAAAAAGCTTCCCAGGTTCCTCAGCGGCGAATGTTGCTTCTTGCCAAAATATCCGTAAACCAGGTCAACATCTTTTTCCTGGTAAACTTGTATCAGTTTACTGATTTCTTCGGGTGGTATTTGCAGGTCGTCGTCAATGGTGATCATAAATTCGCCCCTGGCATGTTCCAATCCGCAAAAAATAGCATTATGCTGTCCGAAGTTTTTGGCAAGCTTAATGGCTGTTATTGACTCAGGATGTTCTTTCTTGAGGTTTATCAATACTTCCCAGCTCCTGTCGAGGCTGAAATCATCAACAAATACCATTTCGAACGTGTACCCGGCAGCAGCAAAAACAGCCCTTGTACGCTTGAATAATTCAACAAGTGTTTCTTCGCTGTTGTACACAGGCACTATTACACTGTATTCAGGGGTCATTTTTTACTTTTATTTGTAGTATTTTACAAAAGACTGAGTTCTGCTGTTAATTTAATGAGTCATCTGACTTCCATCCCGATAGCTATCGGGATCCGTCTTCCGACCATTTAAACCCAATTCTATTTATCCTTGGTACAATCAATATTTCTTATCCTCCACCCAGCACCATATTGCTTCCGGTCACCCATTTGGATGCATCCGAAAGCAGGTAAACAATAGCGTTACTCACATCTTCCGGTTCGCCGAAACCAAGGGGCATCATTTTTTCGAATTTTTCGAGTACTTCGTTGCTTATGGTTTTGCCGGCATCATCCACCATTGGTGTGCGTACGAAGGAAGGTGAAATGCAATTCGACCGTATGCCTTTGGCAGCCAGTTCGATTGAAAGCACCCGCGAATAAGCTTCGATAGCTGCTTTGCTGCTGCCATAAAGCGCTCCTCCGTAGTATGGGTATTTTGTAGTTATCGACGACATAAAAATCAATGAAGCGTTCGGGGCGATTTTTTTCTTTCGCAGTAATGCAGAAGTGAGTAGCACCGGCGCCATATAATTTATCCGCATCATAAGCGAAATATCATCAGCTCCTATGAATTTAGCAGGTAAATGACCGGTAACACCAGCAGAATGAACAACACCGTTGAGCAAGGGGAGGCCCTCAGCCAGGGTAATAAATGCATCAAAATCCATCAGGTCGGCGACAAATTGCGTGTGACCTTCGCCATGAAGTGCGGCCAGGGTTTCCGAAAGCCGTTCCTCGCTGCGCCCCGTAATAATCAGTGTTGCTCCGGCAGCACTCATATCAATGGCTGCCTGTTTCCCGATTCCTGATGTGGCGCCGGTAATAAAAACTGTTTTTCCTTTAAGTGTGAACGAATCAGGCATCTGAAATAAGGAGTTAGGTTCCGTTAGCTATCGGGATAGTAATAAGTAGGGTTTTGCTGATGAAAATTGAATTAAAGGCACAAGTTGATATTCTTGTTAACAATTGCTTTTCAATTAGTTCACTCCATCACCCCATCAATCTCTTCAATCCCTGCTTGCAGCAGGCAAGCCTTCAATCCCTTCAATCTTTTCTATCCTCTCAATCTCTTCAAAAATCAATCACCTCAGGGCATACCACCTTGTCCAGTTCAATAGCAACACTTCCCCACGACAAGCCTACGCCAAAACCGCAGGTAAGCAATTGTACTTTTCGGGTCGTGATATGTTCGCGAAGCTGGTCAACAATGGTAAGCGGGATGGATGCCGAACTGGTATTGCCATAATTGCTGATGGTATAGGGAGTCTTTTCTTTTTCCATCTTCATCATTTTGCGTATGGTTTCGTTCATCAGGCGATTCGCCTGGTGCAAAACCAGGTAATCGAAATCGGCAGTGGTTTTCGATATTTCCTGCATCAGCTTTTTGGCATTGGGAACTACTTCGCGCAAAGCGAAATTGAATACGTCGATGCCGTTAAGTGCAATCTGGAAGCGGGTTCGGTAAATGCCGTTACCGTATTTTTTGTAATCGAAGGATTTTTTACTGATAAAATTCCGTAATCCACCATCGGGAATGATGATGGCATCATATCCCGATCCGTCGGACTCGAGGTTGAAATGTATGGGCGCTGCAGTATCGCTCAGCTCGAATGCTGTGGCTGTGGCGGCGTCGCCAAACAAGGGGTAGGTGCTTTTATCGCGGTACGATGCTGTAAGAGTCGAAATATCGCCAACCAGCAACAATGCTTTTTTAATTTTTGTTGCCGACATCATACTTGCAATTGCCGAAACTCCGTACACCCATCCCGAACAACCCAGCCCTATATCGTAAGCTACACAGCTGTGAGGTAAGCCCAGCCTGTCCTGTATAATACCCGAAGTGGATGGTATAATATAATCGCGCGACTGGCTGATAAAAATAAGTAATTCAATTTCACTTTTATCCCAACCCAGGTCAGCAATTAGTTTTTCGGCGGCTACGTAACAAAGATCCGAAGTTGTAGTTCCCGGCTCTGCCACACGACGTTTTTCCACTCCCACGGTTTTCACGATCATTTCACGATCTTTTGCCGAAACCCATTTGTAGTCGTAGTTCGACACTTCCTTGCGAGGCGCTGCTGCTGCAATACCTGCAAGGCGTACACCGGGGATGGAGAAAATAGCCATTATATCCTGCTTTTTACTATTTCGAAAATATCATTCACCGATTTCGATTTTTGAATATCTTCGGCATTGATCGATACGTTATACTCGGTTTTGATAAGGGCAATCAGTATCAGTGCATTTATTGAATTCCACTCGAAAGCATCGCGGAAATTACTTTCGGGTTTCAGTTTTCCGGGTTCCAGGTCTTCGAATTCGGCTTCTATTTTTAGGATGAAATCTTCAATCATTGAATTGTTGAGTTAAAATTTAGTGGATGTTTGATAAGTGGCAAATTTATGCAAAATTATCTGTTTAAGTGGTTTTCGGGAAGTGTTTTGTTTATAAGAGTCTTTGATTGGAATAATCTTATGACCCGAGCTATGTAGCCTGCATTATTCTTGTAGAAGAGAAAAGAAAAAAAGTAAAAGATTGAAGTCAGGCGGAAAAAAATACCTTTATAAATTTTGAACCTTTTGTCTTTTTTGAATTAACCAGGGTAGAAACCAAAATAAAATTTAAGTATACCAGTTCCTGCCACCGTTTGGCAATATATCCAGTGGCGGTTTGCGGACTTGTTCATTGTCCACCGATGCATGCTTTGATGCGGGGTAGGAAGTTTCAAATTACAACTTCCCACGCCATTGGATATATTGCGTGTTATCGGTTCTCCCTTATTTATAGGTCTTTGTAAGCCAATCTATTGCGTTTATTTTTTTTATTCCATTATATGTACCTGTCTCGTAATCCATTGTGATTAAAAGTTTTTCGTGATGGTCTGCAATACTGTCAAATGGTGCTAACTCACGTTCTAAAGTCGTTGAGTTTTGTACTGTTTGCGAAACCTGAATGTATTGTGTAAAACCTTCGTTGTTGCGAACAACAAAATCAACTTCTAAATTGTTGGTTTTTCCTATCCATACCTGGTTGTTTCTGCGTTTTAGCTCAAGATAAATTATATTTTCAAGTAAATGTCCTGCATCGCTTACCGATTCTTTTCCAAGGATTGCGTTGCGAAATCCCAAATCCACCAAATAGTATTTTTCCTGCGTTGCCAAATGTTGTTTGCCTTTGATATCATAGCGGTTTACTTTGTAAAACAAATAGGCTTCAACCAAAGTGTCAATGTACTTTGACACCGTTTTGTTGTCAATTTTCTTTTTGTTTTTTGTTAAAACTTTGGCAATGTTTCCTGCTGAAACTCTTGAACCAACTGAATCTATTAAGAAGCTTACAACTTCCTGATATGATTGTTCGGCATAAATAGTATAGCGTTTAGAAATATCGTTGTCGTAAATGTTTTTGAAAACCGTTTGCAAATATTCATTTGCAAAATGATTTCCGTCCGCTGAAAGTCGCACAGCCTCGGGAAAACCACCTGTACGCACATATTCAGCAAAAGCACGGTCAGGGTTTGCGGTTTTGCCTGTGAACTCTAAATATTCAGCAAAAGAAAAAGGCAATACATTTATTTCATAAGCTCTGCCAGTAAGCAAAGTTGCCAATTCGCTTGATAATAAAAATGCGTTTGAACCTGTAACGTACAAATCTATGTTTGGATGAACGTACAAGCCTTCCAATAGTTTTTCAAATTCGGGAACGTTTTGCACTTCGTCAATAAACACATAATTGGTTGCGTTTTTTTTGAGATGCTTAATGATGTAATCGTAAATCTCTTTCCAATTTTGTTCTGCTAAAAACCGAAATTCGGGCATATCCATATTGATCGCCAAAATGGAAACTTTGCCGTTTTCTTTACGCAACAAGTCTTGAAATTGTGTCATTAAAGTTGATTTTCCACAGCGCCTTACACCTGTGGCAACCTTTATTAAATTCTTATCTTTAAGAACACTAAGTGTATCTAAGTACCGTTTACGTGCTATTGTTTTCATAGGGTAAAGATAAGCAAAATCCTAAAACTATTCCAAAATAAAAACATTTAGGAATTTCATGATTCGCTTTTTGGTCAGGTTCGGCTTATTGCATTTTTTAAAACCATAGCCTTTTAAAACTAAATTTTGTCTGTTCACTGCCATTTGTGCTTATCCTGCAGTGTCGTTTCAGGGTGACCGATAACTTAATTGATAAGAGCAGCTAACATAATTAAAAGCAAATTTTTAAGAGGATATTAGTCATTGATGGTAAATAGGACATATGCTTCCTCATTCTGATTCACAATTTTAAGCGAATAGTTCCCTGCCGGTAAATTTCCAAGGTTTAACTCCGGTCGGTATCCTTCGGTAATCGTATAGAAAACCTGTCGGCCAGCCATGTCAAAAACAAAAATCTTTGAACCTGAAGCAAATGCTTTGTTTGTTTGAAGAGTAAACCTGCCGTTATTTGGATTTGGGAAAACTGAAATAGCAGGTGACGACAAGTTTTGTGTTTTTTGGGTGGTTATAATATTTGCCAGGCCCGTGTCACATTTCCGCACGCTGTATTGCACCATAGCCTGATCATTAACAATTATGTCGGTGTAGTAAATAAAAGCGCTGTCGGCAAACACAACAGGTTCGGGGTCGGTTCGTATGGCTACGGTGGTGTCGCTTACTCTTCTCATTAATGAATCAGCCGGATCAGCGGAAGCTATCCATATCTCGGCAGGCAATCCTTCTCTTCCGGCGCCTGACTGGGCCGCCATAAACGAAATATACGATTGGCCTCCACAGGTAAAAGGTTCGGGTGAGGTGATATAAATGTAAGGTTCGGGTAAAGGGCTGTCAAACTGTTTGTATAAAACCCAGAAATCCTGACTGATTTCCTGCATTATTTTGAGGGTTTTAAAGCCATTGGTTCTGTACATAAACAAGCGGCTGTTGCTTGCTGGGTCATACCACATGAAAGGAGCGCCAATAGTGTCATTGGAAATGGAAGTAAAATAGGGGAGGCTGCACGTGGTCTCAATAAATCCAGGGTACCTCGATTTGTTGGTAGCACAGCATATCTGCTGATTATCGCGGGCAAAAAAACCAAGGGTAACTTCCGGATAATGATACCGGGTATTTAAATCAGTATTTTTAACCCAATATATCCCTCTATCATCATATGTTTCGAAAAGAAAGCGGGCAACCGTATCTGCATAATTAGATGAAGCCATTGAATATATGGCATGTGGGTATTGGAAAAGTGTCGTGCTGGTCCAGCCTCCGAGCACTTTGGTCGAAATACCGGGATATTGGATTCCACAAATATTTTTATTGTACACGATCTGGGTTCCCTGTGTGCTCAGCATCCATTCGGGGCCGTTCATGTTTTCGACACCAGCAGGCGATAAATTGTCGGTTACAAATGTCCCTCTGCCATTTTCAGGATTGAAAAGGCGTGTAACAGGATCCAGACCACAAACCCAAAGCTGGCCTTCATCTGATTCCCAACAAACAAGGTTAAGTGTTGTATTATATTCAGGATTAAAAATACTTGCCTGTGGACTTACAGCCAAAACATCTTTTACTACAAACTGACTATACGAACGGTTGAGGGAAAAAAATAGCAATGCTGTAAAAAGGCAGTATTTTAGCATGATTCAGAGAAGTAGAAATACGGATTTAAGCGGAGCGAATATAATTAAATATGAATTATACCTACCGCTTTTTAAAAATAAATGTTTGTTTCACTGTATTTTTTTTGATTTTTGCATCCTTTTATACGGCAAATCAGGTAAAATTTTAATTTCCTTTCAATGTATCTATACTTATTAATATGATTCTCTCTACATTTGAAGCCCGTAAACCTGTGTAATCAGGGTTTGAAAAACTACCTCCTTTAATGATTGAACTTCAAAAAAGAAAATTACTTTTAATTAATCCTGCTAACCAGCGTCGCAAAGGTCTGCGAATGCGCAACCTGTCAACTTACCCGCCTCTGAACCTGGCTATTATTGCTGGCTTAACTCACGATGGATGGGACATAAAAATACTGGACGAGAATTTTGATCCTTTTGTTTTCGAAGAAGCCGACCTGGTTGGGTTTACTTCGTTTACCTCAACAACACCCAGGGCCTATGAACTTGCCGCAATTTACAGGGAACATAATATCCCCACTGTCATGGGTGGCATTCACGCCTCCATGCTTCCCGACGAGGCCTTGCAATATGTTGATGCTGTTGTTATTGGCGAAGCCGAAAGTATCTGGGCGAAAGTGATTTCTGACTTCGAAAATAAGCAGCTTCAGAAAAAATACATTGGCGAATTGGTTGAATTGGGTGGTAAACCCATGCCTCGCCACGATTTGCTGAGCAAGCAATATTTGTTTTCGGCCATTCAAACCACCCGGGGATGCCCGATGCAATGCGATTTCTGCTCCGTTTCAACATTTAACGGCTGCCAGTACCGCTTACGACCGATCAGCGAAGTGCTCGATGAGCTTGAAATTTTGCCCACAAAACTGGTATTCTTTTTCGATGACAATATTATAGGCTATGGTAAAAAAAGCCAGGAACGTGCCATTGAATTATTTAAAGGCATTGTTGACAGAGGAATAAAAATAGATTGGATAGGGCAGGTTTCGCTTAATTTCGCCGATAACGAGGAAGTGCTGAAATGGGCGGCCCGGAGTGGCTGCCGCATGGTACTCATTGGTATTGAATCCGAAAAAGCTGAACAACTTAAAGAAGCCGGGAAAAAAATGAACCTGCATATGGGTGTGGATGCCTATAAAGAGGTTTTTCGTAAGATTCACAAATATCGTATCAGCATACTGGGCGCATTTATTTTTGGAATGGATTCCGATTCGATACAAGCACTCTATGCCCGGGCTCAATACATCCTGAAATCGAGTGTGGATGCATGGCAAACGACCATTCTCACTCCGTTGCCCGGCACCGGGCTATATAACAGGCTTAAATCGGAGAACCGTATTTTATATACGAATTACCCTGAGGACTGGGGGCGCTACGATTTTATGGAAACAGTTATTGCCCCAAAACAAATGGAAGCAGAAGAGCTAAGGGAAACCATGCGCGATATAAGGATTAAGATTTATAACCGAAAAAGTGTAAGGACGCAATTCAGACGATCGCTATGGAACCTGCGTAAGTTAAGCTATGCCATGTGGGGGTATATTTCGAACTATAACTACTATTGCCTGTCGTTCGAGGAGGATATCAGTGCCGGCGACAAGCGATACTCGCACTGGCTGAAATCGGAAAAAGCCGCGCATAAGCCATAGGTTGTATTAAATGCGAGTATGCATAATGCTTACCTTTGGCGATTAAATAAAACACCCATTTCCTATTTTTAAACATGAGACAAAGGCTCGTATACCTCGATAATATTAAAGTTTTTCTGATTGCCTATGTAATTACAGGGCATATTGCTGTGAGTTACGGAGCTATCGGGGGCGGTAGATGGAGCTACCTGGAACAGAATAATGATTTTGTTACCAAAGCAGTACTTTCATTGTTCATACTTTTTGCTTATTCATTCCTTATGGGGATGTTTATTTTTATTGCAGGATATTTTACATACCCTTCAATACAGAAAAAAGGTTTCAAAAGGTTTGTGTCAGAGAGGATCATCAGGCTATCAATACCACTGGTATTGTATTATTTTATATTAGGGCCCATAGCCAGGTATATCACTACCCTGGCAAAAGGAGAAGATCATTCTTTTATTCAGTTTATTACAGAGACATACAAATCAGGCGTTTATGGCTATCTTGGTGTTATGTGGTTTATTGTGCTCATCCTGTTTTTTTCGGTGGTATATGCATTTTTTTACCATATATTTCCAAATGGACTTTACAAACCTAAAAATGATTCCTTTCCAGCTCCGGGTAAAATAGTAGTGTTTTTTCTTATTGTTGGAGCAGCCAGTTTTATTACCAGGATTATTTTTCCGATGGGTGGTGACTCCGTCGGGAGTCGGCCATTGGGATCGATGGTGTTTTTTGGAACATCATTTTTCCTGGGAACGGCAGCAGCAAGGTATCAATGGCTTGAGAAAGTAACATTTAAAAATTCGAAGCCCTGGTTTATCGCAGCGCTGGTGGTAATGGTAATACCGGTCATCTTGCTTCTAATATTCAAACAGAATATGCAATTCAGGCTGATAACACAGCCCGGTTCAGCAGCATCCCTGTTTTATGCCTATTGGGAAATAATAAAGACTTTTGGAACAGGAATGATAGCCATTGTAGTATTCCGTAAATGGATTAATAAACCGGGAAAACTGGCAGCTGCTCTTGGCCGTAGCGTATTGCTTGCCTATTTCCTCCATCCACTTGTTTGTTCCTTGTTTTTTTATGCCTTTGCAGGAACGGGTCTGCATCCCTTGTTGAAATTTTCGATGGTGGCTCCGACAGCGCTGGTTTTAACTTTTGGATTAGCATGGTCGCTGCTGCAAATACCTGCAGTGAGGAGAATAATGTAACTTTTTATCTTAGCCCTTATCCCTGAAAGGATTGCTCTCAGGCATACATTTTTTCAATTTCGTTACGGTACCTGAGGTAAAGAGAATGCCTGTTAAGGAGTCCATCCGTATTCAATAAGCCATTATCTGCAGTCCATTCATCAGTGGTGAGCTCAATTTTTACGATATGATCTGATTTCGAACTATTCGAATTATATTCATTAATTTCTAAGTGGATTTGGGAATTGATTTTATCAGAATCAGTAAATTGATGCTCATTTAATGTTTGCTCGGTTTTTTCGCTGTTCGCAGACACTACCCTCTTATTTTCAGGAATTATAATAGCAGTGAGAAAAGTCCTGTTATGCCCGTAAACCCATATGTTTTTTATAGAATTTGTGGCTGAAATTATTGTTTTTTCTATATACTCAGGGTTTACATACAGACCGTTTTTGAGTTTAAAAATACTTTTTTGGGTACCCGTTAATGTAAGGTACCCGTTTTTATCAATTGTACCAACATCGCCAGTATGCAACCAACCATCTCCATCAATTGATGAAAAATCTGTTTTATAATAAGCTGACATAAGCCCTTTGCCTTTCACCAGTATTTCATTATCATGATTTAATGCTACTTGTACTCCTTTTAAGGGCATGCCTGCTGAGCCAGCTTTTATCCTGTGCCGGTCATTAACGGTAACCACCGGACCCGCCTCCGTGAGCCCGTAACCTTCGTAAATTTCAATCCCCTGCATCCAGAATGTGTGTAATGTTCCTGCATTAAGTTTGGCTCCACCACAGATAATCAGATTAAGGTTTCCCCCAAATATTGATCTTACTTTTCCCGTCCTGAATCTCTTTAACAAGCTGATCAATAGCAGTTTCAGTGTTATCGGTAACGAGTTTGGATAAATTAACCATCCAGCAACATTCTGTAGTATTTTATTTTTCAATTTGTAAGTAAGCTCACTTTCATTTTCAAACTGCGATTCGTATTTCTCTAATATATAGGGAACCGCAACCATAACATCAGGCTGAAACTGCTGTAAAACTGTCTGAATTGTTGAAAAGCTATCGGAATAAACAACCGGGAGATTTATATTCTGGAATACATAGTTCATCGTGCGCTCAAAACTGTGTGCCAGCGGTAAAACACTTACGGCCTTTTGCCGATTGGAAAGAAAAAGGTTTTCACTAAAATTAAGCAGGTTAAATACATGTGCCCTGTGACTTAGCACAACACCTCTTACCGGGGTGTGGTTTCCTGAAATATAAGTAACCGATGCCGGATCCGAATCACTAACTGAACTTCGTGCATTTACAATCAGTGGTTCATGTTTTGAAACAGAATCGTGTCCCACAAAATCATTATAATTAGTAAGTCCAGCAACCGGTTCAAAACTTATAACAGGTATTGATTCAATTCCTGGGTCCAACTGTTTTAATTTACGGTAAACAGCATTATTTGAAATAAACAGGACCTTGGGTTTCACCTCTTTAATGATATTCGAAAGCCTGTCGTTTGATATGCCTGGTGCAAGCGGAACGTGTACTGCACCAATCTGAAGGATTCCCATATCAATGAAGTTAAACTCCGCACGGTTTTGTGTAATACTTAAAACACAATCACCTTTAATTACGTCCATATTAAGCAGTGCTATACTTGTCCGGTTGCTATAGTCAATATAGTTGGCAATAGTATAGTCACGCCATTGCCCGTTGCATAACGAAGTGAACATAATTTGCTCTTGAGGCCTGGTAGCCAATATATTCAGAAGGTCAAAAACACGGGTAAACGACTCGTTCATAACAGCTTATTATTTCCCTTGTGCCTTTTCGTAAAGTTCGCGGTAATGTTCAGCTTTCTGCTTATCGCCTTTGTTTGCAAAATACTTCGAAAGTACCGCCGTAACTTTGCTGTTATCCGGTCGGACCACAGCGGCTTTTTCGAGCCATTGTATAGCGTTAA
This sequence comes from uncultured Bacteroidales bacterium, assembly GCA_963714825.1. Classification (GTDB taxonomy): domain Bacteria; phylum Bacteroidota; class Bacteroidia; order Bacteroidales; family UBA4417; genus UBA4417. The sequence continues at coordinate 43,691 of CAVQQF010000009.1, read as the reverse complement.
CCGAATCGTTAAGTGCCAGGTAATAGGATGCGTTACTGATATAAGGCAGTGCGATATTGGGTTGGGCACGTATAATCATTGCATTGGTGATAACAGCCGAATCAATCTGCCCGGTTTTATTATAACAGGTAGCCAGGTTCGATAAGGTTTTTACATCGGTTGAGTCGAGCGTGGCTGCCTTGCGGAAGTTACTGAGTGCATTCGGGATATCGTTTTTCTGGAAATATATATACCCCAGGTTATACCATCCGGCTGCGTAAGTAGGTTTAACTACCACAGTCTGGTTAAAGTATTCCATAGCCTTATCGGTATCGTTTTTCATCATCACATACATCTCTCCCAGGCTGCTCCATGCTTCGAAATAACCTGGATAAACCTTTACGGTTTGCTCCAGCAATGCAATGATGGTATTAACCTGTGCTTCGTTGTTGCTGTTACCCCCTGTTTTCAGCTTTTCGATCAGGTCGGTCTTGAGGGTGGTAGCATAAATATAATTCGCTTTCGCCGAATTTTCGAGGTATTTGATGTCGTGCGAAAAAAGGCTGAGCTGCGAATTCCAGTCTTTGTTACGATCAATTGTTTTGGCGGTAAATGGTATCAGGATTACAATTAACGCAATAGCTATTTTCCATATATTTTTCCCATTCTCCGACTTGTCAGTTGAAACCTTCAGCACTTTAAAAAGCAGAAATATCAAAGCAATACTGAATCCCAGCGAAGCAATATAAAGGAACCTCTCGGCAATAATACCAGCTGGAGGTTTTACAATGTTTGAATACATTGAAATTAAAATCAGATAGAAAAAGATAGCGAACGAAAGAATATGCCTTTCGCGCAGTTTCATCACAGCAAAACCAAATAATCCTAAATGTAATATAACAGAAAATATTACCCATATATTGGTAAAGCCAACAACAGGAATTGTATTATAACCGTAATAAAACAATAGAGGGTGAGGAAAAACAAGCAGCTTTATGTACATCAGCAGCCCGTACATACCGGTTGAAATATGTAAAAGAAAATTATTCTCGAACGCAAGCGGGTTCTCAAAAAAGAGCATGGGCCTGTTTATGGCAGGGAGATACAATTTTACAAAAAGCGCTGCAAGTATTGATACTAGTATCATCGAAGCTGTTATCAGTACCAGGTTTTTCACATTTGTTTTGGTGAAAAAATAAATAGTAAACGGAATAGCAGCAAGTAAAGGCAGTGTCGAAGGTTTTGTAAAAACACTCAACAAAAACAATATAGCTCCACTTGCCAGTGGCAGGTACGATTCTTTTCGGGCAAACGCCATAAAACTCCGTAAAGCCAGCAATCCGAACAGAAAACTAAGGATTTCTTCCCTGTTTTTCAAACTGGCAACCACTTCGGTATGAACCGGGTGAGCTGCCCATAGCATGGTAATAAGGAAGGGAAACCAGATGGTGTATTTCGGCATCAGCTTACGCAGAATGGCGAACAGTATCAGCAAAGTCAATCCATACAATAAAATGTTAATTAAATGGCTGGTAGAAGGGCTTTCGCCAAAAAGCTGGTGTTCGATGGCAAACATCACTTTAGTAAGCGGGCGGTATCCGAAATTCATCGTTCCGCCTTCTTCGGCATTCATGTTTATATAACGAGTGCTGAGTATCACAGGGATGGCTTTAAAACCCTTGTTAACCACCGGATTGTTATAGGTAACATAGAGGTCGTCGAGCGAATACCCGTTTTTCATGGTATTGCCGTAAAGCACGAATGCAAAAGCAAAGAGTATTGCTTTAAGCCAGAAGGAGGTTTTGGTAAACCAGGGCTTGTTAACCACTTCTTTGGAAACAGGTTTTGCGGGAATTTCCTTACGGGCGGGTGATGTTTTGGCGGGTTTGTTTTTCATTTTAACGGATAAAATGCCTGATGCTTTTAATCATTGGGGTAAAGGGCAAATTTACAATTTCAATATATCATTGGAGCGTTTTTATTAAAATATCACGCAAAGGCGCAACTTAGCGAAGCGTTCTCACGAGCGTAGCGAATAAAGACGCAAAGGCGAAGAGTTTAAATGTGAATTTCCGTTAGTTAGTTCTTTGCTTAGCTGCTATAAAAAATTGATATAATCAGATGCTTTCCTTATAAGGGTTAAACAGAATTATATCAGATACTTAGCGACTTTGCGGCTTTGCGAGAAACAAAACTAACTGAATACATGTTCAGCAAAATCGCCCTGCTGGTAACGTTGAATCACCTTGTAACGCTGTATTTTCCCGCTCGATGTTTTGGGGATTTCATTCGATTTTATCAGTATAAGTTCATCAAGCGGTATGCCCAATTCAGTGCGCATCAGGGCTCTCAATTGTTCAAGCACAGCTTTTGCTTTTGCCTCCGCTATCGCGGCAGCGAAAACAAGAACCTTTTCTTTCCCTGTTTTATGATCGGTAATGCCTCCTATAATGGTTTTCCCGAAACTAAAATCGTCGAGGCTGCAAGCCAGGGCTTCGAGGTCGTTGGCAAAATAGTTTTTACCATTTGCAAAAATAATGTCCTTAAACCGTCCGCTGATATAAAGATTGCCTTCAAAAATAAAACCCATATCACCGGTTTTGAGCCAGTCGCCGTTAAACAATTCTTTCGTTGCTTCCGGATTCTGGTAATAGCCTTCGGTTATATTTTCGCCCCTTACCAGTATATGTCCAACTTTGCCTTCAGGAAGCTCATTGAAATCCTGCCCGGCTATCATAAATTCAACACCCCGGAGTGCAACGCCAACACCCACTATGGATCGTATGTTCCTCGAAGATTGTGGCTGATTCGATTTTACCGCGTTAAAATTCTTATCCAGCTCTTCATTATCAAATTCAGTAACCACGGTAGGTTCCATAAGAGGGGTAAAAGAAATAGCCAGTGTTGCTTCGGCCATACCGTAAACAGGCATCATTGCTTCCTCGCGGAAACCAAAAGGCTTCAAAGCCTTGTTAAAATCGTTCATAACCTTAACTGAAATAGGCTCAGCGCCATTCAACATGGCTTTCAGTGGCGAGAGATCCCAATCGTGGCCTTCGGGCCTGCGTTTCAGGTAACGAATAAGCAGTTCCTGTCCAAAATTGGGGCACCCGGTAATGGTGATTTTATAACGGCTCATCATTTCAGGCCATAGAGAAGGATTCTTAATAAAATCAATGGTATGAATATGAAACTGGTTCGATGGACGGCTCAATGGAGTAAGATGATATCCGATGAGGCCCATATCATGATAAATCGGCATCCAGTTCCCGACAGGATCATGAGGTTGTAAATCGAGCCCTAATGCAATGGAATTCATGTTACTCGAAAGGTTTCTTTGCGTAAGCATTATGCCTTTCGGATCGCCTGTGCTGCCACTCGAAAATTGAATAAATGCAAGATCATCCATAGTTGGTACAAACTCTGGATCCCCCTCCAGGGCCGGGATGTGGCTGAATGGAACAACCCGTATACCTGCTGTTGATTCATCAGTATCCAAAGCACGACTTGTAAAAATATATGGATTATCCATTTGTTTGGCAACATTCAATATTTTCGAAGCAGAAGGATTGCTGGTGGCTAATGATAATACGGGTTGAAGGATAGTTGGCACAATGCCTGCCAGGAAACATCCCCAGAGTATTGTAAAAGTTTCCCTGTTATTCTCGGTAGCAATTATTGCTTTATCTCCCGGATTTATTCCCATAGACAGTAAACCACAGGCAAAAGCTTTTGATTGGTTGAGCAGTTCAGTATACGATTGAAAATCGACTGTACTGTCGTCATTAAAGTAATAAATTCCTAAGCCGGGATATTCTGTTGCAGCTCGCCGCAACAATACCGGTAGCGAAAATTCTGGCATGCTGGGTATTAATTTTAGGCAAAAATACACTTTATTGACCGACTGTGGTAGTGAATTGTAGTTATTCAATATGTAGAATGGATAAGCAGTGGCCTATTATTCCTTGCCCGAACGTGCGATAATTTCCTCCATGTCATTGGTAAGCCTTACAAACTGCTCCACACTCAGTTGTTCGGCCCGTTTCCCTTTAAATTCGCCGTTATAATCGCCCAGCGGTTTCAGTGCGTTGTGAAGGGTTTTACGGCGCTGGTTAAATGCAGTTTTTACTACCTGCAATAACATTTTTTCACTGCACCCAATCTCTTTTGTTTCGTTGCGGGTTAAGCGAATTACTGCCGACTGTACCTTTGGAGGCGGTACAAAAACCGTAGGATCAACCGTAAAAAGATATTCAATATCGTACCAGGCCTGTAGTAACACACTGAGTATGCCATAATCCTTTTTACCCGGAGGTGATGCAATTCGCATGGCAACTTCTTTCTGAAACATACCAACGGCTTCCTTAACCTGTTCGTGGTTTTCGAGTACCCTGAAAAGTATCTGGCTCGAAATATTGTAAGGAAAATTCCCTATTACTGAAAACTGTCCTGTAAAAAGGCCTGCAAAATCCATCCGCAGAATATCTGCCTCAACCAATCCATCGCCAAGTTGTGGATAATTCGTGCGCAGAAAAGCAGCTGATTCGCGGTCAACTTCTACGGCAACAAATTTCTCAAAGTCTTTTTTTAAAAGGTATTTAGTCAGCACTCCGGTTCCGGGCCCTATCTCAAGAACTTGTTTTGCAGCAGGCGAAAGGCTATCAGCTATTTGCGACGCTATATTTTCATCTTTCAGAAAATGCTGTCCGAGGTGTTTTTTTGCTCTTACGTCGTACATGAGGAGGGGTTAGGTTTTAGGGTTTAGGGGTTGGGGATGGGGGACGGGGGGACGGGGGGACGAGTTGTGAGAGAGAATGAGGGAATGAGAGAATGAGAGAATGAGTGAATGATTGAATGTGAGAATGGGAGAATGAGTGAGAATGTGAGAATGTGAGAATGAGTGAATGGGTGAATGTGAGAATGAATGAATGATTGAATGTGAGAATGTGAGAATGTGAGAATGAGTGAATGAAACTCGCCCCTTCACCCTTCGCCTCTCGCCCTTCGCCTCACCCCTCGCCCTTCACCCCTTCAGTTTTATAATACAAGCTCAGGCATCCTAATTAACCGCGTCATTCCTCAGCGCCCTGAAACGTTTTCGGGCATCGACCACATAAAGGCTTCCGGGGTATTGGGTTAGGATTTTTTCGTATAGTTGCATTGCCCGTGACGTATTATTAAGCTGGTATTCGCATAAAACTGCCAGGTTATACATGGCGTCATCAGCTAGGAGGTCGTAGGGGAATTTTTCGATGATTTCGTCATAATACGTTGCCGCCTCATCGAATTTGCCGTTTTTCGCATAAATTTCCGCCTTTTTGAACAACACATTATCAACAATTGAATGCATGGGATAATCGGCAATTATTGTATCGAGAAGGGATAATGCATCTTTGTCGCGGTTACGGAATTCGAGCAGATCGGCCCTGGCATACATGCTGAGAGGAGTGGTTAAACTGTCCTCCTCAATATTGTCGCTTATCAGCAACGTCAGCTCCAGGGCGTCGTTGGCAATAAGTTTCGAAGTAGCAGCCTTGAGTATGTCGAGTTGTGCGCCTGCCCATCCAAACTCGCCAATATAAAACGAGAGTTTCGCATTGCGGAATTTGGCTTCATGCCCAAGAGGTTCGTTTTTAAAAACCTTTTCAACCTGCGAATACAACAGTGTTGCTTCCCATTGCTCATCCGAAAACAGGTATATATCAGCCAGTTCGAGTTTGCATTCGGCCTGCTCGGTAGCCAGTGTATTCGGGATGTTGATAGCTTCTTCAAGCAATTCGATAGCTGCAGCTGTTTCGCCCAGATTAAATGCCTGCAAATGTGCAAGGTTAAGAATTAGCGGAATAGTGAAAGAAGTTTTACCGAGTTCGTTCAGCAACTCTGTGTATTCCTGTTTCATCAGCAAAAGCTTGCTTCTGTCAACCATTTTCGAACTCTTGTATTGCCTGAATTCAGTGTTTATCAGCTCAATACGGCTTCGCATCACCAGCTCGTTGTTGGTATTCTTTTTAATAATGTATTTATAGCCTTCGATGGCTGCGGCAAAGTCTTCGTTACTCACACAAAGGGCTGCAAGATCGAAGATACGCTGCCCGCTTTCGTTGTAACGGCGGTCGAGAGCCCTGGCCTGCAGCAATGCAAACGGAAAGTCTTTTTGTTGTACCGAATGCCAGAGCAGCAATTCGTTGTAAAGTATCTGATCGGGGTTTTGCTGCAGTTTTTTAAGCAGAACAGCCCTGAAAGTTTCATTCTTCGAATTGTCAACATCGTCGCTCAGCCATGCCTGCAGACGGTTTTGAACCATACTCATCTGCAGGGGATTGGATAACAGCAGGTTGGTATATTCGTCAATCATTAACTCGGTACTGCCAAGTGATTCGTAAGTATAGGCCAATTCGAAGGCAAACAGTGCCGGGTCTTTGAGTAATTCGCGCCCCCTCAGATAGGTGCGTATCATATAATCAGTCTCACGGCGGTTGCTGAAAGCATAGGTGAGGTTATATATCTGCATGCGGTCGGCCTGCAGGTCCTTGAGGCAGTTTTCGTAAATTTTACGGCCTTTGGTAATATCGCCTTCCATTATATTAAGGTATCCCATATCCACCTGGTAACGCGGGTCGGTAGGAGAGGCTTTCATCTGTTTTTTTATTACTTTTTCAGCCCTGTCAAATTCCTTCAGCTCAAGCAGTGTATTGATATAATACAGGTAATTGAACTGGCTCGGGTTGCGGTTAAACAAAGGCTCGAACGTTTCGAGAGCCTTATCCAGTTCCCTGCTGTTGTAATACTGAACACCAAGCTGCTCCTCCGTTTGCTGGGCCATAAGCTTCCCGCTGCCGGCTATAATCAGCAGGCCTGTTATTACAAACAGAAGGAGAACTTTTAGTTTCATTGTTGATTATTGGTATTTACGATTAACGATTTCGGATACAGTTATATTATTTATATGAGTATCCGGAATCATTAATAAGATGGTGATTCTTAAACAAATTGTACCCCTCCGCCTGTCGGCACCTCCCCTAAAATTAGGGGAGGCAGATTCTAACTTGCTGAGCAACAATCCCTAGGGTTTGTATGATATATGTCTATCTTTCCTGACACTCATAATTATTTTAACTCATCCAATCCGCTTTTACCTCATCCCACATCTATCATCCGAAATCCAAATTAAAAACATCAAGTAATAAAGTACAGTAAAGTAAACTACCCCTTGAACCCGGAACCCGGAACTCTTCAACCCTGTTTCCCACATCCGCCATCCCACATTCCACATCCCCCATCCCACATTTTTATTTTATCCACTCAAACCCCGTATAAGGCACAAGCGCCTTCGGGATCCTGATTCCTTCCGCAGTCTGGTTATTTTCCAGAAGTGCAGCTACTATCCGCGGTAACGCCAATGCACTGCCGTTTAGTGTGTGAGCAAGGCGGGTTTTGCCAGTGCTGTCCTTAAAACGCAGCTTCATGCGGTTAGCCTGAAACGATTCGAAATTCGAAACCGAGCTTACCTCGAGCCAGCGCTGCTGAGCTGCCGAATACACTTCGAAATCGTAGGTAAGTGCCGAAGTGAAACTCATATCGCCACCGCAAAGTCTCAGTATACGGAAAGGTAGTTCGAGTTTGCGGATAAGTGCTGTTACATGCTCACGCATATCTTCGAGCGCTGCATACGATTTGTCAGGATGCTGAATCTGAACAATCTCAACCTTATCAAACTGGTGTAAGCGGTTTAATCCCCTTACATCTTTTCCATACGATCCGGCCTCACGGCGAAAACACTGCGAATAAGCAACGTTGCGGATAGGGAAATCAGTTTCTTTCAGCATCAGGTCGCGGTAAATATTTGTCACCGGCACTTCGGCAGTAGGTATCAGGTAAAAATTATCGATTCCAACAAAGTACATCTGGCTGTCCTTATCCGGCAACTGCCCTGTTGCATATGCCGAAGCCTCGTTTACCATAAGCGGTGGCTGTATCTCGAGGTATCCGGCTTCGGTAGCTTCGTTTACAAAAAAGTTGATCAGCGCACGCTGCAAACGGGCTCCCTGTCCTTTATAAACCGGGAAACCGGCACCGGTAAGCTTTACGCCCAGTTCGAAATCAATAATATCGTATTTCGAGGTCAGATCCCAATGCGGAACGGCATCGGCGGGCAGCGTGGGCATTTCGCCTTCACTGTATACAGTAACATTATGCTCGGGTAAATGACCTTTGGGCGTTTCAGGATGCGGAAGGTTTGGCAGCGTAACCAGCAGCTCATTCTGTTCCTTTTGCAGCGCTTCCAGTTTCTCTGTTATTTCGCGGGCGGCAACTTTAAGTTCAGCCGAACGGGCTTTTAAGTCGTTGGCTTCCTGCTGACGGCCTTCTTTAAAAAGGTTCCCCACTTCACGCGCTATCTGGTTCGATTCGGCAAGGTTATCATCAAGTAGTTTCTGGGTTTCACGTCGGTTGATATCGGCTTCCAGTATTTTTTTTATGGTTTCGCGTGCATCCACACGTTTTATTGCCAGGCGTTCAATAACGAGTTCGGTATTTTCACGCAAAAAGGATAATTCGAGCATTTCTTTATCTTTTTAATGGTTGGGGCTGTAAAAATTAAGTTCCGGGTTCTGTCCCGATAGCTATCGGGATCCGGGTTCCGAGGTTCCGAAGTTCCGTCCCGATAGCTATCGGGATCCGGGTTCTACAATACAAGGGCATTGAGCGGAGCCGAAATGCCCTGTTCCGTCCCGATAGCTATCGGGATCCGGGTTCCGATGTGCCTGGTTCCGGCTTCCGGTGGCACCCGGCACCCGGCACCCGGCACCAAATCATTTGTATTATAGTTTTTGCAACTGAATAGTATATAATCGGGTACCTTTCCCGGCACAAAAATAAAAAATCTCCTGACTTGTTCGATCAGGAGACTTTATTATAAGTGTGTCGAAAGCAGCATTCACTGCTTATGCGCTTATTCGCCCTGAATAGGATGAACCGAAACGTATGATTTGTCGTTTGCGCGTTTCTTGAACTGTACCAAACCATCGCAAAGTGCAAAAATGGTATGATCTTTTCCAAGTCCTACATTGAGGCCTGGGTTGTGAACTGTGCCACGCTGTCTGATGATGATGTTACCGGCCTGGGCGAATTGTCCGCCATAGATTTTCACACCGAGACGCTTGCTATGTGATTCGCGTCCGTTTTGTGAACTACCGGCACCTTTTTTGTGAGCCATATCTTTTGAATATTATGTGTTACACTTAAAATTATGCGTTTATCGCTTCGATTTTTACCTGGGTCAGATTCTGGCGATGGCCGGTTTCTTTCTGGTATCCTTTACGACGTTTTTTCTTGAATACTTTTATCTTGTCACCACGCAGGTGAGCAACGATGGTTGCCGAAACTTTGGCGCCTTCAACAAGCGGTGTGCCAATGGTTACAGTACCTTCATTGTCTAAAAGTAATACTTCACTGAATTCTACTTTCGAACCTTCGTCCCCTTTCAGGCGGTTCACATAAAATTTCTGATCTTTTGCAACTTTAAACTGCTGCCCGGCTATATCTACTATCGCGTACATTTTCAACAATTATTATTTTTATCCGTTAAAATGGAGCGCAAAATTACAAAAAAAATGATACGAAAATGCATGTTAGTCAAAATTTTACAACTTTTTTTTATAAACTTTATAATATCAGTATAAATCAGTTGTTTGGCAAGTTTTTGTGAGGGTATTTATTTTGTTGCAGGAAATAAAAATACTTAAACATGCATTACGTTCCCCATTTAGTAAACGGATTTCTAAGATCAGTACTAATTAGTATGAGCCTGAGTATTTGCCGGATAACATTATTCCAACGTATTTTTCGAAGAGGTAATAAATCAATAGTCAGGTACATTTCTCCAGTTCTTTAACTTGTACCCAAATTTATTTCCGTTTATAATGAAGCCAATCCCCTTTTCCTTGTAATTTTATCCCATAAATAATTCAGCCATGCAAAAACCTGCTGTTTTCGAAATATACTGTGCCGGTCATTTTATTACTACCGGAAATCAGCTTACAGTTACAAATCCCTATAATGGAAGTAGTGTAGGCAGTACTTACCTGGCCGGTGATACAGAACTCGAACAGGCCCTTATTGCTGCTGCTGCTGTGGCCGGCGAACTGTCAGCATCTCCTTCCTATACCAGGTATAACATACTGAAACAGATCGCGGAGGAGTTATGGGCGCTCAGGCAGCAGTTTGCCGAACTTATCATGCTCGAATCAGGAAAGCCTGTAAAGGCTGCATTAGCCGAGGTTGACCGTTCCATTCAGACTTTTAATGTGGCTGCCGAAGAGAGCCGGCGCCTGCCCAGGGAATATATAAGTATCGACTGGACCGAAGCCGGTGCCGGCAAAGAAGGTATGGTAAAATATTTTCCCATAGGAACAGTAGCCGGGATTTCACCTTTTAACTTTCCCCTCAACCTGGCGGTACATAAAATAGCTCCTGCCATCGCTGCAGGCTGCCCTATTATACTTAAACCTTCGAGCCAGACTCCCTTATCAACTCTGCTGCTGGCAAAGATCATCGATCGTACATCCCTGCCCAAAGGTTCCTTTTCGGTATTGCCCATGAACAGGGAAACCGGAAACAAACTGGTTACCGACCCCCGCATCAGCCTGCTGTCGTTTACGGGTTCGCCCGAAGTAGGGTGGAAGATGAAACGCGATGCCGGCAAAAAGAAGGTAGTGCTGGAACTCGGTGGAAATGCAGGTGTTATTGTTTCGCATATAACCGATATGGAAGCAGCTGTGGCCAAATGTGTGGCCGGGGGCTTTGCTTATGCCGGACAGGTATGCATACATACGCAACGCATATATGTACTAAAGGACCTGTTCGAAGCGTTTACACACATGTTTGTCACTAAAGTCGCTCAGCTCAAAACCGGAAACCCAGCCGATATGGCCACCGATATGGCAGTAATGATTGATGAAACAAATGCGCTGAGGGTCGAAAGTTGGATTCAGGAAGCGGTTGATGGTGGCGCAACCATACTGGCAGGCGGGAAAAGGGAAAAAAGTTATGTGCCTCCCACGGTTTTAACAGGTACCAACGAAACTATGCAGGTATGTGCCGGCGAAGTTTTCGGTCCGGTGGTGGTCATAGAACCGGTTGAAACTTTTACCGAAGCCATATCGCGGGTGAATTCAGGAACATTTGGTTTGCAGGCCGGTGTTTTTACCGATAGCATAAGCGAAATGAATCAGGCTTTCAACAAATTGCACGTGGGAGGTGTTATAGTGAATGATGTTCCTACATTCAGGGTTGATCATATGCCCTATGGTGGCGTAAAGGACTCAGGAGCAGGAAGGGAAGGTGTAAAATATGCCATTATGGATATGATGGAACCGCGAATACTGATAAAGAATTGCTGATTTTTTTATAATTTTACATCCTCAAAGTAAAGAAGCCCTTTATATAAGGTATTAACCAGGTTTGTTAACTGAAACAATGGCCGACACAGATGCTCTGTACGTAAAAGGATTGAAGGAAGGCGATCGCGTTGTTTTCGAACAGATATTCAGGAGCTATTATCCTATGCTTTGTAATTATGCCCGGCGGTATACACCCGATAAATCGTCGGCCGAAGAAATTGTACAGGATTTCTTTTGTAAATTATGGGATAAGCACAACGAAATTCAGATCCACATCGCTTTCGGCAGTTACCTGCGTAAATCCGTTGTAAATCATTGCCTTAATTATAACCGCAAAGTTGAAAACGACCGACGGTTTATTAGTTATGGTGATGAACTGGAAGAAGTATTTGGCAGCACCGATTACGAATCGAACTTCGAACTCAGCGAACATGTGAGCAGGGCGCTTATGGAATTACCCGAAAAACGACGCGAAATATTTGAACTCAGCCGATTCGAAGGGCTTAAATACCAGGAAATAGCTGTTAAACTGAATATAAATATCAAGACGGTTGAAACCCAGATGGCACGCTCACTCGAATTTATGCGAAAATACCTCAAAGATTTTGTAGCTGTTATGCTGTTGATAATGAATATGATAACAAAAACCTGAAAAATATTTTTTTTTCTTGTAGTGGTAAAACCGTTTTCAAGTGTCTATATAGTGTGAAATAATAAAGAAATGTTGAACAACCGGGCTATAGAATTACAAATAACCAGTTACCTGGCGGGTGAATGCACCCCGTCGGAGCAGCAGGCTATTGCCGGTTTGATTCAATCCGATGGCGTTTACCGGAATACCTATCATGCCATGAAGCAGATATGGGCTACCCCTGTTCTCTCGCCGGTTTCCGATACCTACGATGTGGATGCTGCATGGTTACTTGTAAGCAAACATATTAAGGAAAATCCATTAAGTGTTGTACGCGATTCGCAGAAGCCAAAACCAATGGCCATGCGTTTTGTTAAATATGCTGCTGGTATTGCCGCCATGCTGCTGATTGCTTTTTCGGTATTTTACATAGCCGGTCAAAACAAACCTCTGAAGTCGGTGGCCTCAGGTCCGGATGCTTCGTCGGCTGTACTTTTGTCCGATGGCTCGAATATTACATTAAATTTAAGCTCGCAAGTTAAATTTCCCGAAAAATTTGGTAGTGATCGCAGAGAGGTTTACTTTTGGGGTGAAGCTTTTTTTGAAATAGCTTCAGACCCAACCAGGCCTTTTGTTATTGAAACCGGTGATGCACGCATAAAAGTACTGGGAACTGCCTTCAATGTGAAAGCCGATCCCATAACCGGATTAACCGAAGTTGTGGTGAACTCAGGGACAGTTCTTTTTTATCATGTGGACAAAAACAACAACATTCGCGGGCAAATAGTGCTGCGGAAAGGCGATAAGGGTGTGTACAATACAAAAACACATACACTCGCCATGATGCCGAATGATGATCCTAATTTTATCAGCTGGAAAACAGGTATGCTCGTTTTTAACGAAACTACACTCGATAAAGTTATGGAAGTTGTCGGTAAAAAATATGATGTTCATTTCCGCATGAATAATGCCGAACTTTCCCACCTGAAACTGACTGCTACCTTCGATAACGAATCCCTGGATTCGGTGCTGGAAGTGCTCAGCCTGGTTCACAAACTTCAATTTACTCATAACGGAAAAGATTACCTGGTTAAAAAAGTAACAGGTTAATCAATATCCATCTATGTCAGGCACAAGCAGAAATCCTGTTTTTGTATTTGTTTTCGTCATATCCTTCTGCTTATTGCAGCAGCCTGCATCAGCTCAATCACAACAACCCTTTCTCGATAAAAAAGTATCCTTCACATTTTCCAATATGTCGATGGCTACCGTGTTGCAGTCGTTAGGCAACAAAACCGGGGTCAGGTTTTCGTATAATCCCGATTTGATACAACCCGGCCGCAATGTAAATATGCGGTTTAATAACCTTCCGCTGCACGAAGTGCTTACGCAATTGTTCGCTGACCCTACCATAGCCTTCCGCGAAATCGGAAACCAGGTGGTGATTTACCGGGGCGACCCCGAAGTAATCACTCTTGCACCCAACCAAAAGCTTATCCCGGGGAAACCCCAGCTGGTAATACCACAGGGCAAAAAACCGGATACGGTGTATTCGTATCGCATCGATACACTCATAATAAACCGCACCGATACCATATTCCGTTCCGTTTCCATCACTCATTTTGATACCATACGTATTACCGATACGGTGTTTGTCGAAAAAAATATGCAGTCTCCGAAACCCAATATAACTAAAGTCGACGATGCTGACGAAAAAGCGGTTAAACACCTCAAATACCTCGAATATAACGGTTTTTATACCGGGCTGTATTTCGAAATGCTTCCAGGTTCAGCAACTGTAACGAGCACCCAATCATCAGCCGGAGAATACGCTGATTTGATGAAGCAATCAAAAACAGGAGAATTGAACAAGTTCTCGGCCGGAATTATTGCAGGGTACGATTATCATAAATTCGGTGTCAGGTCAGGTTTTGGCTTTATGAGCCTGGGCGAGAAGTTCGAATATGCCTATACCATTGCAAGCGGTGGTTTTTTCCGCACCGATACCGTCGAGACTTATTATACCCTGAACGGGGTCGATACCGCCTGGTTTTATGTAACCGATTCGAGCTGGATTGAAAAGGACGCAAAGAACTATTCGTACCGCAATGATAATCTGTACCGTTATATCGATGTGCCCTTATCCCTTAAATTCAGGGTCTGGCAAAATTCCAAAGCTGAAATTTACGCCATGGGCGGGGTAAACGCTGCTTTCCTGGTTTCGGTCGATGCCATTCATATTGACCCGGCTGATAAGAATAATGTGATACTTACAAGCCAGAACGATCTGAACCCCGTTCTTTTTTCGTGGCATGCGGGTATGGGCACAGCCATTAAATTTTCGGGGCGCTCAGGTGTTATAGCCGAAGCTACCTACCGCAAACAAACAAATTCGCTTTATAGTGACCTCCCGATCGAAAAGCGCTATGGATTGCTGGGATTTAAACTGGCGGCTTATGTGAAGTTTTAAGCCTGATAAATTTCACTAAAACACTGTATATTTAATTTCGAAGCTGTCAATTCACCAAATTATCATCTAAGGATTGGCGATTTATTATATATTCAAACAATGATTCCCGTTGGTTCGTAAATTGTAAATGAGTGGAGATATTCCGCGAATATTGAGAGTACGCATTGTTATCAAATAAAAACATAAATTAAATTCTGACAGTTTCTTTTTGCATGCATTTCCCAGGTATGCCAGGTGACAGAATCAGGTTCTGAAGGTCGCAAATTCGATGCAGGCTACTGAAGTATAAGTCACAGTTTAAATTTACTAAATCCCCTTAGTTAAGCAAGAAAAGGTCAGAAGGCTGGAGTCCGGATCCCGAAAGCTATCGGGACGCAAGAATCATCAATTTAAAATCAAATTTCCTAAGATATTTTCGCCTTTCATCCCTCGCTTTGTCACCCCTCACTCATTAAGAATTAAAAAAATCATTGTTGTCCGGGTAAAATCCTATATCGTCCCTACGGGACTTTTAACGCATCTGTAATTTGCTTTCTACCAATATCTTGTCCCTACGGGACAGTCCGCCTGAGGCGGACGTAATATTGGTAGAATAAAAAGTAACCCCCTCAGCATTAAAGTCCGCCCGAGGCGGACGAGATATCACAAGCTTTACAGCGTTTTTAATCAAATTTAACCGGACAACAATGTAAAAAAATATAATTTTAAACAGACTCTTAATCATCCACAGCTTCGAAATGATACCCTTAAATCAGGTACCTTTGTGATAATAATTCCTGCATAAGTCCGTTTAAAAGTAGCTTAGGCATTCAGACAGCTTAATTAATAAAAAATATTTTTAACTTTATGTGCTTATGTTTATGATAGTTGTAAAAAAGTTGAAATTATTTTCAAAACACGTGTAGGGGTAAAACGTTTTTCAAGTGTCTATATACTACCAGAATTGTTGTACCCGACGTATTTGCCGCCTATTTGGTAACTATGGATTAAAATGGAGAGAGTGAGTAAGTTTTCATTTAACACCGTATTTAATACAGGTGTCGTACTTATTGTTGTGTTGCTTTGGTTCACTATTCCTGCGCGAAGCCAGGTTTATGTGGGTGGCGAGCTCACCGGCGATGAAACCTACTCACCCGAAAACAATCCTTATATAGTCATACAGGACCTTACTGTTGGCAGGGATGTTAAGCTCACCATACTTCCAGGCGTCGAAATGCAGTTCGAGTATGGCACCAGCCTTATCAGTTATGGCACCTTAATAGCCAAAGGCACAGAAGCTCAGAAAATCAGATTCTATTCGCGTAATCAAACATCTGTTCCCGGACAATGGAACGGTATTACTTTGTATGGTACCAAAACACTGCTGGGCGCCGACAGTGCATATGTTATGGGTTCGGTACTATCGGATGTGAGTATCAGCGATGCCACCTATTCGGTAACACTCGCCGATAATACTTCGCTCCTGGTCGAAAATTCGAGCATTGCCTTTTGTTCCTTTGGTATTAACATCAATAATTCAGCATACAATGTAATCAGGAATTGTAATTTTACCATGTGCGATTTCGGCATATTCCTGGCTGCCGGTTTTCAAAACCCCGGTAACAAGATTTATAGCAATACCATTGCCGAATGCTCTGATGTCGGAATTTTTATTAACAGCTACGCCAGCGAATCAAGCTATAACAGCATATGGGATAATACGATCAATTCGTGCAGCATTGGTATTCATATAGGGAATTATGGTAACAATGGCCCGGGCTACAATACCGTTTCCGGTAATTATTTTATAGGGAATAAGGAAGCCGTAAAGCTTTTCCAGCATTCGACCACACTGCGGAATAATTATTTTTCGAAAAACCGCAACGCGATAATCTGCTGGCAATCGAATAATAACACCATTACCCAGAACCTGTTTTCGCGAAGTTTAATACAGGCAGTTACTCTTGCAGCTGGCTCGTCGTACAACAATATTACCTATAACAGCATAACATTTAACAACGGCGGAATTTCTGTTCAGCCCGACAGCACACGCAACTCGGTATTCAATTCATTCCTTTATAATACAGCCTATACTAATTCCACTTTTTCGTTCCGGATTTCAAGCGCTCCGCAAGGCCCGGTTCAGTTTAACAACCTCATGCAGAACGGGGATTCAGGCTCTTTTAAAAATCTTTCGGACAAGGTAATACACGCAGAGTATAATTACTGGGGTACCAAATCATTTAGCGGGATCGACAGTATTATTTTTGATGTGTACGATGCTTCGGGCCTTGGCGAAGTGTTGTATAAGCCGATACTTGAAAATATTTTATCGATTGCACCCGTGCCTCCTCCCGCAAAGGTAATAAAGCAGCTTGTTGGCACCGATGTGGTTTTAAGCTGGGAAGCCAGGGCTATCACCGACCTCGAGGGTTATAATGTGTATTTTGGAGCAAATGATGGAATCACCTTCGCGCATACCTTTAATAATGGGTTGAAAACTTCGGTCAATATGGGTAGTTTCCCCATAGGTGATACCATAGCTGTTACTGCTTTCGATTTTATGGCCAACGGCTTATACGATCAAACCGAAGGCCACGAAAGTGATTATTCCTATGCCATTACTGCTCCCTATGCAGGTCCCGATACTGCTATATGTTACAATAATGCTTATGCCATTGCCAAATCCACAGCAGTGGATTTTGAGGTGCTGACATGGTCAACATCGGGCGATGGTTCTTTCGATAATACTCATATCCTTCACCCGGTAT
This sequence comes from uncultured Bacteroidales bacterium, assembly GCA_963714825.1. GTDB lineage: Bacteria > Bacteroidota > Bacteroidia > Bacteroidales > UBA4417 > UBA4417. Next base: position 26,462 of record CAVQQF010000009.1, on the reverse strand, counting down.
ACTCTCCCGGACCATTGGATTACTTCAACGGTTATGTTAATCTTTTCCTGGAAGCTCAGAATTCAGAGCTACAGTATAAAGATGTTGCCAGAATTACATTTCAGGATGCACCCCTTGTTTTTGCAGGTAACGATACCATAATAAGTATTGATTCAGTGCTGAGGCTGGATAATGCCAATGCTACTGGCTACGATTACCTGAAATGGAACTCGGCCGGTGACGGAACCTTTACTTCGGATACACTCTTAAATCCTGCTTACCAACCCGGTCCCGGCGATATTGCCAACGGGAATGTTATCCTCACTTTCACCGGTTTTTCGGAATGTGGCTCGGTTTCCGATCAGCTCTTCCTTAAAATTGACCCGGGTTATTCCATCTCAGGCCGCATTCATGCTGGCGAAATCCTGGCAGACAACAGCAATTTGTCGGTTTACAGCACGAACGGTACGAGTATTAAGCCTGTCCGATCGGGTCACTTGAGCACCGACGGAAGTTTCGAAATTAAAGCATTGTTCGCCGGTACCTATTATTTATATGTAATCCCCGACAAGGTAAATAACCCGGCATATATTCCTACTTATTTCTTTAATGATATCCGTTGGGGAAATGCGCATAAAATTGAACTCACCGACAATACCTACGATGTCGACATTGACCTGGCCAGGATCACGGTTCAGCTTCCGGAAGGTGAAGGGTCTGTTTTAGGGTATTGTTCAACTATGGCTGGTAGTTCCGAACGATGCAACGATGTTACCGTTTTGCTCTACGATAAACTGATGAAAAACATACTTGGCTGGGCAGTAGTTCGCGATGGCAGTGATTTCAGGTTCAGAAACCTGCCCTTTGGCGAATATGTATTATCCGGCGAAAAAGCAGGAACTCTACCTTTCCATTCCGATCTTATTGTGGTGTCGCCATCGCAGCCAAAAATCGAAAATGTCGAATTGGTATGCTCAGCTGCCGGGTATAAATTTAATATGGCTAATTCCTCAAGTAATGAAACAGGACCTGCTTCCATCACAGTTTTCCCTAATCCTGCCAGCGATCGTTTGTATTTCAGCGGATTAACTGAAAATGCGAATTATTTAATACAATTGATAAATGCTCAAGGTATAATTCAAAACTTTTATACCGAAAGTTATAATGGCGAAGTTAAAACTCTGGATATTAGCGAATTGCATGCAGGTATCTATTTTGTTCAGATTTGTACAAACGGAGATTGCTTTTCCCAAACGAAAATCATAAAATACTAATGTAAACACTAACTTAATCTAAAAATAATCCACGGAATATAAATTTAATTATATCTTTGCCGGCAATCAAAAAACCGTAAAGATATATAATGAAAAGGAAAGGAGACCTCTAAAAAACAGTAAAGTATCTTAAATTACACATTATCAGTTTGCTCAAAATATAGTTTAGCAAACGTATTTTTTGTCAAGTTACTAACGGCATGTAAGTTTTTAAAAATGTATACTGTATATTTTACAACACTACAAGCTGACTCTCTTAATTACAATTAATACCCAATCACAATTCAATTAATTATTAACAAAAATCAAAAACACAAAATGAGAAAATTTCTTACATTACTTGTGCTTCTTGCTTTCTTTGCCGGCAGTGCCTTTAGTGCTGTAAGTTCAGGCTTTCAGTGGTCGCAGGCTACTGTTGGTTATTCTCCTGTTACAGGAGGAACTGTTCTTGCTACTGGTACTACTGACGACACCAGCTATCCGAACAACCCTATTGGGTTTACGTTCAACTACGACGGTACTGATTATACCGCTTTCAGTTTGAATGCAAACGGTTTTATTGCTATGGGTGCTACTATTTCGAGTAGTTATACCCCGATTAGCAGTGGAGCTTCCAATAATGTTATTTCGGCGCTTGGTCGCGACTTACAGGGCAATACAGGTGGCTCGATTAGCTACACAACTTCAGGTACCGCACCTAACCGTGTATTAACGGTTCAGTGGTCCGATTTCAGGCCTTATGGCGCTACCGGTTGTAACTACAACTTCCAGATCAAACTTTATGAAACATCAAATAAAGTTGAGATTGTTTATGGAAGTTTTACTAACAACACTTCATCTTACACCCCTCAGGTGGGATTACGCGGCGCCAGCAGTGCTGATTTCTTTAACCGCACTACCGCCTCAACCTGGACTGCATCAACTGCAGGTCTTACAAATGGTGCTACTATGACTTTGAATGCAACTACAGTTCCTCCAACGGGATTGAAATTTGTATACGAAATCACTCCTCCGGTATTTGTACCTGGAGTAGCAGCTATGACTACACCAGCTAATGGTGCTGTAGATGTTCTTAACACTACACAATTGATTTGGACAGCCCCTACAACAGGTGGTTTGGTTCAAGGTTATAAAGTATTCCTCGGAACCGATAACCCTCCTACAAACCTGGTTAACGGAACTGTTGTAACTACTACTAACTATACTCCTGCTCCGGCTCTTGGATTATCTACTGTTTATAATTGGCAAATTGTTCCTTTTAACTCATTAGGTGATGCTACCGGTGTTCCTACCTATTCATTTACCACATATGCTGGTAATGGTACACTCGAAGGCTTTGTGCTTAACTGCTATGGTGTTCCTGTACAAGGAGCTACCGTTGCTGTTACAGGCCCGGGTACCTACACTACTACCAGTGCAATTGATGGCAAATACCAGTTTGTAAATATTCCTTCCGGAACTTATACACTGGCTGCTCAAAAAGCTGGATATAACACGGTTTCACTTCCAGGTGTTGTTATTGCTGCACTTGCTGTAACCGCTCAGAATATTACTATTACCCAGCCGGGTATGACTGTTCTTCCTAACCCTAACAACGTTACGGTTAACCCTAACGCATTTGTTAATAATGCGTTTGCAGTTACCAACCCTGGTTGCGGACCACTTACATGGACTGCTACTATAGCTTACGGAAGTACTAACACTTCATGGTTCAGCATGCCAACACTTACCGGCACTGTTGCTTCATCAACCAATGCATCGGTTGCGGCTAATTTCAATGCTTCAGGTCTTGCTTCAGGAACTTTGCTTTCAGCAACTGTTACTTTTGTTTCAAGTCCTGACGTTGGAACCCTTGTTGTTCCTGTAAATATGGTTGTAGCCGGTGCAGCTCTTGTACCTGTTACCAACCTTGACGGAACCCTTACCAACCAGATGACAGGTGCAGTTAACCTTACATGGGAATGCACCCCTGGCACAGGATTCCTTTATTATACCGTAAAACGTAACGGAACACAGATTGCAATCGTTCCAAGCGCAACTACTTATAATGATATGCTTCCTGCTTTTGGAACATATGATTATTGTGTTGATGCTGTTTATACAGCCGGCGCTACTGCTCCTGCATGTGTAGTTGTTGAATGGCCGAACCCAACCATGACCTGGTCGCCAGCAGCTCTTGCAGCTACCGTATGGACAGGTACCAGCGAACAGGTAACCCTCGATATCAATAATACAGGCCTCGGAACTCTTGCTTATGAATTCCCTGACTATGTTGATAATTCAGGCGACAGTCCGCTTGCTTATTGTACAGCTACATCAACAGCTTGTGATGAGTATATTGGTAATGTAAAACTCGGAACTATCAACAATACTTCGGGATGTACCAATTATGGAAACTACACTGCAATATCGACTGATCTTGTAAAAGGTGTAACCTATCCTATGACTGCACTCAACGGAGGAAATGCTTACAGCAGCGATTATGTATATGTTTGGATTGATTACAATCACAACGATACTTTCGAAGCCAGTGAACTTACCCAACTTGCTACCCTTGGTGGAGGCTCAAACTTTGCAGGCGACATTGCTGTTCCTGCAGGTGCTATGTCGGGCATAACTACCATGCGTGTACGTATGTCTTATGCCACATCATCAGGCAATCCTTGCGGATCGCAAACTTATGGTGAGGTCGAAGATTACTCTGTAAACATCAAGGCTCCGACCTTTATTACAGCTGTAGTTCCAGCCAGCGGTTTTGTTGCAGCCGGTTCAACCGTTAAGGTAAAACCAACTTTCTCAGCTATCGGCGACTATGCACCAGCAGGTGTATATGTAAACCAGCTAGCCCTGAACAGCAACGATATGGCCAACACCGCTGTAAACATTCCTTGTACTATGACAGTAACCATACCTGGTATTATTTCAGGTGTTGTAACTGACTGTGTTAGCGGTGATGTATTACCAGGTGTTATGGTTAATGCTACTACTTTCTCGGCTATGACCGACGATAACGGCGAATACAGCTTTATGGCTGATGCCGGTACTTACGATCTCGTATTTACCAGGGCAGGCTTCCAGACTGTAACCGTTGCGGGATCCGTAGTAACTGCAGGCAATACCACTACAGTTAATGCCATGATGTGCGAAGAACTTTATGCTCCTTCGTGTGCATCGGCAGCAGTAAATGCTACTGATACCGAGTGTGTTGTTACATGGTGTGTGCCTACAGGCCCATACGAATTACTTTATGACGATGGTACCGCTGAGAACTTTGCTGCATGGCAGGTTCCTGGCAACATGAATGCTGTTAAATTCACCCCTAAAGGCTATCCTGCAACGGTTGTCGGCGCTAAACTTTTTGTTGGCGACGGTAGTTTCCCAGCCGGTGGCGTAATCAACGGTGCTGAATTTGCTGTTAAGGTTTTCAATACCGACGCTAACGGCATGCCTGGTACTATGATCGATTCAGTAGGTGCATCAGTAACCAACTTCGGTTGGGTTAATGTAACCGGCCTGAACGCTAATATTACAAGTGGCGATTTCTTTATCGTAATGGTACAGGGAACAATGTCACCTAACTGCGCACCAATCGGTGTTGACGAATCACAACCTAAAGCTTATAAGAGCTATTCGCGTAACGTAAGCACCAACAGTCCATGGGTATTAAGCCCATACCAGGACTTTATGATGCACGCTATCGTAAGTGGCCCGATGAGCGGCGACGATGATGCTATGGTAGTTGCCCAGGCAATACCTGGTAAAGTAGCCGGTATGATTTCGCAGAGTAAACCTATGGCTGTAGCCGGACAAACCGGAATGAGCGCCATGGTAACTGCTCCCGAAGGATACGATAACAGCGATATGGTTAGCAAATATCATCTTGCACGTATTTTCTTAGGTGCTGTAACTCCTGTTGCTCCTGCAGCCGGTGTATTCACCACCATCAGCAATGATATCACTGCTACTACCTATACCGAAGGTGGATCAACCTGGTCAGGATTGGCTCAGGGCTGGTATGCTTACGGAGTAAAAGCAACTTATCCTAACGCACAGCAATCACCTTATGTGTATACTAATAATGTACCACATAAAATGTTTGCTGATGTAACTATTAACGTTCAACTGGTTTGCGGATTTGTTCCTGCCGAAGGTGCAACTGTAACCCTTACCGGACTTGACTATCCTTACGACGTTCTCACTGCTACTGTTCCTGCTTCAGGTACTGTATTGTTCGATAACGTAATCAAAGGAAAATATGTAATGGAAATTGTTAAAGCCGGTTATTATACTTACACTGTTGAAGTAACCATTAATGCCAACAAAACCATTAATGCTATTCTTGACGATATTCGTTACAAACCACGCAACCTGATGGTTGAATGCGGAACTCTTGTAGCTACCTGGGAAGAGCCATTGGCAATAGCCGTAATGGAAAACTTCGAAGGTGGTGTATTCCCTCCAGCTGGCTGGCAGGCAACAACCCAGGGTTCAGTAGGCTGGTATGGTACCACCGATGGTGGAAGCGCATACTTTGCTATTCCTGGTCATACTACCTATGCTGTAGCTAATGATGACGAAGGTGGATCAGCCAACAACGGATGTTGCGATTACCTGATCACTCCTGAACTGGATCTTACAGGCTTACCAAGCTTTGTACTCAGCTTCCAGAGCTTCTACAACGGCGATTTCGGCCAAATGGCTTTCGTTGAAATGAGTACCGATGCCGGCGCAAGCTGGACACCGATCTACACATGTACACCGGCAGCTACCTGGCAGCAGGTAGATATTGACCTGGCAGCTTATTCAGGTGCAGCAGGTCTTGGTTCGGTATGGTTTGCATTCCACGCTGACGATGCTGCTCAATGGGCATCAGGCTGGGCTATCGATGATGTAGTTCTTGCTTCGGGCGGCGTACCTGTACAAGGTTACGGCGTATTCCTCGATGGAACTGAAGTTGGTCAGACTCCTGATCTTACCTGGACATTTAACCCAAGTACTATCAACTACGGACAAACTTACGTAGCAGGTGTAGCCGGACTGTATTGTTCAGGTTACTCCGAACTGGAAACCTATACTTTCACCAGTTGTTTCCTTTATCCTCCACGTAACCTCGAAGCTGTTGCAAATATTTCAACTACTTCAGGTGCTGCTATCCTTACATGGGAACCTCCTTTGAGTGGCGATTATGCTGCAACCGGATCGATTGTTCGTACCGAAATGCCTATCGCAACTGCTGAGTACAGCCCAATGGTAACCCAATACACCGGTGGCGATGCTGCTGCTGCTATGTGGGATATTCTTCTGGAGTTTGCTATGCCAACAGCCGGTCACGCCGGTATTGAAACCGATGGTTCATTTATTTATTCAACTATCTGGAGCGGCGGTGGATTCACCAAATTCGACCTTGCAGGTAACTTTATCGAAGACTTCAGCATTGCTGGTGTTAACAGTATCCGCGACCTTGCATACAATACTGTAAATCATCATTTCTATGGTTCGAACAACAGCACTACGTTGTACGAAATGGATTTCACCAATAAGGTTCTGATCGGATCAGTTAGTGCTCCTGGTACTACTATCCGTCACATCAGTTACAACAAAAACCTCGATGGTGGTAATGGTGGATTCTATGTAGGCGAATGGGCCAGTCTGAGAAGCATCAAGATGGATGGTTCACTGATAGCCAGTGCAGCCGGATTCGGATTAACAGGATGCTACGGTTCAGGTTATGATCCTATTGGCAATATCCTCTGGATGTTCGATCAGGGTGGCAATGGTGTTGACCTTGTTGCTATTGACGGAACAACCCTTACAGCTACAGGTGATATGCATGATGCATCAACCGACCTTACCTTATTTGCTGGTGGCATCGCTGGTGGATTGGCTTATACCAATTTACTTGTAAGCGGACACTATGTAATGTTAGGTCTTGTTCAGCAAGATCATGTGTTTGAATATGACATGAGCGCAGATCCAGGTGGCGGAGGCCCAGCAGGTAACCTCGTTAGCTATAACCTCTACCGCGACGATGCAGTAGTAGCCAACATACCAAAAACAGAGACCGAATACTGGGATCTGGATCTTATGCCAGCTGCTTATTGCTACGATATCACCGCAGTATATGACCTTACTCCTTATGGATTCCCTGGCACAACCGGCGAATCAATTAAAGAAGGTACTGCATGTGTTGATGTATTCTTCGGCTTCAACCTTCCGTTTATGGAAGACTGGACCACCGGACAATTCGACGTAAACATGTGGACTGTTGGTCAGAACTGGGTTATGGACGGCCAGGCTGGTAATGCATTACCATCAGCTAAATTCAAATGGGATCCTCTGATGACCGATTATTCGAGTTCACTGGAGAGTTTCTACCTGAATGCTACCAACGTAAACACTACCACTCCTTATAAGATCTGGATGGACTTTGATCTGAAACTTGACGATCGCACTGCTTCAACTATGGAAATGCTCACAGTAGAAGTATGGAACGGCTCAAGCTGGGTTACAGTTAAGGAATATGCCAACAATGGCGATTTCGACTGGACCTCAGAACATATCAACATTAGCAACCAGGCTAAGAACAAGGTGTTTAAAGTACGTTTCAATGCCAATGGCGCTCTGACCGGTGATATTTTCTACTGGGCAGTTGACAATATTCATATCTATGTTGGATACGAATTTATGCCACCGTTGAACCTTGTAGCTACCCGCGAAGGTACACCACAGAACGACATTAAGTTGACCTGGAGTGCACCTGAAGGTGGTGGAAGCATTATGTCGTACATCCTCGATGACAACACAGCTGAAAACGGAGTTTACTTCAATGCAGCTGGCGAAGGCTGGTTAGGAAACGAGTTCCCTATTACCGATGCCGGTGTATTACAATCCGCTTCAGTATTTATGGATGCTAATGGTTCAGCAACCTATTCATTCGATATCTTCGATTCAGGCAAAAACCTGGTAGGAAGCTCCGCAACCTTCACCCCGACCTTCGGTGAGTGGACTAACGTAGCTTTACCTGATGTAGCTTTCGATGGAACTTTCTACGTGATGTTACACATGGTTGTAGCTACACAATCGGATATTCTCAATCTTGACGAGGATGGCCCGAATGCAGCCTTAGACCTTGAGTGGTATTACGACGGATCAGGATGGGATAAACTCAGCAGCTTCGGATTTGCTCCAAGTGTAACCTTTATCCGCGCTACCGGCCTTGTTGGCGACAGCAAGACACAGGTAACCTTCCAACCTTCGACCAGCAGCAGCAGTTATTCATCACCATTGGCAGGTACATTATCGGCCAAACCGTTGAATAACAACACAGGCAGCGAAGTTGCAAATGCTACCATCCTTGGCGATAACAGCGACGCATTAACCGGTTTCAATGTATACCGCAATGCATATGCTGTATTCCCGGCAGGTACCAGCACCGCAACCCCAACCTGGGTTAAAATTGCTACTGTAACACAAACCGAGTACCTCGACATGAATCTTTCGAACTTAGTAACCAACTGTTACGAATACCAGGTAACCGCTGTTTATACTGAAGGCGAATCGATGCCGTCGAACATTGACTGGGATTGTATTTTCGTAGGTGTTAACCCAAGCGAAACCAACGAAGTAAAAGTATATCCTAACCCTGCCACCACTTATGTAAGAATTGATCTTACCAAAGCAGTAAGCAGCATTATGGTATACAATTCACTGGGATCAGTAGTAGCAGAGAAGACCGTTAAGGGTGAAACCACCATTACGCTCAACACTTCTAACTACGCAGCCGGTGCTTATAGCGTGAAATTCACCACCGCAAGTGGCGAAACCTTCAGCCGTAAGTTCGTTGTAAGCAAATAATCCTTAATTGGAAAATGTGAAAAAGGCTCCCGAAAGGGGGCCTTTTTTTGTTTAAAGGTCATGCTTCGGCTTGCTTCGACTCGCTCAGCAACCTACGCTCAGCAACCTACGCTCAGCAACCTACGCTCAGCAACCTACGCTCAGCATTCGAAGGCCGAAGGTTAAAGGTCATAACTCGTCTACGTTTGGCCCCCTCCGGGGGGCGGGGGTAACTTGTAAACTAAAAGTGCAAAATGAAAATATCCTCCGTGGTAAATGAAATTCAAAGGTCATGCTTCGGCTTACTTCGGCTTACTTCGACTTGCTTCGACTTGCTTCGACTTGCTTCGACTTGCTTCGATACCTGACGCTCAGCAACCTACGCTCAGCAACCTACGCTCAGCAACCTACGCTCAGCATTCGAATGGCAGAGGGATGATAAGCTCGTCCACGTTAAGCCCCTTGGGTTCCGATTTCTATCAGGAAAAGGCCATTAGTAGACATAAAAACGCAAATATTACCTCAAAGCGATAAGCAAATAACCTCCGTGGTTCTCTGTGTTCTCCGTGCCTCCGTGGTAAATGAAATAAAAATAGTGAAAAGAGAAAATTGAGCAGAAAATAACCTCTGTGGTTCTCTGTGTTCTCCGTGCCTCCGTGGTAAATGAAATTCAAAATTCAAAATTCAATCCCGATAGCTATCGGGATCAAAATTCAAAAGTTAAAGTGAAAAATTTAACATCTCACCTCCTACCTCCCACCTCCCACATCCGTCCCGAAAGCTATCAGGATCCAGCCATAATTAAATGATAAATACCGAACTAAAACTTTTTTTCATTTGTTCTGTTGGTTTGTTGTTCGAATTTGGAATGAATCCTGCAAAATGGAAGAATTCTGTTTAATTCAGGATTTATTTCGTACTTTTAAAACTACCTGTTAAACATATGTTCAGGCATAAGAATACGAAAAGATACATACTAACAAAAAGGCAATATCTGGGAGCACAAACAAACGTCTTTATACGCGAAAAATCCATTTGCGAAGTAAAAGTGTCTCAGTGAATCACTTAAAAATGCATTCTTTGTAAAATATTTTTAATATGCTTGTAGGGGTAAATCCGTTTTCAAGTGTCTATATAGGTAATAAATAATATATTTGTAGCGTACCAATGATTAATAAATCACTCGTATATTCTCTAAGAGCTTGGTATACTGTTCAATACGATTGTAGTTTGCGTTGTTTTATACGATAAGGATGGATCCTTTTCGTATAAAAATTTTTTGAATACCCAAATTAACGTACATCTGAATACTTTTTTTTGCACTTACTCTCCCAAATTATAAGTGGAAAAACCAAATTATTAACTAATTCTTAAAAAAAAGGACAGAAAGAGAAAACCTGAGAAAAGAATTCCAAAGAAAGTGCGGGTAGTTGCCCGCCATTATTAAATTAATCATTTTTAATCAATTAATTATTAACTAAAACAAAAACAATGAGAAAATTCCTTACTGTAATGTTCCTGCTCGTATTCGCAGCATGGAACTCGTACGGTCAAGTTGCCTCATCCTACACATTTGCTTCCAATGCCGGAACCTATACTGCTGTTACAGGCGGTACGCTTTGGCAAACAGGCACTTGGGACGATGCAACTGCTGATGTTCCACTTGGCTTTGATTTCACAGCCAACGGTACAACGCCGTCAATACGTTGAGGGCAAGTTGCAATGGATACCTGTCGACTTACGACAGGATCTATGGGCTATGCCCCGATTTCGTCGACTACTGCTACCCCTTTCGCAATCTCAATTATGGGACGCGACTTACAAGGCCAGGCAGGCAGCGAAATCCGCTACGAAACCACGGGTGCAGCTCCTTACCGCGTATTTACCATTAACTGGATAAATGCAAAACGGTATGGCACAAGCTATGCTGACGAAAGCCTAAACTTCCAGATTAAACTGTACGAAACCACAAACAAAATTGAGTTTGTTTTCGGTACATGCGTCGGAACGGCTTATGCTTCACCTGTTCATCCACAGCTGGGTTTAAGAGGTGCTACCAATACCGATTATTTTAACCGCACTACTACCACCGACTGGTCAGCCAGTACAGCAGGTACTTCTAACACTGCTACTATGACCTTAACATCAACTGTTTTTCCTGCTTCAGGTTTAACATACAGTTATACGCTGATTCCTCCTTCGGTCGCAGTTATTGGTTCACCTGCTAACGGTGGAACCGGTATTCTTACTACTTCAACACTTAACTGGACAGCCGGTGCAACCGGTGGAGCTCCTGCCGGATACCTGGTTTATTTTGGTACCGACAATCCTCCTACCAACATTGCCAACGGTGTTACTGTTAATTCACCTACCTACGACCCGAATCCGGATATGGTTTTCAATACTACTTATTATTGGAGCATCATTCCTTTTAACGGTGGTGGTCAACCCGCATCAGCACCTGTATGGTCGTTTACAACCTTAGCCGGTTTTGGTACTATGGAAGGCTTTGTTCTGAACTGTTACGGTGTTCCCGTTGAGGGAGCCACTGTTGCTGTTACAGGGCCTGCTACTTATACCACAACAACTGCTGTGGATGGTAAATACCAGTTTGTAAATATTCCTGCTGCTACTTATACTTTAGCTGCTCAAAAGGTAGGTTACAATACTGTTACTGTTCCTGGTGTTATTGTTCTTCCAAGTGCTGTAACTGCACAGAATGTTACACTCACACAACCAGGTATGACTGTTCTTCCTAACCCGAACAACGTATCGCTGAACCCGAATGCATTTATTAACAATGCGTTTACAGTTACCAACCCTGGTTGCGGACCACTTACATGGACTGCTACTATAGCTTACGGCAGCAGTAACCATTCATGGTTCAGCATGCCAGTGCTTACCGGCACCGTTGCTTCATCAACCAATGCTTCGGTAGCAGCTAATTTCAATGCTTCAGGTCTTGCTTCAGGTACTTTGCTTTCGGCAACAGTTACTTTTGTTTCAAGTCCTAACGTTGGAACCATAGTTGCTCCTGTAAATATGGTTGTAGCCGGTGAAGCTCTTGTACCTGTTACCAACCTTGACGGAACCCTTACCAACCAGATGACAGGTGCAGTTAACCTCACATGGGAATGCACCCCTGGCACAGGATTCCTTTATTATACCGTAAAACGTAACGGAACACAGATTGCTATTGTTCCTACAGCCACTACATATAACGATATGCTTCCTACTTTTGGAACATATGACTATTGTGTAGATGCTGTTTATACAGCCGGTGCTACTGCTCCTGCATGTGTAGTTGTTGAATGGCCAAACCCAACCATGACCTGGTCGCCAGCAGCTCTTGCAGCTACCGTATGGACAGGTACCAGCAAACAGGTAACCCTCGATATCAATAACACAGGCCTCGGAACTCTTGCTTATGAATTCCCTGACTATGTTGATAATTCAGGCGACAGCCCGCTGGCATATTGTACAGCTACATCAACCGCTTGTGATGAGTATATTGGTAATGTAAATCTCGGAACTATCAATAATACTTCGGGATGTACCAATTATGGAAACTACACTGCAATATCGACTGATCTTGTAAAAGGTGTAACTTATCCTATGACTGCACTCAACGGAGGAAATGCTTACAGCACCGATTATGTATATGTTTGGATTGACTACAATCACAACGATACCTTCGAAGCCAGCGAACTTACCCAGCTTGCTACCCTTGGTGGCGGTTCCAACTTTGCAGGCAACATTGCTGTTCCTGCCGGAGCTATGTCGGGTGTAACTACCATGCGTGTGCGTATGTCGTACAGCACAGCTGCCAACCCATGTGGTTCACAAACCTGGGGTGAGGTCGAAGATTACTCTGTAAACATCAAGGCTCCGACCTTTATTACAGCAGTTGTTCCAGCCAGCGGTTTTGTTGCTGCCGGTGCTACTGTTAAGGTAAAACCAACTTTCTCAGCTATCGGCGACTATGCACCAGCAGGTGTATATGTAAACCAGCTAGCCCTGAACAGCAACGACCTGGCCAACGCCGCAGTAAACATTCCTTGTACTATGACAGTAACTGTTCCTGGTATGTTATCGGGTGTTGTAACTGATTGTGTAAGCGGTGATGTATTACCAGGTGTTATGGTTAATGCCGGTACTTTTATGGCAATGACCGACGATAACGGCGAATACAGCTTTATGGCTGATGCAGGTACTTACGATCTCGTATTTACCAGGGCAGGCTATCAGACTGTAACCGTTGCCAACTCAATAGTAACTGCAGGCAATACCACAACCGTAAATGCAATGATGTGCGAAGAACTTTATGCTCCTTCGTGTGCATCGGCAGCAGTAAATGCTACCGATACCGAGTGTGTTGTTACATGGTGTGTACCTTCGGGTCCATACGAATTACTGTACGACGACGGTACTGCTGAGAACTTTGCTGCATGGCAGGTTCCGGGTAACATGAATGCTGTTAAATTCACCCCTAAAGGCTATCCTGCAAAGGTTGTCGGCGCTAAACTTTTTGTTGGCGACGGTAGTTTCCCAGCCGGTGGCGTAATCAACGGTGCTGAATTTGCTGTTAAGGTTTTCAATACCGACGCTAACGGCATGCCTGGTACTATGATCGATTCAGTAGGTGCATCAGTAACCAACTTCGGTTGGGTTAATGTAACCGGCCTGAATGCTAATATTACAAGTGGCGATTTCTTTATCGTAATGGTACAGGGAACAATGTCACCTAACTGCGCACCAATCGGTGTTGACGAATCACAACCTAAAGCTTATAAGAGCTATTCGCGTAACGTAAGCACCAACAGTCCATGGGTATTAAGCCCATACCAGGACTTTATGATGCATGCTATCGTAAGTGGCCCGATGAGCGGCGACGATGATGCTATGGTAGTTGCTCAGGCAATACCTGGTAAAGTAGCCGGTATGATTTCGGCAGCAGTAAACCAATGGCTGTAGCCGGACAAACCGGAATGAGCGCCATGGTAACTGCTCCCGAAGGATACGATAACAGCGATATGGTTAGCAAATATCACCTTGCACGTATTTTCTTAGGTGCTGTAACTCCTGTTGCTCCTGCAGCCGGTGTATTCACCACCATCAGCAATGATATCACTGCTACTACCTATACCGAAGGTGGATCAACCTGGTCAGGATTGGCTCAGGGCTGGTATGCTTACGGTGTAAAAGCAACTTATCCTAACGCACAGCAATCACCTTATGTGTATACTAATAATGTACCACACAAAATGTTTGCTGATGTAACTGTTAACGTACAACTGGTTTGCGGTTTTGTTCCTGCCGAAGGAGCAACTGTAACTCTTATTGGCCAGGATTATCCTTTCGATGTTCTCACTGCTACTGTTCCTGCTTCAGGTACTGTATTCTTTGATAACGTAATTAAAGGAAAATACCTGCTCGAGATTGTTAAGGCCGGTTATTATACGTACAGTGTTGAAGTAACCATTAATGCAAACAAGACCATTGATGCTATTCTTGATGACCTGCGTTACAAACCACGCAACCTGATGGTTGAATGCGGAACTCTTGTAGCTACCTGGGAAGAGCCATTGGCAATAGCCGTAATGGAAAACTTCGAAGGTGGTGTATTCCCTCCAGCTGGCTGGCAGGCATTAACCCAGGGTTCAGTAGGCTGGTATGGCACCACCGATGGTGGAAGCGCATACTTTGCTATTCCTGGTCATACTACCTATGCTGTAGCTAATGATGACGAAGGTGGATCGGCCAACAACGGATGTTGCGATTACCTGATCACTCCTGAACTGGATCTTACAGCTTTACCAAGCTATGTACTCAGCTTCCAGAGCTTCTACAACGGCGACTTTGGCCAGATGGCTTTCGTTGAAATGAGTACCGATGCCGGCGCAAGCTGGACACCGATCTACACATGTACACCGGCAGCTACCTGGCAGCAGATAGATATTGATCTGGCAGCTTATTCAGGTGCAGCAGGTCTTGGTTCGGTATGGTTTGCATTCCACGCTGACGATGCTGCACAATGGGCATCAGGCTGGGCTATCGATGATGTAATGCTTGCTTCGGGCGGCGTACCTGTACAAGGTTACGGCGTATTCCTCGATGGAACTGAAGTTGGTCAGACTCCTGATCTTACCTGGACATTTAACCCAAGTACTATCAACTACGGACAAACTTACGTAGCAGGTGTAGCCGGATTGTATTGTTCAGGTTACTCCGAACTGGAAACCTATACTTTCACCAGTTGTTTCCTCTATCCTCCACGTAACCTCGAAGCTGTTGCAAATATTTCAACTACTTCGGGTGCTGCTATCCTTACATGGGAACCTCCTTTGAGTGGCGATTATGCTGCAACCGGATCGATTGTTCGTACCGAAATGCCTATCGCAACTGCTGAGTACAGCCCAATGGTAACCCAATACACCGGTGGCGATGCTGCTGCTGCTATGTGGGATATTCTTCTGGAGTTTGCTATGCCAACAGCCGGTCACGCCGGTATTGAAACCGATGGTTCATTTATTTATTCAACCATCTGGAGCGGCGGTGGATTCACCAAATTCGACCTTGCAGGTAACTTTATCGAAGACTTCAGCATTGCTGGTGTTAACAGTATCCGCGACCTTGCATACAATACTGTAAATCATCATTTCTATGGTTCGAACAACAGCACTACGTTGTACGAAATGGATTTCACCAATAAGGTTCTGATCGGATCAGTTAGTGCTCCTGGTACTACTATCCGTCACATCAGTTACAACAAAAACCTCGATGGTGGTAATGGTGGATTCTATGTAGGCGAATGGGCCAGTCTGAGAAGCATCAAGATGGATGGTTCACTGATAGCCAGTGCAGCCGGATTCGGATTAACAGGATGCTACGGTTCAGGTTATGATCCTATTGGCAATATCCTCTGGATGTTCGATCAGGGTGGCAATGGTGTTGACCTTGTTGCTATTGACGGAACAACCCTTACAGCTACAGGTGATATGCATGATGCATCAACCGACCTTACCTTATTTGCTGGTGGCATCGCTGGTGGATTGGCTTATACCAATTTACTTGTAAGCGGACACTATGTAATGTTAGGCCTTGTTCAGCAAGATCATGTGTTTGAATATGACATGAGCGCAGATCCAGGTGGCGGAGGCCCAGCAGGTAACCTCGTTAGCTATAACCTCTACCGCGACGATGCAGTAGTAGCCAACATACCAAAAACAGAGACCGAATACTGGGATCTGGATCTTATGCCAGCTGCTTATTGCTACGATATCACCGCAGTATATGACCTTACTCCTTATGGATTCCCTGGCACAACCGGCGAATCAATTAAAGAAGGAACTGCATGTGTTGATGTATTCTTCGGCTTCAACCTTCCGTTTATGGAAGACTGGACCACCGGACAATTCGACGTAAACATGTGGACTGTTGGTCAGAACTGGGTTATGGACGGCCAGGCTGGTAATGCATTACCATCAGCTAAATTCAAATGGGATCCTCTGATGACCGATTATTCGAGTTCACTGGAGAGTTTCTACCTGAATGCTACCACCGTAAACACTACCACTCCTTATAAGATATGGATGGACTTTGATCTGAAACTTGACGATCGTACTGCTTCAACTATGGAAATGCTCACAGTAGAAGTATGGAACGGCTCAAGCTGGGTTACAGTTAAGGAATATGCCAACAATGGTGATTTCGACTGGACATCAGAACATATCAACATTAGCAACCAGGCTAAGAACAAGGTGTTTAAAGTACGTTTCAATGCCAATGGCGCTCTGACTGGTGATATTTATTACTGGGCAGTTGACAATATTCATATCTATGTTGGATACGAATTTATGCCACCGTTGAACCTTGTAGCTACCCGCGAAGGTACACCACAGAACGACATTAAGTTGACCTGGAGTGCACCTGAAGGTGGTGGAACAATTATGTCGTACATCCTCGATGACAACACAGCTGAAAACGGAGTTTACTTCAATGCAGCTGGCGAAGGCTGGTTAGGAAACGAGTTCCCGATTACCGATGCCGGTGTATTACAATCCGCTTCAGTATTTATGGATGCTAATGGTTCAGCAACCTATTCATTCGATATCTTCGATTCAGGCAAAAACCTGGTAGGAAGCTCCGCAACCTTCACCCCGACCTTCGGTGAGTGGACTAACGTAGCCTTACCTGATGTAGCTTTCGATGGAACTTTCTACGTGATGTTACACATGGTTGTAGCTACGCAATCGGATGTTCTCAATCTTGACGAGAATGGCCCGAATGCAGCCTTAGACCTTGAGTGGTATTACGACGGATCAGGATGGGATAAACTCAGCAGCTTCGGATTTGCTCCAAGTGTAACCTTTATCCGCGCTACCGGCCTTGTTGGCGACAGCAAGACACAGGTAACCTTCCAACCTTCGACCAGCAGCAGCAGTTATTCATCACCATTGGCAGGTACATTATCGGCCAAACCGTTGAATAACAACACAGGCAGCGAAGTTGCAAATGCTACCATCCTTGGCGATAACAGCGACGCATTAACCGGTTTCAATGTATACCGCAATGCATATGCTGTATTCCCGGCAGGTACCAGCACCGCAACCCCAACCTGGGTTAAAATTGCTACTGTAACACAAACCGAGTACCTCGACATGAATCTTTCGAACTTAGTAACCAACTGTTACGAATACCAGGTAACCGCTGTTTATACTGAAGGCGAATCGATGCCGTCGAACATTGACTGGGATTGTATTTTCGTAGGTGTTAACCCAAGCGAAACCAACGAAGTAAAAGTATATCCTAACCCTGCCACCACTTATGTAAGAATTGATCTTACCAAAGCAGTAAGCAGCATTATGGTATACAATTCACTGGGATCAGTAGTAGCAGAGAAGACCGTTAAGGGTGAAACCACCATTACGCTCAACACTTCTAACTACGCAGCCGGTGCTTATAGCGTGAAATTCACCACCACAAATGCAAATCTTCAGCCGTAAGTTCGTTGTAAGCAAATAATCCTTAATTGGAAAATGTGAAAAAGGCTCCCGTGAGGGGGCCTTTTTGTTTGGGAAAAGTCAAAAGTCAAAGGTCCTGCTTCTGCGCAGCAGGCAAGAAAGTGAAAAGGTCAAAGAAAAAGTTTTGCCTGACGACGGACGGAATAGTGAATTGTGAACAGTGAATGTGATCCGATCCTACCAATATCTCTGTGCTCTGTGTTATCCGTGCCTCCGTGGTAAAGGAAATTCAAAGGTCAAAAGTCAAAGAGCAAAGGTCATGCTTCGGCTTACTTCGGCTACGCTCAGCAACCTACGCTTAGCATTCGAAGGCCGAAGGTTAAAGGTCATAACTCGTCTACGTTTGGCCCCTCCGGGGGGCGGGGGTAACTTGTAAACTAAAAATGCAAAGTGCAAAATGAAAATATCCTCCCTGGTAAAGGAAATTCAAAGGGCAATCCCGATAATTAGCGGGAGCAAAATTCAAAATTCAAAAATTGTTCCCGATCGGAATCAAAGATTAAAGTTGTAAGGGAATAAGTTAATGGCTGCATATTGGGTTACTTCCGATTCCCGACTCCCTCCCGACTCCCGACTCCGACCTCCCATAATGTTCTTCTATTCAATAATTCAGATTATAACCCCCAATTCCCCAAAGTCCTTGCCTATTGTGTTTTTGAGTTTATGCAATATATCTACTATCTCAATATTTATTTTTTCCCCTTGTAGGGGTAAACCCGTTTTCAAGTGTCTATATAGGTAGTAAACATACTGAACAAGCCATTTATCCAAAGCCGGGTTTCAAATGGAGATGAAGTGCTGCGTTTACATTCAATATTACATTGAGAAAAATTGAACCGTTACCATTTTAATTAACTTCGCTTAGGGTATTTGATCGAACAAAGGATTAAACTCTGAATTCCGGCTTGCTGAACAATAACTGATTACCTGGTATATAATTAATTTACAATGTATTGCTTTTAAAATCACCCCTATGAAGAAAATTTACTACCTATCAAGCCTTTTGGTATTACTGATTTTATGGAGCAGCGCTTCGGCAATAACCCCGGATTTTACCAGGCCTTTTATTTCCGGTCCAGCCTTCAAAGGAAATAATTATTATAAAACCACTCCTGTTATAGGGACAGTGGATTTGCCGCTTAACCGAATCTTTCCCGGGATTAATGAAGTACCCGTAACAAATGTACAGGCTGTTCTTACTGATAATATCACCGGCGAGGTAAATCTAAGCTGGGATTGCACTCCATCAGCAGGTTTCCTGTATTATATTATTAAGCGTGAAGCTGTGCAGATAGCGGTTGTCCCTGCAGCCACTAACTATACCGATCTGCTCCCGACCTTTGGAAATTATACCTATTGTGTTGAAGCCTTTTACAGCACGGGAACCACTACTCCTGATTGTGACCTCCTGGAATGGCCCAACCCAACGTTGACCTGGTCGCCTGCCGCTCTTATAGCAACAGTATGGACAAACACCAGTAGAAGTGTTTCCTTACATATAATAAATACGGGTTTGGGAACTCTGGCTTTCGAATTTCCTGATTATGTAGATCATTCGGGCGACAACCCGCAGGCATATTGTACTGCTACTTCAACTGCATGCGACGATTATATAGGCAATATTAAGCTCGGAACCATCAACAATACTTCCGGTTGCACCAACTATGGCAATTACTCTGCTATTTCTACTGATCTTGTAAAAGGTCTTACATATCCTATGACTGTTACCAACGGGGGTAATCCATATGGCTCCGACTATTTGTATGTTTGGATTGATTACGATCATAATAATGTATTCGATGCATCCGAGCTTACCCAACTTGCTACCCTTGGAGGCGGTTCAAATTTCTCGGGCAACATTGCTGTTCCGGCAGGTGCTATGTCAGGCTTAACTACTATGCGTGTACGTTTGTCGTATAATACGGCTGCCAATGCCTGTGGATCACAAACTTATGGTGAAGTGGAAGATTACTCTGTAAATATCAAGGCGCCGACCTTTATTACAGCGGTAGTTCCTGCCAGCGGTTTTGTTGCAGCAGGTGCTACAATAAACTTAATCGCCACTTTTAATGCAACTGGTAATTTTGCCCTTCAGGGTGTTTATACCGATACACTGGAACTCCATAGCAACGATCCTCTGCAGCCAACCGTCGGTATCCCGGCTACTATGATAGTTGGTTTACCTGCAATACTGGAAGGAAGTGTAACAGATGGCGTAAGCGGAGAGCCGCTGAACGGGGCGCTTGTTTCAGCCGGAGGACAAAGTGCGATGACCAATGAAACAGGTAATTATTACCTTAATTTGAATGAAGGAACCTATGATGTTTCAATCAGTAAAGTTGGGTATCAGACCGTAAATATAGTTGGTGTTGTGGCATCAGGAGGAAATACCACCACTCTCAATGCTGCAATGTTCCAGGAACCTTATCCACCTGCCTGTGCAACAGCTGCGGTAAATTTTGAGGATACTGAATGTGTAGTAAGCTGGTGTTTACCCTCTGTCTCTAACGAATTGATTTACGACGACGGTACAGCCGAAAATTATGCAGTATGGAATGTTGCAGGAAATATGAACGCAGTGAAATTCACGCCCGATAGCTATCCTGCCAGGGTTTCAGGCGCTAAAATTTATGTTGGAGATGGAAGTTCCCCGGCCGGAGGGGTGTTTATGGGAAGCAGCTTTTACGTTTTAGTTAAAACACCCGATGCCAACGGACTGCCTGGTACAACGATTGATTCAGTTGCTGCGATGGTAAACAACCTCGGATGGGTTAATGTAGCCGCCCTGAATGCAACTGTTACAAGCGGTGACTTCTTTATTGTAATTATACAAACCAGTGCCTGGCCCAACTCTGCACCCCTGGGTGTGGATGAAACCCCGCCCCTGGTGAATAAAAGTTATTCGCGCGATGTCGGCAACGGGGGAGAGTGGGAGGTTTCGGCTTACCAGGATTTTATGATACGGGCCATAGTAAGCAGCCCCGATAGTGTAGACATGTATAACCTCTACACGGATATTTTTGGGAGCAATAACCCGGTTGCACCTACAGCGGGTGCATACAACCAAATAAGTAATTCTATTACCGGAACAACCTTTACAGAGAGTGGAAGCACCTGGATTGTTTGCCAAAAGGTTGGTATGCTTATGGTGTTAAAGCAAGATATCCAAATGCACAGTTATCGGAGTATACTTATACGAACATTGTGCCTCATAAAATGTTCGCCGATTTAACCGTTAATGCCATGCTGGAGTGCGGGCTGGCGCCTGCCGTAGGAGCTGTGGTTATCCTTAGCGGACAGAATTATCCATACGATATTTTAACAGATACCGTTCCGGCATCAGGTGCATTAGTTTTCAGCCATATTATCAAAGGAGAGTATGGATTGACGATAAGCTATATTGGCTACGAAACCTATACTTCAACGGTTACACTACAAAACAATCAGAGTGTGGATGCAACGCTTTTACAGGTTTTGTACAAGCCTGATAATCTTATGGTTGATGGCGGTTCGCTGATAGCTACCTGGGACGCTCCGCTCGAATACCTGCTGAACGAAGACTTCGAAAGCGGGGGAATTCCCGGCTGGCAGTTTCTTACACAAGCTTCAACAGGTTGGAATATCACCAACAATGGTAGCAGCCCGGCATTTACCGTTCCTCCTCATACAACATATGCAGTAGCTAACGACGAGCTGGGAGGCGCTGCAAACAATGGCTGCTGCGATTATCTTATTACCCCGGAATTAAATCTCACCGGTTCGGAAGGCTATAAGCTGAGTTTCCGGAGTTATTACACCGGGGCTAACGGGCAGCTGGCAACAGTGGAAATGAGTGCCGATTTTGGTATTTCGTGGACTCCCATATACACCTGTGCGCCTTCCGCGGACTGGCAGCAGGTAGATATTGATCTTTCGGCATATTCGGGCCCCACGGGACTGCCAGCTGTTAATTTTGCTTTTCATGCCGATGATGCAGGCAACCAGGCATCCGGTTGGGCTGTTGATGATGTTACCATAGGCGCCGCCAGTTTACCGGTACTCAGTTATAAAGTTTACCTCGACGGCACCGAAGTTGGCGAAACCACTGCACAAACCTGGACCTTCGACCCGGCCACAATCATTTATGGCCAAACATACCAGGCCACTGTGGCGGCAGTTTACTGCACAGGTATTTCGGAAACCGATACGGCTGACTTTACAAGTTCCTATTTATATCCTCCACAAAACCTTGCAGTTGATACCAGCATTACTGCCACTACCGGAGGTGCTATTCTTACATGGGAGGCGCCTTTGCCGAGCGCTGCAAGCGTTGTAAATTATAATATCTACAGGAATGATATGATCGTGGTCACTGTTCCGGCTACTCCGCTTGAATATACTGACTTAAACCTGGCACCTGGTTCATATTGTTACGATATAACTGCTGTTTACGATATTACAGCCTTTGGTTTCCCCGGCGCGACTGCAGAATCAATTAAAGAAGGGCCTGAATGTGTGGATATTGTGTATGGTGGTGATTTACCATTTTTCGAAGATTTTTCGAGCGGGGAATTTGATACCACCCTTTGGAATCCGGGACAGAACTGGCTGGTTGACGAAGATTCGGATAACCCGGTGCCTGCTGCTAAATTCAGGTGGGATCCGTTGATGGTCGATTATTCGAGTGCGTTGGAGAGCAACTGGATAAATCCTACCAATATAACTACCAGTTTCCCTTATGAAATATGGCTTGATTTTGAATTGAAACTTCTGGATCAGTCGGTATCGGCTACCGAAAAACTTAGCATTGAAGTTTGGAATGGAACATCCTGGAACACAGTTAAGGAATATCCGAACAACGGCAGTTTTGAATGGAGACCTGAAAATATTAATATCACTTTATGGGCAAAAGATCAGCCCTTTAAAGTTCGTTTCAGGGCTCTTGGCCAATCGTCGGGGAATATTCAATACTGGGCAGTGGATAACGTATATATTTACGCTCAAATAATTATGCCTGCACCTATGAACCTGCTTACCCAATTGGTTACAACAAATGGTAATGATGTGCAGTTAATGTGGTCATCGCCTGAGGCAGGAGGAACATTTCTATATTATGTACTCGATGATAATACAGCCGAAGCCGGGGTGTCCTTCAACTCACCCGGCGAATACTGGGTTGGCAACGAATACCCCGTTACCGATGCGGGTGTACTTAAAATAGCAACATTGTATCTCGAACCCGGTGGATCAGCTGTTTATTCGGTTGATGTATTTGATGCTGACCATAACCTGGCAGGAAGCTCGGCCATTTTTACCCCTGCACTCGGAGGCTGGACTGAGGTGGCTTTGCCTGATATCCCATATGATGGTACTTTCTATATTATGTTGCATATGGTGGTTTCTACCGAATCGGATATACTGGCACTCGATACCAATGGGCCAAATGCAGCATCAGACTTTGAATGGTTTTACGACGGTGCGGGATGGTCGAAGCTGAGCGCCCTAGGATTTGAGCCCTGTGTTGTTCTTATTCGTGCCACAGGATTTATTGAAGGCAAGAAAGCTGCTGTTACCTATCAGGCCGGCTCAACAAATTCCGGTTATTTGTCACCGTTTGCAGAGGCATTGGAACAACAGTCACTTACTATCAGCACTGGCGGAGATGTTGCACATGTAGTATGGATGGGCGATAATACTGATTCATTGATTGGGTATAACGTTTACCGTCGCGCTTATACAGTTTTCCCGGCAGGGCAAAACACAAACACAAGCGGTGAGTGGACAAAAATTGCACATGTTTCTCAAACGGAATACCTTGATACCAACCTGTCGAACCTGGTAACAAATTGCTATGAGTACCAGGTAACCATGTTATACACCGAGGGTGAATCATTACCGTCGAACACCGACTGGGAATGCATCTTTACAGATATAAAACCAAATATTGATAATAAAGTAAATCTTTACCCAAACCCCGCCACAACCTTTATCCGTATTGACTTTGTTACCGATGTTAGCAGCATCAGTATATATAATTCAATGGGATTGCTTATCGAAATAAAAACAGTGAAAGGCGAATCCACCCTGGTACTTAATACCTCTGGGTTTGCTCCGGGAGCGTATGGTATAAAATTTACAACACGAAGTGGAGAATGCTTCAACCGAAAGTTTATTGTCACCAATTAACCAAGCTGTATAACTCCGAAAAGGCTTCCATGAGGGAGCCTTTTTTTGCTATAGGTCAAAAGTCAGAATGCAAAGGGCAAAATGCAAAGATCCCTGCTTGCTGCGCAGCAGGCAAGAAAATGCAAAGTGAAAAGGATAATGGTAAGTGAAAAGGATAAAGGATAATGAATAACGGTAAAAGGTTAAAGAACGCACAGGACAAACGAAGTGATTAAAATCCCGTCTGCAATAAGCCCCTGGTTCGGAATAACTCTAATTATGCGCTGGGAGCATATAGTATTAAATTTACAACACGAAATGGTGAATGCTTCAGTAGAAAAATTGTAAAATTATAAAGGACCTTTAATTCAATAAGGCAGAGTATATGAAAAGAATGGAATTGGTTTGCACAGCAGTTCTATGCCTTTTGATGGCAGTTACATGCCAGGGGCAAATTTCATTAAATCCCGCTTACAGTCAGCAAAATGAAGGGATTCAATCGCAGCAGTATTGTGTGGTATCCGATAGCGGATATATGATTTTAACCTACGACGATGGAATTGCCGAAAATTATTGTGTCTGGCAGCTGGCAGGGAATATGATGGCGGTTAAATATGATATCCCGCTGTATTCTGTTTCTGTAATCGGGGCGCGGGTTTATGTTGGTGATGGCTCCTACCCGGCAGGTGGCAATATTTTGAATCAACCATTCCTGGTCTCGGTATATGATTCCGATGGCGAAAATGGCATGCCCGGAACACTGATCGATTCAATTTCTGCTATTGTTAAAGATTACGGATGGGTAACTGTTACAGGCCTTTGGGCCACAACCTCTCGCAGCTTTTATATTGTTATTACACAGTTGTCCGATGCACCCGATTGCATTGCTATAGGAGTGGACGAAACTCTGCCAAAAGCCAACCAGGGTTATTCCAGGAATGTAATATCAGGGAATCCATGGATAGTATCTCCATACCAGGATATGATGATAAATGCATTAATCAGCACGAATGTGGGAGTGGATGATAGAGCCGCCGCATCTTCTATTACGGTTTCGCCAAATCCCGCGCATGAATCCGCAAGACTGGAATTCCCCTCTGGTTTTAATTCCGTATCCGTATTTAATGCTACCGGTTCCAAAGTTTACAGAATAAATATTGCCAACCTATCGAATGTTTCTATCAACACTTCTCGCTATTCATCAGGTATTTATCATGTCAGGTTCACTGCTGCCAATGGCGATTCTTACATCCGGAAACTGCTGGTAGTGCATTAATTTAAACAGGTTTTAACAGGGAAAGGATCATTCGCAGGTTCCTTTTTCATTTTGTTGTATTTATAATGTTGTAACATTCGACATTTATATGATTCGAGAAATTGATTTCGGTAAATATGTTTGACATAAATTCCCGAAATTTATTCCGGATTATTCCGAATTCCTATTTTATGTTGTGTGTTTTTCCGGCAAAAATATATTATACAATGACATTATACAAAAACAAATACCGTATAGAATCGGCCCGGTTAAAGGGTTACGATTATTCGTCGCCCGGGTGGTATTATATTACCATATGTACCAAAAAACGGGTGAATTATTTTGGTAATATCGTAGAGACGCCCAACCTGGGCGTCTCAGCCGTAGAGACGCCCAATTTGGGCGTCTCTATGGCCAAAATACAATTATCCGAAATCGGAATCATCGCCGATACATATTGGAACGAAATACCAATCCATAACCCACATTTAAAATTGGATATATATCAAATTATGCCCGACCATATTCATGGGATAATTCAAATCACGGATGTGCCACCAAAATCCAAATCACGTCCGACAATTGGTGAAATTATTAATCAATTCAAACGCATCTGCACCCTTACAACCAAATATGCGAATATTAAATTTGCCTGGCAGCCGCGTTTTTACGACCACATCATCCGCGATGATGCGGAATTGCAACGAATAAGGAATTATATCAGGGATAATCCCCAAAATTGGATCATCAAAAAATCCATTTCATAATTCACCTAGAGACGCGCAATTCGCGCGTCTCTTAAATAATAATGCATGCATCGGGGAAATGCGCAATTCCGCGTCTCTTAAATAATAATGCATGCATCGGGGAAACGCGCAATTCGCGCGTCTCATAACAATGTAATTCATGCGTTATAGAGACGCCCAATTTGGGCGTCTCCACACGCATTTAAAT
>CAVQQF010000008.1:0-8502 GCA_963714825.1 uncultured Bacteroidales bacterium | reverse complement strand
AATCGAACGTAGGCACTATTTCGTATATGCCGGCGGTTTTCGGGTGTTTCTGCGCTTCGGTCGTTATCCGCGACTTAGTGTCTGCACACCCGCAGGGTGTCTGACACTGAAGGAGCCGGATTTAGAACGCGGATGCCGCTGAAAAGAACAAAACCTGATTACGGGAACGCGGATTTTATCTGAGAAAAACTAACTGTTAGAACATGCATAACACCGATTCCACGGCATGCTTACGGATTAAATATAAACTGCCTGAAATCTTCATTGAAAATTCCAGGCAGCCTATTTTTATTCACTATTTTTACCCTGAGCTAGTTGCTACGGTCGTACCGAAGGGCACTTTTCACTCTTTCTACTATTCACTTTTCACTTAATTACAACCCTCTCACTCACCACCTCTTTCCCAGCAACAACACTTACAATATAAACCCCGGAAGGCAGGTTGCCGGCATTGATAATATGCAGGTTATCACCGCTTAGCGAACGCTGCAGCACCACCTGGCCCAGCATATTGCTTACACGTACCTCGGCTTTGGAAGTTGTGCCGTTAATATAGATATTGCCATCGGCGGAGTAAACCTGGAGTTTCGAATCTGTTTTAGGATCATCAATACCCACTGCACTGAAAGTAAGCTTGAAACGCTGAACTTGGATCAGTTGTTAAGGCCGAGAAAGCATACTCCGGGTTAACAGTAAGATCATGTACCGTATTTAATTTATTATCAACCAGGTAAACCTTTGCATAGTTAACATTCTGCAGATTAGCAGTTAAAAGATAATTACCATCCGTAGCGGTTTCAAAGTAAACAGGTATCATTGAATATGCCTCGTTGCAGGCAAGCCATTAATAGCAAGTTTGCTGTCATCCGACCCCATTGTATAAATGGCAGGAACCATTTCGCTGTAACTCTTTAACTTATATGCATCGTACTTACCATCAAATGCATTTGTAGCACCTTCGGTAAAATGGATAAAAGCTTCATCCTTATAACCATTGGCCGAAACGGATAATGACAGGCTTCCGGGAGCAGTATTAGCAGATTTATAATAAATATTTTGACCATCATGAGTACGGGCAGCATTGCTAATAGTAACGGTTTTTGTTCCTGTAGTTTTTGCATGAACCATAAAACCCTGCATAGCCGGGATGAACTTTTGTGCCACCTCCTATTTCGTAGCGGGATTACCCGACAACTTTAATGAATACCTGTAATTCTGCTGATGCATTATCATAATAGTATAAAGCATCGTCCATTCCGGTCACCGAGAATAACTGAGATCCCATTTAATTGCTGATGGAAAAGGATTACCAAGCAGGTTCCAGCCATTGCCTTTATCAGCTGTATTTGTACAAGTTCTAAGAGAGCAGTACCTGCTGGAAAAGAGTTTAAAACACCTGTAAAAGTTTTTAGTCACATCTGTAGGATAAGCCACCAGATAACCCTTACCTACAGGAAAATTACTTTCAAAAGCAGAATTCCATTCGCCATCATCATTTCTTAGTATTTATCCACATATTGGTTAACTCGTCGAAAGAATAAAAGTCATGATCTTCGGTAGGAGTAGATTTGTAACAAATTCATTCTCTGGATTAGCCTGTGCCGCAACAGGTGAGGATAAAAAGTGGAACATATAATCTGCCTTATCATTATACTGTGCCAGATAGCGTTCAACTGTTGCTGATACACTATTATTTGCAAATTAGAGAGCCTGTACCTGTACATCTGATTTTATAACCAGACCCGTTTCTCCGGCAGAATTTGTTAAAGACCCGAGAACAGTAAGCTGGCAACAAGTGGATTAATAATAAAGGAGCCTGCTGTAACTGTTAAATTTCCTGCCACCAGGCTACTTCCAAGATTAACCGAACCAGAAGATGTTCTGTTAATTGTAAGATTATTTAATGCATTAGTTGTGCCAGAGGTGGTTTGATCAAATAAAATTGTTCCAAAAGCACCTGTTCCCTAAAATAGCTATACTCGAGGTTCCTCCTCCTTTAAAAAGTCCCGCACCAGAAAACTACAGATCTCACTACCAGTTTTCCTAAGATAAAGTATTTTCCATTCAAATCCAAGATATCTGTTGTTCTCAAAGTTATTGCATTTCCTCCATTTGGACCTTCACATAATCAAATCACTACTAATTGTACGTATCGACCTGAAGCTTTATCTAAAACAACATAATCAATATTAAAAGTACCCGAACCACTAATATCTTGAGTATTACCGTCCATTAAAAAAGACAGCCCGTTTATTTGCACTAAAACGTTCCGTTATCTATTAAATTTCCATGCAATTTAAGATCCCCCCACCAATGCTTAGCTGACAAGTAGAAGAACCTGTCGATGCATTTGTGAAATTTCCTTTCACTGTCAATGGTATTGTACCGTCACTTTCAAATGCATAAGTTCCGTTATTAGTAAGATTTCCCTGGACAATAAAATCGTTATTCCCCTGCACAACACTGGCGTCTGAGCTGATTGTAAAATTTCCTGTAACGTCTCTTGCTTCATAAATATTAAGCGGATTGGTAGTACTTACTGCTACATTGGCAGGCACTCCTTTACCTAGGGTATTGCCTGTCGTCCATAAAACTGTTACGTTATTAATATCAAATAAACCTCCGGTTGCAAAATTCAAGGTTGAACCTGATGCATAGGTTGGTGCATTGGTAACACCAAAACCTCCGGCGTTAAGGGTCAATGTTCCGTTGATTGTAGAGCTCGCTACCAAAATTAACACCTCCCGCAATATTTACATTATTAAAACCAACTGTGCCGTCCACTATTCCTGTTCCTGCAAAATTAACAGTACCTATACCTGATGTAAATGTACCATTATTAGTTAAAGTACCTCCGGCTGCAATTATCAAAGTTCTTGCTGTAGCATCGGAGGCCGTAAATGTACCTCCTGAATTTATAGTTAAACCTGGAACAGTTACATTAGCATCCAATGTTATATTATGGCCACTAAGAATAGTGACAGAAGTTACCGTAGAACCAGGAATTAAAGTAGACGTTATCCAATTGACATTATTTGGAGAAGATTCCCATGTTCCTGCAATACTCCAGTTTCCGGTTGCTAGTGATCTGAAATGATCATTTGCCGCAGAAGTTTGTATTGTAGTCGTAGCAGTTGCTGTTGCTCCCGGACTGTAATAATTCCAGTTTTCAGAATAAAAAGTATAAGTGTAACTTGTACCAGGAGTCAAACCTGTATCGTTGAAACTAGTTGCACTTCCATTATAAATAACTGTACCTGTCCCAAGAGTACTGCCCACTGTGTAAGCCGTTCCTTGAGTTGGAGCAGTGGCACCTGTGGAAGTTAATCTTCTGACAATCATTACATTTTTAGAATTCCATTGTGCCCAGGAAAGAGTTATTTGAGTACTGGAAGCAGAGTTTGCTGTTTGCAAAGTAGGATCTATTAAAGCAGAGACGTAAAACTGCTCGAAACTTTGAGGTTGGCGTCCCCCAAAAGTTATACCAATTTACATCATTTCTACAGTACCATCCACCTGCAGAACCTAGCATCTGTATATTCAACCTGCATACCCCAATACCAAGTACCAGTAGAAGTGAATCTTGGTGATATACTGGTTTTAAGTTGAAATCCAAATAGGCTGACCAACTTTCGTAAGTGCCATTATTTATATCAGCTGATTTACTAATAGCAATTCTCCATTTAGGCCATTTGTCATCACATTTTGCCCAGGAATCATGCCCAAATGTTCCTACATCACCAAGATATAGTGTAACAGGTTGCTCGGGTGATGATGAACCGTTGTAATTTCTACATTGAGGCGTACTCCACAAAGGGCTTTTCTGCGCAAAAGAAGCGAGAGTTACTAATATTAACAAATCAAAATTAATGAAACGTAGATTTTCTTCATAACCACCTCCTATTATTAAAATTAATTTTAAGCCGTAAATTTACCATTATTTTAAAACCCACACAACTTTTTTTTCACAATGCACAGGTTTATATGTTTTTAAGCAATATCATATACGATATTATTGCACAATAACCTTCCGGAAACTCCTCCCCTCTTTCCCTTCAAAGCGCAAAATATATACCCCGCTTTTATAGCCGGTAAGATCGAGTGTTTCGGTTGGGTTTTCAATGTTTTTCTGTAGCAAAAGCCTGCCATCCATAGTATAAACACTAATTGTTCCAGTATGTTTGGTTGCCAGGGTAAGTTGCCCGTGGGTTGGGTTGGGATAAACCCGTAAAAGGCTGTCGGCGGGTGTTTCGCCTATGGCGCTTTCGTCCTTCAGCATACGTATAGTAAGTTCGAGGTTGGCGCTTACAGTGGCGGTTACGGTTTTGCGCAGCCAGCCAAATTTGGTGGCAGTTACCGATATGGCCTGCGGCAATGCCAGGAAGCTTGCCGTGCCTGTTTCATCCGTAAGCCTGTTTCCGGCTCCGCCAAGGCTTACCGTGGCTCCGGCCAGGTTTGTGCCCGAAGCATCGTCGAGTACTTTTACGCTAAGGGTATAAAATGGTTTTGGCAGGGGCACCGAAGTAAATACCTTGTAATCGCCGGGAGCGAAAGTAAGGGTATGGCCGGCCGCATTGGTTACATCAATGGATTCGCCGGTAAAATAATCGTACCAGGTGCCGGTTTTGGTAAAGCCGGGCGCCATATCGAAAGCGCTAACGCCCATATTCAGGGCTATTACCACATCCATGCTGCTGTGGCTTATCCACATGCGCTTGCCAAGCCCCGAAAGGTCGGAACTGAAACTTCCCATACGGAAGGCATCGCTCTTGCGCAGGCTTGCCATGGCTGCTACCACGCGCTGCAGATGCTCGCGTTCGGGCTGGTCCATATAATCCCAGCGCACGGGCTTGGGTGCCACGCGGTCGCCATTAAACATAATGCTGTAGTCGTAACCCATCTCTTCGAACTGCCACATCATTTTCGGCCCGGGAATTCCCATAAACTGTACCGCTGCCATTTCAATCCGCTTCAGCGAGGTAAGGGTATCTTTAATATTATAAGTACCCGAAGCATTACCATACGAGAGGTTTTCGAACATCAGGCGTTCCTCGTCGTGGTTTTCCATATAATCAACCAGGTTGGGGTAATCCCATCCGCGCGAGGCATGATGCGCCCACGACACATCCGAATTGTCCTGCCACCCCATGGCCAGCTGCTTGTACTTGTCGTGCATGGCGCTCCACAGCAGCATACCGGTATTGGCAAGCACTTTTTCCTCATCGTTCTGGGCCAGGTGTTCCAGTATCATATAAGCGTTGGGTTTTACCGATTTTATATGGTTGTAATAATCGGTAAGGATATTTACCCGGCTCTGATCGTATTCGCTCCAGGCGTTCACATCGCTGCCGGTGTATTTCTGCGTAAGTCCTTTCGAAAGATCGACA
Organism: uncultured Bacteroidales bacterium; assembly: GCA_963714825.1. Classification (GTDB taxonomy): domain Bacteria; phylum Bacteroidota; class Bacteroidia; order Bacteroidales; family UBA4417; genus UBA4417. The sequence goes on along the minus strand of CAVQQF010000008.1, from coordinate 3,115 downwards.
CGGAATCCGTCAACCTTATATTCCGTAAGCCAGTAGCTGAATACATCCTTAAAAAACTGCCGTGTCGCAGTGCTTTCGTGGTTAAAATCGTAACCCACGCTGTACGGATGCGTTGCCGTTTGGTTAAACCAGGGATTATTGGCGGTGGGTTGCCCGTATTCGCCCGCGGCGGCATCGAAATACATCAGCACCATGGGGCTTCCGCCAAAAGCATGGTTAGGAACAATATCGAGTATTACGGCTATGCCGCGTTTGTGGCATTCGTCGATAAACTGCTTGTATGCCTGGGGTGTGCCGTAGTATTTATCGGGAGCAAAAAAGAAATTGGGCGAATAACCCCAGCTTTCGTTGCCGTCGAACTCAATAACAGGCATCAGTTGCACAGCATTAACACCAAGGCCCTGCAGGTAGTCGAGTTTGGTTTTAACTTCGTTTATACTCCGTGTTTCCACAAAATCGCGTACCAGCAATTCATAAATAAACAGGTCGGATTGGGTGCTGTTAACGGCAGCAGGTGTAAAATCGGGTACTTCCCACTGGTAAACAGGTTTGTTGGTTTGAAAAACGCTTACTATGCCAATGGTTTTATCGAAAGGATACGATTTCAGGGAAGGGAAAGTGGTGGTGGGTATCCAGCGGTCGTTCCAGGGATCAAGGATTTTCTCGCTCCAGGCATCGGCAATTTTCAGGTTACCATCAATAAAATACTGGTAGGCATATTCCTTTGCCGACTGCAGGCCTGTGAGTGTAACCCAGAAATATTTCCCGTCGGGGGTACGTTTCATATAGTTCTGGTCGTTAGGCAGCCAGTTGCTGTATTCGCCAATGGCAAAAGCAAAGTTTTTGATAGCTGCCGGGTCATTCAGCACCAGCGTAACGGTGGTATTATCGATATAATTGATACCGTTTTTTACGCCTGCAGGCAATTCTTCAACCACCACCGGCCCACGCAGGTATAGCTGCACTGAGTCGCGCGCCTGCCCCGTAGTTCCGGTAGCCACGGCTTTCAGCCAATGCACTCCCTGGCTGAGCGATTGAGCTACCAGCGGATAAGTAATGGAGGAAGTATTGGTTTCGGTAAGCAACTGGCTGTCGATATACAGTTTTATGGCTGTATTCTGCAGCGCTTCGACACAAACCGGCAAAACGGCATTGGGACTTACCAGCGGCTCTTTCCGCGAAGGATTCAGGATTTTAACATTCAGCGCAAGCGGGTACACTTCCACAAAAATATCGGAGCCATCGGCATTTTTATGCTCAAGGTAGTTGCCGCTGGTTTGTGGCAAATCACTCCGGAAAACGAAGGCCATCTTCATAATTTGTTCACCCGAAGGTATTCCGTAGTAGGTGCGTATATTGCTGATGGTGAGGCTGTATGTATTATCATCGATACGGGTGAGTTTGGTTGCCGGTGTATTTTCGCCCCATTCGGTCTTCACGTATTTCCAGTCGGTAGAGTTCACGCTGAGGTTGGTGATCAGGCCGGTATGTGCATACACATCGCCTGTATAATCGAAAAGGCCTCCGTTTCCATAGGCTGCATTAAAATATACTGTAACCGGCAGATTTTCGAGCGGGAAAGCCGGATCGCTGCTTACCAGGCTCAGCTGTCCGCCGCATTCAATTTCCTGGTCGACTGTATACGAAAAATTGCTGCCGTTGTTAGTGTTCTTCTTCAGGGTGATAAGGTCGAAATCGGCTGCGGGATTACTGATAACACTACTAAACAGCTGGTATTCGACCTGTGTTAACGAAACCTGACCAGGAATACTTGCACTTATGCTGCTGCCTGTAACTGTCATAGGCAGGATTACGGACGTTTGCCAGGCGTTGGTGCTATATTTTAAATAGAATTTTTCTTCGGGTGAAGGAGCAGCAGATAAACCTGCAGTAACTTCAACCGCCACCATATTTTCTACCAGCACCGGGTTTTGCATCACATTCGAGATTGAAACCGGCTGCTGCGATGTTTCCGAAAATATAGCCCTGCAATTGGCGTAGCCCATATCCTCGAAAGTTACGGTATACCATTTATTGGCAGTAACATGTATGCTGTTATCAGGATTAGAAGGAGCACCGTAAGTAAATGTATTTAAGGAATTTAACGAAACGGAGGCATTGCCGGCCCATTGATTTCCCCAGGGATCGCCAAAAGCCGTGCTTACAAATTTAAAGGTGTTGGCTCCTGTTACACCGCTGTATTGAAAAGTGGTGATCCATCTGTCGGTACCTTCCGACGAACGCTGCAAATCGAAATTACCGCCCATACCGGTATCGTTAGCCCAGTTATTCCATGTGCCGGGCATACGCAAGCCATCGGGCTGGTATATCTGGGCCGAAGCGGCAATGTTCAAGCCGGTAAGAAGAAAAATAAAGAGTATGAAATTTTTCATGAAAAGCTTTTTAGGGGTCATTGGAGTGGGTTGATCGGGGGGTTCGAGTTCTGGTGGCTGGTTTGAAGAGTTTAAAAGCCTGCGGCGTTCAAGTGCCTGCGGCGTTCAAGTGTTCAATTGGCTTCGCCGTTCAAGGGTTCCCTGCCTGCAGTTTACCTGCTGTTTACCTGCGTTTACCTGCGTTGAAGCAGGCAGGCGAAGCAGGCAGGCAAAGCATGCAGGCAGTCAGGCTGGAATTGTTCAAATGTTCAAATGTAAGACGAGGCATTTCGTTCCTAATGCTATCGGAAGCGCTCAATGTGACGGATTTACGGGTTAAATGAGTTGAGTATTTAGGTTAAAATTTTTCGATTTATCCATACGATAACAACAAAGCCGGTTTTTAGATTCAAGATTTTATTACTGCCATTTAAAATTATGTGAAAGCAAAAAACAAATGTTGCAACCAATCAGTTTATTTAAGGAATTCACAGGCAGATAAATGCCACACTTTCCTGATTACCTGCGAGAAGTAGGCAGTCAAGCGTGAAATCTGCGAAATCTGCGAAATCTGTGGCTAACATCCTTTTTTTTAGTCTGATTAGTTACTAAACGTTTAATTATTTTTTGATTATTTTCTGCTTTTGAACTGAATTACCCGAAATCGTTTCAACTGTATATAAGCCTGATTTTAATCCGCTTATATCAATTTGGTGATTACCATTACTATAATTCTGTTGTAA